>NZ_CP091036.1:0-2400000 GCF_021535135.1 Antarcticibacterium sp. 1MA-6-2 | reverse complement strand
GGTAGAGTATTACTATACCAACCAGTTGGAGTTAATTGCATATGTAAATAGTAACTTCTCCAGGAGACTAGCTGGTGCAGCAGGAACCTATCTTGATGAATTAAACAATGCCGGATGTCCTTTAGGAGGTACTCAGGCAACATCAGAACCATCAGAAGGATGTGATCCTGATGATTCCGATAATGAAAACAATGGCAGCAATGGAAAGGGAAATAATTCGGTGGCAATTTCAGGCTTCACTGCATATCCTGTTCCCTTTAAAGAAACATTAAATATTCAATATGAGTTTGATTATGTTTCTCCTGCGACCATTCAGTTCTTTGATATGAGAGGCAGGTTATTAAGATCTGTTAAAGAACTTAAAGCAACCCGTGGGGTAATAACCACTATAGAAATTGACTACACAATGAGACCAAGTCAAACCTATATTGTGAAAGTGATTACGAACCGTGAGGTTATAACAAAGCAAATAGTTTCTTCTAAATAGTTTGGTTAATTATTTAAATGAGAAAAGCAGCCTCCAGGGGCTGCTTTTTTTTACTTATTTTTTTAGATTAAGCTGCAGGTAAATCTCCAGTTCCTTTAGTAGGAAGAAAAGATCTTCCCATTAAATATTCATCGACATTTCTTGCTGCTTCCCGGCCTTCAGAAATAGCCCAGACAATTAATGATTGCCCTCGGCGCATGTCTCCGGCAGTAAAAACATTAGGAACGTTGGTTTGATAATTATCGCCTGCTTTTATATTTGTACGGGTGTCAACTTCTAAACCAAGTTTCTGCCCCAGGGTACTTTCAGGTCCGGTAAATCCGAGAGCCAGAAGAACAAGATCGCATGGCCATTCTTTTTCTGTTCCCTCAATCTCCCTTAACTGAAGTCTTCCACTACCTGTATCTACCCATTCCACTTCTATTGTTTTTAAACCTTTAAGATTTCCGTCCTCATCTCTTATAAATTCTCTTGTTGATATACTCCAGTTCCTTTCTACTCCTTCTTTATGAGAAGATGTAGTTTTTAAAGTAAAAGGGTAGTAAGGCCAGGGGCTGGAGCTTGTTCTGTTTTCTGAAGGCATTGGCATAATTTCGAAGTTTGTAACAGATCTTGCTCCATGGCGGTTGGATGTTCCCACACAGTCTGAACCCGTGTCTCCACCCCCAATTACAATAACATTCTTGTCTTTTGCATGAAGTTCCTCAATAGTTTCTGCCAGTCCATCAACTACTTCATTGTTCCTTTTTAGAAAATCCATTGCCTGGACCACTCCTTTTCCTTCCGCTCCGGGAATTGGTAAAGGCCTTCTTTGTGTAGCCCCGCCACACAAGACTATGGCATCAAATTCTTTTAACTTTTCAATGTCGTAGTTCACTCCCACGTTTGTTTCTGTTCTAAATTGAATACCTTCTTCTTCCAGGACCGCCAGGCGACGGTCAATTACCCATTTTTCCAATTTAAAGTCAGGAATTCCATATCGTAGGAGACCACCAATTTTTTTATCTCTTTCAAATACTGTGACCGTATGTCCGGCGCGGTTTAATTGTTGTGCAGCTGCAAGGCGAGCAGGTCCTGATCCAACTACTGCGACAGTTTTTCCTGTTCGAACTTCCGGAGGACAGGCGGTAATCCATCCTTCCAGGAAACCACGTTCAGGAATATATTTTTCAATAAGTTCTATTGCTACAGGTGGTTTAATAATTCCCAGTACACAGGCCGATTCACAAGGTGCGGGGCACAACCTTCCAGTAAATTCAGGAAAATTATTTGTTGAATGTAATATTTGAAGTGCTTTTTTCCAGTCGTTCTTATAAACTGCGTTATTAAAATCTGGAATAAGATTTCCCAGGGGACAGCCACTGTGACAAAACGGGATTCCACAATCCATACAGCGTGCTCCTTGTTCATTTAATTCAGTTGTACTTAATTCCTGAGTGAACTCTTTATAATTCGTTACCCTTTCCTGTACAGCAATGGTCTCTTCTTCTCTTCTTGGATATTTAATAAAGCCTCTTAATTTGTCCATTTCTTTATGCTGTTTTTAGTTCTTTTTCGGCAGTGGCCATTTTTTCTTCTTCTAATAGTTGTAGAGCCTTTTTGTATTCTACCTAGCATTACCTTAATGAATTTTTTCACGTTTTCTTCCCAATCTTCCAAAATGTCTCTCGCAACCTCACTTTGGGTAAATTTTAAATGCTTTTTAACCAGCTTTTTCAATTGATTACTGTCTTCAGAATTTGGCTCCTCAAGACCAATCATTTCCATATTAAAATTATGGCTGTTTATTTTATTATCGGGATCATAGATGTAGGCAATTCCCCCACTCATTCCGGCAGCAAAATTTCTTCCTATGGTGCCAAGGATCACCGCGATCCCCCCTGTCATATATTCACAGCCGTGATCTCCAATTCCTTCAATTACAGCTCTGGCGCCTGAGTTTCTAACGCAAAAGCGTTCTCCTCCAATTCCATTAATGTAAGCTTCTCCTCCGGTAGCTCCATAAAGGGCAACATTTCCTATGATAATATTCTCATTTGATTTAAAAGTTGCTTTTTCAGGTTTTTTTACTGAAAGTATTGCTCCACTTAGTCCTTTTCCGAAGTAGTCATTGGTGTTGCCTTCTACGTTAAGAGTAAGACCTTTAGTGGCAAAAGCTCCAAAACTCTGGCCTGCGGAGCCGCTGAAGTTTAGTGTTAAGGTATGCTTTGGAAGACCCTTGGCCCCGTGGATCTTGGAGATTTCATTACTTATAATTGCTCCGGTTGTACGGTTTATATTAGTAATAGGATATTTAAGAACTATTTTCTCCTTTCTGTAAATAGCCGGATGTGCCTTTTTAAGTATTTGAAAGTCCAGAACATCGTCGAGGCGGTGATCCTGCTTCATAGTACTATATAAAGACATTCCCTCATCAATTTGTGGTTTGTACAAAATATTTGACAAATCTATTCCCTGAGCCTTATAATGACCTATAGCCGTATCCATATTTAGTTTTTGACTTTGGCCAACCATATCATTAATGGTCTTAAATCCGAGATCTGCCATGATCTGGCGGAGCTCCTGTGCAACGAAATACATAAAATTAATTACGTGTTCAGGAGTGCCTTTGAAATTCTTTCGAAGCTCAGGGTCCTGAGTGGCAATTCCTACCGGGCAGGTGTTTAGATGACATGCTCGCATCATGATACAACCTGAAGCAACCAAAGGTGCAGTTGAAAATCCAAATTCTTCTGCTCCTAATAAACAGGCAACAGCAACGTCCCTTCCTGTTTTTAGCTGGCCATCACATTCAACCACTATTCGGCTTCTCAAATCATTAAGCAGTAAAGTTTGTTGTACCTCGGCAATTCCAAGTTCCCATGGAAGACCTAAGCATGCCTTAAAGAGGTGAGGGGAGCAGCTCCCGTACCTCCATCAAAACCTGAGACCAGGACAACATCTGCCTTAGCTTTTGCTACACCAGCTGCTATTGTTCCAACTCCAATTTTTGATACCAGCTTTACATTAATTCGAGCTTCCCTATTTGCATTTTTTAAATCGAAAATTAGTTGCGCTAAATCTTCAATAGAATAAATATCATGATGTGGGGGAGGAGAAATAAGACCTACATAGGGTGTGGAATTTCTGGTTTTTGCAATCTCAGGATTCACCTTGGGGCCGGGCAGGTGCCCACCTTCTCCGGGCTTTGCACCCTGAGCCATTTTTATTTGAATTTCCTGTGCGTTGGTAAGATAATCGATGGAAACTCCAAATCTTCCTGAAGCTACTTGTTTTATAGCAGAATTCCTCCAATTACCATCAGGACTTTTGTGATATCGTCCTTCATCTTCACCACCTTCACCACTATTGCTTTTTCCCTTCATCCTGTTCATCGCAATTGCGAGATTTTCATGCGCTTCTCTGCTTATTGAACCAAATGACATTGCTCCGGTTTTAAACCTTTTAACAACTTCTGTCCAGGGTTCAACTTCTTCAATTGGGATAGGATCAAGGTGCTGAAATTTGAACATCCCGCGGATGGTCATTAAGTTTTTACTTTGATCGTTAATTAATTTTGAATATTCCTCGTAGCTCTTCGGGTTGTTTTGTTTAACAGCTTGCTGAAGTTTGGCAATGCTCGCAGGGTTAAAAAGATGCCTTTCCCCATTCCTTCGCCAGCGATAATCGCCCCCAATTTCAAGATCAATAGGGGTGTGTTCATTTTTTGGACTGAAGGCCTGTTGAATTCTTTTTTGAATTTCTTTTTCTACTTCGTACAATCCTATTCCTTCAATACGTGTTGGGGTATTGCTGAAATATTTATTTACAAATTTCTTATTTAGACCCAGGATCTCGAATATTTGCGCACCACGGTAGGAGTGAAGCGTAGAGATCCCGATCTTATTCATAATTTTTACAATTCCCTTACCTATTGCAGTATTAAAATTCTGTACCGCTACCTCAGGATCTCTTGCATCAATTTCATTTGTCTCTACGAGGTCGTAAATGATCTCATTTACCATATAAGGATTTATTGCACTGGCTCCATAGCCAAATAACAATGCAAAGTGATGTGCCTCGCGTGGTTCAGCAGATTCTATTACTATTCCAAATGAGGAACGCCTTTTGCGCTTTTTAATCATATGATGAACAAAAGAACAGGCTAGAATAGAAGGAATAGGTGCGTGAGAAATATCTACATTTCGATCAGAAAGTATTATAATGTTACAGCCTAAGCATCTACTGCTGTTGTAATTTCATCAATCATTGCGTCAAGACGCTCTTCTAATCCATTCATCCCTTTTGATGCCTCATACAGCATAGAAATGGAAGCTGCTTTAAAGCCCGGTTTTTGAATAGATTTGATCTTATCCAAATCTTCATTTGAAATAACAGGATTTTGAATTCTGAGTTTTCGGGCCTGTTCAGGAATGATGTCAAAAATATTTTTGTCTTCACCTATAGATAAACTAATATCTGTAACAATTTCTTCCCTTATCCCGTCCAGTGGTGGATTTGTAACCTGCGCAAAGAGTTGTTTGAAATAATTAAATAAAAGTTGGGGCTTATCAGAAAGTACCGCTAAGGGTATATCAGATCCCATTGAACCAATTGCTTCTTTAGAAAGTTGAGCCATTGGAGCAATAATGGTATTAATGTCTTCCAGAGTATAACCAAACAGCTTTTGTCGAGTCTTAAAATCTAATTTTTCTACAGGAGTTTTATTTCCCGTGTATGCAACATCTGCCAGAGGTAGTAAATTTTCCTTCAGCCATGTTCCATAAGGTCTTTGAGCTACTATTTTTCTTTTAACCTCTTCGTCTTCAATAATTCTCCCCTCATTCATATCAACGAGGAACATTCTACCCGGTTCGAGACGACCATGCCTTTCTACATTCTCTGGCGCAATCTCAATAACTCCTGTTTCTGAAGCCATTATTACATAGCCGTCTTTTGTTAATGTGTATCGTGAAGGGCGAAGTCCATTTCTATCAAGAAGGGCACCTATATAATTTCCATCTGTAAAGGGAATGGAAGCCGGACCATCCCATGGTTCCATGATACAGGAATTATATTCATAGAAGGCCTTTTTATCTTCGTCCATCATTGGATTTTTTTCCCAGGCTTCAGGTACCATCATCATAATTGCTTCGGGTAAAGAGCGACCAGTGTGAAGAAGTAATTCGAGGACTGTATCCATAGATGCTGAATCAGATTTTCCTTCGGCAGTAATTGGAGTTATCTCCTTTACATAATCTCCAATTAAATCACTTTTAAAAAGCTCCTCTCTGGCTTTCATTCTGCTTAAATTCCCTCGCAAGGTGTTGATTTCACCATTGTGGCACATATATCTAAATGGTTGAGCCAAATCCCAACTTGGAAAAGTATTAGTTGAAAATCGTTGGTGGACCAGGGCCAGTTTAGTTACCAGGTCTGGATCATCAAGATCTTTGTAATAGATATTAATATCTTCTGGCATAAGAAGGCCTTTGTATATTAAAGTGCTGGTAGATAAACTGGGAACATAAAAGTAATGTGATTCTGATAGTTCAGTATTTTCAATTTTATGTTCGGCTATTTTACGGGAAACAAATAGCCTCGCATCAAACTCTGTAGATGTAATATCTTCTCCTTTGCCAATAAAAATTTGTTGCACATTAGGTTCAGTCAATGCTGCGATACTTCCCAGGCAGGTGTGATCTACGGGAACTTCCCTCCAACCCAGGATCTTTAATCCCTGCCGAAGAATTTGTTCTTCAAAGATGTTCTTTACAATTCTTTGCTGATTAGCTGAAGGAGGTAGAAAAACCATTCCTACTGCATACTCCTTACGCTCCGGAAGGTCGAAATTGCAAACTTTCTTAAAAAAAGTGTGGGGAATTTCTATTAATATTCCGGCTCCATCTCCTGTTCTTCCATCGGCACTTACCGCTCCCCGATGTTCTAACCGCACCAGGATGTCCAGTGCTTTATGTATAATGTCGTTTGTTCTTTCTCCTTTAAGGTTGCAAATAAATCCTGCTCCACAATTATCGCTTTCAAATTCCGGATGATATAGCCCCTGCTGCTTTGGTTTCATAAACTCATGTATTATGTGATATTTACAAAAATATATGATTTAATGCATATTGTAATGATAAAACACCTATTTTCTGATAAAAATGTATTAAACGGAATTAAATGAGTATTTTTTATTAAATTCGGAATGAGGACAAAGCCTCATTATCAAATCCTGAATATTTGGCGTGAAACGAGAAAGGGTTTTGAGATATCTTTTAAAAATCTAATTTTAAAACATTTTTTGCTGCACCCCCTATATTAATAGGGGTACATTATTAAAAACCTCAAATTTTCTAATATAATCTCATAAAAAAACAGCCTATAAAGGCTGTTTATATATATTGTAAAAATTTTTACCCCCTATTTCTTTAAAATGCTTCGGGAGATTACTATTTTCTGTATTTCTGAAGTTCCTTCATAAATTTGCGTAATTTTTGCATCTCTCATCAATCTTTCTACGTGATAATCTTTTACATATCCGTTTCCACCATGGACCTGAACTGCTTCCACGGTTACATCCATAGCTACTTTAGATGCATATAATTTAGCCATTGCGCCAGATAGATCATAATTGTCTGCATTGTCTTTATCTACAGCCGCTTTCATAACGAGCATTCTTGCTGCTTCTATTGATACGTGCATGTCAGCAAGTTTAAATGCGATGGCCTGGTGATTACATATTTCTGTACCAAATGCTTTTCTCACTTTAGAATACTCCAATGCCAGTTCATAAGCACTTAGCAGCTATTCCCAAAGCCTGTGCGGCAATTCCTATTCTTCCCCCGGCTAAAGTCTTCATTGCAAACTTAAATCCGAAACCATCTTCACCAATCCTGTTCTCTTTTGGGATTTTTACATCATTAAAAATTAAAGAGTGGGTATCGCTTCCTCTAATTCCCAATTTGTTTTCTTTTGGTCCTATCTCAAAACCCTGCCAATTTTTTTCTACAATAAAAGCGTTTATACCTTTATGTTTTTTCTCCCGGTGTGTTTGCGCAATTACTAAATAGTAATCGGCAGATTTTCCATTGGTGATCCAGTTTTTAGTTCCGTTAAGAACGTAATGGTCACCTTTATCCAGTGCGGTGGTTTTTTGTGAAGTAGCATCACTCCCTGCTTCAGGTTCAGAAAGACAAAAGGCTCCCAGTTTTTCACCCGTAGTTAGTTTGGACAAATATTTTGACTTTTGTTCCTCATTTCCAAAAGTGTCAAGCCCCCAACAAACCAGGGAATTATTAACCGACATAACTACTGATGCTGAAGCATCTATTTTTGAAATTTCTTCCATCGCGAGAACATATGAGACAGTATCCATTCCACCTCCTCCATATTCCGGTGAAGCCATCATTCCAAGAAATCCCAGTTCTCCCATTTTTTTCACCTGCTCCATTGGGAATTCCTGCTTATCGTCCCTTTCAATTACCCCCGGCAGCAATTCGCTTTTGGCAAAATCCCGGGCGGCATCACGAATCATTATATGTTCTTCAGTAAGTTTAAAATCCATCTGATCGATATTATTAAATCAAAAATTTTTTCAGAACAAAGGTAGTTTTTTGATGCCTATAATTCAATTCAGAATAGCTATTTTTACGAATATGAAAAAATTTAGCTATAAAGTACTGGGAGTAATGTCCGGCACTTCCCTTGATGGAATAGATCTGGCTGTAGTGAATTTTACAAAGGAAGATAGCTGGAAATTTGAAATTGAAGATGCTGAAACTATCCCTTATCCTGTGGAGTGGAAAGATCAACTTTCGCGTGCAATTGAGTATGGAGAGGACTTGCTAAATAATTTAAATGAAGAATATACAAGGTATCTTGCCAGTATAATTTCCACCTATTTAAAAAAGAGATCTATTTATGGTCTTGATGCAATTTGTAGCCATGGGCATACTATAAAACATGAACCACAAAATATGTACACGCTCCAAATTGGGAATTTGCCTTTGTTGGCACAACTGCTACAGCATAAAATTGTTTGTGACTTCAGGGTTCAGGATGTACAATTAGGCGGTCAGGGGGCTCCTTTGGTTCCAATAGGAGATCAATTGCTGTTTTCTCAATATAAATATTGTTTAAATCTTGGCGGTTTTGCTAATATATCTACGGAAAGAGGGAATAGCAGGATAGCTTATGATGTTGCTCCCGTAAACACCGTTCTAAATTATTATGCCGAAAAGTTGGGGCATTTCTATGACGCCGGGGGGCAAATTGCTTCTTCGGGAAAATTAATAGATGATCTTTTTATCCAGCTGGGGGCATTGCCTTTCTATAACCAGGATCCACCAAAATCCTTGGGAATAGAATGGGTTAATGCTGAAATTCTTCCGTTGCTAAGGAACTATGAAAGCGACGTGCCTTCTATTTTAAATACCTTCTGCCAGCATGTAGCTTCTCAAATAACCAGAGTCCTGGATAACTCTGAGGATTCAGAAATCCTCATTACAGGAGGAGGTTCTTATAATACTTTCCTCCTTCAGCAGATTAAAGCAAGGACCAAAAACAGGATTATAGTACCTACAGATGAAATTGTCAATTTTAAAGAAGCTCTCATATTCGGACTTTTAGGTGTGCTGAAATTAAGAGGTGAAATAAACGTTTTAAGTAGCGTAACAGGGGCAGAAAGAGACCATAGTTCCGGTGTTATTTTTGAACCCTAAAATTTGCTCTTTTTAAACTATGGGGCTCATTTGTTTTTTATATTTGCTCAGCGTTAGCTAAAGCAGCATACCAACCGTTTTTGCACCCCGGAAAATTTAAATAAAAAATGAAGGATTTACTTAATTTATATGAAAATAAAGCACCCGAAATTGTCTTTAACTGGAAAGATCCCGAAACTAATGCTGAAGGCTGGGTGGTGATAAATTCCCTTAGAGGTGGCGCAGCAGGTGGAGGTACGAGGATGAGAAAGGGGCTGGATATGAATGAAGTGCTTTCTTTGGCAAAAACGATGGAAGTAAAATTTACTGTCTCAGGCCCTGCAATTGGCGGTGCAAAGTCAGGCATTGATTTTGACCCAAATGACCCCCGTAAAAAAGGAGTTCTGGAAAGATGGTACAAAGCAGTATCTCCATTGCTTAAAAGTTATTATGGTACTGGTGGAGATTTAAATGTGGATGAAATTCATGAAGTCATTCCTATAACTGAAGATTGCGGAGTTTGGCATCCTCAGGAAGGAGTTTTTTCAGGGCATTTTCACCCAACGGAAGCAGATAAAATAAACCGGATTGGACAACTTAGACAGGGAGTAATTAAAGTGCTGGAAAATTCCAGGTTCTCGCCCGATGTGACCCGAAAGTATACTGTGGCAGATATGATAACAGGGTATGGAGTGGCTGAAGCCGTTCTACATTACTACGGTATCTATGGCGGGGACGTAAAAGGAAAGAGAGCAATAGTTCAGGGATTTGGTAATGTAGGATCTGCCGCAGCTTTTTACCTCTCGAAAATGGGAGTAAAGATCATTGGGATTATAGATAGGGTAGGAGGTCTTATTAAAGAAGATGGTTATTCGTTTGAAGAGATTAAGCAGCTGTTTTTAAACAAAAACGGAAATTCCTTAAAAGATTCCAATCTTATTCCTTTTGAAGAAATTAATGAGAAAATCTGGAAATTAAATGCAGAAATTTTTGCACCTTGTGCTGCCTCAAGACTGGTTACAAAAGAGCAGGTGGAGCAATTGATTGGCGGCGGACTGGAAGTGATAAGTTCCGGAGCGAATGTTCCTTTTGCCGACAAGGAAATATTTTTTGGCCCTATTATGGAATTTGCAGATGAACGCGTAAGTGTAATTCCTGATTTTATTGCGAATTGTGGAATGGCCAGGGTGTTTGCCTATTTTATGGAACGTAGGGTGCAAATGACTGATGAAGCAATTTTTAATGATACTTCCATTACTATTAAGAGTGCAATAAAGAGCACCTTTGACCATAATAGTTCCAAAAAGGACATAAGTAGGACTGCTTTTGAACTGGCTCTAAAACAATTGGTGTAAAACTTTACAATTAATAACACAATCTCACGTTACATTACAAAACCTTACATTTTTTATGCTATACTTTTTTCAGCAAGATGACCTGGCTCTGGGAGCCCAAGAGGTAGAACTTAGTCGTAGAAGAGAAAACCCTTTCATTATTTGATTTAATGTTGAGTGGTGGACTGGGTGGTCAAATAATAATTGCCATTCTTTTCGTATTATTATTCGTGGCAGTATATATCTATTTTGAACGTTTATTCGCAATTAAAGCTGCTACCCAGGTAGATCAAAATTTTATGTTGCAAATAAAAGATAGTGTTCTTAACGGGAATATCGAATCTGCCAAAATAAGATGTGCCCAAACCAATTCACTAAGTGGCACGTTTAACCGAAAAGGGTATATCCAGGATTGGGAGCCCACTTGAAGATATAAATACAGCTATTGAAAATGCTTAGAGACTGGAAGTTTATAAATTGGAGAAAAATGTAAGTATCCTTGCAACAATTGCGGGAGCTGCACCAATGATTGGTTTCCTGGGAACAGTAATTGGTATGGTATTGGCATTCCACGAGTTGGCTACAAGTAGTGGCCAGGCAGAAATGGGATCTCTTGCTGAAGGTATTTATACCGCGATGACCACAACAGTTGCCGGGTTAATTGTGGGTATTATAGCTTATATAGGTTATAACCATTTAGTTGTGAAAACAGATAAAGTGGTACATCAAATGGAGGCTACTGCTGTAGATTTCCTTGACCTGCTAAACGAGCCTGCATAATATGAACTTAAGAAGTAGAAATAAAGTAAGTGCAGATTTTAGTATGAGTTCAATGACAGATATTGTTTTCCTGTTATTGATCTTTTTCATGCTTACCTCACTAGTAATTACTCCCGAAGCTCTGGATCTTATTTTACCCAAGGCTAAAGGTAAAACTACCAATGTCCAATCTATATCTGTAAGTATTACTAAAGATCTTCAGGTTTATATTGATAGCGACAGGGTGAGTAATGCTGCCCTTGAGAGTACGTTGAAGCAAAGACTGGCAGGGGAAGAAGATCCGACTATTATTTTAAGGGCTGAAGAAGGTGTGCCTATTGAAAAAGCTGTTAATGTAATGGACATTGCAAACAGAAATAAATATAAAATTGTATTGGCTGTAAAGCCAGATCAAGACTAAATAATATATAAGTGAGTTTTTTAAACACCAAACACGAGAAAAAGTCTTTTACCATCACGGTAGTGCTGCACGTGTTGCTTATATTATTGTTATTGTTCTTCGGGATGACATATCTTGACCCACCACCAGAAAGTGGCATTGCAATCAATTTTGGAACATCCGATGTTGGCTCAGGGGATGTTCAACCTACCGAGCTAGTAAAATCTGCTCCCCAGCAAACAACTGCGCCACAGGTTTCACAACCCAAACCTGTTGTAGAAGAAGTGGTTACCCAGGAAACTGTTGAAGCTCCTGTTGTTGAAAAGAAAGCAGAAAAAAAACCGAGTAGTACAGGAAAAAGTTGTGGAGCCCAAACCTAGTTCCTCCTGCAAAAAAACCAGATCCCACTCCTGAGAAATCTACCACAGATGCATTAAGTAGCATCCTTAATGGTCCTAAAAGCGATGGGACAGCAACGGGGGGAGAAGGAAATGATCAGGCTGCCGGAGATAAAGGTAGCCGGGATGGTGATCCCAATGCCAGTGCATATTATGGGAACGGCCTTGGCCTTGATGGGGATGGAAATTACCGCCTGGGTGGCCGTAGAGCATTAAACAAGGAGAAATTTGTACAGGATTGCAATGAATCGGGAATTGTTGTTGTTCAAATTGAGGTTAATCAAAATGGGCAGGTAACTAAAGCAACTCCCGGGGTAAAGGGAACTACCAACAATGCAGCCTGTTTGACAGATCCCGCGCGTCGTGCTGCTCTTGCAACCCGGTTTAACAGCGATTCAAAAGCTCCATCCAAACAAGTGGGTACTATAGTTTACAACTTCAAATTATCTGAATAAGTGTTCAATTATTCTCAAACTGTTGAGTGGATGTTTCAACAGTTGCCCATGTATCAGCGCATTGGAGCTGATGCTTTTAAAAAAGATCTTACCAACATTCTAAAATTTTCTGAAGCTATAGGTTCTCCCGATAAGAAATTTAGATCTATTCACGTGGCCGGAACAAATGGTAAGGGTTCTACAAGCCATATGTTAGCTTCTATTCTGCAGGAATCGGGCTATAAGGTTGGCTTATATACCTCACCTCATTTAAAAGATTATAGAGAAAGAATTAAAATTAATGGCTGCAATATTCCTGAAGAGGATGTAGTTGCTTTCATTACGCGGAATAAGGTGTTTTTAGAGGCTCATAAGCTTTCTTTTTTTGAAATGAGTGTAGGAATGGCCTTTGATCATTTCGCTGCGATGGGGGTAGATATTGCAGTGGTAGAGGTAGGTCTCGGGGGAAGGTTAGATTCTACTAATATAATAACTCCCGTTCTTTCGTTAATTACGAATATAGGTTTTGATCATACTCAAATGTTGGGTAATACTCTTCCGGAAATTGCAGGGGAAAAAGCTGGTATAATAAAACCTAAAATTCCGGTTGTAATTAGTGAGAAGCAAATTGAAACCGAACCTGTTTTTCGCTCTATAGCTAAGAGAAATGATTCTCCTATCACTTTTGCTGAAGATCAGCCTTCTGCCTCATATAATTCAGACCTTAAAGGAAATTATCAGAAAAAGAACATTCAGGCTGTTGTGACGGCAATAAGAACATTGTCTAAAGATTTTTCTGTTTCAGAAGAAAACATAAGAACAGGTTTGCTGAATGTCAAGAAAAATACGGGTCTTAGAGGCAGGTGGGATGTTTTACAAGAATCTCCGAAAGTAATTTGTGATACAGCTCATAATGCTGAAGGTTTACAATGGGTAATGAATCAACTTAAGGAGGAGGAATATGTTCTTCTTCATATCGTGATGGGAGTTGTAAATGATAAAGACCTGGAAAAAATTTTGCCGTTGTTCAGTAATGAGGCAAAATATTATTTCTGCAAGCCAGATGTTCCAAGAGGAATGGAAGCAGCGGTTTTAGCTGAAAAAGCTTCGAATTTTGGGTTGAAAGGAGAAGTATATTCTTCAGTATCAAAAGCATATGAGACGGCACTTAAGATAGCTTCTTCAAGCGATCTTATCTTTGTTGGAGGTAGTACTTTTACGGTTGCTGAAATAATTTAATTTTTTTCGAAAATAAGTTTGTGGAATTCAAAAAGTGCTCTATATTTGCATCCGCAATCAAGAGATAGCGGGCAATTAGCTCAGTTGGTTCAGAGCACCTCGTTTACACCGAGGGGGTCGGGGGTTCGAATCCCTCATTGCCCACGAAAGAAAAAGCTTCCAGAAATGGAGGCTTTTTTTATGCAAAAAAGTTTGGGATCTGGATTTTGGAGGGATCAAGCATGAATGTTGTGGACTAAGCAAAAATATTAGTTAATCTGAATAGGAAGAATTCAATATTTTTCACACCTCTTGAGCTCTTTATTGTTACATTAAATGAGTCTGCTGATGGATTTGGAATTCTTCTCAAAAAATAGTTTAAGACTGACCTAATTTAATTGAATTATACATCATCTAAAATTGATTTTCAATTGAAAGTTTTTTTAATGTGAAATGTCAAAAGTTTTGATATTTTTGTCTTCCAATTACGGGTGATTAGCTCAGCTGGTTCAGAGCACTACCTCGACAAGGTAGGGGTCACTGGTTCGAACCCAGTATCACCCACAAAAAAAGCTTCCATTGACGGAAGCTTTTTTTATTTAACGTGATTTTATTCCTCTTAGGGAGAGGTCGAAAATTACTTTATAAAGTCTACAATCCTTTCCAAAGCCATTCCCCTGGATCCCTTAATCAGAATAAAGGTATTGGTTAAATCTTTTGTTATTATCTCTGATTTCAGCTCCTCAAAAGATTCAAACTTGCTTATGTTTTCTGCTGAAGTTTGGGTACGGTAAAAATTTTTTCCAGTTAAGAATATATCTTTAAAACCGGATCTTTCCAGATGATTTACAATAGCCTGATGCTCCTTTTCCGAGTCTTTTCCTAATTCGAACATATCACCAAGTATTACTGCTTTATTTTTAGCCGGATGTTTAGAAAAGCTTTCAAGAGCAGCCATCATACTTGTGGGGTTGGCATTATAAGCATCCATAATTAAGGTGATATTGCCAATTCGAAGAATTTGAGATCTGTTGTTCTGCGGCGAATAGGCGGCAATAGCTTTTTGAATATGTTCAGGCGCAATTTTAAAATAGGTACCTATGCAGATAGCGGCTGCAATATTTATGGCATTATAGCTGCCTGTAAGAAGGCTGTTATAAGTAACTTTTTCACTCTCAACCCCGGCATTCTCACTGCAGGAAGGATACTCGACTCTCACATCTGCCAGTTCACTTTGACCAAACGAAAAAACTTTCTTATACGTAAGTTGTTTTTTCTGAACTTCGTCATCGGCATTAAGAAAGAGCAATTTTTGATTTTCTTTCAGGTAGTCATAGAGTTCACTCTTGGCTTTGATAACTCCTTCTACGCTTCCAAATCCTTCAAGATGTGCTTTCCCGAAATTGGTTATGTAGCCAAAATCGGGTTGGGCTATTTCGCACAAAGTTTTAATCTCCAGGGGATGATTTGCTCCCATTTCAACAATTCCGAATTCTGTATTCTCGTTCAGGGAAAGTAAGGTAAGTGGTACTCCAATATGATTGTTTAGGTTTCCTTTTGTAGCGATAGTATTGAACTTCTTTTTAAGAACGGCGTGAATTAACTCCTTACTCGTCGTTTTTCCGTTACTGCTTAATGGCCAGGATAGGTAAGTTGAGCTGTTTCCTGTGGTAAGTTGCCAGGTCCTGTAGGGTTTTTAGAACATTATCTACAAGAATATATTCTTTATCCTTAGCAAATTCTTCCTCGTCAATTATTGCATAAGAAGCGCCTTTTTGAAGTGCTTGAGAAGCAAAAGAGTTTCCATTAAAATTATCTCCTTTTAATGCGAAAAAAAGCTGGTTGGTCCTAATGCTTCTTGTGTCTGTTGCTACCCCGGTGCTTTCCAGGAATAAGCGGTGAAGTTGTTCAATGTTCATTAAATAAAAATATTAAAAAGAAACGGTTTAAAAAGTTCACTTCGTTTCTAAAGGAGTGGAAATTACCTTTATTGCTGAAATTCAGCTAAACGAAATATTCTTTTTAAACCGTCTATAGGTTAAACAGAAAAACTAAATCCTAATTGTGTCTTGCTGTTTTATTTTCTTCTTTTGACTTAGACCCAACTCTGGACATAGCATTTCTAAATCCAATATAATCTGTAGCCATATCCTGCGGGAAGTATCTTCTTTGAGCCGGATCCAACCAGTATGCACGGTCTCTCCATGATCCCCCTTTATATACTCTAACTTCATCACTTACTAAAGTAGTACGTTTTGCAGCATCATATTCTGGTTTTACATTCCCTGTGCTATCTGTTGCAACTCCATATTGAGGAGAGTTGTACATTCTCTTTCCAGGGCTTTCTATATCCTGAAATGGTGCATAATACCGGGTAGAACTTTTGTCTCCGTCACGGAAATTCCTGTTATCACTGGAATCAAAATTGGTTCTCATATAGGTGTCAGATTCTGTAATAGCTTCCTGTACAATTTGTCCGGGTAATTCTCGTGCTACTATTCTACCGCTGCTTAAAGTGTCATAGACTACTCCGTCTGGAGCTACAATTTTTACAGTTCCGTCTTCACTAATAGCATTCTTGGTATAGACATTCCCTCTATAGTAGTTAAAGTCATTAAACTCATCATCTACAATAGGTCGGTAAACATCGGCAACCCATTCAGCCACGTTTCCGGCCATATCATAAAGTCCAAAATCATTAGGCTCATAAGTTTTTACTTCAGCAGTAATATCTGCTCCGTCATCACTCCATCCTGCGATACCGCCATAATCTCCTGCTCCCTGCTTAAAGTTTGCAAGTTGATCTCCCATTCTTCTTGTGTCCCCAGATCTTGTGTACTGTCCATCCCATGGATATTTTTTACGTCCTCTGTAAACATTATAACTTCTGATTCCAACAAGACCAAGTGCAGCATATTCCCACTCTGCTTCGGTAGGTAATCTATATTCCGGACTTAATACTCCGTCCTTACGCTGAACATATATATTTTTTGCTTCCCCGCCATCAACAGGTGTAGTTCCAAAATCATCGGCCTTATTTCCTCCACGAAGCATTTCTTCACTTCCTCCATAAGTTTGGCTGGGGGCATTTAAATAAGTTTCTGTATCAAAAGTGGAAGCTGCATCAACATTAAAGCGAGCACCTTCCTGTGTTATTCCTTCTCTTTCCAGAATTAATTCATTAACCCTGTTGGTTCTCCATTTACTAAATTCAACCGCCTGTATCCAGTTCACTCCTACTACCGGGTAATTGGCATAAGCCGGGTGACGTAAATAATTCATTACCATAGTTTCATTAAAACCTAAACGGTTTCGCCAAACTAAAGTATCGGGTACTGCTCCATTGTATATGTTCCGGTAATTTTCTTCACTTGGAGGAAACACACTTTTCAACCAGTCCAGGTACTCCATGTACATAAGGTTAGTAACCTCTGTTTCATCCATATAAAAGGACTGAACGTGCTGTTGTGTAGGAGTGTTGTTCCAATCGTGCATAACATCATCCTGAACTCTACCCATGGTAAAAGTTCCTCCTTCTACGAAGACAAGTCCTGGAGCGGTTTCCTGCTCTTTGTAATCGGTCTTGTACTGGAAACCTCCATCCTTGGAATTTATATCCCAACCTGTAGCCCGCGAACTGTCTTTGTTGGAATTACAACTGAAAAGACTAGCGGCTAAAGCGATAGTAAAAAGTGATTTAAAGGCTACATTAGTCCTCATATTTTTATTCTCTTTATGTAGTAATTTAGGCCTTGCAATATAGTAATTAACGGCAAAAATACAAGATTATTTTACAGGATGCAAAATCCTCTAAATCCCTAGTTTTCTTGAGGGTAAATCTGGAAGAATTTATAGGCCAGGGCTGGTTAAAATACCAGATATCCCTCCTTGCTGGTTTAAATTATTTTAGACTTCCCGGGAAAGCTGGAACCCATACAATATATAGGTATCTAAGGAGTTATAAATAAATAGGTAAAATTAGGAGGTTTCTTTAGAGATATGATACAATTTCGTTTGATGGCTCTTCTCTAACAAGAATAAAAAATTATATTTGTTTAATACTATATACGTGATGAAAAAAATTACGATTCTGGTTTTGGGATTTGTCTTGTTTTCTAATTTTGAGGGATTCTCTCAGGATGAGAGGGATAGAGTGATAACTACTGCTGTTCCATTCCTTATTATTGCTGCCGATGCCCGGGCCGCCGGAATGGGGGACCAGGGTGTGGCTACTTCACCCGATGCTTTTTCTCAACAGTGGAATCCTGCCAAGTTTGCTTTTTCAGAGAGCCAGCAGGGGGTGGGAATTTCCTATACACCTTATTTAAGTAATATTGTCAATGATATTTTTCTTGGGAATTTTACTTATTTCAACAGGCTGGATGAGAGGAGTGCGGTTGCTGCAAGTTTAAGATACTTTAGTCTTGGGTCTATTGAAACTCAGGGCGGTTTTGAAGAAGTGCCACTTTTATTAAGCCCGAATGAAATGACTTTGGACCTTTCCTACGCATTAAGATTAAGCGATAATTTTTCTATGGCTGTGGCGGGAAGGTATTTAAGGTCTGATCTAAAGCTTGCTGTGAATAGTGAAGATGCTACTGCAGCCTCTACGTTTGGAGTTGACGTGGCAGCTTTTTATCAAACCGAATCAATTGTGTTTTCTAATTTTGATGGAAGATTTCGGGCGGGTGCCAATATTTCCAATATTGGTCCTAAAATAAAGTATGACGATGTAGGGCAGGAAAACTTCATCCCCACCAATCTAAAAGCAGGTGCCGGATTTGATTTTATTTTTGATGCAGATAATAGACTGGGTACTTATGTAGAGTTTAATAAACTTCTGGTGCCTACTCCGCAGGATTTTAATGGAGATGGGGAAATTAACAGTGCAGATGAAGAAGAATATAATAATATAGGAGCTATTTCTGGTATCTTTAAATCTTTTGGAGATGCTCCCGGTGGTTTTGGTGAAGAACTTCGGGAGGTGACCTGGTCTTTGGGAGCTGAATACTTTTTTAGGGAAGCATTTGCGCTGAGAACTGGTTACTTTAATGAGAGTGATACTAAAGGTTCCCGAAAATTTGTGGCTTTAGGTGCAGGCTTTAAATATGCGCTTAGTGATTATAGATATTTCATATCTCTTTTCAACTTCTGATGTGGTGAGCCCTTTAGAAGGAACTTTAAGGTTTGGACTCACTTTTAATTTTGGGGAACAATATTCTTCTTATTAATACTAAGCTCATCTTAATTTTATAGTGAATAGCCTTTTTACATAATAAATTTATTATTTGAAGTCTCTAGAAATTACTTCCACTTTTGAAATCTACGATTCCTTTGATGAACTGCACGGGGATGTGCAGGATTTGATGAATACCGCCATTGAAGCGCGTAATGCCGCTTATGCGCCGTATTCCAAATTTAAAGTAGGAGCTGCTTTACTCATAGAAAGTGGTGAAGTTGTAATAGGCAGTAATCAGGAGAATGCTTCCTATCCTTCAGGATTGTGTGCAGAGCGTACTGCAATATATTATGCCGGAGCACGATATCCGGAGGAAAAGATTTTAAGGATGGCGATTTCAGCTAAATCCCTAAACCATCGGGTTGTTACTCCCATACCACCTTGTGGAGCCTGCTTAAGCAGGCTATTGCAGAATACGAAGTGAAACAGGAAAGCCCAATAGAATTATTTTTTATGGGTGAAACAGGGAAGGTTATTAAGGCAAATTCCCTAAAAGAACTACTTCCACTTATCTTTGATAACTCTTATCTTTAAGAAATCTTTCTTTTTAGTTGTAAAACTGTTTTCCATTCTTTTTGAAAATAGTATTTTTGTTATCCGTCAGCCAAAATCCACGGTCTGGCTTTAAAATTAATTTGTAGATGAAGAAAATTACCAAAGCCACCTATCTTAAGTGGTACGAGGATATGCTATTCTGGCGTAAATTTGAAGACAAGCTCGCACAGGTTTACATTCAGCAAAAAGTACGAGGATTCCTGCATTTATATAACGGCCAGGAAGCAATTTTAGCAGGTGCTTTACACGCAATGGATCTTTCTAAAGATAAAATGATCACAGCTTACAGGAATCACGTTCAACCAATTGGAATGGGGGTTGATCCAAAAAGGGTGATGGCAGAGCTATATGGTAAAGGAACAGGAACTTCCCAGGGATTAGGTGGTTCTATGCACATATTTTCAAAAGAGCACCGTTTTTATGGTGGTCACGGGATAGTGGGAGGTCAAATACCTTTAGGGGCAGGCCTTGCATTTGCCGATAAGTATTTTGAGAGAGATGCTGTAACCTTAACTTTTATGGGTGATGGAGCTGTACGTCAGGGCTCGTTACATGAAACATTAAATATGGCAGTGAACTGGAATCTTCCAGTAGTGTTTTGTGTAGAAAACAACGGTTATGCCATGGGAACCTCTGTTGCCAGAACTTCCAAGAGTACAGAAATTTGGAAATTAGGTAATGGGTATGAAATGCCCTGCGGCCCTGTAGATGCTATGAATCCTGTAAAAGTTGCTGAGGCTTTGGATGAAGCTATTGCAAGAGCCCGTAAAGGAGATGGTCCTACTTTTATTGAATTGAAAACATACAGGTACCGTGGGCACTCCATGAGTGATGCGCAGCAATACCGAACTAAGGAAGAGGTTGCAGAGTACCAGAAGGTTGACCCAATTACGCAGGTGCTGGATGTAATAAAAGAAAATAAGTACGCAACGGAAAAAGAGATTAAAGCAATTGATAAGAGGGTAAAAGATCTCGTGAGCGAATGTGAAAAATTTGCTGAAGAATCAGATTATCCGGAGAAAAACGTAATGTACGATACTGTTTACGAACAAGAGGATTATCCTTTTTTATCACATAAAGTAGAATAAAATTATGGCAGAAGTAATCAATATGCCTCGTTTGAGCGACACTATGGAAGAAGGTGTTGTGGCAAAATGGCTAAAAAGTGTAGGTGATAAAGTAGAAGAAGGCGATATACTTGCTGAAATTGAAACAGATAAAGCTACCATGGAGTTTGAATCCTTTCACGAAGGAACACTGCTTCATATAGGAATACAGGAAGGTGAAACTGCTCCTGTAGATACACTTCTGGCCATTATTGGAGAAGAAGGAGAGGATATCTCCGGATTACTAAAAGGTGGAGGATCATCTTCCGCAAAGGAAGATAAGAAAGATTCCCCCAAAGCAACTTCAGATTCCAAACCTGAACCCGAAACCGGGAAGGATGAGGACGCAGGCAGTGATGACGATGGTAGTGAAGATGCTTAGGTGGAGAAATTCCTGAAGGAGTTGAAGTAATTACAATGCCAAGGCTGAGCGATACCATGGAAGAAGGTACCGTTGCTTCCTGGCTTAAAAAAGAGGGTGACAAAGTAGAAGAAGGTGATATCCTTGCTGAGATCGAGACCGATAAAGCTACAATGGAATTTGAATCTTTTTATAACGGTACTCTTCTTAAAATTGGAATTCAGGAAGGTGAAACTGCAAAAGTGGATACTCTTCTTGCCATTATTGGCCCAGAGGGAACAGATGTTTCAGGAATTGGTGCTAAACCTTCAGCATCAAAAGCAAAATCTTCAGGTTCCAAAGAAAAATCAGAAGAGAAAAAAGAAACTTCAGAACAAGAAAATAACGAGAACCAGCAAACATCAAAAACTGCCGATGGGGGAAGAATTTTTATTTCTCCTCTCGCCAGGAAAATGGCTGAAGACAAAGGAATCGATCTTGAACAGGTCAAAGGTTCAGGAGAGAATGGCAGGATTGTGAAAAAGGACATTGAGTCCTTTAAACCATCACAAAAAGCAGAAAAATCACAAACCCAGGCTGCTTCCAAAGAAGGAACTGCTGCTGTTAAACCGTATACTCCGGCAGGAGAGGAAAGCTTTGAGGAAATTAAAAATTCTCAAATGCGCAAAACTATTGCAAAACGTTTAGGAGAATCTAAGTTTACAGCGCCTCATTATTATCTCACTATAGAGGTGAATATGGAAACTGCAATGGCATCCCGGGTACAAATCAATGAGTTGCCAGATGTAAAGGTTTCTTTTAATGATATGGTTATAAAAGCTTCGGCTATGGCTCTTCGCAAACACCCAAGAGTAAATTCTCAGTGGACAGGGGACTCTACAAAAATTGCCAGACATATACATATGGGAGTTGCTGTAGCAGTTGAAGATGGCCTTGTTGTGCTTAGTACTAAAATATGCAGATCAAATGTCTATGACTCAAATTGGGGCGCAGGTAAAAGATCTCGCAGGGAAAGCGCGAAATAAAAAATTACAGCCACAGGAAATGGAAGGTAGTACCTTTACAGTCTCAAATTTAGGAATGTTTGGAATAACTGAATTTACAAGTATAATCAATCAACCTAATTCTGCAATTTTATCTGTAGGGGCGATAGTTGAAAAACCTGTTGTTAAAAATGGTCAAATTGTGGTTGGGAATACGATGAAGGTAACCCTTGCATGCGATCACAGGACAGTGGATGGAGCAATAGGTGCGGCATTTCTACAGACCTTAAAGAGCTATCTGGAGAATCCCGTCACAATGCTTGCTTAAACACTCCTGTTTAGGTAATAAATTATTAGAAATCCCGCACTTTTGCGGGATTTTCTTAACTTTAGCGGTATGAGTAAATTCTATTTTAAAACCGTTCCTCTCCTTTTGTTACTCGGTTTTTCGGCTTGTAATCTTAGCCAAAAATCAACTCAGGATGCAGGAGTTATTCAGGAAAGCAAAACTGCTTAGTACTGCAATTAACATTTCAAAAAATTCTTTACAAAAAAATCTTGAATATCTCGCCTCAAATGAGCTTAGAGGCCGTGAAACAGGTACTGAAGGTATTGAGAAAGCAGCGAGTTTTATTGAAAAAAGTTTTACAAAATCTGGTCTTCAGCCCTATTTTGAAACGTACCGTGATTCTTTTGAGGTTAAAGGGAAGGTGGGGTATAATATAATAGGCTATATAGAAGGGACAGATAAAGAACTTAAAGATGAATTCATCATTTTAGGGGCGCATTACGATCACGTTGGTTTGGGAAAGGTAGTAAATGGTGATTCTATTGCCAATGGAGCTAATGACAATGCTGCGGGAACTGTGGCTGTTATGGGGCTTGCAGAATACTTCGGAAAAAAGAAAATAAATAAAAGAAGTCTCCTGTTCGTTCTTTTTTCAGCAGAAGAAATGGGATTAGTTGGAGCAAAATATGCTGCTGCAAATTTGAAAGAGAAAGGTCTGGATCTATATGCGATGGTAAATCTTGAAATGATAGGGGTGCCTATGCAGGGAAAGAATTTTGCGGCATATCTTACCGGATTCGAAAACTCAAATATGGCCCAAAAATTTAATGAATATTCTAATGCTGAAGTTTTGGGTTATCTACCCGAGGCGAAGCAGTATAATCTCTTTAAGCGTAGCGACAATTACCCCTTTTACGAGGAATTTAAAGTTCCCGCGCAAACTATAAGTACTTTTGACTTTACAAATTATGAGTTTTACCATCATGTTTCTGACCAGTCAGAAAAAATGGATTTCGCACATATGGCGTCATTAGTTGAAAAGATAATTCCGGCATTAACAAAGATGGCTAACACTCCCGAGAAGGAAATCAAATTGAATAAATGAAGCAGGTGGTAATAACCGGAACCAGCCGGGGTATTGGGTGGGAGATGGTTCAAATTTTTGCTGAAAGAGGTTACGAGGTTTTGGCGTTATCCCGAAATACAGATTCAATAAAACAACTGGACCTTAAAAATGTAAAGGTTCAGGCTTGTGACATTACGAGTGAAATTGATCTAGAGAAAGTTCGGGAACATTTAGCTGCTTCGGGAAAAGTTGATATTCTTATTAATAGTGCCGGAGCTGTTCTTAACAAGCCTTTTGAAAAAACAGGACTGGATGAGTTTAAAAATATCTATAATACGAATGTTTTTGGAGTGGTGGGATTGCTTCAGGTAGTTTTACCTTTTATGCAAAAAACCGTCATGTGGTTAATATTAGCAGTATGGGAGGAGTGCAGGGTAGTGTTAAGTTTGCAGGACTTTCAGCATATAGCTCAAGTAAAGGTGCATTAATCACTCTTACTGAATTACTGGCCGAAGAATATAAAGAAACCGGGCCTGCTTTTAATGTTCTTGCTTTAGGAGCTGTACAAACGGAGATGCTGGAAGAGGCATTTCCCGGTTACAGGGCTCCCCTTTCGGCTAAAGAAATGGCAGAGTATATTGTAGATTTTAGTTTAACCGGAAATAGATATTATAACGGGAAGATGTTGCAGGTATCAAACAGCACTCCCTAGGTACTACGTAGAATGAACAAGATCCTGGAAAAATACCTTCCCAGTCATGCAGTACCTAGTTATCTTCAGCTTAATAGAAGAAAACAGGATACACCTTAAAATTGTAAATGAAAGGGTAACGCGTCATGGAGATTATAGAAGAACACAGGAAGGGATCCATCAAATTACTGTCAATTCAAATCTTAACAGGTATAGATTTTTAATAACAACGGTCCATGAAATTGCACATTTAGTTGCTTTTGAAAAATTTGGGAGGGCCATAAAACCACATGGACAGGAGTGGAAATTTACATTTCAGCAGTTAATGCTTCCTTTTATTCGGCCTGAAATCTTTCCTGCACGACTTTTACCATTAATTGCACGGCATTTTAAAAATCCGCGCGCCAGTAGTGATACAGATGCGAGACTCTCGGTGGCTTTAAAGGAATACGATCCAGAAAATGACAAAAATTATATTTTTGAGTTACCTAGGCAGGGGGATCTTTCAAAATTTATAATGGGAAAATTTTTAAAAAAGGTCCAAAACGCAGAAAACTCTATGAATGTGTGGAGCTTTCTACAGGAAAAGTATATCTTTTTCAGCCAAATGCGCAGGTTGAATTTTTAATGAGTTAAAAAATTTTATAAATGACTACGTACAATAATAATTTCTACGCTGTTATTATGGCGGGAGGAATAGGTTCAAGATTTTGGCCTAGAGTTAGTACTACTAAGTATCCCAAGCAGTTTCATGATATGATGGGCACGGGAGAAACTCTTATTCAGCTTACCTACAACCGCATTTCAAATATTGTGCAACCTGAGAATATCCTTGTGCTCACTAATGAATCTTATAAGGACATTGTAAAGGAGCAACTTCCAAAAATAAAAGAAGATCAAATCGTTCTCGAACCTGCAATGAGGAATACGGCACCCTGTATCCTCTTAGCTGCCTTAAAAATAAGGAAGATGAACGAAGATGCGGTTATGATAGTTGCACCCAGTGATCATTGGATCACAGAAAAAGATGCATTCCTGGATGATATTAATTTTGCACTACAAATGGCATCCAAAGAGGATAGTTTAATTACCCTCGGAATTCGACCAACCAATCCTAATACAGGTTTTGGCTACATTCAGTTTGAGAATAATGCACAGGAGGAAAGGCTGCAAAAGATAACCCGATTTGCTGAAAAGCCCACTCTTAGGAACGCGAAAAAATATCTGGAGGAAGGTAACTACCTGTGGAATGCGGGCATTTTTATTTGGCGCGCCTCATTTATTATAGATTCTTTTTCAACTCACCTGCAGGAGATGTACAGGCTTATTATAGATGGAGAAAAAGATCTAAACGGTCCTAATGAAGATAAATTTATTAAAGAAAATTATCCGCAGGCTCAAAACATCTCCATTGATTATGGTATTCTTGAGAAGTCTGATAGTGTTTATGTTATTCCAGCTTCTTTTGACTGGGATGATTTAGGTACCTGGGGAGCCATGTACAATCAACTGGCAAAAGACGGCCACAAAAATGCTGTAGTCAATGCGAAGCTAATTCCTGAAAATTCGACCGGAAATATTGTTTATACTCATTCTTCGAAAGTAGTGGTCATTCAGGGAATGGAGGATTTTATTGTGGTAGATGATAAAGATGTACTATTAATAGTTCCAAGGGAAAAGGAACAGGAAATTAAAAATATTAGAGCCAGGGTCCTGGAAAAATTTGAAGATTTAGGTTAAAATGGAGAATAAAGATAATATTGGCAGTAATCCATAAGCTAAAGATTCAGAACTGGGATTCTCTCACGCCAATGGCATCTGGAAAAGTATCAAAGTATTTTTAAAAGAACTACTGGACATTCGGAGTGATACCGACAGGGAAACTACGGTAGAATCTGTAAAAAAGGATATTTCCTTTAAAGGCCATAATGCCTGGATCCTTGTGTTTTCAATATTTGTGGCATCCATTGGGCTTAATGTAAGTAGTACGGCGGTGGTAATAGGAGCGATGTTAATCTCACCACTTATGGGGCCAATTGTAGGCGTGGGCTTATCGGTTGCTATAAATGATGTAGACACGCTGAGAAAATCCTTTATTAATCTAGGTGTAATGGTGGTGTTAAGTGTGCTCACGGCATTCATTTACTTTTCAATTTCCCCTGTTAAGCAAGAAACTCCTGAGCTGGTTGCTAGGACTTATCCAACTATTCTTGATGTTTTAGTCGCGATCTTTGGTGGTCTCGCTTTAATTGTAGCCAAGACAAAACGCGGTACGATAGCAAGTGTAATCTTTGGAGTTGCAATTGCTACTGCTCTTATGCCACCCCTGTGCACCGTAGGTTATGGTTTGGCCATAGGAAACTGGAAATTTGCGTTGGGTGCTCTATATCTCTTTTCAATTAATGCTGTTTTTATTGCCCTATCTACTTTTGTGGTCTCCAAATTTTTGGGCTTTCCCCTTGTAAAGTATGCTAATAGTAAAAAACGGAAACGAACTGCTCAAATAGCTTCAGCCATTGCAGTAATCGTTATGGTGCCGAGTGTGGTTTTGTTTTATAACCTTTTTCAGAAGCAGGTTTTTGAAACACAGGCAAACTTGTTCTTTACAGATGTTATGCAGTTTAGCGGAGCAGAAAAGCTGCGAACTTCAGCTAATTTTCAGAATAAAGAACTGGAGGTTTTTCTTATTGGAGCCCCTGTGCCACAAGCTACAATTGAAACCTGGCGAACGCAGATGGGGGACATTACCGCTTTAAAGGAAGCAAACCTTATTGTGCGACAGGGACCATCACCCGCAGGTGACATGGCAGAACTTTCATCACAGGTAAGGAGTGGGATCCTTGAAGATCTTTATGTAAAGAATCAGGAAGTAATAGAGGATAAGGATGCGAGAATTTCACTACTGGAAAAGGAGCTATTAAAATACAGGAAGGGAGATTTTTCTTTTAGAGATTTAAGCAAAGAAATTAAAGCCAATTATGAGAATATTGAAAATTTAAGTTTTGCCAACGAAATTTCTACTGATTTTTCGAAAATAGATACTGTTCCCACCTTTCATGTAAACTGGAAAAATAATGTCTCTTCCAGAGTAAAGAGAACAGATACAGAAAAAATGCAAAACTGGTTAAAATTGAGGTTGGGATTAGATACCCTTGCAGTAAAATCTCAGAACTAGTATTAAAGCCCCTGTTGCTGTGCTTCCCTTACCTTCTTAAAAAGATCTGAAGAATAAACAAAATCTGTCACCGTTTGGTCATCAGTTTTAAAGATTTGAGATTTGTCACCTTTCCACGCGAGCAGTCCGTCTTTTAAAAAAGCAATATTTTCTCCTATTTCTAGCAGAGAGTTCATATCGTGGGTGATAACTACTGTAGTAATATCGTATTCAACCGTTAGTTCGTGAATTAAGTTATCTATTATTGTTGCGGTATGAGGATCAAGCCCAGAGTTTGGTTCATCACAAAACAAGTATTTGGGTCTATTAACTATCGCTCTCGCAATTGCCACCCTTTTTTGCATTCCACCACTTATTTCTGCAGGAAATTTTTTCGCTGCGTCTGTGAGGTTAACTCTGTCTAAAACTTCTCCTACTCTTTCGAGCAGATCCTTCTTCTTCTTACGTTTAGTAAACATTCTAAGAGGGAACATTACATTTTCTTCCACTGTCATTGAATCAAAAAGTGCCCCTCCCTGGAAAAGCATTCCTATCTCCTGTCGCAGTGCACGCTTTTCTTCATCTGTAAAGTTGGAATAAGCATTTCCGTCGTATTCTATTGTACCTTCTTCCGGAGTAAATAGACCTAACATGCATTTAAGAAGAACACTTTTTCCCGAACCGGATTGTCCTATGATTAAATTTGTTTTTCCTGTTTCAAACACAAAATCAATTCCCTTAAGGATCTTCTCTTCGCCAAAACTTTTATGTAAATTCTTTATCTCTATCATTAGCTTAACAGTAATTGAGTTACTACATAGTTAGTAATAATTATTACTACACTGGTCCACACGAAAGAGGTAGTACTGGCTTTTCCAACTTCCAGTGATCCACCTGTCATGTAGTAGCCGTGAAAAGCTGGTATAGTGGCAAGGATCATTGCAAATAAAAAGGTTTTGAAAAAGGCGTAAAAAAGCTGGTAACCCACAAAATCTTCCTGTAAGCCTGCGATAAAAACATCAGACCCCACAAAGCCTCCTAATACTGCCGATATGTAAGCTCCTGCTATACCCAGAAACATAGAAATTGCAATAACAAACGGATAAGTAAGCATTGCTACAATTTTTGGAAGAACGAGGTAATTAAGGGAATTTATACCCATTACTTCTAAAGCGTCAATTTGTTCAGTAACCCGCATCGATCCTATACTGGAAGTGATAAAAGAACCTACTTTACTTAGCCATAATAATGGAGATAAAAGTAGGAGAGAATTCAAGTATAATAGATTGTCTTGCTGCAAAAGCAATCAGGGACTTAGGGATTAGAGGATTGTTAAGATTTAATGCAGTTTGTAAGGCTACAACCCCACCAATAAAGAAAGATAGGAAGGCCACTATACCAAGAGAACCTATGATCAATTGGTCAATTTCTTTAAAAATCAATTCCTTAAGTACAGAGCGCTTGGTCATTCGCCCAAAAATCCCCTTTATCATCAAAATGTATTGACCAATAGAATGCAAATAACTCATTAAGGACTTTTTGTAAAGCTAAAATAGTAATTTTTACTCGGAAAGTATTTAACTAAGAATTAATCTTTAACCGAGGGTTTTAGTAAATTTGGGCTTAATCAAAATTAAAGACATGAAAAAAACACCCCTACTAATTTTTTTAATCAGCTGGGTTTTTACTGTACAAGCCCAGGTGGGAAAGGATCCCGGAACTAAGGATGATAAACCTAAACTAGTGGTTGGAGTAGTAGTAGACCAAATGCGTTATGACTACCTCACCCGGTTCTGGAATAAATATGAAGAGGATGGGTTTAAAAGAATTATTAATAATGGATTTAATTTCAAGAACAATCATTTTAATTACATTCCCACTTATACCGGGCCTGGCCATACTTCGGTTTATCACAAGACCAGCCCTATGAACCATGGAATAATTGGTAATAACTGGTACAATAAATTTGAAGAGAAGGAAGTATATTGTGCTGGTGACGACAGTGTAGAACTAGTAGGTACCACATCTTCCGCAGGTAAAATGTCTCCCCACAGGATGCTGGCTACAACAGTGGCTGATGAAAATCGATTGTTTACTCAAATGAATGGAAAAACAATTGGGATTGCTCTTAAGGACAGAGGGGCCATACTTCCTGCAGGACACACTGCAAATGCGGCTTATTGGTTTCACGGAAGTAATGAAGGGAAATGGATCACAAGTACATTCTACCTTAAGGAGTTACCGCAATGGGTAAAAGATTTCAATGCTTCAGGAAAAGCAGATTCTTATATGACCACGTGGAATACCTTAAGAGATATTAATACTTACACCGAAAGCGGGACCGACAAAAACACTTTCAGAAGGAGGGCATAGCGGTCAAACCACCTTTCCATACGATTTAAAAAAATTAGCGTCACCTAATAGCCCTTATGAACTGCTGAAAGGTACTCCCTTTGGAAATTCAATAACAGCCGACTTCGCAATTGCGGCTTTGGACGGTGAAGATCTGGGGAAAGATGATTATACCGATTTCTTGACAGTAAGTTTCTCAAGTACAGATTATATAGGCCACAACTATGGTGTGAATTCTAAGGAAGTGCAGGATACTTACCTGCGTCTCGATCAGGACCTGGCAAGGTTACTTAAAGCTTTAGACGAAAAAGTGGGGGAAGGTAATTATGTGTTGTTCCTTACATCAGATCACGGTGGAGTAGATGTGCCGTCTTATCTTAGTTCGCTAAAGATACCCTCAGGTTATTTTGACCACGGGAGCTTTGAAAAAAAGGTAGATGAATTTATTGATACTTATTTTGATGGCGCAGACGTTATTGAGAATATCTCTAACTATCAAATCTTTTTCAACTATGAAGCATTAAGAGAAGAAAATATTAAAGCGGCTGATCTTGAAACTTCTCTTGCACATTTCTTACTTCAATATCCTCAAATTAGTAATGTCTACACCAGGACTCAGCTACAGAGCGGTTCTTTTACCTCAGGTACAGCAGCCCTTATACAGAATGGATTTAATCAAAAGAGAAGTGGCGATGTAATAATAGTTTTAGAACCTAAGCAATTATCACTTCTTCACGTACCGGATCAACTCACGGAAGTGGATTTAATTATGATACTCATGCTCCTTTACTTTTTTACGGAAAAGGAATAAAAAAGGGAAGTTCTACAAAACGGACAGAAATAATAGATATTGCTCCAACCGTCTCGGCATTGCTGGGAATATCCTTTCCAAATGCTCATACAGGGAGACCTCTTACTGAAATATTGGATAAAGAAAATTAAAACAATTTTCTGAACATTTTTTTGAAGCGCAAATTTCTTATAAAGCGGCCTTCTTCTGCTGAAACCAGATAGGGCTGCTTTTCTTTTTTTGCTTTATGGAAGCTAAGCAAAGATATTCTCTTACGAGGGAGTAATCATTCTTGAGGTGTGCAAGTTTGACTGAAGCTATAAATGTTATTAGAAAACCATACCTCAACTTATAAAAAGCTTCTCCCTGTTTGTACCTGGAGGCTTGTCCATAAGTGCTACCCGTAGGTTTTAAATGTTTTACCAATAAGCTGTGGTCGGTTTTTACTCCCCAATTGTGGAACTGGGCCAGTAGCTCATCTGCAGTGTCCCATCCCATCGATTTTTTTAAACCTCCAATGTCTTTAAAACAGGCTTTCCGGTAGGCTTTTAATGCACCACGAATATGGTCCGTTGATGTAAGATTTTCAATAGTATATTTCTCTTCATTCAGGATAGTGCAAAATCCGCCCGCCATCCCTGTACGGGAATTTTCTTTAAAGTGTGCTGCAATTGTATTTAGATAATTCTTTGGGAAAACCAGGTCAGCATCAAATTTACAGAGGATATCGTAATCATCATCAAGAGTTTCCAGGCCTGTGTAAAATGCTTTTATAACTTTACTTCCTGGGAGATGTTCTTTAGAAGATGTAGTTTGCACAAGCGTGATGAAGCTGTACTTTTTGGTAAATTCCAATACTATATTGGGAGTGTTATCTGTGGAATGATCATCTACAACTACAATTTTTTTGGGGAGTAGGGATTGTGTTGCAAGAGATAATAGAGTCTGTGCAATGAATGCGGCTTCGTTGTGTGCAGGAATGACAATATATACCCTCAAAATTTCAGCTTAATAATTAAGGCTAAATTATCAATTTTCGTTGACTCTATTTTCGAATGGTAATTCTGTTTTATATGAATTGGGAATAGTAGAGGTTGTTGTTTTAGGTAATCCAGTGATAAGTCGGTTTTAAGTTCTTTCTGCATATACAGCATAATATCTTGGGGTAAAGTTGCGTAAGACAGGTCTTATTCCAATCTTTTTTACAGGATTGGTCCATTTAGCAGAATCTTTAATCTTCCAGCCCGCTTTTTCTAAGAGCCAGTCAAATTGCCAGTCTTCAAATTCGTGGAAGTGCCGATCACGCATATCAGTTTTTGAGCGATAAGCTTCGGAAAACCATAATTTAAGAGGTACTGTGGCTACCAACTTGGGAGCCTGAATGTCTTTTAGAATATTAAATGGAGCCACCAGGTGCTCAAAAATTTCAAAAGCAGTGACAACTTCAAAATTTTTAGATTTTACTGCTGTAGTATCCAAATCAAGATCTTCCCCGCCTGTATTGGTAACCTGGTAATTCTCCTTCTGCATAATTTTAGAAAAAGGATTTTCTACTCCCAGATCTAAAATATTTGCCGGAGGTGGAATTGATTTGTGTAAAAATTCTAAGGTTTTATGATAACGCCTGTTAGGATATGTCTTCTCGTACATCCTAGTATTGATAGATAATGGAATTTACGTTCATTCCTGCACCTACACTGGCAAGAATGACCACATCTCCTTTTTTTACTTCCTGGTCTTTAATTTCACCTCTCACTACTAAATCCAGCAAAGTTGGAACTGTTGCAACACTGCTGTTGCCTAGTTCGTGGATAGTCATAGGTGTGATCCTGGGAGGGACTGGTTTTTTATGTAGTTTATAGAACCGGGCGACTATAGCATCATCCATTTTTTCATTTGCCTGATGGATAAATATTTTCTTCACATCATCTATGGTCTTGCCGCTTTTGTCAAGACAGGTCTTCATAGCCTGCGGAACCTGGCTAAGAGCAAATTCATAAATCTTCCTGCCATTCATCTTAATATAACGGGTGTCGTCCTGTTCTTCCGGGCGGTTTGATTTCCCAAAGTAAATATGATGTGCATCCTGATAGGCATAGGTGGCCGATTCGTGTGCAAGAATGCCGCCTTCCTCATCTGTAACTTCAAGTACTGTAGCGCCTGCTCCATCTGAAAATATCATGGAATCCCGGTCGTATTTATCTACTACCCGGGAGAGGGCTTCCGCACCAACTACAAGACATTTTTTTGCCATTCCACATCTCATAAATGCCTGTGCCTGGATCACGGCTTCTATCCATCCCGGGCATCCAAAGAGGACATCATATGCCACACATTTTGGATTTTTTATTCTTAAATTATGTTTTACACGTGTAGCAATACTGGGAACAGTATCACTTTGGATACTGCCGTGCTTCACATCTCCATAATTATGGGCAATGATAAGATAGTCTAATGTTTCAGGATCTATTTTGGCATCTTCAATTGCTTTTTGAGCAGCAACAGTAGCCATATCTGAAGTGCTTAGTTCTTCTTCAAGATATCTCCTTTCTTCAATCCCGGTAATGGCTTTAAATTTTTCAATTGTTACCTCATTACCATGGGGAAAACCGGAACCGTCATCATTCAAAAATTCGTGTTTCAGAAAATCTGAATTCTTTCTCTTCATATTAGGAATAAAACTGCCTATTCCCGTAATTCTTATGCTCATTGAGGCGGGGTAATTTGTGATTCTTTTAACTAAAATAGTAAAAACCAATTAATTCAAAGCCACAGTTTTCTTTTAATTTCGGAAGACTGGAAGATCATCATATCTTTTCAAAATACGATTAAAAATCTTTGTCTTTTGCTGAAAAAACTGAGGATATCAAAAAAGGGCGTATAACACGCCCTCTCTTTAAGCTTCCATATATTCTTCAATAGGATCGCAGGTACAAATAAGGTTTCTGTCTCCATACGCGTCATCAACTCTTCTTACTGATGGCCAGAATTTATTATCTGCAATATAGTCTAAAGGAAATGCTGCCTGCTCCCGGGAATATGGAAAATCCCAATTTGTCGCAGTTAACATAGCCATTGTATGAGGTGCATTTTTTAATATATTATTCTCATCGTTGGTAGATGAGGTGTTGATTTCCTGTCTTATGGAAATTAAAGCATCACAAAAACGATCCAGCTCTGCCTTACTTTCGCTTTCAGTAGGTTCTATCATCAAAGTTCCTGCTACAGGAAAGGATACAGTAGGTGCGTGAAATCCATAATCCATTAAACGTTTGGCAATATCTACCACTTCTATCCCATTGTTTTTAAATGGACGACAGTCTACTATCATTTCGTGAGCTGCTCTTCCTCTTTCTCCTGAATAAAGCGTTTGATAATGATCTTTTAGCCTTGCTTTTATGTAATTGGCGTTAAGAATAGCATACTCTGTAGCCTTTTTAATTCCTTTGCTTCCCAGCATCGTGATATACCCATAAGAAATAAGACATACTAATGCCGATCCCCAGGGAGCAGATGAAATGGCTGTTATTGCTTCTTCACCTCCCGTTTTAATTACGGGATTTCCGGGTAAAAATGGAAGTAGCTGCTTTGCTACACAAATAGGACCTACTCCAGGTCCTCCACCTCCATGAGGTATTGCAAAAGTCTTGTGCAGGTTAAGATGGCAAACATCAGCACCAATAGCGCCGGGATTGGTTAATCCTACCTGTGCATTCATATTGGCGCCATCCATATATACCTGGCCGCCGTTATCGTGAATGAGTTTTGTTATTTCTTTTATAGAAGATTCAAAAACACCGTGAGTAGAAGGATAAGTAACCATTAATGCTGCGAGATTGTCCTTGTGTTTTAAGGCTTTTTCCCTTAGATCATCTATATCAATATTGCCTTCTGCGGTAGCTTTTGTTACCACTACTTTCATTCCTGCCATAACTGCTGAAGCAGGATTTGTGCCGTGAGCAGAGGAGGGGATTAGGCACACATCTCTGTGAGCTTCACCTCGAGATTCGTGATAGGCTCTAATGACCATTAAACCTGCATATTCTCCCTGAGCTCCTGAATTAGGCTGAAGTGAAGTTCCTGCAAAACATAGTGATTTCAGTAAGTTGTTCCTCCAGCTTTTTCAATACCTTCTGATATCCTTCTGCCTGTTCTATTGGTACAAAAGGATGCATATTCCCCCATTGAGGATCACTTAGAGGAAGCATTTCTGAAGCCGCATTGAGCTTCATTGTACATGATCCTAAAGGAATCATGGAGTGGTTAAGAGAAAGATCTTTTCGTTCTAGTTTTTTGATGTAACGCATCAATTCTGTTTCTGAATGGTAGGAATTGAAGACTTCATTGGTAAGAAATGGACGTTTTCTTTCTACTTCCTCCTGAATACTGGTTCCTTCTTTTAGCTTATCAATGTCATTTACCTTTTTACCTGCTAGTTCAGAGAAAACTGAAACAATCCGGTTGAGATCAGGAATGTTTGTGGTTTCATTTAAAGCTATCACCACCGTTTCAGCATCAGGATAATAAAAATTGATCTTGTGATTTTCAGCAATAGGCTTTATAGCTTTAGCATCTGCTTTTATTTGAAGAGTATCAAAGTAAGTAGCATTTAATTGCTCAAATCCAAGTTCTTTCAGTTTAGCTTCAAGTGTAACTGCAGAAGAGTGAACAGTGTCTGCAATATATTTTAATCCTTTAGGGCCATGATATACTGCATACATTCCAGCCATTACAGCAAGAAGTACCTGTGCAGTACAAATATTGGAAGTGGCTTTATCTCTTTTTATATGCTGTTCCCTTGTTTGAAGCGCCATGCGAAGCGCGCGGTTTCCATTTAGGTCTTTCGTTACTCCAATTATACGCCCGGGAATGCTGCGTTTGTATTCATCCTTTGTGGCAAAATAAGCGGCGTGAGGACCACCATAACCTAAAGGAATTCCAAAGCGCTGGGTGGTGCCAACAACAACGTCTACACCTAACTCTCCAGGAGCCTGTAGCCGTACCAGGCTCAAAATATCTGCAGCTACAACAATTTTTATTTGGGCATCTTTACATCCCGATACGAATTTTGAATAGTCATATACAACTCCCGATTTTCCGGGATATTGAATAATGGCTCCAAAAAAGTCTTCAGAAAAAGAAAATGAATTATGATCTCCCACAATTAGTTCAATTCCCAAAGGAAGAGCCCTGGTTTTTAGTAAAGAAATGGTTTGAGGCAGGACTTCATTTGATACAAAGAATTTTACGACTTCATTTTTCTTTTGATCCCTTTCCCTCACTGCAAACAATAAGGCCATGGCTTCTGCCGCTGCAGTAGATTCATCGAGAAGAGAAGCGTTGGCAAGTTCCATCCCTGTAAGGTCACTAACCATAGTTTGGAAGTTCAATAAAGCTTCAAGTCTTCCCTGGGCGATCTCTGCCTGGTAGGGAGTGTAGGCAGTGTACCATCCCGGATTTTCAAGAATATTTCTTTGAATTACAGCGGGTAATATAGCCTGATTATAACCCAGTCCTATATATGTTTTAAAAACTTTATTTAATCCCGCTAATTCTCCTATATGTTCTGCATATTCATTTTCACTTAGAGCAGGAGCAAGGTTTAATGGAGATTTAAGTTTAATATCATCAGGTAATGTCTCGTAAATTAGTTGGTCTAAAGAAGAGACACCTATAGTGGAAAGCATGTCTTTAAGTTCATCTTCGTCAGGACCAATATGTCGTAGGGCAAAAGAATCTGTTCTCATTAAAATATAGTTGTATTTTGTGGTGCGAAATTACGTATTTTAAACGTAAATTTTTACAATTTAGGTACTTGCGGATGTTAAGATTTTATAGAGTTATGGGGCCTTTTTATTTCAATTCTACCGGGAATTTATGAGAGGCTATTTCAACAAAATTTTAGACTTCTATATAAACAGCAGTATCCACGTTTCTGTCGCTATAGTTTCTTTTACTGCTGTAACATTTCTTAATTTTAAAATTCCCATAGATCGTGGATTGCTGGTCTTTATATTTTTAGCTTCAGTTACTGGATATAATTTTATAAAGTATGCTTAGTATTGCAAAACTTCATCATCTAAGCCTTGCCAGAAACGTAAGAATAATTCAAATTTTTTCCTTCTTCATTTTTCTTGGCCTCTTGTGGTCATTATTATACCAGCCTTTTCAAATTATAGTGATTGCCGGAGTAATGGCCTTCTTTACGATCCTTTATGCTGTACCTGTTTTTAGTGAAAGGAGAAGTTTGCGCGGCCTGCCGGGATTAAAAATCTTTGTAATTGCTTTTGTGGTAACGGCAGTAACTATCTTAATGCCCCTTGCTTTATATGAATTAAGCTTTTCACGAGATGTTGTCTTAGAACTTTTTCAAAGATTCTGTTTAATTCTCGCAGTAATTCTGCCCTTTGAAATTCGGGATTTGAGGTATGATATGGCTCAATTGGGAACTATGCCTCAGCTCCTGGGCGTATCTGCCACAAAATTTTTGGGTGGTATTTTATTAGGATTTGCGTTACTTCCCGAGTTTCTCAAGGAGGAAACGGAAATGGATTATGTACTAAGTCTATTAATTGTAATCTTAATTATAGCAGGATTTTTAAAAAGATCCTCAATTCGTCAAAGCCAGTATTTTGCATCCTTTTGGGTGGAAGCAATTCCGGTTTACTGGTTGATCATTCTACTGATTCTTCAAAAATTATTTTGAGTATTCCTTTTTAATTTTTTCTTTCCACACTTTTTTTTCGTTTTCAGAGCAGCTCTTCAAATTAGCTTTTTTAACAAGAGCTGAAAGTTTTTTGTTATCCCGGGTGTATTTCCTGCAACCCTTACAAAATAAGTTGTGAATGTGGATCTTTATCTTTTCCCCCAAAGAAGCTTCTTCATACTGGGCCTTATCGCAACAATGATTAGCTTCAGCACAGTCAATAAAAATTGATCTCAATTTACTCATATTAGAACCAGTTTTTTTCTAAACATTCAGCAAGGGCAACGCGGGCCCTGTGAATAATTACCCAAAGGTTAGACGGAGTGATATTAAACTCATTACAAATAGCTTCAGTATCAAAATCTTCAATTGTTTTCATTTTAAAGATCTTTGCCTGTTTTTCATTGAGTGTATCCATACAGGCAAGAATTGCAAGGCCAAGTTCTTCATTTTCCATGATGTCTTCGGCAGTCATATCAAATCTGTCGGGTGCCTGTTCTTCAAGCCAGTTTCCTTCATTTTCATCATCACTGTAATTAATCCGTACTTCTGCACGTCCTTTATTAGAATTAATCCGGCGATAATGATCTATAATTTTTCTTTTTAATATTGAAATAAGCCATGTACGTTCAGATGCTTCGCCTTTAAAATTTTTCATTGATTTAAGGCTAAGCCAAAAATGTTTCCGAAATTAAGTCATTGGCAATATCCCTGTCATTTACCCTAACTATGGTGTAATTGAAGAGATAATCTGAATATTTATCGACCCACCGGGTGGGATCAATTTCATTTGTAGACATACGCGTTTAAAGAGTATCTTCAAATTTAATAAAAAGAAGGTACGAAAAGATATTAAACCATTCCCGATTTTTAAAGGCGGTTAAGATTTAAGATTTAAACTTTTTCTATAAGTCCCGCACGTTTTAAAAGAGCTTCCGGTTCAGGTTCTTTTCCCCGGAATCGTTTGTAAAGAGTCATTGGGTGTTCTGTTCCTCCTTTGGATAGGACATTTTCTTTGAATTTAAGAGCTACTTCCCTGTTAAATATCCCTTTTTCCTGAAAATATTCAAAAGCATCGGCATCAAGAACTTCTGCCCATTTATAAGAATAATAACTAAGCAGAATAACCGCCGTGGAAAATATGGGAAAAGGAGGTGCTCATACAATTTTCAGGAACTTCAGGAAAAAGTTTAGTTGGTTTAAAAGCTTCATCTTCATGAGCTTTTACCTTCCTTACTCTTGAAGGATCAATTGCGTGCCAGCTCATATCAAGAAGTCCAAAACTTATTTGCCTAAGCGTCGACATACCTTCCTGGAAATTGGCCGCATCTTTAATTTTTTTAATTAGATCTTCAGGAATGACTTCTCCTGTTTTGTAATGTTTGGCAAACAGCTTCAGGGATTCCTGCTCATAGCACCAGTTTTCTAAAACCTGGCTGGGTAATTCGACAAAATCCCAGTATACGCTGGTTCCTGAAAGACCCGGATAGGTGGTATTAGCCATCATTCCATGCAGGGCGTGACCAAATTCGTGGAAAAGTGTGGTGACCTCATTAAAAGTTAATAAGGAAGGAGTGGTTTTAGTGGGTTTTGTGAAATTACAAACAATAGAAATATGAGGTCTTTCATTTTTGCCGTCCTGTATTTGTTGAGATCGATAGACTGTCATCCAGGCACCATCTCTCTTCCCCGGGCGAGGGTGAAAATCGGCATATAAAAGAGCCACTTCCCTGCCTTCACCGTCGGTAACCCTGTAAGTAATAACATCGGGATGGTAAACGTCTACATCTACTGTTTTTTGAAAGTTGAGGTCATAAAGTTTATTGGAGACTGTAAAGACTCCCTCTATAACCTGGTGAAGCGGGAAGTATGGTTTTAATTTTTCATCGTCTACATCATACAACTTCTGCTTTAGTTTTTCACCATAGTAGGAAGCATCCCATTTTTGCAATTTGTCTATTCCGTCAAGATCTCTTGCGAAATTTTCCAATTCTTTATATTCCCTTTTTGCGGCAGGTTTAGCTTTTTCCAAAAGTTCAGCCAGAAAACCTTCTACTTTTTCCGGGCTTTCTGCCATTCTTTCTTCTAAAATAAAAGCAGCGTGGGAAGAAAAACCCAGTAGATGGGCACGTTGATATCTTAAACTGGTTATTTTTAAAACGTTCTCCTGGTTATCAAGTTCGTCATTATGAAAACCCTTTGAACCAAAGGCAAGTGCAAGTTTTTTCCTTAATTCTCTGTTTGCAGAATATTTCATGAATGGGATATAGCTGGTATAGTCTAATGTGAAGATCCAGCCTTCTTTTCCTTTTTCAACTGCTACTTCTTTTGCTTCTTCCCGTGCTTCGGGAGGAAGACCGTCTAGATTTGCCTCATCTGTAATATGAAGTTCAAACTTATTTGTTTCAGCTAAGACATTTTCTCCGAATTTTAGGCTTAGAGAAGACAATTGTTTGTCTATTTCCCTTAGTTCTTTTTGTTTATCCTCTGGCAAATTGGCGCCGTTTCGGGAAAAGGCTTTATATTTTTTTTCCAAAAGAGTAGTTTGCTCCGGATTTAGATCCAGATTTTTCCTGCTCTTGTAAACCACTTTTACTTTGGAAAAAAGTTCTTTGTTAAGAATTATATCATTTCTAAATTCAGAGAGAACAGGGGAAACTTCCTGAGCTATCTTTTGAATTTCTTCGTTTGTTTCTGCGGAGTTAAGATTAAAAAATATGTTGGTTACCAAATCCAGTTGTTGTCCCGAAAATTCTAAAGCTTCAATAGTATTTTTAAAGTCAGGGGTTTCCTGAGAGCTGACGATTTGCTCAATTTCCTCTTTAGCAAGTTTAATCGACTCCAATATAGCGGGTTTAAAATGTTCGGTTTTTATTGCAGAAAAAGGAGCGGTCTCAAATTTTTTAAGAAGTGGATTCATATTTTTTAATAATAGTTTTGAACGAAATACTGTAAAAACAACTTTTTTTATCGATAAGAGTCAAAAAACATCGGTCAATTACAGGAAATTATGTATATTTCGACATTATTTATGATAATAAAAGGTTAACACAAAAAAGGTAGTTACTTGATGGTTTAGGTTATTATATTTAGAATGGTTAATAAATTATAATTCAAAGACAAAAGGTACTACTCTCGGGCCACGCAATGCGTGGCTTTTTTATTTATTTAAGGTTTTAGCTCCTTCAATTACTTTCTCTTTCAACCCTTCTTTATAGATCAGGATCTTGTCCCGCATACATTTATCAGTCGCACCAATTATTTGCGCAGCCAGGATTCCGGCATTTTTTGCACCGTTTAGAGCTACTGTGGCTACAGGAACTCCGCCGGGCATTTGTAAAATAGAAAGAATGGAATCCCACCCATCTATAGAATTACTTGATTTTACCGGTGACGCCTATAACGGGAAGAGGAGAGAGTGAGGCGATCATCCCCGGTAAATGAGCTGCACCACCTGCACCTGCAATAATAACATGAATGCCTCGATTATGTGCATTTTTACCATAGTCAAATAGTTTGTCAGGTGTACGGTGGGCAGAGACAATATCTACCTCTACTTCAACATCAAAACCTTTTAAAACATCGATTGCTTCCTGCATAACGGGTAGATCACTGGTGCTTCCCATAATTATAGCTACTTTACTCATGTCTTCTTTAAGTTTACTATCCTAACCGCTAAATTTAATCGGGAGGTTAGTTGGTTATTACTTTTATGGAATCTTTTACTTTTTCGGCAATCTCGCGAGCGATATTAAGATCTGGATTAACGATTGTCACGTGCCCCATTTTTCTAAAAGGTCTGGTTAATTTTTTTCCATAAATATGAGGTGTCACGCCCGGCATTCTCATAATTTCTTCAATGTTTTGATAAACAACGGGTCCGGAGTGGCCTTCTTCCCCAGTAAGATTTACCATAATTCCCCCTGCTTTACTTGCCGTCTCCCCAAGGGGAAGGTTGAGAATCGCTCTTAGGTGCTGTTCAAATTGATTGGTATAACTGGCCTCAATACTATAATGCCCACTGTTATGAGGTCTGGGAGCCACTTCGTTTACAAGAATTTCATTTTCGTTTGTTTGAAACATTTCTACCGCCAGGAGGCCTACGTGCTCAAAAGCTTTTGAAACTCTTTCGGCTAAGTTCCTGGCGCGGGTTGCCACCTCTTCTTCTATTCTCGCAGGACATATCACGTATTCCACCTGGTTGGCGGTTGGGTGAAATTCCATTTCTACTACAGGATAAGTTTTCACCTCCCCGCCTGGAGTTCTCGCTACAATAACGGCAAGTTCATTTTTAAATGGCACTAAATCTTCAGCTATGCACTTGGTATTTGGAATATCATTTAGTTGTTCCTCATTCTTAATAATCATAACACCACGACCATCATAACCTCCGGTAGCACTTTTCCATACAAAGGGGAGTTTAATACTTCCTCTCCTCACCTCGTCCAGCAGGTCATTTTTTGTAAAAAAGGTCTTAAAGGAAGAGGTAGGAATATTGTGATCCTTAAAAAACTCCTTTTGAACAGCTTTATCCTGAATTTTTTGAAGTGTACTGGCTGAAGGATAAACTTTTATACCTTCTTTTTCCAGCTGTTCCAGAGCCCTCACATTTACTGCTTCTATCTCAAAAGTGAGGATATCTACTTTTCGACCGAATTCAACCACAGTATCAAAATCCATTAAATCGCCCTGGCTAAAATTATTACTTGAAATTTTTGCGGGAGCTTCATTACTGGGATCTATAACAAAAGTCTGGATATCAAATTTACGGGTTTCATAAAGCAACATTTTGCCTAATTGCCCTCCTCCCAGAATTCCCAATTTAAAGTCAGAAGAAAAATAGTTGATCATTTAATTTACTGGTTTAAGCAAAATTAATTTTTTAAGATGGATTCACGAAGTATTCAGGGATAAATCGGTCAATTTGTTAGAGGTTCAAATTGTTTAGAATCCTTATCTTTGAGCCTTTAAATTCATTAAGATTGATTCAGCTCCACGACTTAGAGTTTACTCCTTTTATTTCAGAAGAAGAGATCCTTCATTCTATAAGTAAGATATCGGAAGAAATTAATAGAGAATATGAAGGAAAGATCTTAGTTTTTCTGGGAATTTTAAATGGCGCTTTTTTGGTTGCTTCAGAAATTATTAAGCGTTTCCCTGCAGATTGTGAGGTGAATTTTGTGAAGTTAGGTTCATATGAAGGAACATCTACAACTGGAAATGTTTCAACCTTGCTTGGACTAACGCAGAATTTAAAAGGTAGAGAAGTAGTGATAATTGAAGACATTGTCGATACCGGAAATACTTTGGCTGCAATTGACAAAATTTTAATGGACATGGAAGTTTCAGGTTATAAAATCGCTACTTTATTTTTAAAGCCACACGCTTATAAAAAATCTTATCCCATAGATTTTGTGGGTATGGAAATCCCAAATGACTTCATCGTGGGTTACGGGTTAGATTACAATGGACTTGGTCGTAATCTCACGCAGGTATATAAATTAAAAGAATAATTATGATAAATATAGTACTGTTTGGACCTCCGGGTGCAGGAAAAGGAACCCAGGCTAACGTTTTAAAAGAAAAGTATGGACTGGTACATATTTCCACAGGAGATGTGTTTAGGTATAATATAAAAAATCAAACGGAACTGGGGGTTAATGCTAAATCTTTCATGGATAAAGGACAGCTGGTGCCCGACAATGTAACTATTAGTATGTTGGAAGCAGAGGTTGATCAGGCTCCGGGAGCCAAAGGTTTTATTTTCGATGGGTTTCCCCGTACAGCTGCTCAGGCTGAAGCTCTTTCTAATCTATTAGCTAAAAAGAATACCGAAGTTTCTGCAATGATTGCTTTGGAAGTAGATGATGAAATACTTGTGCAACGATTGCTGGAAAGAGGAAAAACTTCCGGAAGGCAAGATGATGCAGACGAGTCAATTATTAGGAACAGAATAAAAGTTTATTATGAAGAGACTGCAATCCTGAAGCAGTATTATCTTAAGCAGGATAAGTATTATGGTGTAGATGGAGTAGGATCAATTAATGATATCACACAAAGAGTTAGTGCTGTAATAGATTCTTTAAAGAACTAAGAGCTTATCTACGCAAAGAAGAAATAAAGTATAGAAAAATGACTGAAGGGAATTTTGTTGACTATGTAAAAATACATGTGGCATCCGGAAAAGGAGGACAGGGCTCTGCTCATTTGCGGCGGGAAAAATATGTTGCAAAGGGAGGACCAGATGGTGGTGACGGTGGACGTGGAGGACACGTAATACTAAAAGGTAACAAAAATCTCTGGACATTATTTCATCTTAAGTTTAAACGCCATATTCGTGCAGAGCACGGGGAACACGGAGGTAAACAAACCAGTACCGGGGCCGATGGAGGTGACCAGTATATAGAAGTGCCATTGGGCACAGTGATAAGAGACACTGAAACGCAGGAAATTCTACATGAAATTACTGAGGATGGCCAGGAATTAATTGTCGCAGAGGGCGGTAAAGGAGGATTAGGTAACAGCCATTTCAAAACTTCTACTAATCAAACTCCTCGTTATGCGCAACCTGGAATTGAGGGCGAGGAGAAAGACATTACTCTTGAACTTAAAATTCTGGCAGATGTGGGATTGGTTGGTTTTCCAAATGCTGGGAAGTCAACTTTATTATCTGTAATTACCGCGGCCAAACCCAAGATAGCCGATTACGAATTTACCACTCTTAAACCGAATTTAGGTATTGTAGAGTATAGAGATTATCAAACTTTTGTAGTTGCCGATATACCAGGGATTATTGAAGGAGCTGCGGAAGGTAAGGGGATTGGCCATCGCTTTTTAAGGCATATTGAACGAAATTCAACGCTGCTGTTTCTTATTCCTGCCGATGCGAAAGATATTGTAAAGCAATATGAAATCCTTTTAGACGAGCTTCGCAGGTACAATCCTGAAATGCTCGACAAGGACAGATTAATTGCAATTTCAAAAAGCGATATGCTCGATGAGGAGTTAAAAACCGAGTTGAAGGCAGAGCTTGATGAAAATCTTAATGCTCCTTATATGTTTATTTCTGCCGTGGCCCAACAGGGGCTTACACAATTAAAGGATAAACTGTGGGAAATGCTGAATAAGCAAGTTTAAAAACTGTTAAGCAGGAAATAGTAGGAACGAAATTTGCTTAACTTTAGGAAAATTCGGTCTTATGAAAATTTTCAAATATTTTGCTTTACTTGCTATTGTTACTTCCTGTAATACTCCTAAAGCTGTTTTTGATTATGATGAAAAAGTAGATTTTTCTGAATTAAAAACCTACGGAATATATCCCGATTTAGTTTCAAATTTAAATCAACTTGATGAGCAGCGTCTTTTAGGAATTCTTTCCGAAGAGATGGCACAAGAAGGTTTTACTTCTGCTGAAAGTCCTCAGATATACGTAAATTTTTATACAAACCAATATGAAACTGCCAGCAGGAACAGCCTGGGAGTTGGAGTTGGAGGTGGGGGAGGAAACATGGGAGTGGGAATTTCCGGCGGAATACCAATTGGAGGTCCGGAGACTTATCTCAGGATAACTTTTGACTTTATAGATGCTAACAGCGATTCTTTAATATGGCAGGCTATAGTAGACTCAAAGTTTAATCTAAATGCTTCTCCTCAAAAGCGGGAAGAACAGTTGAGAGCTATGGTAGAAGAAGCCCTGGAAGGTTATCCTCCAAAAAAATAAAACTCTTTTTATTTGCTTAGTTTAATCTTGCTGGAAAGGAGAGATGCCTATTGCTGGTACGATTTTATCTAAACCTTATTTGGTGTTTTCCTGCACAAAACCTCTGCAAGAGTGAATCTCCTGGCAAATTGAATAATGCGAATAGACAGGTGCTGATCGTCTATATCCTGAGCTTTGGTCAGGTTAATCCTGGGAAGTTTTATTATTCCGCCTTTATTCAACCCATTTAGGAATTGGAACAGAAATGGTTTTCAATTACATCTTCTCTGGATGTTCTATAGTGTTTGCTGGCATTAAAAGTTCTGCCACGTGGTGTCTATTAATTTAAGTGTAATGGGATTAACCTGCTGTGGCGGGTCTAAGTACTGAAAGAAGATTTTTCGACTAATGTAGAAATAAAAAAGCTCCGGTTTTCCGGAGCTTTTTCTTTGGTTGGTTAGTTAGTTGCAACTTGCTAGTTCATAATAGTGAACTCACTACGCCTGTTTCGCGCATATTGCTCATTTGTACATCCTGTTGGTTTTGTACAGTCGTTTAATGGCATTGTTTCGCCATATCCTTTAGAGGTCAATCTTTCTCTTTCTATTCCCTGGCTTACCAGGTATTCCAGAGTTGATGCCGCACGTCTTTCAGAAAGATCCATGTTGTATTTATCAGTTCCTCTTGCATCAGCATGTGATCCTATTTCTATTTTAAGAGTTGGATACTTCTTCATGATGTCTGCAACTTTATTAAGAGTAGGTTCAGACTCTGGTTTAATGGTTGCTTTATCAAAATCAAAGTAGATATTACCAACGTCTCTCAATTGTTGTCTTCCTGTTTCAGGATTAGTTTCTCTGTCATCGATTTCAACTACAGGAGGAGTATAATCTTCTCTTGTAAAAGTATAAAGGTTATCTGTACCTCTACGGTTAGAAGCAAAGAATCCTTCATCCTGTCCTTCACGAATAACAAATGCGAAATCGTCAAAAGCACTGTTAGCTGATGTACCAATATTTTTTACTTCAGTAAAATCACCTTCAGTTCTGTAAACGTCCAGGTTACCAAAACCAGGATGTCCGTCTGAAGAGAAGTAAAGAACATCCTCTTCACTAATGAAAGGAAATTGCTCTCTATGTGCAGTGTTTACTCCAGGTCCAAGGTTTGTAGGTGTTCCAAAAGTTCCATCGGCATTTACGTCTACAACATAGATGTCAAAAGATCCTAATGAACCAGGCATATCGCTGGCAAAGTAAAGTTTTGTACCATCGGCACTTAAGCTTGGATGTTCTACAGAATATTCTTCACTTGAAAAAGGTAGGACTTCAACATTGGTCCAGTTGCCATTCACATTCTGTGCACGGTAAATGCTAATGTGGGCTACTTTCTCATCATTTTCATCTTTAACCCTTTTGTCATTAGTACGGTCAAAATACATGGTCATTCCGTCCTGGCTGAAAGTAGCAGAACTCTCGTGAGTATCTGTGTTAATATCACCCGGGAATAAAACTATACCACTCAGTTCGCCCTCATCACTCATATCAGCAATGTAAAGATCAAGAGTTGGCCTTTTGTTCCATGGGTAAATTGGTCTTTCCTGATTTCTTGTTGACGCAAATACTACCTGATCGTTATAAAAAGCAATTCCAAAATCGGCTGAAGCTGCATTATTCATAATTTGATCTGTCGTGTATACGTGCGATACTGTAGTATCAAGTTCTTTTCTGAACTTTTCGAAGTTAAATTCCTTACCGAAGTATTCTGTAAAATGCTCATCAGCATCTTCAGTTTGGCCAGTAGCCATTAAAGAGTGAGCCAGCCTAAAACGGTATTCCGGAGCTACTTCTGCTTCGTGTCTAAGAAATAAAGTTCTGTAAACCTCGGCAGCACTTCCCATTTGATTTGTAAAGAAATAGGAGTCTCCCAGATTTTGAAGAACTTCTTTGTCCTTGTTGGATACTTTCTCATAAGCTTCGGCCGCATCTACATATGCTCTTTGAGCAAAGAAGCGATTTCCTTTCTTTAAGTCACTTTGTGCGAAAGCGGAAAAGCTTATAAGGATAATTAATATTGAACTATATAATTTTTTCATGTTGTCTCTGGTTTTTAGAAGAATCTAGGTGATTTATCATATCCTTTCGATAATCCGAATAGATCTAAATCGAATAATAACAGGAATTCGTGAGTGCCGTCATTATAGTTTCCAAGGTTGGAAGTTGTATAATCATAAGCATACCCTACACGTAATCCCGGTGTTACAGCAAAATTAATTAGACCTGTAACGGACTCATCCAACCTGTAACCTATTCCAGCTTCAAGCCTGTTGAACATTAATACGTTTGCAGTTATGTCAACACTTAAAGGAGCGCCTTCTACACCTCTAGCCATAAAAGCAGGCTTAAGTTTAAAGTCGTTGGAAAGATCAAATACATAACCTCCTGTAAGGAAGTAGTGAACGTTCTCTTCTCCAAGTGCTTTTAGACCCTGCTCATTTTCTAAATGTTTAGAAGTAAAAAGGTTAGGTGCAGATATCCCTAAATAATGGTTATCTCCAAACCAGAAAGCCCCAACTCCAAAAACAGGGAACAGCTCACTAATATCCTGGAAAGCAGGGTCATTAGGTTGATTTGTTTCCAATCTGGAAATGTTTCCGTCAAAAGTGGTTATACCAGCTTTCACACCAAAAGACAATTTATTGTTGTTATCGTCCAGTGGAAGTACATAAGCAAAATCGGCTGTAATGTTATTTTCTTTAATAACATCTCCAATTTCGTCGTGTACTATAGATAAACCTACTTCTACTCGTTCACTTAAGGGAGTGTGAGCAAAGAAACTGGCGGTGCTTGGAGCACCGTCAATTCCTACCCATTGTGATCTATAAATCCCACCCAAATTAAGCATACCAGGATTGTCGGTAGCGTAAGCAGGGTTAATAACACTCATGTTATACATGTACTGAGTGAAGAGGGGGTCTTGTTGAGCTATACCTTTGATAGAAAAAAGGATAATGCCCGTAAAGATTAAATATTTAATTATTGTGTTTTTCATTTCGTTCTATGTTTATCCTTTAAATTATCTACTTAAGTATACTTTGCCCTGAACAGGGGAAGTTTGTCCATCGTTGTAATTCAAGATGTAGAAGTACACACCTGCTGGTAGAACTTCGTCACCTAAAGTAGTGGATTGATTAGACACTCCATCCCAGTCCTGGTTACCTTTGTATACCATGTTACCCCATCTATTATAAATTTCGATGTTGTAGTTAGGATAGTCTCTTCTGATATTTGGAATTTCAAAAGTATCATTGGTACCGTCTCCATTTGGTGAAAATCCTTCCGGAATTCCGCAGAAACCAACGATAACATTTACTAGTAATCTCTCGGTACTCTCACATCCTACAGTTGCATCTGTAGATGTTGCGTAGTAAGTAATTCCATCTTCAAGAGCTGTTGTGCTTACTAAAGCTGTACCACCTGTTGAACTGGTATACACACGAACATCGCTTCCATTAAGTCGGGTCATTAAATCCTGAACAGTAGGATTGTCCTGACGACAGAACTCATTTCCTAAATTAGGAATAGTTGGTGCTACAGAGTCTTCCAAAGTAACAGTAACCATTACAGCTTCTGAAGGTGCACAAGCGTTCTCACTCACTGCAACTGCATAGTAAACAGCGTCAGTCACAAGGGCTGTAGTAGGATCGGCTTCAGTGGTTAGTTCAGCATCAGTATACCAAACAATTGTATCTTCAGCTCCACCTGTCGCAACAAGATTAGCTACAGTAGCACCTTCGCTTAAGCAGAAGAATTGTTCTGCATCAGCTACCGGAGCTTGAGATTGTGATCCACCAACACTAATTGTGAGAGTAGCAGTATCAGTTCCGATAGCACAAGACGATTCGTCTACTGTGTAAGTGATAACATATTCACCTTCACCTTCGGCTACAGGATCAAACATTCCATCCTCGTAAGGAGCACTAAATGACCCAGTCATTAAAGCACCTTCACCAAGTATTGAGAATAGGTCAACTTCTTCAGTATCATCAAGACAAATGTTCACAACCCTGTCACCTCCAGCATTCGCATCCTGAGGTTCTGCTACAGTTATTGTAAATGCTGCCGTGAAATTGTTAGCTGAACATTCAGAGTCATCTTCCTCAACTTCATAGGTAATTACAGTTTCCGCATCTGCAGTAGCCGGATCAAACATACCGTCTTCATAACCAATAAAAGTTCCTGTTGTAGTTGCAAAAGGACTTAAGTAATCAAAAAGATTTACAGGTTCCTGGGTATTACAGAAAGTAATATTTCTGTCCTCTCCCGCGTCGTTAGCTTCTAAAACAGTTACTGTAAGTACTGCAGAATCCTGGCAGTCTCCACTCACTACGGTGTAAGTTGTAGTAAAATCTCCATAATTGCTCACAATGTTGTATTGGGCTATAAGCTCAGCAACAGTAGGATTAAAGGTTCCATTTGTTGGAACACCTTCATCGAGTAGGCTGATGTAAAGATTTCTTACACCGTTATCTCTAAGATTTCTTACTTGAGAATTACAAACTTCAATACTCTTGTCACCTCCTGCACTTATCACATCCTCACACTCGGTAGGATCTGTTTCGTTGTTTACGGTTACAGTTACGGTAGCTGTAGCCTGGCAAGATTCAGTTCCTACAGTATAGGTATAAACTCCTGCAGCATCTGTTGCCGGATCAAAAGTTCCGTTGCCATTACTCCAGGTTCCACCCACATCAGGAGTTCCTCCTAGATAGTCGAATAAGTTCACAGCTGCGTCATCTTCATTTAAAGTCACACTTCCATTTGTACCTGCGTTTACAGATTCTACAACTCTTACAGTTAATTCGACTGAATCTGAACAGTCGCCGTTTGCAATTGTATAGGTAGTAGTGAAATCACCAAGACCGTCTGAATCTGCCTGATATTGCTCCGAAATTTGACGGGGAGTTGGATTAAAAGTTCCATTTCTGGCTACTCCTGTGTCAAGAAGGTTTAGATAATACTTTCTTATCTCGTCAACACTAGGGAAGGTAGCATTTACATCAGCAAGACAAACTACTCCTATCCCCGGAGTACCTGCATTACAGGTAGGATCTGTTTCAGTGTTTACAGTTACAGTTACAGTAGCTGCATCCTGGCAAGGTTCAGTTCCTATAGTATAGGTGTAGACTCCAGCAGCATCTGTGGCCGGGTCAAAAAATCCGTCTCCATTACTCCAGGTTCCTCCCATATCAGGAGTACCTCCTAAGTAGTCCATTAAATTAATAGGAGCATCACTTTCATTCAAAGTAACAGAACCATTTTCACCAGCATTCGCACCACCTTCAGTTACAACTAATGTAATTGTAGCTGAATCGGAACAATCTTCCTCAGTCAAAGTGTAAGTTGAAGTAAAGGTGCCAACAGGATTTGACATCCATTGTGCTACAATGGTCTCCAATGTAGGATTAAATGTTCCTGTCTGGTCAATATCTTCATCAATTAAAGAGCTAAAAAATTCAGCCGCTGAGGCAGGGTTAGCTATAAAGTCTTCTACCTGTGCAGTACATAATTGAACATTTACATCATCACCTGCATCTATTGTACAGGTAGGATCTGTTTCGGTGTTTACGGTTACAGTTACGGTAGCTGTAGCCTGACAAGATTCAGTTCCAACAGTGTAAGTATAAACTCCTGCAGCATCTGTTGCCGGATCAAAAGTTCCGTTGCCATTACTCCAGGTTCCACCCACATCAGGAGTTCCTCCTAAATAGTCGAATAAGTTCACAGCTGCGTCATCTTCATTTAAAGTCACACTTCCATTTGTACCTGCGTTTGCAGACTCTACAACTCTTACAGTTAATTCAACTGAATCTGAACAGTCACCGTTTGTAATTGTATAGGTAGTAGTGAAATCACCAAGACCATCTGGGTCTGCTTGATATTGCTCAGAAATTTGACGTGGAGTTGGATTGAAAGTACCATTTCTGGCTACTCCTGTGTCAAGAAGGTTTAAGTAATATTTTCTTATTTCGTCTACACTTGGGAAGGTGGGAATTACGTCAGCAGAACAAACTACTGCCATTCCAGGATTACCTGCGTCAATTGGACAAGTTGGGTCTGTTACTGTGTTAATAGTTACGGTTACGGTAGCTGTGTCCTGGCAAGGTTCAGTTCCTACAGTATAGGTGTAGACTCCTGCAGCATCTGTAGCCGGGTCAAAAGATCCGTCTCCGTTACTCCAGGTTCCACCCATTTCGGGAGTTCCTCCTAAGTAATCCATTAAATTAACAGGAGCATCACTTTCGTTCAAAGTAACACTACCATCTTCACCAGCATAGGCATCCCCTTGATTTAAAGTAAGAACAAAGGTAGTTGAAGCAGTTCCTGATAAGCAAGTTGCAGGATCAGCTTCAGATACTGTGTAAGTAATTGTATATTCTCCTTCAGAAACTATAAGCGAGCCATTTGCGATCATTTCACCATTCTGGTAGAAATTTCCGCCCATCGTATTGGCTTCGGATAAAAAGTTAAAAAGATTGATAGTATCTTCAGAAGTACATATTGAAGTATCTGCAATTTCACCAGTAGTTGCAGGCTCTGCCGGAACAACTGAAATAGTAAGTTCAACAGAGTCTGTACATTCTCCGTTTCCTACAGTATATGTAGTTGTGAAGTCACCCAATCCGTCATTGTCTGCCTGGTAATTAGCAGCCAACTCTTCCATTGTAGGTTCAAAAGTTCCATTTGTAGGAACACCTTCTTCAAGCAATCCAATATAATAATTCCTTATTGCAGGAAAATCCGGGAAAGTAGAAAGAACATCGGTTTCACAAACAACACCTGTATTGTCAGCTCCCGCATTTACAGTACTACCATCGGTAACGTTTATAGTAATAACAGCTGAATCCTGACAATCTCCTTCTCCTACGGTGTAAGTTGTAGTAAAGGTTCCAATAGGATTAGTTGACCATTGTGCGGCAATTGACTGAAGAGAGGGATCGAAAGTCCCTGTTTGATCAACATTTTCATCAATCAGGTTTCCAAAAAATGCTAAAGCTAAAGCAGGATTTGCAATAAATTCTTCAACTTGAGAAGAACATAGGGACGCATTCACGTCAGCACCAGCGTTTGCTTCACAATCTATTACGGTAATTGTAAATAGTGCCTCATCTGTACCTGTTACACAAGCAATGGAAGGATCAACAATATAGTTTACTGTATAGATTCCAGCACCTTCTTCAGAAGGATTAAAAATTCCCTCTGGATAATTTTCGAAATATCCATTAGGATTAGCACCTTCTGAAAGGTATGTGAAAAGGTTTTGATCACCTTCACTTACATTGAATTCGAGTTCGCGGTCTTCGCTAGCGTTTGCTTCTTCTGCAGCGACGATACTTATAGTTAAATCCACAGATGCAGGACAGTCACCGCTTGCAACAGTGTAAGTAGTGGTAAAATCACCTAATCCATCAGCATCATTTTGATATTGTTGAGCAAGTTGTTGTGCTGTTGGATTAAAAGTACCATTAGTAGGAACTCCTTCCTCTAATAGGTCAAGGAGATAATTGTTAATTGCATCAATACTTTCAAATGTTTCCAGTACATCACTTTCACAAACAATTCCTGTATTAGGTGCACCTGCAAAAGGTTCCTGAATAGTTACAGTAACTTTAAATCTATCCTGACTTTCGCACGGAGGAAGAGAAGAATTACTTCTATTCACAATTTGGCTTGCATAATAGACCTCACCGTTTACCAGGGGAGTTGATGGACTTAATGCCGGGTTTGATGTAAGTGTGCTATACCATCTAAAGGCTTGCGTATTTGGGCTCGTAGCCTGCGCCTGAAGATCGGCAACAGTAGCTTCAGGACAAAAAGTTTGAGTATCATCACCTGTTGGAGCCAAAGCTAATACAGGATCATATCGTAAGGCCAATCTACTTGTAGGACAATTGGTATTAGGATTTCTTTGACCTGCAAAGTAGCTCATCCCATCCTCAAGTACAGTACTTGATGGTAGTGGGTTACCTGAATACTCTTCAGTATAAATTTCTACATTATTTCCCTGTACCAAAGCAATAAGATCGCCAACAGTACTGTTGTCGCTTTCTCCAAATTCACAAGGTTGAAAAATAACTCCGAACTGTGTGGTAGGTGCGCCGTAATTATCTACAGTCACCTCAACAAGTCTTCGGGTTGTGCAGGTTCCGTTAGCGTTACCTGCGTAATAATTTCCATCCTGAAGCAGTTCATTTTCAGGAATTGGTGTAGTTGACTCGAGTGTTCGATACCATCGTAAGGCATCGCCACTCGCTTCCAGGTCACTAACCGTTGCTAAGTAACAGAAACTCTGTTCTTCATTAGTTACGGTGGGGCAGTTTTCCTGTGCGAAGGAAGGAAAACTCGTGGTTAATAAAATAAGGGCGAAAAGGAGCATAGATATCCCTCTCTTCCTTAAAGTAAAATTTTGCATAGGCTAGGTGTTAAATTTGACATTAGAATTCATTGAAAAGAAGCCATAATAGGCTACGCAAATATTGGAATAATTTTCTACAATGCAGGACATTTTAAGCAATAATTTAACAAGTCTTTTTGTTTTGGTTAATCTTTGGTTAAAATGTAGGAAAAACCTACAATATGGTAAGAATTCTGTGGCAGGAGAGGAATTTTGCTTATAAATTCCTGTCAATAACAAATTGTAAGGATGAAAAGTGGGTTAAGAAGGGGGCTCCACAGGTATTTCTTTTAACCATACCAAGAATTTTAAAATCAAGAAGTTAGCTTAAAATTAATGATTCGCTTATTTTATTCAATTTTCAGCAGATAGAATAAGTTAATTGGATGAAATAAAATGAACAATGTTCTGTCAAAAGCATTTATTAATACTGCGAGATGTCAGTTCTTTCGTACCGTTGATCGAAGCTTCGTTGGCTATTTTATCATTTTTTTAGTACGAGAAGAGTCTAAATTTTAGGAATTTTTTTTGTTTTTACACCTCCTTAATTTTTAGATTTTAAGACAATTGTTGAGAGGTAATGTGATTATTTCAATTTTTTTTGATCACGTTATTTAATAATCTTGCTTATAGCTTTTAAGCTTAATTTTCGCTTTCTTTCCTTCCCTCCAGATTCCTATCTTTGGCTAAATTTTTTACTTTATGAGACTTCATTTTATAGCTATAGGTGGAAGTGCAATGCACAATCTTGCCCTGGCTTTACATCAACAGGGATATACAATTTCCGGCAGCGATGACGCTTTTTATGAACCATCAAAATCCAGATTAGAGAAAGCCGAACTACTCCCGCACCAATCAGGATGGTTTCCCGAAAAAATTAAAAAATCTTTAGATGGTGTTATATTAGGAATGCACGCACGGGAGGATAATCCTGAACTTGCGAGGGCTCAGGAGATGGGGCTGAAAATATATTCCTATCCTGAATTTTTGTATGAACAATCCAAAAATAAAACCCGGGTCGTAATTGGGGGGCTCTCATGGTAAAACAACTATAACCTCAATGATTCTTCACGTGATGAAGTACCACCACCGCAATATAGATTATATGGTGGGCGCGCAATTAGAAGGTTTTGAAAATATGGTACAGCTAACAGAAGAGAATGATTTTATTTTACTGGAGGGAGATGAATATCTTTCCTCCCCAATTGACCGACGTCCTAAATTTCATTTATATAAACCGAATATTGCTCTTTTAAGCGGAATTGCCTGGGATCATATAAATGTTTTTCCTACGGAAGAGAGCTATCTGGAACAGTTCAGGATTTTTATTGATTCAATTGTTAGTGGCGGTATTCTCGTCTTTAACGGGGAGGACAGGCAGCTGGTGGATCTTGCTGAGGAGACTACAAACCAAATAAGAAAACATCCTTATTATATTCCTGAATACAGAAATGAAGATGGTCTAACGGTTCTGGATACCCCCGAAGGTGAAATGCCTATTCAGGTGTTTGGTTCACATAATTTAAGCAATCTTTCCGGAGCAAAATGGATATGTCAACACATGGGTGTGGATGAAGATGATTTTTATGAGGCAATTGCAAGCTTTAAAGGTGCTTCAAAAAGATTGGAAAATATAGTGAGAACACCATCTACAGTAGTTTTCAAAGATTTTGCCCATAGTCCTTCTAAAGTAAAAGCTACGACCCTTGCTGTAAAGGAACAATTTCCCGATAAGAAATTTTTTGCCTGTCTTGAACTACATACCTATAGTAGTCTTAATCCGGCCTTTTTATCTCAATACAAAAATACACTGGCACCAGCAGATGAGGCTGTTGTGTTTTTCTCTCCTGAAGCTTTAAAGGCAAAAAAAATGATGCCTATTTCCGAAGAGCAAATTAAGGAGGCTTTTAGTAGTGACAATTTAAAGGTATTTACCCGGCCTGAAAATTTTAAAGAATATTTGATGAGCCTTAATTACACGAATGCCGCAGTACTGCTTATGAGTAGTGGAAACTATGGAGGTTTAAACTTTGATGATATTACCCGCTGGGTTGGTGATAGCCAATAAATAATTCCCTTTATTCCTCTTCAATTTTTTATCTTTAACAGAAACCTAGGCTTTTCAATGGAGGAAAAGAAAGCATCATTATCAATTAAAACCTGGTCTTCAGGAGATCGACCACGTGAAAAACTTATGCAAAAAGGGAAGCTGGCCCTTAGCGATGCAGAACTTATAGCCATTTTAATTGGTACAGGTAATAGTAAGGAAAGTGCAGTAGATTTAAGCAGAAGAATTCTCTCAACCACAAATAACAACTTAAACCATCTTGGGAAACTTTCTCTTCAGCAATTAATGAAGTTCAAGGGGATTGGGGAAGCAAAAGCTGTTACTATACTGGCCGCAATGGAGTTGGGAAGAAGGCGAAGAAGTGAAGAGGCGCTTGAGAAAGTGAAAATTAGCTCAAGCAGTTCGGTTTTCGAAATTTTACAACCTGTCCTGGGAGAACTGGATCATGAGGAGTTCTGGATACTTTATCTTAATAATGCTAATAAAGTCATTGAGCAGTATCAAATAAGTAAAGGAGGAATTACCGGGACTCTTGTAGATGTGAGGGTTACCCTTCGAAAAGCCCTGGAACTGGGCGCTGTTTCTCTCATCCTGGCGCACAACCATCCTTCTGGAAACTTAAATCCCAGTGAAGCAGATAAACAGCTTACCCGAAAGTTAAAAACAGCATCAGAAAGTCTTGATATAAGGGTTCTCGATCATATTATTGTAACTGAAAAATCCTATTTTAGTTTCGCCGACGAAGGGATCTTGTAATAACAAATTATGCTTTTAATTTATACTCCTAAAATTACTCCAAGGATCATATATGCTTTTAAACATGTATGTACACAAATTTTGGGATTGGATATTAATTTTACAACCAAAATTGAAGAATTCATTGCTCACCAGGATCTTAAGTTTTCTTACGGAAAAAAACGCCTTGGGAATGAGCTTTTTATTCAAAATGTAGAACTTCTCCTGGAGCAGGGATTAAGTGATGTAGATGTGAAGGTTCAAACCTGGGGAGAGACAAAATGTTTTTTTTCTGTTTCTGAAAATAGTGATCTTCCTTTTGACATTTTTGCTTCGTCCTTTTATATGCTCTCCCGTTATGAGGAATATCTGCCGCATGTAAAGGATGACTTTGGTCGCTTTCCTGCTTCTGAAAGTTTGGCATACAAGGAAGGGCTACTTGAGTTTCCTGTTGTTGAAATCTGGGCTTATAAATTCAAAGAAATTCTGGAGGAACGGTTTGAAAATATTCAATGGAAAAACCGAAAATTTGAGACTACTACCATAATCTCAGTAAGCCATGTTTTCAATTTTAAAAACAAAGGTTTTCTGCGCAGTCTTGTAGGTACCATAATGGATATCGGGAAATTAAAATTTTCCCGGGTAGTGGATCGCATAAAGGTGTTATTGAGAATTGAAAAAGATCCTTATAATGTATTTGACGATCTAATTCTTTTTATAAAACGACATAAAACAAAAATGGTTTTTATGTTTCAGCTTAGTGATTTTAATGCTTACGACAAGAATATTAATCATAATAGGCTTAACTACAAATCCATCATTAAATATGTAGCGGATTACTCCCAGGTGGGACTTCGACTAGGGTATTTTGCAATAAAGGAGCAGGAGGTTCTTAAGAAGGAAAAGAAACGATTTGAAAATATAATTCATGGTCCTTTACAAAATGTTATTAATCCTAAATATAATTTAAGCCTTCCAACCCATTATGGCTTTTTAAATGAACTGGAAATTCCAAATGATTATTCTATGGGTTATCCAGAATCTATAGGATTTAGAGCGGGGACAAGTTGTTCCTTCCTGTTCTATGATTTAAATATGGAAGTCACCACACCACTCACCATTCATCCTTACGTATTTCATTCACAGGTTTGTCATTCAAGATCAGAAGGCGAAATTAAAAGTAAGTTAGGAGGTATAATAGGAGAATTGAAAAAAGTTGATGGCACATTTAGAGGGATATTTAAGAATCGCGATTTTTCTCCATATTCTGATCCGGAATATTACTATTCCTTACTAAGACAAATAAATGATATTAGATAATATAAAGCACATATTTTTTGACCTCGACCATACATTATGGGATTTTGACAGGAACTCTGCACTTACCTTTGAAGCTATTTTCAAACAGGAAAATCTCGTTATAGATTTACCTGACTTTCTTCATACATATATTCCCATTAACAATAATTACTGGAAATTGTACAGAGAGAATAAAATTTCCAAAGAGGCACTTAGAACTAGTAGGTTAAGGGATTGCTTTAACTGTATGGAGGTGGAAATGTCACCGGAAGTAATTGAGAATCTCGCTTCCAATTATATTAAATATCTTCCTGATTATAATAATTTGATAGAAGATGCAATTGAGGTTTTAAATTATCTGAACAAGAAGTATGAACTACATGTAATCACCAATGGTTTTGAAGAAGTACAGCACCTTAAACTTTTAAACTCTAAAATTTCAGTATTTTTTAAAACGGTAACAACTTCGGAAGAAGCCGGAGTTAAAAAACCGGAAAAAAAATATTTGAGCTGGCGTTGGAAAAAGCAGGAGCCTTATCAAAAGAGAGTTTAATGGTTGGAGATAATTATGAGGCAGATATTATGGGGGCCGAAAATGTGGGAATGAAAACTATCTTTTTTGATTATTACCAACTCAATAATTATAATGTGGAATCTCCTGGTATTCAAAAGTTAAAAGACCTCAAGATATACCTATAGCAATAAAGAATTTATATCTTCGTTTGTTATAGGAAAATCGTCCCCAATGGTTTTTTATAAATATTTCAAATCGGCAATTATAGTTTTTGTTGTCTTTGGAATGCTTTCTTGTGTAAAAGATGTAGATTTTGACCAGGCAGAGGATATAGCCCTTGAGCCAAAGCTACAGGTAGACCTGCTAATCTTCGATGTTGATGAAGTTGATTTTGTTGATCCCATTACTAGCCAGTTACGAACTGTAATAAGGGATACGGTAAGGCTCGAATTTCTGGATGATGATTATATCCAGGACAATTTACAACAGGTAGAATTCCGCTTTAAGTATAAGAACTCATTTCCGCAGGCCTTTTCAAATAAAATCTCTTTTCTTTCAGAAAATAATAATACCCAACACAGCCTGGATTTTTTCATAGGTGCAGGCAGTTCCTTAAATCCTGCTATTACCGAAAAAATAGATCTTATAGAAGAAGATAGGATCCAGATAATAAAAAGATCTATTAAAATGGTAGTGGAAATAGAAGTTTTACCCAGCCAGGATCCTTTTGAAGGTAGCCTGAGTTTTGCTTCTAAAGGTTTATTTTCATTCGAATTTTAGATGATGAGGTTATGTATAACAGGTTTAATCTTTTTTCTTTTCGTTCAGGTCTCTGGTCAGAAGAAACAACTGTTATATAATGTAGATGAATTGCCGCAGACCTTGATGAGCAATCCCGGTGCTTCAATAAATTTTGACGGCCATATAGGGATCCCTTTTTTTTCACAATTTAGTTTTTCAGCAGGATCTTCGGGTGTTTCAGTTCATGATATATTTGATGCTTCAAATTCCAATATTAAAGACAGGGTTTACAATACAATAAAAAGATTAACCAAGCAGGATTATTTTACGGCCCGGCTACAACTTGAAATTTTATCTCTAGGATGGAGGTTAAACAAGGACCACTATCTTTCAGCAGGTATTTATCAGGAAATAGACTTATTTGCTTATTTTCCTAAAGATCCCGCTACTTTAGTAAATGAGGGAAATTTTTCCTACATCAATATTCCTTTTGACTTTTCCCATGTATCTTTTACTGGGGAAGCCTTAGTGGTCTATCATATTGGACTTAATAAAAAGCTGGACAGGCAATGGACTGTAGGTGGGAGGGTAAAATTGTATTCCGGGATCTTCAATGTGGAAAGTGTCAATAATAGAGGGATGTTTATAACACGCCGCACTCCCGAAGGCCCTAACTATTATAGTCATCATGTAGAAAGTATGGATATAAGAATAAATACTTCAGGATACTCTTCCATATCAGGTGACTCTGAAAACGTGCAGGAAGGCACAACTGAAATTTTAAAGCGTTCTTTCTTTGGTGGTAATATAGGAGCCGGAATTGATATAGGTGCCACCTATGTCATAAATGAAGATTTTATAGCTACAGGGTCTGTTCAGGATATTGGCTTTGTACTCCAGCAACAGGATGTTGAAAATTATCTTTATTATGGTACTTATAGTACCTCAGGAATTGAACCTTTGTTTCCGGAAGTTGGCACAAATGGACAAACTATTAGATACTGGGATATCTTTGAGGATGAAGTAGATATGCATTTAATTGATGAGACTCTCCATGAAAAATATGTTACCTGGAGGCCTTTTAAATTAAATACTTCTATTGAATATGGTTTTGGCCAATCTTTTGCACCGTGTGATTATCGCAAACCCGTTAACAGGCGGCATACAGATCTAGTTGGTTTTCAATTCCATGGAATAAAAAGGCCAAGGGGAATGAAATATGCACTTTCAGCTTATTACGATAAAAAATTCTCCTCAAGACTCCGCATGAAAATCGCTTATACCCTGGATGATTTTTCTTATACAAATGTTGGGCTATTGGTTTCAAACCAGTTCAAATTTTTTAATATCTATCTTGCAGCAGATAATTTATTGGGCTACTTTAACCTGGCGAAAACTCAAAGTATGTCTCTGCAATTTGGGATGCAGATAATAATTCAAAAGTAACTTATGAAAAACCTAATATTAATATTTATACTGTTCTTTACATTAAATCAGGTTTCACACGGCCAGGATCTAAATGCCTATCGATATGTTGTTGTGCCCCTGGATTATAAATTTTTAAAAGAACCTAACCAATATCAATTAGCTGAATTAACGAAGTTTCTTTTCGAAAAAGAAGGATTTGAAGCATACATTGAGGGAAACATACCTGAGAATTTAAAAGGAATTCCTTGCCAGGCGCTTCATGCAAATTTGGAGGAAGATTCCGGTTTGTTCGTAACCCGCCTCAGTCTCTCTTTGAAGGACTGCAACAATAAAGAGATATTTAGAACCCGTGAAGGAAAGAGTAGGGAGAAAGAGTATGGAAAAGCTTTTCACGAAGCACTGAGGGATGCTTTTGAATCTATTACCGCCCTCGATTATCATTATGAGCAGCCGGAAAAAATAGTTGAAGTAACTGCTATTCCCCGGCAACCAGAAAAATCAGAAGAAGTGGAGGTTCAAAAGTCTGTTCCGGAGGCAATAAAGGAAAATAATTCAGTAGCAAAGGAAGTAGAAGTTTTGACAGATAAGGAACTACATTTTACCAGGGATAATAATGTTTATTATCTTCAGAAAACTTCTTCCGGATATAACTTTTATCAAAAAGGAATGTCAGAACCTTTTGCTGCACTTGTTAAATCTTCTACAGGAGATGCTTTTATATATTCCTCGGTAACATCAAAAGGGATGGCCAATTTTAATCAACAGGGAGATTTGGTGGTGGAGCTTTTAGAGGCTGGTAGTGGAGATTTACAAACTACTATATATAAAAAGCAGGTTCAATAACCATATTTAGTTTTCCAACGTTTCTTCAGGAATTCTCTTTGGGAGTTTTCCCTTGGATTGTTACCAGGATTGTACAATAGGGTTTCCTTAACTTGCTCCGGAAGGAACTCTGCTTCGGCAAAATTATTTTTATAATTGTGCGCGTATTGATAATCATCACCATAACCTAAATCCTTCATTAGTTTAGTAGGTGCATTTCTTAAGGAAAGAGGTACAGGTAAATTTCCTGTTTTTTTGACTAAACTTATTGCGGAATTTATGGCCATATAAGAAGCGTTGCTCTTAGGAGAGGTCGCAAGATAAATTGCACATTGACTTAAGATTATACGTGATTCAGGAAAACCTATTGTTGTCACTGCCTGAAAAGTATTATTAGCCATAACCAGCGCAGTAGGATTTGCATTACCAATATCTTCACTCGCCAAAATAAGCATTCTTCTTGCTATGAATTTCACATCTTCACCACCTTCTATCATTCTCGCCAGCCAGTAAACTGCTGCATTGGGATCACTTCCCCTAATGGATTTAATAAAAGCGGAAACGATATCATAATGTTGTTCTCCTGTTTTGTCATATAAGACAGTGTTTTGCTGTACCTGGTTTAATACCATTTCATTGGTTATTTCCACCTTCCCTTCAGCTGAAGTAACCAGGAGTTCAAAAATGTTCAGAAGCTTTCTGGCATCTCCGCCGCTTAACCGTAAAATTGCTTCGGTTTCAGTTAGGATCACCTCCCGGGAATTAATAACGGGATCTTCTTTCATCGCCCGGGTGAGTAAGGCAATAAGTTCTTCTTTAGAAAAGGGTTTCAAAGTATAAACCTGGCACCGGGAAAGTAAAGCCGAAATAACTTCAAAGCTTGGATTCTCTGTAGTTGCTCCAATTAAGGTCACCCATCCCTTTTCAACTGCTCCCAATAAAGAATCCTGTTGAGACTTGCTAAACCGGTGGATCTCATCAATAAAAAGGATTGGGTTTTTTGTAGTAAATAAACCGTCACCTTTTTTTGCTTTGTCAATGATCTCACGTACATCTTTGACTCCGCTGTTTATTGCGCTCAGGGTATAAAAGGGGCGTTTGCTTTCGGTTGCGATAATATTGGCTAATGTGGTTTTACCTACCCCGGGAGGTCCCCATAAAATCAATGAAGGGATATTTCCGCTTTTAATTTGTTTTCTCAAGGCCCCATTTTCACCAATGAGGTGTTGCTGGCTTAAATAAGCTTCCAGGTTTGCTGGTCGTAATCTTTCTGCAAGTGGTTCATTCATTTTTCAAAGGTAGGAAAAAGGAAGAATCTCTTATATTAATTGGGAAATGGAGTACTTGACAATGTGGCAATTTTTAAAATATAGCACGGGAATTGTAATAGGTATCGCTCAGTTGCTTCTTTTGGATTTTAATGCTAAATTTAATGAGAATAATGGAAAAAAAGGATGAATATTTAGTTTTTACTCCGGGAGTTCTGGCTTATCCATTATTGTTCATTTTGCTTATATGGATCGTATTCTGGTTTGAGATCAGGTTCGGTTTTGATTTTAATTATTTAGGTGTAAGACCTGGGGAAATTATAGGTTTAAGAGGAATTCTTTTTTCTCCCTTTATCCATTCAGATATTAAACATCTATTTAATAATACTATTCCTTTGTTCGTTTTATCTATGTCTCTTTTCTATTTCTATAAAGACGTGAGGTGGAAAGTTCTTTTGTATGGTATATTACTTACAGGGCTGTTAACCTGGGTTATTGGTAGGCCTGCAAATCACATAGGTGCCAGTGGTGTAATTTACCTATTGGCTTCATTTCTGTTTTTCAAGGGAATTTTCTCTAAATACTATCGATTAATCGCGCTCTCCCTGATTGTTGTTTTCATGTATGGAGGAATGGTTTGGTTTGTAGTTCCCGTAGATCCGGGAATTTCCTGGGAAGGCCATTTATCAGGACTGGCAGTAGGACTATTATTTGCTGTTATATTTAAGCAGAAGATCCTGAAGAGACCTAAGTTTGAATGGGAGACACCGGAGTATAAAGAAGAGGAAGATGAATTTATGCGACAGTTTGATGAAAAGGGAAATTTTATTGAGAGTAGGGAAGAAGATGTAGAAATAGAAAAAGAAGGACTGGAACAGAAGCAGAAAGTTACATATAAATATTTTTACAGAAGTTCAGGTGAAGATGACGGTTCGTAATAAATAATATTAGACCTGTAAGATAAAAAATACTGGGATTATTAGAATAAGATGTTTACATCCGTTGTCTTACAATCTCATATAAGAATGCTCCACAAGCTACAGAGACGTTTAAAGAAGCAATACTCCCGAACATTGGCAATTTTGCCGTTTCATCTACAATTTTCAAAATAGAGGAGGAAACTCCTTTTTCTTCACTCCCCATAACGAGAGCTACGGGTAAAGAGAAATCTAACTCATACAAATGAGAAGTTGTTTTTTCTGTCGCTGCAACAACTTTTATTCCTGAAGCCTGTAGATAGTAAATAGCATCCTTTATATGGTTAACTTTAACCAAAGGAATGTTGAAAACTGCTCCGGCTGAAGTTTTGACAGTGTCTGCATTAACGGGAGCGCCACCTTTGCCCTGGATGATAATCGCATCTACTCCACAACATTCTCCTGTTCTAATTATTGCACCGAAATTTCGAGCATCAGTAACCTGGTCTAATAAAAGAAAAAGGGGAGGGGTTCCTACCTCTTCTATTCTTTTTGCAACCAGCTCTTCCAGATTTTGAAACTTTACTGGAGAAACTTTTGCTACAACTCCCTGGTGGTTTCCCTGCGCCAGTTTGTTAAGTTTCTCTACTGGAACATATGATATATTATACTCCTGTTTTCCTACCAATTTCTGAAGTTCCTGCATCAAGGGTCCTGAGAGACCTTTTTGAATATAGATCTTATCTATATTTTTTTCGCTTTCAATAGCTTCAATAACGGTTCGTATGCCGAAAATAGTAGTGTTTTCTTCCATAATAGCAAAGATAGTATTTATTTTATCTGATTGGTATAAATAAAAAAGCTGCCAGGTTTCCCTGGCAGCTTAGTAATTAATTATTTTTAATTAACTATTGTTCGAAAACAACGGTACCTTCTGAATTTGTAATGGTAAAGCTAGAACCTGAAACAGTTAATTGATATTCCACTAAATAAGCGTCTTCAGCCTCTTCAGCAGCTCCTCCGGTTTCGTAATCCCAAAGGTTAGAAATATCTTCTGTAACCACTTCTTCTGCTCCTGCCTGAGTAAATTTCAACATTGCAGGAATGTCAAAGTTTTCAGCGGGGGCAACAGTGCCAGCATAGCTATAGAAACTTGGTACAATCCAATACACTCCATCCTCTAAATCTCCGGGAGAAATAGAAATGGATTCTGGACAACTGCTATAACTATTAGCTAAAACTGTTTCGAGTGCAGAATCGTAAATTTCCAGATCCAGATCCAGATCACATAAAGCGTGTTCTACACCATCAGTTCCCACATATGATCCCGACCATTCCAGAATTACTTTTAAGTCATCTGAAACAGAATTTTCAATTGTAACCGTAATAGGTTCCGGGAAAACTGTCTCCGGGTGAATCAAATATTTATTTGCAAGAGAATTACCTCTTTGAACCTCAAATGTCAGAGATTCAGACCCTTCAAATATATCATCATTGTAAACAATAACCTGAAGGTTAGCCGTGGTGCCGTAAGCTGGTACTGAAGCATTTACAAAATCGAAATCTTCATGTAAGGTTGCATCTCCTCCGGTTTGAACCAGTACAAAGTCTACAGGTCTTCCAATAGGTTTATCAAATGTAACGGTGTAGGTTAACACTGTTTCATCTCCCTCATTAATGGTGGTGGGACTATCAAAAGAAAATGTAGGCGTGGGATAAGTATCCGTTGACCCAAGTTCTGACACATCCTGACCAGCCTGCTCTGAATCACATGCGAACATAGCGAATACAGATGCGATCATAAATAATTTATATACTTTATTCTTCATGATGTTTAGTTTATTGGTGTATAAGTTACAGTGTAATCTCTACAATTACCACCTGCACATATATTGTACTTCATAGTAATTACTCCGGTTTCGGGATTTACAGAACTTTCTCCTGCAACACCTTTTACCAGGTTGGAATAAAGATCAACAAGATTTTGTTCTGGAATTGTGATATTATTACAGATATCGTAGAAAGTAAATCCTGGTTCACCGCCTAAAGCGTCTGGTGTCCAATGTCCAACTCTACCAGATCTATATTCGCCAGTTCCAGTTTCAGTAAATGTGTCTACAAAGTTTATGGTTTGATCGATTCCCAAATAACCAGCAACATATCTTACTGTTACATTGTAATCTCCGCCTAATTTTGAATTACATAAGTAATTTAAATTAATCTTTAAAGGCTTTCCATTGTTTATTACATTTTCACCTGTAGCACTTTCTACATTTAGGATGAGTATAGGGCTTTCATCTAAAGGAGCAACAATCCCTTCCGTTAATAATGTTATAGGCAATTTACCAATGTAGTTGTCTTCTTCTTTTAGAGTTATAGTTTGAGAATCCAGTCTAAAATGGGTTCCTTCCACAGCAGTTGAGGCTGGATCTACAGAAACCATTACCTCCACATCTCCATTCATCTCTTCTACAGTAGGACCTTTTACCTCCAGGACAATATTATCCTGGTACTCTTCACCATTAGCTATCCCCGACAGTACTTTTGAGGATTGAGTAAAACTTGCCAGGTTTGGACCAGTAATGTCGCCTACTACGACGTCGTCATCGATTACGCAAGAGGTAAGAGTACCTATTACCAAAGCGATACTTAAAAATTTTAAATTTAGTTTCATAGTATTTTATTTTAATTAGCCCAAAATATCTTAGTATTGAATACATCTGGTTGTGATGGAACATTATTTCCGTTAGATGTCAATTCACTTGCCGGATATGCTAGTCTCACCGGACGATCTGGTGTGCTTGCCTGAAGTGAAATAGGTAAATTCTCCGGAAAACCTGTTCTATTGTAATCATACCAGGATTGTTCAGCATTTATACCGTTAGTTGCGATCCATTTTTGAGTAATAATAGCTTCTATTTTGTCTGAAGATGCAGACCAACCAATATTAGCCGCATTTTGATTGTAGTATGAAGAAGCATCACTAAGCACCTAAATAGTCAAATGAAGCCTGAATACCAGATTCATAAAGTTCCTGTGGATCTCCTGAATACAAACCTTTAAATGCTAACTCAGCTAGATTTAAGTATAATTCAGCTTCAGTATAAATTATTGCATCCTGACTTGCACTTTTTAAAATTCCTGGTCCAATGTTCGAAACATTAGCAGGAATATATGCATCGACAACCGGGACATCATAATCTGTTAGTCCCTGTGGGATACCTAAGTGACCTGTAGCTGGTTCTTCAAATAAACGGTCTATTCTCGGGTCGTCAGTAGTTGTCAAATAATTTAATACATATTGAGTTGCTGCAGTAGCATCGTTAGTTAAGGTTTTAGATCCACTTACATCTAAACCAAAATCATCCCACTTAGGGTTTTGTCTATCATTATCCTGTGAATATCCGGGATTAATGCTAACATTCCCAAAGTAAAAACCCTCTTCCGCTGTTTTTGCCATTTCAGTTTGAATAAAACTTTGTTTATCAGAAAGATCCGATACACGAGTTAAAATTCGAGCTTTAAGATTATTTGCAAATTGTTTCCATGCGGTCATATCCCCTTCAAACATGATATCATCAACTCCCGGCACTACTGGTGTAATTTCTGTATTTCCGTCAGTTGAATTAATTAGGTCAATTGCTGTATTTAATTGAACAATTAAATCATCATAAATCATTTGCGCATCGTCATAAGCAGGAGTAGCGTCTCCACCTCTTTGAAGAGCTTCAGTATAAGGTACATCCCCATAAGTATCAACAAGGATTTGAAAATGATAAGCTTTCATAATCTTTGCAATAGCTTTGTAGTAACCAAATTCATCTCCTTCCAGATTATCTATAGCCTGATATTGTTTTAAAGGATTAGAATAAGTGTAATTAAAAATCGCTCCATAAAATGTCGATGTAACTAAATACTGAAATTCATCAGTGTACCAGGAAAAACCATCAGCCTGACTCCAGTTGTACATCAACATATTCCCAAGGTGGTTTATCCCCCTGTCTCTTTCTTCAATAATGGCCGTGTAATTCTGTCCCATCATAATATAAGATCTGGTGATACAGAAGTAGGATTATTTGGATCCTCATTAATATTAAGCGATTCACTACACGAAAAGGCCGTAAATATCAATGCTATAAATGCAATTGTTTTTGTGTATTTTTTCATTTTTTTCTTTTTAGAATTCTACATTAACGCTAACCCCAACAGAGCGGGTTGGAGGAGATTGAAAATATCCCCCGACACCGATAGCATTACCATTTTGAGCAGTATTAGCGTTGTTAAATTCAGGATCAGAAAATCTATTTTCTGCTGGTAACCAGGTTAAGAGATTTCTTCCTACTACACCTACTCTTAAAGCAGTCAAAGTCTCTCCTAAAAATTCTTTAGGTAAAGAATAATTTAGAGCAACTTCTCTGATTTTAAGAGCCGTAGCATCCTTTATATAATTTTCTTTAATTTCGGGAAAATGATCTTTCCAAAACTCCATCCTACCATTTGTAATAGGAATGTTTGTGTTTTCTACGTATACCGGGCTCTCATCTGTACCCGTATTAATCACAGAATTTGGCCAAACAAAATCCTGTCTGTTAGCAGATACAGATTCCATTGAACGGCCTGTAAACTCCATAACGTCTGAACCTTGTTCGTAATATACATGACCTGTTCTATAGTCTAAAGTTCCTGATAAGGAGAAACCTTTATATTGGATCTGAGAGTTAAGACCCACAATGTAGTCAGGAGTTGTTTTACCCAATAGTTTTAGGTCTCCAATTTCAGGATTACCACTTACTTCATCCACAACTACTCTTCCCTGGGGATCTCTTACATAAGAAGAAGCTTTAATGCTAGGAAATTCCTCACCTACAATAGCATAAATACCGACCTGTCCAGTACCGCTACTCCAAACCGTAACTTCATCAACACCTTCAGCTATGTCGTTAACTACTACTTTATTAGTGGTATAGTTCACATTAACATCCCAACTAAAATCTTCTGTTCTTATAAGCTTTGCTCCTAAACTCACCTCAAAACCATCTCCTTCTAATTCCCCAATATTTGTCAAATACTCCGTAGATGCAGAAGCAACTGAAGGGGTAGTAAAAGTAATAAGGTCTGTAGAAAAGGTTTTAAAATAAGCAGCATCTAAAGTTATTCTATTGCTGAAGAAAGCAAGATTTGTACCAAATTCTGTTGTGTTGATCTTTTCCTTTTTAATGTCTGAATCAACAGCGGTACCGCTTAAGAAGAAACCATTTAGACCACCAAAAGGGAATCCGGTGGATTGCGAATAAGTCTCATTAACCTCATATGGAGCTAAGTCATTATATACAGTAGAATTATTACCATATATTTTGAAATAATTCAACCAGTTGTTGTTTCTTAAACCTTCAATTGCATCACTCAAAATTAAAGAAGCACCATAAGCAGGATAGAAATAAGCTCTTTCTGCTTCAGGAAGAGTTGAAGTTGCATCATATCTTCCTGATGCAGAAACACTGAAGAAGTTTTTATACTGAGCTACTATTTCCCCGTAAGCACCGTACAATCTTCTTTCAGTTTCATCAACATCAATAGTGGGTACTCCCGTTCCGTTAGACACATCATAAAAACCTTCAATACTTAAATTGTCAGCCCTTATTGAACTTTGTCTTAAAGAAGTAGTTCTTGTCGTTGCACCCACAATTGCGTCAATTCCTATGTCTTCTGTAATATCAAAGTCTGCATTAAATCTTCCGTTAAATTCATAATTTCTATATTGAAATTCAGAATCAATTACAAAAGATGAGACGTCGGAGTGAGATGGCTGTAAATCGTCATTATATTTTTGGGCAGCTCTCCAGTCTTTTCCAGTTCCTGAACGGTTTTCTATACTAAGCACTACCAGTAAAACTAAGCCATTCATTAATTTCATAATCTGCAGTAAGGGTTCCAAATAAACCATTCCTTTGATCATTATCTCTGTTTGTACCTATAGCCCAGTAAGGGTTTTGATAATAGGCGTTGAAATAGTTGTCAGCATAAGCATAACTATTTGGATTTTCCCAATCTCTATAGGTAGAAAGAGGAATATTCGCAGGAGTGTTTAAAACAAACCAATATAGAGGTCTGTCCTGATCTCCAATTCTACTACCTACTACATTAGTCTTGTCAGTAAAGTAATTTACTGTTGCCTGTAATTCCAGAGCTCCTAATTTGTGAGAAGCACTAACATTAAAACTGTTTTTTCTGTACTCATCATCAGGAACAATACCTTTAGTTCTAAGGTCTCCTAAGGACAAACGGAAAGAGCTCTGTTCGTCACCACCATTTAAATAAACAGTGTTTTGCGAAGTGATTCCCGTGTCGTAAAAATCTTTTAAGTTGTCTTGTATAGGAGCGTAAGGTACCATTTGAGTGTCAATAGGATACCCTTCTGGGAATGTTGGTCCAATTTGTCTTAATTGACCATCAAATCTTGGACCCCAGTTAGTATTTTCAATATTGTCATAGGCACCTGCCCAACCAATACCGTATTCACTTTGAAACTCAGGCATATAAGCTACTGTTTCAAAAGTTGTAACAGAATTTAATCCTACTGTAAAAGCTTCACGATTATTTCCTGCTTTTGTTTCTACAATAATAGCACCGTTACTTAGCCTGTGATCCATATAATGCCGCAGCAGTGGCACCTTTCAATACGTTAAGGCTAGCAATGTCCTGAGGGTTTAAAGCATCAAATGTTTGTTGAGTAGCAATAATTCCATCAATAACAATAAGAGCACTGTTACTTTGACTTATAGATCTTAAACCCCTTAAAATAATTTGAGAGGACGGATTAACACCATTATTTTGAACGTTGATTTGTAAACCTGCTACTTTTAAGCAAGAGCATTTGCAGCACTTACAGGTTGCGCCTGGTTTAGCAATTCTTCGCCAACCGTCTCGGTTGTATAAGCCAGGGTTCTCTTTTCCCTTTTTATACCAAAGGCGGTGACTACTACTTCTTCTAATTGGGCAGCATCTGGAGCTAGTACCACATCGATCTCATCGATGTTTCCTACTACATATTCTGCAGTTTCCATGCCCACGAAAGAGAATACAAGGGTTTCACCCTGAGAGGCCTGGATGGAATAATTTCCATCAAAATCTGTTTGAACCCCTCTGGTAGTTCCTTCAATTAATACGTTTACCCCAGGTAAAGGTAAACCTCCTTCATCGGTAACCGTTCCGGTTATCGTTTTTTGTTGTGCAAACGAAAGTTGCACAACTAACACTAATAATAGTGTTAGAATTCCACTTAATTTGTTTTTCATTGTTTGAATGTTTGAATTAGCCACGCCAAAAATGCTAATAAAAACTTAATCCAACAATAATTCTACAGTTTATTTTAACTATTTTGTCCTAATAAGATTTTTTCCATGGATTAAAATGAACAGATGTTAAAATATAAAGAAGTAATTGCCTTTTACAGTTTATCTCTTATATCATCTATAGTGGGTGTGCTGCAGTTGATTATTTAAAAGTGATAATTCAATTTTATTAAATTTGTTGGGCGACTATTTGTTGTGCGTCAATAAAAAACAAATTTTTTTGAGCTTTATCAGGGGAGCCTGTAAAGTAAATACTTCTTTCCCTTGAAAATTAATCATTTATCATTTGATTAATCGGTTTTAATTTCTACCTTTGCCAACCCTAAAAAATAGGGAGGTAATTTTTAACAATAATTAGTGTAAAAGAAATTATGCCAACAATTTCACAATTAGTACGAAAAGGAAGAGCCAAAATAACCAAGAAGAGTAAATCGGCTGCTTTGGATTCGTGCCCTCAAAGACGGGGAGTTTGTACGCGTGTTTACACCACTACACCTAAGAAGCCTAACTCTGCTATGCGTAAAGTAGCAAGGGTAAGACTTACTAATGGAAAAGAGGTGAACGCATACATTCCTGGAGAAGGACACAATCTACAAGAGCACTCGATAGTATTGGTTAGAGGTGGAAGGGTAAAAGATTTGCCGGGAGTTCGTTATCACATTGTTCGTGGTGCCCTGGATACCGCAGGTGTTGCAGGAAGAACTCAACGTAGATCTAAATACGGAGCAAAGCGTCCAAAGAAGTAAAACAAAGTTAGAAGTTAAATTAAGAGGTAAGATCCTTTTAATGGTACAATAACAAAAACCCAAAAGAAGACATGAGAAAAAGACAGGCAAAAAAGAGGCCTATTTTACCAGATCCAAAATTTAATGATCAGTTAGTGACTCGTTTCGTTAACATGATGATGTGGGACGGTAAAAAATCTGTTTCTTTTAAAGTATTTTATGATGCAATTGCGATCGTAGAGGAAAAGAAACAAAATGACGAAAAGACTGCTTTAGAAATATGGAAAGATGCACTTTCTAATGTGATGCCACACGTTGAAGTAAGAAGTAGACGAGTAGGTGGAGCTACTTTCCAAATTCCAATGCAAATTAGACCAGACCGTAAGGTTTCAACTGCAATGAAGTGGTTGATCTCTTATTCAAGAAAACGCAACGAGAAATCAATGGCACAGAGACTTGCCGGAGAGGTTCTTGCGGCGGCTAAAGAAGAAGGTGCTGCTGTGAAAAAGAGAGTTGATACTCATAAGATGGCTGAAGCTAACAAAGCATTCTCTCACTTTAGATTCTAGAAAAAATGGCACAAAGAGATTTAAAATTTACAAGAAATATAGGTATTGCTGCGCATATTGATGCTTAGTAAGACTACTACAACAGAGCGTATCCTTTTCTATACCGGGATAAGTCATAAAATTGGGGAGGTACATGATGGTGCTGCAACAATGGACTGGATGGAGCAAGAGCAGGAGCGTGGTATTACAATTACCTCTGCAGCGACTCATTGTAAGTGGAATTACCGCGACCAGGAATTTACCGTAAATATAATTGATACTCCTGGTCACGTTGATTTTACTGTTGAAGTAGAGCGTTCATTACGTGTGCTTGATGGTATGGTTGCTCTTTTCAGTGCAGTTGATGGTGTTGAGCCACAATCTGAAACTGTTTGGAGACAGGCGGATAAGTATAGAGTACCACGTTTAGGTTTTGTGAACAAAATGGACCGTCAGGGAGCAGATTTCTTTAACGTGTGTAAGCAGGTAAGAGAAATGCTAGGTGGTAACCCGGTTCCGCTTCAGGTGCCAATTGGTGATGAAGTAGATTTTAAAGGTGTGGTTGATCTTATTGCTAAGAAAGCTATTATCTGGAATGAGGATGATTACGGGATGACTTACGAGACCATTGATATTCCGCAGGAATTAATGGAGGATGTAAATAAATATAGAGCTGAACTTGTAGAGGCAGTTGCCGAGTATGACGAAGCTCTTATGGAAAAGTTCTTTGAAGATGAAGACTCTATTACAGAAGATGAAATTATTGCTGCGCTTAGAGCTGCAACAATAGATATGTCTATTATTCCTATGATGTGTGGTTCTTCATTTAAAAACAAAGGAGTTCAGGCGATGCTGGATGCAGTAATGCGTTATCTTCCTTCTCCTGTAGATGTTGAAGCTATTGTAGGTATTAATCCTGATACTGAGCAGGAAGAAAAGAGAAAACCAAATGTAGACTCTCCTTTTTCATCCCTTGCTTTTAAAATTGCTACAGATCCATTCGTTGGTCGTTTAGCTTTCTTTAGGGTTTATTCGGGTTCTCTTGATGCAGGTTCTTATGTATTGAATACACGTTCAGGTAAAAAGGAGCGTATTTCACGTATATATCAAATGCATGCTAACAAGCAGGAGCCAATTAATAAAATTGAAGCAGGAGATATTGGAGCAGCTGTTGGTTTTAAAGATATTAAGACTGGAGATACTCTTACAGATGAGAAACATCCTATAGTTCTTGAATCTATGTCTTTCCCTACACTTAATTGGTATCGCGGTAGAACCTAAGACAAAGGCAGACGTGGATAAGATGGGTATGGCTTTAGCAAAACTTGCTGAAGAGGATCCAACTTTCCAGGTGAAGACAGATGAAGCTTCAGGTCAAACAATTATTTCAGGAATGGGTGAGCTTCACCTTGAGATTCTTGTAGATCGTTTAAAAAGAGAATTTAAAGTTGAGGTGAACGAAGGTCAGCCTCAGGTTGAATATAAAGAAACAATTACTAAAGATGCAGATCACAGAGAGGTTTACAAAAAACAATCGGGTGGTCGTGGTAAGTTTGGTGATATCATCTTTAAGATGTCTCCGGCTGATGAGGACTTTAAAGGTCCGGGACTTCAGTTTGTAGACTCTGTAAAAGGTGGTCGTATTCCCAAAGAATTTATTCCTTCAGTAGAAAAAGGATTTAAAGAAGCCATGAAGAGTGGTCCTTTAGCAGGATTCAAAATGGATACTTTGAAAGTGGAATTACTGGATGGATCTTTCCACCCGGTGGATTCTGATCAGCTTTCATTCGAATTGGCAGCTAAAATGGGATATAAAGTAGCGGCTAAAAAAGCCGGAGCTGTAATCCTTGAGCCAATTATGAAAGTTGAAGTGGTAACTCCTGAAGAAAACATGGGTGATATCGTTGGAGATTTAAACAGAAGAAGAGGACAGGTTAATAACATGTCTGACAGATCTGGAGCTAAAGTTATTAAAGCTGAAGTGCCACTTTCTGAAATGTTTGGATACGTAACAACTTTAAGAACACTTTCTTCTGGTCGTGCAACTTCTACAATGGAATTTTCTCACTATGCTGAAACACCTTCAAATATTTCTGAGCAGGTTATAAAAGCAGCAAAGGGTACAAACGATTAATAATAGGGACATGAGTCAAAAAATAAGAATAAAATTAAAATCCTACGATCACAACCTGGTAGACAAATCTGCAGAGAAGATCGTTAAGACCGTAAAAACTACGGGAGCTGTAGTAACGGGGCCAATCCCGCTTCCTACTCATAAGAAGATCTTTACTGTATTACGTTCTCCTCACGTTAATAAAAAGGCGAGAGAGCAATTTCAATTAAGCTCGTACAAAAGATTACTGGATATTTACAGTTCATCTTCAAAGACGATCGATGCTTTAATGAAACTTGAGCTTCCAAGCGGGGTAGAAGTAGAGATTAAGGTGTGATAATTCAAGTCATCCTGAATTTATTTCAGAATCTAATTAAGTTAGAAGCTGAATCAGGTTTAGCTTGACGAAAAGGAAACCGCGCTTTCCATAACATGTCCCGAGCAGTTGTCGAGGGAAAAACGGAGAAAAAATACATTCAGGATTGGAAGTATTTTTCAATCCTGAATTTTTATAAAGAAATTTTTCCTCTAACCCTGGTGGGGAAAAAATTGAGAAACAATCAGGGAAATAAAAAATAATTAATAACAAATAATTATGTCTGGGTTAATAGGTAAAAAAATAGGCATGACCAGCATCTTTGACGAGAACGGGAAAAATATTCCCTGTACCGTTATTCAAGCAGGTCCATGTGTAATTACCCAAGTCAGAACCAATGAGGTTGACGGGTATGAAGCGCTTCAACTTGGTTTCGATGACAAAAAGACTGCTAATAAGGCTGCCGAGGGGCACGCTAAAAAAGCCGGAGCTGCAGCAATGCGCAAAGTCGTTGAATTCAAGGGATTTGAAGGAGAACACAAATTAGGTGATAGCATCACTGTAGATCATTTTATTGAGGGTGAATTCGTAGATATCGCCTAGTATCAGTAAAGGTAAAGGTTTTCAGGGTGTTGTTAAAAGACACGGTTTTGGTGGTGTAGGTCAAGCTACTCACGGACAACATAACAGATTAAGAGCCCCAGGTTCTATTGGTGCTGCATCTTATCCTGCAAGAGTTTTCAAGGGAATGAGAATGGCTTAGTCGTATGGGTGGAGAGAGAGTGAAAGTAGAAAACCTAAGAGTTGTAAAAGTAGTAGCAGATAAGAATCTACTTGTTGTAAAGGGATGTGTTCCCGGTCACAAAAACTCATATGTAATCATTGAGAAATAATGGAAGTAGCAGTTTTAGATATTAAAGGAAAAGAAACAGGAAGAAAGGCTAACCTTTCTGATGCTGTTTTCGCAATAGAGCCTAATAACCATGCGGTATATCTTGATGTTAAGCAATATCTGGCAAACCAACGCCAGGGAACGCATAAAGCAAAAGAACGTGCAGAGATTGCAGGTAGTACCCGTAAGATCAAAAAACAAAAAGGTACTGGTACAGCTCGTGCCGGATCTATAAAGTCTCCTGTCTTTAAAGGTGGTGGACGTGTTTTTGGTCCAAGGCCAAGAAACTACGGTTTTAAATTGAATAAAAACCTTAAGAGACTGGCAAGAAAATCTGCTCTATCTCTTAAAGCAAATGACAAGTCAATTATAGTAGTAGAGGATTTTCAATTTGATGCTCCAAAAACAAAGAATTTTATCGATGTTTTAAAAGGATTAGGAATTGAGAATAAAAAATCTCTTATAGTGTTGGGTGACACGAATAAAAACGTATATTTGTCGTCACGCAATTTAAAGGGCTCTGAGGTTGTAAGTAGTTCAGAATTAAGCACTTACAAGATATTAAACGCAAATAATATTGTGTTTATGGAGGGGTCATTAGAAGGAATTGAGTCGAATTTAAGTAAATAAGTGCTATGAGTATCTTGATAAAACCTATTATTACAGAAAAAGCAACGGCAGATAGCGAGTTAAACAACCGTTATGCGTTTGTTGTTAATAATAAGGCGAATAAGATTGAAATCAAGGGGGCTGTAGAGTCTGCTTATGGTGTTTCAGTTACTAAAGTTCGCACAGTTAATGTCCGTCCAGATCGTAAAACCCGTTTTACTAAAACAGGAGTGATCACTGGTAAAACAAGTGCTTTTAAGAAAGCATATGTACAGGTGGCGGAAGGTGAAACTATTGATTTATACAGTAATCTTTAAGATTAAAAAATGTCAGTTAGAAAATTAAAACCAATCACACCTGGTCAGCGTTTTAGAGTAGTTAATGGATTTGACGCCATTACTACTGATAAGCCGGAGAAAAGCCTTTTGGCGCCGATCAAAAAGTCAGGTGGTAGAAACAGTCAGGGAAAAATGACCATACGCTATAAAGGTGGTGGTCACAAAAAACGTTACAGAATTATAGATTTTAAGCGTGACAAGCACGGGATTCCGGCTACTGTTGCGTCTATAGAATATGATCCTAACAGAACGGCTTTTATCGCATTATTGAATTATCAGGATGGCGAGAAAAGATATGTTGTTGCTCAAAATGGATTACAGGTAGGGCAAAATATAGTATCTGATGCTGAAGCTGCGGCTCCGGAAATTGGAAATGCTATGCCTTTAAGCAGTATCCCCTTGGGAACTGTAATTTCCTGTATAGAACTTCGCCCCGGGCAGGGAGCTGTTATGGCTCGTAGTGCGGGAGCATTTGCTCAATTAGTGGCAAGAGAAGGTAAATACGCTACAGTTAAATTGCCTTCAGGTGAAATAAGAAGAATTCTTGTTACCTGTATAGCTACTATTGGAGCTGTTTCCAACAGTGACCACCAGCTTATTGTATCTGGTAAAGCAGGTAGAAGCAGATGGTTGGGTAGAAGACCAAGAACAAGACTTAGGTAGCTATGAACCCTGTCGATCACCCAATGGGTGGTGGTGAAGGTAGAGCTTCTGGAGGTCACCCACGTTCAAGAAAAGGTTTACCTGCAAAAGGTTTCAGAACCAGATCTAAGACGAAAGCGAGTAATAAATATATTGTAGAACGTAGAAAGAAATAATAAGATATGGCACGTTCATTAAAAAAAGGACCTTTCGTTCATTATAAATTAGACAAGAAGATTTCCGATAACGTTGAATCTGGAAAAAAAGCGGTTATTAAGACCTGGTCAAGGGCTTCTATGATCACTCCGGATTTTGTGGGGCAAACTATTGCTGTGCACAACGGGAAACAATTCGTACCTGTTTATATTACAGAGAACATGGTAGGTCACAAGTTAGGAGAATTTTCACCTACAAGATCTTTTAGAGGTCACGCAGGTGCAAAAAATAAAGGTAAAAGATAATTGAAGCTATGGGAGTTCGTAAAAGAGAAAAAGCAGAGCAAACAAAAGAAGCTAAAAAACAAATAGCTTTTGCAAAACTGAATAACTGCCCTACTTCGCCAAGAAAAATGCGCTTAGTTGCAGATTTAGTTCGTGGTGAAAAAGTAGAAAGAGCGCTTCATATATTGAAATTTAGCTCTAAAGATGCTTCACGCAAATTGGAAAAGTTATTGCTTTCTGCAATTGCAAACTGGCAGGCTAAGAATGAAGATGCCAGTATCGAAGATGCTGAATTGTTTGTTAGTGAGATCCGTGTAGACGGAGGTAGCATGTTAAAGAGATTGCGTCCTGCACCACAGGGTCGCGCACACAGAATAAGAAAACGTTCCAACCACGTTACATTGGTTTTAGGAGCAAACAATAATACACAAAGCTAAGTAAGAGTATGGGACAGAAAACAAATCCAATCGGGAATCGCCTTGGTATCATTAGAGGATGGGAGTCCAACTGGTACGGAGGAAATGACTACGGTGATAAACTTGCCGAAGACGATAAGATTAGAAAATACATCCATGCTCGTTTATCTAAAGCGAGTGTATCCAGGGTAATTATTGAGCGTACCCTTAAACTTATAACCGTTACTATCACCACTGCCCGTCCCGGTATCATTATTGGGAAAGGTGGACAGGAGGTAGATAAGTTAAAAGAAGAGCTTAAAAAAATTACCGATAAGGAAGTTCAAATCAACATCTTTGAAATTAAAAGACCTGAACTTGATGCTCACCTGGTAGCTAGCAGTGTTGCAAGACAAATAGAGAATCGTATCTCTTACCGTCGTGCAATAAAGATGGCTATTGCGGCTGCAATGAGGATGAATGCTGAAGGAATAAAAATTCAGATTTCAGGAAGGTTGAATGGGGCAGAAATGGCTCGTTCTGAAGGTTACAAAGATGGAAGAATTCCCTTGTCAACTTTTAGAGCCGATATTGATTATGCTTTAGTTGAGGCCCATACTACTTATGGTAGACTTGGTGTTAAAGTGTGGATCATGAAAGGTGAGGTTTATGGTAAGAGAGAGCTTTCCCCGCTTGTTGGTATGGCCAAGAAGCAAGGAGGAGCGGCAAAATCTGATAGACCAGCACGAGGTGGAAATAACAAAGCACGTCGTAGAAAGTAATTTTTTAAAGTAAAGAAAAATGTTACAGCCTAAAAGAACAAAATATCGCAAGATGCAAAAAGGCCGTATGAAAGGTGTTTCTCAAAGAGGACACAGACTTTCAAACGGTACCTTCGGGATCAAATCTTTGGACTCGGAATTCCTTACTGCACGTCAAATAGAAGCCGCACGTATTGCTGCTACCCGTTATATGAAGAGGGAAGGTTCATTATGGATTAAAATATTTCCAGATAAGCCTATTACAAAAAAGCCTCTTGAAGTACGTATGGGTAAAGGTAAAGGTGCCGTGGAATATTGGGCAGCAGTTGTAAAACCGGGAAGGATCCTTTTTGAAATAGGAGGAGTTCCTTATGATGTTGCAAAAGAGGCATTACGTCTTGCAGCCCAGAAGCTTCCGGTTAAAACTAAGTTTATTGTAGCTAGAGATTATCAAGCTTAATTAGAGAAGTTATGAAACAATCAGAAGTAAGAGAATTATCTGTAGCAGAATTGCAGGAAAAACTTGGTGAGACCAGGAAAGCATACGCAGATTTAAAAATGGCTCACGCAGTATCGCCATTAGAGAACCCAATACAGCTTAGAGCCGTAAGAAGATCTATAGCGAGACTTGCTACAGAGTTAAACAAAAGAGAACAACAATAAGTGTTATTCTGCTGAAAGATGGAAAAAAGAAATTTAAGAAAAGAACGTATAGGTGTAGTAACCAGTAACAAAATGCAGAAATCTATTGTAGTTTCTGAAGTTAAAAAGGTAAAGCACCCCATGTATGGAAAATTCGTATTAAAAACGAAGAAATATGTGGCACACGACGAGACAAATGACTGCAACATTGGAGATACAGTAAAAATAATGGAGACTCGTCCATTGAGTAAATCTAAATGTTGGAGATTAGTAGAAATAATTGAAAGAGCAAAATAATGGTACAACAAGAGTCTAGATTAAGAGTAGCAGACAATACCGGAGCCAAAGAAGTTTTGGCTATTAGAGTATTGGGCGGTACAAATAGGAGATACGCTTCTGTTGGGGACAAAATAGTTGTCAGTGTAAAAGAAGCTACACCCAATGGAAACATTAAGAAGGGTGCAGTTTCTACAGCAGTCGTAGTTCGTACCAAAAAAGAAGTACGTCGACCAGACGGATCGTATATCCGTTTTGATGACAATGCTTGTGTTCTTTTGAATCCGGCTGGTGAAATGCGCGGTACCCGTGTATTTGGACCAGTGGCCAGAGAACTTCGTGATAAGCAATTCATGAAGATTGTATCATTAGCACCAGAAGTGCTTTAATACATTAAAATGATGACAAAGCTTAAAATAAAAACCGGAGATACTGTAAGAGTTATGGCTTAAGTGATCACAAAGGTCAGGAAGGGAAAGTTCAAAAGATTCTTCGTGATAAGAATAAAGCAATTGTGGAAGGTGTAAATACAGTTTCTAAACATGAGAAACCCAGTGCATCTAATCCTCAGGGAGGTATAGTAAAAAAGGAAGCTCCAATTCACATTTCTAATTTATCTCTTGTAGATAAAAAAGGTGATTCTACCCGTGTAGGTTATAAAACTGAAGACGGTAAGAAAGTGAGATTTTCCAAAAAATCCAATGAAGTAATTTAGTTATGGCATACGTACCAAGACTTAAACAAGAGTATAAAGAGAGAGTGATCTCTGCTCTTACAGAAGAATTCAGTTACTCCAATGTAATGCAGGTGCCAAAACTTGAAAAAATAGTTTTGAGCCGTGGTGTTGGAGCCGCTGTTGCAGACAAGAAACTTATTGATCATGCAGTAGATGAATTAACTGCTATCACTGGTCAAAAAGCCGTATCCACCATTTCTAAAAAGGATGTTGCGTCTTTTAAACTTCGTAAAGGGATGCCTATTGGGGCAAAAGTTACTTTACGCGGAGAAAGAATGTATGAGTTCCTTGACCGTTTAATTACATCAGCTCTTCCAAGGGTTCGTGATTTTAATGGTATTAAAGCAACCGGATTTGACGGTAGAGGTAATTACAATTTAGGTGTTACCGAACAAATTATATTTCCTGAGATCGATATCGATAAGGTAAATAGAATTAATGGTATGGATATTACCTTCGTTACTACTGCAAGTACAGATAAGGAAGCGAAATCATTATTAACGGAACTAGGTTTACCATTTAAAAAGAATTAATTATGGCTAAAGAATCAATGAAAGCCCGTGAGGTGAAGAGGCAGGAGTTAGTAAAAAAATATGCTGAGAAGCGTAAGGCTCTTAAGGAGGCTGGCGACTATGAAGCTTTACAAAAACTTCCAAAGAATTCTTCTCCAGTACGTTTACACAATCGTTGTAAGTTAACCGTAGACCACGAGGATATATGAGACAATTTGGTCTTTCCCGTGTAACATTCAGGGAAATGGCTAATCAGGGTTTAATACCTGGTATTAAGAAAGCTAGTTGGTAATTAAGATTTAACAGGAGGAAGGTTTCAAAATGATGAAAAACCACTTCCGCAAATAAAAACAAATGACTACAGATCCTATTGCAGATTATTTAACAAGAATTAGAAATGCGGTGGCTGCAAACCACAGAGTGGTTGAAATACCTGCTTCTAATGTTAAAAAGGAGATCACAAAAATATTATTCGATCAGGGATATATTCTTAGCTACAAATTTGAAGACAATACCGCTCAGGGTACTATCAAAATAGCTCTTAAGTATGATAAACTTACTAAGGAGCTGTAATAAAGAAAATCCAACGAATAAGTAAACCTGGTTTGCGAAAGTATGCTTAAGTGCTAATGAACTACCTCGTATTTTGAACGGTCTTGGTGTGGCTATCGTTTCTACTTCTCACGGAGTAATGACAGGAAAGCAAGCCAGAGCAGAGAAAGTTGGTGGTGAGGTTTTATGCTACGTTTACTAATACATAAAGACTTAAGAAATGTCAAGAATAGGTAAAAATCCAATCACGATTCCAGAAGGCGTCACAGTTGACGTAAAGGATGGAATGGTGACTGTAAAAGGAAAATTAGGAGAATTAACTCAGGAATTTAGTGACATCGACATTAAAATTGAAGATGGAATTATTACTTTTGAGCGATTTTCTGATAAGAAGGACCAAAAAGCTAAACACGGGTTATATCGTGCATTAGTGAATAATATGATCGAGGGAGTGTCTAAAGGCTGGACAAAACAGCTGGAATTAGTAGGTGTAGGTTATCGTGCATCAAACCAGGGAAACAAATTAGATCTGGCTATAGGATATTCTCACAATATTGTTTTTGAACTAGCGCCGGAAGTTACAGTAGAAACAGTTTCAGATAAAGGAAAAAATCCTATCGTGAAATTGACTTCTTACGACAAGCAACTTGTTGGCCAGGTAGCATCTAAAATTCGTTCCTTCCGTGCTCCAGAGCCTTACAAAGGAAAAGGAATTAAGTTCGTTGGAGAGCAATTAAGAAGAAAAGCAGGTAAATCAGCTTAATAGAATTTAGATATGGCAGTTTCAAAGACAGATAGACGAAATAAGATAAAGAAGAGAATCCGTAAGGATATTACTGGTACTCAAAGTAGACCAAGATTGGCAGTTTTCCGAAGCAATAAAGAAATTTATGCTCAGATAGTTGACGATGTTGAGGGAAAAACTTTGGTAGCAGCTTCTTCAAGAGATAAAGATGTAACATCAGCCGAAGGTAGCAAAATTGAAAAAGCTGCACTGGTTGGTAAAGCTCTTGCTGAAAAAGCAAAACAAGCCGGAATAGAAACTATTTCTTTTGACAGAGGTGGGTATTTATATCACGGAAGAGTTAAATCATTGGCAGATGGTGCCCGTGAAGGAGGACTAAAATTCTAAATAAGATATGTATCAAGATTATAAAAATGTAGAACTTGTAAAACTAGGTAGGTCTTGAATTGAAGGATCGTCTGGTTGGTGTACAACGTGTTACAAAAGTTACAAAAGGTGGTAGAGCATTCGGTTTTTCTGCAATTGTTGTTGTAGGGGATGAAAACGGTGTTGTTGGCCAGGGACTAGGTAAATCTAAAGAAGTTGCAGATGCGATAGCAAAAGCTGTTGAAGATGCAAAAAAGAATTTAGTTAGAATTCCTTTAAATAAAGGAACACTTCCTCACGAGCAAAAAGGTAAATACGGTGGAGCCAGAGTATTATTGTTACCTGCAGCAACAGGTACAGGTATTATTGCTTAGTGGTGCAATTCGTGCCGTACTGGAGTCTGTAGGAGTGCATGATGTACTTTCTAAGAACCAGGGATCTTCAAATCCACATAACGTTGTAAAGGCAACTTTTGATGCTTTACTTCAATTGAGAAGTGCACAAACTGTAGCTAAACAACGTGGTGTAACACTGGACAAAGTTTTTAAAGGATAATACAGGATAAGATGGGAAAAATAAAAGTTACATTGGTTAAGAGCGCTATAAAGCGTCCTAAAAATCAAAAGCTTAATTTAGAGGCCCTTGGTCTTAGGAAAATGAACCAGGTTGTTGAGCACGAGAATACGCCCAATGTACTTGGAATGGTAAACAAAGTTAAACACTTAGTCTCTGTAGAGGAGACCAAATAATATAGCACATGGATTTAAGTAACTTAAAACCTGCGAAGGGTTCAGTTCAAAGTAACAGTAAGCGTGTAGGTAGGGGAGAAGGATCTGGAAAAGGTGGAACTTCTACCCGTGGACACAAAGGGGCAAAATCCCGTTCTGGTTACTCTAAGAAAATTGGATTTGAAGGTGGTCAAATGCCACTTCAACGTAGGGTGCCTAAGTTTGGCTTTAACAACATCAACCGTAAACAATATCAGGGTATTAATCTGGATACGCTTCAGTCTCTTGTAGACGAAGGCAGGATTACTGATACTGTAGATATGAAAGTATTGGTTGAAAATGGTCTGGCTAACAAAAATGAGCTGGTAAAGATATTAGGTAGAGGAGAATTGAAAGCAAAGTTGAAAATATCTGTTCATAAATTTACTGCCTCAGCAAAGGAAGCTATTGAAGCAGCCGGAGGTGAAGTTGTTACTTTATAATAGATAAACGATGAAATTTATCAATACTATTAAGAATATCTGGAAAATTGAGGAGCTAAAGAACCGCATCCTGGTTACTTTGGGACTTCTATTGGTGTACCGTTTTGGTGCGCAGGTAGTATTGCCCGGAGTTGATGCCTCACAGCTTGCAAATTTAGCTAATCAAACAGATGGAGGTCTTCTAGGTCTTCTTAATGCTTTTACCGGAGGTGCGTTTTCTAACGCCTCGGTTTTTGCGTTGGGTATTATGCCCTATATTTCTGCTTCTATTGTAGTGCAATTAATGGGGATAGCAGTTCCTTATTTGCAGAAGCTACAAAAAGAAGGAGAGAGTGGAAGAAGAAAGATCAATCAAATAACACGCTGGTTGACTATTGCCATTACTCTGGTACAGGGACCGGGATATATTTATAACCTGTTTGCTACTTTGCCTCCTAGCGCTTTTATGTTAGGTGATACCGTTACATTTGTTGCCTCTTCAGTAATTATTTTAACTACAGGGACAATATTTGCAATGTGGTTGGGTGAAAAGATTACCGATAAAGGTATTGGAAATGGTATCTCTTTATTGATTATGGTGGGTATTATTGCCACTTTGCCACAAGCCTTTATTCAGGAATATATTTCCAGGGTATTTGAATCAAATGGTGGTTTAATCCTGATCTTAATTGAATTGGTAATTTGGTTTGCTATTATTCTTGCATCTGTAATGTTAGTTATGGCAGTACGTCAAATACCTGTACAGTATGCCCGAAGAACGGCTTCTGGTGGTTATGAAAAGAATGTGTTTGGTTCAAGACAGTATATACCTCTTAAATTAAATGCATCTGGTGTAATGCCAATCATATTTGCCCAGGCGATAATGTTTATACTTAGCTGCCGTTGCAGGTCTTTCTGATGGGGAGACTTCGCAGGGAATTGCAGCTGCGTTTAGTGATATATTTGGATTTTGGTATAACCTTGTTTTTGCTTTATTAATTATTGTATTTACATATTTCTATACAGCGATTACAGTACCAACTAACAAAATGGCAGATGATCTTAAGCGAAGTGGCGGGTTTATTCCCGGTATTCGCCCAGGTTCAGAAACTTCTGAATATCTGGACAGGATCATGTCACAAATTACCCTTCCGGGTTCAATTTTCCTTGCTCTTATAGCAGTGTTCCCTGCTATAGTAGTTCAACTGCTGGGTGTACAGGCAGGATGGGCGTTGTTCTTTGGAGGTACTTCCCTATTAATTATGGTAGGGGTTGCGATTGATACTATGCAACAGGTCAATTCTTATTTGTTGAACAGGCATTATGATGGTTTGATGAAAACCGGAAAAAATAGAAAAGCAGTAGCATAACTATGGCAAAACAATCAGCAATAGAGCAGGACGGAACGATAATTGAAGCATTATCAAATGCTATGTTTCGTGTAGAACTTGAGAATGGTCATGTGGTGACCGCTCATATTTCGGGAAAGATGCGTATGCACTATATTAAATTATTACCCGGAGACAAAGTAAAATTAGAAATGAGTCCTTATGATCTATCTAAGGCTCGAATAACTTACAGATACTAATTAAGATGAAAGTTAGAGCATCAGTTAAAAAAAGAAGTGCCGAGTGCAAAATTGTGCGTAGAAAAGGCAGACTTTACGTGATAAACAAAAAGAATCCTAAATTCAAACAAAGACAAGGATAAGTTATGGCTAGAATTGCAGGTGTTGATATACCAAAACAAAAACGAGGAGTTATAGCATTAACCTATATCTTCGGAATTGGCAAAAGCAGGGCGCAACAGATCCTGAAAGATTCCAATGTAGATGAGAGCAAGAAAGTTTCAGATTGGGACGATGATGAAATCGGCCGAATTCGTGATGCAGTTGGAGCTTTCAAAATTGAAGGTGAATTACGTTCAGAAGTACAAATGAGTATTAAACGTCTTATGGACATTGGATCTTACCGTGGTATTCGCCACCGTTCCGGTCTTCCTTTAAGAGGTCAACGTACTAAGAACAATTCCAGAACACGTAAAGGAAGAAGAAAAACAGTTGCTAACAAGAAGAAAGCGACTAAATAATAAGTAGTATGGCAAAAGCAAAAACCGCTCAAAAGAAACGTAAAGTAATCGTTGAGTCTAATGGAGAAGCGCATGTTACTGCTTCTTTCAATAATATAATTATTTCTTTAACAAACAAGAAGGGTGATTTAATTTCCTGGTCTTCTGCTTGTAAAATGGGCTTTAGAGGATCTAAGAAAAACACTCCCTACGCTGCGCAGTTAGCTGCTGAGGATGCATCTAAAGTTGCACACGAAGCAGGTTTACGTAAGGTAAAGGTGTATGTTAAAGGGCCTGGGAACGGAAGGGAATCTGCAATAAGATCTATTCATAATGCTGGGATTGAAGTAACAGAAATTGTTGATGTTACTCCACTACCACATAATGGATGTCGTCCTCCAAAAAGACGTAGAGTTTAATTAATTAATAAGTATAAACAAAGAAAGCAAAACGATCTGCGAAGGACAGTGACCTTAATTCCTGATCGCTTTCTTAATAATCAATTTTAAATGGCAAGATATACTGGTCCAAAGACTAAAATAGCTCGAAAATTTGGTGAAGCTATTTTCGGAGACGATAAGTCTTTTGAAAAGAGAAATTACCCTCCGGGGCAACACGGTAACAACCGTAGAAGAGGTAAAAAATCTGAATACGCTATCCAGTTAATGGAAAAGCAAAAAGCTAAATATACTTATGGTGTATTGGAGCGCCAATTCAGAAATATGTTTGAAAAAGCAACACGTGCTAATGGAATTACAGGTGAGGTGCTTTTACAATTATGTGAATCTAGACTTGACAATGTAGTATATAGAATGGGAATTTCCCCTTCTCGTCGTGGAGCAAGACAATTGGTTTCACACAGGCATATTACAGTTAATGGAGAGATTGTAAACATTCCTTCATACCAATTAAATCCTGGTGATGTAGTTGCAGTTAGAGAGAAGTCTAAATCTTTGGACGCAATCCAAAGTTCACTTTCTAATTCAAGTGCTACTTACGAATGGATTACCTGGAACAACGATACTAAACAAGGAACTTTTGTTTCTGTACCTGGTAGAGTTCAAATTCCGGAAAACATAAATGAACAATTCATCGTCGAATTATATTCGAAGTAATAATTCACAGAAGTCGTAATATGGCAATACTAAATTTTCAGAAGCCCGATAAAGTTATAATGATTGATTCCACCGATTTCGAAGGGAAATTTGAATTTCGCCCTTTGGAACCAGGTTATGGATTAACCGTTGGTAACGCTTTAAGAAGAGTACTGTTATCATCATTAGAAGGATTCGCAATTACCTCAGTTCGCATTGAAGGTGTTGATCACGAGTTCTCTACTATCCCTGGCGTGGTAGAAGATGTTACAGAAATAATATTAAACCTTAAACAAGTGAGGTTTAAAAGGCAGATTGATGAAATAGACAACGAAGCCGTTACCATTTCTGTTTCTGGTCAGGATCAGCTTACAGCAGGACATTTCCAAAAATTCATTTCAGGTTTTCAAATCTTAAACCCTGATCTTGTAATTTGTAACCTTGATAAAAAAGTGAGCTTTAATATGGAGCTTACTGTTGAAAAAGGTAGAGGATATGTTCCCGCAGAAGAAAACAAAAAAGCTAACGCACCTTTAGGTACTATTTTTACTGATTCGGTTTACACTCCGATTAAGAATGTGAAATATAGCATTGAGAACTATCGTGTAGAACAAAAAACAGATTATGAAAAACTGGTTTTTGAAATTATAAGCGATGGATCTATTCACCCTAAAGAGGCTTTAACTGAAGCTGCAAAAACTTTGATTCACCACTTTATGTTGTTCTCTGATGAGAGAATAACTCTTGAGGCCGATGAAATAGCACAGACTGAAACTTATGATGAAGAATCTCTTCACATGAGACAGTTGCTAAAGACAAAGTTAGTAGATATGGATCTTTCTGTAAGAGCACTAAACTGCTTAAAGGCTGCCGAAGTAGATACTTTGGGAGATTTAGTATCCTACAATAAGAACGACTTGATGAAGTTCCGAAACTTTGGTAAAAAATCTTTGACAGAGCTTGAAGAGCTTGTAAACAACAAAGGTTTAAACTTTGGTATGGATCTGTCAAAATATAAATTGGACAAAGACTAATACTTAGACATGAGATTTTAGATCTAAGACGTGAGGCAATGAAGCGTAGTCTAAAATCTAAAATCTAATATCTAACATCTTACAAAAATGAGACACGGAAAAAAAATAAATCACTTAGGTAGAAAAACTGCACACCGTAAGTCAATGTTGGCAAATATGGCGTGTTCCCTAATTGAGCATAAAAGAATAAACACTACTGTGGCTAAAGCAAAAGCTTTGAAGCAGTTTGTAGAGCCTTTGGTAACAAAGTCTAAAGAAGATACTACACATAACCGAAGATTGGTTTTCACTAAACTTCGAAGTAAAGATTCTGTAGCGGAATTATTTAGAGATGTAGCTCCTAAAGTTGGAGACCGTCCGGGAGGATATACCAGGATTATCAAATTAGGTAACCGTCTTGGAGATAATGCAGATATGGCACTTATCGAGCTCGTAGATTATAACGAAATTTATAACACTACAAAGCCAGAGAAGAAGAAATCTACTCGTAGAGCTGGTAGAGGTAAAAAAGCCACTACTGATGCTGCTTCTGCACCGCAAGATGAGTCAAAATCTGAAGCAGAAAATACTGAAGCTAAATCAGAAGCTAAAGAAGACAAAAAAGACGAATAGAAATGACGCTTTTTGATTGATAATTTTAAAAGGGATAAGCCATAGTGGTTTATCCCTTTTTTGTTGAACCAGAACGGCTTACTGGTAGAACTGGTCGAAAGGTTGAAAACTAAACTATTTTAAGTAATTTTGCAACAAATTAAAAATTGATCTTTTTGAGGATCGCTGAAATTTTAGAAAGGATATGAAATACCAGAATAGAAAAAAAGCACTTATTCTTTTGCAGGACGGTACAATTTTTCACGGAAAGGCCGTAGGGAATAAAGAAGGTAGTGCTGTGGGGGAAGTATGTTTTAATACGGGTATGACTTAAGTTACCAGGAAATCTTTACAGATCCTTCTTATTACGGGCAACTTATGGTTACTACAAATGCGCACATAGGTAACTATGGTGTCCACAATGAAGAGAGCGAATCCAGCAAAGCAAAAATCGCCGGACTTATTTGCAAAAATTTCAGTTACAATCATTCCCGTCCTTCTGCCGATGGGTCCTTGTTGGATTTCCTTGAAGACAGTAATCTTTTTGCTATTTCCGATGTTGATACGAGGGCTTTAGTTGCATATATCCGCGAAAATGGGGCAATGAATGCCATCATCTCTACACAGGTAGATGATATTGAGGCTTTAAAAGCGCAATTGGCTGAAGTGCCGGACATGAAAGGATTGGAACTTGCATCCAAGGTTTCAACAAAAGAACCCTACTTTTTTGGTGATGAAAATGCCACTTATAAAGTGGCGGCGCTGGATGTGGGGATCAAAAAAGGAATCCTTAGAAATCTTGCAAAAAGAGACGTATACATAAAAGTTTTTCCTTACGATAGTACGCTGGAAGAAATGCAACACTGGCAACCCGATGGATATTTTATTGCAAATGGTCCAGGGGATCCTCAACCAATGGATAAGGCTATAGCTCTCGCTAAGGATATTATCGCCAATGATCATCCGTTGTTCGGGATATGTCTTGGCCACCAGATTATTGCCCTTGCAAATGGAATTTCCACCTATAAGATGCATCACGGTCACCGAGGAATTAATCATCCTGTTTTAAATATAAAGACCGGGAATGGCGAAATAACCTCTCAGAATCATGGGTTTTCCGTAGATAGAGAAGAAACAGAAGCTCATCCTGATGTTGAGATTACCCACATAAGTATAAACGACAACACTATTGGAGGTTTACAAATGAAATCTAAAAATGTGTTTTCGGTTCAATATCATCCCGAAGCAAGTCCCGGGCCTAATGATGCTCACTATTTATTTGATGAATTTATAGAACGAATGAAAACTGTGAAAGCATAAAGCCGTTCTTGAAGATATATAGGATGCCGGAACTTTTCTCCGGCATTTTTTATTTGATGTATAAGTCATCGTGATGATTTGATTTTTGAGTGAACGAAAACGTTATTGTTAAATTTGTAGGTTATTACCTCTGTTTTCCTCGCAAATTAGTAGTTCTATTTGTATCTTAGGGCTGCATTAATTAATCAACAAAAAAAGTATATGAGTACAATAATTAATATTCACGCGAGGCAAATTTTTGATTCAAGAGGTAATCCAACAGTAGAGGTTGATGTTTTAACCGAGAATGGAACTTTGGGAAGAGCTGCTGTTCCTTCAGGAGCTTCTACGGGTGAACATGAAGCAGTTGAACTGCGGGACGGTGGTAAAGAATTTATGGGCAAAGGTGTCTCCAAAGCTGTTGAAAATGTGAATAATGATATTGCTGAAGAACTTTTAGGCTACTCTGTCTTCGATCAAAATTTAATTGATCAGGTTATGATAGAGCTTGACGGCACACCCAATAAAGCCAAACTTGGAGCTAATGCTATCCTTGGCGTTTCCCTGGCAGTAGCAAAAGCTGCTGCGAATGAACTAAATATGCCTTTGTATAGATATATAGGAGGAGTAAGTGCCAATACACTTCCCGTGCCTATGATGAATATTATAAATGGAGGGTCTCACAGTGATGCCCCTATTGCTTTCCAGGAGTTCATGGTTATGCCTGTTAAAGCTGAAAGTTTTTCAAAGGCACTTCAAATGGGTACAGAGATCTTTCATAACTTAAAGAAAGTTCTGCACGATAGAGGGTTAAGTACAGCAGTTGGTGATGAAGGAGGTTTTGCACCAACCCTTGATGGTACTGAAGATGCATTAGATACAATTCTACTTGCTATAGAAAAAGCGGGTTATAAAGGTGGAGATGAAGTAATGATTGCTTTGGATTGTGCTGCTGCGGAATTTTATGTGAACGGAAAATATGACTACACCAAATTTGAGGGTGAGAGTGGAAAAGTAAGAAGTAGCCAGGAACAAGCTGAATATTTAGCTGAACTGGCTTCAAAATATCCAATTATCTCTATTGAAGATGGTATGGATGAAAATGACTGGGAAGGCTGGAAAGCTTTGACAGATAAAGTGGGAGATAAGGTTCAGTTAGTAGGCGATGACTTGTTTGTTACCAACGTTGAAAGATTATCAAGAGGAATTAAGGAAGGAATTGCAAATTCAATTCTTATCAAAGTCAATCAAATTGGGACTTTAACCGAGACTATTGCTGCAGTAAACATGGCTAAAAATGCCGGGTACACGTGTGTTATGTCGCACCGTTCAGGTGAAACTGAAGACAATACGATCGCCGATCTTGCAGTAGCATTAAACACAGGACAAATTAAAACAGGTTCTGCTTCCAGAAGTGACAGGATGGCAAAATATAATCAACTTTTGCGTATCGAAGAGGAATTGGAGAGTGTTGCTTTTTATCCGCAGAAAAAAGCCTTTAAAATCTAAAAATAATTGAGAATTAATGTACAAATCCTTCCAAATAAATTGGGAGGATTTTTTGTTTAAAAAATTTTGTGTAATTGGCTTCTGTTGCTGCGAAAACGTGAAATTACCTATCTATATTGGCTACAATTTTCCTTATTATTTTGTATTTTAGCATTCCTTAAATATAATCTGAAAAAAGATAAACATATATGTCAAAAGTTGCTACGTTAGAGATAGAGGGGAAGAAATACGAGTTCCCGGTAACCATTGGAAGTGAAAATGAAGTTGCCATTGATATTAAAAGCCTTAGAAGTAAAACCTAGTGCGATCACGCTGGATCCGGGATTTAAAAATACAGGAAGTTGCGAGAGTGCAATTACTTTTTTAGATGGAGAGAAGGGTATTTTAAGATATAGGGGTTATAGTATTGAAGATCTTGCTGAAAAGGCAGATTTTCTCGAAGTAGTTTATCTTCTAATTTTTGGTGAACTTCCAAATGCGGAGCAACTTGATAATTTTAAAGAAGACATAAAGAACCAAAGTGAAGTTAATGAGGACATGAAGAAGGTTATTAATGGATTTCCTTCTACAGCTCATCCAATGGGCATGCTTTCCTCTCTTACAAGTGCACTAATTGCCTTCAATCCCAAATCTGTTAACGTTAGTTCAGAAGAAGATATGTACAAGGCAATTGTCAAGCTTTTGGCTAAGTTTCCTACCCTTGCTGCCTGGACCTTACGTCGCACAAGTGACCTTCCGCTTGAGAATAGAGACAACTCAGTGGGTTATGTAGAGAGTTTACTTAAAATGATGTTCCAGAAGCCCGGTGAGGAGTATAAATTCAATAAAACGGTGGTTGACGCTATGGATAAATTGCTTATCCTTCATGCAGATCACGAACAAAATTGCTCTACATCAACAGTAAGAATTGTGGGTTCTTCTCACGCCAGTTTATTTGCTTCTATTTCCGCAGGAGTATCTGCTCTCTGGGGTCCATTACATGGGGGTGCAAATCAGGCGGTAATTGAGATGTTAGAAGAAATAAAAGCTGATGGAGGGGATACGTCAAAATTTATAGATAAAGCTAAAGACAAGGAAGATCCATTTAGGCTTATGGGCTTTGGTCACAGAGTGTATAAGAATTTTGATCCACGTGCCAAGATTATTAAAAAAGCGGCAGACGAAGTTCTCTCAGATCTTGGAGTAAATGACCCCATATTAGAAATAGCTAAATCTTTGGAAAAAGCTGCGTTAGAAGACGAGTACTTCGTGCAACGCAAGCTATACCCTAATGTCGATTTTTATTCAGGAATTATCTATAGAGCGATGGGCATCCCAACAGAAATGTTTACTGTTATGTTTGCAGTAGGAAGGTTGCCGGGTTGGATAGCTCAATGGAGGGAAATGAGATTAGGAGGAGAACCAATAGGGAGGCCCAGACAGGTTTACATAGGTGAAAATCTTCGGGATTTTAAACCCGTTGAAAAACGATAAAATAACTGCAAAAAAAAAGCTTCATTTTAATGGAGCTTTTTTTTTGCAGTTATTTTTCCAGGGAGTATGAAGTGATGTTTTACTGCTGGTGGTATAACCATTTTTTTTCACCGTAAGTAATAACTCATAATTTTCGTACTGCTCTGGAATTTCTATAGATATTTGTGGACCTTCCTCAAGTTCTTTAATTGCAAGAGCATTCCCGTAAGTATCATTTTTTATAAGGCTCCACATAAATTTTAATTCTGTATTATTTTCTGAAGCTAATTTCCATGCGTTGTCTTCAAGAATTACTGCATTATAAACATTGGAAGATCCCGGATAAAGTGGAACCGCAGGTTTTAAAATGGAAGCCTGAAATTCATCCATTTTGTTTGATTTTCCTCCCCACCGGGTTTCTATGTCCGCCAAAATAAGTTTTTTATTTCCGTTGAAGTCTAATAGACCATCAAAGCTTAAATGGCTGCTACTTCTTTCGTTTTGCCAGTTTTTCAGTAGTAGATCTAAGGTGTCCAGTTGCTTGTTGGCAAGATAAATTTCTGAATCTAACTGACTTATATAAACTGAAATATCTTCCTCTTTTGCAAAGTTTAGTACCTCCTCAAGCCTTGAAGTATTATTAATAATAAGTCCGTAGGAATCAATGGGAAGAGTCTTATTAAGTAATTGTATAGTGGTCCTCGTGTTATCGTTAAGAAATAGTTCCAGAACGATTGACCTGGAATCATCCAGACTTTTTATTTCTGAAATCAATTTTTGGAGCCAGGTGAGATAGGCAATTTGCTGATCGAATAATCCCGGTTTGGTGTAAAGGAACTGTAGGTCATATTTGAAGGAATAGGCAATGATGTTTTTTTCATCCTCCAGGTTCTTCACCTTTGTTAGAATGTCTTCACTTATATCTGCGGTTTCCTCACTATTTCTAAAATCAATTCCTTTGTCAAAGGCAAATTCATAAATAATATTTAAATTAAAATTAGAGGCGTGATTGATTAAATTATAATCGTAAATATTACTGCTTAGTGTAGTGAATTGTATTAATTCCGGCTTCTTTCATTAAAGTAAAATCTCTTTTAAGAACATTCCTCGTAAGTGCATAGTAATTATCTTTCCAGTTTTTTCCTTTTTTGTAATGTACACCTCTTATGTTATGTCGTGTAAGAGGATTTTTTAAGGAGTTTGTGCTGGTAATCTCGTTTAAGGTCGTGTAGGTGCTTAAGGATTTAGCACTAAAATTTTCCTGGATAAAAGACAGAGAATTAGAGGTCCAGTCTAAAAATTTCAGGTTATAATTTGTTTGAGGTATATTTTGGTCAAAAGCGCTATTAAATAAAACGATACCCGAAACTTCAGGAAATTTATTATTTATACTTTCAATTGCCTCCTGAATCCATTTATCCTGGGTCCCATCCATATTTAAAGCTCCAAATTCTGCCAGCATTACTGGTTTATTTGTAAGATTAAGTATCTCCTGCCGGAAGGGTTCATATAAACTCTCAAAGGAATAATATAAGTGGTCATCATTGAGGGGTCCATAATGAAGTGCAGTTAGACCAATCCAGTCTACGTATTCATCTCCCGGATAATAATCTACTATAGATTCAGCCTTCCAGGGATTCCAGACCATTACAATTTTATCTGCCCCTTCTGCTGCTATGATTGAAGTTAAATGTCTCCATGCTGCTTTAAAATCTTCAGGAGTATTTTCTCCCGTAGAAGACCAGGGATATTGGGGATTGTCAAACTCATGAGCAAAGCGTAAAAAAACAGGTCTGTTATAACTACCCAGTTTCTTAATAAATTCTTTTATGTAGACATCAAAGTATCCTTCAGCAATAAATTTCAAACCCTAGCTTTTCTTTTAGAGCCGGAATAGTATCATCAACCTGTAATTCTGAAACCCAGGGTTCCCAGGTTATCATCGGGATAGCGTTTTTCTCATAGGTTGCCTCCATTAACTTCTCCGGAAAGTTAGTCAGGCTTTCCTGGTTCCAGGCCAGGTAGAAAGAAATTATATGGAAATTGACGTTGAACTTGTTTTCCAGTAAATTAATTTCCTGAATATCAGATAACCCACTAATTTCCTGAGGGTGGAAAATGCCCAGATACTCTCGGGAATTTTTTTCTTTCATAGGGAGCCTCGACCATTTCCCATCTATATAAATCATTAAGGTTCTTTAAATTCATTGAAGTAATGAGAGTAAGGAGTAGTAGTGGAAGCGCAATTTTCCTTGTAATAGAAAAGGCTGAACTTGCAAATTCACCTATCCCTTCCTTAGCTTTCCATAAAAAGGAAATTTTTGATTTTGTAAGGCTTGTTCTTAAAATGCGGTTTTGATTGGTAACTTTATTACTTAAATAAATACCGAAAAACATTATGCAGGCATTAAAAAAAGCAAAGCCTGCCATAACTATGGAGTAGGGGGTGAAATCTATACTTAATCCATAGAAAATGGCAAATAGGGAAACAATGGCAACTATTAAATTAGGGATAACAATTCGATAGTTGGTATTCCATTCATTTTCCTTAGGTGTTGGAAGGTAGGGTACCTTTTTATCTATGATCGTGTATAGTAGGCCTATAATGTAGATCCACCAGGTATTTATAAATAAAAGTCCTCCCACCAGGTGGAATCCGCGTTCCTTTTTCTCTATAACCCACTTTTGTATAAAGGTTCGAATTAGAAGAGAGCTTAGGGCTACAGGTAAGATTACCAGTGCAAAATCTATAATATTTCCATCCCAGGGTGTAATAGCAAACAAGAGGGATATTACTGGTATTAAAAAATTAATAAGGCATATTACTCCTCCTAAATAGTGTAAAGGCAAAATCCCGTAGTGAATCTTTTGTCTTCCTGTTAGTTTATTAAAAATTTTAGGGTAAACCTTCACCAGTAAATCAAATGTACCTCTGGACCACTTTAATTGTTGTTTAAAGAAGTTGGTAAGATTGGAGGGGGCAAGCCCCCGGGCTAATACCTCGGGGACATATACTGCTTTCCAGCCTTTTGAGTACAAAAGCATAGCGGTATGCATGTCCTCACAGAGTCCCGGTGCGTGACCTCCAATACTATCTAATGCAGCTCTTCGAAAAACACAATTTGCACCTATGGCATTTACCGCACCGTAAGCATTTAGAGTCATCATCATAGGGCCATAAAACTGAAAAGTTTGTTCGGCTGCACCCCTTGCGACTAATGTTTCTTTAATATTATAATAGGATTGCACTATTTGAACAAATGCAATTTCAGGATCATTAAAATAAGGAAGAATGGGGTCAAGAAAAATTGGTTCAGGTATATGGTCGGGATCCAGAATCACACAAATGTCACCTTCGGCATATTTTTCCAGGGCATTATTGATGTTCCCTGCCTTGGCATTGATCCTGTTATCTCTGGTGACGTGAATAATACCATTTTCCTCACAAAATTGCTTTAAATAAGGATCATTAGCTTCATCACACAAATATGTGGTATGTGGGTATGTAATATGGTTTATAGCTTCCAGGGTGGTGATGGTCATCTGGTATGGTTCTCCCGGGAAGTAAGTAGTTAAAATATCCACCTTCAGGTTTGGTGTTTTGCCTGGAGACTCAGGGACCGAAATATTAGAATAATTGTACCACATGTACAGTTTTTTAGTAATACTGTATACAAGGGTTATTGTGAGCAGAGTAAAAAGAAATGGATCGCCAATATTTTCCGGCTGGAAGAAAAAGTATATAAAATTTAAGATGCTAAAAATTCCCAGAAGAATCATAAACTTTATAATCCTTCTTTCCTTTACAGTAGGAGTTGTAATTTTATTCTCCATTTTCTGTATTTAGCACATAAAAGGGAAAATTTGCGGTTGCAATATATTCGGTTGTGTTGGTGAGATAAACATAAAGCCTATAGGCACCTTCCTCTTTAGGAACTTTAAAAAATACCTTATTCTCCATTTTTTGGTGTTCCAAATTATCTAAAAGCACACTTTCGTCTTCAACAAACCAGGATTCTTTTCGAATTTCCCAACCATAATTTAAATCTTGATTTTCTTGCTGTGTTAGAACTACTTCTGCTTCAGCCATGATTCCGGGCAATAATATGACATTCTCTAAGGCACCCTTACCGTTTAGAAGAAGATACTTTAATTTGGGTCCTTGGTAAACTCCTTCAGAATTTTTCCAGATTTTTTCAAGTTCAAAAACAACCTGGGTTTTTTCACTGTTTTCTCCAAAGAAGCTAAACCAGGTCGGAGTGATTTCATTCTTTTTCCCCCAGTAGAAAACTAAGTTCCCAAGAGAACCTTCTTTTTCCAGGGGTAGGAGATAATTATAATATCTTTCTCTAATTTGCTCAGCTTTCTTGGTGCTGGTCTCTTCAATTGGAGCTTTCCAGGCAGTATAACCATTCTCCCAGGGGCCGTTTATTCCCCACTCTGAAATAACATATTTTTCCTCCCAAAAGTATTTATTGACACCTAATTGATCCGGGAAAGTAGATATTCCTCCAAAAATATTAAAGGAATAAAAATCGAGATTTGTTTCTCTTAAAATCATGCTTCTTGTCCGCCTTCTGCTCGCTCCGGCTACAGTGGTACTTACCGGGTGCTCACCGTCTTCATTATGAATGTCATCAACAAGAGACCTGTAATTGGAAAAAAAATTTAAATTTTTGTAAAACTCGGGATACTTTATTTCGTTTCCCAAATTCCAATAAAGTAGTGAAGGATGATCTTTGTATTTCATTACCGTTAAAAGAACATTTTCCCGTAAATCTTTAAACAATTCTGCATCTTCATAAACCTGAGGATCCTTAGAATAACTGGGCAGTGGGATATCTAAAACTACAGCAAGTCCTAAATTTGCCGCCTTATCAAGCGTTTGCTTTAAATGGAGAGTGTCATATATACGAACTGTATTTGCCCCGGCGGCTTTCAACTCTTCCATATATTTAGGGTGTGCAGCAGCTCCTTTAATTATAAATGCTTCTCCATTTCTAAACAATCTAAAGCCAGAATTACTTTCTACGACATAGACTGCAGGCATAGAATCTTCCGGAGCTTTGCCATTGGTGCAAGCGCTCAAAAAGATTAAAATGAAACCTGAAATAAATATTACATTTAGATTTTTCAGAAAAAATTATTTTGAGTGCAGGGTTTGTAGGGATGCGCTAAGATATTAAAAGATAGGTATTCTAATTTGTTAGAGAAAGTATAAATATGTGCTTCTCTACATAAGTAAAAATCAGAAATACCCTATTATATATAAAAGATAAAAGACTTTTATATCCTACCGACTTTTTTATATTTGCTCAAAACTGTCCTTATGTTAAATTTGAATATTACCAGTGAAACTGGTCGGTTGAGAGCTGTTGTTCTGGGCACTGCAGTAAGTAATGGCCCTACTCCGGAATTGGCCGAAGCTTACGATCCAAAATCAGCAGAGCATATTCAAGCGGGGACGTATCCCGTGGAAGAGGATATGGTCAGGGAAATAGAGGCGGTAGCTGCAGTTTTGAAAAAGTATAATGTCAAAGTTTTTAGACCTCAAATTATAGAAGACTATAACCAAATATTTACCCGGGATATAGCATTTGTAATTGAAGACAAATTTATTAAGGCTAATATATTGCCTAACAGGGATGAAGAAATAGAAGCTATTAGTAATGTCATTGATCAATTTGATCCTAAGAAAATAATATACCTTCCCGAAGAAGCGCACGCCGAAGGAGGGGACATTATGCCCTATAAGAATTATATTTTTGTAGGGACCTATGACGGTAAGGATTACAAAGATCTTATTACCGCTAGAACAAACATTGCAGCAGTTGAAGCTTTACAGCTTATGTTCCCTCACAAAAGTGTCAAAAGTTTTAGCCTTAGAAAATCTAATACAATTGCAAAAGATAATGCTTTGCATTTAGATTGTTGTTTTCAACCTGTGGGAAAAGATAAAGCCATAATTTATAAAGATGGATTTTTATATGAAGAGGATTATAATTGGCTGGTAAACTTATTTGGCAGGGAAAATGTTTTTGAAATAACCCGCAATGAAATGTATGATATGAATTCAAACATTTTTTCTATTTCTGAGGATGTAGTGATTTCTGAAAAAGGCTTTACGCGGCTTAACCAATGGTTGAGAGAACAAAATATTATAGTAGAGGAGGTTCCCTATGCTGAAATATCAAAACAGGAGGGGCTTTTGCGTTGCTCTACTTTACCTTTAATACGAGATTAATAATGGCAGAACAAATTACAGATACTATCATGATGGTGAGGCCAGTAGGCTTTAGGATGAACGAAGAAACTGCTGTAAACAATTTTTTTCAGGAAGATCTTCATTTAAAAAATGAGGAAATTAATATACAGGCTCAAAAAGAGTTTGATGCTTTTGTTGAAAAACTGAAAGATGCCGGAGTTAACGTGGTAGTAGTTAATGATAAAACTGAACTGGATACACCCGATTCTATCTTTCCAAATAACTGGGTTTCTTTTCATGAAGACGGTACAGTAGTAGTTTATCCTATGTTTGCCGTTAATAGAAGGAGAGAAAGGAGAATGGAATTTTTTGAAGAACTGGAAAAAATAGGCTTCAAAATAAATGAAGTTTTAGACTATACGAGTGCTGAGGAGCAGGATGTGTTTTTAGAAGGCACGGGTAGTATGATCCTTGACAGGGCAAATCAAAAAGCTTATTGTTCATTATCTCCAAGAGCAGATGAAGAATTATTCATTGAGTTTTGTGAAGACATGGAATTTACCCCTGTTATTTTTACAGCCAATCAGCATGTAGACGGGAAACGAAAACCCATTTACCACACTAATGTAATGATGTGCCTCGCAGAGGAGTTTGCGGTAATCTGCCTGGATAGTATAGACGACTCCGGGGAACGCAAAAATGTTCTTAAGCACCTAAAAGGCGACGGTAAGGAAATTATAAAAATTTCGGAAAAACAGATTCATAATTTTGCCGGAAATATGCTCCAGGTTAAGGGTAAAGCTGGCAAAAAGTATCTTGTAATGAGTAAGACTGCGGAAGATAGTCTTACTTCTGAACAAAAGAAAAAAATTACATCCTATTGTGAAATCTTGAGTGCAGACGTAAATACAATTGAAACTTGTGGAGGTGGCAGTACCAGATGTATGATGGCAGAAGTGTTTCTTCCCCCATCATAAAACTTCAGCTCATCTTAAGTATTTCTTCGGGATCATTTAGAACTTAAAAATTTATTGCTTAGAAAGAAAAGATGTGTAAGCATTATTCTTTTGAAGGTTCTTCATAATGGCCCATAATGAAAGGTTTATCGAAATAATCAGAAAGGCACTCATTATAATAATATTCTTCACTTTTTGTTTGAGTTGCAAGATCGTAAGGTAAGATCGTGTTAGGGGTATGGTTTATTATTGGAACAACACAAGTTTCTTCAGCACACTTTCTTAAAAGTGTATATCTCTCCTCCATTTCAATATCATATTTCATTGCTGTGCCAGTCAACAGGTCTTTATATACGGTTCTTACATTGTTGGTAGTTAAAAAAATTAAAGCTAAGCCTAAAAAGCACGCACTAAGTCTAAACTGTATACTAAATAAAATTTTTTGAAATATTGTGTTTTTTAGAAAAAGCAAAATAGCGGAGGCAAGGGTAAATATTCCAAATATATAGAGTAGAAAAATAACATTTACCGTTCTATCGGGAGGCGGTCCTCCCTGAGTCCAGAGGGAAGGAAAATAACATAAGAAAATAAAGCAAAGTAAAAAACATCCTAAAAGGAAAATATGAAGAAAGGAAAAATTTTTAAGAGAAAATCGCTGTCTTAAATTTTGACCAATTCTGGTTAAGAGTGGTGCCCATAGTAGTATTAATATAAGAGTCATTGGTGCCCATCTTAAAATTGCATAGAGCGCATATTTTATTGAAAAGCTAATTGAAAACCAGGGTTTAAATTTATCGGGTTTAACTAACATTCGTTCAGTATTTCCAGGAGAAAATATTGAAAAAGCAGAAGCAACTATGGTAATAACAACCAGTGAAATTAAAAAAGGATTCACCCTCCTGTTTTTGTAAGTATCAATTAAAAACCATAGAACCAGGATTACATTCAGGATTATAAGAGAAGTTTCATTTAAACCTGCAACAGCTATACAAAGCACTCCCGCTAGCAACGTATACAAAATTTTTGTAATTATAGTATTCCCATCCTTAAGATGTAAAATGAAGGTTAACAGGAATAGTGTTAAAATTGCAGCTAACTGGTAGGTTATAGAGCCTGGCATCCAAAAAAAGCTTCGGTAATTGTGGGTGCTTTAAATAAGTACAGAAAAAAGATCATTAAACCGAAAATGTTTCGATCGCTGGCACTTAAACCCGGGAATAGCTTTTTTAAAAAACAGTATATGGAGAAACCAAAAGATAAAATCAAGGCAACGGGTAAGAGTCGGTAAAATGTTAAAGAACCTAGATCAATAGGAAAAATTGTTAATAGAACCGTAGCTAAATATCTTCCACTCCATGTAAAATAAAAGAAAGATTGAGCCTGCCAAAAACCTAGGAAAATAGATTGACTGGAATAGCAAAAATCATCGGCGGAAGGGTGATTATAGAGGGAAATAAACAGAAAAGGGAAAGTAACCAGCAGGACAAAAATTCCGAAGAGGATATATTCACTTTTAGCTGAGAATTTACTTTTTTCTATTAATGTCAATATCGTATTTTTTTGTGAGATGTGCCATTTCTGGATTAAAAGGTTTCCCGTTTAAAAAAGGGGCTTTTTATCAGTCTATATCAAAGAAATAAAAAATAATTGATTTTAACAGAGAATTAAAATAAAAGATAAAATTAACTAAATGGTTAAATTGTTTGTTCCGGTAGAATTAATTGTAAATAATTTACAATTCAGTGTCTGAAATAATAAAAAATTTAAAAGGAACCACCTTTAAAAAGATGGGCCCCAATGTTCCTAGAAGAAGCATCGGTTTTATTTCCATAAAAATCTGAGGCTCCCGGGTCAAAAGGAAGTATGACTCCATTGTTTAATGCTGGTGAACCTTCATTCAGTTTGTATGCTTCAAGAGAAGTAAGTTCTCCCCCAAATCCAATGGTCCCTCCATTTCCGGGATTTGTTAGTAAAGCATCACCTTCATATCCCACAGGAAGTGTTTGATAGATTTCGTTTCCACTATTTCGAAAAGCTGAAAGGGAATCGTAAGTACTTCCTTTGTAGTTGATTTTAAATTCCTTGGTAGTATGATATAAATTACCGAAAAACTTTCCGTCGTAACCCGCAGGCACGTCTATAAATTCCGGGCCATTTTCTGCTACAAGAATATTGTTGTAGAAGTTAATGTTTTGATTTAACGTTTTCCAGGAGGCATATTTTATATTGGCAGCACTTAAGCATATCCTGGTATGGTTAAGACTAAAGTGTTGTTATGCACAATAATATTTTTCATTTTATAAATACCTTCGCCATTAAATAAATAAACACTTCCTCCATTTGTGGCAGCATCATTTTCACTTATGTTGTACCTAACTGTAATATTGTTCATTGGTCTTGCGCCGCCAAACTGCCCAATAAGATATCCTGCACCTTCATTGTCGTGAGAATAGTTGTACTGCATTATACCATTTGTCACACCACCGTCAAGGTCAAAGCCCCCGCCATCTTTATTTGAGCCCGACTGCATTCCATACACTTCATTATGCTGAATGGTTACCTGATCTGCATCCCAGTACCAGATACCTACAGGACCACCACCACTAAAAGAGTTGCCGCTTCCGGAATTATATGCCGTGCAATATTCAATAACTGAATGTTGAACATCTGAAAGTACTATGCCGTTTCCGGAATTATTCTCAGGATTTTTTTTATATCCGGGAATATTAAATACTTCGCAACTTCTAACTATAATATTGGAGTGGGCATATCCAATTTTACTGCCCGAAAATTCTCCATAGGAAGAAATTCCTGCATCTAATATATCGTGCACCTTATTGTTTTCTATGAGTACATCATTAAATCCTGAATTTTTGTTCCAGGATCCTATTACAATACCTGAATCCCGGTAACCAAAAATTTCACAGTTTGTTATTTTTACTGAATTAAGTTTTATGTCTCCAGGTAAATCATTATAAAAGTTAATTCCAGAATTTTTGTTTGTTGTAGTCGCGTTTCCGGCGAAAATTAGGTGATCTATAACAATTCCTGCGGTGTTATAAGCCATTAAACCATCTGAAAGTCCAGAGGAAATTGTGGCCTTTCCCGTCCCGTAGGAGGAAATTTTCACGGGATTATTAGCATCATTAGCGTCATTTTTATCTAAATAAAGGCTTCCGTCATATTGATGGCTACCTTCAAATAACACAGCATCACCCGGTTGAAGGTTTATGGAATTTACTTTGGAAATAGATTTCCAGGAATCCAGGGGGAAATTCCTGTATTTTTGTCGTCACCTGTGGGACTTACATAATAGGTTTTGCTTAAGCACATTTAGAATCGCTTTTAAATTCTCCCTGTATAGAACCAAATTGAAGAGAGGAGAATTCAAAATTTCCGGAAATATCTGAGCAGTCCATATCGTTTTCAGGGGATTTTAGATACTTAGGTGAATTCCAGTCCAGGTCAGGGGTTCTGATGATGAGGTTTCTCCACTGCGTATAAGACAAATATTAAATCTATCATCGGTAGTGCAGGTTTCATTAGTAAACACATCAGTATCTACTAAGATACCAACTAAAGCCTGAATACTCAAATTGGTTTGTCCATCAGCTGTGGTAAGTAACATATTAAATGTTCTTTCCTCGTTGTTTAGAGGAATACCATTAAAAGAAGAATTTTGATTTTCGCAATTCGTACATTTATAAGTTCCTGTGATAGGAGTAACCGGAGATTCTGCTGTATGTTCAGCCCCTGCTATAGCAGACATTTGATCTTTATAAATTACTTCAGAAAATAATGGCGTGTTATTCTCGTCCAGTGTAAAAATGAAGGAAATATCTTCACTTTCAAATTGTACTTTAAAATCTGCAGTGCTGCTTTTTTGCAAAATATCTTGTGCCTGGACTACCAATATTTGTCCGTTTTGTAAGGTAACATTGGCAACAGCTGCATCATAGACCTTATTGGGGTCCTTAAAATTCTTAGGAAGAATTAAATCAATAGTTCCTCTCGTGTTGGAACCTTGTACTGCAAAAACCCCTTTATATATTTTTGACTCGCTTAATAATTCTTTTGCTAGATCCGGCTTATCTAAAATTTTCTCTTCCTGGTCTACAGAGCAGGATTGGATTATAACTAAGATAAAAGATATTACAAATAATTTTAGGGTACTGAAGTACTTAGTCGCTGTAGGGGGCTGTAGAAAACATTAACTTTAATTTTGGAGTAAAATTCTTACTGCTGAAAATTTCTACCGTCCTGTTAATGATCCTTTGGGGGGAGAGATGGATCACTCAGGGTATTCGGCAAATTTCAAAAGATCCTTGTATTATCTTCTGATTATTCAGGTGGCAAAGTAAAGTCAAAAATCGACGAAATGCAAAAATAGCAGATGAAATACCGTGTTAAATTTAATAAAAGTTTAACAGATCTGTGTATGTTCTTAGGGCTTAGCGAGTTAGCTCCAATTAAAAAAGTGCAGCTGTTTTAAAGGTTAATTAAGTACTTTCACATCTTATAATGATTTAAATGAAAAATACCCTCAAATATGTTTTGGTCATTTTTGGCCTCCTTTTAATTGGCTATGGCATTTACAGCTTTTTCACTCCTGATATTCTGTTGGAGGCAGGTCCTGTAAAAATAGAGGCGGAAGGAGATAAATCTCAACCTCTGGCGATGGTAGGTTTGGGAATTCTCTCTATTGTAGCAGGTATGGCTTTTAATAGGCGCTAAACTATTTTATAGAAGATCTTCTACTCTGGTGGGTGCTGTACTTAGTCTTATAATCCAGTATCTTCATCATATATTTGTGAACCGCAGGATTTTCTGCTTTTACTTTAATAAAATAGTGATCCCGGTAAATTGAATATTCTTCAGATTTTCCTTTGTATAACTTCAATTTGTAATAAGGAATAACAAGTGCATAAGTTTCCAGAAGCGAGCGGAACATAACAATAATGCCCCTGGGCCTCATCTCTATATTGCACACATTGGTATTATTGTCCAATACGAGGAGATTGTGAATATCAATACTTGCAGTGGTTATTTGCAGTTTGGGAGAGCCAATGCCATTTAATTTGAATCGTTCCACCAACGTAAAAGTTTTACCCACTTCATCAATAATCTTCTCCTTAATTTTTGGTTGGTTGTAACTGATATTCAGTAGCATCTGGCATTTTCTTTAAAGATAAGGATTTGAGGTTAAAGCACTGGGGCTTACTTCTATTTTCTATTATCTTTGCGGCTTCAGAAAAAACAGAAAATACGCGCTAAATAAATGAAGATCCAGGATAAAATCGAGCAACAGGTAAAAGCAGCAGTAGCAAATTCTTATGGAGTGGAATTGGAACAGGTAGAGTTTCAGCCCACACGAAAAGATTTTGAAGGAGATCTCACCCTGGTTACTTTTCCAATGCTTAAGCTGGTGAGGACAAACCCGGTACAATTGGGTAAAACCGTGGGCGATTTTTTAGTGGAAAATGTTTCTGAAGTAGATCGCGTGAACGTAGTTCAGGGATTTGTGAATATTGTGCTTAGTGACAGCTATTATAAATCTCAATTTTCTGAAATAAGGAATGATCCTCAATATGGAAAAAGTTTACCCGGAGAGGACCCGAAATCCATAATGGTTGAGTATTCTTCGCCAAATACCAATAAGCCTTTACATCTTGGGCATATCAGGAATAATCTTTTGGGATATTCGGTTTCTGAAATTCTTAAAGCTGCTTAATAGGGTGCACAAAACCCAGATCATCAATGACCGGGGTATTCACATATGTAAATCAATGCTCGCCTGGGAAAGATTTGGTAATGGTGAAACTCCTGAATCTTCCGGGTTAAAGGGAGATAAACTGGTGGGTAATTATTATGTGAAATTTGACCAGGAGTATAAAAAAGAGGTTCAGGAATTACTAGAAAGGGGAGTTAATGAAGAAGAAGCAAAAGCTGAAGCTCCTATTCTTAATGAGGCTAAAGAGATGCTGCGAAAGTGGGAAGCTAGCGATCCTCACATTGTGGCTCTCTGGGAAAAAATGAACAGCTGGGTGTACAGTGGTTTTGAAAAAACTTATGAGGCACTTGGAGTTGATTTTGATAAAAATTATTATGAAAGTCAAACCTACCTTTTAGGAAAAGATGTTGTGAACGAGGGGCTGGAAAAAGGTGTTTTTTATAGAAAAGAAGATGGCAGCGTCTGGATCGATCTTACAGGGGAGGGGCTTGATGAGAAAATAGTTCTTCGAAGTGACGGCACTGCAGTTTATATGACCCAGGATATTGGGACCGCAATACAAAGGGTTAAAGACTTTGAAATAGACGGGATGGTTTACACTGTTGGTAATGAGCAGGATTATCATTTTAAGGTGCTGTTTTTAATTCTGAAAAAATTGGGTTTTGAGTGGGCGAATTACCTGTACCATTTAAGTTACGGTATGGTCGATCTTCCATCAGGAAAAATGAAGAGCCGGGAAGGTACTGTTGTAGATGCCGATGATCTTATGGAACAAATGACGCTTACGGCAAAAGCTATATCTGAAGAGCTGGGGAAACTTGATGAATATTCAGAAAATGAAAAGGCTGAACTTTACAGAATTATTGGTTTAGGAGCTTTGAAATATTACATTTTGAAAGTTGACCCTAAAAAACGTATCTTGTTTAACCCTGAAGAGTCAGTTGATTTTCAGGGAAATACTGGTCCATTTATTCAATATACCTACGCCAGGATCCAGTCAATTTTAAGAAAAGCCGATTTTGATATTGAGGCTAAAATTGATGTTCCTGCGGAGTATAAACTTCATGAGAAGGAGAAGGAGTTGATTAAACAACTTCAGTTATATCCAGAGACCATACAACAGGCTGCTGAAAATCATAGCCCTGCTTTAATAGCTAATTATACCTATGATCTTGTGAAGGAATTTAATTCTTTTTACCAAAACGTCACTATCCTGGGTACAACAGAAAGATCTGAAAAAGTGTTTCGGGTGCAATTAGCGAAAATCGTGGGAGATGTTATAAAATCTGCTTTTGAATTACTGGGGATTCAGGTTCCGGAAAGGATGTAAAGTATAGCTATTCCATCTAAAATCTAAATTGAAAAATATGAAAAAGATAATGTTATTTGGTCTATTAATTACTTTCTTAGGAGTATCCTCCTGTGATATTTCAGATGATGGTTCTGAGTGTGTAATAGGTCCTGTATTAATATTAATAGATCTTGTGGAGGAAGGTTCTAATGAAAATCTCTTTTCTAACGGGACCTTTGATAAATCGCAATTTACTGTGGTAAGTAATAATAACCAGCCAGTGAATCACAATTTCCTTAATGTTGACGGCAGGGAGTATCTAAGAATTGCCCTGGGAGAGACTGTGGGTGAAAATACTATTAGCTTAAAGTTGAACAGTGAAGTAATTATGGATATTCAATACACTACAGCCTTATCTACAGGAGAATGTAATAACCCCTATATTACCGATTTCGATATACCTGAATATGATTTTGAACAATTGCCTTCAACTGGTGCTATAAGAGTTTATTTTCCACTTCAGGTACTTGATTAAATAATTTATTTCAGCTGCAAAGAAACTTTTTTCAATGGGCTTTAAAATGATTAAATTTGCTCCTCGCTTTTTAGATAAAGCAGTATAAAACAACAGGAAATATGTTCGATAATTTAAGTGATAAGTTAGATAATGCTTTACATGTTCTTAAAGGACACGGCCAGATAACCGAAGTAAACGTTGCCGAAACTTTAAAGGAAGTAAGAAGAGCATTGGTTGATGCCGACGTTAACTATAAAATTGCCAAGGAATTTACTGGTACAGTAAAGGAAAAAGCAATGGGGCAAAATGTATTGACTGCATTAAAGCCTGGACAGTTAATGGTGAAGCTTGTAAAAGATGAGCTTACTCAATTAATGGGTGGTGAGGCAGAAGGTATAAATCTTTCCGGAAATCCTTCGATTATATTAATGTCGGGTTTGCAGGGTAGTGGTAAAACTACCTTTTCGGGAAAACTTGCAAATTATTTAAAGAACAAAAAGTCCAAAAAACCTTTATTAGTTGCCTGTGATGTATACCGTCCTGCAGCAATAAATCAGCTGCACGTAGTAGGAGACCAGGTTGGAGTTGAGGTTTATAGTGAAGAAGGAAACCAAGATCCCGTTAGTATAGCAAAATCTGCAATAGCTCACGCGAAGCAGAATGGTCATACTGTAGTAATCATAGATACCGCTGGTCGTTTAGCTGTAGATGAAGCGATGATGACCGAGATTGCCAATATACGCACTGCTATCCAGCCTCAGGAAACTCTTTTTGTTGTAGATTCTATGACGGGCCAGGATGCTGTGAACACAGCTAAAGCTTTCAATGAGAGGCTTAATTTCGACGGTGTAATCCTTACAAAGTTAGATGGTGATACTCGTGGTGGTGCTGCGATATCTATAAAATCTGTAGTTAATAAACCAATTAAGTTTATTGGTACTGGAGAGAAAATGGAAGCCATTGATGTTTTCTATCCTTCCCGAATGGCAGACAGGATCCTGGGGATGGGAGATGTGGTTTCACTTGTTGAAAGAGCGCAGGAACAATACGATGAAGAGGAAGCAAGAAAACTTCAGAAGAAGATTGCAAAGAACCAGTTTGGTTTTGACGATTTCCTGAATCAACTTCACCAAATAAAGAAGATGGGATCTATGAAAGATCTTATGGCTATGATTCCGGGTGCAGTAAAATGCTTAAAGATGTTGATATAGACGACGATGCCTTTAAACACGTAGAGGCGATAATTTATTCAATGACTCCTGAAGAGAGAAGTACTCCGGCCGTTATTAATGCTAACAGGAAAAAACGAATTGCTAAAGGTTCAGGTACATCAGTACAACAGGTTAACCAATTACTAAAGCAGTTCAACCAAATGGGCAAAATGATGAAGATGATGCAAGGTGGTGGCGGTAGAAAAATGATGCAGATGATGAACGGGATGAAATAAGCCCCTGCCCCGAAAGGTGAATTTTAAAAATAATTTTAATGTCGCGTTTTTCGTGATTTAACTCTTCCCTTTGGGAAGGAAGGAGCTTCCAAAAAAATACTGACCACTATAAAATATGACAATTCTCGACGGAAAAAAGACCAGCAGTGATATTAGAGATGAAATTGCTGCAGAAGTATTAAAAATGAAACAGCGTGGGGAAAAAGTACCTCACCTGGCAGCAATCATTGTTGGGAGTGACGGGGCAAGTATGACTTATGTAAACAGCAAAGTACAGGCCTGTAAAAATGTAGGTTTTGAATCTTCACTCTATAGATTATCATCTACGGTTAGCGAAGTGGAGTTACTGGCAAAAATCCAGGAACTTAATGAGAATGATGACATCGATGGTTTCATAGTGCAACTACCTCTCCCTCCTCAAATTGACACTCAAAAAGTGATTTTGGCTGTAGATCCTGAGAAAGATGTTGATGGTTTTCATCCCACTAACTTTGGTAAGATGTCATTAGATATGTCTTCTTTTATTCCTGCTACGCCGTTTGGAATTTTAGAATTACTTGAGAGATACGATATTCCCACTAAAGGAAAGCATACTGTAGTTATTGGAAGAAGCCATATTGTAGGAAGGCCTATGAGTATATTAATGGGGAGAAGTGGCTTCCCCGGGAACTCCACAGTAACTCTCACCCATGAATTCACTAAAAATATTACCCAGATCATTTCCCAGGCAGATATAGTGATTATCGCTGTTGGAATTCCTGACTTTTTGAAAGTTGAAATGATTAAAGACGATGCTGTGGTTATAGATGTAGGTATTACCAGAGTGCCTGATGAAAATGCTGAAAGAGGTTATGTGTTAAAAGGAGATGTCGATTTTGAAAATGTTAGTAAACGAGCATCATATATAACGCCTGTTCCCGGTGGAGTAGGGCCAATGACGGTTTCCATGCTATTAAAGAATACCTTGCTGGCCAGGGAAAATCATAGAAGTAAAACTCTTGTAAAGTAGAAGTTATAATTTTATATATAGAAAAAGGACCTCTAAAAGGTCCTTTTTCTATTACTTTTCTGCTGATTTAAACTTCCACTTCTTCTTTATTTCCTTCATCCAGTTTCCAGTCAAGGTAATTGTGAATGTCAGTTTCAATAAATCTAAGACTGAAGGTTAGGACTGCAAAATCATCAACATATCCTATTCCGGGGATAAAATCAGGAATAAGATCAAAAGGGTTCAGGATGTACAGGAGTCCAAAAGCAATTGCAGCTATAGTAAACCATGGGACATTGGAATATATTCCGTTACGGTAATCCTTCAGCATTCCAATCATCACTTTTCCAAGTTCAGTATATTTCTTGAGTACATTGGAACTCTGGATCTTATCCGCAATTTCTTCCTGATTGTCCATTACTACATCTACGTCTTCACCTTTAACTTCGGCAATCTCACCTTTTACGTAATCCTCGTCTATTGACTGTGTCTTTTTATTAAACATATATTTCTTTTTTAAATTTTACAAATTGTCATTTTCGTCACCGTATTCTTTTTTGTAGATCTTTAATATAAGCAAAAATAAGGAAATTAGCAGCGGCCCGAATATTAAACCTATAAAGCCGAACAGAGGGACTCCTACAACTACACCAAATAATGTAATTAGAGGATGAACGCTTGAGAGCCTTTCCAGGATATACAGCCTAACGAAATTATCTGTAGCTCCAACTACGACCAATCCGTAAATTAAAATGGCTATGGCCTGCCAGTTTTGTCCCTGAGAGAGCAATAGTAAGGTAACGGGAATTATTCCTAAAGCAGAGCCTACAAAAGGAACCATAGATCCTACAGCTGTAATGGTGAACCAAAACAAAGGATCGGGCACACCAAAGATGAGAAATCCTATAAGAGCAATGACTCCCTGTATAATTGCAACTAAAGGGATGCCTAAGGCATTGGATTTTACAGAGAGATCACTTTCTTTTTCAATTAGTCTGATATTTTCAGAATTGAGAGGAATGTAACTTTTTATACCCTCATGCAAAAGATCTCTGTTGATGAGCATGTAGTAAAGCAGGAAGTACATGATCCCAATTGCAATAAAGGCCGAAAAGGTTCCTCCTGCAAGACTTTGAAGATTTGCTGTGAGCCAGGCGGTAATTGAAGACGTGTCAATAGAATTGCTTACATCAAATTCCAGGTACTCTTCCAGGTGATTTGCCTGCTCCTTCACAGCAGCAATTACCTTTTCAGAATTGGCAATGGCCTGTCCAATTTTGGAAGAAAGCATAATAACAATAAGTACTACTAAGTACTAAAATTCCTATAAAAGAGGCCACCATAAGCAACACTGCTGCCCAGGTTTTCTTCCAACCCCTGGCTACTAAATTGCTCATCCACTTTTTAAGTATCACGTATAAAGTGATAGCACCTAAAATACCCGATAAAAAAGGAACAATTTCCTTGAAAATTAAAAAACCCAGGAATGCAATGACAAAAAGAACAAAAATTTGCCGAACCAATGAGGGTTTTAATCTGTTCATTTTGGACTATTTGGCGAAGAGTTGACTCATATCCTTAAAAGCCTTAAATTCTAATGCGTTACCAGATGGATCCTTAAAAAACATAGTTGCCTGTTCTCCTGTCTTTCCCTTAAATCTAGTGTAAGGCTCGATAACAAACTCAATATTTTTTTGTTTCAGTTGTTCCGCAAATTGTTCAAACACATCCCAGTCCAAAACAACTCCAAAATGAGGAATTGGAACATCTTTTCCATCTACGGGGTTTCCTTTTCCTGCAGTCTCAACAAGAGTTTCCTGTACATGGATTACCAGTTGATGACCAAAAAAATCAAAATCTACCCAATGGTCGCTACTTCTTCCTTCTGTACATCCTAAAGTTTCTCTGTAAAAAGTTCTGTTTTCTTCTAGATTCCTCACGGGTATAGCGAGGTGAAAGGGTTGAATTCTATTCATATATTTTTGGATAACGTGTTTAGAATTTTGTAATGTGGAAATTTCCTGTTAGCAATAGTACATTCCCACATTAAAAATATAAAGATCTGGTGGAAAGCTGCTGATGTTTCCGCTAATTCTCTGTTAAGTTTTTTTTCTGAAATTCCTGGCGGAAGATTTCTCGATTTTTTCTCCAGACTGATTTCGTGCCTTTCCGGAAGAATTCTCGTTAGAAGAAGATTCTGGTTGAGGTGCAGTTTTTTCTGAAGTTGAAATCAGAGAGTTAATAGTCGCTAATTCACCTTCTGTTAAGTTTCGCCATTCCCCTCTAAGCACATCCAGCTGGACATTCATAATTCGAATACGTTTTAACGCTGTAACTTCATAGCCCAGGTATTCGCACATTCTCCTGATCTGCCTGTTTAACCCCTGAGTTAACACTATTCTGAAATCAAATTTCCCCAGCTTCTCAACCTCACATTTTTTAGTCACGGTATCCAGAATAGGAATTCCTGCGGCCATACGCTCAATAAAATTTGAGGTGACAGGCCTGTCTACAGTCACTATGTATTCCTTTTCATGATTATTCCGTGCTCGTAGGATCTTATTTACGATATCGCCGTCGTTGGTTAGAAAAATTAGCCCTTCACTAGCTTTGTCTAACCTTCCTATTGGAAAAATACGGGTGGGAAAATTAATATAATCAATAATATTGTCCTTTTCCACACCAGTGTCGGTAGTACATACAATTCCTACAGGTTTGTTGAAGGCAAGATATACCTGTTCCTCCTTATTATTTTTAACCTGTTTGCCGTTCACAGCAATTACATCTCCGGGAGCCACCTTAGTCCCCATTTCGGGAACTTTTCCATTGATTGTCACTCTCCCCTGCTCAATTAGTTTGTCTGCTTCCCTTCGGGAACAGTATCCGGCTTCACTAAGGTATTTGTTTATTCGGGTGAGTTGCATAAGAGAAGAAAAAAATTAAGGCTACAAAGATAAGATTAAAATCAGGTTTAACCTGTGTTATCTTACTCTATAGCCTTAATTCTGCTTTATCTGTTTTGGTGTTCGGCTGCCACTTCATCTGTATCTTTCCGGTATTTGAGCATTGAAATACCTGCAATAAAAAAGATAAATCCTAAAATGGCCAGAGCCCAGGGGCTGAACATTAAGGCAATACTTCCAAATATTCCCAGAACGCCCATTACTAGTGCGATTGCACCGCCAATTAACATAATAACTGCTAAGATCTTAATCATAGGTTTAATGTATTGGTTAAATGATAAAGTTAGACAAAGTATTCAAAATGGGAACTCTATTAACATTTCCTAAAGACTTGATCCTGCAGGTTTATAATATAATTACCAACTTATCATAAAATGTTTAATTGGGGCATTGTCGGGAATTTGATTTGGAGTTATTCTGGTATCGGTATCAAACCTTAGGCTGGATGGTAATTCTTTCTTATCAATTGTGAGGTAAATATTTAACTCGTCAATAAATACCACTGCAGAGTTTAAAGTATTCTCAATGCGGGAAATGCTGTAGTTTTTAACCACATCCCCAAACGTGCTGGAAGTATTTAAGCCTTTGGCTGTTTCGAATCGTGGATCAAGTATTTGTATATATCCTACTGTGCTTGTAGAATCAAATTGTTGTACTTAGCTCAATAATAAGAAGAGGAGAACCATCTTTATCATAAATTTCTATATCATTTGTGGCACTCAATAACTTATTGCCGGAGGTATGACGTACAATAGAATCATTGGAAAAAATTGAGTCCAGTTGATTGATCTTTATCTCCTTAGTTAAGGGTCCTACTCGTGTAGCTTCTATCAGGTATGGATCTGAATGATCTCCACAGGCGACTGCAATTGATAAAACTAATGCGGCAAGACTAATTTTTTTAAACATGTGTTTCTAATATTTATTTTAAAGTTTTGTTTAATATGCTCATTACTCCCCGTATAAAAGTGGCACTTGTAAGTACTTTAAGAATAGGATTTTGGCGGGTGGAAGATCTGCTTCCTGAAGGCTTGGAGGAACGGGTCACTACTTTTCTTTCTTCCCTGGCTTTTTCTTTGGCTTCATCCAGCTCTGCACGTGAGAGTTTAGCATTTAATAATTCATAGGCACTTTCCCTGTCTACTGCCCGGTTATATTTTTCTACGAGCCGGGATTTGGAAATTATATCGCTTATCTCATCTGGTGAAAGTATATCCATCCTGCTCATAGGAGCGCGTAACATTGTTGCCGCAAGGGGTGTTGGTCTTCCTTTTTCATCAAGGGCAGAAATTATAGCTTCTCCTATTCCTAACGAGCCAAGTACTTCTTTGGTATCGTAATATTCTGAAAGTGGATAATTTTCTGCTGTTAATTTTATAGCTTTCCTGTCATTTGCGGTAAAGGCCCTTAGCGAGTGTTGAATTTTCAGCCCCAATTGGCTAAGAATTGCTGCAGGAACGTCCGTAGGATTTTGGGTAATAAAGTAGATTCCAATCCCCTTTGACCGTATTAGTTTAATAATACTTTCCATTTGATCCATTAATGCGCCGGAAGCTTCTTTAAAGATAAGATGAGCTTCATCAATAAATAGAACAAGTTCAGGTTTGTCAACATCTCCTTTTTCCGGAAATTCTGAATAGATTTCAGCCAGCAGGCTGGTCATAAAGGTTGAGAAAATCTTCGGTTTATCCTGAATATCATCAAGACGTATAATATTTACATATCCTTTTCCTTCCGAAGTTTTCCTTACAAGATCCATTACTTCAAAGGAGGGTTCTCCAAAAAGTTGATTACCTCCCTGCTGCTCTAATGCCACAATTTTTCGCAGAATAGTACCTGTTGAGGCTTTTGAGATCCTTCCGTAATCTTTTTCAAATTCTTCTTTTCCTTCTTCTGTAGCAAAAGCAAGGATTTTTTTAAGGTCTTTAAGATCCAGCAGAGGTAGGTGAGTATCGTCGCAGTACTGGAAGATAATTCCCAGAATGCTGGTTTGGGTGTCAGTGAGGTCGAGGATCCTTCCTAATAACACTGGGCCAAATTCACTTACCGTCGCTTTCAGCTTTACTCCGGGTTGTTCAGAAAGGCTTAGGATCTCTACCGGAGATCCCTTGCTGGTCAATTCAAAATTTAAAAGCTAGTGTCTTTCAATTAGCTTCTTATTTTCTTCAGCAGGTTTTGCGATGCCGCTTAGATCACCTTTTACATCCATTAAAAGTACGGGGATTCCTATATCTGATAAATTTTCAGCAAGTATCTGCAGGGTTTTTGTTTTTCCTGTTCCTGTAGCTCCGGCAATTAGGCCGTGCCTGTTCAACGTCTTAACCGGAATTTTAACACGTGCTTCTGGCTGAGGTTCCCCTTTATACATTGCTGCTCCAAGGTAAATATGATCTCCTTTAAATTCATAACCTTCCCGAATATGCCGGATAAACTTTTCTTTTTCTTCCATTTTCTGCTCTTAAAAGATTAGCCCAAGTTATTTCACCGCTTAGCTGTAGCAATTGAATTGTTCCTTTGGTGGAATTTATTTCGGCTTCAATCCCATTTGGAATTGTTGAATTATCATCTATATGGCCTATCATTGCTCCTGTATATGCAGGTATGTTTAGCGGCTTGATGTAATGATCTATAACTTCCTCCAAGGTAAGGGAACCATACCCACTGCCGGGCTTGCAATCGCTACATTTCCCAAATACAAATCCGGAGATCTTTACAAACACTCCGCCAAGCTGCAACTGGGACATCATCCTGTCTACGGCGTAGATTTGTTCCCCTACATCTTCGAGATATAAAATTTTGTTTTCCCAGTTTGAGGGAAAATAGGGTGAACCCATAATTCCTGTTAATACAGAAAGATTGCCACCTAATAATTTTCCCCTGGCCACACCCGGAGTAATGGTTCTAATTCGATTTTTTGTGATGGTGAGATTATCTCCTTTTTCTTTTGGGTTTTCAAAAATAGCAGCTTCAGCATCAAAAAGAATTTTTCTAAAACTAGAATAACTAAAGCTGTTCCAGGTGGAGACGGCAAGAGGGGCATGAAAGGTTACCAGTCCCGTTTTAGAATAAATTGCAAGATGAATCGCTGTAATATCACTATAGCCAACGAATATTTTAGGATTTTCCTTTATAGCCTGATAATCTATTTTATCCAATATTCTTGCTGCACCAGATCCTCCTCTTAGGGCTATAACAGCATCTACATCAGGGTCTCGAAACATAGTATTTAATTCGTTAGCCCTCTCGTCATCAGTTCCTGCAAGATGTCCATACCGATTCTTTACAAACTCACCCAGTTTCACCTTTAACCCCATCGCCTCAAAATTCTCAACAGCAATTTCGTAAGCTTCTGTTTCAAAAATGGCACTTGAAGGGCTAACAATACCAATAGTGTCTCCCTTTTCCAATTTCTTAGGCAGTAACTCGTCCTGCGAATTTCCCATGAATTGATAAGGGGCAATAAAGGATGAAAAGGAAACTGCGAGGCCGCCCGCTCCCAGGTTTTGGAGAAAATTTCTTCTTTGCATTTTTAAAATTTATTTAGAGCCTTCAATATTTGCTAAATTAAGAGAAATAGTGAATTTCTCGTTTTCTACCGGGTCTAATTCTCCTCATAGATCTCACGTAGAATCTTCTCCATTTGATTTTTAATTTCCGCAGTTGGAACTACATAATTACTATTCATAAAGCTGAAGGCAAGGATTTTTCCAGACTTAGCTCTTAAAAATCCGCTAAGACTGTGGTTATTGGAGAGAGTACTCAGTCTTGGCAAATATATAAGGTGGAGAACCTCAAGCGTAATTATTTTTAATAGTGCCAGAGACACCTCCAACCGCTAATAGATCAAACAATCTTTCCTGCGGTACTTCTTCATAAATTAGCTTTAATAGTTCAACTACAGATGCTGGTGTAAACAAATTGTATCTTGAAAGGCCTGAGCCATCCACCCATTTAATCTCATCTGGAAGAGTTTTAAGGTGATTTTTTTGCATATATTTTATAGCAATATCTGCTTTTAAAGTATCTGAAAGTTTCCCGGCAGAAAGTAATAGAAGCTGCTCTGCAATAAAATTGTCGCTCACCTGCAGCATAGTCTTGTACATACTGTCTACGGGAATACTATACAACGTGCGGGCATTCCCAAAACCTTCAGGTATTGCCTGGACAAAGCCCACCTTTTTTTGAAGAGTATCACTTAACATTTTCACGATTAAAGAAGAAGAATATTTAAAAGGAACATTTTGTTCAGCAGCTTTAATCGGTCTCTTTTCAGAATAACTAAATCTGTTACGGCTTAATTCTCTGGTAATGCGGGAATTTTCTTCTGAAAGATCTTCAGCAAAAACTGAATCTGTAAAAATCCCGGGAAGTACTTTAGGCTTCTTTTTATCTGAAGGAAATTGAAAATGAACCCTGTTCCCATAAATTGGAAAAGCAGTTCGTTCCACTGAATAATATGAATTATAATCGTCCCAGGCCCAACCAGGACCAAAATATTCTTCTTCAAAAAGCGGAGCAACATAAACGAGCGTTTCTTCGTGTTTTTTTAAAAAATTTAAAACAGGTGATTCAGGTAGATCGGGGTTTAATAACGAAGGATCTCCGGTGCCTGTGAAGAATAGGCTATCATTTTTAATGAAGTATTTTAATCCGGGGACTGAATCTCCTAAAACCTTAAGCCCGGTATAAAAAGTAAAAAGTTTGGTGTTTGAAGCCGGGGTGAAGTATTTACCTGAGTTTCTCTCATAGATCATTTTATCTCTTTCCAGGTCATAAACTGCAAGTCCTGAAAAACCTTTTTCAAATGTCTTCTCCTTTTTAAATTTCTTATCAATTTGTCGGGAAGTTGAGCAGGAAGAAAAAAGTAATCCGAAGAGAATTAACAAGAAAACAATGGGTATGTTGTGGATAAATTTCGGTTTCATATTAGTGAATGGTAAAACATCTTTTAAAATTACTTTTTATAAATTAATAGATAGCCTCATCTTAATTTTTTTCTCAGACTTTTAGAATAAGATGATTGTATATTACAATTAAAAATTTTTAATAAAATTGTTCAGGAAGATCTGGAAAGCCTTAATTTTAAATGTTTTGTTATGTGGGTGTTTTATAGGTAGTAGTAATTTCTCTGCAGAAAATAATGAACTGGTGAAAATTCTTAAACTCTTATTTTGCTTAATTTTTATTTCCTGTTCCAGCGGGAGAGTTTTGCCGAAGATGGTTTCAAAACCTATTGAGTTTAATGATGAACGAAAGGAGTTGAGTTTAAAATACCTGGATGAGCATTACGGAATTAAAAAAGATGTTCCGGAAATTGAGCCTAAGATGATTGTTATTCACTGGACAGAAATAAAGACTTTGCAGGAGTCTTTTGATACCTTTAAACCAGTTCATCTTTCAGAAAAAAGAAATGATATTCAGTCAGCCGGGAAATTAAATGTTTCTGCTCACTATTTGGTAGACAGAGATGGAACGATTTACCGACTGATGCCGGAAACATTAATGGCCAGACACGTTATAGGGCTTAACCATCTGGCCATTGGTATTGAAAATGTGGGAGGAACAGTTGAAACCCCACTAACCGATGCTCAGCTTAAATCAAATGTTTTTTTGGTGAAGTACCTCAGTAAAAAGCATCCTGTGGAATATGTCATTGGGCATTATGAATATACGTTGTTTATAGATCATCCTTTTTGGCTGGAAAAAGATAATTCCTACCGCACTAAAAAAGTAGATCCCGGTTTGAAATTTATGGAAGAGTTAAGGCGGGAGACGAAAAATTTAAATTTAAGGCCACTTCCGGGCAACTAGAAAATCGATGAAAAAGGTTTTTATATTTCTATTATTGCTTTGCAATGATGTTAGTTATTCGCAAGTCCAGGATCTTTACAGAGAAATCTATAAAACCTATCCGGAGTATAAAATTGACGAATTTAAAACCAGAAGATTTGAACATCCCAAGGTGAAAGAACAGCTGAAAGAAGTTGCAAAGGACCCTGCTTTTAGCCTGCAAGAAGTGGGGAGATCTATCGAAGGAAGAGAGCTTTATTTACTAAGTACAGGCACCGGGAAGACTAACATCTTTTTATGGTCACAAATGCATGGAGATGAGTCTACAGCTACAATGGCTCTCTTTGATATTTTTAATTTTTTAAGAAGTGAAGGATTCGAGGAGGAAAAACAGGAATTATTAAAAAATGTTCGCCTGCATTTTCTTCCAATGGTAAATCCCGATGGAGCTGAAAGGTTTGAACGTAGAAACACACTTAATATAGATCTAAACCGCGATGCCTTGCGTCTCCAGTCGCCGGAAAGTCAAACTTTGAAAAGAGTAAGAGACAGTATTAAGCCTGAATTTGGTTTTAATCTTCATGACCAGAGTAAATATTACAATGTTGGGTTAACTAGGTAAGCCTGCAACAATCTCTTTTCTCGCTCCTCCTTACGACTACGAAAAATCAATTAATGAGGTTAGGGGAAATGCGATAAAATTAATAGTGGAAATGAATGGTCTACTGCAGGAGTATATTCCGGGACAGGTTGGTAAATATGCAGATGATTTTGAAGTCCGGGCGTTTGGTGATAATATTCAAAAATGGGGTACCAGTACAATCTTAATAGAATCTGGAGGTTTAAAAAATGACACTGAAAAGCAGGAAATTAGAAAACTTAACTACACCATTATTCTCGCTTCATTATTTTCTATTTCAAATATGTCATATAATGATAATAACCTTGGATTCTATGACAGTATTCCGGAGAATGAAAGGATGCTTATGGACCTGAAAATTACCGGACTAACGTATAATTTAATGGGCAAAAAATATATACTCGATCTTGGAATAAATCAAATAGAACTTGAAGATCCGGCAAAGAACAGTTTCTATTATAGTGGTGAAATTGTAGACCGTGGTGATCTTAGAACCAGCTTTGGGTATGAAAACCTGGATGCTTCAGGTTATGAGTTTGTCCTGCCAAAGGTTTCTCCTGTCTCATATTCTATGGAAGATCTAAAAAGTTTAGATTTTCATTCTTTCCTGAAGAGCGGTTACGCATTTATAAAAGTTAAGAACCTGCCTGCAGAAAAGTATATTCATTATCCTGTTAATTTAGTAAGCGGGAATTTTAAATCTCCTAAAGGAATAACCTCCAATTTTTTTCTCTCAAAGGCTGGAAATTTGGAATATGCCATAATCAATGGCTTTCTTATAAATCTGAAGGATAAGGAGCTAAAGATTAAAAACGCTCTAATCAGAAAGTAAAATTCATAAATATTTATAATTCCATCAAAAGGCAAATTTCAGGATGTAGTTTCAAATTAATATCTGTTATAGATATCCCTGAGGATTTTTTCCATTTCTCTTTTAATTTCTCTGGTGGGAACTACAAAATTACTGTTCATAAAACTGAAGGCCAGAATTTTCCCGCTTTTACTTTTTAAATATCCACTCATGCTGTGGTTGTGCAATAAAGTCCCGGTTTTGGCAAAAATGTAAGGCTGCCGGGCGTGGTAATAATTTCTTATAGTTCCTGTTTTCCCATAGGTGGCCAGCAGGTGAAAAAGCCTTTCTGTTTCCACTTCATCGGCAATTTTATCCAGTAAAGCGACCATGGAACGGGGAGTCATTAAATTGTATCGGGACAATCCTGAACCGTCAACCCAATAAATTTTATCTGGTAGATCCTTTAAAGTTTTTTTTAGGATATGATCTATGGCAATGTCTGCATCAAAGGTGTTTTTAAGTTTATTTGAGCTTAACAAGAGAATTTGCTCAGCAATAAAATTATCACTGTCCTGTAGCATTCTTTTATAAAGGCTGTCCGTAGGAACGCTCATTTTTATCTGGGGTTCTCCGGCCTTGGGAGGTAAAGTGTTCAGGATCTTTATTTCTTTCTCAACTACATCACTTAATAATTTTACCAGAAGTTCGGGAGAATACCGAAATGGCAGCCTGGATGCCGACTGCCTGGGAAGGACAGGAACATAATAGTAGGTGAAGTAGTTCTTATATAAATCTCTTTCAATTCCGGACCGCTGACCATAAAAATTTTTAAGGACGATTGAATCCTGAAAAACCCGGGGATAAACCACGGGAACCCTCCGTGAAGAAACTGCACCAAAACTTACAAGATTACCATATATAGGAAAATCAGATCGTTCAGGAGAGTAGGAGGAGTTATAATCATCCCAGGCCCAGCCGGGACCGTAATGTTTTTCAATTTTTGAAGCTGGAAGGTAAAACAGCTTTTCTTTTCTGTTCTTCAGGAATGCAAGGATATCAGATTGTGGTAATTCAGGATTGAGAAAAGAAGGATCCCCTGTCCCGGTGAAAATAAGAGAATCATTATTTGTCCAGTACTTGAGACCTGGAACAGAATCTTCTAAAATTTTGAGTCCGGCGTAGAAGGTCAATAACTTTACATTAGAAGCAGGAGTAAAATATTTATCTCCTAATCGCTCATAAACTATTTCATCAGTTTCCAGGTCTTTTACAACAAGGCCTGAAAATCCCTGTTGGAAAGCTTCAGCGTTTTCAAAATGTGAATCTGGAGATTGGGCATTTGAAATATTGGGTAAAAAGAGGTAAAATAAAAGGTTGGCAACAAATAATATTTGAAGTTGGTTCTTTATCATGGGGCAGTTTTGTGGCAGTTTAAGCTTATTCTTCGAATTTCTATTTTAAAATCTTACTAAATTTCTTTAAATGGTTTAATAAAAATGAACACCTCATTGAAAGGAAGATTTCCCGTTAAGCTTTAGGATATTCATTATCTTTGCACGCTATGGTTACACAGGATATACAAGAGCTGGTAGATGAGGGACTTATGCTGCCATTGATGGAAGCATTTTACACAATACAGGGAGAAGGCTTCCATAAAGGGACTGCTGCTTATTTCATTAGGGTAGGAGGCTGTGATGTAGGCTGTCATTGGTGTGATGTCAAGGAAAGCTGGAATGCACAATTACATCCTCCTACTGGAATAGATGAGATGGTGGCGGATGCCGCGGCTCATAGCAGTACAATAGTTATTACGGGCGGTGAACCATTAACCTGGGATATGGGCCCGCTTACGTCAAGATTAAAAAGCAGGGGTTGCAAGGTTCATATAGAAACCTCGGGAGCGTATAAATTAACTAAGCACCTGGGATTGGGTTTGCTTATCGCCTAAAAAGATAAAGCTTCCCACAGAGGAAGTTTATGCAGTTGCCAATGAACTAAAGGTTATCGTTTTTAACTCGCATGATTTTATATTTGCTGAAGAACAAGCTGCAAAAGTAAATGATAACTGCATTCTCTATTTACAACCCGAATGGAGTAAGAGAGATAAAATGATTCCTTTAATTGTTGATTACGTGATGAAAAATCCACAATGGAAGGTGTCTTTACAAACTCATAAATATTTAAACATCCCATAAAAAAGAGGGGTGATTAAAACTTGTTTAACCACCCCTATCTTTATGTTATACTTTGTTACTTACCAGTTGCCTTAAAAGGTACAGAGACATATTTGTCATCCCAACCCATAAGAAGGTTTGCTCCATTCTCATTTGGTTCAAAAGCCATCGAAAAGGACTCTATAGAAGTTGGTGAATTCCTAATAAGTACTTTTATTCTTACAAGGTCTTCTTTATCTGTATATTCGTAAGCACCCCAGGTGTGAATTCGGTTATTTAAAATAATAGTCCACTCCTTTTCATTAGGAATTGTATAAATTGTATAAGTGCCTGCTTTCACAGTTTCATCTGCCACTTTCATGTCCTGGTATAAAGTAAGCTCTGTCGCCTCATTTGCATAAGTTCTCCAAACTTCACCAAAAGGTACAAGTTTGCCAAATACTTCACGATTCCGTTTTTGTGGACGGCTATAAATAACCCGGGCTATTGCCTTATCATCGGCATTTCGATAAATAACTAAATCCATTGGGCTGGCATCGATCTTTGGAAAGTTAGGCCCTTCCTGTTTAGTTTCCTGTGCAATTGAATTAGTTTGCAAGGCAAAAATTGCAATCGCCAATAACATTAATTTTTTCATAAAATATTTTTTTGTTTTAAGTGAAAATCCGTTTAAAAGTATGGTTTATCAAAGAAGACACTTGTTAAAGGACTATTTATTCTTTGTTAATATTCTCAACTTATAATTGCAATTAAAATGCCAAATAAATTTATAAAGGATTTTTCTGATATGAAAAACTAAATCCGTCCTTTAACTATGTGCAAAATAAGATTTCTTTTTGCGACATCAAGATGAGCGTAAACTGGGGTGAATACATCTGGATTAGGACTTAAATTACAAATTCAAAAGATATCGATAGTTGGTTTCCTTCTAAAATTTCGAAATTGAAGAGCCTACTTTTACCGTAAAATCATAATTGAATATAAGCTGCTGGGGGTTGAGAACTTTCAGAAAACAGTTGAATTCTGATTTTGAAAGTTAATGGAGCCTTGGTTGAAGAAGTAGCATATTCTAAGTTGCTCCCGGAAGATCTACACTAGGTTTCTGAAGAATACAAATTCATAGCGGGTTAAGGTGGTTTTTTCACAAAAATTGTTAATAACTTCGGGGTATTGAGGTGCGCATCAAGCTAATAGGAGTAGGGGTTTTCTTATCTTTGTGTGTTATAAATTTAGATGAAATTTAACAGAATTATATATGAGCGAAGAAGCGAAGAAACATAACTATTCTGCAGATAGTATTCAGGCGCTGGAGGGTATGGAGCATGTTCGCATGCGGCCTTCCATGTATATTGGAGACACGGGAATAAGAGGTTTACATCACCTGGTATACGAAGTAGTTGATAATTCTATTGATGAGGCCATGGCTGGCCACTGTGATACGATAAAAGTCACAATTAATGAAGATGGGTCTATAACCACCGAAGATAACGGAAGGGGTATACCTGTAGATATGCACAAGAAAGAAGGAGTTTCGGCTCTGGAGGTTGTAATGACCAAAATTGGTGCAGGTGGTAAATTTGATAAAGATTCTTATAAAGTTTCAGGAGGTTTACACGGGGTAGGTGTGAGTTGTGTTAATGCACTTTCAGATCACTTAAAGGCTACTGTTTATCGGGATGGCCAGATATGGGAGCAGGAATATGAGAAAGGGAAGCCCATGTATCCTGTTAAGCCTGTCGGGGAGACAGAGCTTAGCGGTACAATAGTAACCTTTAAGCCGGATCCTACCATCTTTCAACAAACGGTTGATTACAATTATGATACTCTTGCCAGCAGGATGCGGGAATTGTCTTTTCTTAACAAAGGAATTACAATTTATCTTACAGACAAAAGACAGGTTAATGATGACGGTACACATCCTATAGAAAAATTTCATTCTGAAGAAGGATTAAAGGAATTTATAAAGTATCTCGATGGTAACAGGGAGCCAATTATTGCAGATGTTATCTCTATGGAAGGCGAAAAAAATGATATACCTGTTGAAGTGGCAATGGTATACAACACCTCCTTTAATGAGAATTTACATTCCTATGTAAATAACATAAACACTCACGAAGGAGGAACGCACCTTTCTGGTTTTAGAAGGGGTTTAACTACGACCCTTAAAAAATATGCTGATGCTTCCGGGATGCTGGACAAGCTAAAATTTGAAATTGCAGGGGATGACTTTAGAGAAGGTTTGACTGCAATTATATCAGTAAAAGTAGCAGAGCCACAATTTGAAGGTCAAACAAAGACAAAATTAGGGAACAGGGAAGTGACCGCTGCAGTTTCTCAGGCGGTTTCTGAAATGCTGGAGAATTATCTTGAAGAAAATCCAGGTGATGCAAAAGTAATTGTTGAAAAAGTTATCCTTGCAGCGCAAGCCCGTCACGCAGCCAAAAAAGCTCGTGAAATGGTACAGCGTAAGACTGTAATGAGTATAGGAGGTTTGCCCGGGAAATTATCAGATTGTTCTGAGCAGGATCCTTCTAAATGTGAGGTGTATCTTGTAGAGGGAGATTCTGCAGGGGGTACAGCCAAACAGGGAAGGGACAGGAATTTCCAGGCTATCCTTCCTTTAAGAGGTAAAATTTTGAATGTTGAGAAGGCGATGACTCATCGTGTTTTTGACAACGAAGAGATCAAAAATATTTATACGGCTCTTGGAGTTACAATAGGTACCGAAGAAGATAGTAAAGCTTTAAATCTCACAAAACTACGATACCATAAAGTGGTTATAATGTGTGATGCCGACGTGGATGGTAGCCACATCGAGACGCTAATTCTTACTTTCTTCTATAGATATATGAAGGAATTGCTGGAGAACGGTCATATTTTTATTGCAACTCCACCGCTTTATCTTGTGAAAAAAGGGCAGAAGAAACAGTACGCATGGAGTGACAAGGAGCGTGATGAGATCGCAGCCAGCTTTAGTGGAGGTGTTCAAATTCAGCGGTACAAAGGTTTGGGAGAGATGAATGCAGAACAGCTTTGGGATACCACTATGAATCCTGAATTTAGAAAGCTGAGACAGGTGAATATTGACAATAGTAGCGAGGCAGATAGAATTTTTTCTATGTTAATGGGCGATGAGGTTCCACCAAGAAGGGAATTTATAGAGAAAAATGCTGTATATGCTAATATAGATGTCTAGTTAAAAAAGCTTTTAAAGATATAATGCCCCAAAACACGAAGTGTTCTGGGGCATTTTTTATTTTCTTCCTTACCTCTAAATTTCTTCTGTAAGTAAGTATTTTTATTATTTTTACCCCAACTCTAAAATCTATACCTTGAAAAAAATATTTCAGCTTATGCTTTTGTTGCTGGTGACCTACACAGCAAACGCTCAGGACCAAGTAGACAATTTAATAAACGATATGCTAAAGGTGGCCAACAACTTTGCTACCCCGGGAGCTGAAGCTGCTGCTTTGCAATCCAGTGCTTAGTTGGTTTACCTCGGGAAGAACTCTTGACAAATGGAAATTTGAAGTATCAGTACACGGGAACGCTGTATTTATTCCTGATGGGAAACAACAAAAATTATCATCAAACAGAGATTTTTCAATTCTGAAATTCAGGGGTAGTGAAAATGCGGTACTGCCTACGGTATTTGGAGGTGAAACAGATGCTGTTTTTGAAGGAGAAATTTTTAATCAAAGCTTTTCTTTTGATGCAATTAATGGATTAGACAAAAGCATGATTATGCATCCATACCCTCAGGTCACTATTGGATTACCATACTCCAGTGAAGTGACAATAAGGTTTCTTCCTTCCATAACGGTAAACGATGTGGGTTTTAGTACTTATGGAATTGGAATTAAGCACAATTTTACCCAATATTATGAGAGAAGATACAATGCTGAGGATTTCCAATTTTCAGGTGTGATAACATATAGTAATTTTAATGCTGATTATGCTTTCAATCAAATTACTATTCCTCTTTTACTGGACCTTAACCGAATAGATGTTAGTGCCGATCTTTGGCTTTTCCAGGCCCTTGGTTCAAGACTTTATGGGAATTTTGAAGTATTTGGAGCCCTGGGTGTCACGGCCTCAAGTTTTGATTACGAAATGGGTGGGAGTGGTGAATACCTATCTCAACTAAACACTGCTTTAACCGGAATAAGTGGGAGCGGCACCAAGTTTAAAGGAGACCTGGGATTTAATTATTACTTCGATAATTTTAAAATCAGCACCATGTTTACCGCCAGCAATTTCTTTAATGCTAATCTCGGGGTACATTACCGTTTTTAATGTCCTACTTTAACCATTCATTGTTACTTTTTTGCAGCATAATTTGTATTTTCGCTAAAACGTAAAAAATTATATAAAACCATACAAATTATGAAAGTTACTATCGTAGGTGCAGGGGCCGTTGGAGCCAGTTGTGCAGAATATATTGCCATTAAGGATTTCGCTTCTGAAGTTGTTCTGTTAGATATAAAAGAGGGGTTTGCAGAAGGAAAAGCAATGGACCTTATGCAAACTGCCACACTTAACGGTTTCGATACTAAAATTACAGGAGTTACCAATGACTATTCCCGAACCGCAGGAAGTGATGTCGTAGTGATTACTAGTGGTATTCCCCGAAAGCCTGGAATGACAAGGGAAGAGTTAATAGGTATAAATGCAAATATTGTAAAGGAGGTCTCTTCTAATTTAATTAAGCATTCTCCCGATACTGTAGTGATAGTAGTAAGTAATCCTATGGACACTATGACCTACCTTGTTCATAAGACAACTAATTTGCCAAAAAACAGAATAATAGGTATGGGTGGAGCTTTAGACAGCGCACGCTTTAAATACCGTCTTAGTGAAGCTTTAGAATGTCCACCATCTGATGTTGATGGGATGGTTATTGGAGGCCACAGTGATACAGGAATGGTTCCACTAACGAGACTTGCCACGAGAAATTCTGTTCCTGTTACAGCATTTTTGTCTGAAGAGAGATTAGACCAGGTTAGTGAAGATACTAAAGTTGGTGGGGCTACATTAACAAAGCTTTTAGGAACAAGTGCCTGGTATGCGCCTGGTGCCGCAGTGTCTGCTCTTGTGCAAGCCATTGCCTGTGATCAAAAGAAAATGTTTCCGTGCTCAGCTCTTCTGGAAGGGGAATACGGGCTGGAAGATCTTTGTATAGGTGTACCTGCAATATTAGGAAGAGACGGTTTAGAAAAGATCGTTGAAATTGAATTGAATGATGCTGAAAAAGCAAAAATGAAAGAGAGTGCAGAGGGGGTTAAGAAAACAAATGATCTTCTGGAAATATAATTATAGAAGGAACTGATAATCAATAATGAAAGGCCACCTCTAAGGTGGTCTTTTTGTTGTTTAAAAGTTAAAATATTCTAAAAAAAAATAATTGGGATTTGACTAATGAAACCCTATATTTGTCCGTTTTAAAAAAATACCTAAATATTAAGGAATAATGCAGAATAAAGGACTGATAAAGATTTTTGCTATTTTATTTGGTCTGGTATGTATCTACCAGTTATCATTTACATTTATTGCAAGCAGTGTAGAGGGTGATGCTGAAGCTTATGCCGAGAGACAAATTAGCACAGATGTTGAAGATTATCCTGTGGTGAGAGAGCAGGTAGAAGGTCGCTACCTGGACTCGGTAGGGAACAACGAAATCATTGCCGGAATTACTTACAATTCAGCAAAGGAAAAAGAACTAAATAAGGGGCTTGACCTTAAAGGAGGAATCAACGTGATCCTTCAAATTTCGGTTAAGGATATACTTAAGGGGTTAGCTAATAATAGCCAAAATCCTGCATTTAATCAGGCGATTGCTGAAGCCGATGCGGCTCAGAAAGATAGCCAGGATGATTATATTGACCTTTTCTTTGCAGCTTTTAATAATATACCAAACGCCAAACTTGCATCTCCTGATATTTTTGCAAATAAAACTTTGAGTGATCAGGTAAACTTCGAGATGGCTAATTCTGAAGTAGAACCTATTATAAGAGAAAGAGTAAACGAATCTATAACTTCAGCTTTTGAAGTTCTTCGTAAGCGTATTGATAAATTTGGTGTTACACAGCCCAATATTCAAAGGCTTGGAAATTCGGGTAGAATTTTAGTTGAGTTGCCAGGGGCAAAGGATATTACCCGAGTTAAATCTCTTCTTCAAAGTACAGCTCAATTAGAATTTTGGTTTGTACATAAAAACAATGAATTTGGCAATTTTCTTCTGAACGCTAATAGCGTTATAGCTGAATCTCTTCAGGGACAAAAAGAAATTACATTAAGCAGAAACATCAACTGATACTACAAACACTTCAGACGAAGAAGCAGAAATAGAAGCACTTTTGGCAAGTGCAGAAGATACTGCACAGGCACAACAAAACTCCAACAATCCTTTACTGGAATTAGTAGTTTCTCCGGGTTTCCAGGGAGGACCTGTTCTTGCAACATTTCAGGCAGCTGATACTTCCAGGGTAAGACAGTATCTTGAAATGCCACAGGTAAGATCTTTACTGCCTGCAGATTTACGTTATGCAGAATTTGCCTGGGGAGTTCCTAAAAATAATATAGTTGAGCTTTATGCTCTTAGAGGAAACAGGGATAATACTCCTCCGCTTACAGGAGATGTTATTACAGATGCACAGCAATCTTATGACCAACTTGGTAGAGTTGATGTTACCATGCAAATGAATGGTAAAGGAGCCAAGATTTGGGAGGAAATGACTGGTCGGGCATATCAGGAGCAAGGTAATATAGCTATTGTACTTGATAACGTCGTATATTCAGCACCAACTGTTTCCACTGGTCCTATTAGTGGAGGTAGAAGTCAAATTTCTGGAGATTTTGATATTACAGAAGGACAGGATTTAGCAAACGTTCTAAGGGCGGGTAAACTTCCTGCTTCTGCAGATATTATTCAGAGTGAAATTGTTGGACCTTCCTTAGGTCAGGAAGCAATTAATAGCGGTATAACATCCTTTGTTATTGCCCTTATTTTTGTTTTGATCTGGATGGTTTTCTACTATGGAAAAGCAGGCCTTTTTGCCGATGTTGCCTTAGCTGTAAACATTTTATTCATTTTTGGAATTCTTGCTGGTCTGGGAGCAGTTCTTACTCTTCCTGGAATTGCAGGTATCGTGTTAACCATAGGTATGTCTGTTGATGCTAACGTGCTTATTTTTGAAAGAATAAAAGAGGAGCTGGCCAAAGGAAAAGCGCAAAAGGATGCCATTAAGGATGGTTTTAACAATGCACTTTCTTCTATTCTTGATGCGAATATTACAACAGGACTTACAGGTCTAATCCTGTTAATTCTTGGTACAGGGCCCATTAAAGGTTTCGCAACAACGTTGTTAATAGGTATTGCTACTTCATTATTTACAGCAATCTTCATTACCAGATTGTTTATTGATGGATATGGTAAAAATGGTAAATCCCTCGCTTTTAGTACATCTGCAACAAAGAACCTGTTCCAGAATTTGAATATTGATTTCCTTGGAAAAAGAAAGATCGCCTATGTTATTTCTGGTATTTTAATTATTATTAGTATTGGGTCATTTTTGACAAATGGCCTTAACCAGGGAGTTGACTTTTTAGGCGGGAGGACTTATACCGTACGATTTGCAGAAAACGTAAACTCAACTGATGTTCAGGCTGATCTTTCAGCGGTTTTTGGAAGCGCAGAGGCAAAGACTTTTGGAGCTAATAATCAGTTAAAGATTACGACAAAATATAAAGTAGAGGATGATGGTGAAGCAGTAGATCAGGAGATCCAGAGAATGATGTTTGATGCACTTCAACCATACCTTCCGCAGGATGTAACTTTTGAGGACTTTACTGTTGGTTCAGGAGAAAGATCTGTAGGGATTATGCAATCTATGAAAGTAGGACCTACTATTGCCGATGATATTAAAAACGATTCATTTTGGGCTATCCTAGGTTCACTTATTGTAGTATTCCTTTACATCTTATTAAGATTTAGAAAGTGGCAATTTAGTTTAGGTGCAGTTGCGGCTGTAGCTCATGACGTTATTATTGTATTGGGTATATTCTCGCTTTTCTATAACGTGATGCCATTTAGTATGGAAATTGATCAGGCTTTTATTGCAGCTATTCTTACTGTAATTGGTTACTCTCTTAACGATACCGTGGTAATCTTTGACAGGATTAGAGAGTTTGTAAATGAACACTCTACGTGGCCTTTAGGAAAGACTGTAAACAGCGCGTTAAATAGCACGATGAGCAGGACTGTAAATACCTCTTTAACAACTATTATTGTATTACTGGCGATCTTCATCTTTGGAGGTGAAAGCCTGAGGGGCTTTATGTTTGCAATGATTATAGGTATTATAGTAGGTACATATTCCTCCCTTTTCATCGCAACTCCAATAATGGTAGATAGCGTTACGGATAAAGCAAAAATAGAAAGCAAAAAGAAAGAAGAAGTTGTAACCTCATAGGTTATTCATCTTCAACCATAACAACGGCTGCCAATTGGCGGCCGTTTTTATTCTGGAGGGTAAATACCTCAAGGCTTGCCTCTTTAGTAAATGTTTATAGTCTAGAAACCGTATTCCTGTGAAATCCTTCGTAGGCTCTCCCGGAAATAATTTATTATAAGAGAATTAATACCCCCAGGCTTTTTTAATTCGTCAGTATATAAGGAATTAAAAAGGTATTCCTCTAAACTACCTGTGGTCATCCTGGAGGAATTTTGTAAATGAGAAAAATAACCGAGACTTGTCAGGTTATTAACTGATTAAGGACTGAAAATGATTTCCTCGGAAATGCTGTAGTTTTCCCAGAGAATTTCCTCTGAGATGGAAATGGTCAAGGATCAGTTCTATTATGGGGTGAAGGATAAGTTGAGAATCTGTTCCGCAGGAATTGGATTTGCCGCCTGAAGATCCGGGTTGTAATTAAACCAGGTCCAGGGCTGGAATATTATTGAGTAGAATGTTTTGGAGAAAAGGAATGGATTAAGTGGGGTGGTATGCTCCGTTTAATCCCGGGTAAACTTCATCTTATCTCCGGTTTCAATATTCCATTCGTCCACCTTCCCTGCATTTACTTCCAAAATAAATTGAGCGGGTTTCGCTGAAGGAATTGATGTAAGGTCAAGCGGTACTGCATTTTCATGAAAGCTTACTACACTGCTGTCTTTGTCGTAAAAAATAAGGTCCAGCGGGATTAGTGTATTTTTCATATAGAAGCTCCTGGGGGCTTCGTTTGTATATATGAACAACATACCCTGATCCTCACCTAAAGCTTCGCGGTACATGAGACCTGTTTCCCATTCATAAGGAGTATCGGCAATTTCAATATTAAGAGAATGAGTTATCTCTCCATTTTTTAAAAGATCTAATTCTCCTTCCTTTGTAAAAGTAATTTCCTCAGTGGGTATAGAAGTTTCTTTGGGTTCATCGGCACAGGAGAGTGCTGCCAGGGATATCAGCCCAGGCAATATGGCGCGAGGAAATATCAATTTCATACGGTAGTATTTTTAGTTGGCCTGTACATAAAATAAATTCCAGCGATAATAAAGGGAATACTTAACCATTGTCCTGTATTTAGAGACATTACAATCTCACCTTCACTTTGCGGCTCTTTTAAAAATTCTATAAAGAATCTTACTGTCCATAACAGGACCAGAAATAAACCAAAAATGTAACCTAGTTTGTATTTTTTGTCTGTCTTCCAATATACAAACCATAAGGTGAGGAAGACAAGAATATAACAAAAAGACTCGTACAACTGCGCCGGATGTCTTGGGAAATTCTCACCCAGTTTTGCAAAAATAACTCCGTAGTCACTGTTTGTAGGTTTACCAATTATTTCTGAATTCAGGAAATTTCCAATTCTGATGAAAACACCACCACTGGCTACGGGAATTACAATTCTGTCAAGTATCCATAATGTTGGTTTGTCAAGAACATTTTTCCGGTACAGGTACATCGCTATAATTATCCCGATAGCAGCACCGTGACTCGCTAATCCTCTAAATCCCGTAAACTCAAATTCAGGTTCAAATCTAACTAAGCAGAAATATCTCAAGTAAGTGATGTTGAAAGTAATCCCAATCGTAAAAGATGACATGGCCCAATCGTGCTCCAATAAGAGTGGCCAGAACCATATATATGAATAAAGGATCAAGCTTTTCTTCCGGAATTCCTTCTTTTGCATATATGCTCTTCATAATATACCAGCCAAGGCCAAAGGCTATCAAGAACATTAAACTGTAGTAGTGAAGGGTAAAGAAACCCAAATCTAATCCTTCCGAAGGATCCCAGACAATGGCATTAAAAAACATCTAAGAGAATTTAGTTTGTTGAAGTAAAGATACATATTTGCGTGGTTTTGCAATAGATACCGCGTTTAATATAATAAACTTATGGTACAGGATCAAAACCTTTGCCTCCCCAGGGATGACAGCTTGCAATACGTTTGATACCCAACCAGCCGCCTTTAAACAGGCCGTAACGTTGTAAAGCTACAAGGGTGTATTGAGAGCAGGTGGGAGAATATCGGCAAACTGCAGGGGTTAATGGCGAGATTACCTTCTGATAAAATTTTACCAGGAGAATAAAAGGGTAAGCCAGCCATGACTTCAACATAAAATTTAGTTTAAAGACTAGTCTATTGAAAAGGTAGTGCCTTCCTTTCCATCTTTTAATTGAATACCCAAAGCCAGAAGTTGATCCCTTATTTGGTCACTTGTGGCAAAATCTTTATTATTTCGTGCCTCTGCCCTTAGCCTTATTAATAGATCAATCGCACCGGAAAGTTTTTCAGTACTTTCTTCATGTTGCGAGGTAGCATCAAGTAAGCCCAAAACATCAAAAATAAAAGCTGACATCTGTGCTTTTAAACCTTCTTTGTCTCCTAGGGAAATCCTCTCTTCTCCTTCTTTTACGGCGTTAATGAATTTTACAGCTTCAAACAAAGTGGCTATTAGAATTGGGCTATTAAAATCGTCATTCAGGGCATCATAACACCGCTGTGTCCATTTCTCTATGGAAAAGGTAGAATTGGAGGAAACGGGTAGCTGATCAATGGTTCTAAATGATTCCATTAATCTATTAAAACCTTTTTCGCTGGCTGCCAGAGCTTCATCAGAAAAATCAAGAATACTGCGGTAGTGAGCCTGTAGCATAAAAAACCGTGCAACTGAGGGATTATATGCTTTACTTAAAACATCATTATTTCCGGTAAAAATTTCAGTTGGGAGAATATTATTTCCTGTACTCTTGGCCATCTTTTTTCCGTTGAGAGTGAGCATATTGGCGTGCATCCAGTAATTAACCGGATTTTTCCCTGTAGCAGCTTCACCCTGAGCGATTTCGCACTCGTGGTGTGGAAATTTTAAATCCATTCCGCCACCATGGATATCAAACTGTTCGCCCAGGTATTTAGAACTCATTACTGTACATTCAAGATGCCAGCCTGGAAAACCGTCACTCCAGGGTGAAGGCCATCTCATAATGTGTTGTGGTTCAGCTTTTTTCCATAAAGCGAAATCCTGTGGATTTTTCTTGTCGCTTTGAGCAGCTAATTCTCTCGTATTGGCTATCATATCTTCTATGGCACGGCCACTCAACCTTCCATAGTTATGATCTTTATTAAATTTAATAACATCAAAATAAACAGAACCGTTTGCTTCGTAAGCAAGACCTTTTTCCATTATTGTCTTGATGGTTTCTATCTGCTCAACGATATGTCCTGTTGCAGTAGGTTCAATACTGGGAGGTAAATTGTTGAATTTTTGCAGGATGTTATGAAAATCAATGGTGTATCGCTGTACGACTTCCATAGGTTCTATCTGTTCCAGTCTCGCTTTTTTTGCAATCCTGTCCTCACCTGTTTCAGCATCATTTTCTAAATGACTAAGCATCTGTAATATTGCGAACGTATCTTACTTTATATCCCAGGTGTTTCAGGTAACGAAATACAAGATCGAAAGAAATAAAAGTACGGCAGTTACCTAAATGAACATTGCTGTAAACTGTAGGTCCACAAACATACATTCCAACATTTCCTTTTGTGAGCGGGGTAAAAACTTCTTTTTCCCCTGTCATTGAATTATATATTTTCAGGCTTTGTTCATGATACTGCGCCATATATTTCTTTCTGGTAAGATTAAAAATTAAAAAGTTGTGTCCAGCTTGATATAGTCCAGGAATTCTCTCTTCACTCCTGCATCTTTAAAAGCACCTCCAAACTCGCTAGTCACGGTACTGCTTTCAATATCTCTAATTCCCCGGCTATTTACACAAAGATGTTTTGCATCAATAACACAGGCAACATCTGGAGTTCCCAGTGCTTTTTGAAGTTCCTGCACAATTTGCATGGTCATTCTTTCCTGGACCTGCGGTCTTTTAGCATAGTAATCAACAATTCGGTTCATTTTGGAAAGTCCTATTACAGAGCCTTTTGAAATGTAAGCGACGTGGGCTTTACCTACTATTGGTAGAAGGTGATGTTCACAGGTGGAGTAAATTGTAATATTTTTCTCAACCAGCATCTCACCATATTTATATTTATTTTCAAAGGTGGAAGCTTTGGGTTTTCTTTGAGGGTCAAGACCTGAAAATATTTCCTTTACAAACATTTTCGCTACCCGTAAAGGAGTACCTTTAATGCTGTCATCTGTAAGGTCCATTCCCAGCGTGTCAAGTATATGTTTTACGTCCTCGGTAATTAAAGCAATTTTTTCAGTATCACTAAGGTTAAAAGCATCTTCTCTTAATGGGTTTTCTGCACTGCTGGAAGCGTGAGCGTCACCAAGTTCGTCTATTTCGTTCTCAATATGGTCAATCTTCATAACACTATTTTCTATTGTAGTCGGATTCTTTGTAATAGGCTTGCAAAGATACATATTTTCACAGTGTTTCTTGCAATGTTTCAGATTTCCCCTCGTTTAATGTTAAAGTAATTTTCTTAATTTGCATCACTTTTACTATTGCCAAATATGAAGCCCGGAGCTATATATTTTTTGTTCATTGCATTTTTTGCATTGGGATCTGGTGCTTTGTTTGCGCAAGGGGACAGGTGTTCTACCATTCAGCCTTTTTGTGCAGGGGATGAACTCTTAATATTTGAAAATTCCAGTTCAGCCAATAATAGTCAAACAGTGGCAGAAAGAGGGCCAGATTATGGTTGCCTGGTTACTCAACCTTATCCCGCATGGTTTTACTTACAGGTAAGAGAAGGCGGGAATCTGGAGTTTAATTTACGCCAGAGCCAGAATCCCGATGGTTCAGGAATGTTGTATGATGTGGATTTTATTGTGTGGGGGCCGTTTGATCCAGGAGAGGAATACTGCAGCGCCTCTAAACTTAATGCTCAAAATACCATTGATTGTAGTTATGATCCTTCTCCCGTAGAAAACGTTCGAATTCCTAGTGCCAGGGCAAACCAGGTGTATGTTGTTCTTATTACAAATTTTTCTGCACTACCCGGGTATATTAGCCTGCAACAGGTGAACACTGGTAGCGGAGGCTCTACAGATTGTTCTATTGTGGGTAGCGCACTTGGGCCAGATCAACGTCTATGTGGGGTGGAGGAAGTTACTCTTAATGCCGAAAACGTTCAGGCGACTGCTTATGAGTGGTTTGTTTTAAATGAAAGGTCTAATCAGTTTGAAGTTATACCGGGTGAAACAGGGCCAACATTAACTGTGAATACGAGTGGTGAATATCAGGTAACTGTTACAAGTGATGTTCTAAATGCTGAAGACAGCGACCAGGTCCTTATAGAATTTTTCGATAATCCCGTAGCATCTGTACCTTCTCCGGTCATTGGATGTGCAGAAGGGGAAACTGTCACTTATAATCTTACAAATGCTACATCAGATATGGTGGGAGGGAACCCGGGATCATATTCATCAATGTTCTTTTTGACACAGGACGATTATGAAAGGTCGAATCGTATCCCAAATCCAACAAACTTCATTGGGGTTGAAGGGCAAAGCATACTGGGAGTAATTGTAGATGAAGAATCTGGATGTCGATCTAATCCTGTGGCCATTAGGCTGGAAGCTTTTTCTTTTCCTGAAATAGAGTTTCCTCCAGTTATAGCTTTTTGTGTAGACAGCAACGGAGATGTGGTTGGGAATGTGTCCATTGGGGAAAATTTAGGTTCTGGTTATGTTTACTCCTGGAACGTACCTAATGATCCCGATGGAGACGGGGTAGAGAATGCTGTTTTAAACCTGGAAAGCTTTCCGCCTCAAAATGTAATTAGTTTGACCCTTGAACATAGAGAATCGAGTTGCCAACGAACATTTTCAACAGAGGTTGTTGTCTTCTCGCCTCCGGCAGCAGTGACGGTAGAAATAGAAGGTAGTGATTTTGAAGGGGGATATAGACTTACTGCGACAGCTTCCCGATCTATGGGAGATGAAACTTCTTATGAATACAGACTGGATAATGGGCCGTGGCAGATGGACAATATATTTCAGGGCGTAAGTGGAGGCACTCATACTATTACTGCAAGGGAGATTAATGGCTGCGGGAGTACTTCTTCTGCACCCTTTCGATTATTAGGATACCCAAGATTTTTCACTCCTAACAATGACGGTTATAATGATAAATGGAACATAATAAACGATGGAACAGGTTTTGTAACCAAAATTTTAATTTTTGACAGGTATGGAAAATTGCTTAAAGAAATTCAGCCTTCTTCTTCGGGATGGGATGGAACCTACAATGATGCACTCATGCCTGCCGATGATTATTGGTTTGTAGTGGAGTACAGGGATAAAAATTCAGGAGTTGCAAAAGATTTTAAGGGACATTTTTCCTTAAAAAGATAAATCCGGAATTTTTCTCAAGTCTTGAAAAAATTCCGGATCTAAAAAGTAGGTTAAGCGTATTTATATTCCAAAGCTCAGGGAAAGAACCACATTGGAGAAATCTCTTTCTATTTCCGCCGTATTGGTTAAACCAACTGAGTAAAGTTGAGGATTATCTGTTCTTGTGGCATTATTATACGCCAAATCCAGTTTTATATTACCAAAGTTATATCCCAAACTCAGCAGAATATCCTTCCAGATTGCCAATAGTCATTTCATTTTTATAAGGGCTCTCCTCAAATCTATAACCTCCTCGTAAACTTAAACGGCTTATTCGATATTCTCCACCTACTTTATAAGTAGATGCGGCCTTTAGGTTCTGCGAAATGAGGTTATTTTGATACATAAATTCAGGATCTCCTGCAGGACGCAATTCTGTACTGCTGTAATCTTTATGAGAATAATCGAAGCTTAATAATCCTGTTGTTCCAAAAAGGATAGCAACACTACCTGTTATTTTTCCGGGTGTCTTAAGTTTGTAATCAGGATATAAATTGACAATGTTAGGTTCCACTAAAACCAAATCGTCAAGTTCAGTACTGTATGTTTCAAGACGTTGAGTAGTTTTTTCAGAAATAGTAAACCAGGTAGGGGTCTCGTATGAGACTCCCACACGGAAGTTTTCACTAACCTTTGCAATAGTTCCAACCTGCAGTGAAAAGCCATTCCCGGCAGTGCTCAAATTATTAGAGAACACGACCTCGTTGGTCTCGCTACCAGCGTTAGTATTGGTTTCAAAAAGATTTGTTATTCGATCATAATTGAGGAAATGAGCATTTAAATTTGCTCCAAGGTATAAGAAGTTGTTGAATTCTGAAGCAAAGTTAAATGAGAATTTTCCATTGAGGCCTGTGGCTAAATAAGAGTAATTCTGGTTAAAACTGCCGGGTGCAATAGTTGAAGTATACTGCGTATTGGCAGGATCGTTTGAATTAGGATTTAAAATATAACCCTGATAGCCAAGAAAAGCCTGTTGTGCTCCAAAACCTTCATTTTCACCAAGATATGAGTAGAGGTCACCAACTGTCTCGTTCTCTACAGTTTCAAGAAGTTCTAAGGGAATACCATCGGCATAACCTAGAAAATAATTGTCTATTGATGATGTACCTGTTCCCTTTGCTATAAAATTATCATTAAAATTCTGAGTTTGAGAATAATTCACCCCCAGAGTAAATTTATTAAAGGCATTTTCTTCATCCAAACTATTAAAAACTAAAACTGCCCCAGCCTGGTCAAAGTTGACATCAGAATTTTTATCTGAAGTAAATGAGTTAAAGTAGCCAGGTAGTATTTTTCCGTCGATCGTAACTAAGGCTAACTGTAGAATAGCTGTTAAGAAAAACCGCTGAACCTGCCGGATTTACGGTCATAGCAGAAAGGTCTCCTCCCAGGGCACCAAAGGCACCACTCATAGCTCTAAATCTTGCTGTTCCTGATAATCCTTCTGTAGAATATCTAACCGCATCGGTTATGTCTTGTGCTTGTGAAAAGGTCATAGCCAGTAAGGCTATGACCGTTATATATACTTTTTTCATAAAAATTTTATTGGAAAAATATTAATTACCGCGACCACCAGATGATGATCTTCCACCGCCGGAGCTACGAACAGTTCCCGAACTTCGGGGAGCAGGAGAACTACTTCTTACAGTACCTGAACTTCTGGTTGAAGATGAATTACTTCTCACTGTGCTACTGTTACTACGAGTGGGTGCCGAATAAGTATTGCTACGCCTGTTAGCTCCTGCATCGTATACTCGTGACCTGGTATTTGAGTTATAATCAGTATTGCTTCTGGTTTGATATTCCCTGGAAACTGTTCTTCTGGTCACACCATAGTCATCGTTAGAATTTCTAAGATTTCTTATGCTTCTGGAATAACTGGAGTTTCTGCCGCGGGAATCTAAGGAAGCTGCATTTCTAACACTATTGGTGTTGCTTCTATTATTATAATACGAAGCAGCGTCTCTTCTTCCTGTATTATAAGCTACCGAATGACGGAAGCTGTTATATCTGTTTCCGTAGTAATTGTAAGGGTTGTACCATCCACCTCCGTAGAAAGGATGCCCGCCGTAACCATAGAAGCCTCCATGGAATCCACCAAAGCCAATAGACCATGAATTCCCCCAGTGTCCTCCGTAATAGCCGTGGCGCCATGGATTATACGGTCCGTAATAACCAGGACCCCAGTATGAATAAGGACCCCAATAAGGATCAAAGGCATACATTCCACCTGCCCAATAGGGGTTATAGAATCCACCATAGAAACCGTTATTGTAAATGTTGATTTGATAGGAATCAGGATCTTCTCCCCAGGGTGCATTTCCTCCTACATAACCCTGCTGTTGGTCATTAGGATTATATTCACCTGTAGAAGAATAAGATTCTACATCAGTAAAAATTGCGTCTTCAGCAAGGACTTCGCCATATAGTGCCGCTTCTTCTGCAAACAAGTTTTTATAATAACTTCTGTCACTATCTTGGGTCGCATTTTGGTTCTGCCTATCGTAGGGACGATTGGTCTCTCCGTAAATTCCATCTTCATATCCGGAATACTGATAAGAGCTACAAGATGCCAACAAAAGAAAAGACACAGGAGCTATGAAAAATAAAATGTTTTTTGAGCTGATATTAATAAGTTTCATTAGCCGTGTATTTTATTGTTGAACATTACAAAAATAGTTAGTTTTGCGCTAACTAGTTGTACCTTTAACATAGACACAACAGGTGATAAAATACAACATTTGTGCCAAAATTAAGAAATGGGTAAGAAATTAACTACGCGTAAAGAAGACTATTCGAAATGGTATAATGAGTTGGTAGTCAGTGCAGATCTGGCTGAAAATTCAGCAGTAAGAGGTTGCATGGTGATTAAGCCATACGGCTATGCAATATGGGAAAAAATGCAGGCTGAATTAGACAGAATGTTTAAAGAAACAGGACATGAAAATGCTTATTTTCCACTTTTCGTGCCTAAGAGTCTTTTTGAAGCTGAAGAAAAAAATGCTGAAGGATTTGCCAAAGAATGTGCAGTGGTAACTCATTACAGATTAAAAACCGATCCCGAAAATAGTGCTAAACTAATAGTTGATCCAGAAGCTAAGCTGGAAGAGGAACTTATAGTGAGGCCTACCAGTGAAGCAATCATTTGGAACACTTACAAAGGTTGGATCCAATCCTACCGGGATCTTCCAATTCTCATCAATCAATGGGCAAATGTTGTAAGGTGGGAAATGCGTACAAGATTGTTTTTAAGAACTGCTGAATTTTTGTGGCAGGAAGGTCATACAGCTCATGCTACCAAAGCAGAAGCTATTGCAGAAGCCGAACAGATGAACGATGTTTATGCTGAATTTGCAGAAAATTTTATGGCTATTCCTGTTATTAAGGGAACCAAGAGTGAAAATGAGCGTTTTGCTTAGGTGCTGTTGAAACGTATTGTATAGAGGCATTGATGCAGGACGGAAAGGCGTTACAGGCAGGGACATCGCACTTCCTTGGCCAGAATTTTGCCAAAGCCTTTGATGTAAAGTTTGCGTCAAAAGAAGGAAGTCTGGAACACGTATGGGCTACATCCTGGGGTGTTTCCACCAGATTAATGGGAGCGCTTATAATGACCCATAGCGACGATCAGGGTCTGGTACTGCCGCCAAATCTTGCTCCAATCCAGGTAGTTATTGTTCCTATTTATAAAGGAGATGAGCAGCTTCAGGCAATTTCAAAAGTGGCAAACGAGCTTGCGGCTCAACTCAAAGCAAAAGGGATTTCGGTTAAATATGACGACAGGGATACACAAAAGCCCGGCTGGAAATTTGCGCAATATGAGTTACAGGGTGTACCTGTAAGAATCGCTATTGGACCAAAAGATCTTGAAAATGGGAATGTAGAACTTGCAAGAAGGGATACGCTTACGAAAGAAATTGTTCCTCAGGAGGAGGTTGTGGAGAAAATTAAAGCTCTTATGACTACTATGCAGGAGAATTTATACCAGAGAGCAAAGGACTTTAGGGATGGCCATATAACAGAGGTCGAAAGTTTTGAAGAATTTAAAGAAGTTCTAAAAACTAAAGGAGGATTTCTCTCGGCACACTGGGATGGAACACCGGAGACTGAAAAAGCTATAAAAGACAAAACCAAAGCTACAATACGATGTATTCCTATGGCAGGAAATAAGGAAGTAGGCAAATGTGTTTTCACTGGAAAACCTTCTTCACAACGGGTTTTATTTGCAAAGGCTTATTAGAAGAAGCCGGAACTTTTATCTATAGAAATACCTTTTAATTTCGGGATTTTTAAAGGCTAAGCTCAGGAGATTATTGAGTAATATTAGTGATCGGGGAACTGGAAGATTTAAATTTTCAAAAAAATTGGAAAATTTCAGTTCAACATTTGTGGCATTCAAAAATAGTTGTATTTTTGCATCCGCATTTAAACAAAAAATGGTCCGTTCGTCTAGGGGTTAGGACGCCAGGTTTTCATCCTGGTAACAGGGGTTCGATTCCCCTACGGACTACGAAGCACAAGTTGCTTTAAATTCCTGCTTAGGCGGGAATGTCTGCCCACTTAGCAGGCTCCTTTTTGAAATGATAATGGTCCGTTCGTCTAGGGGTTAGGACGCCAGGTTTTCATCCTGGTAACAGGGGTTCGATTCCCCTACGGACTACTTTAAAAATAATTAAACAGTATTTGTAATGGCAAATCACAAGTCATCGTTAAAGAGAATTCGTAGCAATGAGACTAAGCGTCTAAGAAATCGCTACCAACATAAAACTACAAGGAACGCGATTAAGAAATTGCGTGATGCAGATAAGAAGGAAGCGGAGACTTTATTTCCATCTGTAGTTTCTATGATAGATAAACTGGCTAAGAAAAATATCATTCACGATAACAAAGCCTCAAACTTAAAGTCAAAGCTAGCTAAGCACGTAGCTGCACTTTAAGAGAAGACAGTGTTCAATTTATACAGGAACTGTTGGAGACCTATGTTTTCAACAGTTTTTTTATTGTAGTAAATTGTAGATGATGGGAGAGTTTGGAAAATTATCTTTACCCTTTTATTGCTGTTTATTCTATTGTCCCTGGAAGTGGGAATTAATATCTTCTATATATTCCAGTACTTCTTCCTGGCCTAAGCCACTAGTGGCTGATGTAATAAAATATCTCGGAATATCTTCCCAGGTTTCAAGCATCCTGTCTTTGTAGTGCTCAATATTTCTTACCAAAGCCTTTGGCTTTAATTTATCGGCCTTCGTAAAAATTATACAAAATGGAATTTGATGCTCTGCCATCCACTCCATAAATTCCATGTCTATAGCCTGAGGTTCATGTCGACTGTCGATGAGAACAAAAGCACAAAGCATTTGCCTGCGCTTTTCAAAATATTGGGTAATAAATTTTTGAAATGTCTTTTTGGTAGATTTTGAAACCCTCGCATAACCGTAGCCAGGTAAGTCTACCAGGTGCCAGGTATTGTTAATAAGGAAGTGATTAATTAACTGGGTTTTTCCCGGGCGTCCTGAAGTTTTAGCCAGGCTTTTGCGGGCGGTAAGCATATTGATAAGGGAAGATTTACCTACGTTACTTCTGCCAATAAAAGCATATTCCGGAAGCGAACTCTCAGGACACTTTTCAACATCGCTGTTACTCACAACGAATTCTGCAGTTTTAATCTTCATTTCTATTTCTTAAAAATTTCTCTTCTGGAGCCAGGAGAAAAGAACTTCATTAAAACGGTCAGGATGCTCCATCATTGCGGCATGGCCGCATTTATCAATCCAGTATAAATCAGAGTCTGGTAGTAGTCTATCAAAATCTTCGGCAACTTCGGGAGGAGTGACATTATCATTTCTTCCCCAAATTATACAGGTAGGAGTACTCATATTGGGAAGATCCTTTGCCATATTATGCCTTATTGCACTTTTAGCAATGGCGAGGGTTTTTACCAATTTATTTCTATCACTTACGGTGTGGTAGACTTCGTCTACAATTTCCTTTGTTGCAACTTCGGGATCGTAAAAAACGTTCTGGGCCTTCTTCTTAATAAATTCATAGTCTCCTCGGCGGGGGTAACTTTCTCCCATCGCGTTTTCATATAGGCCGGAGCTGCCTGTAATTACCAGGCCTTTTACAATTTCAGGATACATTTTGGTTGCCAGGAGTGCAATGTGTCCTCCTAAAGAATTTCCCAGTAAAATGACCCTGTCGTATCCTTTAAAATCTACAAAGTCCTTAAGGTATTTTGCAAAAGTTTGCACGCTGGTCTTAAGAATTGACATGGTATAGAGCGGCAACTCAGGAATTAATATTTTGTAACCTTTTTCAGGAAAATAATTTACAACACCGTCAAAATTACTTAACCCACCCATGAGTCCATGTAAGATAACTATTGGAGTTCCTTCACCTTTTTCTAAATAGGTAAATTGTCCTTCTTGCTGTAAACTATTCTTCATTTATGGCCTTTGCGGTTAGCAATCGCAAATATAGCGATTTCACTACAAGTATAAGCAAATTTAAGAAATACGACCTCGATTTTGGTAAAGCTTTTAGTATTAAATTCTTATCAAAAGCTGTAAAAATTTCAGAAAAATTCACCTTTCAAAGCAAGCCTCTGAATCTCACCTAAGTAGCCATATTCGATAGTCTTTCAGGATAATAGGTGGAAAAACTTTTCAACAAAGTGGTAAAAAGTGGTAAATTGTGGTAAATATTTCGATATATTTGAATCTATAAAGAGCAGGGTGGTAAATCTCATAGGAACATATGAATGTAAAGTAGATGCAAAGGGCTAGGTTGATGGTTCCTTCAGCATTGAAAAAGCAGTTATCGCCTATGCTTCAGGAGGGATTTGTGCTAAAAAGAGCAGTTTTTCAAAACTGTTTGGAGCTTTATCCTATGGAAGAGTGGAATAAATTGATGGTGAAGATGAACGGGCTCAATCGCTTCAAAAAGAAAAATAACGATTTTATAAGAAGGTTTACAGCTGGAGTAAAAACTGTTGAAGTTGATACTAATGGCTAAGTTATTAATTCCTAAAGATCTTGTTGCCTATGCTGGTATTGATAAGGAAATCGTTCTTTCTTCGGCAATAAATATTATAGAGATCTGGGATAAAGATAAATACGAAAATACCATTGATGCCACCACCGATGATTTTGGAGATCTGGCTGAAGAGGTAATGGGTAATGAAGACTTTGATGGAATATCATAAGCCTGTTTTATTAAAAGAATCTGTTGATGGCCTCAACGTAAAACCTGATGGGGTTTATGTTGATGTAACCTTTGGTGGAGGTGGTCATTCGAGGGAAATTTTAAGCCGAATGGGAGAAAGTGGGGAGATTATTTGCTTTTGATCAGGATGTAGATGCCCTGGCTAATAAAATAAATGATCCCCGGTTTACTTTGATCAATGAAAACTTCAGGTTTATTAAAAGATTTCTGAGGTTTTATGGGGTAAAGGAAGTAGATGGAATTCTGGGAGACTTTGGAGTGTCTTCTCATCAATTCAATGTTGCAGAACGTGGTTTTTCAACCCGTTTTGATGCAAAGCTTGATATGAGGATGAATCAAAAAAGTAGTCTTAGTGCCTACGAAGTTATTAATGAGTATGAGGAAAAGCAGTTAAGGCAGCTTTTTTATCAATATGCCGATTTGAGGAATGCTCCTAAACTTGCTGCAGAGATTGTGAAGGCAAGGAAAGAAGCTCCTATTGAAAGCAGCGAGAGGCTTAATGAAGTATTAAAGCCGTTTCTTTTTAAAGAAAAGGAGCATAAGATCCTGGCTCAAATCTATCAGGCAATAAGGATAGAGGTGAATCAGGAAATTGAAGTTTTAAAGGAGTTCTTGTTGCAAACTCCCGAATTGTTGAAAAAAGGAGGGAGGCTTAGCTTGATTTCTTACCATTCCCTGGAAGACAGGCTGGTAAAAAGATTTATTCGCAGCGGACTTTTTGAAGGAGAGCCTGAAAAGGATTTCTTCGGAAATATTTCAGTCCCTCTGAAAAAAGTAAAGGGGTTAATTACCCCTTCAGAAGAGGAGCTAGCGCAAAATAACCGGGCAAGAAGCGCCAAATTAAGAGTAGCAAAGAAATTATAAATTATAGATCCTTCAGAAGAAAACAGAAAGAATGAACAGCGGATTTTACAACATCTTAAAAGCAAATTTCCTTATTAGCAGTGATGCTGTTAAGAATTGGCGCTTTATAGTTTTTTGTACCCTCCTGGCAATAATAATGATTGCATGTTCCCATAGTGCTGAAAGGAAAGTGCACAAAATAGCTGCATTAAATCACCAGGTACTGGAACTAAGAAGCGAGTTTCTAGATGTAAGATCTTCCCTGATGAAGCTAAAGATGGAATCCACCCTTACAAGCAAAATGGCAGGAAGGGGAATAAAACCTTCAGAAACTCCTCCAAATAAAATAAAAATTAAAATAACCGATTAAGCTGTGGCAACCACCGATAAGCACATATTAAACCGTTTGTACTTCATTGCAGGACTTATGTTTGTCTTTGCTGTTGCGGTAGCTGTGCAGTTGCTCAATATACAGATAGTTGAGGGTGAAAAATACAATCAGCTGGCAGAGGAGCGCACTTATCGAAATTTTACTATTCCGGCAAATCGCGGGAATCTTTATGATACAAATGGAAATCTTTTAGCTACATCGGTTCCTAAGTATGACATTAGGTTTGATGCTGTTACGGTTTCCGATAAAAATTTCGAAAAAAACATAACCGGACTCTCTCAGGAACTTTCAAAAATGTTCGGAAAAAGTTCCTCCCAATGGGCGCATACTTTAAGAACAGCAAGAGTAAATAAACACAAGTATCTGCTTGTCGCCAGAAATTTGGGGTATTCGGAATATTTAAAAGTGAAAAGCTTTCCCATGTTCAATTTGGGTGCTTATAAAGGAGGAATGATCGTAGAACAGCGTACTGTAAGAGAGCATCCTCTTGGGGCGATGGCAGCCAGAACGGTGGGATATGAGCGCCAGGATGATCAGGGTTATTATACCCGTGTTGGTCTGGAAGGTGCTTTTGCCCCATTTCTGGAAGGTAAGGACGGGCACAGGCTAAAACAAAAGATTGCAAAGGGGCAGTGGAAGCCTATTAGCGATAATAATGAAGTGGAGCCAAAAGATGGTTATGATGTGGTTTCTACAATTGATGTCAATATTCAGGATATAGCTCACCACGCGCTGTTGGCCCAGCTTGAAAAATATGAAGCCGATCACGGAACGGTGGTGGTTATGGAAACAGAAACCTAGGTGAGATAAAAGCCATTTCAAACCTTGGTCGCACCGCCAAAGGTTCCTACTATGAAAAATTGAATTATGCTGTTGGGGAAGCGCACGAACCGGGATCGACCTTTAAGCTTATGGCTATGGTCGTGGCTTTGGAAGATAAAGTGATCGATACCAGTACTGTGGTAGATACCGAAAATGGTATAATGACGATTCGTCGCAATCACGTGCGCGATTCAAAACGCGGTGGGTATGGAAAAATTTCGGCTGCCCGTGCTTTTGAAGTATCATCAAACGTTGGAATAGTAAAGCTCATCTATGAAAATTACAAAGACAATCCCAAAAAATTTGTAGATGGTCTTAATAGAATGAATTTGAATGAACCTTTGGGGATTTCTATTAAAGGAGAGGGAGCACCTTATATTCCTTATCCCGGTGACAAAAAGTGGAGCGGTCTTTCACTTCCATGGATGGCTTACGGGTATGGGAGTATTCAAATTACGCCTTTACAAACCCTTACATTTTATAATGCCATAGCCAATAATGGAATAATGGTGAAACCAAGGTTTATTAAGGAAATAAAGGAGTGGGATAAAACAATAGTGAAGAATGAACTCACTGTGATTAATCCTTCAATTTGTTCAAAAGAAACGATTTCCAAGGTTCAGGAAATGTTGAAGAATGTTGTGGAAAAGGGTACAGGAAAAAACCTTTACTCGCCCAATTTCTCTATGGCCGGAAAAACAGGAACGGCTCAAACCGAATACTGGAAAGAAGGATGGGCGTCTAACCCCCAATATATCTCCTCTTTCGTGGGATATTTTCCCGCTGAAGATCCCAAGTATACCAGTATTGTAATAATTCACAAACCTAAGGTAAGTACCGGATACTATGGAGCAGATGTAAGTGGGCCTGTGTTTAAACGTATTGCGCAGAAAATATATACTGATACGCCTATTGAAGACGAGATCGAGTCCCTGGAGATAGAGAATAATAAAATTTCCAAGGATTTTGAAAAGTATTATGCAGCGTCCCGGGATATAAAAGAAGTGATGCCTAATGTGAAGGGAATGCCCGTAATGGATGCGATGTCTTTACTGGAGAACCTGGGGTTGAAAGTGCAGGTGCAGGGCAAAGGATATGTCAGAGAGCAGTCAGTCGAGCCGGGGCAAAAAATAAAGAAAAACCAACAAGTAGCATTAAACCTGAGTTGAAAAGTTTAAAAGACATATTGTACAAAGTTCCTATGGAGGCTGTCGCAGGTAGTACTGCGGTGATCATAAATGATATTCATTTTGATTCCAGGAAGGTACAGCTTAATGATGCCTTTGTAGCCGTACGGGGGACAGTAGTAGATGGGCATGAGTATATTTCAACTGCAATAAAACAAGGTGCCCTGGCTGTTATTTGTGAGGAAATTCCTGAGAATATTATTAATGGTGTGACTTACGTACAGGTTCAAAATTCTCAAACCGCACTTGCCTTCATGGCTGCCAACTATTACGACAATCCTTCTGAAAATTTGAAATTAGTTGGAGTGACGGGTACAAACGGAAAAACTACAGTAGCCACTCTTTTATACAATCTCTTTACAAAGGCCGGATTTAAAGTTGGATTATTATCTACCGTAAAAATTATGGTGGCTGACAAGGAATATAAAGCTACCCACACCACTCCCGATTCTCTGACCATCAATGAATATCTCTATAAAATGAGTGAAGAAGGTGTGGAGTACTGTTTTATGGAAGTAAGCTCACATGGGATTGCGCAAAAGAGAACGGCTGCCCTTCATTTTGCGGGTGGAATTTTTACCAACCTATCTCATGACCATCTGGATTATCACAATTCTTTTTCTGAATACCGGGATGTGAAGAAGGTATTTTTCGATGAATTACCTGTTTCAGCCTTTGCACTGACTAACGCCGATGATAAAAACGGTCCGGTAATGCTTCAGAATACAAGAGCAAAGAAATATACATACGCCCTTAAATCTTATGCTGATTATAATGCACAGATTCTGGAAAACCAGTTCAGCGGATTACTGCTGAAAGTAAATGGACATGAACTCTGGTCGAAACTAATCGGAAATTTCAATGCTTATAATATTCTGGCCATATACGCTGCAGCTGAATTACTGGGCCTGGAAACACAGGAAAACCTTAGGATAATCAGCGAACTACAGTCAGTAAGCGGAAGGTTTCAATATGTTATTACCCCGCAGAAGGTTACTGCAATAGTAGATTATGCCCATACACCTGATGCCTTAAAAAATGTGCTGGAAACCATCAACTCTATAAGAACCAAGAACGAGGAACTTATTACTGTTGTTGGTTGTGGTGGAGACCGAGACAGAACCAAGCGACCTGTAATGGGAAATATTGCTTCAACATTAAGCACGCGTGTGGTTTTTACGAGTGACAATCCCAGGACAGAAGATCCCGAAAAAATACTTGAAGAAGTAGAAAAAGGTGTCGAACCCCAAAATTTCAAGAAAACAATGTCCATTGTCAACAGAAGACAGGCTATTAAAACTGCCTGCCAGCTGGCGCAACCTAATGATATAATTCTCATTGCAGGGAAAGGGCATGAGACTTATCAGGAGATAAATGGTAAGAGGACAGATTTTGATGATTTCAAGATCGTGAGTGAATTTTTAACCGAAATGGAGAAATAACTTCCTTAAGAATTAAGGAACGGAGTAGAGAATATGCTATACTATTTATTCAATTTTTTAGACCAGCGTTATGAAATCCCCGGGGCGGGATTGTTTGAATTTATTTCATTCCGCTCGGCTATGGCTATTATTCTTTCTCTCTTGATTTCAACCATTTACGGTAAAAAGATAATCAACTTCCTCTTACGTAAGCAGGTAGGAGAAAGTGTAAGAGATCTTGGTCTAAAGGGGCAAAGCGAAAAAGCAGGAACTCCAACAATGGGAGGATTAATAATTATAATTGCTACCCTTATTCCTGTACTGCTCTTCGCTAAGCTTGATAATATTTATGTGCTCCTGCTTATAGTAACCACCCTCTGGATGGGTGCAATAGGATTTTTAGATGATTATATCAAAATATTCAGAAAAAATAAAGAAGGCCTCAAAGGTCTGTTCAAAGTAGTTGGACAGGTAGGCCTTGGTTTAATCATAGGTTGTACCATGTACTTCCATCCCGGGATTACAGTGAAGGAAAAACCGAATGTTCCTGTGCTTACAGATACTGAATTTGTCGAGCAGGCAGAAATGGCATCAGAAGCAGTAGGGCCGGGAGAAAAGAGTACAACGACTACAATTCCTTTTGTCAAGGATAATGAATTTGATTATGCAAGCTTAATAACCTGGATAAATCCTGCGTGGGAAAGTTATGCCTGGTTAATCTTTATTCCTATAGTTATTTTCATAGTAACAGCTGTTTCCAATGGAGCAAATTTAACTGATGGTATCGACGGGCTGGCAGCGGGCTCCTCTGCGATAATAGTTTTAACCCTGGGTGTTTTCGCCTGGGTCTCGGGTAACATCATATTTTCAGATTATCTCAATATAATGTACATCCCGAGGTCTGGAGAGATGACCATTTATATTTCGGCATTCGCGGGAGCCTTAGTGGGATTCCTTTGGTACAATACTTATCCTGCCCAGGTTTTTATGGGAGATACAGGCAGTTTAACAATAGGCGGAATTATAGCGGTACTGGCTATTGCCACAAGAAAGGAATTACTGATCCCCATTCTCTGCGGAATTTTCCTCATTGAAAATTTGTCGGTAGTAATGCAGGTAAGCTGGTTTAAAATTACAAAAAGACGCTATGGTGAAGGCCGAAGGATATTTTTAATGTCGCCCCTGCATCACCATTACCAGAAACGAGGAATTCACGAGAGTAAGATTGTTGTAAGGTTTTGGGTAGTAGGAATTTTTCTCGCCATTGTTACCATAGTTACACTGAAGGTGAGATAGGAGCCCCCTGATCCCCTAAGGGGGAATAAGAAGCAAGAAGCAAGATGCAAGAAATTACGAATTAAGAATCAAGAATCAAGAATCAAGAATCAAGAAATTACGAATTAAGAACCGAGAACAGAGAACAGAGAACTGAAAACCTACAACCTATAACTGACAACCTATAACCAATAACTACTAAATGGAATCACAACGAAAAATAGCAATTCTGGGAGCTAAGCGAGAGCGGGGTGGGGACTGCTGTGCTTGCTCTAAAGCAGGGATTTTCAGTTTTTGTTTCAGATAGGGGAAAGGTTAAGGAGAAATATAAAAAGCAACTGCAGGAGTTAGGTGTGGATTGGGAAGAAGAGAAACACTCCGAAAAGAAAATTCTGGATGCAGACCTTGTGATGAAAAGTCCCGGAATTCCGGAAAAAGCTCCGCTTGTGGTGAAGCTTTTGGAGAAAAAGGTTCCTGTCATTTCTGAAATAGAGTTTGCATCTGCCTATACTTCTGCCAAAATAATAGGAATTACAGGCAGCAATGGGAAAACCACCACAACTAAGTGGGTATACGATCTTCTTAAGAGTGCAGGATTGTCTGTTGGAATGGCGGGGAACGTAGGAGATAGTTTTGCTTTACAGGTGGCCCAGACAAATGTGGACTGGTATGTTTTGGAGCTGAGTAGCTTTCAGCTTGACGGAATAATAGATTTTAAACCCCATATAGCGGTTATAACAAATATAACTCCCGATCATTTAGATCGATACAATTATAATCTGGATGAGTACGTGGCATCAAAATTCAGAATAACAAAAAATCAAACCGAAGAAGATTACCTGATCTATGATGGGGATGACGAGATCATTGCAAAGTGGTTAAAGGGGCATCATGTAAAGGCGCAGGAGTTACCATTTTCCGTAGTTAAAAAGTTAGAAAACGGAGCTTATTTAGAAGATAACAACATTAAAATAATTACACAAAACACCCAATTTATTATGCCGAAATCGTCTCTAGCACTTGAGGGTCAACACAACACGAAAAACGCAATGGCTGCCTCAACCGTGGCCCAGTTATTAAGAATACGAAAAGAGACCATACGAGCCAGTATGGAAAGTTTTCAGGGGGTGGAACATCGCCTGGAAAAAGTTCTTAAGATCAATAATGTGATGTACATCAATGACTCCAAGGCAACAAATATTAATGCTACCTATTATGCTTTGGACAGTATGGATACTGAGACCGTATGGATAGTTGGAGGAGTAGACAAAGGGAATGATTATACTGAATTGCTTCCGCTTGTTAATGAGAAGGTTAAGGCAATTATCTGTCTTGGTGTTGATAATTCTAAAATCTTTGAAGCTTTTGGCAATTGTGTAGAATTAATGACCGAAACCCAGTCTATGGCAGAAGCTGTACAAATGGCTTATAAACTGGCAGACAAAGGGAATGCAGTTTTACTTTCTCCCGCCTGCGCCAGCTTTGATCTCTTCGAAAATTACGAAGACCGCGGCAGGCAATTTAAAGATGCAGTGAGAAACCTTTAAGGAGAATCAAGAATCAAGAATCAAGAGAGAAGAGAGAAGAGAGAAGAGAAAAGAGAAAAAGGATTTGAACTAGAGAAAAGAACCTATAACCTATAACCAATAACTTATAACCAAAAACATTAAATGAGTAACATCTTTTCAAATATAAAAGGAGATAAGGTTATTTGGGCTACAGCCGGGTTATTAGCGTTGTTTTCGTTTTTACCTGTGTATAGCGCAAGTAGCAATATTGCTTATTTGTATGGAGATGGTAGTACTTTTAATTATCTGGTGATGCACTTCTTTCACCTGTTGTTGGGCTTCTGCTTATTATACGCAATTCATAAAATTCCTTATCACTATTTTAAAGGCTTATCAATTCTTTTGCTTCCAATTGTAGTGGTGCTGCTTATCTATACAATCACTCAGGGAACAACGATTGGGGGATCAAATGCCAGCTAAGTGGATCCAAATACCTAGTGGTGGGAGTGACATTCCAGTCATCGACTTTGGCTGCAGTGGTATTGCTGGTTTATGTGGCGAGATATCTTACAAGAATTTCAGAAAAAACAGTCACTTTTAAGGAAACTATTCTTCCTTTATGGACACCTAGTTTTGTTGTTCTGGCCCTGATCCTCCCTGCCAACTTTTCCACGACAGCGATAATTTTTACAATGGTGATGGTGCTGGTTTTTTTAGGAGGATATCCTTTAAAATATATCGGAATAATTATGGGAGCGGGATTACTTGTGCTCACCCTTTTTATTCTCACGGCTAAAGCTTTTCCGGGATTCTTGCCAAATCGGGTAGACACCTGGACAAGCAGAATTGAAAATTTTGCCAATGATGAAGATACAGAAGCCGATTACCAAATCGAGAGAGCTAAAATAGCCATAGCCCGGGGAGGAATAGCGGGAGCAGGAATAGGGAAGAGTGTTCAAAGGAATTTCCTGCCACAGTCTTCTTCAGATTTTATTTATGCCATTATTGTTGAGGAAATGGGACTGGTAGGGGGAATTGGAGTTATGCTGGCCTATCTCATGTTATTGTTTAGAATAGTGATTGTGGCCACAAAAGCCGATTCAATTTTTGGGAAGCTGGTAGTAATGGGAGTGGGATTGCCTATAATATTTCAGGCGCTGGTAAATATGGCCGTCGCAGTGGAATTATTTCCGGTCACAGGACAAACTCTGCCGCTTGTAAGTAGCGGGGGAACATCTATTTGGATGACGTGTTTGGCTTTAGGAATTGTATTAAGTGTTAGTGCCAGAAGGGAAGAAATAAAAGAATCGGAAGAAAGGGATCTGGATGAGGAAAATCCGCTGGATATTTTAAGTGAAGCAATATGAAAAAACCTCTGAAAATAATTATATCAGGTGGTGGAACGGGAGGACATATCTATCCCGCAATTTCTATTGCAGATGAAATTAAGAGGAGATATCCCGATGCGGAATTTTTGTTCGTGGGAGCAAAGGACAGAATGGAGATGGTAAAAGTGCCGGAGGCAGGCTACAAAATAGAAGGATTGTGGATCACAGGAGTTGAACGGAAAATCACCTTAAAAAATTTGATGTTTCCTTTTAAGCTGGCAAGCAGTTTATATCGGGCAGCACAAATCATAAAAAAGTTCAAGCCAGACGTGGTAATTGGACAAGCGGATTCGCAAGTGGACCATTGCTGAAAATGGCAAATATGAAGAAGATCCCCACCCTTATTCAGGAACAGAATTCTTATCCCGGGATAACAAACAGGATGTTGGGAAAAGAGGCGAATGTAATTTGTACTGCGTACGAAGATCTGGAAAGATTTTTTCCGGAAGAAAAGATCAGGATCACCGGGAATCCCGTAAGGCAGGATATCAAAAACATTACAGCTAAACGGGAAGAAGCTTTGAAATTTTTTCAGCTGAATCGCGAGAAAAAGACGCTGCTGGTTTTGGGAGGCAGTTTAGGCTCCAGAAGGATTAATCAACTTATGGAAGCGTATGTGGATCTTTTTGAAGAAAATGAGGTGCAGGTGATCTGGCAAACCGGCTCCTTATATTATGACGAATACAAAATCTATAATAGTGATTCCATTCAAACTCACGCTTTTTTAAAGAGAATGGATCTTGCATATGCCGCAGCAGATACTATTATTTCAAGGGCTGGTGCAGGAAGTGTTTCAGAATTGTGTATAGTAGGGAAACCTGTGCTGTTTATTCCATCGCCAAATGTTGCAGAAGATCACCAAATGAAAAATGCAATGGCAGTGGTACAAAAAGATGCAGCAAAAATGATAAGAGAAGATAATCTGGCTCAGGATTTTGAGGAAACAATTCTTTTAATGCTGAATTCAGAAGAACTGCGGAAGGAGCTTTCAGAAAATATGAAAGAAATGGCACTGCCCAAAGCGACAGAAGCCATTGTAGATGAAGTTGAAAAATTACTAAATAATAAAATCTAAAAACCTCACAGGTCTTTGAGACCTGTGAGGTTTAGAACAACAACGAACTTGAACGATTTTAAAAATATACAAAATCTTTATTTCCTCGGAATAGGTGGAATAGGAATGAGCGCCCTGGCACGATATTTTAATTCCCTGGAGAAATCAGTTGCAGGTTACGACAAAACCGCGACTAAGTCTCTCCCGTTCTCTGGAGGCTGAAGGGATAGAAGTGGTGTATGAAGATGAGGTGAATTTATTGCCTGAAAGTTTCAGAAATATCAATACTACCCTGGTAATTTACACACCTGCAGTTCCTGCAGATCATCAACAACTAAACTATTTCAGGGAAAAAGGATTTTCTATTAAAAAAAGGTCAGAGGTGCTGGGAATGATAACCAAAGACATTTTTACTCTTGCAGTTGCAGGAACTCATGGGAAGACTACCACTACTGCCATTTTGGGGCATTTACTCAGTCATTCCGGAGCTAAAGTTACTGCCTTTCTGGGAGGGATTAGTGAAGATATCAACAGCAATTTGATCCTTCAGGGTAATGAAGTTATGGTAGTAGAAGCTGATGAATTTGATCGTTCTTTTTTAAGATTATCACCCAATATAGCGGCAATAACCTCTATGGATGCAGATCATCTTGACATCTATGGAGATGCCGGAAAACTTATCGAATCCTTTAGGGAATTTGCTTCTCTTGTTCCACGTGGAGGAAAACTTTTTGTGAGCAAAGGTTTGGATATGCCTGGCACCACAATTGGCGTCGCAAATGATGATGCAGATTATTCAGCAGTAAATATTAAAGTCGAAAACGGGTCGTATCATTTTGATCTACGTACTCCGTCAACAGTAATAAAGGATTTACAATGTAATCTCCCCGGCAAACACAATTTGCAGAATGCTGTAACTGCCCTGGCAATGGCACTGGAATATGGGGCCCCACCCCTTAAGCTTGTCAGGGCACTATCGCATTTTCGAGGTGTGAAACGCAGGTTTTCTTACAGGATCAAGACAGAGGAATTTGTCTTAATTGATGACTATGCTCACCATCCTACCGAGATTGCTGCGGCCCATCAGGCTGTAAGAGAAATGCATCCAGGCCAGGAGGTGATGGTAATATTTCAGCCTCACCTGTTTAGCCGTACAAAGGATTTTGCTGATGATTTTGGTAAAAGCCTTTCAGGGTTTGATGAGGTAAGATTGCTGGACATTTATCCTGCGCGGGAAAAACCTATGCAGGGAATAACCTCAGAATGGTTACTGGAAAAGGTTGAGAACAGTAATAAAAAATTGATCCAGCCTGGGGAAATTGCGAATGAAGTAAAGAACTCCGGCTGCAAGGTAATTATTATGTTAGGAGCTAAGTGATATTGGTGAAATGGTGGGCCAGCTTGAAAAAGAATTAAGAAATGAAGATTAATTACAATTACATAAAGGCAGTATTCGTGGTAGCTGTAGTGGTCTTCCTTTACGGTTTTGCCGGGCAGAGAAATAGCACCAGAAAAATATCTAAAATAGAAGTACATTTTACTGAATCTGAAAACCTTTATGTTACTGAAGAAGCGGTTAATAAATTGTTAATACAAAATAAAGTCACTGCTGCGAGTGTAGGTAAAGAAACTTTAGATTTGAATAGGGTGGAGTCGGTTTTGAATAATCACGAAATGGTTGAAAATGCTGAAGTATTTGTCACCCTGGATGGCATTTTAAAAACACAAATCAGCCAGCGTCGTCCAATTGGAAGAGTACTTGCCGAAGATGTTTTTTACGTGGACAGATTAGGGGATAGAATGCCCCTTTCGCCGTATTATTCCGCCAGGGTTCCTGTTGTGACAGGTGTTGATGATAAAAGTATAGAAGAAGTTTACCCAATTTTGGACTATATAAGTAAAGATCAGTTTTTACAGGAACATGTGACAGCCATTACAAGGAAGAGGGGTGGACTTTATGAGCTTGAAATAAGACAAATGGATTTTAATTTGTTCTTTGGGAAAGTTGAAAACGTAGATATTAAATTCAACAATTTTAAAGCCTTTTACAAAAAGGCACTAAAAGACGAATTATTAAATACTTACAAAATGGTGGATCTACAATTTGGGAATCAGGTTGTATGCACTAAAAAATAAGTTATGGAAGAGAACGACATTGCAGTAGGTCTTGATATTGGAACCACAAAGATTGTGGCCATGATCGGGCGCAAGAATGAATACGGGAAGGTGGAGATCATAGGGATAGGAAAGTCAAAAAGTATGGGTGTGCACCGGGGAGTGGTGAACAACATCACCCAGACTATACAATCCATTCAACTGGCAATACAGGAAGCAGAAGCAGATTCAGGTTTAAAAATACAGGATGTGGTGGTTGGGATCGCTAAGCCAGCACATAAGAAGTTTACAACACAGCGATTATATTACCAGGCCAAACCCGGATGAAGTAATTGATAATGATGATATACATACACTGTGCAACCAGGTTCATAAACTTGTGATGCTTCCAGGGGAAGAAATAATACATGTGCTTCCACAGGAATTTAAGGTAGATGGTCAGGCAGAAATAAAAGAGCCTATTGGTATGTACGGGGGTAGACTGGAAGCCAATTTTCACGTGGTAGTGGGACAGGTTTCCTCAATCAGGAACATTGGCCGCTGTGTAAAAAGTGCAGGATTGGAACTTTCAGCAGTAACTCTGGAACCATTGGCTTCAGCAAATGCAGTTTTAAGTCAGGAAGAAAAAGAAGCGGGAGTAGCCTTAATTGATATAGGAGGTGGAACTACAGATCTTGCCATCTTTAAAGATGGAATCATCCGCCATACCGCAGTAATACCATTTGGTGGAAACGTAATTACTGAAGATATAAAAGAAGGTTGCTCGATCATTGAAAAGCAGGCCGAACTACTGAAAATAAAATTTGGATCGGCGTGGCCGGGTGAAAACAAGGATAACGAAATAGTTTCCATTCCCGGATTAAGGGGGAGAGAACCAAAAGAAATTACTCTTAAAAATCTTTCCAAGATCATACATGCACGTGTTGTGGAGATTATCGATCAGGTTTACCTGGAGATAAAAAATTACGGACACGAAGAGCAGAAAAAGAAATTAATAGCAGGAATGGTTATCACAGGTGGTGGAGCCCAGTTAAAGCATCTAAAGCAGTTGGCTGAATATATCACCGGAATGGATACCCGCATAGGTTATCCCAACGAGCACCTGGCGGGGAATAGTGATACTGAAACCACCAGCCCGCTTTACGCAACGGCAGTTGGATTAGTATTAAACAGCCTGGAGCAAAAAAATGCACGATTCCAGGAGCAGGTGAACTTAAAAGAACCGGAACAACCAAGGGTTGAGGAGAAAATACAGGAAAACGATTTTGAAGGGGAAGAGGAAGATAATACTCCCATCCCGGAAAAAAGAGCAAGGAAAAGCATCTTTGACAAATGGGCAGAGAAGTTTAAAGATTTTTTAGATAACGCAGAATAGAGTAGAGAACCAGTAAAACAGGATTTATGAGCAGTACAGATTTCGAAAACATTTCATTCGATTTACCCAAAAACCAATCGAACGTAATTAAGGTTATTGGTGTAGGTGGTGGAGGAAGCAATGCGATCAACCATATGTTTCAACAAGGAATTAAAGGGGTTGATTTTGTTATTTGCAACACCGATTCGCAGGCCCTGGAAAACAGTACGGTACCCAATAAAATTCAGCTAGGGGTTAGCCTGACAGAAGGATTAGGAGCTAGGTGCGAATCCGCAAATTGGAGAACAGGCAGCAGTAGAGAGTTTTGAGGAGATAAAGCGAATGCTTGATACCAACACAAAAATGATTTTCATTACTGCAGGAATGGGAGGTGGTAAAGGTACAGGGGCTGCGCCAATTATTGCCAAGCAGGCTAAGGAAATGGATATACTTACCGTAGGTATAGTTACCATTCCTTTTCAATTTGAAGGAAAAATGAGAAACGAGCAGGCACAACTTGGAGTTGAGAAACTTCGAAGCCATGTGGATTCTCTTATTGTAATAAATAATAACAAGCTTAGAGAAGTTTATGGAAATCTTGGTTTTAAGGCAGGATTTTCCAAGGCAGATGAGGTATTGGCAACAGCTTCCAGGGGTATTGCTGAGGTTATTACCCATCACTATACGCAAAACATCGATTTACGTGATGCCAAAACTGTATTGAGCAATAGTGGTACAGCTATAATGGGATCTGCAACTGCATCTGGTGCAAACCGTGCTCAGGATGCGATTACAAAAGCGCTCGATTCCCCATTGCTTAATGATAACAAGATCAAAGGAGCTAAGAACGTATTACTGCTTATCGTTTCCGGTTCAGAAGAAATTACAATTGATGAGATTGGAGAAATTAACGATCACATCCAGAATGAGGCTTAGCCACAGTGCTAATATTATTATGGGTGTTGGGGAAGATGATAAACTCGACGATGCAATAGCAGTTACAATAATTGCGATCTAGTTTTAATGTGGAAACACAAAATGAGATTGTAAATACAGAAACTAAAAAGATCATCCATACTCTGGAAGATGAGCAAAGAGCTGAGCACAATTTTACAACTGCAAAGTTTGACAATGGCAGACAAATTTCTGATGAACCACATTCAGAAACAGAATCCCCAAAAATTTTCCATTCTTTGGATGAAGAGGTAGAGGAGGTTAACACTCCTAGAATAAAAGATAATTTAAGTACTCCTCCAAGCGTACGAAATATGAACGTGATCTATGAGGAGGTTAAATATGCTCAGGAAAACTTTATTATTACTGATACTTCAGATGAAACAAAGGATTTAGAAGTTAATGAAGCTGAAGAAATTTCGGGAATACCGGAAGAGCAATTCATGTTTACTTTTGATTTTCCTATCAGCAATAATAAAAAAGAAGAAAAGAAAGCCCCGGTTCAGAACCAAATTCAGCAAACTCAAAGGTCTTCTGAAGATTCAGCAGCAAAAAAGGTGGTTCACAATCTTAGTGAGCAAACCAGAGATATGGAGGTGAATGAGCCTATTGAAATTATCCCGGTGACCGAAAGTTCTGCGACAGGTATAAAACGCTATAGCCTTGATGATTATATGGAGGTGGAGCAAATGCTGAAGAAATCCAGGCCTACTCAAAAGAAAACCGAAGAGGATGAAGTAGTTTTTGAAAAGAAAACTGTGGCGCCACAACCAGAAAAACCCGCACAACGGGATGAGAATGATCCTTTTGATAATCCAATTTCTGAAAGCCTAATTGCAAGAGCTGCAGACAGAAGAGCAAAAATGAAAGAATTTAATTATAAATTCAGGAGTAATGCTGCTCACATTGATGAAATAGAAAGACAGCCAGCCTATAAGCGCCAGGGAATTGATCTTGACAGCTCAAGACATGGAGAAGAAAAACTTTCCAGGACAAGCCTGGGGAATGGCGATAAAGATGAATTGAGGTTTAGGAGTAATAATTCATTTTTGCACGATAATGTAGATTAACCTATTAAGTGAACACTTTATAAAACCTGAAATTCTTTATAGGATTTCAGGTTTTCTTTTTATATTCGCAGTCCTTAATTAAATAAGAAAATGAGTCTACAAGAGCGTGTAATGACCGAAATGAAAGCAGCTATGCGAGCCAAAGATGCTAACAAACTGGAGGCACTACGAGCTATTAAAAGTCAGATTTTGTTGTCTCAAACAGAGAGTTCTGCTAAAGAAGGTTTAACTGAGGAAGAAGAATTAAAATTGCTTCAGAAACTTGTTAAGCAAAGAAGAGACAGTGCCGCAATTTACAGGGAACAGGGAAGAGAAGATCTTGCCCAGCCCGAAATTGACCAGGCAGCTGTAATAAGCATGTTTTTACCTGAGCAGTTAACCGATGAGGAAATAGAGGCAAAAGTAGATGAGATTATTGCAGAGACAGGTGCTGAAGGAATGAAGGATATGGGAAAAGTGATGGGTAAAGCATCTGCAGACCTTGCTAAGTAAGGCAGATGGCAAAACCATTTCGATGATCGTAAAGAAGAAATTGAGTTAATAATGGAATAGACCGCACAGGTTTTAAAAACCTGTGAGGTCTGAAAACAAGGCCCCGTGGCGCAACTGAATAGCGCATCAGATTTCGGCTCTGAGGGTTGGGGGTTTGAATCCCTCCGGGGTCACCAAAGCTAATAACAATTAGCTGCAAAACCACGCAAATCTTAGGATTAGCGTGGTTTTCAAGTTTTTAGGAATACATTTAATTTGACACAATTTGAATTAAAATGTCACCTAAAAGACACCTTAATTTTTAAAAGGCACCTTAGGTGTCTTTTAGAGAATTTTATAGAAGGACTGTATAGTTGATTTGACTTTCATCTAATTATTAATTGTTTAATTAAAAGATGACAACTATGAATACGTCTAACACATTTTCAATTCTTTTTTTGGTAAACCCAAAAAAAGTATCAGGTAATCAGGTAATCATTTTTGCCAGGATTACCGTGAACAGCCAGAGAGCCATCATTAGTTTGAAAAGGAGAATTCCGCTGGAATTATGGGATTCTGCTAAAAAGAGGGCAAGAGGAAATTCTGCGGAAGCAAAGCAAGTAAACCAGTATTTGGATCTTGTCCATTCTAACTTGTTTCAATGTTACCAGGATCTACTATTTAAAAGAAAATTAATTACAGCCAAAGTAATAAAGGCGGCATATTTGGGAGATGATGAGACTTCCAAAACGCTGCAAAATTTGCTGGACTACCATTCCAGGAAAATAGCAAGCACTTTGGCTTCCGGAACCATTAGAAACTTCGGGATCACTGAAGGCTATGTTCAAAAATTTTTAAAGAAGGACAGGAAAACTTCAGATGTATATTTAAAAGATCTGGATTACAAGTTCCTCTGTGATTTTGAATATTTCCTTAGTACCTATTATCCTAATGGCCACCCCAGAGCCATGAGTCATAATACAGTTATGAAGCATATACAGCGCTTGAGAAAGGTGATTAGGCTTGCCTATAATATGGAATGGGTAGATAAAGATCCGTTCCGGCGTTGGAAAACCACCTTTGAAAAGAAAGAACGTGAATTTTTATCGGCCAATGAACTTTCAAATCTTGAAACCTATGAATTTCCACTAGATAGATTAGATCGCGTTCGAGATCTTTTCGTCTTTAGCTGCTACACAGGAATTAGCTATGTCGACGTAATGAAGTTGACAGAAGATAATATTTTAATGGGTATTGACGGGAATAATTGGATAGTAACAAAACGGCAGAAAACAAAAACTCCAATTAAAGTACCTTTACTTGATCCGGCACTCGATCTAATAAAAAAATACAGCCAGCATCCTATGACAATAATTAGTGGAAGTCTCCTTCCGATCATTACCAACGAAAAGCTGAATGTATATTTAAAGGAAGTTGCGATACTTTGCGGTATAAAAAAGAATCTAACCTATCATATGGCCAGACACACATTTGCAACAACCATTACTTTGAGTAACGGGGTACCTATAGAAACTGTTTCTAAGCTTTTAGGTCATACTAAAATTGCAACAACGCAAATATATGCCCGTGTCCTGGAAAACAAAGTGAGCAGGGATATGAATAATTTGAAGCTTGTTCTCGAACAGAATAAGGGAGTGAAAAAATTTCCTGATCAATAGTAAAAGAGAAAGATGATTTAAGTATGAAGAAGTTATTTGAGCTGGTATGGTTACTGCTTATTTCATAGGAACATCATATTACAGTTCGTGGGGAGGTAAGGATAAGATCTTGTATGCTTCCCTTAAAGCCGAACTGTTTAAAAGTAGAATAATTCTTAAATTTAAACAGTATGAAAAAAAAGTAAATTTTCCCCACAGCAGATTGCTAAGATCCTTAAGGAGTTTGATAATGGTAAAACTGCTCCTGAAATTAGCCGTGAATATGGTGTAAGTACTGCTGCTTTTTATAAATGGCGAGAACGCTTTAGCGGAATGAACGGTAAAGAACTTAAGCGGCTCAAGGAATTAGAGGAGGAAAATCACCGACTAAAGCAAATGTATGCCACTCTGTCCCTGGATCACGAGATGGCCAAAGAGATTATCGAAAAAAAGCTCTTAAGCCTTGCCGTAAGAGAACCATAGCTAAAGACCTTGCTCATTACGGCATAAGAAGGGCGTGCCGTGTCCTAAATTTGAGCAAGAGCGTGTTTTATTATTCACCTCTTCCTAAAGATGACAAACCTATAGAAGAAACCTTAAAGCAAAAGGCAGAAAAATATAGTGAAGAAGGCTTTTGAATGGCTTATGATCGGCTGCGCAAGGAAAGGAAGCCATGGAATCATAAAAGAGTTTATCGTGTATATAAGAACCTTGGTTTAAGCCTAAGACGCAAAAAGAAGAAAAGATTACCAGCAAGAGTGAAAGAACCCTTAGAAGTGCCTGAAACTCCCAACCATACCTGGAGCATGAATTTTGTAACAGATGTTCTGGATAACAAAAGAAGGTTTAGAGCCTTTACAATAATTGATGATTATAACCGGGAAGCTCTTCACATAGAAGTTGATTTCTCCTTGCCTAGCAATAGAGTGATTTGGGTGTTAAACCACCTCATTAACCGAAGAAAAAAACCTCAGAAAATAAGAATGGATAATGGTCCCGAGTTTGTAGCCAACATAGCTTCAGAATGGAGCCAGATGCACGGAATCGACTTCCAATATATCCAGCCAGGAAAACCTACACAGAATGCTTTTATTGAACGATTCAATGGAACCTACAGGAGAGGAGTCTTAAATAAATACATTTTTGAAGACCTGGACCAGGTAAGGGAACAAACCCAGGTATGGATGGATGATTATAATAATCAAAGACCTCATGATGCATTAGGTAAAATGGCCCCTATAGAATATGCAAAATATAATTCCCTTCTAAAAACCACAGATAAAACGAAAAACAATAATTTTATAAAATCAAGCAGTTCTAATTAGGGGAAGCTTACATTTTGTGTTATTAAAATACAAAATATATTTTATAAACTATCTTTAGAACAACCATTTATTTTATTGAATGTTTATTAATAAATGCAAATTAATCTAATGAAAAAAATCACTTCTTGTAAGTTTCTTCTTTTTCACATGATTCAACTCCAATAACAATATCCAGCATTAAATTTTCCACTAGAGAGACAAATTCTGTTAGGTGAGTCATATTCACTATAATGGAATTTTCACCATGGGCTATTTTATTTCTGAAGAGTAGAAGCTTATTTAAGCCATTATTATATTTATTGTCAACTTCTGAAATGCAATATCGTTCTAATATTCGATTCAAAACCTTCAGATTGACATTTGATTCTGTTGGTATTTGAGGCTTTAGTGTAATATTCTCCTGAAACAAAATGTCTAATGATTGGACAAGCTTCACTTTTTTTTCAAAATTTACCCTAGGATTATTGAATTCACATTCCGAATCAATATGGTGAGTAAGTAACGCATAGGAAATATTAGATCGATTTAATGAGAGGGTATTGAGATGGTTGGAATAAATCGTAAAACAATTCTTTACAAAACCTTCCCATATTGAGTAAATAGCTGGAATAGCATATTTAATATGTAAATCTTTATGATCCGGGCTAAAGCTATACCTTATAGGAATAGTTTTAAGAGTAGCCAATTCCGAGGTTCTCCAATCAATATCTGCCAGTATTTCTTTTATAAATCCTTTCATGAAACAGTACCTCACCCGAAAATTTCGTCCGCCACTTCAATTCTTTTTAAGATTCTAGATTTACTTGCAGAGGCAGATCCTGAAGCTTTTCTGAAGGAATCTGATTCTTTTAATTGGTTAACTTTATCTATAAGTTCATCAGTTCTAACTCCTTTGTACTTATCATAATATTTTGTTATGCCAATGGCGACACAGTCATATAAACTTGTTGAAAAAACATTATTTGCACCCCTAAATACTTCCTTTCCGACCGGATGAAGTAAGGCTACCATGTTTTCAAATTTCTCCTTAAGCTTTGGAATCCTATCAGCATCTGCAACTGTTTTTTTCATATAATTAGTCATGTGTTGTGATATGTTTTCTGAGAGTTCATCTTGTCCATCTGTTAAAGCACAAAAACGCAAAACTAATTCGTCCATATAAAGTTGTTCAAGTTGCCTCTCTGTGGGCTGAATAAGTTGTACAAACTTATCATGCTCAGCACAATTCCGGAGAAATATATTGAACTCCTTTGATACCCCTCTAAATATAGCGTTCCTTATCTCTTGATCCGTCAACTCAGAACCTCCCGTATTTAATCTGTTGAACAATTCATACCTCATGTCAAAACCACTATTCCATTTGATGATTTCAATTCGACATGTTGCTCGTTTAATGTTTAACTGAAATTTTAAGGGCAGGTCTTTTGAAGCAAGATTTTCTAGTTCTTCAGTTAAATCACCTTTACACATTACCCAATTATTTTTGTCCTGGGTATTTTTTAGAATTCCGAAAAAAGAAAAGACAGTCGAAATCCTTTGAAGACCGTCTACAAGTTCCCATCTACCATTTTCGTCTTCTGCAACAAAAATAGGAGGAACAGGAATACCAATTAAGATAGACTCAAGAAACCTTGTTTTTTGATATGTATCCCATCGAAATAATCTCTGAAAGTCTGGATCAATAATAATTTCATCCCTTTCATACATACTCATAATTTCACCGAATGACATATCAAGTCGATCAGTATTGAGACTATTTCTTGTTTGTTGTAGTTTTTTTTCTAATTTTTCTATTTTATTCATGATATTATTAATTCATTTCCCTCGAAGATTTCTTATGTAAAAAATATCCCGCTCGGAAGGCGGGATTAATTCCAAAGATTTAATTATTTTTTTAACAACTTCTCCAAATATGCCACCTTATCCTTTTCAGCCTGAACCAGGCGCTCATAAAGCTTTTTGTTTTCTTCGTAAGCTTCCACCAGTTTATCAAGAGGATTGAAAGTTGGATAAATTCCTTGATTAAAGCTATTGCCTTGGGAGGCACTGTTATCATAAAAGTTATTGAAGTAATTTATCACGTGATCTTCGGAAAAGTTTTCAATCGCCTCTTTAGTAACTCCTAAAACCTTCGCTACTTTTTCAAGTTTTTCTTCTTCCAAAGTTTCACTTTGTTCCAAGTGGGAAACACTTTGCTGGCTAAGGCCTAACTCTTCGGCAAGAGTTTCTTGTTTCATCCCGCGTAATTCACGAATACGCGCAATCTTACGGCCGATGTGGTTTGTTTTGGTTGATGTTGTCATAATTCACAATATAATAGATTTCTTCTTCTAAACTTTTTTATATAACCCTAATGGGTAAAATACCAATGGAATGAGTATAATACAAAGCCTATTGGTAGGGTACGGCTCTGGTTGTTTTTACCTTCATTAAGAACTAAAAATCAACATCATGGAGGCATTAACAAATATAAGAGTTTCTTCTACTAGAATTTCAAACACTGCAAAGACTATTCAACAAGTTTTTAACGAAGTTGTGCAAATTCTATTAAAGCACCTGGAATTAGAAGCTGCCTACTGCTTTGGCTTTCAATCTGAAGAAAATTTGAAACACAATATACTTATAGATAAAACTGGACAAAAAGAGCAACATTGGCAATTAAGCCTTCTGCTTATTGGCACCAATTTCCCTCCCAACGCTACAGCAAATCTCGCTGATATTGTTTCTAAACAATTTAAAGGAGAGATTAATCTGGGTTTATTATGCTACAGTCCTAAACAAATAGCTCTCTCTAATAATGAACATCAGCATCTTTTCCAAAAAATAATTAGGTCGGGTTGGTTGATCTATGGCATACCCTTCGAAATAGCTAAGTTGAAGTTAGACAACCTTCCTGACCTTAATTATAAAGGCATCATCAGGTACTGCGAAAATCGATTGATGATTTCCGAAAGCCTGTTGAGCAATGCTACTCAATTTCTGGACCAGCCTCTAACCGCTGCTTTTCTTCTTCGTAACAGTATTGAACAGCTTTCCTTAGCGATTCTATATTCTTTTATTCATTACCACCCCAACCAATTTCATATTTTTTATCTCCTACAGCTATGTCAAAGCTGTTGCCATCATCAGGAAATTACTTGGCCAATTGAATTATTCCAGGATCAAAGACTAAAAGAATTACTTAAAACAAGTGCCAGTGATTTACGGTTTCGTAGTACCGATATTTTCACAAAGGAAGATGTACAATACTTACATCACTGTTGCTTGTCTTTTAAAAAGAAGGTGGAACCTCTACTTCAGAAACAATTATTACAATTAAAATCTAAATCAGATGAAAAAGAAATTGAAGAAGAGGGAGAAGTATAAGGCTATAATATCCTTACTGGAGAATCGTAAGGATGGGCTCCAGCCTATTCCTGAATGCAGGAAAAACCTAAAGAAAGTCAGCCTTACCGTAGAAGATCACGCGGATTACATGATGCGAATCTCAGCCTTATTAGAAGTATGTGTTATAGCTTTAGACGGGCAGGGTAGTTTTAGTTCAAAAAGTCTCTCCCATATTACAGGAGAAGCCAGTATTGGTCTTGTATTGGAAATGGTAATTGATCTGCTCCCTTATGATCAAATGAATTATATGGATCGTATTGAAGAAATTATCGATAAGGAGAAACAGGAAACCCAAAAAACTAATGACATTTCAAGAATTACTAAACTTGGACACAATGAAAAAAAAGGATAAAAATGATCTCGCCAGATTAAGGAGGCTCGCGCCAAATTTATTTCGCACCCTTAGAGAAGATGAAGAAAGAGAAAGATCGTACAGAGCCCAAATTGAATTTACCAGTTATGTGGAGCTTATCTCTACAATCTCTGATTTACTGAAACTGTGTATTACAGAAGCTTGTTATGATGCTGAAGGCGCGTCTCCTTACATAAAGCGACCCCTTAATATCCAAGGTGTACTGGAATTGATTTTGCAATTACTCCCAGTAGACGAAGCAGAATTACTGGATGAAATAAGACCATTTTTAAAGCAAAAAGAAAAAAATAGTACTACCTAAGATTCTGGATGAGATTCAAATATGAAGTTTTGTGGTTAATAGATAAATGGGCTAGAGCTTTCAAAAAATTCCGCTTACTTAAACCATTTACTTTTTTTATCTGGTGCATTTTCCTTTGATTATTACAAGAAGAAATTTTTAGCAATCCCCCGAGATGAAAAATAAGGATCTCTTTTTGTTTCATTTCCACTTACTTCTTTCAGAGCTGTATGCATTACCTTTTGATGTAGCCTTACATTTTAGAATTTGAAATTAGGAAAGGCCTTATAAAAAGCAAAGCGGCTTTATGCAGGCCGCTAATTTCAAATTCTGTTTCTTTCTTCTGAAAATGAGAATATTATTTTTGGTTCCGAACTAGGGGACTTGAGACAAAAAAGATCTTCAAACATTTCTTCTATATAAAATCATGATCTTTTTTGACTCGTGTTTAAGATTTTGGACGAACCTCTTTTCCTGAAATGTAGCGTTTGCTGAATGAAAGGAAATGTGGTGAGGACCAACTTAAATTCCATTTTAAGTGACTTTTGACGCAAAAAATTCCCTATTTACAAGGGTTTCCAAAGGTTTTGACGCAAATTTAATAAAAAATTATTGTAAATAAATTCTTATATTATTGTGAATCAGGGAAATATGAAAACGTAACTGGGCTCTGCCCGTTACCCTCTTGCTATTCCTTTTTGTCCCGCACGACGGGACAAAATTTCAACCTTTCCGAAGGTATTCAAGGAGAAGTTATGCGTTCCTTTCAAGGAAAATTTTAAGAGAAAATATTCTAAAAATTGAGAAAATTCTTAGTGGAATCTTGTTCTTATTGGGAATAATAGAAAAAGAAAACGGGCGGCTAAATTGCCACCCGTTCCTAATCTTTAAAGGAGTCCTTCATCGGCAAAACTAAAATAATCCCCATCAGGAATAATTATTAAATGATCCAGTACCTTTATATCAAAATATTCGCCTCCTTGAGTTATTTTTTTTGTGAGTTGCTTGTCTGCTTCACTGGGTTTTAAGTTTCCACTAGGGTGGTTATGTGCTATTATTACAGCGGTTGTTAAACTTTTCAGCAGTACTGCAAACAATATTCTCACATCTACTAAAGTTCCTGTTATTCCACCGGAGGAAAGGGTATAAATCCCCTTTACCTTATTTGAGTTGTTTAACAAGAGAATTTTAAAAGATTCGTGGAGCCCAATATTCTTTAAATCCCAATTTTCATAGAAGAGGGAAAATGCATCATGGGACGAGGAAATTTTAGGCAGATCTTTAGTTTTCAAGTTTCCGCTGTAACTTATCGATATTTCATTAACTTTGGTTTTCATAACGGCATTTATTAAATGTTAGAAAGAGAGGGCGCAACTTTTCACGGGAACGCCCTCTTTTTTTGTTTTTAATTTTTGGTGGAATTTTCTTTGGAACTTAATAGAAGAAGTTCATTGACTACTATTTCTGTAACTACATGTTTTTCGCCTCCTGCGCTTTCAAAGGAACGGGAGGTTAATTTTCCCGCTATTGCTAATTCAGAACCTTTTTCAACATACTTTTCTACTAAATCAGCTTGTTTACCCCAGGCCACCAAATTGTGCCATTCGGTTTGTTGAATTTTCTCGTCGTCCTTCATGAAATAATCATTGGTTGCTAATGAAAATCGAGCTACTTTTTTTCCATTCTCGAAAGTGTGCATTTTAGGAGTGTCTCCCACATTCCCAATTAGTTGAACTTTGTTTTTTAGAGTTTTCATAAATAATAAAGATTAAGGTTTATAAAATTTTAGTGATTTACTTATTGTATCCCGAGCGTTTTCCTTTTTTTGATTTTTAACTTTATTTCCGCTTCCTTTTTGTGGATTTTGTATGATTTCATTGTTTCCGTTTTTGATTTACTTCCCGTAGTGCCGTCGCTGTTACCTCGTACGTTTGTAATTCATTAAGGTTCTTTTAGTTTCTTTGGAGAAAAAGGCAGTGGGAATAGGAGATATAGCTGTTACCAGGTAGTCCGTGAGATATACCGTAAAAAAGACACATACCCTGTTCCCATTCGTTTCTCAGAATCTGGGCAGTACTTAGGGAGCTTTTATGCATCCCGCGTAAAGACGAGAATAGATCATAAGAAGCTTCCTGCCTCATTAAATCCTAGTATTATGAATACAGTACAATTTTGTGTGGGAATTGATGTATCAAAAGATTCCCTTGAATGCTCCTATGGTTTGTATTCCGAATTCGGTGAATTACAATTTTCTAAGGTGCAGAAGTTTACAAATGACCTTAAAGGTTTTAAAAAACTACTGGAATGGTTGAAGAAGAAAAAAGATCCTGCAGAAATTTTTTTTGTGATGGAAGCCACTGGTGTCTATTATGAAAATTTGGCTTATTGGCTTCAAGAGAGGGATTTTTACTTATCGGTAGTACTTCCCAACAAAGTAAACTACTTTGCCAAGAGCCATAACATAAAGACAAAGACCGATAGTGTGGATGCTAAGCTTTTGTGCAGGATGGGCTTGGAAAGGAAATTGGATCATTGGGAAATTCCCTCCCTTCAAATGAGAACTTTAAAGATCCTAACAAGGGATTACCGTAGCCTTAAGGCCAAACTTACTATGACCAAAAATCAACTGCATGCAAAGGACAATTCTCATAAATGTCCCCCCACAGTTGGTAAGAGACTTAAACAACAAATCCAATTACTGGAAAAGCAGATTTCACAGGTGGAATCTGAGATCAAGCTAGTTGTTAGAAAAGATAGCATTCTGGACGAACGGATCAGAAAGATGGAGACCATACCAGGAGTAGGGTTCATGACCATCGCTTGTATTTTGGGCGAGACGAATGCTTTTGCGCTCGTACGCAATTCCAAACAATTGGTAAGCTATTGTGGATTTGACATACAGCATCGGCAGTCAGGTCTTTACGCTGGAAAGACGACCATAAGTAAAAAGGGGAACAGTTTTATAAGATCTGCACTCTATATGCCCGCATTATCTTCCCTACAACATAATCCAAACCTGAAAATATTCTATAATCGCTTGTCAGAGAAGAAATCCATAAAAAAGATTGCAGTGACTGCAGTGGCAAGAAAACTACTAGTGCTTATCTATACGATTTGGAAAAATGGATCAGAGTATAATCCAGATTATTTATTTTCAGATTAGAAATAATGATTTTGGTGTTGTGCTTGTTGGATTGGAAACAACTCCTTTTTAAGAGTTGTTCCATTTCAACAATGCCACGTACTCCATGTAAAAAAACAAAAAAAAGATTGTTTTTTATCGCAGTACCTTTTTTTGATGCTTATACAGTTTCGAAATTTAGAATTAGGGAGGACTTATAAATAGGGAGCGCAGTGACCTAGGTTTATGCAGTCTGTACTAACTTCTAAATTTTGGTATTTTGCATAGTAAAAAAAGGTAGTTGCAGTGAAGACCTGGGTAGTTCAAAAATGGAGTAGGGAAGAGTATAACTGGAACAGGAGGCGGAAATAAAACAAGTTATGGAATCCAGAAACAGCGGACTCAAGGGAAAAAGCTTACTGTTATATCAAAGAATGGAGTTTATGAAGTAATTCAATCGGAGTTATAGAGTTCCAGAATATATTAGGCTTTTTTCCTCGTGTCCAAGACCTATAGACGAGCCTGGTTTCAAGCCCTCCCGAGAAGCGGAGGGGCGGGAAATCTGGTGAAGATCTTGAGTTATATAATCTTCCTTCAGGTATTTTGTGAGGGGGAATTACTCGGGATAACTTAAATTGTATCGAAAAAAAAGAAGGGCGTGATGGTTATGACTTTTGGGCCACCCAATAATAACCCCATAATTTACATTTCGATGAAGTATATTTAAGGCTGTAAATTCAACTCACTTAAAATATATATTTAAAATGTTAGAGGAATTAAAAGAAGCTTACGGATTTATTTTTGAAGAAGAGTTAATCCAAGAAATTAATGAAGTGGGCGTGTTGAAATTTGCCAGGGAAGGGGAAATCATTATGGATATTAGTGATTACATTACTTCTATGCCTTTGCTTCTGGAAGGTGCCATCAAAATTTTACGGGAGGATAAGGATGGTAATGAATTACTGCTTTATTTCCTGGAGCGAGGGGACACTTGCGCAATTACCCTCTCTTGCTGCCTGGGTCAGACCAAAAGTGAGGTTAGAGCAGTAGCTGAAAGAGATACTTCTTTTGTAATGGTGCCTGTGGTTAAAATAGAAGATTGGACCGCAAAATATAAAAGTTGGAGAAATTTCGTGTTCGAAAGTTACCAATCCCGATTGTCTGAAATGCTCGAAACAATTGATACAATTGCCTTCCTTAATATGGATCAACGGTTACTGCGTTATTTGCAGGACAAAGCGAAAATAAATCAGTCCGAGGAACTTCAAGTGACACATCAGCAAATTGCCTATGACTTAAATACGTCCCGTGTTGTTATTTCAAGATTATTAAAAAGACTTGAAATGGAAGGAAAAATTCTTTTACAACGAAACCACATTGTTGTACATGATCTATAATCCATAGGTCTGTAACTTTTGTTACTGCCCAGCCTGAAAGCCGGAGTTACTTTTGCTTGAACTTAAAAAAAAGGAACTTTGGAAATAATTGATCTTTTAGGATACTTTGGTGCTTTAGTAATAGGTGTTAGTTTGGGGCTCATAGGGGGTGGTGGGTCTATACTTACTGTACCCGTGCTTGTTTATCTTTTGGCTGTTAATCCTGTTACTGCAACAGCTTACTCTCTTTTTGTTGTTGGCGCCTCCTCCCTTATAGGGGCAATGAAAAAAATGAAAGATAAATTGGTAGATTTTCGCACTGCCGCAGTTTTTGCTATTCCTGCATTTATAGCTGTTTATAGTACCCGCTACTTTTTGGTCCCAGCAATTCCTGAACATATTTTTACACTTTGGGGATTTGAGGTGACTAAAAACATCGGGATAATGCTATTTTTTGCAGTTATTATGATTGTGGCCTCAATTTCAATGATTAAAAACAACGGAAAGGAAGACCTTAGTGAGACCAAGGTCAAATATAATTACCCTTTAATAATAGTTGAAGGACTCGTGGTGGGTGTACTAACAGGAATAGTAGGTGCTTAGTGGTGGTTTCCTTATTATTCCTGCACTTGTGTTACTTGCTAAGTTACCGATGAAAAAAGCGGTCGCAACTTCCCTTCTTATTATTGCAGTAAAATCTTTAATAGGATTTATAGGGGATATACAGAACCTGGATATTGACTGGATTTTCCTGCTGATATTCACCAGATATTTCTATCCTGGGAATATTGGTTGGTGATTATCTCAATAAATTTATCAATGGTCAAAAACTTAAAAAGGCTTTCGGCTGGTTTGTGCTAGTAATGGGAATTTACATAGTGTGGATGGAAATATCGTAAGACCATTCAAAGTAACCAACAATAAAAAAAGAAAATTAAAGAAATGAAAGAATTTTGGGACGAAAGGTATAAACGGGACGATTATGTCTATGGAAAAGATCCAAATGATTACCTGAAAGCGAAGCTGAAAGAATTACAACCGGGAAGGATCTTCTTTCCTGCGGAAGGGGAAGGCAGAAATGCTGTATTTGCAGCAAAAGAAGGTTGGAAAGTATCTGCGTTTGATATTAGTGCAGAGGGTAGAAAAAAAGCTCTTAAATTGGCTAAAGAGGAGGGTGTGCGAATTAATTACAACACCTCCGATCTACAACACCTAAGAGTTAAAGAGGAGGAATTTGATGCAATAGCCCTTATTTACGCACATTTTCCGCCGCCGGAGCGAAAGCAGTTTTTTAGCTTAATTCATCAATATCTTAAAGAAGGGGGGAAAGTAATCTTTGAAGGATTTGGTCCAAAACATCCGCAATACCAGAAATTGAATCCGGCAGTTGGAGGTCCACAGGAGGAAAGAATGTTGTTTTCGGAAATAGAAATGAGAGAAAATTTCCAAGAATTACACTTCGTTGAATTCTATGAAGGTGAAATTGAATTGAACGAAGGGGATTTCCATAAAGGCAAAGGCTGGGTGATAAGGTTTGTTGCTGAAAAAAGGAACTGGAATTGAAATTCACACACAAATTCTTCATAAGGCATCCATAATTATCGGATGCCTTTTTTATTCTGCTTACTGTAACTTTTGTTACAGCCCAGAGCTAATGGGGATGTTATCTTTGAAGGCAGAAAGATTATATCTTAAATAAGAAATTCTGAAGATGATGAAAACAACTATAACTATACAAAATTTGAAATGCGGTGGATGTGTGAACACTATAACCGCCAAACTACTGGAAATAGATAACATTGTTGAAGTGCAGGTAGATAAAGATTCCTCTACCGTCGCATTCAGGTATAAAGACCCGGAAGATGCATTTAAGGTCAAGGAGAAATTGAAGAAACTTGGATATCCTGCAGTAGATAATAAAAATTCATTGCTTATAAAAGCTAGTTCTTATATAAGTTGTGCAAGTGGAAAAATGCAGGAGGGGAGTTTTTAAAACTCCGGCCTAAAACTATTTATTTATAAAAAACATGTAATGAAGAAAAAGACTAAAAAAGGTTTAATAGAATACGGAATTATAATAGCCATTTTTGGCGGCCTCTATTTCACAGGTTTACATACAGAAGTTTTTGGATTTCTTCAACGGGGGATACTTGCAACTAAGCATAATGGATCCAGATCTTGAGCAGAAATCTGACCTTGCTGTGAATGAAACCTATCCAAAAGCAGATTTTTCGATGAAGCTTATAAACTCTAAAGGTGAAAAAGTGGCTATGGAGGATCTAAGGGGGAAGGTGATCTTTATTAATATATGGGCAACCTGGTGTCCTCCCTGTATTGCTGAAATGCCTGGAATTAACAAACTTTACAAGGATATTGATAAAGACAAAGTAGCATTTATAATTTTGTCTGTCGACCAGGATTTTCAAAAAGCCATTGATTTCCATAAGAAAAAAGGCTATGACTTCGAAGTATATATGCCCGATGGTAGTATGCCGCAAATGTATTACACCCAAAGCATTCCTACTACTTATGTTATAGATGCGCAGGGAAATCTTGTTATGACACATCAAGGGATGGGAGATTTCGATACTAAGGAGTTCAGGGAATTTCTTAAAAACCAATACTAATTTAAAAGCAGCAAGAATTTTTTTCCTTCCTGCTCCTTTTTTCTCTTTGATAAAATTTTTCACTGTTGTTTCGAGAATATATCGAGCCTGTTTTTTTGTCTATGAAATTAAAACTTACCATTATTTTAACGCTTCTGCTTTGCGGAACATCTTCTGTTATTGGTCAGGTAATAGAACCGCCAGAATGGGAGATTACATTTAGTAAAATTCCTTCCAAGATCGGGGAAAAAGTGACTATACATTTTGAAGCAGAGATTCCTGATGGTTGGTATATGTATTCCAGTGACTTTGATCCTGAAGTAGGACCACTGATAACTGAATTTAGTTTTCATGAAGACGATCAATACGAACTGCTCGATGAGATACAGCTTAGTGGGGCAAAAGCGAAAATATGATGCGATTTGGGAAGGAGAATACACCTATTTTACTGAAACTGCGAAATTTAATCAGGAAGTACTTATTAAAAAGGAGGCACCGGAATTTAGAGGAAGTATTTTCTATCAAATATGTTCAGATGTCAGTGGCCAATGCATTCCTTTTGAAACAGATTTCGCGTTTGATAGTACAGGAAATAACATTGCTGCAACAGGTAATAAAGAAAGTGAGATTGAAAACTCCAGAATTTATGATATGTTTTCATCACGGGAAAATGGAATTATAGAAGAAAGTGAAAATGTTTCTGCAGTTGAAAATATGAAATCCCTGGAACCTTTTCAAAATTCTTTCAAAGATGAATCTGAAGACATTGATCAGGGTTGGACAGGATTACTGGCCTTCTTTTTTATCTCCTTTGGCGCTTAGCCTTGCAGCTTTATTAACTCCCTGCGTTTTTCCAATGATCCCTATGACTGTAACCTTTTTTACTAAAGGTTCGGGAGGTAAAAAAGGTAAGATTAATGCTTTTTTATATGGCGTGTTTATCATAGCTATTTACACCGTTGTTGGATCTTTGTTTGCAGTGCTATTTGGCGCCGGATTTGCGAATTTCCTGTCCACACACTGGCTTCCAAATCTACTGTTCTTTGCAATCTTCCTGCTTTTTGCCCTTTCCTTCTTCGGAATGTTTGAAATTACTTTACCAAACAATTTAATTAATAAGGTAGACAGGCAGGCAGAAAGAGGAGGTCTTTTAGGAATTTTCTTTATGGCATTTACCCTGGTACTGGTAAGTTTTAGTTGTACTGGTCCTATTGCCGGAACAATTTTGCTGCAGGCCGCCAGTGGAGAAGCGATTATGCCCTTAGTAGGTATGCTTGGGTTTTCATTGGCTTTTGCAATTCCCTTCACCCTTTTTGCCTTTTTCCCGGGTTGGCTGAGTTCTCTTCCAAAGAGCGGGGGCTGGTTGAATACAGTTAAAGTTATACTTGGATTTTTAGAACTGGCTTTGGCATTAAAATTCCTTAGTATGGTTGACCAGGTCTACCACTGGAACATCCTTGACAGGGAAATTTATCTTGCACTCTGGATCGTAATATTTGCACTTTTAGGTTTTTATTTGCTCGGGAAGCTTGTCTTCCCGCACGAAAAGAAAATAGAAAGTGTTTCAGTTCCCCGGCTAATGTTGGCAATTCTGGTGTTCAGTTTTGTAGTGTACCTCATTCCGGGACTTTTTGGTGCTCCATTAAAAGCACTTTCAGGTTACTTACCGCCTATGGGGTCACAGGATTTTAATCTGACTACGGCTTCTATAAGCTCTGAGCCCGAAACTAGTATCAACTCCTGCGGAACACCTTTGTATAGTGATTTTCTTAAATTACCACACGGGATTCAGGGATTTTTTGACTACGAAGAAGCTGTTGCTTGCGCCCGGGAACAACATAAACCCTTGTTTATCGATTTTACAGGCCACGGCTGTGTAAACTGCCGTGAAATGGAAGCAAACGTGTGGAGTGATCCGGAAGTCCTTAGGAGGCTTAAAAATGATTATGTAGTGGTTGCGCTCTATGTTGACGAAAAGACAGAATTACCAAAGGAAAAATGGTATACCTCAGCCTATGACGGGAAAGTCAAAAAAACAATAGGCGCTCAAAATATGGATTTTATGATCCAGAAGCTTAATGCCAATGCACAGCCTTATTACACGCTGCTTGGAGAGGAAGGGAACTTACTTGCAACACCCAAAGGATATGATCTTGATGTAGCAGCATTTATTTCATTCCTGGATCAGGGAAAAGAAGAGTTTTACAAGGGAAGTATTGAATTAGGTAAAGGTTAAAAATTTGAACCAGTAAAGAATTAGTTCTTGAAACAGTTTCATCTTCTGGTATGTTTATCTTTCCTAAGATTGTACAGTGAGAATTAAAAAAAATTTATAACATGCCAAATTTAAAGCTACAAACGCTAATAAAAGCAAACAGGTATATTGTCTTTGATTTATCAAGAAGTATTGATCTTCAGTCAACATTTGTTACTGGTTCCAATGAAAAAGCGGTTGCAGGAAGAACGAGCGGATTAATTAAATTAGGTGAAACAGTCACCTATAGGGGAAAACATCTTGGAGTTCGGCAAAGTCTTACCTCCAGGGTAATTGATTTTGACAGACCTCATTTTTTTGCAGATGAAATGGAAAAAGGTGCTTTTAAAAGTCTTAGACATGAACATCATTTCATCGCAACGGAAGAAGGAACTTTAATGAAGGATGTTTTTAATTTTCAATCTCCTCTGGGCGTTCTAGGAAAGATTGCAAATGCATTATTTCTCAAAGCCTATATGACTAATTTCCTGAAAAACCGTAACAAGGTAATCAAAGAGTTTGCTGAAAGTGGGAGATGGAAAGAACTTTTGCCAGAAAAAAATATGGAGTATTATAACTAATCCTCCATTATTGGGCCTATCCAGATTATTTCATTCCTTGATCAGGGAAAATAAAATTTTAACTAACAGAATGATGTTTATGAGGAGTAGGTTAATTTTTTGAAGAATCAATAGTCAATGCTATGTAACTAATGTTACTTACTATTTCTGAAGGAAATTTTAGGTTTGTTTCAATATGGGTGCTTTTTTAAGATTCCCCTAAGACCTCTTAATTAGCGGATCGTAAAAAACCCACTAATTACTGGTTTTTACTGAAAGTTTCAAACCTATGAAAAATTTCTCTGCACTTGTAAAATCGGTAACTTATATGTTTGGAGCAGCAATTGCACTTGTTTTAGTCATATTTTTAAGTGTACTTGTTTATCAAACTTATCCAAAACTCTTTATTAAAGAATCTATTGCTGAAACTGTAGAGGTCTGGGCTCCAAAAGATATTGATCTTGCCCTTGCTGAAGGTTTTGGCGATGAGGAGGTGGAATATGGTTATCATTTGATCACCAACAGCCCCAACCTCATAGGTCCGGGTGCAGAAGATCCAAATATGAGATTTGCAGGGAATAATCTTGCCTGTGCAAACTGTCATTTGGATTCCGGAACCAGGGCAGGTTCAGCATCATGGGTAGGCATTACCGAAAGATTTCCGCAATTCAGCAATCGATCAAATTCAGAAAGCACTTTAGAAGACAGGATCAACGGTTGTATGGAAAGAAGTATGGATGGTAAAGAGCTTCCGAAAAGATCTAAGGAAATGAAAGCAATCCTAGCTTATATGGAATGGCTGAGTGAAGGCCTTCCTGAAAACCGAAAAATAGAGTATAAAGGTTTTCCTTCTATTGAATTACCTGATTTCGCCGTTGATCTTGTAAAAGGGTCGGAACTATTCAAGGTAGAATGCGCACATTGCCATAGCGAAGATGGGCAGGGAATTAAAAATATCGGGACAAAAAATGGTTATTTATATTTCCCTCTTTGGGGAGAAGATAGTTACAATGATGGTGCAGGCATGCACCGAGTGATTACTGCCGCTAAATTTATAAAGGGAAATATGCCTTTTGGAGAGGCCACAAGAGAACATCCGAAATTAACCGATGAAGAAGCCTATCATTTGGCAGGTTATATCAACAGCTTTAACAGACCTGAAAAAGTAAACAAGGAAAAAGATTTTCCCGATCTTAAACTAAAACCTATGTCTACACCTTATGGCCCTTATGTAGATAATTTTTCTGCAGTTCAACATAAATACGGACCTTTTCAACCTATCAAAGATTTTTATAAAGAAAATTACGGGCTCAACAAATCTCAGTAGTTTTCTAATAAGGTATTTTATTAATATGGATTCAGAAGATAGGCGTAGTATATAATGACCAGTTTTAAAAAAGAATGGAGGAATTTATTATCTCCCTCCATTCTTCTAACCTTAAGGAGACATTATTGGATAATTTTAATTTCTCCCATATTTTTCGGTTTTGAAATTTCTCCTAATTCCCGTAATTTTGCAATTACAAATTCATTCAGTTGAATTTCCTTATTCTCTATGTTTTTCCCATTTCCCAGCTCTTTATATCGATGCAATCCTTTAAGCATTCCACTGTGAGTAACGACCTTATAATCTTTATGTAAATCAAGATCTTCCCCGTTCACCTGTACATCCCTAATGCGGTTACCTAGGGGTTTGGAGTAATCTAAGGTATAGCTTACTCCGCTACTTTGCAGCAGACCACCCACTACCTCGTATTTATCACCGGGTTTTTGATTGGTTGCCGTTTGCTCAAGTGTTGCCTTAATATGTTCTCCGGCAAGACTAAGAGTAGTAACCTTAGGGGGATGAGGAATTAGCTAAGTACAAATTTTCACGTGTAATCTCTCCCTGCAGGGAAATGCCATACCCTACCCCCGGCAAAAAAGAGATATCTGCATCATATTCCGAACGCAACAAATTTCCGACAAGTTTTTCAAATGTACTTTCACTTTTGTACTGCCTGTCGATCACGTCTGTAGCAGTTGCTATTTTTTCTTCCAGATGGTCCCTGTGTGGAGCACGCAGCTCTCCTATAAGAGATTGCATTTCCGGGTCTTCTTCGTAATTACTCAGCCACAGCAAATGATGTTGTGCTTTAACCCCGATTAATTTGCGGTCTCTAATTTCTAATTCAATATCACCCAGTGCTGCGGCATCTGCCATGGCCTGTACCATATATGTATTATTAATTTTTTCAGGCTTTGAAATGAGGTCGTGGCTATGTCCTCCTATAATAAGGTCTATGTCGCTAAATTCTTCTGCCGTCAATCTGTCAACAGCAGTTCCCTGATGGGAAAGCAGTACTATGATATCTGCCTGTTCCATTAGCTCCGGTAAAATCTCCTTCAAAACCTCATTCCCGCGACGAAATTCCAGATTTTTCATATTATCTGAACTGCCTGTAAGATTTGTGTTGTGATAGCCCACTGCAAGAATGGCTATCTTTGTACCTCTTATTTCCTTAATTAAATAAGGATTATTAAAAATGCTTTTTCCAGTTCGTTTGTCTATAATATTGGCTGCACCTAAAGGAAATCCGCCAATCTTCATTAGCTCTTCAGTGCGATCTCTGCCATAATCAAAATCATGATTTCCCAGTGCCAAATACTCATACCCAAGGTTTTTCATCATTGTAATTATCGCTTCCCCTTCAGTTAAATTTCCAAGGAGATCGTCGCTAAAGGTATCTCCGGAATCCAATAATAAAACATTTTCATTATCCCGGGAATTTCTTATTTCTTTCACCGCAGTAGATAGGGCTGCAAAACCTCCTATTTCCCCTTCTTTCTCAAAGGTAATTAGATTATCTCTCTCTGGATCACTAGTCTGGGAGGTTGCACTACCAAGAGTTGTTTGAAATGGCATATAATTTCCATGAATGTCGTTGGTATGAAGGATGGTGACAATTTGAGTTTCTCCGATTTCAGAAGATGTGATTTTGTTCCCGCTTTTGCAGGAGGTCAAAATTGAAAGGATCACCATTGCATTTATTAATTTTTTCATAGTTCAGGTATTAATATTCTGAAACACTTCAATTATTCTTTAAAGTACCTTTTGAAAAATTAAAAGCCTGCCAAATATTTTACAAAATTGCCAGGCTTTTGAAAATTGAATTATTCTATTGAAATTGATATTCGGTTCCTGGTACGGTAGAAAAAGAGTTTGGACCAAGGTACTCACAATAAGCACGGCCTTCCAATTTTGGAGAGACAGGAGAGTTCTTTTGTAAGTACTCTTCTACAACATCGTGAATAGTATAATCTTTCACTTCCACCTCTTTCACATCGGGTATACGGCACAAATTATCGATTGGATCTCCGGGACGTACACAGGCAGAAATTGTATAGTATTTATCCATTTGCATGGGTTCTCCTTTTATAGTGATGGATTTAACACGCTCTCCCTTGTTACCCTGACTGTTGAAGTCTACCTCCATTCCGGAGAATCTTACCAGCCAACCACCAAACCTTTCTGTAGGTACCTGTGCAAAAGCATTATGCATTTCCCGCTCCAGCCAGTCTTTCACCTGTTGGCCCGTTACTTTTCCGGTTTTCACCCTTTCATTTACGGTAGTAAATTCCACAAGTTTGCGCGGGTGATGGGTGCAGGCTTCCCGTCTACAGGAACAATGGGATTTCCGAATCTAAATCCGTTGGAGATGGAAATATCGGCTCCGGTTTTCCATCTTGCGGCATCGGTGATCATATTGTCCATTGGATTCTCAACCGTAAGATATCTGTAAATGGGGGTGGCTGTATATCCTACAACAGTTTCCAGATATTCCTCATAAGGCTCCTTGGCTTTATCTACCAACTGTTGCAGGCCTGGGTCTGCAGGATATACTTCGGGATCCACTTCAATTAGTTCATATTCATCTCCCACCAGCTTTTCATCTACAAAATGCAACGTTAGTTTTCCAACGAAAGAACCGAAAGCCCCCGGTTCACTTACCTTGGCATATTTCCCCTGGATAAGCTCCCGTACCCGTTCGTGTGTATCATTCCCGAGGATATAATCCACATCTTTTGACATTTCCTGGTTAGCAAGATCCACCTGTTTAAAAACTCCCATATGAGTTACCAAGAAAAGCACATCTACTTCTTCTTCTTTTTTAACGGTGGAAATAAGTTCCTTCACCTCATCCTCGATCCCGCTAAAGGTCATTCCTTCACTAAAAATGGGATTTTGGCGCACTGGTACATCGGGATCATTAATTCCAATAAATCCAATTTTCACTCCTTCTATTTCCTTTGTCCAGTAGGGAGGGAAAAGCTCTTTTCCATCTTCCTCGTGAAACATGTTCTGAGCGATCACGGGCGTATTGTAATGGGTCATAATATCCATCATCCTGTCCTTCCCGTAGACTACTTCCCAGTTTCCGGGGATGATCAGATCATAGCCCATGTTACTGATGATCTCCGGGAAAATACTTCCTTCAGAGAGTGCCGCATAACCACTACCCTGGATAAGGTCTCCTCCATCCACGATCAGCGTGCGACCGGGATTTTTTTGACGCTCTTCTTCAAAAAGGGTTTTAATATTGGCCAAACCACCTCTTTCTTTAAAAACGATTTCCTCATTTTCCCAGAAGAGTTCAGGGTGCGGATCAAGTTGCCCGTGAATATCAGCTGTTTGCAGCACGGTTATGCTAAGGGTATCTTTACTTATCTTTTTCTCTTCTGAATTTCCCCCGGTTGCCTGGTTACAGGATGTAAAACTCACAAGTCCCAATCCTGCCAGAATCAATAAGGATGTCTTCAAATTAATTTTCATAGATGTTTTTTTTATAATTGTAAACTATAATAATTGTTGTTCTTCTGTAGTTGGATAAGATGCGTATAGGCGTGATCCACCACTTGAATATACTCGTGCAGTTCGGCCGGATTAATTCCCAGCCTGTCGAGGGATATTTTGCAGACAGAGATCGATACTCCTGCCGCTTTCGCTTTGCTGGTGTAGGCCTCCATATCTTCCTTATTGGTAAGCTCTTTGACGTTGGCCCCGTACATTACGATCTGGAAATCACCAAACTTTGCTCCGTCCTCTACTTTTAAAGCTTCGGCCGTAAGAATGATTGGTTGTAGCTGCGGGATCTTAGTTGTTGATACCACATAATTATTCATACCTTCCTGTTGATTTGTTTGCGCACTGCTTAGTAATAGCAAACATTATGAGCCCCATTAATATTCCTATTGATCTTTTCATAGTATCCTGTTTTTAAAGTGAAATGCTGGTGTAACCCTTCTTTTGTAACTGAAGGTTGTGTAGAATCCCATTTTCAACAACCCGAAGCTCAGGGGAAATATCTTTGCGATCCACTCCGAATTTTTTCAGTGAAAATCCGCAGGCAATAAGCTCAACATTATGTTCCTTAGCTTTATTGATATACTTCTGCATCATCTCTTTATCGCCCAGTTCTTTAACTGTTTGCCCACAAATTATCACCTCGAATTTTCCGAAGTTCTTACCGTCCTCCTGCGCCAAAGCTTCTGCAGTTAAAAATATGGGCTGGAGCTGCGGGATCTTCTTAGTTAATACTACATAGTTTTGCTGCTCATCCTGCACCTGTGCATTAACAGGGCTAGTTATAAATGTTAGAAGAAATACGATACTGCTTAAAAAATACATTTTCATAGTTATTTGTTTTTTACGCTCAATTCGGGTTGAGCTGGGTTTGTGTCTGTTATTGTTTCTTTGGAAAAGTCATTAAGAATAAAAAATAATAGTCCGCCCATGATGGCCACGTTCTTAAACAGTGGTCCCAGGGTATTCGCCTGTCCTACCTGGATGGTAATGGTTATGGGTATTAGAACTGCCAGGAGGATTACTGCCGCCCAGCGGGTTTGGAATCCCACTAAAAAGGCTAGCCCTGCAACGAGCATTGCTATACCCGATAGAATTACCATTAGTTCCGGGTTTCCAAAGAAATAGGCAAATTTACTTAAACTGGCTGCGTCAATGCGCTGCGCCGTTTGCTCAACATTCATGAGGTGATTGGAGCTAGCGATAAGAAATATCCCACTAAGCATTATTCTCAATAAGTGAATAGAGCGACGGCTTACTGAAATTTGAGTCGTCATAAAAAATAGGTTATTGTTCGGAACCCCTGCAGGTTCTGAAAAAATTAGAATTATAATCTTTGATTAAAATGGGAAATTAAGCCTAAACTCGTGGAGGGGGATAGAAATTGTCTTTGGCAGACTCCGGTAAGGGAGGCGTGGTATGTGCGTATTTCCGATTTTGTTCAATTAGAATCGGGGACTCCCAGGTAAAAACTTCAAATTTAAAAGGAGCATTACAAAAAGAATCTATAGTAAGATCAAGAGATCTGTTATCTTCAGCTATAACCTTTGGCGATTTGCTGCCTTGTATTTTTACATTCTGCTTTTTACAAAAAGGATTTACGTAAACGATCTCATCGGAATCAAAAACAGCCACCAAAATTTTAGAGTCCATCACGAGAAATTTTCCGAAGAAAATAATGATAAAAAAAATCGCTATATAAAGTTTTTGATTCATACGAAAGTCAAATGTAAAAATTACTTATGTGTTGCTTTGTGACTTTTGTTACATAAGAGTGAATTTAATGATGTGTAACTTTTGTTACTGGCGATATGACTGAGTTTTTCCAGTTTTGCAACAAATTTTTTATTGTGAAGTTAAGTTTACTTTCTATCCTACTTTTCCTCTTGTTTCAAGTACCCCTTTTCTCTCAGGAGCATAAAATACAAATTGAAAACAAGCCTCTATTAGCGGACATCTTCAAAAAAGCTCATATACACGGGCATGTTCGCAATTATTTCATGGCTACAATTAACCAAGAAAATCTTTCTGATTACCACACCAATGCAATTAGCGGAGCCATAGGTGTTACTACAGGTAATTATAAAGGCTTTGAAATAGCAGTAAAAGGGATCTTCACCTATAAAACCTTTGGTAGTGATCTGGGGCTGGAGGATCCTTTTACAGGGAAAAATGCAAAATGGGAATATGAGCTTTATGATGTATTGAATAAGGGGAACTTTAAAGATCTTGACAGACTGGAGGAACTTTTTATAAGATATAGGTTTGCAGACTCCTATCTCTCCTATGGAAAACTTGAAACTGAATATACCCCTTTGCTCAACCACAGTGATGGGAGGATGAAACCCTTTGCGCATAAAGGATTTTGGGGTCACTTCAGTTTTGAACCGCAGCATATCATCAATGTGGGATGGCTCAACGGTATCTCACCCCGTGCAACCACAGAGTGGTTTGACCTAGAGGAAGGAATAGGCCTATTTTATAACGGTTTTCAACCTAATGGAGAGAGAGCGAATTACCACGAGTTCTATCCTGTAAATGGCATTGGGGTTTTTAATTACCAATACCGTGGAAAGAATTTAAAGCTGGCAATTTATGATGTATTTATTGATAAGTTGCATAATACTTTATGGACAGAAGCGGGTTATGATTTTAATGGCTTTAACCTGGGACTGCAGTACGTTTACCAGACACCAATGAAATTTTCTGAAAGCCTGGCTTATGAAAATCGTTATGTACAACCGGATGAAAACGGGCAGGTTTTGAGTTCACAACTGGGGTGGGGAAATAATCGTTTCAATTTTGCCTTTGCCTATACCCATGCATTTGATACGGGCTTGCTTTTTCCTAAAGAACTGGGCAGGGACAGATTCTTTACCTCCATTCCAAGATCAAGACTGGAAGGTTTAGGAGCTGCAAATGTTTATACCCTCAAAGGGGAACTCATTCTTTCCCAGCCTAATATTCATTTTGGTGTAGAACTGCAACAAGTTAAAGGAACCACACCTGGACAAATGCGTTTCAACAAATATAATGTAGATGAGTCTTTCCAGCTTAATACTCATTTTACGTATGCAGTTGACGGCTTTTTAGAAGGGCTTAGTTTTGACCTTCTTTGGGTTTACAGGGAAAATCAAAATAATAGGGATGCAGAAAGCATTTTTAACAAGAGCAATTTCAATCAGATAAATTTTGTTACAAACTTCTATTTTTAAAGAACTAATGGCTGTTCAAAGAAAGAAACAGCCTAAAATTTTATCTCTATAAATAGATTTCAAGCTATACAAATGAGAAATACAAATCAATTACAACTGGGGCTGAAAGAAAACTGGAAGCAGTTCACTCTCCTCGTCATAATTAATGCCTTTGTGGGGGGAATGGTGGGTCTTGAACGGAGTATCCTGCCGGAAATTGCCGAAAAAGAATTTCAAATGGCTGCCACTTCTGCCATTCTTTCTTTTATTATTGTTTTCGGGATTGTAAAGGCTATTTCCAATTATTATGCAGGAGCACTTGCCAATAAATTCGGCCGAAAAAATCTACTGATACTGGGATGGGTATTTGCCATTCCCATTCCTTTTATCCTGATGTATGCACCCAACTGGAACTGGATTATTGGGGCAAATGTATTACTGGGAGTCAACCAGGGCCTTGCCTGGTCAAGCACAGTGGTTATGAAGATCGACCTGGTGGGAGAAAAACAAAGAGGGTTTGCAATGGGTCTCAATGAATTCGCAGGCTATTTAGCGGTTGCAATTGTAGCATTTTTGACAGGGTGGATAGCGGGAGAGTATGGACTGCGTCCTTATCCATTCTACCTTGGTATCCTGCTTATGGTCCTCGGCCTGGTGATGAGTATTTTTTTAATTAAGGATACCCGGGGCCACGCAAAGAAGGAGGAAGGCACGAACACAGTTTCCCTGCTCAAAAATGTGTTTTGGGATACCACCTGGAAACATAAAAATTTAGGTTCAGTAACACAGGCGGGGTTAATCAACAATCTGAATGATGGAATGGCCTGGGGGTTGTTTCCAATCCTGCTGGCCGCCAAAGGCTTTAACCTGGAACAAATAGGAATTGTAGTAGCTGTTTATCCTGCAGTATGGGGCATGGGCCAGCTCTTCACAGGAAAAATGGCCGATAAGTTTTCGAAAAAAGACATGCTCTTCTACGGAATGTTATTACAGGCCATAGTTCTTATTATCCTGGTTTGGGCAGAAAGCATGTGGCATTTTATGGTATTAATGTCTTTATTAGGTTGGGGAACGGCGATGGTGTATCCCACCTTCCTTGCCACTATTGCAGATAATACCCACCCCAGGGACCGGGCCGAAAGTATCGGGATATTCAGACTTTGGAGGGATCTTGGTTATGCAGTGGGTGCAATCCTTACCGGGATCATTTCAGATCTAATAAGTATTGAGGCTGCAATTTTAATCGTAGGCCTATTAACGCTGTTTTCTTCCTGGATCATTTTCTTCAGAATGAAAAACAGAGATGTTGCTCCCGGCCTTTTTTCAATCTTTAAGCATAGCTCCTAGAGCTGATTTAAAAATTAAAGATCATGGTTGGCCGGAAAAGAACCAATAGTTAAGAAACTAAGAGTTAAGACTTATTCTTAGTATCCTGATTATCAATACTAAAGTTTTGCAAATCCTGTTCGGTAGATGAAAGAAGATGAAAGGCAGCCCCCTCAAGCATTTTTAGGACCACACCGCCAGTAATAGCAGAGATTCTGAGGAAAGAAGATCATTTTAATTGGAAAGTAATAAATTATATATTAACTGATTGTTCATTTTGCAGGATACTTTGGACTGTAACAATTGTTACTGCCAAAAGGCATTTAAGAAAGTAAATTTGTACCACAAAATAAAGATTAAATTAAAACAAATAGATCATGACAATAAAACAATTTAAAGACGACCCATTAGCGCACTATTCTTATGCGCTGGTAAGCGAAGGTAAAATGGCCTTAGTTGATCCAAGCCGTAACCCTGACCAATATTACAAGTTTGCTGAAGAGCATAATGCAAAAATTATTGCAGTCTTCGAAACTCATCCACATGCCGATTTTGTGAGTGGGCATTTGCAAATTCACCAGGAAAGGCGCCAAAATATATATAAGTGAGAAGGTTGGTGTAAGTTATCCTCACGAACCTTTTGATGAAGGACAATCGGTAAAGATCGGAAACATCAAAATTCGCCCGCTACACACCCCGGGTCACTCTCCGGACAGTTTGACCTTTGTTGCCGAAGATGGTAGTGAAACCGCATTATTCACTTAGTGACACCTTGTTTATTGGGAACGTTGGCCGTCCAGATCTTAGAGAAAAGGCAGGCAATATGAAGGCAAAACGAGTAGAACTTGCGAAGGCTATGTATAACACCATGCAAACCAAATTTAACGCCCTTCCCGATGATGCCCTGGTTTATCCCGCACATGGAGCAGGATCATTATGTGGTAAGAATATGAGTGCCTCGCCTTCAAGTACATTAGGAGATGAGCGCATGGGTAACTGGGCATTCAAAGAGCAGACGGAAGAGGAATTTGTAGAGGAAATTTTAAAAGATCAGCCCTTCATTCCTTCCTACTTCGGCTTTAACGTAGACTTGAACCGTGAAGGGGCAGGAAACGTACAACAGGAAAAATATCGTGTTCCTTTGCATATTGGAGTTTCTAAAGTAGAAGAGGGAATTACCGTTGTAGATGTGAGGGATGATGATTCCTATAAAGCGGGACATTTGCCAAACAGTATCAATATTATGTCCCGTACAGAAGGTGATAAATATGAAACATGGTTGGGAGCTATAATTGAACCAAAGGAACCTTTCTATCTTGCATTAAGCTCTGTAGAAGATATTGATGAGCTATTGGAAAGAACAGCAAAGATTGGTTACGAAAAACAAATGAAAGGTGTGATCACGTTGAGTGAGGATGTATCTGAAAAATCAGACAATCTTGACCTTCAAAATTTTAAAAATAACAAGGAGAATTTTACTATTGTAGATATTAGAAACGAGAGCGAACTGGCGGAAGGTAAGATCTTTGAAAACGCAGTAGGAATTCCACTGAATGAGCTTCGAAACCGAGCAGAGGAATTACCCAGGGATAAACCGTTTGTTGTACACTGTGCCGGGGGATATAGATCTGCTGCCGGAAGCAGTATTCTGGAAAATAAGTTCGGTGATCAAAAGGTATTTGATCTTAGTGAAGCAATTCAGGACTTTAAATAAAATATAATTATTTTAAAAAGAAAGAGGCTGCCCCAAAAAGGGGCAGCCTCTTTTATAAAATATCAGGAATAAAGACCTCAATGACAAGAAGTTTTCTCACCAGAGCCTTATTTTAGGTACTCACGAAGAAGCACATTATGGATAAAGACAAGATTATCGAGGAGATAAAGGCACAGAAGAGATTGCCTAACCTCCGGTTTGAGATTAAAGAAAGAGCGGAGGCTTTTACAAAAAAGCTATTCTTTACCTTGTTTGATGCGGAAACTCCGGTGGAGGAGAATATTGCGGCACTTGGACAGGAATTTCAGGAGTTGGCAGATATGGTGTGCTGGGAACCTGACCAGCCCTGCAGAGACCTATGGGTGAAATATCTTGAAAAATTACTAGCTATCCTGAAAAGGTTAAATCTGGATGCCCGGGCGATTGCAGAAAATGATCCCGCAGCGAATTCAATTGAAGAGGTTTACCTTGCTTATCCCGGTTTTTTTGCCATTGCAATACATAGACTGAGTCATGAATTGTACAATTTTGGAATGCCATTGGTACCACGTCTTATGGCCGAATGTGCACACTTACTTACGGGAACAGATATTAATCCTGGTGCCCTGATAGGAGATTCTTTTTTCATAGATCATGGAACAGGGGTGGTTATTGGGGAAACCGCCGTCATAAAAAACAACGTTAAAGTTTACCAGGGTGTTACCCTCGGGGCACTTTCTGTGGAGCGGGGATTTAGAAATAAAAAAAGGCATCCTACCATTGAAGAAAACGTCACCATCTACGCAAATGCAACCATTCTTGGTGGGAAGACTTTTATAGGTGCCAACAGTGTAATGGGAGGAAACGCCTGGTTAACATCTTCGGTTCCGGAAAATTCTATAGTGACTCATGCTCCTACAATCAATATCAAAAATTTTCAGAAAAAACCAAATGACTTATAAATTTTGTTTGTGATATTCTTCTAATAACATTGTGCTTAAGCGGATATAGATCTGCTGCCGGAAGCAGTATTCTGGAAAATAAGTTTGGAATCTAAAGGTGTTCGACAGTAGTGAAGCAATTAAGGACTTTAAACAGTGATAAAGTTATGTAATAGAATAAAAGAGGTTGTCCCAGTACAGTAGACAATCTATTTTTATAAAAAAAACAAGACTATCAATAGATTAATAAAGAATGATATTCAAAAATAGGAAATCAGCTTTCTCTTTTTTAATTTAAAGATCTTCTCGGCATTGCAGGAACTTTTGGCCTGGGAACATAATAAAAATCCCCTTTTAGCACCTTTAGGGCATATTTCTCGCGATCCAGTTCTGCATAGGTCCTTTTTTCCTTTGACCGGAAAATGGGTAAAAAACAATACTGGCACCCGCACAACTATGAGATCCTCTCTGGCCAATTAGTTGCTCCCGGCTTACCCGATGTAGCCGAAATAGAATTGCTGAACAGCAAAATGAACAGCTACGGTAAAACCTGGCATACCTGGAGTACAGATAAAGAAGATGAACTTCCCTTTGGAGATCCCGTGTTAGCCTGGTCATTTTAATCGGACGGGGAAGCAGATCCAGAAATGGAAAGTCAACGCAATGAAGCAATGGATATTGATCCAGTTGAAAAGCGCAAGCAGCGAAAAGACTTGATTTCCAAGGCAAATCCACAGGAGGGTATGGATGCAATAAGGGATAAATTCCCCGGGACTACGCAGTCTATTCCGGGAGTGGAGAGTAAGAATGCAAAAGATACACTGCAGTAATTAATTAGCAGAGTTTCCTTATCCGGGGAAAAGATTTATGATCGCTGCACATTTACATCCGGGAAACAATAAAAAATCCCGAATTTCAAAAAAGAAATTTGGGATTAAATCGATAATAGAGTGCTTAAACATTATGATTTTCAGCAATAAGAACTGTTGTTTCCATATGAACTTCAGAAGTTATTGAGTTGGATATAAGACAGGCTCTTTCGGCTTTGATCATGATCTTTTCTGCTTTTTCCCTGTCAACTTCATTTGGAATAGTTACTGCAGGTTTCAAAAGGATCTCTGTCATTGCAAATTTTCCATCTTTCTTATCCAGGAGACCTTCTGCAGGGCAGGTAAGGCCTTCGAATTCTAAATTGGAATTTTCAGCAATTGCCAGGAAAGTGTTCATAAAACAGCTGCTTACTGCGGCTGTGAAAAGATGCTCAGGGGACCATATCCCCGGCATTCCTTTAGGAAATTCGGGCGGGGTTGCCACTTCAATGATCTGGTCAAGTTCAGGAGAAGAAATCTCGCCTTTTCTTTGAGATAAATAAGTAAGGTCTACGTTATAAATATGTGGATCCATAAAGTTTATATTTATTTGATGTATAATTATACTGTAAAATTAAGGCCTATGTTTAAGAGGTCCTATGATCATGATCAGGTTTTACTTCACAGGCATTGTTTGCACAGGAACCCGAAGCACAGCCCAGACCAAAAACTCCCATTCCGGCAAAATAAAGCCCGGGGAGGGTGAAAGCCCACTCTCCATCCAAACCAGCATGAATAACCATAAGGAGTCCTATAATTACAAAGACCCATCTTGTCCAGGTCCAGCCGGAGAATATTCTTTTTCGCAAATTAGGAAGATAATTTATTATTGAGACTGGACCAGCTTCCACCATTGTAAACATTAGTAAAACCCTTTGATTTTAGTAAGCTTGTGGCTGAAGCACTTCGCATTCCCGAAGCGCAACAGGTAATAATGGGCTTTTTCTTATCCTTTGGGATTCCCGGATTAGAATTAAGGTTCGGTAACGGTATATTTTTAGATCCCTTAATGTGTCCGCCATCATATTCAGCTTTGCTTCTCACATCTACAATTACTCCGCCTTCTTTAAGCAGTTGATTATAATCTGGTGCCGGGGAAAAACCCAACATTTCTTTTAGTTTGTCGAACATACTATGCTTCTTGAGAGGTTAAATTATTCACTTCAAGCCAGGAACCTCCGTTTACACATTCCACACCCTCTCTGCTAAGGTAATTTGTGGCCTGCCCACTTCTGTTACCCGAGGCACAGCATAGGATTAACGGGGATTCCAAATCTTTTAATTCATCAAGTCTTAAGGGAATTTCGTTCAAGGGTATATTTACAGCTCCCACCACGCTTCCTCCTCTATATTCTGCAGGAGTGCGAACATCAACAATGGTCCCTTTCTTATTTTTTATTAGTTCTTCTGTCTTCATCTTAAAAATTTTATTTAAACTTCGTTTATTTTAATACTGCAAAAGGATGCAGATTTATAAGAACAAATTTAGTATTTAAGCACAGTTCCGTCAGTTACAAATGTTACATAACTGGCTATAAAACAGGGGTGACAAAAAATATTGGGGAAGGCTGAAACCAGGATTGACAGCGGCAAAAATAAGCTAGAAAAGGAATAAGCATAGAAATTAAAAGAAAAAGGTCCGGGAGAGTAATTCTCCTGAACCTTGAAATTTAATTACGAATCTTAAAAAAACAATTAAGAAAGCCTTTCAATTACAGTTTTTAGTTTAGATCGTACCTCCTGTGCGATACCTCCTAGTTCATCATTCTCTATTGCAGACATGGAGGCCACAGGATCTACTGCAGAAACTTCGGTCTTACCGTCTTCTGTTTCCTGGACTATTACGTTACAGGGGAGCATTGTCCCAATCTTACTTTCAGCAGAGATCGCCTGGTGGGCCATTTGCGGGTTGCAGGCTCCCAGGATCCTGTACTTCCTGAAGTCGACGTCAAGTTTCTTTTTAAAAGTTTCTTTTACATCAATTTCGGTAAGGATTCCAAAACCTTCTTCTTTTAGTTCCTTGGTAACCTTATCAATTGCCTCCTCAAATGAGACATCGAGTACTTTTGAAAAATAATAACTCATAGCTTAAATATTTGATTTTTCCATAAATTTACCTCTTTTAAACCGTCAGGAAAAAAAGTTGCTATTAATCTTATGTGAAGATGAGACTTTCAGAAGCTTTAATAATCAGCAAGGATAAAATCGGCAGCCATTTGTGCATGAAGGTAGGTGGTGGCGATCATTGGCAGATCAAAATTTGAGGTCTCAATAAGCATCGGCAGCTCGGTACAGCCAAGGATGATTCCTTCTGCTCCTTTTGCCTTGAGCAGCTCCATTTGCTTCATGAAAAAAGATTTGGCTTCAACGCTAAAGATCCCCTGAGTAAGTTCGGCAGACACGAAATGGTGATTTTGATCTAAATGTTGAGCATCGGGAATAATGGTTTCAATTCCGTAGTTAGTTTTTAGGTGCTTCGGAATAAAATCCCCGGTCATTGTGGGCTTAGTTTCCAAGAAGACCTAAAGTTTTTATATCCTGCTTCTTAGCCTCTTTCCCAATAGCATCGGCAATGTGAAGAACCGGAATATCTATTTGGGGTTGTACAAAGTCGTAAACCATATGCGGGGTATTGGCACAGATCACCAGAGCTTCGGCCCCGGCAGTTTCAAGGATGCGGGCGATCTCCAGGTATTTATTGTTGATCTTTTCCTTATTCTGCTCCCGCATGAGCTCAATGTTAAGGCTGTAGATGATCAATTCGGGATTGGCCTGAGCACCAATTTTCCTCCCAACCATCTCGTTGATGAGCCTGTAGTAAACTATGGTGGAATGCCAGGAGGTGCCTCCTATGAGTCCTATCTTTTTCATATTGTAAATTTTATTGTTCCTCTAAAGTTAATACAGGGAAAAAGGAGCGGAAGTAATATAAGTTTATAAAAACAAATCATAATCAGCTTCTTTGTTTGCTCTTTTTAAGAACGTTAGATAAGATTTAACCTTTCTCTGTAATATTTAATGAGAACCTGGATCGTTCTATTTTTCCTGATTAAAAGTTTTTGAAGAACCAGAATTTTTCATCCCACCATTTGGAGAAGTGTCCCCACTGGGCGGGAGTTTTCATTTTGACATCATTCTGCCCGGTAGCCGAAAATCTTCCTGCGGTCTCACTGGCTTTACCTTCGCCCGCTTCGATAAAGTATTTTCCTTCGGGCACGAAAGTTTGATCAGGCTTCTGGTTAGCCAATTTTCTGCCAATATTATGAGCTACTACCGCTGCCTGCTGTCTTGCAAAAACTCCAATCTTTGGAAGCACAGCCCCTATGTCTGTTTTGAGGTGGGTGACATCTCCTATCGCATAAACATTTTCAAATTTGGTTTCCAGGGTCTTGTTATCAACATCTACCCACCCGGTATTTTCGGCTAATTCACTGTTTTTGACCACCCCGGGTAGCTGGTGCAGTGGAGTATAAGCCAGAAGATCATATGCATAAGTTTCTCCGTTACTGAATTCCATTGCGTTTCCTGAAACAGCTTTCAGTTCGTGATTTGGGAAATACTTGATCCCTTTCTTTTCCAGCAGTTCCTTTAGTTCGCGGGAAGCTTCAGCGTAAGCTGAATTCCATTGGGACGGCTTCAGGCGTATAAAGGGAAACTGTGGTGTTTTTTGGGAGGTTGTTTTTCCTTACAAAATCTTCTATGAGCATCGCAGCTTCATAAGGTGCCGCCGGACTTTTGAATGGAAGGGAAGAAACCAGAATGGCAATTTCACCTCCTCTAAAATTTTTCAATTCAGCATAAAAATCCTGAGCTCCTTTTAGGGTAAAGAAATTAAAGCCGTACTTATCGAGATTGAAAATATCTGCCTGTTCCACCCCCAGGGAAACTACCATGTGATCTCCTTTATATTGCTCTCCTTTTACGGTTACAGTAATATCTTCTGGATCTAGGTTTTCAATTTCCCCTCTAATAACCTCCAGGCCCGAAGCGTCCAGCTTGTCGGTACGCTCTGTGATCTCCTGTTGTTTGCTTTTTCCAACCATCACCCACGGGAGAGAAGGGGAGTATACGTTTGTTTCCTCTTTTTCAAATACAAGGATCTTTACCAGGTTGATATCTTCTTCGTTTCCGCTGTGTCTGCTCAGTTCCTTGGCAGTAACGATTCCGCCTTGTCCGGCTCCTAATACTAAGATGGTTTTCATCCCTGTCTATATTTAAGATTAATATGTTTATTATGCTGCTCATTGACCCGAATAGGTTCCGGGCGTAATTGATCTTCCGGATAAAAAAAATTGGATGAACAGCAATACTTATTTCCGGTTGTAAGGGATCCAGTATTTTTAAAATCCTGCCAAATTTCCTTCAGCAGTTCTTTCAGTCTATATATTTTTTGGTTCATAATTTGATTTTTAAAAAGTTGAAAAGTTTTATTTCTTATATACAAAGCAAAATTAGGCGGAAGCTACCCGCTTAGTAAGCCACTTTTGTTACACAAAGAGGCTGTATTTACAGTCCATAGTGTAACATTTGTTACTGTCCTATGATTAAAATCATACTTTCTTTGCACTCACAAAAAAGAACAAATATGGAATGGATTTTAGAACCCTGGCCCTGGTATGTTGCTGGGCCACTTATTGCAGGAATTATGTTTTTGCTATTGTTTGGAGGTAAGAATTTTGGAATGTCTTCTAATCTGCGAACGATGTGTACCATTGGAGGTGCTTAAGCAAAAAAGCAGATTTTTTCGCTTTTGACTGGAAAGCACAGCGCTGGAATCTGGTAGTGGTTGCCGGAACAATCCTTGGTGGATTTATTGCAGCAAATTTTTTAAGTACTGACACTGCAGTAGATATTAATCAGGAGACAGTTTCTACTCTTGAGAACCTTGGATTTTCAAGTGCCGGAGAAGCTTATCTTCCGGATGAGTTGTTTGCTACAAATGCATTAACAGACCCTAAATCCCTGGTTATCCTATTAATTGGTGGCTTATTGATTGGGTTTGGAGCGCGGTACGCGGGAGGTTGTACTTCTGGTCATGCGATTTCAGGATTGAGTAATTTACAATTACCTTCTTTAATAGCCGTTGTTGGATTTTTTATTGGTGGAATGATCATGATCCACTTATTGTTTCCTTTAATTTTTTAAGAAATATGAAATATTTAAAATTTTTATTAATAGGTATAGTTTTCGGAATAGTAATGTTCAAGAGTGAGGCCGCATCCTGGTTTCGAATTTATGAAATGTTTCAATTTCAGTCATTCCATATGTATGGCATCATAGGATCTGCACTTGCCCTTGGTATTTTGGGCACCTGGCTTATAAAAAAATATACGCTTAAAGCCATTGACGGGGAGCCTATAAAATTCACCCCCAAGGATAAGAGCTTTAGCCGATATATGTACGGCGGTATCCTATTCGGTCTTGGATGGGCTCTTGCTGGATCCTGTCCGGGTCCCATTTATACTTTAATTGGTGCAGGATATATTTCAATACTTGTTGTTCTTATGGGAGCACTTATTGGTACGTTTGTTTATGGACTGTTAAGAGGAAAGTTACCTCATTAAAAGAATTTCCATATAGACACTCATTTTTAAAGTAGACAAACTTAAAAACCCTTACAAAAAATCAGTAGAATAGTTAAAGATGCGGGTCAGATTCTTCAGAATTAAAGTCTTTTCTGGCCTGTGTTATTTCATATGTAAATTACTTGTTCTCCTTTTCGGCCTAAGGGTTTCTAACTACAAATCTTATTTAGACCTGTGAAAACTTTGTCCTATATAATTTGATTTCAGATTGACCTTGGTTTGATTTTTAATTTATCTTTTTTATATGTTTTCCTTTATTTTACTATAAATATTTATTACAAGGATTGATAGAATTTTAATACATTAGTTCAATAAAAACCTCGAATTGTGGTAAAAAGAAAGTTTAGAGAATTTAGGTATAATAATGAAAATCCTTTAGAGTTCTTTATCAACTCCCGAATTGTCTTTATTATAGTTTTGATTATTTCTCTTGTGGCTTTTTTTGTTTGGCTTCAAATCTCATTGGGTTTATTCTTCTAATTACCTTTATTTATCCTATTATTAAATAGCATATCTGTGCTACCGATATAAATTCATCCTCCTAATCAAAATTTGGCATTTTTCTCACAATTTTTGGATGATAACTTTAATTCTCCTGGAAAACAAATGACAAGGAAGAATTATAAAAAAGCTTTGGACTGACTCTAAAAAATCTAATAAAATTAGGTATTTTTAATGTAGAAGGCCAAACTCCTATATCTTAAACCAATTTAAAAGTCACCTATCAGGTTACCTTAGAAAAAAAAGGTTTGAAAAGCCTAATGTGATATGCAGTCAGCGTGTAAGGTTTGAATCCCTCCGGGGTCACTAGAACGGAGAATCCGCAGCAACGGTTGCGGATTTTTTATTTAAAAATCTCGGCCGTTTATAAATCTTTATTTTAACTTAAAACCTGGTCCTGAATAAATTCTTCTTCTTAGTTTTTGCTTGGTTCAACCGTAAGATCTTTAATGCTTATCATTTTTCCCTTTATAGATTTACCTAAGATAATAACTTCCTTACTTACCTTATATTCCTCTATAGCGTGCAGGAGTTGTTTCTTGGTGTCTCTTCGAATTTTGACAAGGTCTTTTGATTTTTGTTGCGGACTTCAATATAGTAACCATCTCTCAGGTCCTTTGGTTGTGTGGAAGGTCTTCCCATGATATTATATAAAAAGCGGAAAATTTATTTTTTCTCATTTTATCTGTCGTTTTAAGTATCCAAACTTGACAGAAGTTATATTAATAAACTGAAAATAAACCGGATTATTATAAATCCTTTCCAAAAAAGGAGTATCGTTTAAAACGATTCACATAATATCAGATGTTTCGGGTAATAAGTATACCTTTTAAGGATTCCGTTATCAACCCACATTCTAGATTCTCATAAAGTTTGCTGAAAAAATATTTCGCAACTTATTAATATTCTACGTATATGAATTAAGTATTTATACTTATATTTGATTTTAAATACGTAGATATGAAAAAGATTATTGTTGTAGGAAACGGAATGGTGGGATACAAATTTTGTGAGAAATTAATGTCCAGCCCAAATCGTGAGAACTATAAGGTCCTGGTATTTGGAGAAGAACCACGCTCAGCTTATGACCGGGTTCACCTTAGTGAGTATTTTTCTAATGAGTCTCCCGATGATTTGTTACTGGCACCGTTAAAATGGTATCAGGAAAACAAGATTGAATTACGTACTTCAGAATTAATAAGTGAAATCAAACCTAACGAGAAGCAGGTCGTAACTTACAAAAACCAGGTTTTTGACTATGATTACCTGGTCCTGGCAACGGGATCCTACCCTTTTGTGCCTCCCGTGGAAGGATCAGATAAAACGGGTGTTTTCGTGTATAGAACAATTGAAGATCTTGATGCTATTAAAGCATATTCACTAAAGCTAAAGGAACAGGGAAAAAACAGGGCAGCTGTTTTAGGAGGAGGATTGTTGGGCCTGGAAGCGGCAAACGCAGCGAAGGAATTGGGTTTAAAAACTGATGTTATAGAATTTGCTCCCCGGCTTATGCCACGGCAGTTGGACAAACCTGCAAGTGAAATGCTAAAGGCAAAAATCCAGAGTCTGAGTATAGACGTGCACCTTGAAAAAGCTACAATAGAAATTGCTTAGTGAAAACGGAGTGGAGCAGATGTACTTTTCTGACGGCTCCTCTCTTCAGACAGATATGCTAATTATATCGGCCGGAATAAGACCTCGCGATGAACTTGCTGTAAAAGCTAGTATTCAAACCGGAAAAAAAGGTGGAGTTTGGGTAGATAATAGAATGAGAACTTCCGAAGAAGATATTTTTGCCATAGGGGAAGTTGCTCTTTACAACGAAGGTGTTTATGGTTTAGTGGCTCCCGGCTATGAGATGGCACAGGTAGCTGTCGAACAAATCACCTAGTGGCAACAAGGTCATGGCAGACGTTATTGATATGTCTACGCAGTTGAAACTAATTGGAACGGAAGTAGCCAGTTTTGGTGATCCTTTTGCAGAAAATGAAGAAGTTTCTACGATCACTTATGAGAATAAGCGCTCCGGAATTTATAAACGAATCAACATAAATAAGAAAGGTGATAAATTGCTGGGAGGAATACTTATTGGAGATTCTTCAAATTATAATAACCTGTTCCAAATCTTCATAAATGGAATGAAACTTCCAAAGAATCCCGAGGATCTTATTATTCCTTCTAAGGAAGGTGGTAGTTCAGTAGGAAGTGCTATGGATTTCCCAGATTCGGCACAAATCTGCTCCTGTGAAAGTGTTACAAAAGGGGCTATTTGCAAATCTATAGAATCAGGAGATTGTGGAGACCTGGCCGATGTCATCAAATGCACCAAAGCAACTACAGGTTGTGGTGGTTGTAAACCTATGGTTAAAGATCTTGTGAATGCTTCTTTGAAAGCAATGGGCAAAGAAATTAAGGAAGTCTTATGTGAACACTTTGATTTTAGCTTAGCAGGAACTTTACGATCTTATAAAAATAAATAAAGTTAGAGATTATAATGAAGTCCTCAATCTCTTCGGAAAAGGAGATGGTTGTGAAATTTGTAAGCCTGCTCTTTCTTCTATTTTCGGAAGTATATACATGGAAACAGCCAACCGACAGGTTACTATCCAGGATTCAAATGACCGTTTTCTGGCCAACATTCAGCGTAACGGAACTTATTCTGTCGTTCCACGCGTTCCGGGAGGGGAAATTACTCCGGAGAAACTAATGGTTTTAGGTGCTGTTGCAAAAAAATACGATCTGTACTCAAAAATTACCGGGGGCCAACGCATTGATCTCTTTGGAGCAGAGCTGCATCAGTTACCTCATATCTGGAAAGAGCTTATTGACGCAGGTTTTGAGAGTGGCCATGCTTATGGCAAATCTCTTAGAACGGTAAAGAGTTGTGTGGGATCCAGCTGGTGTAGGTATGGAATGCACGAAAGTGTGAGCTATGCTATTAGAATAGAAGACTAGTATAAAGGTTTAAGATCGCCCCACAAACTTAAAGGAGGTGTTTCGGGATGTATCAGAGAATGTGCTGAAGCACGTGGTAAGGATTTTGGAATTATTGCAGTAGAAAGTGGTTGGAACTTATATGTGTGTGGCAATGGTGGGGCAACTCCCAAGCATGCCATACTTCTGGCTGAACAACTGGATGATGACACCTGTATCAAATATCTGGATAGATTTTTAATGTATTATATACGAACCGCACCACCACTGGTTAGGACTGCGCCATGGTTAGACAAACTTGACGGGGGAATAGAATATCTGAAAAAAGTAGTGATTGAAGATTCTCTTGGGATAGCTGAAGACCTAGAACAGGAGATGCAGGAATTGGTTGATAATTACGCCTGTGAATGGAAAGAAGCAATTGAAAATCCTGAAATGATGAAACGATTTGAGCACTTCGTGAACTCAGAAGATTCAGATGATAATCTGGAATTTGTACCTATGCGTGACCAAAAAATGCCAAAAGCCTGGAGCGCCAGTTAAACTATAAGAGATGATAGAAAACTTTATAGATCAATATAAGACTGTTGACGAAACCAATGTAAAACAATGGTTATTCGTGGGGAAAACATTAGATTTTCCTGTAGATGGCGGGGGATGTGTAAAACATGGAAAGAAACAAATAGCTGTTTTTAATTTCTCCCGAAGATCTAAATGGTATGCGTGTCAAAATCTTTGTCCTCACAAGCTGGAGATGGTATTGTCCCGTGGAATGATAGGAGATGCAAAAGGAACTCCAAAGGTCGCCTGTCCTTTACATAAAAAAACATTTTCATTAGAGGACGGTTCCAATTTAAATGGTGATGACTACAGAATTGCTGTATATCCGGTTAAAGTTGAGGAAGAAAATGTTTATATTGGGTTCTCAGATTAAGAATTCCGAAAGTATATGAATAAGTTTAATGAAGCTTTAAATCGCATCGACGAGAAAAATTCTGAAGATCCCCACAAGGAATTAGCAGACGGGAAAACATATCCTAAAGAACTGTTATACTCTGAAAGAATGACTAAGCAACTTCTGGAGTTTAAACCGGAAGCCTCAGAAGAACTTCAAATAGCAGCAAGAGCTCAACATATATGCAGGTGGCAAACTCCGCGGGAGGATTATCCCATGACAAGAGTGGGCTATTTGAACTGGCGAAATGATCTTAAAAAAGAACATGCCGAGATTACAGCAGAAATTCTGAAGGAAGTAGGTTATGATCAGGATTTTATTGATCGGGTAAGCTTTTTAGTCCAAAAGAAGAAGATCAAAAAAGACGCGGAAAGTCAAATTTTGGAAGATGTTATTTGCCTGGTTTTTCTCCAGTATTATTTAGATGATTTTGAGGCTAAACTCAAGGAGGACCATAAAGAAGACAAGATGTTGGATATTATTAGGAAAACCTGGGCTAAAATGTCTGCAGAAGGACATGAGGCAGCTTTAAAATTGGCGCTTCCCGATAAGGCTGCAGCTCTTGTAAATCGCGCTCTTTCTTAATTTGATAACCATGCCTGGAGACCAATTCTCCCTTGATCAAAAGACTTTCAAAAAGTTAAGCCTTCTTTACATTCTGGCTCTAAGTGCTATTGCTCTTTCGGTTGTTGTAAGCCAGATCCTCATTCATCAACATCTTGATGATCAGGAAAGCGATTCCACAGTTTTAAATATCGCTTAAGCAGGCAAAGAATGTTAAGCCAGAAACTTACTAAAGATGCTTTCAAACTTTTAAGTATTGAAGACTGGGACGAAAAGCTAAAAATTAAGGATAGTATAGAAGCTACTCTTGAGCGATGGAAATTTTTTCATGCTGCGCTCAGGCAGGGGAATGACAGTCTTGGTCTCCCTGATGAAAAAAGTCGGGAAATTACCGCCATGTTTGCCGAAGTAGAGCCTTACTTCCTGAATACCACAAATGCTGCAGAAGCTTTGATTTCACAACTTGAAGGTAATTCTGCATCTCCCTTTGAGGATATTCGCACTCACATTTCTGTTATTTCAAATAATGAAGCAGAATTCCTAAGGGGAATGGATCAAATTGTAAATCAATTTGAAAAAGAAGCTGCTGAAAAGGTGAAAAGATTAGAAAATCTGGAATTGCTTTTAATGGCAATTACCCTTATTATTCTTTTAAGCGAACTTTTTTCATATTTCTGCTTAAGCAGCAAGGGGTGTAAGGGGTACAATTCAAAAATTATTGCAAGCTGAGAAGGATGCCAAAAAAATGGCAAAAGATGCTGATGAATTAAGCAAAGCGAAGGAAAAATCAGTAAAGGAATTACGGGTTTTAAACCAGGCGATGAATCAAACCTTATTGTTTGCCCGGTTAGATGGGAATGGAAATATTATTGAACTGGGCGAAAAATTTTCGCGGCTGTTCAGGATCAGGAAGTACGGCGATTACAGTAAATTTTCTGATTTACTATCGGTTAAAGAAGAGGAGAGGAAGCATATAGAGCAACTTCTGGAAGAAAATTACAGGAAAGAATGGCAGGGGGAAGTAAAAGCAACCACACAGGAAGGAAAAAGAATTTGGTTGGAAATGTCCCTGATACCTTTTAGTTCAGCTATTGACGATTGGGAAATTTTGGTAATTGCATCAGATATAACTACCCGTAAAGAAGCCCAGCTCGAAATTGAGGATCTAAGGCAAAAAAGATTTCAGGAAAAAATAGATCAGCAAAAATTGATCTCCAGTAAAATTATAGAGAACCAGGAAAACGAGCAGAACCGAATAGCCAAGGATATACATGATGGGATAGGGCAGATGCTTACAGGATTAAATTTTCATCTTGAAAGTATAGATGTAAATCAGACTGAAAAGGCAGCGAATAAAATTGAAAATCTAAAACAATTGACCGGGAATATTATTAAAGGAGTGAGAACAGCAACCTTTAACCTGATGCCCCCTGAACTTTCAGATTATGGTATTGTGCCTGCTTTGACCAAGCTAACACAGGAATTATCGAGATTAACAGGAAAAAAGATCATTCTATATGATAAGACAGGATTTAATCAAAGGCTGGATTCACTGGCAGAAATTAATATCTATCGAATTACCCAGGAAGCTATTAATAATGCCATTAAGTATGCAGATTCCAGTCATATTATAGTTTCTGTTTCCCATAGTGATACTATTTTAAGTATAACAATTGATGACAATGGTAAAGGATTTGACAGGACGAAAGATCAAAGTGGTAAAGACTCCGGCGGTATGGGTATGACCTTTATGAAAGAGCGTATAAAATACATTCAGGGTCGGCTTTTTGTTACTTCTGAAATTAATAAAGGAACAAAAGTTACTCTAAACATACCCCTGCCAAATTAATTGGCTTCTCTTAAAATTCCCTAATTTAGACTACAAAAAATTACAATGAGCAAAATACGTATAGTCCTGGCAGATGACCATGTTCTGGTTAGAGACGGAATAAAAGCCTTACTTGAAGACGAGAATGACATTGAGGTGATTGACGAAGCCTCTGATGGTCTTGAAGCCCTGGAAGTGGTAAAGCGATCCCTGCCTGATGTTCTTGTAGTAGACATACGTATGCCCGGTTTGACGGGAATAGAAGTGGTGAGGAAAGTAAGGGAGGAGAATTTAAACTTAAAGACTCTGATATTATCCATGCACGATTCTGAAGAGTATGTTTTACAGTCGGTACAGGTGGGTGCTGACGGTTATCTTCTAAAAGGAGCAAGTAAGGATGAATTTCTAAAAGCTTTGCACAAAGTGGCCGATGGAGGTAAGTACTTTTCAGGAGACATTTCTTCTATTCTTGTAAATAATTTTGCTAAAGTTAACGCTGGCTTGGAGCAGAAACCAACTGAGACAGTTGATGATCCTTTTAATTTAACCAAAAGGGAAATCCAGATTCTCACTTTAGTCATGGATGGGAAAAGTAGTAAGGAAATTGGAGAAGAGCTAAATATAAGTAAAAGGACAGCTGAGGTGCATCGTTTTAATCTGATGAAGAAGTTAGATGTAAAGAACCTCATTGAGCTTACAAATAAGGCCCGGGAATACGATCTTGTGTAAATTATAGCTGTTCTATTCAATTCTTAAATTTCTAAATTCGGAATATTGTCTGCTTTGTTTTAATCTTTTCTGAAATACATTCCTTAAAATTTAATGAGCTCATAAATTTATCATTTCTACGTATTTTTTAAGTATTAAGTAAGTATTATTACTTAATTTAGTATTTATAAAAATAAGTATTATGAAAAGTTCAACTTCAGCAAAAGCAACAAAATTTCATTTACATAACATTAAAAGTGTACCCATACGCACTTTCTGGATTACTGCACTTGCATTTTTCCTTTGTTTCTTTGCCTGGTTTGGTGTAGTGCCGTTTATGCCGGACGTTGTTCGTGATCTGGGAATGACACCTGCACAAAAATGGAATTCAGTTGTTCTGGCAGTGACGGGTACTGTCTTTGCCCGTTTACTCATTGGTAAATTGTGTGATAAATATGGGCCGCGGCTCTGTTACACCTGGCTACTAATGCTGGGAGCAGTACTTATTATACTTACTGGTTTTGTAGAAACGCCTTTCCAATTTTTAATTTGTCGATTGTTTACAGGTTTTATAGGAGCATCCTTTGTTATTACCCAGGTGCATACCTCTCTCATGTTCTCCTCTAAAATAGTGGGAACTGCAAATGCAACTTCTGCAGGTTGGGGAAACCTCGGTGGTGGAGCAAACAGGCTGGGAATGCCAATTATAGCTGCTATAGTCATTGGTTTTGGTGCAGCTGAAACAGAAGCCTGGAGATATTCTGTTATTATTGCTTAGGTCTTTTATGTTTTATTATGGGTGTGGTGTATTATTTCTTCACCCAGGATACACCGGAAGGTAACTTTAAGGAACTGGCTGAAAAAGGTGACGTCCCCAAATTAAAAAAGGACCAGGAAGGTTTTCTTACTGCAATAAAAGATTACAGGGTTTGGATTCTCTTTGTAGTTTATGCCTCCTGTTTTGGAATAGAGCTCACCGTCTATGGTACTATGGATGACTACCTTCAAAATACATTTCAGCTGGAAAGGATAACTGCCGGAAATATTGTGCTTTCTTTTGCTCTAATGAATCTTTTTGCACGTACCCTTGGAGGATTCTTTGGAGATAAATTTGGTAAAACCAAAGGTATTAGAGGAAGAGTGTTGTTCTTATCTTTTATCCTGGTCGTGCAAGGGGTAATGTTGGCTTCCTTCTCCAATATTTCTACTTTATACCTGGCTATTGGATTTCTAATTTTATTCAGTCTTTCGGTACAAATGGCAGAGGGTGCTACTTTTTCTGTTGTGCCCTTTATTAATAAAAAAGCAATAGGATCCATTTCAGGTATTGTGGGTGCAGGAGGCAATGTTGGTGCTTTTTTGGCAGCTATGTTGCTCAAAGTTAAATCTGCTGCTTCAGAAAAAGCCGCCATTGCAGCTAATGAAGGTTTAAGTGAGGAAGTAATAAGATCGGCACAAGCCGCGGCTGCTTCTCAGGCTGTTTCTGAAGGTTACCTTTTAATCGGTTTAACAGTGATAACTACAGGAGTCGTGGCGTTGGGAATACGATTTTCAGCTAAAGAGGAAAAGGTTGCGCAAAAAGAATTACAGGAATCTTTTAATAATACTACACCTGCAAATGCTTAATTTTAGGCATGCAGGAGTGATATTGGTAAAAGCATAAATATCATCATTATAAAGAGTTTTTTAATCTTACAACTTAATTTATTCGGCAGATGCTCGAAAAGGAAGTAAAAAGTACTTGTTCATATTGTGGAGTAGGCTGTGGCGTCATAGTGAAAAAAGATGCGCGCAATCGGATAGAAGTATCCGGAGATAAGGATCATCCCGTAAATAAAGGAATGCTTTGTTCAAAAGGAATGAATCTGGACTATGTGGTGAATGATAGTTCTGATAGGATCCTATATCCTGAAATGCGCTGGAGCAGGTCCCATCCCCGGGAACGTGTAACCTGGGATGATGCTATGGAGAGAGCTGCAGGAGTTTTTAAATCTATAATTAAAAAATATGGACCGGACAGCGTTGGAATGTATATATCGGGGCAATGTTTAACAGAAGAATATTACATAGCCAACAAACTAACCAAGGGATTTTTAGGAACTAATAATATAGATACCAATTCACGGCTATGTATGAGTTCTGCCGTTGTAGGTTATAAGAAAACGTTTGGCGAAGATTCTGTTCCTGTTAGTTATGAAGATATAGAACTCGCCGATTGTTTTCTTATCGCAGGCGCGAATCCCGCCTGGTGCCATCCTATTCTTTTCAGAAGGTTGGAAAAGCATAAGGAGGCAAACCCTCACGTTAAAATCATTGTAGCAGATCCTCGCAAAACAGATTCAGCAAACTTTGCAGATCTGCACCTTCAGCTAATTCCGGGAACCGATGTAATTCTTTATAATGCCATTGGCCGCCAATTAATAAAAAAAGGATTAGTAGACAAAAGCTTCATTAAAAAGCATTCCGAAGGTTTTAAGGAATACAGGGAACAGGTAATGTCTTTATCTCTAAATCGTGCTTCAGAATTATGTGGTGTTCCGGCCAATGAAATTAAAAAAGCGGCAACTATTATTGGCCGCTCTAAAGGTTTTATCAGCATGTGGGCGATGGGACTCAACCAAAGTGCTGTTGGTTCTGACAAAAATTTTTCTTTGCTGAATCTCAACCTGGTTACCGGGCAGGTAGGAAAACCCGGCTCAGGTCCTTTTTCCCTGACGGGACAACCCAATGCTATGGGAGGACGGGAAGTAGGCGGTATGGCAAATCTACTGGCAGTTCATAAAGATCTTGCCAACGAAGAACATAGAAAGGAAGTCGCTCAATTTTGGGGCGTAGATGAGATTTCTCCAAAACCGGGATATTCGGCTACAGAAATGTTTGATGCGCTTGAAGAAGGAAAGCTTAAAGCTGTTTGGATAGTATGTACTAATCCTGTTGTGAGTATGCCTAACGCAAGGCAGGCAGAGAGAGCACTCAAAAATTCCAAATTTGTGGTAGTCCAGGATATTTCTCACAAATCTGATACCCTTGCCTACGCAGATCTTGTGCTTCCGGCGGCAGGATGGCTGGAGAAAGAAGGTACTATGACAAATTCAGAAAGAAGGATCTCCTACCTGAACAAAGAATTGCATCCTCCCGGGGAAGCCAGGCCCGATGTTGAAATTTTATGTGACTTTGCCCGAAAGATGGGCTTTCGGGGCTTTAACTACAATAGTACTGAAGAAATCTACAGGGAATATGCCGCTATGACCAAGGGTACAAATATTGATATTTCGTGTCTTAATTATGACAGGCTGAAGAATGAAGGTACTTTCCAGTGGCCTGTATCAGAATATCGACATCCCGGTACTCCGCGCTTGTTTCAGGATAGAAAATTCTATACTCCCTCTCAAAAAGCGATTTTTAATATTCCAAAAAATGTGGAGAATGCATCTGCCAAACCAGATGGAGAGTATCCTTTAATCTTGACGACCGGAAGAATTCGGGACCAATGGCATACGATGACCCGTACAGGGAAAGTAGCAAGGTTAAAAACTCATTATCCTGATCCAATCCTTGAAATTAATCTTTTAGATGCTTATCTAAATAATATAAAGAATGGGGATGTAACCGAAATTAAAAGTCCGAATGGAACAGTTCGGGTGCGGGCAAAAATTACTGATAATGTTAGAGAAGGAGTAGTGTTTTTGCCAATGCACTGGGGAAAGAACCTTAAGAACGATCTTAACCGGGCGAATAATTTGACACACACCAGGGTTGATCCAATTTCAAAGGAACCAGATTTTAAATACACTGCTGTTTCAGTTTCCAAATTCAGAAAAAAGCAGGAAAAAATTGTGGTAGTAGGGGCGGGGACAGCTTCTTTCAGGTTTATTCAGAATTACAGGGAGCATAACCGCACAGACGAGTTGCAGGTGTTTTCCAAAGAAGCTCATCCTTTTTATAACCGTGTTTTACTTCCGGAATATATTACCGAAGAGCTTAGCTGGGAGCAGCTTCTAAAAATCAAAGAGAAGAAACTTCAAAAGCTCAGGATAAAGCTTCATTCTGAAACATACATTGTAAAAATTGATCCTGAAGTAAAACTGGTATTGGATAGCAAGGGCAATTCACATCCTTATGATAAATTAATTTTAGCTACAGGGAGTGATGCTTTTGTACCTAAAGATGCGCAGCTTCAACTTCCGGGGAGGTTTACGATGCGCAGTAAAGAAGATGCCGATAACTTTAAATCCTATATGGAGGCAACAGGGCTACCACCGGAACAGCAGCATGTAGTACTTGTTGGTGGCGGACTTCTGGGACTGGAACTGGCGGCAGCTTTAAAACATAAAAATTTAAAAATAACTATTGTTCAACGTTCGTCACGTCTAATGGAGCGGCAGTTAGATATTACATCCAGTAAACTTCTTGCACAGGATGTGATGGAGCGGGGGATACAGGTTTATTTTGATAATGAAGTAAGTACTGTTTTTGATGATGAGGAAACCAGAGAATTGGTCATCACATTAAAGAGCGGTAAGATTATTACTGCTCATTCTATTGTTTATGCAATCGGTACACGCCCCAATATAGATATTGCAAAAGCAAGTGGCATTATTTGTGGCCGGGGAGTAAAAGTTAACCTAAGCATATGCAGTCGTCCAACCCTGATGTTTTTGCGCTGGGTGAAATTGCAGAATTTGAGAATAAATTATTCGGAATAACCTCGGCGGCAGAGGAGCAGGCGACTATTCTCGCGAATTATATGGCCGGGGACATTAGCAGTAGTTACAATGGATCGGTTCTAATGAATATCCTTAAGTTCAATGATTTGGACATTTGTAGCATAGGGGATATCAATATTCCTGAAAATGATGATACTCATGAAGAAATTGTTCTTATGGACCTGCGGAAGCGGTACTATAAAAAATGTATTGTAAAAGATGACCTGTTGGTGGGTGCTGTATTAATGGGTAATAAGGATGAATTTGCCGAATTCAAGAACCTTATTGAAAGTAAAATTGAGTTATCAGATAAACGTGAGAAATTACTTCGTGGTGCGGGCAATGAAAAGCCTGTCTTAGGTAAACTGGTGTGTTCCTGTAGCCAGGTGGGTGCAGGTAATCTTGAAGAAGCAGTAGGTCAGGGCTGTAACAGTTTTGAAGAGCTCTGCAAACTTACAGGTGCCGGGTTGGGCTGCGGAAGTTGTAAAACTGAAGTTCGGGAAATATTTAACCGCTCAAAAGAATTAGCATGAGAAAGAATGTTCCAAGAATAATAATAAAGGGAGGCGTACTCTCACCTGCAGAACTTAAATCAATAGCAGAAACAGCTGAAGCCTCGGGACTAAAGACCATTTCTTTTGGTTCCCGGCAGGATATTCTACTTCCGGAAGCCACAGACGAAACAATTCTTGATAATTTTAAAGGATTTACTGTTGTAAAAAACTCATCCTTTCCAATAGAAAACATTGTTTCTTCTTATGTTTCAACAGATATTTTCCCAACGACTGCGTGGCTTACCGGGGACAGATATTTGTACATCCTGGAACAAATAAGGTACGAACCAATACTAAAAATAAATATTACCGAACCAAGACAAAGGCTGGTTCCTCTGTTCACAGGACATTTAAATTTTATTGCTTCAGAACATGAAGACTATTGGTATTTGTATATCCGGTTGCCAGATTGGGAAAAAACTGAAATGTATCCCGCCCTCATTTATAGCTGGGATATTGGAAAGGTAGGACAGGCAGTGGAAAATATTTTGCAGGAAGATCCTGAAACTATTGAAATGATCTTTGATTTGGTGAGTGACGCTGTAGATACTGATAATCGCACAGTGGACAAACCGCTGGAAGTGCCATTCTATCCCTTCCCGTATTACGAAGGTATGAATCGTACAGGAACAGGGAAATACTGGCTGGGATTATACTGGAGAAATAATAAGTATGACCTTGAATTTCTGAAGGTGATGTGTGACTTTTGCGCGGAATTAAAAATCGGAAGAATCTGCATCACCCCCTGGAAATCTTTTATAGTAAAAGGAATTCCCGTAGAGTCAAAACTGCAATGGGAAAAATTACTGGGCAAATTCGGGATTAATGTTCGGCATTCAATGCTTGAACTTAACTGGCACTTGCTAGTAGCTAATGATGAAGCCTTAAGTCTCAAAAAGTATCTGGTGGCAAATTTTGATCAAAATGACATTAGTACTTATGGCCTCACTTTCGGAATTGCTAATTACACCAGAAGGGTATATTACTTTACTTCCATAGTTATTGAAAAAAATAAAATTCCCGAGAATTTAACCGAATTTGAAATTCGGGATACTTATAATTTGCTGTACGCTAAAAACTTTGATCCAAATACGCGGGAATATATAACTCATGTTCAGGATGTGGATAAAGTGGAATTGCCTGGCCTGCTCATGGAGCTTAGTCAGATGTATTTTGAACAGTTAGGAAATAAAATAGAGGACGAAAAACCTACAGGCTCAAAAAAAGAAGTGGTAGAAGTTGAGGTTTTTCAATGTCAGGAGTGTTTTACTGTCTATGACAAAACTTATGGAGACAAAACCCAGGGAATACAAGCGGGAACAGCCTTTGAGGATTTGATTAATGATTATAGCTGCCCGGTGTGTGAAGCTCCCAAAGCAGCTTTTAAATCAAAAATTTTTATTAAGCAGCTTGATTAGAAAGCTTAAAGTTATATATTACTAACCTTATTTAGAATAAACTAAATTATCTTCCACAAGAGCAGATAATTTATCATTAGCAAATTCTACGACTTCTCCAATTACTATAATTGCGGGAGAGGAAAGATTTGCTCCGGCAACCTTTTTCTCAATATTTGAAATTTTTCCTATAGCGCGACGTTCGTTTTCCTTTGTTCCATTTTGTATAATTGCCACAGGAATTTCTGCCTTGCCGTGTTTTGTAAATATTGAAACAATTTCAGATAATTTGCTCATTCCCATGAGAATAATTACTGTGGCTTTAGATTGAGCTGAAAGTTCTATATCCTGAGATAATTTGTGACCGGAAGTAGTGCCCGTTAGTACCCAAAAACTTTGTGCAACCTCTCTGTGAGTAACAGGAATTCCCAGCCCGGCAGGAACCGAAATTGCTGAAGATATACCCGGAATTACTTCAGAAGGTATTCCTGCTTTAGCAAGATGGTCCATTTCTTCACGACCGCGTCCAAAGACAAAAGGATCACCTCCTTTTAAACGAACAACATTGCCATATCTCAGGGCGTAGGCTACAATCAAATCATTGATCTGGTCCTGCATGTAAGAATGGCATCCTTTCCTTTTTCCGACGAAAAGCTTTACTGCATTTGGTGCATATTTTAAAATTTCCTCATTTACCAAAGCATCATAGAGAACGGCATTTGCATCCTTCAGGGCTTTAACTGCTTTGAGAGTGAGCAATTCAGGATCTCCCGGCCCGGCCCCTACTAAAGTTACTTTTGGTTTATTTGTAGGTATAGTACACATAGTTTCTCCAATTTTATATTCAAAGGGTGTGATGCTCCCATGAAATAGGGTGAACTAATATATACTAAAATTACTTACTTTTAAAATTAAACATACGTATTATTACTTATATTGTTTTATTTTTGTCTTATAAGTATTCAAACCAGGACTTTGTTGGTAGAGAATATTTGAAAAATTTTTCTGGCTCCCGCTAAGGAATCAAATTTTTGGAGAGAAAAATCATTAGGTTCAGGATCGTTGAAGCTCTTTTAAAATACCTTTTCCTTTTTCAGTCGTAATAGCATTCATATAAAACAGGAGAGATTCCTGCTGATACTTATTTCGAGAGATTTGTGTAGTATCCAGGTATGGGGAATTGTCATAGGTCATGGTCATTTGGAAATATAATTTTGAATAAAGGTGGGCGTCAAAATCATTCCTGTATAAACCCTGGGCCCGTCCTTTTTCAACGTTATGTACCAGTATTTCTGAAAGTTTTTCAGAAAAGTACAACATGTGTTTATTGAAAATTTGGGGATAATATTTAACAAGTTGTCTCAGGAGGATCGAATCGTTTGTTTTAGATGCTCTTTCTATTTCTTCATCTCTGGCAAACATTCTTTCTACTGCATTCTCAATCTTTTCGTCGAGGTTTCGCATCTTGTTTAAAACCTTTTCAATACTGTAAGTCAGGGTTTCCTCTAGCAGGTTTTCCTTGTTTGTATAATTTTGATAAAGCGTTTTTTTAGAAATTCGCAACTCCTTTGCGATATCATCCATGGTCACAGTCTTGGCACCGTTGATGATGAAAAGTTGGGATACTTTGTTTAGAAAATCTTCATCTTTCTCCATTGCAATTTGTTTGTTCTCGTTAAAGGTCCTGCATTTAATGTAATTTAATAAAAATTAAGAAGCTGACTGGTGCAGGGCCAGCCAGCTCTTAATAAATCTAGAATTCGAATTCGTGTTTTGGATCTACGTGATCATATTCTGCCACCATTAACTCCTCGTAATTCTTCTCTTCTTTCTTGAAGAATTTCTCCTCCAATCGCACAAAAATCATAAACACTACGGGAACGATTACCAGGGTTAAAAACAGGGAAGATAATAATCCACCTATAATTACAATGGCTAAACCATTATTCATCTCAGCCCCGGCTCCAGATGCAAGTGCAATAGGTAGCATCCCGAACACCATGGCTATTGTGGTCATTAAAATTGGTCTTAAACGAGCGTGATTCGCCTGAATTAAAGCTGTACGGATATTTTCCCCGTGCGCCAGCCTGTGATTCGCAAAATCTACAAGTAGGATAGCATTTTTGGCTACCAATCCAATAAGCATAATAATACCCAAAATGGTAAAAATGTTTAAACTTTGGTTAGTAAGAGCTAATGCCCACAGAGCACCAATGAAAGACAATGGAATAGAAAATAATACAATAAATGGCTTTATAAAGTCATCATAAAGTACCACCATAATCATATATACTAACATAATGGCGGCTAAAAGAGCTATTCCAAGGGTACCAAAACCTTCACTTTGGTTTTCCATGTTACCACCCCAGGACCATTCCACTCCTTTAGGCTTCTCAACATTTGCCAATTTTTCTTCCCATTCCTGAGCTACTGCTCCCGTGGTTTTCCCTACGGTTTGTGCCATAACGGTCACAGAGGGGGAACGGTCATAACGTTCCAGCAAAGAAGGCCCTGATTCGTAACTAATATCAGCGAACTGTGCTAAATTAATTGTTTGTCCCTGAGGGTTGGTAAACTGAATATTCTGTACGTCCTCAATATTGTTTCGGGCAGCTTCATCAAAAATTATATTGATGTCGTATTCATTATTTCCTGTACGGTACTTATTATCGGTATTTCCGCTGAAAGCTGTACGTAAGGTTTGTCCAACTGTAGCAACGTTTAACCCTAAAGAGGCCATTTTATCTCTATCAACATTAACTGATATTTCAGGGTTTCCTTCTTCTACACTTAATTCAATTTCAGTAGCTCCTTCAATATTTCTAAGCAGGTCTTCAGCTGTTTCAGCATATGCCAGGGCCTCTTCAAAACTGTTTCCGGTAATGGTCATTTGAAGTGGTGCCTGCTCTGCACCAATTATCCCCACGGGTACAGTAGTAATTTTAGCACCAACCAATTCCTGTTCAAGATCACGGGTAAGCCTTGCAGCAAAAACGTTTGTTTTTTCATCCCTTTCAGATTTATCTACCAGGGTCACCGTAATTTCCGATTTGTAATTGGTAGCCTGGGCACCTCCCAAACCACCACTGCTGGACTGTCCTACGGTTGTAATCATTCGGTCTACCTCCGGAAGTTGGGAGAGGTAATTTTCAGCTTTTTGAGTTACAAAGTTAGTTTCCTCTATAGAAGCATCCTTATCTATTTCCAGTTGCACAAGAAATTCACCCCTGTCTGTCCGTGGAAAGAAATCTGATCCAATGTATCCCATTGCCACCAATGAAATCGAGCTGGCGAAAAGAACAAAAACTATTAAAAAGGTTTTTACTTTATTATCAAGGGACCAGTGAAGGATCTTGGTAACCTCCTGGGTAAACCAGGTAAGACCTGCTTCAAATTTGTGAATTATCTTTCCAAAGAAAGAATCTCCACTTATAAGCTCAAGTTTTCCATATCTGGAGAATAACCAGGGAACAACTGTAAAAGAAACTAACAAAGACAGCAAAGTTGCAATGATCACCGTAACACAAAATTGAGAAATAATATTTGCAACAAGTCCTGTACTTAAAGCAATAGGAAGGAATACCACCACAATTACAAGTGTAATAGCCGTTACTGTAAAGCCAATTTCTTTTGCTCCGTCATAAGCCGCACGTACTTTATTTTTACCCATTTCCATATGGCGGTGAATGTTTTCAATTACCACAATCGCATCATCAACAAGAATACCTACCACAAGTGAAAGCGCGAGTAAACTCATTAGGTTTAAACTGTAGCCTAACATCAACATTCCAATGAAGGTGGCAATAAGTGAAGTAGGAATTGCTACCATTACTATAAGGGCATTCCTGTAACTGTGCAGGAAGAACAACATTACAAATGCTACCAGTCCCACGGCAATTAAAAGATCCTTTATTACAGAATTTGCTGCGGCAAGAGTAAATACAGAGGTGTCATTCGCCATTGTAATTTTCACTCCCTGTTCAGCATAAAGCTGCTCAATTTCTGCCATTTTCTCCTGAACAAGTTCACTTACTTTTACAGCGTTGGCATCAGTTTGTTTTTGAACCTGAAGCAAAATTGTATTTTGACGATCTATCCTTGCTATTTTCTCAACTTCCTTCTGGGTGTCCTGAACTTCAGCTACATCTGATAACCTGATGTTTTGCCCATTTTGAGAAGCAATAACTAAATTCCTAAGCTCATCAACTGACTGAATTTTTCCTGAAAGACGTATAAGAGTTGTGTTTTCTCTTGTAGTAAGATTACTAGTAGGAAAATCCAGGTTGGAGGCAGTAATGATTTGTTGTACCATTGGAATGGTAAGGCCATAACCTTCAAGCTTGTTGGGATCTAAATTTACCCTGATCTCCCGTTCCTGACCTCCAACCATAGTCACCTGTGCCACTCCCTGAAGTCTGGAAAAAGCTGGCTGGATTTTTTGATCAATAAGATCATAAAGTTCATTTTCTGAAAGATTCCCAGATACCCCCATACTTACCACCTAAGCAAATCTGAAAGCGAGAACTGCGAAAGTGATGGTTCATCTATATCCTCCGGAAGATCTGACCGAATGGCATTAATTTTTCTCTGAGCTTCATTTAATGCAAAGTCAACATCTGCATCATTAGTAAGTTGAATCGTTACAAGAGAAAGACTTTCGAAAGACTTTGTCTGGATCTTTTTTATATTTTCCAAAGAAGAAATTGCGTCTTCCACTTTACGGGAGACTGTATTTTCTACTTCAGCAGGTGATGCACCGGGATAAATTGTCATCACTGTTACCACCTTCACTTCGAATTTTGGAATCAACTCATAGTTGAGCTGACTATAGCTGAAAAGACCTCCCAGGATGAGTAACGCTAGCATTACTATCACGAGACTGGGTCTTTTTATTGAAACCTGTGCTAATTTCATTTCTTTTTATCTTTTATTTTAAGATTTTAACCGCAGTGTTATCAGTAAGATTAATTTGTCCACTGGTTACCACCACATCTCCCTCATTAAGTCCACTTAGTTACCTGGACTTTACTTCCGTAATTTACCCCAGTCTTAATTTTTGTAAGTTTTGCTGTACCGTTGTCTACAAGGAACACCTGGTTATCACTTACACTACCCACAAAAGCTTCCCTTGGAATTGTAAGAACATTTTCAAGTCCTGCCTGGTTGAAAACTGCAGTAGCATACATACCTGCTCTAAACTTGTTTTCAGTGTTATCTATCGTAATTTCTACCGGGAATTTTAGTGCTCCATTAGAAGCAGGAGCTATAAAGCTTATTTTTCCGCTTATAGTATCCCTGGTGACGCTTGGCACAATGTTTACAGTATCTCCCATCTCTAAATTGCTAACCAAAGCTTCATCTACCTCGACCTTTAATTTAAGAGAGGAAATATTTACAACTTCAACTATTGGAGTACCTGCACCCACTACCATTCCCGGTTCAACCATCTTCTGGTTAACAATCCCGCTTACTTTGGATCTAACGTTGGTATCTCCTGAGCTAAGTTGTGCAGATTGATGCTGTGCTCTGGCATTTTGAACCTGTAAACGAGCCTGATCCAGTTGAACTGCTGTGACACCACCAGTTTTATATGCAGATTCATATCTCTCCAATGTAGAAACTGCGTTGTCAAGGTTGGCCTTTGCATTATTAACATTCACATTAATCTTATCTCCGGAAAGTCTGGCAACTATCTGGCCCGCCTTCACTATACTGCCTTCTTCAACCAATATCGCAACAATTTGTCCTCCCATTTCTGCCGAAATATTTGCACGGGTCTCCGGCTGGAAGGTACCGTTCACCGTGAACCTGCCACTAATACTTTCTTTTGCAGCTTCTGCTGTTCTTACGGCGATCTCAGTATTTTTTTGAGCAACAATATTAAGTTCCTGCTCATTTTTACTCTTATTATTTCTAAGGATAAGGAAGAAAATTAAGGCAACACCTGCCAAAGCTACTATTGTAATTATTGTTTTCTTTTTCATTTTAAAGGTTGTTTTCATTAAGAGTTTCTAATTTCCCCTGTGATTTTAATAGCTCTACTTCCGCTAATTTGTAGTCGAGACGGGCATTAGTAAGATTATTTTTAGCTTCAGCCAAATCTCTTTCAGCATCAAGCATATCGTTTAGACTGGCTAAGCCCAATCCATAGTTATTTTGGGTATCCTGATAAACTTCCTGTGCCAACTCCACATTTTCTTCCTGTGTTCTAATGGTAATAAGGTTGTTTTCCAGCTGCGCCAGAGCATTGCTATAGGCAAGTTGAAGGGCGAGTTCAGTCTCCCGAAAATCGGCCTGGGCTTTTTCTATATCTATTTGATTTTGTTTTACCCTGGATTTGGTTGCTCCCCCGTTAAAAATTGGGATTTGGATATTTAAACCCACAGCTGAAAGATCGGACCAAAAGACTCCTTTGTCCTTACCATTCCAAAGCGGTACTACGTCTCCCTGTCCCAGCCAGCCATAATTAGCCACAAGAGCTGCCGATGGATAATACTCTGCAAGGGTTGCTTTTTTCTGCCAGTTTAACAGCTCAATTTGCTTGTTTAAGAGCTGTAACTCTGTTCTCTCATTCATTTCCAGGTTTTTTCCTGGAAGAACTACAGGTTGAAAGGCTTCAGCAGGTAATCTTATCTCTTGTGACATAGACATACCTATCATAAACTTTAATGCATTTTCACTAAGTTCTACAGCATTAAGGGCCTGCTGCCTGCTGGCAATTAGATTGTTAAGCGCTACTTTACTGCGATCATAGTCAATTTCTTTGGCGAGTCCGTTTTCAAATAAGCCTTTAACAATGTTCACAGTTTGTTCGGTCAACTCTAGATTACTCTGTAGGTTTTCCAGCATTTGCTGCGTTTGGTATACCTGGTAATAAGCAGTGGCTACCTTTTCAATTATTTCTTCATTCGTTAACTGTGCATTTAGCTGGTAAAACTCCTTGGTGGACCTGGCTGCTTTTAATCCCGTAAATACCTGTTGATTGAAAAGTGTTTGGGTAAGTTGGGCATTGGCATTAGAAGTCCATTTCCTTCCTAATGCGACAGCAATATCCTCACCTGGCATTCCAAAAATCTCCCCCGGTAACAGGTTTTGTTGCAAAAGAGGATTGAAGGTTGTATTCGCATTTGCCGAAATATTTGGTAAAGCATTGGCTCTTACCTCTGCAATCTTTGCATTAGCCTGCTCAATATCAAGCCGCGCCTTTTGAGCTTCCGCTTTGTTTTCCAGTGCGTAGGAAACTGCTTTTGGAAGATTTAGCTCAATAGGAGATTCCTGGGCAAAGCTAAAACTGCTGGTCAATAATAGACCAATTAATAACTTTTTCATTTTACTTATTGTATTTGAATCATCTTTAAATCGAATGCAAAGATAACACCAAAATAAACTAAAAAACAAAAAAAGTTTCCTAGTTTATTTTTAAATAAGATTTAGCTGAAATAATGACAGAAGAGAAGCGCAGGAGCGGCTATAATTTTGCTTTTTTACGATTGATAATTTTAGTGTTCGCGAACAGAATGATAAACTTTATCACCTCCATGCAATTATCTGGTACAGTAATTTTTATAGGGAAAAAGAGACCCCGGTAATAAGAAAGAATTCGTGACCGGGAGTACGGGTGTAGTTTTCAATACGGTATTCTAAATCAAGCCCTAACTTTAAATCTTTAAAGGAAGTATTTTCAAAACCGAGAGAAAACCTTTGTTCTGCTTCCGGTTTAGAAGGCCTTGAAAAAGCAAATAAAGCTTCTGTTGCCAATCCTACAGAGAATTCATCAATTAAAGGTCGGGAAAATTGGAGTGCGTACCTTACCCGATGGATGGTCTCTTCCCTAAAACGCTGTTCCAACCTAAATCTATGTGATATTGGGAGAGAAGAGTTGGTAGATCCTATTTCTATCTGTTCTATAATTCTAATTTCGTCCCTATTGAAACTATCAAAAATTTCTCTAAATCGATACCTTAATCCCAGGCTTATCGCAAGGAATTCCTTTGCTTTATATTTAGTAAAATGATTAAGTTCCAGGTGCTCATGTTGATACCCGCTTATACTTTTCCCATTTAGTTTCTCCTGTAACAGTCCACGATTTCCTGCGCCAAAATCTATAGACCAATTATTTTTAAGAGGAATGGAGATTTCAAATTCATTCTCATAATAGAATGATTGAGAATCCTGTGAAAATGAAAATGTAATAATGAAAAAGCATACTAATACAGCAAATATTTTATTCCTCATGTGGTAAGATTGCACAGGTTTATATTTTTATTGACTCCAATTAAATGATGAAAAAGCGCATTGGAATTTTTGAAAGATATAAGTGCTTTTAGGAAACATTTAGGAATAGAAAGATTGAGTATTCCTAATTTTTTTCAGTTTTGGACCTTTATTTTGTCCTGTAATTAAAAAACAAGAATTATGAAAAGAGTGATGTTAAGTGGATTGGTTATGTTATTTTCAATAGGAATGATGGCACAATCAACAAACGACAAATTACCTAAAACTGCACAGGATTTTATTAGCAAGCATTTTTCTAACCTTCAAACAGAAGAAGTAAAGGAAAATAGCAGCTGGGAAATTTGGGAAGATGAAAAATATGAAGTTAGACTCTCCAATGGGTTACAGCTGGATTTTGACGAGAATGGTAATATTATTGAAATAGATAGCCAAAATAATGAGGCTATACCAGAAGCGGCTATACCTGCCAGTATTACTACGTATTTAAAATCTAATCATCCCGATGCAAAAATCATAGGTTGGGAAAAACAAGGGAAAGGTCAGGAAGTTGAATTATCAAACGGAATCGAAGTTGAGTTTGATAACAATGGAAAATTTCTCAAAATAGATTAGTTAATTAGTCAAAAAACTAATGATTGAAGAGGTCGTCTGTTTTAGATGACCTCTTTTTTTGCTCAAATTTTACTGTTCCGCAAATTAGTTTTTAGATCATATTCCCTTCCCGGGCTGGAATACCTGGCAGATCCTCGTCATTACCGTGAACCAAATCGAGATAATCTTCTTTTGTAACAGCACCAAAATATTCTTCTATTATCACTTAGTTCAAGAATACGGGATATTTCCTGCCTATCATACCGGGCACCTAAAAAGAGTTTTTCTAATGTTTCTACAGGTTTAGATCCAAAGAAGTCTCCATAGATCTTAAATTCTGTAATTTTTCCTTTTTCAACAAATATCCGCACATCAATTTCCCCGGCTGCAAATCTCTTTGCTCGCTGGATGTTAAACTTGGGTGAGCTACCGTAGTTCCAGTCCCAGGTTCCATATTTTTCGTCCTTTAATTTTAAGACAGCTTCCCATTCCTGTTCAGAAAGTTTGTAGGTTTCAAAATCTTCTCCTTCTTCATATAACCCTTTTAAGACCATAGACCGAAAAGTTTCTATATCTATCTTTTCCTCAAGAAATTCACTTATGTTGGCTACCCTGCTCCGCACAGATTTATGTCCTTTGGACTGGATCTTATTCATCTTGACATTCAGCGCCTTTGTTACCTCATTTAGATCACTATTGAGGAGCAAGGTGCCATGATGAAACATTCTTTTTCCTGTAGAGAACTGCGCATTCCCTGAAATCTTTTTATCATTGGCAACAATGTCATTCCTGCCTTTTAATTCTGCCGGAACTCCCATTTTGTTCAGCACCTTTATTAAGCTCTGTGAATTTTTGAAAGTTGTTTAGACTTTTTACATCGTGATCTGTAATAAAGCTGAAATTGAGATTTCCGAAGTCGTGATAGACCGTACCTCCGCCAGACATTCTGCGTACAACGTGTATATTATTCTCTTCCACATAATCAAAATTAATCTCCTCCAGCGTATTTTGATTCCTGCCAATTATAATAGAGGGTTCATTAATATAGAACAACAAGTAATTCGTCTTCGCGTCAAAATTGCGGAGAGCATATTCCTCCAGTGCCAGGTTAATGTGCGGATCGTTATTCCCTTCGTTATCTATAAACACCATTTTATAAATTTAAGGATGTTACTCCAATATTTTTCAATATTCTGATAATTCAAATCCAGATGTCGTTTTTCCCCTGTTATATTTGTAATTTCAGTAATATCCTGTGAATATCCTGCAACTCCTTTATGATTTTTCTTATAGTCACGAACAGCAAAATATCTAATGCAGATTTATTTTTTCCTGATATTGATCCAGAAGGAGGGTTCAGTCTTTGTGCGTTTTATTAAATTCTTCAAGATTTTTAAAACAGTACCAACACTTTTAGGGGGATGACAATGTTGCACTCGGCCCATAATTCACGTGCTTCGGGGGAAAAATCTTTCCTCGCCACGGTTGTAGAAAATTACCCGGTTAGTTTCATCTACATGAGTGATGTCCAGAGACATTGTTTGGAAAAGATGATTTACCTGCTCGCCTTTCATTGATCGTTCATCATAATGAGCACAATAATTTTCCTGAACACCCTTTTGAGAATTTTTTATATGCTAATATCTGCCCATTTGATAATTCTTCCTAAAGTGTCATATCAGGAGTTGTGAACATGAAACCTTATTAGGTATCTACAGGAGTTTTTTAAAAAAAGAACAATCCGTGGCTGCTTAAGCAACAGCACCAAGTATGGTTACCAAACTTAAAATAAATAAAATCCAGTGCGCCTTGTGAAGGAAAGTAAATGTCTTCTCAGGATGTTTTATAGCATAACTTTTAAAGACTTTATGAAGAACCAAAGGCTCTAAAATAAACAGAATGATTGTGAAAATTAACCACACCAGGACCATAGCGTGCAGCCACCAAAACTGTAAATACAGGAACCGTTCCCATGCGTCCATGTAATACAGCATATAAAATCCGCTCAAAGCAGTTAGAATAGTAGTGATTTTCGCCTGTAAAGCAAATTTTCCTTCTAATTTTTCAAAGGTTTCCATCCGCTCGCGGGGAGATTCCATTTTTTTCACCGCAGGAATAAGTACAGTAGTGACCATTGCCACACCACCTATCCATAAAACAACTGCCAGGACATGAATAACCCTGGCCCAGATGAAATAATCCATTTCTTTTTTTGGGATATCTTATTTGTAAAAATAGATCACATTTTAAAAATAACCTAAGGTCTGTTCCCAGAGATAGTAGGAGGTAAAAGGCTGAGATGACACCATAACTATATTAAAAAAAGGACAAACTAAGAATAGTTATGCCTAACATCCTACTTTATAAGAAAAGTACTGAACAGGCCGAAAGAAATTTCTGCCCATACTATAAGAGCAATAATCATAATAGCTGAAATAGTAATAAAAAAGTAAAGCGGATTTCTCAGGATCTTTTCCCTTAGTGAATCCAATTCTTTAGACTCATTATGTAATTGTCTCATGGTATAAAAGTAAGAAGTTGTTCAGGTTCTTATTAACGTTTTCTTAATTATTGTTAACGTTTTATGTGTCTTTGTTGAACAAGTATTGGTGCCTGGGAAGAAAGAAAATCCTCCTAATTAGTAGATTTGACCTGGTAAAAATTTGTTACCATAGATGCTTTATAGTAGATGCAGTAGTAGAAGTGTACAGATAATCAGCTAAATATGATTTCACTCATATTATGGCCGGATACTTATCCTCATTTTTGATATAATTAATTAAACACTAATACCCATGAAAATACAGGATACAAGAACAGTGGCAGAGATGGTAACTGAAAACATAAGTGCTGCTCATATTTTTAAAAAATATGGAATTGATTTTTGTTGCGGAGGTGGAATAAGTATAAAAAGGGCAGCGGAAAAAGCAAATGTAAATTTTAATATTTTGGAAAAAGAATTATTGGCAATCAATAACATTAAACCAGAAGCACAAAATTTTAATAGCTGGTCTCTTGATCTTTTAGCTGATCATATTGTAAATGTTCATCACAATTATATAGAAGAAAGTATTCCACTTATAGTTCAGTATGCTTCGCGTGTAGTTCAGGTACATTCCAGCGATTATCCCGAATTAATCCAGATACAACGCCTGTTTTCTGAAGTGGCTGTAGACCTGGGAGGGCATCTTAAGAAGGAGGAGTTAATCCTTTTTCCATTCATAAAAAAAATGGTAAAGGCTAAAAAAGATGGAACTTCTTTGGAAAAGCCTGGGTTCGACACTGTTGATAATCCTATAAGAATGATGGAAGCAGATCACGAAGAAGCTTAGCTATATGTTTAAAAAGATCTCAACCCTTAGTAACAATTTTACTCCTCCTCCGGGAGCCTGCAATACTTACCGTGCATTTTATGCAAAACTCGAAGAATTTGAACAGGACCTACATCAGCATGTACATCTGGAAAACAACATCCTTTTTCCAAAAGCCATTGCTCTGGGAAAGGAGTTCTCTTTAAGGGAAGCAGGAAAAAAAGTTTGATTAATAGCATCAACAGATATTAAAAGCCTATCTTTTAGATGCTGCGGATTATGGCCGATAAAGAAAGATAATTTCAATAATTAAAAGAAAGAAAGATGAAATTGCCGAGAAATTATGACACCGTTTCAGAAGCAGTAAATGACCTTCAGAAAAAAGGTTTCACCACAAACTTTTCATTAGTTGCAGAAAAGCAGTGTTTGGTTTGTAACCACACCTCTTTGCAGCTCTCGCCCGATGAATTCCAAATCGAAGAGTTGTATCGCTTTGAAGGGGATACAGATCCCGGGGATGAAATGATTGTCATGGCTATATACTCCCCAAAGTATAACATCAGGGGTGTGGTTGTAAATGGTTTTGGAATGTATGCAGATAGTTTAACTTCAGAAATAACTGAACTTATAACGAAACATAGGACTCAGGGCCATGAATATAACTGAAAAGTATCATTAATTTTTTTTCCGAAACCTGAAGAGGAGAGGAAGAATGATGCTCCGAAAGGTTTATGCCCGATTTGCTGGGACTATCAGCAATATGAAGGAAAAATTAGAGATATTGTAGAAGACAAACAAATAAATGTAAATAATCATAAAGACAGGTATATGCTTATTCAGGAATTTGTAAAGGAAAATCTGGAAGGAATAAAGCTGAAGCAGGGTGAGATTAATTCCTGTCCCACCTGTAATTGTGAGGAAGAAAATAAAATAAAAACAACGAATGAAGAAACCTATAAAACGACACGACGCGCTAAAACCTTTGAGTAGAGAACATCATCATGGATTACTACTGTGCTGGAAAATTCGGCAGGGATTTAAGTTTAATGTGGAGCCTCAACGAATGAAAGACTATACCCAATGGTTTAAAATAAATTATCTCGATCCCCATTTTGAAGCAGAAGAAAAGTTTATTTTTCCTGTTTTGGGTGAGGAACATGACCTCATAAAAAGAGCATTGGCAGAGCACCGACGTCTAAAACGCTTATTTAATCAGGATAATGAGGTTGAAAAAGCCCTTCATCAAATTGAAGAGGAACTGGACTTACATATTAGGTTTGAAGAGAGAGTGCTTTTTAATGAGATTCAGAAGGTTGCTACTTCAGGACAGTTAGCTGAAATTGAAGAACATCATGAAGGAATTCATTTTTCTGATGATAATTGGAAAGATCAATTCTGGATCTCCTGATTCAAATACATATCGTTTTAAAATGAATAGTTCAAAACCACAAGTTGCTTTAAATAGTCTCAGCAAGGACCATGATGAAAGTCTAAAATTTTGTTCCAGAATCAGGAACGGGCTTTCAAATAAAGTGAAACCGGAAAGGATTCGCAGTTATACTGACTGGTTTAAAAAAAATTATCTCGAGCGGCATTTTGAAACTGAAGAAAACCTAATTTTTCCGGTTTTAGGAAAAAACGTACGGGTGAAAAGAGCAATAGCAAATCACCGTAGGATTAGGAAGTTATTAAGTTGTGGCTGTGAAAATGAAAAAGTTCTCCACCTCCTGGAGGAAGAATTGAGCAGGTACATACGATTTGAAGAGCGTACGCTTTACGCAGAAATTAAAAAATTAGCAACAGCAGAGCAACTTTTTGAATTTGAGAAGTTGCACCAAAATCTTCACCTTCCCGAAGAACAGTGGAAGGATAAATTTTGGCTTGAATAACAAATTTTAAGAACAAAAATCTTATTTCATATTAGATAAAATATTGAAAATCTGACTTTAATCATTTTTGAGCAGATGTAAGTAGTTTAATTTCGTCTCATAGAAAAAAGCTATGAACGTCCTTTTATTATCAGATTTTTCTCCCGTTGCAATTAATGCTACCCATTACGCAATGGATGTTTTACAAGATAAGCAGGTAAACTTTTATCTGTTAAATATTTTTGATCCCGACCCCGACGATTTAGAAAAATTTGCAGGAGCAGGTAATTTAACAATCTCTGGAAAATTAAAAGAAAGAGTAGAGAAGCTACAGCAAAGATCGAAGGGGCGACAGCATAAGATAACGGGTCACTATTCTGAGGAGAAATTAGTGAATAAAGCCCGCGATTTTGTGCAACAACATAAGATAGATCTCATTGTTATGGGAGCCGTAGGAAGGGAGCAAAGTACTTCTAGCATTCTTGGAAGGCATACATTTGAAATTATGTCCAAGATCAAATGCAATATTCTTGCAGTGGCTGAGGGTAGTGAGTATAAGAAGCCTAAAAAATTAATAATGCCCCTGGATTATACAGCATCCTTTGGGGAGAAGAATATCAGCTTTCTTAAGAATTCAGGAGTCTTTAATAAGGTGAACCTTGATGTTTGGGAGCTTGCAGGTTCAGGTGATGTTGAAAACTTAGATCACCTTGAAAAGAAAGGAATATTCTCTGCTCTAAAAGATTTAAATATAAAATTTTCCCCACTTCAGGATTCCGCTTTTACGGACAAAACTATATGGATGGATGTACAGAATAAATTTCACCTCATAGTTTTATTAGGAAAAAATTTAAGAATATGCGATCGCTTGTTGCACAACAGGCATGGATTATACGCTACAGTTCCAAACCAGTTGCCTATACTGGTTCTGCACGATTAGTGCCTACCTCAGTTGTTTCTGTTTTTCCCAAATTTTCTGAGTATAGAATTTGTCAGCTCTAGTAGATTGGATAAATTAATCTTTGTTCCTAATTAATTTAAAAACCTCTTCTGTAGAAAAGGAATCTCTCATTTATTAGCATAATTAAATGTGTGTTTTTAACTTTAAAGATCTGAAATTGATGATATTCATCATTTTATTTGTTTAAATAATCCAACATTTTTGCATCGTCCAAAAAAATGTTATCTGTACCCTAAAATTTTTTATAACAAAAAAAATATACATCCCAACGCACCATTAATTCTACTTATAGATTATGAGCAGACCATCTTCTACCGCGCATAGAATGTTATTTCTAAACACTCTGGCATTTACTATTTGTTTTGCAGTCTGGATGTTTAACGGAGTAACTGTTACATTTCTGGTAGACAATGGTTATTACGATTGGTCCTCCGTGCAAATAGGATGGTTACTTGGTATACCCGTACTTACAGGCTCAATTTTTAGGCTCCCACTAGGAATTATGACAGACAAATACGGAGGAAAATGGGTTTTTGGGGGATTGTTACTTGTTAGTGCAATTCCCATGTTTTTACTTCAATATGTAGATTCTTTTCTTGGCTTTGCGTTATGTAGTTTTGGATATGGTCTTACAGGAGCTTGGTTTTGCGGTAGGAATTGCCTACACTTCTGTATGGTACGAGAAAGATTGGCAAGGTCGTGCATTAGGTATTTTTGGTGCGGGAAATGCTTAGTGCCGCATTAACTACACTTCTGGCTCCAACAATCTTATTATCTCTAACTAAAAATGGGGCCGATATGGAAAACTGGAGAATTCTTCCGGTTATATATGCTGCCGTATTGGTTTTAATGGCATTAATCTTCGTAATCTTTGCCAAAAATAAGAAACCTGCTACTCAAAGAACTCTTACCAAATTAATGCAGCCTTTAAAGAGTATTCGCGTTTGGAGGTTCGGGCTTTATTACTTCCTGGTCTTCGGATGTTTTGTAGCTTTTTCACAATGGCTTGTACCTTATTATGTAAATGTTTATTACCTCCCTTTGGTAACAGCAGGAATTCTTGCTGCCGCCTTTAGTTTCCCATCAGGAGTGATTCGAGCTTTAGGAGGATGGATGAGTGATAAATGGGGTGCCCGAAAAGTTATGTACTGGGTTCTGGGATCCTCTTTAGCTATAAGTTTTCTTCTGATTTTTCCTAAAATGGAAATTTATTCCCCCGGTAACGGGATTATGGCGAAGAAAGCAGGGGAAGTAACTTATGTTTCTGAGAACAAAATAGTTGCGGCAGGCATAGAATATAGTGTTATTCCAAGGGACGAAACTAATCTTAACACAGTTGAAGGGGATTTTGTATTTCCAAAAAAAGAAACCTGGCAGGAGTCTGTAGTACAGGAAGGACAGCGGGTAGAAAAAAAGGAACTTTTAGCAAGTGGGGAAACAAAGATATTCTTTGAAGCCAATGTATGGGTCTTCACTTTCCTGGTAATTATCCTGGGAAGTATCTGGGGAGTAGGCAAAGCTGCGGTATACAAACACATACCTGAATATTTTCCCGAAGAAGTTGGTGTAGTAGGTGGTATGGTAGGAGTTTTAGGGGGTTTGGGAGGTTTCGTTTGTCCCATCATTTTTGGTTATTTTCTCGATGGCACGGGACTATGGACCAGCGCGTGGATTTTTACTCTGGTTCTTTCAGCTATTTGCCTGTGGTGGATGCATAGAACAATTCAAAAAATGATGCACAAGGAGCAGCCAAAACTCATGCGCCAGATCGAATCTAAAAAATAATACTAAACCTAATTAAACCAAATAATATGAAGACTAATCTGGAAGAATGGAATGTTGAAGATCCGGTGTTTTGGGAACAAAAAGGTAAAAAAATAGCCTATCGTAACCTCTGGCTTTCCATTCCGGCGCTTTTATTATCTTTTGCAGTATGGATGATGTGGAGCATTATTACTACCAAGATGAAGGAATATAACTTCCATTTTGGGATGATCACTCCAGATATGTCTGAGGATATGGTGAATGAGCAGTTGGCCAGAATTAATAACCTTTACTATACATTGCCTGCAATAGCAGTCTCGCAGGAGCTACCCTTAGGATCCCGAATTCTTTCCTGATAGCTCTTGGAGGAGGGCGTAATGTGGTGTTTACTACAACTACACTATTATTAATTCCGGCTTTTGGAGTAGGGTTTGCACTGGCAGACCAATCAACATCCTATTTTACATTTGCAATTCTCGCCCTTTTGTCAGGGTTCGGAGGCGGAAATTTTGCGTCATCTATGAGTAACATCAGTTACTTTTTTCCGAAAAGAATGCAGGGAACATCTCTTGGTCTCAATGCGGGAATTGGAAATCTTGGAGTGGGTATCATGCAGAAAATGATTCCCTTTGTTATTGGAATTTTTCTATTTTCCGCTGTGGGAAGTGAAGGTGAAGTCGTAGAAGACCAACCACTGGCAGGATTGCAAAATGCGGGGTGGATATGGATTCCCATTGTATTTGCAGCCATAGCAGCTTTTTTTGGAATGAACAATGTCATCACAGGAACTCCCAAACTTCCCACTACCATCCAGGGAATAGCAAAAACTCTCTTTATGGTATGTATAGGACTTGCAACTGCAGCTGTGGGATCCTATTTGCTGGTTGGTCTTGAAATTAATATGTGGATAGTTTTACCCGTTGTGGTAATTCTCACTTTGCTTCTAATGAAATACCTTAGCCCCGGGGATATAAAGCAAAGCCTTAACAAGCAATTTTCAATTCTTAACGATAAGCATAACTGGATCATGACTATTATCTACACGATGACTTTTGGTTCCTTTATTGGCTTTTCGGCGGCATTTCCCAAACTTTGTCAGGATATTTTTGTTTATACAGATCCTTTAGATCCTCAATATACCAATCCCAATGCGCCAGATTTTCTTACCTGGGTTTTTATTGGGCCTATGTTGGGAGCCATTGTTCGGCCCCTGGGAGGTTGGTTTTCTGATAAGATTAACAGCGGCTCCCGGGTGACGACCTATAGCACAATAGTAACCGTTATTGCCACTATAGCCGTGGCTTATTTCATAGTGCAGGCGAGAGAAAGTTCAAATCCAGAAACTTACTGGTGGCCGTTCTTTGCTTGTTTTATGGTCTTGTTTGTTACCACCCAGTATAGGAAACGGTTCCACTTTCCGAAGTATTCCTTATATCTTCAGCAAAGAAAAAGCTGGGCCTGTTCTGGGTTGGACATCGGCAATTGCTGCCTATGGTGCTTTTATTATTCCGCAGGTATTTGGAGAACAAATTCAAATGGGAACTCCGGAGTTTGCTTTGTACGGGTTCGGAATATATTATCTGGTGTGTCTGGGTCTTAACTGGTGGTACTATGATAGGCCTTCCTCTGATATTAAATGTTGACCAGAGCTAGACCTAATGATGAGCTTGTGAGAAAGAGCCATATCAAAGGATTTTTCATATTCCGTTTATGACTATCAGCTGGTATTTAGATTGACTTTAAATTACCCGTCTGGCCTGACGCATTTTTGCCAGTCCTCTTCAAATTTCGTTATATTTATGTTATCCTGAATTTGTTGAACCTTTAAAGCTTCCAACAGCTATGTATAGACTTTTCAAAACTTTGGATAAAATAGCTTTAATAAAAGCCACCATAGCCGCTGTTCTTATTATTGTTTTGGTGCTTGTAGGTTCCAGAAATCTTCAAAATTTTGATCCTGCTTTAATTGCATATCTAATAGGGACTGTTTTTGCCGTTTTTGGAGTAGCGTATCGATATTCAGTTTGGATTCAAAGGCCGCCAACAAGATTGTACTGGCGCCGCAGTATGCAGTTTCTCTTTAGCAGATTCTTTTTTCCTTATTTATGGCGTTCTATAAGGTTATTTTTTAAAAATATACTGGCACAAAGATTTATTGCCCATAGAAGTAAGACGAGATGGTTCGGTCATTTTATGCTCGCAACAGGATGTTTAATCGCATTTGCAATTACAATTCCTCTAACCTTTGGATGGATTCATTTTATTCTGAAACCTGGAGACGATACGACTTATTACGCTTTGTTATTTGGATTTGAGGCCGGGTCGTTCAGCCTGGGATCACCACTTGCTTTTATTGCTTTTCATGGGCTTGTTTGGTGTTCAGTACTGGTAACAATTGGAGCAATTATAATGATGAAAAGAAGGTTTACAGACGGAGGTTTAATAGCAACTCAAACTTTTGAAAATGACTGGCTTCCTTTAATACTTTTAATAGCAATTTCAGTTACCGGATTAGGGATTACCTATGACTATACCTTTTTAGGCGGAAAAACCTACCAGTTTATGGCTGTAACTCATGCTATAACTGTGATTCTGTTCCTGGTTTGGTTGCCCTTTGGAAAGTTTTTCCATATTTATCAGCGTCTGGCTCAGTTGGGAGCAAATCTTTACAAAACGGAAGGTAAGCGCAGGGGAATGGCGGTATGTCCTCACACTCACGAAGAATTTGCAACGCAAACTCACATAAATGATCTCAAAGATGTAACTAAGGATCTGGGGTTTAATTACGATAAAAAAAATGGGTCTAATCATTTAGACTTAAGTCCAGAGGGAAAACGTTCAGCGTTGGCTGTAGCACACTTAAATGCAAGAAAAGAAGCCGGAAAATTCTTCGGCTAAAAACAGAAAGAAATAATAATGGCAAAACTTCCGGTTTCAGTCGATAAAATAATAGAAGATTTTGGGCCTCATAAAGCCTATGCCCCACAAACAGGATTCCAGGGAAACAAGGAACCCGATAAGATGGTGAAAACACATTGCTGTTACTGCGGAATGCAATGTGGCATACAATTAAAAGTAAAAGATAATAAGATTACAGGTTTTGAACCCTGGATGGAATTCCCTTTTAATGAAGGCCGTCTTTGTCCTAAGGGAGTAATGCGATATATGCAGAACAATCATCCCGATAGGTTAATGGATCCTATTGAGCGGGTGGAAGGAAAAGGTTTTAACCCGGTGACCTGGGAACATGCGATGAGCAGAACTGTAAGTGAGATTAAAAGAATTCAGGAAACCTATGGAAAGGATTCCTTTGCTATGCTGTCCGGAGTTTCACTTACAAATGAAAAAAGTTATATGATTGGAAAGTTTGCCCGTGTAGCTTTAAAAACCGCAAATCTTGATTATAACGGAAGACTTTGCATGGTAAGTGCCGGGGGAGGGAACAAAAAAGCCTTTGGACTGGACAGAACATCAAATAGCTGGGCTGATCTTAAACATGCTGAAGTTATATTGGTTGCAGGAGCAAACATAAGTGAAACTTTTCCTACCCTTACCCATTATATCTGGCAGGCGAGGGATAATGGTGCGAAATTAATAGTTGTAGATCCCCGCGTGATCCCACTGGCACGAACTGCCGATCTTCATTTACCCATAAGACCGGGAGGAGATTCTGCACTATTTGGGGCAATTCTTAAGATAATGGTCGATAATGACTGGCTGGACCATGATTTTATCGATAATTATACTTCCGGATTCCAGGAAACAATAGATGCCGTTAAAGATTACGACTTAGATTGGGCTGAAGAACATACCGGAATTTCAAAAGATCTCATTTATCAGGCTGCGGAAATGTGGGGTAAAGCAAATACAAGTTTTTTACTTCATGCCCGCGGTATAGAACACCACACGAAGGGAGTAGAAAATGTACTAAGCTGTATCAACATAGTTTTAGCATCCGGCCGACTGGGAAGACCTTATTGTGGTTACGGTACTATTACTCTACCAGGGAAATGGCCAGGGAGGCAGGGAGCACGGTCACAAATGTGATCAATTACCGGGTAACCGTGATATTACCAATCCCGAACATCGTAAATATATTTCAGAAGTATGGGGCATCGACGAAAAAGATATGCCTGGAAAAGGTTTATCTGCCTATGAACAAATAGAAGCAATTCACCGTGGGGAAATCAAAGGGATGATTTCCATATGTTTCAATCCGCTGGTTTCCCTTCCGAACAACAATTTTGTGCGGGAAGCCCTGGAAAAGCTTGAATATTATATATGTATTGATACCTTTCTTAGTGAAACTGCCCGTTATGCGGATGTTGTAATGGCAGGTTCTCTTCACGAAGAAGAAGAGGGAACAGTAACCACTGCGGAAGGAAGAGTGGTAAAAATAAACCAGGCAATAACCCCGCCTGGAAATACACGAAGGGATGGACAGATCTTGATGGAACTGGCCGACTTAGCTCGGCGAAAAAGATAAATTCAATTTTGCTACAAGCGAAGATATTTTCAATGAATTAAGAGTGGCCTCAAAAGGAGGAACAGCCGATTACTATGGCATTACTTACAAAAAAGTAGTTGATAATATGGGAATCTTTTGGCCGTGCAAGACTTTAGATCACCCGGGGACGCCAAGATTATGGGAAGATAAAAAATTTGAGACTCCCGATAGGAAAGCACATTTTAATCCTGTGAGGTACCGTCCAGCTTCTGAAATGCCCAATAAAGAGTATCCGGTTGTATTAACCACAGGAAGGGTAGTATCGCAATATTTGAGCGGAACATCAACTCGTAGAATTGGAAAGTTACTGGATCAATATCCGGAACCATTGCTGGAAATACATCCCAGGCTGGCATTCCAGTATGGAATAGAAAATCATGATTTGATTAGGGTGAAAACCAGAAGAGGAGTGGCAGAATTTCCTGCACACGTGGTAGAGACTATACGCGAAGACACCGTTTTCATACCTTATCATTGGGGAGGGAAACATTCAGCCAACCAGTTGACAATTGATAATTTAGATCCAATTTCGAAAATTCCTGAATTCAAAGTCTGTGCCTGCCAGTTGGAAAAAACAGGAAGAAAAGGATCTCAGCATCGCACGGATACTGCTTATCAAAGTTCATTGTAGTTTAGAGTGGACAGTGGATAGAGGACATTAGAAATTGAGAATATAGAAAATAGAATAAAGAGAAGAGACAAAAACCAGAAGACAAGGAATTTGAACCTTGAACCTTGAACCTTGAACCTTGAATCTTAAACTGAAACAGACAATTACTAACCTTTAAATATCAAATTATGCCGGAAACAAATTATGATCAGGAAATGGCTTTTTTCGTAGACATGCAACGTTGTATAGGTTGTCACGCCTGTGAAATGGCCTGTGCTGAATGCGAAACGAACGGGCAGGAAAGTATGATACACGTGAATTATGTGGATAGACAAAAAAGTCCACAAACCACCGTGCAGGTGTGTATGCACTGCGAAGATCCAACCTGTGCTAATGTATGTCCGGCAGATGCGATATATCAGGATGAATTTGGGGTGGTACATTCTGCAAATACTTCAAGATGTATTGGGTGTTCCAATTGCGTTCTGGCCTGTCCTTTCGGCGTTCCGAAAAAAATGGAAGAAGCTGAATTAATGATGAAGTGTAATTTGTGCTATGACAGGACAAGTGCAGGAAAAAAACCAATGTGTGCAACTGTATGTCCAAGCCAGGCCCTTTTCTATGGAACAAGAGCAGAAATTGAAAGAATGCGGCCGGATAGCGAGCTTAGTAAACTCATTCTTTTTTGGGCAGCAGGAAGTTAATACCAAAGTCAATATTATGATGCCTAAAGGAACTCATTCCTTAATCATCCCATAATTTTTTCACTCATATGGCACGAGAAAATTCAGAAAGAGAACCTAACTGGAAAGAAGATTTTCCCATAGAAAGTAAAAGGGCTACCCATTAAGCCGCAGGGAATTTGCGAAATTCCTGGGACTGCTGTCTGGTGCATTTGCAATTAGTAACGGGTTTATTGTAATACGTGCAATGGCTTTTCCGTCCAAACCATTGGAAGGGGAACACTTTGTAGTAAATGAAGATGAGGTTCCTGTTGGAGAAATGTTCCAGTTTGAAATTCAGGGGGATAAGCATATACCATATATCCTCATACATCTGGAAGAAGATCAATGGCGCGCTTTTGAACAAAAATGTACCCATCTTACCTGTGCAGTGAGATACAGCCGGGAAGAAAATAAGATCGAGTGTCCCTGTCATAACGGATGGTTCAGCGCAGACACCGGGGAAGTGCTACAGGGCCCACCACCACGGCCATTGCCTCAACTGGAAGTGGTTGTAAGAGATGGGAAAGTATACGTTAAAGAAGAAGAACCTCAAAATGCTTAAAGATGAGTAATTTTAGAAGATCCCAAAACGAAGCGCATCCAAATAAAACCAATACAATCCTCACAGGAATTATATTGCTGCAAATACTTTTAATCAGTATGCAAATTTGGTTATTGTTTGGGGCGTTAAATAATGCTCTGGAAGAGAATTTCTACTTTGCTTTGACTACATTTATAGGTTCAGCTATCATGGCAATTTTCGCAATCTGGATCCTGAAGTATTTACCTGAACCATTAAAAAAGGGTCCCACTAAAAAGCCTATTGTTGATGTTAGCAGAAATCCTTAGTCAACGGAATTATACCGTTTTCTGAGGTAATTTAAAAATGACTCAATGCTTACAGATACCCACTCCAGAATTCACAGTTATCTAAGAATTTCATTAACTGATAGCTGCAACTTCCGCTGCCAGTACTGTATGCCTGATGAAAATATTCAGTGTTTGCCAAATAAACACCTTATGCAGGTAGACGAAATTGAGCAGATAGCCACGACTTTTGTGAGCCTGGGGGTGAATAAACTCAGGTTGACTTAGCGGGGAGCCAATGGTGCGGAAGGAATTTCCGGAGATCCTAAGACGGTTGTCGAAATTACCTGTAGAGATCAGCCTGACCACAAATGCAGTGCTCGCCCACAAATATATTGATCATTTAAAAGCGGCGGGAGTACGCTCCCTGAATATTAGCCTTGACACTCTTGATGCCGAAACTTTCAAAAAAGTTACAAAAAGGGACCAGTTTCAGCAGGTTTGGGATAATATATTGCTGCTCTTAAAAGAAGGTTTTAGAGTAAAAATCAATGCCGTTGCAATAGAAGGAATTATTGAAAAGGAGATCCTGGATTTTGTGGAGATCACCAGGCATTTACCGCTGCACGTGAGGATGATCGAATTTATGCCTTTTGAAGGAAACCACTGGAACAGTAAGAAAGTAGTGACTGCAGGGCAGATGCTGAAATTAGTGGAGGCGGAATACGATATGGTAAAATTAAAAGATGCGCCACACGATACCGCTAAAAAATACAAAGCTATAGGGCACGAAGGAACTTTCGCTTTTATAACAACGATGAGCGAACATTTTTGCGGCGATTGCAACAGGATGCGTTTAACTGCTGATGGAAAGATGAAGAATTGCCTCTTTGGAAGTGAGGAAATGGATCTGCTGGGAACTTTACGGAAAGGAGAAAACATAGAACCTTTGATAAGACTTTCAGTTCTTCGGAAGCATGCCGTGATGGGCGGTCAGTTTTCTAAATCTTATAAAGGCGCAGATGCCACTCAATTGAAGAACCGGAGCATGATCAAAATTGGCGGATGATCTCAGTTACTGAAGCACGAAGAATACTTTCAGAAAATTTAGAAAGAGCAGAAAAGACTTTGGTCGCTTTGCAAAATAGCCGGGGCAGGATCCTGGCCGAAGATGTTTATTCCCCTATTGATGTTCCATCCTTTGATAATTCAGCTATGGACGGATATGCTTTAATATTCGACGGAAAGAGAAATGAGTGGAAGCTGGAAGGAGTAATTCAGGCCGGGGATACTTCAGTAAAAAACATTTCAGAAGGAAAAGCTATAAGAATATTTACTTAGTGCAAAAATGCCTGAAGGGGCAGATACTGTAATTCAGCAGGAACTTATTGAAAGCAATGATGAAACCGGAACAATATCTTATTATAAGGACAAAATAGACCCAGGGAGCAATGTAAGATTAAAAGGATCTCAATGTAAAGAAGGAGATTTGATTCTTAAGTCGGGAACTTTAATCACTCCGGGGGCGATTGGATTATTGGCTTCGGTTGGTGTAAGTAAGGTAGCTACCTATTCTCTACCATCAGTTGGATGTATTATCACAGGGGATGAAATAAAAGAGGTGGGGAGCACCTTAAAAGAAGGGGAGATCTACAACTCCAACGGCCCAATGCTCGAAGCTTTTCTTAATGAAGTAGGAATCTTGAATACTACTCATTACAGAGCAACAGATGATAAGGACGAGCTTCAAAAAGTTATGGATGAAGCATTACAAAAACACGACTTTTTGCTCCTTAGTGGAGGAATTTCTGTAGGAGATTATGACTTTGTAAAGCAGTGTCTTGAAAAAGCAGGTGTGAAGGAGTTGTTTTATAAAATAAAGCAGAGGCCGGGAAAACCTTTGTTTGCAGGTAAAAAAGATAATAAATGGATATTTGCACTTCCCGGCAATCCCGCCTCGGTACTTAGTTGTTTTAATCTTTATGTCAAACCCTGCCTGAAGTTCCGGTTGGGGTTTGATAACGTATGGTCGCCTGGCCAGATCCTTCCTCTCAGGGAGGATCAATTGAAAAAACAAGGATTCACCTTCTTTTTAAAGGGCCGAATAGATGGCGGTGAGATAAAAATATTAGATGGTCAGCAGTCGTTTAATTTACAAGCTTTTAACACTGCAAATTGCCTGGTAGAACTGGAGGAGCAAAACGAAATCGTAGAAATGGGCACACCCGTAAAAGTTTATAATTTATAGAAGATAATGGTATTGAGATTTTTTATTGATCTACTCATATTGCTTTCGGTTTTAGCTTTTTTCTACCTCATGGAGAATAATAGAAGAATTGGCTTTGCATCTGGAGAGGTTGCAGCCAATATATTTCGTTTTTTATGAAGCGGGTGCGGCGGGTGGAAGCCTTTGTTTTGGCAGGAGGGAAAAGCAGTAGGATGGGCAGAGATAAAGGAATGATGCTGTTAAAGGGAAAACCTATGATTTCTCACATTCTGGAAGCTTTTAATGAAGCTGAAATTCCTGTAAATATAATAGCCAATGACAGTTCTTACGAATCTCTGAGATTTCCCGTTTTCGCCGATATAGTTTCTGAAAAAGGGCCAATGGGGGGCTTGCTTACGGCAATTAAATATTCAAAAGCTGAGGTGATTTTTTTAGTTAGCTGCGACATGCCTTTAATTTCCTCTAATGCCTTAAAACATTTTTTTGAACTGGGGGACAGGGAACATATTGTGGCGGCAACTGTAGAGGAGAGGGTAAATCCATTATTTGCACTGTACCCGGTTTGCCTTCAACAAGAATTAGAAATAAGGATTGCTGAAGGTCGTTTAAAAATGACTGATATGATCTTAGAAAACAAGCACATTTTAGTTCCTTCTATAGCTGGAGAAAATCCACAACTTTTTAGAAACGTAAATAATGAAGAGGATTTTAGAATACTGGAAGACAACTGGAATCATTTAAGTAAAACCTAGACGGTAAAATTAAAGTGGGAGAGAATATTTCAGAAAATGGGATAGGGTGGAAATTTTAAAGTCCTTTTTAAATTTTAAGATATTTAAAAGGAAGTGGAAAGTAAATACAGTATTAAAATAATAATTCATGGTTAATATCACGCATAAAAGCAATACTCTTCGCAAAGCCATTGCACAGGCAGTAGTGCGAGTAAGCACCCCCGCAACCATCACTGCAGTAGAAGAAAAACGAGTGCCAAAGGGGGACGTTTTTGAAATGGCTAAGACCACGGTCTTTTCGCTGCCAAACGCACCAGTGATATGATCCCCGATTGTCATCCCCTGCCTATTGAGTTTACAGAAATAAAATTCAGGATTGAAAATCTTGAGATCTATGTGAGCGTTGAGGTGCATACTATATATAAAACAGGAGTTGAGGTGGAAGCTATGCACGCAGCTTCGGTAGTAGCACTTACAATGTACGATATGTTGAAACCCATTGATAAGGGGATTAGTATAGAAGCTATAAAGCTCCTCGAAAAAAAGGGAGGTAAAACAGATTATCGTAAAGTGGTTGAAGAGAATCAGCTGTTAGCTACTGTCATAGTATGTTCAGATTCTATATCTGAAGGTGGCAAGGAAGATCGTGCAGGGAAGGTCATTATCCATAAGTTGCGGGCACACCAGGTGGGCATTGAAGATTATATTATTATTCCCGATGAAGTAGATACCATCCGGAAGCTGGTAAGAAAGAAATGCGATTCCGGAGTAAACCTAATTATTCTTCCACTTAGCGGCACAGGTCTTTCTCCACGTGATGTTACACCGGAAGCTATAACCCCACTTTTGGATCGTCCTATTCCAGGCATTGAAGAAGCCATAAGAGCTTATGGGCAGGAGCGGACTCCTTATTCTATGTTGTCCCGATCTGTTTCCGGATTAATTGGGGAGACTTTGGTCCTTGCTTTGCCGGGCTCTACAAAAGGTGCAGAAGAATCTATGGATGCAATCTTTCCGGCTGTAATTCATATCTTCCGGGTATTGGCAGCTTTTAAACATGACTAAATCATTTTTTCAGGTTCTTTTTAACTTTTCCTGATCATGATCATAAAGTGACCTTGGCTATAGGGTTAATTTTGTATTGAATTTAAAACAGGAATTATGAAATATGCATCATTAACAAATGAACTGGAGTATAACGACGGTAAACCTGCGGTTAAAGTTTTAATGGATACTGACAGTAGCAGGGAGATAAGAATAACAATGAGACAGGGGCAGGTAATGAAAGAACATAAAACTCCCTTTCCTATTGTAGTGGAAATTTTTGAAGGGCATATTACTTTTGGAGTTAAGGGTGAGACCCACAATCTCGTTAAAGGAGATCTGGTTTATCTTGAAGGAAGCGTACCCCACGATCTTAAAGCTGAAGAAGATAGTACAGTAAGACTTACTCTCTCAAAATCTGATAGTGCCGAGAGAGTAAAAGGTGTAGCCGACAGTTCTTCGTAGAGTAGAAAGTAGTGCAAAATATAAAAAACCGGGATTATCCGGTTTTTTTATATTCAAATTCTTTTAAAAATAATATTGTTAATGATACCAGATCAAGGGTATGATAAATAATTATTGAAGTGGGACCGCCAGAAGAGGAATCTTAAGTTCATCAATAAGGTCTTTCTTCTTATTTTCAGTAAAAAGTCCATAGAGGAAATTTCTTTTCCTATGCCCGGCGACCACAAGATCAATATCCCGCTCCTCCACAATTTTTTTTATAGATTTTATAACAGATCCCTCAATTAGTAAACCTTCTGCTGCAACCTGGTGGGTTTCGGTGAGTTCGTTTGCCCATTGCTTTATGGCAGCGGCTTCTTTCTTATTGTTTTCAGCCAATCTATCATAAAGATACTGCGGGCCCGCCTCGCGGCTTATAAAATCTTTAGGAACTGCTTCTGTTACATGAATAATCCAAATTTTAGCATTATTGAGTTTTGCAATCTCAACTGCGTGAGCAGTCAATTGATCAGCCTCTTTAGGTTCATCTATGGCAACAAGTATATTTTTCATAGGATTTAATAATTATTTAAAGTTACTAAAATTTATGATTTTTTGAAGTAAGTTAGCCATCTCATTTCGAAGAATAGGTGAGATAATCATAACGAATTTCAAAACTTGAGTTCTTAATCTTCTTTGATTTAATAGGGAGAAGCCTAAGAGTGTTTTAAAAGGTAAAATTCACTATTCACCTACTCATCTTTCTCTAAAGTAACATAAGCTAGAGGAATGTTTCTTCTGATGATTTGGCTGCAAATTTTCAGGTGAGCAATTAAAAAAAACCAGGACTGTATAAACTCAAATCGAAATACGTGAAATTATTCGAAAGTAATCTGGCTTCGAAGGCGGCTTAGGGTTTCCCTCGTTACACCAATATATGAAGCTATCATATGTTGAGGAACTCTTTGTACAATATCAGGAAAATCCTGAAGTAATTTAATATAACGCTCTTCAGCAGTAGTGCTCATTGTACCCATAAGTCTTTTCTGGGTTGCAATTAGGTTATTTTGTATGAGAATTCTAAAATATCTTTCAAAGGCCGGAACTTCTTTAAGCAATAGATCCCAGGAAGAATTAGTGATTAATAATAGTTCACTGTCCTCAAGCGCTTCAATATTATATTCTGAAGGTTCCCCTGTAAGGAAGCTATAAAGATCGGCCACCCACCATCCCTGCATTCCAAATTGAAGAATATGCTCGTTCCCCTTTTCATCTATAGTATAACTGCGAAGCAGTCCCTTCTCTACAAATGTGGTATAAATGCATGGATCACCATCTTGAAGAAGAAATCGTTTCCTACGGAGTTTCTTGGGAATAAAAAGTGTTTTTGCGTATTCAAATTCCTCATTGGAGATTATAATGGTATCAGAAACTTTCTTTTGAAGATATTGGTACATAACCAAGATTTAGTATAGCATTGTGTGAAGCAGAAATCCCTTTTACGTAAGCCTTTTCATGGGAGAAAAAACTTCGCTTTAAAAATAGTAAAATAAGTACAGTTGGGATATTAATTCCCTAAGATATAAACTCTCGTGGTTGAGCAAATTGTTATGAGTACAGATCTTTTAGAATAAAAAATTATGCATTAAGGATCAATTACCTGCACTCTTTCTTCAATTGATTTAAGCCAAATTGTAAGTTTAAAAATTGTTTAATTATGTCCACAAATGTGGATAATAAAAAACATCTCCTGAATTTCTGCAGGAGATGTTGTAGCATAAGTTAAGATTAAAGCTTTGTAGACCGTTCTTTTAGATAACTCTTTGAAGCAAAATTTGACTGTAGATCCAACCAGGTTTTACAAAAATTTTTTAATCCCTTTTAGTAGGTGGGAAAACAACATTGTTTTGAGGCTTCTATTTTGCTGGAAATAATTTTCTATTTCCAGTTTAAACTTTTGGTGAGTGTTCAAAAAGAAAGTTTCACAGTGAATATCATCACACTCCTTCATTCCTTCCTGTTCTATTAAAAAATCTCTGAGTTTATGAGAGACCTCATCTGTCTTCTTTTTCAACATTTCCAGTTCCTCATTCAGGAAATTAATATCCTGTTGATTTAGATCTGTTTTCTTTATAAGTGAAGAAGCAAAAAGTTCGAGATAAAATTGATTCTCATTATCCAGATATTGAACTTCGGAATACCAGTTTTTTACATCCCGATAAAGATTTAAACCTTGAATATCTTCAGAATTATAATGTTCTTTGATTAAATCATCCATTTATAATGTTTTTTATACGAGTTCTAATTGCGTCACATCAATAATTTTAATTGTTCTTTCATTAAGCAGGGAAATGCCATAATATTTCATCCCCTTCTGCGTATCCCATTAAAGCCAATCCCATTGGAGCTAAGACAGAAATCTTATTCTGCCTGATATCGCTTTTGTCCGGGGTAACGAGCTGGTATGTCTTTTTTACATTATAGGCAGTTTCTATTGTAACTATTGAATTGAACCTAATCACATCCCCGGGCATATCTTTGTTTGGCAATACTTTGGCTTTGGCGAGTTCTAAAGTCAACTTTTCTATAGAATTTTTATAAGTTTGATCTTTATGATAATGTGCCATGCTCATAATGCGTCGCAAAAGCTCATGTTCTTTCTTTTCAATTACTATTACTCCGTATTTCATAGCTTTCATTTTTGTATCATTTAGGATCTGTGATCCAATTTCGTTAAATATTTTAGAGTTTTGAACTTATGGGAATATACCTCGTTGTACATAGGCTGTTTCAATCCGCGAAATTGCAATTATGTATGCTGCAGTTCTCCAGTCAGTATTTCTTGTGGCAACTTCTTTTTCTACTTTGTTAAAAGCTTCAGTAATTTTCTTCTCTAGTTTTACCATCACCTCTTCAATTCCCCAAAGTTCACCGTTTCTATTCTGGAGCCATTCAAAATAACTTCCTATTACTCCGCCGGAATTGCATAAAATATCAGGGATTATTGTAATGCCTTTTTCCAAAATGATCTTTTCGCCTTCACTATCTGTGGGGCCATTTGCACCTTCAGCAATAATTTCAGCTTTTATTTTATAAGCATTGGCACTAAGTAATTTGATTTCCCAGGGCAGCAGGAATAAGAACATCACACTCTAATCCAAAAAAGTCATCAGGCTCCATTTCGTTTGCTCCTGTAAAACCTTTAATAGAACCTTTTCGAGGTTTGGAATGTTCGTAAAGGTCATTTACCTCAATACCATCAGGATTATACAATGTGGCATGAGCATCCTGTACTGCAAGTAATATTGCGCCTTCTTCTACAAGAAATTTTGAAGTCCAGTAGCCTACGTTCCCAAATCCCTGGACAATAAAAGTCTTTCCTTTTAATTCTTCACCTCTGGATTTGTATAACAATTTTATGTTTAAATATACCCCGTAGTAAGTAGCCCGATCTCTTCCTTCCAGACCGCCCGAGCCTATAGGTTTCCCCGTAACCACATGTTGATTTTGTGATCTTTCAGAACTGGAAATGGTAGACATATAAGTATCTGCAATCCAGGCCATAGTTTGAGCATTGGTATTAACATCGGGGGCAGGAATATCGTGTTCAGGACCAATGTTTTCTCCTAATGCGTAGGTGAATCGGCGGGTAATTCTCTCTAATTCAGAATCTGAATAATTTCTTGGATCAATTTGAATTCCTCCTTTTGCACCTCCATAAGGAAGACCCGCTAAAGAAGTTTTCCAGGACATCCACATTGCCAGAGCCTTGGCGGCATCAACATCTACAGAAGGATGATAGCGAAGACCACCTTTATAAGGACCCAAAGCATTATTATGCTGTACCCGATATCCTGTAAAAATTTCTACCTGTCCATTATCCATCTTTACGGGAAAATGAACAATTATTTCATTGTTAGTAATAGCCAGTATTTTCCTTATGTTCGGGTTTAAATCTATGAGATCTGCAGTGGCATTGAACTGCTGCATCACTGTTTCATACATTCCCTGCTTATTTTCTTTTATAGTTACCATATCTTTATTCAAAATGTTCACATTCTTTTTTGTTATTTTCCTGCCATACGCAATGGCTCCTATTATCACAATTAAAACAAAGACCAAAAGGAGATTTTTGTTTTTGAGAAAAAAGAGCCGTGTCCCTTAATTTTCTTCTTGGCTCGTCAATTAATGTTTTTATTAAATTCATAGCTTTTCTTTTATGTCAATCTTGTTCGCATCTTAAGACAAAGTGTATGCCCCACAATAAGTTGGTTATGATCAATGGAAATAACTGGCTGAAAATGAGCGAATTGAAGCAGGAATAAAATAGAGCTTGCTATTTATGACCGGGGAGAAAGGACCCGGTGGCGAAAAATCTCCCCGAATTGAAAAGAGGCAATTATTTTAGTTTTTGGCGAAGAGTTTTGCGGTCTATTTGGAGAATTTCTGCAGCCTTTGTTTTATTATTTTCAACTGCTGCCAGGACTTTAAGGATGTGAGATTTTTCAATCTCCTGTAGAGATTTTAAAGAAGTATCCTCAGTAGGTTGGGGATATTTTAAATAGCCTGGAAGATTATCTATCTCAATTTGACCATCGCTCATAATAATAGATCTTTGGATAATATTTTCCAGCTCTCTTACATTACCAGGCCAGGAATGTCTTATAAGAAGGGCTATGGCTTTTTCAGAAATTCTAATATTAGGTTTTCCATATTCCTGCGCATATTTCTTCAATAGAGTATGTGCTATGGGAATAATATCGTTTTGTCTCTCCCTTAATGGAGGAATACTAATATTAACGACATTGAGGCGATAGTAGAGATCTTCCCTAAAAGTTCCTTTTTGAACCATTTCATAAAGCTTGGCATTCGTCGCAGCAATCACCCTTAAATTGATTTTATGGGAAACCTGGGTTCCAATTCTTCTCACTTCCTTCTCCTGCAGCACTCTTAAAAGACTTGTTTGAACCTTAAGAGGGGCAGTTCCTATCTCATCTAAAAAAATAGTACCGCTTACTGCATATGAAAAAAACCGTCGCGGGTTTCATTGGCACCTGTAAAAGCTCCTTTAACATACCCAAATAGTTCTGATTCCAGGAGGTTTTCAGGAATTGCACCACAATTAACAGTGATAAAAGGATTGGCTGCAAAGGAACCTTTATAATGTATTGCCCGTGCAACCAGTTCTTTGCCTGTGCCACTTTCTCCCTGTATTAAAACAGTAGCCCTGTTGTTCTTTACTCTTTCAATGATATCAATTAATTCTTCAATCTGTTTGGATTGACCAACAATTCCTGCATACCTGATGTTTTCAGCTACACCTGTTACAGCATCCTTTTCAGTTGCTGTTGTTGAAGAAATTACACGCTGTTGTAAAGATTTTTCAACCGCATTTTTTAATTCGGCATGTGTAAAAGGTTTTACAAGATAATCTACCGCTCCCGATTTTACAGCCTCAACAGCACCATCTACAGATGGAAAACCTGTAATTACCAGTTTTTGAATTTCCGGAAAATGTTCATCGACATATTTTACAAGTTCCATCCCGTTTATACACGGCATTTGAAGATCTGTAATAACAAGATCGATACTTGAATATTTTAAAATATCCAGAGCCTCAGTTACAGAGGAGGCTTTATAAGTATGAAAATTTTGCGCCTTTAAATTTCGCTGAAGTACCTCCAGCATATCGTAATTATCATCAACGATGAGAATATTTTCCTTTTTCAATGGCATAGCATCAGGTACTTAAAGGTAATGTAATTTTAACTACAGTTCCATGTGGAGAGTTATCATAAGTAGAAATGGTACCCCGGTGACTTTTGACAATTCCGTGGACCACACTTAAACCTAATCCCGATCCTTCACCTAAGGGTTTGGTGGTGAAGAAAGGTTCAAATATCCTGGAACGAATTTCTTCTTTTATACCCGGTCCCTCGTCAGAAATTTCAATATATAAGTAGTTTTCATCGTCATAAACATTAATACCAATTTTCCCATTTTCAGGTGAGATATAGATGGCGTTAATAAGAATATTAAAGAGGACCTGGCTAAACTGGATACTATCGAATCTTGCTCTAATGTTTTCTTCTGAAATTTGAAATTCATGGTTCACCCCTGCCTTTTTAAAATTTGGTCCCAGTAAAGAAAGTACCTGGAGGACGAGAGGCTTTATATAAATAATATCCATATTTTGAGGCATTTCGCAGGCAAAGAACATTAACTTCTTTACCACCTCCCTTGAATAAATAGCAGACTTGATAATCTTGGAAATATCTGAAGTGATTTGGGGGTCATTGGAATTTTCAGCAATAAATTCAGCGAAACCAAGTATATTGCCTAAGGGGGTATTCAATTCATGTGCAATACCAGCGGTAATTTCGCCCAGGATTACAAGACGGTCATTGCGCTCTGCTGTTCGTTTTAATATTTCCTCCTTTTCCTTATTTTTTATCTTTTCATAAAAATTGCTAAGCTCGAATGCCACTTTTCGCAATAATTGTTTTTCTTCCTTTAAAAAATCCTTTTCTTTAAAGGTGGGAGAGGAGTAGAAGACACTTATAGAGCCTATTTCTTCATTATACAACTTGATCCTGTAATTTTGCGAAACATTGGGTAGGGGAATGGGGCTTAAGTGTTATATGAGGTGCCATGTATTAGTATTTCTACCGTGGCGGCTTCAGAAAATCTCCAGGCCTTCTTCAGGATGTATGCAATCTTATTTAAGGTTTCCGTTGTATTTTCTTTGTGCTTTGCTAAAACTGAAGAAACATTGTAAAGGCAGGATAACTCTTTAATTCTTTCCTGAAGTTTTTCTTCTGTTGATATGGGATGAGACATGATTAAGGTTAAGACTGAAAAAGGAAGTTACCAGGTTTGGAAAAATTTCTGTCAATTTCGGAAAAAGGATTTTTATGTAGAAGAAATTGGGTCAATTTTACTGCATTTTTAATACTGCCCAAAGTGCGATTAAAATTATCCAGGTGGAAATTCCAATAATTCTCTGTTTATTCCAGTTGCGAATAAAATAAAGAATTGCTCTATCAGACTCCGAATTAGTTTTAGGAAAAATTTCCTTGTTTGTCATTTTCTCATATTCCTGAAAACCCATTTTAAGGGCAATTCGTCCACCGGAGGTCAAATACAATTGGTTTTTTGATCTCTCCACCAAATCCATAAGAATGAGGATCCCTAATTTATTTGAAACCTCTGGCTCCTGAAGTAATTTACTTTCATTAGCCTCATTTACAAGTTTAAGAACCTGGTCCATTTTGCTTTTTCCATTGATAAGGCAATGACTGTGCCTTTAAAAAATATTTTAAGAATAATTCTTAATGCTCTTTAAATTCAATGCTTACGGGAGGTGTTAAGAAAAGGACGGCAATTGTTTCCGGAGAGAAATTACCCGGCACGGGAAATATTCCCTACTGCATAAAACCTGGGTTTGGGAACAAAAAAAGACCAGAGTTAGGGCTCTGGTCTTGGATAGCTAATTCGGGAGTTTTTGTTAATCAGAAATAACCATTAAACGCCATTCACTTATTTGGATAAGATTACTTCCATTATTGGCTGTTATCAATAATCTATAGTACTTAAAACGTTCTTCATTATTAACGTTAAATTCTTTGGTTTGATTTCTGTCACTCCAGGATTGGTCGGTTCTGGTGTCTAGGACTTCCCAGGTGGTACCATCATTAGAACCTTCCAGTGTCCAGGCCTTCGCATCTCTTTCGGGAGCGTCGTTTCCTGAAGTTAAAGTATATATGTCTACAGCCCGGGCTTCTGTTAATTCCAGTTGAACCCACATGTCTGTTCCGTATTCGGTAAGATATTTATTATTAAAGTCGTTGTCGATTAATTTAAGTGATCCCTCACCCGCATTTGGTCCCCCTCCATTTTCTCTGTTTACGGTAATAATTGCACCTTCTGTAACATCCTCTGGTCCAAATTCTGTTACAATAATTTCTGCAGTAGCCTCAAGTTCTCCATCTGCCGAGAAAAATCTTACGGTAGTAGTTCCCTCTTGTTTTGCTAAAACTGTTGCCGAGTAATCTTCGTTCATAGAAATATCAACTATGGAAGGGTTACTTGCTTCCCACTCATAATTCTTCTGTGGGAATACATTGGGTTGAAATATTGGGTTTACAACCAGTTCTTCTCCTATTATTAGTGCAGCAGAGGAAAGGTCAAGAACTACACCTTGCTCTACAAGTGGTGGGAAATCACGTTTTGCTTCACAGGATAAACTGGTAAAAGCCAGAATGCCTAAGAGAAAGATGATATTGACTCTGCTCATTATTAATTTGTTTAAGCTTTCCATCATATGGGTAATTTATTAGTGTTTTTGTTGTTTACTTAGTGTTGAACCTGAATCCCGATTTTATAAATAACGGTATTAGTAGCTGTAATAGGATCAGATAAATTTAACGGAATAAAAATACTAAATCGTTTTAGTCAAAACAATAATTTTTATTAATTAACTTTTTTTTAACAAATATGAATTATCTTGTCCTTAATACAGGTATGCTCATACTTGCGGGGCAGCGAAAAAATTTTTTCGAATTTTAATTTTTTTCTTTGGTAGACTAAATCGTTTTAGTAAATTCGGCTTTATAATTTGTTGTGTTAAACTAACATAAATTAAGATAATGAAAGAGCCTTACAATTTGAGCCCTGTCTATTTTGAGAAGGGTATTATGCGTTCCACTTTTGAACATTTTAAAGGAAAGGGGTTACTGCTGTTTTTGATCCTTTTAATGGGAAGCAGTCCCAGTTTAGTTGCCTTTACCTATCAGCAGGAAATAAGAGTTACAGGTACTGTAGTTGATGCTGATGGTTTGCCATTGCCCGGTGTTGCTGTTTTACAGGAAGGAACGGATAATGGTACCCTTACAGATTTTGATGGAGTGTATACTATAGATGTGCCTGCACAATCTGTTCTTGTTTTTTCCTTTGTTGGTCTTAAAACTGTAAAGCGGGTAATAACCGAAGCAGGAACAGTAGATGTTCAAATGCAGAATGACCAGGAATCTTTAGATGAAGTTGTAGTAGTTGGTTACGGTACTCAAACCAGACGTGCTGTGAGTACTGCTGTTGCGCAGGTTTCGGAAGAGGAGTTTAATCAGGGAGTGGCAACTAATGCTATGGATTTGATCCAGGGTAAAGTTGCGGGTTTAGCTGTGACAAGACCAGGTGGTAATAATCCTAATGGTGGTACTTCTATTCAGTTAAGAGGTGTTACTTCTATTACAGGTAACAGAGATCCATTAATAGTAATTGACGGAATTCCCGGAGGAAACCTTGATCTTGTGCAGCAAAACGATATTGAATCTTTCAGTGTCCTTAAAGGTGGAGCTGCTGCTGCTATTTATGGTACACGTGGGAATAATGGAGTTATATTAATTACCACTAAAAGAGGTAAAAGAGGTGTTACAAATTTCGAGTATGCAACATATGTCTCCAGAGATTTTGTTAATAGAAAACCTGATTTTCTTTCGGCTGATGAATATCGGGGGTTAATTGATCAGGGGATAATTGGGGAAAGTAACGACTTAGGTTATTCTACCGATATTTTTGATGAACTTACTAATAAAGAGAATTTAAGTCAATATCACAATTTTGCTGCTTCGGGAGGAAGTGAAACCAGTAATTATCGAGCTTCTTTATATTACAGAAATCTTGATGGTATTGCATTAGAAAACGAAAGAACAGAATATGGCTTCCGTGCGAGCTTTAACCAGTCGGCATTTGACAATAAGTTTAATTTTCAGTCTGGTCTTGCGGGTAACTTTAACGACGCGAATCTTTTAGGTGGTGGTCAATTTGGTGCGGTGACAGACTGGAATCCAACTGCTCCAATTTATGCGCCTTACTCTAATGAAGAGGGTAGTGATCTTATTAATTTGGGAAGATTTGGTTTTTACCAGCCACAAAACTTTTATAATCCTTTTTCAGAATATGCCAACAGGATCAATGAAAGACAACAGCAAACTTTCTCTGGAGATGTAAGAATGAGTTATCAAATATTTGATGGTCTTACAATTGCGGCCTTTGGATCATATCAAAGAAATACATGGAATGACAGGCAATATCGTTCTACAGAAGATTGGAATCAATATAATCCTTCCAGTGACTATAGAGGAACTGCTTATGCCTATAAATCAAATCGATTAGAATACACAAAAACATTTGAGCCAACAATAACTTATATTAACTTTTTTGGGGATCATACTGTTGATGTTTTGGGAGGTTATAGCTATCAATATTCGACCAGAGAAGATTTCAATATGAATAACAGTGGTTTTACTACTGATGCATTTCTTGACTGGAATTTTGGAGCAGGAAATGCTATTACAGATACAGATTTGCCACGTCCGGGACTGGGAAGTTTTAAAGAGGACAACACCTTAATTGCCTTCTTTGGAAGGATTAACTACTCCTTTTTAGACTAAGTATTTTTTCATGGCTTCTTTGAGACACGAAGGATCATCTAAATTTGGTGCCAATAATAAGTGGGGTAATTTCCCTGCGGCTTCTGCAGCCTGGATGATCTCTGATGAAGAATTTATGAATGATGTGGATTTTGTAACTAATTTAAAGCTTAGAGTAAGTTACGGGGTAACTGGGAACCAGGGGATTCCACCCTACAGGTCTCTTACTACCCTGGGTACAGGAGGAAAATATCCTATTTTCCTGGGAGACGAAACTGAAGCAACATACTACCAGACTTATGGAGCGAACAGAAATCCTAATCCTGATCTAAGATGGGAAAAGAAAAAAGAATGGAACTATGGTGTGGATTTTGGATTGTTTAATAATAGAATTTCAGGTTCATTAGATGTGTACAGCAGAGATACTGAAGATCTTTTATTAGACTATACTGTTCCTCAGCCTCCTTATGTGCATAGTAACATATATACCAATGTTGGTACCATCAATAATAAAGGGATTGAACTGGCATTAAGTTCACGTGTTCTTGAAGCAGGTGATTTCACCTGGAATATTGATGTGGCCGCAAGCTACCAGGAGAATAAGCTGGTAACTTTATCTAACGACACTTTTATTGCCAGCGAAATTTTTGGTGGAGGAATAGGAAACCCTGGTAACCTGGGAGATGCTATTAGAAATACCGAAGGAGGTCCTATAGGTGACTTCTATGGAAAAAGATTTGCAGGTTTTACCCGAGATGGAGAATGGTTATTTTACAAAGCTGACGGTTCTGTAGGTACAGTAAGCCAGATGTCTGAGGAAGACAAAGCTATCATAGGAAATGGTTTACCTAAATATTATGCTTCTCTTACTAATACCTTTAGATACAACAATTTCGATCTTACGGTATTCTTCCGCGGGAAATTCGATTTTGATATTTTAAATACTGTAGATCTTTTCTATGGAAATCAGGAATTGTTACCTGGAAATGTTTTAGGTTCAGCATTGGATGAGTATAGCCAGATACAGCAAGCTCCTCAATATTCAGATTACTATTTAGAGCGTGGAGACTTTGTGAAGCTGGATAATCTTACTTTAGGTTACACCTTTCCCCTTGAAAATTCAAGAGCTTTAAAAAGCTTAAGATGGTTTGTGAGCGCAAGAAACCTTGCGACCTTTACCGCATATACAGGCAGAGATCCAGAGGTGCAGGATACAGGTCTTTATCCTGGTCTTGATGATCGAAATTTTTACCCTCGAACTACGACAGTATCCACTGGTATAAATGTTCAATTTTAAAAATATACAACTATGAAAAAAATAAAATATAGTGCTAGCTTTCTTCTGGTCTTCCTGATGTTTGGATGTACAGATCTGGAAGAGACTACGTATTCTGAACTTTCCAAGTCTAACTTTTATAACAATAAGCTGGAAATTATTCAGGCCACTTTAAGACCTTTTACACATATGCAGGCCTGGCTGGCATGGTCAGGACAGAATGGTTATTATTATCATAACGAACTTTCTGCAGATCAGGTTGCATGGCCGCAAAAGGGGCGTCATGGATATGACGGTGGAGACCATATCCGGCAACACTACCACACCTGGACACCTGAAGAAGGTCGTCTTAGAGGTGCCTGGAGCTTGATGTGGGGAGGAGTAGGATATGTTAACGCTGCTATAGAAGACATTTCACAGGTAGATCCTGCTGCTGCTAGGTATTACCGAAGAAGAACTTCAGTCAATCCTGGCAGAGTCAAAAGTTCTAAGAGCTTATCACTACATGAAGATAATGGACATGTGGGGAAATGTTCCTATTGTGACTCAGGTGGGTGTTCCTCAAAATCCTGAGACTCAGGACAGGGTAGAAGTATTTAATTATATCGAAACCGAATTACTGGAGAACGTTGAGAAATTACAGCCGCTATCTCCTCAATTATTGGGTAGAGTATCTAAAGCTGCAGGATATGCTATGCTGTCTGAGCTTTATCTTAATGCCGAAGTTTGGTTAGGAGAGCCGCGTTATCAGGAAAGTATTACCTATTCTGATAAAGTAATTAATGGTGAAGGTGGTGGACTAAATGGAGAAATTCGTCTTGATCCTGATGTAAATGGACCTTTTAATAATGAAAATCATTTGTCACCAGAGAATGTTTTCCAGTTTCCGTTCAGTAGGTTGAATGACTTTGGGTATAACTGGAGTTCATTTTATATGGGCTTTTCAAACATGTCTGAAGCACTTAATGTTAGTTATTCTGGCTGGAATGCTTTTGTTGTTATTCCTTCAGCTTTCGATAAGTATAGCGAAAATGATTTAAGAAAAGATGAATGGTTTCTTTTTGGACCTCAATACAAATTTGGTACTGATCAACCAATTTTAGGTACAGAAGAATTAAGAGGTCAGCCATTGGTGTATGTGAATAACATCAGAAGGAATACTGAGGGACAAACAGGAGAAGGAAGCATGGCAGATGGAGAAGAGAACAGCGGAGCTCGTTTTAACAAATACAAATCTGGCACTATAGATGATCTCAACTACCTTGAAAATGATTTTGTTATCTACCGTCTTACTGAAATGTATTTCAACAAAGCTGAGGCATTAATGAGAATGAATGGTGGAGTTGCTACTGCCGAGGCTGTTGAGTTAATAAACAGCAGTAAGCAAAGATATTTCTCTGGTGCAGATTGGGAGAATGCAAAATATACAACTGCCACTCTTACTCTTGACGAATTACTTGAAGAGAGAGGTCGTGAATTTATCTTTGAAGGAAAACGTAGAACAGATCTTATCCGTTTCGGCGAATTTGTGACTGGCAGCTGGTGGGATCACACTCCAAGCGGAAGTGAGCATCTTACTATTTATCCTATTCCGTTGAGGCAGGTTCAAACTAACCCGAACCTGGTACAAAACCCCGGTTACTAAACCGAAAAACAAAAGGCTCTTAATCGGGCCTTTTGTTTTTTTTATACTGATTTTTAAACCTTTTATATTGTTCTAATAAAATAGTTATGCATAGAAGAAAATTTATAAGTAATACAGCACTTTTTGGAGGCTTAACCATGATTGATCCTTTTTCAATTGCGGCGGGCTCGCCTTTAAATATTAAAGATTTTCCTACTGTAAGGGTTCCTGAAAGTGAACGAAACTTTCAAAGTAAGCTTATTGAAAGTACTATAAAGGAATTTCAGAAAAATGTAAAAGATAAGGAGCTGGGATGGCTTTTTAACAACTGCTTTCCAAATACTTTGGATACGACGGTAGTCTATAAAGAAATAAACGGAAGACCGGATACTTACGTTATTACAGGTGACATAGATGCAATGTGGTTGAGAGATAGTTCTGCCCAGGTTTGGCCTTATATGATTTTTGCGAAAGAAGACAAGAGGTTAAGAAATCTGATTGCAGGGGTCATAAACCGTCAAACCCAACAGATTTTAAAAGACCCGTATGCCAATGCTTTTTATGATGATCCAACTAAAGAAGGGGAGTGGATGACCGACTTTACTGATATGCAGGCGGGTGTTCACGAGAGGAAGTGGGAAATTGATTCCCTTTGTTATCCCATCAGGCTTGCATACAACTATTGGAAGACTACAGGAGACACTTCTCCTTTTGATGAGAACTGGCAAAAAGCAATAAAGTCTACACTTGCTGTTTTCAGAGATCAGCAAAAAAAGAATGATAGGGGATCATACTCATTTCAAAGAGAGACTCCGCATGCTACTGATACGCGAGCTTTGAAAGGATTAGGATATCCCGTCAACCCGGTGGGATTAATCTGTTCAGCATTTAGACCTAGTGATGATGCATCAGTATTTTCATTTCTTATACCCTCTAATTTCTTTGCAGTGGTAAGTTTAAAACAAGCTGCCGAAATGATGACAGAAATTGCTAAAGATCCCCGTACTGCTAAAGAGTTAATGGATCTAAGAAATGAGGTGGATCAGGCACTTAAAGATTATGCGGTTTACGAGCACAAGGATTTCGGAAAAATCTACGCTTTTGAAGTAGATGGTTTTGGGAATCAGCTCATAATGGATGATGCCAATGTGCCAAGCCTTTTATCATTGCCTTACCTGGATGCGGTTGATGCAAATGACCCTATTTATGAAAATACCCGCAAATTTGTTTGGTCTCAAAAGAATCCATTCTTTTTCAAAGGAGATGCTGCTGAAGGAATAGGAGGTCCTCACGTGGGAATGGACATGATCTGGCCAATGTCTATTACTATGAGAGGATTAACAAGTAAAGATAAAGCTGAGATTAAAGAATGTATTAAAGTTCTTAAAAACACCCATGCTTAGGTACAGGGTTCATGCACGAATCCTTTCACAAAGATAATCCTGAAGATTTCTCACGATCCTGGTTTGCCTGGGCAAATACTTTATTCGGAGAGTTCCTTTGGAAGACTTATAATGAAAACCCTGAGTTGCTGAGCTAAAATTGTTAGGATCATAAGTATATTATCTATTGAAAATTAATAAAACCAGGCCTGTCACAATTGGAGTAGACATTGGAGGAAGCCATGTTAGTTGTGCGGCATTAAATCATGAAACTTATAAACCTATCCCCGGAAGCCTTTTTACCGGAAAGGTAGACAGCAAAGCTTCGAAAGATTCAATATTAAGGCAATGGAGTGAAGTGATTAACAAGGTATTGCTAAAAGTTGAGAATGAAGAAATCTCAGGAATAGGAATTGCTATGCCCGGTCCATTTAATTACGATCGGGGCATAGCTTTGTTCAAAACCAATGACAAGTATGAAACCCTGTACAATGTTTCCATTGTTCAGGAGCTCCCTAAATTTATTACCCTACCACAATTGCCAATTAGGTTTTTAAATGATGCCTCCTCTTTTGGAATAGGAGGAGGTCTTCAATATAATTTAGGTGCTAATACACGCATTATTGCCTTAACATTGGGGACTAGGTTTTGGAGCAGCTTTTATTGAAGATTTTTTACCCGTTGTTACTGGTAACGGCGTTCCCAGGGATGGATGTTTGTGGGACAAAAAGTTTAAAGATGGAGTTGCAGATGATTATTTCTCCACCCGCTGGTTTGTTCAAAGGTATAATCAGCTTTCGGGAAAAGAAGGAATTAACGGAGTTAAAGAAATAGTAGCTGCAAATGATAGATATACCCAAGAGGTATTTAAAGAATTTTCGGAAAATTTGGGTGAATTTTTAGCTCCTTATGTCCATGGATTTAATCCGGATATTTTAATTATCGGCGGAAATATTGCTAAAGCACACGAGTTGTTTTTACCTGCTGTTCTGGAAAACTTTGAGTCGGCCAATTTTAACCTGACTATGAAGATAATTGAAAATACTGAAGAAGCCGGAATAGTGGGTTCTTCCTATTTATTCCATCCCGATTTTTGGTCTAGGTTGAAAAAAGAGCTTCCACGTTCATTGTAATTCATTATTAAAATTCTCTTAAGGCAAGTCACCTGGTTTAAAAGAGATCATTTGTGAGAGATTCCCGACTTGTTTCGCAGAGGTTGGTATTAAATATTTGCTTAACCGTGAAAACAGTAGTCAGTAAAAGAACTTTGTCTATAAGGTTCAAAAGTGGTATCAATTAATAGAATTATCTAATACTATAATACACTCAGTAATAACGATAAAGGCAGTGGAGTACAGCAGATAAAACATTTTACATCTTTAGGTTCTACTGTACTCTTCTTTTTCCCCTGAGCCTAATTCTTATTCGACTTTATAAAATTTGCTGCTGATGCAAGAAATATATACTATTTACTTCAGAATTATTATTGTGAAAAAGTGCGTGATAAAATAGCTTAGCTGTTACTCGTACGTTTGTAATTCATTAAGGTTCTTTTAGTTTCTTTGGAGAAAAAGGCAGTGGGAATAGGAGATATAGCTGTTACCAGGTAGTCCGTGAGATATACCGTAAAAAAGACACATACCCTGTTCCCATTCGTTTCTCAGAATCTGGGCAGTACTTAGGGAGCTTTTATGCATCCCGCGTAAAGACGAGAATAGATCATAAGAAGCTTCCTGCCTCATTAAATCCTAGTATTATGAATACAGTACAATTTTGTGTGGGAATTGATGTATCAAAAGATTCCCTTGAATGCTCCTATGGTTTGTATTCCGAATTCGGTGAATTACAATTTTCTAAGGTGCAGAAGTTTACAAATGACCTTAAAGGTTTTAAAAAACTACTGGAATGGTTGAAGAAGAAAAAAGATCCTGCAGAAATTTTTTTTGTGATGGAAGCCACTGGTGTCTATTATGAAAATTTGGCTTATTGGCTTCAAGAGAGGGATTTTTACTTATCGGTAGTACTTCCCAACAAAGTAAACTACTTTGCCAAGAGCCATAACATAAAGACAAAGACCGATAGTGTGGATGCTAAGCTTTTGTGCAGGATGGGCTTGGAAAGGAAATTGGATCATTGGGAAATTCCCTCCCTTCAAATGAGAACTTTAAAGATCCTAACAAGGGATTACCGTAGCCTTAAGGCCAAACTTACTATGACCAAAAATCAACTGCATGCAAAGGACAATTCTCATAAATGTCCCCCCACAGTTGGTAAGAGACTTAAACAACAAATCCAATTACTGGAAAAGCAGATTTCACAGGTGGAATCTGAGATCAAGCTAGTTGTTAGAAAAGATAGCATTCTGGACGAACGGATCAGAAAGATGGAGACCATACCAGGAGTAGGGTTCATGACCATCGCTTGTATTTTGGGCGAGACGAATGCTTTTGCGCTCGTACGCAATTCCAAACAATTGGTAAGCTATTGTGGATTTGACATACAGCATCGGCAGTCAGGTCTTTACGCTGGAAAGACGACCATAAGTAAAAAGGGGAACAGTTTTATAAGATCTGCACTCTATATGCCCGCATTATCTTCCCTACAACATAATCCAAACCTGAAAATATTCTATAATCGCTTGTCAGAGAAGAAATCCATAAAAAAGATTGCAGTGACTGCAGTGGCAAGAAAACTACTAGTGCTTATCTATACGATTTGGAAAAATGGATCAGAGTATAATCCAGATTATTTATTTTCAGATTAGAAATAATGATTTTGGTGTTGTGCTTGTTGGATTGGAAACAACTCCTTTTTAAGAGTTGTTCCATTTCAACAATGCCACGTACTCCATGTAAAAAAACAAAAAAAAGATTGTTTTTTATCGCAGTACCTTTTTTTACTATCTTAAACTTATGAAAATCAGTATAATATTTCTTCTGTTTCTGGTTACGAAAACGATGTCGGGGCAAGGCGTCTTCACCAGTTTCTCAACTCAATATTTCCCATCCTCTAAAGTTGAAAAAATTGATAGGGTTATAACCTTTGATGACGAACGCATAACAATTAAAAGTCTGGCAGGAAATAAGGTGAAGATTAAAACTCTTTTTATTAAGAGAAAGATTTTTAATTATGATGATGAGGAATCCTACGTGGTTTATGAATGTGCTTCGAGAAATGGAACCTCTCCAACAACCGTAATGTTACCCACAGAGCGTCCAGATCATATTACCTTCTTTCAAACTTCTCTTACCAATCCCGAAAAGGTTCTGGAATATAAGATGCTTCTGGATAAATAAATTAAACTTAAGATTGTTGAAGAAAACGTTTTTTTTTTATAAAGAACGAAAGGGAAAAAATTTCTGAACGCTGAACAAAAATTTCAGCAATAGTAAATGCTAAATGTATTCTGCCTGACCGATTCTTATAGTTTATAAGCTTTTACGAGATCTACAGAATTGTCATACCAGGCGGTAATTTTACAAACTCCTTTTACCTCTTTTACTTCATAGATAATGCCTTTTCCATAGTCTTTCCATTGGAATTCCCCAATTTCTACCAGGTCCCGGGAAAAAGCAGAAACATTGTAGATGGTTTCTGAAGAAGGCTCAATAATCTTCCCATAAGTAACAGGTTTCTGTACCGTCATCTCCTTTTTTAAGGAAAATAACCCTTCGCTGCTCATAGGTGCCACTGTTCTTTGTAGTGACAGGTATTTTATAAAAAAGATAGTTTTCACCACTTTTTGTAACACCCTCAGAAAAAGGTTCGCCATAATCTTTCAGGATTTCACTTTTAGTCTGTAAAATTTGGGCATTTACATTCTGCTGAAAACTCAGAAGTAGAAATCCCATCCCCAATAGAGTAATTATTTTCGTCTTCATATGGAAACTTTTAGTTGATTAATGCCTTGTGTTACAATTCAATATACGCAAATTAATTGATAAAAACAGGATGTCTCAAAGGATTGAGAATATAGACGTCAAAAAATTTACATGGTACGAAAATATATTAGCAGAAAAAACTGAACAGCTGAGGGGGATATCTTCTACTATCGTAACAGAACAATTATCCAGCTATTACACCAAGGAAGATCAGAAATAAAATAAATACAAAAACCAGTAAATAGTCACTCCAGGTGTTTTCTTCTACAGAACTCTTTACATTTTCCCAGGGATGGGAGTTCTGCCAATGATGTGAATTATGTGTGCTCATCTCGTGAAAATTTTGAGTTAGAGGGTTGAATACTTCTATTCAAAGATGGAAAATATCTCTTTTAAATTATATGATATTCATCATATTTACCGGGTTTATTTCTACTTTAATACACTGCTGATCTAGGTTTGATTTAAAGAAGTTAAGAGGGCAATTGGTTAAGTATATTGCTGGAAATTATGGGTTTTTGCGAATAATTAAAACTGGTATGGACTAATCTGTTACCCGAGTTTTTTAGCTAAGTCACTAACCAGAATTATGAGCTACAGGAAAGCATGGAACAATAAGCTTTTTGTGTTGCCCATTCCGGCCGCTTTTTAAAGAATTCGTCATCTTTACCCGAATAGGGATCTTTTAGAGCTACTCTTAATTTTTCGAACAAAATATTTTCTCCATTTTCCAATTCCTCAATTGCCTGGTGTAATAAATAATTCCGAAGAATAAAGTGAGGATTCGTTTTCTGCATTTTTCCCTCCGATTCTTCTGCGGAAATAGAATTCTTCTTTAGCCTTTCCTGATACTGAAGGATCAAATCTGTAAACATGTTTTCTTCCCTATCTTTTGGATGCTCGTAAAAACTTTTAGCAAAGTGATCCAAAATCTGTTCTTTGCCGTTTATTTTCTGCGGAAGCTGAGTAAGTAACTGATAAAATATTGTCATATCCGGCTTCACCGTTCCCAATACTTTTTCAAACTCTGCCACCAGAGTCCGGTCTTCCTGTGTTACTTCATCAAAACCTAATTTATTGGCCATCATCATATAATACTGTTTCCAGAAAACTTCTTCATACGTCTTTAGTGCCTCCTCGAGCTCATCCTGCTCTTCGAAAAGCGGTATTAATCCGCTGCCAAGTTTCCCGAGGTTCCAGTACCCAACTGAGGGTTGATTTCCAAAGGCATATCGGCGACCGGGAAGATCGGTGGTGTTGGGAGTAAAATTGGGATCGTAATCATCCAGAAAGGAGAACGGGCCATAATCTATAGTCTGTCCCAGGATGGACATATTGTCAGTATTCATCACTCCGTGGACAAATCCTACCCGCTGCCATTCCACCATAAGTTTCGCAGTTTTCTCTATCACCTCTTTGTACCAGGTAATGATTTTGTTTTCTCCTGTGATGTGCGGATAATACCTGTCGATCACCCAATTTACCAGCTTTTTGAGACTTTGGATCTCTCTTCGGGCTGCAAGCATTTCAAAATTCCCGAATCTTATAAAACTTTCCGAAACCCGCATCACAATAGCTCCGGGTTCATAGGCTGCATTGCCATTGTAGAACATATCGCGCAGGATTTGATCTCCGGTGGAAACCAAACTTAATACTCTCGTCGTTGGAATCCCTAGATGGTGCATTGCTTCGCTCATAAGATATTCTCTAACCGAAGATCGCAATACCGCCCGACCATCGGCGCGCCTCGAATAAGCTGTAGGTCCGGCACCTTTAAGTTGTAACTCCCATTTTTTTCCATTCAATTCCCATTCACCCAAAGTGATCGCACGACCGTCACCCAGTTAGTAAGCCCAATTTCCAAACTGATGCCCGGCATAGCAGGCGGCATATGGATGCATGGTATCTGTAACCCGATTTCCCGCCAGGATTTCTATATCCTCCCGGGTAGGACTGGCAATGTTCAATTCCTCAGCAAGATCTTCAGTCCACGCTAAAAGTTTAGGTTCTGAAACAGGAGTAGGTACAGCTTTGCTGTACATCATTCCCGGAGTTTGCCGTGGAGAAAGATCTCCGCTTTCATCTCCTGGGAAGGCGTTCACAAAATCTTTCTTATATATTTTTTTGCTTAAATTTTCCATAGTTACATTTTTGACTGTTCTCATAAAGGGCATTTTCCTTTCCAGAGATAGTAGATAAGATATATCTTCCCTGGGAGGTTGGCAAGGAAGTTTATTACTTTAGGATTTCTTTCAGGTTTGCCGAAAACATTTAAAGAATTATCCCTTCTCTATCTCTCCTTTTTTATTCCTAACAGTTAGATTTATTGGAATTTACAAGAAGATGAATTGTTACAGGAGAAGAAGAAAGGATGAACAGTTAGATTCTCAAGATGTACGTCCCAGAAACAGCAAATTCTTAAAAATTCTGACTTCTTTCCTACGGAATTACTTCTTCTTTCCTGTTGATTTATAATGTTTTGTGCCCTTTGTCGAAATTATAATTCAATTGCTCGAAAAACCTTAAAGTTTTCTAAAAACAAGAATAAAATAATGTTAATTCGCTTCTTTGCAGTAATCCAAAGATATTGTAAAATCCTCCCCTAATTCTGGCGATCTTCTCCAAAGATCTCAGATTGTTTTTACACTATTATGCTGCTTCCCCACCAAATAAGTTCAATGTGCATGCTCGTTTTTAATATCTATATATCAACTATTTAATTTTTAATGTATGGCTGAATCTTTACACCTACTTAGAGGGGATTTTCTAAAATTCACCCTCTTTTTTATTGGCTGCTTTTTCTTCGTCTCGACGGGGTGGGGGCAGACTGAAACGACCACGATTACAAGTTCCAATATGGAGGCTTATGCTGGGTTGCCTACTCCTACAGTAACATCAGACAAAGCTGATTATGCACCGGGAGAAATAGCTATTATCACATAGTACAGGATGGACGCTGGATTCTACTGTCGACATCCACCTGGAGGAAGAACCCGCACACGATCACCATCACGGCTATCATGGTACTCCTGTCGATGCGAATGGTAACTGGAGAATAGAATACCCGATTGAAGAGCGTCACCTTGGGGTGGCTTTTACTGTTATTGTGGATGGAGTTCAATCAAAATATCAAGGATTGGCTTATTTTACTGATGGTGAAATAGTTTTTACCGCAAGTGGTTTGCCAGAGGGTGTTCAAATTTCAGTGGATTGGGAACATACCCAGGCTTAGGTGGAACAATTGGTACTACATCCTTTACTACTCCAAATCATTCGGCAACGGTTTCCGTTAATAACCAATCCTTTTCATACACATATCCTCTAACGGTTACAACATTGCAAGGTGTAAATTATATTTTTATTTCTTCCAACCATAGTGGTGAAATAGAAGATACAGGTAGTGGGGGAAAAAATGGGCCTAAATTTGGAGTTATTGGATATTATGAATTAGCGTGTACCGCTCCTTCAATTTCTTCCTCAAAACAGCCAGCAAATCAAACTATAACTTATGGACAAGATGCCTCTTTTACAGTTGAAGCTTCTGGAACAGTTGATTCCTATAAATGGCAGGTAAGTAAAAACGGAGGCGTGAATTATACCGATGTAAGTATTGAAACATTTTCAGGTTATAGCGGTGTTACTTCCACTACTTTATCTATTACGAAGCCTACAGTTGCTATGAGTAATTACAGATATCGTGTAGTTTTATCTGCTTGTGATCCTGTAAAGACTACTACAAGTAGTGCTGCAATTTTAACGGTTAATAAGAAAGCTACTTCCGTAGTTGTAGATGCTCAGACTAAAGAATATGGTTCTGCTGATCCGGCTTTCACCGGAACTCTTTCAGGTTTCCTTTCTGCTGATGGAGTTACTGCTGCTTACAGTCGTGTAGATGGAGAGACTGTTGCTGGAGGTCCATACGCAATCAGTGCAACTTTAACTCCTGCTACTGTACTTGGAAATTACGAGATCACTAACACTCCTGGAGCACTAAGCATTACTAAGAAAGAAGCTTCGGTAGTTGTTGCTAATAAGATTAAAGAATACGGTTCTGCTGATCCGGCTTTCACCGGAACTCTTTCAGGTTTCCTTTCTGCTGATGGAGTTACTGCTGCTTACAGTCGTGTAGCTGGAGAGACTGTTGCTGGAGGTCCATACGCAATTACCGCAGTTTTAAGTCCTGCTGCTGTTCTTGCTAACTATGAGATTACTAACACCGCTGCTGCTCTTTCTATTGCTGAAAGAGCAATCACCATCACAGCTGATGCAATGAGCAAAACATACGGAGAGGATGATCCTGCACTTACTTATCAGATTACAGAAGGAAGTTTAGCTTACAGCGATGTTTTCACTGGTGATTTGACCAGGGAGTCCGGAGACGCTGTTGGTGACTATGAGATCCAGCAGGGGACTGTTGCGTTGAACAGTAACTATACTTTGACCTATGTACCAGCAGATCTTTCTATCGGACTGCGTTCTGTTGAGATCACTGCTGATGCAAAGAGCAAGACTTACGGAGATGCTGATCCAGCACTTACTTACAAGATCACCGATGGAAGTTTAGCTTACAGCGATGTTTTCACTGGTGATTTGACCAGGGAGTCCGGAGACGCTGTTGGTGACTATGAGATCCAGCAGGGGACTGTTGCGTTGAACAGTAACTATACTTTGACCTATGTGCCAGCAGATCTTACCATCGGACTACGTTCTGTTGAGATCACTGCTGATGCAAAGAACAAAACTTACGGAGATGCTGATCCAGCACTAACTTACCAGATCACCGAAGGAAGTTTAGCTTACAGCGATGCTTTCACTGGTGATTTGACCAGGGAGTCAGGAGACGTTGTTGGTGACTATGAGATCCAGCAGGGGACTGTTGCGTTGAACAGTAACTATACTTTGACCTATGTACCAGCAGACCTTACCATCGGACTACGTTCTGTTGAGATCACTGCTGATGCAAAGAACAAAACTTATGGAGATGCTGATCCAGCACTTACCTACCAGATCACCGAAGGAAGTTTAGCTTACAGCGATGCTTTCACTGGTGATTTGACCAGGGAGTCCGGAGACGCTGTTGGTGACTATGAGATCCAGCAGGGAACTGTTGCTTTGAACAGCAACTATACTTTGACCTATGTACCAGCAGATCTTACCATCGGACTACGTTCTGTTGAGATCACTGCTGAAGCAAAGAACAAAACTTATGGAGATGCTGATCCTGCATTTACTTACCAGATCACAGAAGGAAGTTTAGCTTACAGCGATGCTTTCACTGGTGAGTTAACAAGAGTGACCGGAGAAGATGTTGATAGTTACCAGATCCAGCAGGGAACTGTTACTTTGAACAGCAACTATTCTTTGACCTATGTACCAGCAGATCTTTCTATCGGACTACGTTCTGTTGAGATCACTGCTGATGCAAAAAGTATTTTCTGTGGTCAGAAGGATCCCATACTAACTTTCCAAATAACAAGTGGAAACTTAGTATATAGTGATACATTTTCTGGAGAATTATCAAAAGAAGCAGGAGTACTTGCTGGTGAATATGAAATTACGCAGGGTACCGTTAATTTAAGCAGCAACTATTTACTTATTTATATTCCGGCAAAATTAACTATTCAGGGAGTAACCATCGATGCCAGTGCAAGCAGTAACCCCGTTCAACTTGGAACAACAGCAACGCTTTCAGCGCAGGTAACACTAAGCAGTAGCAGGAGTAAGTGTAACATTCACTTTATCAGAATATAACACTACTAATGTAGGAACATTTGCACAGTCTTATACCGCTATAACAGCAACTAATGGAATAGCTACTGTAACAGTTCCTAATCTGCCTTCCGATGTGTACAAAGTGACTGCAGTTGCAGGAGGTGGATGTTCAAGTTCTGGTGCATACTTACCAGTTTACGATCCAAATGGTGGGTTTGTGACCGGAGGTGGTTGGATTTACTCTTTACCGGGTAATATGCAAGGTACTCAGGTAGCTGCAGAAGGAAAGGCTAACTTCGGATTTAATGCGAAGTATAAAACCGGGAAGAATAATATGACGGAGGTGGATGGAAATACAAACTTCCAGTTCCAGGCAGGAGATCTTCACTTGAAGAGCTTGTCCCACGATGATATGTCCCTTGTGATTTCAGGTGCAAAAGCAACCTATCGTGGAATTGGAACTGTAAATGGAGCGGGTACTCATAAATTCCTATTAATAGCTATTGACGGTGATATTTCCGGAGGTGGTGGAATAGATAAGCTCAGGATTAAAATCTGGAAATCCAATTCTTCAGTAGTTCTTTACGATAACCAGTGGATTTCTGATGAAAATTCCAATGACGCAACAGTCCTTGCTAGCGGCTCAATCGTCATCCACAAACCAAAAGCAAACAACAAAACCGCTGAAGTTGTAGAGAAAGTTTCTGTAACTGCAAGTGAAGAACCAATAGTCGAAATACTTGAAAGTATGGCAGTTGCTCCAAATCCAGTGAGGGAGGAGGCAAGAGTAAGATTCAGCCTTATTGAAGATGCTGCTGTGGTACTAAGGGTATTTGACTTTAACGGTAGAGAAGTAGACAGATTGTTCTCCGGTAGCGTAAGAGCTCATGAGGTAAAGGAAGTCGGTTTCCAACGTAAGAATTTGATGAGCGGGGTTTATATCCTGAAACTTACTACAGATCGTGGTAACTCTTACGACAAACAGATCATCGTTGAGTAACATCTGATACTGATATTATCAGATAATAATTAAAGCTCCGGGGAACCGGGGCTTTTCTTTTTTAGGAAAGTCTAAGGCTTTGCACCCAAACTTTTATTAAAACTTTGCTTCCAAAGTCCTATGGCAGTAATTTTATTTTTGACAAAAGCCGGAGCTCTCCGGTCATTATATAATCTAAAAAATTGTTATGAAAGTATTAATGGTGTTAACCTCTCACGATGAGCTTGGTGACACAGGTAAAAAAACCGGATTCTGGGTAGAAGAATTTGCTGCTCCCTATTATGTGCTTGCAGATGCAGGTGTGGAGGTTACTCTCGCATCTCCCAAAGGAGGACAGCCACCTATAGACCCTTCAAGTGAAAAAGATGATGCACAAACAGAAGCGACTAAACGCTTTGATTCCGACGAGGAGCTAAAACAAAAACTTGCTAACACCAGAAGGCTCGAAGAAATAGAGGCTTCCGATTATGACGGAGTTTTTTATCCGGGAGGGCACGGGCCACTTTGGGACCTTGCCGTGGATCTCAAGTCCATAGATCTTATTCAGGATTTTTATAGGAATATGAAACCAATGGCTTTCGTATGTCACGCACCGGGTGTTCTTGCAAACACGAAATCTAACAACGAGCCTCTCGTAAGAGGGAAGGACGTTACAGGATTTGCAAATTCCGAAGAAGAAGCTGTGGGGCTGACAGAGGTAGTGCCGTTCCTGGTAGAGGATAAAATGAATCAATTGGGAGCGAACTATAGCAAAGGTGAGGACTGGAGTTCTTACGTGCGCATTGATGGAAAATTGATCACGGGACAAAATCCCGCTTCTTCAAAAGAAGCTGCCAAAGCTCTTCTGAAGTTCCTTTAGTGGAGTAAATTAGAAAAAGAACAGAGGACAAAAAGTTCTCTGTTCTTTTTTATACCAGTTCTTAAATACCCAAGGACCTGGAATCAAATACCAAATAACAAGCACCAAATTCCAAATATGGTATTAAGCTCGTGGTTATAACAAGCTTTACTTTCGCAAAAAAGTTGAATTTTGGAACTTTAAACCTAAGAACCCTCCAGCGGAAACATAAAACTTTTGATCTGTTCCTCCGTTAAATTCGGGTTTGCACCTTTATGGCTGGCAACAAGTGCTCCCACAGCACAGGCGGTATCAATAGCTTTTTGAGGGTTTTCTTTTTGTAATAATTTGGCTACTAAAGTTGCAAGAAAAGAATCTCCGGCGCCAACCGTATCTTTTACCTTCACCTTATAACCGCTGTTGTAGTACAGTGTTCCTTCAGTTAATAATACTGCACCGTGGCTGCCTTTTGTTATACAAATGGAAGGTGTATTTGTTTTTTCAGAAATAAATTCAAGATTTTGTTCCATGGAATTATATGGGGAGCCAAGCTTTTCGGCTATTTCAAATAATTCCTCATCGTTAAACTTAATAAAATCTGCTTTTTGCATTAAATTATTTAGAACATCAAGCTCATAGTGCGGTGGCCGAAGGTTTATGTCTAAAACTTTATAAGTAGCAGAATCCAGAAGTGTATATAAGGTATCACGGCTGACTTCATCACGACAAACAAGACTTCCAAAGATAAAAGCATTGGCGTGTTCAACTGATTTTAGCATTCCATCAGTGAGTTTAATTTTATCCCAGGCCGAAGGATACGCAATTTCGTAAGTTGCCGATCCACTCTTACTCAGGGTAACTTGAACCTTACCTGTAGGATATTCCGGATCCGTCGTTATATTTTGAACGAAAACTTTCTGACCCTTCAGATAAGCAAGAATTTCTTCTCCTTTCTTATCATTTCCTATGCTGCTGATCATTTCAGCATTGATCCCCCAGGAGCTTAGCCGGGAAGCAACATTTAACGGGGCACCTCCAATTCGTTCTTCATCTGGAAAAATATCCCATAGTACTTCCCCAAAGCATACAGCCTTTATCTCCATTTAATAGTTTTCAATTCTTAGGTTAAAGATCTTCAGCAATACTAAGCTGACTGAAAAGATAAGACTTTTTCCAGATCAATATCTGCCACAGAATTTACAATCATATCAGGTTTAAAAGCATAATCATTCAGGTTTTCCTTTTTAGAAACTCCTGAGAGGGTGAGAATTGTGGTGTAACCTAATTGAATTCCTCCTAAAATATCGGTATCCATAGTATCGCCAATAATGATGGTTTCCTTGGCTTCAAGTCCCAAATACTTTCTTGCAGATCGCATCATAACAGGACTGGGTTTCCCAACTGAAAAAGCTTTCTTCTAGGTGGCCTCTTCTATCATCGCTACTACTGCTTTAATTCCCAAATTGGTCCACCCGGATTTCTTTGGACTTGGATCCAGGTTAGTTGCAATTAATTTGGAGCCCGATAAGATCATATCTACAGCATTGTTTACCATTTCCAGGGTGAAATTTCTGCCTTCTCCAACAACCACGAAATCGGGATTATTGTTGACAAGGATATATCCCTCCTGTGACAAACTGGTTATTAATCCGCCCTCACCCAAAACGTAAGCTGAACCTTTTGGCTCCATAAAAGATAGAAACGAAGCAGTAGCCATTGCACTGGTATAGACATTTTTTTCTGAGATCTTTATGCGCATTTTTGCCACCTTATTCACCGTATCGAGAGGAGTACGCTGGCTGTTGTTGGTCATAAAGAGAAAAGGTATTTTTTTCTTTTGAAGCTGTTCAATGAATTTATCGGCTCCGGGAATGAGGGTGTCATTTCCATAGATCACTCCATCCATATCTATTAAAAATCCTTTTTTCATATATAAGTTTTTTAATTTGTATTCAAAGTTAGAAGGTATCTGCTTTCCTTTATGTTGTATCCTTACCTCAATTGTATACAATCTTACCCTAAGAGTTATTATTTTCGAGAGTTTTCCCTTGTTATAAATGAGAGGCTGCCTCCCGGCTTTGGGAGGGTGAAAGTTCTTCACTTAATTCCTCAAGTGATTTTCCTTTGGTCTCCGGCATCATGAAAATTACAAACAGCAGTTGCAGGACCATCATAAAAGCAAAAAAAGCAAAGACTGATGCCGCTCCCACTGTTGAGAAAAGAAATGGAATGAGAGAAGGAATGATTGCCGCTAATAACCAATGTGTGGAAGATCCAAATGCCTGCCCCGAGGCCCGAAGGTGATTCGGGAATATTTCAGAAATAAAAACCCAAATTACTGCACCCTGGCCTATGGCGTGCGCTGCGATAAAAAGAAACAGGAAAATTGGAACAGTAAGTCCTCTCCAGTTCAGAAAAAATGAGGCTGCCACCAGGGATAAGGAGATAATATATCCTATTGAGCCTATAAACATTAGTTGTTTTCGACCCAATTTATCAATGAGGAAAACTCCCAGGATTGTGAACAGCAGGTTTACAACTCCAATACCAATGCTACTAAGCAAAGCGGTACTCTCACCCAGTCCCGCCTCTTCAAAAATGCGGGGGGCATAATAGAGAAAAGCATTTATTCCTGAAAGTTGATTGAAAAATGCCACCAGGAAAGCCAGTATGAGCGGGAACCAGTATTTTTTCATGAAAATATGTTCTCCGGAAAAATTGGTTTCCGACTGTTTGCCTATTTCAAGCATTTTCGCTTCTATATCGGCGGAAGGATGAATTTTCCTAAGAACTTTTTCAGCTTCGGCATTCCAGGATTTGGAAATAAGCCATCTGGGGCTACGCGGCACCATGAAAATGAACAGGGTGTAAATGATTGCGGGAATAGCTTCAACTCCCAACATCCATCTCCAGGGCTCTTCCCCTGTATTCCGCAGAAGATAGTTTGATAGGAAAGCAATCAGAATTCCCAGGACTATATTAAATTGGTACAAAGAAACCAGTCTACCCCTATATTTTTGCGGGGCAATTTCTGAAACATAAGTGGGTGCGGCGATGGTAGATGCTCCTACCCCCAATCCTCCCACAAACCTAAATACTGCAAACGAGACAGGATCATTGGCAAGGGCCGAGCCTACAGCAGACACTATATATAAAACACCTATAATTATTAGTGTATTTTTTCTTCCAAATTTGTTGGTAGGAAATCCTCCAAAAATGGCCCCTATCACCGTTCCCCACAGTGCCATTGCCATGACTACGGAACCGTGAAAGGCATCTGAAGTACCCCATAAAGTTTGTAGAGCTTTATCTGCTCCCGAAATTACAACTGTGTCAAAACCAAAAAGAAATCCTGCGAGGGCGGCCGTAATAGACCAGGCTAAAATTTTTGACTGCATTTTATACTGAATTATTCTTATAATTTGTTTACCACTTTGATCGACATACCGCATTTTAGAGTACCTGCCAATTGGGAGCTATGAATATAGTTATTTTTTTTCCTCCTGAAGTAGCTGCGGTATAAATGAATTAGATCAACATTTATGGAAACTTTAAGAAGAGGTTAAGGACAGCAGAAAGAGCAGGAAATTTTGGAAATTGTTAAGCTATTGAGTTAAACAACCTATAAAAAAAATTGAAGTGCTTAATGATGCCCTAAATTTACTTTTATAAAAATTATTTGATATGACAACCTACTATAAACAAACTGAAATTAAAGCTGCCATTGATCAACTGGCAGATGATTTTCTTAAGGAATGCAAGCGATGCGAGGAACTTCCTGAAGGATTTGTTGATTTGATAAAGCACAATTTCCTGGCGAAATTCGTGTGTTATGATAAAGAGACGAAAACGATTGAAATAGGAGTGGAAGATAATTCACCAGACGCTCTTTACCCAAAAATTAAAGTTTACAAGTATTCTTTAAATTCTAAGACCTGGATAAGAGATTCTTTTAAAAATGATTTAAACGATCTTCATTTTTATGGCTTAGTTATTAAACCGAAACAGATCCTCAAGAGATGCAGATGTAATTTTAATGTAAGATTTAAACGCATTCACCCCCGAAGGGAAATGGCACTTTAGTTTTACCTGAAGTGCCATTACTTTTTTCCGGCAATATCATCCAGGATCATTTTTGCGTGTACCCTGGAATTTTCAATAAACCATTTGTGGGTTTCCATTCCGCCACAAATTACTCCGGCTAAATAGATTCCCGGCACATTGGTTTCCATGGTATTTTCATTGTATTGAGGAATTTTTCTTGCATCATTGGAAAGATGAATCCCTATATCTTTCAAAAATTGAAAGTTAGGTCTATAACCTGTTAGGAGCAGGACGAAATCATTCGGGAGGATATCGGTACCATTTTCAGTTTCTATTATTACTTCCTCTTCTTTGATTTCAGCCAGTCTGGCTCCAAAATAAGCTTTAATACTTCCTTCTTCAATTCTGTTAATTATATCTGGTCTCACCCAATATTTTACCCTCTCCCCAATTTCCGGTTTTCTTACTATCATCGTAACTTCTCCCCCTTTCCTGTAGATTTCCAAAGCAGCGTCTACAGCTGAATTGCTTGCTCCAACAACCACAGTTTTTTGAGTAGCATAATAATGAGGATCATTGTAATAATGTGCAACCTTGGGAAGCTCTTCTCCCGGGATATTCAGGTAATTAGGAATGTCATAAAAACCAGTAGCTACAATAATTTTAAGGGTGGAATACCTTTCTTTCGTAGTAATAACTGTGTGTTGATTTTCTTTTGAAGTCTCTACTGAAAGGACTTTCTCAAATAAATTGATTTTCACATTATTGGAAGTAGCTATTCTCCGATAATATTCTAATGCTTCCGCTTTTCTTGGCTTCGGATTATTGCTGATAAAGGGAATATTATCCAGTTCCAGCTTTTCTGAAGTTGAAAAGAAGGTCATATTTGTAGGGTAGTGGTACAGGGAATTTACCAGGCACCCCTTTTCTAAAACGAGATAAGACAATCCCTTTTTTTCAGCTTCAAGGCCACAGGCAATTCCTATAGGCCCACCTCCAATGATGATTAAATCGTATTGCTCTTTATTTGTTTGCAAGTTCTTTCAATTCTTTTATCGTTCCTGGCTGGTCCTCTGCTTTAAACACAAAGCTCCCGGCTACCAGTACATCGGCATAAGCTTTTACCAGCTGCGCGGCATTCTCGCTAGTCACGCCGCCATCAATTTCAATGAGAGTAGTGGCATTATTATTAACTATAATTTCCTTTAATCGTTGAATTTTTGAGTAAGTATTTTCTATAAAGCTTTGTCCTCCAAACCCGGGATTGACACTCATAATACATACCAGATCAATATCTTTTATAACGTCCTCTAGAAGATTTACACGTGTATGTGGATTAATGGCTACTCCCGCTTTCATTCCTTCTGCCTTAATCGCCTGCAAAGTTCTATGCAGGTGTGTGCTGGCTTCATAGTGAACAGTAAGATTATTGGCACCCAATGCTGCAAACTCTTTAATATACCTATCCGGCTCCACAATCATTAAATGAACATCGATAGTTTTTTTTGCGTGTTTCTGTATTGCCTGGAGTACGGGCATCCCAAAGGAAATATTGGGAACAAAAACTCCATCCATGATATCAATATGAAACCAGTCTGCTTCACTGGAGTTAATCATTTCAATATCTCTTTGCAAATTAGCAAAATCTGCAGCAAGAACAGATGGGGCAATAAGTTTTGGCTTCATTATTTATTTTTTGAATGCTGCAAAAATAAGAAAACTTATTTGGAGGTTTCTATAAAAACGTCCAGCATCCTTTTTGCCACTTCCTTGGTTTGGACATCCATCCCATCTAAAGGTTTGTAATACCTTTCCATAGCTTCCCGGCTGTATTTATTTTTTTCAGTAACAAAATCAGCATCATACCCGTCGTATCCAGTTTGGTCTATTTCTTTTCCCAGGATTTGAATAACCGAGTGATGTCTTTTGTCTTTCCTTATGTTCTCAAAAAGCTCCAGAAGCTGTCGTTTTTCTCCCTCCAGTACCTGAAAAAAATTTCCTTCAGAATATAACAATATTCCTTTAAATCCTTCATCATTATTCTTTTCTTTCCACTTTTGGAGAAGTTGTTCTAATTTTTCCTGCTCTAAATTCTCTATGGCAGTACTTACATAGCATATTGTGTATCTCATTAAAAAAGGTATTGAGTTAGTTTTAAAAATGATCAGAAACTACTTTTTTGGCTGCATTAAACCCACACATCCCATGGACACCGCCCCCCGGGAGGAGTAGAGGATGAACAAATATAAACTCGTGGATCGGGTGTGGAGTAGGGGGATATTTTGACAATGGGTCTTGTGAAGAGTTGGGTAATGTCCTGTCTCCCTCCATTAATATCTCCTCCTACTATATTAGGATTCCATTGCTGTAATTCTACCGAATTCATTGTGGACCTTGCCAGGATAGTTTCTTTAAATCCTGGCGCCGCGCGTTCAATTTGATTTTCTATAATGGCAGAATAATCTTTTATACTTCCGTTGGGGACGTGACAATATGCCCAGGCAGTATATTTTCCTTCAGGAGCGCGGCTATCATCAAAATTACTATGTTGAGCAACTAATACATAAGGTGTATCAGTCATATTTTTTTGATGAATGGTTTTTTCTGATTCTTCTATTTCTTCTTTTGAAAACCCGATATGGACTGTTCCCGATCTTCGGCACTTTTCATTGGTAAAAGGAATTGGATCACTTAGCGCCCAGTCCATTTTAAAGACACCTGCACCATAATTGAAATTTTTCATCCTCGTCCTGTAGAGATCTGTAAAATTAAAACCTTCAATTTTGAGAAGCTGCTTTGGGGTAACATCAAAGAGGTAAGCCTTGGCTTTGGGTAATTGTTCCAGATGCGTAATATTCTTATTTAAGAACACTTCTCCTCCCAGGGAACGGTAATACGCCAGTAAGGCATTTGTAAAACTTTGAGCTCCTCCTTTAGGAAAGGGCCAGCCGTAACGATGAGCCATGGTTGTTAATACCAGGCCAAATGAGGCTGATGCTATATTTGTAAGGGGTAAAGTGCTGTGAGCAGCAGATCCATAAAAGAAAACTTTTGATTTTTCATTTTTGAAATAATGATCTGCCAACAACCGGGCAGAAGGAATAGCTTTTAAGCCAAATTTCATAAACTCCAGGGGATGATCGGGAAAGCCGAGCGGTCCAAGTAAATTTTCTTCCAGTTTATTCCAGTTCGTCACAATTGGTGTAAACAAATCCTCATAGGCTTTCCCATCTTCTCCCAATTGTGCAGCAGTTTCCTTAATATCCCTGTAACAAGCAATGGCAGTGCCATCATCAAAGGGGTGAGAATAGGGTATTTCAGGAAAGATCCATTCCAGTCCAAAATCTGTTAAAGGCAAGGTTCTTAAAAAAGGCGAGGCATATCCCATAGGAAGAATGGCCGAGCCTACGTCGTGTTTAAAACCTGGCAGGCTCAATTCCTGAGTTCTTGTAGATCCTCCGGGAGTTGAAGCCTGTTCAAAAATTGCTGTATTTATTCCCTTTTGCTGTAAATATATGGCTGCTGCCAGTCCGTTTGATCCGCTTCCTGTAATAATTGCATCGTATGTTTCCGGCATTATGGCAATCGTTTTAAATCAAGAGTCCTTAAGTATTCTTCGAAAGTGACTGATCCGTTTTTCTCTCCTATCATATCGTTTGTGGTGATATAGGTAAAGTAGTCCAGTTTATCGTGAGTCCCTTCACTAAATATTTTCGGAATATCGGCACCCATCTGGGCAATTGTTTTTGGAACTTTAATTATCTGTCCGCCAATTTTCTCTTTAATCATTTCAGCCATTTCCAATCGGGTATGAACCAGAGGCCCTCCAACTTCAATCATTTGTGGTCCGCTTTCGATATAGGATACTACAACTTCAGCTAAATCCTGATGGTGAATACTATTTGTTTTTGCCTGTCCATCTCCTATGACAGGGATCACTTTTCTTTTTGCCATGATAGCAAGGTCATTTAAACCCGAAAAAAATCCTACAGGTCGAATAATTGTATAATCCAATCCTGATGCTTTTAATTCGTTTTCGAACATTTTATGAGCCTTTGCAATGCTGTAATCCTCTTCCACATCGGCCCCTTTAATAGAAACATATATAAAACGCTTCACCTTGTTCTTTACGGCGTCATCTAAAATACTCTTGTTGGCGATGTAATCACTTTCAAAAAAAGATGAATCGTTAGGAGAAAAGAGGCTTACACTTTTCCCAAGGGAAGAGACTACTGTATGAACATCTTTTGTAATTCCTGTGAGCTCAGGACTTTCTTCGGAAGCATCACCTTTCCAGACATCTTTTGTATAGGGAGCAAGTTTGGAAACTCCTTCATTTGATCGGGTTAATACTCTTACAGGCACCTCCTGCTTTTTCAGTAATTTCACAATCTCCATTCCCAGTGCTCCGGATGCTCCTGCGACTAAAATTCTTTTCTGTTGATCCATATATTTTTCTTTTTCTTTTCACTCAGGGTACTTCGTATGAATTTAAGCAGAAATAGGATCAATCCCGGAGAGTAGGGGACAGATTAACACAAATTTATAGAGCGTGCGTATAAAAAGCTAAAAACCCTAAGATATAGGATAAGGAACAGGTATTTAGAAGCATCTAAAGCAAACAAATTCTAAAAATATGCCATGAAAAAACCCCGGTCATCACTCCGGGGTCATTCATCAATCAAAAAACGAACAGTTATTTCTGCACTAAGTCATCACTCCGGCACTAAACTGTTGTCATCTTAAATATTATCCTAAGTAAGTTTTAAGGATCTTACTTCTGGAGGTATGTTTCAATCTTCTAATTGCTTTTTCTTTTATTTGACGAACTCTCTCCCTGGTTAGATCAAAAGTCTCGCCAATTTCTTCCAAAGTCATAGGATGTTGATCACCAAGGCCAAAATATAACCTAATAACATCTGCTTCTCTTGGAGTTAATGTTTCAAGAGCTCTTTCAATTTCGGTCCTAAGAGATTCGTGTAATAATTCCCTATCAGGATTGGGAGATTCCCCACTCCTTAATACATCATAAAGGTTTGAATCTTCACCTTCTACCAGGGGAGCATCCATAGATACGTGACGCCCGGAATTTTTCATAGATTCCTTAACATCATTTATTGTCATATCCAATTCCTTTGCAATTTCTTCTGCACTTGGCGGGCGCTCGTGAGATTGTTCAAGAAAAGCAAAAGTTTTGTTGATCTTGTTAATAGAACCAATTTTGTTTAGAGGTAAACGTACAATACGGGATTGTTCGGCCAATGCCTGTAAAATAGACTGGCGAATCCACCATACAGCGTAAGAAATAAATTTAAAACCACGAGTTTCGTCAAAACGTTTTGCGGCTTTAATAAGTCCTAAATTTCCTTCATTAATTAAATCGGGAAGGGTTAAACCCTGGTTTTGATATTGTTTTGCAACCGAAACCACAAAACGTAAATTAGCTTTGGTCAATTTTTCCAAAGCACGGTCATCACCCGCTTTTATTCGTTGTGCCAATTCCACCTCTTCATCGGCGGTAATTAAATCAACTTTACCAATTTCTTGCAAATACTTATCCAGCGAGGCAGTTTCACGGTTAGTTACCTGCTTCGTAATTTTAAGTTGTCTCATCTATCTTCTCCTTGGATTTTTTATTATGAATAGCTCTTGTACCTATTGTACGTAAAGAGTAGGTAAAAGGTTACAAAACTTACACTTAATTTTTGGGGATTTTGACATTTTTTCAAATTATAAATAGATTTAGTTAGATAAATATTTATTAATCAGCTGATTACTCTTGAATTTTCCTATTATTTGTTTTCAGTAAAACAAACGAGGCGGCACTTTACAATGGAAAAATTCCATATTTTACGGTGGATATATTCCATAATTAATTATATTTGTTTATGGGAACAGATGTAACACTAGAAGTAAAGCGATTTAAAGAAATTCGTGACGATCACAATTTCACCCAGGCAGAATTTGCTGAAGTCTTAGGCATTAAAAACTCTACGGCAGATATTGAAAGAGGCCGCACTAAACTTTCGGGAAAAGTGGTGGCAGAACTTTTGAGGCAATTTGGAGTGAATCCTCTGTGGCTGTTTGGAGACAGCAGCCAAAAATATTTACCCGTTAATAAAGGGGATGTTAGTCCTAAAGTGGTTACTGTAAACAGTGGGGAGGAAGAGAATATAATTCTCGTAAACCAAAAAGCTGCTGCGGGTTATCCTCACAATGTTCAGGATGTGGAATGGTACCAGCAATTACCTGCATTTGATATTCCACTTCCGGAATATAGAAATGCCACTTACCGCGGTTTCCAGGTTGAGGGAGATAGTATGTTGCCCAATCTTAGTCCGGGAGAATGGGTCCTGGGGAAAGCTGTTCCAAGTGTTTCTGAAGTAAATAATAATAAAATTTATGTTGTGGTTCTTTATGATTCGGTTCTGGTAAAAAAGATTCAGAGGCTTGAAGATCCTTATAAAATGCTGTTGGTTTCTATAAATGAAGAATACCCGCCTGTGGAAATTCTTGTGAGTGATATTCAGGAAATATGGCAGGTAAACAGCAAACTTACATTCAGTGTTGATGCTACTTCAGAAAATGGTTTGCTAAGGCAACTTCAGCAATCTATGGAGGAATTGAAGAGTGAGTTCAAAACCTTAAAACATTAAAAAAGATCCAGACTGGTTAGGAATGGATCTTTTAAGTTTTAGTTGAGTTGGATTGTTAATCCAGTTCGTCACTAAGCTTCTTCAATAGCGTCACCTAAGCATCATCTGCAGCTCTTTCAACTCCAGAGCGATCGTCTCTACATGAAGTAAAGACCATGCTGGTTGTAAAAGTAAGAGCGAGGAATAAAACTAGTTTCTTCATAATTTTAGTATTTAGTGGTTATTTGTAGAATTCTGCCTTCCGGCGGTATTAATATACGATTATAAATCGTCGTTTCCTTCAAGTTCCTGCTCAACTTCATTGGCTCCTTCTTCAATAGAGTTACCAACATCTTCTGCAGCGTCTTCTATTTCCTCTTCAGTATTATCAAAATCATCAGTAACTTCAACTTCTTCTGTTCTGGTTTCATTTTCTCTACAAGAGGTAAAGAAAGCACTAAATGTAAAAGCTGCTACCAGTATTAAAAGGGATTTTTTCATGATCTTTTGTTTTTAGCGGTTAAACTTTTTGACTTAACAAAAATTAAAAATTAAAACTTCTTGAAGATTAAGTGTCATCTCCAATTCTATCTATTTCTTCGTCTATTTCTTCATTAACTTCGTTGTCCACTCTTTCCCCGGTCCTTTCGAGAATTCCTTTTTTCTCTTCGGTTTCTTGAGGTTCAACCTTTTCTTCAACTTTTTCAACTTCTACTTCACGCACCACAGTCTCTTTCTCACTTTCCCTACAGGAAAACAAAGTCATAGAGGAAAAGAAGATTAGTGATGTCATTAAAATGAATCGTTTCATAATCATGATTTTATGATTTCTATAGATCGAAATTACTACAATAATGAATTCCTAAATTAATTTTGGGAGGACTTTAGGATAAATTGTACAAATTTTTAAAAATTAAGTGAAAAATTAAGAAAATTTAACGTGATTTTCTATTAAGTACTGTCGGACAACTTCAGTTGCTCCTGTATTCTTATTTATAAAATGCCCGCTAATTATTCCGGTTTTCCTTCTAAAATCACCGTCTTTAAGTAGTTTTGAGAAGATGGTATCAAATTCCCGGGAATTCTGAACAGTATAAAGGCTTAGCTATCTTCTGTAGCTGTATCGCTTCCGGGAAATTTTCAATATTGCTTCCTGTTACTATCGGGACACCAAAAGTTGCTGGCTCCAAAATGTTGTGAAGACCCGTTTTACCTGCGGCCCCTCCCACATAAGCAATATCGGCATAACTGTAAACCTTTGTTAACAGGCCAATGGTGTCAAGGATCAATATTTCATAGTCACTTAGCTGCGCATCTTCCTTTTCTGTAAAAAGAATGGCCCTTTTAGAGAAACTATTTTTCAGCTTTCTTATCTTCTCAGGCTTTATCTCGTGAGGTGCGACTATAAATTTTACTGTAGAAGGAGCTTCGTTTATGAAATTCTGCATCAGGATATCATCTTCAGGCCAGGTACTTCCCGCTACTATACATTCCTTATTATTCAGGAATTCTTCAATAAAAGCCAGCTTGTTGTTCTGTTTTAACTGCCGTGAGACGCGGTCAAATCTTGTATCCCCACTTACTGTGACATTTTCAATTCCTATTGATTTCAATAGCTCTAAAGATTGTTCGTTCTGAACAAAAAAATACTCGAAAGTTTTAAGGGGTTTCCTCATCCAGTCTCCATAGGATTTAAAGAAAAGCTGATCTTTTCTGAACCCCCCGGAAATTAGAAGAGAAGGAATATTCCGGTTCTGCAGTTCTTTTAGGTAATTGGGCCAAAAGTCATATTTTATAAACAGGGCAAGATCAGGATGTACAAAATTTAAAAACTTTGCAGCATTAGAAGGTGTGTCCAGGGGAAGATACACGACGGCATCGGCAAAAGTCGAGTTCTTTTTATTTTCATATCCTGAGGGTGAAAAAAAGCTAATGACAATCTTATGCGATGGGAATAATTCTTTTACCGTTTCAATTATTGGTAGCCCCTGTTCATATTCCCCCAGGGATGCAACATGGAACCACACTACTTTATCAAGAGGGTCAATTTTTTGTTGAAGTATCGAAAATGTTTCTTTTCGTCCATCAATAAATTTTTTCATCTTATCACTAAATAGACCCGTGACCGGGAGGATATTTTTAATTAAATAGGATGATATATTGTATAATGTTTCCAAACCTTATTTTATACCGCTAAAATACCTCTTTCCATAAAATACGCATGAGATGGGGCCGATATTTTGTATTTTCGTGGTACTACAATAAAAACTTCATGAAAAAATTACAAATGGTTGACCTGCAGGGTCAATATGAGCATATAAAAGATCAAATCAATACCTCTCTGGAAGAGATCATGCAGACTTCTGCCTTTATTAATGGGCCAGAAGTTCAAAAATTCCAAAAGGAACTGGAGGAATATCTCGATGTGAAACACGTAATTCCTTGCGCCAACGGTACAGATGCTCTTCAAATTGCAATGATGGGGCTCGATCTTAAACCGGGTGATGAGGTAATAACTGCCGATTTCACTTTTGCAGCAACTGTAGAAGTAATAGCTCTTTTGCAACTTACTCCTGTTTTAGTAGATGTGGAACCTGATACTTTTAACATAGATCCCGAAGCAATAAGAAAAGCAATCACTCCTAAAACTAAAGCGATCGTACCAGTTCACCTTTTCGGGCAAACTGCAAATATGGATTCAATTATGGAAATTGCCAAAGAGCACGATCTTTATGTTATAGAAGACAATGCGCAGGCAATTGGAGCTAATTTTCATTCCCGCGAAGCGAAAACCTATAAAACAGGTACAATTGGCCACGTTGCTTCCACATCATTCTTTCCATCCAAAAATTTAGGTTGCTTTGGAGATGGCGGTGCTATTTTTACTAATGACGATAAATTGGCTCATACTCTAAGAGGAATTGTAAATCATGGAATGTATGAACGCTATCACCACGATGTGGTTGGAGTTAATTCGCGCCTGGATAGTATGCAGGCAGCAGTATTAAGAGCAAAGTTGCCAAAGCTGGATCTATATAACGAAGCCAGGAAGGAAGCAGCGAGAAAATACGATCAGGCATTCGAGGGACAGGAAAATATTGTAATTCCATATAGAGAAGGAGAATGTGATACTCACGTTTATCATCAATATACCCTAAAGATTACCAATGGAAAGCGGGACGCCCTGGTGAAGCATTTAAATGAAAAAGGAATTCCATGTGGAGTTTATTATCCAATTCCACTTCATAGTCAAAAAGCTTATCAGGATTCCCGATATAACGAAGCTGATTTTCCGGTTACAAATCTACTGGTAAAAGAAGTGATTTCCCTGCCCATGCATACCGAACTGGAGGATGATCAAATAGAGTTCATAACCAGCAGTGTCATTAAATTCATAAATAATTAATTGCTAAGAAGTTCCTACTAAAAACATTGAAAACCCGGGAGGAAGTTGTATTTGTTATGAAAGAGGCTGAAGTGTATAAGAGCAAGTAAAGCTTGGCTGAGATAGTGTAAAACAAAAAATCCTGACCACGTGATCAGGATTTTCTTGCTTTTATAGAGAGTTCTTTATATTTCAGCTGAAGTTACTTCTGCACTTCTGTCAATTTTTTTAACCAGTCCCTGTAAAACTTTTCCGGGTCCAACTTCAGTAAAATGGGTAGCGCCATCAGCTATCATATTTTGAACAGACTGAGTCCATTTTACAGGTGCCGTCAATTGAAAGACAAGGTTTTTTTTGAATTTCCTCAGGATCTGTCACAGCAAAGGTCGTGACGTTCTGGTAAACAGGACAAATAGGTCTTTTAAATTCGGTTGCCTCAATAGCCTCAGCGAGTTTTTTCCGGGCAGGTTCCATTAAAGGAGAATGAAAAGCTCCTCCTACCTAGTAAAACCATTGCCCGCTTGGCGCCATTTTCCTTAAGCAGTTCACAAGCTTTATCTACAGCAGCCACACTACCCGAAATTACCAACTGCCCGGGACAATTATAATTGGCAGCTACCACCACACCATCGACCTTGGCGCAGATAGATTCTACAGTGGAATCTTCCAGTCCCAGAACTGCCGCCATTGTAGAGGGCTCCAGTTCACAAGCTTCCTGCATGGCCAAGGCCCGCTGGTAAACCAGCCTTAAGCCGGATTCAAAAGAAAGCGTATTATTAGCAACCAAAGCAGAAATTTCTCCTAAAGAATGTCCGGCTACCATATCGGGTTTAAAGGAGTTGCCAAGCACTTTGCTCAATATTACCGAATGAAGAAATACGGCTAAGTTGGGTAACTTTGGTTTGTTTGAGATCCTCGGCAGATCCTTCAAACATTATATCTGTTATATGAAAATCTAAAATATCATTCGCCCGCTCAAAGAGTTTTTGGGCTTCGGGGTACTTCTCGTAAAGATCAAGTCCCATTCCTGAAAATTGTGCTCCCTGCCCGGGAAATATGTATGCATTCATAGTTTTATTTTAGTATCACAAAAATAGTAATAAAAAAAAGACCTTATAACGGGAGGGCGCTATAAGGTCCTGGGATTGCAAAAAATCCCATTTTAAAACTTCAATTTTCCTTTTTCACCTACATCTTTATTATCGCCAGTTATAGCAGATATACCCATTTTAAAAAGGCTGATATATTTATTTTCTTTTGTGTCCCAGTAGTAAGCTTCTTTAGGTGTGATTTTTAAAGCTGTGAGATTTGGATCATCAACTCCTGTAAACCAGGCATCATCCTTTTTATTATAAAGTTCCTCTAGAATACTTTTATCTGTTACCACACTGGCTTCTCCGTAGATACTTATAAATTCCATATCAGATGGATCACTATACAGCAACTGCACATTGGAACTTCTAACAATATTCGCATTATGTTCACTGTTAAGACCACTTAGGAACCAAATGTTTCCTGCCTCATCGACCTTTTTAGTGGTCATAGGGATTGCACTTATAGGCTGGGTATCGAGAGCAGTAAGCAACATGGCAAATTTTATGTCATCCACTAGATCTGTCATTTTTTTAAGGGCATCTCTGCTGGCTAAATTTTCGGTACTCATAACTTTTTTGTTTTTTTACAATGTACCAAGCTGCTAAAAAGTTTACCGCTAATAAATTGCTAAAAGATAATTAGTTAGTGTTAATATGTGTAAAATTAGCTGTATCGGTCAATTATGGAAGTTACTCTGGCGAGGTAGCCTGCGCCAAAAATATTAAGATGGACAAGTAGGTAGTATAGCTGCCACAATGGTATTCGCTTTTCCCAATCCTTTTGCAGCGGAAAATGAAAATTATAGCTCTCAAAAGCAGCCGGACTAAAACCTCCAAAGAGCTTCATCATAGCCAGGTCTAATTCCCGGGGTGCATAGGAAACCGCAGGATCTATGAGGCCGGGTTGCCCTTCGGAATCTGCGAGGTAGTTCCCACTCCAAAGATCTCCGTGAATAAGAGAGGGGGGTTCATCGGGAATAACTTCTAAACAATAATTAAAAAGGGCTGTTGTCTTACCCAGCTTAAAACCTTTTGACTTAGCCAGTCGAAATTGAGGTTCTAATCGTTGGCTAATGTAAAATTCTGAAGCCGTACTGCAGTGCCCGTTTTTCTGCGGAAGGCTGCCAATATAATTATCAGTATCAAATCCGAAGAGGTGATTAGTTTTCTTATGAAGATCTGCCAGCTTTTTTCCGAAGACGTTCCAGAAATCTTCAACAGGGGAAGTGCTATTTATGTACTGGAGTAGGAGGTAAGCCTTGTTTTCTATCACTCCTGTGGCCAATACCTTTGGAACGGTAAAGATCTTTGTTTCCCGCAATGCTTCAAGTCCGGTTTTTTCTGCCAGAAACATTCCGGGATATTTAACGGGATCATTCAGTTTTACTGCAAATTTTTCTCCCGCTGCTGTAGTAATTTGAAATACCTCATTAATATCCCCACCTGCTAAAGTGGAAGCTCTAAGAATCTCAAAGTTGTTCCTGCCTGCTATCTCGTCTAAAACCCAGGGATAGCCATCACGCTCTTTCATAAGTTAAATAAGTGAAGGCGTATTGGTGCTTCTCATCTTTCTCATGAAATTCTTCAGCTACCAGTTTCCATTTTTTATCATCTATTTCGGGAAAAAAAGTATCTGCTTCAAAAGTTCCGTGTACCCGGGTAAGTTCAATCCTGTTCGCAACGTCCATAGATTGCTTATAAATTTCCCCACCCCCAATAATAAAAGGCTGCGGATCTTCAGCTGTGAGTTCTACCGCCCTTTCCAGGGAGTGAACTACCACAATGCCTGCTTTATTCCAGTTTTCTTTCCGGGTGACAACAACATGAGTCCGGTTTGGCAGGGGCTGCGGAAAAGAATCGAAGGTTTTTCTTCCCATGATTATATGATGGCCGGAGGTGAGCTTTTTAAAACGTTTAAAATCATCGGGCAAATGCCATACCAGGCCGTTATCTTTTCCAAGGGCATTATTTTCTCCTGCAGCTGCAATGATGGTGAGCATAATTAGTGATTAAGAGGTTTGTCCGGATTCTGGGAATTTTCATCCCGTATTCTTATCCGCTCATCGTATTTTTTTTCAGATGGAAGCGGGTGGTCTCGTTGAACCTGTTGCTCCATTTCCCTTATACGGTCTCTCTGTTTTTGTACCAGCTTTTCCATTTGGCGTTGTTCCCATTCTTTACCCATCAGGCTGCTTGTAACAAAAACATTAATCAGGTGGATTAAAAAGAAAAAGGTCCAGATGAGAATGGCCCATACGAACCAGTTGTACCCCAGGGGCATAAATTCTTCTTTATAACCTATAACAACATTCAGAATTATTAATAGAACTGCACCTACAAGAAATATTACAAAATGTTGAAACAGTCTCTTTTTTTGGAGGGTCCTTTTCCTGGCGTTTTCGTAAAGTTCTCTCTGTTCCAGATCGAGTTTGGAGGTGTTTTTCTTTTTGGAAAACATAATAAGAAGTACTTTAGTGTAGTTTCAAATTTAGAGTTTTTTTACTCCAATGTTAAAATGCTTATGAAGAATTTAAGAAAACCCTTTCCTGTACTGGAACAATATACCTATTTAAATACTGCTGCTTCAGGACTCCTGTCTGAAGAAGTTTTTGATTTCCGACAGGAACACGACCTGGATTTCCTGGTTTCGGGAAGCATATTAAAAGAAAAGCAGGGGAAGATACTTGCGGGAGTGAGGGAAGGGGTAGGCAAATTTTTCAATTGTGCACCCAATAGAGTTGCTCTGGTCCCAAATTTCTCCTATGGTTTCAATACATTGCTTGAAGGGTTGGACAGGTCAAAAAAAGTTCTCCTTTTGGAAAATGATTATCCTTCCATCAATTGGGCAGTGAGCTCGCGAAATTTTCAGGTTTGTACCGCTGTTATTGACGGGCAACTTGAAAGTAATATTAAAAATGCTTTTCAACAATACAAGCCTGATGTTTTTGCTTTTAGTATAGTGCAATACATAAGCGGAATAAAACTTTCTTTTGAATTTCTTTCAGAATTAAAAAGAGAAAATCCCGATGTGCTCTTCATAGCGGACGGTACGCAGTATTTAGGTACCGAAAAATTTGACTTTGATGCCTCAGGCCTCGATGTAGTAACTGCCAGTACTTACAAATGGCTTAATGGAGGATATGGAAATGCCTTCATTCTTTTCAATGAAACTGCAGCCGAAAAAATTGCTCCCAAAAGTTCAGGATTTAACTCCCTGCAGGGAAAATATAAAGCTCACGAAGGAAATTTTATAGGTAAGTTTGAACCCGGGCATCAGGATACGCTTAACTTTGGCAGCCTAAAAATAGCATTGGATCTTCTTCAAAGAGTCGGAATGGATGTTGTGGAAAGTCGGGTCGCAAATCTTGCAGATTTGGCGAAAGAAGAATTTATAAAATTAAAACTGCTGGAGGAGAGGGTAATAAAGCGAGAGAAACATTCTCCTATTTTTAATATTACAGGAGACGACAAACTTTATAACAAGTTAAGAGGAAAAGACATTATTTGCTCTCAAAGAGGTGAGGGGATAAGGGTAAGTTTTCACTACTTCAATAACGAGGAGGAGTTGGAATGCCTTCTTAAAGCATTAAAGTGAAATTTTATTCTGATTTTAAATTCTCTTAATTAGTAATTTCCACACCTTTTCAAAAGGCGATATAATTTTCAATGGGTTTTGCCGCTTTACTGGCTTCGGGGTAATACCAGGCGGCATCTTCGTTCAACTTACCATCTACTTCTATTGTGTAATAAGATGCTTTTCCCTTCCAGGGGCACCTGGTGTGTGTAGAACTATCTTTGAAAAATTCTTCTTTGATTGATTCCGGTGGGAAATAGTGATTATTTTCAACAATTTTTGTGTTTTCACTTTCAGCCAGTATTTTTCCATTCCATAATGCCTTCATAATTTCTGTTTTAAGTTTAAAGATCTCCCTCTATTCTGAAGATATAATTCTTGTAATAATTTTTATCGTCAGAAAAAGCTTCTGTGACTTTTAAGCCTGCTTCTTTTGCGAGCCAATTCACCACGTGGTCATCGTATTTTTGAGAAATTTCGGTATGAATGGTTTCCCATTGCTCAAAATGAACCTCCAGTTCAAGGTCTCCCACGGTCACCTGTTGTTCTTTGGTACTAACCAGAAAACTTCTTGCAGTTCCTGTTTCGGGATCATAGGTTTCCCAATGCAGGAAATTATCTGGATTAAAATTTCCGCGGAGTTCCCTGTTGATCCGCATTAAGCCATTTTTGTTAAAAGCTGCAGTTACTCCCTGTGGGTCATTGTATGCATTCAATATAGTTTGGGGATTTTTCTTTTGATCAAATCCCATAAACAGCATATCATTAGGACTCATTGCTGAGCGTATTTTTTTTAAAAACTGGATGGCATCTTTGTGCAGTAAATTTCCAATATTGGAGCCCAGCACCATAATCACTTTTTTTCGGGAATTATATTCCGCCAGTCTTTCAAGAGTCTCTAAGTAAGTTCCCTGCTGAATTTTTATATCAACTTCAGGGATTTCCTTATGGACCGAAGCTTCTAATTCCTGAAGGGCATTTTCACTTATATCTATTGGAAGATATTTGAATTGGGCTTTTTTATCGCTAAGGTATTTCAGCAGAATTTTAGTTTTTTTTCCGTCTCCGGCTCCCAACTCGATAAGGTCAAAACCATCGGGGGAGACAAATGTTTCAGAAATCTGCGCTTTGTGTTGTTCCAGAATATTAAATTCGCATTCAGTTAAATAATATTCCGGAAGATCCATGATCTTTTGAAAGAGCTTATCTCCATCTTTATCATAGATATATTTAGATAAAAGATATTTTGGATAACTGGTTAACCCGAGATATACGTCCTTTTTATAAGCCTCTTCAAAGGAGGTTGTTGATTTGTTTTTCATAATTCTTTCGGGATTACCTGGCAAGCCTAATTCCAGTAAACTGCCATCTTAAGGGCGGCTGAAAAAAATTACGGTAGGTGTGGCGGGTATGGTTTGGAGATGTTGCTACAGAACCCCCTCTTAAAACTTTTTGATTCACCATAAATTTTCCGTTATATTCTCCCAACGCTCCTTCGGCAGTTTTAAAGCCTGGGTAGGGAGAATAAGCACTCTCTGTCCATTCCCAGCGCTTTCCCCATTTAAAATTTTTGCTCGCAATTTCCCACTCAAATTCTGTAGGCAATCTCATTTTCTTCCACTGGGTAAAGGCAAAAGCTTCATAATAGGAAACATGACATAGCGGGGCATCGGGATTTAAAATTTTTAGCCCCTGCAAAGTGTAGTGATGCCACTGTTTATTTATTTTATGCCAGTAGAGGGGAGTTTGAATATTATTTATATTTTTCCAATCCCAACCTTCGGCGTGCCAGAGCAGCACATTATCATAGCCACCTGCATTTATAAATTCCAAATATTCCCCGTTAGTAACAAGTTTATGCGAAATTTGATACTCCCCCAGGTAAACTTTATGAGCACCCAATTCATTATCGTAGCTAAAGTCATTTGAGGAATGACCGATTTGATAAACTCCTTCCTCTATTTTTATCCATTCCTGTGGTGCCTCTTCAATTTCATTTTCCCTGAAGGTGAGGTTATATTCTGGTAAGAGAGGGTTATTCCCCAGGATAAATTTAATATCGGTAAGTAAAAGTTCCTGATGTTGTTTCTCGTGATGGCAACCAATTTCCAATACTTCCATCATTTCCCGGTCAAAATAAGTATCGTGAAAAAAGGCCAGGATTTCTTTTGTTACATATTCCCGGTATTCATAAACCCAGGCTACTGTAGGCCGGGAAAGATTTCCGCGATCTGTGCGAACGACCTTGTCTCCTACACTTTCGTAGTAACTGTTAAACACATAAGCGGAATGCTCATCAAACAACTTGTAATTCTTCCGGTATTTTTTCAGAATAAATTCTTCAAAGAACCATGTAGTATGTCCAAGGTGCCACTTGGGAGGGGAAACATCTACTATGGGTTGTACAACATAATCTTCCGTTTCCAAATAGGAACAAATTTTTTCGGTATCTGCCCTTGTTTGGGTGAAAAGGGATTTAAGGTCTTCCTGTGAGATCATAAAAGGAAAGCAATTGGCTATTTCCAAAGTTACGCTTTTTTAAGAATCACTTTAATCCACAGGAGTTAAGGAGGCGTTAAAAGAAGAAACTGTGAGTTTAATACACCTCTAACAAAAAAAGCCCTCCCTTTAAAGGAAGAGCCTTTTAATGTCTCTAATACTTTACTAAAAATTAAAGGACATAGTATAATTTATAGTAACGGGAGTATCACCACGCAATCCGGGCTTTAGCTTTGGAAAGGATTTTACAACTCTTTCCACTTCCTTATTAACAATAGCCTCCGGTCCTTCAGTTTCAACATTTATAATCTTTCCTTCTTCATCTACAGTAAATGAAACTGTAGACTTTCCTCTTACCCAGTTACCATCGGCATCCTGGGAATAAGTAAAATTTTCTTTAATAAAGGCATTCATTTTTGAGTTGAAACAGTCTTTGGTTTCTTTACTGTCCTCACAACCCGGCCAAATAGGAGCAACTTCTTTTTGAGTTACTTTGTTAGCCTCCACCTTTGCATCCTGTGCAAAGGAAATTCCTGTAAAAATAAAAAATACGATAAGTGCTTTTAAAGCTTTCATAAGAATAAAATGTTTTTTAGACAGCTACCTGTGCTTTTATGTGCGGGTGAGGTTCATAACCTTCCAGGACAAAGTCTTCAAACTTAAAGCTGAAGATGTCTCTGACTTCCGGATTAATTTTCATTTTTGGCAAAGGCCGAAGGTCCCGGCTAAGCTGTAGCTGCACCTGTTCATAATGATTACTATAAATATGTGCGTCTCCAAATGTATGAATAAAATCTCCATAATCATAATCGCATACCTGTGCTACCATCATGGTTAATAGTGCATAGGACGCAATATTAAAGGGAACTCCTAAAAAATATCGGCGCTGCGCTGGTATAGCTGAAGAGAGAGTTTAGGTCTTGCACCTTTTCCTGCACCTTTTTCCGGCGGACTTACATAAAACTGAAAAAAGGCGTGACAGGGGGGAAGTGCGGCTTTATCATTTGCGACATTTTCAGCAAAAGATTTTGAAGTGTCTGGTAAAGCTGAAGGATTCCATGTTGAAACCATCATCCTGCGGCTGTTAGGATTCTTCTTCAAAGTTTCCACGACTTCTTTTATTTGATCAATATCTTCATTGTTCCAGTTACGCCACTGCCTGCCGTAAACCGGACCCAGATCTCCATTTTCATCTGCCCATTCATTCCAGATCCTCACTCCATTGTCCTGAAGGTATTTAATGTTAGTGTCTCCATTAAGAAACCAGAGTAATTCGTAAACTATAGATTTTAGATGCAACTTTTTAGTGGTGACCATTGGAAAACCTTCCTGGAGATCAAATCTCATTTGGTAGCCAAAAACACTCTTTGTTCCTGTACCTGTACGGTCGCCTTTTTCATTTCCATTTTCCATCACGTGGCGTAATAGATCGTGATACTGTTTCATAATTCAACTTTTAACGGTCTAATTTTTTTAAAAATAAGGAAACTATGTAGGGCCTGCCAGTTATAGTGAATTCTTTATTCATTACTTATCAACCTTTGTTAAATCCTTTAATATCACTATTCCCCGGGGGATAAAGTATTGTTAATTAACTTTTTAATAGTAGCAATTGCTTCTATAATCTTGTAAACTAGTATTAGACTAATACTAATCACAAAAATCAAAAGGAAAATGAAAAAGAAAATGTGTACGAGTTTATTTTTAGGTTTAGGTGCAATTGCTGCACATGCACAGGTACCTGAAACAACTGAAACCTATTATTTCGTAGATTCAATTGTCACTCCCAATTTCTTTATAGCTGTCCTGGCAGGTGTATTACTTGCGATGGGTTTTCAATTTATTCTCACGGCACTCTCTGTAGCAGCGGGAATAACTGCTATTGGAGATATTAAGAAGCAGTATGTAAAAGGGAAGTATCATCCTAATGGAAAAGACAACATGCACGATACGAAGCATGATGTTACGAAGGATGATGATGACGATGATGGGATGGATACGGGAACAATGATAACCAGTGGGTTTGGTGCCTGGAGTGTAATTACTACCGTTTTATCCTTATTTGGAGCCACAGCTCTGGCAATTAATCTTGCACTTATTGCAAATCCTGTAATAGCTATTACATTAGGATTGGTAATTTGGGCAACTTTTTTTATCCTGCTTTTCTATTTAGAGAGTAAAGTGGTGAACTCCCTGGTAGGAGGCCTTATAAATACTGCCACTTCTGGTCTTAGAGCATCAGGGGAAGCTGTAAAGAGCATGTTCAGCACATCGCACGAAACACAAATGAAGCATGTGGCTGAAGATACAGTAGATAAAATTAGAAAAGATTTTAGTTCAGCTTTTGATCCGCACGTAATCAACGATAGTATAGATGAGTTTTTTACCAGACTTAATAAAACGGTAGACAAAAAAGTTCCGGATTATGAGAGGGTAAAAGAAGATATTAAGAAAATCGTCGAAGAGTCTGACCAAAGAACGGCAAAGATTTCTAAAGAGTCTGACCAAAGACAGGAACAAATCCAGAAGAAGCATGGTGGCGGTGGCCAGGGTAAATGGATGGCAATAAACAGCGTCCTTACCAGTGCAATAAATAATAGTTCAAACGAGGATTCCCAGGGTAAAGGGAAAGTAGAGCAATTAAAGCAACTCCAAAAAGAACTTAAAGCTGCTTATGATGAAGGTAATACTCAGGAAGAAAGTGTAGAAAAAGTTGTTGCAAAATTAACCTCGCAGGAGGAAGAGCAAGTGCATCGATATGTTGAAAAAATAAAAGGCGTATTAGCCAGTGCATCTTCGAGCGACATGGATCAGGGTGCAGTACAGGAAAAAGTGATGCAGGTTGTGAAAAATCCATCAGTAGAAGGTCCTAAACTTGCAGGGAAACTCAAGGAGATAGACAGAGAAACTATAATAAGAGTTCTTTCTCAAAATACGAGCCTGGACAGGAAACAACTGGAAAATTATGCTGATAAAGTAGAGGAGATCATCCGGAAAATAACAGGTACCCTTAGTGGTAGTTCAGGAACTGGTTCGGTAAGTAGTAGTACTCCCGATTTTGGGGATATGAAACTTAAACTTGAAAAAGAGATCTTTAAGTTTATGAATCACACCGGGAAACCTGATATTAATTTCTCTATGCTTACCAGTTTCCTTCAGAGTAAATTAGGAATGAGCAGTAGTGGTGGAAGCGGCGACAGCCTTTCCAGTATAAAGAGAAAGCTTACAAACCTCGACAAAGAAACAGTTGTGGGCATAGTAACCAGTAACACCAGTATTGATCAAAAAGATATTGATAAGGTGGTACAATCCTTTGAAGATGCAAAAACGAATGTTCTTCAAAAGGTGACAGATCTTGAAATGGAAGCTAATAGAAAAGTAGAAAATCTAAAAAGAAGAGCTATTATTCAGGCAGAGAATACCAGAAAGAATGCAGCCGCAGCTGCGTGGTGGTTAGTAGCCAGTGCGTTACTTTCAGCAGGTGCTGCAATTGGAGGTAGTTTACTTGCTCTTGGATAGGAGAGACTTAAAATTAGATACTGAAAAACCCTTCTTTAATGGAAGGGTTTTTTATGTTTAACCCGTGTCCTGTCCTGAAATAGCGATACACTAAAAATCTAGTGTAATGAAAACATCAGCGAGCAAAGGGTATATCAAGCGTACCCAAAAAGATTACTCTGTTTCTTTTAAGTTACAAGTTGTCCAGGAAATTGAATTTGGTCAACTAGGCAGGACAGAAGCTTGTCATAAATATGGGATTCAAGCTAAATCAACAATTAGGGAATGGCTCAGAAAATATGGTAACTTTGATTGGGAGAATCAATCTGGAACTATTGTGGCAAAAACACCTGAACAAAGAATCCTTGAGCTAGAGGCCAAAGTCAAACTGCTGGAGAAACAGAAGGCAAGGGCGGAGCATCTTGCCGAGCGAGCAGATAAGAAAGTCATTATCTTCGATATGCTGGTAGATATGGCCGAGAAAGAATATGACATCCAGATCAGAAAAAATTACACGCCCGGGTTATCGACCACTTCAAAGAAGAACACAAAGAAACAATAGTTTCTTCCTGTGATTTACTCGGGGTAAGTAGACAGGTATATTACAGATCCATTAGATCTACCATTGAAAAACAGGAAGTGGCACAAAAGGTAATTGCCTTGGTGCGGCCCGTAAGAATACTGATGCCCAGGCTAGGTAGCAAGAAGCTGTACCATATCCTTAAAGAAGAACTTGTTCCTTTGAAAGTAGGACGTGACAAACTTTTTAGAATTCTTAGGGCAAACCATATGCTGATAAAATCCAGGAGAAGCTATCACATCACCACAGACTCGCACCATAGATTTAGAAAGCACAAAAACCTATTGTGTGCCACAGAAATAAATAGGCCAGAACAGGTTTTGGTAAGTGATATTACTTATGTGGGCAATAGGAGGAATCCTGCATACCTGGCACTGGTCACAGATGCTTACTCGAAAGTTGTAATGGGGCACGACGTATCGAATAGTTTGGATGTGTCAGGATCAATAAGAGCTATGGAGATGGCAGTCAAAAACAGATGCTATAGCGACCAACCTTTGATACACCACTCCGACAGGGGCCTCCAATACTGTTCCAACGACTATCAAAAGGTACTGGATAAAAACAATATTAAACCAAGTATGACTGAGAAGTATGATCCCTATGAAAATGCCATTGCCGAGCGGATAAATGGAATATTAAAGCAGGAATTCCATATTGCAAAATACGATACTGACCTCACAACAAGAAAAAAGCTAATAGATGAAGCAATAAAAATTTACAACCATTTAAGGCCACACCTGTCAAACCATATGCTAACTCCACATCAAATGCATCAACAATTAGTCCTAAAAAGAAAACAGTACAAATCAAAAAAGCTGAACAATGAGATCATCGTTCAGCTTTAAATAATTAATTTTAATCCTTAATAATCTGTATCGCTCATTTAGGACTAGACACCGAAAAGAGTTTTACAGGTTTAATGTTCAGGGTTTAATGTTCAAGGTTTAAGGTTCAAGGGTTCACGTTATAACTACTAGCTACCAACTTAGTATTTCGGTCAATCTAACTTCTAACTTTAAACTTCGATCTTTCAACTCTAAACATTTATTTTCTAACTTCTAACTTCTAACTTCTAACTTCTAACTTCTAACTTCTGACTTCTGACTTCTGACTTCTGACTTCTGACTTCTGACTTCTGACTTCTGACTTCTGACTTCTGACTTCTGACTTCTGACTTCTGACTTCTGACTTCTGACTTCTGACTTCTGACTTCGGACTTCGGACTTCCCGCTTCCCATTACCCAATAATCATCCCTGCAATAGTTGCAGAAAGCAACGAGGCAATAGTACCTCCAATAAGAGCTTTAATTCCGAATTCTGATAAGGTTTTTCGTTTGCCTGGTGCAAGGGAACCAATCCCGCCAATTTGTATTCCAATGGAAGCAAAGTTCGCAAATCCACAAAGCATATAAGTGGCCATGATAACTGATTTCTCGTAATTTAGACTCAGGAGGTTTGCAGGGTTTTTTAGCTCTGCCAGTTGTATATAGCCAACAAATTCACTGGCAACCAGCTTAATTCCAAGCAATTGACCCATAAGCATCATATCCTCCCTGGCTACCCCTATGAGCCACATAAGAGGGGCGAAAATGGTTCCAAGAATGGCTTCCAGAGAAATAGAGGAGTACGGGGTATAGGCCGCCATAACTCCATTTAAGGTAGTAATACCACCAATCCAGCCCAGGATGTAGTTGATCATAGCAATAAAAGCAATGAATACAAGTAACATGGCAGCAACGTTGGCGGCCAGCTTTAAACCTTCGGTAGTTCCGTTGGCAATAGAGTCCAGGATATTGGAACCAATTTTTTCCGAAGAAACTTCAACGTTCGTATTTACAGGTTCCTGTTGCGGATAAAGAATTTTGGAAATTACAATTGCACCCGGAGCTGCCATTACAGAAGCGGCAAGAAGGTGTTTTGCGAACGATAAGCGTAATGCAGGGTCGTCGCCTCCAAGAAAACCAATATACGCCGCCAGAACTCCGCTTAAGCAACTGTAGCCATCCCGCCAATCATTACGAGTAAAATTTCAGATCGGGTCATTCTCTCCAGGTAAGCCTTTATGAGAAGTGGAGCCTCTGTTTGTCCTAAAAAGATATTTCCGGCAACACTTAGACTTTCAGCACCCGATATTCCCATTAATTTCGTCAAGACCCAGGCTAATCCTCTCACAATAATTTGAACTACTCCCAGGTAGAAAAGGACCGAGGTTAAAGCTGAAAAGAAGATAATGGTGGGTAAGACCTGGAAAAGAAAAATGAATCCAAAACTGTCGGTATTCATTAATCCGCCCAGCAAAAATTCGCTTCCGGCTAGTGTAAAATCAAGGATCAGTACGAAAATACCTCCTACAAATTCAAAGATGTTTTTTATGAAATTCACCTGTAACACCCCAATTGCCAGCAGTAGTTGAGCGGCAAGTCCCATTGTAATAGTTCGCCAGTTAATGGCTTTCCTGTTACTGCTGAAAAAATAGGCAAGTAATAAAAGACAAAGCATTCCCAAAACACCGCGCCATATACTGGTGAACGAAGGTCCCTGGCTGGCAATCATTTCTTTAGTAGCTTTTTCAGGAATTATTTCATTGACCTCCAGAGGTTTTTCTGAAAAACTGTAAGTGTCATTCCCGTCCTGAAGCTGAAGTGATCCTTCGGAAAGCTCAGAAACCCGATATTTACTTATGCTGTCTGACGGTTCGTTGTGGAAAAAAACAAGAAGGTTATTTTGATAGAGATAATCTCCATTGGTGATTGTGTCTCCTGATTTTGTGATAAAAAATTGCCCTTCAGTAAGAATTAATTGATCTCCGGAAGAAAAATTGGAGGGAAGAGTGTTGTTTTTTGTGGTGGTTTCAAAACTCCAGGTTTTAGTGAGGTTTTGAGACTGAACTGTGAAAATTCCAAATAAAATAAAGAACAGGAGAACCCAGATTTTCTTCATGTGTAAGCTTACTTATTGCGTTTTGAGATCTCATCCCTAAGCCTGGCAGCCTTTTCGTAATCTTCGCTTTTCACAGCCTGGTCAAGAAGGGTTTCAAGTTCATCCAGAGACATTTTTTTGAAATTGACATCACGGTTTTTTCCGGAGTCTGCAAGGATCTCATCAACTCGCGATTCCTCCTGAGCAGGAGTAGGGGTCATAGTTCCCGATTCTCCTTTGAGGAATATCCCGGCTTTATCAAGGATGTTCTTATAAGTAAAAATAGGAGCGTTAAATCGAAGTGCCAGAGCTATTGCATCACTCGTACGGGCATCTATGATCTCTTCTATTTTATCCCTTTCACAAATAAGGCTGGAGTAAAAAACACCATCTACAAGTTTGTGAATGATCACCTGTTTTACAACAATTTCAAAGCGGTCGCTAAAATTTTTAAAAAGATCGTGCGTTAATGGCCGGGGAGGCTTTATTTCTTTCTCTAAAGCTATAGCAATAGATTGTGCCTCAAAAGCACCAATTACTATAGGTAATTTTCTCTCTCCATCCACCTCGCTTAGAATGAGTGCGTAAGCCCCATTTTGGGTTTGACTATAAGAAATTCCTTTTATATTAAGGCGTACTAAACTCATATATCAATAATTAAAAAGGGCTGTCTAAATAAGGACATTATACCAGATTTAGACAGCCCTTTTAAGGCACGCAAGTTAAAAAAATTATGCGTTTTTAGCTTTAAATTCTTTTAGTTTTTCATTTAGTTTAGGCACGATCTCAAAGGCGTCTCCTACTACACCATAATCTGCAGCTTTAAAAAATGGAGCTTCGGGATCATTGTTTATCACGACTTTAGTCTTGGAAGCATTAATACCTGCAAGATGCTGTATTGCACCAGATATTCCAACCGCGATATATAAATTTGCGGCAACAGGTTTTCCTGTTTGTCCCACGTGTTCCCCGTGAGGCCTCCATCCCATGTCACTTACAGGTTTGGAACAGGCTGTAGCTGCTCCAAGAGTATCGGCTAACTCTTCCAGCATTCCCCAGTTTTCAGGTCCTTTCATACCGCGTCCACCAGATACTACAATTTCTGCATCGGCAATGGTCACTTTATCCCTGGCTTTATCTACACTGGTAACATTAACCGAAAAATCTTCCCCGGCGAGGACAGGATTAAAATCTTCAACGGTTGCAGATGCTGAACTTTCTTTTAGTCCAAAAGCATTTTTAGAAACTCCTATAATTTTTACCTCGGTATTAATTGATGTAAAGCTGAAGGCTTTATTAGTAAAAGCAGTTCTTTTAACTGTAAAAGGGCTGGTGCTTTCAGGTAATGCAACTACGTTAGAAGCATATCCCGCATTCAGGTGTACCGCAAGCAAGGGAGCTACATATTTGCTGTTTGCGCTCTGGCTCAAAATAACCACTTTCGCATCTTCTTTTTCAGCAGCCTGTTTAAGTGCATCAGCATAAGCTTCAGCATTAAAATTCTTTAATTTATCACTGCTTACTTTCAATACTTTATCTACACCATACTGTCCTAATTCTGAAGCATCTTCAGCATTAAAAACAACGGCAGTAACTGTGGTTCCAAGAGATTGTGCAACTTCCTTTGCGTAGGAAGCCACTTCCAGAGATGCTTTTTTAAACTTTCCTTCTTCTGATTCTGTATATACTAAAACTGACATATGTTTATTTTTTGAGAGACCTCACAGGTTTTTAAAACCTGTGAGGTCTTTTTATTATTTATTATATAACCTTAGCCTCGTTGTGAAGTAGATTCACCAGCTCATCAAGATTATCGGGATCAATAAGTTTTACAATTCCTTTAGGAGCTGGTTTTTCAAATTTCTCCACTTGTGTAGGTGCTGTAACATCTGTAGGTTCTACTACATTAAGGGGCTTTTTTCTCGCCATCATAATTCCTCTCATATTTGGGATCCTAAGATCACTCTCTTCCACAAGGCCTTTTTGAGCTCCTATTACCAGCGGTAAACTTGCTGTCAGGCTTTCTTTCCCGCCATCAATTTCCCTCACGGCTTTAGCTTCACTTCCTTCTACTTCAATACTAATACAGGTATTGACGAAATTAGCGCCTAATAATCCCGCAAGAATTCCCGGGACCATACCGCCATTATAGTCTATAGATTCTCTCCCGGCAATAATGAGATCGTATCCTCCTTCTTTTGCGACCTTAGCAATTTCTTTTGCCACCTGGAAACCATCTATAGCAGGGGTGTTAACTCTAATTGCATTGTCGGCACCTATGGCTAAGGCTTTTCTAAGTGTAGGTTCAGTTTCAGGCCCTCCAACATTTATAACATCAACGCTGGCTCCCTGTTTTTCCTTAAACCACATTGCGCGGGTAAGGCCGAACTCATCATTGGGATTAATGACAAATTGAACTCCGTTGGTATCGAATTTTTTATCCCCGTCAGTAAAATTAATTTTTGAGGTAGTATCGGGCACATGGCTAATACATACTAATATTTTCATCTATATTTCCTTTTAAAATAAATTTATTGTCATTTTTTACGAAGATAAGTAATTAAAACCATATTTGCTATGCGTGCATAATAAATATTTTATCCCGAAGTAGTAGTTTAAACTTTCCTTAATTACTATTTTTGTTCTTCAAATTTTGAAAAACATATTCAACTATAGAATGAAGACAATTCAGTTTAGAGAAGCGGTCCAGCAAGCCATGAGTGAAGAAATGCGAAGAGATGACACCATCTACTTAATGGGAGAGGAAGTTGCGGAATATAACGGAGCTTATAAAGCTTCCAAAGGTATGTTAGATGAGTTCGGCCCAAAAAGAGTTATAGATACACCAATCGCAGAACTTGGTTTCTCTGGTATTGCTGTGGGAAGTGCTATGAACGGTAACAGGCCGATCGTAGAATTTATGACCTTTAACTTTTCTCTGGTTGGAATTGATCAAATAATAAACAACGCGGCCAAAATGCGGCAGATGAGCGGGGGACAATTTAATATTCCTATAGTTTTCCGTGGTCCGACTGCTTCTGCAGGCCAATTGGCAGCAACTCACTCCCAGGCTTTTGAAAGCTGGTTTGCCAACTGTCCCGGTCTTAAAGTAATTGTTCCGTCAAATCCTTATGATGCAAAAGGTTTGCTTAAGTCGGCTATTCGTGATGACGACCCGGTGATCTTTATGGAAAGCGAGCAAATGTATGGGGATAAAGGAGAGGTGCCGGAAGAAGAGTATACTATCCCTATTGGAGTAGCTGATATTAAACGTGAAGGTACAGATGTAACAATTGTTTCCTTCGGAAAGATCATTAAAGAGGCTTACAAAGCTGCTGAAGAACTGGAAAAAGAAGATATTTCCTGTGAGATCATCGACCTAAGGACTATACGTCCTATGGACCACGAAACAATTCTTAAGTCTGTTAAAAAAACTAACCGACTTGTAATTCTTGAAGAGGCCTGGCCTTTTGGAAATATTGCCACAGAAATCACCTACCAGGTACAGTCCCAGGCATTTGATTATCTGGATGCACCTATAGTGAAAATTAATACTGCAGATACTCCTGCGCCTTATTCACTAAGTGCTTTTAAAGGAATGGCTTCCAAATAGTGAAGACGTTATAAAAGCAGTAAAAAAGGTGTTATATAAATAACGGGAAACCATTTATATTTGAAACTTCATCTAAGCTTATTAGATGGAGTTTTTTTTTTGCCCTCTATGAAGCAATTTTTCCTCTGTTCCTTTCTTTTGCTAAGTTTCTTTTCTTCCCTCGCCCAAACCAGGATTAGTGGTGAAATAGTAGATGAAGCGGGTGAGCCTGTAGCTTTTGCAAATGTTATATTTCTAAATTCCTCTGTAGGCACTGTTTCTTCGGAAGACGGAAAATTTTACCTTACTTCTACCCGGGATTACAAAGCAGTAGAATTTTCCTTCGTAGGATATGAACCGCTCGTCCTTCAGCTGAAGGAGGGGGATAACTTAAACCTCAAGGTTGTTCTTAAAGAAGACCAGGAAAGTTTGCAGGAAGTTTATATTATGCAGGGAAAAACTTCCAAGAAAAACAATCCGGCAATAGACATTCTAAGGAAAATTTGGGAAAACCGAAGGCAAAACGGGGTTAACAAATTTGACCAGTATGAATATCGAAAATATGAAAAACTGGAGTTTGATGTCAATACGATAGATAGCTCTTTTATAAATAACAAGATCTTTAACGGGCTGGAGTTTATATTTGAAGATCTTGATACCAATGCCATTACCGGGAAAACCTATCTGCCTATTTTCTTAAATGAGTCGGTACTTCAGGTTTATGGCGATAATAAACTGGGAAAAAAGCGGGAGGATCTTATTGGAAATAAAAATTCAGGATTTAATAATAACCAGATCCTAATTGAGAGTATCAAAGACCTTTATTTTGAAATAGACGTTTATGAAAACTACCTTAGAATCTTTGATAAGAATTTTATAAGCCCGCTCTCAACAACAGGAATAGACAATTACAATTATGTGCTTGCAGACAGTTCTATGATAGACAATAAATGGCTCTACAATATTGTTTATTATCCCCGCTTAAGCAAAATGAGTTCACTTTTAAAGGGAATTTTTGGGTGAACGATACTACCTGGGCGATAAAGCAAATCAAGATGGAAATGTCTCCCAATGCTAATATCAACTGGGTAAAAGGAGTTTATCTGGAACAGGAATTCGAGGTGCTGAATGATTCAATATTTTTGCTAAAAAGAGATTTCCTTTTAGCCGATTTCTCTTTTGAGAAGAAAGAAGATGCACGTGGCATTTATGGGAAGAAAACGGTATTATATGATCAGCACAAATTTAACGAAAAGCGGCCGTCAGGTTTTTATGACAGGAGAGTAACTTCCCGGGACGAAGCTATTTATAAGAGAGAAGAAAGCTTTTGGAAAGAGAATCGCCTGGAGCCCTTGAACAGGGATGAGAGCGGTGTTTACCAGATGCTGGACACCCTGCAAAGTGTGCCTGCCTTTCAAAGAGTATATACTATAGCCAGTATAGCGGCTACAGGATATTTGGAATTTAAAGGATGGGATTTTGGTCCGGTATACAGTTTAATTGGCTACAATGATGTGGAGGGGCTTCGGCTAAGAGTAGGGGCACGCACCTATTTTGGACCCGATGATCCCTGGAGGATTGAAGGCTATGGAGCATACGGATTCAAAGATGAAAAGTTCAAATACGGTATCCTCGGCCAATTGATGCTGGACCCCAAATCCCGATTAATTGCTTCTGCCGGATACAGGAATGATATAGAGCAACTGGGATCGAGTTTGACAAATACAACCGATGTGTTGGGAAGAAGCCTTGCCTCCTCCTCTTTGCTTAACGTGGGCGATAATAATACTCTTAGTACAATTAAACTCACAACTATAGGACTTTCTATTGAGCTAGTAAGAAATATTACATTTCAGGTAATTGGTTCTCATCGAAACCTGCGACCTGCGTCCCCGGAATTCAGCCTTTCCTGGTATACAGATCGGGCACAAAATGAAATAGCAACAGATATTGACCAAACCGAAGTTTCTACAATTGTAAGCTTTACTCCCGGAAGAAAAACTTCGGGTTATGGGGTGGACAGGACGGTTATTAATGCTGAGAATTTTCCGACGATTTTCTTAAATTACACTTATGGGGCCCGTGATATTTTTAACAGCGATTTTGAGTACAGGAAACTGCAGCTGTTTTACGATCAGCCGTGGTGGATTGGTGGATTAGGCCTGGCAAACATAAGCCTTGAGGCAGGTAAGACCTTTGGAGAGGTGCCGCTGGGATTATTAAGTGTGGTCCCGGGAAACCAAACTTACTTTTCCATGTATAACACTTTTCCGTTGCTCGATTTTTATGAGTTCGTAACCGATACGTACGTGGCTTCTCACTTTGAACACAATTTTAATGGAAGGATCTTTTCCAGGATTCCGGGGTTAAGGAACCTTTATCTGCGGGAGATCATAGGCATTAGAGGAGTATGGGGAAATATTTCAGAAGAGAACAGGCAGCTGGATGCTTCCGGCTTGCCTTTAAGGGCGCCGCAGGAAGAACCCTATTGGGAATACAGTGCCGGAGTGGGAAATATTTTCAAGTTCATTCGTATTGATGCTCACTTCCGTGGAAGCTACTTTGATAACCCCGATGCACGGACTTTTGGGGTAACAGCCACCTTCGGTTTTCACTTTTAAATAACATTTTTTCCGTTTTAAAAGGTTTATATTTGCCCCCTCTAAAAATGTGAAAAACAGAAATAAAGATGTCTGATACTTTTGATGTACTTATAGAAATTCCGAAGGGAAGCAGAAACAAATACGAATATGACTTTGAATTAAAGAAGGTACGCTATGACCGTATGATCTTTTCTTCAATGATGTATCCTGCAGATTATGGATTCATACCTAATACTCTTGCACAAGACAGTGACCCGTTGGATGTACTCGTACTGGTTGCCGAACCTACATTCCCTGGAATTGTAATGGAAGTGAAGCCTATTGGCGTTTTCCATATGGCAGATGAAAAAGGTCCTGATGAAAAGATTATTTGTGTACCAGTATCAGATCCTATCTGGAATAGATTAAATGACCTTCACGAACTTAACGGCCATTTAGTAAAGGAAATTGAACACTTCTTTAGAGTGTATAAAGATCTTGAAAAAAAGAAAGTAGATGTAGGAGGTTGGGGTGATGCAGCTGAAGCCAGGACAATAATTCAGCAGTGTATAGAAAGATATAAGAATTACGAAGGTGATAAGGAAAGATTTGGATTATAGGTAAAATCTCTCCCTCATTTTAATAATAAAAAGCAATAATCTTAAAAAAATTATTGCTTTTTTAATTATCATTGATTTACTACATTAGCTGCCATTAACTAAACCTTAACAAACAAGTATGGAATCAATGATGATCTATGCCCCAATAGTCCTTGCCCTTATTGGCCTTGTCTATATGTGGATACAAAGGTCCTGGGTGTTAAAACAAGATGCTTAAGCTCAGGAAAAATGAATGAAATTGCCTCTCATATCTATGAAGGCGCACTTGCTTTCTTAAAAGCCGAATATAAATTACTTACCGTTTTTGTTATCGCTGCCAGTATCGCCCTTGCAGCTGTTTCTTTTATAGTTCCTACCACACATTGGTTGATAGTTGTTGCTTTTATCTTTGGGGCTTTCTTTTCTGCCCTTGCGGGAAATATGGGAATGAAGATCGCTACTAAAAGTAACGTACGTACCACACAGGCTGCCCGTACCAGTCTTCCACATGCTTTAAAAGTTTCCTTTACAGGAGGAACCGTAATGGGTCTTGGGGTTGCAGGTTTGGCGGTCCTTGGCCTTACTGCATTCTTTATCTTATTCTACCACTTCTTTATGGGGGGAGAGTGGACAAATACTGAACAAATGACCATCGTTCTGGAAACCCTCGCAGGATTCTCTCTTGGAGCTGAATCTATAGCTCTTTTTGCACGAGTAGGGGGTGGTATTTATACAAAGGCGGCGGATGTGGGTGCCGATCTTGTAGGTAAAGTGGAAGCTTAGGTATTCCTGAGGATGATCCGCGAAACCCTGCGACTATTGCAGATAACGTTGGGGATAATGTGGGTGACGTTGCGGGGATGGGTGCCGATCTTTTTGGTAGTTATGTGGCAACAGTTCTTGCTGCGATGGTACTGGGTAATTACGTGATCCAGGATATGGGAGGTAATATTGTGGATTCAGGTTTTGGAGGTATAGGGCCTATTCTTTTACCTATGTCCATTGCTAAGTGTCGGGATCATTTTTTCCATTATTGGAAGTATGGTTGTAAGTATTAAAAATAATACAGCAAAAGAAGCTGAAGTACAGGGAAGTCTTAACAAAGGAAACTGGATCTCTATTGCTTTAGTGGCTGTTTCCTGTTATTTTCTTGTAAAATGGATGTTGCCGGAGCAGGCTTTAACAATGGGATTTTTTACTTAGTGGAGCTGAAGGTTTTGAGTATAAAGAGATCTCTTCAATGAGGGTTTTCTATGCTACTCTTGTAGGTCTTGCTGTGGGAGGATTAATCTCTGCTGTAACTGAATATTATACAGGACTCGGTAAAAAACCAGTGCTTTCAATTGTTCAGAAATCAAGCACAGGTGCGGGAACCAACATTATTGCAGGTCTTGCTACGGGAATGATCTCTACTTTTGGATCCATACTTTTATTTGCTACTGCAATCTGGGCATCTTACGCGCTTGCGGGATTTTATGGAGTTGCCCTTGCAGCCTCAGCGATGATGGCGACTACTGCAATGCAGCTGGCTATCGATGCTTTTGGACCTATTGCAGATAACGCTGGTGGAATTGCAGAAATGAGTGAATTACCTGCTGAGGTTAGAGAGCGTACAGATATCCTGGATTCGGTAGGAAACACTACTGCTGCTACAGGAAAAGGTTTTGCCATCGCCTCTGCGGCACTTACCTCCCTTGCTCTTTTTGCTGCTTATGTAACTTTTACAGGAATAGACGGTATTAATATTTTTAAAGCTCCTGTACTTGCGATGTTGTTCGTAGGTGGAATGGTGCCTGTAGTATTTTCGGCTCTGGCAATGAATTCTGTAGGTAAAGCTGCTATGAAAATGGTGGAAGAAGTAAGAAGGCAGTTCAGGGAAATTCCGGGAATTATGGAAGGAACAGGAAAACCTGAATATGATAAGTGTGTTGCGATCTCTACTGAAGCTGCTCTTAAAGAGATGGTTCTTCCGGGAGCACTTACAATTGGTTTTCCTATTGCTATAGCATTACTTCCAATGATCTTTGGTTACGACAATCTTTTAATTGCTGAAATGCTTGGAGGTTATATGGCCGGGGTTACTGTAAGTGGAGTGCTTTGGGCTATTTTCCAGAATAACGCCGGGGGTGCATGGGACAACGCTAAAAAATCTTTTGAGGCAGGAGTACTCATCAACGGTGAAATGACCTATAAAGGTTCTGATGCTCATAAAGCAGCCGTTACTGGAGACACTGTTGGAGATCCTTTCAAAGATACTTCAGGTCCTTCTATGAACATCTTAATAAAACTTACCTGTTTAATTGGACTTGTACTTGCTCCAATCTTAGGTGGTCATACTGAAAGTGATATTCCTAATCAACCTGAAGAAACGCCATTAAATACAGAAAACGAAGCCGGAGTAGGTGCTGCAAATGATTATGTAGCAAATTATGAGGATTTTATAATAGGTTAATATTTTTCTGAAAATTCAGAAGAAATCAAACCCGGAAAGAAGCTAAAACTTCTCTCCGGGTTTCGTCATTTAATTTGAAGAGAGTTGTATCTGCGAAAATCTGCAATTTTTCTATCTGCGGATTCTGCGGGAAAATTTGGAGTGGGACCACCCCGTTCTACGGACACCCCTCCGGCGGAGGGGAATTTTTCTTTGCGTTCTCTGCGGAAGCTTTGCGCCTTTGCGTGAACCCTCCTTTCAATAATCATTAAGATATAATATTAAACTTTTGATAAACCATCTTACTTGCAGGCTTTTCTGCTACAATTTTTTTAATTTAAAGATGAACTATGAAATAGAAATTATGAAAAGATTAGAAGGAAAAACAGCAATCGTAACAGGAGGAGGAACAGGAATAGGAGAAGCAATTTGCAAAAAATTTGCCCTGGAAGGCGCAAACGTGCTGGTGGTAGGAATGCCTCAAGACCCTGTTGAAAAAGTAGTGAGTGAGATAAGTAGCAATAATGGGCAGGCGATCTCTTTTAAAGGAGATATTTCAGAAATCGAAACCGCGAAAAAAGCTATTAAAGCCGCTACAGATAAGTGGGGGAAAATTGATATTCTTATCAACAATGCGGGGGTATATCCCGAAGTGAATACCGTGGATGAATATTCCGTAGAGGCATTTGAAAATATGCTGAAGAACAACGTGCGTACCACCTTTCTTATGACAAAACTGGCCATCCCGGAACTTAAGAAAACAAAAGGCTGCATAGTTTCCGCAGGATCAGAATCTGCAATTGTCGGAATTCCGGAAGTTGCTGCTTACGGAGGTACCAAAGGATTTGTGCATTCCTTTATGAAAGGAGTAGCTGCCGAGCAGGCCGAAAACGGGATAAGGGTAAATGTCGTAGCACCGGGACCAATTGATACCTCCTGGACTCATAAAGAAACCAGCGGGCTTGATAAGGAATCAGAAAAAACTATGGTGAACGCCACCTTAATGGGCAGGAGAGGTAAGACCGAAGAAGTGGCAAATGTTTATCTTTTTCTTGCATCTGATGAGGCGACTTACGTAACAGGATCAGTCTATCAGGTAGATGGTGGTATTACAATAGCCAAAGGACCTATGGGTAAAAAAGTGGAAGACGGTCTTCACCAGCCAAAAGAAACCCTAAACCTGAAACACGAGCACGACGGAACGACAAAGATTAAATAAAAGCCCCCTCACCTGCAAAGGGATATAGGAGTTATTACGAAGATTTTTACTTTAAAGGAATTCTGCGAAAAAATCAGCGAAATCTACAGGAAATCGAAAGAACTCGCGGCTAATCGTTACAAACGGAAAACTGAGAACTTTTAACTAATAACATATAAATAAACTCGTTATGCCAAATAAAGACACACCACAAATTAAGAATGAAGATCAATACGAAGCACTTCGGGATAAAGGAATGAGCAAGACAAAAGCTGCGCGAATTGCCAATACCGAAAACTCCGGTAAAAAAGGTGGAAAAGCGGAAAAATACGAGGACAGAACCAAAGATGAGCTATATAAAAAAGCCAAAGAAGTCGGGATCGAAGGCAGAAGCAAAATGAGCAAGGAAGAGCTGATCAAAGCGCTAAGGAATTCCTAATGTCTCCCCGAGCGCAGTTGAGGGGTTTCTTTGGAGCAGAATCACACTAAAGAAGGAGGTCTCGACTGCGCTCGACCTGACAGTTTTCAAGATCATTATAGGTAAAGAGATATAAGTTAATTTGTCACCCCGAGCGCAGTCGAGGGGTTCTATGGAGCAGAATCACACTAAAGAAAGGAGGTCTCGACTGCGCTCGACCTGACAGGTTGGGTTCGAGTAAAATCTGCGGGTTCTGCGGGAAAATATTGGAGACAGATCTGCGAAAATCAGCAGTGGGCCCACCCCGTCCTTCGGACACCCCTCCGGCGGAGTGCCCACCCCGTCCTTCGGACACCCCTCCGGCGGAGGGGAATTCCCTAGTTCATGACAATATACAAATAACAGAAAACGGAGAACTGACGACATATAACATATCTATAAAGCCGCCAAATAGCTAAAGTTTTAATAAAGTGAAGAGCAGGGGATTTAAATTTCTTAATTTAATTTTCCTGTTTTTAAATATAATATTATGAGGTCCATTTGGAACGGTTCAATTCAGTTTGGTTTAGTGTCTATTCCCATTAAAATGTATTCAGGTTCTGAAGATAAGAAGCTGGATCTTGATATGCTGGACAAGAACGATAATGCCCGTATCCGTTATAAGCGGGTCAATGAAAATACGGGAGAAGAAGTAGAATGGAAGGATATAGTCAAGGGTTACAAAAAAGGGGAGAGTTATATAGTTCTTGAAAAAGAGGATTTTGACGCTGCCAATATGAAGAAGAGCAAGACCATTGACATTGAAGAATTTATAGAAGAAAAAGAAGTTGCCGATGTTCTGTTTAAAAAACCTTACTTCCTGGAACCGCAAAAAGAGGGGGGAAGTCTTACAATCTTCTCCGCGATGCACTGAAGAAAACTAAAAAACTCGGGGTTGCAACTTTTGTAATGCGCCAAAAAGAACACCTTAGTCTTGTTGGAATTTATAAAGATGCTTTGGTGCTTCACGTCATCAGATTTTCAGATGAGATAAGAGATCCTTCCGAATTAAAGCTGCCGGAAGCTAAAGTCACCAAAAAAGAAGTAGATATGGCTATTTCTCTTATAGATCAATACACCAGCGAGTTCAGTTTTGATAAATTTAAGGATGTCTATAATGATCAGCTGTTAAAGATCATTGAATCTAAATCTGCAGGAAAAGTTTCCAAAGCAGAAAAATTTGAGAGCAAGGCAACTCCCGCCAAAGATCTTATGGCACAACTAAAGGCGAGTCTGGAAAAAAAGAAAGGCAAAGCTTCGTAAATGAGCTTAGAGGAATATTTTAAAAAAAGAGATTTTAGTACCACCCCCGAACCCAAAGGAACCATTCCGAGTGGAGAAGGGCAGCTGCGCTTTGTGATTCAGCGACACCAGGCGACCCGGCTACATTACGACCTGCGGCTGGAGATGCAGGGGACATTAAAAAGCTGGGCAGTTCCCAAAGGACCCTCAATGAATCCTTTGGACAAACGCCTGGCTATCCAAACCGAAGATCACCCTATTCAATACCTCACATTTGAAGGAACTATTCCCAAAGGAAATTACGGTGCCGGGATAATGGAGATCTGGGATCAGGGGACTTTTGAAGGGACAGGGGGTATAAGTCAGAAGGAAATGCTGGATCAACTTATCAACGGAGATCTAAAACTTACCTTCTTCGGAAAAAGGATCAAAGGCACTTTTGCCCTTGTAAAAACTGCACGTGGCGAGAAGGGAAATCAATGGCTGCTGATAAAGAAAACAGATGATTTTTCTACAGATCTTAAGTACGATGCTGAAGATTTTGCTCCTTCCAAAAAGATAGATCCTCCCGAAAAACCCAAAGAGCGATTTGTAAAAACCCTGCAGCCAACAGAGGCTATAAAACCTATGATGGCAACGGCCACAAAAGAGGTCTTTAATGATCCCGACTGGATCTATGAGCTCAAGTGGGATGGGTACCGAATGATTGCCAATGTTAAGGATGGTAAAGTGGAGTTGCATTCCCGAAACGCAATTTCTTATAATACAAAATTCGCTAGACTCGTAAGAGACCTGGAACAGATTCCACACAATGTGATCCTGGATGGAGAAGTGGTGGTGGTGGATAAAAAAGGAATTCCTGATTTTCAGAAATTACAGAATTATGACCATACTACCCTTGGAGAGTTGAGATTCTATGTTTTTGATATGCTGTACCTTAATGGGATGAACATGATGGACCTTCCCCTAATTCAGAGGAAATCCCTAATAGAAGAAGTTATTGAAGATACTTACCATACTTTCTACTGTGAACATATGGAAGGAATGGGGAGTGCTTTTTTTCAGCGTGCCGTAGATGCGGGTTTGGAAGGTGTTATTGCCAAGAAAGCAGATTCGGTTTATACTCCAGGTTATCGCAGTGAAAAATGGCTAAAGATCAAAGCTGTACAAAGTACCGAAGCAATCATCTGTGGTTATACAGATTCTGAAAGCAACAGTTTTAAATCGCTCATTCTGGGGATGTACAAGGACGAAAAACTGACCTACATCGGGAATTGCGGCAGCGGATTTTCAGCAGCAAAACAGAAAGAGCTTATCAAGAAATTCAGAAAACTGGAGGTTGATGACAATCCTTTCGGGGAAACTATAAATCTTAAAGGCAGGAAACCCAACTGGATGAGGCCGGAGCTCATTTGTGAAGTAGAATATACAGAGATTACCAACAGCGGGCATTTGCGGCATCCGGTTTTTAAAGGACTCCGGGAAGACAAAACCGTGCAGGAGATCACTAAGCGAAAAAGTGATCGAGAAAGAATCTGTAGAAGAGAAATCTGCTTCCTCTGCTTCAGATTCCTCTTCGGGGTCAACTAAAGCGGGACATTTAGAGATTGGTGGAATTGAAGTTCCGTTTACCAATCTGGACAAGGTATACTGGCCGGAGTCGGGGTACACCAAATATGATCTGATTGATTACTACTTAAATATTTCAGAATATATTCTTCCGTATTTAAAGGACCGTCCGCAGAACCTGCATCGGCATCCCAACGGAATAGATCAGACGGGATTTTATCAGAAGGATAATGAAGGAATCTTGCCAAACTGGATCGAGACGGTGAGAATTCATTCAAAATCTTCAGAAAAAGAAATTGAGTATATGCTGTGTCAAAAAGAGGCAACGCTGTTGTATATGGCCAATCTTGGATGTATTGAGATCAATCCCTGGAGTTCCCGGGTGGAGAAGCTCGAATATCCCGATTTTACAGTTATAGATATAGATCCTTCAGATAAAAATACTTTTGAGCAGGTGATAGAAGTCGCACAAGCTGCCAAAGAGGTGCTGGATATGGCGGGAATTGTGGGATATTGTAAGACTACTGGTTCCAGCGGAATTCACGTTTACATTCCTTTGGGCGCGAAGTATACCTATGACGAAGGCCGGGATTTTACGAAACTGCTTTGTTATTTCATCAACGAGATGCTCCCTGAATTTACAACTATGGAACGGAACGTAAAGAAAAGGGGACCGAAAATTTACCTGGATTTTTTACAAAACCGTCGGGGCCAGACCCTTGCCGCACCCTATTGTGCAAGGCCAAAACCCGGTGCTACTGTATCGGCACCCTTGCAATGGAAGGAAGTGAAGAGCGGGCTGAAGCTGCAGGATTTTACAATAAAAACGATGAACAAACGCCTGGAAACTTACGGAGATCTCTTTACTGGGTGCTCTGGGCGAGGGAATAGATATGGAAGCCGCGCTAATGAAGTTAAATGAGTAGTAGTCCAAATGAAGATCTGTTCTTAGGAGAAATAGAAATGGAGCAAAATTTTAAAATTTAAAAGGAGAATTTTATGCTGAAAAGGATTAAAAGGATCATAGGGAAACAAAAAGTAGACAATGTTCTTGTCACACCCTACCGCAGTTATGGTACGAAAAATCACCTGTACGTCCTGGGACGGGCGCTGGATGATGTGCCTTTAAAGATTGTGGAAGATCAGTCGCTTATAATGACCTTCAGAAATACTTTTCGGCAATTCAACACCTATGAAATTAAAGATGCGGCTATAGATCTTCACCTTCCGGAAAAGCTGAAACTATCTACAAAAACAGACGGGGAAGGATATTTTCTTTTTGATGAAACCATCAACACCAATCTTTCTGAAAAAGCCGATGAGGAAGGCTGGGTGAAGGTAGATCTTCATTTTCGGGGGGAGAGTGTTAGAAATACCGGAGAGAGGGAGGATAATTTCCAGGGAGAGCTTTTAATTCCTGAAGACAATGCAGAATTCGGGATCATCAGTGATATAGATGACACTATATTGAAAACTGACGTTACTTCCTTTTTAAAGCTGAGGTTGCTGAAGAATTCTTTGCTTACTAATGCCTACGAAAGAATTCCTCTAAAAGGTGCTCCCGAACTCTATCAGAAATTGCACTGCGGAAAACATGGGGAGAATAAGAATCCAATCTTTTATTTAAGTAATAGTCCCTGGAACCTGTATCAGTATCTGAAACTTTTCCTGGATTATAATAAATTTCCGAAGGGACCAATTTTACTCCGCAATTTCCGTGGACCTTTTGACCGATCTCTAAAACCGGAAAAACCTCACAAACAAAAAGAGATCATCAACATACTTAAAACTTACCCTGATCTTAATTTTATCCTTATAGGGGACAGCGGCGAACACGACGCCAGTATTTATACTGATATTGCTGTTCAATATCCTGACAGGATCCTGGCGATCTATTTAAGAAGCGTAAACCACAGGAGGCAAATGGAGAGAGTACAAAGTATAGTGGACGAATTCCGAACCACTCCTGTTTTGATGATGGATAACAGTAAAGAAGCCGAGGAACACGCGAGGGAGAATGGATTTATAAGGTAGTAGTGAGATTTTAGTATTGAGTAGTGAGATGTTAGTATTGAATATTGAGATTTTAAGTGGAGAGTGGAGAGTGGAAAGTCCGGCCGGGGAAAAAATTCTGCGCTCTTTGCGGAAATCTTTGCGGCTTTGCGTGAAACATCAGCAGTGATCCACCCCGTCCGCCCCGGCGGACACCCCGCCAGGAGAGGGCCACCCCGTCCTGCGGACACCCCTCCGGAGGAGGGGAATTTTAAGCGATTAGCCCTTACTTTTTAATATAAAGCCTGGGCCTAGAATTTATAACCTATAACCTATAACCTATAACTTATAACTGGTAACCTATAACCTATAACCTATAACTGGTAACCTATAACTAATAACTTCAACTAAAACAACCCGTGCAGTTCCGCGTCTATTTTGGTTATAATGTCACCGAGATGTTCGGGATTGTCAACGAAATTAATGTCATCTACATCAATAATTAAGAGATTACCCTTGTCGTAACCTGTTACCCACGCCTCATAGCGTTCATTAAGCCTGCTTAGGTAGTCGATTGAAATTGAGTTTTCATATTCCCTCCCTCGTTTGTAGATCTGGGAAACGAGGTTTGGAATACTGCTTCGTAAGTAAATAAGTAGATCGGGGCCTTGTACGACGCTCTCCATCAAATCAAACAGCGATCTGTAATTTTCAAAATCCCTGTTTGGCATTAATCCCATTGCGTGCAGGTTAGGAGCGAATATGTGAGCATCTTCATAGATCGTCCTGTCCTGGATAATATTTTTTCCGCTTTCACGAATTTGTAAGATCTGGCGGAATCTGCTGTTGAGGAAATAGATCTGCAGATTAAAGGACCAGCGTTCCATTTTATTATAGAAATCCTCGAGGTATGGATTCTCCAGAACATCTTCATACTGAGGCTCCCATCTGTAATGTTTGGCTAGTAATTTTGTGAGGGTGGTTTTACCTGCACCAATATTTCCCGCAATGGCTACGTGCATATTTCTGGATTAAATGGAGGTTAGATTTTAGTTGATGAAATTAATTGAATACCTATAAAGATGCAAGAATAATACAGGAAAAAAGTGGATAAAGGAACCTGTCTTTCCGGCAGGCAGAAGAAAGAGGATAGAGTGGAATGAATAACCGAAATAGAATTTACAAAAATATCAAATTTCAATTTCACGTCATCCTGAACTTGTTTCAGGATCTAGCATGAATTAAATTCCAAATTCCAAATTCCAAATGCACTTCCCCGTTACTTCGAATGTTTTTTCCTGATCGAAGGGGCAGGGAAAAATGTATCGGGAAGTGCTTTCATGATCCAACTCCCAAAGGCTCTTAACTTTTAATCAAGCCAGAAGCTGAAATAAATTCAGCTTGACGTTAAGATCTAGATTTACGCTATGCAAATACTACTCAGAAGATTCTAAATTAAACCCTACGTCATCCTGAACTTGTTTCAGGATCTAGCATGAATTAAATTCCAAATTCCAAATTCCAAATGCACTTCCCCGTCACTTCGAATTTTCTTTCCTGATTGAAGGGGCAGGGAAAAATGTATTGGGAAGTGCTTTTATGCTCCAACTCCCAAAAGGTTCTCAACTTTGAATCAAGCCAGAAGCTGAAATAAATTCAGCTTGACGTTAAAATCTAGATTTAGGTTATGCACATACTAAGCAGAAGATTTTTTAATTAAATCCTACGTCATCCTGAACTTGTTTCAGGATCTAGCATGAATTAAATTCCAAATTCCAAATTCCAAATTCCAAATGCACTTCCCCGTCATTTCGAATTTTCTTTCCTTATCGATTGGGCAGGAAAAAAATGTATCGGGGTGCTTTCCTGCTCCAACTCCCAAAAGGTTCTCAACTTTGAATCAAGCCAGAAGCTGGATTTTTGTTTCGCTAAACTACTCACTACTCACTACTCCATACTCACTATTAATTCAACCCCTCATAAATTTTAGAACTCAGGTAGCACTCTTGACATTTCGAGAACATCCAGAGACAGTCAATAAAATCGGTTAAGATATGGAAGAGTAATCCAATGAAGATAAGGCGGATGATCCTGTGCTTTACAAAAATCACTCCCAGCACATAAATTCCGATTGCATAAAAAGAGTGTAAGGGATGGTATCCTATCCCGCAACGTTGGGGATCAAAAATGGGATCGGCTAAGAGGTGGTCTGCGTCCATGAACATGGTCGCAAGGAGGATAAGCCAATTTCGCGCCCAGTGTTTTTTGTCGTACCAGTATGCTATAACACCTATGAAAATAAAGTGGAGGAAATAGTGAACGAGGGTTTGGAGCATATTTGGTTGTAAGTTGTAAAGTTTTTGGTTTTAGGTTGTTGTTATTGGTTTGAAATTTTTCCCGCAGATCCCGCAGATGGAAAAGCAGATTTTCGCAGATCTGTGTTCTGGTTTCAAGCAAAGATCGCAAAGAACATAACCTCGCGTTCAGACTTTCCACTCTCCACTTTCCACTAAAATGAAGCGGTTTCACGCAAAGGCCGCAAAGATTTCCGCAAAGGCCGCAGAGAAAATAATCCCTTGTTCAGACTTTCCTCTCTCCACTCTCCTCTTTCCACTATTTTTTTAGCGTCCAGACTTTCCACTCTCCACTTTCCACTAAAATGAAGCGGTTTCACGCAAAGGCCGCAAAGATTTCCGCAAAGGCCGCAAAGAAAATAATCCCGCGTTCAGACTTTCCTCTCTCCACTCTCCACTCTCTTTAAGTAGTCGAATTGCTGTCGGAAGTTTCAGAAGGTCCTTCAACTCCTCCCTTCAGCAGATCTTTCATTTTTCTTTTCAGAACAAAAAACCGCCATACACCAATTGTTACAAAGAGGCCGGAAAATACGAGGGCCAGGTAGCCTATGTAGTGAAGGTCTTCATATTCCTTCAGCTGCAGTAGGGTAAGTCCGCCCAATAGAAAATAAAGTGAAGCCTGAGTATAAGAAAGCAATGTCCTTTCATTCGCCAGTTTCGTCCTTTCCAGTGCCAGGTGCTCCCGGATAAGCGCTTCGTCTATCGCCCTGGTCGTAAATAGTTTCCCGAATTTGACTTTTCTCATCGCGTTTGCTGTTTTCAGTTTATTGTTTCCCGTAGACCTGGAATTGTTAACTTCTCCCTTAGGCGAAAAGACCACAACTTGTCCAGGCACTTCAGTTTACAAAATACTTACTAAATTATAAAGTCTCCCTACTCTACACTCTACACTCAATTCTCAATTCTCAATACTCAATTCTCACTACTCCTACTACTCGTGCCAGGGGAAAATCTCCATATTCCTCCTGTTCTCCCAAAAGAAATTTCCTCTTTCCTTCGGCTCATTTCCTAATTCGTTCATCGTGTTAGCGTCGTACAACCTTCCATTTACCATTGTGTAGATGATCGTGTTGGTATTTCTTATGTCTTCCAACGGATTTTTATCCAATACCAGCAGGTCAGCCAGTTTTCCTTCTTCCAGGGAACCAATCTCTTCACTCAGTCCTATGTAATCTGCCGGATTTATAGTCGCGGTTTTCAATGCTTCCATATTGCTCATCCCGCCCATTTGTATTAGCCATAGTTCCCAGTGTGCACCTAATCCCTGCAGTTGCCCATGGGCGCCCATGTTTACTTTAACGCCAACATCTGAAAGGGCTTTTGCAGTTTTGGAAACCAGGATTGGTCCTTCTTCATATTCTTCTTCCGGTAAAGTAGTGCGATGTCTGGAGCGTGCATCAATTACGCTTCGGGGAGTGAAGGTTAGGAGTTTTTCATTTTCCCATACCCTGGTCTTGTCATAGAAATAGTATTCCCCATTAATTCCGCCGTAATTCACAATAAGGGTAGGAGTGTAGCCGGAATTGCTGTTGCCCCATAAAGTAAAAATATCCTTGTAAACCGGGGCGATGGGAATGTTGTGTTCTATCCCTGTGTGCCCGTCTACGATCATGTTCATATTGTGGAAAAAGGTACTTCCACCTTCCGGCACCACGTTCATATCCAGTTCCTTCGCTGCCTGCATCACCTGCTGGCGCTGTTCACGGCGGGGCTGATTATAACTTTTTACTGAAGTCGCACCAAAAGCTTTGGTCCTTCTTAAAGCCGATCTAGCATCTTCCAGGCTATTAATCTCTGCCTTAAAATCTCCTTCAGCACCATAGAGAATGATTCCGGTAGAGTAAAGACGTGGCCCCACCATTTCACCGCTCTTTATAAGTTCTGCCATTCCAAAAACCGTTTCACTTAATGCTGATGGATCGTGTGACGTGGTTACACCGTAAGCCAGATTAACATAGAACGGCCAGTGTTTTTTGGGGGTTAGTCCGTAACGGAATGCTCCAATATGCGCGTGTGCATCTACCATTCCCGGCATAATAGTTTTTCCTTTTAGGTCATAGATTTTTGCATTCTTTGGAATGTTTACTTCGGAAGCAGGACCAATGGACACAATTTTATTTTCCTCCACGAGAATGCTTCCGTTTTCGATCACTTCCTCCTTCTCGTTCATGGTAATGATACGAGCATTGGTAAAAGCGATGCGACCCGAAGGCACATCTGTTTTCAGCTCCAGCCCTATCTTTGTCCCACTCTCTGTAATTGGCGGAATGGAATCCACGGAATTTTCTAAAAAGGTAAAACGTTCAGAAACTTTGTTGGTGAAATACTCATCTCCCAGTGTCCAGTGTACATTCTGGCTGTTTCCGGACCAGTGCAGATTGATCCCCGCATCCTTTGCGATCTGTGTCACAGGCACCGTCTTAACATCCGGTCCCAGGGTTACCAGCTTTCCTGTCATAACAAGTGGTGCGATATAGGCTTTGTGAAGGTTGCTGAAGGCGATCCAATTATTATCAGGACTTGGTACTAACCTTCCGCCGTACTTCGATTCCAGGTGGGTGCGTTCGTCCTTTCCCTGAAGATCAACACTTTTTAACCGCTTGGTAAGATTTCCCATTAAGTAACCCCCGGTTTGGTAGAAGATCCTTTTGCTGTCTTTAGTGAACATAGGGAACTCCCCTTCATCAAGGATCTTCCTGATGTTTTCTCCGGAAGCCTTCATCAGGTAAATCCCCGGATTTTTGGAGAAAGTATTGCCCATGTCGTTGTTTCCGCTTTCTTTGTTGAAGACGATCATGCTGCCGTCACGGGAAAATTCGGGATTGCGGTAGATCCCTTTTTCAGAAGTTAGTTTTTTGCTGTTTCTGCCGTTAAGGTCTACGGTTCTCACTGCGCCCATTGCATCATCTTTCCAGGTGACGTAAACAAGCCGATTTCCATCAGGAGAAAAAGAAGGTTCAAATTCAAATTCTTCCGATTTGGTGATACGTTGGGGATTTCCATCAGGAAGGTTTTTCTTCCATAAATAACCTACAGCGTTAAACACCAAAGTCTTTCCGTCAGGAGAAGTGACCGCATGCCGAATGACCTTCGGATTAAAATTTTCGGTATATACCTTACTATTTGAAGAGTGGGCTTCAGCAATTTTGAAAGTGTTGTTCACCTGGAAAGGAACATCGGCAACCTGAGTGCTTTCAGTATCTATCCTTTTGATCTTTCCTTCGCTCCACACTACGATCTCCTTGTTGTTAGGCATCCAGCTGAAGCCGGGATATACTCCAAAGATCGCCCAGGCTTCCTGCTGGTCCTTACTTAGATCTTTGTAAACCTAGCCATTCCTCGCCCGTTTCCAGGTTGTGGATGTAAAGAACCGTGTTTGTACGGACCCTCTTTACGAAAGCAAGCTTTTTCCCATCGGGGGAAACCTGGGGGCGTGCAGCTCCTCCAGGTCCGCTGTAACCCGGTCTATTTCACCGGTTTCAAAATCGTAACGGTTGATCACGTAGATCTGGTTGTTTGGATCTTTGTTATACTGGAAGAAGCCTCCCGGGTACATATCTTCACTGTAGTACAGGTATCGGCCATCTGGCGAAATGCTTGGTTCATTCACATCCTGCTGGTCGTTCTTGCGTTCGGTTAGCTGAATCCCGGCTTCTCCTGCGCCAATATGGTACATCCACATTTCCCCGGCACCCAGGGAACGGCCTGAGGTAAAATGCTTTCGTGCCACAACGGCATTTCCGTCTGGCATCCAAACCGCATTATTAAGTAACCTGAAATTTTCTTTGGTAAGTTGTTTAGCTTTGGAACCATCAGCATCCATGATCCAGATGTTATCCCCACCACTAAGCATCGCTGGTAAAGGAGATCTTTGATCCATCGGGGCTAAACCTTGGCTGCACCTCGTAAGCCATCCCGCTGCGGAGTGCTGTGGCTTTCCCTCCGGAAACCGGGATTTTATAAATATCGCCCAAAAGATCAAAAACGATAGTTTTTCCATCGGGACTCACGTCCAGGTTCATCCATGTACCCTCGTCTGTATCCAACTGTATTTCTTTAATATTCCAGTCATCACTGTAGGGATCGTTGACATCCCATTTATCATTTTTCTTAAGGCTATCTTCTTTTGTTTTTATTTCCTGTGCAAACAGGGCAGGAGAGGTCACCACCAATAGTAGTGACAGCAAGAATTTATTGTACATCAAGTTGGATTTTAAAAGGCCTAAATATAAGGAATGTTTAGGATTTTTTGATACTGAACGAGGAGGTGGTATAGGAGGAAATAAATTATATAATCTCCACAAATCATCTCATCCCCACAAATCATCAGAGCCATTATTCTGAAGGAGGAGGAGGTATTATGCTTTATTTTCTTTTTTTTCTTACAGGTTGAATCTATATTTGTTTATTAGCCTTAGAAATGAAAATTCAAAAAAATGTGCCATTTATTGAGGGGGAGCTCTGGGACCGTAGAAATTTCCTAAAAAAGGGAGTACTTTCTGCCATGGCTGTAGCTTTGGGTACTGAGATTGTTTATGCCGCAAACATGCCACCCGGGTATGTACCATTGGTTTTTTCCGAATTAAAAGATCCCCTGGATGGGAAAGACAAACAGATGATCATTAGGAATGAAAGGCCATGGAACATAGAATCGCCGCCGCATTTGCTGGATGATGCGATCACGCCCTTCAGCAAAATGTTCATCAGAAACAACGGACTTATTCCGGAAGGAATTGATGCGCAAAACTGGACTCTTACTTTTGAAGGAGAATCGGTAAAAGAGAAGAAAACTTATAGCCTTGCTGACTTAAAGAAAAATTTCCGGACCTATACCTACCAGTTAGTGCTGGAATGCGGGGGAAATGGCAGGGCGGGATTTTATCCTCCTGCTTCCGGAAACCAATGGGAAGAAGGGGCTGTTTCCTGTGCGGAGTGGACAGGTGCCAGGCTTAAAGATATTTTGGAAGATGTAGGTATCACTTAGTGATGCAGTGTATATTGGCTACTATGGGAAAGACTAAGCACATTAGCGGAGATTTGCAAAAGGTTCCTATTTCGCGGGGCGTCCCCATTTCCAAGGCAATGCAGGAAGAAACCTTAATTGCCTGGGCCATGAACGGGGAAGAAATCCCGGTAACACATGGTTACCCATTGCGCCTGGTGTGCGGTGGCTGGCCTAAGCATCAACTTCTGGAAAATGGCTGCACAAAATTGTGGTTCGCGACCGGGTTCACGACGGTCCAAAGATGTTGGGCACCTCTTATCGTGTGCCTAAAAATCCTGTGGCTCCCGGTACTAAAGTGCCTGAAGAAGATTTTGTAATTATTGAATCCATGCTTAAGTAAAATCGCTTATTACCTACCCAAAGTCGGGAGCGATAAGCAGCATTTCCAATACGATGAATGTACGGGGACATGCCTGGGCAGGGGAGAATGAAGTTTCCAAGGTGGAAGTTTCCACAGATTTTGGGGCTACCTGGAAAACCTGTGCCCTGAAAAAGTAAGCGAACTTACTGGCATGGCAACAATGGAATACTAAGGTGAAATTTGATAAAAAAGGATATTACGAGATCTGGGCGAAGGCTACCGATGATAAAGGAATTTCTCAACCTATGGTTATGCCCGCCTGGAATCCTAAGGGATATTTGAACAATGCCTGTCACAGGATTGCAGTAAAAATCAACTAAAGCCAGGGAAATTGGAAGCTCACGACCAGCACAAAGGGAGAAAATTTTTTAGCCGGAATAAAAGAAAAATATTTCTCTTTGCAATTCCCATTCTCCTGGTTACAGGAATTGCCTTTTTAATTTATTATTCCCGCACACAGGTAGATACATCTAAAGATCCCACAATTGAAATTTCCGCAGAAAATGCAGTATCCCCTGTCGATCCTCAAATTGAAAATGGTATTCATGTGCAATCAGGTCTTGTGGATGATGAAGGATTGTATGTTGTCATTGGCAGTTGTACATCCTGTCACTCCAGTGCGCTTATTTTACAGAACCGCTACTCCCGGGAAGGCTGGCATGAAAGAATTGAGTGGATGCAGGAAACCCAGGGCCTTTGGGATCTGGGGGAGAATGAAGATATAATTCTGGATTACCTGGCTTCCAATTACGCTCCGGAAGAACCCCGCGGCCGCCGCAAACCTCTCAAAGATATCCAGTGGTATGAACTAAAGGAGTAAAGATTTTACTTTTGAAAAATCTTGTTGATAAGTTCCATTTATTCTGACCTTATTCCGGAATTCATTTTTAATTAATAAGCTGAGCCTGTAGCTTTAAAGATCTCTTCCGTTAATATCACTGCTTGCATTTTTTAAAAATGTATTTGTAGGAAACATAGTAGAGGAAGAAGACACCAGGAATAGTGGTGTCGGCAGGAATCGGCAGTGTTTGAATGCTGATTTATAAGTGGTGCTAAAGATTTGGAATATTTGTGGTTGTTATGCTGAACGACGAGGTGATATAAGTGGAGTTTGTAACTAGATGTATGCTCTATTTTATATTCTATAATTTATCGATCTCCTTATAATTGATCAGAAATCTGCCTGAATATGCAAACAGAAAAATCAAAATGATTATTTTGTATAGGTAATGTCTGAAAAATTCAAAGGAAAATATCGCAGTGAATCAGCCCGGTTGCCAAATTGGGACTATGGCAGTAATGCTGCCTATTTTATTACCATTTGCACAAAAGACAGGGAACATTATTTTGGGGAAATAATAGATAGCGAAATGTTCATGAATAAAAACGGAAAAATCGCAAATGAATGTTGGTTGGCGGTCCCGGATCATTTTCCGTTTGTAAAATTGGGATATCATTTGGTTATGCCTAACCATTTCCATGGCATTATTATTATTGATAAATAGTAGGGACGCGATTAATCGCGTCCCTACCAGAACGTACCGAAAATGCAGGGGATAAATTAACGGGTGGAATTACAGGTAATAATAATCCTATGTTGAATGAAAATTTGTCAAAAATCATTCGATGGTACAAGGGACGTACAACCTTTGAAATTCGAAAAATCGATCCCAATTTCTCCTGGCAATCCCGTTTTCACGACCACATAATCAGAAATGATCAATCCTTCCACCGAATTTCAGAATATATAAAAAACAATCCTTCCAATTGGAAAGAAGACAAGCTGCATTAATTTTAATGCCCATCTACCAATCTGAAAAGAAGAAACAGGAATTATTGAATGGAGGAAAAGATTAGATAACAGATCATTGTAAAATCGAGTACATCCTTTTTTTGACTATTTTTAATGGGACCTTAAGATCAATTTCATAGCTATGCCTCTAATCAATCCTCACATCAATTTCAACGGAAATGCTGAAGAAGCATTTAGCTTTTACAAATCAGTTTTTGGCGGAGAGTTTGCAAAAATTATCCGATTTAAAGAGCTGGCAGGTCCGGAATTTCCGGTAGCAGAAAATGAAGAGAATAAGATTATTCATATCGCCCTGCCAATAGGTAAAAGTAATATGTTGATGGGGAATGATGTTCCGGAAAGTTTGGGGCCAACGAATGAAAATGAGAACAGAAGCAAAATTGTAGTGCTCACCGAAACCAAAGAAGAAGCAGAAAAACTTTTTCACGGACTTTCAGCAGGAGGGCAGGTAGAAGGGCCAATAGGGGATAGTCCGTGGGGTTCTTATTTTGGCTGTTTTCGGGATAAATATGGTATTGAATGGATCGTGGAATTTGATCCGGAGTATAAGGCAAAAGGATAAGCATAACGTTCATGCATTGTTTCTGAAACTGTGTGCGGGAGGTAATTTTTTTTAAACAAATTTTTTCGTAGATCCTTAAATACGATTTGCTTTAATAGGAAATCACATTTCGCTTCTAAAGGCAAACATCTCATAATCTTATGTGAAACTATGGGCAACCCAATTTGCGTTTCTTTCTAAATCTCTATTTTTAAGAAATCCCTCTTTCTTTCACATGACTTTGCCCCCGGCAGAAAAGAAATTGTTGGGTGTAAAGAGATTCAATGGAAATTCAGGACGCGATACATGTATTTGGAGATTACCAGTTATGGCTGATTATCATTGGCCTTGGTTTTCTTTGCGCCACCGTTCTGCCCCGGTTACTGGCAGAATATCCCTTTGCCATGCCTATCGTTCTTTTGGTTTTGGGTTACCTGGCGATCGAACTGCCGCTTGGGCTGACGGCGCCGGATCCCAAAATACAGGGGAAATATGCAGAGCATCTTACCGAAATAGGAGTGATCATTTCCTTGATGGGCGCAGGGCTGAATATCGATCGTCCTTTTAATTTTAAAACCTGGAATGTTACCTGGCGGCTTTTGGGAATTACGATGGTCATCACTATTGCCCTGGCAGCATTTGTCGGTTGGGCGATCGCTGCTTTTGTGCTTAAGCTACTGCCGTATTGTTAGGAGCGGTAATAGCGCCTACAGATCCTGTTCTTGCTTCGGAAGTGCAGGTAGGTCCCCCGCAGGAAGGGGCAGAAGGGGATCATACCGGAGATGCAGATCATACCGAGCCGGGAGAGGAAGAGGAAATAAGGTTTGCACTGACTTCGGAAGCCGGATTAAATGACGGTCTTGCCTTCCCTTTTACCAATATGGCCATTGCGATGGCTATTGCGGGAACACATCCCGGAAACTGGATCGAGAGCTGGCTGCTCATTCATGTTTTTATGGAACTGGGAGTGGGAATACTTTTAGGTCTTGGCCTCGGCTGGTTACTTGCCAAACTTATTTTCGCACAGTCGGCAGATAATAACCTGGCTAAAGTTATGGTAGGATTATCTGCGCTGGCAGGAACTCTTATTATTTACGGAATAACCGAATTCCTGGGAGGCTATGGTTTCATTGCCGTATTTATTGGGGCAGTGGTCATTCGCAGCACCTCCAGGGATCACGAATATCACCTCGACCTGCATAAGAACATCGAAAAATCTGAACGCATCTTAATGGTCGCTATTCTCATCGCCCTTGGAGCAGCCATCTCCGGCGGACTCCTGGACGCACTCACCTGGCCGTTGGTGATCTGTGCCCTTCTTATTGTATTTATCATACGGTAGGATTGCTTAAGTGTGCTGGGAATGATTGGTTTTAATAAAGCCCAGTGGCGGGACCGGCTTGCGATAAGCTTTCTGGGAATTAGAGGAATTGGCTCGTTCTATTACCTCGCCTATGCGATGAATATGGAATCTTTTAAAGGCGAAGATGAGATCTGGGCGCTGGTCGCATTGGTAATCGTTATCTCTATTTTTGTACACGGTATTACCGCTACTCCTATTACCGCAAAGCTGGATAAGATGCGGGAGGGGAGGAGTTAGGATTGCGTTAGAGGTAAATTTTACTTTTCTTAACTTAATTAGTTATTCTTTCTAATTTTCTTTTCTTCTAAATTCCGAACCTACTATCATTTATCATTCGAATTTATATGTTGATTATAACAAATTAACACTGTAGACTTTCCTCATAAGGTATAACATAATTTTTAGTAGGTTTGGTAGATATCTATAAAATGAAATACATTATAAAATCGAATTAATTTGTTAGAGCCTCGAATTTAAAAATCATTCTTACAAGTAACTGAAATTTGGAGATATTATTTTTTAGATTAGCAACTACATATTATTAAAAATTTAAGAATTAGATAATTAGTAATTTCGAAAGAGTAACTATTAAATTTTAATAATAGGACTCATAGCAATTATAAACCAAGTAATAATATTTGTTTTCGAAGCAATGACTTTTTCTTGGTTATTAATAAAAAAGAGAATTTAAATTAAAAATTTTGAGGGAAAAAAATCAGGAATATTTTCACCACAGAAATAGTTTGTTCCTCTTATTAAATGAAGAGATTAACAAAATTAATACAGATCATAAAAAATCCGGCTGGACAATTTGGGCTTTATTGGCTGCTTTAGGTACTATGACGTGGATTTTAATAAATCAAATAGAAGCTTTAAGTATAAACTGGTTTAATTTAGGCATTATTATTATAGATGGAACCTTTGTATTACTTTTTATACTGAGTTTAAGTGCTTTTTTAAAAATTAAAGGCACCAAAAGTGATGATTTGCGATATCAAACAGGTAAAGACACTCAAATAAATTCTAGTTCTTCGTATTTTGTAGCTTTTTTCTGGATCTTTCTAGTCTTAATTTTAGTATATACGAATAAGCTATTTGTTTCCAATATTTCCCGACTCCTCTCTTATATAGTCCTAGTATTTTATATCATAATTTCATTAAATTTTTTAATTGTACGAAAATTAAAATTTCTTTTTTTACCTAAAGATCCTTCATTCGGAAACATAGGATTAAATAGAGCTAATTGGATATTACGATTAACTCTTATAATAACAATTATTTTAATTTCCATTTCTGGCTTTGAATGGATACGAAATTCAGTAGTGTCGGACGTATTTAAGGTTCAAGAGGTGAAAACTGCTTTTCTAATTTTCGGAATTGGAATTGTTACTTATCTAGTATTTTCCCAATCCCCAAATTCAAGATTAATTCATCATTTAGTACAAATTAGAAGGAATTTAGCTTTGACAGATATTTCTAATGAAGAAATAGTCTCAGAAATAGATATAGCAATAAAAGGACAAAAATTCGAAAATTATTTAAGTTCGGACATTTCCGAAATAGCTCAGTATAATCTTCTATTTGAAAAAGAATTAGAAATTGTTCATAGAAATCTTTATGAGAATTTTGATAAAGATTCATTAGAAAATAATTTTTCCAAACATTCAAAAGAATTAGTCTTTAGAAGTTTAGTTTATGCCGCGAAAATTGAAATTGATCAGATACAAAAAATTATAAATATCCTGAAAATTAAAGGTAAATTGGTAAAAATGATTGGGGGTAACCCGCATTCCGAAAATGTAATTCTACAAAATATTTTTAATAGAAATAAGGAAAATAGGGAGAAATACAACAACCTGGTTAAAAAATATTATGATATAATTAAAATTAATGAAAATCATGAAGAGGCTAAACAAATGATAGTAGATTTAAAGAAATATGTTCCTCAATTGAAATATTCAACTAATACTGGAGAAATCCTTGAATAAGATCAGCAAACCTTCACCACAAGAATAAAAAGAATACATAGAATATGGCAACAAAAGAGTACAGCAATGGGGAAATAACCATTCTATGGCAACTAAGCAATTTGCACCCACTCCGGGATATGTGTAAAAACTTTGCCCAAAGTTTATAATCCACAGGAGAAGCCCTGGCTAAAAATTACCAATGCTTCTACACAGGAATTAATTGAGCAGCTTGCGTTATGTCCTTCCCGTGCTTTAAGTATTAAAAATTTGGGGCAATGACAAGATTAGAAAGAGAAGACAACGGCAGGAAAGGCAGATTTATCATTTATGAGAATGAGAAATTTGCAGGAGAAATGACCTACACCTGGGCCGGGAATGATAAATTTATTATTGATCATACAGGAGTGGAAGAAGAGTTTGGAGGAAAAGGTTTCGGGAGGCAATTAGTCATGGAAGCCGTGGAATTTGCCCGTAAAGAAGAAGTAAAAATTCTCCCGCTTTGTCCTTACGCGAAGAAAGTATTTGACAAGAACGCTGATATCACGGATGTGAGATTTTAGCTAAGTATGGTTATTTAGATTAGTGAAATTAATTTCCAATTTGGTTTTTAATATAGTCGTTGGGCAAATTTCCTGATATGAGCCGTTTTACTGTATTTGTTATTATTTTCTTATTTCCCTAACCAATTTTGCTCAGAATATAAAAGCGACATATTCAGCAATGTTGACAGAAAATTATTTTATTCCGGACTCCATTCCAAATGATTATTATGCCACGAGGGTAGAGGAGATGAATAATCAAATAAGCCTTAAAATTCCGAAGAAGATTAAAGGGAGTTCGCCTTATAAATTTCTCCATCTTTCATAACGACAACAATCTTTTAGATAGTATTCAAAAAATTCTTTTCAAGGAGTGAAAAGAATAAGTTCAGGATTAAAAATACCAAATTTGAGAGAATAAGGAAAACAAGCCTAATTGGAGTTGCCAATTTGTTTTTTCTAAAATGAATCTTGAAGAAGTTAAAATGCAGGATGCCTTAAGTACAGCTAGTATAGAAATTAATGACAATAACACCTATGAATATTATTTTTATCCCGGGATTCCCCATAAAATAGAGGCTGTAAGAGTATCTTTAATACAAATGGCTGGGGAAAAAGGAAAAAGAATTGATAAAACCCTTATTGAATTAGTCTATAATGAGTAATAACCGAAACCGGGTACTATACTATAAATCCCTTCTTATTTGTTGGTAAAGTAGATAGCTTATGCAGAGTCAGAAAAGAGATAATCAAATCCGGAATTTTCTTTAACTTTAAAACATACATAGCTGCTATCTAAAAATGCTTAAACGACCTGAGGAAATTACAATTAAATTCAATGAGATTCTCGATGGGCATTTGAAAAAAATAGTTAGTGGGGAAATTGAAGTATTTCCCGAAATACATGAAATAGCAGGTTTAATGTGTATTCACCCCACTCATTTAAGTAATACAATTAAAGAAGTTACGGGTAAGGCACCTTGTGATGTTTGCAATGAAAAAACGATTGCCGCAGCCAAAAAACTGCTAAGCGATCCCGGGTGCACCATTAGAGAGGTGGCATTAAGGCTAACATTTGAACCCTCGAATTTCACAAAATACTTCAAAAGGCACACTAAGCGAAACACCTTCTCAATTCAGGAATTCTATTTTTAAATTCTGAAACCTTCACCATACGTAAAGAATTTTCGGTCTCTATTTTTGTACTCTAAATTGATTATTATGACAGACTTAAAAAACAAAACTGTACTGGTAACCGGATCCTCTCAAGGTCTTGGAAAGAAAATCGCACAGGAATTTTCGGGAAAAGGAGCCAATGTGATCATTAATTATAACTCAAACAGAAATAAAGCAGAACAGCTTGTTCAGGAAATTAATTCCAGGGGAGGGAGTGCGATTTCTGTTTTGGCAGACGTTAGCCAAAAGGATCAGGTGGAGGAACTTGTTGCCAGAAGTATTCAGGAATTTGGAAAAATTGATATTGTAATTAACAATGCGGGAATTATGACAACAAAATTGCTGAAGGATTTTTCAGAAGAAGAATTTGACCGTCATTTTGCCATTAACGTCAGGAGTGTTTTTCTTGTTATGAAAATTGTTTCTGAGCGAATGGAAAACTACGGAAGAATCATAAATATCTCCAGTTCCACAACCCGAATGATGATGCCCACCTATTCAATTTATTCAGCAACTAAAGCTGCAGTCGAACAAATGACCCGGGTCTTCGCTAAAGAAATTGGAGCTAAAGGCATTACTGTAAATTCCGTTTTGCCGGGACCTTTGATTACGGAATTATTTTTAGAGGGAAAATCCCGGGAGCTTATTGAGAGAATTGCAGGTTTGGCAGTTTTGAACAGGATAGGGGAAGTAGATGATATTATTCCGCTTGTTCTGTTTCTGGCGGGTAAGGAATCACAATGGATCACCGGGCAAAATATAGGGATCAATGGAGGAATGGCATAATTGACTAAAAGAATTATCCGTTTTTTATTCAATGATCAGTAATTTCAGGAATTTTTAAAAATTTCAGATACCGAAATGCTCCCTTAACATCGCTGCTACCTTACCTTCAGGATTAATAGGTTTAACTTTTTTCGGCATTACTTTACGGTACGTGATGGATAATCTTCTTTCTCTGTGTTTTATATTTCCATCGATATTATCCTTTTTACGTGGAGGGATGGAGTGGTTCCATTTGTACCTCGCCTCGTCCTGCATCACATATAAGGATCGCCTGGGGATTTCCACATCTATCACTTCCCCGCCCGATATTTTTTTAAATTTCATCACGCAGCCACTCCCAAGGTTGATGCCACAAATTTGATTATCAAAATAGTTCCTGTCCTTATGCGGTCTTATTCCCTGCCCGGGAGAGTACTCATTAATGATCACCTGGTCCGGCTGTTTTTCTATAATTTTTTGTTCCACAATCTTCCGGGACAGCTCATACATTTTCGGAGGTATGGGAACCGGAAATTTTACCAGGTCGTATGGAGACTCCAATTCATTCCTGTAACCGTAATATTGCAACCTTCTGTCATAGTCTACGACCCAGGGCTGGGAATCAATTTCAGCTATTAATTCCTCTTCCAGTGATTTATTTATAAAATCAGGATACAACAATAATCCCGGCACTAAGGTTTCCATATTTATTAATTTAAGTTTTGATATAGCAGACAATTAAAAAATAACTCCAAACTTGTCCATCCTTAATTTAATAAAATCTTCAGGGAGAAAAAAATAACTGCTGCATTCTAAGTTTAATGTAAATCCAATTTTGCTATTGTCTAATGACAGTGTTATGCAAAAATTACATCCTGATGTTTTAGGATATATATTGGGTTCAATATGCACAAACTTAAAATGATCCTGTATTCTTCAAAAATAATTGGAATATTTTTGCTCTACGCTTGTAGAATGAAAAATAAACTCTACATTTGTAGAGGGGATCCCTTAATTAAAGAAATATGCAACTATCTAAAGCTGAAGAACAATTGATGCAAATTCTGTGGAAACGGAAAAGAGCCTATATGAAAGATTTAATAAACGCTTATCCGGAACCTAAACCTGCAACAACAACAATAGCAACTTTACTTAAAAGAATGCGGGATAAAAAATTTGTGGATTTCGTTCAGGATAGCCGCTCCAGAGAATATTTTCCTTTAATAAAAAGGGAAGCTTATTTTTCGAAGCAAATTAATGGATTAATCAAAAATTTCTTTAATAATTCAGCTGCTCAATTCGCTTCGTTCTTTACTGAAGAATCAGATTTATCTGAAGCTGAGTTAAAAGAACTCCGAAATATTATAGATGAACGTATTAAGAAGCAGTAATTATGATAGAATATATTCTGAAATTTTCCGGTTGCTTGCTGGTTTTGTACACTTTTTATCGTCTTTTTCTTGAAAACGAAAAACTCCACTTCTTAAAGCGCTACTATTTACTGTTAAGTTTATTAATGGCAATAGTTCTTCCATTGATTACTATAAGCTATAATTACTACGTTGAAGCGGTTGAACCTGTTAACTTTGAAAATTTTACTCCTGTTCCCTCTATTACTTACGGCCAGGAGGTGCAATTTAATGAAATTTCCTGGAAAAGATTATCTTCCTTTTGTTCTTTGGATTCTTTATACAGTGGGGGTCCTATGTTTTATATTTAGGTTTTTTAAAAATCTTCTATATTTAAAAAAGCTTGTAGAAACTAACGATAAAGTAGTCGAAAGAATAAGCACCAAAGTCCTATTACCTTTCAGGCAGATACCCTATTCCTACTTCAGATATATTTTTGTTGAAAAAGATGCTTTTAAAAGTAATCAAATTCCGAAGGAAATTTTAAAACATGAAGAGGCTCATGTTCAACAAAATCATACGCTGGATTTACTAATTTTAGAAATTCTACAGATCATCTTCTGGTTTAATCCATTGTTCTATTTCATCAAAAGGTCAATGCGCTTAAACCATGAGTTTATGGCAGACGAGGCTGTTCTAAAACAGAAAAACATTATCCCTGCCGATTATCTAAACTTATTAATTAACAGCTCGTATGGTATAAATCAAACCATTATGACGAGTTCATTTAAAAATTCATTAATCAAAAAAAGAGTAGTTATGATTTCAAATTCATTTTCAAAAAAGAGAGCACGATTAAAAATTGGATTTATTGTGCCTGTATTATGTTGTTGTATCTATTTTTTTAATAATGATATTGTGGCTCATCCCATTCCTGTGGATGAAAGAGAAGTTAATACTGCAGAGAATGAACCAAATTTGTCGAATTCTGCTGATTCTTTGATATATGGAAGGATCAATTATTTACAATCAGAAGGGAAAGCTCATAAAGGTTTTAGAGTAATTACTAACAGATGGGCTATTAAAAACAGGAAAGATAAAATAGTAGGAGATAAAAAGCTGGATATTTTAATACAGGATCAGAAAATCCAAGTAAACGGTAAAGCTGTTAACGTTGATGAATTCGTTCAGGTTATAAATTCCATAACCCATACCTGGACCAAAGAAGATGCAATGCTATACAAATTAAGTGTATCTCTTGACAGTAAAGAAAATCCTGTTTACTCCAGGCTTTCCATGAGGTTCACAGAAACCGATCTTTTTAAAATGGATCCTTCACACGGTATGTATATTTATGAAACAAATCCCAATGAAGTTATTCAGCAAATACAGGAAATAGGAGGTAACATCTATCTCAATGATGAAAAAATATCGCGTCAAAAGGCTTCAGGATTACTTGAAAATCCAAATGCATATTCCTTTATTAAACATTTAGATGAATCAAATAATAAAATGGCATTATGGATCTGGGATCAGGTAAATACGACTGACAACAAAAGTGCTAATGATCAATTTGAGAAGAACACACCGGGGATCAATGAAGCGGGGAAAGATTTTAAGCAGGTAGTTAATTCCCTGCGGAGTATAAATGCCTATTCCGCTCAAAATGACTGGATACACCTTTATGTGGAAAAAGATAAATCCATTGGAATAAATGGACGAAAAACCGATTTGCAAAGCCTTACCCAAAGGTTAACCGAGCTTACACAGTACTCGCAAAATGAGCGTAAAAAATATTTAAAGTTGATCCTCATCGTTGATCCAAGGATTACTATGGACCATATCAATGAGATAAATAAGGTTATTCAGGAATATGGAGTCTACTCCATGATTGGGCATTCTATTATCGAGCCACCGAAAGGAATGTCTAATTACCCTACAAGTATAGTTAAATATAACCGTATATTGAAATTGCCAGTCCGGGAACAACAGACTTTTGATTTCTCAGTAAGTTATGATCTTTTGGGTAAGGGATATTCTACGAAAGATATTGAGGATAGCTTCAAGAAGTCATTGGGGTCTATTCCTACCACAAGAAATAACCTTGAAGATAGATCAACCAGCCAGCCAGTAGGAGAACAAAAGGAAATTGTTCGAGGATTTCCTGATGTGAAGAAAGATTCTAAGCGAAAAATTGAAGATCAGGAAGCCAAAGTTCGCGGCAGAAAGCAAATTATTAAACAGATAAGAGAAAATATGGTTAATTCGGTCAACGAGCTCATAGAAAAAGGAGATGTTGTTACATATTTTGAAGATGGAAAGGAAATAACTGCTTCTAAAGCTTTTAATCTTGCAAAAGAGGTAGAAATTGGTAATAGAGATATGATTCTTACGACAATCTCCGGTTCCAAAACTCCTGTAATTTGGGCTAATTTAAGAAGTCTGGTGATTCATAGTGACTCGGGTTTTTCATTTAAATACGAAGAAGAATACCCGGAGGGAAAATTTTTTGAATAGCTACCTAGTTAAAAAGTAACTTCAATAAAATGAGTGAATTAAAAATTATGAGTATATTCATAAAAATTAAATTTATGGTATGGAATTAAACATCTTCTATTTGGACTATTCTGCTTTATCTCCGTGTGTATCTACGGTCATAGTGCAGAAATTAAAGTCACAGCAACAACCAGTGCCGTTACCTAGCTATAGTGTAAAAACTACCAAAATTGAAGAGCTGAAAAATATTGACTGGGATGCGTTGGAGGATCTTTTTAAAGATAACGAGAACGATTAGGTAGTAAAGTTTGTCTTTGAGTATGATAACACATCAGAAAAAAGAAATTCAAAGCCTGATATTAAGAATTTCAAGTTTGAAGTCTCCGGTACTACTGAAGAACTTCCGGGTTTAATTGAAAAATCAAAACGAACAATTTTAAAAATTTCAGAAATAAACGAATCATATAATTAAAGGACATTTCGGAAGTGCTGCCAAAGTCAGAAATAATGCATTTCAAATATTTTCAATCTCTACTTTCAGCTTAATTTAAATTTAAATCGTTGAAAACACTTACCAGAATTCTTCTCGTTTCATTCGCTTCCATTTTGATGATTAGTTGTCATTTTGATGTTAAGGTAGACAGTTATACGAAAACTATGGAGACCAGATCAACTGCCGATTCAGAATTAGCAGAAATTGTTCGAAATGAAAAAGATCCGGAAGTAAGAAAACAGGCACTTAGCAAAATCACTTTTGATCCTATCCTTACGGAAATAGCAAAGACTGATAAAGATCCCGAAATTCGAAAACTGGCTGTTAGTAAAATCACCTTCGGTCCCAGTTTGACAGATATTGCAAAGAGCGATAAGGACCCGGAAGTACGGAAACTTGCTGTGAGTAAAATCACTTTTGATCCAAGTTTAACTGATATAGCTAAGACCGATAAAGATCCCGAGGTAAGGAAAATGGCTGTGAGTCAAATGAATTTTAGTCCCAGCCTTAAAGACATAGCAAAGACAGACAAAGACCCGGAGGTAAGGAAAGCAGCCATTAAAAGATTAGCCGGGCTGTAACTCTATTTTATCAATTTCAAGCTTAAAATTTTCAGCTTTTCCATTGCCAATAAAAAATCGGATCTCCTGGATCTTATCTGCGTTAAAATTTGGCAGGTCCAGCTTATTTCCGCGGTAGGTGGGTTTCATTTGGTTAAGAGGTATTTCTATCGTTTGCCAGTCTCCGGAAGTCTTAAAATCATATACATAGGAAGCTTTTTCTTCCAGATTTGCCTTTATTCTAAACTGATACTTTTTGCCATCCCCTTTTAGGCGGATGACTGCCCGATCATATCCTTTGATGTCCCGGGATGCAAAATGATTTTGCATAGAAGCAAATCCGCCGTTGTTTTCAAGGGAAACAAATCCTGTAAAGACTGCATTTCCCTCCGGGCTTCGAGTGAGTTCACTGGAGGATTTTCCTCCCATTACCACGTCATTCTCTATTTCCCAGGAAGACCAGTCAGAAGAGGCACTAAAATCATAGAGTAGTAAGCTGTTCATAAGTAAAACGTATAAAAACAGGGTTTTCATTAAATCAAATATTCTTTTAAGGTAGAATTTTCTCCCCTCTTCGCTGGTTAGACTGTTGTTAAACTTTAGTTTATGATTTTTGTTTTAAAGAACCTCATTCTCCAGTATTCCAGCATTTTGGAAACTGGCGATGTTAGAGAGGGTGACTTTGGAAATTTCCTGCATGGCCTCTTCAGTAAAAAAAGCCTGATGGCTAAGTAATTAGTACATTGTTAAAAGAGAGGAGACGCATAAATACATCGTCCTGTATCACCTTATCTGAAAGATCTTCAAAAAAGAGATCGGCTTCTTCTTCGTAAACATCTATTCCCAGATATTTTATTTGCTCGCTCTTTAAGCCATCAATAACTGCCTGAGTGTCCACTAGTGCGCCGCGGCTTGTATTTATAAGCATTACCCCTTTTTTCATTTTTGCAATGGAGGATTTGTTAATGATATGATGCGTTTGGGGAGTTAAGGGGCAGTGAAGGGAAACAATATCTGCCCTGGAATAAAGATTATCCAGGCTACTATATTCCACGCCAAGATTTTCAGCTTCCTCAGATTTTTCAAGGTCATATCCCAGGACTTTACAACCAAAGCCAAGTAGTATTTTTGCCGTGCACATACCAATTTTTCCGAGACCAATAAGGCCTACAGTCTTGCCGTTAAGATCAAAACCCATGAGTCCGTTTAAGGAAAAGTTTCCTTCTCTCACTCTGTTGTAAGCACGGTGGGTTTTTCGGTTAATGGTAAGAATTAAGGCCACAGTGTGTTCGGCTACAGAAAAGGGGGAATAAGCCAGTACTCTTGCTACCTTAATGCCGAGTTCTTTTGCTTTTGTAAGATCAACATGATTATAACCTGCACTCCTAAGGGCAATTAATTTTACTCCCTGACTGGCCAAAATTTCCAGCACCCCTGCATTTGCACTGTCATTCACGAAGATACAAACTGCGTCAAATCCTTTAGCCAGTACAGCGGTATGACGATTCAAAGGCTCATCTAAGAATTCAAGATGAAAATCGTGATTCTTATTTTGATTGTTGAAATATTTCCGGTCATAGGGTTTTGTACTAAAGAAAAGGATCTTCATCATAAAAGTTTTGATTTTAAATTTAAGAAAACCAACAGGAACAGGAATGTTTGATGGTTTTTAATTCCGAATTCAATTAAAAAAGTCATTGTATTTCAGCAGAATTTGATTTTTTTTCCGCAGTTGTAATTAACATAATTTTAATAGATTTGACGAGTACTCATACCATCGATTGTTCAAACTTTCGCAACCACTAAAAACCGGAGTAATGAAAAAAATAAGCTTCTTATTATTATTTATAGGTGCAACTATCTTAGGCTATGCTCAAAAGCTGTACAGAGCAGTTGAAGATGGAGATATTGATAAAGTAACCACATTATTAGCAAAAAATGCAGATGTTGCTGAATACAACAAAAAGGGTCTTTTTCCTTTGTGGCGTTCGGCTGCAGATAATAATTATGAAATTTCTGAACTTCTCATTAAAAGTGGAGCTGATGTTAACCAGAAAAACAAGGTGGCTCCGGGAAACTCAACCCCTATTCAAATTCCCTGTCAGGAAGGCTACTTTGAAATTGTAAGACTCCTCGTAAATAACGGAGCTGATGTGAATTTGAAAGGATACCTGGAGTTTACTCCAATTCGCGTAGCGGCTCAAAATGGCCACATGGATATTGTGAGGTTCCTGTCCGAAAATGGTGCAGAAATTGACACTAAAGCCCGGGATGGTGCTACTCCTCTGGAACACGCGGCCTCCAAAGGTCATTTTGAAATAGTGAAGTACATAGTTGAAAATGGAGCTGATGTAAATAACATTAATGCAGAAGGTGATTTTCCTATTGGTGAAGCTGCAAAAAGCGGACATCTTACCATAATTCAACTTTTAATTGATAATGGAGCTAACCTTTCTCTAAAAAATAATCAGGGAAAAAATGCCTTTGAACTGGCAAAAGAAAAAAATCAAACCAAAGCAGCTGATCTTATTAAGAAGTTTATTTAATTCCCACGACCTTGACCTGGTGGGATTATAGGTTTAACAATAATTTATTTCCAATGAATGTAATTTTTGTAGCACTTTTATTAATACTGGGGCCAATAGTTTCTGCACAAAACCTTCAGGAAGGACAAAAGAGATGGAGTACAGAATCCCCTTTAACTATTGATGATTTCCAAATCAAAATTAGCGATGAGAACAATGATCCTGTTTATAGCCAGTTTGTTATTTCTCATGCAATTAGTGGGTTCGACTTTTTGAAAAAGAATCTCAACCAGAAAATAGAAAATGTATTTTACGGGAATGCATCCTGGATAGACACTTCCATGGTAGAAAATACTCAAAAACAAGTAGAATTTCAGCAATTGCAGTTTGATCTTGCAGAGGTTCACACCCGTCAATTCCGAAAGCGGGTTCTGGAAAACAAGGGACAAATTGCCAAAGGATTTGGTATTATAAATCAAATAAGCGACGAAATTATGAGGGAACTATCTGAAAGTCGCCTGCAACTTGTAAAGGAAACAAAGAGCGGTTTAAACGAAGAGAAACTTGCAGAATGGAGAGAAAAAATCGCGAACGATCTTAAGGAACTGGAGGATTTTAGCTATGACAATAAAAAAGCAGTGAAATTGTCAAATTAATTTTTTTGTATCTAACTTGTAGTAATGCAATTTCAGGAAGTGAGATTGACTCTTATTATAAATGAGTAATTGACGGGATTATATAAATTTTATAGACCTGTTTTCAGTTCCTCCTGTTTAATTCTGAAAAAATTAATACTAAAGAATGATGGTAAAGAAAACTCTGTTTCTGTTTTTATTTTTTTTCAGTTTTGTACAGGCCCAGTTTGCACAGCAAACTAAAATGATCTTCAATAAGACAGAGGATATTGAGAAAGGAAGGGAACTTCAAAATCTGCTTGACAATAAACAGCTGGACAGTTTATGGAATTTGATGAGTGATAATTTCAAACAGGCTGTCAATGGAATAGATAATTTTAAACAGCTTTCCCTTTCCCTGGAATCCAAACTTGGAGCAAAGCTAAATATTTTGGATGAAGCCAGTTTTAGAGAGGCAGGAGCTGTTAGCTACTACGAGATAAGCCGCTTTGAAAATGCACCTTCGTTGACCTATAAGTGGGTTTGGCAGGATTCAATAATAGTAGGATTGTCCATTACTCCCACGCCGGAAGCTGCAGAATCTCAATACAACAACTATCAAACTAAAACTGAATTGTCTTTACCTTTCGAGGAAAACTGGTATACAGCCTGGGGAGGAGATGAAGCATATTTGAATAAACACATTCAATCTTCAAACCAAAAATTCGCTTTTGATTTCCTTAAAGCTGAAAACGGGGAAGTATTAAAGAACGGCCAGCGCAGTGAGAATTCTGATTTTTATGCTTTTGGTGCAAAAATTTTAGTTCCGGGAAAAGGAGTAGTGGTTAAAGTTTTAGACACAGTGCAGGATAACATATTGGGCAAGGTGAACGAGAAAGTACCCCCGGGAAACCACGTGGTTATTGATCATCAAAATGGTGAATATTCCTTTCTGGCACATTTTAAACAGGGATCAATAAAAGTTAAAGAGGGTGACAAAGTGGAGGCAGGGGATCTTTTAGGATTGGCGGGCAATAGCGGAAGAAGTGATGTCCCGCATCTGCATTATCACTTGCAGACCCAAATAGAATACAATTAGGGAGACGGATTACCAATTCAGTTTAGCGGCTACATTGAAAATGGGCAGTTTATAAAAAATTCCAGCCCCCGGAGAGGTTACATTGTTTCCAGGGAGTAATCCTCTGTCACAATTTTCTGTCAACAGCAGAAAAAGAATTATTTAAGTTTGCTTTACAGTACTTAAATTGAAAGTTCCGGAATTTGATGTCTTAAAATGATGTCATCAGATCGTATCATTTTTCTTTTTACCTCCCTATAAAATTTTCTTCTGTCGCAATTGCCCCTTCTTTTTGTCTCATCTCCCCATTTTTCATTTACTTATTTGAGGATATCTTTAGATAAATCTTCATCCCATGAAAACACGTAAAAAACAAAAGATCATTTTCTGGACGGCCACCGGATTTATTTTTCTTTTTGAAGGAGTTATGCCTGCCCTCACCTCTCAAACTGATCTGGCTAAAGAAGGGATCTCTCACCTTGGCTACCCCGAATATTTTGGTACAGCCCTTGTTATTTTTAAAGTTTTAGGTTCTATAGCCCTTGTAATCCCTAAAGTTCCAGCCCGGTTTATGGAGTGGGTATATGCGGGATTTACCTTTGATTTTATTTTTGCTTTCATCAGCCATTGGGCAGTTGACGGGGCCGGGATACAAACTTTTTTTCCGCTTGTGATTCTGGCAATTTTAATGGTCTCCTATGTTTACTACCATAAGTTAAAAGCTAAGCCTCAGGAGGAGGTGCCGCTTTCACTTCGAACAAATTCTGTATAAAATAAACCTAATACTATGAAAGTACATCCTTATCTAAATTTTGACGGTACAGCCGAAGAAGCATTTGATTTCTATAAATCGGTTTTTGGAGGAGAGTTCAAAGACAAAAACAGAATGAGCGAAGCGCCGGGAGGAGACAAACTACCCGAAGACGAAAAGAACCGCCTGATGCATATTTCCCTTCCCATTGGTAACGGAATTTTCCTGATGGCTTCAGATATTATTCCCTCTGCCGGACATAAACTGCAGGCGGGGAATCAGACTTATGTGCTGCTGGATATAAAAGACAAAGCAGAAGCAGATCGTCTTTTTAATGGCCTTTCTGAAGCCGGAGAAATTGAAATGGAAATGGCCGACACATTCTGGGGCGCCTACTTCGGAAGTTTTGCTGATAAGTATGGGATACGGTGGATGATAAACTGTGACCCGAATGCAGAATAATTTCAGAAAAAAAAATTTTCACAAGTTGCGGCAAAAGAAGTAATCCTGAAGTTTTATTCATGCAGATCAACTTTATAAGTAGAGAATTCCTGTAGCTCCCGGGGCTGCAGGAATTCTTTTTAAAAGTAACTTAAGGTGAAATTACATTTCTAAAGGAGAAAATTCACAAAATATCCATGAGTACAGTAGATCAAAAGCCTGAAAATATTGACGACTACATAGGAACCTTTCATGAAAATGTACAACAACTTTTGCAACAGGTGAGAGAGGCAATTCTCAAGGCAGCTCCCCAGGCACAAGAGGTCATTTCTTATGCCATACCTACTTATGTGCTGGCGGGGAATCTCGTACACTTTGCCGCCTTTAAAAACCACATAGGTTTCTATCCGGGTCCGTCGGCCATTGCTGAATTTAGACAAGAACTAACCAAGTACAAAGGGGCAAAAGGATCTGTGCAGTTTCCCCTGAAAGAACCTATTCCTTTTGAAACTATTTCTAAAATTGTCAAATTCAGGGTAGAGGAGAACCTCGCCAGAGCAAAAGCTAAGTCAGTAAAGAAATAGTTCTTTTACAATGCCTGCATAAAAAATTGCAGGATATAAAAGTCTTTCCTTTGAATAGCATTTTCTTATTTACTACTTTAGATTTTAGAGCTTTTTTTGCCATTTGTAAATTCTGAAAGTCCTGCTTTCCCATAAAAACGTTTCCCTATGAAAACTACTCTTCAACTATTCTTTTTAATGTTGCTCTCCGTTCCGGTAGTGGCCCAGAATTCCGTAGAAGATGAAGAACAGCAGATTAAAGATCTTATCACTAATTATTTTAATGATATTTTTTCCAAAAATGAACAGGATAAACTATCAGATTATCAAACGGAAGATTATTTGCTTCTCGAAAACGGTGAGGTTTGGGATACCGAAATAATTAAAGGATATATGGAGAAAGCTGCGGCAAGGGAAAGGTCACCGGAAAGGATCAATACATTTAAATTCATTGAGGTCAAAGTTTCCGGGGACTTGGCCTGGGCGGCTTATCACAACAATGCCGTTTTTAAAAGGGACGGGGAGAAACTTGGGGAAATGAACTGGCTTGAAAGTGCAACAGCCATTCGTACAAAGGACGGGTGGAAATTGCAAATGCTGCATTCTACGATTGTTAAAAAAGAAGAATAGATCGGTTGATAAGGAGTAAAACCAAATCTGAAATAATCCCCTAAAAAAAATTTTCAATACCTCGCTGAGATACTCCGCCTAAAAATGCCTTAAGCGGATCTTCTGCTTCACAGTTTCCCCGTTACTAATTTCAAATTTCGCATCCTTCCATTTAGGAGGGCCAAAATTTGCAGGAGCATCGTTAGAGGCTCCATAACCTTCTTTGGGAATTCCAAGGAAGTTTTTGGTGAGCTCATCATTTTTATCCTCATCGTGAATCAGGGTAATGGCGTAGGTGCCATCGGGAATATTAGTAAAAGTAAAGGTAGCTTTCCCCCCTGAAATTTTTACTTTTTCTCCTTTAAAGGGTGTTTCAAGAAAGGAAGCTTCGGTATTGTACAAGCCTAAAAGAACCAAACCTTTATCTGATTTAAAATTGTCAATTTCCACTTCAATAGAATTTTGAGCGTGCAGGTAAAGGGTTCCGAAAAGAAAAACAGGGATCAGCAGTAAGTTCTTCATTGTAAAAATTCTTATTTAAAGTGCATTTGCAAAAGCTGTTCCGCAATGGAAGAACTTAAGGAGCAAAATAACAGAAATAATTACAGGATCACGCGAATATTAGATGAAATATAACTTTTAATTGTGCTGTTAAGACAGTGTCAGGTGCTTCAATAGTTAATTCCTAACCTTCAGGTGGGTTCCTGGAAATGATTATAATTTGCTAACTTAGGGAAAGCAGGAGCAGCATTAAATCCATATTTCAGGAAAACTGCAATGGATCAGTTTAAAATAAACTTCAAGGAACCGCTAAAGGACAAGTAAAAATCTATGCTTAAAGGAAATCTTGGTAACCACCTAATCTTATTATTCTTATTCTGTAGTCAAACAGCTGTTTTCGGGCAACAGGACAGTCTTACTTCAGTAATAAACAAAGAGCTGGTGGTGGGAGTATATACTGAACCTCCTTATGTGATAAAGGGGAAGAACGGATCCTGGGATGGTATAAGTATAAGATTATGGCGAGGGATTGCAGAAGATATGGATCTTGATTACAGGTTTATGGAAGTTGAAAAAGGATCTCCGGCGGCCGAATTACAGCAGGGAGCAGACGTAATTCTTACCGGGAATGTAACTGCAGAAGCAGAGAATCAGGTGGATTTCAGTCACATCTATCACACTGCAGACCTGGGGTTGGCAAAACCTCAAACGACAAATCTTTCTGATATTGTCAAAGCCTTTTTTAGTGAACGTTTTTGGTATATCGCAGGTTCGCTTTCAATTTTGCTTCTAATCGTGGGAACAATTATTTATTTTATTGAAAGAAATCAAAATGAAGATCAATTTGGAGGGGAGAGGTCGGTTGCCAAAGGAATTGGCTCGGGCTTCTGGTGGGCTGGTGTTACGATGACTACAATTGGATATGGAGATAAAGCGCCTCAAACTTTTTTTGGACGTGCAGTGGCGCTCATTTGGATGTTGGTAGCTATGGGTGTAACCGCGGTGCTTACTGCCTCGCTGGTTTCTGCGGTAATGGGAGGATCGGGTAAAAATAAAATCAGTGTTCCTAATGATCTCAGGGATATGAAAATTGCCGCTGTGGAAAATTCTCCGGCTGCAGAATATCTCAATGCTGAGAGAGTTTCTTTTCACTCCTTTCCCGATATTCAAAAGGCTTTAGAGGCTACAAATAAAAATGATATTGACGCGGTGCTACATAGTGTACTTGATGAGATACCAAATTAACAATGCTTCAGATATTTCCCTGAAAGTTCAACCAGTAATGGTAGATCCTGATTATTACGCCCTGGCCTTTCCTGCCGGAAGCGACCTGAGGGAACCAGTGAATTTAGCCTTACTTCGAATAATTAAAACTCCGCTGTGGCAGCAGGAGTTAAACCGTTTTATTCCTGATAAATCAGGTAAATAGGCGCTGCAGGAGAATATCTTTATTGATCCTTGGCCAAAATCTCATTCACAAAAATTATCTTTAATATGCCCGAATGGAGTCATAAAAAGCTCTTTTTAGAGGACCGGGATTCCTGTGCAAAATTTGTAACTTTAGGACAAACGAGGAAGCCGCATTTTCCCATTAAACTTCCGAAGCAAAAACAGAAGGAATGAAAGAACTGAACAAATACCTGAATGAGTCCCAGGATCCAAAGACGGTGGAGAAAATTCACAGTACCGTTAGCGAATTACTCACTACCGGAGAAAATATTGAATATATAGCCGTGCAGAAAAACCATCGGCACTAAACATCTCTCCCGATTGCCTTGCTCTTACCAATAAGCGGGTAATTTTTTGCCGCCCCAGGAATTTAGGTCTTTCAATGGATTTTGACGATTACCTGTGGAAGGAAGTTGAAGATTGCCATATAAAAGAAGGCATTATGGGGGCGACTTTTACTCTTAATTCCGTAAAAGGATCGAGTATAGAAATAGATTATCTGCCGAAGGCGCAGGCGAGGATGCTTTACCGTTATGCCCAGGAACAGGAAGAAAAAATGACGGAATACCGCTAAGCAGCTGGAACTGGAAAATTCCCGGGCTAAAGCTAGCGGAGGTATAACAGTAAACACAGCATCTGAAGAAAAGAGACAACCTTCACCCGAAGAAGATCTTGTAGCAAGTCTTAGAAAGCTGAAGGCACTTCGGGAACAGGACCTGATAAGCCAGGAGGAGTTTGAAAAGAAAAAGGCGGAAATATTGGATAAACTGTAGTCCCTCCGGCCCCTGAAGGGAGCCTTTTAGTGGGAGATAAAGTTGGTCTGGAATCTTCGGGAAAGTATCAGCACTGGGACCACCCCGTCCTGCGGACACCCCTCCGGCGGAGGGGAATTATTCTTTGCGGGCTTTGCGGGTAACTTTGCGCCTTTGCGTGAAAAAATTGAGATCTGCGGCTTCTGTGGGAGGAGAAACAAGAAAAAATAAACAAGAGACAAGAGCCAAGAAGTTAGAGTATAGAGAAGAGAGAAGAGAAATTTTGAGGAATTAGTTCTGCGTAAATCTGCTTTTAATCTGCGACTTCTGCGGGAAAAGAACCAGCACCGGGGCCACCCCGTCCTGCGGACATCCCTCCGGCGGAGGGGAATTATTCTTTGAGGGCGGGAACAAGAAAAATAATTATATGAAAAATAACATTAAAGGCAATCTTAAAGAGGCCGTGGCACGGGTGGAACATCAATTATCTATGGCGAAGTTCACCGTTAAAGATAAAATGAACTGGCTCGAACCTGTTAAGATCTTTCCGTACCATGGCTTTGGAAATGAGAAGTATGTTTACATAAAGGGTCGTGTTCTTGAAAATGAAAAAGTAAGGGAAAAAGATCACGATGGCTCTAACTGGGAACATATTAAAGACACTTATAAAAGATTTGAGTCTGATGAAATTCCTTATATTAAAGTGAAAGGAAGTTTCGCCGGGCAGGAGAAGGAAGCAGAAACAGACGAAGAAGGTTTCTTTGAATTTGAATTTAAATTTGATTCGCCTATAGATTACGAGAAATACGGAAAGAAGATAAAGCTGGAACTGCTGGAAACGAAAACTGATGAGGACGAGAAGGAAGCGGAAGGAATAATTTTCGTTCCGGATAAAGACACAGAATTTGGAATAATTTCAGACATTGATGATACTGTTCTTGTTTCTGAGATCACTAATTTCCTGGCACGAATAAAATTGGCTCTTCTTCACGATGCCACCGAGAGAAGTCCTTTTCCCGGAATAGCTGCGTTCCTGCGGGCGCTTCAAAAAGGATATGATGACAAGGGTGTGAATCCGCTGTTTTTCGTGTCGGGTAGTGAATGGAATCTATATGATTTGCTGGTCAATTTCTTTAGATATCATGACGTTCCTGAAGATCCATTATTCCTAAAAGATAAGGGACTGAGCAGGCAGGAGGGCAGGATAGAAACCAAAGGGAGTGCACATAAAATTGAAAAAATCCGGCACGTTCTGGAGGCTTACCCCGACCTGAAGTTTATTTGCATAGGAGACAGTGGAGAAAAAGATCCCGAAACTTATTACCACGTTATGGAAGAATTTCCTGACAGGATCATAGGTATCTATATCAGGGATGTTTCCAAAGATGACAGAGATAATGAAGTGCAGGAAATAAAGAAAAAAGTGGAAGCTAAAGGAGCTGAAATGCTTCTGGTGGAAGAAACTTTGAGTGCTGCCAAACACGCTGCAACAATGAAGTGGATCAATGAGGATCAACTGGAGGAGATTCAGAAAGAATGTGAAAAAGATTCAAAAGGGAAATGAGCGAAAAACCTGAAGTCTGGCTACGCGGAAGAATAGAGGGAATACCAGATCTGCTTCAGCCTGTGGCTCACGCGCTGTTGCAGGCAAGGGAAGATATTCATGTTTATCTGAAAGATTTTCCTGAAGACTAGCTGTGGGAGAAACCTGCGGGGAGAGCTGCAGTAGGATTTCATCTTCAGCATTTAACCGGAGTTCTCGACAGGATGTTAACTTATGCTTCAGGAAAGGAACTTAGTGAAGAACAATTTTCAGCATTAAAAATGGAAGGTGATCCTTCCGCAGGAAATGATGTTTCAGGTTTTGTCGCTGCATTTGACAGAAAAGTGGATCACGCGTTGCAGGTACTTTCCAAAATAGAAAAATCGTCGCTTACAGAATTCCGGAGTGTTGGCAGGAAGAAATTACCATCTTCGGTAATCGGACTTCTTTTTCACGCTGCCGAACATACTCAGCGCCACGTTGGGCAACTTCTGGTAACAGCAAGCGTGGTTAAGGTACGGCCAAATTAATTATGCATTCGCCCTTTAAATTATTCCTCTGCTATTTCCATTATTGCAGTATCTTGGCACAGAACCGGAGAATATTTTTAAATACTATTTTTCACCTTTACTTCTTATAGAATGATACTGCTCAGCATTTTTGAGACTACATTGCCGCTTACAAATCCGGTGCTGAAATTTCTCCTGATCCTTGTGATCATTTTGGTCGCTCCCATTCTTCTGAATAAAATTAAGATTCCGCCACTTCTCGGTCTTATTATAGCAGGGGCTGTTATTGGACCTTATGGTTTTAACTTAATGGAGCGGGACAGTGGGATTATCTTATCTGGAACTGCAGGACTTTTGTACATTATGTTCCTGGCAGGGCTGGAAATCGATCTGGCCGACTTTAAGAAAAACAGCAAAAAGAGCATCATCTTTGGAATGTATACATTTTTTATCCCAATGACTTTAGGGATACTAACAGGTTTATATATTCTGCAATTTTCAATTTTCACTTCGGTACTGTTGGCAAGTATGTTCGCTTCCCATACACTTATTGCTTATCCCCTAATAAGTAAGCTGGGAGTGGCAAAGAACCGTGCAGTAAATATTACCGTAGGCGGGACAATGATTACCGATACCCTGGCGCTGCTTGTCCTGGCGGTGATAGTTGGAATGACAACAGGAGAGGTGAACACGCAGTTTTGGATTAGACTGGTAATTTCGCTAATAGTTTTTGGTCTCCTTGTGATGCTGCTATTCCCTGTCATAGGCCGCTGGTTTTTGAAGAGGTTCCACGACAGCGTGTCTCAATATATTTTTGTGCTCGCAATGGTATTCCTGGGAGCAGTTTTGGCAGAACTTGCGGGAATAGAGGCCATTATTGGTGCATTTCTTACGGGGCTTGCTTTAAACTAGCTCATCCCTCACACTTCTCCTTTAATGAACAGGATCGAATTTGTGGGTAATGCTATATTCATTCCATTTTTCCTGATAGGAGTTGGAATGTTGATTGATTACAGAGCTTTTTTTCAGGATTTTGAAACTATTAAAGTGGCGGGAGTAATGATCTTTGTTGCCACTTTTGCTAAATTTTCTGCAGCCTGGCTAACGCAAAAAACATACAATTTTACAACAGATGAACGAAGGCTGATATTTGGTCTTAGTAATGCCCAGGCCGCTGCAACGCTGGCAGCCGTGCTTGTGGGGTATAATATCATTCTCGATGTAGCGCCAGATGGGGAACCAATACGGCTACTCGACGAGAGTATCCTCAACGGTACAATTCTCATGATACTTTTCACCTGTACCATTGCATCTTTTGTCGCTCAAAAAGGAGCAAAAAATATAGCACTACAAGAAGCAGGAGAAAAGGGTGCAGAAGAATTAAACAGCCTGGAAAAAATTCTCATTCCTGTAAGTAATTCTGAAACCACCGAAGAACTGATCAACCTGGGAATTACAGTAAAATCAAGGAAGAACAAAAATGAGCTCTTTGCACTTAGTATTATTGACAATAGTACAACAGATGCCACTGCACATAAGAATGCCAGAAAAATTCTTCAAAAAGCAGCAATCGCAGCTTCGGCTACAGATAATTCCCTTCACCAACTTTTAAGGTACGATCAAAGTGTAACCCAGGGAATTGTTAGCGTAGTACGCGAACAGCAGATCACAGATCTTATTTTAGGCCTGCATATAAAAGAAGGAATTTCAGATTCTTTTCTTGGAAATCTCACAGAAAATATCTTAAGTAAAAGTAATACCACAACTCTTATTTATAAAGCAGTTCAGCCATTTGGGACAATTAAAAGACATATAATCCTGGTGCTTAAGCAAAGGCAGAAAAGGAAATAGGTTTTGCTTTTTGGTTGAGCAAGGTGTGGAACATCGCACGAAATTCGGGAGCAAAATTACTTTTTTATGGCTCAGAAGAAACGCTTCAGTTCATAAAGGAAATTCACGGGAAACATCCTGTTGAAGCCCAGTTTATTGAATTTGTAAATTTGGATGATTTCTTAATACTGTCGAGGGATGTGCAGAAGGATGATAACCTAATCATAATTCTCAGCCGTAAAGACAAAGAATCTTACCACAGCAATATGGCAAAAATTCCTGGTTACCTTAATGAATATTTTCGTGAAAACAGCTTTATTCTGGTTTATCCTATGCAGCTGGGAGTCGTAGACAGTACTGGCATTGATTACCGAAATCCTGCTATTCTCGAACCAATTGAAAAACTGGACGAGATAGGTAAGACTATTGGGAAAATGTTCCGGAGGTAAAAAAATAGCAAAGGAACTCCTGCTACCTTAATGAAAGATTTTAATAATAAAAATTCCGCCTTCGGAATTGATCAGATAATAACAAACAGTTCTAAACGCTGAAGTTAGTCCTCATCAATAGGAATTGCCAGTAAAGGTATTTCGGCTTTCTTAAGAAGTTCCAGGGAAACATTTTCTGAAAACAGGTCGTGGAAAAAACTATGTTTATGAGTACCAACGATAAGCAAATCGCTTTGTAGCTTTTTTGCCTCCTCCACAACTGTTTCTACAGTAGATCCCTGGATTAACAGTGCTTCCCGTTCGATGCTTTCGTCAAAAAAAGTGTCGCAAATGGTTTGCAGCTTCCGGTGTTCCTCCCGCAGTTCATCTGCCTTAACATCACGAACATATTGCGGGCCCACCTCAAAACCCACAAAATCAGGATTAGGTTCAGCCACATGTACTACCCAAACTTTAGCTTCAAATTTTAAAGCAAGAGCTTCAGCATAACTTAACAAATCACCTACAGTTTCATTAAAATCTATAGCTACAAGTATATTTTTTATCTCTCTCATATAAGTGCAATTATTTCAGCTTAATAACCCTTCTCCCGTCTTACTACATTATGAAGTTCTTCCCCTTCAGTCATTCTTTCGTAATTATCGACTATCTGTGGTACTACCTCTTTGGGATCTGTAACACTGGCAATATGTGGAGTAATGTAAATCTTTGGATTTTCCCAAAAAGGATGATCTTCAGGAAGAGGCTCTTTTCTAAAAACGTCCAATGCTGCACCACTTAAATGACCGCTGTTTACATAATTAAGAAGATCCTGTTCTACCAGATGCTCTCCCCGGGCCACATTTATTAAAAAGGCACCTTCCGGAAGTTTTTCAAACAAATCAGAATTTAAAATATTTTCAGTGTCAGGAGTCAGAGGAAGAAGACATACCAGCACATCAAGATTCTCCAGGAAATCCTCCAGTTCGTCAAGCTCATAACTTTTTACTCCCTCTAATTCTTTTTTGGACCTTGACCACCCCGAGACCTGAAAATCATTTTTTACCAGTTTCTCAGCTACTCCGCTTCCCAGCACTCCCAGGCCCATAATTCCTACACGAGTATCTTTGATCCTGATGTAACTTTTGGGTTTCCATTCTCTGCTGTTGTGGTGAAGCGAAAGGTTGCGCAAATGGTTTAAAATTAAAGCAAGTACAAAATCCCCCATATCTTCCCGAAGCTGCCCATCTACGATGCGGGTGATTTTTACATGTTCCGGAATCTCTGGATCACTGGTGATGTGGTCAACTCCTGCACCCATAGAAGCTACCACTTTCAGGTTTGGATAATTTTTGAATATTCCGCGAGGATGTTTCCAGGCAATGGCGTATTCAACTTCTTCTTTATCATGCTCTTCGGGATAAACGAAAACATTCATTCCCGGATGTTGATTTTTTAACTCATTTACCCATTTCTCCGGATTTCTTCCCGGGCTTATTACCAATACTGACATTAATTTTTATTTTTTCTGATTAATTCACAAAGGCACTATAGTCAGTAATTGCCCGACCTACAATGAGTGAATTTATTTCTTTTGTTCCTTCATAACTGTAAATTGCTTCGGCATCGGCCACAAAACGTGCAACGTCATACTCCAGAAGAATACCGTTGCCGCCCATTACTTCCCGAGCGCGACTTACAACATCCCTTGTTCTCATACTGCAATAAACTTTTGCCAGCGACGCATGCTCATCTGTAAGCAGATCCTGATCCTGCATTTCTGATAATCGGAAAACCAACGTTTGCATGGCGGTAAGGTTAGATAGCATCTCTACGAGATGATTTTGTATCAGCTGGTATGAAGCAATAGGTCTTCCAAACTGCTCCCTCTTTTGTGTGTACTTAAGGGCACTTTCATAAGCACCACGGGCACAACCCACGGCCTGCCAGGCTACACCTGCACGGGTCATTTTTAAAACTTTGGCTGTGTCTCTGAAAGAATCGGCATGTTTTAGCTAAGTCGCTTTCCGGTACTTTACAATCGGTGAGGGTGATAAGGGCATTCTGCACTATTCGCAGTGCCATCTTATCTTCCATTTTTTCGGCTTTATAACCCGGATTTTCTTTTCCTCTTACAAGGAATCCCTTTACGTCGTTTGTAGCTTCATCTCTTGCCCAGATGATAGTAACATCCGAAAAAGTAGCATTTCCAATCCATTTTTTCTGACCGTTCAGGATCCAGTTTTCTCCGTCAAACCTGCAGGTAGTTTCCATTCCTCCCGCGACACCCGATCCCACATTAGGTTCAGTAAGGCCAAAGGCTCCAATCTTCTCCAGTTTTTGCATTTGTGGCAGCCATTCTTCCTTTTGAGCTTCACTTCCGCAGAGATAAATTGAGCCCATAGCAAGACCACTGTGCACCCCGAAAAAAGTAGAAATCGAAACATCAACTCTCGCTATTTCCTGCGCAATAATACCTTCCATAAGAAAGGACATATTTGGGCAGCCGTAGCCTTCGTAGGGGATGCAAGTAATATTGAGTTTGGCAAATTTCTCAATGATCTCAAACGGAAATTTTGCGCGGTTCCAATGATCATTCACCAGCGGCCGCACCTCATCTTCCATAAAACTGCGAACCTTTAGCTGAACCTCCCGCTGTTCCGGTGTAAGCTTAAGGTCAAGATTGTAAAAATCTCCATCAATTGGAGGGAGATCATGTTGTCCTTTCCGGCGCTTGGTTTTCAGCATTTTCATCAAGCCTTTCATTTGATTTTCATCCAGGGAGCCCAAAGTTTTCATAGCTTCGGGGAGATCTATGGTCTGGCTGATCTTTGCCAGCTGGTCTAAATCAACAGCTTTTAATAAATTGATGGTGTTCCTTACTTTTCCGAAAAATGACATAGAAGAAGATTTAATTCATAAAGTTAGATATTAATGAAGTGGAACCTTGTTAAAGGTTTCTGAAACAATTACAGGCGAAGGAGTCCGGAGACTAAGATGCATCTGAAATCCAGGGAATTTCTGCTTAAATTATTATTGAGTAAGTATGGGCGCTTGTTCTTGCGGAGCAATTATTTTCTCCTCTTTAATAGTCCTGGTGAAGGTTTCCTCTACCCGGATAGAATATATGAAATACGGGATCCAGATTAAGCACCGTATTCCCTCCTTCACAAGATCTGTGAACATCTCCTGTTCCTCCACTCCTGTATATGCCAAAGGACTCAGCTGAGAAATGGCAAAAGTGTCCAGGGCTGTCATTATAAAAGTTACGGCGTAAAAAATAATTATAATACGGGGAGCAATAGTTCGCCTCCTGAAAAAGATGAGTGCTACAAAGAGGGAAAATATGAGGTAAGCTGAATTATAGATGAGTTCGCCAATAAGGAGAAGTCCCAGGTTGAAATTTTCTTCAATACTAAATAGAGTCTGCCACATTTCCCCGTTAAAGTATTGGGATGAATTTATTTCATACAGAACTAGAAATGGCGTGATTGCTAATCCTATGGCTACAATAATTAACCATCCCCCTATGCTTCTCTCTTTTCGGGGAGCAACTACAGAGGGGAGGTCATAGGTGTTGTAAATACGATAACAAAAATATCCCGTTCCTCCCATCGTCAAAAGTACCATGAATACTATCCACCAGCTGGTGGTAGCCGATTGAGAATTTTCATTAAAGAGAGTATTATAGCTTAATCCATATGCTAAATTTTCCTGAGCACGGGAATGTTCCTTCAGGTATGCAGGAAGATCTTCGGGAGCAATATGATCTGAAAGAGATTTGTATTCGTGAGTTAATTCCAGTTTCGCATTTTTATATTTTACATCGAAGGAATAAGTAAAATCTTTCGTGCCGTAAGTGCTACTTTCATTTTGGATGTTAAAGGCTTCCGGTACAAAAACGATCGTTTTATGAGTGATATCTACATCAGGATTGATGTAGTAAGGCATGTTTCTTTCTGTTGATTTAGTGGGAAAGAGATGTGTTCTTATGGAAAGAGGATTAAATTCAGCATACAATATTGTCGCATCTGTATCATCTTTAGTCCATAGGGAATCTATCCGATATTTTTCAAAAACAGTAAATTCATTTTTTAGCTTATCATCCTCAAAAGAAACCACTTCCTCTACTTTTATCCCGGGATATAATTCAGCATAAAAAGAAGTATATCCCTGCTGTACATTTTTTAGAGTAGATTCAGAAAACTCCTGTCTTTGGAAGTCAGATTCATTTCCTCGGTAAATGGTCTTTACTGTAAAATTAGCTCCCCCGCCTACGTCATCCAAAATGAATGTTTCGACTATATCTGTTTTGGAAGGTTTTGGTGAAGGTAATTTTGTAAGACCCTGGGATCCTGGTTTAAGGAGAAGTCCGTAACTATAATTCGGGAAATAAATATTACCAGGTTCTCCTCCCTGATCACTTATAGTTGGATCAATATAAACCAATTTGTTGTTTTCCAGCTGAATTTGAACAATACAGTGATCAAAAACATTTGGAGAAGGTAAGCTGTTTTCCAAATCCCGACCCGTTGATGAATTAACCAACATTGGATGTGCAGTTATCCCTTGCGCCTGTAGTAGTTCACTCAGCAAAAAAGATTTGTCTTTACAATCCCCGTATCTCCTGTTAAAAACCTCCAGAGGATAACTGGGCTTATGTGAATTCATCCCGTTTTCAAATCCTAAATAGCGAATTTCGTCCTGTACAAATTTGATGGTTTGGGTGATATTACCAGTTTCACCATTTTCAATATTAAGATATGGATAAGCTTTTTTACTTAGCGCAGTGCGAGCGTTTTTATCTATTCGGTAATGTTTTTCAAATTTATCTACTACTTCCTTCCAGTTCCTATATTGTGTAATTTCTACAGCGGGTGCAGCATCAAACCAGGCAGGAGTATTATCTTCATATTCAATAGCAGAAATTTTCTCCTTTTCCCATGAATATTTTGTCCTGTTTCCAATTGTGGAAATATGAGGGTTTTTAGCTCCTCTCAATAATTTATATTCCAAATTTTGATCGTTAGGAACGGTTACCGAAAAATTTATCCGGTTCATTGGGAATACATCCTGAAAATAAAATATTCGTTGATAATTTCCCTCGTATACAGGATTAGATCCCGAAATAGTGTAAGAATAGTTAATAATATCTCCAACTCGAACATCGGTTAAATTGGCAATAATGGTAAGACGGCCATCGTAGAGATAATTATCCATTCCAGCTTCTCTTTGAACTACCTGCAAAGATGCTGGCTGCATCTTATTAATTTCTTTTCCATCTCTCACAATGGCAATTTCGTGGAGGATTATTTGTTCGTATTCAGGATCGAAATCTATGGTTAGGTTTCCCATATCCTGAACTCCCTTTGTATTTAAAATTTTATAGGAGAATCTTTTGTAATACTCTTTAGTACCAACGTTATCCTGAATGTCTATAAGAAGAGAATAAAAACCTGAAGTTGCTGTTCCGGGAATAGTAGCGTCTGGATCTAATTTTGTTTCATCTATCCATTTGTTCGGCGTAGCATAACTAATATTCTTATGCTGCCCGAAAGTGTTAAGCGTGATCAGCAGAAATAAGAGAATGTATAAGCGAAAACAGAACATAGCTATGGATATTAGAAGAGCCAAATTAACATTTTATTAAGAACAGCAAAACCTTTTTTAGAATTTTGTTAATCAATAACAGCTTATGGCTTTTTCACAATTTTATGTAATAACATTAGCAAAAGTTTAGGAGTGAACTGCCCGCTATAACTAGTGGTATCTTTAATTTTATGGGAAACCAAAAAAAAGTAATATGGAAAATGCAGAATTTATCCGGAAAGGAGAGGCAGGGACAGTACACATTACCAATCCTGACAGCAATTTGTCTAATAACCGAACACTCGCAGCTGCAGGAGGAGCCTTTTTAGCTTTTCTTGGACTTAAAAGAGGCGGGTTTTTAGGAATTTTGGCCGCTGCAACAGGGGGAAGTCTCCTTTATAAAGGAGCCTCAGGAAAATGGCCCTGGGATGAGTTAGATCTCGATAGCAGTGCAAATACAGATATTGACATTTCAACAAGTGTAATTATAAATGAGCCACGGGAAGTTTTGTATGCCTACTGGAGAAAGCTTGAGAACCTTCCCAATTTTATGAAGCACCTGGAAGAGGTGGATGAGGTTACAAACAAACGCTCACAATGGAAAGCCAGAATTCCCGGCGGATTAGGGAATCTGGAGTGGGAAGCAGAGATCATACAGGAAGAAGAAAACAGCCTTCTTGCCTGGAGAGCCCTGCCGGACTCAGAGATTCAGAATTCGGGAGAGGTGAGATTTGAAGAAATTCCCGGCAGCATTGGCACAAGAGTAACTACCCGTATATCCTACAGGCCGCCTGCGGGAGAACTTGGAGAAATGGCTGCAAAAGTGCTCAATCCTTCCTTTAGTAAGATCATCAAACAAGATCTTCAAAGATTTAAAGATTTTGTTGAAACCGGAAATTACAAGAATCCTGCTTATGATTTATGGGAAGGTAGGAAACCATCTCAATTTTAACAAGGTAGAAATTGTACAACAACAAAAAGAAATGAAAATGAAAGAGGATAAAAATAAACAACAGGATCCACAAAAGAAATATGAACAACCTCCTTACCCCGGCCAGGAGCAGAAAGTTCCGGGAACAGAAAAGGAAATGTCTCCCAAAGCCGATCATGGAGAGAAATCTTACAAAGGCTCGGGTAAGCTGGAAGGTAAAAAAGCAATTATTACTTATGGTGATTCAGGAATTGGAAGGGCAGTGGCAATTGCATTTGCAAGAGAAGGTGCAGATGTTTTAATTTCTTACCTGAGCGAGGATGAAGATGCAAAAGAAACTGCAAAATATATTGAGGAAGCGTAAAAAGGCGGTTTTAGTTTCAGGAGACATTAGTGAAGAGGAGCACTGCAAAAAGATAATTGACAAAGCTGTTGAAGAGTTTGGCCGAATAGACATACTCGTTAATAATGCTGCGTTTCAAATGAGCCACGAATCTTTACAGGACATCCCAAGTGAGGAATGGGATTACACCTTCCGCACGAACATCTATGCTATGTTCTGGTTATGTAAAGCGGCAGAACCACATATGAAGCCGGGATCAACAATTGTCAACACTACTTCCATTAACGCTTATAAACCCAAACCAATATTACTGCCCTACGCAACTACAAAAGGAGCAATTCAAAACTTCACCGTAGGTCTTGGACAACTTTTAGCAGAAAAAGGCATAAGAGTAAATTGCGTGGCTCCGGGACCAGTATGGACTCCGTTAATACCATCTACAATGCCACAGGAGGAGGTGAAATCCTTTGGGAAGAACACTCCTATTGGACGGGCAGCACAACCTGCAGAACTCGCTCCGGCTTATGTGTTACTTGCTTCGGAAGGGTCCAGTTATATGACAGGATCTACAGTGCAGGTAACAGGAGGAACTCCAAGTATTTAAATTGATTTTTTTAATCGTTATGAAATGGTTGAAATGCTTGATTTTTATGACATTGGGAAGGAGTATTAGCAAAATTTTAGTACGATAAATTTTCTTTGGAGATAGATGAATCGTATCTTAAGATAAAGCATTTAAAATTAAAAAAAGAAAATATGGAATCACAAAATGAAAAGAAGACGAATGGATCTACTACCAGTACTACAAGAACCGGAAGTGGAGCGACTAAGAGGAGTTATTCCGGAAAAAATTCAGGAGGACAGGGAGATATCCTCTCGACCCTGAAAGAGAATAAGAAAGGCTTGTTGGGAGTTTTAGGTGCAGTTGTAGGCGGTGCTTTGCTTTACAAAGGAGCTAAAGGAATGAAAGGTTCAGGAAAGAGCAGTAGCAAGAGTATAGTTGCCACCAGTAAATTAACTATTAACAAGTCGCGGGAAGAGCTTTATGCTTATTGGAGGAACCTTGAAAACCTTCCGAATTTCATGAGTCACATCAAGGAAATAAAGGAAACCGGAGATAAGAGATCTGAATGGGTTGCAAAAATTCCGGGTGGAATTGGAACAATAGAGTGGGATGCTGAAATCATTCAGGAAAGAACCAATCACTTATTGATGTGGAGATCTTTACCTGGATCAGAAATTGACAATTCAGGGGAAGTAAGATTTGAAATAGATCCTAAAGGAAAAGGTACTATTGTAGAAACTACAATTACCTATAGGCCACCAGCAGGTGACGCAGGAGGTTTTGCAGCTAAATTGCTGAATCCAGCCTTCGAAAAGCTTGTAAAAAATGACCTTAAGCAATTCAAGAAACTTATGGAAAAAGGAGGGAAGGCAAAAAGAATAAGTCAGCCATCTTCCAGGGTATAAGAACAATTTAATTATCTCGAAATGTCTATTTCGAAAAAAAACCCACAGACATAATAGCCTGTGGGTTTTTGTATTATAGCCTTAATTCTATAAGCTAAAGGCTTCTTTTACTTTATCTACGTAATCAAGTTTTTCCCAGGTAAATAATTCTACTTCCTTTGTAATTTTTCCATTGTAGGGGCTTTCAAAAATTTTAGTAATTTTTCGGGGTTCCTTTCCCATATGTCCGTAAGCAGCGGTTTCCTGTAAATAGGATTTCTAAGCTTTAAGCGTTCTTCAATTGCAGCTGGGCGCATATCAAAAATCTCTGCTACTTTCTTTGCTACTTCTCCGTTTGAAAGGTCTACTTTGGATTTGCCAAAAGTATCTACAAAAATGGAAGTCGGCTTTACAACTCCTATGGCATAAGAAACCTGGACTAGGATTTCATCGGCAAGCCCGGCAGCAACTAGATTTTTTGCAATATGTCTTGCTGCATAAGCGGCAGAACGGTCTACTTTACTGGGATCTTTTCCTGAAAAAGCCCCTCCACCATGAGCTCCTTTTCCGCCGTAAGTATCGACTATAATCTTTCTTCCGGTTAAACCTGCATCGCCGTGTGGTCCGCCAATAACGAATTTTCCGGTTGGATTTATATGGTAAGTTATTTCATCATTAAACAACTTCTGTAAGTATTCCGGGAGTTGTTCCTTTACTCGTGGGATTAAAATTCCAATAATATCTTCCTTTATCTTTGCCAGCATTTTGTCATCATCCTCATCAAAATCATCGTGCTGTGTAGAGACTACAATGGCAACTATTTTCTGCGGCACATTGTCGTCACTGTATTCAATGGTTACCTGGCTCTTTGAATCTGGACGGAGGTAAGAAATATCTTTTCCTTCCCTTCGCAATTTTGCAAGTTCAATAAGGATCTTGTGAGAAATGTCGAGAGCGAGTGGCATATAATTTTCAGTTTCACTGGTAGCATAACCAAACATCATTCCCTGGTCACCTAAGCACCCTGCTCTTCTTTACTGCCACGATCTACCCCCTGGTTGATGTCCTGACTCTGTTCGTGAATGAGTGAAATTACACCACAGGAATCCCCACTAAATTTATAAGCTCCTTTAGTATATCCAATGTCATTGATTACTCCACGCGCAATGTTTTGTACATCCAGGTAAGTATTACTCCTTACTTCTCCTGCGAGTACCACCTGGTAAGTAGTAACAAGAGTTTCACAAGCCACCTTGGAGTTTTCATCAAAAGCTAAAAAATTGTCTAAAAGAGTGTCGCTGATTTGGTCTGCAACTTTATCCGGATGTCCTTCAGATACACTTTCTGAAGTAAATAAATAAGCCATTTATAATTTTTAAGAATTAATGTAAAGGCTATTTGACGTGAAGTGCTAGAGAAGTTTTCACTGCTTTAGCTTTTTTAAGGGTTGCAATCAGTCAAATTAGTCCCTGTAATAAATCAGTAGCAAATGTATAAAAATTGATACAATAGGCACCTTCTTTAACTAGATTTTAAAAAAGTCAGGGAAATATTTACGTGGACTCTCTCTCGCTGTCTTATTTCCATTAATTAAATGATGAGAAACTTCGAAAAAAAAAGCTTTTCTCATATTTCAGAGAAAAGCTTCGTTCACGTAATTACTTTTTTAATACAATTAGAAAGGTTCTACTGCATCTCTTGCTTCTGAACGGGTAAGGAATATTTGAATACCCAGGTTTACACTTAATGAATTTTGGTAGTCTGTGTTACTAGCACCTACAAGACCATTATATTTGGCCGAAGCTTCCAGTGCCACATTTTCACTAACAAATAGAGAATACCCGGGACCAAAACCGAAGGTAAATCCATTTGTTGTAGGGCCACCAGTTACATTTACTCCTGCAAGACTAGGCATTTGTTTCCATGAAAAACTGTCCTGTTGGGACTTCATCTCCAAGTTCAGCATCTTCAGGTGATAAATAGTAGCGTGAGAATGCCTGCACTCCATAGGTTGTACTTTTGGTTGATTGGCCACTATTTTCCGCAGATTTTGTAAATCCTAAATTTACAATTGCACCTAAGACGAAACTGTCATTCAAAAAATACCCTGCTTTGGGGCTAATTCCAATATTGTAATCCTAGCTCCATCGTTCAGTCCTAAATTAAAACCAAACAATCCATTACTGGTTGTACTTGTAAGGCCACTACCTAAATCTGCACCCAGCATAAAATTTCCTTCCTGTAGTTGTGCATTTGAAACACCCGTAACTCCAAAAATAAATAACATTGATAGTAAAAAAATCTTTTTCATAAGTAATAATTTTGCGTTTTTCTGTTCAATTTTTTCCAATATAAGTACAACAAAAATGATATACCCTCACTTTAATAAACATTAATATAATTTTGCCTGCAATTGTTAAAAGATCGGTGCGAAGAGTTCTGATCGAATATATTTTTAGAGAAATATTAAGTTTTAAATAGGAGCAGAGCCCGTTATCAGTAGCTCTGGAAGAAGTTTTAAGAAAAAGATTAAAATTTATTTGGATTCTAATTTATTGTGTGCTTACATTTGCGAAAGACAAAACAAAAGAAAATGTATCAGGTAATGTGCAATATGTGTATGATGATGTGGGAAACTTCCGCAGCGGACACTAATGCATAACCTTTAACTATAAGATTTGCAAAAAGCCGCTGCCACCGCAGCGGCTTTTTTTTTTGCCGCCGAAGGAGGAGATAAGACACGAGAAACAAGAAACAAGAAACAAGAAACAAGAGGCAAGAGGCAAGAAACAAGAGGCAAGAGGCAAGACCAAAGAAAAAAGAGAAGAGAAAAAAGAGAAGAGAAATTTTGAACTTTGAATCTTGAACTTCTAACCAGAAACCAGACAACGAAATGAAACTTAATCCCGCAATAAAAACTATGATGTGTCGAATGATGCGAATGTGTATGATGTACACAGAGACACACTATTGCCACAGGTCCAGGATATAAATTAGTTATAGTTCAATTCCTAAAATCCCTCCGGCAAAGCAGTGTCGGGGGGATTTTTTTTTGCAACAAGAGACAGGAAGCAGGAAGCAAGAGTCAAGAGTCAAGAATCAAGATTCAAGATTCAAGAGACAAGACGATAGACTTTCGGGATGGGGAAAACAGAAACGGCAAACGGAAAATAGCAAGCGAAAGAATTGCGTTGACCGGAATAAAAAACATAAAAACTTAAGCAAGAGTTAATTAACTTAGAATCGACCAATTAAATTTCAATTATAACCTTTAACAACTAAAACATGAGTACTAAAATTGCAACAAATGCTTTGCACGCTTAGCCACGATGTCGCTGCCAACGGAGGAACCAGAGCAGTTCCTATTTATCAGACGACTTCCTACGTTTTTAAGAACGCAGATCATGCTGCCGCTTTATTTTCACTGGCAGAACCGGGTTACATTTACACCCGTATCAACAATCCTACAAATGATGTTCTGGAACAAAGACTTGCGGCACTGGAAGGCGGGATTGCGGCTGTAGTAACTGCTTCGGGTACAGCTGCTACCAATACAGCTTTACTCACGCTGCTTAAATCGGGCGACCATATTGTCTCATCCAGCAGTCTTTATGGAGGTACTTACAATCTTTTTAATGTAACCCTGCCAAGATTAGGAATTACAACCACTTTCGTAGATCCCAATGAGCCGGAAAATTTTAAAAAGGCAGCCAAAGAAAATACTAAAGTGTTTTTTGTTGAATCCCTTGGAAATCCCAAACTTGATATTCCCGATCTTAAGGAAATTTCCAAATATGCAAAGGAAGTTGGAGTGCCATTATTTGTTGATAATACCGTAGCTACTCCTTCTCTTATAAACCCCATTGAACACGGTGCCGACATAGTGATCCACTCCCTTACAAAATATATTAACGGTAACGGAACCGCTCTTGGTGGAGCCATTATAGACGCCGGAAAATTTAATTGGGCTAACGGAAAATTTCCTGAATTTACAGAGCCTTCGCCCGGATACCATGGAATTATTTATCACGATGCTTTGGAAGAAGCGGCTTTTATTGCCAAAGTGCGTATTGAAGGACTCCGCGACCATGGTGCGGCTCTTAGCCCCTTTAATGCCTTTCAAATACTGCAGGGACTCGAGACACTTGATATAAGAATTAAAAAGCACAGTGAAAATGCGCTGGAACTGGCAAAATGGCTTCAGCAACAGCCGGAAGTTAAATGGGTAAATTACCCGGGACTTGAGGAAAGTGACTATTACGATCTTGCTAAAAAATACCTTCCGAAGGGACAAAGCGGGTTACTTACTTTTGGAATTGAAGGCGGATTTGAGTCAGCAAAAGTAATAGCAGATGAAACCCAGTTGTTTTCCCTGCTTGCCAATATTGGAGATACAAAGTCGCTAATTATTCACCCTGCAAGTACTACTCATCAACAACTTAGTGATGAACAACAGGAATCGACAGGAGTAACAAAAGATCTTATTCGTTTATCTGTTGGACTGGAAGATATTGAAGATCTTAAAGCCGATCTTAAACAAGCTTTTGGAAAAATAAAGAAATAGTTAAACAAAAACATCGGCCGGAGTGCAGGTCTGCTTAAATTGCGACCTGCCATTCTTATCAAAATTTAGAGAGAAAATATGCTTAAGAAGTTAAAAATAAAAGGATTTGAAAATTCCGCAGGAACCATACAGGATATCAGGTTTAGTTATGAGGTTTTTGGACAGGCTCTGGGAGAAGCGCCAATAATATTGGTAAACCACGCCTTAAGCGGTAATTCAAAAGTGACCGGAACAGGAGGCTGGTGGAATTCTTTAATTGGGGAGGGAAAAACTATAGATACCTTACAGTACACTATTCTGGCTTTTAATATGCCGGGAAATGGGTACGATGGTGATCCCACCCATCTTTTGCATAATTATAAAGAATTTACTTTAAGGGATATTGCTAAAATTTATGCTGCCGCACTGGAACAACTTGATATTTCTTCGTTATACGCAGGAATAGGTGGTTCCATTGGTGGTGCTTTGTTATGGGAATTAGCAGCACTTAAGCCGCAACTGTTTCAGAATATTATTCCGGTAGCTACAGATTACAAGGCTACCCAGTGGCTACGGGCTTTATGTAAGGTTCAGGACCAGATCCTTAACAATTCGGCAGAACCATTGAAAGATGCGAGAATGCATGCGATGACTTTTTACAGGAGCCCACAATCTCTGGAGGCAAAGTTCGGTTCAGGAATTCAGGCAACGGGTGACAACTGGAATGTTGAGGGATGGCTGGAATATCACGGGCAAAAACTTGAGGAGAGATTTCAGCTGGCTTCTTACAAATTGATGAATCATCTGCTTACCACGGTCGATATTAGTAACGGCAGTGGAGATCAACTTTTTGCAGCTTCAGAAATAGAAGGCACCATTCATATTGTAACTGTAGATTCTGACAGGTTCTACCTTCCTGAAGATAATTGGGATACCTACGTGAATCTCTCTCTTATAAAAAACAACATCAGCATCCACGAAATAAAATCTATTCATGGCCACGATGCTTTTTTAATTGAGTTTGGCCAGCTGGCTGGTTTTTTAGGTCCAATATTTAATTCAAAACACATACAAGATGACACGAGTAAACGTAGTGCTATTTGGGGTAGGTAATGTAGGGAGTACATTAATACAACAAATTCTGGATATTAAAAAGCAGTTAGAAGCATCGGGAGAAATTGAAATAAACCTGCCGGTAGTGGTAAATTCCACTATTGCATTTTTTGAGAAAAGAGGAGTGACTTCTTCCTGGGAGGCCGATTTTAAAGACTATGGCTTTCCTTACAAACTGCAGGATATCATTGAATATGTGAAGAAAAATGATCTTGAAAATGTTATTGCAGTAGATGCTACAGCCAGCCAGGAACTGGTAAATAATTACAGCTTACTTATTGAAAATGGTTTTCACATTGTGGCAGCCAACAAAGTGGCCAATACCCTTTCTACAGAATTTTATAATAACCTGCGGAAGGATCTTAGGGAGCATAAGAAGTATTTTCTGTACGAAACTAATGTAGGTGCTAAGTCTTCCTGTAGTGGAAACTGTGAGGAATTTATATGCATCAGGAGAAAAAGTAACAAGAATAAGAGGAGTTTTCTCCGGATCCCTAAGTTATATATTTAATACGTTTTCTGAAGGTGGGAAATCTTTTGATACAGTTTTAACTGAAGCAGGAGAAAAAGGTTTTACTGAACCCGATCCCCGCATTGATCTTTCAGGAAAGGATGTGGCGCGAAAGTTATTGATCCTTGCGAGGGAGTTGCAGTTGCAAAAGGAGCTATCCCAGGTGAAAATTGAAGACCTTGTTCCGGTGCATTTGAATGGAGGAAGTAGCCTTAGTTCATTTAAGGAAAACCAGATAGATCTTAATGAAGATTTTGAAATTTTGAGAAAAGATTTAAAGGAAGATGAGGTCATAAGACATGTTGGCGAACTGGATGTTGCCACAGGAGAACTGGAGGTAAAACTTGTAAAGGAGAAAAGATACTCCCCGTTCGGAAGCCTGAAGCATGCAGATGCTTCTTTTGAAATTTATACTGAGTCTTACGGAGAAAGGCCCATTGTAATTCAGGGTGCAGGTGCAGGTGCTGCAGTAACTGCACGTGGTGTTTTGTCAGATATTCTTAAATTGGCAGAAAAATTGGCGTAATGACAAACAACCCTGGATCAAAAAAGGAATCAAATATGGAAACCACGGCTATTCGAACCCAAATTGAGCGCACTCAATTTATGGAGCATTCGGCGCCGCTATATCTCACCTCAAGCTATGTTTTTGAAGATGCTGAAGATATGAGAGCTTCCTTTTCTGAAGAAAAAGAACGAAACATTTACAGTAGATTCAGCAATCCAAATACTTCAGAATTTATTGAAAAAATAGCTGCAATGGAAGGGGCAGAGACGGGATATGCTTTTGCTACGGGAATGTCTGCAGTGTTTTCAACTCTTGCAGCACTCTTAAACAGCGGTGATCATATTGTATCTGCACGATCAATTTTTGGATCAACACACAGCCTGTTCACGAAATATTTTCCGAAGTGGAATATCTCTCATAGTTATTTTAATGTAAATGAAATTGATTCAGTTGAAAGTCTGATCAAACCCGAGACAAAAATTCTGTTTGCTGAATCGCCTACAAATCCCGGGGTGGATATTATTGATTTGGAGGAATTAGGAAGGATTGCAAAAAAACACAATTTGATCCTGATCATTGACAATTGTTTTGCTACTCCCTATTTACAGAATCCTATAAAATTTGGAGCCGACCTGGTAATACATTCGGCAACAAAACTAATAGATGGCCAGGGACGGGTCTTAGGTGGAGTGACAGTGGGAAGTGCAGATTTGATCAGGGAGATCTATCTTTTTTCCCGAAATACGGGTCCGGCACTATCCCCTTTTAATGCCTGGATTCTTTCTAAAAGTTTGGAAACCTTACTGGTAAGACTGGACAGGCATTGTGAAAATGCACTCAAAGTTGCTGAATTCCTGGAGCAGGAAGCAAATGCGGAAAATGTAAAATATCCTTTTTTGAAGTCTCATCCTCAGTATGAAGTTGCAAAAAAACAAATGAAGCTTGGAGGAAATATTATCTCCTTTGAAATTAAAGGAGGACTTGAAGCAGGAAGAAAATTTATTGATAATGTACAGCTTTGTTCAAGATCGGCAAATTTGGGAGATACCCGGAGCATTGTTACGCACCCTGCATCAACCACGCACAGTAAATTGAGTGAAGAGGATAGGCTGGAGGCGGGGATCACTCCGGGACTGGTAAGGATTTCGGTAGGACTTGAACACATCGATGATATTATAAAGGATTTAAAACAGGCATTGAACGCGTAAACAGGTAAAGCCTATTAAATTGATATATTTGCTGAATGCTTTCCAAAAAGACAAAATACGGTGTAAAGGCACTGGCATATATAGCAAAACAACCCGGCAAAAAACCTGTTCAAACTGCAGAGATTGCCAGTAGCCAGAATATTTCTCTTAAGTATCTTGAGAGTATAATGGTAGTATTAAAAAATTCAGGCTTCGTCGGTTCCAAAAAGGGCAAGGGAGGAGGTTATTACCTTCTTAAAGATCCTTCAGAGGTGAAGATGACACAGGTAATACGGGTTTTAGAAGGTCCTATTGCAATGCTGCCGTGTGTTAGTCTGAATTTTTATGAGAAATGCCAGGATTGCCCCGATGAAAAATCCTGTTCAGTTCACGCATTGATGATACAGGTGAGAGACAGCACCTTGCAGGTCCTCGGAAAGAATACTCTTGCCGATCTTGCTATAGGAGAAAACTGAAAAATGTTAAAATAGAAATCTTCTGCGGCTGATTTGCTGCATATTAAAAAAGGAGTTCTATATTTGTCAATACCCTACCTACCCGATAGGATATTAGGATAAATAAATGGGAATTTCATTTCCCTGGAAACGGAGAGAAGCAAAAATATTGCCCCACTTGATTCCATCAACAGGATCACAAAAAAAAGGCATCTGAGACAACAAAAAGTATGACACACGTAAAATTTTGGGAGGGAACAGAGATGAAAAAATTTACAGAAAGAGAATTAAAGACACTAAACAGGCAGCTAAAAGGAATTCCACCTAAGCAGAATTGATTCAGTGGATAATCAATAATAGCCAGAGGCTTAATTGTAACCACAAATTTTCGCCCTTACGAAGCTGCAATACTTCATGCCTGTTCCAGGATAGACCAGTCCATTAAAGTAATTTGGTGTGATACGGGGTATAATACTCCGCAAACTTATGCTCACGCCCGGGAGGTGATAGAGAGCCTGCATCTCAATGTAAAACTCTACACCCCGAAAGAAACTTCAGCCTATAGGGATGCTTTTTTTGGAGGTATACCGCAGGTAGATAGTCCTTACCATGACGAGTTCACCCGGCAGGTAAAACTGGAGCCTTTTGAAAGAGCGATGCGTCAACAAAAGCCGGATGTATGGTTCACCAACCTAAGAAAAGGTCAAACCGCTTTTAGAGATAGTATCGGGATCCTTAGCTATAGCAAGGATGGAATTTTAAAAGTAAGTCCGTTTTACCATTGGAGCGATGAGGAACTGGATATCTATTTAAGGAACAACAACCTACCCAATGAGTTTAAGTATTTCGATCCCACCAAGGTCCTGGAAAACCGGGAATGCGGGCTGCATGCCTAGAGTAAAATTTCGGCAACATAGCAGGAAAGAAAAAAATTACGGTAAAGTATAGGTCAGGGAGTGAGAAAACTGATGTGTGCAACTGCCTATAAAATATAAGAATATGCAAAGTTTCAGAACAGAATTAGAAAACCCCATAGTTGAACAGGAAATAGTCGATTTAGCGAAAAGGATAAGACTTTTTCGTGAAGGAAAAGCTGATGAAGAAAAATTCCGAAGTCTTCGTCTGGCTCGTGGAGTTTATGGACAAAGACAGGCGGGTGTACAAATGGTGCGGATAAAACTACCGTTTGGAAAAGTAACTTCTGAACAATTACACAGGATCTGCAATGTTTCAGAAGAATATTCTACAGGTCGGTTACATATTACTACGCGACAGGATATCCAGATACATTATGTGAGCCTGGACAGAACACCAGAGCTTTGGAGCCAGCTGGCAAAAGATGATATCACTTTAAGGGAAGCCTGCGGTAATACAGTACGTAATGTAACAGCTTCGCCAACTGCCGGAATAGACGTAAAGGAGCCATTTGATGTATCGCCTTATGCACATGCAACTTTTCAGTTTTTTCTCAGAAATCCAATCTGTCAGGAAATGGGAAGAAAGTTTAAGATCTCTTTTTCTTCTTCTGAAGAGGATACGGCTTTAAGCTACATTCATGATCTTGGCTTTATAGCAAAGATGAAAGATGGAAAACGCGGCTTTAAAGTAATGTTAGGGGGCGGGCTGGGTTCACAGCCAAGGCATGCCGATGAATTGTATGATTTTATTGAAGCTGAAAAAATTATCTCACTTACTGAAGGTGTTTTGCGTGTCTTTGACCTAGGTATGGTGAAAGAGCGAAAAGAATGAAAGCCAGGATGAAATATCTTGTAAAGGATATCGGGAAAGAAGCATTTATGGACCTGGTGGCCGAGCAACAAACGGCTCTCTCTAAAAATATTCCCGCTTTTGAAATTGAAAAATTTGAAGCAGCTCCAGTTTTAAAGGATGTTGAAATTCCTTCAGTAGAAATTGAAGATCAAAAGCATTATGAAACATGGAAATCCACAAATATAATTCCGCAGAAACAACAGGGATTATTTGCTGTAGGTATCCGGGTGCCTTTAGGAGATTTTTACATTGCAGAGGCCAGGCAATTGGCAGATCTTATTAAGAATTATGCGGGCAATGAGCTAAGGTTTACTTTGCGACAGGATATTCTTATTCGTCACGTAAGGGAAGAATTGCTGCCTTTCTTTTATACTGAATTAAAAAGACTGGGCCTGGCAGAAGCCGGGTATGATAAAACAATAGATATTACTGCCTGCCCGGGAACAGACACATGTAACCTGGGGATTGCCAGTAGTACAGGAGCTGCAGATGTTCTTGAAGATGTTCTTAAAGCTGAATATCCTCATTTCGTAAACGGCAGGGATATTACTATAAAAATAAGCGGTTGTATGAATGCCTGCGGGCAACACAATATGGCCGAAATTGGATTCCAGGGAATGTCTGTAAAAGTAGGGAAAGCTGTAGCGCTTAAGCACTTCAAATTTTACTTGGTGGCGGAACTTTAGGAGATGGTCAGGGAAGATTTGCAGATAAAGTTATAAAGGTGCCCAGTAAACGTGGTCCTGAAGCATTACGATTAATACTGAACGATTTTCAGGAACAGTCTGCTCCTGACGAAAAATTTATTCATTACTACGACAGACAGGGGAAATCTTATTTTTATGACCTGCTGAAGGATCTTGGAGATACGACAAATCTTACAGAGAATGATTTTGTAGACTGGGGGCACGAAAAGCCTTATATTCAGGCAGTAGGAGTAGGGGAATGTGCAGGAGTAATTATTGATCTCATTGCTACCCTGTTATTTGAAAGTGAAGAGAAAATAGAGAATGCTCACAGTGCTTTGGAAAGAAGGGCCTGGGCAGATAGTATTTACCATTCCTATACTTCAATAGTAAATTCGGCTAAAGCTTTATTGCTTTCTGAAGATGTCAAGACTAACACTCAGGCGGGAATTATTTCTCAGTTTGATGAGCTGTTTGTTAACACGGGAAGGATTGCGCTTTCTACTTCTTTTGAAGAATTTGCATATCAGCTAAATCATCACGAGCCAACAGAGGTCTTTGCCAACAAATATTTAAATGATGCGAGGATCTTCCACAAAACTATAGACGCATATAGAACGAAGGAGGTACAAAATGTATAATACTCCCAAATTAACGGTAGTAGGAGCAGGTCCCGGAGATCCGGAATTGATAACCCTGAAGGCGGTAAACACTTTAAAAACCGCCCGGGTTGTCTTATATGATGCACTTATAAACAGGGAACTCCTTGATTATGCACCACAGGCGGAGCATGTCTTCGTGGGGAAGCGTAAGGATAAGCATAGATTTTCACAGGATGAGATCAACGAGCTAATTGTAAAATATGCTCTGGAAAGAGGACACGTAGTAAGATTAAAAGGAGGAGATCCTTTTATCTTCGGAAGAGGGAGCGAGGAGATCAATTATGCTAAAAGTAAAGGTCTTGAGACTGCCGTAGTTTCTGGTATTACCTCGTCTATTGCAGTTCCCGCCAATGTGGGGATACCTCTAACGCAACGCGGAACTTCTGAAAGTTTCTGGGTAATTACAGGAACAACTTCAGAAAAGAAACTTTCCGAAGACGTAAAACTGGCAGCACAATCTACCGCTACTGTTGTGATCCTTATGGGTATGGGCAAAATCGCAGAAATAGTGGAGATTTTTAGTAAGTATGGCAAAGCAGATATTCCTGTGGGTGTTATTCAAAATGGAACTACAGAGAATGAAAGAGCTAGGTTTTGGAACAATAAGGAATTTGGAACAGGTTGTTGCAGAAAAAGAATTGACTGCACTAAGCAATTATAGTAATAGGTGAGGTCGTAAGAGAAAGTGGAGAAATCTTTTCTACTCTTGAAAACAAGATTAAGACCACCGAAATAATAAATTCCCCCTTCGGGGGCTAGGGAACCTATGGAAGAAAGAAACGAACTATATCCTGTATTCCTTAAGGTAAATAAACTTAACATCCTGATAATTGGAGGTGGGAATGTAGGTCTTGAGAAGCTTCATTTTTTGCTGAAGTCCAGTCCTAATGCTAATGTAGAAGTACTGGCGAAAGGGTTTCTACCTGAAACTCTTGAACTTGCTGAAAAGCATGGAGTTAAGGTCACCAAGAGAAGGTACAGGAGTAAATATTTGAAGAAAAGACACGTGGTGATTGCGGCCACTAATGATACGAAACTTAACAAAAAGATTTACAGGCATGCTAAAAAGAGATATTTACTGGCCAACATTGCAGATACGCCAGATCTCTGCGATTTTTATATGGGAGGTATAGTTAATAAAGGTTATGTGAAAATTGCAATTTCAACTAATGGCAAATCACCTACAACAGCAAAACGTTTACGGGAGTTTTTTGAAGAAGTAATTCCTGAAAATATCAATCAAATGGTAGAAAATCTTAACGAATACCGAAAAAGTATTAAAGGAGATTTTGAAGATAAGGTAAACCAAATGAATACAATAACTGAAGCATTAAAAGTAAAAAACGAGAGAAATGATTAAGACAGATATCCTGATAATTGGTGCCAGTCTCTACGGCTTTATTCACCGTTTTCGAGGCGGGGCTACTCAAGTTAAAAACACATTTAATAGACGCATTGCCACAACCGGGTGGTCAATGTTCTGAAATATACCCAAAAAAGCCCATCTATGATATTCCGGCTTTCCCTGAGATCCTGGCGGGAGACCTTGTGAAAAATCTGATGGAACAAATTAGACCCTTTGAACCAGGATTTACTTTAGGTGAACGTGCAGAAACACTGGAGAAACTTGACGATGGCACTTTTATAGTCACTACAAATAAAGGGACCCAACATCATGCTCCTGTAGTAGCAATTGCAGGGGGACTGGGTTCTTTTGAGCCCAGAAAGCCGCCGATCTCTAATATTGAAGACTTTGAAGATAAAGGAGTATCGTATTTTATTAAAGATCCGGAAGTATATAGGGATAAAAGAGTGGTAATCGCAGGTGGAGGTGATTCTGCTTTAGACTGGGCTATTTATCTTGCTGATGTTGCTGCGGAAGTTTCCCTGGTTCACAGGAGAAATGAATTCCGTGGAGCACTGGACTCTGTTGAAAGAGTATCAGAACTTGCAGATATCGGGAAGATTGAAATGATCACAAATGCTGAAGTCGTCGGCCTTGTGGGAAAAAACAGGCTTGAAAAAGTGGTGATCCGTCACAAGGATACTGCCCGGGGAGAAGAATTTAAAGATGTGGATGATTTCATTCCACTCTTCGGACTATCTCCCAAACTTGGACCTATGGGCAACTGGGGGCTGGAGATAGAGAAAAACGCTATTAAAGTTGATAACTCTTACGATTACCAGACCAACATCCCGGGAGTTTATGCAATTGGCGATGTTAATACCTACAAAGGAAAATTAAAGCTCATCTTATCCGGATTTCACGAGGCTGCTATCATGTGTCAAAGCGTATACCAAAGAATCCATCCCGATAAAAAGTATGTTCTTAAATATACTACTGTTGGCGGAGTTGAAGGATTTGATGGAAGTAAGAAAGAAGCTAAGAAAGAAGTAGTACAGAAAATAGGAGTTTAAGCCCTCTGTCAAAGGGGAAGAAAGATATTTACTTTAGAATGGTGAATAGGAAAGGCCCGGCAGGTATCCACTTGCCGGGCTTTTTTTTATCCTTCGCCCCGGCTAACCACCCCGTCCTTCGGACACCCCTCCTTAAAATAAGGAGGGGAGCTGGATTACAACTAAGAGAGAAAAGCTCCTTCCCTTTTTTCAAGGGAAGGTGGCATTCCGCAGGAATGACGGAAAGGTTCACTGCGGGGGAAAATCTCGAATTAATAATAAAGCATCCTGCGTATACTAAGACTTGCTTCGCAATAGATGGTTGATGAAATTTCAAGAAACCACCCCGTCCTTCGGACACCCCTCCTTAAAATAAGGAGGGGAGCTGGTTCACAATTAAGAGAGAAAAGCTCCTTCCCTTTTTTCAAGGGAAGGTGGCATTCCGCAGGAATGACGGAAGGGTTCACTGCGTTGCAGAATCTGGAAGTAATAAAAAAGCATACTGCGTATACTAAGACTGCTACTTGTAATTGAAATTTTGGATTTGAAATTCCACGAAACCACCCCGTCCGCCGCGGCGGACACCCCTCCTTAAAATAAGGAGGGGAGTTGGTTCACAACTAAGAGAGAAAAGCTCCTTCCCTTTTTTAAGGGAAGGTGGCATTCCGCAGGAATGACGGAAGGGTAATAACTTCAATTTTCATAACTTTGTTTAAAACCTCTGATACAATGAAAATCCACCTAAAAAGGCTGAATGAAAATTACCATTTTGAAACTAAAAATGAACGTGGAGACATAGTTCATCTTGATAACAAATCTGAACCCAACCCTCAGGGAGCAAGCCCAATGGAATTGCTACTTATGGGAATAGCTGGCTGCAGCAGTATAGATATTGTAATGATTCTTAAGAAGCAGAAGATAGAACTGGAAGATCTTCAAATGAATGTGGAAGGCTTCAGGAAAGAAGGTGCAGTGCCCAACGTTTTTACGGCTATTAAAATGGAAGTCCTGTTAAAAGGTGATTTTCCGGCAGATAAAGCTAAACGTGCAGTAGACCTTTCTATTGACAAATATTGCTCGGTTGCAAAAATGCTGGAAAAAACTGCAGAAATCAGTTATGAGGTCTACTTGAACGGAAAATTAGTGAATTAATTATTTTTTTATTAAAACCCTTGCATTCTAAAGGCGCAGCCTTATATTTGTGTAATTAGTTTAAGTTCATTTTTATATATAACATCGTTATCAAGAAAGGTTGAGGGATTAGACCCGCTGAAGCCTTGGCAACCCTCCTTAGGGAGAAGGTGCTAAATTCTACCACGACTTCGTGGATAGATAACTAAAAGATGCTTTTCCACACTTCTTTTTTTGATAATGACAATTGCAATTAAATGTCAAAAATAGAAGAATTACTGTCCAATAAAATACTCATTCTTGATGGTGCCATGGGTACCATGCTGCAGGAATATAAATTTTCTGAAGAGGATTTTAGGGGCTCCCGGTTTAAAGACTGGCCCACTTCTTTAAAGGGGAACAATGACTTGTTATCCCTCACTCAACCTGAAGCTATTGCCGATATTCATCGCAAGTATTTTTATGCAGGAGCAGATATTGTTGAGACGAACACCTTCTCGGGGACCACCATTGCCATGGCCGATTATCAAATGGAAGATCTCGTGTATGAACTTAACTACGAAAGCGCCCGAATAGCCAAAAAAGTTGCCGAGGAGGTAACGGCAGAAAATCCGGATAAACCCAGGTTTGTAGCCGGAGCAATGGGACCTACAAACAAAACTGCGAGTATGAGCCCCGATGTTAATGATCCCGGATTTCGCGCAATTTCCTTTGAAGAATTAAGGGTAGCATATAGACAGCAGGCACAGGCTCTAATTGATGGAGGTGTAGATGTATTACTGGTAGAGACAGTTTTTGATACTCTTAATGCCAAAGCCGCATTATTTGCAATTGATGAGCTTAAGGAAGAGCTAAACAGTGATATTCCCGTAATGATTAGCGGAACAATTACCGACGCTTCCGGGAGGACTCTTTCGGGACAAACCGCAGAAGCTTTTCTCATTTCAATTTCTCATATTCCTTTATTAAGTGTTGGTTTTAACTGTGCTTTAGGAGCAAAGCAATTAACCCCTCACCTCGAGGTGCTGGCACAAAAAACTCCTTATGGGGTTTCGGCGTATCCTAATGCGGGATTACCTAATGCTTTTGGGGAATATGATGAAAGCGCGTCACAAATGGCAGAGCAGATAAAAGAATATCTGGAGAAAGGACTTGTAAATATATTGGGTGGTTGCTGCGGAACAACCCCCGCTCATATTAAGGCTATTGCAGATATTGCAAAAGATTATAAACCCAGAGCAATAGCAGTAAAAGAACTTTTAAATTCTGAAGTATAGGATGGCCAGAGAACAAACTTTAGAAGAACAGAAAAATAAAGACTCCTCATCAGTTAACCCGAAAAGAGCACTTAAACCGCTGAAACTTTCGGGTCTGGAACCGCTGGTGATAACTCCCGAAACTAACTTTGTGAATGTGGGAGAACGAACCAACGTGGCAGGGTCTAAAAAATTTCTCCGTCTCATAAAAGACGATAAATATGAGGAAGCCTTGGATGTGGCAAGGGATCAGGTTGAAGGAGGCGCGCAGATCATAGATATAAACATGGATGATGGCCTCATTGATGGAAAAGAGGCTATGGTCAAATTTCTCAATCTCATAGTTGCCGAGCCTGACATATCGAGGGTTCCCATTATGATAGATAGTTCAAAATGGGAAATTCTGGAAGCCAGTCTTCAGGTGGTACAGGGGAAATGTGTGGTAAATTCCATCAGCTTAAAGGAAGGCGAAGAGGAATTTCTTTCCCACGCCAAAAAGATTAGAAGATATGGAGCAGCTGTTATTGTTATGGCTTTTGATGAAGTAGGCCAGGCAGATAACTATGAACGCCGCATCGAAATTGCAAAACGCTCCTATGACCTTCTTACTCAAAAAGTGAATTTTCCGCCGGAAGATATCATTTTTGATCTAAATATTTTCCCTGTTGCTACTGGTATGGAAGAACATCGTCGTAATTCTATAGATTTTATAGAAGCGGTGAGATGGGTGAAAGAGAACCTGCCTTATTGTAGCCTAAGTGGGGGAGTAAGTAATGTTTCTTTCTCTTTCCGTGGTAACGATCCGGTGAGGGAGGCGATGCATTCGGTTTTTCTGTATCATGCGATCCAGGCGGGAATGAACATGGGAATTGTAAATCCGGCACTACTGGACGTATATGATAATATTCCGAAAGATCTTTTAGAGCACGTTGAAGATGTGATCCTGGACAGGAGAGATGATGCTACTGAACGCTTATTAGCTTTTGCGGAAAATGTTGTAGGCACAGAAAGAGAGAGTAAAGTAGATCTTTCATGGAGGGAAAAGCCAGTTCAGGAGCGCATTACGCACGCCCTTGTAAAAGGAATTGATACTTATATCCTCGATGATATTGAAGCTGCAAGGCAGGAGGCAGCAAGACCCCTGGAAGTAATCGAGGGTCACCTGATGATCGGAATGAACGTAGTTGGAGATCTCTTTGGAAGCGGAAAAATGTTCCTTCCCCAGGTTGTGAAGTCGGCGCGGGTAATGAAAAAAGCTGTGGCTTATCTCCTCCCTTACATTGAAGCAGACACTTCCGGGCCAAGACAACAGGCTGGTAAAGTACTTCTTGCTACAGTAAAAGGTGATGTACACGATATAGGTAAAAATATTGTAGGGGTTGTTCTGGCTTGTAATAATTATGATATCATTGATCTTGGAGTCATGGTACCCCCGGAAAAAATAATTGAAACAGCAAAAGCTGAAAATGTTGATGTTATTGGCCTTAGCGGATTAATTACTCCGTCCCTGGATGAAATGGTGCACCTGGCAAAGGAGATGCAAAGACAGAACTTTGAAGTGCCTTTATTAATTGGAGGAGCTACAACATCTAAGGCCCATACAGCGGTGAAAATCGATCCGCAGTACAATAATGCGGTGGTACATGTCAACGATGCCTCAAGGGCGGTAACCGTGGTGGGAGATCTTCTTAAGGAAAATACCCGAAGAAAATATATGGATGACCTAAAGGCGGAGTACGACATCTTCAGAAGTAACTTCGGAAAAAGAAGTAAGGTCAAAGAATATCTTTCTATTGCTGATGCAAGGAAGAATAAATATAAAATAGACTGGAAAACTTCAGAATTATTAAAACCGAACAAGTGCGGGATCCAAATAATTGAAGATTTTGATCTGAGGAAACTGGTTGAGTTCATTGACTGGACCCCGTTTTTCAGAAGCTGGGAATTGCACGGGAAATATCCCGATATTCTTACTGACGAAGTAGTAGGAGAACAAGCCACTGCTCTGTTTAAAGATGCAAGGGAGCTTCTGAATCAAATTTTAGATGAAAAGCTGCTGAAGGCTAAAGCTGTCTACGGACTTTTTCCGGCTAATACTGTAAATGATGACGACATAGAAATTATTTACGGGGATGCTTCCGAAGAAAAAAGGATGCTTTTCCGAACTCTTCGTCAACAATTGAAGAAGTACAAAGGAAAACCCAATTTTGCCCTAGCTGATTTTGTCGCTCCAAAAGAGACAGGTATTCAGGATCACCTCGGTCTTTTTTGTGTAACTACAGGTTTTGGGACAGACGAATTGGCCAAAGAATACGAAAAAGACCACGATGACTACAATTCAATTTTAATAAAAGCACTTTCTGATCGTCTTGCTGAAGCCTTTGCTGAGTATCTTCATAAACAGATAAGAACTGAAGACTGGGGTTATGCATCAGGGGAGCAACTTTCTAATGAAGAGCTTATAAAAGAAAGTTATAAAGGTATTAGGCCTGCACCGGGGTATCCCGCCTGTCCCGATCATCTTGAGAAGATAAGTATTTGGGACGTATTAAAAGTAGAAGAAAAAATAGGAGTAAAATTAACCGAAAGTCTCGCTATGTGGCTTACCGCCAGTGTAAGCGGATATTATTTTGCCAATCCTGAAGCGCGGTATTTTGGAGTCGGAAAGATTACCGAAGATCAAGTTAAAGATTTTGCAAACAGAAAAAATATATCGCTGGAAAAAGCCGAAAAGTGGCTTAGTCCATCCATTGCAGATTAAATAACCTCAAACTAAGACCTCACAGGTTTTGAAAACCTGTGAGGTCTAATATTAACTAAGAATGAAAATAACAGAGCATATTAATGCAGCAAAAGGAAGAACATTATTTTCTTTTGAAATTTTACCTCCCTTAAAAGGGCAGAATATTCAATCTATTTTTGACGGCATAGATCCTTTAATGGAATTTAAACCTCCGTTTATTGATGTCACTTATCACAGGGAGGAGTATGTTTATATTGAAAAGGAGAACGGACTTCTGGAAAAGAAAGTAGTTAGAAAGCGTCCCGGAACAGTTGGGATTTGCGCAGCCATCCAGAGCAAATATAAAGTTGACGCTGTACCTCATATCCTGTGTGGCGGTTTCAGCAAGGAAGACACAGAAAATTTTTTAATAGATCTGGATTTTCTGGGAATCAAGAATGTAATGGCTTTACGAGGTGACGCGGTGAAAAGTGAGACCTACTTTAAACCCGATCCAAATGGAAATATCTTCGCCTGCGATCTTGTAAAGCAAATAATGGATATGAACATAGGAGACTTTCAGGAGGAGATCCTGGAAAATTCTCATCATACTGATTTTTGTGTGGGGGTGGCAGGTTATCCCGAAAAACATATGGAAGCACCAAGTTTGGACCAGGATATAAAACGATTAAAGGAGAAGCAGGAATCGGGAGCAGCCTATGTGGTGACACAGATGTTCTTTGATAATGAGAAATTTTTTCAATACGTGGAAAAATGCCGACAGTACGGCATAACAATTCCGATAATTCCGGGATTAAAACCTTTGGCAACAAAAAATCAGCTAACGGTTCTTCCGCACAGGTTTCACGTAGACCTTCCCGAAGATTTAATTTCTGAAGTTGACAAATGTAAAAATAACCAGGAAGTACGCCAGGTAGGGGTGGAATGGTGTACAGAACAAAGTAAGGAATTAATTAAGGAAGGAGTTCCTGTATTGCATTACTACTCGATGGGAAAAAGTGACAATATAAAAAAGATAGCTTCAGCAGTATTTTAAGAATTAAGGCATAAAAGTCGGGGAAAAATTTTCTTTGTAATTGCTTAGCTTTGCGCCCGTATGAAGAAAATTGCCCCTTTTCTTTTTTTATTAGCCTGCCTGACCTCGTTCTCCCAAAATGATATAAAGAAATATTATTCGGTAGATGTGAACTACTTCTATGGCAGTATCATAGAACACAATCCTCATATTTCGCATCTAATTACTCATCATCCTGAAGGTTTGATCTTTAGCTTTAATCGTAAAACTTACGGTCTGGAAGATTGGGAAGCTAGGTACAATTATCCCGATGTAGGTTTTTCCTTTTCCTATCAGGATATGAAAAACCCTCACCTGGGGGATAATTACGGTCTATATGCCCATCTCGGGTTCTATTTTCTGAAAAGAAATCTCGTATTTAAGGTTGGACAGGGACTGGCCATAAACACCAATCCTTACCATCCTGATGACAATTATATAAATAACGCCTATGGTTCAAGAATTATGAGTTCAACGTTTTTTAGCGGAACCATTCAGAAGGAGAACATTTATAAAGGATTTGGCTTTCAGGCAGGGATTTCATTAATTCATTATTCAAATGCTGATTTTAAATCTCCGAATAATTCCACTAATACAGCAGTTATCAACGCCGGAATCAATTACCTTTTTGATCACGAAAATCAGCCAGAGTATATTCCCGGTAACCAAGAAAAGTATTCTGAACCTTTGCATTACAATTTTGTGCTTAGGGGAGGTGCCAATACTATTGGAATAATAGGATCAAAAATATATCCTTTTTTAACCGTTTCGGCTTATGCTGATAAAAGGATCAACAGGAAAAGCACTTTCCAGGTTAAGTACAGAACTCTTCCTGTCGCGGTCTATGGAAGAATTTATTTACTATCAAAGTGTGACTTTTCCATTTGGAGAAACGACAGGGGAAGAAGATTCTAAAAGAATTGGAATTTTCCTGGGGCATCAGCTCACTTTTAGGAAACTTTCTATGATCACCCAGCTGGGATATTACGCTTATTATCCATACGATAATTATGTGACAAGGATTTATAACAGGATAGGTTTACAAAGACCAATTTATAAAGATCTCTTTGGATCTATAACTGTACTGGCACATGGTGCCAATGCCGAAGCTGTCGAATTCTCAATTGGTTATAGATTATGAAAAAGCTTTGGCCTTTTATCGTTATGGTTTTGATGCTTGCAGGATGCGATAAGGAAGATGCACCAGATTGCCTCAAAACTACGGGTGATATTATAACTTATGATATTGAGGTAGCCGAATTTGAAGAGCTGATAGTCTACGGAAGGATCAAATTGTTCATTGAGCAGGGAGAGGAGCATAAAGTTGTGATTGAAACTGGTAAAAATCTTGCCGGAGATATAACAGCTACTGTGGATGCCGGAAGATTGAGCCTGAGAAATAACAACAATTGTAATTTAATCAGGGATTATAATACGACAACTATTTATGTAACTGTGCCTAATCTTACCTGGTTACAAAATGCTGTAATAATACAATTGAAGGAATAGGTGTTCTGAACTTTCCTGAGATCTGGTTGCGCTCGCTCAATCAGGAGAAAGATCCTGAAATCTACACCAATGGAGATTTTAAACTCCACCTTGTTTCGGAGCGAATTAGGGTAACTGCAGATAATTATTCAAATTTCTATTTAGAAGGGGAAACAGGATATCTCAATCTTTACATTGCTGCCGGAGATAGCCGTATCGAGGCTGACAAAATGAGGGCAGGTACTGTTGAAATTCAGCACAGAGGTACAAACAAACTCTTCGTCAATCCGCAGGAAGTGTTGAAGGGGGAAATTAGAAGTACCGGGGACGTTATTTCTATAAATCGTCCGGCGACAGTGGATATCGAAACATTCTACACGGGCAGATTGTATTTTCAAGCCCCCTAACCCCAAAGGGGGAATAAAAGATTTTCAAGAGCGGTTGTTTCTCCAAAAACTTTGTTTTTCCTAAAACAAAAATGTAATAACTTTGTATTTACAAAAATGCAATATTATGGAGGCTTCTATTATAAAAATTGGAAATTCGAAGGGACTTCGGCTTAGTAAAACCATTCTTGAAAAATATCAGATTAAAGATAAGGTAGAACTTATTCTGGAGGAAGGTCATATTTTAATAAAACCCATTGAAGAACCTAGAAAAGACTGGGCAGAGAAATTCCAGAAAATGTCACAAGCTTAGTGATGATCAGCTTTTGATGGACGATGTTTTTAGAGATGAAGATTTTGACGAATGGAAATAAAACAATACAATATTGTTATTGTAAATCTGGACCCAACCATTGGAAGCGAAATTCAGAAAACCCGCCCCTGTGTGGTGCTCTCCCCAAATGAAATGAACAGATACCTCAAAACAGTTGTTGTTGCTCCTATGACCACCACTGTAAAGGAATATCCTACCCGTGTTCCTGTAAATTATTCAGGAAAAAAAGGAATGATTGCCATAGACCAGATCAGGACTATCGACAAATCCAGAATTGTTAAAGTTACAGGAAGCCTCAGCGAGAAGGAAATCACCAGAAGTAAGGAGGTATTGAAAGAAACCTTTGTTGATTAATTTAATTAGACTACAAAGGCCCCTAGCCACTGAAGGGGGGAATAAAACAACAAAAGAAAGTAGCTAGACTCCCTCTTCGGGAACTGGGGCGCTTTTTTTGGGGGCTGGTCAATTCAGCAAAGAGACTTTCGAGATTTTTTGTTTTCCGGTTTAGTTGAAGTGTTTTGAGGCCATTATCGTGAGCGAAATCAAATACTGCAGGCCGCATATCTTTTGAAGTGTCAAAGGTGAGGTGGTAATGGAATCCGCCAATGTTTATCGCCTTAAGCAGATGAGGTATTCTTTGTAAGGCCACTTCTTCAATCCTGTAGTCAAACTCCACGTGGATGATCTGCTCGTTTTCTTCACGTAGCTCTTTCATTTTTTTGTCGGCCACTATTTTGCCGTGGTTTATTATAATTACCCGGTCACAAAGAGCTTCAACTTCCTGCATAATATGAGTAGAGAGAAAAATTGTTTTTCCGGCACGACCATTGGGTTGCTCTTTGGCAATATTCAGGATCAGGCTACGAATTTCTACAAGTTGGTTTGGATCGAGACTGATGGTAGGTTCATCCAGGATAAGAACTGCTTAGTTCATGTAATAAAGCGGCAGCCAGTCCTACCCGCTGCCTGTAACCTTTTGATAACTGCCCGATTTGTTTATTTGCTTCAGGAGATAAGCTTAGTCATTTTTATAACTTCTTCTATCCTGGATTTATCAGCTTTATAAACAGAAGCATTAAATGCCAAATATTCCCTTACATACATTTCAGTATAAAGAGGGTTATGTTCAGGAAGGTAGCCAATACTCTTTTGTACTTCTTCAAGATTTGAAGAAATGGAAAAATTATTTACACTCGCCTTTCCTTCCGAAGGGGTGAGGAAGCCAGTAAGAATCTTCATAAGAGTAGACTTTCCTGCGCCGTTGGGCCCCAGAAAACCTACAATTTCTCCTTTCTCTATTGAAAAGGAAACTTTGTCCAGAGCCTTTTGTTCCCCGTAAAATTTAGATATTTCCTGTACCTGAATAGACATAGACTTTCTTTTTTTCAAAAGTAATGATAATTTTGGCCGGACAGGTAATGTCAAATTCTGTCTTCCCGAAACCGTTATCGTAGAAATTTTCTGAAAATTGTCTTAATTATTAAAATTATATTCTAAATTAGCGAAATACAAATTGAATAATGAAAAACATCATTACCTGGAACTCTTTTTATTACTTCTATTTCTATTACAGAGATAGAATCGGGAGCGCCATGTAATTAAAAGAATTATATATCAATCCCGATGGCAACATCGGGATTTTTTTTTAGACAATTTTAAATGGAAAAAATTATAGGTATTCAGGGAGCTCAGGGTTCTTTTCATCACTTAGTTGCTCAGGAATATTACGGTGAAGATGTAAAAGTCCTTGAATTTATGTCTTTTGGAGAGTTGGTAAAGAGCCTGGTAGCAGGAGAATGTACTGAGGCTGTTATGGCAATAGAAAACTCAATTGCTGGTTCGATCTTACCAAATTATGCCTTAATAGATGAAAACAACCTGAAAATTGTTGGGGAACACTACATCCCAATTAATATGAACCTTATGGCTTTGCCGGGGCAGGGGATAGAAAGTATTAAGAAGGTGTATTCTCACCCAATGGCATTGCTGCAGTGTAAAGATTTCTTTAAAGAACACCAGCATATAAAGTTAATTGAAGATACTGATACAGCCGAAGTGGCCAAAAGAATAGCTGCCAAGGGATCAAAACATGTAGCAGCAGTAGCAAGCACAGCTGCCGCAAAGATTTTTGGCCTGGAGATTTTAGCTGAAAGTATTCACACCAAAAAAAGCAATGCTACAAGGTTTCTAATAATTAGTAAAAAGAAGAAGGAGCCTAATGGAGATGTAGTAGATAAAGCTTCCCTAAAGTTTGAACTCGAGAGCAAGCGTGGAAGTTTGGTATCTGTTCTCAATATTATACGCGACTTTGATATGGACATGACAAAAATTCAAAGTATGCCCATTATTGAAGCTCCCTGGAAGTATTCGTTTTTTGTGGATGTAAAATTTGACAATTATAGCGAATTTCAAAAGGCTATGGAAATACTCGAAGTAATGACAGAACAATTACATGTTCTGGGAACTTATAAAAACAGTTTATGATACAGCAAGCCGATAGGTTAGAACACGTACAGGAGTATTATTTCTCTACGAAACTGCAGGAAGTACGGGCACTTTCCGCAGGTGGAAAGGATATTGTGAATCTGGGCATAGGAAGTCCTGATCTTCCTCCGCCCCCGCAGGTAATTGAAGGATTGAATCAGGCCCTTTTAAACCCGGGTGCGCATCAATATCAGCCTTATAAAGGAACAGCAGATTTTAGAAATGCGATAAGGGAGTTTTACAATAATTACTATAGAGTTGAATTAAATCCCGAAACAGAAATTCTTCCTTTAATGGGCAGTAAAGAAGGGATTACCCATATTTCTATGGCATTTTTAAATGAAGGAGATGAGGTATTGATCCCAAATCCGGGATATCCTACTTATACTTCGGTAACAAAACTGGTGGGTGCAAAGGCTGTTTATTATGATCTTAATGAAGAAAAAAACTGGAGTCCCAATCTGGAGGAAATCCGGCGGCTTGACCTGAGCAAGGTGAAAATGATGTGGGTGAATTACCCTCATATGCCGACAGGAGCATCAGCTAATGAAAAGATTTTTTCAGAACTGGTGGCCTTTGGGAAGAAGCACAAGATCCTTATTGTGAATGATAATCCCTATAGTTTTATTCTGAATAAAAATCCGAAGAGCATACTGGAGGCCGAAGGGGCAAAAGATATTGTTCTGGAACTAAATTCTCTAAGCAAGAGTTTCAATATGGCGGGCTGGAGAATAGGAATGGTCTGCGGAAGTGAAAAACATCTTAACACTATTCTGAAGGTTAAAACTAATATGGATAGCGGGATGTTTTTTCCGCTACAGGCTGGTGCTGCTGCAGCTCTTCGTCTTCCTGTGGAATGGTTTGACTCGCAAAATGACATTTATACAGGCAGAAAAAATAAAGTTTTAGAACTGGCTGCTGCTCTGGGTTGTAAGCCGACAAAAGAACAAACCGGGATGTTTGTCTGGGCCAAAGTTCCTGAGGGTGAAACTTCAGAAGGATTTGTAAATAAGCTGTTGTACAATCACAGCATTTTTACAGCTCCCGGATTCATTTTTGGAAGCCAGGGAGAAGGATATGTTAGGTTTTCTCTTTGTGCAACTGAAGAAAACATTGATAAGGCAATCAACAGGATCAAATCATGAAAGTGCACGTAATAGGGGTAGGGCTAATAGGAGGCTCTTTCGCCATAGACCTGAAATCTAATTTTGAAGATGTTGTCATTACAGGAATAGATTCCAGTAAAGAAAACCTGCAAAAAGCTGAAGAGCTGGTGATAATAGATAAATCTGGCGATTTTGAAGGATTAAAAGATGCAGATGTAGTTTTTATCGCTGTACCTGTTGATGCCAGCATTAATATATTAGAAAAGGTTCTTAATAATATTGATGAGAGTACTCTTGTAATAGATGCAGGCTCTACAAAAGAGAAAATTTGCGCAGCTGTGGCGGGAAATGCCCGCAGACGAAATTTTCTTGCAGCGCATCCTATCTCCGGAACAGAATATTCTGGTCCGGAAGCAGCTATTCCAAACCTGTTTAGGAACAAGACCAACATCATCTGTGAAGTAGAAAAAACAGCATTTCGGCTTCAGGAAAAGGCTTTAGAGATCTTTCAGAAGCTGGGGATGAAAATAAGATATATGGATCCTGCTGCTCATGACTAGCATATTGCTTACGTCTCTCATCTTTCCCATATAAGTTCTTTTATGTTGGGGAAAACAGTGCTGGAAAAGGAGAAGAATGAAAAAGACATTTTTGATCTTGCCGGAAGTGGATTTGCGTCTACTGTGAGGCTCGCGAAAAGTTCTCCTGCAATGTGGTCGCCAATATTCGAACAGAACAAAGAAAATATTTTAGAAACCCTTACTGCATACATCAACAACCTGTCTCACTTTAAGGAATTACTCGAGGAGAATAATTTTGAAGGTGTTTACGGGGAGATGGAAAAAACAAATCATATAAAAACAATTTTAAACGGAATCAACTAACCTCACATTTTAAAACTTGAATAATGGAAAATCGAAAAGAACTCCGAAACTGGCTAGACGCATTTAATCTTAACCATCCATTGGTTATTGCCGGACCATGTAGTGCCGAAACTGAAGACCAGGTAGTAGAAATTGCAAGGCAACTAAAAGACAGCGACGTAAGTGTTTTACGCGCCGGGATCTGGAAACCGAGAACCCGTCCCGGAAATTTTGAAGGCGTAGGTGCTTTGGGCCTTAAATGGATGCAAACTGCAAAAGCTGAAACGGGATTACTAACGACAACAGAAGTAGCTAATCCTGCACACGTAGATCTTGCACTGGAGCATGATGTGGATATTTTATGGATAGGAGCAAGAACAACAGTTTCTCCATTTATAGTTCAGGAAATAGCTGATGCTCTTAAGGGAACAGATAAAACGGTTCTTGTGAAGAATCCCGTGAATCCTGATCTCTCTCTCTGGTTGGGAGCTGTTGAAAGATTGTATACATCAGATATTAAGAATTTAGGAGTAATTCACAGAGGATTTTCAGCATATGAAAAAACGAAATACAGGAACAATCCTGAATGGCAAATTGCTATTGACCTTCAAAATAGATTCCCTGATCTTCCATTAATCCTGGATCCTTCGCATATTGCTGGACGAAGAGACATTATTTTTGATCTTTGCCAGACAGCGCTTGATCTTAACTATGATGGGATCATGGTAGAAACTCATCACGATCCAGATAAAGCATGGAGTGATGCAGCACAGCAAATCACACATGCAACCCTTATTCAGATTATGAAAGATCTTAAGATAAGAAAAGAAATTTCAGAAAGTGAAGACTTTCAGCTAAAGCTGAGCAATCTTAGAGCTCAAATTGATGTTGCCGATAATCAGCTTATAGAATTACTTTCCAAAAGGATGAAAATTTCCGATGAAATAGGGAAAGTGAAAAAAGCACAAAACGTTTCTGTATTGCAAACCAAGAGATGGAATGAGATTCTTGGAAATATGGTACTGGAAGGGGAGCAACACGGGTTAAGTGAGGAATTTATCCTTCGACTTTTTAAAGCTGTTCACCAGGAGTCTATAAATCACCAGGAGAAAATAATGAAGCAGAATTAATTGGAATGAGTCGGGAAGTCTCGAATTCACCGATTATAGATCTCAATAAATTAAAACCTCACAGGAAAATGTCTCTGTGAGGTTTTTTAGTTTAAAAGAAGAAGTTATTGAGTATATGCCATTCTTCTTGATGCTTTTCGCATAAGAGTATTTATTAAAGTGTCGGTACTACTACCCAGTCCCCCGGCAACTCTTTTATTGTAATTCCAAAGAAGAACTCCGTCTTCAGCATTATTCACATTCATATTAATAGTTGCGGAATTTGTTGTTCCATAAAAACCCACTAATATTCCCAAAGCAAGTGATGCCCCATCACTCATGGGTTTATCTGTTTCAAACCTGCCTGAAATAACTGCATCGACTTCTAATAATTTTGCAAGTTCTTCAGGAGTAAGCAAACTCAAATCAGCGATATTATTTTTACTTAAAATCGCATTGGTTTTTGACGGATCCTGGACTTCAAGTTGGAATTTGCCTCTCTTTTTCCTCTGTAAAAACCAGGTAAATAAAGATTGTTGAATTGCAAAGCCCTCATTTTTTTCCATTTCTGCTAGTTTCTCTGCTGAAATTTCTTTCATCTGCTTGGGGCGTAACAGTACCTGGGTTTTAAATGGAACAATAGCAATGGTTTTGTGATCTTTTGTAAGTGTGGCAAATTCCGGATGCTCAAAGAGGTTAGTCTGAGCATAAGACATAGTTCCAATTCCCATAAATAATAGGGTAATGAAAAATTTAAATGTAATTTTGTTCATATCGGTCAGAATTAATTGATGCTGACAAACTTAGGATATTTTACGAATCAGTAATAGGAGATTTTAAGAATTTATTAACAAGGTATGGAGGGATTGGTTTACAAATCTACAGGGAGTTGGTATTTAGTAAAAACAGAGGATGGTAAGGCCTACCAGTGCAGGATTAAAGGCAAATTCCGCATGAAAGGGATTAAAAGCACTAACCCTGTCGCTGTTGGGGATAAGGTAGAATTTGATATAGAAGAGTCTGGGGAAGAAGAAGTTGGAGTAATAAAGAAAATAGAGGATAGGGATAATTATATCATCAGGAAATCTGTAAATCTCTCCAAACAAACACATATAATAGCAGCTAATATAGATCAGGCATTTTTACTCGTTACCCTTAATAATCCTCCCACTTTTACCACTTTTATAGACTTAGGTTCCTGGTAACGGCAGAAGCCTACCACATAAAAACTGTTCTTCTGTTCAATAAAGTTGATTCTTATAATGAGGAAGAGCTGGGAGAAGTAAAGTACCTGGCAGCCTTATACAGGAGTATAGGCTATGAATGTGTTGGAATTTCAGCTAAAACAGGAAAAAATGTAGATAAAGTGAAGGAGATGATGACCGCAAAAACCAGTATGATCTCAGGTCATAGCGGTACAGGAAAGTCTACCCTTGTCAATGCGCTGGAACCTTCTCTGGACCTTAAAACTGCCGGAATTAGTGAACAACACAAGCAGGGACAGCATACTACTACTTTTGCTGAAATGTTTGATCTTTCCTTTGATGCCAGGATAATAGATACCCCGGGAATTAAGGGTTTTGGGGTAGTAGAAATGGAAAAGGAGGAATTGGGAGATTATTTTCCTGAATTTTTTGCACGAAAGCAGGATTGCAAGTTTCACAATTGCCTTCACATTGAAGAACCTAAATGCGCCGTAAAAGATGCTTTGGAAGAAGGTGAAATCGCATGGAGCAGGTATAAGAGTTATTTGCAAATAATTGAAGGGGAAGATGAGCAACAATATAGAACTGATAATTACGCAGAACAATGAGAGTTGTAATACAGCGGGTATCTGAGGCTTCAGTTACTATTGAAGGGAAAGTAAAATCATCAATTGAGCAGGGTTTGTTGATTTTGTTGGGAATAGAAGAAGCCGATACTCAGGAGGATATTACCTGGTTATGTAATAAAATTGCAAAGCTGCGCATCTTTAATGATGACCAGGGAATTATGAATCTTAGTCTTGAAGATATTAATGGAGAGGCATTAGTAATAAGCCAGTTTACCTTACACGCTGCAACCAAAAAAGGGAACCTAGCCAAGTTATATCAAAGCAGCGAAACCTGAAATTGCCATTCCACTTTACGAAGCTTTTCTCAAAGAAATGGAAGCCAAAATTAAAAAAACCATAGGGAGTGGGGTTTTTGGGGCCGACATGAAAGTGGCTCTAATCAACGATGGGCTTAAGTAACAATAATAATAGATTCAAAAAAGCGGGAATAAATTTGGTTACTTCCATGAAAAACCTATTTTTAACAAAATTTTAAGGCTCATGAAGTACAAATTTTTTATCAGCATCCTGCTGCTGGCAGTCCCTGCTGTTATCACAGCACAGGAGGTTAATCTTTCGGTTGGGGCTATTGCGCCTGCATTGCTCGAAAACACCAATGCGGTATTACGAAATGAAGAAGTATTTATTGAAGTTGCTGCTGTTGATAAGCTTATCCAAAAGAAGAAACGTATCATTACCGTGCTTAATGAACATGGGAACGACCATGTGCAAGCTTAGTCAATTTTACAATAATAACATAAAGATCAAAGATCAACAGGCGTTGATATTCGATGCTGCTTAAGTGTTCAAATAAAAAAAATTAAGCAAAAAGAATTCAGGGATGTAAGTGCCATAAGTTCTAACGATCTTTATACAGATTCCCGAATTCAGTACCTTGACTACACCCCTCAATCTTACCCATATACGGTGGTTTACGAGAGCGAAATCCAAAATAATTCTACAGTATTTATTATCCCATGGCAGCCACTTTCAGACTATTTGATAAGTGTAGAAAATTCAAGTTATCATTTTTTAAACCCTCAGGGGATTCCTCTTAGAACGGAAGAAAAAAATATAGAGGAATTTAAGGTTCAACATCAAAATGATGGACGGAATATTACCTACAGCGTATCGGGAATACTTAAGCATACAAAAATGAGTATTTAAGTCCATCTCTAAAGGAGTTTGTTCCTTATGTAGCAATAGCCTTAAACGAATTCTCACTTGTTGGAGTAAAAGGTACGGCATCAAACTGGCAGGAGTTTGGAAAATGGCAACATGATAATCTACTTGCCGGAAGAAATCAACTTCCCGCAAAGACAATTCAGAAAATAAATGGGCTTACAGCAACCGCCACCACAGATATTGAGAAGGCACGTCTAATCTACCAGTATGTCCAGGACAACACCAGGTATATCAGTGTGCAGTTAGGGATTGGCGGCTGGGAACCAATGCTTGCAGAAGAAGTAGACTGACTGGGCTATGGAGACTGTAAAGCTCTTACAAACTATACTAAAGCCCTTCTTGATTCCCAAAATATTCCTTCCTATTATGCGGTGGTATACGGGGGAGAAGAAAGAAGAGACCTCAAAGAAGATTTCGCTTCTATGCAGGGGAACCATGTTATTCTAAATATCCCTCAGGAAGAGGAGGACGTATGGCTTGAATGCACGAGCCAGACAGATCCCTTTAATTACCTGGGTGACTTTACAGATAACCGCAATGTTTTGCTTATTAAACCTGATGGGGGAAAGATAGTGAAAACAAAAGCTTATTCGGTTTTGGATAATAGTAGGATAACCGCGTGTCAAATAAATGTAAATGAGTCCGGGAACTTTAATGCTAATGTCAAACGAGTGAGCAAAGGAGTTCATTACGGAAATATTTACCATTTGATGCGTCAAACCCAGGAAAGACAGGATTTATACTACAAGAATAGCTGGAGTTATCTTCAAAATCTTCAGGTATCTCCACCAAAATTCGGTAACGACCGTGAAAACCAAATTTTTATTGAAGAACTGACTCTTACCGGAGAAAATCTTGTTACCAAAACCGGATCAAGAATTCTTTTACCTCTTAATTTTTTAGTTCCCCCGGCCTATAATGTACCACGCGTTAACTCCAGGAAATTGCCTTTTGAAATATCACGGGGAGCTACTTATAAAGATGTTTTTAGCTTTTCAATTCCCTCGAACTATAAGATTGAGACTTTGCCCGAGAGCTTAAGCTTTACCAGTGAATTCGGGAAATTTGAATTGAAAATTGAATCAAAAGAAGAAGATGGGGAACGTGTTATTGAGGTGGTAAGAGAATATGTTGTAGAAGAGGGACGTTGGTCTCCCGACTTATATCCGGCATTCAGGGATTTTATGGTTAAGGTGAATACCTCCAGCAACCAAAAAGCAGTACTAATTGCTAATAATTAATCCATATAAAATGAAGAGTATTTTTACAATTTTATCCCTGTTAGTTTGTGTTCTTACACAAGCTCAGGACTTCAGGTTTGGTAAAGTATCAAAGGAAGAAGTTCTTGAAGCTGCTCATCCTGTGGATGGGGAAGCTGATGCTGCAGTGCTTTATAGAAAAATTAGCACACACTACCAGTATAGTGATAATGGTTTTACACTGGTTACAGATGTACATGAGAGGATCAAGATCTATAATAAAGACGGATTTGATTGGGCAACAAGAGAGTTAAGACAATATCAGGACAGTAATAAACGGGAAAATATTTCGGGCCTGAAAGGATATACCTATAACATTGTTGAAGGAAAACTGGTTGATGAAAAGCTTAAAAATGATGGAATATTTGAAGAAGAGGCATCTAAATATTTACACAAGACCAGGTTTACTATGCTTAAGCAGTTACAGAAGGTAGTGTTATTGAATATGAATACTCTCTACGTTCCCCTTTTGTTACGACCATAGACGATATAATGCTTCAGTATACAATTCCTATTAATAAACTGGAGGCCAGTGTAAGTATTCCGGAATTCCTGGGTTTTAAAAAACATTTTAATTTAAGATCCCCTCTAACTTTCACAATTAATGAATCTTCAAAAAATTTCAGCTTTACCAGTCTGGAAAGTGTGGTTGGCCGCGGTGGATCAATAAAAAGTTCTACAGGGACTTCCCAGGTACAATATAATCAACACATATATTCCATTGAAAAAGAAAATATCCCGGCCTTAAAGAGAGAAGCTTTTGTTGATTACGTGTGGAACTACGCTGCAGTGTTAAAATGGGAATTGCAATTTACAAAGTTTCCAAACTCCCTTGTAGAGAATTATACCGAAACCTGGGAAAATGTTTCCAAATCTATTTATGTTGACAGTTATGGAAAGGAATTAGGACGAACCGGATATTTTGATAAGGATCTGGACCAAATTCTTTCCGGAGTAACAGACCATGGAAAGAAAGCATCTTTAATATACAATTTCGTTAAAACTAAAATAAAATGGAATGGCTATGCAGGATTTATTGCTGAAAATGGTGGAGCTAAGGCTTACAAAGAAGGTGAAGGTAACGTAGCAGATATAAACCTCGCACTCGCTTCTATGCTTAAATATGCTGGTCTTAAATCTTATCCCGTGTTACTTTCTACTAAAGATAATGGTATTCCTCTTTTTCCTACCAGAAAAGGATTTAATTATATAGTTACGGCTGTAGAAGTAGGAGAAAATGTGTTTTTACTGGATGCCACAGATGAGAACAATGCATTTGGAGATTTACCCGAAAGAGCACGAAACTGGCACGGCAGGATCCTGATAGATAAAGAAGCTTCAGACTGGATAAGTCTTATGCCTGCCCAACAATCCAAGAATAGACTTCAAATAAGCTATCAGTTCGATGAAAGTCTGAAAATACAGGGAAAGACAATTAACGTTATTAATGGATATTACGCAAAAACCTTTAGAGACAACTATAAGAATGTAAACAAAGACAGTTACCTCGAAACTCTTGAGAAAGGAAAAGGGAATATAGTAATATCTGAACTGGAAATGGAGAATGAAATTGAAGTGGGAACAGATATCAAACAAACTTACACCTTTGAACTGGAAAACGGAATGGAAAGAATAAATGATAAAATTTACTTAACTCCCCTATTGTTTCTGGCTGAAAAAGAAAACCCATTTAAAGCCGAAAAAAGGGAATATCCTATCTTTTTTTATTTTCCGTCATTAGAAAATAAAACTGTAAATATTCTTTTACCTGAAGGCTATGAAGTAGAATTTTTGCCTGAAAGTGCTATTATTGATCTTAATAATGGCGCAGGGACTTTCAAATTTATAACTTTACAAAATGGAAATTATTTGAGGATTGAATCTGAATATAATATGAAAAATACTGTTTATCCTCCTGCAGATTACAAAAGCTTAAAAGACTTTTTTGCCGAAGTGGTAAATAAACATTCAGAAGCCATTGTTTTGAAACGAATATAGAAATGGACATTAAAAATTCACAGTTAGCTGTAGATAATTGGATAAAGGAACATGGGGTAAGATATTTTAACGAGCTCACCAATATGGCCCAATTAACAGAGGAGGTAGGTGAAGTAGCGAGAATTATTGCAAGGAGATATGGAGAACAAAGTGAAAAGGAAAGTGACAAAAATAAAGATTTAGGAGAGGAACTGGCAGATGTAATGTTTGTAGTCCTTTGCCTTGCAAATCAAACGGGTATAAATCTTCAGGAAGCCTTTGATAAAAAGCTGGATATTAAAACCGAAAGAGATCAAAACAGGCACAAGAATAACGAAAAATTAAGGTAGTGGCATTTAAGAAAGTGGTAAGGGACAGGAAATTCTGGTTAATGGTAATTTTACAGGGATTGGCGTTTGCAGTACTATACCAGGTCATTTCCATCTTTTTTGAATATGGAGGGTTAAATTTTTCAGCTTATTTTGAAGCAAAATTTGGGGAGGACTTAGTGGATTAAATTTATTATAAGTACTCTTTTAGCTGCCTTTGTTTACGGCTTTATTGTTTCTTATGGCCAATTTAGTACCCGGATAAAAAGAGAAGAACGAAATAAATAGGAGATCTCCTGTTAAAGAAAATAGTAAGAATGAATTTAAAAGTATCAGCACCAAAGGGAAAACTGGAGGGCAATTTTAAAATTACAGGTTCCAAAAGTGAGTCCAACAGAGCTCTTATTTTACAGGTTCTTTTTCCTTCTATAGAATTGGGAAACCTCTCTAATAGCGATGATACACAAGTACTGCGGAAAGCCCTGAAGAAAAACAACGGCACGGTAGATATTCACCACGCGGGTACTGCAATGCGGTTTCTCACAGCTTATTTTTCGGTTCAGGAAGGTGCAGAGGTAATTCTTACCGGGAGCCAGAGAATGCAGGAGCGCCCGGTTCAGCTTCTTGTGGAGGCTTTGAGACAGCTTGGGGCAGAAATTGAATATGTGAAGGAAGAAGGATGTCCTCCTTTAAAAATATCGGGAAAGAGTATAAAAGAATCTTCAGTTTCTTTGAAAGCAAACATCAGCAGCCAGTATATTTCAGCTTTAATGCTCATTGCACCTTCGCTCCCCGAGGGACTTGAAATAAATCTTGAAGGTCCGGTTACTTCTACTCCTTATATTAACATGACTCTTGATATGATGAAGTTCTTCGGAATAGAAGCAAACTTTAAAAATCAAACGATCACGGTAGAACCGAAGAAGGAAGTAGCCGCAAAGAAACTGGAAATAGAATCAGACTGGAGTTCTGCCTCTTATTTTTACAGCCTTGCTGCAATTAGTGAATCTGCAAATATTAAGCTTTCCAGTTATAGAAAGGACAGTTTGCAGGGAGATTCAGAAGTTGCTGCTATTTACCGGGAATTAGGTGTGGTTACTGAATATGGAGAGCATACGGTGCAGTTAACCAAAGAAGGCCATAAAAGACCAAAGAAGCTACATCTAGACCTTAAAAATACGCCAGATCTGGCACAGACCATTGCGGTTACCTGTCTTGCTTTGGGAGTAGAATGTGAGCTAAAGGGACTGCACACCCTTAAAATAAAAGAAACTGACAGGCTTCAGGCCTTAAAGAATGAAATGGAAAAATTTGGTGCAAAAGTTATAATTACCAATGATAGCCTGCACTTAAAACCTATAGAGAATTTAAGTTCCGGGGTAACTGTTGCTACTTATAATGACCATAGAATGGCAATGGCTTTCGCTCCTCTTGCTCTCCGTATTCCGCTTGAAATTGAGGACGCGGGGGTTGTCTCCAAATCTTATCCCGAATTTTGGGAGCATCTGGAAAAGCTTGGTTTTACGACTGCCTGATATTCAATATAATTACTTTTAGAAATAACCTTCTAATTACTTGACAACGCCTATCCCGAGGTTGTATATTTGCAGCTTTTAAATATTCAACTATGGGAATGAAACTTTCACACTTCAATTTTGAACTTCCAAAAGAACTTTTGGCCGAATATCCTGCAGAAAATCGGGATGAATCCAGGCTAATGGTGCTAAACCGGAAGGATCAAACTATTGAGCATAAATTATTTAAGGATGTTTTAGATTATTTTGAACCTAAAGACGTAATGGTTCTTAATAATACTAAGGTTTTTCCTGCCCGCTTATACGGTAATAAGGAAAAAACTTATGCTCGCATTGAAGTGTTTCTATTAAGGGAATTAAATGCCGAAACAAAACTTTGGGATGTGTTGGTAGATCCGGCCAGAAAGATAAGGATCGGGAACAAATTATACTTTGGTGAAGATGAAAGTTTGGTAGCTGAAGTTATTGATAATACTACTTCGCGTGGAAGAACATTGAGATTCTTATACGACGGTTCTTATGCTGAATTCAGAAAGAAACTGGAAGAGTTAGGTGAAACTCCATTACCCAAGTATATTAAGAGAGAAGTTGAGCCGGAGGACCAGGAGAGATATCAAACTATTTATGCAAAGAGAGAAGGAGCTGTTGCTGCACCTACAGCCGGACTTCATTTTTCGAGACATTTACTAAAACGACTTGAGATTAAAGGAGTTGATTTTGCTGAAGTTACTTTGCACGTGGGACTAGGAACATTTAATCCTGTAGAAGTTGAGGATCTTTCAAAACACAAAATGGACAGTGAAGAAGCTTTTATTGAAGAAGCCGCTACACAAACCATTAATAAGGCTATAGCGGAACGTAGGAGAATTTGTGCAGTAGGAACAACCGTAATGAGAGTTTTGGAAAGTTCGGTTTCTTCTAATCATACCTTAAATGAGTTTAATGGATGGACCAATAAGTTTATTTTTCCTCCATACGATTTTAGTATCGCTAATTGTATGATAACCAATTTTCATACTCCAAAATCAACTTTAATGATGATGGTTTCTGCTTTTGCAGGACATGATTTTATGAAAAAAGCCTATGCTGAAGCAATTAAAGAAAAATATAAATTTTATACCTATGGGGATGCAATGTTAATATTGTAACCTCTTTTCAATTCCAATGGAACCACGAATGCACTGGAAGTGTATTCGTGGTTTTTCTTTTTCTGAAAGTTTATGAACCAATGGAAAGTTGCTGCTCGATTTAAAAGCAGCTTTTCTTTTTCTGAAAATTCTCCTGTAATTGTGGTTCTTTAATTACGACTTGTGATTAGGGACAGACGAAGTTTTCAAAATTTGATATAGTTTATAATGGAAGGATTCATTATAGTTGTCGCCTCTTAGACTGCCGATGCATTATTCTGAAAAGTAAATACTTAGAGTCCTTACAGTCTAAATGCTTAAAATCTTCATACTTTTGCACCGTGAAAAATAATAAGAAAGATATACGCGCATTAACAAAAGAACAGCTCCAGGACTTCTTTGTGTCCCGGGGAGATAAATCTTTTCGTGGTACGCAGGTATACGAATGGTTATGGCAAAAGAGTGCATATAGTTTTGATGATATGACAAATATTTCAAAGGCTACGCGAGAAATGCTTGAAGAAAACTTTGTTATTAATCACATTCGTGTAGATCAAATGCAGCGTAGTAGTGATGGAACTATTAAGAATGCAGTTAAACTTCACGACAATTTAACCGTAGAATCGGTACTAATTCCCACTCCTAAAAGAACTACAGCTTGTGTTTCCTCACAGGTGGGCTGCAGCCTGGATTGTAAATTTTGCGCTACGGCCACTTTAAAAAGGATGCGAAATCTAAATCCTGATGAAATTTACGATCAGGTAGTGGCAATTGATAATGAGAGCTAGTTATATTTTGACAAACCTCTTTCCAATATTGTATTTATGGGAATGGGCGAACCGCTGATGAATTACAATAATGTGATGAAAGCTATTGAGAAAATAACATCAAAAGAGGGTCTTGGAATGTCGGCTAAAAGAATTACAGTTTCTACATCCGGGGTACCTAAAATGATCAGGAAACTTGCAGATGATGAAGCGAAAGTAAAACTGGCTGTTTCCCTGCATTCTGCTATTGATGAGGTTAGAACCACCATTATGCCTTTTAACGCAACATTTCCGCTTCAGGATCTAAGGGAAGCTTTGGAATATTGGTACTCCAGGACCCAAAGCAGGATCACCTATGAGTATATTGTATGGGAAGGCATTAATGACAAAAGGAGAGATGCAGAGGCCCTGGTGAAGTTCTGTAAATATGTCCCCTGTAAGGTCAATCTTATTGAATACAACCCCATTGATGACGGAGTTTTTCAACAGGCTTCTTCGCAGGCGACCAGTATGTACGAATCCCTGCTGGAGCAAAATGGTATTACAGTAACCGTACGAAGGTCCCGGGGTAAGGATATAGATGCAGCTTGTGGCCAATTGGCTAATAAAACTACTTAAGCTTCTTAACAGATAATAAAAAACTGGATCTTCACACTTTCTGTCCTTTTAGAGCTCTAATTCGAGCGATGTGCCTCTTTAATACGAAATTCTTTAACTATCTTTGGGCACCGTATGAAAGTCATTGCCCAGATTAAACTTCCGGTTGAAAAGGAGATGGAACTTTTTGAAAAAAAGTTCTTTGAATCCATGTCTTCTAAAGTTGCTCTTCTCAACCGAATTACACATTATATTGTAAACCGAAAGGGCAAGCAAATGCGGCCTATGTTTGTCTTCCTCGTCGCCAAAATGGTTTCTGAAGGAAACGTGAACGAGCGAACTTATCGCGGGGCTGCAGTTATTGAACTTATACATACTGCTACCCTGGTTCACGATGATGTTGTGGATGATTCTAACCGTAGACGCGGATTTTTCAGTATAAATGCATTATGGAAGAATAAAATTGCTGTATTGGTGGGAGACTACCTGCTTTCCAAGGGATTGCTTCTTTCCATAGATAATAATGATTTTGATCTTCTGAAGATTATTTCTGTCGCCGTAAGGGAGATGAGTGAAGGGGAGCTTTTGCAAATCGAAAAAGCCAGACGACTCGATATTACCGAGGCAGTTTATTACGATATCATTAGGCAAAAAACAGCCACATTAATTGCAGCTTGTTGCAGCCTTGGAGCGGCATCGGTTAAACCAGGTTCTGATGATATTACAAAAATGCGCAGGTTTGGTGAGTTAATAGGAATGGCTTTTCAAATTAAAGATGATCTTTTTGATTATGGTAATGAGCAAATTGGAAAACCAACTAAGTATTGACATTAAGGAACAAAAGATGACTTTACCTCTAATTTACACTTTGAACAATTGTGATCCTAAAGAAAAAAAATGGATCATAAATTCAGTTAAAAACCATAATAAAGATAAAAAAAGAGTAAAAGAAGTTATTTTATTTGTGAAAGAAAAAGGAGGTCTGGATTATGCGGTCAGGAAAATGAAAGAGTTTCAGAAGGATGCCCTGGAGATTCTTGAAGCTTATCCTCCGTCTCCGTTTAAGGACTCTCTTAACCTTATGGTTAATTATGTTATCGATAGGAAGAAATAACTCTTTTTCAATCTCCCTTCTCTTTGCCTTTTTAATTCTTACATAGCCTTTATTTGTAATACCTTATTTCTGTTCAAATCTTAGTGGGGAATCAAAGAGTAAATATTAAAATTTCCAATAAGGAATATCCTGCTGTACTCTATATAAAAACTCTCTTTGAATTGAAGCTTTCTCCTGCCTCTTGCTTGTAAATAACAAAGATCAGTAACCATTCTTTTTCTTTTAGAAAGGAAAGAAAAACTTCAAAAGCTATTACTTTTGTAGAAGTAGGACCACAACAGTTCCTGCTCATTATAAAAATAAGCCTATGAAAACTACCCTTTTAAGCCTCCTTTTTACGGTGATGGGTATTTTTTTTACCCAGGCTCAACAACTAACGCCACCAATCCAGAACTATACTTCGCTGGAGTATTCGGCAGCTAGCCAGAATTGGGATTTAGCAATTGATTCGACCGGAATTATTTATGCAGCTAATAATGATGGATTATTAATTTATGATGGTCAGCAATGGGAGCTTAATAAGTTAAGATCCGGTTCCATTATACGTTCTGTTCTTGTACATGAAGATAAAATCTTTACTGCTCTTACAAAGAATTTGGGTATTGGGAAAGAGGCGATACGGGAGTTATGGAATACACCACTCTAATGCCTTTACTCAAGGATCATCAAATGCAGAATGAAGAAATTTGGGAGATAATTTCTTTTAATGATGCACTCTACTTTAGATCTTTTGGGGCCATCTATAAATATAATGGTGAAAAAATTGTTCCTGTTCAAAATGTGCTTTCAAATGCTATGATTGTATTTCAGGATCAATTATTTCTTTCCCTGGGCAGTCGGGGTATTTTTATTTTAACTGCCGGAGGTAAATTAATTCCTCTAAAAGGCCAGGAAATTCTTGAGGGTAGGAGCGTTGTTGACTTCGCGGATGATGGAGAGCAATTAATTTTAGGTACTGCCAAAGGTTTATTTACTTATTCTAATGGTAAGTTGGAAGCGTTTAGTGACCAGAAGCTTAATGAACAATTGGAAAGGGATGAACTAAATCATATCTTAAAGATATCTGATGAAGAATTTGCCTTTGCCACGGTAAAAAACGGCATTATTTTCTATAACCAACCATCACAAAATTTTCAGATCTATAACAGGAACAGTGGCTTACAAAATAATACTGTCTTAAGTATGGCACTGTATAAGGGGAAATTATGGCTGGGCCTGGATAATGGAATAGATGTAATAGACCTTGAATCACCTGTAAAGTTCTATACTGATGATTCGGGAGAACTGGGTGCCGTCTACGACCTTACCTTTTTGAACTCTAACATGTATTTAGCCAGTAATACGGGGGTTTATGAATTATCTCAAAATGATCTGGCTCTTTTAAATGGTGCCGAAGGACACTCCTGGAACCTGGAAGTAATTGACGATATTTTGTATAGCAATCACAATAAAGGCACTTTTAGTGTTCAAAATAATAAATTAATTCCGGTTGAAGAAAGAACAGGTAGTTTTACTATTGAACAACCCCCCGCCAAGGAAAAAGGACTGCTTATTGGCAATTATACGGGTATAAGCGTTTATGATCCCTCATCAAGAGCAGTGCATCGATTGAGGGAGGTAAATTTTCCTGTAAAGAAGATCGTATTTGAAAACTCTGATATTTTGTGGGTAGCCCATCCTTATGAGGGGCTGTACCGAATGGGAATTCAGGAGGACCTGAAGAAAACTTCTTTTATAGAAAAAGTAAATAATATAGGAAAGAAAGGTGGTTATAAAGCTGATGTCTTTCGAATCAACAATCAAATAGCTGTCTTTCAGGATAATATATGGTATAAGTATAATGCACTTCTGGATACTTTACTTGTTTTTGAAGAATTAAGAAAATTTGAGAATCACCGACTTTTGTTAGAAGACCGTACAGGATACTGGTTTACCAATACTATTTCAAATTCAATTGTTTTTACCGATTTTAAAGAACAGAAACTAAACCTGGCTTTTCGGGAATTAAATGAGAGACTGGTAAAAGGAAATGAAAATCTTATAAAATATAATGATTCAATTTATTATATAACTCTTAATGATGGATTTGGGGAAATTAATTTGAATAAATTAATAAGAGCCAAGAGGAGTGAAGATGTGAGTAAACCCATTGTTTACAGTATAAAAGATTCCAAAAGGAGTTACAATATAGAGCAGCTGGCTTTAATACCATTTAAGAATGCCCGGGATGTTCAATTTAGAATAGCTCTACCTGATTCTGATGCTATGGAGCTTAGGTATGAACTTGAAGGCAGGAATGGGCACAGGGGAAAAGTTGTGGAAGGAAATCTTAATTTTCAGAATCTTTCTTATGGAGATTATCGGCTTAAATTATATGCAGTAAGTGCTCAAGGGGCTGCTTCTGAAACAACAATACACAATTTTGAAGTCTTACCTCCGTGGTATCTGTCAAATCTTATGAAGGCCGTTTATTTTTTGTGCGTTATTGGAGTTATAGGCTTGATCTTTTGGTATAACAGAAGAAAATTACTTAAACATCAGAGAATGTTGGAGCTTAAATTTCGCCAGGAACATGAAGAACGCCTCAGGAAGATTGAGAAAGAAAGGCTTGTACATGAGATTAACAGCAAGCGAAAAGAACTGGCCAATACTACTATGATAGGTGCCAAGAAGAATGAGGTTTTAATGGAAATTCAGGGAGAATTAAATCGAGACAAAGATAAATTCAGTAATCAGTTTCGATTAAAGCATATAATGAATAAGATTAATCACGCTATAAAAAGCAAGGATGAATGGAAATTATTTGAGACAAATTTCAATGAGTTACATGAAGATTTCTCGAAGGAACTGCTAAAAAAATATCCCCGGTTAAGTAATAAAGACTTAAAGTTATGTTCGTATCTCAAAATGAACCTTTCCTCAAAAGAAATTGCCCCTCTTATGGGTATTTCCATTCGTGGGGTTGAAGTTCACAGGTATAGGTTGAGGAAAAAGATGAATCTGGACAGTAAGGAGAACCTTACTAACTATCTTATCAAGAACTTTTGATAGCAATATTTGATAGTTAGCGATTTACATTACTACATCATTACTACTACAACTTAAATTTTTACCCTTGCTGGCTTACGTCATTGCTGTTGTAAATACTTGTAAACTAATATTTTAGCTGAAATTTTTTGGTTGACGTAGGAGTTGTGTACTATAACGTTTGCGGTAGAAACCTAATCTGGCGTATCTTTCCATAAAACTTTGAAAAAATTCAGTTGTATGAAAGTTAAATTACTATTAATCCTGGCATTTTTAGTTACGAGTGTAGGATTTGCACAGGACTCTAAAACTATTACGGGAACAGTTTTGGATCCTAATGACCTTCCTTTACCCGGTGCAACGGTAAAAGTAGTGGGAAAGGAAATTTTTGCTGTCACAGATTTTGACGGGAATTTCACTTTAGAGGGGGTTGTTAGTGGTGACCGCTTCAATGTAACTTTTCTTGGATTCGAAACTCAGGAGTTAACTATTGGAGATAATGTAGAGTATATTGTTAATCTACAGGAAGACGCTGCAACACTGGATGAAGTTGTGGTGGTAGGTTACGGTACCCAACGAAAATCTGATCTTACAGGTTCTATTGTAACTGTAAATGCTGAGGAGCTTGAAAGAACACCTACCTCTAACGTTATGCAGTCCTTACAGGGAAAGGTTGCAGGGGTGCAAATCGTTTCAGCTAATTCCCCCGGTGATTCTCCAACAGTTCGTGTAAGGGGAGTGGGTACCTATACAAACGCTACTAATGTATTATATGTAGTTGATGGTGCTCTATATAATAACATAGATTTCCTTAATACGAAGGACATAAAATCTGTAAACGTCCTTAAAGATGCTTCTTCCTCTGCAATATATGGTGTAAGAGCTGCTAATGGGGTAATTATTATTGAAACTAAAGCGGGAAGGAGAAATCAAAAGGCACAGTTTGAATATGATGGATATACGGGTATTCAACGCGCACAGAATGTTGTAAAAATGGCTAATGCTGAACAATTTACAACAATGGCCTACGAATCGGGTTCCACAGCTGATATTCAGTTTGTAATGAACGCAATGCAGCGGTTTGGGAGGAGCAGAATTAATCCTAATATCCCGGCAGTAAATACAGACTGGTATGATGAAATTTTAAGGGATGGTCTAATGCAGAGCCATAGTATTGGTATTTCAGGAGGTAGTGATAATGTTACTTATTCGGTTGGAACAAACTATTTTTCACAGGAAGGGATTCTTGATATGAAAAATGAGTATGAGAGATTTAATATTCGATCTAAAGTAGATATTGATATTTCTGACAGATTCAAGGCGGGAGTGAATTCCATCTTCAGTAATGCTACCAAATATGAGCCTGAAAATTCAGCCTGGTTTAAAGCATACTTTGCCGTTCCAATATTGCCTGTAATGGATCCCACAAATACTTCAGCAGCACCTAATCAATTTGCAAATGCTCAACTTTTAGGGTATAGAAGTACACAAAATCCTTTTACAGATCTTACCTATAACGATAACAGGTTGAAGATACGTAAACTGCTCACCACTCTATATTTCCAATATGATATTATAGATGAAAAACTGGATTTCAAAACTACTTACAGTCATGATTTTTCCTCGTTGGAAGAGCGTCGTGTTAATCTTCCCTACACCCTCGGGAATAACGTTGAGGTAAGATCTTCAATTGACCGGGAGAGTAATAATTTTTCAAACCAGTACTGGGACAACGTCCTTACTTATAAAGATAGGTTTGGAGATCATGATCTTACTTTAATGGCGGGTACATCTTTTAGGGATGAAGCTGCCAACGAATTTGAAGCAACAGGACAGGACATTGCTTAGGTATTCGTTTTGAATCAAGTTGGTATCTTGACTTTGCTGATAATGAATCTTTCAACAACAACGTAAGTGAGATAGGTAGGAGATATTATGGACTTTCATATTTTGGAAGAGCGGCTTATAGCTTTAAAAGTAAATATCTTTTATATGGGACCTTTAGAGCCGATGGTTCTTCAAAATTCACACTTGATCCCTGGGGATATTTTCCATCAGTTGGTTTAGGCTGGGTGATTTCTGAAGAAAACTTTATGCAGAATGTTGGATTCTTCGACTTCCTGAAATTACGTGCCAGCTGGGGAAGACTTGGGAATGATAATGTGGCGGCAAGTGCAGGGTCCAATACGATCACAGTTGTAACGGGTGCTATTGGAGAACAACCAAGACCCGGGATTACCTCTACCAGTGTATTTTCCAATAATACCTGGGAGGTAATAGAGGAAAGAAATTTTGGGGTGGATATAGAAGCCCTTAATAACCGACTTTCCTTTACTGCAGATTATTACATTAGGAATACAGAAGATGCTATTTTGCCTGTATATATTCCAATTGTGAACAGAAGCGTTGACAGAAACTCTGGAATTATTAGAAATCAGGGTCTGGAATTAATGGCCAGCTGGAACAGTTCTATTGGTGAGGATTTTAATTACTCTATAGGAGCCAATTTTACAACCCTTAAAAATGAGGCTATTGAAATAGAAGATGAAAGTGGTTATATAGATTCAGGATCGGCTGAATTTAGACAAAGAACAATGGAAGGTGGACCATTATTTGCATTCTATGGCTATGAAAGAGTTGGAGTTTATCAAAATGATGCTCAAATTGCTGCCGATCCTATAGCAGTAGCGAATAATTTAGTTCCCGGAGATCTCATTTATAGAGACCAAAATAATGACGGGGCAATTAATGATGCGGACAGAGTAGTCTTAGGATCTTTTTTACCTGAATTCACCTACGGTGGTAATATTGGAGCTAATTATAAAGATTTTGACTTTTCACTGAATTTCTACGGTCAAATTGGGAATAAAATCCTGAACAGAAGAAGAGGGGAAGTAATTTTTACAAACGACACCAATATGGATGCAGATCTTGCCGTGAACAGATGGCATGGGGAAGGGACCAGCAATATTTATCCCTCTTCTGCTGGAATTAGAAAAGCCTGGAACCAAAAACTAAGCAATTTTTGGGTCGAAGACGGTGATTTTTTCAGAATTCAAAATATCCAGTTGGGGTACACGATTGATCAGGAAAATCTACCTACTACCAGGTTATACGTAACAGCAGAAAGACCAATTTCCATATTCAGCTACAATGGATTTACACCAGAAGTTTCTGATGGTGTAGATAGACAAACCTATCCAGTTTCAGCTATTTATACAATTGGAATAAACGTAAAATTTTAAAAAAATAAAAAATGAAAGCTATAAATAAAATTTTTACCCGCTCGCTGGTTCTGCTTGGTGTTGTAGCAATGAGTGCGTGCTCCGATAAACTTGACGTTCAGGAAGGTCAATTAAATACAGGTGATTTGGATTACACTAACACCTCAGAAATGATTGCGCCTCTTATTGGAGGATATTATGAATTTGCCACACGTGGATGGGAAGAACCTCTCCTTTTAGCTGTGCGGGGAGATGATGTCAATGCAGGAGGTTTAGGTGACCAACAGCCATTTGCAGATACAGATAGGTATAACTATAACAAAGATTATTGGATGTACAACTCCTTATGGAATGTGCATTACAATGACATAATAAATATGAATACGGCGATACTGCAAATCGAGAATTATAAGGAATTTGCGACAGGAGACGATATTGCCAGAGCTGATCAATATATTGCAGAATTAATGGTTTTACGAGCCTGGTTCCATCTCAATCTTGCACGGGTTTGGAGTGACGTTTTTATTATCACTTCCAATCAGCCTGAAGCTGAAATTGAGGAAGGAGTTTCCAGTAAAGAAGAAATAATGCAGTTTATTTCCGATCAAATGGATATGGCAATTCCTAATCTACCCGATCTTAGACCAAATCAACGTACGGACATTGAAGGAGGGGTTACAAGATATACCGCCTACGCCATAAAAGCATTAGCGCAACAGGAACTGGAAAATTACCAGGGGGTTGCAGATGCTACGGTGCTATAATCGAATCTGGTTTATTTTCTCTTTATCCCGATTTTTACGACCTATTTAAAAAACCAGGAGAATTAAGTGATGAGAGTTTACTTGAGATGCAATTCTCCGATTTTGGTACACCTACAGGGGACCAGGTATATCATTTATATGCACCGTTTGGACCTCAAAACTGGACACCTGCTCGTGCAAATGCCTCCAGTGGCTGGGGCTTCTATGAGCCAAGTTTTAAGTTTATAAAGTTTATGATAGATAGGGATGAGACGGTACGGCTTGAAACCAGTGTGTTATTTACTGACAAAGGCATTGATTCCCTAAGAACAGTTGGTGTTACTGATATTCCGGGTTTCGTTTCAAATACTACGAGATCTGGCGATATGATTAATGACTTTGCCAGAGGGGTATTTTCTAGCGGGAAGCACTATTTACCTTCCAATCAGTTAACAACCGGGAGAAATGATTACGGTGCAGGAAAAAATATGATAGTCATAAGGTATTCTGAAATACTTTTAATGTATGCTGAAGCCTTAACACGTGGAGCTTCCGGTTTGGGAATGACAGCAGATGAAGCTGTAAACCTTGTGAGAGAAAGGGGCGATATGCAACCAATATCCAATGTTACTACTCAACAGGTTCTCGATGAGAAATTTGCAGAATTAGCTTTGGAGTGGGGAATTCGTTATTATGATATGATCCGGCTAAATAATTATTCAGAATTAAGCTATAATGGAAGAACATTTACTGCGGCAGATGAATACCTGCCTTATCCGCAGGCACAGGTTGATGCATTACCCTTAGAGGCCACTCCTGTGAATAGAGATACTCCAATGAACGCTGTACTGTCACAATTAAATAATTGATCAATGAAAAATTTAAATATAAAATACCTGGGACTTGTGACCTGTTTATTTCTGTTTGTTGGATGTGAATATGAAGGTATAGATCCTATTACCTCAGTTGATCCGGGACAGGATGAGGCGAGTCCCGTAATTACTATTAGTAACCCTCCTGAAGGCATGGTTATTAATGAAGCAACAGAGCTTTCATCTCTTGAAATCAACCTGAAGGTGGAAGACGACATCGAATTACAGGAAATTGTGGTTCAGGTGAATGGAGAGAACGTGGCGACCTATACTGAATTTACTGACTATCGTATTGCACTCAAAAAATTCATGTATGAGGGTATAACCTTTGGAGAACATACTGTTACTGTGACTGCAACAGATATGGATGGCAATGTTACCAGTAAAACCGTTAATTTTAAAAAGGAACCTCCTTATTCCCCAAAATATGAAAATGAAGTCTTCTATATGGGATTTGAAGGAGCGTATATGGACCTGCTTTCTTTAACAACTGCTCAGCAAACAGGTACTCCTGGATTCTCTGAAAATTCTTATGAAGGTGCAAGATCTTATAAAGGAGCAAATGGGGCATATCTTTCTATCCCGCTGCCGGAATTAGGAAATGATTTCACCGTCGCGTTTTGGTATAATTTAAATACTTCAGCTGATAGAGCTTGTATTTTAACTGCAACAGATGACAGCGATCGCAACCAGGGATTTAGGTTCTTTAGGGAACCAGCTCCGGGAGATGCTACAAAACAAGTTTTTAAGCTTAATGTTGGAACCGAATCTGGTGATATTTGGAACGATGGAGGAACAATACCTGCTGCGGATTCAGATTGGATGCACATCGCCTTTACATTTACTTCAGAAGGAACTGTGATTTATTTTGACGGAGTTCCAGTTCGTTCAACGGAACTCTCCAACGCTCAGGTTGACTGGACGGGAGTGGATAACTTAGTGATTGGGTCAGGTCTTAACTTCGAAGGATGGGGACATAATTCAGATCCCAGTTTAATAGACGAACTACGCCTCTTTGATGTTGCTTTAACTGCAGAGGAAATTGACGAAATGGTAAATCCTGATGGAGGACCTTTATCACTTTATCTGCCATTTGATGGAGATTATAAGGATGTGGTGTCGGACAGAACAATAACTGTAGTGGGAACTCCCGGCTTTGCAGGCGAGAGTGTTGAGGGTACAAATGCTTATGCTTAGTGCAACAGGTTCTTACCTTACTTTCCCATCAACTGGTTTATTAGAGGATGAATTTAGTACCACCTTTTGGTATAAAGTAAATGCCGATCCTAACCGTGCAGGTATAATTACAGTTAGTGCTGTAAATGCAAATGGTCCTAACTTAAATAATCTGAACTATGGGTTCCAGTTATTTAGAGAAGGAGATGCAGCCAGCCAACGTATAAAGGCCAGTGTAGGTACCGGAGAGGGAAATAGCTGGAATGATGGGGGGCTTATCAACGTAACAGCTGGTGAATGGGTGCATGTTGCTTTTACCATTTCTGAAACTGAAAGTAAAATCTATTTAAATGGAGTACTACAGAATACTGGAACAGTCACCGGGGGAGTGGATTGGACAGGAGCTGACTTAATTTCGGTAATGTCCGGTGCTCCAAGATTTACTGAATGGAATCATTTGTCAGACCGAAGTTATATTGATGAACTTCGTTTTTATAACGTAGTTCTTTCTCAGGAAGAAATTCAGGCTGCAATAGCCGAATAAGAAAAAGATTCCGTTACGGTTAGGTGCCGGAATCTTTTCTTTTTTATCTAAACCGGAAAAATAACGGGAGGATAAGACATCCTAAAACTTACTAAAAAAAGACCTTTAATAATTTAATCTTATAAAAAGATTAGGTCTGTGCGGTCTGCCGTAATATTAATCTAATGAAGGCTGAAATGTTTAGACACTTTTATGTTGTAGGAATTTTAATGCTGATTTTTGCCTGTTCAAATGATGATGGTCCCGGTTACCAGGAACCTTACATCCCCAATCCCGGTAACGGTAATGGCAACGGGAATGGAACTGAGGAACCTTTAAGTGATGATGAATTACTGGACCTTGTTCAACAACAAACATTTAAATATTTCTGGGATTTTGCGGGAACAAATTCAGGTCTTGCACGTGAGCGTTCACAGGCTGATGCATATAATGGGGAAGGAAGGAACATTATTACAATGGGAGGTTCAGGGTTTGGAATAGCATCTTTCCCTGTGGCTGTGGAGAGAGGCTGGATAAGCCGTGAAGAAGCCGTGGGAAGAATGGAAAAGATGCTGGACTTTCTGGAAAGTGTTCCTACGTATCATGGGGCTTTTTCTCACTGGTACAAAGATGATACTGTTCAAACCCGACCTTTTAGCGAACTTGATAACGGGGGTGACCTGGTCGAAACCGCTCTTTTAATGCAGGGTTTGTTAATAGCCAGTCAATATTTTTCAGAAGAAGATGAAATCGTAAACAGAATTACAGCCTTATGGGAAGCTGTGGAATGGGATTGGTACACCCGGGATCAAAATGTGCTTTACTGGCACTGGTCCCCTAATTATGGATTCCAAATAAATCTAAAAATTCAGGGGTGGAATGAAGCTCTCATAGTGTATGTCCTTGCAGCGTCTTCTCCCACTCATCCTATTGAGCCGGAGGTATACCACGAAGGCTGGGCATCTAATGGAGGGATTGTAAATAACAGTCAGCATTACGGGATTAATTTGCCGCTTGGCCCACCTTACGGAGGTCCTTTGTTTTTTGCTCATTACTCCTTTATAGGTTTGGATCCTACTAATCTTTCTGACCAATATGCCAGATACTGGGATCAAAACAAAGCTCATAGTATGATTCATTACCAATACGCTATTGATAATCCTCAAAATTTTGAGGGCTATGGAGAGAACTCCTGGGGTTTTACTGCCAGTGACAGTTACCAGGGTTACGAGGCTCATAGCCCATCAAATGACAAAGGTGTTATTACACCTACCGCTGCCCTCTCTTCATTTCCTTACACTCCGGAGCAATCAATGAAAGCCCTAAGGTATTTCTATGAAGAAAAAGGGAGCAGGCTTTGGGGACCTTATGGATTTTATGATGCTTTTTCTGAAGAACAGAATTGGTATGCTAATGGCTACCTCGCTATTGATCAGGGACCTATTATAACAATGATAGAGAATTATAGAACTTAGTCTATTATGGGATCTTTTTATGCAGGACGAAGATGTACAGGCAGGGCTTGATAAACTGGGATTTTCATACTAAAAATTTAAAGCAGGGGTCAATAATTCTAATGTTGATCCTGTGCGTTTTAAATTGGAAGTATAACAAGTAAAAAAATCCACTAATACTAAACAAATTATGAATTATCGTAAAGCATATATTTTTATTCTGACTCTACTCACTGTTCTGGGATGTAAAGAAAATCAAGACAAACAACTTGCAGTTAATGAAGAAGTAGAAAAAACAGATAGCTTATCTCAGGAGGCTTTACTCGATACTGTTCAAAAGCAAACGCTGAAATATTTTTGGGATTATGCCGAACCAAATTCAGGTATGGCGAGAGAGCGTTTTCATCCCGATGGGGATTATCCCAGGAATGATGCTCATGTTGTCACAACAGGAGGTTCCGGTTTTGGATTAATGGCTATAGTTGCGGGAATGGAGCGGGAGTTTATTCCTCGTGATTCTGCTGTGGCAAGATTAAATAAAATAGCCGATTTTTTGGCTAATACCACGAGATTCCACGGAGCATGGCCTCATTGGATAAATGGCGAAACGGGCGAGACTCAGGCATTTAGTGACAAGGACAATGGAGGTGATATTGTAGAAACTTCATTTCTTGCACAAGGCCTTATAGTTGTAAGAGAGTACCTTAAGAACGGGAATGAACAGGAAAAAGCAGTTGCTGCGAAATATGACGAATTATGGAAAGGTATAGAATGGAACTGGTACACAAACAACAAAAATGGAATATACTGGCACTGGTCTCCAATTTATGAGTGGGAAATGGACTTTATGATCGAGGGATATAACGAATGTCTTATTACTTATATAATGGCAGCTTCCTCGCCTGAACATGCTATTCATCCCGATGCTTACCACGATGGCTGGGCGCGAAGCGGGAGTATTACTACTGATGTTGAAGCATTTGGGATTCCCTTAATTCTGAAACACAACACCAGGGGAGATATGGGAGGCCCTCTCTTTTGGGCTCATTATTCTTATCTGGGATTAAATCCAAAAGGTCTAAGTGACAAATATGCAAATTATTGGGATTTGAATGTGAATCACAGTAAGATCAATTATCTCTATGCCCAGGAAAATCCGAGAGATTTTGATACCTATCACGATGCTTCCTGGGGGCTTACTGCTAGCTATACAAAGAATGAGGACGGGAGTGTGGGTTATGCAGCTCATTCTCCAGATGAAGACCGTGGAGTGGTCTCCCCAACGGCAGCAATAAGCTCTCTTCCTTATACTCCGGGAGAATCTTTGCGAGCTATAAGATATTTTTATGAAGATCAACATGATCTTTTATGGGGTCCGGCCGGGTTTTATGATGCTTTTAGTCTTGAAGGAGAAGATTGGGTGGCCAAAAAATATCTGGCTATAGATCAGGGACCAATAGTAGTAATGATAGAAAATTATAGATCAGGCTTGATCTGGAACCTGTTTATGGGTGCTCCTGAAGTGCAGGAAGGACTTGGCAGATTAGGGTTTACTTCTGAAGAATATGGGCAAATAGGTAATAAATAATAGTATTTTAGACCTCGCAGGTTTCAAAAACCTGTGAGGTCTAACTTAACTAATGATTGTGAGGTCTTCACAACAAAAAAAATTTTATATGAAAAGAACATTTACTTTTTTAACCTTATTTCTCTTTTTAGTTGCAGCTTCAGCACACGCTCAGGATCTTCAAGATTACCAAAAAGCAGAGTTTATTCAGAATAATGACACGCTGAATTACAGAATCATGTTTCCGAAGAATTTTTCAGAAGATAAAAAATATCCTGTTGTATTATTTCTTCACGGTGCCGGGGAACGGGGAGACGATAATGAAGCGCAACTCGTACACGGGGGGAAATTGTTTGTGGAGAAAAGAGATGAGTTTCCTGCGATTGTAATTTTTCCGCAGGCTCCAAAAGAAGATTATTGGGCAAATGTAGAGGTAGAGCGGGATTCTGTTCCATATCAATTTCATTTTAAAAATACAGCTGAACCCACACAGGCTCTCAGCTTAGTTATGGGTTTAATGGATTCTATTACAAAACAAAAATATATAAACCAGGATAGGATCTACATTGGCGGACTTTCCATGGGCGGAATGGGAACTTATGAAATGCTCTACAGGAAACCGGAAATGTTTACCGCTGCTATCGCCATATGCGGAGGTGCAGATCCTGAAATTGTAAAAGAGTATCCTGAAGATTTTAATATCTGGATCTTTCACGGAGAAAAAGATGACGTCGTTTTACCCAAGTATTCCAAAATAATGGCGAGGGAAATAAACTCCCGGGGGGCTAACGCAAAATTATCTTTATATCCGGAAGATAACCATAACAGCTGGGACACAGCTTTTGCAGAACCAGAACTATTACCCTGGTTGTTTTCCCATAATAAAAGCGATAGAAAATAGAGAACTGACATTAGACAAAAATGAAAGGCTTTGGTTATATAATTACATCAGCAGTTTTATTATTTAATGGAATGCTTCATTCGCAGGAAGTAGTGCCGGAAACCTATATAAATCCATTAGATATTGATTATACCTATATGGTATACAATTCAAGCAACAATATTTCCTACCGTTCCGGGGCAGATCCTGCTGTAATTGAATTTAAGGGAGAATACTATATGTTCGTTACCCGATCATTTGGATACTGGCATTCAAAAGATCTTATTAATTGGGAATTTATTAAACCTAAACAATGGTATTTTGAAGGTTCAAATGCCCCTACAGCCTTTAACTATAAGGATTCACTTGTATACTTTGCGGGAGATCCTGCGGGATACGGAAGTATTCTTTATACCGATGATCCCAAAAGCGGAGAATGGACACCTACTGCTTCTATTTCTAACAACATCCAGGATTCGGAATTATTCATCGATGATGATGGAAAAGCTTACCTGTACTGGGGCTCGTCCAACGTTCATCCTCTTCGTGTAAAAATGCTGAATAAAGATGATCGGTTTTTGGAAACCGGGGTAGAAAAAGAACTTTTTAATCTGGTGGAAGAAGAACATGGCTGGGAACGCTTCGGGGAAAATAATTTTCACCCAACTTTAAAGGAAGGTTATATGGAAGGTGCCTCTATGACCAAGCACGACGGCAAATATTATTTGCAGTATGCGGCGCCGGGTACCCAGTTCAATGTTTATGCAGATGCTGCTTATATTGGGGAAACTCCGTTGGGGCCTTTTAAATATATGAAAAACAATCCCTATAGTTTTAAGCCCGGAGGGTTTGCCAACGGTGCAGGACATGGGATAACGGTGAAACAAACTAATGGACAATACTGGCATTTTGCTACTATGGCCCTGGCTTCCAATTCACATTGGGAACGCTAGCTCTCTATGTTTCCAACATATTTTGATGATGAAGGTTTGATGTATACAAACACAAGCTACGGCGATTATCCACTCTTTGGCCCTGATCATCCCACCAAAGCAGGACAGCATAGTGGCTGGATGTTGCTTTCCTATAAAGGGAAGACAACCGTCTCCTCTTCCGCAAAGCAAATCAGGAAAAGTACTGCTACCGATGGAGATTTTGATATTACTGAAATGCCACTGGAAAAGAATAGCAAAGGTGAAATTACATCAAAAGTGCTAACTGATGAAAGTCCAAAATCATTCTGGGTTGCCGAAGCAAATAATGATGAACAATGGGTTCAGATCGAAATGTTGTCTCCCGGAAATATTTATGCATTTCAATTAAATTTTCACGATGAGGAGTCCGGAATCTACACCCGGACTGAAGGTTTACGCCATATAGTTTACCCTGCAAGTTTCAGAAGATGGGAATAATTGGAAAACTGTTGTTGACAGAAGTAAAAGTTTTGAAGATGCACCAAATGCATACATAACCCTAAACGATCCTGTGAAGGCAAAGTACGTACGCTACAATAATGTGGAAGTCCCGGGAAAAAATCTGGCATTGTCTGAAATTAGGGTTTTTGGAAAAGGTCTGGGCAAAAAACCTGCAAAGGTTAAAGGATTCAATATTACAAGACAGGACGACAGGAGAGACGCTTCTTTTAAATGGGAACCTGTGAAGGGAGCCCAGGGTTATAATATTCGATGGGGCATAGCGCCGGATAAGTTATATCAGTCCTGGTTACTTTATGACGTAAATGAACATTTTATGAGGAACCTGGATCGTGATACTCCTTACTATTTCAGCATTGAAGCTTTTAATGAAAATGGGATTTCAGAAAGAACTCAGGTTCAGGAAGTGAAATAATAAATAAGCCAATAATAATTTTAAAGAATAACTATAATGAGAAAATTGAATCTTTTATTCGCCCTCCTGTTTATTATGGGACTGTCCTCTCTTCGGGCACAGGAGCAAATTCCTGAAGTTGAAGAACTTCTTGCAAAAATGACTTTGGAAGAAAAAATAGGTCAGTTGAATTTGTTGACCCCGGGAGGCGGAGTAGCTACAGGATCTGTTGTGAGTGAAGATGTGGAAGCAAAAATAAAAGCCGGAAATGTAGGAGGCCTATTCGGGGTTTCCAGTCCGGAGAAGGTTCGTCAGGCACAGGAAATTGCTGTGAATTCTTCCCGGTTAAAAATTCCGCTACTTATAGGATCAGATGTTATACATGGATATAAAACAACATTCCCAATCCCGTTAGGTCTTTCCTCCAGCTGGGATATGGAGTTGATAAAAAGAACAGCACAGGTCGCTGCAAAAGAAGCAACTGCCGATGGGATTAACTGGAATTTCTCTCCAATGGTAGATATTTCCAGGGATCCGCGTTGGGGCCGTGCTGCTGAAGGAGCAGGAGAAGATGCTTATTTAGGATCTCAGGTTGCCCGGGCTATGGTTGAAGGCTACCAGGGGGATAATTTTTCTGCACCTAATACTATGCTCGCTACCGTAAAACACCTCGCACTATATGGCGCTGCAGAAGGTGGAAGAGACTACAACCGCGTTGATATGAGCCGCACAAAAATGTTCAATGAATATTTGCCTCCCTACAAGGCTGCGGTAGACGCGGGGGTTGCTAGTGTAATGACTTCTTTTAATGATATAGATGGAGTCCCTGCAACCGGAAACAAGTGGTTACTGACGGATCTCCTTAGAGACAGATGGAGATTTGACGGATTTGTAGTTTCAGATTATACTTCAGTTAATGAAATGATCGCTCATGGAATGGGAGATCTTCAGGCAGTATCTGCACTGGCTCTTAATGCAGGACTGGATATGGATATGGTGGGGGAAGGTTTTCTTACCACTCTAAAGAAGTCTGTCGAAGAGGGAAAAGTAACCGAAGAACAAATTACCACAGCTGCAAGAAGAATTCTGGAGGCTAAACATAAATTAGGTTTACTTGAAGATCCTTACAGGTATTCAGATGAAAGCAGGCCTGCAAAAGATATTCTTTCCGCAGAAAATAGAAAGCTTGCACGAGAAGCTGCTGCGCGTTCTTTCGTTCTGCTGAAAAAGGAAGGAAATATTTTGCCGCTGAAGAAGAATGCAAAAATTGCATTAATAGGTCCTCTTGCCAATGATAAGTTCAATATGCTAGGTACCTGGGCTCCAACAGGGGACAATCAATTATCTATTCCTGTTTTGGAAGGAATGAAAAATGTTGCTCCTGGCGCTACTATTACCTATGCTAAAGGTGCAAACATTGTTGATGATGAGGCGTATGCCAAAAAAGTAAATGTCTTCGGACCAAAAATTGAGATTTCCAAAGAGTCTCCTGAGCAATTGCTGAAGGAGGCTATGAAAGTTGTAAAGGCTTCAGATGTTGTTGTAGCCGTAGTTGGAGAAGCTTCAGAAATGAGTGGGGAAGCAGCCAGCAGAACAGAAATTTCCATTCCTGAAAGTCAGAAAAAGTTGATTAGAGAACTTGCTAAAAGTGGAAAACCTGTGGTATTGGTGGTTATGAGTGGAAGACCTCTCACTATTCCTGAAGAAATGGAATTGCTAGGTAAGTATCTTACAGGTATGGCACCCCGGTGTAGAAGCCGGAAATGCTATAGCCGATGTTCTTTTTGGGGATTATAATCCTTCAGGAAAGTTAACTGCCACCTGGCCCAGAAGTGTTGGACAAATCCCGATATATTACGGTATGCGCACAACGGGAAGGCTTAGCAGCTTCCGAAGAATTTCAAAAGTTTCAATCTAATTACCTCGATTCTCCTAACTCTCCTTTACTTCCATTTGGACACGGGCTTAGCTACACAAATTTTGAGTATTCAGACATAAAAGTTAACAGTGAGAAACTTTCAGAAAACGGAAGTATAACGATTTCAGCGAAAGTAAGTAACATCGGGAATTATGAAGGCGAGGAAGTAGTTCAGCTATATCTACATGATAAAGTGAGAAGCATTACGCCACCTATGAAAGAACTGAAAGGATTTCAAAAAATATTTCTGAAAAAAGGAGAATCAAAAACGGTAGAATTTCAAATTACTACAGAAGATCTTAAATTTTATAATGCCAACATAGAGCACGTTTACGAGCCGGGGGAATTTGAATTTTTCGTTGGAGGTACTTCGGCATTGGAACCTTCAGGAAGCTTTACGGCGGAATAATTATTAAAATGAGTTGAGAATTGCTGTATATGTGTTTAAAAAATAAAGGGAAAATGAAGTAAATTCTCCGGGAAGAAAGAAATCACTTTCTGGAAGGACGCTTTGGAACATATAGTCCTCCTGGGATTAGCATCAAAATAATAAAGCAGCACAGGTTCTATAATTAAAAAAATAAAATCAGTATTAATGCTATAACAAATAATGTATGAAATCAACAAACTACTTTATTAGCCTATTATTTTTCCTGTGTTTTGCTATAATTATCCCGTCAACATTTATAGCCTGTGAAAAGGAAGACCAGCTGGAAGAACCCAGGAGGGAGCTTGCAATTGAATTGGAATCTGCTCGCTTAAAGGTAGGTCAGGATATAGTTCTAAAGCCTATTTTCAGTAATTATTCTAAGCAACAGGAATATGTGTGGGAAGTTTCCGATCCTGCAGTACTTGAAGTAAGCTCAGTTTCTGCCAGCTATGATGCGACGATAACAGCTGTTGGGGAGGGAACTGCTACTGCAACCATACGAACTAAAGATGGCTCACAAGAGGCTTCAACGACTATTCAAACCGATCTTATAAAGGAAACAGAAGTTAGTATCCCTGCTACTATTACTGCTCATACCCAGTCCACGGTTAGTATAGTTCCTGAATTCAATCTGGTAGATGTTCCGGCCAGATCATATTCCTGGACATCCAATCCCGAAGGAATTATTTCTTTTGAAACCGATCCTAACACTTATGCAGTAGAAATACAGGGACTCGTAGCAGGAACGACTGAACTTACCATTACTTCAGGTGATGGAGAAGTAGTAGGTTCTACAACCGTTACTGTAGTAGATGATAACAGTGCTACTGATGGAGTTCTAAAAATTCTGGCTATTGGGAACAGTTTTTCTGAAGATGCCATAGAATATTATTTATACGGTCTGGCTAATGCTGCTGATCAGGAAATAGTTATTGGAAATTTATACATAGGAGGAGCAGAGTTATCTCAACATGTTGCAAATGCCAATTCCAATGCTAATAGTTACAGTTATAGAAAAGTTGGTTTAACCTAGTGATAAAACAACTGCCGGAAATGTATCTATATCTACTGCATTAGATGATGAAAACTGGGATTATATCAGTTTCCAGCAAGTAAGTTCAAACTCCGGTAAGTATGATACTTTTGTTGAAGACTTACCTGCATTGTATGAATATGTTGATGCCCGTATTGAGGATGAAAATGTGAAGTACCTACTACATCAGACATGGGCTTATGCAGAGAATTCCACACACTCAGGCTTTACCAATTATGGCCGTGATCAGCTAACTATGTATGAAGCCATAGTAGACGCTTACGATCAGGCACAGGATCTAATACCTACTTATAAAATTGTGCCTGCTAGTAGTACAGCAATACAAAATGCCAGAACCAGCTATTTGGGAGATAATTTTACCCGCGATGGATATCATTTGAATGAAATTGGGAGATATACTGCCGCAAGTGCCTGGTTTGAAATTCTATTTGAACAAAGTGTTGTTGGCAATACCTACAGGCCGGAAGCATTTACCCCTATAGCTGTTGAAATTGCCCAGCGTGCAGCTCATGAGGCAGTTCAATCTCCAAACGAGCTTACTGTTCTAACAGATTATCAAAACGCCGGAGGCAGTGGTATTCTTACTGAAGAAGTCAAAATCAACTTTGGAAATGCTTCTACTACGGCAGGATGGAATACGCTAAGCAGTTTTCTTGAAGGTGCAACCGTACCTAACTTAACTTATGGAGATGGTGAATTTACAGGTATTGAATTAAGTGTAGCAAGTCGTTTTAATGGAATTAATACGAATGGAGAAACACTAACAAATACATCAATGGATTTATCTGCAGATGTATCCGGAAATTCATTCTTCGGAAATTCAAAACTACCATTTTCCCAAATGCTCATAGTAAAAGGAGTAATTAAATTAACAGGTTTTGAAGGAGACGGTACCTATGATCTATGTTTCTTCGGATCGCGAACTGCTACTGATAATAGGGAGACACAATATACTGTTATTGGAGAGAGTACAGCTTCTGCAGCTCTCAATGCGGCGAGCAATACAGAAAATACCGCTTGTGTTACGGGAGTGAAAGCAGATAGTAATGGGGTGATTACTATCGAAGTCACTTCAGGGCCTAACAATTCTAACGATAATGGTTTTTTCTATATAAATGCTATGACCATCAGTCCGGAATAGTTTTTATAATTTTTAAATTTTATAGAAACCGTCCGGAATTTAATTCAAGACGGTTTCTGTCTTTTTGGGAGAAAAAATTGGAAGGGAAAATTTTAATTTAATATTAAATCCAGGACTTATGAAGTATTTATTCTTGCCGCTATTCTTGATGATCCATTTATCCTCCAATTGCCAGGAACAGAAAATTAGTTATGCTAGTGTGGTAAAAAAACTAACCGACCTTAAAGCCCTGGCCGAACTACCTGAACCCGGAGAAGCCAGCTCCATGTGGTCCAGCTATGATCGAAAAAGTAAAATTGATCCCGCAACAGGAGAATTTAAAGAGTGGGAAGCAAATGATGACGGATTTACACCGCAATACATTCGTAAAGAGGGAGAACAGGAAGTTCTGGCCGAAATGGAAGGCCCCGGTGCTATCGTTCGCATTTGGTCCGCCAGCCCACGTGAAGGAAAGGTGAAGATCTACATAGACGGTAATGAGGAACCGTAATTTCTTTGCCGTTTATAGAATATTTTAAACCAACTATTCCCGCATTTAATTTTCCTCAACTCGTTTACGAAACGAACGCCCGGGGATTTAATAACTATGTGCCCATTACTTATCAAAAATCATTGAAAATTGTTGCAGATCCAGGGTGGGGACAATACTACCATTTTAATTACATAAGTTTTCCTAAAGGAATTCAAGTAGAGAAGTTTGATCCTGAAATGAGTGAAAATAACCTCAAAGCTTTACAGGAAGTAAATAATTTGTTTGAAAGCAGGATGGGAGAATATCCTTACGATCTTTCTGTAACGACAGAAAACAAAATTTTAAGAATAGCTCCCGGCGAAGAGAAAATCTTTTTTCAAACTGAAGATGCCGGGGCAGTCTCTTCATTGAAGGTAAAACTGAAAATAGGGGATAAGAAGAAGATGGCAGAAATTCTTCGGAAGTTGTTGCTTACAATAAAGTGGGATGGAGAAGAAGAACCTTCGGTTTGGTCACCATTAGGTGATTTCTTCGGAACCTCTCCCGGATGGAATGAATACAGAACCTTTCCTATGGGGATGACTGAGGAATGGATGTATAGCTATTGGTATATGCCCTTTAAAGATGGGGCAGAAATAGCAGTAAAGAATGATTTTAATGAGGAGGTTCAAATAGAAATAGAGCTGAAGCATGAAGAACTGGGAGTAGAGGTAGAAGATCTTGCAAGATTTCATGCCAAATGGCACAGGGACCTATCGCCTTTAGAAGAATCTCGCTGGCCGGACTGGACACTTCTGGAGACCATGGGAAAGGGCAGGTTCGTGGGAACACATTTACTGGTATGGAACCCGAAAGGTGGTAGTTGTAGTGCAGCGGGTCCAGGCCACCATTGGTGGGGAGAAGGAGATGAGAAGTTTTTTGTAGATGGAGAAACCTTCCCTTCAACTTTTGGTACGGGGACTGAAGATTACTTTGGCTATGCCTGGTGTGATCCTTCAAAATTTGAGCACGCCTTTCACAGCCAAACTCAGGATAATGACAATATGGGATATCAGCCAATGAACTAGGTGGCATATTATTGACAATATTCCCTTTCAGGAGTCATTTGATGGATATATAGAAAAGTATTTTCCGAATCACTGGCCCACCCAATATTCAGTAGTAGTATACTGGTATCTTAACCCTGAAGGGAATGATAATATTCCTGAAACCCCTGTAGAGGAGCGGTTTGGATACGAGATTCCTTATAACGTGTTCAGGGAAAAAGGTGTTGTGGAAGGAGAATCTTTGGAAATAAAACATTCTTCGGGAGGCTGGGTTTCTCCAGATGTTTGGGCGCATGAAAGTCTTTATGAGGAAGTTAGCGGTCATAAAGTTATGATATGGCATGCACCCCGGGAGCCAAATGATGAACTGCAGCTTAATTTTGTGTGGCCTGAGGCTGGTACTTATAAGGTTAAAATAAATAAGGTGCTAACAAAAGAAGGAGGAAAATTTCAAATTTATTTAAATGAGGAGTTAGGAGAGATGCTGGATTTTAGCTCCGGTGAGGTTGAAAACGCTACAGAAAAGCAAAAACTTGGAACCGTTCAATTAAAACCCGGGCCTCAACAGCTCAGGCTCCAATGGGCAGGTGAAAAAGGTGAAGGAGGGGAAATGCGGCTGGATTATTTAAAGTTTGCAAAAATAGACTAAACAATATTATTTTATAATAATCACTTCATTAATAAAGAGTATGAAAATTATTAATTTCAAAATAATTCTTCTTTTGTTTTTTATCATTCTAAGTACTTCTTGCAATGAGGGAAAGGAAAAGGAAAAGCAGGAGGAGCCAAAAAGGCCAAATATAGTTTTCATAATGACCGATGATCACGCCGCCCAGGCTATCAGTGCGTATGGTCACCCTATCAGTCAGTTGGCTCCTACTCCTAATATCGATCGCATTGCCGAAAACGGAGCGAGGTTTAAAACAAACTTTAATACCAACTCCATTTGCGGGCCAAGTCGCGCTGTTATTCTTACAGGAAAACACAGCCATTTAAATGGCTTTAGGATGAATGGAGAAGTGTTTGATGGATCACAGCCTACTTTACCTAAGTATCTCAAAGAGGTGGGATATAAAACTGCACTCTTCGGAAAATGGCATCTGCATGGACTTCCTGAAGGATTTGATGAATGGAATATCCTGGTGGACCAGGGAAACTATTATAATCCTGATTTTATAAAAGGAAAAGATACTACCAGGATTGAAGGTTATGCTACAGATATAGTAACCGAAATGGGACTGGAATGGCTTAAGAATAATGCGGGGGGAGAGGAGCCTTTCCTTTTAATGGTCCAACATAAAGCCCCGCATCGTAACTGGATGCTTAGCTTTGAGACATCTTAATTTATACGACACAGTGCAGTTCCCGTTACCCGATACTTATTTTGCAGATCATAAGGGCTCAATAGCGTCACAGGAACAATTGCAAACGATCTATGAAGATATGTATGAAGGTCATGATCTCAAAATGAGCGTAAAAAAGGGAAGTGATTCGCTGGCGCACAACCCCTGGACGACTGACTTTGAACGTATGACTACGGAACAGAGAAGGATTTGGAATGATGCTTACCGCCCAAAAAATGATGCCTTTCACGAATCAAATCTAAAAGGAAAGGAACTTGCAGAATGGAAAGGACAGCGATATTTACAGGATTATCTGGCAACAGTAGCCTCTGTAGATGAAGGAGTGGGAAAAATTCTGGATTATCTGGAAGAAAACGGCCTTGCTGAAAATACTATATTTATATACACTACAGATCAGGGATTTTATCTGGGTGAAAAAGGCTTTTTTGATAAGCGTTTTATGTATGAAGAATCTCTGGCAATGCCACTGCTTGTGCAATATCCTAAGGAAATTCCTGCCGGGTCCGAGGTTAATGAGCTAACTCAGAATCTGGATTTTGCTCCTACATTTTTGGATTATGCGGGAGCAGAAATTCCGGCTGACATGCAGGGAAAATCTTTAAGAAATCTCCTAAAACAAGAGCGACAGGGAGAGGATTTCAGAAATGCTATCTACTATCATTATTATGATTTCCCCGCTTTTCATATGGTGAAAAGACATTACGGGGTGAGGACCAGGAGATATAAGCTAATGCATTTTTATGATGACATTGATCAGTGGGAAATGTATGATTTGCAGAAAGATCCGCAGGAGATAAAGAATATTTATGATGATCCTGCTTACACTGAAGTCAGACAGGAGATGCATGAAAATTTAAAAGCTCTTCAGAAACAATATCAGATTACTAATAAAGAATTTGAGCAGACTCCCCCGGAAAGGGTTGAAAGGGCGTACAGAAACTTTGCTAAACTCGCAGATGAAGATGTGAGGAATTATGAAGGTTATGTTAGGAAATATGGTTCTGGCAAGGTTCCAAAAAATGTGGAGTGACAGGTTTGGTACCTACTTGAAGGTATTACCGTTTTAATTGATAGTTCTTTCAAAAATGTGTGGGAATAGAAATTAATCTATTCCATAATAAGCAGGAAAGGCTGGGTCCAGGCAACTTCTACATCTCCTTCTCTATAAGGGTTCTTCTTTGGTTTAGTAGAAACGATTTTGGCTCTTACAAATAAATAGTTTTCAGGAAGTTTAAATTCAGCTTCGTTGCCTGAAACGGTTTTTAAAATTTCACTTTGAGCTTTGTCATTGTGAGCTGCAATAAACTGAGTCTGGTAAGAAACACCATCTTCAGCTTTAATTTTTACAGATAAGGTGTTCTTCTTAAACGAAACCTTATCCAGTTATACTCCGGTTGTTGAGTAGAAATCTCCTGCTTCCATGCTCTTAATGAGAGAGTGAGGATGTAGTTTATCGGCTATCACCATTACCCAGCCACGGCTAAGCATTACTGTACTTGCTCCCAAACTTATGATAATGATGGCTGTCATCTGTAGCTAATCCAAACATAATTGGTTTGCTTGTGTTGATGTAGGCGATGTTCACCTGATCCCACATTTCCTCGGTACTACTATGAATGCTGTCGCCGTAGTTATTGACATAGGGATGTCCGTTGTAAACTTCAAAAAATCTCTCCCCATTAACCTGCATAATATCTTCGGCAGTAATAGCGTAGGTGAAGTTAGGGTGGTTGAGGTGCTGCATTATGGGTTCTCCGGTTTTTTCTCCCTGCTCCTTTATTGCGTCTAGATTATTTTATATTAACTCCACGATTGTCTTTCCGGCACGAGGTTCAATTAATTCTTGAATGTTTATGGCCCCCATATGAACAGCTTTGTCATCCAGATACGCCGTAACCTCTTCAGCTCTGAAGATCATAAATTTCTCTTCCTCTTCAAACAGCGGCCGAAATTCAGCAAGAGTTTTGAGTTTTATGAGTTCCCAGGGAGTCTTTTCTGTACTCTACCCATTCTTCTCCATACTTCTCGAGATATTCAGCAAAAGCTTCCTGATAAATTGTATCCCGGGGTATGGTTTTCCATTTCTCACCTGCAATAATGTTATGGTCTGACCGGGCCACGAAGTCATAATCATGGTCCTTGTACCATTCCATGATCATTTCCGGAAATTCGTCTCCGTCACTCCAGTAGGAATGAGTGTGGAGGTTTCCTTTGTAGTATTTTTCCTGGGATTTGCAACTGTAAAAGCTTATCAAAGTCAGAAGGAGAAAAAGTATTTTTTGATTCCGGATGTCGATTTTCATCAGTAGCTCTTTAGTGTTAATCTCAAATCCATTAGGGAGGAACTATTTTTATCTTCCGTTCAGGTAGTATTAAGGAATAAAATGCATTACTCCTTTTTAAAGTTTAATCCTCTTTCTGGAATATATTCTATAATGCACTCCTCTTTTTGCCATTTTATAAATGCAATATCAGGATCCTCAATAGTGCCAGGTTTTAAAGAGATTTCTCTCCTTTGAAGTAATTGGTTAAATTCATCTACCTTGTAGGAAATCGCAGTTTTAGATATTATCTTATCTCTTATCATTACTTCATAATCCTCACCATATGTATCGATCATCTTTCTGTAAAAAAGAAGTTTATTGGGTACCTGAAAAGTTAGAAGTATCGACTTAATTAATTTGCCGGAATATGTACGGATACCAATATGATAAAGAGACATACCTAAAAACAGAATTTTGGGATCTGATATTAAATAGCTGTTATCATCTAACTCGTTTGCGGCAGAACCCAAGAAAGATGCCTTATAAATGTTTTCTCCTAATAAAGATTTAATATTAACTTCCTGCACTTTAATATAAGTATAATCTAAAGGTAATGAATCATTAATGTATTTTTTAATGAAATTACTTCTCACAGGCAAGTTCTCTATTTCGATGAATACATTGTTAGAAAATTATTTCATTACTTCTACCTGAAGTTTTTCGCGGTCGAGGAAAGCGACGCTAAAAAAATCAAAAATTTCAGTAAAATATTTTACTAAGCATTCCGGAATGTTCATGTTTCCCACCTTCAAAGCTAAATAACAGGTAGGAAGTATCAAGCTCCTTCAGCCTTTGGGTAATTGTCCTGGAACCATCTAAAAATAAATATCCGGGTTGGTCCCTGTCACACCAATGGTGTGGTCCTGTTGCGTATGGTACCAAATTGTCTTCAGTCCCGTGAAAAAAGACTCCCGGTACTGCATTTTCTTCGGTTATATAACGGGCATCAACAATAGCACCTGCAAGGGAAAACACCCCGGCAAAGTGAACATTGTCATATTTTTTAAGATCAGGAAACATCAGGCGTTCATTATAAACAGCAATTAAAACAGCTTCGGCTCCTGCGCTGCTTCCGCCTACAATTACGTTAGAAGTATCAATTTTGTACTTCTCTTTGTTCTTCAGCATAAAATGGACTGCGTCCATAAAATCTTCAGCAGCCAACCGGAAAGTTTTTATTTTTCCTTCAGCTTCATAATCACAACTAAAAGATTCTCCTTTACGGGTGAGGCGATAAGAGATTGAAACCGCTACATAACCTTTTTGTGCTGCGGCTTTGGCAAAATTTACTTCTCCTTCATTGGTACGGGTACCTCCTGCAAAGCCCCCGCCGTGCATGAAGATGATGAGAGGCCGGGATGCTGCTTCGTCTTTTAAAGGCTGGTAAACGTCCAGTTGCAGAGCCTCGCCATCTTTAGTTGCATAAGTTTCTGTAGTAGCAGGACCTACTTTAAAAAGATTATTTACAAATCGCTCCTGTGCCTGTGTGGCAAAGGAAAAAAGAAAGATAGAACAATACAGGAGGTACTTATGCATCAATAAAATGTTTGGTTCTTAAAGATACGGCTTTTCACTTTTTTTCTGAAACACCTGCCGCTAAAGTTCTGCGGATCATGTAAAGGCCATCCTTATTTTGAGAAAATATTACTTTATAGATGAGAGAACTCGGTGAAAAAGTATGGGAAAGGGAAAAATTTCAGAAAAAAAATTTTAGCGGGGCAACCTTTTGTAAATTTCACGCGTCTATGTAAGTAGAAGGTCTAAAGAACTTTTTGTGAAAGTCATTCATCTTTTTAAAAACGAATCTCAGTTGATCGCCAGGGCTATAAATAATAACCGGGCATCTCAACAGCGATTGTACGAAATGTATTCGGGAAAGATGTTAAGTGTGTGCAGGATGTATATTAAAGATCTTCATCACGCAGAAGAAGTTATGCTCAACGGATTTTTTAAAGTTTTCTCTCATTTGAAGGATTTTAAACATGAGGGAAGTTTTGAAGGCTGGATAAGAAGAATTATGATAAGAGAGTCTATTTCTTTTTTAAGGAGCAGAAAAACACTGGATTTTAAAGATGATGGTTTAGAAACCTATTCCGGTAGTTCAAATGATATCCAGTCAAAAATGGATGTAGAAGAGATACAGCAGCTAATAGATGCGTTACCGGAAGGATACAGGCTGGTGTTCGTAATGTTTGCAGTAGAAGGATATAAACATAACGAAATAGCCGAAATACTTGGAATAACAGAAGGCACCTCTAAATCTCAGCTATTTAAAGCGAGGAAAATATTACAGGAACAGCTTTCAACAAAATTTGAAGGTTATGGAACAACATAAATTTGAAGAACAAATAGGCTTAGCAGTTAAAAGACAGGGAAATTAAACCTTCGGCCGATGCCTGGAATAAACTTAATGAGCGCCTGGAAAAGGAGGATAAGAAATCCAAATCTTACTATTGGATTGCAGGAATCGCAGCTTCTTTTGCTGCGGGGATATTGCTCCTAAGCCTTGTATTTAATAATAACAGTATTGAGAACACACCTGCAGTTGTGGATACGCTCAGTAGAATTTTTAGAACAAGAAAATGAAGACAATGCTTTAGAAATAAAAGAGAATAAGGAGGTTATTAATAATTCCAATCTTGATCAAATAGCCGCTGAAGAAGTTAATGAGCCACCGACTAAAAAAACTGAAAAATCGAATACTGCTCCGGTTGTTTCTAAGAATAGTGAAGAACAAATAGCTGCCATAGAAGATGTAGAGATTCAGAAAGAAGTAAAAAAGGAAATATCTACTGCTGAAACTGAAATTCTTCCGCAGCGATTAGAAGAAGTTATAGCTGAAGTTTCTTCAGAAGTAAATTCTCATGGAGACATGACAGAAGCTGAAGTGGATGCCCTGCTCTACAAGGCTGCGGCTGAAATAAGTTTGCAGCGGGAAAGGGAAAGCTTTTCACGCAATGTAGATGCCACCGCGCTTTTAATGGAGGTAGAAATGGACCTGGAGCAGGGTTTCCGGGAGAAAGTCTTTGATATTCTTAAAGAAGGTTATTTAAAAGCCAGAACAGCAGTTGCCAACAGGAATTTTTAAAATCAATAATAATCATTAATCAAAATTAATCATCAACCTGTCTTGCACCTGCCTCTCATCGGGGGCAGGGACCGGACAAAAAAAATCGAATCAAATGAAAACAATTACCATTTACCTTAGTATTTTTATTATGAGCCTGGGAATGCAGCTAGTACAGGCGCAGGAAACAGAAGTTCCCCAGGAAATAATTAAACTCCAGGAGAAAAGAGAGCAGGTCATAGCAGAAGAAAAAGCTGCTCTTAAAAAAGAGGTGGAAAGCATAAACACCCGCCTCGAGGCACGTGAAATTTCTACAGATGAAGCTACACGCTTAAAAGAAGAGGCAGCAAAAAAACACGCCTTAAATATAGAGAACAGGCTGGCAATCATTGAAAATGAAATAGAGTGGCTTTCAATAAATGAAGACGGAAATTTTAAGAGTAGAGAAGAAAGTACACACTTTAGCTGGGGAAAGAAAAAAGACCGCTACCGCCACAGCGGTAACCGCACAAGCTCTCAATTAGTCATAGCTGCAGGTCTTAATAATGTCATCCAGGAAGGTGTGTCTCTTGATGATTCTGATTTTCAGCTTGGAGGAAGTAGGTTTTTTGAACTGGGAGTTGCCTGGAGAACAAGAGTCTTTAATAACTCAAATTGGCTAAGGCTTAGATACGGGATTTCGTTTCAGTTCAATGGATTGAAACCTACAGATAACCGATATTTTGTAGAAAATGAAGATCTTACAGTGCTTGAGGAATATCCGCTGGAACTTGATAAATCTAAATTTAGAATGGACAATCTGGTATTTCCTTTACATTTCGAATTTGGTCCTTCCTATAGTGAAAAAACAGATTGGGGAAGATGGTTTTCTTCAGAAGATAAATTCAGGATAGGACTTGGGGGGTATGCTTAGCTTAAATATCGGAGAAAGACAAAAGCTGAAATATAAAGACGACGGTGAGAAGGTGAAGCGCAAACTCAAAGGAGATTACAATACTAACGATATAATTTATGGATTGAGCGCTTACATTGGCTGGGGAGATACAACCTTGTATGCAAAATATGATCTAAATCCCCTTTTTGACGAACCTAATGTGGAGTTGAATAATGTTTCTCTGGGGCTTAGGTTCGATCTTGATTAGAAGGGATTTATAATAAAACTTCAAAACCACCCGGCAACTATGGCGCAGGTTTTGATATTAATATTATAACAATCTGCTAAGTTGTTGAAGAGGATAGTTTTCATTCATTGGAAATTGTCCTCTTTTTTTTATCACTACATTTGATTCTCTTTAATATTCCACAAGATTTTGATTTCTAAAAACACCATAGACCAGGTCTTTGAAACCGCAAGGGTAGAGGAGGTGCTTGGCGATTTTGTTCAGTTGAAAAGATCAGGTACTAACCTTAAGGGTCTCAGTCCTTTTACTGAGGAACGTACTCCCAGCTTTATGGTATCTCCTATAAAGCAAATCTGGAAAGATTTTTCAAGTGGAAAAGGAGGGAATGTGGTGGCCTTTCTTATGGAGCATGAACATTTTACCTATCCCGAAGCTATTAAATACCTCGCTAAAAGATATAATATTGAAATAGAGGAAACAGAGCAAAGCGACGAGCAAAAACAGCAGGCAGATGAGAAGGAAAGTATGTACCTCGTATCTGAATTCGCCAGTAAATATTTTCAAAAAACCTTGTTGAAGACAGAGCAGGGAAAGGCTATTGGCTTGAGTTATTTTAAGGAAAGAGGATTTACAGCAGAGACTATAGATAAATTTGGCCTTGGGTATTGCCTCGATGATTGGGATGCTTTTACAAAAGAAGCGCTTGGCAAGGGTTATCAACTGGAGTATCTGGAAAAAACAGGTCTTACAATTGTAAAGGGCGAAAAGCAGTTTGATCGTTTCAAAGGCAGAGTAATGTTTCCAATACATTCAATGTCTGGCCGTGTTCTTGGTTTCGGCGGAAGGATCTTAACAAATGACAAGAAAGCGGCCAAATACTTAAACTCACCGGAAAGCGAAATTTACCATAAGAGCAAAGTTCTCTACGGAATCTACTACGCAAAACAAGCTATTGCCAAAGAAGATAATTGCTATATGGTTGAAGGATATACTGATGTTATTCAATTTCACCAAAGCGGAATAGAGAATGTTGTTTCTTCCTCGGGAACTTCCCTTACTTCTGAACAGATCCGGCTTATAAACAGGCTCACGAAGAATATTACTGTTCTTTTTGACGGGGATGCGGCAGGAATGAGAGCTTCTATCAGAGGAATTGATCTCATTCTGGAGCAGGGGATGAATGTGAAGGTATGTGTATTTCCAGATGGCGAAGATCCCGATAGCTTTGCAAGAAAAAATTCCACTCTTGAACTTCAGGAATATCTGCAGGAAAACTCCAAGGATTTTATAGAGTTCAAAGCGTCTCTCTTATATCAGGACGCCAAGAATGATCCTGTAAAAAGAGCGAATCTCATCCACGATATGGTCTCTAGTATTGCGAAGATCCCAAACCAGATCCAACAGGAAGTATATATCCAGGAATGCTCCAGGATAATGGACATTTCTGAAGATGTATTATTCTCGACCCTGTCCCAGATCCTTGCAAAAGAAGGAAAATCTGCTCCATCAAAACCTTCCGGTAAAAAAACAATGGATGTAGTGAGGGATACTGCTCCTGCTACGCCAAGGGTGGATGAGCTTTTTATATTAGAACGTAAGATCATAAGTATCCTAATGCTCTACGGCACTGCAGAAGAAGAATTTGAAGATCTTGTGCTTAAGGAAAACGAAAAAGGAGAACTGGTACTTGAGCCGGAAGTACAAAAGGCAAAGGTTTTTGAGAAAATTTTCCTGGATCTTCAGGAAGATGAGGTAGCGTTTACCAATGACAATTTCAGGGAATTGTATAACAGGATCATCAGCTTAGTTAAATGAGGAGGGAGAGGTGAGCATGGATAAGTTTGTAAACCAGCTGGAGCCGGAACTCGCTGCCGAAGTAACGACTTTGCTTATGGAAGAGGAGCAGTACAGATTACACGAATGGGACAGGATGAACATCATGGTGAAATCTAAAGATGTAACTATCTCCCGACTCGTGAGTGAAACTATCCTTGCTTTACGACGCTTTTTGATAAGCAAAAAAATTGACGAACTTTCCCGTGAAATAAAAGAGAAAGAAGAGGAAGATTCGAAACAAACGATCGAGGATATCATGGATTACCTGAATCTTAAAAAGATCCTTTCCAATAAACTTAACAGGGTTATGTAGTACGTAACTGCAGCAGTCTGGTCTGGTGAATTAGGTCAGCCAGGTTATCTACCTTTAATTTTTTAAGTAACCTTGTTTTATAGGTGCTCACAGTTTTTTCATTTATATCCAAAGCCTCAGCTATTTCTTTATTTCTCTTACCTGTAGCAAGCATATTTAAAACTTCAGCTTCCCTGGTAGAAAGTTTTTTGAATTTAGAAATTAGCCCATTGCCGTGAGAAACGCCTGAGTTAATTTTCTCGGTAATATTCTTGTTCAGGTAAATTCCACCGCGGGCGACCTGTTGTATAGCCTGTTGAAGATTTTCTGTAGAGACCGTTTTTGAAAGGTAGCCGGAGGCTCCTGCTTTTATTGCGCTTATGGCATACATTTCCTCGGGATGACAACTAAAAATAAGCATTTTAGTGCCGGGGAATTGCGTTTTTATCGTACGCAAGGCTGTTATCCCATTGATTTCCGGAAGATCGATTTCCATTACCAGTACATCGGGAATTTTATTTTTAAGAAATTTGAAAAGTTCCTGTGCGCTGGTAACATTGCCTATTACCTCAAGATCGTCATTTTGACTCAATAAAGAAGTGATGCCCACTCTCGTAATTGGATGGTGGTCTGCTAATAGTATTGTACTCATAAAGCCTCATTAACACTAAAAATCACAGTAGGTAGGGCAATGCAATTTAGTATGGTTAGTAAATTGAATAACCTAAATTAAATGATAAAAACTGCAATTCTAATGCTCGTAGGAAATATTCGTTAAAAGGCTTCCTTTTTAAGATGAACGGGTATTTTACAAACAGGAATCGGATTTATTTTATGCAAATTAGCGGAATGGCGGCTCTTATATATTTTAAAAACTTCAGCTTTTCTTCCTTCAAAATCAGATAATACTTTACCCTCTTCACTTACTCTCATAGCCCATTCCAGTTCATCATAGCTGGCGCCCATTTGTTCCTCATCGCTGGGGCTATCTTCAAAGAGTCCATCGGTAGGTTTTGCCTCAATAATCTCAGGATTTAATTTAAGGTAACGTGCTATTTCATAAACCTCACTCTTCATCAAATCTGCAATGGGGCTAAGGTCCACTCCGCCATCTCCGTATTTGGTGAAAAATCCTACACCAAAATCCTCAACTTTATTTCCTGTACCTAGCTACCAAATAGCCATGTAATCCGGCGAAATAATAGAGGGTGGTCATACGCAACCGGGCCCGGGTATTAGCAAGGGAAAGGTCCAGGTTCGGGCTTTCAGAAGCTTGTGGTGCCGCTGTTTTGAACTCCTCAAAAACAGGAGTGAGATCAACTACCAGGTTACTCACATTTGCGAAATGCTCTTTTAAAAATTGAATATGTTTTTCTGCTCTGGAAACCTGGCTTGCCTGCTGGTGTATGGGCATTTCAACGCATAATGTTCTCATACCTGTTTTGGCACAAAGTGCAGAAACAACAGCAGAATCAATTCCACCACTTATTCCAAGAACAAAGCCATTAGTATTGGAATTGGTTGCATATTCTTTTAACCAGTCCACTATGTGGTTTACTACTTTTTCCGTTTGCATATTGTTTGGGTGTTTCAATTTGTAAGTAATACCTTTGCAAACAAATTTAGCATGAATAGATAATTAATAAAAGTGCCCTGCGTTAAAGGCTTCACAATAAATTCTAATGAATAGGAAACTATTATATTTTGTTCTTGCTGTCCTGCTTATTTCCTGTAATGAAGAGTCTAAAGTAGAAAAGGAAATAGAGAAGATAAACGTGGAATTTGATGTTATTAGGTTTGATAGAGAATTTGCAGATGTTAGTCCGCAGGAATTTCCAGCTTTAAAACAAAAGTACCCTTTTTTATTTCCTGAAAGATTTTCTGATAGCATTTGGATTGCCCGGATAAACGATACCATTCAGCAGGAGTTAAATACGGAAGTGGGAAAAGAATTTCCCGATTTTTCAGCTGAAGAAGATAAACTTCACAGCCTGTTTCAGCATATAGAATATTATTTTCCGCAGTTTCAACCTCCTACAGTGATTACTCTTACTTCAGAAGTAGATTACAGAAACAAGGTATTATTGGCCGAGCCTTATTTATTTATCTCTCTGGACACCTACCTGGGAGAAGATCATGGGTTTTATATTGGCATACAGGAATATCTCAAAAAGAATTTTCAAAGAAATCAAATCCTTCCCGATGTTGCTTAGGTGAATATGCTGAAAAATTTGTGCCCAAACCACAATCCAGGATGTTTTTGGAGCATATGATCTACTACGGAAAAATTCTCTACCTTAAAGACTTGTGGTTGCCGGAAGTAGATGATTCTGAGAAAATTGGATACACTTCCGAAGAGATTCAATGGGCGAAAGAAAATGAAGAGCAGGTATGGAGATACTTTGTAGAGAGAGAGTTGCTTTTCAGCAATGATACCGAACTGCAGTCAAGATTTTTATTCCCTGCACCTTTTTCAAAATTTTACCTGGAACTGGACAATGAAACCCCCGCAATGCTGGGGCATTATATAGGATGTCAAATGCTAAGGCAGTATAAAGACCGCACGGGTGCTGACTTGCAGAAAATTTTAAATGCCCCTGCAGAAGAAATATTTAAACAATCAAATTATAAACCGAGGAAATAATGGCAGAATTCAAAAAATCGGAAATCAATATAGAAGTTTTACTGGATGAGAATCGAGTGCCTGAGGCATTGTTTTGGAGTGCAGAAGATGGAGATGTATATAAAGAGGAAGCAAAAGCAATGTTGCTATCAATGTGGGACAGCAATGCGAAAGAGACTTTGCGTATTGATCTATGGACGAAGGACATGCCTGTAGATGAAATGAAAAAGTTTTTTCACCAAACTCTAGTTGCAATGAGTGACACTTTTAATCGCGCAACACAAGATGAAAAAATGACGGCTACCATGAAGGACTTCTGCGATTACTTTGCAGAAAAGATGGAACTTATAAAGAAGTAGTTATTCCTGAGGAAAAAATAGCTTCCAGTTTTCAGGACGTAAATGTTGAGCCATAAACTCTGTAGGGTATTCACCATTCCTTACTAAAATCTGCCCGCCAGGTTTAATTAGAGCAATGGAACCACAAAGACTTGGAGTTAGGAACATATTGCTTTTAAGAAAGTTTTTTAGGTCCTGGAAGTAGTATTCATCAGGCGAAGCAATATCATTTTTAAGAGGAATTCCTTCTTCAAAAAAGTGAAATACTATAACATTGTCGTATTCTTTTTCGATAGAAGTTTTCCATTCGGAAGTAAAAGACTTTCTTCGCTTTATCTGGGCTTTGTTCCAATTGTTAGGAAAGGATTCAGAGCACAGGTCATCTTTGTAGGTGTAGTCTAAAAGAAAAGTAGCATCATCTGGAAAGTTTCTGCCAGTAAGGATTTGTAACTTTTCCTTTAAGTCGGAGTATGTGGCGAAATGCCTGGAATAAATTGGACCTACCAATTTAGCTACTCTGCCACTGTCACTGGTGCCGTAGTCCCATCTTGTGAGGTTGTTTTCCTTGTTCCTCCACCTTTCCTGAAATTCATTTTCTTTTAATTTATTTCCGTATTCGTCAAGATAAATTTTCGGTTTTTGATGAAGTACTCGTGTACCGAGATCCTGTTGTGAGGAACATGAGACTATTAAAATGCTTATGGTTAAAAAGAAAAAATACTTCATAAAGGAGTGGGGGATGAGTTTAAAATCTTAATATAAAAAAATCCGGCTGTTTTGGCAGCCGGATTTGTATGAATTTATTCCGAAGAAATTTACCCGTTCATAGAGATCAGGAATTCTTCGTTGTTCTTCGTTTGTTTAAATCTTTCATTGATGAATTCCATTGCCTCAACAGGATTCATATCGGCAAGATACTTTCTCATCACCCACATTCTTTGTAGAGTTGCTTCATCAAGAAGAAGGTCATCGCGTCTTGTACTTGAGGAAGTAAGGTCAATCGCAGGGAAAATTCTACGGTTAGCGATTTTTCTATCCAATTGAAGTTCCATGTTACTGGTACCTTTAAATTCTTCAAAGATAACTTCGTCCATTTTTGAACCTGTATCAGTAAGTGCGGTTGCGATAATTGAAAGTGATCCTCCTCCTTCAATATTTCTCGCTGCTCCAAAGAAACGTTTGGGTTTGTGAAGCGCATTGGCATCAACACCACCACTCAACACCTTACCGCTGGCAGGTTGTACAGTGTTATATGCTCTGGCAAGCCGTGTAATAGAATCCAAAAGAATTACTACATCGTGCCCGCATTCTACCATTCTCTTTGCTTTTTCAAGAACAATATTTGCAACCCGAACGTGCTCGTGAGCTTCCCGGTCAAAGGTAGAAGCAACTACTTCGCCTTTCACGTGGCGTTGCATATCTGTCACCTCTTCAGGACGTTCATCAATAAGTAATATAATCTGGTAAACTTCAGGATGGTTTGCCGCAATTGCATTGGCAATATCCTTCAGCAACATTGTTTTACCCGTTTTAGGTTGGGAAACTATCATTCCTCTTTGTCCTTTTCCTATTGGAGAAAACAGGTCCATTACCCGGGTGGAGATGGTGCTTTGTCTATCAGCAATATTAAATTTTTCTTTAGGGAAGAGGGGAGTTAAGTGCTCAAAAGAAATACGATCTCTTACCACCTGTGGGTCCAGACCATTAATTTTTACGATCTTAATAAGAGGAAAATATTTTTCACCTTCTTTCGGCGGACGTATTTGTCCTAATACAGTATCTCCGGTTTTTAATCCGAAAAGACGAATTTGTGACTGGGAAACATATATATCATCAGGAGAAGAGAGGTAGTTGTAATCTGAAGATCTAAGGAAACCGTAGTTATCCTGCATGATGTCCAGCACTCCTTCACTTTCTATTATAGCGTCAAATTCATAATCGGGTTCGCGGTACCTGTTACGGTTGTCGCGGTTACCGTTGTTTTTGTTGCCGTTATCCTGTTGTTGTTGCTGTTTGTTACTGTTGCGATTATCTTTATTCCCGTCAGTAGGTTTATTGTTGCGGGAATCTTTATCGTGTTTATTTCCTCTGGAATCTTTATTAGAATCCTGCCGGGAATTGCGGTTGTCTTTTCCGGAATCTTTATTGGAATCAGATTTTCCTCTGTTGTCTCTGTTTGAGTCTTTACCGGAATCTGATTTCTCTCTGCGGTTATCTTTTTGATCAGATGTTCCCCGATTGTCCTTACGGTTGTCCCTGTTGTTGCGAGGCTGATCTTTTGCAGAATCATCTCCTTTTTTAGTAGGAGAATCTGAAGAAGAATCTTTTTGATTATCCTTCTGTTCATTTTCGGTAGAAGAGGAAGGATCTTCAGTCTTGCTATTATCTCTGGAGCCTTTATTGGACTCGTCATTTTTAGGCAGATCGTTAGAAGTGGATTTTTTTTGACCTCTTCTATCTGCTCCAGGTTTTCCTTTACTGCTTTTTTCTTCAGTAGTTTCTTTTGGAGTAGAATCAGAAGAAGATTCCTCGTTAAGAACTTCTTTTACCTTATTAGGGTTTGCTGCCTGATAGTCTAATATTTGATACACAAGGTCCAATTTCTTTTGGGTGCGAAACTTGGGTACATTTAAAGATTTAGCAATATCCTGAAGCTCAGGCAGCTTCTTAGCTTTTAATTCTGAAATTTCAAACATGAATTGTATTGAGAATAAGTTTGTAGTTGTTTTGTTGTAAAATTCCCGATGAAGAATCGAAGAAAAAATGAAGTCTTAAGTAACCTACATTGAATTGGTTACGAATTCTTATTGCAATAATACAACATTATTTTAAATTTTTGAACACCTTAAATAAAAAGAAACACTTATTTTTGTTGCCCAAATTGTGGTTTTACTATGATCCAGCGAATCCAGACTATATATTTATTAATTGCTTTTCTTTTAAGTGGAGTTCTAATATTTTTTGTTTCTTTGTGGAGCAATGAGGCCGGGCAGCTATTTACGTTGAAGATGTTCTTTTGGCCCTCGCCCTTTTTTTGGGATCGGCCGTGTTATCTTTGGTAACAATATTTTTATTCAAAAACAGAAAGCTTCAGTTTGTACTGGGGCGGGTCAATATATTATTAAACTTTATTTTGCTAGGAGTTTTCGTGTATTGGTTGCTAACTGTACCTGGAGAGATGCAAATCTCTGAGAAAGGTATTGGGATGTTTATTCCTGTTCTTTCTATCGTTTTTTTAGTGCTGGCCAATAAGGCCATAAAAAAGGATGAAGATCTCGTAAAATCTGCAGACCGATTTCGATAGCCTTAATTATCTTAGTGTTATTAGTGCGTAGAAAACCCAAAGTGAAAGCTTTGGGTTTTTTTTATTCCCCCCAAAGGGGGAGTTTTCATTCCCCTCCTCTGGAGAAGTGTCCGCAGGACGGGGTAAATTTTACTACCTTTTTAACTTCCAAACCTCCATCTTCCATTTTCCGACTTCCGACTTCCAACTCCCAACTTCCAACTTCCAACTTCCAACTTCCAACTTCCAACTTCCGACTTCCGACTTCCGACTTCCGACTTTCAACTTCCGACTTCCAGCTTCCAACTTCCATCTTCCATCTTCCAACTTCCAACTTCCAACTTCCGACTTCCAACTTCCGACTTCCAACATCCAACTTCCAACTTCCGACTTCCAACTTCCAACTTCCGACTTCCATCTTCCATCTTCCAACTTCCATCTTCCATCTTCCAACTTCCGACTTCCAACTTCTCTTGCCTCTTGAATCTTGCCTCTTGATTCTCGCCTCTTTTAAACCTTAAACTTCAAACCTTAGGACCTCAAACCTTCTTCCCCTTTTCTCCCAACTCAATTACTTCCAGATCGGTAATATCCTTTCCATTAACTTTAAATCTCAACATCGTACGTTTTTTATGAAAACCATAGACGCCTGCTGCGCCGGGGTTCATATGGAGTAATTTCAGGTTTTTGTCGTTCATCACTTTTAAGATATGAGAATGTCCAGAAATAAATAAGTTGGGAGTATTCGCCCTAATTTCCTCTTTGACTGCGGGAGAATATTTATTAGGATATCCCCCAATATGAGTAATCCACACATCTAATTCTTCGCATAAAAACCGCTGGTTTAAAGGAAATTCCTTTCTTACTTCGTGTCCGTCAATATTGCCGTATACAGCTTTAAAAGGCTTCACCTGTTTCAACTTTTCTGCCACTTCTATGTCTCCAATGTCTCCTGCATGCCACACTTCATCGGCTTCTCCCGCATAATGAAGAATGCGATCATCTATATAGCCATGCGTGTCACTCAACAATAGTATCTTTTTCATTTTAATTCTTTTTCAGTTTAAAAGTGCGCTGTATAGTCTTTCTCAACTGTGTTAAACAATCTCCCCGGAACATCCCGCTGTGGGTTATCAAGTTTGATGTATCTTTGCAGGTATTCTTTTAATCACATAAAAGTATCAATTTACATTGAGATATTTTTTGGAGCTGGCTTATAATGGGAAGGCTTATTTTGGATGGCAACGGCAGCCGAATGCAATTACGGTTCAGGAAAAACTGGAGAACGCCCTTTACACTATCCTGCAGGCTGAAACTCCTGTAGTTGGAGCGGGGCGAACAGATACAGGCGTTCATGCAACCCAATATTTCATTCATTTTGATACTGAAGAATTATTAGAAAAAGAAAATTTTATATATAAACTAAATTCTGTTCTACTTAGCAGATATAGCGATTTACCGCGTTTTTGCTGTATCTGCAGAAGCACATGCCCGGTTTGATGCCGTTAGCAGGAGCTACAGATATCAGGTTGTAAAGTATAAAGATCCGTTTCTTTATGAAACCGCTCATTATGTGAAAAATGAACTGGACATAGAGGAGATGAACCGGGCGGCAGAGATATTAAAACATTATAAGGATTTTAAGTGTTTTTCTAAATCTAAAACCGATGTAAAAACTTATAATTGTGAGATTAGAACTGCGGTTTGGCAGGAGGAGAATGACAGGCTTGTTTTTAATATTACTGCCGACAGATTTCTGAGGAATATGGTTAGAGCAATAGTTGGAACTTTACTGGAAATTGGACTGGGTAAAATGAAGGTGGAGGAATTACACACTATTATTAAGAGCAGAGACAGGCAAAATGCAGGAACCTCAGTTCCCGCAAAAGGATTATTTTTAACAGGAATAGAATACCCGGAATCGATCGTAAAGAAATAAATGGCTACAGGGACAGGAAATGCTTTTGATATGACCCTCTTCAGGAGGTTGCTTAAATATACCAACCCATACAAATGGACCTTCTATTTTGTGGCTGTTGCTGCTATTTTATTATCCTTTTTTGCTGTCGCACGGCCATACCTTCTACAAATAACCATAGATGACTCTATAGTTCCTCAGGATGGGGAAAACCTTGTTTACTATATCACATTAATGTTTGTGGCCCTTATCCTGGAAGTAATATTCCAGTTCCTGTTTATTTATTATGCCAACTGGCTTGGGCAGGAAGTGATAAGGGATCTCAGGGTGAACCTTTTCCAGCACATAGCTTCAGTTTAAGATGAAGTATTTCGATAAGTCGGCGGTGGGAAGGCTGGTCACCCGTGCGGTGAGTGATATTGAAACTATTGCCAGTATTTTTAGTGAAGGTTTATTTGTAATAGCCAGTGATCTTTTGAAAATGCTGGTCATTCTTGGTTTCATGTTCTATAACAGTTGGCAGCTCACTTTACTGGTTCTAACAGTAATGCCTTTCATTCTTTATGCCACCAGGGTCTTTCAGAAAAAAATGAAGATCGCTTTTGAGGATGTAAGAAATCAGGTAGCCAATCTCAATACTTTTGTACAGGAGCGAATTTCAGGAATGAAGATCGTGCAGCTTTTCACAAGAGAAAAGGTAGAGTATGAGAATTTTAGGGAGATAAACAACAAGCATAAAAAGGCGTGGGTAAGAACCGTGTGGTACAACTCGATTTTCTTTCCCATTGCAGAAATGTCAACTTCTATAACCATAGGTCTTATTGTATGGTATGGAGGTTTAAGAGTGGTTGAAAGCGATGCTTTAAGTCTTGGTATTATAATAATGTTCATTGAACTTGCCCAAATGCTCTTTAGGCCTCTAAGGCAGATTGCTGATAAGTTCAATACTCTGCAAATGGGTATGGTCGCTGCAAACAGGGTCTTCGGAATTTTAGATACTCAGGAAAGTATTGCCGATGTTGGAACCACTGAAATAGACCATCTAAAAGGAGAGATAGAATTTCGAGAGGTGCGGTTTGGTTATGATGAAGCTGAAGAAGTTTTAAAAGGAGTGTCTTTCAAAGCCAATGAAGGAGAAACCATAGCAATTGTAGGTGCTACCGGGGCAGGAAAAAGTACTGTAATTAATTTACTCAACAGGTTCTATGAAATCAACAGCGGTAAAATTATGGTTGACGGTATCGATATTAAAGACATCACCTTAAAAACTTTAAGAGCTGAAATAGCTGTGGTCCTGCAGAACGTTTTTCTTTTCGCCGATACAATCCTGAACAACATCACCCTTCACAATCCCAATGTTACTGAAGAAGATGTGATAAGTGCTGCAAAGGAGATTGGCGTTCACGAATTCATTTCCAGTTTGCCGAATGGCTACCATTATAATGTAAAGGAGAGGGGAGTAATGCTATCTTCGGGTCAACGGCAGCTTATTTCTTTCCTGCGGGCCTATGTGAGTAATCCCAGTATTCTTGTTTTGGACGAGGCTACTTCCTCGGTAGACTCTTACAGCGAACAATTGATCCAGGATGCGACCGATAAGATTACTGAAGGACGAACGTCAATAGTGATCGCGCACAGGCTGGCAACAATTAAAAAAGCAGATAAGATCCTCGTGATGGATGCCGGAAAAATTGTGGAAATGGGAACTCATAAGGAGTTGCTTAAACTTCAAAACGGGTATTACAAAAATCTATACGAAGTACAGTTTATGGCAGAAGAATCGGTCTAGGTAAGATCTTCTTTCAGTTTTGCGATAAGCTCTTCAGTATCTTCAAAAATCACGAATTCCGCATCCTTAATAAAGGATATTTGGCTAAGTTTCTTCACTCACTACCAGTGCGAGGGCATCAGTTTTCTCAGTAATTCCTACAGCTGCACGGTGCCTAAGCCCAAATCTTAGAGGAATGGTACGGTCGTTGGAAACTGGTAAAATTACTCTCGTTGCAGTTATTTTATTGTCCTCAATGATCATTGCGCCATCATGTAGGGGTCCGTTTTTGTGGAATATGGATTCGATGATGGGTTGGTTAAGTTCTATATTCATATTATCCCCGGTATTTTTCACGAAATCCAGGGCCATGCTTTTTTCAATGATAATTAGAGCTCCTGTAAAGTTGCGACCCATAGCTTCACAGGCTCCTACAATAGCATTGACATTGGTAGCTATTTGGGTGTCGTCTTTAACAAACCTTAATTGCCTGAAAAACTTTCGGCGTTGGGTAAAGTTCGTGGAACCTATCATAAGAAGAAATTTTCTTATCTCCTGTTGAAAAACCACAATGAGAGCAAACATTCCCACCCCTATAAATTCTCCCAAAACGCTGCTGAGCATTTCCATTTGCAGCAATTGGGTGAGTTTACCAATGAGATATATAATTACAATCCCAACAAAAATATTGACGGCAACCGTTCCTTTTACCAGTTTATACAGGTAGAACAGCAGTAGTGCTACAAATACAATGTCAACAATATCGAGGATGCGCAGGTTTAAAAAATCCAAATTTTAAGGCTTTGTGTAAATGTAGAAAAATATCTATTAGTTTTTTATTCTGGAGATCAATTCCACAGCTTCCATCGCTTCTTTCACATCGTGCACCCGCAGGATGGACGTTCCCTTTTGTAGGGCAACAGTATTTAAAACAGTTGTGCCGTTCAATGCTTTTTCCGGAGTGATATGCAGGGTTTTGTAAATGGTTGATTTCCTTGATAGGCCCGCCAGGATGGGCAAATCCAGAACCTGTAGTAGTTCCATATGTGAGAGAAGATTAAAATTTTGATCAGCGTTTTTTGAAAATCCAAACCCGGGATCTATTATGAGATCATTTATGCCAAGGCTACGGGCGGCTTTAACCTTTTCAGAAAAGTAATAGATCACCTCCTGTGGCAAATCATTATAGTCATTAAGAGTCTTCATTGTTTGAGGCGTACCTCTCATATGCATCATTATATAAGGTACCTGATGATTTGCTACCACCTGCATCATTTTAGCATCAAGATTGCTTACTGAAATATCATTTATCATGGCAGCTCCTGCTTCAATACTTTGACTTAGCTACTTCGGAACGAAACGTATCTACCGAAATTAGTGCCTCAGGAAAAGTTTTCAGAATAGCTTCTATTGCCGGAATGACTCTTTGCGCTTCTTCTTCAGCTGAAATATCCACGGCATCCGGCCTGCTGCTGTAGCCTCCAACATCTAAAAATGTAGCACCATCTTTCAGCATAACTTCAGCATTTTTCAGAAGGTTATCTATTGAGGAATTTCTGCTTTCGGAATAAAAGGAGTCTGGAGTAATATTAAGAATACCCATTACTACAGGTTTACGGAGATCAATAAGCTGGCCCTTGCAATTTATTCTCATGATGAATTGGGATGTGATTAAATTTTAGACAAAAAGTTTAACTTTGGCTATCTTTAGCCCTGATAAAGGATTCTTTAGCGGGGCTTGCCTCATTTTAATATTATATTCAATTTATAAACCGGAATTTTTTAAGTTCCCGTGTTTGTGACCGGAAATTTACGCAAATTTGACTACCTATATGAAGGATACTCCAAAACAGTACGATGCCGTAATAGAAGTTTGTCGTGATTTATTTGAGAAAAAGATGAAAGATTACGGGAGCGCGTGGAGGATCTTAAGACTTCCATCTCTTACAGACCAAATCTTTATTAAAGCTCAACGTATTAGAAGTTTGCAGGAGAATGAAGTGAGGAAAATAGCCGAAGATGAAAAACCTGAATTTATAGGGATCATCAATTATTCAGTAATGGCTCTTATTCAACTGGAATTAGGGGTTGCAAATCAGCCGGATCTTTTAATAAACCGGGTTTTGGAATTGTATGATCAAAAGATTGCACAAACAAAAGAGCTTATGGAGAACAAAAATCATGACTACGGGGAAGCCTGGAGGGATATGAGAATAAGTTCACTTACAGATTTGATTATCCAGAAGCTGCTGCGTGTAAAACAAATTGAAGACAATAAAGGAAAAACACTGGTAAGTGAAGGTATTGATGCCAATTACCAGGATATGATAAATTACGCCGTTTTTGCCATGATCCTTATGGAAGAAGCAGCAGCTTAATCTTTTTATATGAAAGTAGTAGTAGGAATTGCCCGGATCCTGGTAGGGATCCTTTTTATTATTTCCGGCTTTATTAAATTAAACGACCCACTGGGATTCTCGTACAAGCTACAGGAATATTTTAGCGCCCAGGTGCTCAATCTGGAATTCCTCATTCCTTTCTCACTGGTGTTAGCAATTGTCCTGGTTATCTTTGAGCTGGTATTGGGAATCATGTTACTTATAGGGTACCTGCCTAAATTTACGGTTTGGAGCCTGCTGTTAATGATCATCTTTTTTACCTTTCTTACCTTCTATTCAGCTTACTTTGAAAAGGTAAAGGACTGTGGCTGTTTTGGCGATGCTATCCCTTTAACTCCATGGGAATCATTTTACAAGGATTTAGTATTGCTGGTTCTTATTTTGATCCTGTTTTTTTACCGAAAGCTAATTACCCCTGTTCTTGCACCTAAGCATCCCATCGCTGGATAATTTTCCTGGCGTTTATGCTGTGTTTCCTTTTTGCATATTATGTTTTAATGCATTTACCGCTTATAGATTTTCGTGCATATAAAGTAGGCAACAATATCAAAGAACAAATGCAGGTTCCCGAGGGTGCCCCTAAAGCAGAATATGAGTACCGCTGGAAGTTTAAGCAGGATGGGGAAGAGGTAGTTATAAAAAACCAGGGTACCTATCCACAGGTGGAAGGAGAATTTGTAGGAGTAGAGACAAAATTAATTAAAGAAGGAGCAAAACCTGCAATTCCCGATTTTCTTTTGGAAAAAAACGGGGAAAATGTTACCGATGAGGTTTTAAATGCTGAAAAATTATTGCTGATAGTCGCTTACAATTTATACAATACTGAAATTGAGGGTTATCCCGCAATCCAACTGCTGGTTGAAGAAGCCAGGGAAAAAGGTTATAGAGTTATAGGGCTTACCTCTTCAGGTCCTGAAATACAGGAACAGATAAAAGACAAACACAACCTTAATTTCGAATTTTATCAGGCAGATGAAACTCTAATTAAAACAATTGTGAGATCCAATCCCGGCATATTAACCCTCGAAAACGGGACTATTACTCAAAAAGTTCATTGGTTTGATTCTGAAAAGATCAGGCTGTAGATGTAGGACAGAATTATGCATTTGTAAGAAGTCTGTTAATCACTACCCTATTTCTGCCTGTTATCAATATATTTGTAGTTAAGGGGGCTGCTGAAATTTTGTGGCAACTTTAGATTCTTCAGGAAGAGATTCCGGAGAAGTCAGGATGATACTAATAATACCAAAATTAATCCACATTATGAGAAAAAACATAGTTGCAGGAAACTGGAAAATGAACAATGACCTTGCTGAAACTTCAGAACTTATCAACCATTTAAAAATGCAACTGGTAAAGGAACCTTCAGCAGAAGTTTACGTGGCTCCTCCTTTTACAAGTTTGTACCACACCTTTCAAACCCTTAAAGACACTCCCATTAAAGTTGCAGCACAAAATATGCACTATGCAAAGAATGGAGCTTTTACAGGGGAAGTTTCTGCACAAATGTTGAAAAGTACAGGAGTTAATACAGTGATTATTGGTCACAGCGAGCGTCGTGCCTATTTCCACGAAAATGACGAGATTTTAGCAAAAAAAAGTTTCTGCGGCTATAGAGGCAGACATGACTGTAATATTCTGTTTTGGAGAAGAGCTAAAGGAACGTAAAGCTGAAAAACATTTTGATGTTGTGAAGGACCAACTGGAGAAAGGAATTTTTCACCTGCCAAAAGAAGATTGGGACAAAGTAATTTTAGCCTATGAACCTGTATGGGCAATTGGAACCTAGTGAAACTGCCTCTCCGGATCAGGCTCAGGAAGTTCATGCTTATATTAGAAAGATCATTGCTGAAAAATACGATCAATCCACTGCTGATGCTGTTTCTATTCTTTATGGAGGTAGTGTAAAGCCCGATAATGCCAGGGAGATCTTTGGAAAAGAAGATGTAGACGGTGGGTTAATAGGAGGAGCCAGCCTTAAAGCTATTGACTTTCTTGCAATAGTAAATTCATTTGAAAATGCCGACTAATTACCTGGAATATAAATTTACGATTGAGCCCTTGCAACCTGCTTCTGAAATTCTTATTGCAGAGTTAGGGTATGCTGGTTTTGAAAGTTTTGTTGAAAATGAAGATGGGGTAACAGCCTATATTCCTTCAGAAGAATTTGATGAAGAAATTTTTGCAGGTATCCACATTCTGCAGTCAGGGGAATTTCAAATAAGTTATACTACCCAGGAAATTGAGCAGGTTAACTGGAACAGTGAATGGGAGAAGAATTTCAACCCAATTATAGTGGACGAAAAATGTTCAGTAAGGGCACCATTCCACGAAAAACCAGATACCGAATATGATATCGTCATAGAGCCTAAAATGTCTTTTGGTACTTAGCCATCATGCAACCACTCATATGATGCTGCAGTTTATACTGAAGGAAGAATGGACGGGAAAGAAAGTACTGGATATGGGTTGTGGAACTTGAGTGTCCTGGCGATCCTTACTGAAATGAAAGGTGCAACTGATATTGAAGCGATAGATATTGATAATTGGTGCTACCTGAATACTCTTGAAAATGTAGAGAGAAACGGCTGCGAGCTTATCAAAGTCTATGAAGGCGGTGCTGAATTACTGGAAGGTAAGAAGTTTGACAGGATCATTGCGAACATTAACCGCAACATTCTCCTGGACCAGATTCCGCTCTATTCTCAATCTCTCAATAATGGAGGGAAGCTTTATTTAAGCGGATTTTATACTGAAGATATTCCAGTTATAGTAGAGAAGTGTGAGGAGAATGATCTTGAGCTGTTGGATCAACTTGAGAGAGAAAATTGGGTCGCTTTAAGTTTTTCTAAGGAGTGATTTTGTTAAGAATTCATATCTTTGTAGTTTATATTTTATATCTAAACACCAGAAGATGAGCACGAAAGAAGAAGTGTTGGAAGAGGTAAAAACCCAAACCAAGAAGCAAAAGAATTACGAGATTGTTTTATATAACGATGATGTAAACACTTTTGATCACGTTATTGAAACATTAATTGCTGCCTGTGAGCACACTCCCGAGCAGGCGGAGCAGTGTTCTATACTTGTACATTACAAGGGGCAGTGCACTGTAAAAACGGGAGCATATCCCGATCTTAAACCCAGATGTTCCAAATTACTCGATGCAGGATTAAGTGCTGAAATTGTAGGATAAGACAGGGAGAAGTGGCTTCTAATATTTTTGCAAAAAAGCGTCTTAGATATTTTCTGTATTTAAAATAAAACTTATATTTGCACCCGCAAAAAGGCCTTGTGGCGCAACTGAATAGCGCACCTGATTACGGCTCAGGAGGTTCCAGGTTTGAATCCTGGCAAGGTCACTCTTAAGATTAACAAATCTTATCAAAACCGCGCAAATCTTATGATTAGCGCGGTTTTTTAGGTTTTGGGTTTTTATTTTATTTGATAGTATTCAAATTATAATGAGAACTAAAAGGTTACCTTAATTTTCAAATGTAACCTGAGGTTACATATAAGGTAAAAGCTTATATTTGAACTTGTATTGTTGATTTGACTTCATCTGAATATTAAATGTTTAATTTAAAGATGACAGCAATGCGAACTAAAAACACATTTTCAGTACATTTTTGGGTGAAACCCACAAATGAAAAGGTTAATCAGGGAATTATCTATGCCAGGATAACTGTTAACCAACGAAGGGTCCTTGTCAGTTTAAAGCGTAAAATTTCATTTGATTTATGGGATTCTTCCAAAAAGAAAGTAAAGGGAACTTCCTCAGAGGCTAAACAAATAAATCATTATTTGGATTCTGCAAAATCCCGAATTTTCCAATGTTATCAGGAATTGAATTTAAAGGGTAAGAAAATTAGTGCCCAGCTAATTAAAGCTGCTTACCTAGGAGAAGATGAGAACTCTAAATCACTTCAGGATCTTATAGATTACCATTCTAGAAAAATTGAACATACCTTAACTCCAGGAACTATTAAAAATTTCAAAATAACTGAAGGTTATATTTTTAAATTTTTAAAGACAGAAAAAAAGACAACTGATGTTTATTTAAGAGAATTGGATTATAAGTTTCTCTGCGATTTCCAGGATTTTCTGAGTTCATACTATCCGAAAGGGCATCCAAAAGCTATGGGGCATAATACTATTATGAAGCATATTCAGCGCTTGCGGAAAATGGTTACACTAGCGTTTAATATGGAATGGATAGATAAAGACCCTTTTCGACGATGGAAAAATACTTTTGAGAAAAAAGATCGAGAATTTTTATCAGTTGGCGAGTTGTCAAATCTAGAAACTTATGAGTTCCCAGTAGAAAGGCTTGATCGCGTTCGGGATTTGTTTGTTTTTAGTTGTTACACTGGTATCAGCTACGTGGATATAAAAAAACTTACTGCAAATAATATTTCGATGGGAATTGACGGGGATAAATGGATTATTTCGAAAAGGCAAAAAACCAATACACCAATTAAAGTACCCTTATTAGATCCCGTTTTAGAATTGATAAAGAAATACGAAGATCATCCTATGACCCTAGTCTCAGGAACCTTATTACCTAAAATCACGAATGAAAAATTAAACGTTTACTTAAAAGAAGTTGCTATTCTATGCGGAATAAAGAAGAATTTGACCTTTCATATGGCCAGACATACCTTTGCAACTACGGTTACTTTAAGTAATGGTGTACCAATAGAAACAGTTTCTAAACTCTTAGGACATACCAAAATTTCTACAACTCAAATTTATGCTAGAGTTTTAGAAAATAAGATTAGTCAGGACATGAATGCTTTACGTGGAATTCTAAAACAGAAAAAAGATGAAGATTCCACTCAAAGTCCAAATGTTGCATCGTAAAGAGCAAACATAAGGAGGCAAAATAGTTTATAGTTTAGCCTCCTTTTTATTATCATTAAGTGATTTTTAAAATTTATATTATAGTATAAAAATATATCTTAAACATATTATTTTATTTCTTAAATTTCTGTTGCCCAATCGATTGGAAGGTTTAAAGATATCCTCGATTAAACAAATCTTATAATAGAAAACATTATAGGAAAAGATATTCCCCTATTTCTATTCCAAAAGAACGTGATTTATAAATCAGCGATTATTTGAGATGGAACCTAATCAATTCCAAATTAAATTTATCTGTAATTAGTTTCATTTGTTATGTTTAGGACTATCGATTTTCCCGTTTATCGCCAACTGGATCAAATGGATTGTGGGCCATCTTGTTTAAAGATGCTCACTGAATTCTTCGGAAAAAAATATGATCTTGAATATTTAAGACAAATCTCCTTTCTACAAAGAGATGGTGCTTCTTTGGGAGGACTTTCTGAAGCATTAAGCAAATTGGGAATAGAATCTGTTGGGATCAAGGTAAATTTTCAGGAATTAATTTCAGAAATTCCCCTTCCCGCTATTGCACATTGGGAGGGGAATCATTTTATAATTATTTATAAGGTTAACCACAAGTTCATTTATGTCTCCGACCCGGCCTATGGCAAGTTGAAATACCGTCATAGTGAATTCATCAGTAAATGGGCAGGGGCAGAGAAGGAACATGGCGTACTTCTTCTTGTAGAACCCACTAATCATTTCCTGGACGAAGAACCTCCGGAAATGGATAAGAAAAATAGTCTTGCATTCCTTCTTGATTATCTAAAACCTTATAAAGGATATATAAACCAGCTATTCCTGGGTTTAGTAATTGCTGCCACTATTCAGTTAATGCTTCCATTTCTTACGCAGAGCCTGGTTGACTATGGAATAAATTATGAAGATTTTGGTTTCATCAACCTTATATTATTAGCACAGTTCTTTTTGTTTCTTACCCGGTCTGCATCAGAAGTGATCAGAGACTGGATCCTGTTGTATATAAGTACCCGAGTAAATATTCAGATGCTTTCAGATTTTTTAGGAAAACTACTAAGCCTTCCTTTAGCATATTTTGAATCAAAAAACATTTAGTGATTTTATGCAAAGAATCTATGATCATCAAAGGATAGAAGAGTTTCTAACTAAGCCGTGGCTTAAATATTCCTTTTGATATCTTTTCTATTTTAATATTCGGAATAGTGCTGTCTTACTTTCATCTCCATATTGCACTTATCTTCTTTACTGGCACTTCTTTATTTTTCGGTTGGTCACTATTATTTATGAAGAGGAAGGAACTTTTGGATAACCAGCTTTTCGACCTTAACAGAAAAGATCAATCCTTATTCCTGCAGATCATTCTGTCAGTTTCAGAAATTAAATTAAACAATTCAGAAAATAGGAGAAAAGGGGAGTGGGAACTTAACCAAAATGGTCTTTTCAGGATCAAATCAAAGATTTTAAGCGTAGGCCAGGCTCAAATTAAAGGTGGTTTATTCCTTAATGAATTAACCAATATTTTGATAATTTTCTGGTCTGCAAAGGCTGTAATTACAGGGCAAATTACATTGGGGGCTATGCTGGCCATCCAATTTATAATTGGCTCTTTATCCTTACCCATATCGAATATCATCAATTTTCTTACAGATTACCAGAGCGCCAAGCTTTCTTTTAATAGATTGTCTGAGGTCCACAATCAAACACCTGAAGATAACAAAAGAAGGTATGACAATATCATCCCCGTAGGAGATCTTCATCTAAGGAACCTAAGTTTTGGATATGGAAACCCTTCCTTGCCCCCTTTGTTAAGTGATTTGAATATTACTATTCCCAAAGGAAAGATCACTGCCATAGTTGGGTCAAGCGGTTCTGGAAAGACAACTCTATTAAAAATGCTTTTGAAATTTTATAAACCCTGGAAGGGTAATTTAAAAGTTGGGGATGATGATCTTAGAGATATTAATACATCCCTTTGGAGAAGTAGGTGTGGAGTTGTAATGCAGGACGGCTGTCTTTTTAACGATACTATTGAGAGGAATATCACAGAATCACAACCGGATATTCCAGTGAGTCGAAGCTCGTTACGAAAAGCTGTGGAAATGGTTAATCTAAATGAATTTATTGAGAAACTACCTCTGGGTTACCAAACAAAGATTGGTGAAAATGGGCAACTTCTTAGTGGAGGAGAGAGACAAAGAATTTTACTTGCAAGGGCGATTTATAAAAATCCAGATTATTTATTTCTTGATGAAGCCACCAGCTCCCTGGATTCAGAAAATGAAAAAAATATTGCCGACAATCTTAATTCTTTTTATAAAAACAGAACTGTAGTAATAATTGCCCATAGGCTATCTACAGTCATGACTGCTGATCAAATACTGGTTATGAATAAGGGTGAAATTGTGGAAAGAGGTAATCACTGTGAGTTAATTCAAAATAAAGGAGTTTACCACAATCTGATCAAAAACCAATTAAAGATTTGAGATTGTGGAAAATAGAGAATATAATAGAAACGGGAGCAATCCCTTGAATATAGAACCCGGTTATATACTGCGCCGTGGTACAGCCTATATGTTTGTTTTCTTCTTTCTAGTATTGCTTCTGGCAGGTATTATTTCTTTTAATCAGGTGGTAAAAGGATCGGTAACTCTTACTTCAAAAAATCCTCCTGTCGAAATTAAAGTGAAAAGAGACGGAAATCTTTCTACTATTTATTATAAACCTGGAGACTCTATATTAGCAGGAGATATTGTTGCAGTTCTAGATAATCCTGCAAGCCAAAAAGATATAACATTCCTCAAAGATAGATTATTGAAAGATTATCCAGTGGTTTTATCACCGGATACATTATTAACCGAATTTCCGCTAAACTTAAATCTAGGAATTTCCTTACAGGCGGCATACAACAGGTTTTTAGAAGAATATCACAACCTTATCTTAGAAAACACACTTGGCTATAACCAAATTAAGAAGCAAGGTTTGCTTCAAAATATTGATAACCAGGTATCAATTTTAAATTCTAAACAAGAGGAGTTTCAATTGATGGAAAAGAGTCTTTCAATTTCAACTGAAAATATAAAACGCCATAGACAATTATTTGAAAAAGGTGTGATTTCAAAATTTGATTTGGAAAATGTTGAGTTGGAATTTACCGAAAGGAATCGCCAATACTCTTTACTCAAACAACAGATGATTCAACTCCAGGCTGATAAGGACAGGGCGAAAAACAATCTTGAAATTTTAAGGACTTCTGAAGAACGAAAATTAAGTCTTCAGGAGGCTGAATTGGTTTTTGCACAGCAAAATCTTCTTAATGAGATTTCCGCTTGGGAGTATAAAAATATTATAAAAAGTCCCGTTGCAGGTAGGCTTTCTTATAATCAGGTTTGGGGAGAACATCAAAATGTTGAAGAAGGCGAAGTAGTGTTTACCATTGTTCCTTATATGAGAAAGGATTTGTTAGCTAAGTGTATTGTTCCTGTTCAAAATGCAGGGCAGATAAGTAGAGGCCAAAAAGTATATCTAAAACTGGACAATTATCCTTACAGAGAATGGGGAATGATAAAAGCAAGGGTTAATTCGATTTCAGAGGTTCCCAGTAGGGAGACCGTGCCTTCATATGTAGTTTATATAGATGTGGATAGTTTAGTGACTTCGTATGGTAAAGAGCTGAACATTCATCAAGAATTAATAGGAACCGCAGAAATAGTGCTTGAGGAAGTCACCTTGCTTAAGCGTATTTTTTATCAGTTTCAACAGCTTTGGACAACCTAATATGATTTAAGTATGGCACCTATCCCGGCAATATATAAATTAATCTTTGTTTGCTTAATGTTAGCATTAAGTGGAATGGTTTCTATTTCCGGATATTCTCAGGATAATCTTGAAATGAGTAATGAAAAAGTAACGACAAAGTTATCCTATGAAGAAATTCATGATCTGGAATATGAGTCATTGATAGACGAAGACACTGCTGCTCTGGGATTATTGATCAAGATTCACTTGAGAAAAGCCTCATTAGAGAAGAATAATATTGAAAAAGCCAGAGCTTTTTATTATAAAACAACTTTAGAAAAAACTAGTCCTGCGTTGGTATATGCAGATTCTATCATTAAGATCACTAAACAAAGTACTCATCCCAATTATCCTGCGATTGGGTATGCTCTTAAAGGACATCTCCATTACGAATCGGGAAATTTCCAGGTTGCACTTACCAATTACCTAAAGGCATATAATCTCGCTTTGACGAAAAATAATGTTGATCAGCAAAGAGAATTTGGTCTTGCAATAGCGGCCATTAGGAATCTTTATGGGCAGCATTACGCCGCGATAGAACTTTACAATAAATATTTAAAATTATTGAAAAATGAAGATAATTTTGAGACTACACATTACGATGATTACACATTATTGATATTTAATCTGTCTTTAACACATCTTCGATTACAATCAATAGATTCAGCGAGGTTCTATGCTAATCAGGGTATTAAATTAACCTCAACATTAAGGGACGAATCTAATTTTCAGGATTTCATTCTTTTAGATGCACAAATCAATTATTATGATGGTGCTTATAATAAAGCAAGGGATACACTCCTCAAATATAGCGACTCTCTGGACGGAACCAGCAGAGCCATTAAACTATATTATCTTGGGAAAATTGAGGATAGACTGAATAATAAGAATATTTCTATCAAATATTTTAAAGAAATTGATTCCATAGTTACCGAAACGGGAGATCCTTTTTCAGAGGTAAAAGATGTTTATCATGAACTAATTCTTAACTCCATAGACCAAGATGATAAACATGCTCAGATAGAATATATTGGGAAGCTAATTACCTATGATAGTTTATATTCCACTAAGCAGGAAAATGTTATTAATGCAGCTATGACTTCTTATGATATACCTTACTTAAAACATCAAAAAAGAGAAGTAGAAGCACAGCTTGAAAATAAGAAAACTATAATAACCGGAGTTGGATTATTGGCAGGTTTAAGTGGTTTTACTGGAATATTCTTCTTTGTTAGATCAATCCGTATACAAAGAAAATTGAAAGTTTTACTCGAAGAAGGGATGGTAAGAAAAAAATAATAAATGAGCAACTAAGTTTGTAACCATCCAAGTTCTGTACCGGAAGATATTAGAAATGATATTTTAAATAAGCTGGAAAAATTCGAAAATTCGGAAAGATTTTTAGATAAGGAATTAGATATGTCGACGCTAGCGCAGGAATTGGAAACAAATACTTCTTATCTTTCTGTAATTATCAATTCATATAAAAGCAAAACATTTCCTAATTATCTTAAAGATCTTCGGATAGCAAATGCCGTCCGGATGTTAAATAAGGATCATAGCCTTTTGAGATTTAGTAATCAGGGATTAGCTGAAGTGTTTGGATTTAAAACAAGTGAATCTTTTTCTAAAGCTTTTTACAAGAACACCTAGTATATATCCTTCAAAATTCATAAAGGAGTTGAACTTAAGAAAAGTGGACCGTCATTTATAAATGGAAGGTATGACTATGTTGCTAATTGTTGTCTGATGGAGTTATTTAGTATCAACATATATTTATTAACCATTAAAAATTTTCAATCATGAAAAAAACATTAAAAGATTACCAGGAAAGAGCTCTAAAGAATTTAGAAAAAATTAAAGGAGGGGGAAACCCTGTAATTGATCGCGACAAGGTGAGACGACCTAAGCCGGGTAAGTAGAAAATATCTGTATTAATTAAAGCCCGGACTGTTCCGGGCTTTTCAAAATTTAGAGTAATGAAAATCAAAGATCACCTCCTAATTCTATGTTTGAGTTTAGTATCAATAAACATTTCTTTTAGTCAACAAAACTTTACTCATTCTTATTACCCATCTCTTTCCAAGCAAGTGAGGACCATAAATGAATTCGGTTTCTCTCTTTCAGATGACTATGCCAATTTGAATAATCTTGAAGACCCAATAATAAAACAATGGTTAAAAGCCCAGGATTCTTTAGCGGAAGAATACTTTTCTAAAAACGATCTTTTGCAAGATTACCAGGAAAAATTTGAAGAATATCAGAATCGTGAGAACGGAACAATCAGTATGATTAAAGTGAATGAGGAAGGAAACTATTTTTACATGAAATATGATTATATATCTGGTACAGATAAATTATATTTTAAAAAAAATCTCTCAGCAGATGAGGTGGAACTTTTTGATCCTGGAAATTATGATGATATAACAGAGGTGACCTATCTAGAACCCTCATTCGATGGAGATAAAATTGCCATTGGATATCAATCCGATGAAAATTTTTCATCTCGAGTTAGAATATTTGATGTAAAAAACAAGAAGTTTTATAGTGAAGTGATCACCAATATTAATCCATCATTTGGGGGGATTGAATGGCTACCTGATAGCTCGGGTTTTATTTATCTCTATTTTCCAGTAGTAGATCCAAATAAACCGGACTATAAAAAGAATTCATATTCTATTCTTCATAAATTAGGGAATATACCTGCTAAAAAGAAGAAGATTTTTGGCAATAGTAACACAGTTATTATCCCTGCAGATTTTTATCCAAAAGTAAAAATTGGTTCCAGTCAGGATAAATATATCATTGGATATTCTGCTAATTCCAATGATTACTATGACGCATATATTGCTAAAGTTTCAGATATAGTATCAGGAAATGCAAATTGGATTCCTTTTTTTAATGTAGAGCAGAAAGTATACACCACTGAGGGAGAAGTTAGGGACGAGGAATTTATTTTTCGGCAGGGAAATAACACCGGAAATCAAATAAGTCGTATCCAATTCCATTCCCCAAATTTTAATAATCCAGAGGTACTTGCAGAAGGATCTAAAGAAAATCCAATTACCCAATTTAATGTTACTAAAGATCATATATATTACTCAAAATCTAAGTTAGGTGTTGAAGTTAGTCTCTGGGAAATGGATAAGGAAAAGAATATAACCAAATTGAAAACTCCTTTTGTTCCGGGATATGTCACATTTTTTGGTGGGTCTGTAAATACTAATCTAATTGGAGTAGAATTAGATGGTTGGATTTCAAACTATACCAGGTTCATTATTACAGAAAATAAAGATTTACAGAAGGAGGGATTGAAAACAGAAACTCGCTATCCTGAATTTGAAAATCTTATTGCAGAGCAGATTATGGTCAAAAGTCACGATGGAGTGGAAGTGCCATTATCCCTAATTTATGATCCCAATTTACTTAACTCTGAGAACGAGGTGTTTATCTACGTATATGGAGCTTATGGAGAAAGTTTAAGTTCCTTTTTCTATCCTATTTTTTTGGACTGGGCGGCTCGCGGGGGTATTCTCGCATTTCCTCACGTAAGAGGAGGTGGAGAAAAGGGTAAAGAATGGCATTTACAGGGGCAGAAAACCCTGAAGCATAACTCCTGGAGAGACCTTATTTCCTGTGCCGAAGCATTAATTGAAAAAGGTTTTACCAAAAAAGGATTAATTTCTTTATATACATACAGTGCAGGTGGAATTACTGCAGGTATGGCCGTTAATGAACGTCCGGATCTTTTTTCTTCATACATAGCGGAAGTACCTAGATTAAATCCTCTAGGTTTAGAATCATCTGCCACTACTAGTAGTACAAGTTATCTGGAGTATGGAACAGTAAAAGATAGCCTGGAATTTTCAGGTTTGGTAAAAATGGATCCCTACTTTAATCTAAATTCGGAGAATAAATATCCACCGACTTTAATAATGCCAGCATCTCAGGATGACCGAATTCCTTTGTGGGATAGTGGGAAGTATATAGCTAAATTACAGAGTATATCACAAGGAGAAATACCAATTTTAATGGATATTGATTACCACTACGGTCACGAAGACCAGGGTAGCGATGAGACCGTGATGCTTTATAGCAAAATTTTTAGTTTTGCGATGAGTAACATGAGACGTGATCAATAAGTAATATCTCTAATCTAATTATATTCAGGATAAAACCTGGCTTCACTCTTTTCTACCTTATAATTTTTTTCGTCGCTATTCTGATAATTTAAAAGCTATCCTTCATTTATAAATGAGCTTAGTTTTTAATGAAAAACATTCTAAACGAATTTTAGGATTACTATCAGAAAATATTCCAGTAAGCGTTTTTAATAATATTTATTTATAAATGTAGCAATTTGATTTATAAACCGAAATCCTTCCAATTTTTATTCTAACCTCTTTTACCTGAAATTTAATGAATGGTTTATAACTCAAGAGGTGAATTTTCTAATAACATCGGAAGAACTTTTGAAAGAAATTTCAAGAATAGAGGAATCTTCACCCTCTAGACTCATTGCATTCAATAGAATTATCAAATACTGCCGCGAAGTTCTTGAAATTTACAGAAAGAACATAAGAGTTCTCAAATTTAGATCTCTACACGAAGAGGTACATTTTTTTAAGGAGGCCAAGCAAATTCCACTTAGTCAGCTTATTTACTATACAAACCTTCATGCGCTTGAACTTGAATCAACTTCATCGGTTAAATACAGAAAGAAATATTTATCTAGGAAGATTAAAAAGATCAATAAGTTTTTTCAGCGTAACAGGAAATTTCAGCTATATATTGATCTGGAACAAACTAGTATGGATAAATTTTATTTTACCCGTAAATTTCAAAATGAAGTAGTAAACTATGATACTTCGCTATATTGGGATCCTGAATTCAATACTTCTCACGATATTCTTTTAGCTTATTTAAGAGTCTACAAAAGGCTGCTTCCGTTTCTACAGAGACAAATGGAATTGATTAAACTCCAGCGCCCCGAAATGGAATTAACCTTTACACACGATTTAAATTGGACGGCCGCTAAAGTTGACCTTATTGAAATTATCTATGCATTGCATTTCTCAGGAGCTATAAATAATGGTTCTGCCAATATTATTGATATCGTTGCCCTTTTCGAAGTGATTTTTAAACAAAAGCTAGGTAATTGCTATAAAAAGCTTACAGAAATTAAGGGTAGGAAAGGGAGAATTACCAAGTTCCTGGACGAAATTACCCTGGCATTTGAACAAAAAGTAGACCGTGAAAATGAGCTATAATTTTCGGTAGGTGAACGTAACTCCGAAAACTAATTTTCTCTTCTTCTTTAATTACTTTTTCCAATTAAAACCATTTAATTTTTGATTTTTTGCACCCATTTACTGCTGTTTACAGACAGTGTTAAATTTTTTCGTAGTCCTGTAGAGATAGTGAAATTATTTTCCCAGAGCTGCTCAAATTTGTTATAGAAGTCAAATCAACAAAATCCCGCCGTGTAAAAAGTATAACCATCGGTGGGATTTTAAATTAAAACTTTTTAAAAATGGCAAAAGAAATAATTACTACTGATGATCTAATGATTTTTAAGCTGGAGTTATTCGATGAGCTTAAAAGACTTTTTAATGAGCAATCAAAAGGAAAACATAAAAGGTACGTGAAATCAGGGGAAGTGAGAAAACTACTTAATATTAGTTGGGGAACTTTACAAAATATCCGAATAAATGGGAATCTGCCTTACACAAAAATAGGAGGTACAGTCTTTTATGATTGGGATGATATACAACGAGTTATGGAAAAGTATAAGGTAGATAATACTGATTGATTATGAATTACATAAAACACCTTACCGCGGTTTTTTATCGATTTAATGAAGATAATCGGTTAAATCCCTCACACGTGAGTATTTACTATGCTTTATTCCAGTATTGGAATGTATTTAGGTTTTGTAAGCAATTCTATATACAAAGGCAGGAAATTATGGAAGCTTCAAAGGTTGGATCGCTTTCAACCTACCATAAATGCATTCGAGAATTAAGTGATTGGAATTACATTTTGTATATGCCTTCTAAAAATCCCTTAAAAGGCAGCCAGGTTAAGATGTCCATTTTTTGGACTAGTGAAGAACAAGCAGTAGAGGAGCATTCAATTTGCAGTGTAAATGACCTGGATAAGTTTGAGACTTTTTTAGAACAGGTTGCAGAAGAGTCCGGTAAGAGTAGCGAAATAGCTCCGGTATATGAAATAAACAATATTAAACATATTAAACATAATAAAACTTATTGGCCAAAAAGTGAATTTGAAGTTTTAAAATTTTTTAAAGAAAATGGCTGGTCAGGTAATGAAGCTTCCAAATTCTATCTTCACTACGAAGCTGTAGATTGGAAAATTAATAAAAATACCCAGGTGGTAAACTGGCAGGCTTTAGCTCAGCGTTGGATGAAAAAAGCTGAAGAAATTCAGCAGAATTTAAAAATGAAAAATCCTGATTATTTAAAAATTAAAAAAGAAAAGAACTATGGAAAACCCTTGTGAAATAATAGAAGGCGGAGTGGTTTACAAGATTGGAAAATTTAGAGGAAAGGAAGTTTTTTATGATTTTCCATTGATGCTTGAATATCTCCAAGTAAAAGGTAAGATGCTTTTTGGAAAAGAATTTCGCTTATACAAAAAAGATGAAAAATTACTTTTCAAACTCTGCAATTACATCATTGCAGATCAGGAAAAATGCCAGAAATTCGATCTTAATCCTGCAAAAGGAATTTTACTAACCGGGCCTGTGGGTTGTGGAAAAACTAGCTTTCTTAAGCTATTGCGTTATCTGGTTCCACACCAAAAAGAATATCAGGTTATTCCTTGCAGAAATATTGCTTTTACTTTTCACCATTTGGGATATAAAACAATTGAAGATTACGGGAATAGCAGTTATTTATGCTTTGATGACCTTGGTGTTGAGCTAAGCGGGAAGGTTTTATGGAAAAGATTGCAATGTGATGGGAGAAATTCTTCTCTCCCGATATGAATTGTTTCTAAATCATAAAATAAAAACTCACGCTACAACAAATTTAGATTCCGATGAACTTGAAGAGCGTTATGGAGTTAGAGTGAAAAGCAGAATGCGCCAGCTTTTTAATTTGGTCACTTTTGATGAAAAAACTATTGATAAGAGAAAGTAAAAAAGATCTTAATATTACTTTTTCTAAGTATTCAAATACTTCATTTTGCAACTGCAATATTACGAAACTGACGGTTTTAACCTTTGATTTTTGACTTGCCATTATAGTTATTAACAAACAAATTCTTTAGTTTCATAAAATTTGATCTCATTTGAGATCAAAAAAGCTCTAATAGACCCCAATTTAATTTTATTCACAAAATGAAAACGTGGAGTAGAACTCAAGTGTTTTTGTTATAAATTTCTGAATAACAAAGCATTTGGAAATATGAAAATAGCTACTTTTAATATTCAGAATCTATTTCATCGGGACAGAAGTTTTAGGGAAAGGCCTTTCAGTAAATGTAATGATGACTGGCAGACTGAAATAGATGATCTACTGGTTAAAAACAAAAAAACTTTAGAAGATTATGAACGTATCAGAGAATTGTCGCCTTTAGTGGGAATAGATAATTGCAATCAACTACCATATGCTGTTTTAAGGCGGAAATCCGGCTTTCTTTTTTTAAAGGGAAAGAATTACTCAAAGGAATTAAAAGCTTCTGAATTGACTGATTGGAACGGATGGGTAGCCCTTCAGAATTATCCAATTGATCCTATGGCAGTAGAAAATAAAGCCAGGGTAATCGCAGATGTGAATCCTGATATTTTAATTCTCCAGGAGATTGAAGATCGTGCATCACTTGAAGAATTTAACGAGGAGTTTCTACCTCGATTTGGATGCAAACCGTTTCAAACCATTTTCGTGGTACAGGGAAATGATAAGCGAGGCCAGGAAATTGGCATTCTTACCCGCAAGGGATGTAAAATTAAATCGGTGCAAAGCCATATTTACGATTTTAATCAAAACGGTAAAATTGCTTTTGATAAAGATCTTTTAGAATATGAAATACTTACCGCTAATGGAAATACTATTTGGATTCTTGCTACCCATCTGCAGGAACAGACAGTAGATAAAAAGCTCTCAGATATTTTTAGAAAATTACAGGCTGAAAAAATTGCTGAAGTTTATAATAAATTATATTATGAAGGTAAAAAGTATATTGCTTTACTCGGCACACTTAACACTCCATCCTTTTGTTATTCGCTTTCTCCATTGCTACTTTCAACCAATTTACGTGACGTCACTAAACATCCATCTTTTAATGTGGATTTTGATAAAGGAAAGGATGCAGGGTATTACAGTCTAGGAGCCTATCGAATGGGAGTTAATATCAGACAAAAAGATTACCTGTTAATGTCTCCGGAACTTTTTGAAAAAACTAATAGCAGCGGATTAAACCGTAAAGGCATCTGGCCGGATAAACGGCCCATGTGGTCGGTATATCCAAGTATGAATCATAAAAACCATTCGGCCAGTGAGCATCCTGCAATTTGGGTGGATTTGGGCGTTTAAAGACTAGTTGTTTTAGGATTAGTTGTAACTCTCATGAATCGCTTATCGCTATTTTATATCTAATAGTAACTCATACATCTGCTAAACACTCTCAGATCAATTAAAATTATCCAACTTTCCTTAAAATCTTACGAGAGATATCTTCTTCAGCATCGAGAGATGCAATCATTTCTCCTCCTGCATTTGATAACCGAGCTAGATCTTGTTTTGGAATACTTGATTGATCTGAAAAAATTAATAAACTATCAAAATCAGCCTTTACTCTAAGCAATCTTTCTAATGTGATGGTGGTTAACCTAGCTTTATCTCTGTTAGGAATTCCAAATAAAAATAGAGGTGCATGTTTTCCTTTGATATAATAATCGATTGGATAATCTTGAGGATTGTCAATTAATGGAAAATTGTAATCTTGCACCACTTTATCAGAATCAATAATTCGATATAGCTGTTCTGTTAAATCTTCATAAAATGTTGATTCCGCCCTAGCGCGATTTAAAAAAGTAAGATCACTAATTTTAGTTAATGCTTGTCCTAATCGAAATATATTTTTACTTAAGTTGTTGATCTCATCATCTATGTAAAATTCACCATTGTTTTCTGAAAGTTCAAACTCTGAAACTATTAGATCAAATAATTTTCCTCTAGTTCCATCCCGGAACTTATTTATGTCATTTTCGTAACTCAAATGCATTAAAGTATGCCCCATATCTGTAAGCCTGATAACACCTGCAGGCATTTCTTTAATATAGATCTGATAAGGGTCACCATCTGAAAAATAAAATGGAGTATCAATCATAAGCAAATGATCATTCTTTTGAATGATATTAACATCTGTGCACATAAGCGAACACAATTTCTCTTTTAATATTTGCTTATTCAAGTTCATTAATCGAACAATTTTGTTTGATTAGTTATATCAGGCGTTGTTTCTAAACCAGTTACATTACAGTCTTGGGTTAAACAATAAAGAGCACCTTCTAGGGTATTATATCTATCAGTTTCTTCCGCAAATCCTTCCGGTTTTCTATTTGCTAAAATATACTTTTCTGTGGCAATATGAATATGGCAAGAGAAATCTAATCGAGTTTTTTCTAAATGATTAGGATGTGAATGACTCGAACCATTATATCTTTTTAAAGTAAGTGTTTCACCATTAGATGCGACCCAAGAAATTCCGCACGAAAAATCATCTTCCATTCCCGGCCTTAAATTTTGTCGTTTATATATTTCGAAATTATGATCTGACCCATCTAGTGAAACAACCGTATAATTTAGTTGTTCCCTGCCCTGTAAATTTCTATTTCGTGCTTGAGGATTAGTTACTCTTTTTGGACATTCAAGTAATTCTTTTATCCTTTCATCAGTTATACTTTCAAAAGCCATATTAATAATTGAATTCTACAATATCGGTATTTTATTTTGAATTTGCTTTCTGGAATACTCCCATTGGTTTCTTTTACCCCAGGCCAAAGTACGAAGGACGTGGACTTGTCGGCTTAACCATTTTCTTTTTTAATAGAACCTACGCTATTAAACGTTTTTATATTTCTTAGCTAATTGAACGACGTCAATAATTTCATTTGATTTACTATTAATTACACCATATGTGGAATTAACAATGTTATTCAATTCAGACCATTTCAATTCTGACACATGTTTTATTACAAAATCAATAACTTCTTCCGTGTCTTCTTTAAGTGGTAATTTTTCTGACTTTCTTAAAAACTTAATTATCAAAAGCTGGTTATTATGATCGTCAAATTTTGTGATAATATCAAAATTTTGAGAGTCCTCAAAAATCTGAATAAGTTTATCATAATAAGGTCCAAACCGGGTAAGAGTCCAATTTATATCTGTAAGTTTTTCAAATTTGGTTATAGCAAACCTCCATTCAATTAGATATAGTATCTTCATTGTTCTTGAATAGGACAATTGATTGGAATTAGGATAGTTCCTATATAAATATGTTAATATATTAATCACCTTTTCCATATTTAAAAACCGCTATTTAGAGCATTATCTAATTTAGGAAAGTTCCATTCAATTTTATCAACGAAAGCGTTTAACTTGTTTTCTTCATCATTGATCACTTTATCTAAATCCTCTTTTTCAAAAGCTTTATTTTTTCACTTTCTATAACTATAATTGACGTTCTTTGAAATCCTTTGGAGTCCATAAAAGCTTTTAGATAAAAACTTTTACTTTTCATTGTCATTTCCTCTAAGACTTCTTTATCTATTTTGGAAATTCTATTGAAAAAGTCATGAACATTTTTCTTTGTTCGTGCTTTATGTCCGTAATCGGGAACTCCTGAGTTCAGGAAAAATTCACCTTTTTGCCAAGCTTTGGCTATTAAACCTTGATCAGAGTCATAATTGGTTCGTCTTATGTCTTTTAGGACAGGGTTTGAGCTGTATCTACCAATTATATAGAATTTGTCGTTTTGAAATTTATACATGCTAATCCTTTCTGTATCATTTAGTTTTAATTTAAAGAATAGCGATGCTAAATGTTCATTAAAAATTTCAGAATAATTCCTGTGAATTTTCTGAATTTGATTTTCTAAAAGCTGGATTTCCTCTTGATTTTTAGTATTTGCTTCATTCAGTTCTAAATTTGACTTGCTTTTCTTGGATTGTTGGTGTAGAAGTAAATATTTATTAAAAATCCAAAAATTAATAATCCCAAAGAAATATCTTGAGATTCTACTTTTTCCCAGAAAATCTTTTTATCTAGACTAAACAAAATTCCAGCAGTAGCATATAAAAAGCCATTGACTATAGAATTTGTAAATTCTAAACCATGTTGATCAATATATTTAAAAAATGGAAGAAATTTGCTTTCCTCTGCCATTCTGTTGCTGTAAAGATTGATTAGGGTCGCTAAAGTAGTTAATTAACCTAATAAATTGAAGTCTTAGTTAAAAACGAATTATATCGCAAATAATGAACATCTTTAATTTAATAATCTTCCGGATAAATGCTGTTTTGCTGTAATTCCAAGCTAATTTTAGATTCCAATTATTCTTTGGCTTAAAAAATATCTTACCTCTTTTCCAGGCTCTTAAGTCCGTTGCCCTTTAAACAAAATTCAAAGAATCCTTCCTTTTTATAAAAATCTTATCGCGTTTCACATCAATTCGCGTTAAAGTTTGGGCAGTTTGTTTCAGACTTTCCCTTTCATAATAAATTTCTCAAAAATTAATCATCAATTGGTCATCATCAATCAATTCTGCTTTGGCAGATCAAAAAACGAACATTATGAAAAAAACAATTTACTCATCAGTCCTTTTGACACTGGTTTCTTATCCGCTCTTTGCACAAATTGGCGGCATTGAAAATTCAGTTGCAGACATAGCCGATACTATTCGAGCTATTTTCCCCATAATTCTCGGGGTTATTTTTCTTGTTGGATTCCTATTTAATGCTGGTCACTTCTTTGGTGAAAATGCAGATCTCAAAAAAGGAATTACCCGGGTGCTGGTCTTTACGCTTATTGCAGGAGCGGTTGTAGGAATATTTACCTACCTGATTGGAATAGTAGTGTAATGAAAAGTTTCGAAGTATATAGAAACATTAGGAAAAGAGCGATGATCTGGGGATTGCTAAGTTTCGCTCTTTGCCCTTATGATGATAGCCGTGGTAGGATCACTGCTGGTAATCATATTTTCTTTCAGTCTCTGAGCGGTAATTAGCGTGTTTATTTTCAATTGTACGCTGTATATCGGCTTGACAAGGCTAACCAGTAATCCGCAGGTCTTCCAGGTTTCAAAAGTCTTTCCTGAAACTATTTCTTCTAAACGATTAAGCAACTTTCATTATGAGCAAGATTAATCTTTCTTCTACACCACCCATCGCTGATACACATGGAAATATGGTTTTTGCTGCCAATGGGAATGTAGTATTGGCTTTTGAGACGGTATTACCGGAGATCTATAGTTTATCAGAAAATGATTTTGAAGAAATTCATAGTGCCTGGTTTCAATCCTTAAAATCGCTACCCACGGGAACAGTAGTTCATAAACAGGATGTTTATTTTAAAAGAAACTATTCGGCAGAGAAATTACCAAACCATACATTTTTGGAAAAAGCTACCCATTCTTATTTCAAAGGCAGGGAACATTTAGAACATCGTAGTTATTTCTTCTTTATTCATACAAAGAACAAATCTTTCAATCATCCAAAATATGTAAATCCCTTTAAAAAAGTGAGCAGGAATGTTCCTGGAGACCTGGATGATAACTTAAAGAGATTTCAGAATTCAGTAAATGATGCGGTTTCTTTTTTAAACAATAGCCGAAAGCTGGAGCTTATTCCTCTTACTGAGAAAGAAATTAATAGTCTCTCCACTAAATATTTTAATGGTTTTCAGGAAGGATTTGATACCAATATTTTACTGGATAAAAATAACATCAGTATAGGTGACAATCATTTTGACGTGCTGGCGGTAAACAGTGAGTTGTGCTTTGGAGAAAGTGTTCAAAGTAGCAAAACCAACGATAAGTTTACCTCAGACGATTTTGTGTTTCATCAGGGTTTTATTGACGGACTGGGACTTAATTTAAAGGAAAACCATATTGTAAACCAGGTCATCTACCTCGATGATCGCCAAAAATGGAGAAAACTACTTGATGCGAAAGTAGAAGAACTCAATAAGAGCTCAAATTTTGGTTCACAGAACAAAGTGGTATTGAAGAAAATCCAGCATATTCTGGACCAGATAAATAACGATGACACCTCCAGAATTATCCGTGGGCATTTAAATGTGATTTATTGGGATAAAGATCGTAGTAATCTTTCTTCGATTAATGCCAGGATAAAAACTGAATTTAAACTCCTGGACATAGTTCCTTATTATCCAAAAGGGGAGGAGCGCAAGAATTATTTTCTGAATAGCTACTTCTGTTTTTCTTCAAATTTCTCTAATGAGGATCTTTATGTAACCGATCTAAAGCACGCTCTATGCCTGTTTATTAATAACAGCAATTATAAATCAGATGCTAAAGGAATAATTTTTAATGACAGGGAATATAACATCCCGGTTTTAAAAGATGTGTGGGATGAAAGTAAGAAAAGAATAAAGGCCAGGAATTTTGCCATCTTCGCCCCTACAGGAGAAGGTAAATCTTTTCTGGCCAACAATATACTTCGACAATACTTTGAAAGTGGAGTTCGCCTGGTAATCATTGATCTTGGAGGGTCCTATACCAAGTTTGCAAAGCTTTATCCTAATGATTACACCATCCTGCGCTATGAGAACGGAAAGAGCCTCGGAATTAATCCTTTCTATATAAGCAGTCCTTGTGATCTCACTGCTGATAGGCTTGAGGACCTGTCTGAGTTTCTTTTTGAATTATTTGCTTCAGATTTTAAGGTTACAAAAGCGCAATCTGTTTCAATAAAAAAGATATTGCTTGATTACTATGAAAATTTTACTGGAAAGTACTCGCTCCAAAGCTTCTATCAATATATCGAGCGGCATAGGGTAGACCTGCTGGATTACCTTAAGATTCATCCGGATTACTTTAACATCAATAATTTCCTGCACATCATGTCAGAATATGTAGAAAATGGAATTTACAGTTTCTTATTTGAAGTAGGTGAGGACCAGACTTATAAGATTGAAGACAAACGCTTAATAGTTTTTGAATTAGATGAAGTGAAGGATAATAAAGAAATACTTTCAGTAATGCTAAAACTGATTAAATCGGCCATTCAAAGGACCATTTGGAAAAACAGGGCAGAGAAAGGAATTATTTTATTTGATGAATTCGCAAAGCAGCTAAAGTTTGAAAATGTATTAGAAAGCGTAGAGTTTTATTACCAGGCCATCAGAAAGCAGAATGGTGCTATTGGAATAGTTCTTCAGTCTATAAATCAGCTTCCTAATAACTCGACTTCTGCCAGTATTCTGGAAAATACACAGGTGATCTACAGCCTTCGCAATGAAAAAGGCTACGAGGAGCTTCAAAAGAGATTAAACCTCTCCAGTCACGATTTAAATCAGCTTAAATCAATAAAAAACAACTTCATAGGGGAAAGAAAGTACACAGAGATCTTTATCAAGATTGGGAAGCAGAGCAACGTTTTTCGGCTGGAAGTTCCCAAAGAAGTATACGCAGCATACCTCACGGATGGCGAAGAGAACGAAGCCATCCTGCAGCTCTATGAAAAACATGGAAATATGGAAAAAGCAATTCAGGAATTCACTTCTAAAACATAAAGTCATGAAAAAGAAGATTACAACACTAATGCTGATGGGTTTTTTAGTTTTAATTGTGCACACTCCAGCTATGAGCCAGGGGATGCTTGGGTGTATGACAATACCAATTTTATCAGCCTCGCCAAATCCTTAATTGAATCGGCAAAGCAAACCACGCAACTGCTGAAAACCGTAGAATTTCTTCGGACGCAGAAAGAGAATATCGAGCGGGTAAACGATGTGATAAGGCAGTTAAAAGCAGTAAGGGAACTCACCCGCAATAACCAGATCCTCTTTGATACGGTTCGGGATGATTTACGGGAAATACTTAATTCCCCATATATAAAACCGGAAGAGATTGCCAGAATCTCCGATTCTTTTAACGCCATTATGGAAAACTCCCTGGAAGATCTTGATTTTATCGATAAGATTTTAACCAGTGACTATTTTAAAATGAGTGATGCAGAAAGGGCGCAAGTACTTAGGGAAAGAGAACTACAATCTAAAGAAATGGTTGCAGAGATCACACTAAAAACAAAACGCTATAACGACATCATTTCCTTTAGAGAGATGCAGGATAAGATCAATAACAGGACTATAAATTACTAAAAATGACAGGGGGCATATTTTTAGGAATAGGTTTGGAGTATGTAGACGCGGTTTTCCAAACAATTAAAAGTAGTGACTTTTCCCAATATACAATCGCCGGAATGAAGTCACTGGCTGTGATGTTCTTCCTTGTAAATATTCTGAAAAAATACAATGAAGGGATTGCAGATAATGATGGATATACCTGGGGCTTGAGCCCCGGAGAGCTGGCAAAGAATTTTGCAATTGTACTTCTCGTTATTTTTTCCACCCAAATCTTAAGTGTTTTCGATGGAATACTGGTAAGTATTGAAACTGAATATGCAGATACCACTTTAGCGCTTATTCCACTTCAACTACAGGATATAGATATTGAACAGGAAGTTGGCGCGCTTGAAGTAGCTAAAAAAGCAATGGCTTTGCTTTATGAAGCCTTAGTAACGCCACTTTACCCGGTAAAGGTGATTTCCTTTGTGGTAGGCTTATTTTTATGGGTGATAGATTTATTTATCTATCCACTATTCCTGGCCGAACGCTTTTTCCTTTTAGGGATTATGCAGGCTTTCTTTCCCCTGGTGATTAGCCTTGCAGTATTTGAAAAGTTCAGGGGGATGGCCTATAACTTCTTTAGGTTATATGCCGCAGTTTATATGTTGGTGCTTAAGCTTTTTTCCTCGTGAATGTATTTGTCAATAATTTATATGCAGAGATCAATACCAACTTTTGGTCAAATCTGCTGGGTTCATCTACTGACAATAATATTATTCGAATTATAGTCGAGGCAGGATCTATCGCATTTATCGTATTTCTAAAGTTTAAGCTCTACACCCGCGCTACCTCTTTTACGATAAGACTTTTTACAGGGTAGTGAAGGGGTAATTACCAGCTACTCCAAGAGTTAATTTGAATTAGTATAAGACCAATAATAAGAAAATGAAAACACCATATAGAAGTATTTACTCAGTTTTAAAAATAAACCGATTTATAGTCCTCACTGCCGTATGTGGGGCAGTAATTTCCAGTCTATATTTTGGATGGATGGTTTTTGATATTCATCGCTCTGCTTTGAATAATGCTTTTGCGATAAATACAGACGGAAGCGTAATTCCGTTAAAGTGGGTTACTCAAAAGGAAAACCTGGAGGTGGAAGCTCTTGCCCATCTGGATCTCTTTCATACCTATTTCTACAATATCGATGCTACTAACTATGAGCGTAACCTGGAAAAAGCCCTATGGCTTGGTAACAGTTCTGTAGATAATGTTTACTAAGCAAAAGAAAGCCGATGGAGTTTATAACAGGTTGCTGCAGTATTCTCTGGTGCAGAAAGTAATAAGCATAGAATCGGAGGTAAATATTGAAATGGAACCATACACTTTTAAGACCAGGACGGTCTTTGAAATTAACCGTGGAAAAATAGTAGACTAAGTATGAACTTATTTCATCGGGGAACTTAATAAACGTAGACCGAAACTTTCCAAACAATACCCACGGGTTATTGATTACCAATTATTTCGAAAACACCTTAAAAAAATTGAACGATGAAAATTGATAAAAAGAAAATTGTCTTTGGCGCTGTACTAGCCACCATTGTATTATTTATAGTGGCCTACAGTGTACTAATCTTCGGAGAGGTTAGTGAAGAACCCTCGGAATTAAAAAACACTCTAGTGCCCGAACTTCAGCAAGAGCAGGAAGATTTTAAATCTAAGCTTGATGCGCTAAATGCTTTAAAGGAGGTGAGGGAAACTACAACTCCAAGCATTTATGATGAAAAATACCTGGATTCTATGGGGTATTATGATCCTGATTTTCCGCAGCGAGAAAAGGGAAGAATCTTAGATAGCATTTATGAACACAATCCTAACAACTACGAAGATTATGGCTTTGAAAATGAATTTTATGAAGAAGAATGGGATACACAATTTGAAGCGGATATTCAGGAGGTTCCAGATCCGTCGCAAGCTTCTCCAAAACCACAGGAAATGGGGCTAGCGCATCAATTATTTTATGCTTCTACTTTTCCAGTAGAGGAGGAGACCACAAAAACTCATCATACTGATATTTCTATTATGGTTGAAGTAGATGGTAACCAGGTTGTTCAGGCCGGGTACCGCTTAAAGATGAGATTGAAACATAGCACTATGATCAATAATATCCAGTTCCCTGCAAACACTCCTGTTTATGGATTCATCAGTTTTCAACCGAACAGGGCTTTGATTGAAATTGAACACATAGCGCATTATCCCGTAAAGTTAAAAGCTTATGATCTCCAGGATGGGAGTGAAGGGATTTATGTTGAAAATAATATTCGAGCAGATGCCAGTAAGGAAGTGATAGGTGATATTATCCAAGACATAAATGTTGCAGGAGTACCACAGGTAGGAGGGCTTAAGCAACTTTTTCAGCGAAACAATAGAAATATTAAGGTGCAGGTCACCAATAATTATAAACTCATTTTAAAAAGAAACTAAAAGTAATAGAAATTATGAAAAAGCAGATCTTGATTTTCGTATTTGTAATGGCCGCTTTCGTAAGGGGAATGGCCCAGGAAAACACCATAGATTTAGATACCATCTATGCCAACGATAGAATGAATGTTGCCCTGATTTTCCCGGAGCCGATAAGGCAGGGGATAACAGGTTCAGAGGAATTTGTATTCACCTACAACAAGGAAAAAGAACAACACCTGGGATTGCTGCAGGCTATTCCAGGAGAGGTGAGTAATTTGCTGGTTATCAGTACAGCGGGTTCAATTTTTTCGTATATTGTAAAGTACTCCGAAGAGCTGGAAAAACTAAATTATTTTATAGCAGAAACTAGGTAAAATCGGGAATGAGATACCAGATCTTTCTGAGAAACTCATTGAGGAGCAGGTATTGTTTTCAGATTCTAAAGCTGAAAAAGAATTAGCAGATAAAGATCCCTATTACCACGATTTTAGTTCACAATTATTAAGAAGCAAACAAAGAATTGGCAAGCTGAGAAAGCGCAAAGATGGAGTGGAATTAAAAATTCAGAATATAGTGTTCCATAATTCGGAATTGTATTTTGTGCTGGAAATTAATAATAATTCTCCCATAGATTACGAACCTGCCTTTTTGGATATTTCTGTGGAAACAAGGAAACAGGGAAGAAAGAAGTCAATCCAGAAATTGCCTGTTTCTCCAGTATATAAACATCTGGTACCGGAGATAATTCCTCAGAAAAAGACCAATCGATTTGTATACGTTCTACCCAAATTCTCCATTGCTGAAGATAAAATTGTAGTAATTGACCTAAAAGAGCAACAAGGCGAAAGAGATATAAAACTTAAAATAAAAAAGCGATTTGTTAATAATCCTAATTAAGAATACGATGAAAAGAATATTATCCCTGGCAGTTTTTGTCATTTTTATGGCTTGTGCCGAAGCAGAAAAATCTTACACCGAAACCGCTCAAATAGTGGTGGAAAGTTTTTATGAAAAGGATCTTCCAACCTTGAAAGAATATACCACAGAAGAAAGTTATCAGGCCTTTATGAATATCCAGGATATGTTCCCGGCGGCTGGTAACGAAAATTCTAATTTTAATGTACTTCAGGAAACCGAAAACGGAGATATAGCCTGGGTAAAATTTACCACAGCCTACGAAGAACAACCGGAAACTTTTAAGCTAATTAGGGAAAATGGAAGCTGGAGAGTAACAGAAATTGGAATGGGGGAGAATGCACCGTTTTGAAATAAATAAATAAAGATTTCTAATATTTATTCTTTTGTGAATCAATGCTAAGATTTGTTAAAAGAAAAACTTGTTTTGAATCACTATTGTGATCGAAGAATATAAATGATTGATGTTTAGGTTTGTTCAGGGAATACTATTGTGTAAGGTGTAAGACCACCTGTCAGAAATATTTTTCAAAATAAAAAATAAAAAAAAGAAAGCTGTTCTTCCAAAATGCATAGCCAGCTTGTAAGATTTCTGGCGGAAATACTATCCTCATGTTTTGGATATGAAGATTGGCAAACGCAAGTTTGCTGATCGAAATTTCAGCTGAGACCCAAATGACCAGAGCTTGACCTGCACCCGCGGAACATTATATTTACCTGTTTTGCAGTTTTTTTGTTGCCGAACTAATTTAATGGGGCGTGGTTCTTTCGCCCCTAGTCTGGAAGCTCCTTTTTACTCTAATTCTTAGGGAGTTTAATCTATGAAATGGCCACGGGTGTTTTAGAAAGCAGAAGCGCTCGGTAAGCGACACCTTTGCAAAGCGAAAACAAAGTAAGAAGAACGGTTCTTGTGCAAAGCTTTGGCAACCGTGCACCGAATTACCTGCTGTTATTGGTTAGTTCGACTGCTCCTAATTTTCTCAGATAAGTCTCAGGCACTTAAGCTTGTTTCCCAGAGATTGGTGTATACATTTTTTAATTTAGGAACTGAAAGAGGTTTGTAGATATAGTCTCTTACCAATTTATGGTTTTCTGCTTTATTTAGATCGGCATTGGTTATGGAAGAGGAAAGAATATTAATTTTAAAATCATTCTGATTACCGAGATGATCAAGAAATTGCCAGGCATTCATTTCAGGCATATTTATATCTAAGAATAGGATGTATTCCCCGGTCTTGTAAAAAGGAATCGTTTTAAGATATTCGAGGGCTTTCTCCGGATTCAGGAAGGTGGTGATAGTTTTTACCTTATCTCCACAGGCTATTTGAATAATCTTTTTGTTGATAAGATTCGTTACCGGATCATCATCGATTAAAATGAAATTCATAGCAGTTATTTTTATTAAAGAACAGTCTGCAGTTTCAAAATTATAAAAGACTGATCTTCATGATTATACTCAAACCAGGGCATAAAAATATATAAAAGGAACAATTCTTAAATAAAAGTTAACAAAAACATTAAAATTTTATTGAAAAACGGTAAGATAGCTCTACTGCAGCCCTATAATAATAAATAATTATCTATAAATTATGTTTTTAACAAATAGTTTAGAAGTAATATTTTATATTTTTAATGTTAATGCTACCTAAATAAAATCTTAAAGTAACCTTAAAAATAATTATCTTTGTAGAACTAAGATCTATCAACTAAGTTTTCTAATTATGGGGAATTGGAAGAATTACTGGAGTTTTCAAGGACAAAAGGCCAAAAACGCGCCGAGATTTATTTTCTTTTTGTTTTTATCCTTTTATTTATTGGGGATCCTGCTTGTAGCTTACTGGATATTCAGTAGCTAGACAGGTATTTGAGGGTAAAGTTAAATTGTATTGAACCCTGAAATTCAGGGTTTTTTTTATTCTAAGGGGGTAAATACTCCGAGGCTTGCCTCGTTAGTAAATGTTTAAAGTCTGAAAACGTGTTCTCCTATATAATGCTCCGTGGGCTTGCCCCGGGAGAAATTTACTGGTATAGTTAAGGCGGACGGCGGTGCGAAGCGAGAGAGCCATCTCGCCGGGGTTAGTTGGTAGTCTTTAGTCCTTAGCTAGTAGCTTTTTTTGGTTGGAAATGTGAAGCGGAATTAGTCTACAGTCTCATTGGTAAGTTTGGATCAGAGCATTGGCAATGTTTTCATTTACTCAATTTTATTATCTTTAAAAAGAATATTAAAAACCAATTACTATTATGGGTAAATTTGAGATTAAAAAAGACAAAGCGGGGGAATTCCGTTTTAACCTAAAGGCCGGAAATGGCCAGGTTATTTTAAGCAGTGAAGGCTACAAAGCGAAGCCTTCCTGTATGAATGGGATAGAATCTGTTCGCACCAATTCCCAGTCTGATGAACGTTTTGAACGAAAAGAAACGGCCACAGGGCATAGATTTAACCTGAAATCCACCAACGGACAGGTTATTGGTACCAGCGAAGTGTATACTACCGTATCTGCTATGGAGAACGGAATCGCATCGGTAAAAAAGAATGCGCCCGATGCTACAATAGATGATAATTCTTAAGTATTAATCTAGGGGTTGATGAAAGTAGTGTGGCCAATAACATAGGCTGCACTACTTTTTTTTAACTTGTTTATAATATTTTAGGCGGACGGCGATGCGCAGCGAGAGAGCCGTCTCGCCGGATTTAATTTTAATTTATAATTCCAAAAATAAATGGCACTGGGCCTTTTTATCACTTCTATTTAATAGGTAAGAATTGATCGATCATTTACTCATGGTTAAAGGGATATGGGGGTAAGATGGTTTTAGATATTCCGATTTTAAGAAAAAATTAGTACTTTTATAGGGATACCCTACACTATTCTTTAAAAATTTTACCATATGAGAAATGCACTATTGTTTTTTACAATGGTTTTTTTTCTGGTTTCCTGTGAAAAAAAGCCGCCGTCTCCTGATGAACTATATGAAAAATACAGAGGGAGTGTAGTTTTAATTAAGAATGAATATTACCATAAAGCTATTCTTGATAATGATTTAGAATTTTACTTTACGGAAGGCCCTGAGGGGATTGAACTTTTTATGGAGGAAGAGGAAGCCAGGGATAATTCAATGATCGCCTATGGCTCGGGATTTTTTATCGATTCCGAAGGGAAGATTGCCACAAACAGACATGTAGTCTACCCGGAAGGGGACTTTCGGGTTTTCCAACTTATTGATGATTATATCTCGAATCTTAGAAATGAGATGAAAGCTGACTATACCTCTAATACTGAGCGAATGGAAAAACTTTCCAGCTATTATAATGAATATTTTGATTACCTGGGTTATAGTGAACGCAGTGAATTAGAGGAAGAATATGAGGAATTACAAGAAGAAAATAAGGTGATAGAAGAGGTTTTTCCGAAACTTGAATTTAATGAAAGAGCTTCTAAAATTGAACTTGTTCAGGTGGACCTTTCAATTGCCTATGACAATACCTTTGTTGAGGATGATGATGATTATATAAGTTGTATACCGATCAGAAAATCGGAAAGGGAGGAAATAGACCTTGCTATTATCCAATTGAAGAATAAACGAACGCCTGCAGAAATCACCAGTTTTTTTAAACTTCCGTCACTGGAGGAACTACCGCAGGTAAAAATGAGCGAGGATATTTATATGATAGGATATAATCAGGGGGTGAATCTTGCTCAAACCAAAGAGGGTGTTAAATCGCAATTCACAACAGGTAATGTTAGCCAGGATCCGGATTCAGATAGGATTTTATATTCTATACCAACTCTGGGAGGTTCAAGCGGCAGCCCCATTTTTAACTCCTGGGGAGATTTGATCGCGGTGAACTTTGCTAAAACAAGAGATTACCAAGGGTTTAGTTTTGGGGTGCCGAGTAAAAAACCTGGTGCAACTTTACAAGGATATACCGCTGACGGAAGCCGAAACAAGGTTAGCCTCAACTCCAGGTGAATCTGAGAGCATTCCTACCGCTTCTGCTAATACAGAAGTGGAAGAGAAAATAGATTTTTCAAATAAAATAAGAGGTCTGCTCGATGCCGAGGAACGCAGAAATTTTGAGGAAATCAACTCATTTTTCAGTCCTAATATGAAAAGGTACTGGAATGTGTCTTATCCAACCAAAGAGGAACTATATAAGCAATATACCGATTCCTGGGATATTATTCTGAGTGCTTCCAACCGAATACTTGAAATTGAGAGATTGAATAAATTCAATTATATTCTTCATACAGATTATAATTATACGCTGCGCGAAAGCAAGAATCAAAAATCAACTCGTAGCGAGGTACGGTATAAGTTTAATGAAGAAGGAAAAATTGTTGAAATATATGGGATTTAATAATCTATCATCAAAAAAGACCAGAAATTATGGATAAGGATTTGTGGGAAGAAATATGTTTTATTTTAACTGAAACAATTCCTTCCAATGTTTCTGAACAGATTTACGAAAACAAAGTTATAAGAGTCTTTGAGAAATTAGGGTGGAGCCATTATAAAAAGGAACTTACTGTTAGGGAATCAATTCAATTTGGAGCGGCTAATCGAATGTGCCCAGATATAATAATTCGAAACAGTAATGCTGAACCTGTTTGTGTTATTGAAATAAAGAAACCCACAGCTGATTTAAATTTTTCGGGCCATAGAAGTCAGCTTGCATCTTATATGAGGATGCTCAGGACGCCTGTTGGAATTTTGGTAGGGGATAAATTTAAGGTTTATACTGAAATGCCGGAATCATTGGTGAATGAAATCTACCTTGTTGAAGAAGTTCCACTAAGAAAATCCTCTGAAAAAGGAGAAGACTTTGTTCGCACGTTTAAAAAATCTGAAAATATCCGGGAATCCGTTAATTCCTATATTCAGAAGGGCTTAAATAAATTAGAAAAAGAGCAAAAGAAAAAAGCAATTGAAACCAGGATAAATGATCCCGATTTCAAGGATGAAATTTCAGATTGGGTAAGAGAAAAACTCAGTGAATTTTATGATCCCGGGGTGGTAGCAAAGATTTTGGATGATTATGAATTTGAGATTAATTCCAAGGGAAGCTCTTTCCAGGATTTTGAAAGTTCTTATTCATCGGTGATACATACTTCCCGGAACAGGGCCGATAATCTGGATTCAAAAAGAACAAAAGACGGACTTAAAATCGGAGAATATGTACAAAAGAACTTTAGAGAGGTATTTGCCGAAAATAAGCTAAACTCTAATGATATTCAGGCCCTGCAAAGTCCAGATTATTCCAAGAGGGTCTTTAATGCAGGATACCCTGTATTAAGAAATATTACCCAGGGTCGGGCTGATCACAAAGGCTATAACAGATATTACAAGGATGTTTATGGCGGGAAGTACTACCTGAGCGCCCAATGGAATGTTTCACACTGGGATGCTTTTGAGGCCTGGTTAAAGGAGATTAAGCGGAGGGGCTTGCCATAATTCTATGAATTGCTATTTAATAAATTCCCAATTGTTGAGATAATGAGTTTTATCTATTTTATTAAGTCCAGAAATGTAATAAAAAACTTTGCAGAGCAAAACTCACCTTAGACAACCAATCAAGCCTAGGGAGCAAAGGAGCCTAAGAAGCCTTTCGTCTCATCACTTATTCAAAACTTCGAAAAAACTAAATAACCACTCCATATTTGATTTCATTTAGTTCAGGAATTCATAATGATATTTTTCGGCCATTTCACTTTTAGAAAATATCAGAAATTTATCATTACTTGTTATTTTTACCCAACTTTAATTTTTATAGGTTCTCCCTGGCCAGTTTGCATTTCTTCAAGGTGCAACCTTATTTGGATCTCTTCATTGGTTGTAGGGGAGTGGTAATAATAATCTATGTACAAAAATTCCTCCTGTTCTTTAGGGAATACAATTGTTCTTTTACGTTTACTTCTGTTTTCACAAATTAATATAAGTCTGTCATCTACAATTTGGGTTTCCTGGATATTTAAAACTTCTATATCCTTGCCTTGGTTTGTTTCGGTTACAATAGTTACATCATTGGGTTCAAAAAACGATTCTTCGGTCAACCAATTTAATTCTGACCTGTAGATGTTGGGATAAGTTTCAGTAAGAAAAGAGTTATAAACTTCCTGCCCAAAAAAGTTTAAGGGTATAAATAAAAAAATTAAGCAAAGAGTTTTCATTCTACTAAAGATATGATATTAAACTCTTTATAATGTTATAGTCCAAAAAAAGCTCTAATAAAATTTTAGAATGAACGCTTCTTTTTTATCTATCTACACTTTATCTTAATAATCTCATCGATCCTGCTGGTGTATCGATTTGACAATCTTTCCTGTTTCATCTTCCAGGTGCGACCAAGATCCATTCCGGCAAATTTTACTTTTCCGTTTTCTGCTTCGTTTAGCTAGTCTATAGTTTTCATTAGCAAAGGGTGTCGGGGATCTTCTTCTGAAAATAAAGAAAGTTGCCGTTCGGAAGCGGGGGAAATGCCCATTATAATCACCCCTGCTTTTTTGTACTGGTAGCCGGGTTTATATATTTTTTTAAGTCCATATAAGGCAGCTTTAGTCAAGACCATAGTAGAATGCGTTGGATTTGATAGTTTAACCACCATATTAGCTCTGTATTGCTTGAGGTCGGTTCTAAAAGGGTTGGTTATTAAAAACACATACAATTGGCTATTTCGGAGGGACCGTGCCACTGATTTCGGTTCAAACAGTGCCACTTTGAAAGATCATGCAATTATATAAAAAATTAATATTACTCGTTTTTCAGAACTCTTTTTCTTAATGATTCTCCTTTGAGATCTATCCTATGTGAGGAGTTTACTATCCTGTCCAGGATTGCATCAGCAATAGTTCCTTCCCCTATAATATCGTACCATGCAGATACTGGTATTTGAGAGGATAATATGGTAGATGTTTTATTGTATCGGTCATCGATTATATCCATTAAGGTCTCTCTTGCATGATTGTCGAAGGCTTGAAGTCCAAAATCATCAAGGATGAGCAGATCTGCTTTAAGTAATTTATTTAATTCCTTGAGATAGGTTCCATCAATTTTACTGAGTTTTAACTTCTTAAATAGACGGGCAGTGTTCGAGTAGATGGTTTTATATTCCATCATGCAGGCCTGATGACCTAAGGCCTGTGCTAAATAACTCTTGCCTACTCCGGAGGCACTAAGTCAGTATAAGGTTTTCCTTTTTAGCTATAAAATCCAGGGATCCCAGACCAACAAACATGTTCCTGTCGAGGTTACGATTGGAGGCGTAGTTTACTTCAGCAAGACTTGCTTTCTGTCTAAAGTTTGCTTGTTTAAAAAGACGATCTATCTTCCGGTTCTGGCGATCCTCCCACTCATGGTCTGTGAGTAGTGCAAGATATTTATCGGCAGTGATATCGTTTAATTCATTGTTCTTTACATGCTGAAGGTGTAGCTGAGCCATAGCCCCCAGTCGCATTTGTTTTAGTTTTTCAATAGTCTGATTGTTATTCATATTTCTGGATTAAAATGATTTATTGATAAGCAGCGGCACCTCTGATGTTTTGATGGGATGGGATATGAGTTTTATCTTCTTCAAGATCCTGATAAAAAAGAGAGCTTTGGTCAAGGTTGTTCTTTAGGATATTCTTGATATGCATATAAGAAGTCGCATCTGCCTGTAAAGCTCGTTTACAAGCATTATCAAGTCTTTTAGAACCGTAAGACTTATGGAGCTGGATAAGGCCCATCACCCGCTTATAGCCTGTTTCGGGATACTCATTGTCAGCAAGTATCTTTTCCACACAAGTCACTACGTGAGCACCGTGAGGAGCGGCTTTGTTTTTAAAGTATTCAGGACTCCAGGAGGTATAACCTTTATGGGTGCTACTTAAATCATCTGTATTTGTATTGTAGCTTCCTTTACTTGGATTTCGCTGGTGCAGGGCTATTCGAACGTGATTGTAATAAACCTCGACCACAGTTTTGGTATAATGGATCAGGGTCTTTTTACCGATGTAGCGGTAGGGAACACTGTAGTAGCTTTTATCTGGAGAGAAGTATACATATCCCATCTTTTGCACCTTTGCCCGTTTATAGTCTTTGATTTCATAGGCAGATGTTGGCAGGGGTTTTAAGTACTCACGTTCTACTGATTGAAACAGTTCTCTACGGCTGGCTTCCTTTCGCTGGAACAGTAGGTTATTATAGCCAACAAGTAAGCGCTTTATCTCCCGGTTTAGATCCTGTAAAGAGAAGAAGGTCATCTCCCGTAGGGGATAGTAAATACGCTGATAAACAAGATGCACTGCATTCTCAACCAAAGCTTTGTCTTGTGGAGCATAGCTGCGGGTGGGATTGATCACACAGTTATAATGGCGGGCAAAATCTTTAAAGCTCCGGTTGATCTCCGGCTCATATTTGCTGGCTCTGGTCACTGCCGATTTTAAGTTGTCTGAGACAATCGCCTTGGGAACACCTCCGTAATAATGTAGTGCATTACCGCAAGAAATAATAAGATCCTCCCGTTTTTGGCTTAAGTTAGCCTCTACGTAAGTATACTGGCTGTTGGGAAGAATAGCTATAAATACCTCTACCGGAATGATTTCTCCGGTTTCTTTATTAACGACATGTAATTTTTTACCCGCATAGTCAATGTACATTTCATTACCAGCTTCATGTTCCAGTTTCATGGAACCTTTGACCTTGGCATATTTCCGCCGATAATGCTCCATAAACTGCGTATAGCTGTAGGGCTGGGAAGCCTGCTGCGCATATTCCTGATAATGGTACAGAAAAGTAAACCCAGGATGATTCCGGGCCTTATTGACCCCCTCACAATATAGCATCAGTTCATCATGCCGCTCATTATCAATAGTGGTATGTGAAGGAAAAAGCGCACTCAGACGTGCATTGTCAAAGGAAAGTAGTTCTTTAAAGGAATAGTCACTGGCCGTAAAAAACCTCATGTAGCTGTTGACCGTGTTACGGGAGATGCCTAGAGTGGTAGCTATCTTACGATTGCTAAAACCATCCAGGCTCAAAGTAATAATTTGTTTTAAGTCCATCGGATCAAGGGTGTTGGCCATATCTTATTACATTTTTGTAACAAGATATTACTTGATCTTCCAAAGTGGCACAAAACGAACCGATACGACTGGCACAATTTGAACCGTTACCACTTTCAGCATTGCCAAAAAGTGGCACAAATTAAACCGAAACGCCTGGCACTAACCGACCTAAATCACTGGCACAATTCGAACCGAAATAGCCAACAGTAAAGTGCAGTTTGAATCCTGTTTACGAAGTTTAGCTGCCGCTTTTGCTGCATAAGTGGCTACCCGCTCCCTAAGATCATTAAAATCACTATACATCTTATCAAAGCTTCGGGTAACTGCAATGTTCTTTTTATTCTTTACTTCTTCAAAATCCAGTGTGGACTCACCAGACAGATCCCGTTTTAACCGCAAGCCGACAACGCTCATTTGTTTTTTAGCATATTGATTGGGAAGCTGAATAAAATCCCAGGCATTTTCCACATTGATATTTAATAATCGTTTTTCGTGCTGGCGGCCTATTCCCCAAACATCGCCAATCTTTGTCCAACGTAATGCCTTTTCTTTCTTTTCTTCTGAATCTATCGCGTAAACGCTACTAAGTGCGATCGGCGAATTTCTTAGCAATTTTATTGGCAATTTTTGCAAGGGCTTTTGTGGGAGCCAGGCCAACATTAATTGGAATTCCGGTATGGCTTAGAACACGTTCTACCATTTCCTTTCCAATTCGTTCAAGGTCATATAATTCAAAGCCATTAAACTTCAGAAAAGATTCGTCTATGGAGTATATTTCTATTTCAGGCGTAAATTGGGAGAGGATATTCATTACTCGTACGCTCATATCTCCATATAGGGAATAATTACTGGAGAAAACGGAAATCCCTTTAGCTTCAAAATCTTTTTCAAATTGAAAGGCCTAGTGCGCCCATAGGAATGCCCATCACTTTAGCTTCATTACTTCGCGCAATTACACAACCGTCATTATTACTAAGCACAACCACTAAGTTTATTCCGAAGGGAAGGATCAAAAACCCGTTCACAACTCGCATAGAAATTATTGCAATCTACCAGGGCAAACATATTACAGGTCTTTTATGCAGTGAGTAACGATACCCCAGATCACAAAATCATTTTCCGGGGTAACTTTTATGGGTTGATACTTTTCATTTTCAGCCACCAGCCAGATGATATCTTTTTCAATCTTAATTCGCTTAACGGTAAATTCTCCATCGAGAAAACAAACTGCTATATTCTGATTTTTTGGTCTTAAGCTTTTATCAATAACTAAAAGATCCCCATTCCCGATTCCGGCACCGATCATACTATCGCCTTCAGCCCTGCCAAAGAAGGTAGCTTCTTTATTTTTAATGAGTTGTTGGTTAAGGTCAATAATATCTTCTAAATGATCCTCCGCTTAGTGAAGGAAAACTTAGCGGAAATCCCACAGGAAGAAAGTGGCAATATTAAATTATGAAGCGAATATTTTTTGTAAATTTTCATTAACTACAAATTGAAAAACAAAAGTAGGTAATTTTCCAAATAATAGGATATAATCCAATTTATTTAAAATGTGTTACGAAACCAGTCTTACTAAAAAATTATCAGCTATTGAGAAACAAACCTAGTGCGGTTATGCGATACCCAGAAGTTTATGAACCCTGGTACCATTTGTCGGGGTTTTCTCATCCTAACATGTTTTGCATTCCCATGGACGAACCGGATACTATATTACCCATGGAGTGGGGGCTTATTGCGCCGTGGGCAGACGACATTTTGAAATTCCGAAAAAAATATAATACGCTTAATGCGAAAGCGGAAACACTTTTAACCAGTAATATGTATAAAGAGGCTTCCAGAGAACGTCGCTGTTTAATACTTGCTGATGGTTTTTTTGAACCTCACTATGAAAAAATGAGTGGTCCTGCTACACCATATTATTGTTATCTGGAAGACCGTAAACTCTTTAGCTTTGCAGGAATCTACAATAAATATGATGAGGATTATTGGACAGTTAGTTTAATTACTAGGGAGGCAAATGATTTCTTTGCTGAAATCCATAATAAGAAGAAAAGAATGCCTTTGGCTGTAGATCCCAATTTTGAAGGAGAGTGGCTTGATCCCGATTTAAACGACAATGGAATTGAGGAAGTGCTGGCTACGAGTTTTATGCGAGAGCCTTTTAAAGCACATCCAGTAACCAGAGATTTATATAAACGAGGAATTGATACCAACACGCCAGAATTTCTACAATCTAGTAGATGATGGAGCAGGGGAGCAAGGTAAGTTGTTTTAATTTTTTAAAGCTGCTTCATCAGGTTTCAGACTTTTTTCTTTTCCTTAAAAGACTTACAGATATTGCGCACCTCCCTGTATATTTTTATATAATTTTCATTGATGTCTTCCTCTGAAAAAAACTTTGTCAAATCGGGTAGTTCCCGTTTAATATTCTGCTGAGTAAATTGAACTTTTTTATCAATTCCATCAGCATAAGTAATAAATTCTCCCTGTTTCAAGCTAAAAAATACATTTGCCCTAACCTTATAAATCTCTTTTTCTCCCGTAGAAATTTTTGTATCGAAATCCAGACTTAGTTCCCCGCATTACAGTTTTTGTTTCATCTTTTATAATTTCAAAAAAACGTTCGTAAAAGCGTGCGGTGTCGGGATCATTTACTTTCCCGAAGAACTGATAGGAAAGATTGCTTAAAATCGCCTTACTGGCTTTGTCTCCATACATCATATCGTTCTGAATCTTATCCTGCATCACATATACGGTGGCTATATCATAACTTCTTAAGGTGGCAGGGATACGATGCATATTTAACAAGCGTATGGTTGGAGCTTCTTCAATAAGGAGGAAAGATGGTCTGGAATGTCTCACGCTCATTTGCTTTACAATGGTATGCATTATAGTGGCGATGATCGGTGAATATGAGGAATCGTACTTTGGGTTGTTTATCAAAGAAATCACTGCCGGATTCTGAGGATTATTAATATTGAGAGGAATATTATCTGCTGCCAGTGCCATGAAAATACGTTTACTACTAATCTTCATCAGGGCAGTAGAAAGCGTGCTTTTTACTCCGGCAGTTTGTCTTTCAGAATCCTTGCCACCAATAAAAGCATCTGCAAAAGCCCGGGAAGTTTGATTAGATTTTAAAAAATCAATAAGCTCATCGGTGTCCAGGTTTTGGTAAATAGCAATGAGATGAGGGAGTGTACAATATTCCGGAAAAGAAACTTTCAGTTTCCAAATAAGTCCGGAAATTAATCCCTGCGCGGCATCATTAAAAAATTTATTTATTCCTGTGGCTCCTGTTTCTTTTTGCTCCAGAAGGTTTTCAATTAAAACTCTAGACACCTCATTAATATCCTCTTCATTTATTATATACCTCGGTGCAATAGGGTTTACCCTGTGAATTATTTTATCAAAGGAGAGGATATAGAATGGTATATTCCGATTCCTAAAGAGGGGGTAAGCCATTTCGGTGATTTCGAAATCTTTATAGTCGTGTATAAGTCCACAGAAAGAATTTCGGCTGAAATGATCCAACAGGTTATATACCACACTTTCTGTTTTTCCACTACCTGCAGCTCCAATGACTGAAACCCCTCGCTTAACATTATTGATCTGGAATCTACCATTTTGGGTTTTAAACAGTACCTGGTATTTACTCTCAATATTGGACGGTTCTTTCTTAGGTAAAAATACATATAAGACAGTATTAATTAAAATAAGGGGGCAACCTAAATAAAGACCTATAGTTGCTATTTGTGTAAGGGATGGGGCATCAGGTAAAATACCCCAAAGGCACAAAGTGCAAAGCAGTAAATTTATAGGAAAAGCGAAAGAGGTTAATTTATAGATTCGGAAAAAAATACCACTTCCGATAGCAATGCAGAAAATTAAATTAATGAAGTTTGTTTCCATAGCAGATGAATTTAAATTCCTATTGATGCAGATCTGGAAGCTGTTAGAATTCCATTTTGAATTGATTTAATAAGTTTCACTGTGAGTTGTGCCTTGGAAATAGGAATCACTGGAGGAAGCGGAATTCCTGTTTCCTTAAGCATTTTCATAGCCAAAGCCTTTTCTGAAGCAGGAAGTCCCATTATGGCAGAAAAATATAATTTCGGACTTTTAATAAAGTCTTTTCTCGCCTGATAGGTTTCAACAAAGTTGCGCTGATATTGAAATGTTTTATCAAATGTTTTTTCAGCCTTTTGGTAAAAAAAATCCCTGTCAAATCCTCTTTTTACCATCTTGCCATTCATTTCCACTTCAGAACTTTTGTATTTGCTTCCTGGGGATAAGCTAACGGAATTGGAAGCATCTTTTCGGCTCACTATAATATGAATATGGCTTTGGTTACCTTCCTTGAACATTCCCTGGACAATACGTTGTCCGTTTTGCTGGTGGGGAGCTTCCCTTTCCAGTTTAAATATCTGTTGTTCCCGGGATTTTATATTCCCTTGCATTTCGCCCCGTTCTATTTTTCGAATCTCATTTTTTAGCACCTGGATCTTTGTTGCATGAGGTTGATTTTCTTTTATCTGGAAATCGGTTCCTTTAAATGTTCTATGGTGCTCGATCTTTGCGAAATATTTAATATCATTTACATTAATTGGTCTGCCATTAATCTCGCGATTGAAACTGGAGGCATAATCTTTCATTAGTTCCCTGGTATATTGCTTTAAAGCTTCTGAGTTGTTTTGTAGTTTTTTCAATTCATATTGCGAAGGATTTACGGTTATTGAGTAAAATTTTGGTTCAATTTTTTTGAGCTTTGCGGTGTTGGTATCTATTTCCTTGATGACCACCTCTGGAGAAATACCATCCTCTTTCTGATTAAAGAAAAACTCATGATCTTTTTCCATACCGGGAAGCTGGTTTTCTTTCTCCAGGTAATCAACAAAGCCTGCGGCACTTTGAGAATAATTTGATCCCAATTTCTGGGGTGTAATGGTGATATACATAGCGAGTTATTTATAAAAGTCGGGATGAGTATCATCTTGTTCATAATCCCTTTTCCGATTCGAGTTATTATTTTTAGGATCTGAAGCTTCCATCAGGGATTCCAAAATCGCCAGAGTTGGGTTTACTTTATTCTTTTCCATATCCTTAGTTATCGCGATCACTGCATTTATTCTTTTCTTCACAATATTTTCAATCCGTCTCCCGGTGGGTCCAAAATTTTCCTTTGGGGAAATCTCATTGTAAAAGAAAAAATCCAGCATTCCGGCCATAGCTTCCGAATGCGTTTTGTAATGCTTTTTAGAAAACTGCTGGAAACGTTTTGCCGTTTCTCGTTTGAACCGAATAGTGATAAAATGATCCATTTCTCTTTTTAATTGTTGAGTTTGACGCAAATCCTTCCTTGTTTATAGGCCTTACCGAGGCATTTGACGCAAATCCATATTTTTAAAATATTTATATTTTTTTTAATCATTTGAAAATCAAATAAATAAAATCGAAAAGGTAGCCTCAACATCGCTTTGCGTGTTGCCCTCTTGCTCTACCTTTTCGTCCCGCAGGGACAAAAATTTTGACTATTAAAATGAATTTAATAGCGCTTTTATTAGTGAGAAACTGAATCCCATTTTTTATGATATGAAAGGGAAAATTTTGAAATTAACTGTAAGGAATTGAAGGAATAATTGAGAATTCTGTAATTAAAAAACGGATCATGAAGCTCATAACCCGTTCTAAAAAATCTAATTTAAATGTTCTTATAATATCCCTTCATCGGCAAAACTGAAATACTCTCCATCTGGCGATAAGATTATATGGTCCAGTATTTTAATATCAAATAGCTCACTAAGCATTTTTAATTTTTTCAGTTAGCATTTTATCGGGTTGGCTAGGCTTTAAAGTTCCTGACGGATGGTTGTGAGCAAGAATTATTGAGGTCGTAACGGACTTTAGTACTACTGCAAAAACAATTCTAACATCTACTAAGGTAATGTAATTCCACCTTTGGAAAGTGTATAAATACCTTTTACCTTATTGGAATTATTAAGGAGTAACATTTTAAAGCTCTCGTAAAGTTCAATATTCTGTTTATCCCAATGCTTGTATAATAGGTTGGCAGCATCAAGGGATGAAGATACTTTGGGAAGCAATTTTGTTTTAATACTTCCGCTGTAACTTATGGCAATTTCATTAACTTTGGTTTCCATTATTGATTTGTTTAAAGTTAGATAATGAAAGAGGGCGCAATTTTCGACGATGACGCCCTCTTTGCTTTTAATTTATTTTTCCAATATTGGGTTTCCCAGTAACAAAATTTCATTAACCAGGATTTCGGTGATACAGCGTTTTTCTCCAGCTTCGTTATCATAAGACTTGTATGTTAACTTGCCGTTTACAGCAATTTCCTTTCCCTTACAGATATATTTGCTGGTAAGCTCTGCCTGTTTATTCCAGGCAACAATTTGATGCCATTGTGCCTCTTGAACTTTTTCGCCATCCTTAAAAAATGTTTCATTAGTAGCCAGAGAAAATCGGCTCACTAACATCCCATTTTCAAATTTGTGCGTTTTTGGGTCTTCTCCCACATTTCCGATTAACTGTACTGAGTTTCTAAGAGTTTTCATAACTAAAAGATTTAAAGGTTTATAATTGATTTTTAACTGATTTACTCGATAATCGAGATTTATATATTCTAAGACTTGCCTTGATTTTGAATTTTTCTTGTTTTTTCATTTGTTTTTTGACCTATTTTGAGGTGATTTACTTATTGTATCCTGAGCGTTTTCCTTTTTTGATTTTTTAATTCCGCTACCATTTTGTGGATTTGTATGATTTCATTTTTCGGTTATTAGATTTACTTCCCGTAGAGTATCCTATGGTTAAACCAAATTTTTAATAATAAACTTTCTCTATTTAACCCGTCCCACAGGAAAAATCGACTTACTTATTATATCCTGAGCATTTTCCTTTTTTTGATTTTTTTGTACCGTTGCGATTATTTGTAGTGGATTTGATTTCATCTTGATTTGTTTTCGACTTACTTCCCATAGAGCCCTCACATTACCTTTTTTTGATGCAAATGATTTTTACAACATCCAGGCTTGCAAAGGGCGTATAAAAAGCGAAGCGGCTTTATGCCGCCCGCAAGAATGGATGTTGTTTTTTCGCTATATAAAAAAAGGTAGTGTGATCTATGGCTTGTATAGCAAGTCGAACACTTAATAATGAAGAGAAGCCACCTTCAACGCGACGGCACAAAATGCATTATGAAAGAATTAGTTGTAGAACGAGGACAATAAATTCCTGTACCGCTATGTAAAGCCTGTTTAATTCTACTTAGCAGTTGTGATAATATAATTATGTTGCTGACTTAATCAGCTTTTATATCCCATTGTGTTTACGTAAGGTGTTCCTCTCTCAGCTACAGCGAATGCTCGGGCCAACAATTTGTTTCTTATAATGTTCAAAGTGCTCATTTTGTTCTTGCCCTTATCCAATCTTCTTTGGTAATAAGCCTTCATCTCCGGGTTACATTGTATGGCCGATGCCGCGCACAGATGCAGTAAAGCTTTGCCTTCCCGGTTGGCCAACCGACTTATTTTGGTCTTTCCCCTGATGCTAGTTCCGGAAATATTTGGAAAGGGAGCAATCCCAATATAGGAAGCAAATTTTCTCCATGTTTTGAAAGAAGTAAAACCCATGGTGTAAACTATTAAAAACAGCTGGTAACTTTTCCTATACCCTTTATACTTATCAAAAGCTTCTGCATTTCCTGAAGTTCCGCATCTTCTCGTATGATTCTGTCCATTTCCTTTTCTATGGCTTTAATTTTTTGTGCAAGTATTTTCAGGATCTCGTGCTGCGTTTGAAAGATAAATTCTTCGTCTTCGAGGACTTCCTCCTGCTCTTTAAGAGCTCCTATATAACTTGCATGCTGAACTACTAGCTTTTTACGAAGGGACATTAATCTTTTCAGCTTTGACAACGCCTTTTTTGGTTCCAGGTGAGGTTTAACCTCTTCTCGTTTCCTATAACCGTATAATGCTATCCTTTTGGCATCTGCTTTATCATCTTTTCCCCTAGTGATTCCCATGGACCGTTTGATCTCTAAACCTGACGCCACATGAATACGATAGCCCTTTTCATTCAACCTTTTGGTCAATCTGTAAGAATAAAGTCCAGTATGTTCGAATACAAACAGAACATTTTCTTTGGCAAGTCCCGAATTTTTAATTGACCATGCGGATAATTGGTCAATCCCTTCGAAATCATTTTTAAACTTTTCCTGCATTCCACAACTATGGATGCAGCAATCCAATGTCAGTTTACTGACATCAATACCGATAACTTCCATTGTTTCCATAAATTTTTTGGGTTATTAAAGAGGTTGCTTAAACTAAGACCTTTACGAGCCAGGGCTAAAATCCTATATGGTTCTGGCAACCGATTATAAAGAACGGGGACTAATACTCTACATAGGCCATTAGCCTGGCCGTCACCGAAGTTCACCCCGTTCTTTTTTGTTTCGACTAAAGTTATTGACAATTTAATAAGTTATGAGTCTCCCCCAGACCCCCTCTTTTCAACATCACTATCAATAGAAATAAACTATACAACAAATCTAAAGGCCGTCACTGTTACCTCGTACGTTTGTAATTCATTAAGGTTCTTTTAGTTTCTTTGGAGAAAAAGGCAGTGGGAATAGGAGATATAGCTGTTACCAGGTAGTCCGTGAGATATACCGTAAAAAAGACACATACCCTGTTCCCATTCGTTTCTCAGAATCTGGGCAGTACTTAGGGAGCTTTTATGCATCCCGCGTAAAGACGAGAATAGATCATAAGAAGCTTCCTGCCTCATTAAATCCTAGTATTATGAATACAGTACAATTTTGTGTGGGAATTGATGTATCAAAAGATTCCCTTGAATGCTCCTATGGTTTGTATTCCGAATTCGGTGAATTACAATTTTCTAAGGTGCAGAAGTTTACAAATGACCTTAAAGGTTTTAAAAAACTACTGGAATGGTTGAAGAAGAAAAAAGATCCTGCAGAAATTTTTTTTGTGATGGAAGCCACTGGTGTCTATTATGAAAATTTGGCTTATTGGCTTCAAGAGAGGGATTTTTACTTATCGGTAGTACTTCCCAACAAAGTAAACTACTTTGCCAAGAGCCATAACATAAAGACAAAGACCGATAGTGTGGATGCTAAGCTTTTGTGCAGGATGGGCTTGGAAAGGAAATTGGATCATTGGGAAATTCCCTCCCTTCAAATGAGAACTTTAAAGATCCTAACAAGGGATTACCGTAGCCTTAAGGCCAAACTTACTATGACCAAAAATCAACTGCATGCAAAGGACAATTCTCATAAATGTCCCCCCACAGTTGGTAAGAGACTTAAACAACAAATCCAATTACTGGAAAAGCAGATTTCACAGGTGGAATCTGAGATCAAGCTAGTTGTTAGAAAAGATAGCATTCTGGACGAACGGATCAGAAAGATGGAGACCATACCAGGAGTAGGGTTCATGACCATCGCTTGTATTTTGGGCGAGACGAATGCTTTTGCGCTCGTACGCAATTCCAAACAATTGGTAAGCTATTGTGGATTTGACATACAGCATCGGCAGTCAGGTCTTTACGCTGGAAAGACGACCATAAGTAAAAAGGGGAACAGTTTTATAAGATCTGCACTCTATATGCCCGCATTATCTTCCCTACAACATAATCCAAACCTGAAAATATTCTATAATCGCTTGTCAGAGAAGAAATCCATAAAAAAGATTGCAGTGACTGCAGTGGCAAGAAAACTACTAGTGCTTATCTATACGATTTGGAAAAATGGATCAGAGTATAATCCAGATTATTTATTTTCAGATTAGAAATAATGATTTTGGTGTTGTGCTTGTTGGATTGGAAACAACTCCTTTTTAAGAGTTGTTCCATTTCAACAATGCCACGTACTCCATGTAAAAAAACAAAAAAAAGATTGTTTTTTATCGCAGTACCTTTTTCTGATGCTGATACATTTTCAAGAATTAGAATTAGGGAGTACTTATAAAAAGGGAGCACAGGGACTTACTTTATGCAGTGCGGACTAACTTCTAATTCTTGGTATTTTGCATTCCAGAAAAAAGGGAATGACAGTGAAGGCTAGGAGGTAGATCTATTGAAAAAGGGAGAATACCTAAGTAACAGGAAGTGGAATTAAATTATTATGTAACCCATTTTGAGGACTTAAGTGGAAAACCAGAACCAGAAATGGAGCGTTTCCGTTTTTTGGCGGAGGAAGCGGAATGGAAGGTGGCAGTTTTTTACTTGTGTCTGGTGCTTGTGAACGAAGCTCTTTTCCCTGGAGGCACGTAAGGGGAATGGGCTGAGTGGGTTTAAAGAAGAATTTGATTTAGGCACTTAAATACCCCTAATTTCTATTTAAATGTCAAAAAACCAACGCAAAATAATTTCTAATTTAGTAAAGAGTAAAATTTTCTTGTTTCCACAAAACCAAAATTTTTATTAAAAAGAAGTTTGTTTTTAACAAAAAATAAATATATGTTAGTCAATAATTTCCGAAAAAATAGAATCCTGTTTAATGACTTTCCATTTTTTTCGATGATTCATAAAAGGTTTAAGTTCTTATTTATTCATATAGAATATGCTTAAGAAAAGTCTTTTTATTTCATATCCAACCCCGTAAGCTCTAAAAGTAATTCTGTTAAGATCATGGACGAATCAAAAGCGATAGATGAAAAACTTATTGAATTATTAAAGGCAGGCGATCGTTCTGCCTTTAGAACAGTTTTTAATTTGTACGAAAAAAGGTTATATGCTTTTGTATTTTCGATTACCAAATCACATTATTCTACGGAAGAGCTATTGCAGGAGATTTTTATTAAACTTTGGCAAAAGAAAGCTGATTTAAAGACTTCTCTGTCATTTAATGCTTTTATTTATACCATAGCTCGTAACCTCACTTATAATCATTTGCGAAAAATAGCTAGTCAGGAAAATTTAAAGCAAGAATTATGGAAAAATATATCTTTCCTAAATGATGTTGAAAACAAATTGATATTTTCTGAATATGAAGCAATTCTTGAAGATATCCTAGCGGGGCTCCCTCAAAAGAAGCGCAGTATCTTTATTCTCTCCAGGCAGGAAGGAAGAAGCAACCAGGAAATAGCTGATTTACTTGGGATATCAAAAAAAACGGTGAAAAATCATCTTTGGGATACTTTAAAGCAGATAAAGGCTCAGCTGCAACCCCATCTCGGACTTCTATTTCCTGCATTTTTCTTCTTTTTAGATTAAGTTTTTTTCTCCATTAAACTTAAATATTTTAAAAAAAGTGAATTTTATTTGGGACCTTTTGTGTTTCCAAGTGTATTACTATTAAAGAGAAGGTTAAAATCGTTAAATGACTGATAAAAATTATATAAGTGAGCTTATCAATAAGCTGATGAATAATCAGCTTACAGAGGACGAGTACAATGCTCTCATTGCAATTATAGATAATGCTGAAAATCAGGAAAAAATACAGGGAGTTCTGGGAGAATACCTTGAAGGCAAAAAAGATCATGGAAATTTTTCCTTCAATAGGAATGATGAGGATGCAGAAAAGCTTTTTAGCCGTATAATGCAAAAGGTAGAGAAAGAAGAAGCTGTTTTAAATCTTAAAACTAAAAGAGAGAAAGTATGGTTGGGAAAAACCATTATTAATGAATTTTATAAAATTGCTGCTGTTTTAATCTTAGTAGTGGGAATATTCTATTTTTTTAAAGATGATATATTCTATTCACGCGAAGCTTCGATAGCAGCTCCTACTAATGCCGAAGCAGGAGATATTACACTTAAACTAGCAGATGGGGAGGTTGTAGTTATTTCACAAAATGACCAAAAAGAAATTCTTGGAGAAAAAGGGAGTTTAGTTGCCGAGCAAAATGGAAGTCGCTTAAGCTACACTAATAAAAATAAAAATAGCGAGTTTTTTTATAATGAATTGTCAATTCCATATGGGAAAAAGTTCGATTTGGTTTTAGCAGATGGAACTCAGGTAACTCTTAATGCTGGAAGTTGGATTAAATACCCTGTACAGTTTTCCGAGGACGGAAATAGAAAAGTATTTTTTAAAGGAGAAGCTTATTTTGATGTGGCGGAAGATAAAGTTCGATCATTTGTAGTAAATACTGAGTGTAATTGATGTTGAGGTTTTGGGTACTGAATTTAATGTTTCTAATTATCCTGAGGATAGCCAAATTAATACCGTTTTAGTTGAAGGTTCGGTAAAAATATACACAGAGAATAAAAAAGATGGTAAAACATCTTCAAGATTACTTACGCCTGGGCATAAAGCTGCCTGGAGCAATGACAATGAGAGTATGATCATAGAAAAGGTAGATGTTTCAAAATACATCGCCTGGAAAGAGGGTATAATGAAATTTGAGAATATACCGTTTTGTGATATAAGGAAAAAATTAGAACGGCGTTTTGACGTGGAAATAGTAAACCACAATCAACTTCTAGACAAGCAGGTATATACAGCTACCTTTAAAGAAGAAAGTATAGAAGAAGTGCTAAACGCATTCAAAGAAGATACTCCTTTCAACTATAAATTGAGCAATAAAAAAATAATAATTAAATCTGATTAATTTCTAAAACTAAAAAAAGCAATTATGAGCTGAACAATTTAAAATTTAAGAAAAATCACTTTTATAAAAAAACCGGAAAATGTTGGCCCATTTCCCGGCTTGAAAAAGTGATCTAAGTAAATAAGTTAAATCACCTAACCAATACAAAAGTATGAAAAAAAAACACTATTCGTGTATGCTTTCCCATTCTGAAAAGCTACTTAACCTTAGCCTAAAAATGAAACTAACTACACTTTTATTAATTATTTCATTATTTAAAATTCATGCGAATACTTATTCCCAGAGTAAAAAAATTACTTTAAATGTCGAAGACGCTACGATTAAAGAGGTTTTTTATAAAATCGAAGATCTTTCAGATTTTAGATTTTTATACAATCAAAATAAAGTAGATGTTAACCGAAAGGTTTCCTTAAAGGCTTATAAAAAGCCTATTTCTGATATTTTGGATTCTTTATTTTCTGAGACAGACATTTATTTTAAAGTAAAGAAAAAACAAATTATCCTTAAAGAAGGAAAACCAAAAGAAAAAAACAATTCTACTAATAATATAATACAGGAAACAATCACAGTTACTGGTACAGTAACAGAAGTAGAAACTGGAATGCCCGTGCCAGCTGCCAATATTTTGGAAAAAGGTACTTCTAATGGGGTTATGACAGATTTTGATGGGAATTATACGATTGACGTGCCCAAGGACGCCATATTGCAAATCAGTTACATAGGATATGGAACCAAAGAAGTTTCTATAAATGGACGTAACGAAATCGATATCGTATTAGAAGCCGATGCGGCAGCTCTGGATGAAGTAGTGTTGGTTGGCTATGGAACACAAAAGATTACAAGTATTACCTCTGCGGTTTCATCCGTAGACGTTGAGGAGTTGGGAGAAGTTACCAGTCCCAATATAGTTGCTGCACTCCAAGGTAGAACCCCCGGTCTATACATAAAAGATGCGGGATACAACCAAGGGATGTCCGTACGGGTTCGAGGAACCACCACAATAGGGAATAATTCACCTTTATATATTGTAGACGGGGTGCCTCAAGATTTATTAAGTGTAGACCCTAATGATATAGAAGCAATCTCTGTGTTAAAGGATGGAGCTGCATCTGCTATTTACGGATCTAGAGCGGCCGCCGGGGTTATCATAGTGCAAACAAAAAGTGGCAAGAACAGAAAGGTAAGTTTTAATTTTGATAGTTATGTGAGTTTTGGAAACCTGACCACTGAACAAAAATCGATTAATTCAATACAATCTGCTACTATTATGAATGAGGCGTCTTTAAATTCAGGGGGTCAAGTCTTATTCTCTCCAGAAGATTTTGCAAAATTTGAATCTGGGACAGACCCCGCCTATCCCAATACGGATTGGAAAGAAGAGTTCTTAAAGACAGAAGTTACTAATAGGTATTTTTTGAGTGCTAGAGGGGGTAACGAAAGAACGTCCTATTATTTTTCACTGGGATACAGAAATGCAGATGGTATAGTCAAGTCTGGGATTGATAATAAACAATATAATATACGGAGCAATTTAAAAACCAAATTACGCGACAATATTGATTTGGATGTGAATCTGAGCTATAGTGTCGCAGATAATACAGCACCCAATGTTAACTCTGGTCTAGACAACATATATCAGCACGTGAACAGTACTGCTCCTTTTGTGCCAGTAAGAAATACCGATGGAGAGTTTGAATTTTTTAATCAAGCTGGTGCGTATGCAAGGGGGTTTTGGAATCCATTATGGGAATTGGAGGCTGGAACTTCAAATACCAAGACCAAAATATTTACTGCAAATTCCAATCTTACATGGGAACTCATGAAAGGGTTAAAGGTAATTGGACGCTATTCCCTTATTTCAAGGACTAGTAGAGCGGTTTCAAGTATCTATAAAAGATCTACTACAGGAGGTCCCTCTTGGTTTTCAGATATAAATAGTTTGGGGCAGACGTGGAGAGACAATAACCAATATAATGCACAAACCTTTATCAGTTACGATAAAGTATTTGATAAACATAGTCTGGGGGTTCTTGCAGGATGGGATGTCCAATTTAATAAGGACTCCTTTATAAGCGCAAGTAGGAGAAGCTTCCAATTTGATAATTTGTTGACGGAATTTGATGCTCCAAACTCTGGGGACAATGATGATATTACAGGTTTAAGCAGTAATACCGGAGAAAATGCCTTGCAATCCGGTGTGGGTAGAATAAGTTATGATTATGATGAAAAATACTTTCTGGAACTGACGGGAAGGTATGATGGATCTTCTATTTTTGCCCCTGAAAACCGCTATGGGTTTTTCCCTTCCGCATCAGCTGGCTGGATGATCAGTAAGGAAGATTTTCTTAGCTCCAACTCAATAGACCAACTTAAATTAAGAGCCTCTTACGGTACAACAGGTAATAATCGGGTTTCGGGCAGCTACTTTTCCACAATAGCTTTTGGGACCTATTATTTTGGAGCAGGTGATATTGTGGAGCCTACGGTAAGTGAAGGGGGCGTTCCCTTTAGAGATTTAAAATGGGAAACCACCAAGACCATTAATTTTGGATTAGACTTCACACTGTATAAAGGGTTGCTTTCGGGTTCTGTAGACTATTACATCAAAGACACAGAAGATATACTATTGCCAAGTCCGGTTCCTGGAACCGTGGGAACAGGAAGAAGTGGCCCGCCAATAAATGCTGGTAATGTTCAGAATAAAGGTATAGAATTGGTCATAAATCATACAAATAGTTTTCCCAATGGACTAAGGTATGGGGTTTCCATCAATACCACTTTTAACAATAATGAAATTACTGAATTGACCGATGCGTTCTCCGAATTTGATACTAATTATCGGGTAGGGGATGCCTTGGGTTCCGTATATGGATATGAGTCGGGTGGAATTTTATCATCACAAGCAGAAGTAGATGCATACAAAGCAGAAGTTACTTCTGGAATAAGTCCCAACACATCTATGGGAGACATTCGCTATATAGATCAAAATAAAGATGGAGTATTAGATTTTGAAGATAATGTGGTTATAGCCGAAACGGTTCCTCAGGTTTACTATGGCGTTAATTTAAATGCGGCGTATAAGAATTTTGATGTACAGGTCTTTTTTCAGGGGACGGCAAAATCTCAAGATTATAGATCTAATGATTTATTTGGTAATTATGCGTGGATACCAGAAGAGGCCACTGATGCATGGAGTGCAACCAATACGGACGGCACCTATCCAAGATTATTACTTTTTGGACAACAAACCTACTCCCAGAATTTCAATACCACTTCAAGTTTTTGGGCGTTCAACTCTTCTTATTTAAGACTAAAGAACTTACAATTGGGATATACGCTCCCAATTAAAGGAGAGAAGTATATTAATAAAGCAAGACTTTATTTCACAGGTACAAATCTATGGACTGTATCCGATTTTAGGCCTGGTTTTGACCCCGAGTCTAGCGGTTTAGGAATACCCCCATTAAAAACTTACTCCTTGGGGGTTAACATTAAATTTTAAAAATATTGATATGAAAAAATATATTGGAAAAATATATATACTGATTTTTACTTTTGGACTTTTCCAAAGCTGTTCAGAAGAGAAAATTACAAAGTTCCCGGTAACAGCACTATCCGAAGATGCTTTTTGGACGAGTGAAGATGAAGTTAGGCAGGCTGCCAATGCCCTTTACGGGTCTTTGCCGAACGTAGGACAGATAGAATGGGATGCCTTAACAGAGATTATGTTCAGCCAGAACGGACCGTCAGTGGAAATCTCTACGGGAGGCATTAATCCTGGTTCCAGTTTAGTGAATAACTTATGGACCGGACAGTATGCAACCATTAGGGATGTCAACTGGTTTATGGAAAATGTTGAAAAAGCTGGTTTGTCAGAGGCCGACCTGGCGCATTATATGGGGCAGGTTCGATTTTTTAGAGCCTGGGCACATTATAAATTATTGTACCAGTTTGGATCTATTCCACTAGTTGATAGAGTGTTGGGCGTTAACGAAGGACAGGTTGAGCCTAGTTCCAGAGCTACGGTATTGAATTTTGTATTATCTGAATTAGATATAGCAATTGATGAACTTTCTTCTTCAGAATACTCGCCGGAATATGGAAGAATTACTAAATGGGCCGTGATGGCATTAAAATCCCGGATACTCTTGTACGAAGGTACCTTAGCTTCTGATAATAGTATGCTTGTAGAAAGCGCAGAATTAGCTCAACAAATTATTAACGGACCATTTAGTTTACATGATAACTATACCGAGTTATTTAGACCAGAAGGCGAAAGAAGTTCAGAAATTATTCTTGCCAGGGTAAATGCCGACCTTCCTAATGGATATCATTCATTAGGCCAATGGTTGGGTCCAATCAGTTTCCATGCTTCTTGGTCTATATATACTCCTACAATGGCCTTGGTAGAGCGGTATCCCGATATTAATGGAGAGGATATTTCTATCAGTGCATTGTATGATTCCGAAAAGCCGTTCGAACATAGAGATCCTCGATTGCGCCAAACAATTTTTAATTGGATGGAGGAGGTGGAATATGAAGGGGCAATGTTTGAAAATAATGGGACATGGTTAAATTTTAGAAAATGGATCGACCCTGCTGAAACCGCAGAACAGAGAAGCCATAATGACTTTATAGTATTTAGATTGGGAGAGGTATACCTAAACTATGTTGAGGCTATGAACGAAATCAATGGCCCCTCCCAAGATTTGTTGGACCTTATAAACAAACTTAGGGCAAGAGGTGGTAAAGGAGCTGCTTCTGATGGATCTGATATTATAGTTCCCCCTATAGCTCTAGCAGACCTTACGAAAGATAGTTTTAGGGAAATTATTAGAAGAGAAAGAATAATTGAATTGGCAGCAGAAGGTATGCTTTATTACGACTATCATAGATGGAATCTACTGGATGAAACGATGAATCAGCCCGCAATAGGTATAGTGCCCTTGGAAGACCGGACATTTACTTCACCAAGGGATTATACGTGGCCAATTCCTGATTTTGAATTGATTAATAACTCTAATTTGAAACAGAACCCAGGCTATTGATGGATGAATAAATTTGATAAGCCCCGTATAAAAGAATTTGTTAGTTAGTTTTTTTTGCGGGGTTTATTTATAATCATTTCTACATTCGATTTTTTTGGATAGCGGTATTTTGGGTTAAAATCTATAAATGGAATATTAGTATCTATTCTAACAAAGTTTTAAATTCTCTGTTTGGACATTAAGGTCTCAATTAAAGTTAATCCCTTTCTCTATTTTATGATTGTTGACAGCTGGGATAAACAATTCTGTGTAATAAACTGTTTATTTTTTTTATTGAAAGATAATGCAATTATCCAAGAGACAAGGACACTTTAATCTGGATCATAAAACAAAATCTATATAATATATGTATAAATGAAAACCATTATAAAAATTACAATTCTTCTTTACTCTGTTTGCTTTTCTGGATATTTAGGTATAAACGCACAGTCGGAAATAGATTACAGTGTAACTCAAGAACCTTGGGAGGCTGGCCTTGGAAACCATAGAGCTATTATTGAAGTTCCCAGAAAAGCCAATGCCGTAAAACTGGGTTTTAAATGGAGACGCCCTGATAAAAACCCAAACAAGCGACAATTCATCATCGTGAATTCACAAACGGGTGAAGCGGTAAAGAACATTCATCGAATAGAAATCAATAATGAAAAATGTGAGTTGGTTTTTGGGCCAGCTGAAAAAGGAGAATACTTTTTTTATTACTTGCCTTTTAAGCCGGACCCTGATTGGGGCTATTATAAATTTGGATACCTAGAAAAGGAGGAGTCACCTGATCCAAAGTGGGTTATGGATAACGAGCTTAGTGATGAGAGGAAACTACGTAGGTTACCTAAAGCCACTTCTAAAGAAATAGAAGCAAGAACAGAATTTGACTCTTTCTACCCCATGGAGGTGGTAGCTACCCATAAGGAGTTAGAACAATTTGTAAACAGTGCAGAGTCTGATTACATAATAATACCAGAGGATAGGAGATACCCGATCAAGATGCGGCATTACCTGCCTTTGAGATGGATAAAAAAAGGAATTTGCCATCAATTTGAAGGAACTGCTCAAAGAAACGAGTATTACACACTTCAAGTAGGAGTTTATGCTGCTAAAAATACGTTGGAGAATGTTAGACTGGAATTTTCTAGCTTAAAATCGTCTAATGGAGATAAATTGCCGGAAAGTGTTTTTACTTGTTTTAATACCCATGGAGTAGATCCCTATGGAAATCCCTTTACAAAACAAGTGGATGTTGCTAAAGGAAAGGTGCAGCCATTATGGGTTGGGGTAGATATTCCAAAAGATACAAAGGCAGGTCTCTATACAGGGATTATAACGGTAAAAGCCAATAAACAGCCAGATCAAATCATTACTGTTGAATTTAATATTGATGATCAAATAATTGCTAACCGTGGTGATGACGAACCGTGGAGACACTCTAGATTACGCTGGTTAAATTCCACCATTGGGATCGATGATCAGCCTACCGTAGGTTATGCACCCATTGATACGGATAAGCGAGAGAATTCCGTGAAATTGTTGGGTAAAAATGTCGAATACGGTGACGGGGGGCTGCCAACCTCCATAAAAGCTTGGGATACGGAAATATTAGCTAGTCCTATTAAATTTATGTTGGATGGGGAGCAAATTAAGGAGGAAAAACAAGTATCCAAAATTACCAAATCGGGAGTAGTAGTAAAAAAGTATTCATCGAATACTAAGAATTTTAATATTCAAACTGAATCCACTTTAGAATTTGATGGGCATTTTAATTATAAGATCAAATTACTTGCCCAATCGGATGTTAACCTAAATGATTTTAAATTAGAAATACCCTTTCATTCCTCCGTAGCAGAGTATATGATGGGTATGGGATTGCCGGGAACAAAAGTTCCTAGGCAACACCAAGCAAAATGGAGTGGGCCCCAAGATAGTTTTTGGGTGGGAAACACCTATGCAGGTTTGCATGTTGAGCTACGTGGAGGGGAGTACCATGGTCCCTTATTAAATCTTTATAAGCCAGATCCCCCAAAAAGTTGGAACAATGAAGGAAAAGGTGGTTTTTCTATAGCCAAAGAAGGAGAAGCAACCATAGCAACCATATTTTCCGGTAATCGGAATTTTTCGAAAGGAGAAGAACTTGTATTTGAAGTTGCTTTCTTGATTACCCCAGTAAAACAGCTAGACAGTAAGTCACAGTTTACCAATAGGTATTACCATGATGGGGTAACACCCAAACCTAATTTTGATGAGATTGAGGATGGGGTGAAGATTATTAATGTACATCACGCCAATAAATACAACCCTTATATTAACTACCCCTTTATCAATACAAAAGAAATGCGCGCTTTTGTAGATGAAATGCATGCCCACGATCTAAAAGTGAAAATCTATTATACGATTAGGGAGCTCTCTAACCATGCTTCCGAGATATGGGCTTTGCGAAGTTTAGGTAATGAGATCTTGGGAACAGGAGAAGGCGGAGGATACCCATGGCTACAGGAACATTTGGTCACTGATTATAATACACAATGGTATTCCCCGTTGCAAAATGGTATTGATGCGTCAATAATAAATGCTCCAGGAGATTCACGTTGGTATAATTACTATTTGGAAGGTCTTTCTTGGTTGCTGAAAAATATGGATATAGACGGTTTATATCTAGATGATGTTACCTACGATAGACGAATCTTAAAACGGATGCGTAAAATCTTGGATAGTGAGAAGCCAGGATCAATGATCGACCTTCATTCCAATACTGGATTTTCTAAGGGGCTTAGCCAACCAATATGCAGAGTTTTTTCCATATTTAGATAAATTGTGGTTTGGAGAATCATTTCATTATAATGAAATGCCTCCTGAAAATTGGCTTGTGGAAGTATCAGGTATCCCTTTTGGACATATGGGAGATATGCTACATGCTTAGTGGCAACCCATGGCGGGGTATGGTCTATGGCATGACGGTGCGATATCCGTGGTTTACAGAAGGGGTAACTAGTGATCCACGTGATATATGGAAGGTTTGGGATGATTTTGGAATAGCCGAATCAAAAATGATAGGCTATTGGGAAAGGAACCCTGTCGTATTCTGCAGCCGAGAAGATGTAATGGCAACGGCGTACGTTAAAGAAGGCAAGGTGTTGCTTTCAGTAGCGAGTTGGGCAAGTGAAACCGTAAATGTGAATTTAGATTTGGACTGGGAAGCTGTTGGGTTAGATAAAGGTAAAGTTCGATTTATCGCTCCCAAAATTGAAGATTTCCAACCCGAAAGAACATTTTCCATAAATGAAGAAATTCCTATCGAGCCAACCAAAGGCTGGCTATTAATTGTTGAATAATAAAACTGAAAGATGCATAGAAAGATGTCATTAAATACAATTATATGTTGCCTTTTAACATTGGCCTTATTTGCTTCATGTTCCGAAGAACATGCAAGAACTGCTAAGGCGGACAGACTTCCCGATTACGAGCTGGAGTTTGATGGACTGGCAACAACCTGGGATGAGGGAATACCCTTGGGAAATGCAACCTTGGGGGCATTGGTATGGCAAAAAGATGGAAAACTTAGATTTTCGCTGGATCGTTCTGATCTCTGGGATCTTCGTCCCATGGAAAATTTGAATTTTCAGGATTTCGACTTTAGGTGGGTGCATGACCAATGGAAGAACAATACTTATAAAAATGTTCAGGATAAATATGATGCCCCCTATGATAACTCACCTGCACCATCCAAGATACCAGGTGGGGCACTAGAGTTTGATATCAGCGGGCTTGGGGAAATTAAGAACGTTAAGCTTAACTTGGCATCTGCTACGTGTATTGTTGAATGGAAAAATGGAACAATTTTAAAAACTTTTGTGCATGCCACAGAACCCATTGGTTGGTATCAATTTGAAAATTTGAAAACACCTATTCGCCCAACTATTGTACCTCCACCGTATTTCGATGCTAAGGAATCCACAGTGGTAGATCCCGTAAGTGGACAAGATCTTAGGAGATTGGGATATAAGGAAGGAACAGTCTCACACATGGACAATTCCATTACTTATAACCAAACAGGATGGGATGAGTTTAGTTTTCAAGTGTATACTAAATGGGAGGACAGATCGGACGCTCTTTTAGGAAGTTGGAGTATTAGTTCCCAAAAAACAAAAGAGGAAATTGTAACCACCGCAACGGAGATAGTAGAGACTTCCTTTTCCAAGGGTATTGGGAAACCTATTGAAGACCATACAATATGGTGGTATGGGTTTTGGAACCAATCAAGTATTTCAATTCCCGATACCATACTACAGAACCAATGGTATATGGAAATGTACAAATTGGGGTCTGCAGCACGTCAAGGCGCTGCGCCAATTTCTTTGCAAAGCGTTTGGACCGCCGATAATGGCAAACTTCCGCCCTGGAAAGGTGATTTTCATCACGATTTAAATACACAGCTTAGTTATTGGCCCACTTATTCAGGAAATCATTTGGATTTGGAACAAGGCTTTATAGATTGGCTAATTCAGAATAAACCTACATTTAAGAAATATACAAAGCAATTCTATGGTACAAACGGTCTCAATGTGCCTGGGGTTACCACATTGACCGGGGAACCCATGGGAGGTTGGATACAGTATTCTTTTGGTCCTACCGTAGGCGCATGGCTGGGGCAACATTTCTATTGGCATTGGCGCTATAGCATGGATCGTGATTTCCTAAAAGAGCAAGCGTATCCTTGGATCAAGGACGTGGCCATTCATTTCAATGAACTGTCCGTTTTGGGCGATGATGGCAAAAGAAAACTCCCTTTGAGCTCCAGCCCAGAAATCCATAACAATTCGCGTGAAGCCTGGTTTGGAGAAATGACCAATTTTGATCTGTCACTTGTCAGATGGACATATTTGCACGCGGCTGAACTTGCAATGGAGCTAGGTCTAATGGAAGAAGCCCGTAAATGGAAGAATGAATTGAAAGCATGGCCGGAGTATGCGGTGGATGATAGTGGACTTATGTTCTCGCCTAATTTAGCCTATCAGGAATCTCACCGTCACTTTTCTCATTTAATGGCCAGTCACCCACTAGGATTGATAGACCCCTCCAACGGGGAAAGGGATATGGAAATAATTCGAAAAACTATTGAGAATTTAGAAGCTATAGGCAGTAGTCAATGGACAGGGTACTCTTTTAGTTGGTTGGGGAATATTAAGGCGAGGGCTCTGGACGGAGATGGAGCGGCTAAAGCGCTAAAGGATTTTGCAACCTCATTTGTACTACCAAACAGTTTCCATGCAAACGGAGACCAATCGGGTACTGGAAAATCTAACTTTACATATAGGCCTTTTACTTTAGAAGGGAATTTTGCTTTCGCAGCTGGTGATACATGAAATGCTAATCCAAAGTCATACTGGCACAATTAATATTTTCCCGGCTATTCCAGAAGATTGGCAAAATGTAGCTTTTGACCAATTAAGAGCAGAAGGGGCTTTTTTGGTTTCAGCGGAAATGAAAACGGGTGAGGTTCAAAAGGTAGAGATCAATTCCCTAAAAGGTGGCATTCTAAAAGTTCATAATCCATTTTCTGGTAATTTTGAAAGTTCGGTCAAATATCAACGAAAAGAAAATATTTTAATTTTCGATACGAACGTTGACGACATTATAATTTTAATAAGAAAATAACCCTTCAAGGTTGATATAATTAACGGTAAAATCACATGATATTCATCAACACGAAAAGAATAATATATTCCTTAATACCCCCCCTGTGCGTTATAATGCTAAATACCGTATTTTCATATGGGCAGGAATTGAAAGATCATAAATTGTGGTATGAACAACCTACCCATTCCTGGATGAAGGAGGCCCTGCCGATTGGTAATGGATATTTGGGTGCTATGTTTTTTGGAGGAATTGAAGAGGAGCATATACAGTTTAATGAAGGGACCCTATGGACTGGAGGAAAGGGGGAGTGGAATGAATACAATGGCGGAAATAGGGAAGGCGCCCACAAACATTTGCCCGAGGTTAGAAGATTGCTTGATTCTGGTAAATATGAAGAAGCACATCAGCTCGCGAACAGGGAACTAACGGGTGTGATCAAGGCCGACAAGGGCAATAGTGTATGGGAAGGATATGGGGCTTATCAGCCTTTCGGAGATTTGTTTGTAAGACCTCAATCATCAGGATCCCCCAGCAACTATAGTAGGGAACTTAATATTTCAAAAGGGATCGCTACCGTTAAATATATAACTGAAGGTGTCAGTCATAAACGGGAATACTTTGCTAATTACCCCAGTAGAACTTTAGTTTTCCGTTTTCAAAATGATAATCCCCAAGGGGTTGACTACGTCCTTAGACAAACAACCGAACATAAAAATGTGGACATTTCGTATAAAGACGGACAGCTTGTAATGTCTGGGTATCTTGAAAACAATGGGATGGGATTTGAAAGTAGGGTAGTGGTAGAATCTGACGGTAAAATCCTTCCATTTATAGATGGGAAAGTGACTGTGAAATCGGCAAATAACCTCACATTGTACCTGACCGCTTCTACCGATTATAAAAATGAGTATCCACATTATTCAGGTAGAAAGTATAAGGAGTTGAACAAAAAAACAATTGAGACAGTTTTAAGTAAGGGGTACGATGCCCTTTTGTCGGAGCATTTAACGGATTATTCCAATTTATTCTCGCGTGTAGATTTCACTTTGGATGGTGTGGATAAAGATAATCTACCCACAGATGAAAGGTTAAGGTTGTACGCGAGTGGTGGTGAGGATCCCTCGTTAGAGACGTTGTACTTTCAATACGGGAGATACCTGCTAATCAGCAGTTCTCGTCCCGGGACCATGCCTGCCAATTTACAAGGGAAGTGGAACAATATGACAAATCCCCCTTGGGCCAGTGATTACCATGCCAATATCAATATCCAAATGATCTATTGGCCTGCGGAAATTACCAATTTACCGGAATGTCATGAACCACTTATAGAGTACATAGATAAACTAAGGCCTCCTGGCCGTAAATCAGCAAGAGATTTTTTTAATGCCGAAGGATGGATTGTCAACACAATGAACAATCCATTTGGATATACCGCTCCAGGATGGGGATTCCCCTGGGGTTTTTTCCAGCTGGTGCAGCTTGGTATAGTAGACATGTCTGGGAACATTACGAGTTTTCGGGCGACCGTAATTATCTAAAAGAAAAGGGCTATCCTATAATGAAGGAGGCTGCCCAATTTTGGTTGGATTACCTTACGGAAGATGAAGACGGGTTTTTGGTTTCCTCTCCTTCCTATTCTCCTGAACATGGTGGGATTTCTACTGGAGCCTATATGGACATCGAGATTGCATGGGATATTTTTACGAACTGTATTAAGGCTTGCGAAGACCTAGGATTAGACAATGGGTTTAAAGAAAAGTTGATTTCTGCGAAATCAAAGTTATTACCATTGAAAATCGGGAAATGGGGACAATTGCAGGAATGGAAAGAAGACGTTGATGACCCTACAAATAAACATCGTCACGTATCCCATCTATACGCTCTATATCCGGGAACGCAAGTGAATACAGTTAGAACACCAGATTTGGTAAATGCTGCCAGAGTATCCCTGAACGCCAGGGGGGATGATGGTACCGGATGGTCTATTGGCTGGAAGATAAATTTTTGGGCACGTTTGTTGGATGGGGACCGTTCCTATAAGCTGTTAAATAGAGCCATGCAGCTAACCCAGACAGGTGATGTAAATATGATGAATGGCGGAGGTGTATATAATAATCTATTTTCTACGCACCCTCCTTTTCAGTTAGATGGGAATATGGGGGCTACGGCAGGAATGGCCGAAATGCTTTTGCAATCACATTCAGGAGAAATACACATATTACCAGCACTCCCCAAAGCATGGTCTACGGGAAAGATTGGTGGACTAAAGGCGCGTAGTGGAATAGAAGTAGATATGGCATGGTCACATGGAAAGTTAGACAAGCTTACGTTGAAATCTGACCATAATCAAACTGTAAAAATTCGCTTACATAAAAAGGTGGTTCGTTTTGAATTGAGGGCTGGAAAAGTTCTGAACCTTGATGGTCGTCTGAGTAAGTATTAATGAAATTGTAGAGGTTTAAATAAATGTATGCAAAATCCTTATCTAGATGGCATAGTGTCTAGAGAATCTATAATTTCGGGTAAATAACAAGAGGTAAATAGTTTGTAATGACAGTATTTGAATAGATAATTATAAAGTGTTAATTATAATAACAAGATGAAATATTTAAATGTACTTATCGTCACATTTTCTATGATGCATGCCATATATTCACAAAAAGCTACGGTTAGGGAAGAAAATCTGAACATGAAAACCTATATGTTCGGGGACCCCGACCCCGTACCCAATATAAACCGCATCTATCCTTATTTTCGCTTTGACGGCTATACGGACCAAGGGGAGTATCGGGATTGGAAAATGGTGGTCTTGGAGAACGACTATATCAAGGTATATGTATCCCCGGAAGTAGGGGGGAAGATATGGGGTGCCATAGAGAAATCCACGGGAAATGAGTTCATGTATTTTAACGAGGTAGTGAAGTTCAGGGATGTGGCCATGCGCGGGGCGTGGACTTCTGGAGGATTGGAATACAACTTTGGGGATATCGGTCATATCCCTACCTGTGCTACACCCGTAGACTATGCCTTAAAGGAGTATCCTGACGGGAGCGTAGCCTGTGTGGTGGGGGCACTGGACCTGCCATCTAGGACCAAATGGAATGTTGAAATAAGGCTGCACCCTGACAAAGCCTATTTTGAAACTATCGCCACATGGGAAAATTCCAGTGAGGTTCCGGTAACGTATTACCATTGGATGAATGCCGCGGCCAAGGCCGATGGTGACCTGGAGTTTATCTATCCCGGCAACAAAAGAATCGGACATGGCGGGGAACTGGGAGAATGGCCCATGGATTCCGGCAGAGATATCTCACGATACGAAAACAATGATTTTGGAATCTATAAATCGTACCATATAATCGATAGTTATTCAGACTATTTTGGCGGTTACTGGCAGGAAGATGATTTTGGGTTCGGGCATTATGCCGATTACGTAGATAAGCCCGGTAAGAAGATATGGATATGGGGATTGTCCGATCAAGGTATGATATGGGAAGAGCTGTTGACCGATTCCAATGGGCAGTATATAGAATACCAGGCAGGAAAACTCTTTAACCAATCTGCCAATAGCAGTACTTTTACACCATTTAAGCATCGGGAATTTATGCCCCATGATGTGGAAGTTGCCAAAGAGCTATGGTTTCCCCTTAAAGGGACCAAAGGGATGGTCGCCGCATCGGAATACGGGGTTTTGAATGTAAAGAGAAAAGGTAGCAGCCTTGAAATCCGATTAAGTGCCCTTCAGCCTTTGGATACTTATATGGAAGTGCGGACAGGCACTAGGACGCATTTTAGAAGGGACCTGGAGTTAAGCACCTTAGAACTCTATACAGATACTTTGAACATTGAAGGGGACCAGGAAATCCAAGTGATGGTTGGGGATCATCTTTTGGTTTACAATTCCGATGCTGCTTCAGCCATTCTGGACCGTCCCTATGAACCGGGAACGGCATTCGACTGGGAATCTGCCTACGGACTGTATGTAAAAGGCCTGGAACTTGAAAAACAACGAAGGTATACCGAAGCCCATGAAACCTATTTGAAAAGCTTTGAAACAGAAGCTACCCATGTCCCTACATTAAACAGATTGGGACTGAGTTATTACCGAATGGAAAATTGGGAAAAGGCCTTGGAGTTCTCCAAAAAAGCCTTGGCAATAGATACCTATAACGGACTGGCGAATTATATATACGGACTGGCCAATACATCCTTGGGCAATCCGGCCGATGCCAAAAGTGGCTTTTCCATTGCCTCCCAATCCGTAGGCATGCGAACCGCTTCTTATACAGAATTGGCAAAACTTTTTATGAAGGAAGGGCTATATGCCAAAGCGTTGGAATATACGGATAAGGCGTTAACCTACAATGCCTATGCTATTTCCGCAATGGAACTTAGGGCAATACTGTTGAGGAAAATGGACCATGTAAAAGAAGGAGAGAGGGTTCTGGTAGAAATTTACGAGCAGGATGCCACTAATTTAATCCATGCTTTTGAAAATTATTTTTTGGGAACTCTCACCCAGAAAGAAATCCAAGCAAAGATCACCAACGAACTGGCATATGAATCTTATTTAGAGGTAGCATTGCAATACATGGCCTATGGGGCGGAGAAGGAGGCATTACAAATACTCAAAATGTCGCCCACTCATCCTATTGTAGCCTTGATTATGGCTCATTTAGGTCAGGGAGATCGGAAAAAACTATTGGAAGAGGTGATGGCCATGGATGCGGAGATGGTATTTCCCCATAGAACTGAGACTAGTAAGGTGCTAAGGGAGTTCATAAAGAAAAACGATCACTGGAAATTTAAGTATTACCTGGCTATACAACAATGGAGCAAAGGAAATTTGGAAGAGGCCAAGAAGTTGTTCTTGCAATGTGGCAATGAACCGGATTTTGTACCCTTTTATTTGGCAAAGATCAAATTGTTCCCGGGAAGTGCGGAGACTAGGCTTGAAGCCCTTGAACGTGCAGTTGATATAGATAATAAAAATTGGCGGGTACAGCTTGCATTGATAGAACACTACATGGAAACCAATCAATGGAAGGCCGCTAAAAAACTCACAAAAAAGGCTTTGTCCAAAAATCCGGAAAAGGCGGTTTTGGGCATGCGCTATGCAAAAATATTATTGCAGCTAAAAGAGTATAAGGAGGGACTTCATTTTCTTGAAACCTTTAATGTACTGCCATTTGAAGGGGCAACGGAAGGCAGGACTGTCTACCATGAGACCTGTGTACGCCTAGCCATCCAAGCGTTATTGGCCAAGGACTACGATGAGGCAATTTTTTACGCAAAGAAAGCCAAGTTATGGCCTAAGAACCTGGGGGTGGGAAAACATTATGATGTGGACGAGCGATTGGATAATTATCTTTTGGCCCTGGCCTATAACAAGAAAGGAGAGCCGGAAGAAGCTGAAAAGTATTTTGATAGGATTATGTCACATCAAACTCCGGACTACCTTAATGAGAGTTCAAAACTGTACTTCCAATTAGTCGTGCTAGAGAAGTTTAATAGGGAAGATCAGATACAGGAATTATTACAAAAAATATCCAAAGAACTAAGTGACAACCAATACTTGGAATGGGCGGTTGCCAAGTATAAGGAATCCGATCATGAAGGGGTTAAGAAGGCTATATCTAGTTTAGATGAGAAGGTACATGCCTATGACACCAAATTCATTGATGAGGAGTTTAAGTTGGTATTGGATATTGTTGACACGTTGGTGAATTTCAAATAATGGAGGGCTATCATAAAAATATGGGTTGATGTGGGCTTTTCTAATTAAAAGTATAAATCTAGAGAGGTGTCCCATCCAATATTGCTCAAATGTTATGGTATATCCCTTATTTATGTGCCATTAGGGTAGGTAAGTGGTGTTCTGAGAAATTAAATTAAAATGATGAAAATATAAAGTAATATAGAAATGAAAGAACGTTTTAGAAGAACCAATATGTTTCGAATAGGAGTATTGTGCGCAGTTTTATTAATCGGGCATTTAAATCTTAAAGCTCAGAGTAAAGTGCTGATCATTGGGATTGATGGTATCCGTCCAGATGCCCTCTTAACAGCATATACCCCAAACCTTGAAGGACTTTGGCAAAATGGGGCCTATTCCTTTAAGGCCAAGACAGATCCTTTAAGTTGGAGCGGGGTGTGTTGGACCTCAATGCTGACTGGAGTTTGGAAAGAAAAACATAAGGTTTATTCCAACTCGTATAAGAATCCGAATGTCGAGGAATACCCATACTTTTTTAGAAGGGTAAGAGAACAAAGACCCAATTTACAAACGTACTCCATTGCCAACTGGAGGTCTGTACATACTATTCTACAAGAAAACGATGCAGTAGAAACCGTAAACAGAAATACGGATGCAGGTGTTACAAAAGAGGTAGTTAGGACCTTGAAAAATATTGATGTAGATGTTCTCTTTCTACATTTTGACAATGTAGATCATGCTTGCGTCATAAATATGGCTATATCTTGGAAAATAAGAAAATAACATAGGAGCCATTGAGAAAACCGATAAGAAGGTCGGGAAAATACTAAGGGCCTTGAAAAAGCGAAAGGATTTTGAAAAGGAAAATTGGCTTATTTTGGTTTCTACGGATCACGGAGGTGCGGAAAAGGCCATGTAAAGGATACACTGGAGCATACCACTATTTTCTATATAGCCTCCGGAAGGGATGTAACCCCAGGGGAGTTATTAAAACAAGTGAACGTGGTAGATGTCGCTGTTACTGCCTTAAAGCATTTGGAGATCGATATTAAGGAAAAGTGGCAACTAGATGGTGAAGTTTCCGGATTTAAATAGATTTAATGAAATTACATAAAGTATACGTTTGTCGTTTGATTGGGAATGTCGTACACGTCTAATGTAGTGTGCACGGTGTGTAAGTGGTGAAATGTATTAAAATAAGGAAAATTGTGAATAAATCTTAAAAGATTAATTATTTTAAAAAAAAACTTAAAGAATCTTGATTATGAGAAACATACGATCAGAATCTATAAAAGATGGGTATATTAAAATAGATGCTTTGATCTCCTCTTATGAGGTTGATAGCTTGCGGACAATTTATGATGAATTACTTGCCGAGAAGGATAAGACCAAACATTTGCGCAGTGACCTTGCCGGAGGTGATGATTCCCAATCTGGAAAGGTGGAACGAATAACTCAAATTATGAGGCCGAGCACTATATTTCCTGAGCTTCTAAAACACAAGGCTCACAAAGTAGCCCTACAGTGGGCAAAGGATCTGCTGGGGGACGATATGGAACTGGATTTTGATATGATGATAAATAAGGCTCCCCACACTGATGCAGAAACACCTTGGCACCAAGATGCAGCTTATTGGATAGCTATGCCCGACAAAAGGTCCGCCAGCTGCTGGATCGCATTGGATGAGGTGTACGAGGAAAATGGTTGCATGTGGTTTATACCAAAAGATAAAGGGAGTAATATTCTTCCACATAAGAATCTACCCAATGGAGGAGCGCTTTATTGTGAAACGGAAACCGAAAATGCAGAAAGTATTTCTTTATTCCCTGGAGGTTGTACTTTTCATGACGGACATACACTTCATTTTAGTAAAGGTAATAGTACTGATTCCCAAAGACGGGCATTAATATTAAATTTTAGACCTCAAAAAATGATCGACCTAGAAAGGGAGCAGGGAGTGGACCATACCGGAGAAAGGAAGCAAAGAGCATAAGCACTTTAATTAAGTATAAATAGATGGAGTTAAAATTTATTTACCCCAGATGGGGAAGTGCTGAGTTACCATGGCCAATTTTTTTAAAAAAGATAAAGGAGGCGGGCTATCATGGGGTTGAGATTGATCTACCCTTAGATGGTAAAGAAAAAAGTGGAATCTGCGCTATGCTGTCCGATTTCGAATTGGAATTTGTGGGCCAACATTGGGAAACCAAGGAAGTCGATTTTAACAAGCATGCGGAGTCTTATAAAAGGCATTTGTATAACTTGGCCGAAGCCAGTCCCTTGTTCATAAATTCACATACGGGGATGGACTTCTATAGTGTTACTCAAAATTCTAAGTTATTGGAGTTGGCGCATGATATCGAAGTAGAAACAGGAGTTGAAATTACCCACGAAACCCATCGCTCCCGACTCATTTGCAGCTCATGCCTGTTTGCCTTATTTAGAGGAATACTCTTTTCTAAAACTTACATCCGATTTTTCACATTGGTGTTGTGTTGCCGAATCTATGTTGGAAAATCAATCCTATGCTGTAGAAAAAGCTATTGCACATACCTATCATATACACGCACGTGTGGGGGCTCCACAAAGTCCACAGGTGATAGATCCTCGTGATATAAATTATCACAAAGAGCTGGAAATATTTAATGAATGGTGGCTATTGATGATAGCAAATGCTATGAAAAATAATCGTTCCTATATAACCATTACCCCGGAGTACGGCCCATACCCCTATATGCCTTACATACCCAATACCCACAAGCCGATGGGAAATCAATGGGAGGTAAATCAATTCATCAGAAAAGAAATTATTGGCAGCAATAAAAATCAAAAACATATTATTTAAAATAAATACAAAAGCTATGTTAATCAGATTACCTATTATTTTACTTCTACTTATAGTTTGTTCTTGTAATGGGGATGAACATGAAAGTTCGGAAGAATTGGCGGCTCACAACGTCCTTAAAAGAACTTTGGGCCCTGAAGAGGCTTCTAAATTTACGTTTAAATATATAAATAATAACTCTTTGGATACGTATGAAATTGAGGTGAAAAACAATAAGGTAGTAGTTAGGGGGAGTTCTACAACCGCAATGACCAGAGGCGCTTATGACTATCTTAAAAACGTTACAAACTCTATGGTCACTTGGTCGGGAAAAAATATTAATATTCCAGCAGAGTTGCCAGATGCAACCTTAAAGGCTAGCTCTCCATACGAGAACAGATATTATCTAAATGTTTGTGCATTCGGTTATTCAACACCCTACTGGGACTGGGAACGGTGGGAAAAAGAGATTGATTGGATGGCCTTACGTGGTATGAACTTTCCTCTTGCTTTGGTTGCTAGTGAAGCCATTGCCACACGTGTATGGAAGAAGTTGGGGTTGTCACAAGAAGAAATTAACAAGTTCTATACCGCGCCTTCCTTGCTTCCCTGGCAGCGTATGGGGAATGTAAATAATCTGGGAGGAGATCTACTAACGAAAGAATGGCATGATGGGCAGGTAGCATTGCAGCATAAAATTTTGAATAGGTTGAAAGAGCTTAACATGAAGCCTATCCTACCCGCCTTTGCTTAGCTTTGTACCCAAGGATATTAGTAGAATTTTTCCAGATAGCGAGCTGTTACTGGTAAGTTGGGGAGGCTTTCCTGAAGAATATCAAGGTGCTATAATAAAACCAAAAACTCCGTTGTTTCAAAAGATAGGGAAACTTTTTATAGAAGAATGGGAAAAAGAATTTGGAAAGGGTAAATATTATCTTGCCGACAGTTTTAATGAAATGGACCTTCCAAAAACCGATGAACCGATTACGGAACTTTTGGCGGAATATGGAAGTGCTATCTATGAATCCATTAAATCTGGAAACCCAGACGCCGTTTGGGTGGTGCAGGGGTGGATGTTCACCTATCAACGGAATATTTGGAACAAGGAAACTGCCAATGCACTTTTCAGTAAAATCCCGGATGATAAATTGATGATTCTCGATTATGCCTATGAGTATAATGGTATTGCCTATAAAAACGGATATAACTATGAGGTTTTTGAAGGATATAACAATAAACCATGGATCTATGGTTTTATGCTGAACAGTGGAGGGAAAACGGGTCACACGGGGGTGCATAACTATTATGCCACCAATCCTGCAGAACTTTTAAACTCTCCTTACAATAAGAGTAATTCCGGATTTGGTTTTGCACCTGAAGGCATCGAAAATAATGAAGTCACCTTTGAGCTGGTGTCAGATATGGCCTGGACTACAGAAGAAATTGAATTGGATAATTGGTATATAGGCTATTCCAAAGCACGATACGGTGAAGCTCCAGCAGAAATGGCACAAGCATGGCAGTTGCTAAGAGAAACCAGTTACGGTACCATGACAGACCATCCTCGTTTTGGTTTTCAAGGAAATGGTGGCTCCTTTTCTACAGGCACTATCAATAAAGACCCTCGCATTTTCCAAGCCATAGAGAAATTCCTTTCATGCTCGGATGAGCTGAAGGATTCTGAACTTTATAGAGCTGATGCGCTAGAATTTGCGGCTACACTTTTGTGTCATAAGGCAGAAGACTGGTTTGGTTATGCTTATAATGCCCATCAAATTAAGGATTTTAAAACGCGAGACAAGGCCGGGGAATGGGCTTTACAGTTGCTAACTAATGCGGATAGATTATTGGAAAATCATCCCACCTTAAACCTACAGCGTTGGATTGACTTTGCCAGGACGGCCAGTAGCGATGTAAAACAACAGGATAAATATGAAGAGGATGCAAGAAGAATATTAACCGTATGGGGACCACCAAAATTAAAATTGGGAGTTAATGATTATGCGGCTAGAATGTGGGGAGGATTGATCCGTGATTATTATCGAGAACGGATGGCAGGCAAGTTAAAAAGTTTACGATTAAACCAAGCTTATGATAATAGAGCTTTTGAAGACGCATGGGTGAGTGCTAAAGGAGTGAGTGAAATAACCCCTTTGCCGATCCATTGGAGTCAGCCAAGAGCTTAGTGGCACAAGCTATGGAAAGACCTGCTCCAGTTGTGATAAAAGAAGATGATGTCATTGTAGGCGATTGGTCTTCAAAGGATGAATCCATTGAATGGCCCATTAAAAGAGCTCATTTGCCAAAAATTGAGGAAATTAAATTCATTTATTCGAATGGCACTTCGCAAGTAAGTATTAAGGATGTAATGCTAATCGCAGATGGTAAATCCATAACTAAAAGCTCAGAGGTCAAATTTATCGATAGCCAAAATGCAGCTGTTAGCTTTCCCATCAAATTACCCAATGGTGTTAGAGCAAATAATGGTGCGTCCCTAAAAGTAACAATCGATGGTGATGAAAGTGATAGAAAAGCTAAAGGAAGAGTAGTTTTAATTCTTAAAGACTAACGATATAAACGTAATGACATATTAGAAAAGGCTTAAATCCCTGGATGTTTTCCGGGGATTTGCAATGCTTTGGATGCTTAGATTCATTCTGTGACAAGGGTTTGAGGTAATCCTATAATTCAAGTCCTGTCCAACCTAGCTGATACTTGCTATCTGGTATGGAGTTGCTACCTCTACTCGGACATAAAATTTAAGACTGTTTTTTACAAAACAAATATTTTAGAAACATGAAAAAACGCTATTACAGTCCTGAATTAAAGGAGCAAGCAGTTCGGTTAAGTTACCAACGAGAGAACATAAAAGAACTGGCATTTTTAGGGAAGCTTACACTTTTCATAAATTCCAATCCTTTAAAATAAATTTCCAGGTTTTATAACATACTTGTATTTTTATAGAATTGAAGTTGAAAAATTGCAAAATAGTTCAAAATTAAGGATACCTAAAAGGTTACCTTGAAGAGATAATTCAACGTAATCCTTTCTAGTTCTAAGATTGGAAGCGAAAGAAGAACACCTTGAAAAATTCAAAAACCATCCTAGACAAATCCTAGCAGCAATGACATGGTCACTGGACGAGAATGTAGGGAAACTGACTAGAAAGCTAGATGAATTCGGAATTAGAGATAACACACTCATATATTTTTTGAGCGATAATGGAGGAGCTCACAATAATAGTTCTTCCTCTGGCCCTTTAAAAGGCTGGAAAGGAAATGAATTTGAAGGAGGACATAGAGTGCCATTTGTAGTCAGTTGGCCACCTGAAATTGAAGCAAACCAAACTTTTAATGGTTTAAGTTCATCACTAGATATTTTTAAAACTTCATTAGCCGCTGCCAAAATTGAATCCAAATCAGATATGATTCTGGACGGAAAGAATCTTCTCCCTTACTTAAAAAATCAAAAGCAAGGTAACCCGCATAAGGAATTATACTGGAAAAAGTTAGACGAATCGGCTGCAAGACTTAATAATTACAAATTAATCAGCTTGAATGGTTTTGGTTCTGTATTGTATGATTTAGAAAGTGATTTAAGCGAAACCATAGATCTTTCAGGTAAAGATTCAATTAAATTTAAAGAGATTAGCGAAAATTATCACCGATGGGAAGCCGAACTTATTGATCCCTTATGGCGAGAAGGTGAAGAATGGGAAAGTGTTACTTATCATATTCATAAACGTTTAATGCAAAACAAAGAAGCTTTATATAAATCTCCTTCTCAAAATAAACGTTATAAGAAAAAGATTTCAAATTAATTAAATGCGTAAAGCTTCACGAATATGAAGAAAGTCCTGGACAAGTATTTGGAATACAATTCATTACACGAAATAAAAAGTTATATTTGGCCCCTTGAAATCTTTGGTAACTAGGCAAGGGGCACAAAAGAATAGAAGGATACTACCATTGAAAATCAGAATATCCGTGTTTTACTAGCACTCGATTAGGAATGTGATTTTTTATTTATAGCAGACCGTTAGAGGTCGCAGAATGCCATATATGGTCGTTTTGTATGGCTTCCAATTGAATTTGAAAATAGCAAACCGATAATAAAATTTAAGAACGAGTGGAATCTCAACTTCTTTAAATGGATGGAGAATCATAACAAATAATATTGAGAAAAGTTAGGATGAAGAAAGCAATCTAGGTAAAGATACCAATACCTGGCAGGGGCATTTGAACCACTTATGAGAATTGTAAGAGTATAAAGAATAATTCAATTCTTCTTTTGAAGTTTATTCATTGTCCAAGTGTGTTGCAATCTTAATTTTTTACTGTGTAAAATTTAAAATTAGGCAAAAAAATAACAGGGGTCGCGACCCCTGTTATTTTTCTATTGACACAGACCCTTGACACACTTTATGAGACAGTGCTCTGTTATTTTTTTATTTACAAACTTCATGAGATAGTGCTTTCATAATATTGTTATTGTCGATTTTCTTAATTGAATTATTGGAGATTAGGCTTTATAATAAAACTGTAGAAATATTGTTGAGAAGGAATTATATATTGGTTATGTACCAGCCTTCCCCAAGATGTATCACCTCCAACACCCATTTGTAAATGATCTATATTCCATTGTATATTTTTTCCTAATTTAATATTAAAGGGAGTTATCTCCAAGGATCACGTGCATATGCATATAGATTATCGTCCATCTGTAAACCTGAGCGATTTAATCAAAAAGTTAAAGGGCAGAAGTTCTAGGAAATTACAACAAGAATTTCCTGAATTAAAAAGGAAATATTGGGGTAGGTATTTTTGGGCTATCGGCTATGGATGTTGGAGTACTGGTAATATTACAGATGAAATGGTGAATGAGTATTTGGAGCACCATAGAAAACCAGAGGATAGGGGAGGCACAAATTTTATTATAGAGTAATAATCATTGCGGTGACTTTAAGTCACCAGCCTGAAACTATGGACTTCCAGTCCATAGTGGTTCATTAAAATGATAGCTAGAAGACACCTTAGGTGTCTTTTGGAGATTGTTTTTTTGGACTATATAGTTGATTTGATTATTCAAGGCACTAATAGAAGACTATTTTCGGCGTGGGTTTGTTTTAGGTCAAGTCCGGCTATACCTATTGTTTTTTTTAATAAAATACTTCCAATCAGGCAGGATTTAACTATAATTTTCAAGAAAATTATATCTATTATGCTCATCAAGCAGTTTTAGGGTAAATATTAATGCTATACTTAAGTAAAGCCAGTTCTAATTAAACGAATGCTTAGAATCTTCTACATCGGAAGTTTAAGTTGAGAAATTGAAAAAGTCCTGTACAACTACAATGTTTAAACTTTCTTCCAATAAATACTTCGACAGCTCTGCATTGGGAGCTGTTAAGTAAACACCTGTGCACAATTAAGAATTTATTTATTGGGTTTCTAGAGAATTACACTTCTTATTTATTATAAATATTACCCGAATTATTAGATCAAAATATAATTTGGGCAAATATAGGATAGTTAACTGTTAATTTTAAGAACCAGATAAGCTTTTATCCTGTATACTTTTGTTTACCCGGGTTCTTAATTTATCTGCCCCGTTTTAAATATCGTTTTATATCATGGATAGCTAGATAATTTTGCACAACTAAATATATAATATGGATAGAATATTTTGGAAAGACGATGAAGAGCTATTTAAGTTAGCTCGAAAAGAATTGTTCACAGCGGTTATAGGAGATGCCATGGACAAGATGGGCTTGTTTCATCAATTCCTGCTTAGCGGAAATTCAGCCTTTAAGGCAAGATATGTTTACTATTGGAAGAGCCATGACCGTTCTAGAAGCAGATACTTTTGAGGAATTGAGTTTTGGTAGCAAGAATCCTTTAATGGAGAAACCTTTTGGTTTAATGTTAGAGGCTTTGGATGATTTAAAGAAAAATGAAATATATATATGTTCAGGCGCATCTCCCAATTATGCGTTGGTAGGAGAATTGATGATGACCCGTGCAAAGTATTTAGGAGCTGCAGGAGCTGTAGCAAATGGTTATTCAAGGGATACAAAAGGATTACTGGATATGGATTTTCCTGTTTTTTCTTATGGTAATTATGCTCAAGATCAGGCGCCTCGGGGTAAAGTTATAGATTTTCGAGTGCCTATAGAAATGAATGGAGTAAGAATAAATCCAGGAGATATTGTGGTAGGGGATATAGACGGAGTTTGTGTGATCCCAAAAAAGCATGAAGATGAAGTATTAAGAAGAGCCTTTGATAAAGCAAGAAGCGAGAAGGCAGTATTGAAAGCCATACAGCAAGGAATGGGTGCTGTAGAAGCATGGCGAAAGTATCAGATAATGTGATTTTTGTAATTAATTTAAATTGAAACAATGTATATTTTTAAACGTTTTTTTATAGTTTTTTTCTTTTTTATAGGTGTATTTGCAAGTTTTGCCCAGCAAAATATGGATGAGATCCTGAAAAATGTAGACATTAAGATTCCTCGCCTTTCACCAGTACCAGAGGAAGTTAAGGATGTTTCAACTCCTGTTTTTTCTTTAAATGGAACATGGCAGTTTAATGTACAGAATCAGAAGATGGGTTCCATTTCTGTACCCGGCGAATGGGAGATGCAGGGTTTCAAAGTAAGTCCGGGAGAAACAGGCTATTACGTGAAAAGTTTTGATATTCCCAAGGGATGGCAAGAAAACTTAACCTTTATTAGGTTTGATGGTGTAAGTTCTCAAGCGACCGTAAAAATTAACGGCCAGGAAGTTGGTAAACATGAGGGCGGATTTGTTCCTTTTGAATTTGAAATTACAGATGCCTTGAAGCCGGGAGATAATAAAATTATGGTTGAAGTGAAAGCCAATACCATAAGTGATATTTTGGCCTGTACTTCTCAATATGCGGCCCATACTGTTGGAGGAATTCTAAGAAAAGTAACACTATTTAATCTTCCCGATATAAATATTTCTGATATTAAAGTAGAAACGAAATTTGATAAACGCTATAGAAATGCAGATTTAATTATCAAATCCAAAGTTGAAAATCAAGGGAAAGAGCAATGGCCATCTGATGTCAGTCTTCAATATTCACTTATTGATAAAAACGGTAAAGAAATTAAAAGGACACAAGTCAATTTGCAAAAACCCATTGAGTTTAACGGAAATGTTACAAATATCCAAAGAATGCAGATTAGGAAACCAAAGCATTGGAATCCGGAACAACCTTACCTTTACACATTGAAAACAGAAATTTTAAAAGGAGAGGAAGTTTTACAATTAAATAGTCAAAAAGTTGGTTTTAGAGAGGTTGAAGTAAATAAAGGACAATTATTAGTGAATGGAACTCCTATTAAACTGCACGGAGTAAACCGACATATAGTACATCCACTAACCGGGAGATCAATTACTCCTAAAGTTGCTAAGTTAGATGCAAAATTGTTTAAGCAAGCAAACTGCAATTATATTCGTACATCTCATTACCCGCCTTCTGAAGAATTTTTGAAGGCAGCGGATTCTCTTGGGATATTTGTGGAGAGTGAAGCAGCTTTAACCTGGATAGAACACCATGCATCTCCTATATGGGAGCATTGGGATTATAAGGACGAAAGATTTTTACCATATTTTTTGATGGCTAACATAGAAAATATCCAGGCTTATAAAAATCACCCTTCTGTAATTATTTGGTCTTTGGCTAATGAATCTAGGTGGAGTCCGCTTTGGGAAAAAGTTAAAACGGTTGTGGATCAACTAGATGAAACTAGACCCAATTCCTTTCATGATCAAGTTTGGGGTGGATTCAACAATGCTGGAAGTAAAGCTGATATAGCAAATTATCACTACCCCGGAATAAATGGCCCAAAAGCTACAGATACTATGTCTAGACTAGTGCTTTTTGGAGAATATGCTCACTTGTCTACTTATAATAGGAGAGAGTTACTTACAGATCCTGGTGTTCGTGATGCGTATAATGTGCCATTAGTAAACTTTTATGATAGTATTTACAGCCATAAAAATAATTTAGGTGGTGCTATTTGGAGTGGTATTGATGATACTTTCCATTTGCCTGATGGTAAGATAGTAGGTTACGGGCCATGGGGTCCTTTAGATGGATGGAGAAGGCCTAAACCAGAGTATTATGGAATGAAAAAAGCTTACTCTCCGATTAAGGTAGAAAACAAAGGTGTTGTTAATGGGAAATTGCAATTACAAGTAGAAAACTAGGTACGATTTTACTAATCTCAAAGATTTAAAGCTTTTGGCGGAAGTAGATGGAGAAGAAATTAGATTGAAAAAAATATTTCTCCCAGAGAAAAAGATATTATTTTAATTCCTGTAAAATCAAATACTGCGAGAGTGAAATGGACCTTTTATGATCCTGCTGGATTTATCGCTGAGCAAGGTGTGTTAGATTTTGAAAAATCAAAAAATTTAGATTTAAAATCGGATAAAAAGCTTCTGGTTGAAGAAAATAAAGATGCTTATCTTATTCATCAAGGTCTAATTACCTATACAATATCAAAAATAAACGGATTAATTTCCTCTGTCAAAAAGAATGGTGAAACTATCTTGGAAAATGGTCCAGAATTTACAATTGTTCCTATGAATAAAGAAGATGGAGGGAAAAATGATATTGCTGGGGAAACGTATCAGCGAAATATCCAGCCTTTACAAAACTTCCCATGGTATGCAAAATATGCTAAAAACTTTGACATCGTGAAGGAGTCTGATTCCCTTTTTGTTTCAACTGATATTATTTTTAAAGAAGGTAAGGGAAAGGTGACATATGTTTTTTATTCGGATGGTAGGTTTGAAACCCGATATAAAATTAGCGATATTTCTCAAACATTAACCCCTTATCAATACGGTTTAAGGATTGTACTTCCCAAGTCTTTTGATCAATTAACCTGGAAAAGGGAAGGTGATTTTAGTCTGTATCCAGATGATCATATTGGAAGAAATGAAGGAAAGGCTGTAATGAATGCTACTCAAACTACGGGTGTGGTACCCTGGAGAAAGAAACCTGAACATTCATGGAAAGACGATGCCAATGAATTAGGAAGCAATGACTTTAGATCTACAAAAAGAAATATAATAAAAGCTTCCCTATCCAAAGATTCGCAAACCAAAGTTAGTGTGATGTCCAATACGAAACAAGCCTCTCGATCCTGGCTTCAGGAGGAATTTACCCATTGGTTAATTGCTGATTATACAAATAATGGTTCAGAGCCATTCTATGGTACCCCTCACAGTTCGGGTAGAATAAAACTGGATAATGAGAGTGTCCTTGAAGGAGTGTTAACATTGATAATTCAGCAGTAATTAAAAAGAAAAAAGAATGAAAATTACAGATGTAAAAGTGTGGTTGGTAGAGGGTGTTAAATATAATTGGACATTCCTGAAAATTTATACAGATGAAGGAATAACAGGCGTCGGTGAAGCCACAAATTGGCCAGGAAGCCAAATCGTTGAGGCAGCTGCAAAAGAAGTAGGAAGACGTATAATTGGTTTAGATCCAATGAAAGTAGATTTTATTTGGACGAAACTATATCGCGATCTCAATTGGGTAGGACCTTATGGGGCAAGCATGTGTGCAATTTCTGGAATTGACATGGCTTTATTGGACCTTAAAGGCAAAGCGCTTGGGGTGCTTAGGTTTACCAATTGTTAGGAGGAGCGTTTAGAACCAATATTTCATTGTATGCTAATTATTGGTTTACTCAAGGGGAGCATAATAATGATGATTATGCAAGACAGGCAAAAGAAGTGAAAGAAGCCGGGTTTACAGGTTTGAAATTTGATCCATTTGCACATACCAATTACTTCTATGGGGAGGATTTAAATACTAATTTATCTTTGACGAAGTTTCAACAGAACAAAGCATTTGACGTAAGTAAAACTGTACGAGAGGCAGTGGGAGATGAGATGGATATTATGATTGAAACGCATGCAATGTTAAATTTTAAAGTAGCTGTAACCATGGCAAAAAGGCTCGCTTCTTTAGATATTACCTGGTATGAAGAGCCTGCTGGCCCCGAAAACTCTAATACACTGAAAGCTTTTAGAGATAGGATAGATTCTACTGTCTCTATATGTGTTGGAGAAAGACATTATACGAGGCATGGGATAAGGCCAATTTTAGAAAAACACATTTGTGACATTATTATGCCTGACATTACTCGTTGTGGAGGTCCTTCAGAAATGAAGAGAATGGCTAGTATGGCAGAAGCTTACAATGTTCTTATGGCCCCTCATAATCCTAATGGTCCATTGTCTACCTTAGCTTCTGCACACGTTTGTGCTACCATTCCTAATTTTTTTAAGCAGGAATTTATATTTAAAGATGCTCCGTGGCGCGATTCGGTTATTACTCATCCGTTAAATATTGAAAAAGGTGAATTATTATTAAGTGATAGACCGGGATTAGGAGTTGATTTGGTTGAAGAAGAAATGGAAAAACATCCAGGAATAAGAGAACATAGAGACGGATTCTACATTTAATAAAAGAATATGCTTAGTATTAATTTAAAGGGAAAAACAGCTTTAATTACAGGAGTAAGTAGTGGTATAGGTTTTGGAATTGCAAAAATCCTGGCCAGGGCAGGTTGTAACATATCAGGCTGTGCGACTTCTAAGCCAGATTCTTCTAAGGCTTTAGCTTTTAGGGAAATGCTAGATGAAGAAGGTGTATCTAGTATTTACAGCTGTTGCGATGTCACTGATCTTTTACAATTGAAGGGGTTGGTAAAGGATACCTATACAGAATTTGGAGGTATAGATATTTTGGTGTCCAATGCTTAGTGTCAATGTCTTTAAAGGAGCTGAACTCTGTGAAGAGGAGGAATGGGATTTTAACGCAGACTTGAATTTAAAATCACATTGGCAACTTAGTAAACTTTGTAAACCTCTGTTGGAAAAAAGTAAAAAAGGAGTAATATTAATTATGTCCTCTAATCATGGTGAAGCTACTATTCCAGGATGTTTCCCCTATAATGTAACCAAAACGGCCTTAAAAGGTTTGATACAGTCACTAGCAATAGAATGGGGGCCTAATATTCGTACGGTGGGAATTGCCCCGGGTTTTATTGAAACCGAAGGTAATCAGAAATGGTTTGAAAGTTTTATTAACCCCGATGAAGAACGCCGTCGTACCATTGAAATGCATCCCGTTAAAAGGCTAGGTACACCTGATGAGGTTGGAGCTTTATGCGCATTTTTGGCCACTGATGCGGCCAGCTTCATAAGCGGAACCGTTTACCTTATGGACGGGGGGCGTTCGGCTTTAATGCAAGATTAGAGATTTTTACTAGTAACATATTGTTTATCATGAATAAATATTTTTTAAAGAAATGTGCTTTTTTAGTGAGCACAATACTAATTGTTTCGGCTTGTAATAAAAGTGAAGAAATTCTACCTGAAGTTTATCTAAAAGATGTTGTAGCTCCGGAGATATTAATTAATGGAGATTGGGAGGTTTCTACAAAGTTGTCTGATGAATTTTGGAAAACACCAGATACCTTGAATTGGTCTGATGTAAAAGTGCCTGGGGAGCTAATGATGCAGGGAATTGCCATCAAGAGTGATGAGCCCTTTCTTTATCGAAAAAAAGCACGGGTTCCTGAAGATTATGCGCAAAAGCGAATCTATCTACAGTTTGATGGTGTTTACAGTTATGCAAGGCTCTGGGTGAACGGTGAATACATAAGGGATCATTACGGAGGGTTCACAAGATGGAAAGCAGAAATCACGGACTATGTTAAGCCTGGTGAAGAAGCTTTGATCTTATTGGAAGTTACAGATAGGGCCGATAATATATCCTATGCCAGTGGATACGCAAAACATCAGATTGGTGGCGTTTTGAGAGATGTAAAATTATTGGCACGACCAGAAAATCCTTTGGAACAGCTTGTTGTAGAGACCGATTTAGATTCATCCTTTACAGATGCAGTTTTGAAAGTATCGGGTAAATTACTTAATGAGGCAAAGGAAACAAAGGTTCAAATTTCTCTTAAAAGTCCAGAAGGTAAATCGATACATTTGAAAGAACCTTTAATAAGCTTAAATGGAAAAAATCTTTTTGAAATTGAAAACCGGATCTCTAAACTTACCAAATGGGATGCGGAACATCCTAATTTGTATAAGCTAAGATTGTCATTTATTAAGGATGACGAAATTATATGGAGTCAAAGCAAGGACGTTGGATTCAGAGAGGTTCAAGTAGAAGGAAATAAACTAATTGTCAATGGGGAACCAGTCAAATTACGGGGTGCTAATAGGCACGATGTACACCCTACCTTAGGTCGTGTTTCTACTCCTGAATATGAATTAAAAGATGTTTTACTGGCCAAGGAAGCCAACATGAATTATATCCGAACTTCACATTATCCTCCCACTGAGAATTTCCTGGAATTATGCGATAAATATGGGCTCTATGTCGAAGATGAAACCGCCGTTTGTTTTGTTATACCTGGCTACCGCATTGAAGGTTACGAAATAGCTGCCAATTCCCATAACAATCCAAAATACACCAATCGTTATTTGTCACAAATAGAGGAAATGGTCACTGCTAATAGAAATCATCCATCTGTAGTTATTTGGTCAATAGGGAACGAAAGCATATATGGCTCTAATTTTAAAAAATCCTATGATTGGATTCAAGATAATGATAGCACCAGGCCTATAATGTTTAGTTATCCTGGGTCGGTTTCTGATAGTCTTAAAAAACCGTACCAAATTTTAAGTATGCATTACCCTCCTATAAATGGTAATCTAACACAGTATGAGATTCAAACCAAGAATTTTGGTTATAAAAAGATGCTTAGTTATTTTTGATGAATGGGCTCATGTGGCTTCCTATAATAATGAAACTATAATAGAAGATCCTAACACCCGTAATTTTTGGGGACAAAGCCTGGACAGGATGTGGACAAAAACCTTTGAAGCAGAAGGTGGATTAGGGGGTGCAATTTGGGGAATGATAGATGAAACTTTTATGCTGCCGGAAAACCTTGAAGGTTTTAGGAAGTGGTGGGGAATAGAAGATAATACCGTGCAAACCTACAAAGGAACTACCGTAGGCTATGGAGAATGGGGAATAGTAGATGTATGGCGCAGAAAAAAGCCTGAATTTTGGAATACAAAAAAAGCTTATTCGCCTATCAGGATTATGAATACTACTATAGAGGGATATAAGGAAGGAGATTCTCTCAAAATACCTGTTTACAATAGATTTGATCATACCAATTTAAATGAAGTTACCCTTGCATACACCTATAATGGTGTAACTAAAACTTTATCTCCTTTTGATTTGCCACCTCATACCAGGGGAGAGATTTCCTTACCTATAGCGAAATGGAAAGCTGATAAAAAGATTGCGGTAGAGTTTTATAATAATAACGAGAAACTTATAGATCGTTATCTATTAAGTCAGAAACCGGGAAAGACCGCTCGGCAAATTAATTCTGAAGAAAAGGTAGAGGTAAACAGAGCGGATAATGTATTAAATTTTATTACCAGTAATGGTATCATATCACTGGACGCTACTACAGGATTAATAACAAATATTGAAAAAGATGGGAGTAATCTAGCCGTTTCCGGACCTCAAATGGTTTATAAAACAAAGGGTAAAGCCATTTCCTATTCTTCAAACCAAATTAATAATTACAGCAAAAATTGGAATCTGAATGATATAAATTATGCTTTGAATAATAATGAAGCAGTGGTGACTATCAATGGAAGCTATAGCTCTATCATAGCCACCTTTAAAATCCGGATTTTTTATGATGGAAAAATAGAAACAACCTATTCTTTTGAGAACTTGCCTAAAGAATATGTTCGGGAAGTAGGAGTGAAATATATTTTAGAAGATGCTATAACAACCCTATCTTGGGAAAGAAATGGTTATTGGAGTGCATATCCTGAAAATCATTTGTCAGCTTTGAGTGGTAAAACGAATCTTTATCCCAATACTCTCAACGAATATAGACAAAAGCCCGAAAAGCTTTGGAATGAGGATACCAAAAGTTTTTATTATGAAGGAACAAATAAAGAAAATAGCTCCGAATTAACTCGTATAGCCAAAGCTACAAAAGAGAATGTTTATAAATACTCCTTGGGGAATGATAAGAATAAATTGATAACGGTCCAAGGTAATGGAGTCTTGTCCTGCAGATTGTCTAAAACTAATGATCATTTAGAGTTATACCTTTTAAATAAACTTGATTATATAGATTTAAGTTGGGGCAATTATCAGCGGAACTTCCTATTGGATGGAACTTATAAGGGAAAAGCCGAATTCTCACTATTCCCTCAATAAATACGCAATAAAATTATTGTAATGTTTATTCAAAATTTTATAGGCCGTTTTTAAATTAAAATACAGACTTTAAGAAATGAGTAATTCGAAAGTCATCAAAAGAAATGCTTTATTATGGTTGCAAGCCGAAGCAGAATTAGGCGAAGGTCCCCTATGGGTTCCTGAGCTCAATTCATTTTTATGGATTGATATTATAAATGGGGACATTTTCCGCACAGAATTCCCGTCGGGAAAAAGTTATGGTATATACTCAGGGTATAGGCCGTCATCTATAGTGCAGGTGGGAAAAGATAAATATTTGATATCTGATTGGGACTCTATTTATCAAATTGATCTAAAAGAAAATATAATAGACAAATGCACTCAAATGAATTTTAAGCCCGAGGTTCGTTTTAATGATGGAAAGGTAGATCCTTATGGAAAATATTGGGTTGGTTCAATGGCGGTCAATGGGAAGAAAGGAATGGGGAGTCTTTATCGTTATGATATTACAAAGGGGTTTAAAAAAGTTTTGTCCAATATTTCCATTTCTAATGGAATGACCTGGTCTCGTGATAAAAAGACCATGTACTATATTGATACTTTAGATCAATTGGTTTATGCTTTCGATTTTAATAAGAACTCTGAAATATCAAACAAGCGGTCTGTAATAGAAATACCGGAAGAACTGGGTGCCCCAGATGGGATGACAATTGATGAAAATGGAAATTTATGGATAGCGCTTTGGGGAGGGTATTGTGTTATTTGTTGCGATCCGGTAACGGGAAAGATAATCGAAAGGATCAATATAGATGCGCCTTTAGTTACTTCCTGTGCCTTTGGAGGTGAAAATTTGGATATTTTAATAATTACAACGGCGAGGGACTCTTTAAATCAAGAGGAATTACAAAATTATCCAAATAGTGGATCTGTTTTTTATAAAAAAATGGATGTGGCGGGATTTTTATCACCCCATGTAAATTTAGAAAAAGAATATTAAAGGGTCTGTAAATTAAACTCTGTCTAGTATTTCAATTCCTCTGGGGCTAGCCCCAGAGGAATTGGCGTTTATGGCCAGCGGTATCCGGTCTCCAAATTTAATATAAAATTGCTGAATCGTAAGGCTCCAATTATGCAAAGGAGCAGTCCAATTCTTCTCAATGTTTCTTGTAGCCAGGTAGACTAGCTTGAGTAGTGACATATCATTAGTGAAAGCACCTTTGGTCTTGGTAACTTTCCTGATCTGACGATGGAAGCCTTCTACGGCATTGGTGGTATAAATAATCTTTCTAATGGGCTCAGTGTATTGAAAATATTGAGATAGCTGTTCCCAGTTACGCTGCCAGCTTTCAATGACTACAGGATATTTACTTCCCCATTTCTCTTCCAGATTCAATAGCTCATCTTCGGCTACATCTTTAGTGACGGCCCTATAAACCTTTTTCAGATCTTTCATAAATTCTTTTTGATCCTTCGAGGCGATATACTTCAGTGAATTACGAATTTGATGTACAATACAAAGCTGAACCTGAGCCTTTGGATAAACGCTTAAGATGGCCTGTGTAAAGCCTTTGAGGTTATCTGTACAGGCAATTAGAATATCCTGTAATCCACGGTTATGAAGATCGGTTAAAACCTGTAGCCAAAAATTAGCACCTTCGCTCTCAGAGATATACATACCCAGAATTTCCTTTTTCCCTTCTTTTGTAATACCCAGAATGTTATAGAGTGCTTTATGGGTGATTTTCCCATCCACTTTAACTTTATAATGCATGGCATCAAGCCAAACAATGCAGTAGAGCGGCTCTAGTGGACGACTTTGCCAGGCTTTGATATCAGGAATGATCTGATCGGTAATTTGGCTTAAAACGGTATGGGAAATATCGGTGTCATACATTTCCTTAATATGCCCCGAGATGTCACGGTAGCTCATCCCAAGTCCATAAAGACCGATGATTTTTTCTGAAAGATTATCCGCCAGGATTGTCTGTCGTTTTTTGACCAGTTCCGGTTGGAAGCTGCTTTGACGGTCTTCAGGAGTTTCAATATCAAAGGAACCAAAGCCACTTTTTAGCTTTTTCTTTCCCTTGCCATTGCGCTTATTCCCTTTGGAGCGTTCATCACTATTCAGATGGGAGTCCATCTCTGCCTCAAGGGCTTTCTCAATAATATTTTTTAGCATGGGTGCAAAAGCACCGTCTGCACCAAAAAGGCTCTTGCCAGACATGAACTGGTCAAGTACCTTCTTCTCGAATTCTTGTTGTTCTTTTGTAATCATAATTCTATCTGAATGAAATTAATAAATAATTCAATTCAGACAGAGTTTACTTTACAGCCTCATATTAAAGCGTATCAACGAGATTTTTACTTTTATATTCTGAGGGGGACATTCCTTTTATCAATTTAAATTGCTTATAAAAGTATGAAGGACTATTATACCCACTTGAATAACCTGCTTCTGTAATTTGACTATTATTTTCTCTAATTAGTTTACAAGCATTAGCTATACGAATATCATTTAAAAGAGCGGTAAAGGTAATTTTGGTTCTCCTTTTGAAATATCTACAAAAAGCTGTTCTATTCATATCTGTCAAATCCGCGACATCTTTAAGAGTTATTTCTTCTGCAAAATTTTCCATTACATAACTAAAAACTTTATTAATAGTTTGATCTTTATTGTAAATGTTTTCATTAAAAAGTGAACTTGATAAAAGTTTATATTGTTTGGATTCCGAAGCAATTTGTAATATTTCTAAGAAAAGGATAATCTTAACCATTCCATCAGACTTAATTAATTTCTGAAGTTTCTTTGAAAGCTTCGCTCTGGTTTTCTCTTGGAAAACAATTCCTCTCTCAGCTCGTTTAAGCAAACTTCTAACGTCTTGGAATTCTAGTAAATTAAAAAAATTTCCCTCTAATAAATTTTCGGAAAATTGTAAGATGATACAACTACATTTTTTAGTATCTACAGTTTTAGATTTTGGGCTTCTCCATAAGTGTGGAAGTTTTTTCCCCACCAGTACAACTTCACCGCTAGAAAAGGAGTTAATAGAGTCTCCTACATATCTTTCTCCCTTACCTTTTTCTATATATACTAGTTCTAACATTTCATGATAATGCCAGGCATCATCAAAGTATTCCCTGACATCCCTTCTCAAATGAAAAGCACGTTCTATAGGGATATTTAGTTTTCTAAAATTCGCCTTCACTGTGTAAATTTTCGGTCTTAAGCAAATATAGGAAATGTAATTGATAATTTTATAAACCTCCGCTTCTCAATGTTAATTTAACTTTGAAAACAGATATAATTAATGATCTATTTATTAAACATGGCAAAAAACTTAGGTTTTAACAATTATAGTAAAATCTTCAGTTTAATGCCGGATATTATTCATCTTGTATAGATAGTGTTTTGTTAATATTTGATTTTAAGATTTTGTTCACAATAGTAATCACCAAAATTAACTTCGATTATGAATAAATTTATTTTTTTAATTTTTAGCTTATTGTTTTTTCAGGTTAACTCCATTGCTCAAAACAAAAGCACTGTAACAGGTAAAGTTACCGAAAGCAAAACCGGAATGTCTATCCCCGGTGTAAATTTGTTGGAGTTAGGTACTACCAACGGAGTAATGACTGATTTTGACGGGGAATACGAAATAGAAGTTCCTGAAAACGCCACTTTGGTGATAAGTTTTATGGGGTATAAGACTCAAAATATAGATGTAAATGGAAGAAGTCAAATTGATATTGCTATGGAACCCGAAACGTCTGCATTAGAAGAGGTGGTAGTTGTAGGGTATGGAGAGCAAAAGAAAGTGAATTTAACAGGAGCAATATCTACTGTGAAATTTGATGATATCGAGGATAGGCCAATCACAAATGCTACACAAGCACTTGCTTAAGTGTAGCTGCAGGGGTAAATATATCACAGACATCTGGACAACCAGGTGCAGATGGAGGTAGTATAAGGATAAGAGGAGTTGGTACCCTAGGTAATAATAATCCCTTGGTTTTGGTAGACGGGATACCAGAAAGTATGGGGAATGTGAATGCTTCTGATATAGAAAGTGTAACCGTTTTAAAGGACGCGGCATCAGCGGCTATTTATGGTTCTCGAGCGGCCAATGGTGTTATACTTATAACAACCAAAACTGGTAAAAGTGGGAAAATGACAATTAATTATGATGGATATACCGGATTTCAGAAACCGACGAAATTAACTGAATATGAGACCAATTCAGTCAAATTTATGGAGTACCTGAATCAGGCTATATATAATGAGAGCCCATCGGCACAACCAGCATTTACTAATGACCAAATTGAGGAATATAGGAACGGATCTGACCCCTATTTATATCCTAATACTGACTGGCAGGATTTAATGTACAGGGATGCCAGAATAAGTTCTCATAATTTAAGTATACGTGGAGGTAATGAAAAAACGGTTTATTCTTTTTCTGCTTAGCTATATAGATCAGGATGGTATTGTTTTAGGTACAAATACAAAGCAATATATGGCTCGACTTAATATAGACACGAAAGTTTCGGAAAAATTCAATTATCAGTTAAAGTTATCTGGAAGGTATGATGATGTTAATGAGCCTGTAGTAGGAGCTTCTACGGTAATTGGATGGATTGACCGAGCTGTCCCTACCTGGGCTCCATATTTGGAAGACGGTCGATATGCATCTACCTGGCTGGGATTCTTAAATAATACCCATCCATTGGCTGGGGTTAAGGAAGGTAAGAACAATACAGAATGGGATAATCTATTAGCTAATATATCAGCAGAATATGAGATTTTAAATGGTTTAAAATTAAAAGGTACAGCTGCAGTTAAATCCTATCATATGCTTAAAAAAGTATTTAGACCGGAGGTTTTTCTGATCAATCCCAAAACACAGTCCGCCACGGCTCAAAATGTTGGGGGAAGAGCACTATCAGCTTGGAACTAGGTATGATACCGATCGGGAAATTTCTTTTATAACTACATTAAATTATGATAAATCATTTTCTGACATACATAATATTACTGCCCTAGGTGGATTTCAACAGGAAACAAGTAAATTCCAACGTCTTGATGCCTCAAAGGAGGGGTTGCCAAGTAATGAACTACATGAGATAGGTGCAGGATCAGTTAATCCTACAGCAGGAGGAAGTACAGTGAACTATGGTTTGCAATCATTTTTTGGAAGAGTAACCTATAATTTTAAGGAAAAATATTTGTTCGAAGCTAATGTTCGATATGATGGATCATCAAATTTTGCAGAAGGTAAAAAATGGGGGGTTTTCCCATCTTTCTCTGCCGGGTGGAATATTGATAAAGAATCGTTCTTTAATGATATAGATTTTATTGATAATCTAAAATTGAGAGGCTCCTGGGGTAAGCTTGGAAATCAGGCTATTGCACCAAACCAATATTCTCCTAGGTACGCTTTGGGTCAGAATTATTCTTATGGCGGGCAATTAGTAGGCGGTGCTGCACAGACAGTTCTTCCTAATCCAGAGATTACTTGGGAAACTTCTACACAAACCGATATTGGCCTTGATTTAAGAGCTTTTAGTGGAAAGCTTGGGTTTGTTTTTGATTACTATCATAAAGTTACAGATGACATTTTAAGACCTATAAATGTATCTGGAGTTGTAGGTGGGCTTCAGGCGCCAACAGTTAATCTAGCATCCGTAGAAAATAAAGGACTAGAATTTGCTTTATCCCATAGGAATGTTATAGGTGAGTTTTCATATAATGTAGATGCAAACTTGACCACTATAAATAATGAAGTAATCAAATTGGATGCTCCTTCTATTGGAGGTATTTCTTGGCTTGCTGAAGGAAGGCCCATAGATGAGTTCTATACCATTAAAATGCTGGGGATTTTTCAAAATCAACAGGAAATTAACGAACATGGAGCTCAACCCTCTGCTCAACCGGGCGATATTAAATTTCAAGATCTAAATAATGATGGGGAGATTAATGATGAGGATAGACAGCCAATAGCGAGTTCTATTCCAAAATATACCTATGGGTTAAATCTCTCTGCAGAATATAAAGGCTTTGATTTATCTGTTTTATTCCAAGGTGTAGAGGGAAACCATGCTATAACCGAGGAAGAGCAAAAACCATTCTTTAACAATGCGGGATTACCTAAGTTTTGGGTAGATAATGCTTGGACCTCAGAAAATCCAAATAATAAATATCCTCGTTTGGTGCGTGGCAGTAATTATATTAATAATGTATGGAGAAATTCATCATTTTTAGTAGAAGATGCCTCTTATTTAAGATTGAAGAACTTTCAGATAGGCTATACTTTGCCATCAATGATAACAGAAAGGATAAATATTAAAAGGTTACGCGTTTACATGAATGCGCAAAATCCATTAACCTTTACTTCTTACCGGGGTTTGGATCCGGAAAAGAATCCTTTTCAGATAAGGGGGTCTTACTCTAATGTTCAAACTTATTCTCTAGGTCTAAATTTATCACTATAAAAAAACAAAATGATGAAAATTAACTTTAAAATAATAATAGTACTGCTGTTTTTCATATCATCTTGTACTAAAGATGAGCTAAAAGTATCTTCAACCACACAGATATCATCTGAAACTTTTTGGAAAACTGAAAGTGATCTAAAGTTGGCATTGAATGGAATATATAGTTCTTTGGGAAGTTTGGAACAAAGTTATATTTATTTCGATGTATTGACCGATAACGCTTACAATCACTATCCCTGGGAAGGTTTTAAAGCAATTGCTGATGGCACCCATGATACAAGAAATCCTGGTGCAATAAGCTGGATTTGGAATGATAGTTATAAGGGAATAGGCCGTGCCAATACACTGTTGGACCATATCGATTTAATAGAAGGTTTAGACCAGGACTTGAAAAACTCTGCCATTGGGGAAGCGTTGTTTTTACGAGCCTATTTTTACTTTACACTTACCGATTTATACGGGGGTGTCCCAATGCCACTGGAATCTCCAAAAATTGAACATGGTGAATTAGTAAGAGAACCGAAAGAGAAGGTCGTGGAACAAATTTTAAAGGACCTTGATAGGGCTGCAGATTTACTTCCCCAAAACCAAGATCAAGCAGGTAAAGCAACCAAAGGAGCAGCTTTAGGAATGAAAACAAGAGTTTTATTATTTAATGATAAATGGACAGAGGCTGCAATGACTGCAAAAGAAGTTATGCAAATGGGATATGATTTATATCCTAATTACCGGGAGTTATTTCTGAAAGAAAATGAGAATAATGTAGAAGTCATTTTTGATGTACAATATAAAGCACCAGAACAAGGTAATTTTTATCAATTATACCTAGGTGGTTTACAGTACGGAGGATGGTCTTCTATAGTACCTTTGCCGAATCTAGCGGATGCTTATTTAATGGAGGATGGGTTGACCCAAGAAAACTCTCCGCTGTACAATCCAGAAAACCCATATGAAAATAGAGATCCAAGACTAAAGCAAACTGTTTTTGTTCCCGGTTCTACGGTGAATGGTATAGAAAACCATGAAGATGATTATACTGGATTTACGTTTAAAAAGTACACACCTTATGACGAAGATAAAGTAGTGGAACCTATTGGGTATCCCAATACCACGGGAGGAAATGCCATTATTTTGAGATATGCCGATATTCTTTTGATGTACGCAGAAGCTCAAAATGAAGCAGTTGGTCCGGATCAATCAGTATATGACGCAATTAATGCTGTTAGGACTAGACCCAGCGTAAATATGCCTCCAGTAGAACCAGGTTTGAGCCAAGAGGAAATGCGGCAGGTAATAAGACTGGAAAGACGTGTAGAATTTGTTTTGGAAGCTTCGAGATATTCTGATTTGAGGAGATGGGATATTGCTGAAAATGAATTAGATGGCCTTCAGGATCCTGGAGGGGTGCGTAAGTTTGATCCTAATAGAGATTATTTATGGCCAATTCCAGGTGCAGAATTTGATATAGATGGAAACCAACTGGAGCAAAACCCTGGATATTAGAACAGTGACATGTTCAGGACTGATGTTAAATATTTTAAATTTGATATTAGTGTTCCGGAAATAATCAAATGAAGCTTTTTCAAATTAAGAGAATAATGTTTGAAGAAGCTTCATCCATTCTCTTTTATTTAAATGTGGTTTAGCTGATATTTAAAACGAGAAAAGAAAAATCAGTGGATAATTTAGGAAGAATCAATTTTCGAGATAACGAGATATGAGTTCACTTGATATATTAATATTTATTGCTTACGGCTTGGTCATTTTATTGGTTGGTAATTTTTTACACCGATCAAAAGAAAAAGAGAACAGCAGCAGCAATTATTTCTTTGCTAGTAATAGTCTGCCTTGGTATCTGATTGGTACTTCTATTATTGCAGCAAATATTTCAGCAGAGCAATTTATCGGCATGTCAGGGTCAGGGTATGCCATAGGACTAGGGATTGCCACCTATGAATGGATAGCCGCGTTAATACTTATTGTAGTGGCTAAATATTTTCTACCTATCCTTATAAAGAATGAGATTTATACTATGCCTCAGTTTATGGCATACCGATATGATAATCGCATTAAAACCATTCTAGCTGTTTTTTGGATTGCACTTTTTGTCCTGGTAAATATTACCTCAATTTTATACTTGGGAGCTCTTACTATCAAAATATTATTGGATATTCCTTTAATATGGGCAATTGTTGGTTTGGCTGTATTTACTTTGCTCTATTCTGTTTTCAATGGTTTAAAAGCTATTGCCAGTACCGATATTATACAGGTCTTTTTTCTTGTTTCTGGTGGGCTTATGACTACTTATCTAGCCTTAAATGCAACTAGTGATGGTAACGGAATAATTGAAGGTTTTAAAATAATAGCAAATGAAGCGCCCGAAAAGCTACATATGATTATTAAGTCTTCTGATCCCAATTTTACCTACCTTCCTGGATGGCGGGCAATTTTTGGAGGTATTTGGATAGCCGGGATTTATTATTTTGGGGCTAATCAATATATTATACAAAAGGCTTTAGGTGCCAAAAATCTCAGAGAAGCGCAAAGAGGGATGGCATTTGCGGGATTCCTAAAGGTATTAATACCCCTTATAGTTGTTGTGCCGGGTATTGCTGCTTTTGTGCTAGATGCCAAAATAGATACACCCGATGGTGCTTATCCCTGGTTGCTTAATACCTTTATACCTTCTGGATTTAAAGGGTTTATTTTTGCAGCCCTTATTGCTGCAATTGTATCATCATTGAGTGCAATTATAAATAGTACATCTACTATTTTTACAATGGATATTTATAAGAATTTTTTTCATAAAACAGCATCAGAAAAGCAACTTGTAAAAACAGGTCGGCTTTCTGGAGTGTTGGCAATGATAATCGCGGCATCCGTCGCCCCTCTTTTGGGAAGAGTTGAACAAGCCTTTCAATTTATCCAAGAATTTACAGGTATGCTTAGCCCAGGAATTACCGCAATTTTTATTTTAGGTTTGTTCTGGAAAAAGACTACCTCTAATGCAGCATTTTTTGGGATAATTATTTCTCTTCCTGCTTCGATTTTTCTAAAGTTTGTATTCCCAGCAATGCCATTTCTTGATAAAATGTTGTGCGCATTTCTATTTACCTCATTTTTCATGGTTGTTTGGTCATTGTTAGAAGGAAGAATGAAAACCTATCCGAAGGCTATTAACGTAGACAAGCGCATGTTTAAAACAGACCGGGTTTTTAATATGGTTTCCATTGGTATTTTTATTATGCTTCTTGCCCTTTATATTGTTTTTTGGTAAAAGAGCAGTGGGAATTTATGCAATAGAATAAATATAATTAGTGAGTAGTTGAAAGTATATTCTCTTTTATAACAAGAGTTATAGAATGTTTTTTCATAATAACAAGCGAGTAACAGTTTATCAATATGTATAACTAATGAAATGAAAAAAATAGAAATTCGTGTTCATACAATCATAAAGAGTTATTTGATTTTATAATTCTTAAGGGTGAAGAGGTTAAACTAGTAATAAAATAACCCTACTTCTCAAGAGATGTTTTATTAGATTTTTAGTAAAGTATTGATAGTAAGTAAATTACGAGCGCAGGAGTTTATGTTCATGTTTAAAGGAGAATGACTTCATATCGCAAACATAAATTGAATATTCAGAACAAAGTTCGAAACCTAGTGATAAAATACACGGTTGAATTTTAAGATTTTTAATATGCAGAAAGTAATAAGTTTTGGTGAGATATTAATGCGATTATCACCCCCGGGGAATCTTCGTTTTGACCAGGCCACCAGTTTTAATGCTGTTTACGGAGGCGGTGAATTTAATGCTATAGCGTCTTTAGCTAATTTTGGTTTAAAAACAGAATTTGTGACTGCAGTTCCTGAAAATGCGCTTGGGGATTGTGTTATAAATACAATACGTAGTGTAAATGTTGGTTGTGAAAACATTTTAAGGCAAGGCGATCGATTAGGCTTGTATTTTATTGAAATGGGAGCATCGGTTCGATCTAGCAATGTTATTTATGACCGTGCAGAATCTTCAATTGCACAAATTGGAACAAATAATTTTGATTGGGCTAAAATTTTTAAAGGTGCAACTTGGTTCCATTGGAGCGGTGTTACCCCGGCAATCTCCCAGGAAGCGGCTGGGGCTTGTCTGGAAGCCGTGAAAAAAGCTTCAGAAATGGGACTTAAAATCTCCACCGATTTAAACTACCGAAGTAAACTTTGGAACTATGGAAAAGAGCCATATGACGTAATGCCTGAATTACTGCAGTATAGTAATGTCATAATCGGCGATATTGATACCGCTCGGTTTATGCTTAAAAAAGATAAAATAGCACCAGATTATAAAAATAAAGACGAAGTTAAACAAGCTTTTTTAGAGCTTATGGAATTCTTGCCAAACCTTGATAGCATAGGGATGGTATTTCGCGAATCGGTAAATGCTTCCCATGAAAGGATAGGAGGTTTATTATACAATAATAATAAACTCTATAGTGAAAAAATAAGGGATGTTATACCTATAGTAGACAGGGTAGGAAGCGGAGATGCTTTTATGGCCGGATTGCTGTATGGTCTTTTGGAATTTGATGAGAACTTTCAGAAAACAATTGAATTTGCTACTGCCGCCTGTATCTTAAAGCATAGTATTTTCGGAGATGTAAACCGGGTAAGTAAAGAAGAAGTTATAAATTTTATAGATAATGATGGCGCTGCAAAGGTAAAGCGCTAAGAATTTTAAAATAGTTTAAAGAATGTCGCAATTTTCACGCATAGAAGTAGTAGAAATTATGAAGGATACTGGTTTAGTGCCATTGTTCTACCATTCAGATATTGAAGTAGGGAAAAAGGTGCTAAAAGCTTGTTATAATGGGGGTGCTCGGTTATTGGAGTTCACGGCAAGAGGAGATTTTGCCCATGAAGTCTTTAGTGAACTCAATAAATACGCTTACGATTGTTTGCCAGGGATGGTGCTAGGAGTAGGCTCTGTAACCGATGCTGCCTCCGCTTCTTTATATCTATCTTTAGGGGCCAATTTTATAGTGACACCAGTATTTAGGGAAGATATCGCAAAAGTTTGTAATCGTCGTAAAGTATTGTGGTCACCTGGTTGTGGTACCTTATCAGAAATTTCCAGAGCAGAAGAAATTGGTTGTGAGGTGGTTAAGCTGTTTCCAGGGAATACTTTTGGTCCAGGCTTTATAAAAGCTATTTTAGGACCACAACCTTGGACCTCCATAATGCCCACTGGAGGGGTTACTACAGAAGAAGAGAACCTTAGAGCCTGGTTTAAAGCTAGCGCAACCTGTGTGGGCATAGGCTCGCAACTTATAAGTAAAGAACTTTTGGAACAAAAGGATTTTGGAAACCTAGAGAAAAAAGTTCACAATACCATCCTGCTAATTCAGAAGATAAGAAAGTAATTAAAAAAGTTATAACCTATTAAATGAGGGTAACTATAACTTTTTGAAATCATGCATAAGAATGATTTTGAATTTAACTTTGATAAAAGGTATATGCTTTTTTAAAATGCTGAAGTTTCCGATAAGGTTGAAGTATATAAAGATTTATAATTCAATGAGATTAACTTTATGCTTAATAGATAAGGTATTTTGTAGAAGGAATAATCGATACGCTTGTGCAAGCGAGAGGTAACTATAAGATATTAGACGAATGTAAATGGAGATAATAGAAACCTATGAAGAATTTCCAAATTGAGATCAAAATAATTAAAACTCCTAAACACGACAGCTTTAGATTATTCTATGTACCCGCTCAAACCAGACAAGAAAATCTTAAAACTGTTGGGTAATAGCAATACTAGTCGAATTATGTATACGGCAGGAAAAGTAGATATACTTAAATATTGAGTATGGAATTGATTGAAAATAAAAGTAAATGTCTACCAGATAAGCAGCTATTTAGGATGGAGAGATGGTTGATTTCTCTGGTATAAAATACTTAGTAAAGGTTTTTATTAAAAAAATAAAATAGATGATTATGTCTCAAATTATTAAAAAAAGAGGATTAGTATGTTTATTAGCCTGCTTGAGCGTCTGTATGGTTTCCTTGCAGGCGCAAGAGCATTATAAACCAACTTGGAAATCCTTAGATTCCAGGCCAGTGGCAGATTGGTTTCAAGACGCTAAATTCGGAATTTTTATTCATTGGGGTCCTTATTCGGTGCTAAGCCTGGTCGCCTAAGGGTACTTATTCGGAATGGTACCAGTACTGGTTGCAGGAAAAAACGCTTTTCGGAAATGGAGATTTTACCGGAAAAGAGGTGTTCGATTATCATAATAAAACCTATGGGAGAAATTTTAGCTATTACGACTTCGGAAAAAAGTTTAAAGCTGATTTATTTGAAGCTGATGAGTGGAGTTCCTTATTTAAAAAAGCGGGAGCACGTTACGTTGTTTTAACCTCTAAGCATCATGATGGGTTTACATTATGGCCAAGTAAAGAGGCCAACGATAGAGGTTTTCCCTGGAATAGTATGGAAGTTGGTGCAAAAAAAGATTTGGTTGGTGAATTATCACAATCGGTAAAATCGGCTGGTTTAAAAATGGGGCTCTATTATTCCTTATATGAGTGGTACCATCCTTGGTGGCAAAACGATAAAGAACGTTTTGTTGATGAACATTTTTTACCGCAAGTCAAAGATTTGGTACAAACCTACAAACCAGACTTGTTATATGGCGATGGAGAGTGGGATATAACTGCAGAGCAATGGAAATCAAAAGAGCTTTTGGCCTGGCTGTTTAATGAATCTAAGGTTAAAGAATCGATCGTAGTAAATGATAGATGGGGAAAAAACGATAGGCAAAAACATGGCGGTTATTTTACTACCGAATATGAAGCTGAAGCTCCTGAATTTGAACGGCCCTGGGAGGAAACTCGTGGTATGGGCTTCTCCTTCGGATATAACCAAAATGAAGATGCTAAGGACTACAACTCGCCTCAAGCCTTAGTGCTTATGTTGGTGAACATTGTGTCTGCAGGCGGGAACCTATTGCTAGATATAGGTCCTGATGCTAGGGGAAAAATACCTCCTATTATGCAAGAACGACTGTTACAAATGGGGAAATGGTTATCGATGAATGGAGAAGCTATTTTTTCGACAAGACCCTGGAAAAAATCTTTCCAGTGGTCTAAAGGAAGTAAAAAACTAGAATCTGAAGGACATTACTTGGGAGGTGATTTTATTATTCGACAAACCTTGAAACCAAAATCAGGTCAGGCGGTAAAAGAAATATTTTTTACTCAAAATGAGGAAGCTTATTTTGCCATAACCCCCAAATGGCCGAAGAAAGAACTCCGTATCAGGGATTTTCAGCCCAAATCGAAGGTGAAGGTGAGCTTTTTGGGTACAGGACAGATTTTAAGCTGGCATCAGGAAGGAGATGATATGGTGATAGAAATACCCAATTATAATCCGAACAATTTGGAGCCCGAGGAGGAATATGCTTACACTTTTAAAATTTTAAAATAGATAATTTCAGTAGCTAAATTTCCTAACCATTGGAGGTTAATATAGTGGACTCACTATATTATTATTCGTTGCCAATCAACCAGCTCTAATGGAGTTTTATCTGGTTCGCATACAGAATGGAATTGGGAGGCTAACTATTCATTTTAAATCTTTCATACTGGATGCTAAGGGAATTGATCTTATTGTAAAGAAATTGGATAGCTTTTTTACAAACCATAGTCTTGTCAATGTTTTTGAAATAAAAATAGGGGACGTAGTTTCCTATTTAAAAGTATAGATTAAAGAAAGATCTCGAGAACTGGCATATTGTGATAAAGTCATGAATTAGGCTATAAAATTAAAACTAAAAAAGATTAAATATGAACTTTTTAAATTACGCGAAAACACTCTTCGCAATTTTATGTTTTTTATTGACTTCAAGTTTCGCTTTGGCTCAACATATATATGTTTCGGTTAATGGAAGCGATATGGGAAAAGGATCTAAAAATGATCCAATATTGTCCATTCAAAAAGCTTTGGAAAAGGCAAATAAACTGAAGAAAGATAGTGGAAAAGTAAAAGTATTTTTTAGAGAAGGCTCTTATACGTTTGAAAAAACCGTGTTTCTTGACAATAGTTTTTCGAATATTGATCTACAAGCCTATCCCGGGGAAGAGGTTATATTTAACGGGGGTGTTTCTATACCTATAGAGCGAATTGAGAAAAATATACTACCCAGTGATAGTTATCACCCAGAACGGGAAGTTCACAAAGTAAATTTAAAAAAAACGGGTATTACAAATTATGGAGAACTTCGCAATGTTGGATTTTCACGTCCTTACGGTCCAGCCTGGGGAGAATTGTTTGTGAATAAGAAAGCAATGCATTTGGCGCGTTGGCCAAATAAAGGCATGGTTCCAACGGGCAAGGTATTAGATAAAGGCTCGGTGCCACGTGAAGACGATTTCTCAGATAGGGGTGGAATAATTCAGTATGATTCCCTGCGAATAAATAATTGGGCCAAGGAAAAAAACATCTGGATGTCTGGTTATTTCATGCACGGCTATGCAGATGATATGGTGAAAATAAAAAAATTGACACTGTAAAAGAAACCTTAAAAACGGCTTCATCCACGCTTTATGGTTTCGGGAATGGCAAACCATGGAGGCAGTGGTATGGAATCAATATTTTGGCTGAATTAGATGCTCCCGGAGAATATTATATTGATCATGAAACTGGAATTTTATATTTTATTCCACCTAAGGAAGAAGTGACGTCATTGGATTTTTCAATTTTGGAAACTCCTTTTTTTATTTTGGATGGAGCCGAAAATATCACGATCAAAGGGATAAGCTTTGAAAATTCCCGGGGTATGGGAATATCTATGGTCAATACCAAAGAAGTGAGCATTGACGCATGCACCTTTAGAAACCTAGGTAGTTTGGGAATTACTGTTGGAAAGGGTATAGAACCCTTTTCAGAATATAGACATGAAGGCACAGGCACTGCAAAGATTGGAGTGGTGGGCAGTTTGTTACAGCATTTATATAGCAATACCACTTTTAATCGGGAAGGTGGCTCCAACAACAAGATAGTAAATTGTACTTTTTCTGAATTAGGAGCTGGTGGAGTCTCATTAGGGGGCGGAAATCGTTTAACTCTGGAGGCAGGGAACAACATTGTGGAAAATTGTTTATTTTTTGATATCAACAGAATAGAAAAATCATATAGGCCAGCAGTACACCTTACAGGCGTTGGCAATAAGGTATTGCAATGTGAAATTTACGATTTGCCCAGTATGGCCATTTTAATGCATGGTAATAATCACACCATAGAATACAATAACATTCACGATGTTTGTTTGGAGGTAGAGGATATGGGGGCTATCTATTATGGCAGGGATCCTTCTGAAAGAGGCACCGTGGTAAGGTACAATTATATTGCAAATATTCCTGATGAATATAACACAAGCGCTGTGTATCATGACGACGCTGCTTCTGGATTGTTGGTAACGGATAATATTTTTTACAAGGCCGGAAAACTCAATGTATTAATTGGCGGAGGATCTGACAACATCTATAAAAATAATTTCTTTATAGAAAGTAAAGTGGGAATACGAACGGGCAATAGATTACAAACATGGGCAAAGTGGGTTTTGGAAGATGGCGGTCTTTTTCAAAAACGTATGGAAGCAGTACATTATAAAGAATCACCATATGTAGATCAATATCCAAGCCTTAAAACCTATTTTGAAAAAGCGGAAATTCCAACAGGAAACCTAATCGCGGACAACGTTTTTATTAATGTGGAAGAGGTATATATTGGCAAAAAGGAATGGTTGGGGTATGTGGATTCTAACTTTGTCGCCACTAACAACTTACCAGATGTGAACACCAAAGATGAGTTTACAGAGCATATAGTTGATAAAATACCTGGATTAAAAAACTTACGGCTAAAACATATAGGATTAAAAAAGAAAAAGTGGGACGATAATTAAAATGGTTATTTGGAATTTTAACTTACGAGATGACTTATTAAGATGTTCAAGTGGTTTAAACAATGGAGTTGCCACCTTTACTCGGATATAATATTTGACAGGTTAGTGATAGTAAGCATTACAGCAATTGGAAACTAAATGGATGTAAAATAAATTGACTATTTTTACTTAATTGAAGCCAAAATATCACAAATAAGTTCAAAATTAAAGTTACCTAAAAGGTTACCCTGTGTTTTTATATCACAAGAATCACTTCTAATACTATGTTGCGCAAGTTAGGTTTGAATCCTGGCAAGGTCACTAAAGCTAATAACAATTAGCAACCAAACCACGCAAATCTTAGGATTTGTGTGGTTTTTTATTTTATAGGGAGCTCATATTAAATTATTATTGTTTCAATTAGTTAGCTTTTCGGTCCCTAATAGGAAAAGTTTCCCCCCTATACAAAAAATGATATTTTTGTTACTATTCCCTGCGAATTGTAAAGTTCCTCAATTTCCTATACTTTTTCTATGTGTTCAGGACCTTTTGAACAAGCTTCACCTTTTTACAATCCCGAAAAGCGGTGGGGGAGAAATCTGGTGAAGACCCGTGATTATAATATTATAATTTTTTTAACATATATTAGCGGGAAATGGTGATCCCGTATGGGAGTCAGAAGGCCGGAGGCGTGGAGGAATTATAGGCAGTTCTTTTTATTTTTTTCCAATTAAAATAGGCCAGATTAACCACTAAAGACAAGGTAGATATAAATGTAATACTGTGTTTATTTCTAAATATTATTTTATATATGTATAATTACATATATACATACGTTGGCAATAATTATAGGGAAATGAATAAAAAGAATTTTTTGACAGTTATGTTATTGTTGTTCTCCTACACAACATTTGCTTGCGATTGTGAATGTGAAGGTGATTGCAGTTTTATAAATATTGCCCATACTGTTGATTTTGTTGCTTTAGTCAAAGTGGCGGAATATTCGGACTATTTAGAAGAGGAAATTCTGGGATACGACGGATCTATGCCCTTATCTATGACTGTTGAAATAATCAAAAAATATAAAGGAGAAGAAACCAGGAGCCAGATTAAAATATGGGGAGACAACGGAGCTTTATGCCGACCATACACCGCAAATTTTGAAGTTGGAAAATATTATCTGATAGCTCCAGAAAAAGTGAAGGAACAACAAGAAAATGAAAACCTTTCGGATTACGAATTTTTTAGTTGCTGGACTGACTACTTAGAAGTAGATAACGACTTACAAAAAGTTTATGGTCATTACTCCAAAAATAGAGATAAAGTCACTCTGCAGCGATTTGAGAAAGATGTACGAAAATAACTATTGCCAACACTAGTAACCGTTGCACAAGCCTATAATTTCCTCTACAAACAAGATTTCCTATTATATTTAAAGCTTTTTAAGCAAGTGATGCTCTATTCACAAACACTTTTTGGGAAGAAAAAAGGAGGATCAAAACAGCTTGAAAAGCCATTAATTCAGCTTTTATAATAGAAGGAGCGGCGTCTTGGCATTTTTGCAGGGCATTTGCCCCGGACTTGACTTTCCTTGTGGTAAACTTCAGGTACTTCTTCAGGTTATACGCAATGGCGGCCAGGTGCATACATTTGTTGGCCTGGCGAATTCCGATGGTATTTACTTTTCTTAGTCCCAGGAATTCTTTAAGGGTACCAAAAACGGGTTCTACCGTGCCTTGTCGTTTGCCTTTCATATAGCGGCCACGCCTGCTTTTTACCCGTTCAATATTTCTTTCGTATTCTTCCCGAAAGGCGGTAATATTGATCCTTTTTTCGTGGCTCTTGCCAATGCAGGCTTTTTTTATTGGGCAGTCTTTACAATCTGCTCTTGTAGTAAAATAGTTATCCTTTAAGTTTCCATTCTCCATTTTCTGCTTCCGGAAGGTTACCTTTTTTCCTTGCGGGCACAGCCAGTAGTTGCCCTCTTTAAAATATTGGAACCCTTCAGGTCCTCCTTTGTAAGTGCCGTGTGGTGGAATATAGGGTGTAAGACCTTTATTTTCCAGGTATGCATAATTCTCCCCACTGCTATAACCTGCATCTGCCAGCAGATTTTCCCAGATCAATCCTTCCCTGCGTAAACGCCTGTTCAATCTTGTAACAGTATCCTTTAAATATTTTGTGTCTTTCTTATCTGCATGGTAGGCCTGTACATCTGTTATTACGTGGGCTTTAGTATCTACGGCTATATTGCAGAGGTAGTTAAGTTTCCTGGCTTTTCCGGGTTTGACACTGATCCTTGCATCAGGATCTGTGGGGCTGTAGTGGGTTTTGTTGCTGGTATATTTACTGCCTTTGTTCTTTGCACCGGGTTTCATATCCTGGTCCTTACTCCATCTTTTATTACGGCTCTTAATTTCCTGTAATTCTTGTTTACTGGCGGTAATTTCCTGTTGTTCTTTAGGGGCTTTGTTCTCTTTGGCTTTTCGGTCCCTGCTGCTTTGCACACGCAGCTTTGAGAGATGCTCTTCAAGATCTTCTGCCGGGACTTTAAGCTCCAGGCTATCCATAGAAGCATTGGCTTTAACAGGAGCTGAATCAATGGCTTGTGTATGCCCGCTTACCAATCCTGCTTCTACACATAGTTTAAAAACCCGGGTGAATACTTCCTCAAAGACATCATCGTTAAAAAGCTTTCGGGTACGGCTTATGGTGCTGTGCCAGGGTAGTTCTTCATCTACATCATACCCAAGGAAATAAAGGATGTCCAGCCGCATTGCACAATGATCCATTACGCCACGATCTGTAGTAATATTCTCAAGATATCCCACCAGGCAGATCTTGAAATACACCACGGGGTCGATACTTTTTTGTCCGCTCTCCCCATAGAACTGGTGGGTGAGTGGATAAAGGAAATCCAGGTTGAGAGCCTCTTTTAACCTGCGATAAAAATTTTCTTTTGGGATTCGATCACTTAACCTAAAGGAAGTGAAGAGTTTTTCCTGATAGTCTTTTTTGCCTTGCATTCCATGAAATTACCTAATTTCGGTAACTTGTGCAACAGGCACAGTATATAAAAACAAAGAACTGAGTTAAAAAACAAGTTCTCTAAGCTAATTTCGAAACAAAATTTTCTTCATAAGGCAAACCTGATTTAGCGATAGCAAATGCCTGTTTCAGTAGCTTATTACATACAGCGATAAGAGCCAGTTTTTTACTTTTCCCTTTTGCTATAATTCGTTCATAGATCTCCCTGCAGGCCTTGTTGTGTTTACTGGCTGAAAAACTACACATAAACAAAAGGTTTCTGAGTTTTGTATTGCCTATTTTGGTTATTCGGCTTCGACCCCTCACGCTACTTCCTGATTGGCGTAGTGTAGGAGTAATCCCGGTGTAGCTACAGAGTTGGCTGGCCTTTTCAAAGTTGGAAAAACCATCAGTCAAAACGATTAACATAATAGCAGTTTTTTTGCCTAAACCCGGAATGCTTTTAAGTAGAGTTAACTGTTTCTGTTGTTCCTCTTTAACGATCTCAAATAGGCGGTCCTCCAGGATCTGGATTTCTTTCTGCACGGCTTTTAGAGAGCGGTTTAAAGAATGATAAACTGTTTTAGACGGTTTCCCCAGCGTTTTCTCTCCATGCAGCTTATTCTTAATAGCTGTGCTTTGTTTTAAGTAAGTATCGATCAGGCGCAGGAGCTGTAGGCATTCTGCCTGGTTCTTGTCTTTTGCAGTATATAATGGAACCTCATTTACCGTGGCATATTCACAGATAGCTTTAGCATCAGATTTATCTGTTTTTACCTTAGATAATTTCATTTGAATAAATCTCTTAACTGACAGCGGATTTACAACGGAAACCATTACACCTTCTTCATAAAGGAATTAAGCTAACCAGTAATGATAATATCCTGTAGCCTCCATTACCACCAAGCCATCGGCAGGAAGAGCTTTTTGAAAGGCTTTAAACCCATTACCATCGTTATTGAACTGATAATGTTTTCCTTTAGAGTCTACAACATCAAAAACATTTTTACTAATGTCTACTCCATAAATTTGGTTACATTTATTCATAGATAATTGATTAGGAAAGGACGTCTACTTTGCTTTCAACATCTTAAAAACGAGATCAAAGTCTCATAGAACTGAACGAAATTGAAGTAGAAAAGAGAGGGGGTTTTCAATGTTTACGGAATTTATTATTCCCATGCTTAATATAACCTTAATCCTCTCTTTTGTTCTTTCTGATTAGTACGTATAAGTTAAGAAATCAAACTTAAGATGCTTAATTTGTTCTTGAATCGAAACTCCGTGCTTGCTTGCTTAGCGGATTGTCCTGCGGACAATCAAGCTCGCAAGCTCACACAGTTTTTATACGAGACGTTGTAGATAATGAGGTACGGTAAAGGGACATCCTTTACAGAGTTAAAGGGACATAGTTTACACTTTTAAGATTCATAAATTACTTGAAAAAGTGATTTATCATGGTCTGGAAAGCAAAAACTAAAATGGAACAAAAGGTAGAATTCATTCACGAATGGTTAACTCAAAATTACACCATCACAGAACTTTGTAGGTCATTTAATATATCCCGGCCAACTGCTTACAAGTTGATTTCCCGCTATGAAAAAATGGGATTATCAGGATTAATTGAACAAGAAAGAGCGCCAATTAATCATCCCAACAGGACCAATTCTAAAGTTGAAAGTTCGATACTGAAACTCAAGGACAAACATATGCTCTGGGGTGCTAAAAAGATCCGCATTTTGTTGTTTAAAGAGCATCCGGCAGAACTTATTCCAAGTGTGGTCACTGTCCATAACATCCTCTTTAAAAATGGCCTGGTTAAATCTCAAAAGAGAAGCCGCAGAGTTAAGCAGTATTCCCCATTTTTGATCCCAAGAAGTGCAATGAAGTTTGGAGCGCAGACTATAAAGGAAAGTTTTTAATGGGCAACAAAATATACTGTCATCCACTTACCATTGCTGATTCTAAGAGCAGGTTTTTGTTTACAGCGAAAGGACATTATAAAGAGAACTTTCAGTCTGTCAAGCAAGAGTTTACAAAGGTTTTCAGAAAGTATGGCATCCCAAAACAAATACATACCGACAATGGAAGTCCCTTTGGATCTGTGTCTGCTATTCAAAGATATACCAGGCTGTCCTACTGGTTTATCGAGTTAGGAATTGACCCGGTTTATTCCGACCCGGCACGACCAGATCAAAATGGGCGTCACGAGCGTATGCACCGTGATTTAAAGGCAGCTTGCGCAAAACCTTCATCATTCGATCTGAAGGCTCAACAACGTAGTTTAAACCGCTTTGTAAAAGAATACAACCACGTTAGGCCTCATGAATCTTTAGGAATGAAAACACCTGCCGATTGCCATGATTTTTCTACCAGGCCGTACCCTGAAAAAGTCCGCAATTATGACTATCCTGCAACCATGAAAGTGATGAAAGTATGTCAAAACGGATCACTAAGGTGGAAGTCGGTGTACTGGGTATTTTTAACCTCAGGACTTAAGGGAAAATACATTGGAGTAGAAGACCAGGGAAACGGAATCTGGAGGGTATTTTACAGAGAAGTATTTTTAGGTTACTTTAACGAAAAGAAAATAAGAGACAAACAAGTATCAATTAGGCTAAGTCAGAATCTAGTGTAAAGGATGTGCCTTTAACTTTGTAAACTATGTGCCTTAACGAACATGGGAGAAATAAAAGTTATCGTTTTGGTAACTTTTTTATTATCTTTGCTTCAAATAATTTGATGTGAAAATATTTTCGAGAGGAACAATACGTGATTTTTGGGAAAAGCACGGCGATTGTGAACTTCAGCTAAAAACGTGGTATCGTGAAACCGAGAAATCGAATTGGTCATCGATTAACGAACTTAAAAATGAATATCCAAGCGCAAGTATTTTAAAAGATAATCGGATTGTTTTCAATATCAAAGGGAACGATTACCGACTGATTGTCAAATTCAATTTTGAATATCAACTTGCGTGGATAAGGTTTATTGGAACGCACGCAGAATACGATAAGATTAACGCAAACGAAATTTAAGATGAAAATAAAACCGATTAGAAATGAAGCGGACTACCAAAAAGCACTTGAGCGTTTGGAAGTTATTTTTGATGCGAAAAGAGGAACTGATGAAGGCGACGAACTGGAAATTTTAGCAATCGTTATTGACAACTATGAAAATGAGAATTTCCCGATTGGAATGCCTGACCCAATTTCGGCAATCAATTTCAGAATGGAGCAAATGGGCTTAAAACAAAAGGATTTGGTTGAGATGATTGGTTTTAAAAGTCGGGTTAGTGAAATAATGAACAAAAAGCGCAAACTGACTCTGGAAATGATAAGAAAACTGAACGCCAAATTGCATATCCCAACTGAGGTTTTGATCCAGGATTATTGAGCAATTGTGCGGAAAGCACTAAAGGCAACCATGTATAAAAAACAGTTGCCAAGCAACTTTATGAATAAGGCAACCGATTTTTATACGAGGCGTTGGCTGTAATACGGCAGAACTATTAATTAGAAAGGCTAATTTTAAAAAATATTTAAATGATTTTAAGTAAAGAACATTTGGATCTCACTAATAATAGTCAGAAAATAGCAATTGGTTCCTTCATTATTGGGACGATTATTTTCCTGTTGTTTTATCGGACAGAATTAATGGTATTTACTCTGGTTGGAATGCTTTTTCTTTTAATAGCCATTCCGGTAAACATTATATACCTGATCCGACTTTTATATAAGGTTTTTACCTCTAATGGTTACCGAAATCAGATTTTTATAACAATATTAATGTTACTAATTAATATTCCTATTTCTTATTTCTATTTTAAAACCGCACTGGGCATAGCGGATAGAGTATTAATGTTAGATTAAACTACAGCCAACAACATATCCTATGAAAAGCAATAATCGGCTTCTCTTCCAAATTTAATATTTAATTCTCTTTATTTCAATAGTTTATATTTTTCGCGCGTTGAATTTTTGATGAAGCTTGGCTTCAGTAGAAATTCTATGCAAAATAACCCGCTCCGCATCCTATATGTGGTCACTTCTAATCAGTGCCACCAGCATCTCTTTGATTGGTTAAATAAGTCTATCCACTAGCTAAAAAATGTGATCCACAATGGCCACCTATGTTGTTCTGTGGTATAGACTTTTAATATTTTGAGCTTGGTCACTAGTTTAATAGATTATGCTACGACCCCAATTTCGTATGGGGTTTCAGTTTTAATCACGGCTAAAGTTCTGCTCAATAACTTGTGAGCTACCTTGACTATTATTTTCTTGACATCCTTTCCCAGGTGCTGGCGATAGTAAGCCTGCATTACTGGATCTGTTCTTATTGCCTGCCAGGCAGCTTCAACGAAATAGGAACGCATAAGCCTGTGGCACCGAGGATTCATTCCCGGAGACTTTGAATTAGCTCCACTTTGATGTATGACGGGAGCCAGACCTACATACCCTGAGAGGTGTTTTAGATTACTGAAACGTCTTAAATCTCCCAGTTCTGCAATAATTCCAACTGCTACGATACCTCCAATACCGGGGATGCTTTTTAGCAGGTAGTAATCTTTTTTAAAATGTTTGCGACAGTAGGCTCTTAAGTGACTTGAAACATCACGAAGTTCTTTATCTATAAATCGAAAACTTCGCATCTTACTGGCCAGACATTCTCTGGCAGTGCCATACAAAAACTCCTGGGTATCTACCCATTGGCGGAATTGGTGGCTCCAGTGATCATTATCAAACTCCGGTGGAACCTTAACTCCGTAGTAAAGCAATTGCATTTTAATCACAGATTTAATCCGTCGCAGATCTTTCACCAGTTCATTGCGACGACGGAATAGGCTTCTAAGTTCTCCGCGTTTTTTATCAGGGACAATGATACTTACGAGTCGACCGTCTTTAAGTTCCCTGCTAATGAGTTGTGCATCGATTCGGTCGGTTTTGGTATACCGTTCTTTTCCCTTTCGTTGAATATCGGCTGGATTCACCACAAGAGATTTCCAGCCAAAGCTTTCAAAGCTGTGGTGAGCTGAATAACCACAGCATCCAGCTTCATAAGCAGTGGAAACCTGGTGGCCTGGAAAATGTTTTTGAACATATTCCCGTAATTTCTCAGGATCGGGAGGCATAGTAAAAGATTTACCGGAAAAAAGATCTGTGCTGCAGTGTATTTTCCAGCTTCTCTTGTGGATATCAATTCCAATGAATAGCTTTGGTAAAGCAGTAATTCGGGTTTTCATATCTTTAGATTTATGGTGAATTTTAAAGATACTCGATTACTGCTTTTTCATTGATGCTAAAAATAATGCTTAAATCAGTCTGAATCAAAACTTCCTGCTTGCTTGCTTAGCGGATTGTCCTGCGGACAATCAAGCTCGCAAGCTCACACAGTTTTTATACGAGACGTTGTAGATAATGAGGTACGGTAAAGGGACATCCTTTACAGAGTTAAAGGGACATAGTTTACACTTTTAAGATTCATAAATTACTTGAAAAAGTGATTTATCATGGTCTGGAAAGCAAAAACTAAAATGGAACAAAAGGTAGAATTCATTCACGAATGGTTAACTCAAAATTACACCATCACAGAACTTTGTAGGTCATTTAATATATCCCGGCCAACTGCTTACAAGTTGATTTCCCGCTATGAAAAAATGGGATTATCAGGATTAATTGAACAAGAAAGAGCGCCAATTAATCATCCCAACAGGACCAATTCTAAAGTTGAAAGTTCGATACTGAAACTCAAGGACAAACATATGCTCTGGGGTGCTAAAAAGATCCGCATTTTGTTGTTTAAAGAGCATCCGGCAGAACTTATTCCAAGTGTGGTCACTGTCCATAACATCCTCTTTAAAAATGGCCTGGTTAAATCTCAAAAGAGAAGCCGCAGAGTTAAGTAAGTATTCCCCATTTTTGATCCCAAGAAGTGCAATGAAGTTTGGAGCGCAGACTATAAAGGAAAGTTTTTAATGGGCAACAAAATATACTGTCATCCACTTACCATTGCTGATTCTAAGAGCAGGTTTTTGTTTACAGCGAAAGGACATTATAAAGAGAACTTTCAGTCTGTCAAGCAAGAGTTTACAAAGGTTTTCAGAAAGTATGGCATCCCAAAACAAATACATACCGACAATGGAAGTCCCTTTGGATCTGTGTCTGCTATTCAAAGATATACCAGGCTGTCCTACTGGTTTATCGAGTTAGGAATTGACCCGGTTTATTCCGACCCGGCACGACCAGATCAAAATGGGCGTCACGAGCGTATGCACCGTGATTTAAAGGCAGCTTGCGCAAAACCTTCATCATTCGATCTGAAGGCTCAACAACGTAGTTTAAACCGCTTTGTAAAAGAATACAACCACGTTAGGCCTCATGAATCTTTAGGAATGAAAACACCTGCCGATTGCCATGATTTTTCTACCAGGCCGTACCCTGAAAAAGTCCGCAATTATGACTATCCTGCAACCATGAAAGTGATGAAAGTATGTCAAAACGGATCACTAAGGTGGAAGTCGGTGTACTGGGTATTTTTAACCTCAGGACTTAAGGGAAAATACATTGGAGTAGAAGACCAGGGAAACGGAATCTGGAGGGTATTTTACAGAGAAGTATTTTTAGGTTACTTTAACGAAAAGAAAATAAGAGACAAACAAGTATCAATTAGGCTAAGTCAGAATCTAGTGTAAAGGATGTGCCTTTAACTTTGTAAACTATGTGCCTTAACGAACATGATAAAAATGTTTGAAACCCATATAGATTTTTTAAAGAATTGGTTTTACCTTCTGATCTTAGGATCCGTGATATTCTATTTTATCTATAGAGTACTGAGCAGATGGTATAAAAATGGAAAAATCAAAATTCTCCTGACAACCTTATCCACGCTAATTTTAACACCTTTCATATATAATTTAATAATTCTGACAATTTTAGCTTTCTTCTTCTATGAATATCACCCAACAAGAGAATTTAATAAGAGGAGTTGGAGTGAAAACATTCATGATAGACATGAGATGTTTACCAATTTAGTTCAAAGCGACACCTTAATTGGAAGAACAAAAAATGAAATTTTTAACCTACTTGGAGAACCTTACAATCCATTCGATTTAGAAAAGGACACTTCATCCATTTGGAATTACAATTTAGGTAGGGAAGGTCATGGAATAGGTTGGAAATTCCACTCAATGATTATAAAATTTAAAAATAGTAAAGTGGAATCTATAAAAAAGTGGGAAGCAATTGATTAAAAAAAAAGCACTATGATCAACAATAGTAACCGTTGCACAAGCCTGTAAGTTTCTTCTCTGAACTAGATTTTCAAGAAAATTTGCCGCTTTTTAAGCGAGTCCTGTTTTTTATAACTGAACTTCAGGTGGAGAAAAAAGAGGCCTTAAAAAAACTTGAAAAGTAAATAATTCAGCCATTAAAAAAGAAGGATCGGCGTTTTGGCTATTTCGCAGGGAATTGGCCCCGGACTTGAATTTCCTGGTGGTAAACTTCAGGTACTTCCTCAGGTTATAAGCAATGGAGGCAAAGTGCATTCATTTGTTGGCCTGGAGATATTTACCTTTCTTAAGCCCAGGAATTCTTTAAGGGTCATAAAAACAGGTTCTACGGTGCTTTGTCGCTTGCTCTTCACATAGCGGCCACGCCTGCTTTTTACCGTTGGATATTCCGCTGGCATTCTTCCCGGAATGTAGTGATGTTGATCCTTTTTTCGTGACTTTTCCCGATACGGGTTTTTCTTTAGGGCAACCAATAAGGTCGAATCTGGTAGTAAAATAGTTATTCCATAGGTTTCCCTTTTTCGTTTTGATTGCGGAAGGTGATTTTTTTCCCTGGGGGCACAGCCAGTAATTACCATCTTTGAGATATTGGAATCCTTCAGGTCCTCCTTTATAAGTTCCGTTTGGAGGAATGAAAGTGGTAAGACCTTTATTCAGGACTTTTAGTTTAGGCTACTTTAGGGAAAAGAAAAATAAGAGATCGGAAGTATCAAATAGACTAAGTTAGCATCTAGTGTAAAGCATGTGACTTTAACTTTGAAAAATATATGCTTTAACCAACATTTTTGAAATTATCGTAACAAATCAGTTTTTTTTGGGACTGATAATTTCAAAAGGTATTAACTATTTTATAAAAATGCTAAAGGAATTCTCTGGGTTTTTAAAAACAGGCAAAACCACAGATAAAGAAAATTATTTTAAAGATTTCTTCATTTTATTTTTAATTGTTTTTACAATAGGAATTTTAATCAGTCTTGTAAAGGCATATTTTTATGATTTAAATATTATTGATGAAGAAGATTTTGATTCTTTAAATTGGGGAACATTTTTTAGTTACGTCATAGTTGTTCCTTTCATTGAGGAAATTATTTTTAGAGCTCCGTTGGTAATTCCAAGATCAAAAATTTATTCAGGATTGATAAGTCTAGTATTAATTTTCTCAAGTATAATTTATTTAAAAAATGAAATTGCGAGTGCCGTTTTAATAATATTAGTAATTATAATTCAAATATTATATTTATTCAACAGTAAAATATGCTTAATCATTAATGATTTTATTAAAAAATATTATTTAGCACTAATCTATCTAACATCTATAAGTTTTGGATTACTCCATATGCTAAATTATGAAGCAATAAATGTTCAGACTTTTATATCGATTATTGGAAGAACAATAGGCGGTTTCTATTTTGCATTTATAATATCGAAGTATAGCTTTAGTTCAAGCTATTTACTACACGGTAAAAATAATGTTATACCATTCTTAGTATTAGTAATAGCAAATTAACTATTGCTACAAACTTATAAAAACAATGCTCTACCCTGTCTTGATTTGAAACTCAGTGCGAGCAACGTTTTTATACGAAGCGTTGTGAGTTATTACAAAAAATAATAAAATGTTCAAAAGGTAAATGAAGAGAAAAACAAAACGAGTTGTAATCCTGGTGTTTGTTATAATTCTTATTCTTTTCTGTGTATCAATATATAATTTTATTTCCAATAAGAAAATTCTAGAATCAGCTGAACTTGCAGGAGCGTTAGTGACTGACACCATTCCTTTCGATTATTCGCCGTCTGGTCATATATTGATAAAGATTAAAATCAACGAAAACGACAAATCTTATCCTTTCATCTTGGACAGTGGTGCCTCAAACCTGATATTCAGTAAACATGCTTCGCAATTTAATTTGAAGGAGCGAGGTGCAAGCCTGAGTTTTGGTTCAAATAGTCGTTATTTCTTTGCCTCAGTCAATCAACTTGACCGTATAAAAATAGGAGATTTGGAGTTTAAGAATATTGGTTTAAAGAAAACTGAGTTTAATTTTTCATGTATGGACTATGTTTATGGAGTAATAGGAATCGGGATTATGCGCCAGTTGGTTTGGCAAATAGATTTCGAAAAGAAGATAATTGTTGTTTCCACTAAAATGAACAATCTAAATTTCAGCGATTCTAAAATAGAATTACCACTTTCCGAAAATAGAATTAGCCACCACTTAAAAGTTCCTGTAAAGATTTCTAACCAGGATAAACCTATTGATGTTTTACTGGATTTAGGAAGTAATACATCTTTATCTTTAAAGGAATCTTACATAAGAGAAAGTTCTGTAATTCCGGATTACAAAACAATAAAAGGCAAATCCTCAGAAGGATTGGGAGATACAGATAAGTCTTCAGAAGTCTCGAAATACTATCTTTTAGATACATTAATACTGGGCAGATCCGAATATCAAATAAATCAAGTTCCGGCCTACGCTAATTCTCAAAATATCAATCTCTTAGGTTTAGAGATCCTAAATAAGTACAAAACCACCATTAGCTGGAAAGACAAGAGTCTAATATTGGAGCCATATTCAAAAGCTCCATCTTTTATATGGGAAACAGTTGGTTTTGCAATGAATTTTACAGATAAAGCAGTTATTGTAGCAGTAATAGAAGGATCTGCAGCGGACAAGCATAATTTGGTAGTGGGTTCAGAAGTTTTAGCAATTAACGGTGTTAGCCTAAAACGGGATAATTTCTGTTCCATTCAAAATTCTTTAAGGTATAGAAGTAGCGATACTCTTGAACTAAGGATTAAACATCGAGGGAAAATATTTAATCAGGAACTAATAAAGGAACCTATTTTTCATTAAAAAAGTATCAGCTCACAACTGTGGTAATCCTTGATACATTGAATTGTAAAAAATCACTTTAAGAGGTTTTTACTGTTATATGTGGTTTAGCAGTTAATGAAATTCCGCTAATTTATATTGTGCCTTAACGAACAGCTAAAAAACAAAAATATGAGAAAATTATTTGTCCTATTTATTCTCTTTATTTTCCTGACAAGTTGTTCCGGTTTAAAAAAAATTACAGACAAGGAAGTGCAGGAAATTCAAAATTTTAAGGATGCTGAAAAGTTCAATGGAACCTATAGTCTATTTAGAAATGGAGCAAATAAATACAGCTATTCGTTAGATAATATTTTGAAATTCAAAACAGATTTTGATAATGAAAATAGGCTTGATTCTACTCATTTGGTTCAAATTAAAATGCTGGATGAAAAAACACTTAAAGCCGATTTGTTTTCCAAGGATCTACTTATAGAAACAAAAATAGTTAAAGGAAAAATGAGGAAAAATTATTTCATCATTAAGGGACGATTTGAAGTTCCTGCCTTCTATTTAAACGAGCAATTCGAGGATCGCACTATTGCCAAACGGGAATCTGACAGCTGACTATGAATTTGGTGGATGTGGATTTTTAGTCTTAATACCCATCATATGTGCAGGAAATGAGGTCTATGATATAATTTTTGAGAAAATAATGCCTGAGGGTAACAACATATAAAAATACTAAATTAGTGCTAAATCGAAACATTCTGTTCGCGACATAAATTACACCTTTGGACTCCAGACCAATTAATTCTTTGGAAATTGAGTGGGTGTATCTTCTGGAATTCTTTATTTTAATAAGGACTTAAAAGGCGACTTTTAATTCATATTTGTAATATTACTTCTGTACCTAACCTGGAAGTAATAGAACAAAGATTTTTAGTCGCTCTCCTCTCAAATAAATATTCCTTGCTGACAGATAACTCAAACCGATACTTAAGGAGGAATTAAAAATAATTTGAAATTCAAAATAATGCAAGAGGAAATAGTAATAAATAATTTTTAAAAGCTATCATAGGTCCTCAAGAAAGTATGAATTTACTGAAAAATTATCTGCGAAAATTGGATATAACTACCATACAACTATAACCGAATTATACAAGTGCGATAAATATGATTTGATAACAAGAAGTTTTCTGTTGCACTTAAGTTATACGCTAAAATAACGATGGGTAACAATAATAAAAACAATACTAACTTGTGCTAAATCAGTATTTTATCATAAATACTCCGCCGCCACTGTTCTTATAACTGTTCGTGTAAATTTGTGTTGAAGCAGTTCTCAATGCTTATAAAATTAGAAAAGTATAACTATTTTCTTTTTTTAAATACCAGTTTTTCTTTTAAAAGGAAAAAAACTGCCAGGCATAGTTTATAAAACAAAAGTTTTTAGTTATTTCACTCTAATAAAATTTGCTTCTGAAAATTTTAGGGATTCACCAAAAATTTCCTGATACAAGTATCGGGAGTTAGAGCAGTCTTAAGACAGAAAAGTTAATAATGCTGTTATAGAAAAGATGAAGTGGTGGTGTTAAATCAGTTTCAGAAGATGTGAGGAATGAGGCAGCAAACAAGTTTCTGTGGATGAATGCGTAGAGGGTTTTGTTCAAAATATTTTTCCTGCGGAAGGATTGTGAAGAGAAAGCTGGCTTACTTTAAAATGTGTTGTCCACTGAGTAAACGGGAGGACTTCAGTATTGGATAACAGGGAGATAAAAAGCAAATTTTAAGTAATATTAATATGATCGTATCTAAATTAAGTTTGTGAGTATATCGATTTTTTAAAATTCTTCCCCTTAAATTAAAACTATGTCAAGGTTCCAAATTTTCTTCATCCTATTTTTATTAATTACAATTGTAACTGCCTGCGGCAGAGCAGAGAAGAAGGAGGTTGCCTTCTCTAAAAAGCCGAATATAGTTTTCATAATGTCTGATGATCATGCTTATCAGGCGATTAGTGCCTACAGTGATAAACTCACCAGGACACCAAACATTGACCGTATTGCAGAAGGCGGAATGTTATTTACCAATGCCTCTGTCACGAACTCAATTTGTGCCCCTTCACGAGCCACTATTTTGACGGGAAAACACACTCACCTCAACGGGAAAATTGATAACATTAGCAAATTTGATACTACCAATGTTACGTTCCCGCAGCTCTTCCAGGAGGCGGGTTATCAAACTGCAATGTTTGGAAAATTACACTTTGGGAACAATCCTAAAGGTTTTGATGAATTTAAGATCTTACCCGGGCAGGGGGATTATTATAACCCTAAATTTATTACAGAAAAGGGAGATACTATAATAAAGGGGTATGTTACAGATATTATCACCGATCTTACAATAGACTGGCTTGATAACCGCCGGGACGTTAATAAACCTTTTCTACTTATGTATCTTCATAAGGCTCCACATAGATCCTGGCTACCTGCGGAAAAACATTATAAAGAGTTCACCCAAAAAGAATTTCCGGTACCCGCCACCCTTTTTGATGATTATAAACGTATTTCCATCACTAGCCCTTCCTCTGGCGATGAACTTAATAAGCAGGGGAATCTCAATCCTTACAGTACTGCTGCAAAAACGGCTGAGATGAATATTTATAAGCACATGACTTTGGGGTATGACAATAAACTTTCCCGTGAAGTTATAGAGAAATTTGGTTTAGAGGACATGTTCTATAACACTGGCCCCCTTGACAGGATGGATAAGGAACAACGCAGGTCCTGGGATTCAGTTTATGATCCTATTATAAAAGAGTTTGAAGAAAAATTTCCCGGGATGAATGATTCTACTTTAATGGTATGGAAATATCAACGATACATGCAGGATTATTTAGGTACGATAGCCGGGGTTGACGAAAATGTAGGTCGACTGCTGGATTATTTAGAAGAACATGATCTGGAGGAAAATACAGTAGTAGTTTATACCTCCGACCAGGGATTTTATTTAGGAGAGCACGGTTGGTTTGATAAACGTTTTATGTACAATGAATCTTTTAAGACTCCACTGTTAATCAAATGGCCCAATGTAATTACTGAGGGAACCACCGAAGAAGAAATGGTGCAGAATTTGGATTTTGCTCAAACCTTCCTTGAAATAGCGGGAATACATGCTCCTGAAGATATGCAGGGAAAAAGTATGGTTCCTCTTCTAAAAGGTAAGAAAGAGAGGTGGGATAGGGATGCTGTATACTACCATTACTATGAATATCCCGGAGAACATGCGGTAAAACGGCATTATGGAATAGCAACAAAGGATTATAAACTTATTCATTTTTACTACGATATTAATGAATGGGAGCTATATGATCAAAAGAAAGATCCCCAGGAGCTACACAACGTATACTACGATCCCCAATACGCAGAAGTGCGGGAAGAAATGACGAAAAAGCTTAAAGAGATCAGGAAAAAATACAAAGACTCAGAAGAACTTGATAATTATTATATTCAACTTTATGAAGAGCGACAGAGGAATTAATATAAAATTCCTGGGGAAGTACACAGGATCCCATTCTCAACCAGAAACTATTTTCTTTCGTAAATAGAACATAGGTTATATAGATAACTCCTGCCTTTCCATTAACTGTATAGAGTATTAGTTTTGCCCGCTGTGACCCCGATTACTCAAACAAAGCACTGCTATTTGCTTATATTAAATTGTAATTTTCTGGTTACCAGGGACGATATAAATTAATTCAAAATTCGAAGATGTATTTGAAATACTTCATTTTTAAAATCAAATAAATAGAGGATTACACGAGCTCTTATAACCTTATTCGCACATCATAATCTTTTGTATGAGGAGCAAGATTTGAAAAAAAATTTAAAATAGCTGGTTTCTCTTTGTTTATATTAAATATATTTACTTTTTAATTTCAAAGTCCTTCTAATTTTTATTTTAATTTTTCGAATCGTAAAATTTAGTATGAAAAAAATTATACTTTTATTTCCCCTCCATTTTTTCAAATTTCTTTTTCTTCTACTCACTTGCTCCGGAATTGCTCAACAGCGGGAACCTCATCCAGTTTTTGAAAATCCTAAAATGCAGGAAGAAAATCGCCTGCCTATGAGGGCCTCTTATTTTCCTTATGAAAGTGCGGAACTGGCCAGGAAGAATAAAAAAGGTAATTCTAATCGCTTTTTCGACCTTAACGGTACCTGGAAATTTTTTTGGACAAATCATTATAACAAGCTACCTCAATCTTTCGAAGCCGTAAATTTTGATGATTCGGGCTGGGACGATTTTGAGGTTCCTGCTAACTGGGAATTCAATGGTTACGGAGTACCTATATATGTGAACCATCCATTTGAATTTGTTTTAGATACGCCAAATCCTCCTTTTATAGAGCATCCGGATCAACCCACGGGAATTTACAGGCGTAGCTTTATGTTGCCCGAAAATTGGGGAGATAAGCAGGTGTTTCTTCATTTGGGTGCTGTAAAATCTGCCTTTAAACTTTATTTGAATGGAAAATATATAGGTTTGGGTGAAGATAGTAAACTGGAATCAGAATTTGAACTCACTAATTTTCTTGTAGAGGGCGAAAACTTGCTGGTGCTTGAAGTAAGACGCTGGAGCGACGGAAGCTACTTGGAAGCCCAGGATTTTTGGCGAATTAGTGGAATTCAGCGAAATGTTTATTTATATGCAAGGCCTAAAGTGCATTTTTACGACCTCTTCGTGAAAAGTCCTCTTAAAAATAACTTCAGAGATGGAGCGCTTTCTTTTGAAATAGACTTGTGGAACAGGACCATGGAGGATCAGGGGGAGAATGAGGTGCGTGTAACACTAAGGGATGCCGCAGGTACATTGTTATATACAGAAAATAAGAAAACCACAGGTCTAAAGAGGAAAAACGGAAAAACAGTCTTGAAATTTTCAGAAGATCTTCCAAATGTAAAAGCCTGGTCGGCAGAAACACCTTATCTATACGATTTAGCGATCAGCCTTCTTTCTCCTTCCGGGGAAGTACTGGAAAGCATCAATCAAAAAGTGGGTTTTAGAACTTACGAGGTGGTGGGAAACCAATTTTTGGTAAATGGAAAACCAGTTTTGTTTAAAGGTGTTAACAGGCATGAATCTCATCCCGAAACTCATCACGTAGTAACCGAGGAGCAAATGCTTACCGATATCAGGATAATGCAGGAACTAAATATTAATGCGGTGCGCCTTTCCCATTATCCCAATGATCCCCGCTGGTATGAGCTCTGCGACGAATATGGGTTTTATGTTATCGATGAAGCTAATATAGAATCCCACGGGCTCTATTATGACCCGGAGAAAACCTTGGGAAATGATCCGGAATGGGAGTATGCTCATATGTTACGAATAAGCAGAATGGTTGAAAGAGATAAAAATCATCCTTCGGTGGTGGCGTGGAGTATGGGAAATGAAGTTGTAACGGGTGGAATTTTTATAAAGCTTATGAATGGCTTAAAGGATTCGATCCCTCAAGGCCTGTCCAGTATGAGCGGTCTACTACAGAATGGAATACTGATATAATTGTGCCACAGTATCCGCATCCGCAGTATATGGAGCGCTGGGCTCAAAGTAATCCCGACAGACCATACATTATGAGTGAGTATGCCCACGCAATGGGTAACAGCCTGGGAAATTTTAAGGAATACTGGGAGGTCATTGAAAAATATCCCTCGCTTCAGGGAGGTTATATCTGGGACTGGGTAGACCAGGGGATCTATAAGGAAGTAGACGGAAAAAAAATCTTATCATACGGTGGTGACTGGGGTCCGGAAGGTACGCCCAGTGATAATAATTTTCTTATTAATGGAGTTATAATGGCAGACAGGACCTGGAATCCTCACGCTTTTGAGGTAAGGAAGGTGCACCAGGAAATTGGTTTTAAACTCGATCAGGATGAAGAAAAGTTACAGCTTTTTAATAAATATTTTTTCAGAGATCTTTCAAATTTCGAATACAAAATAGAATTGTTGAAGAATGGGGAAATTGCAGCTGCAGGTTCAGTGGGGGGAATGAATCTACCTCCCCGAAATTCGTCTCAAATTTCCCTTCCTTTCAAAATTCCTACCGATTCTACTGCCGAATATCGAATTCATGTCCAGGCACTACTTATTGAAGCTGAAGGGTTAATGCTTAGCAGGAACATTGCTGGCTGAAGAAGAATTTGCCTTAACTCCGCCTCTTCAGGAGAATATCATTTTGGGACTAAGCAGAATATAAGATTTTAGAGAACGATAATCTTCTTGACATTAGCCAGCGCAACTTTTCCATAAAGTTTGACAAGAACACGGGCAGGTTCTATGATTACACCTACAAACGAAATGTTCTTATAGAGCAGGGTCCGGAGCTATCTTTGTTCCGCCCACTAACTGACAATGACTTTGGAGCTGCACTTAATCGTAAAGTTGATTATTTAAAAGATCCCGGGATGCAGCTAAAAAACTTTAGTCATTACAAAACCACATCTGGGGGGTATGAGATTGTTTCAGAATATAAGCTTCTGGATGGAGACGCCAGTTTTGTGCAAACTATAACAATCCATGATAATGGTGTACTTCAGGTGAAAAATAATTTTGAAGTTGTGGAGGCGAATCATTCTATGATACTGAAGTTTGGGAATAGCCTTACCCTTCCTAAAAGTTTAAATACTTTTAGGTGGTATGGGAGAGGTCCCTGGGAGAATTATGATGACAGGAAGGCAAGTGCAATGGTTGGAATTTATGAAGGTAGCGTGAAAGAGCAATATCATCCATACGTCCGGCCACAGGAATCTGGAAATAAAACCGATGTACGGTGGGCCCAGATTTCGAATGGCAAAAGTGTTGGATTTAGAATTAATTACGTAGATGACCTTTTAAATGTTAGTGTTTTACCATACAGCCAGGAGCAGTTATATCCCGCTTCAGAGAAAGGGCAGGAGCATTCCCGTCTACTGGAGGAGGATAAAGTTAACCATCTTAATGTAGATCTCAAACAAATGGGAGTGGCAGGTATTAATAGCTGGGGTAGTTTGCCTTTAGAGGAATACCTAGGTTGCCCTTTAAAAATTACTCCTATACCTACTTTATTTCTCCGATAAAAAAGTAAAAATGAGATTACAAAAGATGCTTTATAAGTTAATTCTCATAGTATTATTGCAGGATCAATAGGCTGTGCAGGCAAAAAATCACCCACTCCTGAAAGACAACCCAATATTGTTTTTATAATGGCTGATGATCTTGGAATTGGCGATATAGGAGTATATGGACAGGAGATCATTAAAACTCCCGTAATAGACCAATTGGCAAGTGAGGGAATGAAATTTGATAATTTCTATGCCGGAAGTACGGTTTGTGCACCTTCCCGTGCTGCTCTGTTAACAGGACAACATACCGGGACCACGGAAGTTCGTGGGAACGGGGAATTTCCTCTTTCTGCAAATAAAAAAATCCTCCCCGAAATTTTAAAGGAAATAGGATATACTAATGCTATGTTTGGGAAATGGGGATTAGGGTTAAAAGGAACCACAGGCTCTCCTGAAACTCGTGGCTGGGACCAATTTATGGGACACCTGCATCACGTAGACGCTCATTTTCAAAAACCCGATTCGCTGGATGTAATTAGAAATGGAAAGCTTGTAAAGGAAAATATCGAAAAAGGCTCTTTTGCCAATGATCTTTTTACAGAAGCTGCAGTAAATTTCATTAGAGAGCAGCCAGTTGATCAGCCTTTCTTTCTTTATCTGTCTTTTACCGTACCTCACGCTGAACTTTTGGTGCCACCTCGTTATCTCAAAAAGCATCTTAATTCTAAGGGTGAAAGCATATACAAACCTGAAAGAGCTCATCCTGAAGGTATGCATTATGGTTCCCAGCAGCATCCAAAAGCAGCTTATGCTGCACTTGTGGAAAGTGTTGATGATTATGTGAGCTGGGTTTTGGATGTTCTTGAAGAAAAAGGACTGGAGGAAAATACCATAGTAATTTTCACCAGTGATAATGGAACTCACGTAGAGGGAGGAAGACGGCTGGAAGATGTAGAATTTTTTAAAAGCAGTGGTAAATATAAAGGCATTAAAAGAGATCTCTATACTAGTGGTATCAAAGAACCTTTTATAATAAAATGGCCCTCGAAAATAGCTTCCGGGACTGTTTCGTATCATCAGGCGGCATTTTGGGATATTTACCCCACCTTGGCGGAAATAACAAAAACTTCTTATACGGAAGAAAATATCGATGGACTCTCTTTTCTTCCCACGCTGTTGAAAAAGGGAACACAACCGGAACATAAATATTTGTATTGGGAGTTTCACGAATCTGGAGGAAAACAAGCAGTTCTTCAGGGAAACTGGAAGGCGGTTCGGTTAGGAGTAAATGAAAACAGGAATGCACCAATTGAACTATACAACCTTAGCGAAGATCCTAAAGAAAGCAATAATTTGGCTGAAAAATATCCTGAAAAAGCAGCAGAAATGACACTCCTTCTGGATAAGGTTCGGGTACCAAATGCTAACTTTAATTTTTGAGTTAGATAAAGCTGCCATAACATATAGAAATCTCTTAGCTCTATTGATTTGTTATGTTCCATATTTCCCGCAAAAATGGATTTTAGCCAGGACTGAAAGTTGTATGAATTGAAACAGGAGGCAAAAGCCTTACAATTCGTTGTCCAAATATCTGCATCTTTTTAATTAATGATTTTCCTGACTACCATAGCTACACAATTCTGCAAAAAAATAGCTCTAAATTAGATATTAGCCTTCTGAAATTGCAAGCGCACCACCATAAGAAAGTGAATGTTTTTATATTGGGGTCTAGAGATATTTCCCTGTGGTTCATAAAACCCAATACCTTCCATCATTGCGTTAAAAATGTGTTTTCAGCAAAACAAATAGGGTCAAAGTTTTTCATAACTGTTAAGTGTTATTTCTGATTATCACCTCCATACTACTTGCATTTAGTCCGTTAAAATTGAATCATCCTAATAATTTCTGATGTAATTCAATTTCTCCGGACTATTTATTTATAGCACAAAAAAATTTTCCTTTTCTATAGTTGATTTTCTAATTTTTTTCTTTTTCTTTGAATATGTAATACATAATACAAAATTGATGAATAATTTATTTGCAGCCACCTACGCTCCTATGAAAGCAGATGGAGAATTAGATTTGGGAATAATAGGAGTTTATTCCAATTTTCTTAAACAGAATGAAGTACACGGCGTATTTATAAATGGGTCAACCGGGGATTTTGTTTCCTTAAGTACAGAAGAACGAAACCAACTATTGGAACAGTGGTCAAAGGAAAAATCTAACGATCTGTACCTTATTAATCACGTTGGTCACAATAATTTAAGGGAAGCAACGGCTATGGCCCGTTATTCCATAGACAAAGCCGATGCTATAGCTGCTATAGCTCCTTTTTATTTTGTTCCTGGAAGGATGGATCAACTGGTAGATTATTGTGCTGCTATTGCAGAGAATGCAGGAGGTCTCCCTTTTTTTATTACCATCTGCTAAGCTCTTACAGGGGCTCAATTTTCAATGTTGGAATTTTCGGCAAAAGCAAAGGAAAGAATAGACAATTTTGCTGGTATAAAATTTACAGAGAATAATGTAGTAGAGTTTCAAAAAGTAAATGCAGACGCTAAGGATCTAAATGTCTTCTTTGGTGTAGATGAGGCTTTTCTTTCAAGCTTGTCTTTAGGTGCCAAAGGCTGGGTGGGAAGTACCTATAATCATCTTGCTCCACTATATCTTGCTATAAAGAAAGCTTTTGAAGCTAATGATATTGAAGAAGCCAACAGGCTCCAGGGATTGGGAATCCAGTTTGTGGAAACTCTTGCCTCGTTTGGTGGTTTTAACGGTGCTGGAAAAAGTTATATGAAGATCCTTGGAGTGGACTGTGGACCATCCCGTTACCCACACGTAAGTCTTACAATTGAACAATTGAAACAAATTGAAGAAAGATTTAATTCCATAGGTCTTACCCCATATTTATCAAAAATATAAGCCAGAAAAGAATAAAAAAATTTTAATCAATAATTATGTCATACATAATACAAAGAGGAAGTTGCATACCTAATTTACCATTAATTCAATTATTATTTTTATGAAGCAAATTATCAAACAATTAAAACTGGCTGATCGAAATTCAGCAGTTTCGGGGAGTGGCTTTTGCTGCTTAAACAAAAAAAGTTTGAAAAGCTATTTCACATTCCTTTTCTTACTTTTTGGGGCTACCTCTTATGCTCAGGAAATGGAAGTGTCGGGCGTGGTAACAGGTGAAGATGGGATTGCATTGCCGGGAGTAAACGTAATTTTACAGGGAACAACCCAGGGAGTGCAAACAGATTTTGATGGTGCCTACACTATATCTGCAAGTGAGGGGGATATACTTGTATTCAGCTTTATTGGTTTTCAAACTAAATCGATTGCGGTTGGAGAAGATCCTGAGATCAACGTAATATTACAGGAGGATATTTCTACTCTTAATGAGGTTGTGGTTACTGGATATACTACGCAGTTGCGTAGCAATATGGCAACATCAGTATCAAAATTAGATACCAAAGTTCTTGAAAGTGCGCCAAGATCCAATCCAGCTACGGCTTTACAGGGAACTATAGCGGGATTAAAAGTATCTCAAAATACGGGTCAGCCGGGAAGCACACCTTCTATTACTCTTCGGGGAGGAACAAATTTTGGCGGTGGAGGAAGTCCGCTGGTTCTTATTGATGGAGTGCCGGGATCATTTTATGCTCTGAATTCAGATGATATAGAATCCATGGAGGTATTAAAAGATGCAGCCTCTACAGCTATTTATGGTGCCAGGGCAGCAAATGGAGTGATTTTAATTACTACCAAGAGTGGACAGGCAGGTAAAACCAATATAAATTATCGGCACCGTTACACTGTGAACGAAAGAAGGGAAACCAAAAATTATCTGGGAGCTGAAGATTTTATCCGTTACAACAGGTTAGGGATACAAAACACACAAAGGGTATTGGGAGCAGGTGCCTTTAATAATTTCCTAACAGGACCTCAGGCAATGGGTACTGGTAATAATACAACCACTTCTCCTTTTACAACCATGGTGTTGACAGATGATAACAGATATTTGCTCGATAGTGAGGGTTGGCAAACAATGATTGATCCTCTCGATCCTGCTACCACTTTAATTTTTCAGGAGAACGAAATGAGTGACCTGTTCTTTCAGGATAGCTTTTCCAAGGATCATAGTTTATCATTTGATGGTGGTAACGAAGACGGCACTTTTTATTTAGGACTTGGATATCTTGATGACCAGGGGCTGGTTTTAGGTTCTGGTTTTGAAAGATATTCCGGTACGTTCAACGCCTCCTATAATATTACCGATAATTTTAAAGTTTCTTCAAACATAATCTATGCGCACTCCAGTATTTCAGGAACTTATTTAGACAATGATTATTTCGTGTTCCAACGTGCGGCAGGACAGCCTCCCACATCAAGAATTTATAATAATAATCCTGACGGAAGTCTTTCGGATATTCCAAACCCAGGGACAAATCTATCATTTGGTAATCCTCTTTATTACAAGGATAAACTAGTAAGAGAAAATTTGGAGCAAAGACTTACCTCTTCTGTCCAGTTCGACTGGCAGTTTGCAAAAAACTTTAATTTTATGTTGAGGGGTTCTCACTTCACCGTTAATAACTCCAACGAAAATTTTAATAGAGCTTATATAGATGGAGGGAATCTCAATACTTCCAGAGCAGCCTCTGTTAGTCACGCGCGCACCCTTAGAAATCAGCTAACTTCAATCGTTAGCTATAATAATACCTTTGCTGAAAAGCACAATTTGAGCGCTCTTTTAGGAGGTGAGTATTTTAAGGAAGATTTTTTTAATTCATCTGCAGGTACGCGTCTTTCCCCAACAGATTTAATTCCTACGTTAAACGCTGGTGCCGAGGCTAACGGTGTACCTTATTCTTTTAATGACTTTTACACTATAGCTTCGGTTTTTGGACAGGTGAATTATGATTATGACAACAGATATTTAATTGGACTGACTTTTAGAAGAGATGGAACTTCCAGGCTGGGAAACAATAAATATGATTTTTTCCCCGGAATTTCCTTTGGATGGAATATCCATAACGAGAGCTTTTATGAAACATCCGGCATTTCTGACTACATAAGTCGTTTAAAACCTAGAATAAGTTATGGAGTTAATGGAAACATTGACGTCTTAAGTAATTTTGGAGTTTTTGGAGTTTATGGTGAAACTGGAGTATACGATACTAAAACCGGGTATGCTAATACAGGATTGCCTACCCTGGATCTTAAATGGGAACGCGCAACTACTTCTAATTTTGGGCTGGACATAGGACTATTTAAAAATAGAGTTAACATTTTGGCCGATTATTATGTGCGGGATGTAGAGGACAAATTATCAAATTTAACTTTACCTCTATGGACAGGATTTGGATCTATTCTTATTAATAATGGAGTTCTAAGAAACAAAGGTTTTGAACTGGAACTCGATGCAAGGATTATAAGCACGGAGAACTGGAACTGGAGTGTGGGAGGTACTTATTTTACTCAAAGGAACTATGCTCATTCCCTTCCTGATAATGGTGTTGAGAATAATAGACAGGGGGGACTTGAAATTTATGATCCTCAAACCGGAGAAACTCAGTATGTGGGAGGGCTTCAGGAAGGACAAAGAGTGGGAACAGATATCGTAGTGGCCTATGTCCAGGAAGGAGTTTATCAAACTGAGGCAGACCTCCAGGAATATCAGGGGAGAACAGTGGCTTTTGCAACTAACCCAAACCTGCAGCAGCTAGGGGATTCCAGATGGAAAGACCGAAATGGCGACAATATAATTGACTATCGCGATAGAGAAGTTCTTGGAAGGATTACTCCTGATTTCTTTGGAGGATTTACATCAGATCTAACCTGGCGTAATTTCAACCTGTTCGTCAAAACTGACTTTGCAATGGGACACCTTATCCTGAACAACACCCGGGTTAGAGGAATGAGCCAGGTGCAGGGGAATCAAAACTGGACCACGGAACTTCTTGAAACCTGGACGCCGGAAAATTCCAATAGCAATGTTCCAAGGTTTGACTTTACCGATCCACAAAGGAATCATCTTAGCCATCCTTACGGGGGGCAATACAATAGTAGTTCCCGGTACTGGGAAAAAGGCGATTACCTCGCATTAAGGGAAGTGACATTAAGTTATAACCTTACAGGTGAAACTCTGGGAGAATATTTCCAAAATATCAGGGTCTATGCCACTGGTGGAAATTTGGCCTATTTCAATGATTATACCAGTAATTCGCCCGAAAATGGAGGGATTGATGATGGAAGATATCCGCTTCCAAGGACCTTAACCCTTGGCGTAAACTTTACCTTTTAAAACTGAAAAATTTTATGATTATGAAAAAATATAAATTTATTTTCTTGCTGTTGATAGTTGCATTTACAGGTTCCTGTGATAACGAACTGGATCTTAAGCCTGAGAGTATTCTTACCTATAATGGTTTTTGGGATACAGAAGAAGCTGCAAGAGCAGCCCACGTGGGCTTGTATGCCAGCTTCAGGGGATATCACTTTACCCTGTGGGGCCTTGGAGAAGTAAGATCTGACATATGGGGAGGTCCTACTGTGGAATCTCCATCCAGTCTGGACTTAATTAATCAAAATATCAGTTCCACTAATGTGCCTTATGCAAACTGGGCAAATTTTTATGTCCTAATCCATAGAATTAACGATTTTCTTTACAATATTGAAAACGTAGGATTTATTGAGGAAACAGAAAAGCAGCATATGATTGGCCAGGTATATGGAATGCGGGCCTACGTGTATTATACCATGTTAAAAACATGGGGAGGCGTTCCAATTACCACCGAGCCTTTGCTCAATGTAAATCCAGGTGAATTAGCCAGGAAAAGAGCTTCTAAAGAAGAGGTCATGTCCCTGATCAAATCTGATATTGAGAATTCTCTTACTGCGTTTGGTGAAAACAACAGTTTCTGGAACGGAAAGAAAACCTATTGGTCTAAAGCTGCGACCCTTACTTTAAAAGGGGATACTTATATTTGGTCTGGAAATCTTTTGGGCGGTGGTACTACCGATTTCACAGAGGCTAAAATTGCGCTTCAGGAAGTGCAGGATATGGGCTTTAGTCTTGTAGAGGATTATGATGCGCTTTGGGGTGAGGAAAATGAAAACAATCAGGAGTTTATCTTCAAATTTGATTATACCCAGGATCAGGCTGGGAACTTTTATAGTGGACAGTTCACGGGCAGGTCTACCGAGATAAATGCCCTGTATGATAAAGACGGCAACTCAATGGCAGATTTTATAACAAACGGTGGGAATCGTTATGGCCCTACTTCTGAAATTTTAAATGAATTAGAAGACCCTCTTGATGATCGGGGTAATGCCACATTTATTACCTTATTTGACGCCGATGGCAATTATGTAACCTCTGTTTTGAACAAGTTCCTGGGAAGTACCGAGGCTTGGTAGCCGCCTTAGCAACAATGACGTCCCAATTTACAGGTATGCAGATGTAGTATTACTTCTGGCTGAGGCCAAAAATCATTTGGGCGAAGATCCTTCAGAAGAAATAAATCTAATCCGCCAAAGAGCCTATGGAGAGGATTATGACCCGGCACAACATGCTTATGCTTCAGGTTCACAAACTGAAAATATGAATGCTATTCTTGAGGAAAGGCTAAAGGAATTTATAGGAGAAGGAAAGCGTTGGTGGGATCTTCGACGTGCAGGGGATGATTTTGTTTTTCAGGAAATTGAAAATCTGGACCAATCCACAAGTTATAAACTTGAACTCCCTATTACGCTGGATATGATAGCAAATAATCTATTATTAGAACAAACTGAAGGTTACGAATAACACATTTTGTTTTTCTGTAATTAGCTGAAGGATCACAGGAATGTGGTCCTTTTAGCTAAGTTTCTAGATTATTTTTGCTGAAAAAATGGCTTCTGAAAATTTCTCACTGCTGATTTTTATGAGCTTCAGAAACCTGAATATTTTATCAACGGGTTTGGATGATAACTGATAACTTTATACGGAAGAAGAAAATTTAGTTTTACCTATAAAACCTGTTTTACAAAAATCCTGACACGCAATTTTTCACCTTACCGCATTGCGGAAGTTTAACCTAAAACAAATTTCTGAACAGGAAAATGAAAATTAACACCCTAAACCTTTTAAAAATATATAAAATGAAGAATTATTTTTTATTAATTACGTTCAGTGCTCTTTTTATAAGTTGCAATGAAAAGAAGAGTGAAAAACCTGAAATTGCCCAGGAGAGAAATGAAAAGAATAATAAAGATCTTGTTTTTAAGGATTTATTCAACGCGCAACAAAATGACGAAATTGCCTGTTACAGGATCCCGTCCCTAATAACTGCTCCAAATGGAGATCTTATAGCAGCTATTGATGAACGGGTGCCTTCTTGTGCAGATTTAAGGGGTAGTAGAGATATTAATATTGTACAACGTAGAAGTACAGATGGAGGAAAAACCTGGAGCGATATTGAAACAGTTGTAGATTTTCCCTTAGGCGAGTCAGCTTCAGATCCTTCGATGATAGTAGATGAAGAAACTAAAGAAATATTTTTATTCTACAATTTTATGAATCTCGACAGTGAAAAAGATGTGTATTACCTCCAGTTTGTCAAGAGTGCTGATAATGGTAAAACCTGGACCGAGCTTATGGATATTACACAGCAAATCTCTAAACCAGAGTGGCACAAAGATTTTAAATTTATTACATCTGGTCGGGGAATTCAAACAAGTACCAGCAGGCTTCTACACACTTTGGTAAATCTTGATAGTGGTCTTCATTTGTTTGGTAGTGATGATCACGGTAAAACCTGGTTTTTCATTGATACTCCAATAAAGCCTGCAGATGAGTCTAAGGTGATTGAGTTAAGTGATGGCAGGTATATGATAAACTCACGCGTAAATACTGGGGAAGGGCATCGTTATGTTCATATTTCTGAAGATGAAGGAAAAACCTGGGAAACCAATCCGGCTTCTGAATTAACCGATCCTGGAAATAATGCAAGCATAATTAGATATACAGCCAAAGAAGATGGCTATGAAAAAGACCTTAGTTGTTGTTTTCGAATTCCAATAGTGCCGATGCAAGAAAGAACCTGACAGTGCGTATAAGTTACGATGAAGGTAAAACCTGGAGTGAGGGAAAGACAATTTATCCGGGAGGAGCAGCTTATTCAGATCTTACAATTTTAGCCAATGGAGAGATAGGCGTTTTTTTTGAAGCCGATGATTACTCCAGAAATTTATTCACCAGTTTTTCTCTTGAATGGCTAACCGATGGGCAGGATGAATTAAAGCAACAGGATCGAAAGGAATAACTGTTTTGGAGAAAATTAAATAGAGAAAATTCTCTGCCGCTGTTAAAAATTCTATATTAAACGAGGAGGATGAAAACTTAGAAGGTTTTCAAAGCTGGTTCAAAATACGAAACACACTTGCCAGCTAAAAATTAGAATCTCTGGTTTGAATGCAAAATATTGGAAAGGGGTCGAATTTTCGATCCCTTTTCTTGTTACACTTCTAGATAGAGAATCAATGGAAAGTTTAATTGAATAAGAAGGTGAATGAATCGAATTTAATAATGGCAATAAGCTGAGAAATATTAAATTCGTAGACATTATTAAATTTCATACAACTTTTTCATCTATAATTACATTAAATATGATTAGAATACAATATGTCCTGCTGTTAGTTATGGGTTTAACCTTTATTTCCTGCGGGTCGCAAGTTACAAACCAGGATGAATCAAATTGGCAAAGGCTTTTCAACGGAAAAGATCTGGAGGATTGGGTAGTAAAAATTCATCACCACGAAGTAGGTGATAATTATGCTGATACCTTTAGAGTCCAAGACGGAATAATCCAGGTCAATTATGATGGATATGATAATTTTAATGAGCGGTACGGACATTTATTTTACAAACAACCCTTTTCCTCTTTTCATTTAAAATTTGAATACAGGTTTACAGATCAATGGATGAAAGATGCTCCCGGATATACATACAGGAACAGTGGTGTAATGTTTCATTCCCAGGACCCTAACACTATTTTAAAAGAGCAGGACTGGCCAATTTCGGTGGAATATCAAATGTTGGCAGATGCCGACGGAAATGCGAGGCCTACGGGTAATATGTGCTCCCCGGGGACAGATGTGGTGTATGAGGGAAAAATAGATCCCCGGCACTGTATAAATTCTTCTTCTCAAACCTATTTGTGGAACGAATGGGTGAGTGCAGAAATAATTGTAAAAGATTCCCTGGTGATCCACAAGGTGAATGGAACAACCGTGTTGCAATATACCAGTCCCCAAATAGGAGGAGGAGTAGTCAATAGACATGATCCAAAACTTAAAGTTGACGGAAAAGTTTTAAACCAGGGATATATTGGTCTTCAGGCAGAAGGCCAGGGAGTGGAATTCCGGGAGATAATGATAAAACAACTCGATTAATAATTTTTTTGTATTCGAAAGGGAGCTAAAAAGGTTTTTTAGCCCTTATCATAAAAGTAAAGATCAATAGGTCAATTTTACTATGTTTACAGTAGCTGTAAAATGAGCGACCACAGAAAAGTGGTAAGTAATGAAACAGGTATTCCAATACTTAATATGATGTTTGCTAATTTAGGGTTCAGGTTGTATTCGGTTGCAATTATTGTCCCCGTCACCATAGGAGCCATGGCAGCTTCAAAAATACTTATCCTGGCGACCAGACTACTTAATCCCAGAGCGATACAAATAAGGAAGATAAGGAGCGGGGCCAGCAATAGTTTATAGGATAAAGCTACACTTAAAAGTTTAGCATCTGCTTTAAGTGATTGCAGCCGGAATTGCATTCCTACTGAAAATAGTGCAAGAGGAACGAGTGTAAGAGCAAAATTCTCAAGTAGGGGCTCTATGGGATCCAGAGAAATAAAGAGTGGGAGGATGAAAGCAAGACAAAAAGCAATAAAAGGAGGAAAGGTAAAAACTTTTTTAAGGATTGTTCTAATTTCAAAGCTTCCACCATTAGAAGCTTTGCTGGCAGTGATGATCCCCAGGGTTGCCATTACTATAAAAGTGGCCTGGTCGCATAAAATTGCAATTTGCAGACCCTCCTTGCCATAATATGCTTCGCTTAAAGGGAAACCTAAAAATGAAGTATTACTAAGTCCTGATGAAAGAATGAGGGCTGCCCTGGTACCCGGCCCTATTGAAATAAATTTTCCAAGTATTGTGACGAGTAGGTAGCTTCCCGTCCATACCATTATAGGCATAAGGAGAGGTAGCATAAGAGAAAAATCCCATTCGATGTGTGGAATGTATTTCAAAGCCACTGCTAGTAATGCGATGTTAATTACCCAGGCATTTACTGCTTTATAACTCCCCTCGGGTAAGGCTTTGTACTTTCGGACTAAAAAGCCGGAGAGTAAACAAATACTTATGAGGATTATGTTAAGCATAATTAGCTAAAATAGTTGAGGTTGCTTGAATTGGAGACGGTGACCACGCCTGTTGTTCCTTGTAATATTTTTTCTTCCTGGATGGAATACCTTCACATCAACCAGCTTTTGGAACAAAAAATACTTACCGTCTCTTCTAATGAAAATGAAATTTAAGTTCTTTTGCTGCCGAACTTCATTTTCCTTTTCCAGTGAAATATTTCCTGGTCAATAAAGTTTAGCAGGCTTGTGAGTGCAGGTTAAATTTTACCGGATACTCGTACAAATGAAAATTACTATTTCCCATTTTCTAAAACAGCCACGAAATGAGGCTCCAAATGTTGGCGCATGGCATTTCTGAAGGTTTCAGGAGTACCTACTTTAATATTATCTAATAACATTCTGTGAGTAGTGAATTTTCCCGTAGAATATTTAAAGGACAAATCCTCTGTTTTATTCTTAAGGTAGACATATTCAAAAGCAGGTAACAAGAGGTGCTGGAAACGTTGTAAAGTCTTATTATTAGACATTTGATAAAGCTTTCCGTGAAAAGCTATTTCTCTGTCCAGGCTAAAGGAATGTTTGTCTGCATCACTTCTTTCCTCGGCCTCTACAATCTCCTCCATCTCATCAAGATCTTTTTGAGTTTTGCGTGCAAAAAGAAAATCTGCCATTCCCATCTCGAGAATAAGCCGAAGTTCAAAAAGATTTTTCAGGATATTCATTCCCAATAATGTAGGATCCATGATTCTTTCAAAGCTGTTAATAATATTGGGTTCAGTTAACACCATCCCCCGGTGTTTCTTAGATTCGATTAATCCCAGGGTACGCAGGCGAAGTAATGCTTCCCTCACTACAGTGCGGCTTACCCCAAGGGAATTGGCGAAATCTATTTCTTTTGGAATTGCATCCCCTGGTTGCAGTTTATTGCTTTTAAAATATTCCAGTAAATTGATTTCTACCTTATCGACGAGGGATAGATTTTCTACAGGTTTGATCTTATGCATTCTTTGAATATTTTTCAATTGTTATTGTTCCACTATTTAATCCGTTTCAGGTATGTAAAGAAAGAGCTAAATTATTATATTTGTATTATGTTATACATAAGTATATGAATTCACAACTGTACAAAAATAGTCTTTTAAAAGATATTATTCCCTTTTGGGAAAGACATTCCCTGGATAAGGACCATGGAGGATATTTTACCTGCCTTGATCGTGAAGGAAAAGTTTACGATACAGATAAGTTTATTTGGTTACAGGGGAGGCAGGCGTGGATGTTCTCTTTTCTTTATAATAAGGTGGAACAGAAGCAGTCCTGGCTGGAGATAGCTAAGTCGGGAGTTGATTTTTTGAAGAATAAGGCAATGGACAGTAATGGAAATTTCTATTTTTCTACCACCCGGGAGGGAAGGCCACTTGTTCAGCCATACAATATTTTTTCAGATTGCTTTGCAGCCATGGCATTTGGTCAATACGCAAAGGCATCAGGAGATGGAGAGATCCGGGAGCTGGCCAGGAAAACATATTTTAATATTCTGCAAAAAAGTAATAATCCCAAAGGGAAATATGAAAAATCTACTGGAGAAAGACCATTAAAAAGCTTTTCTCTCCCTATGATTCTTTCTAATCTGGTACTTGAGCTTGAAGAGGTTCTTACTTCAGAAGAAGTTGAGTCTACTATAGATAAAAGCATAGATGAGGTGATGAATGTTTTTCTTCAGCGGGATAAAGCCCTGGTGCTTGAAAATTTAAATCCTGATGGCAGTTTTAATAATAGTTTTGAGGGACGTCTAATAAATCCCGGTCACGGTATTGAGGCTATGTGGTTTATGGTGGACATTGCCACCAGGAGAAACGATAAAAAATTAATAGATGAAGCCACGGGTGTAGTTCTTAGTATCCTCGAGAATAGTTGGGACTGGGAGTTTGGTGGAATATTTTACTTTCTCGACATAAAAGGGAATCCACCTCAACAGCTGGAATGGGACCAGAAGCTCTGGTGGGTACATCTTGAGACACTAGTAGCATTAGCCAAAGCATACCAATATACGGGCAGAAAAGATGTATGGGACTGGTATGAAAAGGTTCACGACTATGCCTGGAAACATTTTGCCGATCCCATAAATGGAGAGTGGTTAGGGTATTTAAATCGAAGGGGAGAGGTTAATCTTAATTTGAAAGGTGGAAAGTGGAAAGGCTGTTTTCATGTTCCCCGGGCTATGTTTCAATGTTGGAAAAGCTTTGAAGCAATAGAAGCTAAGAGGTAATAATTACTTCAGATTAGCTTTTGCAGAAAATGAAATTCTCTTAGTGGGTTTCCAGAACCTTTGTGGCAGAAGTATTTAATGTCCTAAGTGTTATAGGAATAATATTTATTTTGATCTTAGACACCCTTATAGGAGTGAAGAGTTTCGCTTATAACACTTGGCTTTTTTGACAAAAATAGAGAATAAGAAGAATTAAATATTGCTGAAGTTAAAGTCAATTGAAGAAGTAGGACATCGTGAATAGAAGATCTTAAGTTTAAATTGTAATGTATGACTTTGAATTTAAGAAGAAGTAATTCTGAGTAAGATTCCTGGGACTGAAATATTTTTTAAGAAATCAAAAATCTAAGTATGAATAAAAAGATCCCTGTTTTTTTACTGATGAGCTTAATATTTCAATCTGTATTTTCACAATTAACCATAGCTGAAATTTTTACTGATAATATTGTGCTTCAACAAAATAAACCCATCAAAATTTGGGGTACTGAGTACTATTGGTGAGGAAGTTATTATTGACTTCTCGAAAAGGAGGTATAAAACAAAGGTCAATGATAACGGAGCATGGGAAGTAAAACTGAGGGAACAGAAATATAATACCACACCTCAAACTATTCGAGTGCAGTCAGGAGAAAATGAAACTACTTTAAAAAATATACTTATTGGCGATCTATGGCTGTTAATTGGCCAATCTAATATGGAATGGCCTATGGAGGCAGAGATGCATTATGAAAATGAACTGCCACATGCAAAAAATAGTAAGCTTCGGTTTTATAATCCCAAATATGTGGGTAAAAATATCTATGGTAGCCCTTTCAATAAGGAGCAGGTAGAAAAATTAGAAGATGGAGAACTTTTTTACGACGGAAAGTGGGAAGTAAGTGACACTTCTTCTATTAAAAAAATGAGTGCAATAGGATATTATTTCGGAAAGGCAATTATCAATTCCGAAAATATTCCCATTGGTCTTATTAATTTATCTATAGGTGGAGCGCCATTGGAAACTTTTATCGATACCCAAACTTTAAAAGAAAATCCAAAGTTTTCTACCAAAATAAGTGAAACATGGCTTGAAAATAATTTCCTTCCCATTTGGATAAGGGAACGGGGAATGGAGAATATTGGGAATAATTCCGCAGAAGATAAAACGACTGATAACCACGCCTATAAGCCGGGATTTGCTTTTTCTTCAGCAATTGAACCTCTTCTAAAAATGCCTGTAAAAGGTGTTCTATGGTACCAGGGAGAAAGTAATGCCCAGGAGATGGAACGGGTGAAAGAATATAGGGAATTACAAAAACTAATGCTGGAAGATTACCGTGAAAGATGGAATAATAAGAATCTCCCTTTTTACTATGTGCAGTTATCTTCCATAGATACGGCTAAATATGACTCACATTATTGGCCTGAGTTTAGAGATGGCCAGCGGCGGTTTCTCGATGAAATTAAAAACGTAGGAATGGCGGTATCGAGTGATATAGGAAATAAAAATGATGTACATCCACGGAATAAAAAGGTTGTGGGGGAAAGATTGGCGCGCTGGGCCTTAAAAACTGAATACGGTAGAGATGTTTTACCTTCCGGTCCTCTTGTTAAAAAAGTCATATATAAGGGTGGGAATATTGTCGTGGAATTTAAATATGCTTAGCGGTGGCCTGGAAACTTCAGATGGTGAAACGTTAAGCGGGTTTTCATTTGATGGAAAGTCGGGAATTAAGGGTGAAATAGCAGGTAAGAAACTTATATTTCCATCTTCAGAAAAACCAGAATACCTATTTTATAACTGGCAACCTTACGCCATTGGAAATTTAATAAATTCTGAAGGTTTACTTAAGCATCTACATTTAAAGTGGAGATTGAATAAACTGTTTTGTGCTTTTAATCAGCTATAAAAACTTTTTGGGCTGGACCACATTGAGATTTAATTAAAAATTGGATTAAAAAATTTTATTTAAGATTAGAAAATATAAATTAAATGAGGTATTTCATTCTTTTAATATTGATCCTTTCCAGCGGATATTCAAAAGCTCAGGAAACTGACTCTCTTGTATGGTACGATCTGGGTAAAATGAAAATTTTTGGGCAGCCTGGGGGGGAGGTATCCAATCCTTTTCAACGTTTTCCTGATACTATGCAAGAACTTGTGCGTGAAAAGGTATGGGAGCTGTCAAAGAATCCTGCAGGTTTAAATTTGAACTTTAAAACTAATGCTTCCAGGATAGTGGTTTCCTATGAAGTAAGCGGTGACCAGGGTTTTCCCCATATGCCACCTACAGGGGTGAGTGGGGTAGATCTATATATGAAAGAGAAAGCCGAAGAATGGAAGTGGGTAAGGGGGCAGTTTAATTTTAGTGATACAATTACTTATAAGTTCCAGATAAATACCGGAAGCAGAGAATCTTTAATTAAGGATTATATGCTGTACCTCCCGTTATATGCTACTGTAAAATGGATGAAAATTGGCATTAATAAAGGATCTCAATTAGAGGTGGATTTACCCGATGAGAACGAACTGCCAATAATTGCCTATGGAACTTCCATAACCCAGGGAGCTTGTGCCGGAAGACCTGGAACAGCCTGGACCGCAAGACTATCGCGAATGATCCATACTCCTGTTTTAAATTTTGGTTTTTCAGGAAATGGGAGGTTGGAAAAGGAAGTAGTGCAGTATATTGGCAGATTAAAAGCAAAGGCCTTTATATTGGATTGTTTGGCTAATTTTAGCTCAGGGCAGGGATTAGATGCAGAGGAGGCAGAGAAGAGGCTTATTGAGAGCATCGGGTTACTCCGGAAATCTCAACCAGAAACGCCAATAATTATAACCGATCATGCAGGATATGCGCACGGGGAAGTAAACTTACTAGTAAGAAAAATTTACATGGATCTAAACGAAATAAACCAAAAAGTTTATGATCACCTGACTCAAGAGGGAGTTCCAGGACTTTATTTATTAAAGAAAAAAGATTTAAACCTTGGTGTAGATGATTATATAGATGGTGTTCATCCTAATGATGCGGGTATGGAAAAGTACTCTGAGGCCTATTATAAAAAGCTAATGGAAATTTCAGATTTATAAAGCAGTGATTACTTTCGGAAAAAAACTGTCCCAAAATTTAGGATAATTGATACGTGGTTACTGATGAATCGTTCTCGCTCTGTCCATCAGCTTTCTTTTTGGTCAAACGGGAATGAATAACGTGACCAGAATAATAGGTCATTTTCTTTGATAGTTAGAATAGCTAATAATCACACTTGGCTTTAGGAATAACTCATAATTTAAGACCAAAAAAGTTTTTCATTTTAATATGTCATACATAATACCAATTTTTATTATCTTGAGCCAAAATCCTCTATAATGAAACTACTTCAGTTTAGTCTTCTTTTATTGTTCTCCTTTTCTTTTGCACAGGTTGAAGAGAAGATTCAGTTCAACTGGGATTCAATTGCCCAACTGCAGGATATAAAAGGAGTCAATGGTGCTTATACTGGTGTACATAACGATGTATTCATAATAGCAGGAGGTGCAAATTTTCCCGGAACCCCGGTTTGGGATGGAGGTAATAAGGCCTGGTATAATTCTATTGCAGTCTTAAAGAAGAATCGTGAGACCTTTGAATGGGTTAAAGGTATAGAAAATCAGCTTCCACGGCCTTTGGCTTATGGAGCATCAGTCAGTACTCCACAGGGGGTTCTGTGTATTGGGGGAAATAATGAGGACGGGACTTATAACGATGTTTTTCTGTTAAAATGGAATCCTGTGAGTGAACGGGTAGAGATCGAAGAGCAGGCTCCGCTCCCGGTTCCGCTGGCAAACATGCAGGCCACCAGCATTGGTAAAGATATCTATGTAGTAGGTGGTCAGGAAGAAAGTGGAGGAAGAGCCAGCAAATATTTTTTTAGATATAGAAATGACAAATGGGAAGAACTTCCAGGATTACCGGGACCCGGGAGGATACAGCTAAGTGGTTGTAAGTCAAAATAATGGAAAAACAAACTGTGTATATGTTTTCAGCGGCACATATTTTAATCCCGATGCAAAAGATCCAAATCAATTTTTGGATGATGTATATGAGTACAATCCCCTTCGTAACAACTGGATTCAAAAATCCTCTATTCCAAATAATGGCACCCCGGGTTTAACGGGAGGATATATAGGAGCTGCACTTAGCTTTAGAGCTGGGAGATGCCCACATTGTAATTTTTGGAGGAGCAGGGGGAGAAAATCAGCTATGGAAAGAAAGATTGGCACTTCAAAATGAACTGCAGGAACTTGAGCAGACAAAAGATTCAAAAAAGATAGATTCCCTGCAAATGGAAATTACCAGGATCTTTCAAAATACCAATTTTTCAAGAACGATCTGGGCTTACCACACAATAACAGATACCTGGAGTCGCAGAGGTGAAATCCCGGGATCTACTCAACTAGTTGCAGATGCTGAACAATGGGGAGATCAAATAATTATTGCTTATGGGGAAATTGCTCCGGGTATAAGAACACCCCAAATTAATAAGATTAACATTCAACCCCAGAGGGCCGATTTTGGATTGGTAAATTATATAACTTTAATAACCTATTTAGCATTAGTTATAGGTATAGGCTGGTATTTTTCCCGAAGAAATAACAGTACTTCAGATTTTTTTCTGGCAGGAGGTCGTATTCCCTGGTGGGCAGCAGGTTTGAGTATCTATGCCACCATGCTTAGCGCCATTACCTATCTTTCACAACCCGCCCTGGCTTATTCTTATGATTGGCAGGCGTATCTAGGTTACTTTACCATTCTTTTAATTGTACCAATTGTCATTACTTACTATCTGCCATTTTTTAGAAAACTTAATATTACCACCGCTTATGAATATCTTGAAAAGCGTTTCAATATTGTTATAAGAATTTTTGGCAGTGCCTCCTTCCTGTTTTTTCAGCTTGCAAGGATGGGAGTGGTCCTTTACCTTCCGGCGCTGGCACTTTCAACGGTCGTTGGGATAGACATTTACCTTGCAATTGTCCTTATGGGAGTTTTAGCCATTCTTTATACTGTATTAGGGGGAATTGAAGCGGTTATTTGGACTGATGTTATTCAGGTAGTAGTACTTATAGGAGGCCTAATCTTAGGTCTTATTTATATAGCCGTGGACATTGGAGATTTGGGGTATATCTTTAATACAGCTTTGGAAGACGGGAAATTAAAACTCTTTGATTTTAGATGGAGTTGGACCGAAGTTGTAACCTGGTCACTCTTCCTTGGTTCCTTCGCCCTTAATTTTGCACCTTATACAACAGATCAGGCCGTGGTACAGCGATATCTTACTACAGCTGATGAGGCAGCTTCCCGAAAAAGTATCTGGTTAAACGGAATTATTTCTATTCCGGCAGGACTTCTCATTTTTGCTATGGGTACCTTCCTTTATGTGTTTTTTAAGGATAATCCCGATTTTATTGCCGTGGGGATGCAAAATGATGGGATTTTTCCATTGTTTATAGCAAACCACCTACCTCCAGGGGTAGCAGGGCTGGTAATTGCAGGTATTTATTCAGCATCCATGTCCAGTCTGGACAGCAGCATGCATAGTGTTTCTACTGTAGTCACCATTGATTACTACAAAAGATTTTCTAATAATTATTCTGAAGATAATGCGATGAGGGTCGCTAAATGGGTGACGATAGGTGTGGGTGTATTGGGTACTGGTGTGGCTTGTTTTATGGCTGCCTTCCCCATAGCTTCCCTGTTTTTCTTCTTTCAGGAAATCGTAGGATTGTTTGGTAGTGCACTAGCTAGTATTTTTATTCTCGGGATCTTCTTTAGGAAAGCTAATTGGGCAGGAACATTGGTGGGAGCAGTGCTTAGTGTAATCGTATTGGTTTTGGTTAAGTATTATACTCCGCTCAATTTCTATATTTATCCTCTCATAGCTATTCCGGTTTGTGTCATAGGTGGATATGTAGCCAGTCTTTTGATCCCGGTACAGAATAACATTACAGAAAACCTGGTTTACAGTAAAAAGGCGATAAAACAAAACAACTGAAGGATCTAAATATTAGAGATAGACTCACTAATAGGTAGCCATATTTCATCATTTTTAAATTCGATTTAAATCTGATTCCATAATTCCTAAGCTTGTTAATTTACAAAGTAGGGAAGTTGTATTTAAGGAAGGTAAATTAATTCCATATTCAAAGCTTAAAAAAAACTGCTCCGGGCATCTCCCTGCTTGCTGATCCACGTTTTATTTAAATGTTTGGGAATCTTGAAAATTGGCATCTTTTCTACGGAGCACTATCCATTTTTTTAATTCTTAACCACACTTTTTAAATTTTCTTTAGTTCTCTTAAGGCAGCATTAATTTTACCTCTCCCTTAACAATATGTTTTGAAAGAATTAACTGTGAGTAATTTCATTAAGCTCTACTTTCATTACCTATTAACCATTTTAATATACGCCATATGTTTTATCACGTAAAAGAACTTCAATTTAATGCGAGGGTCTCAAAGCCAGATCCTGCTTTTGCCACATTACTTCTTGAACAGTTTGGAGGTGCTAATGGAGAATTAAAAGCTGCCCTGCAATATTTCACCCAGGCGTTTGCAGCAGAAAAAGTGCATCCCGACAAATATGATCTTCTAATGGATATTGCTACTGAAGAATTCAGCCATTTGGAGATTGTGGGAGCAACCATACAGATGCTTTTAAAAGGTGTTCACGGCAGCCTTAAAGATGCTGCAGATGAATCTGAAATAATGCCGTTGATGCAGGGAACTGCTTCCAAAGAGGAGTTTATTCACCAGGCCATGGTCAATCCTCAATTCTTTAATCTCTCGGGAGGTGGTCCAACCTTAACAGATAGTAACGGAAACCCCTGGACCTCTGCATATGTTACAGCTAACGGTGATCTTACCGTTGACCTGCGATCTAATATTGCGGCAGAATCCCGTGCAAAAATTGTATATGAATACCTTCTTCAACACACATCTGATCCTTATGTGAAGGACACCTTACGATTTTTAATGACCAGGGAAGTAGCACATTTTCAAATGTTCCAGGCAGCTTTGGAAACTATAGAACCTAATTTCCCTCCCGGAGTGCTGCAAAGCGACCCTCGTTACAGTAACCAATATTTCAACCTTTCTAATGGGGAAGAAGTTCGGGGTCCCTGGAATGAAGGTAAGAGTCCAAAACTTGGCGAGACCTGGGAATATATTTCAGACCCTGTGGAGCACGTCAAAAAAACTAAAGGATTGATTGATGGGGAACAGACTTCTAAAAGAACTCAAAAGGAGGTAGATAAAATGAACAAGGAACTGAGTAAAAAGAAGGTACAGGAAATTAAAAAAGCCTTACCCGATAATAAGAAAGAAATGCAGTGGAGCAAATATTAAAACTTAAAAATAAATAGTAGTAAAAGCCGGAGTAATACCTAGCTTTTTCAAGAAATAGTATGGATAAATTTCAGCTTGTATATTTTACAGATCCTCTTTGTTGTTGGAGTTGGGGCCTCGAACCTCAAATGCGAAAGCTGCGGTATTTACTTAGGGAACGTTTACAAATTAAATACGTCATGGGAGGACTTCTAAGAGATTGGAAGCATTTTACAGATCAGTTAAACAACATCCAAAAACCTTCTCAAATGGGTCCCTTGTGGGTGGAGGCGAAACATCTTTCAGGACAGCCTATAGAAGAACATATGTGGGTTAATAATCCTGTGGATACTTCATACCTGGCTTGTATGGCAGTAAAGGCAGCAGAACAACAATCCTGGATAGCCGGAGAAGCAATGCTGCGGGAATTGAGAGAGGCCGTTATGATCCATAAAAAGAACATAGGAGATACAGATATTATAATGCACATTGCTGAAGAACTGGAAGCTGAAGATATTCTGAATAAAGAAAAATTTGAGGTGTCATTTTTATCTGATGAATCATCTGATTTATTTAGGAAAGATCTTGAGGAACTGAAGTTAAAAGGGATAACAAGATTTCCCACTATGCTTATTAGCTATAGGGGAAAAACTGTTCAAATTACAGGATACTTAGGCCATTCTCTGTTCTTGTGGAAGCCTTTAAGGCTTTAGATCCCACTTTTCGAGTAGATGAAAATATTGATCAGGATGATTATAAGTCAAGCTGGAAAAATTTAACTCAAAGAGAATTACAGGAAATTTCCACAGCTTAATAGAGATTTTCGGTGAAATATTCTGAAACTTAATATTCAGTGTTTCAGAAGAAAACCTGATGATTTGCTTTAAGTTGCACGAGTAATTAAATCCATACTCAGGATCAAACCTGGGCAATTTTTCTAAAAAAGTGTGCCTGGAATACCAATCTCAACTTACTAAATTTAAAAACTGAGTTTTATTAAATCTAGAATTTTATTTTCTGCAATCGAATTGCATTTAAAATAGCAAGGAATGCGACACCTACATCAGCAAAAACTGCTTCCCACAAAGAAGCTACCCCAAATGCTCCAAAAGTGAGCACCAAAGCTTTTACACCGAAGGCCAGGATTATGTTTTGCCACACGATCTGCCTTGTTTTCTTCCCAATTTTAATAGCAGTTCCTATTTTGGAAGGTTGATCGGTTTGGATTACCACATCGGCTGTTTCAATCGCTGCATCAGATCCTAAAGCACCCATAGCTATTCCTACATCAGCTAAGGTAATTACGGGAGCATCATTAATCCCGTCTCCTACAAATGCTACTTTTTTACCCTGTTCCTTAAGTTCCTCCACTTTTGTCACCTTATCCTGGGGCAAGAGTCCACCATAAGCTTTATCGAGATTTAATTGCCCGGCAACTTTTTGAACAATAGAATCTTTATCTCCCGAGAGCATAATAACAGAAATAATCCCATATTCCCTAAGTTTTGATATGGCCGCTGCGGCATCTTCTTTTATTGCATCGGCAATGGTAATATAGCCTGTATATTGGCCGTTTATGGCAACCACTACTATGGTTTCGACAATTTCATCTATTGCAGGATCGTAAGTAATATTAAATTTCCTCAATAATTTTGCATTCCCTACAAGGAGTTTTTTCCCCTCTACTATTCCTTTGAGCCCGTGTCCGGCTATTTCTTCTACTTCCTTTACTTCAAGTTGTTTATAATTATCTCCCGCATGTTCTACAACTGCCGAGGCGATAGGATGAGTGGATTTACTTTCCAGAGCCGCAGTTAAAGCGAGGAATTCAGCTTTTGAAATATTTTCAACACTTACTTCCTGTACCTTAAAAACCCCTTCTGTCAATGTTCCTGTTTTATCCATTACAACAGTATCCACTTCTGTAATAAGATCCAGGAAATTAGAACCTTTAAAGAGGAGGCCATTACGTGAAGCCGCTCCAATTCCACCAAAATATCCCAGAGGTATGGAAATTACCAGTGCACAGGGACAGGAGATCACCAGAAATACCAGGGCCCGATAAAGCCAGTCGTCGAAGACATAGGTTTCTACAAGAAAATAAGGTAGTAGAGCTAAACCAATAGCCATAAACACTACTATTGGGGTATAAATTTTGGCAAATTTTGTAATGAACTGTTGGGTTTTTGCTTTTCTGCCACTTGCTTCTTCTACGAGTTTTAGAATTTTAGAGAGGGCACTATCTTCATAGCGGGAGGTCACTTCAAGCTCTACAAGTTTTTCCAGGTTAATCATCCCAGCCATGACGGCTTCCCCTTTTCTTTTGGTGTCGGGTTTGGATTCTCCGGTAAGTGCGGCTGTATTAAAGGAGGAACCTTCATTAAGAACTATTCCATCAAGAGCTACTTTTTCCCCGGGTTTGACCTGAATTATTTCTCCAATGTTTACATTTTTTGGATCAACATCTTCAAACCTTCCATTTTTTTGCACACTTACTTTTTCAGGACGGTTATCAATTAATTCTTTAATAGAACGCCTGGAACGGGCCACTGCTGCTTCCTGAAAATGTTCTCCAATTACATAAAACAGCATTACCGCAACACCTTCGGCAAATTCTCCTATGTAGAACGCACCAAGAGTGGCAATGGTCATTAAGAAAAATTCATTGAAGATATTTCCCCTGCCTATGTTAGTTACGGCATGTTTTACAACTTTTCCTCCTACCAGAACGTAAGCTATACCAAATACTAATATCCTTAAATAGCCTTTAAACCATTCCACATCAAAGAAATCCAGTGCAATTCCGGTTAATAATAAAACTAAGCTTATAATGGTAGGAATGTATGAATCCTTTTCTTCTTCTCCATGGTGAACCTAGCTGATCAGTAGAACAACATCCATTCTCTTGGGAAGGAGTTGGTCCCGGTCGTTCTGCGGTTCTTGGAGAATTAATTTCCATTGATGTAATCTCATCTTCTTTCCTGCTCATATATTTTCCGTCAATTTTAAGGTCCTTATATTTCAAACTCCTATAAATAGTCGACAAGTCACTCATAGGAGTTTAATAAATTCAAAATTATTGGAATTTATCGTGCAATGGAAGTGCATTATTTTTGGGTACAATTACTGCACATACCTTTTACAACCAAATTAACATCGGTTGCAGTAAATCCGGGAGGCAGTTTAATATTCGGTATTTTCCTCTCGGTTAAACATTGGGTCTCATTACAATTTGTGCAGTGAAAGTGCAAATGCAAATCGGTATTTACATCACAATTACATCCGGCGGCACAGAGAGCAAATTTTGCAACTCCGGTACCATCTTCAATCTGGTGGACTATCGAATTTTCTTCAAAAGTCTTTATCGTCCGGTAAAGGGTTGTGCGGTCAGATTTTGTAAAGGCGTTTTCTATATCAGTCAGGGTAACTGCCACGGTTTTTTCAGCCATAAACTCGTAAACCAGAAGTCTCATAGCGGTAGGACGAATATTCTTTTCTGTTAATAATTTTTCCGATTTTTTCATAGAATAATAGCAGTAACCGCAGCTTGCTTTTCAAAATAAGGTAGTAAGTCTTTTTTAAGGAGAATGAATTTAACTCTAAGATAAACAAGGTTGCTGGCAATATCAACCATATTTTCTAAAAAGTAAAAAAGGATTTTAATGGTAAAATGAAATATAAAATCCATTTTGCATTTAAGGGGGATTCAATGAGGGAAAGAAAATTTAATCCAGATTTCGATCCTCATTTTCCAGTTCATTTGCCCTGGAACCTTTGTTATAGTATAATTTTTCAAAAGGTATGCTTGTAAGACCGTGAACAACAGTAGAAGCAAAAACAATTAAACTGGGAATTACCCAGGCATCCTCCATTCCCGATTTTTCTGTCATTGAGATAGCATAATATAAACTTGCCACGCCTATAGGTCCAAACCATCCCACGAGCAGCGATGAATAAATTTTATTTTTAAGCTTTGGCAGGAACGGCATTAGCAGCAGGATCCCAGGTATCCTTCTAAAGAGTAAGATCAAAATGGGAATAGCAATCGCCTTCCAGCCCAGGGAGAACCATTCCTGCCAGGGCAGCATTAGCCCCAGAATGAAAAAAACAGGAGTGGTTGTTAAACGTTCCATAGATTCCTGAATGTGCTTTTCTTCCAGTTCTTCACTAGCCGTAATATCTTGCGCAAAGGCCAGGCTCCCGGCAAAAACAGCAATAATTCCGTTCATTTTTATAGCACTAAATCCTGCTAAGAGGAAAAGTGCGACCGCCAGAGAAAAAGGGAGTATGGTTTTTAGGTTCATAAAACCTGCCTGGTGGGCTTTTTTAAAAAGATAGCTAAGCACCGGAACCTACCAGATATGCAAGCACAGCACATAATATATTTTCATATAATAATATTCTTGTTGTCCATTCCGCCAAGTCAAAATTTGCCATTCCCGCGATCAACAACGACAGAAAAACTATAGGGTAGGCCAGGCCATCATTCATACCAGATTCGAAGGATAAGTTGTTCCTGATGAAACCCGGGAGATATTTTTCCGCAGTTTTTCCGCTGGTAAGGGTGGAAGCAACTACAGGATCTGTAGGAGAAATTATTGCTCCTAAAAGCAAACTATGGCCTATAGATAAATCAGGAATGATGAGATAAAAGACAGTGGAACCAAGTAGCCACATTAACAGCATTCCAAAGATTACCAGCAGAGAGGCAGTTTGTACATTCTTTGTGAAAAATTTTTGAGGCAGCCTTAGTGCAGTTGCCATTAGAGCCATCGCAATAGTGAATTCACAAACGGTTTTAAGAATTTTAAATTCTTCGGAAGCAGGTGCAGATTCTATTAAATTAAAAACATCCGGACCTACTATCAAACCCAAAATTATGGCCAAAAAAGGTTCAGTAATAGAATAGGATTGTAGTTTCTTATAAACGGCTCCTGAGAGAATAATAATTAAGCTAATGAAGAAGACAATTAGCATTAAATCCATATCACGAAAAGTTTTCTACTCAAGTTAAGCAGCAGGAGGCCTTTCTTTCTTAAAAAAAATATAAATGATGTTGAACCAATTTTAAGTATATTGAGAATTGAGCTATTTTGTTTAAGATTCTAATCCTTTTTAATTATTGATATACAGAAAAGGGTTGTGGAATATAAGAGCAAAATTTATATCTAATAGCTTCCTTTCCTTTTCCTAATTCATTTCAGAATTTGACAGTATTTTAGCAACAGTAAAATCTCCCAATGAAAATCCTAATTGTTGAAGACGAACCTGAAATGTTGCAAAACATTCAGTTCCAGTTGGAAAAAGAAAATTATACAGTTGAAACCGCGGGTACCTATGACGAAGGTTTGGAGAAACTGGCTATATATGACTATGATTGTATTCTCCTGGACATTACCTTACCCGATGGAGACGGACTGGATCTGTTGGAATTTCACAGAAAATCGGAAAAGAACAGTGCGGTAATCATTCTCTCAGCCAAAAATTCTCTGGACGATAAATTATCTGGCCTTAATCTGGGAGCAGATGATTACCTGCCTAAACCTTTTCACTTCGCCGAGTTGAATGCACGAATTAACGCAGTGTTACGCAGGCGGAGTTTTGATGGGAATGACTTTATTGAAATAGAAAATGTAAGTATTGATCCCCGGCAACGAACCCTGCACATTAACGGAAAGGAGGTCATCCTTAACCGGAAAGAATTTGATATTTTCCTGTATTTATGTGTGAACAGAAATCGTTTAATCAGGAAATCTGCTTTGGCTGAACACGTTTGGGGCGATCATATAGACCAATCTGATGATTATTCTTTTATTTATGCACAAATCAAAAATTTAAGAAAGAAACTTATAGATAACGGTGCAGAATTGGAACTTAAAGCAATCTATGGGATAGGGTACAAAATTATAACTGAATGAAACTCCTCAATCTTTCCACTTCCTATTTTGCATTCCTGTTATTTGTTTTAATCACTCTATGGGCCGTTATATTCTACTACCAGATGCTGGATGAGATTTACGATAGCCTGGATGATGGCCTGGAAAATCAAAAGATCCTGGTGATCCAGAAAGCACTAGCTAATAAAAGTATTTTAGAAAAAACTGCATTTGATGAAGGCTATTATACCATTAAAAAAGTACAATACGAGCAGTATAAAAATTATACTGAGTCCTACCGCGATACTTTAATGTATATGCTTAATGAGGAAGATTTTGAGCTTAGTGAGATTGCTTGAAAGTGTGTTTGAGATGGATGGCTCCTATTATAAAATTAAGGTCATTACTTCCATGGTAGAGGAAGATGACTTAATAGAGGACTTGCTGCTATCCCTCCTTTTTCTATATGCTTAGGTTTAATAATAAGTATCCTGGTGCTCAATAATTTAGTGCTAAAAAGAATTTGGAATCCTTTTTATGTGCTTCTTTCTCAATTAAAAAGCTTTAAAATTCAGGATAATAAAAAGCCGGAATTTCAACCCACTCCTGTAGATGAGTTTAACTTATTGAATTCCCGAATTAATAAATTTATATCCAAGGCACAGGAAAGTTATAAGAGCCAAAAAGAGTTTATAGAAAATGCTTCTCACGAAATGCAAACTCCACTTGCAATAGCTTTAAATAATCTTGAACAATTATTGGAAACTGAAGGATTAGGCAGAGAACATATGGAATTAATAGAAAAAACAATGGGTAAACTGGAAAGTCTTACTCGCTATAACAAATCTCTTCTTTTATTATCCAGGATTCAAAATGAACAATTTCCTGAACAGGAGAAGGTAGAAGTAAACCACATTTTAAAAAATCTTATTGAGGATTTTAAGGATATATCAGACTCAAAAAATGTTGAAATTAGGTTTACTGAACATGCATCTATTGAACTACAAATGAATCAGGAACTAGCTCAAATTATATTTACCAACCTCCTAAAAAATGCCATTATTCATTCACCTGAAGGTGGAATAGTGGAGGTGGAAGTAACTTCTTCATCGGTATGCTTTTCAAATTCTGGAGATACGCCTCTAGATGAGAATTCCATCTTTACGAGGTTTTATAGATCGGGTTCTCAAGTTCCTTCAAACGGATTAGGTTTGGCTATAGCAAGAGCAATTGCAGAATCCTATAAACTTCAGCTTCATTATAACTATAGTGAAGGGCATATTTTCCGTATACACATTTAAAAAAGAACTTGTTAATTCTCTCTTAAACTTCTTCTGCCAGAGGAATTTTCCTATTTGATTTCAGTTTTGGTTCCCAACTTTGGTGAAAATTGAAAAAATGAAGTCGACAAGTATTCTGGCGATAACAATAGGATTCTTCACGATGCTAAGTTGCAGTCAGCAAATTCCGGAATCAGAAATTCCATCTGTAGTATTAAATAGGATAGATGTAGAATTTTCAAACGCTACTAATGTGGAATGGGAGAAAAAAGGTGCTTTTTACGAGGTGGAATTTGAAGTTAATAATGTAGATCATGAGGCACTAATAGAAGAGACGGGGACCTTAATAAAGTATATAAAAGAAGTGTCTATAGAAGAATTACCTCAAATGCTTAGAAACAGTTTAACCAGCAGGGAAGAAATTAAAAAAGTTGATGATGCGCACCTGTTGACCATAGGTGAAACTTCATACTATCAACTGGAATTTAAGGGGCCACTTACAGGTGCTAAAAAGGTTTACAGTTTGGAGGGTGAGGAGATGCAGAACATTAATTATTACGATTAATATTAATTTAAAAAAGATGAACGTGCAAAAAGCGGCTTTATTAATAGTTTTGGGAGTAATTTCTGTCATTGGGTTTATCTATATAAGCTTTGACAGGAAAGAGATAGTTAATAGTAGGGAAGATTTAGAGAACCTGGAGATAGTTCAGGAATGGAATCTCCCTAAAATACTGGATGAAGTCTCAGGTATTGCCTTATTGGATAAGGATAGGGTTGCTGCGGTGCAGGATGAAGATGGGATTATTTTCATTTATAATTTAAAAGATTCCAAAATTGAGAAGCAAATTGAATTTGGGGATGAGGGTGATTATGAAGGGATCGCACTGGCAGGATCAACAGCCTATGTCCTGAGAAGTGATGGGAATATTTTTGAAGTACTTAATTTTAACGAAGAAAACAGGCAAACCCGTGAAATAGAGACTGAAATTAAAGGTGAATATAATTTCGAAGGTTTATGCTTCGATAAAAAGAACAACAGGTTGTTAATTGCAGCTAAAGAAAAGGCGAAAGGAAATTACAAGTAGGTTTTGCCTATGATCTTAAGGCAGGGAAAATTGAAAAGGAGCCAGCTTTTAAACTTCTATTTGATGATCCTGTTTTTAGTGAAATAAAAGAGAAGAAAATAGAGAAAACAATACTTCCTTCTGAAATTAATATTCATCCAACTACAGGAAATATTTATATCCTGGAAGGGGTAAGTCCTAAGATTGTTATCTTAGACAGTGAAGGAAAGTCAAAAAACCTACAGCTGTTAAGCAGAAATCAATTTCGTCAAGCTGAAGGCTTAACTTTTGGCTCAAATGGCGAAATTTATATTTCTAATGAAGGAAAAGGTGGGAAGGCAAACATTCTTCAGGTAAAATTAAATTAATTTATGGAAGAGAAAATAGAGACTACATCAGTAAAAAAGAGTAAAGCACCTTTATATATTTCTGCAGCAATTATTGTTTCCTTAGTTGCTGCATATTTTTTTATTCCGGCAGTAAACAATTTTTTAAATGAAGCCTGGCAGGTTCTTACCAGTGATGATGAGACCCGAATAAAACAGTGGGTAAGCCAGTTTGGCTGGGTAGGACCATTGGTGTTAGTACTTACGATGGTACTTCAAATGTTTTTACTGGTGATACCTTCTCTGCTTTTAATGGTAGTATCAGTTTTAGCTTATGGTCCTATTTGGGGTAGTGCAATTATTTTTGCATCCATATTTACAGCTTCGTCTGTAGGATACTTCATTGGACGATATTTTGGACCCGCTATTGTTGAAAGGTTAATTGGAGAAAAATCTGAAAAAAAAATCAGGGATTTCCTGGAGGACTATGGTTTTTGGGCGGTTATAGTAACGCGTATTAACCCTTTATTGTCCAACGATGCTATTAGTTTTGTCGCAGGAATTTTAAAAATGGGTTACTGGCGGTTTATAACTGCGACCCTGGTTGGAATTGCACCTCTTACTATCTTCATTGCCGTTTTAGGAAAAACCACACAGGGTTTAAAAACGGGTTTGATTTGGGGTTCAATTATAAGTTTAATTCTGTTTCTTGCGTATGTGTGGTGGGATAAAAAGAAAAGAAAGAAATAACAGCTAAACCTGAGTCTTCAAAAATACCACTGTATCTTCTAAAAGATCCATACTTCCTTTTTAAATTAGAGGCCTGGCAATTTTGCTAGTAAGCCTCTTTTTGCTTTTAATCTTTTCGGAGTGTTTTTACTTCTGAAGTTGCTTCTTGTCCCGGTTAAAAAAATAATGCAGTTTGCAGAACTGCTATTTTTATTAAAATAACTCTTTACCACGCAACCTTTTCTTTTTTTAAGGTCATATAAGTATAAAACATATTCACCTAAACATTAATTACAAATTGACATGAAAAAATTAGCTTTATTATTTGTTTTCGCCTTAACGTTGAGTAGCTGTTCTATTGAAGATGATGGTCCTGGAATTAAGTATGAATACGCAAAAATTGTAGATGCGGGATTACCAGAGTCTTTTGAAAAGGGAAAGACCTATCAACTTGAAATTACTTACCTATTACCTAGTGCCTGCCATTCTCCCATAGGAATTGAGGCTAAAAGAGGAAACTCTACGGGCGATGATAGAAGGAAAATCTTTATAGTTGGAATTTCTTCTATTAATCCGGAAATAACCGAATGTACTGTGGAATCTGATGATCTTGAAAGAGAAAAAACTCTTACCATAACTATTGATGAAGATGAGCCATATACGTTTTATCTTTGGGATGGGTTAGATGCCGAGAATGAGAGTAAATACATTACGGTGGAAGTTCCCGTTGTAGCTCCAGGTAGTGTTCCGGCTACAAATGAGTAAGCCACTCATAGCAGAAGAATTAATTAATAAAAAAGCTCAGTGGGTTTAAAAAAACTCATAATTAGATGCAAGAAACAGGATAGAAAGGCACAGGAAGAACTTTACCACGCTTACGCAGGAAAATTTTTAACTCTGTGCCTTAAATATTCTGAAAGTTATGAGCAGGCGGAGGATAATCTGCAGGATGGCTTCATTAAAATATTCAGCAAGATTGACCAGTATAATGAAAAAGGAACATTTGAAGGTTGGATGACCAGGATCATGATAAATACTGCTATAAGCAAAAGCAAAAAGCAGTTTTTTACCGTAGCGATAGGAGAGAAAGATATAGAAGATCCCGAAATTGAAATTAAGGAAGACTTAATCCCTACCGATTACCTAACTCAAATAATCCAGGAGTTGCCAGATGCATACAGGCACGTTTTTAATTTATATGCGCTGGACGGCTACACGCACAAAGAAATTGCGTCCCTGCTGAATATTTCTGTAGGTACATCAAAATCTAATTTTGCAAGGGCAAGGATGAAACTAAAACAAAAACTGCAGGCATATCAGGACCGGAAATCTGCAAAAGTTATATGAGACCACAAGATAACCTGGAACAGCTCTTCAGGAAGAGATATGAGAATCTCGAAACAATTCCCCGTGAGGATTTGTGGGCGGGTATTGCTGCACGTTTACCAGAAAAGGAAAATAAAAAAAGGATTATTCCTTTATGGTACCAGCTTGCAGGAGTGGCTGCGGTGCTATCACTTTTAGCTCTTGTTGGATATAATTACTTCTATTCCACCAGCAGCCCGGCTACCAAAGTTGTTTATTTTGATATCCCACAAGAGAACAGGAAAGTAAATATTACTTCAGAAGAATTTGAGCAGAATATGTTTGAGTCCGGGGAACTTTTAAACTATTTGCGTTTAAATACTTTAGTTCGGCAAAACAATCAGCAGGTTTCTTCTTCTTCTTCTTCTTCTTCTTCTTCTTCTGAAGGCTATAAATATGTAGCAAAAAGTAATACAGAGAGTATTGGTCAAAAGGAAAATCCTTCTGCTCTCACTTCAGATTATCAGGAAAATGAAATTGGCGAACTATCTCAAGAACAATTACTTCTTTCGGAAAAACCAGAGGTTCCGCTACATCCTGAAACTGAAGTAGCAAATTTGGAAGGCGATCTTAAAGACCTCCGTTTAGAAGCTCAAAAAGAGGAATCAATTGAAGATCTTAACTCTAAAGCTGCCGGGGAGAAAAGATTCCAGTTTAGAACTACTGCCGCCGCTGTGTATTTTGATAACCTGGGAAAGGGTAGTCCCATCGATGATCAATTGGCTAAGCAATGAGGGAAGAGGCGATATATCTTTTTCCTACGGTGTCGCTGTAGCATATAAAATTTCAAATAGACTTTCAATACGATCGGGTATAAATAAAGTTGATCTCAGTTATAACACCAGGGATGTCTCATACGGTACTGCCATAAGTGCTATGGCTGTGGAAAATAACGATGCCCGGGCAGTAACCCTTGCTTCACCTGTTATGGGAAATATTAATCAAAATCTTGGTTTTGTTGAGGTTCCCGTGGAACTAAAATATGGGGTTATTGATAAAAAATTTGGTTTAAACATTATTGGTGGGGCCAGCACTCTTTTTCTTAGCGAAAATAATGTTACACTTGAGGCCGGAGCCGCCACTACTTCTTTTGGTGAAGCCGGAAACCTTAATAATGTAAGTTATAGCGCAAATATGGGAGTGGGATTAGATTATAACATTTCCTCAAAATTCCAGATAAATGTTGAGCCTATTTTTAAATACCAGATTAACACCTTCAACAACACATCTGATGTTAAACCTTATTACTTCGGAGTTTATTCTGGCTTAAGTTTTAAATTTTAAATTATTCTGATTATCCCTTGAGCTGGTTAAAATTTAAACCATAGAAGATCTTCAATTAATACCACTCGTATTGATAATTTCCCGTAAGACAGGAAGATCAATTGTACTTTTAAAAAAGGAAAGATAGGAGGGAGCAGGGAAGAAAAATTTGTTTCAAATTCTGCTTATTAAAAAAGAAGCAGCCACTGAGGGCCGCTTCCACAATTCTTGTTTAAGAAATTTTAATTGTTCTTGGGGGCTTTCTTTTTGCCTCCTCTTTTTTAGGAATTAACAGACTTAGCAAACCGTCCTGGTACTTAGCTTTTATTTTATCTGCTTCTACTGTGTTCGGGAGGTGGAAAATTCTTCTGAAAGATCCATAATTAAATTCTCTCCTGGTGTAAGAGGAATTTTGTTCTTCTTTTTCATCTGAGCTTTCGGACCAGATAACCAGGATATCGTTATCAAGTTCTACATGAAAATCATCCCTCTTCATACCTGGTGCGGCCATTTCCACTTTAAATTCCTCATCTGTTTCGGCAATATTTACACGAGGAGCATTGTTAAATCCGTTCATCTCGTTACGCCAGTTGAAGATACTGTCGTTTAAAAATTGATCAACAGAAGATGTTGACGGCCAAAAATTATTTCCTTTTACTAAATTGCTCATGTCTAATATTTTTAAGTTAAACAATTCAATAAGTTTTTCATAAACCCTTACAGGTTAGCTTTTTAGAACCGCGATTCCATTACGTCATAAACAAACGAAATGCCACTCCCCGCAACATGAAATTTTGTCAGATTCAAAAAGAAAATTTGACAGTTGAAGAAGGTGTTCCTTAGTCTCATTTCAGGATATATGTGCCTATGGAATTTCTAATTAATAGGAAAATGTATTATTCGTTCTTCTGATTTTATCTAATCAAAGTTTCATTTTTTGGCTTAAAGTCTGAGATAAAAGAATGGGGCTCCGGAAGTATTTATATTTGGTTAATACCTCCCTTTATTTATATTTGCTTATGACTACAGTAGATAATTTCATTGCCCAATTTGCATCTTTTGTTTGGGGCCTTCCACTTTTAATATTACTCATAGGCGGCGGATTTTACCTCCTGGTGATTTCGAAGTTTTTACCTTTTAGATATTTGATCCATGCGGTGCAGGTTTTGCGTGGAAAATATGATGATCCAAATGATCCGGGGGAGATCAGTCACTTTCAGGCTCTGGCCACTGCACTTGCTGCCACAGTAGGTATGGGAAATATTGCTTAGGTGTAGCGGTAGCAATTGCAATTGGTGGACCCGGGGCTATTTTCTGGATGTGGATAAGTGCAATTATTGGAATGGCTACAAAGTTTTTTACCTGTACACTTGCTGTTATGTATCGCGGGAAAGACAGTGAAGGTAAAATACAGGGAGGCCCTATGTATTTTATTGTAGAAGGACTTGGGAGAAAGTGGAAACCTTTGGCAGTATTCTTTAGTATTGCGGGATTAGTAGGCGCTCTACCTGTTTTTAATGTCAACCAATTAACACAGGCAGTAAATTTCATCATCCTCGCACCCAACGGAATTGAAACAGGATTTGTAACCAACCTTATAATAGGTGTAGTTTTAGTCATCCTGACATCTGTGGTCATCTTTGGCGGTCTTAACAGGATAAGCAAAACTGTAGGAAAGCTGGTTCCGGCAATGGTTGCTTTATATTTTGTATCAGTTCTTATTATTCTTTTTGTCAATTTTGAGCAGGTACCGCATTATTTCTCTCTGATCTTTACTGATGCTTTTGCGGCGAACAACTACAGGGGAGATTCATTTTTGGGTGGAGTTGTTGGAGGATTAATAATACTGGGAATCAGAAGAGGTGCTTTTTCAAATGAAGCGGGCATTGGTACGTCGCCAATGGCACATGGAGCTGCCAAGACAAATGAACCTATGAGAGAGGGATTAGTTGCTATGCTCGGTCCTGCAATAGATACCCTTGTTGTGTGTACATTAACTGCCCTGGCGATTTTAGTGACAGGTGTGTGGCAGTCGACTGAGGAAAATGGTGTAAGCCTTACCGCCGCAGCTTTTGATGCTTCCATTCCGGTTTTTGGAAATTATCTTTTGATGGTATGTATTGCCATTTTTAGTATTTCTTCCCTCTTTTCTTATTCTTATTATGGAACCAAATGCCTGTCCTTTCTTTTGGGAGCAGATAAAAAACACTACTACAATTATTTTTATATTTTGAGTATTCTTATTGGAGCCACTACTTCATTAAGTATGATGATCAATCTTATAGATGGTTTCTTCGCTTTAATGGCTATTCCAACTATGATTTCAACTCTCATTCTGGCGCCCAGGGTTTTAAAAGAAGCTAAGAGCTATTTCTCCAGAATGAAAGCAGGTAAAGAGGAAAGAAGAGAGGTTAAGAGTTAGTGTTGAGAATTGAGAATTGAGTATTGAGTAGTGAGAATTGAGATATGAGAATTAAGACTTCTAACTTCTGACTTCTGACTTCTGACTTCTGACTTCAGACTTCAGACTTCAGACTTCTCACTACAAACACCCAACAACCCCTTCCTAAACCGGAAATTCAATTTTTCTTCCCTCTGCCTGGCTTTTTAACGCAGTTTCAATAACTTTAATGACGTCCCTGGCCTGTTCAGGTTTTACTTTCAGTTCTTCGTTTTCCGTTATTGCTCTGTAAATATTCTCATAGAATTTTATGTAGGCGCCTTCTTCACTTGGGACCTTTGTCTTTTCCTCAACAGTATTTAAGGTTCCGAAAATATTCTCCGGTTCCTTTCCCCAATCCTGAATATCTTTTGGTTTTAATCCCTCTTTCATTTTTTCTTCCTGAGGATCGTCGCCATACTTTACAAAACTTCCTTTGGTGCCATGAATAATAAAAGTTGGTCCTTTTTCCTTTACCAGCATTCCGGCTTTCAGAGTTACTTTTAATCCGGAATAATATAGCAGAAGTTCAAAATTATCGGGAACTGTGGCTCCATCTCTCTGTATCCTGATATCGGCATAAACAGCTTTTGGCAAGCCAAACAGGACCAGAGCCTGATCTATTAAGTGGCTGCCAAGATCATAGAGAATTCCGCTGCCCGGGTTCTCCTGTTCTTCCTTCCAGCCTGATTTTATTTCGGTACGAAATCTGTCAAAATGAGCTTCATATTCTACCACACTTCCAAGCTTCTTTTCCTGAAGCAATTTTCTCACCGTAAGGAAATCACTGTCCCAGCGCCTGTTGTGGTGGATGCTTAAAATAAGGTCTTTTTCCTTTGCGAGTCCAATTAACTCATTAGCTTCGGCAGAAGTTGGCGTAAAAGGTTTTTCAACCACTACATGTTTCTAGCATTTAATGCTTTTTGTACATATTGTTTATGAAGATGGTTAGGAGTGGTAATTACCACCAGATCTACTTCCGGATCTCCAAGAAGTTCTTCATAAGAAGAAACTACCTGTGCTTTTGGAAAATCTCCATTTGCGGCAGCTATATTGTCTGGACTGGAAGTGAGTATTTTTGTTATTTCCAAACCTTCCACACTTGAGATAATTGGTGAATTATAAATTCTCCCTCCCTTTCCAAATCCGGCTATAGCAACCTTTACTTTTTGCATCTTTTATTTTTCTGAAGTTCCAAAATACGAAAATTATGACAGTTTTTCAGAAATGAAGAACCTCCTGAGTTAACGGTATTCACGTAAAGGCGCCAAGAATTTCGCAAAGCTCGCAGAGATGAAACCAGGAATATAAATCCCGGTTTTTCCTTTGCGCTCTTTGCGTTTTAACTTTGCGTGAAACTTTTCAGTCAATGTGTAGAACTAAAGCATCTGCTTACTTCTACTTTGGTGGAATTTTTGCTTAAATTGAAGAAAAGGAAATGAGCTATGCAGAAATTGACAATCTTCGGAAAAGAATTAATAGATGAAAATTCAATAAAACAAATTCAGAATTGTGTAGGACCGGAAGACATTGCTGTTCTAACTGCTGATGCTCATTACGGGTACGGCCATCCCATTGGAGGAGCAGTGGCTTATAAAAACCATATTTCCCTTTCCGGAGTGGGTTTTGATATTGCGTGCGGAAACAAAGCTGTAAAAACAACTGTCAAAGCTTCAGAAATTAATGTAGCGGCAGTAATGGATGAGATCTTTAAAAGGATCTCCTTTGGTGTCGGTCGCACGAACAATGAACCTCTGGATCATCCGGTTTTTGAAAAGATTGCCAAAGCCGACTTTGCCCCACAACGCCGCCTGCTGGATCTTTCTGTAGAACAATTGGGGACAGTAGGTTCCGGAAACCACTTTGTAGATCTTTTTGAAGATGATGATGGGTTTTTGTGGATAGGGGTTCATTTTGGTTCCCGCGGATTCGGACATAAAACCACCACCGGATTCATTGCTATGTCACAGAACAAAGGATTTTTTGAACATGCCAAAGAAGGAGGAATGGATTCAAAACCTATCTTGTTCGACATAAATTCAGCTATTGGACAGGACTATATTGCAGCGATGAACCTGGCTGGAGAATTTGCTTATGCTTAGTCGGGATGTGGTTGTAGATAAAGTACTGGAAATTCTCGGTGCAGGGAAACCAACTTTTGAAGTTCACAACCATCATAATTTTGCATGGCAGGAGGAACATTTCGGCGAGAAATACTGGGTAGTTCGAAAAGGATGTACTCCCGCCTTTCCCGGGCAAATGGGATTTATTGGTGCTAATATGGAGGATACTTCTGTAATAGTAAAAGCTAAGGATACCCCACTTTCCCGCGACGGACTTTTCTCAACAGTGCATGGAGCAGGCAGAGTAATGTCCCGCCGAAAAGCTGCGGGAAAAACTAAATGGATGAGAGGGAAGGACGGTAAAAAGAGACCGACAATCGTGTCAAAAGGAGCTGTAGATTTTGATGCTGTAAAAGCAAGGCTAAAAAACAAAGTCGAATTAAGAGGTGCTAAGTGCAGATGAAGCTCCGGAAGCCTATAAAAATCTTGATGAGGTGCTAAGCCATCAGGGAGAAACAATTGAAGTACTTCACCGCCTCCACCCGATAGGTGTTGCAATGGCAGGAGAAGAAACATTTGATCCCTATAAAGATTAATCTTTCTTCAGGAGGGTTTCATTGAACAATTTCAAAATTCTCCTGTACTCATCTGTCCAGCTGCTGGGTTCCACAAATCCGTGATCCTCTACGGGATAAACGGCCAGTTCCCAATCTTCTTTTCCTAATTCTATAAGCCTTTGCGCCAGCCTTACAACATCCTGAAAATGTACATTTACATCTACCATTCCGTGGGCGATGAGAAGATTTCCTTCTAAGCCTTCAGCAAAATAAATAGGAGAGGAGCGGCGGTATGCGATAGGATCATCAGCCGGATTATTTAAAATATTTGAGGTATAGCCATGGTTGTAATGTGCCCAGTCTGTTACAGAACGCAATGCAGCACCACTTTTAAAAGTTTCAGCTTCAGTAAATAATGCCATCAGCGTTATAAATCCGCCATAACTTCCGCCGTAGATGCCAATATTTTCTGCGTCCAAACCATGTTCGGCAACAAGATACTCTGCACCATCTACCTGGTCGCTTAGATCTTTTCCTCCCATGTGAAGGTAAATTCCTGTTCTCCAGTCCCTTCCGTAGTAAGCACTTCCGCGGTAATCAATATCTAAAACTGTATACCCGAGATCTGTTAACAGGTTGTGGAACATATATTCTCTAAAATAACTGGACCACCATTTATGCACATTTTGAAGGTAGCCTGCGCCGTGTGCGAAAATGACCCCTGCTCCGTTCGCGTTTTCAGGTTTGTATAACCTGGCGGGAACCATTGCACCATCTTCTGCTTTGAACTTCACGAGCTGAGGTTCTCTCCAGTCATAGGCACGAAATTCTTCACTTTGACCTTGTGTTAATTGTTCTGCTTCAGCTTTTGCTGAAGTTTTCTTCAGATAAAGCTCCCACGGTTTATTGCTGTAGGAGTGAAGGATGGCCATATGTTTTTCATCAGGAGATAGATTCACTTCATTATTTCCTTCCATCTGCGTAAGTTTTTCCATCTTACCTCCCATAAGTGGCATCCTGTAGAAATGCCTTTCCCCCGGATTAACTTCAGAAGTCGCTAAATACCAGTTCTTCTCATCTTTCGAAATAAAAGGATCAAAGACTTCAAAATTTCCGCTTGTTAAAGCCCTCTTGTTTCCAGAATTCACATCCAATAAGTAAAGATGAGAATAACCTAGGTTTCTTCGCTTTGAAAATAAATGTTCCTGTTATCCGGTAACCAACCCATTGTTCCTCCGCTAAAAGAATAACCTATCCCGGGGCCCGCAATCCAAGCTTCATCTCTTTGGCGGTCCAGGTTTTTGAGGTCTCCGGTTTCAAGATCAAGCAGCGCGATCCACCTGTCTTTATTATCCTGGGAGCGAACATTTACCACAGCCTGTGTTCCGTTATCAGAAAAATATGGGCCAGAAGGAATGACTTCCCTTTCCTTTTCTTCCCATTCCTTATCGGGATAATCTGCAGTATAATCAGGAAGATCTTTTATTCCGGGTAGTTCATTGGTTTGCACCATATAAATGGTATCCTTCTCAAGATTGTAGACGGCAAGTTCTACTTTGGTAGGATCGTCGCCTACTTTACTTCGCGCAGGCAGATTTGCTGTATAACCCGATGCATCTACATAGTTAGGAACATCGGTTCTTTTATTGTCGGTTCTTGTAAATAGACTGAAAGTTGCGAATTTACCATCGGGAGAAAGCTGTAGGTTTGAAACAGATCTTTTTCCGGTATAGAAAGTAAAAGGTTCTCCTGCAGTCTGACTCCGATAATTTTTGCTTGCTTCCCTTTTGTCTTCCCTTTGCTGAACGACCTCCAGTAATCCAAGATTTTCGTTTCTCACCCAATCGTCCTTATCATTCAATTTAGTCTCGTTATCAGATTTTTCTCCTGAACTAATATTTGTAATCTTATTTATACTTCCGTTTTGCAGATTGTAAACAAAAATATTATCGTCTAAACTGAAGGAAATTTTATTTTCGTCACTCATAAATTGAGGATTATTAATACCACTTAATTCAATAAGTTCCCTGCTGCTTTTGTCCGTCAGAGAGTATAGTATAAGTGCATCATCCTTTACATATACTTTTTTATCTCGTTTTTTATTAAAGTCACCAGATCCCGGGATTAGCCTCTTTTCTTCTGCATACGCCACTTTCTCAATTTTATTTTTATCAGAAAGAGCTATTTTGTAAAGAGAATCTTCAGGATCTTTTTGCAGATTATATTTGAAATAGATTGTTTTACTGTCTTCCCCCCAGCGCACATTAGAAGGAAAGGTTCCCATCCATTCCGGATCCTGCATAATTTTCTCTACAGTCAATTCGCTCTGCTGGGAAAAGGAGATGTGGAACCAGAATAATAGAAAGAAAAACGGAGAAAATTTCTTGAGTGTAAGTTGCATATGATTAGCTGAAATAATTTAGAATTTAATTCCGGCCAATATAATTAAAAATCTCAATCTGTTCCCGCAGTACTACCTGCTTAATGTAATTTCGAGAGGTTTAGAATCACCCAAAGTTTTAATTAGAATTTTTGCTGAAGAATTTCCTGCCGTTCCGGAAGATGAAATCTGAATTTTTACAGTTTTACGAGGACCCACTATAATAGGAGAGGAGAGTTCTGACTTTAACTGAAAACCTTCAGCATTATTAAGCTGCAGGTAACTTATAACTATAGATTTTTCCCCGGGATTAGTGAGAATTAACTCCTGAACAGGATTTCCTGAACCAAACGATAGGGAATCTTTAGAGGCTTTTAAGGAACTAACCTCAAATTCATCAAAAGTTATATCAGAATTATCTGAAGCAGGGAGAATTTCAAAAGAAGTGAGTTCGGGACCACCGCCTCGATTTCCACTTCCGGCACCAACAATAATATTATCTTCAAGATAAACGGCCTGGGTACCGTGGCGGTAGGTTTGTAATGGAGTTAATTCTTTCCAGGTTCCGGAAACAGGATCCAGGGATTCCACTTCATTGTGAGCTACTTCCTGGGTATCGCTTTCCCCGCCAATAACCAGGTAAGTATCATTATAAACAGCTGCAGCGGTAAGCACGGGGAGTGGGAATATCGGCCATTGTGTTCCAGGTATTGCTTTTGAAGTCGTAGACATTGGTTTCTTTAACTGTTCCCGAGAACCCGGTTTCTCCACTTCCTGATCTTCTCCCACCTGCAACAAATAATTTATCATTTATAACAACTGCCTGAAAATGATCTCTGGCAACGGGGGCATCGGCAAGAATCTTCCATTGGCCTGTATAAGGATCATATTCGTCCAGCCAGTTTACCCAGCCAGATGTATGGCCGTTGATGATCCCGTTTATAAGGTAAATCTTTCCATTGTGAGCCACAGCTCCTGCCGCGCCTCTTCTCCGGCCATGTGGAATTTCACTTCCTATTGTCCACGTGTCTTCTTTAAGATCATAAATTAAAATATGGGTTAAAGGAGTCTCATAGGGCCAGGAACCTGTAAAACCGCCCAGAATGTATACGAGCCCGTCAAGACTTACGGCCTGCATATGATGCATTTCCAAAGGAGGCTGTGCACCCTGGCTCCATTTTTTTTCCTTAATATCGTAAATATCTACAGGTTTTTCACCTCTTCCACCAATAAGGACGATTTTTTCACCTACGGCTACGAGGGCATTTTCGTGTCTTGCCAGGGGTTCATTTGCAGCTTCCATATTTCTCCAATTTAGATCCTGTGCATGCACTGTTGGTGAAACAAATGCCAGAATAAGAATAAAAAGAAAGTGCCGCATAATAAACATTATTAAATGAAATCTAAAGATATACAATTCCGCTCTAAAAACAGGAGGTATGTTTTAACCTCGTCTTAACCGGAAATCATTAAATATTTCATTAAGTTGATTATCAAATAATTTTAAATAGCTGAAAAATGGAACTGAAAACACTTTTCTTAAACTGTACTCTAAAGAAATCACCTGAAACTTCAAATACCGAAGCTTTTATACACGAAGCGGAAAAAATCTTCAATGAATTAGGAGTAAAAACCGAATCGGTGAGAGTAGTAGATCATAATGTGAAATTTGGAAACACCTCCGATGAAGGAGAAGGAGATGACTGGCCCATGATCCTGGAAAAAGTAAAAGCTGCAGACATGGTAATTATTGCTACTCCTATTTGGAGAGGAGACAGGGGCTCTGTCGCTAAAGTCGTTAATGAGAGATTCGATGGAGTAATGAGTGAGGATACTGCTGAAAATGGACAATATCTAAGTTATAACAAAGTAGGAGGTGTAATGGTAGATGGTAATGAAGACGGTGCGAAAAAAGCGATTTCCAGCATTGTTTTCGATCTTAGTGAACAGGGTTTCACAATTCCCGTCAACGGCTTCACTTACTACGTAGGAAAGGCAGGACCAGGACCAAGTTACATTGAAGCTGAAGGAAATAAACATGAATTTACAAATAATATGATCCTGCTAATGGTCCATAATATGGTGCATATGGCAAAAACGTTAAAAATGAATCCTTATCCTACGCCAGTAAAGAAGCTGAAAGAACGGGCAGAGAAAATGAGCGAATAGTTTGAGGAGATCCCGGGCTTGAGTATATTGCACCTATGAATTTAGAAAATTACATCCGGAATATTCAGGATTTCCCCCAAAAAGGAGTTGTATATAAAGATATTAGTCCTTTGCTGCAAGAGCCGGAGGCAATGCGAACTGCCGTCAATTTGTTTCTTAAGAATTTGGGCGACATAAAAATAGATAAGGTGGTGGGAATTGAGTCACGGGGATTTTTCTTTGCTACTCTTTTAGCTGAGAAATTAAACGCTGGCTTTGTACTTGGTGAGAAAACAGGGAAAGCTGCCATATAAAACTGTAAAAGAAGCTTATGCCCTGGAATATGGAACAGGAATTTTGGAAATACACGAAGACGCTATAAAACCTGGAGAAAATGTTCTTTTACACGATGATGTCCTGGCCACTGGCGGAACTGCTTTTGCTGCCTGTAATTTAATTGAGAAACTGGGAGGAAAAGTTGCTCACTGTAACTTTCTTGTAGAAATATCTTTCCTGAGCGGGCGCGACAAATTAACGGCGCATCCTGTAGATTCTTTGCTGAAATATTAAGTTATTCGAGGGAATTTTTTGTAACCCATAGTTTCCATCCAATTATTGCTTTTTGTTTTTTAGTAGCTTTTTGAAGATCCAATCGCTGCTTCGAATAGCTGGGAAGAAATTTTTTATTGAATCTCGACAATAGCCTAAAAAACTTCTTTTTCATTATTTGCAAAGTGGTTGGTTAGCATAAAGATATCAAAAACCATGGTATAAACTGCATTAGAGTTTTTGGTCCCGGTAATACCTCGTTTTAGGTATAAAAAAAAGAGCAAAATTTTTTTGCTCTCCTTCAAATCAAACAAATAAATATTATTTATTTTTTCTAATTCCAGGTGGATTGGAGGTAACAATTACAGAATTGTTTCTTACCCCAACAAAAACATCTGGAATACCTTTTTCAACTTCGTAAGTTGCAGATGCACTGCTGCCATTCCTTTTTGCACTAATTGTGATATGAGTTATAAGGCCATTATTATTTCTTTTTACATCATCAAAAGTGACGTCGAGATTTGCCTGCTCTTTCAACTGTTTTTGGGTTATTTTTAAACCTTCTTTGGTAGTAGAAGCACTCACTTTAGTAAAAATAGGTTTTGTTCCTTCCCGTAGTTTTTCTAATTCTTTTGTTGTTATTTCAAGTACCCCATCCCTTGCCTTTTCACCATATTTATCTGTGGCATTTTTACCTTGTAAAACATTTATGGAAGCAATATTTTGAGGGTCCAGAGAATTCATATCGTAATCCTTACCCATTATTCTTTCGTTAATTACGTAGAGAGGTTCCTTTTCAGAATTGTTTAAATGGAAAGTGTTACCAGGAGATGATCTTGTGGTGTACTGGTAAGCATTTACATCTACACTATCAGCTGAGATAACAAAAGGTGCATCAGATTCATACCGGACGTAGGAGGTAGTTCTATTAAAGTGGGTAGAATCCCCATCAGCTCCTCTGGATGACGTTATAGAAATACTTTGGTTTTTAACAACAGTTGGACTGGTGCTAAAAACCACCTGCTTCTTAAAGTGTTTTGATTTTACCGTATCATTCCTGGTATGTATTGCAACTAATCCGTTTTTTCCCGAACGGCCGTAAAGGCTGGTGGCATTAGCTCCTTTAAAAACCTGGATACTGTCAATAAAAGATGGGTTTATTGTGTCTAATGTAGTGGCATTTACAATTTTACCGTTAACTATGTAAACAGGATTGCTGGTTCGTGTCGTATCCTTATCAATAAATACGTTTCCGTTACCTTTATTAACTCCCGCATGCGTACTAAAAGTATTGGCTTCAGGATTATTGTTCAGGCTTATAAAGCTGGGTCTTGTTCCTTTGCTAATTTGAATATAATCATTTCTCAAAGTAGCATTGTCTTTATCAATTTTATTTAATTCGGCTTCAAAATCATCTAAAATTTTTCCCTTATTTATTATCAAAGCTCCGTCCTTTGCTGTGTTTCCATAGATCTTTTCAGCTTCAGAAGGAGTAAGGCTGCTTATTTTTCCAAGAACTTTAATGGTCTTCTCAGCGAGTTTGGTGGTAGTGTAGGTCTTTCCTTCTAAAACAATTAATGGATCCTTTCCCAGTTGAGATAATAAGGATTGATGATCAGAAGGGTCTGAAGATTTTCCACTTCCAAATCCTATTCCCCCATCTTTCTTATAATAGAGAGTAAAACTCTTTATTCCGTTAGAGTTATTGCGTTTCAGGCTTCCGGACTTATTAGTACTACGGTCAAGAAATTCAGCAGTTATTGAGGTTAGTAATCCGGCGTCGTTATATTGCACTTCCTTAAAGTTCAACTGCACATCATATTTATCAAATAGGCTGGTATAGCTGTTAAGCTGTTCTTGTGTAGTCGATTCGTTGATGTTGACGGATACCTTTAGATTCGATGCAGGTTGGGAAGTACTGTCGTTTTTCTCAATGACCTGTGCAACGGTTTTGATATTAAAAAGAACAAGAAAGGCAACTAATACAAGCAGGATAAGAACAGTTTTCCAGGAAGCTCTATTTGAAGATTTTGATTTATTTAGCATCACTATTCTTTTTTTAATTAGAGACTGATAAAAATTATTAGTCAGCGCCAGGTTTGGATTTTTAAGTGAAATTTTGACGAGAGCTTTTTGATATTCTTTTTTACAGGATACTTCTTTGACGGCCTCATCGTCTGCAATGTATTCAAGATTTTGCTGAAGGTTTTTTAGATAAAGCCACGCAAATGGATTGAACCATTGATAAACCAGATTAAAATTTGCCAGCATCACATCAAAAGTATGAAGCTGTACAACGTGAATTTTTTCGTGTTTTAAAATATGCCTTAGTTCATTAGGCGAATGTAAACTGGGATTATAAACAATGTAATTGAGAAAGGAAAAGGGGGCGATTTTTTGATTTGATTCAATTACTATTGAGTTGTCAAACTGTGATTTTTTACCAGAAACAAAGAATTTTCTTAAGGAAATAAGCTGAAGTAAGAGCCGTACAGCCATAAATATACTACCCAGTAGGTATACTAAAAATAGAATTTGAAGAGGTGAAACAGCTGGTTCTTCCGGAATTACTTCTGTAACCGGAAAATTACCTTCAGAAAAAAAATATTGAGTTTTTGGAGCTTCTATTAGAACTGTTCGCGTAAAATAAATTGCAGGCAAAACTGCTGAAGCTAATAGCCCACCAACGAGAAATTTCCTGTTTGTTTTAAAGGAAGTGTCTTTTCTAAGCATTGTGATATAAAAAAGGAAGAACACGCTCAACAAGCCAACACTTTTAAGAAGATATATTAAAAAACTTTCCATTAGTTCTCATCTTTTTTCTCGATGATCTCGAGAATTTCCCTTAGCTCTTTAGCACTAATCTTCTCTTCTTTTGCAAAGAAGGATACCATACTCTTATAGGAATTATCAAAAAATTTTTTGGTGGCTGTACTCATAAATTGTTTCCTGTATTCTTCTTTTGAAACCACGGGGAAATATTGATGGGTTTTGCCATAAGCCTTATGAGAGACGTAGCCTTTATCCTCCAGGTTTCTAATAATTGTGGAAACGGTATTATAATGTAAATTTTCCTCAGGAATTTCTGCCAGCACTTCTTTTACAAAGGCCTTTTTTAATTGCCACAAAATATGTAGGATCTCTTCTTCTTTATTAGTTAATTTTTCCATTTGTACAAAAAACGTTTTTAATAAACCTATGATTATTTCAAATTAACGATAAATATAGTTATAAACCTATAAAAATAGTTATTAATTTATATTGTAGTCCAGTGGCACCATTTCAGCTGCTCTCTTTCCACCCATATGCCCCGAGACTGTTAGGCCATATGGGGGAGTATGGTTTCCCAGGGCGTCAATAAAAAAAATATCCTCCGCGTTTAAAGCACTCTGCTCAACTTCACGATAGAGGATGGTAATAGGGCTTTCCACCACCTTAACCTTTATTAGTCCGTTTTCCATATTCAACTGAAAATATTCGTAGGGTGCCACTTCGAAACTTTTTCTGAAGATCCTGAAATTGTTTTCAGTTAGAGTCCTGGCAGCAAGGGACCGCATAAAGTGTAATGCTGAACCTGAGTAGGCTGATTTCCTGTTTTTCAGAAATTTTCTAGAAGGTGATTTTTTAAGCTCTTTGAAAAAACTAAGGCCTTCAAAATATACCATCTTTGCCAGATGTAACCCTGAAGATCCGGTGCTGAATTCTACTCTAAAGTCTGTTAAGTTGTAGGTCACCTCGTATCCCAAATGGCGGTTAATTATAGTAAGAGGTTCCTTAGCCTCAGCAACTAAAACTTCCTTTGAAGGAATATAAGTGAGAGTAATTACTTCAGGGTTTGTTATCCTGCATCTGCTGGCTGCCATTGATGAACCCAGGAACTCTCTTTTAAATATTCGTAATTTTCTTTCCCTGCTCCAGGGGTCGGGTTCAAGTACTACTTCCGGGAGGGATTCGGTACTTTCGTCCAAATATATTTTAAGCAGTACGTTCTCTTCAGCATTATAATTATTTAAAATAATAGTTTCATATCCCAGGGAACTTATTACTAAAGGACTGGTGGTTGTATTCTTTAGAGGGAGTTTAAATTCGCCGTTTTGGTTAGTGGAAACTCCCAGACTTGTACCATCGAAATATATGGATGCTCCAAAGAGTGCAGTTGAATCTTTCGCGCTGTAGACCGTTCCCTGTAGAAGTCCCTGCGCATTTATTTCGGTTGAATTATATATGAATAGAAATAGTAAAATGGGGAGCGCAAATTTTATCTTCATACGGGAAATTTAATCAAATATAACTATTTATGTAGTTTTACAACTTGTTTTATAGTTATTATTTTGATTGCCCATACTATCATTGTTCTTTATCTTCGTTCAAAATTTTTTTAGATGAGTATTTTGTTTATCCTTATTGGGCTTGCTCTACTTGTGGTGGGTGGTGAATTTTTGGTAAGAGCATCTGTAGCACTTTCTTTTAAGTTCGAAATTTCTAAAATGGTAATAGGTTTAACTGTTGTTTCCTTTGCAACTTCAGCGCCTGAGTTACTGGTGAGCCTGCAGGCAGCTCTTAATGGATTTTCTGATATCTCCCTGGGGAATGTAATAGGTTCCAATATTGCCAATATTGGACTGGTGCTGGGAATTACAGCTATTATTTCACCTTTAATGGTAGATCGGGATTTCTACAGGTTTAACTGGCCAGTTATGATGCTATTTTCAATTGCACTTTATTTCTTACTATCTACAGGGGATGAACTTTCCAGAATAGAAGGCGTAATTCTTCTCGTTGCTCTTGGGCTTTACCTTTTTTTACTTATAAGGCGAGCCAGAAGAGTGCAAATTGAAGTAGAGGAGGTAGATGAATCCCTCGCCGTTACTACTAATTTTAAAATCGGTGCCTGGTTAATTATAGGAGGTCTTGCTTTATGGGGAGGATCAGAATTATTAGTGTCGGGAGCGGTAGACGTAGCAGGAATGTTAGGGGTGAGTGAAAGAGTGATATCTGTTACCGTTATTGCAATAGGAACCAGTGTTCCTGAACTTGCAGCCTCGGTAGTTGCGGCTTTGCGCAAAGAAAAAGCTATCTCCCTGGGAAACCTTATAGGATCCAATATTTTTAATATAGCTTCGGTTCTTGGCATAACGGCGATCATCCAACCTATTTTTGTAGCTTCTGATGCTATTCTCAATATAGACATCTTTTGGATGATGGGATTTGCATTTATCTTAATTCCCCTGGCCTTTCTTCCCGAAAAATTCATTTTGAGCAGGTACAAAGGAATAGTGCTTTTTGCTGCATATGCCGTTTATATAGCTTTAACCTTTATAAATTAGGGAGGGGCTTCAAAAAATTTTATATCGTTTTCGGATTTTTACCCTAAAACTTAGGGGGTGTTTGCGAAAAAAGTTTATTTTTGTTCCTGGTAATTTTAAATTAAACAGCACAAAATGTCAACATTGCGATTCCAGGCTTTAAAAGAAACTTTAAACCGTAAACTAGTAAAGATCGAAGAGAACGAACGTCGTTCAGACCTCTTTGGAAAAAATGTGTTCAACGAAACGGTCATGAGGCAATTCCTTACCAAGGAGGCCTACCAGAGTGTTATTGATGCAAATAAATCCGGCTTAAAAATTAGTCGTGTGGTTGCAGATCACATCTCTACAGGTATGAAAGAATGGGCCATTTCTAAAGGAGTTACTCATTATACACATTGGTTTCAGCCATTAACTGGTTCTACTGCCGAGAAGCATGATGCCTTTTTTGAAACTATAGGGGATGGACTGGCAATTGAAAAATTTGGCGGTAACCAATTGGTTCAACAGGAGCCTGATGCTTCAAGTTTCCCACATGGTGGTATAAGAAATACCTTTGAAGCCAGAGGTTATACTGCATGGGATCCAACTTCACCTGCTTTTATATATGGAACGACTCTTTGTATTCCTACAGTTTTTGTTTCTTACACAGGAGAGGCTCTGGATTATAAAACCCCACTACTACGTGCATTACAATCTGTTGACCAGGCTGCGACTGCTGTAGCAAAATATTTTGATAAAAACGTTACCAAGGTAACTGCTACCCTTGGATGGGAGCAGGAATACTTTTTAATTGATTCTGCCCTTGCAGCTTCAAGGCCAGATTTACAACTTTCAGGTCGTACCTTACTTGGACATTCTCCTGCAAAAGGACAACAGTTAGATGATCATTATTTTGGATCTATTCCTTCACGTGTCCTGGCATATATGATGGATCTTGAAAAGGAATGTATGTTACTTGGAATTCCGGTTAAGACCCGGCATAATGAAGTTGCTCCAAATCAATTTGAGCTTGCACCTATATTTGAAGAAGCAAACCTTGCAGTAGATCATAACTCTTTAATTATGGATCTAATGGACAAGGTGGCTGAAAGACACAATTTTAAAGTTCTTTTTCACGAAAAACCTTTTTCCGGAATTAACGGAAGTGGAAAGCACAACAACTGGTCACTGGCTACAGATACGGGAGTAAACCTTTTGGGTCCTGGTTCCACACCAATGAAAAATTTGCAGTTCCTGACTTTCTTTATAAATACTATAAAGGCAGTTCAGGAAAATGAGGAATTACTTCGTGCGACTATTGCGAGTGCATCTAATGATCACCGTCTTGGTGCTAACGAAGCTCCACCTGCAATTATATCTGCATTTATCGGAAGTCAATTAACTGAAGTTCTTGATGAATTAGAGAAGGTAACAGATGGGAAATTATCTCCACAGGAAAAAACCGATCTAAAATTGAACGTGGTAGGGAAAATTCCTGAAATCCTTTTGGATAATACCGATAGGAACAGAACATCTCCTTTTGCCTTTACTGGAAATAAATTTGAATTCCGTGCAGTGGGATCACAGGCAAACTGTGCCAGCCCAATGACTGTTCTTAACTCTATTGTTGCAAAACAATTAATTGAATTCAAGAAAAAAGTTGATGGTCTTATCAAGAATAAGAAGATGAAGAAGGATGATGCTATCTTCAATATTCTTAGAGAATACATCAAAGAATCTAAAAAGATTAGATTTGAAGGGGATGGTTATGGAGATGCATGGCAGGAAGAGGCAAAAAAGAGAGGTTTAAGTAATAACAAAACCACACCGCTAGCTTTAAAAGTTCAGGTGGCTGATAAAACCATTGCCCTTTTTGAAGAATTAGGGGTGATGAACCGAAAGGAAATAGTAGCACGGCACGAGATTGAACTTGAAGATTACGCAATGCGTATTCAAATTGAAGGGCGTATCCTGGGAGATATCGCGAGAAACCATGTGATCCCGACTGCAATTCGTTATCAAAATTTGCTGATAAAAAATGTTAGAGGTCTAAAAGAAATTTTTTCAGAAAAAGAATTCAAAACTCATTCCAAGGAACAACTTGAATTAATAACTGAAATTTCTGAACATATTGAAAATATCAATCGCGATATTAATGCAATGATCGAGGAACGCAAGACAGCAAATAAGCAGGAACATGCCGAAGAGAAAGCTTTTGCATACTGTGATAATGTGAAGCCATTCTTTGATAAGATCAGGTACCATTGTGATAAACTGGAGTTAATTGTAGATGATGAAATCTGGCCATTAACTAAATACAGGGAATTACTATTTACAAGATAAAAATTCATATTTAAGAGAGAAGCCCTGCAAATTTTGCGGGGCTTTTCGTTTATACCCCCTAAATTAGATAATTTCTATCGATTTTTTTGCACCAGGAAGTAGACTGGGGATTTAGAATAATAAAAGATACAGTCGCTTCAAAAAAAATCAAAACCTTGTATCTTTGAACCACGCTTTTTAAAATTGAGCTGTCATGAGTCAGGAAACCAGTAAAAGATATGCTTAAGCAGAGGAGTTTCTGCAGGAAAAGAAGATGTTCACAATGCAATTAAAAATGTAGATAAGGGATTATATCCTAAAGCATTTTGTAAAATAGTTCCCGATTATCTTACTTAGTGACGAAGAATACTGCCTGATTATGCATGCCGACGGTGCTTAGGTACAAAATCTTCCCTGGCTTATATGTACTGGAAGGAAACCTAGGTGATCTCTGCGTTTGGAAGGGAATTGCACAGGATGCACTTATTATGAATATTGATGATCTCTTGTGCGTAGGTGCAACAGACAATATTTTGCTGTCTTCCACCATTGGTAGAAATAAGAATGTGATTCCCGGGGAAGTTATCTCTGCAATCATTAATGGAACAGAAGAACTACTGGAGGATCTTAAAAAGTTTGGGGTAGAGATCCATTCTACGGGAGGCGAAACGGCTGATGTTGGCGATCTTGTAAGAACGATCATTGTAGACTCTACAGTAACAGCGAGGATGAGAAGGGAAGATGTTATAGATAATGCTAATATAAAGCCCGGAAATGTTATTGTAGGTCTTGCTTCTTATGGTCAGGCTTCTTATGAAAAACAATATAACGGCGGAATGGGGAGTAACGGTTTAACCTCTGCGCGTCATGATGTATTCTCTAAAGCTTTAGCTGAAAAATATCCGGAAAGCTTTGATAATAGTATTCCTGAAGAACTCACCTATTCCGGTACCCGCAGTCTTACAGATACTGTTGAAAATTCACCATTGGACGCCGGAAAGCTGGTTCTTTCTCCTACGAGAACTTATGCCCCGGTTATTAAGAAAATACTGTCACGGTTCAGCAATAAAGAAATTAACGGAATGGTTCACTGCAGTGGCGGAGCACAAACAAAAATCCTTCACTTTATAGAGGATCTACACATCATCAAAGATAACCTGTTTGAGATACCACCGCTCTTCAAATTAATTCAACAGGAAAGTAAAACAAACTGGAAAGAGATGTACCAGGTCTTCAATATGGGACACAGGATGGAACTGTATGTTGACGAAAATATAGCTGATGAAATTATAAGCATTTCCAAATCTTTTGATATTGATGCTAAAGTAGTAGGGAGGGTAGAAGCTTCAGATTCAAAAAAGCTTACGATTAAAAGTGAGTTTGGAGAATATATTTATTAGGTCCATCAGAAGCTGTTGTTTACCCGCATTTTAATCCAGTTAATTTAACTTCCCGTAATTAAATATTGTTGGTCTTCCAGTTCCCGCGGATCTTTAACCAGTTTGGTACAGCCATTCTTGATAAGGTATAGATCATCAGCAAGATCAATTATGTGTTGATAGAGATGATCTGTAAGTATTATTGCTTTAGTCCTTGCTTCCGCTTTTAGTAGTTTTTTAAATTGTTCGATATAAATAGGAGCAAGGTGTGTAAAAGGTTCGTCCAGGAGTAGTATTTCAGCTTTGCTTTTAAGAATGAGATATATTTCAACTATTCGTCTTTCCCCTCCGGAAAGCTCATTTACATTATAATTTTGATATCCGGAGTGATTGCTGAAATCTGCCACAAAATCTTCCCAGGATACTCCAAAAACCTTGAATACTGTTTTCAGTTTTAAATGTGTAGGAATAAAAGGATCCTGTGGCAAATATTTGACTATTCCTTTATAAGTATACAGTGGTTTAAGGTGAGGTTTGTTATTGATCCTGATGAGCTTGTGGTGAGGATTTAAGCTTCCGAAGATCACTTTTAGAAGACTGCTCTTTCCGCATCCGTTCGTTCCTAATATACTCGTGATTTTTCCTGTTTCTGCCTTAAGGTAGATCCCTTTTAGAAGAACCTCAGTGGAATAACTTAATTCTACGTTATCAATTTCAATATACATGGGAAAAAGGAAGATAGGTAAGAATTAAGAGCAAGAGATCAAAGACGAAAGCAACGGCAAACAGGTAGTAAGTACTCACTGAAAGGTTGTGGTAAAAAGTTAATTTGTACTTTAATTTTGTAGTGAGGTAAATTAGTATCAACCAGGCGAAAAAGAGAAATTTTATTGCAATACTTACTTAAGCAGTGCGATGCCTATAAATAGTAGTAATAGATTAACCAGTACAGAGGAAATTAGAAATCTCCTGTAGAACAGAAAAACTAATTTGAACTTGTAGATCATACCTCTGGCTTCTAACCAAATCTACATTTAAATATTTAATTTTCACAATTATCCTTAGTAATAGAAGGAAGGTTTAGTAACAAATTCAGAAAAAAGGATTATTCACTAAATATTTGATTTTTCCTGACAGTCTTTAAAACTGTACCTGCAAATCCGTCAAATTATCGTAAATTTGGTACGAAAATTCCACCTGATTATTTATGATTGAGAAGCTGAATATAGTGAAGCAACGGTTTGATGAGGTTAATGATTTGATCATTCAGCCGGATGTGATTGCAGATCAAAAACGTTATATAGAGTTAAACAAAGAGTATAAAGACCTAAAGGCCTTAATGGAGGTGCGGGGAAATTATATGACTTTGGTAAATAATATGAAGGAAGCACAGGAAATTATTGCTGATGGCAGTGATCCTGAAATGACTGATATGGCTAAACTTCAACTGGAGGAAGCTAAAGGTGCTATTCCTGCCCTGGAAGAAAAGATAAGAATGATGCTTGTCCCTAAAGATCCTGAAGACGCTAAAAACGTGGTGATGGAAATCCGCGCCAGTACCGGAGGGGATGAGGCCAGTATTTTTGCCGGGGATCTTTATAAAATGTACACCAAATACTGCGAGAGCAGGGGTTGGAAATCTACAATAGTAGATTACAATGAAGGCACCAGTGGAGGTTTTAAGGAGATGATCTTTGAAGTAGCCGGAGAAGATGTTTACGGTACATTAAAATTTGAAGCTAGTGTGCATCGCGTACAACGCGTTCCTCAAACTGAAACTCAGGGAAGAGTCCACACCTCGGCCGCAACCGTTATGGTATTGCCCGAAGCGGAAGAATTTGATGTAGAGATAAATCCTAAAGATGTAAGAATAGATTATTTCTGTTCTTCAGGTCCAGGTGGGCAATCTGTAAACACAACTTATTCAGCGGTAAGATTAACCCACATTCCCACAGGTTTGGTAGCACAGTGCCAGGATCAAAAATCACAGCATAAGAATAAAGAAAAAGCTTTCCGGGTTTTGCGTTCCAGGTTATATGAGCAGGAACTTGCCAAGAAGATGGAGGCTGATGCTGCAAAGCGGAATTCCATGGTTTCGAGCGGGGACCGTAGCGCAAAGATCAGAACCTACAATTATGCACAGGGTAGGGTGACAGATCATAGAATTAACCTAACGCTTTATGACCTGGGGAATATAATCAACGGAGATATTCAGAAGATAGTAGATGAACTGCAGTTGGTAGATAATACAGAGAAATTAAAAGAAAACAGCGATGTTTTTTAGGAGGTTTGTAAACAATGATCCTTTCCCGGGGGCTATAAAATAACCCTCGGAAGAATAGACGTAGGTTCAGACCTCACAGGTTTTCAAATCCTGTGAGGTCTTTCCGCAAAACCATCACTATTTACAAAATTACGTCAATAACAGCTTGTTTCAGGAAATAGCAATCGATTGATTGCTAAATTTTTTAAGCTCTTAGAAAAAACTAATAATTAATGACTACTCAGGAACTGATTTCCCAGATACGTAAGAAGAAATCATTTTTATGTATTGGGCTGGATACCGATTTAGATAAAATTCCAACTTATTTACTTTCTGAAGAAGATCCTATTTTCTCTTTTAATAAAGCAATCATTGATGCTACACATCAATTTGCGGTTGCTTATAAGCCAAATACTGCTTTTTACGAAGCCTGCGGGAGGAAAGGTTGGAAATCGCTGAACAAAACCATTGATTACCTTAATGAAAATTATCCGGAGATCTTTACAATTGCCGATGCTAAACGTGGCGATATTGGCAATACTTCAACAATGTATGCCAAAGGTTTTCTTCAGGAAATGGGCTTTGATTCTATAACCGTTGCCCCATATATGGGAAAGGACTCCGTAGAACCGTTTTTATGTTTCCGGAACAAGCACGCGATTTTACTTGCGCTCACATCTAATGAAGGTGCATTTGATTTTCAAACTCTTAAGACAGACGGTACCCAGGTTTACAAAAAGGTGATAGAAGTTTCCCGATCCTGGAAGAATGCTGAAAGACTTATGTACGTCGTGGGAGCTACAAAAGCTGAATACCTTGCAGAAATTAGAAAAATTATACCTGATAGCTTTTTATTAGTACCGGGTGTCGGTGCCCAGGGTGGAAGTCTTGCTGAAGTATGTAAATATGGAATGACGAAAGATGTGGGTTTACTCGTTAATTCTTCCAGAGGAATAATATATGCTTCTGAAAGTTCCAACTTTGCCGAAATTGCTGCTGCAAAAGCTGAAGTCCTTCAACGACAAATGGCTGAGCAATTGGAGAAATTTAAATAAAATGATTTTTAGGGATCAACTGCAGCGGGAAATCCCTTTGAATAAAACACCCCGGCGCATTATCTCACTGGTACCCAGCCAAACTGAACTCTTGTGTGACCTGGGCTTACAAAATTCTCTCGTAGGGGTGACAAAATTTTGTGTACATCCGCAAAATATCCGAAAATCAAAAACAGTAGTGGGCGGGACTAAAAATGTTCACCTGGAGAAAATTGCTGCGCTCAACCCAGACATTATCTTGTGTAACAAAGAGGAGAACACTCAGGAAATGGTGGAAGAGCTAACTAAAATAGCACCCGTTCACTTATCGAATGTAATCACTTTTGAGGACTCGCTTGACCTAATTTTCCAATATGGAGAAATATTTGAAATTCAGGAAACAACGGCCGCGCTTGTTAAAAATATTATAGATGCCAAAAATCGTTTTGAAGAAGAGGGGATACGTACCCGTTTAAAAGTCGTTTACCTTATTTGGAAAAAACCATGGATGGCTGTTGGTGGAGAAACTTTTATTAATTCTTTAATCGAAATAAACGGTTGGGAAAATCTATTTAAGAACAATAAAGACCGCTATCCCGAGATCACACTTAATGATCTGGAAATGCTGAAACCTGACCTTGTTCTCTTATCTTCTGAGCCTTTTCCTTTTAAGGAAAAACATGTAATAGAACTGGGGGAGCAAATAAAGGCAAATATTCAACTGGTAGATGGAGAATACTTTAGCTGGTATGGCTCAAGGTTATTGCCTGCATTTAACTACTTTAAAGAATATCAGATAAAATTATCCAATTTTTTGTAGTTCATTCTTCTTAATTGTTCCCGAATCTTTCTCGCCCTCTCATTGATCTTGTCGCTTTTTTCTTTGTCTACCAAAGCAAGTTGAAATGCACGGTTCATCAACTGGGTGTACTTGTGGCTCAAACGATCTTCCTCACTTTTGAATAAAAATCCAAACATTGCAAATAAATTAAACCACAAAATTAGATTCCCCTTATTTAAATTCTACTAACTTCAGGTTAAATGAATGGTAAAAATAATAGCAGAACCTGTAAAAGTGTTAAATTTTAGTCCTGTAGAGCAAAAACCCTCTGTAAAAGCTGAGTTGTACGTGCTCCAAGATCTGTTCTAATTTCCTGTTCTTCAATGGCAATCATTGTATAAACACCTTTAAGTGCTTCCTGGGTGACATAATCTGCTAGATCGGGATTCACTTTAGAAGTTAGGGGTAAAGAATTGTATTTGTCTATAATGTTTGTCCATACCTGTGTTGCTCCAACACGATCCAGGGAAGTTTGAATTACGGGATTAAATTTCGAATAAAGTGGAGTGGCTGTTTTTTGGTTAAGGTAAGTTGTAGCTGCGGTATTATTTCCTAAAAGAATATTGCGGGCATCTGTAAAAGTCATTTCCTGTACGGCATTTACAAAAATGGGCGTAGCTTCTTTTACTGCATCTTCAGCAGCTCTGTTTAAAACTTTTAGACCTTCATCAGCCAAAGAATTCAGACCCAAATCTCTTAAAGTTTTGTCCACCTTTTGCAGTTCAGGTGGTAGAGTGATTCTCACCAGTTCATTTCTGAAAAAACCTCCTTCCTCAGTGAGTTTTGCCACTTCCTTTTCAATTCCGAAGTTTAAAGCCTGTTTTAATCCTGAGGCTATTTCAGTATTTGATATTCCGTATCCGCCGCCCGGCACCTGGTTTGCTATATCCTGTAATTCGGCACAACCGGAAAATAATGGAATGAATAGTAGGAGGAGTAATTTTTTCATAATTTTCTTTTTCTCAAATGTAGAGATTAAAACTTTAATCATCAATCAGGCAAAGTAAGGCGGGAATATTAAAAATGATGTCTGTTCTTTTGTGCCTAAATTTCCGCTATATTTAACACCTGAAAAATGGGTGCCGCTCCCATAGTTTTGAATAGAAACCAGGACAAACAGTAAACCAGTTGCAAAGCTTTAGAAAAGAAAATATTCTATAGCATTTGTGACTGGTAAGAATTTGTTAATTGGTGGATTGTTTTTGTAATTTCCTCATAACTTAATGCGTGCCAGTAAAGAATAATTGATGCAGCTATTAAATAACCTAGGGAATTTATTCATTAAACAGAGAATTGGCCAAATAGACCATTTTAGATCCAATCCGGAAGATGTACAGGAAAAATGTTTAATAAATTTAGTACAAACAGCACGCAACACAGAATATGGCCGGAAATTTAATTTTGCTTAAGCATTAAAAGCATAAGGGAATTCCAGCAACAAGTTCCTATTACAACCTATGAAGATTTACAGCCATACATTAATAGGCTCCTCCAGGGGGAAAATAACTTGTTATGGCCTTCTGAAATTAAATTGTTTGCAAAATCTTCAGGAACTACGGGAGATAAAAGTAAAATAATACCCGTTTCTAAAGAAGGTTTGCAGGAATGTCACTATCAGGGAGGAAGAGATATGCTCGCCCTTTATGTAGATAATCATCCCGATTCTCAAATTTTTTCAGGAAAAAATCTTTCTATTGGGGGAAACCAGGAAAGCAAAGCTTCCAAAACAACATCAGACTCTGAACTTTATATTGGAAATATTTCAGCCATTGTAATGAAGAATCTCCCGTTCTGGGCTCAGTTTCGCAGAACTCCCAATCTGGAAGTAACTATGATGGAGAGCTGGGAAGAAAAAATTAAAATGATGGCTCAGGTTACCACTAAAGAAAATGTCACTAATATGGCAGGTTCTCCAATGTGGATCATATTACTGTTGCAGCACATCTTTAACGAGAAGAAAGTTAATTATATCCAGGATGTTTGGCCGAATTTAGAAGTATTCTTTCATGGGTCAGTTTCTTTTCTCCCATATCGTCCTTTATTTGAATTAATGGACAGGGATAAAAGTATGAGATATCTTGAAGTATACAACGCAACCGAAGGATTTTTTGGGTTACAGGATAGGATGGATGATCCCTCTCTCCTGTTGATGCTTAATTATAATATTTTTTATGAGTTCATTCCTGTTGAGGATTATGATAGTGAGAATCCCAGAATACTTTCTTTGGCAGAAGTTGAGTTGCATACAAACTATACTATGGTTATCTCTACAAATTCCGGGCTTTGGAGGTATAAAATAGGGGATACTATAAGATTTACTGAAAAACGACCTTACAGGTTCATCATTAGTGGCAGAACCAAGCATTGTATTAATATCTTTGGAGAAGACCTTTTTGTAGACCATGCGGAAAAAGCTTTAAGTGTAGCCTGTAAAGAAACAGGTGCAATTATGGAGAATTATACTGCAGCTCCAAAATTCTATGACAGCCGAAACAAAGGTTACCATGAGTGGGTAATTGAATTTGTCAAAGAACTAGGTGAAGATGGAACAATTTTCCCGTATCCTGGATGAGCAGTTATGTTTGCTTAATGAGGATTACAAGTCGAAGAGGAAAAACAATTCGGCTATTGAGCCTCCTGTAATAAACACCGTTTCTTCCGGAACTTTTTATAGTTGGTTGAAGCGACATAATAAGCTTGGTGGACAACATAAAATTCCACGATTATCTAACAGTAGGGATTTCATAGAGGAACTTCTTAAAGACAATACCCTTAGTACCACCTTATAGTCAAATAAGCGGCTTTATATTATTGAATATTTAAAGTAAGACTGTTATAATTTGATTTTCTTCAACTTCTTTGACCGTAACTCAGAGGTTTTAGGGAAATTCGTAAATTGCGACATTAATATTAGACACTTTCATGGAAGTACAGGCTCCTTATAAACCCAAAAATAAAGTTAGAATTGTAACCGCAGCTTCACTGTTTGATGGTCACGACGCGGCCATAAACATTATGCGCCGTATTATCCAGTCAACAGGGGTAGAAGTTATACACCTGGGGCACGACCGCAGTGTGGAAGAAGTGGTGAATTGTGCTATTCAGGAAGATGCCAATGCAATTGCAATGACTTCTTACCAGGGTGGGCATAATGAATATTTCAAATATATGTATGATCTGCTTCAGGAAAAAGGAGCAGGACATATTAAGATCTTTGGCGGTGGAGGCGGAGTTATTCTTCCGGAAGAGATTAAGGAGCTGATGGATTATGGCATAACCCGAATTTATGCGCCCGATGACGGCCGGGAAATGGGTTTACAGGGAATGATCAATGATCTTGTTCAAACTGCCGATACTCCAACTCCTCCTTTAAGCAAGAATGGAGAATTGCAAGAGGCGCTGGAAAGCAAGGATGTCAATACTATTGCTAGATTAATTTCACTGGCAGAAAACAGGAACGAAGATTTTATAAAAGCATTTAATTTTGACTCTTCCCCTTCACGGAGGCCGGGAGGGGCTACGCCCGTACTTGGAATAACAGGTACAGGAGGTTCCGGAAAATCCTCTCTTGTAGATGAACTGGTCAGACGATTTTTAGTAGATTTTCCTGAAAAAACTATAGGAATTGTATCTGTAGATCCTTCTAAAAAGAAAACTAGGTGGAGCTTTATTAGGTGACAGGATCAGGATGAATGCGATAAATAACCCTAGGGTATATATGCGTTCTCTGGCCACGCGACAATCAAATCTTGCCCTTTCCAAATATGTTTCTGAAGCGGTTCAGGTATTAAAAGCATCGGGTTATGACCTGATAATTTTGGAAACTTCAGGAATAGGACAAAGTGATACTGAAATTCTTGAACATTCTGATGTTTCTCTTTACGTAATGACTCCGGAATTTGGAGCAGCTACGCAGTTGGAGAAAATTGATATGCTGGATTTTGCCGATGTTGTTGCAATCAACAAGTTCGACAAACGTGGTGCGCTGGATGCTTTGAGAGATGTGAAAAAACAGTATCAGCGCAATCACGGCTTGTGGCATGAAGACCCTGAAAAACTTCCTGTTTTTGGTACAATCGCTTCCCAGTTCAATGATCCCGGAATGAATACTTTGTACCGGAAACTGATGAACAAGATTGATGAAAAAACAGGATCGGTATTAAACTCCAGTTTTAAAGTTTCTGAAGATACCAGCGAAAAAATTTATATTATTCCGCCGAACAGGACCCGCTATCTTTCTGAAATTTCTGAAAATAACAGAAAGTATGATGAAAAGGCCAATCAGCAGGTTGAGGTGGCGCAGAAACTTTACGGTTTATACAAGACCATTGAAACAGTTACAGGAAGTAAGGCTAATCTTAATCAATACGGAATAGAAGAAGATAACCTGGAAAGTGTGACCTCTTCAGAAAATAAGGATTTTGTAGAACTTTTAAAAAAGGAATTCGATAAACTGAAAATGGACCTTGATCCTTATAACTGGGAAATTATTACTCTAGTTGGGATGAGAAGGTGAATAAATATCGGGAACTAAGTTTATTCATTTAAAGTACGGGATAAGGAAATAAATATTAAAACCCATACCGAATCTCTTTCTCACACGCAGATTCCCAAGATCGCTTTGCCTAAGTATAGTGCCTGGGGAGACATTTTGAGATGGAATCTCCAGGAAAACGTACCGGGAGAATTTCCATACACAGCGGGCCTTTATCCATTCAAAAGAGCAGGGGAGGATCCTACAAGAATGTTTGCAGGAGAAGGTGGGCCGGAGAGAACAAACAGGCGTTTCCATTATGTAAGTATGGGATTACCTGCGAAAAGACTTTCTACAGCATTTGATTCTGTGACCTTATATGGAAATGATCCCGATCACTAAGCCGGATATCTATGGTAAAATAGGCAATGCCGGAGTTTCAATTTGCTGTCTCGACGATGCTAAGAAACTGTACTCGGGATTTGATCTTGCACACCCGTTGACTTCTGTGAGTATGACAATTAACGGTCCGGCTCCTATGCTTCTCGGATTCTTTATGAATGCTGCAATAGATCAACAATGTGAGAAATATATTAAAGAGAATGGACTTGAGCAGGAAGTAGAGGAGAAGATTAGGAAAATTTACGAGGAAAAGCAAGTAGAGAGGCCTGAATATCAGGGGAAATTACCTGAAGGCAATGACGGTCTTGGGTTAATGTTGTTAGGAGTTACAGGTGACCAGGTACTGTCGGCTGATGTTTATCAAAAGATTAAAACCGAAACTCTTAATGTCGTCCGCGGAACAGTGCAAGCGGATATTCTTAAGGAGGACCAGGCACAAAATACCTGTATTTTTTCTACGGAATTTGCTTTGAGGTTAATGGGGGATGTGCAGGAATATTTTATCGAAAAACAGGTGCGGAATTTTTATTCGGTGTCAATTTCGGGTTATCATATTGCTGAAGCAGGTGCTAATCCTATTACCCAATTGGCACTTACTCTTGCCAATGGATTTACATACGTAGAATATTACCTAAGCCGGGGAATGGATATTGACAAATTTGGTCCAAATCTTTCCTTCTTTTTCTCAAACGGAATAGATCCGGAGTATGCTGTTATTGGAAGGGTAGCCCGAAAAATATGGTCAAAAGCCCTTAAGAATAAATACGGTGCTAACGCCAGGGCCCAGATGCTGAAATATCACATTCAGACATCTGGTCGGTCCCTTCACGCACAGGAGATCGATTTTAATGATATCAGGACTACTTTACAGGCGCTGTATGCTATATATGACAATTGTAATTCCCTTCATACAAATGCGTATGATGAGGCTATTACAACCCCTACAGAAGCATCTGTAAGGCGTGCAATGGCTATACAATTAATTATCAATAAAGAACTCGGTCTTACCAAGAATGAAAATCCAATCCAGGGAGCCTTTATTATAGAAGAACTTACAGATCTGGTTGAGGATGCAGTGCTCCAGGAATTTGACAGGATAACTGAAAGAGGAGGAGTGTTAGGTGCAATGGAAACTATGTATCAACGCAGCAAAATTCAGGAAGAAAGCCTGTACTACGAAACTTTGAAACACAATGGAGATTTCCCTATAATTGGCGTAAATACCTTCCTTAGTTCTACCTAGTTCTCCAACTGTTACTCCGGGAGAAGTTATAAGAGCTACAGAAGAAGAAAAGCAATATCAAATTACAACCCTTGAAAATTTGCACAAAGCAAAAGCAGATAGAGCCGAAGCAGCTCTAGAAAAGATTAAAGAGGCTGCTATCCACAATGAAAACATCTTTGAAGTCCTAATGGAAGCTACAAAAGTGTGCTCCCTGGGACAAATAACCACGGCAATGTTTGAAGTAGGAGGGCAGTATAGAAGGAATATGTAATTTCTAAGTTAAAGAGTTAAAGAGTTAAAGAGTTAAAGAGTTAAAAAGGAAAAGTTATTTGCGTCTTCCTGATCCGGCTTGATGAGGAGAGTAATTTGAAGCTGTTCTATTTCTTTTAGAAGGTAACACGTTCAGCCTTAGGTAATATTTGATCTCATGTTTTCCTGAATTTATTTCAGGATCTAACATTGTAGTATTTCTCTATTCTTAAACATTAAATCGGAACAAGTTTGGCGCGGCGTAGCATTTTTTCGATTGTCATTATGAGTTCTATTTCAGTATCAATTTGAACAATTTTTATTTTTGACATTACCGCACTGAAAACATTCCGCTCCTACGGAGCTATTTGTTCCGGGGGTCTTATTGTGCTATAAATATGTCGCTCCTACGGAGCTTATCTTTATTAATGTCATGCATTTCTACAGACGTTCCCCTCCTCCGGAGCTAATTAAATTTTTAATAAAATGAGGTATCTAACCTCCAAACCAGCCTCAGAGAGGCGGCATATCTATAAAAATTGATGTGTCAGGTTTATAAAAATGTCCGTAGGAGCGGCATAAGAACCTCATGTTTTTGAATTTGAATATTCTTTTACCTGCAATGGTATTTGATCACGGGTTTTTCCTGAAATAGGGATTTAAATGAACATTCCGCTCCTACGGAGCTATTTGTCCGGGGGATCTTATTGTGCTATAGACATTTCGCTCCTACGGAGCTTATCTTTATGAAGGTTATGCATTTCTACAGACGTTCCCCTCCTCCGGAGCTTAATTAAATTTTTAAAGAGAACATGGTTCCTAACCTTAAATCAGCCTCAGAGAGGCGACATATCTATAAAAATTTTATGTGCCAGGTTTATAAAAAGCTCCGTAGGAGCGGCATAATAACCTTATGTTTTAGAATTTGGAAATATTTTTATTCCCCGCAATGGCCTCTATTCTCGGGTTAACTATTTTAAATAAACATTTCGCTCCTCCGGAGCTTAATTAAATTTTAAAGAGAACACTATTTCTAACCTTCAAACCAGCCTCAGAGAGGCGGCATATCTATAGAAATTAATATGCCGAGTTTATAAGAGCTCCAGAGGAGAGGAATAAGAACGCTATGTTTTAAAATTTGAATATTCTTCTCCCTGCAATTGTGTTTGATCTCGGGTTATTTCTGAAATTCGGATATGAGTAACCATTCCGCTCCTACGGAGCTATTTAGCTTGGGGTATTATATTGCTGTATACATCTCGCTCCTCCGGAGCTTAATTAAATTTTAAAGAGAATTTGGTTCTTAACCTTTAACCAGCCTCAGAGAGGCGGCATATCTATAGAATTAATATGCCGAGTTTATAAGAGCTCCAGAGGAGCGGCATAAGAACGTTATGTTTTAAAATTTGAATATTCTTCTCCCTGGAATTGTGTTTGATCTGGGGCTATTTCTAAAATTCGGATGTGAATAACCATTCCGCTCTTACGGAGCTATTAATCCTGGGGTCTTATTTTGCTATATACATCTCCCTCCTACGGAGCTAAATTTATGAATATATCACGCATTTCTATAGCCATTTCACTCCTACGGAGCTAATTGCTAGGAATTAAATTGTGCGATATACAAGTTGCTCCTCCGGAGCTTAATTAATTTTTTTATAAGAACGCTATTTCTAATCTTCAAACCAAGCCTCAGAGAGGCGGCATATCTCTAGAAATTTTATGTGCCAGGTTTATAAAAGCTCCGTAGGAGCGGCATTTAGTCAAGAAAATAAATTTTCTTAATCATCTTCCCCTTCCTCAAAAGGATTGTTGAACGGGAGATCTTCATCAGGATCTTTATCGTCGTAGTTTACACCGGGAGGATTAAACAATCCCCACCTGTCGATATAATAATCCCAGGGATCAAAAGTTTTTACCCATTCCGCAAACAGGACTCTGAATTCTTCAATTTCTTTTCTCAATAATTGCAGATATTCCTTTTCTTTAAAATCTTCCATTAAGAAGCCATTGCACTGCACATAAATTTGCATCGCGTTTTTTCTAATAATGGTAGCGTTCTCCATTTTTAGGTCATATGGTCCATCTCCAAACGCTCCGGCTATTTTTGCAGGAATTTGAGCTGCATCTGCTCTCATAAAATCTGCTATGTCTTTGAGGTATTCATTATCTGCGGGAACAAGATCTGTTATCCGGTCTACCAGATCCAGGATTTCCATGGCCTTTTTAAATAAGGGCATCTTTTGTAATTTATCTTTCCTCATTTACCATTCTTTTTATGAAATTTAAAAGTACACTCTTATTTGGAAAAATTAAAATTCACACTAGCTTTGCACAAAAATTAGGTGAGGATAAAATATCCTGATTATTAGTCGCTTATGGAAAATCTTTGGTTATTTACTATTGCTGTTTTTACTGGCTTTTTTGCCATTAACAGCCCTGCCGGAAATATTCCTATTTTTCTCAGTCTTACTAAACAAGCAGACCGGGTAACGAAAAAGAAAATTTCAAAACAGGCTACTTTTACTGCTTTTGTCATTGTGACTGGTTTTATTATAGTAGGAAAGTATGTATTTGAACTCTTCGGAATTACTATTCCCGCGTTTAAGATAACAGGAGGAATTCTTATATTTTTCGTGGGTTTTGAAATGATACGGGCACAGGAGTCCAGCATAGACAATCAAACTGAAATTAACTTTAACGAAGGAATTTCAGTCTCGCCCCTCGCTATCCCAATCCTTGCAGGACCGGGAACTATTGTAACTGCTATGAATTTTACCACTAATGCGGGATATATTGAAATGGGAATTATAATTACAATGATCGCCCTTATAATGTGGATGAACTATTTAGCTTTCATATCCAGTGAATATTTGGTTCGTTGGATAGGGAAAAACAAGATTGTTGTTATTGAAAAGATAATGGGTTTAATAATAGCCATTATTGGAACCAGCATGTTTATTGAAGGAGTAAAACTTGCTTTTTTTGTAACAGAAGGACCTTCTTCTTTATCATATATCCAGGAGTAGGGGAAATTAGAATTTATAGAAATATTAGAAGGCTTTGCTCGTCTAATAATTAAGGATTTAAAAAAAGTAATATGAAGGATCTTAGAAATAGAAACTGTAAGTGTAACTGTGAATCCTGTACCAGAGGGAATTGTATGGATTGCTGCTGTGTAGCCTGTAGATGCAATTCCTGTAGCAGCTAAATCTTTCTGATTTTAGAGAGGTAGTGTTTATTGGTTTTGAGGGTTTCCCAGGTTATAATACGGGAAAAAAACTCTGTGCTTCTATTTAATTCCGCTAACCAGGTACATAAGTGATCCTCCCGCAGCGTGATATTGCTCCCTCTGCAGGGCACCCATGATGTGAGCATCGCGATTGGCATATTTCTCCTGATATTCAAAATAGAACTGCATATAAGCTTCCCCTGCAGCACTAAAGAAGTCAATATCTTTTTGGGTGGTAGAGTTCCAGGAGCTACCCTTCATCCATTGTTTAAGCGTTGCAAGCTGCTCTTCGTTGTCGTAGGGAGGGTACATTGCGATCGCCTTGTCTGAAAGTCGTACTTCTACGTTTTTAAGATCTTCCATTGCAAACATCCCGGGGAGGAGATCTCCCAAAGAATTATCTCCTTTGCCAAGCTTTTTCTTGCCTTTTTCTATAATAAGCTTGTATTTAATATGATCCAGGCTCTCTTCAACAGATTCGTTTTTGCTTATAGAAGTTTTTATAAGGCTTTGTACAATATTATTGGGTTCTACGCATAGAAGTGTTCCCCCGGGCTTTAAAACCCGCTTCATCTCCTTTAAAGCTTTTTGTGGCTCCGGAACGTGGATCAACACCGTTTGGCAGGTAACCAGATCAAATTGAGCATCGGGAAAAGGAAGATTTTGCGCATCTCCTTTTTTAAGCTGAAAAGGATTTCCAGTAGCTGAAAAAAAGTTCTGTAATTCAGCGTTTTCAGAAAACCATCTGGGATCACTATCTACAGCTGTTACTGAAGCTTCCTTCTGAAGATAAGGTGCAAGAATCCGGGTCCAGTGTCCATTTCCACAACCCACATCAAGCACGGAACCCAATTTATTGAGTTCCAGCCGTTGTGCAGTTAGATCGACGAAATCTTTATTCCACCAAAAATCCCGGTAGTCACCAAAATAATTTTCAGAATGTCCCTTATTTATTTTTTGATCGCTCAAATCTATTTCTTCCTGATTTTTGTCCTGATCCTGCTCCTGATGATTTTCTTTGCTGATTCCTGTTACCTCTTTGTTGCTGAGGTTTTTTCTCAGGCACCTCAAAAACTTCCATAGGATAAGAATGGTCTTCTATCACAGGGATCTTTTGATCTATTAATTTTTGAATGTCTTTAAGATAAGCTTTCTCTTCATAGTCACAAAAAGAAATGGCTTTTCCGCTTGCTCCCGCACGGCCTGTTCTTCCAATCCTGTGGACGTATGTTTCAGAAATGTTGGGGATTTCGTAATTAATAACCAGTGCAAGTTCATCTATATCTATTCCTCTTGCGGCGATATCTGTAGCTACCAGAACTCTTGTAGATTTATCTTTAAAATTCTTAAGTGCTTTTTGTCGGGCATTCTGGGTTTTATTTCCGTGTATAGCTTCAGCTTTTATCCCGGTTTTGGTAAGATCTTTTACGACCTTGTTTGCACCGTGTTTTGTTCGGGTAAAAACCAGTATTCTATCTTCGTCACCAGATTTCAGAAGATCTATTAACAACTTTTTCTTGTTGCTTTTGTCAATGAAATAAACTTCCTGGCCAATCATTTCTGCAGTAGAAGAAGGAGGAGTTACTTCCACCTTTAAAGGATTGTTCAGGATGCTGTTAGCCAGATCTAAAATAGCGTCGGGCATTGTGGCTGAAAAGAAGAGGGTTTGTCGTTTAGCAGGAATTTTTTTGATCACTTTCTTGACATCATGAACAAATCCCATATCCAGCATCCTGTCAGCTTCATCGAGTGTAAAGATTTCTAATTGGGAAAGGGAAATATAACCCTGGTCCATAAGATCCAGTAACCAACCAGGGGTAGCTACAAGGATGTCTATTCCCTGCTTTAATGCCTGTACCTGGGAATGTTGAGGTACTCCGCCAAAGATCACCAATGATCTTAAATTGCTGAAGCTTCCATATTGTTCCAGGCTTTCACCTATTTGTATTGCAAGTTCCCGGGTAGGGGTGAGGATAAGACTTCTTATTGCTCTTTTGCGTTCTGTTGTTCCGTTATTTCGGCTTAAAAGCTGAATGGTGGGGATAGAAAAAGCAGCTGTTTTTCCGGTTCCGGTTTGAGCACATCCAAGGATGTCTCTTCCGTCTAATATTGCTTGTATTGATTGTGCCTGTATAGGAGTAGGATTTTTATATCCCGCTTTTTGAACTGCCTTCTGTAAAGGTTCAGTTAATTCTAATTGATTAAATGTCATGTATGGATTATAAATGCTGCTCAGTAATTTTTGGAGCAGGCTTGTGAAATGTTGCTTTAAGGAGAAGTTAGCAACGAGTGGCAAAGGTACTACTTTTTTTTGAATGCTTATTTCCTGAACATTTTGATGTTCAATTACAGGATCGTAAAATATTTTTGTTAACATATTTTCACTTCCTCCACATTCTTTAGTTAAACATATTTCAATTGTAATTAATTTAATAAAGTATCGTCTACTCTATAGTTAACTTTGAGAAAAAAGGAAAAAATATGAAACGACATACACTAATATTTCTGGTACTTACTGCGCTTACAGGTTTAATTGGTTTTATAGGAATCTCTTTTGCAGGGATTGAAATAGTGAGAGTACTATTTTTAATTTTTGCCGATCTTTTAATAATTTCAGTATTGGCGAGATTCTTTTTTTCGGGTACTGAGAATATGAGAATGGAGAGAATTAAAAAATAACCTCCGGTACAAATTTTTTAAAAGGCTTCAGCAAAAAGAAGTCTTTTTTTGTTCGGCTCTAAAACCCTATTTTTAGTGGTATAAAATTCAACAAGTGAAATACTTCAGTTTTTTTCTGGCCGTTATTAGCACCTCTTTAATGCTTGGTCAGCAGATGAAGCTTACCAAAGGTATGGTCATAGATTCTGTTGCTGTAAATGATAGTATAGCCGAAACTTATTCTCTTTATCTTCCCATAAATTTTACTACCGATCGAACCTGGCCAATCTTATTTATCTTTGATCCTGAAAAAAGAGGCAGGACTGTTAACCAGTTATTTCGTCAACCTGCCGAGGAACAGGGATATATTTTAGCAGCGTCTAATCACATTAATAAGGATAGTACGCTGCTCTCCAATGTTAAGGTTGCCACACGTCTTGTAAATGGTGTTCTCAACCTTCTCCCTGTAGACATGGATCAAATTTATGCAGCCAGTCTTGCTGAAGGCGCGAGGGTGGCCAGTGTAATGCCTGCAGTTATAAAAAATCTAACTGGTGTAATAGCAGTAGGGGATACCTGGATTAATACTGATTTTATTAAAAAAGGAGCGAATTTTTCTTTTGTAGGGCTTGCGGGTTATAACGATTATAGAAAATTCCTTATTGGGGAAACAGCTGTTTATCTTTCCAAATCAGGGATGCCTGCCACTACTTACTTCTTTGACGGCGGCAGGGAATGGCCGGGGATAGAGGTAATTAGCAATGCACTGGGTACTTTTACTTTACAGTCAATATCTAAAGGACGCAGAATCGCAGATCTTTCTCTTACCGAAGAGATCTACCAGAATGAACTACAATATGCCGAACAGTTAAGAGGGTCCATGCAATTTTATAAAGCATATCAACTACTGGAAAAAATGAGTACGAAATATGCAATGTATGGAAAGCAAGAGGAGCTGGAACAAAAAATGAAAGATATCAAAAAGAGTAGTGTCTTTAGAACTCAACGCTTAAGCAGTATAACAGAGCTGCTCTTACAGAGGAAGAGTACAGGGACCAGTATTTGTACTTTTTTAATGAAGACGTATATACTTCTAATTTTGAGAATCTGGGCTGGTGGAATGGTCAAATTAAGAAACTGGAAGAGTTACAAAATAGTAAGGAGAAGGCAGAAGCCGAAATGGCATTCCGGTTACAGGGCCTCCTGCAGGATCTGGCATCTAATTCTTTTAATGATCTAAAAGAGGCAAACGCTGCCATAGATCCTTTAATCTTTACCGCTATTCTTCAAACGATATTTGATAAGCAAAATCCACAGGGATATATGAATATAATCTCCCTTAGCGCCCGTGACGGAGATTATTATACGGCGCTGCTTTACCTGGAAGACCTTCTCAAAACAGGTTATGACGATCTTGAAGCTCTGTACAATATTCCGGGAACATTGGATTTAAAGCTAAGCCCGGAGTATAATAAAATTATTCAGGAGTACCTGGATGAGTCAAAATATTATAAGATTTAGGAACTAAGAACTTAGTTGTTCTTTTCTGGCGAGTGCAATGGACCAAATTAGAAGACCACAGGATACCAGACTCACTACAATCATAACATACCAGGTAATTTCATAACCAAATTTTCCAATTAGCTGCATTCCCGAGTTGTGTCCAAATATATGGCCTATAGAGAAAGCTATACTGTAAAGTGCCATGTAAGATCCCTGTTTTCCTTTTTCAGCTCTTTTTAATGCGAAGCTGTTTGAGAAAGGAAAAGCTATCATTTCTCCAATAGTTAGGAGAAACATTCCTACAATTAGAATACCTATCCATCCAGTTAAAACTACTACCACAAAGCTTAGTCCCACCAGTAGAGTTCCTGAAATTACGTGAGATAGATGAGAGACATTTCTGCCTTCCAGAAACTTTATAAGAGGCATTTCCCCCAGGAAGATTAGCAGGCCATTGAATCCCAGTATTAAACCAATTTCAAATTCTGATAAAAAATGCCGCTCTGCGTAATAAAGAGGCATGGTGGAGAAGTATTGGAGAAATACAAAGCCAAAGAGGATCATTGCTCCAATAAATATCAGGAATGGAAAATCCTTCATCGCTGCCTGTGGGTTTAACACTACCTCTTTAGGATTTTCTATAGCTTTTTTGGGATGAAGTAGTTTAAGAAGAAGAGATCCTGCAATGATACAGGTAATCCCGTCAACCCAAAATAACCCGCTGTAGCCTGCACCAGCGATAATTAGTCCCCCCACGGCGGGTCCTGCAGAGAATCCAAGGTTAATAGCAAGTCTAATAAGGGTTATAGATCTGGTGCGATTTTCTGGTTTGCTATAGGCATTAATAGCAACAAAAACAGCAGGACGAAAGGCATCTGCGACTAACATCACGAAATAAATTCCCGTACAAATTCCCCAAAAGCTCACCGGGAATTGTAATAGGATAAAAAATACTCCGGAGAACAGTAAGCTCGCGGCCATGGTTTTGTAATGACCAATTTGATCGGTCAGTTTTCCACCCAGCCAGGAACCAGCCACAGATCCCAAACCGAAGAAGGTAAGGATCCATCCCACTTCTTCCAGCGTAAAACCTCTGTTCTTTGTCAAATAAAGAGACAAAAAAGGAATAACCATAGTGCCTGCCCTATTGATAAGAGTTATGAGCGCCAGTAGCCATACCTCTTTTCTAAGGCCACTAAAAGAACCAATATACGACCTGAAGATTCGCTTAAACATTTTGAAAAATAACAGCTCAAACTTAATTCAAATTTCTATAGCCTGGGCTAAAATCCTTACTCTAGTATAGTTAAATAGTATTATTAAGTTACTTGTAGACAGTACCCGAAGAAATTTCAATTAGAGACCATCTGCAAAAAACCTTATGTTAGTTAGAATTTTTTAAATGCTACTTCCGCTTAAAGATGATTAGAGAAAATTTTAGATATATCTTGAAATGGACATTCCCAGAAAGATTGCCAGAATACCCAGCAACAGGCTTCCAAAGGCATAAAGGAAAAAAGTGAAGTATTCTCCAGTGCTCAGTAGGGATTTGTTTTCAAACGCAAAAGTAGAAAAGGTGGTAAACCCACCGCAAACACCCATAGTTAGAAAAATAATTAAATTATTCGAAATTGTACTCTCTTTGAGAGTATAACCCATTACTAATCCTAAGAAAAGACTGCCAATCACATTTACACTTAAAGTTGAGAGGATAGAAGTGTTGGCGCCAGACTGCATTACCCTATAAATTGAATATCTCAAAACACTACCAAGTCCACCTCCCAAGAAAACCAGGAAAAAACTTTTCATTATATCTCTATTTCAGAAGTGGTAGCTGCCTCAGTTACAATAGGGATATAAATTTCGGTTACCCACTCGGCAGGATTAGGAGTTGTTTCGGGATCTGTCCTAAAGACTTCAAAAGGCTGTCGCTCTTGATCAGGCCTTAAATTATTGTTTTCGAGATAGGTATAGGTGCTGTCCCAGGCTTCTTCAAGATTTTCATAATCTCCTTTTAAAGTAGCTTTCACTACTTTTTGAACGGGCATCATAGCGTTAAGGATGTTACTGTCCTGTGGAGTAATTACCAGGCTGGGAGTAAAAATGCCTACAGAATAAATTGCACTGTCGTTTTGTTCGTCCAGTTTATTGTAAACTACAAAAGGATCTCCCAGCTGCGAAATATTGTTCGCTTCCATATAGTTCTTCACCTCTGTAATCATAATTTGCATATTAACCGGGATCTGGCTTATTTTAGAAGCTGTTGTGGAGTACATGTAGAATCCTCCTCCGTGAGTGGTAAGCCCATCAACATTGACAGTGTATTGGCTCATCCTGTTTTGTACGGTAGAATCCAGTTTTTGTAAACCTGCTGCGAGGCGTGGCTTTATAATATCAGTAATTGAATTATCCCGAAAGGCAAAGGCCAGTTTCTCCTTAAAACTTTGAGAGCCTTCTAATCCCAGGGTAACCCTGGTCCCTTCTTCTACCTCTTCAAACTTCCAGTACATCCTTCCCTGGGATTCGGCAAAAGTAGGATTGTGCACTACCTGTTGTTCTATGGAATTTTCCGGTAAAACATTAGTTGTTGTTATGCTCCCATCTCCCAGTTCTTCGCTTTTCCATTCAAAACCTGCTCCTTCCCCACGGGTAGTTTTCTTGAATTCTATAACTTCATCATCGGTAGCGCTTCTCCAGGGACCCCACGATTCCCAGTTTTCCAGGTTGTTAACTTCATTAAAAATAACTGAAACAGGGGCATCTAAAACAGTAGTTTCTTCAATATGATATTCACCATCCTGGGTAGCAACATAAATTGCACCTGCTATAATGACAATTAAAAAAAGGAAGAAAAGATATTTCAAGATTTTCATTAGGGGATAAATTTATTTTTACAGTTGGACAGGCTAATATAGTTAATTTCCTAGTCGCGAATTAGTACATTTGCGGGAAAATCATTTTAAATATGCCCTGGAAACACTTTATTTGAAACTCTTTTTAAGGGTTGAAAGAATTTTATAAAGCAATATTCTTAGCATAGAAAAATAAAAATAAACAACATGAAATTAAAATTTATTGGATTGCTTCTCATGGCAACTCCTGTTTTTTTCTCCTGTAAAACTGAAACTACAAAGGGAGATTTAGCTGAGGCAGAAGTAGAGGTAGATTCTACTTTTGATTATAAGGTCGAAGAATTTGCAGACATAAAGATACTTAGGTATCAAATTCCCGGATGGGAAGATCTAAGCCTGAAGGAACAGAAATTGGTATACTACCTGGTACAGGCAGGTCTTGCAGGAAGGGATATAATTTGGGATCAAAATTACAGGCACAATTTAAAGATAAGAGCAGCTCTTGAAAATATCTATGCTAATTACCAGGGTGAAAAGGACAATCAGGACTGGCAGGAATTCGAGACTTATTTAAAAAGAGTTTGGTTCTCTAACGGAATTCACCATCATTATTCTAATGATAAAATAAAGCCGGGCTTCTCAAAAGAATATTTTGATAGCCTTTTATCTGATACCAATACTCAACTTTCGGGAGAAGCTTATGATGTTATATTTAATGATATAGATTCCAAGAAGGTGAATCTGGATGAGTCAAAAGGTCTTCTGGAAGGTTCTGCAGTGAATTTTTATGGAGAGGATGTAACAGCCAGGGAGGTGGAAGAGTTCTACAGTAAGAAAAAATCTCCGGATCCTGCAAGACCACTTTCCTTTGGACTTAATTCCAAATTGGTAAAAGAAAATGGCAAGTTGGTGGAGAAGGTCTGGAAAAGTGGAGGGTTATATGGACCTGCTATAGACGAAATAGTTAAATGGCTTGAAAAAGCGAGTGGTGTTGCTGAAAATGAGCAGCAGGGGAAGGCGCTGGATTTACTTATTCAATACTACAAAACCGGGGATTTGAAGACCTGGGATGATTATAACATTGCATGGGTAAATGCTACGGAAGGAAATATAGACTACATCAACAGTTTTATTGAGGTTTATAATGACCCTCTTGGGTACAGGGGATCTTATGAAAATATCGTACAGATAAAAGATTTCGAAATGTCTAAAAAAATGAGCGTTTTGGAAGACAATGTTCAGTGGTTTGAGGATAATGCTCCCTTGATGGAGGAGCATAAAAAAGACTCAGTAGTTGGAGTAACCTATAAAACTGTTATAGTAGCCGGAGAAGCTAGTGACGCTTCTCCAAGCACTCCAATTGGGGTCAATCTTCCAAATGCAAACTGGATTAGAGCAGAGCACGGAAGTAAATCTGTATCCCTTGGGAATATTATCGAAGCTTATGACAATGCAGGAAGCAGCGGAGTGCTGGAAGAATTTGCACATGATGAGGAAGAGATTAGACTGGAGAAAGAGTACGGGCAGGGAGCCGATAAGTTACACACAGCACTTCACGAGGTGGTAGGTCATGCCTCAGGAAAATTAAACCCGGGAGTGGGAGAAACAAAAGAAACATTAAAAAGTTATGCTTCTACTTTAGAGGAAGGTAGGGCAGACCTGGTAGGACTTTATTATTTAATGGATCCAAAAATTCAGGAGCTGGGACTAACCGATTCGTGGGAGAATACGGGAAAAGCGGCTTATGATGGGTATATCAGAAATGGATTGGTAACCCAACTAAGGAGGCTGAACATTGGAGATGATGTGGAAGAGGCACATATGCGTAACAGGCAGTGGGTAAGTGCCTGGGTTTTTGAAAAAGGAAAAAAAGAAGGAGTTATTGAAAAAGTTAGCAGGGACGGAGAGACCTTTTATAACATTAAGGATTATCAAAGACTGCGTGAACTTTTTGGAGAATTACTAAAAGAGACCCAGCGAATAAAGTCGGAAGGAGATTACGAAGCAGCTAAAAACCTGGTTGAGAATTACGGTGTAAAGGTTGATCAGGAGATCCATAAAGAAGTGCTTAAAAGAAGTGAGCAATTTAAATCTCCCCCTTACAGTGGTTTTGTAAACCCTGTCCTGGTTCCAAAAACAGGAGATGACGGAGAGATTATTTCAATTGACGTTGAGCAGCCAAAAGATTTTGCTTCTCAAATGCAAACATACTCCAGGGATTACAGTCACCTTCCTGTGGAATAAGCCTACAACGAATAAAAGTTAAATGCCCGTTTTCGAAACGGGCATTTCTATTTAGTGACGTAGATAATCTTTAAGAAAAAACAGGATTACTATAAAAGCTATAAATCCTAATAGCACATAAATACTGCCTTTGTAATATTTTTTATGAAGCACAATATCTTTCCTGTAGCTGTAGATAATTGCCGCCAAAAAGGCAACGAAAAAAAATGCTGCAAAAATCCATTGTCCGGTACTAAACATTTTAGTTATTTTAGGGCAAAGTTAACCATTTCCGGTACATTATAAATAACAAAAAGTAGTAGTCCAGGATAGCATTCAGCATTAAATACTGAACAAATACTACAACAGACAGCTTATAAATTTCAACCGATGAAAAAAAGAATTGCAGCAGTACATGAGTTCCACAGTGCATTTGGCCTGGGAATAAATAACAAACCAGTAGCCGATCTTGGGGAAGCTAAAAATCTTTTAAGATTTAACCTGATGAAAGAAGAAAATGAGGAATATCTGGAGGCGGCAAATAATAATGATCTTACAGAAGTAGCCGACGCACTTGGTGATATGCTGTACATTTTGTGCGGAACAATTATCGAGCACGGGATGCAATATAAAATTGAAGAAGTCTTTGATGAAATCCAGCGGAGTAATATGAGCAAGTTAGGGAGTGATGGCAAACTAGGTACTAAGAGAAGACGGCAAAGTTCTAAAAGGCCCACACTATTTTAAGCCTAATATCAAAAAAATCCTTGAAGAGTAAAATGTTCTTAAAGAGTCTAATAAATATTCTGGTTCTGGTTGTTATTCTTTCTGGCATTTCCTGCAAAGAAAATGGCAATACTTCAGCAACTCCGGAAAGTGACCTACGGGAAAAACCATCTACACGGGAGCAAGAGTCGGTAATTGTAGACACAATAAGAGTAAAAGGTCCTGAAAGGAATTCAACCATAAGTTCTCCTTTAACAATAGAAGGAGAGGCCAGGGGGTATTGGTTTTTTGAAGCTACTGCACCTGTAGAAATTACCGATGAGGCTAACAATATTTTGGGCAAAGGATATATAGAAGCTAAAGGAGAGTGGATGACAGAGGATTTGGTCCCTTTTTCTGGAAAAATAGATTTTGATCCTTCCGGAGCTGAAAAAGGATTTTTGGTTCTTCATCGGTCAAATCCATCAGGATTACCAGAACATGACAATAGGAAAAAAATACCCGTTAAATTTCAGCAATAAAAAAAGGCCTCTATGTTAGAAGCCTTTCATATAATAATATGTGGTATAATTATTCTTTTACTTCATATCTCCATCCAAAGATATCCTCATCAATATTATACTGTATCCTCATCAATTTATTTTTTAACAAAGAAGCATAGGAATTCTCCAGTTGAGGTAATTCAAAGCTCTCTCCTTTATAGGAAAACCCCTGGATAGGATTGATTACAGCAGCTGTCCCTGTGCCAAAAATTTCTTTTAGTTCGCTTGCTTTTGCTGCTTCAACAATCTCCTTTACAGGAACTCTTTTTACTTCGCAATCTATATTATTAGCTTCAGCCAAAGCAAGAATACTTTTACGGGTAATCCCATCAAGAATTCTGTCATTGGTAGGAGCAGTAATTAATTTATCCTTAATTCTAAAGAAAATATTCATTGTACCAGCTTCCTCAAGATATTCGTGAGAATTAGCGTCTGTCCAGATTATTTGTTGGAATCCTGCTTCTTTGGCAAGATTAGTAGGGTAAAATTGTGCCCCGTAATTTCCAGCAGCTTTTGCGAAACCAACACCACCATCGGCAGCACGGCTGTAATGTTCAGAAAATTGAACTCTCACTTCTCCTGTATAATAAGATTTTGCAGGAGAGCAAATGATCATAAATTTATACTGTGATGCAGGTGAAGCCAGGACTCCCGCTTCAGTTGCAATTACGAAAGGGCGTATATATAGTGAATTACCAAATCCTTTCTTTATCCAATCCTTTTCCAGTTTTAGTAGTTCTTCAAGGGCAGAGAAAAATGACTCCTCAGGAAATTCAGGAATTGCCATTCTTTTGGAAGATTTGTTGATACGTTGTAAATTTTCCTCAGGGCGGAACATCCAGATCTTATCATTGTCATCGCAATAGGCTTTCATACCTTCAAAAACTGCCTGGCCATAGTGAAAAACTTTAGCTGAAGGATCCAGTTGAATTGGACCATAAGGGACAATTTTAGGAGCTTTCCAATTTCCGTTGTCGTAATCACATACCATCATGTGATCTGTGAAGATGTGACCAAACGTTAAGTTTTCAAAGTCAACCGAGTTAATTTTTGAAGTTGGTGCTTTTTCTATATCAATTTTGACGGAAGCATCGTTTCTCATTATGTATACTTTAGAGTACAAATTTACCTAATAAATAAGATAAAAAAAATTCAAACTTTACCTAAATTTGATGGGTTTTTGAAAATTCATCATCAATTTAAAAATAATATGAAAAATTTTTTGCTAATCCTCAGTTTTGCTTCAATTACTCTTTGTTCCTGTAAGAATAATGCGGAAGGTGAAGCTGCTACAGGAAATGGTCAGGGACAGGAAGTAGCGTATAAATCCTATGGAGAAGATTTTAAGCTTAACCAGTCCCTCACTGCTGCTGAAATGGAGGAGCGTTTTCAAAATATGAAGCCAGGAGATACCGCAGAAGTTACTTTAAAAGCAACTGTAAATTCTGTTTGTAAGAACAAAGGTTGCTGGATGACCCTGGATCTTCCTGAAGATAATGAAGATGTGATGGTAAAGTTTAAAGACTATGGCTTTTTTGTTCCGAAGGATATTGAGCAAAAAGATGTAGTTGTAAGAGGTAAGGCTTATGTTACTGAAGTTTCTGTAGATGAACAGCGGCATTATGCTGAGGATAAAGGAGAAACGGCAGAGGCAGTTGCTGCAATAACAGAGCCTAAGCGTACGCTGTCTTTCCTTGCAGATGGAGTACTAATAGAAGAATAATTTGGAGCGGGAAATTATAAAGACCTAAGTGACGGTTCCACTACCATTCATCTTCCTGAATGGAATGAGCAGTACCACTCCCGGCATGGCGCTATTCGTGAAGCAGAACATGTCTTCATCAATTCGGGTCTTCACAAAACGCTGGAATCAGGAGAAGAAACGATCTCAATTTTAGAAATTGGATTTGGAACAGGATTAAATGCGCTGGTTACCTGGAAAGAAGCAAAAGGAAAAAACCTTACAATATCCTACACTGCGGTTGAAGCTTATCCTGTTGCTCTTGAAGAAGTAGAAAAGCTAAATTTTGCTGAAGAACTTCAGGAGGAAGGAGCCAGGGAGTTTTTCAGAACAATCCACAATCTTCCATGGGAAACTATTAAAACCATTAATTCAAAATTTCAGCTTCAGAAGCAGAAGAAGTTTTTTCAGGAGATATCAGATATTGAAAAGTATAATCTGGTTTATTTTGATGCCTTTGGTGCCAGAGTTCAGCCTGAATTGTGGACGGAAGAGATCTTCGGCATTATGTTCAACGCACTAAAACCTGGCGGAATTTTAGTAACCTATGCCGCTAAAGGAAGTGTAAGAAGAGCTATGCAAACTGTGGGATTTACCGTGGAACGTTTACCCGGCCCTCCTGGGAAAAGAGAGATGCTAAGAGCTACCAAACCCGTTCATTAACACGTGTTAAACCTGTAATAAAAATTAGCCGGACCCCTGCCTGTTGGCTATCTTGTAAATAAAAATGCGAGTATTAATAACAGGTGCAACGGGCCTTGTAGGTTCACATTTATCGAACTTGTGCCGTGAAAAAGGAATCTCGGTTAATTACCTCACCACCTCAAAAAATAAAATTCAAAAGCAGGTAGATTATAGAGGTTTTTTCTGGGATCCTGAAAAAGGAGAAATTGACAGGGAAAGCTTGCGCGATATAGATGCTATCATTCATTTGGCAGGTGCCAGTGTGGCAAAACGGTGGACAGAAAGTTATAAAAAGGAAATACTGGATAGCAGGATAAAATCTGCTGCTCTTCTGTATTCTGCTGTTCAGGATTCAGGATTTTCAGTTCCTCAATTTATTTCTGCAAGTGGAATAAGTGTATATCCCAGTTCCCTTCAAAAATTTTACACCGAGGATGAACAAGCTGTGGATGACACCTTCCTCGGGGAAGTAGTAGTGCGGTGGGAAGCTGCTGCAGATGAATTTGAAGATCTTGATATGAAAGTAAGCAAGATTAGAACAGGTCTTGTGCTGGCGGAAGAAGGAGGGGCCTTGCCTAAAATGAAAATTCCTGCTAAATATAATGCGGGGGCAGCCTTTGGCAGTGGAAAACAATGGCAGTCCTGGATACACATTAACGATTTGTCAGGTATTTACCTTTATGTACTTCAAAATAAGTTAGAGGGGGTATACAATGCCGTTGCTCCCAATCCTGTTACCAATGAGGAACTTATGGAGAAAATTGCAGAGCAACTGGAAAAATCCCAATGGCTGCCTAACATACCTTCAGGAGTACTTAAGTTTGCTCTGGGAGAAATGTCTAATGCGGTTTTAGCAAGTCAGCTTGTAAGTGCTGAAAAGATCCAAAAGAAGGGTTATACATTTCAGTATTCCAACCTGCCAAAGGCGCTGGAAGATCTTCTTTAATAAAAAAAGAGGTCGCAACCTGCGACCTCTTTCCAGAAATAAATTTTAAAAAATTAAGCTCTTGTAGCCTGTACTTTTATTGTAAGTTCAATTTCGTCATTGATGAAATTGTCACCAAGGCTGTCAAAAACAGATTTTGACCCGTAGTTAACGTTCCACTTGGTACGATCAATAGTAAAGCTCTCACTGGTCAATTCCAAAGTTTCACCGTTACGATCAATGTTCACAGGAAATTCAACATTTTTAGTTTCTCCTTTAAGAGTAAGATTTCCCTGCAACATAGTTTGCCCGTTGTTTTGAAAAACTCCTGTAACTTCAAATTTTGCTTCAGGATGTTCATTAACGTTAAAGAAATCACCTTCTTTTCCTTCCACAGTTCCTTTTAAATGAGCTTCAAGATTTTGCTTGTCTTCTCCCTGAAGGTCTGTAACGGTTATTGAGTTCATATCAATAACAAAAGTTCCACTCTCAACGATGCTATCATTAGCAAAGAAAGATCCATTAGCTATATCAATTGTTCCCGTATGAGTACTTGTAGGTTTTTCACCTTTCCATTCAATTACAGATGAGGTTGTATCAACCTTAAATTCAACGGCTTCTTCGTTTGCCGTAGCTGCTTCTTTAGCATCAGCAGTGTTAGCTTCCTTATTTTCATTTTTACAACCAACAGTTGCCAAAGTAACACTAGCTACTAAAAAAATATTTAAAACAGTTTTTTTCATTTTGATAGATTTTGATTTTAATTCAAGCGGCAAAATTACAGCTTGAGTTCCTTACAATTCTTAAATAAATCCTAAAATTGAACTAGTGACATTTTGACATTTTTTGATAATTGGCAGCAAATTTGACTTTTGGAGAGGGAAACAAATTTTGTAAGTAATGAGCAAGGAAAACGAAAACCTACAGGAAGAAAATATACACGAAGAATTTATTGATAATAACCAGCCCGAATCAAGCAGAGAAGAATCAGTTAAAGATCAGGTAGAAGATCTTCTGGACGAGGCAATAGAGGAAGTAGAGAACAGGAAGGGTGAAGGAGAAGGAGAAACTTCAGAAAATGAACAGCTTAAGAATGATCTGGAGAAGGAAAAAGATAAATTCCTAAGACTATTTGCCGAATTCGAAAATTACAAAAGAAGAACTTCAAAAGAGCGCCTGGAATTGTTCAAAACGGCAAACCAGGAAATGATGACAGCTATGCTGCCTGTACTGGATGATTTTGACAGGGCCTTAAATGAAATAAAAAAGGCAAAGGATAAGAACCTTTTAAAAGGGGTGGAACTTATTCATAATAAATTCCGCGACACACTCAAGAGTAAAGGTTTGGAACCTATGAACGTTAAAGAAGGAGATTCTTTTGATGCCGATGTCCATGAGGCTATTACGCAGGTACCTGCTCCAAGTGACAAGTTAAAAGGCAAGATAGTTGATGTGGTAGAGCGCGGCTATAAGCTGGGAGAAAGAATCATACGCTATCCAAAAGTAGTGACAGGAAAATAGTCACTTTCAATTACAAAATATTACAATGAAACAGGATTATTACGAAATATTAGGAATAAGTAAAAATGCTTCTGTAGCAGAGATAAAGAAGGCTTATCGCAAGAAGGCCATCGAATATCACCCCGATAAAAATCCGGGGGACTCTCATGCCGAGGAAATGTTTAAAAAAGCGGCAGAAGCATACGAAGTATTGAGTAATGAAGACAAAAGGGCCAAATATGACCGCTTTGGTCATCAGGCTTTCGAAGGAGGCTTCGGTGGCGGAGGTGGTATGAACATGGACGACATCTTCAGCCAGTTTGGTGATATTTTCGGAGGTGGCTTTGGAGGAGGTTTCTCCGGTTTTGGAGGTGGTTTCGGTGGAGGCCAGCGCAGAGCTAAAGGAAGTAACCTTCGTATACGTGTAAGTCTCACCCTGGAAGAAATAGCCAACGGAGCGGAGAAAAAGATCAAGGTTAAAAGAAAAATTCAGGCTCCGGGTACAACCTATAAAACCTGTAGCACCTGTAATGGTACAGGACAGGTAACAAGAATTACAAATACCATCTTAGGCCGTATGCAAACTGCTTCCCCATGTACTACCTGCGGAGGTGCTTAGCCAGATAATAGATCAAAAACCAGCAGAAGCAGATGCTCAGGGTTTAATATCAAAAGAAGAAACTGTTTCAATTAAAATTCCTGCAGGTGTAGAAGACGGGATGCAGTTAAAAGTTACCGGGAAGGGTAATGATGCCCCGGGGAATGGGGTGCCGGGAGACTTACTTGTAGCCATTGAAGAAAAAGAACATCCTACGCTGCAAAGAGAGGGTGATAATCTTCATTATGATCTTTACATAAGTTTTTCTGAAGCTGCACTTGGTGCTTCAAGAGAAATTGATACCGTTACCGGGAAGGTTAGAATTAAAGTTGAAGAAGGAGTTCAGTCCGGAAAAATCTTAAGGTTAAGAGGCAAAGGAATTTCAAACTTAAACGGGTATGGTAAAGGTGATTTGTTGGTTCACGTGAATGTTTGGACCCCCAAAGTTCTTACCAGAGAGCAAAGGGAATTCTTTGAAAAAATGTCTGGCGATGAAAACTTTCAGCCCAACCCGGAATTGAGCGATAAGTCATTTTTTGAAAAAGTAAAAGATATGTTTTCTTAAAAAACTAAATTTTAAGAAAATTTTATTATATTTGAGTATCGCTAATTTAATTAGTGGTAATTTTTCTTTTTCATAGCAATTTTTTTCCCATCCTTAATTCACTTTTAAGGATGGGTTTTTGTTTTTAGTAACTGTCCTTTTTTTGCAGCAGATTAAAATGCTCTTAAATAAAAAGCTTTCTATGGCTATTTCAATATATTTACTACCTAAAGCAAAAGTATGGCTAATCTCTTAGTAGCAGAAAACATTTGCAAACAATTTGGAAGTTTCACTGCACTAAATGATGTTTCAATAACAATCCCGCAGCAAAGCATTTTTGGATTGCTAGGTCCAAATGGTGCAGGAAAAACCACTTTTATAAGAATAATTAATCAAATTACCATGCCCGATACGGGAAAGGTATATTTTGACGGGAAACCATTACAACCAAATGATGTGAGTTATATTGGATATCTTCCCGAAGAAAGGGGACTTTACAAATCTATGAAAGTAGGGGAGCAGGCACTATACCTTGCAAGATTAAAGGGCCTGACTAAAAAAGAAGCCAAAGAAAGACTTGATTATTGGTTCAAACGTCTTGAGATCACACACTGGTGGGATAAAAAGATCCAGGAACTATCTAAAGGAATGGCTCAAAAAGTGCAATTTGTGATCACCGTTCTCCACAATCCCAAGCTTTTGATCTTTGATGAACCCTTCAGCGGATTTGATCCTGTAAATGCTGATATTATAAAAAATGAAATAATTCATTTACGGGATGAAGGTGCAACGATTCTTTTTTCTACGCATCGCATGGAAAGTGTTGAAGAACTTTGTGAATATATGGCGCTTATTCATAAATCAAACAAACTCCTGGATGGTAAGGTAGCCGACATAAAAAGAGAGTATAAATCCAACACATTCGAAGTAGGTCTTAGTGCTGAAAATGAAGATTTGCTTCTTGAAGAGTTGAAAACAAGATTTATTGTTTCAGAAGCAAATTATAAAAGCATTACCGATGATCTAAAACTGAGGCTGCAAATAGGGCAGGAGGATTCTCCAAACGACCTTTTACAGTACCTGCTTACAAGGGCAAGGGTAAATCATTTTGTCGAGGTAATTCCTTCGGTAAACGATATTTTCATTAAAACAGTCACCCAGAATGCGTAATTTAAAACTCATTATAAGGCGGGAGTATATGGCAAGGGTACGAAATAAGACCTTTATTGTTATGACTTTCCTAAGCCCGCTTATCCTGGTTGGAATGTTTATGCTTATAGCCTATTTAAGCATGCTTAATAACAGCGAAAAACGAACCATTGCTGTAAATGATGAAAGTGGCGTTTTTGCCGGAGAGTTTAGAAATACAGGTGACATTACTTATCTCGACCTTTCTTCAATTTCACTGGAACAGGGAAAAGCGCTTGTAAGGGAGAAATCTTATTATGGCCTGCTTTATATTCCCGAAATTGAAAACAATCTGGAGCTGGCACAGGCAATCCAGTTCTATGGAAAGGAACCTCCCGGAATAAACACCCTTCAACAAATTGAAAGAATAATTTCAGAAAAACTTACCACCCGCGAATTAATAGCCCGGGGGGGTTGACGTCTCGAAAATTGAATCGGCAGAGGCACAGGTAAATATTCAGATTCAAAATTTCGAGGGACAAAGGACTTCGAAAATGTCTTCTTATATAAAAATGATCTTTGGAGGTGCTGCAGGTTATCTGCTTATGATGTTCATTATTATTTATGGAAATATGGTAATGCGTAGTGTAATTGAGGAAAAGACTAATCGCATAATTGAAATTATTGTTTCTTCGGTAAAGCCAATTCAGCTAATGCTTGGTAAGATTCTGGGCACCTCCCTTGCAGGGATTACCCAATTTGCAATTTGGGTTGTTCTGGGTGCTTTACTTCTATTCATTACAACCACGCTTACAGGATTAGATATGATGGCGACGCAACCGCAGGCACAACAAGGACTGGAGCAAATGAATAACAGTGAAATGCAACAGCTGTTAATAGATATTACAAATTTGCCTATTTTAAGCCTGGTTATCTTTTTCCTTATCTACTTTATTGGCGGATATTTTCTTTACAGCGCAATTTATGCCGCTATAGGAGCAGCGGTAGACAGTGAAACTGATACCCAACAATTTATGTTTCCTATAATTCTGCCACTTATGCTGGGGATTTACGTGGGCTTCTTTTCGGTTATTGAAAATCCTCACGGTTCTGTCTCCACAATATTTTCTATGATCCCACTCACTTCTCCCATTGTAATGCTTATGAGAATTCCCTTTGGAGTTCCATGGTGGGAGCTCCTTATATCAGTACTGTTACTCATTATCACCAATGTGGGGGTGTTGTGGCTGGCGGCTAAAATCTACAGGGTGGGGATTCTTATGTATGGAAAAAAACCCACTTACAAAGAGCTATATAAGTGGATTAAATATTAGAAGAAACCTAGCTTAAAAATTCATATTAGGCTTCTTTTAACAGCCTCTGCCTTCATAAAGAATTAGATTTACACCATCCACTTTTTTAAGTAGTGGTATAAGTGGCAAAATAAAGCCACAGAAGTATAACTAAGTCTAAAATCAATTTAATCATGAACCTCAAAAAGATTAAATTTTACCATTGGTGTGTTTTCTTGCTTCTGGCTGGAGTTACAGATTTTTCTCAGGCTCAAAGCACCGACCTTGCAAGGATTGAATACACTTATTTTCCCCAATCCAGTTCAGATAACTCCTTTAGGCGATTTCGCACATTTGTGAACTTCCCTATTAAATTAGGTGAAGACGCATATCTGGTTCCAGGCCTTGATTATGAGAATATCAATTTTAAATATGAAGACAATGCACCCTTTGGGAATTTAAGAGACCTGGACCGATACCAGTCTTTTACTGCAACTTTGGGTTTTACCGATAAAATAAGTGAAAAATGGCGGTATGCAGTTCAGGGAGGATTAATGCTGGCTTCCAATTTTGAACTTGGTAAAATAATAAATGATGATTTGTTATATACCGGGGCAGTCTTATTTATAAATGATAGTGGGAAAGAAGGTGTTGAGGTACCCTGGCGACTTATCCTGGGATTACATTATTCTACTACTTCCGGTTTTCCATTTCCTTTACCTATTGTTAATTATTATAGGGAATTTCATCCCAACTGGTCCTATACTTTAGGAGTGCCTAAGAGCAATTTAAAATATTATATAGATAAAAAGAATGAATTGCAGGCATTTGTAACCCTTGACGGTTTTTTTGCCAATATTCAGGAGAACAGGGAGGTAGAGGGATCTACTGCGCTTGCTGAAAATATTTCCATGACAATAGTTCTTGCAGGAATTGGGTATGAGTATAACTTTACAGATCATTTAGTATATTACGTGTATGCAGGCCATACAATTAGAAATGATATCAGGATCCGGGATGACAATCGCGACGATGTTTATGATATCAACAGAGTAAATACTTTCTATGGACGTACGGGTCTAAAATTTAAAATATAAGTATGCCTAAAATATTGATTATAGAAGATGAAGCGGCTATTCGCCGGGTATTAATAAAAATTCTTTCTGAAGAGAACAGCACATATGAAGTTGATGAAGCTGAAGACGGATTGGTGGGAATAGAAAAAGTAAAGGATGAGGAATATGACCTTGTTCTGTGCGACATCAAGATGCCAAAAATGGATGGAATAGAAGTGCTGGAGGCTATAAAGAAAATTAAATCTGAAGTTCCTGTAGTGATGATCTCTGGTCATGGAGATTTAGATACTGCGGTTAATACGATGAGACTTGGAGCTTTTGATTATATTTCTAAACCGCCAGATCTTAACCGATTGCTCAATACGGTACGCAATGCTCTTGATCGTAAAGAACTGGTAGTTGAAAATACCCGTCTTAAGAAGAAGGTGGGGAAAAATTATCAAATGATAGGAGAATCTCCTGCCATTTCCCGCATTAAGGGCATTATAGAAAAAGTGGCACCTACAGATGCCCGGGTACTTATAACGGGCCCCAATGGAACAGGAAAGGAATTGGTTGCACACTGGCTGCATCAAAAAAGCGAGCGGTCGAACGGCCCTATGATAGAAGTTAACTGTGCCGCAATCCCTTCAGAATTAATAGAGAGTGAATTATTTGGTCATGTAAAAGGAGCTTTTACTTCAGCCGTTAGAGATCGGGCCGGAAAGTTTGAAGCAGCCAACGGTGGTACAATATTTCTGGATGAAATAGGGGATATGAGCCTTTCGGCACAGGCTAAAGTTTTACGTGCGCTGCAGGAGAATAAGATCTCGCGGGTGGGAAGTGATAAAGATATAAAAGTGGATGTTCGGGTAGTGGCAGCTACCAATAAAGACCTGAAAAGAGAAATTGAGGAAAAGAAATTCCGGGAAGATCTTTTCCATCGTCTTGCTGTCATTTTAGTTCAGGTACCGCCATTAAATGAACGTCGGGAGGATATTCCGTTATTGGTAGAATTTTTCAGCGAAAAGATTACAGAAGAACAGGGCAGCATCAAGAAAAATTTTACTGAAGGTGCCATAAACCTTTTAAAGGAATATGACTGGACGGGAAATATTCGCGAATTAAGGAATGTAGTGGAGCGACTTATCATCCTGGGTGGAAACGAGGTTACAGAAGAAGATGTAAGGTTGTTTGCAAGTAAAGCTTAACTATAGACAAAAGTTTGTAGCAGCATTTAACCCATTCTAATGCTTTAAAGATTGTAAGGAATCAATTTTTTACTCTTTCGCGGGGGGAAGATACCGTAAAAAGTACATAACGTCTCCGCTGGGGTGGTTCCATTCGTGAAACAGTTCAAAGCCATATCGCCTGTAAGCAAGACTAATCCTCCTGTTCCGGGATTCAGCATAAATAGGAAGTTGCAACTCCTTTGCTATTTCATAGAACCTGTTCTTCATTTCATAAGCAGTTTTGCTGTCATCACTTCCACGGGAATCCGGGAGAATCCCCCAAAACCAGCAATAAAGATAATCACCCTCTTTAGGTCGCTGGTCTTTTACATATTTTTGGTTTTTCATGGCTTTCAGGCCTTTCCTTATCCCGGTAACATTTATTGCCAGCTTCAGGTCCTGCACAAGATCTTTCCAAAAATTTTTGTCTTTGCTATTGGTACGATAGAGAATAGCAACTCCGCGTCCATTTTCTGAAACAATTAAGCCATCCTTTTCAATGGCCTTTTCAACCATATACTTCGCCAGGTACTTAAAACGCTGTTCTCTTTTGTGATCATCCTTTACTATTTCCATGGAAGTGGTAACTTCCTGAAGTAAATACGATACGTGCTCAATAACCTCTTCCTTATTCAAATTCTTCTGTTTGAGGCGAAGATAAAAAAAATATGGATTTAAGATTTGTATCTTTATTTTAAACCACACATATGATTAAAATTAATTCAGCTGATTTTAAAGTCACTTCGCAAATAAAAATCTCAGATCTTCAAACGTCTTTAGACCTGGAGGCAGATAAAGAGGAGATTAAAAAAAATTTAAAGGATATTCGGAAAAAGCTGGCAGACTGGCAAAATAAGCTCTATGCCCATGGAAAATATTCCGTTCTTTTCTGCCTTCAGGGCATGGACACTTCAGGGAAAGATAGTTTGGTAAGAGAAGTTTTTAAAGGTTTTAATACTCGTGGAGTTGTGGTACACAGTTTTAAGGTTCCTTCCTCCCTCGAATTAAAACACGATTTCTTGTGGCGGCACTATATTGCTTTGCTAAGCAAGAGGGAAATTCGGGGTTTTCAACAGGACGCACTATGAAAATGTACTGGTTACCCGCGTCCATCCGGAATATATTATGAATGAGAATCTTCCGGGGATCAACAGCGTTGAGGATATTACAGAAGATTTTTGGGAAAAACGATTTGAAGATATCAGGAATTTTGAGAAACACCTTCAGCAAAATGGTACCATCATCTTTAAATTCTTTCTGAACATTTCCAAAGAAGAACAAAGGTATAGGCTTCTGCGTAGATTAAGAAAGCCGGAAAAGCAATGGAAATTTTCTCCCGGTGATCTTGAGGAGCGTAAGTTGTGGGACACATACAGGAAATGTTATGAGGAGGCAATAAATAAGACTTCTACTTCCATCGCTCCCTGGTATGTTATTCCTTCAGATGACAAAACCACAGCCCGTTATTTAGTTGCAAAGGTGTTATGGGAGGAGCTCTCGGGGTATAAAGAAGTAAAAGAACCGGAACTTGCTCCGGAAATAAAAAAGAACCTGGAGCAGTATAAGGAAGAATTGCAAAAAGAGTAGGTTGACTTTCTCTCCTTTTAAAAATTTAGTTATTTAGCTGAAAATTATACCTGATGAGAAAAATGTTTTTTCTGTTCATACTCTTACTATCCTTCAAAGGCTTTTCCCAGGACACATCTTCAGCTGAAGATTCTCTGGAGATCAGGAAAATTTATGATATGGCCCTGCTTAATGGTCAGGCATATGACTGGCTGGAGCATCTCTCATTAAAAATCGGCCCAAGATTATCAGGATCAGTAAACGCACAACGGGCTGTAGAATACACTAAAAAAGAGCTGGAAGAATTAGGTCTGGAAAAAGTATGGCTGCAACCTGTAATGGTGCCAAAATGGATAAGGGGTACCAAAGAGTACGCCTTCATAGAAACTGCTCCCGGAACAAGCAGAAATGTAAATATTGCAGCTCTTGGAGGTTCAGTTTCCACTCCGGCGATGGGAACTAAAGCTGAAGTCATAGAAGTCCAGGGAATTGAAGATCTTGAAAAATACGGAGAGGAACAGATAAAAGGAAAAATTATATTCTTTAATCGACCCATGCGTGCCGATCTTATTAACACATTTGCAGCTTACGGGGGTTGTGTAGATCAAAGATATAAAGGCGCAGCAGAGGCTGTTAAATACGGTGCGGTGGGAGTTATAGTTAGATCACTTACCCACAGGCTGGATGATTTTCCTCATACGGGGAGTATGACTTACGAAGATCTTCCTGTGGAAAAGAGAATTCCTTCAGCAGCTATTTGTACGAATGATGCTGAATATCTAAGCTCTCTTTTGAAGCTGGATAAATCGGTAAAATTGTACATGAAGATCAACAGTGAGCAATTGGCTGATGTTCAATCTTATAACGTTATTGGGGAAATAACGGGATCAGAATTTCCTGATGAATATATAGTAGTAGGTGGCCACCTGGATTCCTGGGATCTGGGAGATGGGTCTCATGACGATGGGGCAGGAGTAGTACAGTCCATGGAAGTATTACGTCTCTTTAAAGAAATAAATTACAAGCCAAAAAGGAGTATTAGGGTGGTCCTTTTTATGAATGAGGAAAATGGATTAAGAGGTGGAAACAAGTATGCCGAAGAGGTAAAACGTAAAAAAGAGAATCACATTTTTGCGCTGGAGAGCGATGCAGGCGGCTTCACCCCACGCGGATTTTCCTTTGACACGGGAGATGCACAATTTAATCAAATAGAAAGCTGGAAAAAGCTTTTTGAACCTTATCTCATTCATCAGTTCCACCGCAATGGCAGCGGAGCAGATATTATTCCATTAAAAAACGGTTCTGTAGTACTGGCAGGATTACGACCAGATTCTCAACGTTACTTTGACCATCACCATTCCGATAACGACACTTTTGAAGCAATAAACAAGAGAGAGTTGGAATTAGGCGCAGCTACTATGGCATCCTTAATATATCTGGTTGACAAATACGGTTTTAAAACCATTTCCACCCAACAAGAGCCGAAGATGTAAAATCCCCCAGCCCCCGAAGGGGACGTTTAATTCACCTATTTAAAAGCTCCTTCCCTTAAAAAGGGAGGATGGCTTAATCGGCGACAGCCGATTAAGACGGAAGAGTGTCTCTTGTCTCTTGTCTCTTGTCTCTTGTCTCTTGTCTCTTGTCTCTTGTCTCTTGTCTCTTGTCTCTTGTCTCTTGTCTCTTGTCTCTTGTCTCTTGTCTCTTGTCTCTTGTCTCTTGTCTCTTATTTTCTAAAATTGTTTCCTCAACCTGAAAACCCTGCTATCTTTGCAAACTAAAATTTTCAGGTTTGTATCTTTCCCGCTATACCAAAGAATTTAAAACCAATCTCAATATTGCTTTCCCGGTGATGATGGGGCAATTGGGTCATGTTCTGGTGGGGTTGGTGGATAATTTGATGATAGGAAGGTTGGGAGCTGCACCTTTGGCCGCGGTTTCTCTTGGAAACAGTTTAATCTTTATCGCTCTTTCCCTGGGAATCGGGTTTTCTTTTGCAATAACCCCTTTAATTGCAGAAGCCGACGGAGCTGATGATCTTGAAACCGGGCGGAGCTATTTCCATCACGGGATCATTTTAAGTACAGCCAGTGGAATTCTCCTGTTTTTGCTTCTGTTGCTAGCCAAGCCGATTTTGTACCACCTGGATCAGCCGCCGGAGGTGGTGGATCTCGCAATTCCTTACATGGAGATTGTGGCCTTTTCTCTTATCCCGCTTATGGTTTTTCAGGGATATAAGCAATTTGCAGATGGGCTTTCCCAAACAATATATGCTATGTATGCCACCTTATTAGCTAATGTGGTGAATGTGACCTTTAACTTTCTCCTCATATATGGAATCTGGATCTTTCCAAGGCTGGAATTAGTTGGAGCAGCCATAGGTACTCTTATCTCCAGGTTCTTCATGCTCTGGTTTATTTGGGAAATTTTGCGGCGAAAGAAGAAATTTAAAAATTACTTTATATGGACCAGAAAAAATTTGCTGCAGCCAAAGATTTTTAAACGGATTTTAGCCTTAGGTTTACCCACAGCATTACAAATGTTTTTTGAAGTGGCAATCTTCATAAGTACTATTATACTTGCAGGAACCCTGGGAACAAATCCACAGGCAGCAAACCAGATTGCACTTAATCTCGCCTCCATGACTTTTATGATTGCAGTAGGCCTGGGGGTTACAGCAACCATACGGGTGGGAAATCAAAAAGGGCTAAGGAATTACAAAAACCTCCGGCGCATTGCCTTTTCCACATTTTTACTCGTTTTTTTAATTGAAGCTGTCTTTGCCGTGGGATTTATTTTGCTGAAGGATTGGTTGCCAACCTGGTATATTGATGATCCTGAAGTTTTATTACTTGCAGCACAACTGTTAATAGTGGCTGCCTTGTTCCAGCTCAGCGACGGTTTGCAGGTGGTGATCCTGGGAGCATTACGGGGGCTGCAGGATGTTAAGATACCTACAGTTATTTGCTTTATAGCATACTGGATCATTGGTTTTCCGGTTTCTATTTATTTCGGAAAAGAGGAGCAGCTAGGGAGTATGGGGATCTGGCTAGGTCTACTTGCAGGATTGACTGCTTCAGCATTACTATTATACTTAAGATTTAATTTTTTAAGTCGGCAGCTTATAGAAGAGGAAGAAAATGTTCTTCAGGAACAGGTGGTTCAGTAGATCTTCTGCGGAAAGCTGCAAATAAGCACCATTTTCTCCTTCAAAATTTACATATTTGATAAAATTTAATTTATGGACTTTCCAAAATTCCTTTTAGGTGATAACACCGATTTTCCTGACGCTATTTTTGTCATCCACACTGAGTATCCACGGTTTATAATTAATCTTGAGGACGATGAGGTGGAATGGCTTGAAGATTTCGACCAGAGTGATGAAAACGAACTTGCAGAACAGGCAGAAGTTCTTATTACACAGGCGAACGAGTTTTATGATAGAGAAGTCTCCAGATACGAGGATTAGAAGCTATGCTTGAATCTATCAATCAGCTGGACAGGGAGCTATTCCTTTTTTTAAATAGTTTAGGCAATACCACCTGGGATCCATTCTGGTTGCTGGTAACAGAGAAGTGGACGGCTTTACCCTTGTACGCCTTCCTGCTCTATCTCATATTTAAAAAATTCGGAATAAAAGGAGCGATCATAACAGCAATCTTAATTGCGCTACTCATTACTGCGACAGATCAATTAGCCAATGTTTTTAAGCATAGCTTTGAGAGGCCCCGTCCCTGCGGACAGGAAGGAGTCATGGAATATGCCAGATTTGTAGCAGAACGTTGCGGAAGGTTCGGGTATTTTTCTGCACATGCTTCAAATTCAACAGGAGTAGCGATTTTTCTGGGTATTATTCTTAAAAAATACTATCCCAGGCTTATTTACTTCTTACTAATTTGGGCAATTTTTGTGTCATACAGCCGTATTTACCTGGGAGTTCATTATCCGGGAGATATTTTAACAGGGATATTTATCGGGGCTATTTTCGGTTTTCTTTTTTCGTGGTTTCACGCTTATTTATTCCGGCGGTTTAGAGTTCCCGTTTTGTAAGTTGGTAATAATTTCGAAGGAGTCGGGAATTAGTTCCGGTTGCATAGGTGGGATTCAGGTCCAGTACTCCTAAAGCTTCAATATTATAATTTTCAAAATCTTCCCGCCAGTTAGGTTGAAATTCTTCGTCTACAAAAAGTAAAAATTCTTTTTCTGAAGGTAGAATTCCATTTTTATCTATTTGGGGAATAGTTTTTCCAAAAGTCCAGATCAATTCGGGTAGCATATTTGAATAATCATAAACCTGAAGGCCCTCCTCCACAGCATATTTCCGAACATCAGCCACATTGGGATTATTATTGGAAGGATCTATCAGCTTCAGCAGAGGAAAACCGAAAGAAATAATCAGGAGCATAAGACCAGCCTGTAATGAAAACAGAAGTTTGAGTTTCCTTTTTATTGTTCCGAAGATAAATCCCGCACCCCACAGCAGTAAGAAAAGACTAAAAAGAAAATAAATAAATTTCATATTCATCAAAGTTTCAGCTGCCAAAAAATACAGAATAAATGGAGCTGAGAGAGAAATTATTGCCAGCAGACCAAAATTGAGGTAAATGGGAAGTTTTTCAGTAGTAGTCATTCTGTTCTTAAAACTTCTAATCACATATTGCACATAAAATCCCGTAGTCACAGCCATAGGGATAAGGACGGGGAGCAGATACCTGCTTTTTTTCTCAGGGATTATTGAAAGCAGAAGAACCGAACCTAAGGTCCAGAACAGGAAAAATTTATATGTTTTTATATTTGAAACCCGTGGCTTCATGTACCAGTATAAAAGTCCGGCGAAAGCAGGAATTGTCCAGATGCCGCTTTGAGTAAAAAAGCTCCAGTAGTAATAAAACGGCCGGGTGTTATAATTGAACCAGCGATCGCTCTCTACCTCTGCAATCCTTGTAAATTCGGCAGGATCGTAATAAGTAACAATTATCGTCCACCATACTCCTGTTACAATTCCGGTTAAAATAAACAAAAGTAAAGGCTTCCATAATTTGTGCAGGCGGGAGAATTTGTAGGTAAGACCATAGCTTACTACAAACGGAAGAAAAAGGGCGTATAAAGACACAGGACCTTTGCTCATAATAGAGGCTCCCAAAAATAAACCTAGCTAATAAGGCTGCACGGTAAGTACTGCGGCCGGAGGTCAATAGTTGCAGTAGAAAGTAAATACTACCAGCCATAAAGCTATGGGTGAAAATATCCCATTGTCCCTCGCGTCCGGCAAAGAAAATGTAAAATGAGGTGGCGAGAATAATACTGCTGCCAAAGGCCAAAGACTTTTGAATACTTAATTTAAGCTGTATCCTATAAACCATCAAAACCAGAAAAATGGATGCCAGAGCGGTCAGTAACCTGTAGGCATATACATTCTCCTTACCAAAAACAGCTGCAGATATTGCCGTTAACCAGGTTGGTAATGGAGGCTTTTGATACCTCGGCACTTCGTTCATAGTCGTAAATATCCAGTTGTTAAATTCCAGCATCTCCCTGGCGGTGATGAAATTTCTGGCTTCCATAATATTTACAAATAGCAAATCGAGGTTTAAAAGAAATACCATTGCTCCAGTGAGAGAAAGCAGAATTTCAGGATATCGATGGTAGAGGTGTTTAATAAGATTCACCTTAATCCAGATTTTTTTCTTTGATTTCGTAATTGATGTAGGTCTTCTTCATCCAAACATAGCCAAAACAGTCAAACAAGGGACCAAGGAGCCTGTTCTTAAAAGAGTATTTAGATACTCCCGCACGCCGTGGATAATGAGGAATGGGTACTTCTTTAATCCGGCCCTTCTGTAGCAGGATCATCGCAGGAATAAATCTTTGCAAACTAGTTAACATAGGAATTTGTTGAGCGTTTTTCGTATGTATGACCTTTAAGGGACACCCGGAATCGTGGATATCGTCATTAATAAATAAATTTCGAACTGCGTTACCAACTTTGGAAGAGAGCTTCTTAACTCCTGTGTCCTCTCTTACCTGTCTCCAGTAGATTACCAGTTCATATTCCTGTGAGAAAGGCAGTAAGCGCTCAAAATCTTCAGGATGGGTTTGAAGATCTGCATCCATATAACCCAAAAGAGGGCTGGTAGTCGCTTCAAAACCAGCCTTTAAAGCTGCACCTTTTCCTGCATTTTCTTTAAAAACTATTCTGTAAAAATCAGAATTTCTGGACGTGATTTCCCTTATAATTTCAGTACTGCCATCTGTAGACCCGTCATCCACAAGGATTATACAGGTTTTTCGGGATGCTCTTTGCAGGTATTCTTTTAGCTTCTGCTCTAATCTTTCAAGGCTTTCCGATTCGTTATAAACCGGAATTATTATTGTAAAGTCATACTTCATCCCACAATCTTAGTAAATATTTCGCCGCAGTAAACGGGCTTGTTTTTTTCTCTTCTATCGCCTTTAACTGTTCCTTTAACTCGCTCTGAATTTTTGGATGTCTGTAAAACCTAGGTTCTTTAAATGCTCATTAATTGTTTGAAGGAGCCAAAATTTATTCTGCCTGTGGCGGTTAACTTCAAAATGGCCATTATTGGTGGTGAGCAATTTGTACTCCTCTATTAAATCAGCAATTTCATTTATTCCAATATTTTCGAGAGCACTGCTTAAAAGCACCTTTGGCTGCCAGTCACTTTCTTTTGGAGGGTACAAATGTAATGCCCTTTTAAATTCCAGGCGGGCTTCCCTTGCGGCTTTTTTATTTTCTCCATCGGCTTTGTTGATCACGATGAGGTCGGCCATTTCAATAATTCCCCGTTTTATTCCCTGGAGTTCATCCCCGGCACCTGCCAGTTTCAGCAACAGGAAAAAATCGGTCATGCTGTGTACAGTGGTTTCACTTTGGCCAACACCCACAGTTTCTATTAACAGCACATCAAAACTAAGCCGCCTCACATAATATAATACTTTCCCTGGTTTTTCGTGCTACTCCACCCAGGGAATCTCCAGATGGGGATGGTCTTATAAAAGCATTTTCCAGTGTCACCAGCTTTTCCATCCTGGTTTTGTCGCCAAGGATACTGCCATGAGAGACGGAGCTGGAGGGATCTACAGCCAGCACTGCCACTTTTTTTCCCTGTTCAACAAGATAGCTTCCAAAGGCTTCTATAAAAGTGCTTTTACCTACGCCGGGAACTCCTGTAATACCTATTCTAATAGATCTTTGAGAGTGAGGCAGGCAGGCTTCAATAATTTTTTCAGCTTTTGAGAGATGTTTTTCCTGGTTGCTTTCTACCAAAGTTATTGCCTTTCCAAGTGCAGTTTTGTTTCCTGATAACAACTGTTCAACCAATTGCTCTTCTGTCACCTCCTTTTTTCTGAAGGCCTTTATTCTGGCTACTGAAGCTGGATTAATTTTTGGAGAATGAGGAGTACCTTCAGATTCATTCAAAGCAGATTTATCGGTGGGTTCAGCCAAAGCGGAAATTTATATTTATGACAAATTTAGGAAACTTCCTTTGATGCAAACTGCAATAGGTGGTATATTCCTATCTTCATAAAATTAATTAAAATTGTAAAGACGATGAAAACATTGTATAAAGCCACGGTTACAACTTCCGGAGGCCGGGAAGGTCATGTGAAAAGTGATGACGGTATCCTGGACTTTAGAGTGAGTATGCCTAAAGGACTTGGAGGTAAAGGTGAAAAACAAACCAATCCTGAACAACTATTTGCAGCCGGATATTCTGCCTGCTATGGTAGCGCTCTCCAGATAGTGGCAAAAAAACATAAAGTAGATCTTGGTGATTTTAATGTCACTGCCACCGTCAAATTGGGGAAGACGGAAGAAGATGACTTACAACTTTCTGTAGTTCTTGATTCATACCTCCCGGGAGTAGACGTAGAAACAGGTGAAAAGCTGGTTAATGAAGCCCACGAAATTTGTCCTTATTCAAGAGCTACAAGGGATAACATTGATGTTACGCTCAATCTTCTACTGGACGAGGAGTAAAAGCAACAACACTATTTAATTGGGATGAAGAAGCGCTACAGGCGCTTCTTCTGTTTTTGTAAGAGGTACTGTAATTATTGTTTCATCCCAGGTTAGGTTCATAAAAACCAGGTCGTTTGCCCTGTCGAAGTAAATTGTAAATTGTTCCACTACTTCATTAGTTTCTCTCACTAAGCACTTCGATTACAAGCGAATCAAATTCCGGATCGCGGTATGGCTTTTTATCTGCATCTATGCCCCAGGGATACATTTTTGAATTAAAGATGACTTTCCAGGATTTCTCTCCCGGGATCGTCCAGAGTGTGTATTTTCCTGCTGCCAGGAAAGATCCGTCGATTAGCAGGTCTTCGTTTGTGGTGAAAGTAGTTGCTTCGTTGGCACCAGTTCTCCACACCTGGTCGTAGGGTACGAGGCTACCAAAGATTTCCCGCTCCTTTTTATAAGGGCGGTTGTAGAAGACCTCCAGCTCCAGCTCTGCCTCCTGATAAACAATTGTGTCTTCAGGGCTATGAGCTTTTGTAGAATACCTGTTGAAAAACAGGAACACAAGTACTATTACCAGAAGTCCGTAAGCAATCTTCAGTCCTAATGTAAGATTTTTGCTCATTTCAGTTTTTCTTCAATTTTAATTGTCCTAAAACTATGCCAATCCACTAAATTAAAGCATTCCTTCAGCAATGATAACAATTGCTGAAAATTTTTCAGAATAAAATGCAATTTTTGCAACACTAGTTTTTTTCCTTCGTCTTTATGATACCAGCTAACCAATTAATAAGTCAATGCAACAACTAATAGCAGATTGTCACGCTAATGACCGGAAAGCACAACTTAAGTTGTACAATCGCTACTGCGACGGCATGTTCATAGTGGCAAGAAGATTTTTAAGAGATCCGTTTGAAGCGGAGGATGCAATGCAGGAAGCTTTTATTAAAGCATTTGCAAAGCTTCACCAGTACCAGGGAGATGTGACCTTTGGAGCCTGGCTTAAGCGTATCGTGATCAACAAATGTATTGATAAACTAAAGGCTAAGAAACTGGAACTCGTTGCGCTTAATGAACATATACTTGGCACTGTCGAAGAGGATAATAACTGGCAGGTAGATGATGGAATAGGAGTGGAGCAGGTAAAAAAGGCAATGGAGGAGTTGCCGGAAAAATATAAATATCCTTTGATGCTTTACCTTATTGAAGGATATGATCACGAAGAAATTGCAGACATTCTAAAAATATCGCAGGTGGCATCCAGAACCCTGGTGCACCGGGGAAAAAAGAAATTACAGGACGAACTAAAAACAGTAAAAGATGGCACAGGATATTAGAGAGATGCTTAGGAATCAGGATTCCGACTCTACAGAAAAATTAAATAAAGGCCATGAGAAACGTTTCGAAGCACGGCTAAATAAAGAATTACCTCAAAAAAAATCTAACACTAGCTATTACTTGCTGAGTATTGCAGCTGTGCTGGTGGTAGCAATTGGAATAGGATTGTTCTTTTTCAACAATCCCGCTCCTGTTACAAATGATACAGAAATAGTAGATACCCCAACTGAGGAAGCGCCTGAAGAAGAATTGCTAAATGAAAAACAATTCCAGCTAAGCGATGTTTCCCCTGAGTTTAAACAAATTGAGAATTACTACCTGGCGAGTATCAATTTAGAACTGGCCAAACTTGAGATCAACAACGATAATAAAGCTCTTATTGATGCTTTTATGCTGCAACTGGAAGAGTTGGATAAGGAGTATCAACGCCTTAATGCTGAATTAACTGAAAACCCGAATGAACAAACCGTTGAAGCTATGATAGCAAACCTCCAATTAAGATTGGAGTTGCTGCTAAAGCTAAAGAACAAATTAAAAGAAATAAAGAATTCAAAAAATACAAGCTATGAGAACCTTCCAGGCCTAAATTCTTAATGATGCTGTTACTTCTGTTTACAGCTACGGCTTTTTCCCAAAACAAAAAATTGGAGAAATCCTATAAGACCAACAGCGATGTTAAAATAAATCTGGACGCCCGGCACACAAATGTGGTGTTTGAAACCTGGGATAAAAATGAAGTCCAAATTGAAGCTTATGTAGATGGGAAGCTAAGCTCTGCAGAGGCAAAGACGCTGCTGGACAGTTGGAATTTTGAAACATCAGGTAATGCAGGAGAAATTACCATACGTTCTTCAGCTTCCGGGGCAATGGGAAAACATCCTGATATGGATGTGGCTTCTCTCACCCAGTCAATGGGTCATCTTCAGGATATGCTGGCACCTTTAATGACAGAGATGGTGGCCCCGATGTTAGAGAACATTGCTAATAACCCACCTCTTCCTCCCGAATTTGCTTCTAAAATGGGAAATGTCAATTTTGACTATGAAGCTTACCAAAAGGACGGAGAGAAATATATGCAAAAGTTTGAAAAACAAATTGAAGAGAAATTTGGAAAAGACTTTGAAGTTTCTATGGAAAAATGGGCAGAGCAGTTTGAGAAAAATGCAGAAGTGTGGGGAAAGAATGTAGAGAAGGAGATGGAAAAAAACGGCGAGAAGTTTGAGAAATCCATGGAGAAATGGGCTGAGAGTTTTGGTGCCGGAATGGAAAAGTGGGGAGAAGATTTTGCGAAACAATTTGAGGGCCAGGGAGGAGATGCTCCAAAAGTCCCTGCATTGAAAGGAATGACTAAGGCCAACTAGGTTTTTAAAAGTAAAAGTACCTGCAAAAGCAAACCTGAACCTGGATGTAAGATATGGGGAGGTTAACCTGGGTCAAAGAACTACTAATTTAAAAGCTAATCTCACTCACAGCAAACTAATAGCAAATATCCTGGACGGGAATGGAACCGATGTAAAAGCTTCTTACACTCCTATAACAATTAATGAGTGGAAGTATGGGGTTCTTAATACCAGTTATGTACAAAGCTGTGTGATTAATAAAGCAACAAGTATTAAATTGACCTCAAATTCCAGTGACGTAAACATTAAGGAGATTGAGGAGACCGGAGTCCTTTCCGGAACCTTTGGAGAGTTAGTTGTTGGCAAGCTAAGTCCGAATTTCAGGAACCTGGATATTTCCTTAAAAAACAGTGATTTAGTACTTAACCTGCCACAGGCAGCTCTTAATTTTAACTATAATGGATCGCAGAGTGAAATCCAGTATCCGAAGGCTTCCACAGTGAAATCTACGAGTTCTTATGACAAACAAATGCTCAATGGATACTATGGTTCCGGCAATGCTAACAGGACTGTTTCCATTAACGCAACTTTTAGTGATATTATAATTAAATAGGTTATTTTTGAGAAAAAAGTAACCAATGGCGACACTGGAGTTCTCCGAACTTATACGAGATTGTACAGAGGGTTTTACTCCTGTAATAGATTCAGAATACAAGAAGAAAGATTATATACATATAGACCTCTCCGGCAAGAATAAAGATTTAAATAAAATTGAAATCCCTTCTGCCGGAGAGTATAAAAAATACATAAGCGATTATGTGGCTTCAAAAAAACGCAAAATCGCATATGGGGGTTATAATGAGAAGCGTAATCTTTATCAGCGCAGTGTAATATTTAATGATGAAAATACTCCCTCTCCCCGAAATATTCATATTGGACTGGATTTATGGTGCGATGCAGGAACCGCAGTTTTAGCACCTCTGGATGGGACGGTGCACAGTTTTCAGGACAATGAAGGCTTCGGGAATTATGGTCCGACTATTATCCTGGAACACATTTATGCTGAAAAAACTTTCTACACCCTTTATGGTCACTTAAGCAGGAAGTCAATTGCAAATCTGGCATTTGGACAAATAGTGGAAGCAGGTGACAAGATAGCCGTTTTAGGTTCCTCAAAAGTTAATGGAGACTATGCCCCACATTTACACTTTCAGATCATAGAAGACCTGCAAGGAAATTCCGGGGATTATCCCGGTGTAGCCGCAAAAGAAGACCTGGATTTCTATTTAAAAAACTGCCCTGATCCTAATTTGTTGCTGAAGATTAAGTGAAGGAAGTTAGAAGGTAGAAGGTAGAAGGTAGAAGGTAGAAGTGGGAAGTGCAGTTTAAATTTATATTTCCATCATTGCGAGCGAAGAAGAGTAGCGTGTCGTAAGAGAATATCTCCCTGAGTGTGGCAATCTCATGAATAGGAGCACAAGCTTGACTTACATCCAGCAGATGAGATTGTTACATCTGTTCCAAAAAAGGAACCGTTTCGCATGACGGAAGGAAACAAAAAAGCCGCTTTATTATAGCGACTTTTAATAATTAGGAGACATATTTCTAAGCGTCTTCATTCATCTTTTTTGTAATGAAGAATCCAATTAATAATCCTGTACCTGCCATTAAAAAGATAGTTCCGGGCATAATTGCACCAGAATTAAAATTTATAGTGGTTTGTAAAATACTTCCCAAAATAATTCCCGCACCTATCCCCATTAGCAGCAACGCCAAATTGAGCACGATCACTTTCCATACAGCGTGACGCTGCGTTTTCCGGTGTAAAAAATAGTGGCATCGGCTCCTTTTTCAATTAAAGCCATTCGCTCCCTGTTACGGGCGGTGATGTAGAGATAGTAGATTCCGAATATAACGGCGAAAAAAACTGTGAAAATAATAACTTCTGATCCCATAGATGTAAAATTTAAATTTTGATAATTGACTGTTCGTTTTTCTATAGGACGTAAGCTTTTTCAAGCAGTTACAAATAACATAAAAAAATTTTTTGTTCATACTTCTGTAACCTTACGCAAGTTTTACACGTCCTATGTATAATAATGAACCATCAGACTGACCAGTATTTTGTTGAAAAGGCTATGCACGGAGACACCCGGGCCTTTGGCATATTGGTGGAAAGATATCAGCACTATATCTTTACGCTTATTTTCCGGATGCTGAAGGTGAGGGAAGAAGCCGAGGAGGTGGCACAGAATACATTCCTGAAAGCTTACGAGGCTTTGCCGGGATTTAGGGGGAATCAAAATTTTCAACCTGGCTCTATAGGATTGCCTACAGAAAAAGCCTGGACAGACTAAGAAAAATTTCCACTACCCGAACTTCAGAATTAGTTGAAGATATAACTGAAGATATTCTGAATCACGTGGAGAGCGGGCTGGAAAGTATGTTGAATGATGAGCGTTCAGAAATAATAAAAAGATGTATTTTAAGATTACCTGAACAGGAGGCTGTCATTATTACTTTATATTATTTCGAAGAACAGTCAGTCAAAGAAATTGCTCAGGTTATGAAGATAGGAGAAGACAACGTAAAGGTGAAATTATTCCGAAGCAGGAAATTATTATTTACATTTCTGGAGAATTATATTAATCAGGAAAAATTAGGTGAACAATGGAAAAGCGGTCTAGAGAAGAATTGCTGATGCAAAAGATGATGAAAGATGCAGGTTTGGAAAAACCTTCAATAGATTTTTCAGCAAATGTAATGAAGGCAATTGCAGTAAAGAAGGCGGTTTTTGAATATAAACCGCTCATCTCCCGTCAGGCGTGGACAATAATTTTTAGTATTATAGGAATAGCCTTTTTTGGCTTTTACCAAATGAATACTGGCTACTCTTTAATTTCAAATTTCTCTTTACCGGACTTCAACAGCTTCTCTGTTCCCAAAATTGAGCTCTCCCAAACAATGACGTGGGCCATAGCTTTTGTTGCGCTGTTTCTACTGGAAATTCCGTTTTTGAAGAGGTTGATCGAAAGGCAATAGGAAAATCCCATACTGTCAGGTCGAGCGCAGTCGAGACCTTCTCTTTAGAATGATCCCGTTACATAAGGACCCCTCGACTGCGCTCGGGGGGACATTTGCCTGTGAAATCTTGGATAATGTAATAACATCGGGATGACGTTGAAAGAGTGGAAATTACCTCTGTTGAAAAAGTACTGTCAGGTCGAGCGCAGTCGATACCTTCTTCTTGGGATAATCCTGCTACATAAAGACCCCTCGACTGCGCTCGGGGGGACACTTACCTGTATAATCTAATGCGAATGCTAGGAATTATACCAGGATGACGTGGAAAGAGCTGGGAATTACCTCTGTTGAACCAGTACTGTCAGGTCGAGCGCAGTCGAGACCTTCTTCTAAGGATGATCCTGCTACATAGAGACCCCTCGACTGCGCTCGGGGGGACATTTGCCTGTGAAATCTTGGATAATGTAATAATATCGGGATGACGTTGAAAGAGGGGAAATTACCTCTGTTGAAACAGTACTGTCAGGTCGAGCGCAGTCGAGACCTCCTTCTTAGAATAATTGGTACATAAGGACCCTTCGACTACGCTCTGGGGTCACTTACCTTTGAAAGCTAATGAGGATGCTATGAATTCCGAGGATGACGTGGAAAGAGCTGGGAGTTACCTCTGTTGAACTTGTGCTGTCAGGTCGAGCGCAGTCGAGACCTTCTTCTAAGGATGAACCTGCTACATAGAGACCCCTCGACTGCGCTCGGGGGGACACTTACCTGTATAATCTAATGAGGATGCTATGAATTATTCCGAGGATGGCGTGGAAAAAGTTGGAATTACCTCTGTTGAAATAATACTGTCAGGTCGAGCGCAGTCGAGTCCTTCTTCTTAGGATGATCCTGCTATATAGAGACCCCTCGACTGCGCTCGGGGGGACATAACAAGTAGAGAGAAATAACATACTTCGCCTGTCAATTAAACCAGGTTAGCCTCAATTTGTAATCAAAAAAAACCTGAAGCATTACACTTCAGGTTTTTATATACATAATAGGATTTGCAAGTCTACAACAAGAAACTATTGGTTCCCCGTCAGTACCCAATCTCCTTTGTCTAAAAGAGGAATGGCCTGCTTGTATTTCATTGATTTAGTTTCCCCTGACATTACATTCTTCAGGGTAACTTTATCATTACGGCCGATTTTCGGCTGTTCTCTTACAATTGTTTCAGTAACCTGCGGGCGTTGCTGAGTTCTTTGACCTGCAGCGCGACTTTGAGCTGCCCGCTCATCCATATTTGGAATTTCCTCCTTGTTGGTCTCAACTTTTTCCTTTGGTCTGGTTTGTCGTGCTTCCCTGATGTTTTGAGTGTTTCCTTCAGGAATTTCACCTTTAAACAGGAAGGAGATAACGTCCTTATTCACCTGGTCAATCATCACTTTGAACAATTCAAAAGCCTCAAACTTGTAAATAAGAAGTGGATCTTTTTGTTCGTGAACCGCAAGCTGAACACTCTGCTTTAACTCATCCATCTTCCGCAGGTGTGTCTTCCAGGAATCATCAATTATAGCCAGGGTGATGTTCTTTTCAAAATCTTTTGTTAGTTGCTTTCCTTCAGTTTCATAAGCTTTCTCCAGATTTGTTACAACCTGCAGGCTCTTTGTACCATCGGTAAAAGGAACTGCAATTCTTTCAAAATTATTTGATTCGTCCTCATAAACCTGCTTTATAATAGGATATGCAGTTTTTGCAGTACGATCCATCTTCGTGTGATAATGTTCGTATGCCGCCTTGTAAACTTCGCTAAGCAATTTTCTGAACATCCATCTTTGCAAACTGATCTTCGGTCACAGGAGAACTCATGGAGAAATATCTAATAAGCTCAAATTCGAAGTTCTTAAAGTCCGTAGCCATTTTATTGGTTTCGGTAATAACTTCCGCAGTATCAAAGATCATATTGGCAATATCCACCTTCAACCTGTCTCCAAATAATGCGTGGTAACGACGTTTGTAGATCACTTCTCTCTGTGCATTCATCACATCATCATATTCCAGCAATCGCTTACGGACTCCAAAGTTGTTCTCTTCCACTTTTTTCTGAGCCCTTTCAATAGACTTGGAAATCATGGAATGCTGAATTACTTCACCTTCTTCAAGTCCCATACGGTCCATAAGTTTGGCAATACGTTCAGAACCAAACAATCTCATAAGATTATCTTCAAGAGATACGTAAAACTGAGAACTTCCCGGATCTCCCTGACGGTAAGCACGACCTCGCAGCTGCCTGTCAACACGTCTTGAATCGTGACGTTCAGTACCTATTATGGCGAGACCCCCGGCTTTCTTAACATCCGGACTCAGTTTAATGTCGGTACCACGACCTGCCATGTTAGTGGCGATGGTCACAATTCCTGAGTTACCTGCTTCGGCAACAATATCGGCTTCTTTTTTATGCAGTTTCGCGTTCAGTACGTTATGAGGTACTTTTCGAAGCGTAAGCATACGGCTCAATAATTCTGAAATCTCTACGGAAGTTGTTCCAATAAGAACAGGTCTTCCGGCATGAGAAAGATTTGTCACTTCCTCAATAACTGCGTTATATTTCTCTCTTTTAGTCTTATAAACGAGATCTTCTTTATCTGCACGTGCAATAGGGCGATTGGTAGGAATTTCAACCACATCCATTTTATATATTTCCCAGAATTCACCTGCTTCAGTAACAGCTGTACCAGTCATCCCCGAAAGTTTTCGGTACATCCTGAAGTAGTTTTGAAGGGTAATAGTTGCAAAAGTCTGGGTTGCATCTTCGATCTTTACATTCTCCTTGGCCTCTATAGCCTGGTGGAGACCATCGCTGTAACGGCGGCCTTCCATAATACGTCCTGTTTGTTCGTCAACAATTTTCACCTTGTTTTCGATAACTACATATTCAGTATCTTTTTCAAAAAGAGTATAAGCTTTCAGCAGTTGTCTCAGCGTATGAATACGCTCGCTTTTCACACTGTACTCGCGGAAAAGATCTTCTTTTTTCTCAGCTTCTTCTTCTTTAGAAAGATTTTGTTTTTCAATTTTGGCGATTTCCATGCCTATCTCCGGCATCACGAAAAAGTCCGGATCATCTTTACCTGAAAGAAACTCAATTCCTTTGTCGGTAAGATCTATTTGGTTGTTTTTCTCTTCAATCACAAAATACAGCTCTTCATCAACCGTAGGCATTTCCCGGTTGTTGTCTGCCATATATTTATTTTCAGTTTTTTGAAGGAGTTGACGAATACCTTCCTCACTTAAATATTTAATGAGTGCTTTGTTTTTCGGAAGTCCGCGGTGTACACGTAACAGTTGCAGTCCACCTTCTTCAGTCTTTCCGGCAGCGATAAGTTTTTTTGCTTCAGCAAGGATCTTTGTAAGATGTTGTCGCTGTACTTCTACTATGTTGTGAATCGCAGGTTTTAAAACCTCAAACTCGTGTACATCACCTTTTGGAATAGGCCCGGATATAATAAGCGGGGTACGAGCATCATCGATCAACACCGAATCCACCTCATCCACAATCGCATAATTGTGCGGACGTTGTACAAGATCATCCGGAGCGTGAGACATGTTATCACGCAGGTAATCAAATCCGAATTCGTTGTTCGTTCCGTAAGTTATATCCGCATTATATGCTTTTCTTCTGGCTGCCGAATTTGGACGGTGGTAATCTATACAATCTACTGTAAGGCCGTGGAATTCAAAGATAGGTGCCATCCACGCACTGTCACGCTTGGCAAGATAATCGTTCACTGTAATAAGATGCACCCCGTTTCCCGCAAGGGCATTGAGATACATAGGAAGGGTAGCCACAAGGGTTTTACCTTCCCCGGTCTGCATTTCTGCAATTTTTCCCTGGTGCATTGCCACACCACCAATAAGCTGCACATCGTAGTGTACCATATCCCAGGTAATGGGTTTTCCGGCTGCATCCCAGGAGTTGCTCCATACAGCGTGATCACCATCAAGCTCTACATAAGGTTTCTCTGCTGAAATTTCACGATCAAAAGCTGTTGCCTCAACTCTCATTGTAGGATTAGCTACAAAACGTTTTGCAGTTTCTTTAACCGTCGCAAATGCCTGCGGAAGAATTTCGTTGAGAACAGCTTCACTGGCCTCATATCTTTTATCTTTCAGGGCATCTATTTCGGCATAAATGTCTTCATTACGGGTGATATCATCGCTCTCATCGGCTTCCTTGTTTAGATCTGTGATCTTCTGATTTATATCGGCGGTAGCATCAGCAATCTTCTTTTTGAATTCTACTGTCTTTGCGCGAAGCTCATCAAGGGAAAGCGCCTCAAATTCTTTCTCAAGGGCTTTTATTTTGTCTACTATAGGTTGTATTTCTTTGACGTCTTTTTTAGACTTGTCGCCAACAAATACTTTTAATACAGAATCTAAAAAACTCATAGTTTTTTGTGTTTAATATGTTTCAAATGTACGCAAAAAAAAAGCCTCAATATTGAGACCTTTTTGCTATCCTGCGTAATGTTTTTAATATTCGTCCTCGTTCCAGAGATAATCCTCATCCGTAGGATAATCAGGCCAGATCTCTTCAATAGAGTCATATGAATCCCCTTCATCTTCAATAGACTGAAGGTTTTCCACTACTTCCAGCGGAGCGCCTGTTCGAATGGCATAATCGATCAACTCATCTTTTGTTGTTAACCAGGGTGCATCACTAAGATAGGATGCGAGTTCTAAAGTCCAATACATTGATTATCGGGTTTTAATTTTTGCAAAAATAAATTTTTTGCGGTAATAAGCAAGAAAAAAATCTATTATTATATCAATAATAAAATGAACGTACTCTTGTGGGCTTGTTGTAAAAATTTTCCGCCCAGTGTAGAGGAAAAAACAGGCGGGGAATTATCCCTTTTGAGGGATCCATTTAACTTCGTCTGCGTGTAAGTCTTTGGACAATTTCCGTGCCAGCACAAAGAGGTAGTCAGAGAGTCGGTTCAGGTATTGCAAAATGAGCTCGTCAAAGGGATTTAATTCGTGTAAAGCAGTGGCATTTCTCTCAGCACGACGGCACACGCAACGGGCTATGTGACAGAATGACACAGATTGATGCCCACCCGGAAGCACGAAGTGTGTCATCTCCGGCAGCTCCTCATTCATCCGGTCCATTTCCAATTCCAGCAGCTCTATGTCTTCAAATGTAATCTTAGGAATTGTAAGCCGTTCCTTACCATTTTTAAGGGTGGCTTTTTCAGGTTCAGTGGCAAGCGTAGAACCAATAGTAAATAGCCAGTCCTGCACCCGGTTCAGGATTTTCCTGGTATGCTCTCCACAATCCTGATCTTTCACGAGGCCAATGTGCGCGTTAAGTTCATCAATTGTTCCATAGCTTTCAATGCGAATATGATGCTTCGGGACACGGGTTCCTCCAAAAAGTGAAGTGGTGCCTTTGTCGCTTAGTTTTAGTGTATATTTTCATTTTTAGTTCTCAATTCTAGGTTGTCAGTTGTTGGTTCTCTGTTCTCAGTTCTCTGTTCTCAGTTGTAGGTTGTTAGTTCTCGGTTCTTTCTTTATTATTTTGATAAACTGAGTTTTGTTTACCGTTTTCTGTTTACCGTTTTCTATTCGTGTTAAATCTTTTTTGTAAGCCGTATCTGAAACTTGAAGTCTGAAATAATAGCTCCTTTTATTCCTGCTTCTTGCCTCTTGATTCTTGATTCTTGCCTCTTGTTTCTTGGTTCTTGAGTCTTCCAACTCTCGAACCATCAGCGGGAAGATCATCTTCTTTGTTTAATTCTTTTTTGCGTTCAAGGTATCTTCTTCTAAAGCTCTGATTCTTTCTTGCTCTCCGCTCGCTTTTCGCCCTACGGGAGCTGTAGAAATAGTAGAACAGAAAAAATCCTATTAATCCTATGTAAATCCATGTTTCCCGATCGAAATCCAGCATTTAGGTAAATTTATTACAAGTTAAGAAATTGATTTGAGTAGGTGAAAAATGTTCTAAAAAGTAGAGAGGGGAAAGGAAAAAGTGGAGAGTGGAGAGTGGAAAGTAACAGCGGGTAATAGAGTCTGTTAAAGGTTACAGTTGCAAAATTTTCCCGCAGAACTCGCAGAATTTGAGACTCGTGATTTTAATTTTGCACTTCTAATTTCGTACTTCTATATTTTTTTCCCGCAGAACTCGCAGATTTCCGCAGATCTTATTTCAATTTAAAGTCTTGTCTCCCGCCACGGCGGGCAGGCTTAATTCTGGCCTCTTAATTCAACGTGCTGGCGCGGATCTGTGATCCGTGACTGCTTCCAAATTCTAAATTTGCACTTCTAGCACCTAATGCTGGCACGGAGTCGCAATCAGGGACGGAACAAAACTTTCTATTTATAACTTATAACTTATAACTTATAACTTCTAACTTCCAACTTCCAACTTCCGACTTCGGACTTCCAACTTCGTACTTCTAACTTCGTACTTCTACCTTCTCACTTCGCTTCTCATCACTTTCAATCACCCCATCACGTAAGCGGATTACCCTGTGAGCGTGCAGTGCAATTTCTTCTTCGTGAGTTACGAGGATTACAGTGTTTCCTGCAGCGTGAATGTCATCAAAGAGATGCATGATTTCTACGGAAGTTTTTGAATCCAGGTTTCCGGTTGGTTCATCGGCCAGGATGATCGAGGGGTTATTTACCAATGCACGGCCTACTGCCACCCGTTGCCGCTGACCTCCTGATAACTGATTTGGTTTATGGTCCATTCTGTCGGCGAGCCCAACGTTCTTCAAAACTTCTGTAGCTCTGGCAGTTCTGGCAGATTTAGATGCTCCGGCGTACACCATCGGTAAAGCAACATTCTCAAGAGCGGTAGTTCTGGGCAGCAGGTTAAAGGTCTGAAAGACGAAGCCTATCTCAGTATTCCTAATGTCTGCAAGTTCGTCATCACTCATTTTACTCACATCCTTACCATTCAGGATATAGCTTCCTGAAGTTGGCGTATCAAGGCAGCCGAGTAAGTTCATCAGCGTAGATTTTCCCGATCCTGAGGGTCCCATGAAAGCTACATATTCCCCGCGTTCAATTTCAAGATTGATGCCTTTTAAAACTTTAATTATTTCATGGCCCAGTGGAAAATCCCTGGTAATATTATGTAATTCAATGACCTTGCTCATGGATAGCTTCTGAAATTAATGTAAAGATAGGACGCTGTTTTGACTGATATGTTACAATCTAATTATAAAATGTTCTTTTTCCTGTTCTCTTCGGAAGAATACCATTCCCCAAAAAAAGCTGTCAATCGTCACCCTTACTTCCGGATGGTTCTTGATCTCCTCCCAGGCTTCCTCCATTCCTTTGGACCAGTGAATATCATCAAAAATAAAGACTGAATCATTATGCGCCAGAGGCAGAAGTTTATGGAAGTATTCCAGAGTAGCTTCTTTTTGGTGGTTGCCGTCGAAGTAGATCAGGTCGGTTGTTGGTTGGCGGGTATCTGTTATCGGTTGTCGGTTGTCAGTTATATGTTTTCTGTTTTCTGATATTGGTTGTTTGGAATTTGGAATTTGGAATTTGGAAATTCTTTCAATGTTTTCTGTTTTCGGTTTACTTTTTATTGCTTCTGACTCTCCACTCTCCACTTTCCACATTCCACTTTCTCCGTTCGTTAATTCTGAATCTTCACTCTCCACTCTCCACTCTCCACTCTCTCCTTTTTCCAGTTTCGACTTTCCACTTTCCACTCTCCACTCTCCACTCTTCCCAGTCTCTGACTTTCCACTCTCCACTCTCCACTCTCCACTAAAGAATTCTTCAAAACTTCCCACCTCAAGTTGAATATTTTCCAACTCAAATTTTTGGAAATACTCTTCTGCGATTTTGGCCGTTTCGGGGCACCCTTCTATTGTTGTTAACCTCACCTTATTTTCCATTGCAATTGAAGCAGAAGAAATACCTACGGAAGTTCCCAATTCCAATGCATTTTTAATCTCGAGGTAGGAGGTAAGCTTGTTAAGCAGGATAGCTCTTTTTTTTGAAATCCCGGCATTTTTTGCAATGGCAGAAACTTTACGGGTATTGGATTTAAAAACCCTGCTGCTTAGCTCCAAAGTCGGTTACCTCAATTTCCCTCTTGTCATTTAGCAAGGTTTTTCTGAATTCAAGAAGCTTTTTGTGAGCAGCTTTATTTTCCTTCTTGTAGAGGCATTCTGTAAGTAAACTAAAGACAAAGGGAGAGTGGACTCCATGTTCATTGGTGGAGTGCCAGAGGAATTTTATGTAGGAGAAGAGGTTTATTGTTTTGGGTTTTGGGATTACTGTTTTCTGTTTTGCTTTTTCCGTTTTGCGTTTTCTATGTTGCCCATTTGAAGCAAAGATTACTATTGAAAGCTGATTAAAATTTAAAACACCGTCCAAATTTAGGAATATTATGAAAAGGAAATAGGAGTTGTTTCATTTAGCTGAGATGACCTGGAATAGTGGTTAAGCATTACAACTCCTATTGCAGGGTGTTTATCTAAAAAACGTGAAAATACTTAAATCTAAAATTTACAGATTGAGTACATTGCGTTTTTTAATGAGCTAAAATGAAAATACACAAATTTTATTTTTTTCTAATAGTATTCGCACTTCTTATAAATAGTTGTAGTGGACGTAAAGAAACCCGGTTACTTATCTTCACTAAAACTGCTTAGTTTTGAACATAAATCTATTCCTTCCGGGGTTGAGGCACTGCTAAATCTGGGGAAGGACAATAAAATCCAAATGGATACGACAAGTAACAGTGCAGCTTTTACAGAGGACAATTTAAAGCAATATCATGCGGTGGTTTTTTTAAATACTACAGGAGATGTACTCGATTAAAGCAACAGGCCGATTTCGAACGATTTATTCAGGCAGGTGGAGGTTTTGTGGGAATTCATTCCGCTGCTGACACCGAATATCATTGGCCATGGTATGGCAAATTAGTGGGAGGATATTTTGAGAGCCATCCTGCCGTACAAAAAGCCAGCATTAAAGTTTACAATACCAGCCATCCCTCCACAAAACATCTGCCTGAGAATTGGGAACGGACTGATGAATGGTACAATTATATCTCTCTTAATCCCGACATTAATGTATTGGCCTCTTTAGATGAAGATACTTATGAAGGAGGGAAGAATGGCGATGATCATCCTATAATATGGTATCACGAGTACGATGGAGGCAGGGCCTTTTATACTGGTGTTGGACATACAGATGAGAGTTACAGCGAACTAGGCTCTTTTAGAACATTTATTGGGTGGTATTTTATGGGCTGCAGGGGAGGAGGATCTGGATTATACTAAAGCCACTACGATCCGGGTACCGGAGGAAACTCATTTTCATCAGGTAGTACTGGCTGAAGATCTTGATGAACCCACAGAACTTGCAGTAATTAATAATGGAGATGTCCTTATTGTCGAGCGAAAGGGAGAAATAAAAATATTCAAAGCTTCAAACGGCACCACAAAATTGGCAGGAAAGCTGGAGGTACATTCCGAAGAAGAAGACGGTCTTATGGGAGTGGCGGTAGATCCGGATTTTCAAAATAACAAATGGGTCTACCTTTACTATTCTCCCGCCGGAGCCGAACTAGTAAATGTCCTTTCCCGTTTTGTATTGAAGGAAGATCTAATTGATATGAGTAGTGAGAAAAGAATTATAGAAGTACCTGTACAAAGGGAGGAGTGTTGCCATACTTAGTGGCTCAATTGCTTTTGATGCTCAGGGTAATTTATTTCTTTCTACCGGAGATAACACTAATCCATTTGATTCAGGGGGATATGCTCCAATTGATGCAAGAGCTTAGAGAAGCTCCTGGGATGCCCGTCGTACTGCAGCTAATACTGATGATCTTCGCGGAAAAATTTTGCGTATACATCCCGAGGATGACGGCACCTACACCATTCCTCCCGGAAATCTTTTTACTGAAGATTCTCCTATAAAAGGACGCCCTGAAATTTATGTGATGGGTAATCGCAACCCCTACCGAATTTCAGTAGATAAAAAGACAAATTTTCTGTACTGGGGGGAAGTTGGACCTGATGCTTAAGCAAAGACAGCATACGTGGTCCAAAAGGACATGACGAAATAAATCAGGCCACGGGGCCCGGAAATTTTGGCTGGCCTATGTTTGTGGGAGATAATAAAGCCTACCGCCAGTACGACTTTGCTGCTGAGGAATTGGGAGAGTTATTTAATCCGTCTAAACCAGGGAACACCTCGGTTAATAATACAGGATCAGAACTTTTACCTCCTGCACAGTAAGCTTTTATCTGGTACCCATACGAGTCCATACAGGAATTTCCAATACTAGGGGAGGGAGGACGTACAGCTATGGCCGGACCAGTTTTTTATTCGGATATGTATAGCGATTCAAAGGTAAAGTTTCCTGAGTACTATAATGGTAAATTCTTTATTTATGAGTGGATGCGAAACTGGATCCTTGCTGTTACAATGGATGAAAATGGAGACCTTGTTAAGATGGAGCCGTTTTTACCTAATATGGAACTGGTGAGGCCAATGGATATGGATTTTGGAGCAGACGGAGCGATGTACATCCTGGAGTATGGGCAGGATTGGTTTAAGAAAAATGAAAAGGCGCGGCTGGTACGCGTTGAATATTCTGAAGAAAATCATTCCCCTCAGGCTGTTGCTACTGTGTTGAAAAACGAAGGAGCTGCACCCTTTACTGCCAGCTTCTCTGCCAAAGAATCTATTGATCGCGATAAAGATGAAAAGCTTTCCTATGCCTGGTCCTTCACCGGGAGCAAAATACAATCAACAGAAGTAGAACCATCATACACATTTAATGAGCCGGGGACTTATGAGGTGGTTTTAGTAGTAACCGACTCCAAAGGAGCAAGATCTATAACAAAAACAGAAGTGAAGGTGGGGGAGGCAATTGAGGCTGAAATATCAGGTGCTGAGATGGGTCACCAGAGAGCAGCAGAAAACTTTTTAGCAGGTAAGGAACAAATAGAGAATAGTGATTGCAGAGCCTGTCATGCGGTAGATAAAACCGTTATAGGTCCATCTTACCTGGAGATTGCCAACAGGTATAAGGATGACGATAAGGCACATGGTATGCTGGTGGAGAAAATTCTTTTGGGAGGTAGAGGAAATTGGGGAGACTTAGCCAATGGCTCCACATCCACAGCTTTCTGAGGAAGAAGCCGGAGAAATGGTAGAATATATCCTCTCGTTAAAAGAAAACGAATTGAAATAATAAAACGACATACGACAAACAGTTCTAATCTGTGAATATCCTAAACTAAAAAAGGTCTGCTTCGTTAGAAACAGACCTTTTTTAACTTTAACGATTTGATTACTATAATTTTTTCAAGCCTTTTAATTCAGATTTTTCTGGGTACAATACTAATTGCATAGCCTCCTCCGGGAGCAGAAAGCTGGGAAAGTTTTGACTTATTATCCACTACAACTTTTCTTATTTCATAAGCCTGCGGATTTTTCTTAAAATGAGCATCCTTAGCATCCGAATAAATCGTGGCGATATATTTTTTGCCTTTATCTAAAAAGTCAAATTTTACAGTTGATGTACGGGACTCCAATCCGTTTACATTACCTAAGTACCAGCTGTCGGTTCCTTTTTCTTTACGCACTACAGTGATGTATTCTCCAGGCTCTGCTTCCAGGTAAATACTTTTGTCCCAATCCAGCGGTACATCTTTTATAAACTGAAAAGCATCCGGGAATCTATTATAATTTTCAGGAAGGTCTGCCGCCATTTGTAATGGGCTGTACATTGTAACATATAAAGCAAGTTGATTTGCAAGGGTGCTGTTAACATGCGAAGTATTATCAGGATTTAATTTACTGATATCCATTTCAAAAATACCCGGAGTGTAATCCATAGGTCCGCCAATTAATCTGGTAAATGGAAGTATGGTAACATGATTGGCTTTGTTGCCACCAAATGCCTGGTATTCTGTTCCCCTGGCAGATTCATTACCAATAAGATTAGGATAAGTTCGCGCAATTCCCGTAGGCCTTACTGCTTCATGAGCGTTGACCATTATTTTGTATTCAGCTGCTTTTTCAAGGGCATACTGATAATGATTCACAAGCCACTGGCTGTAATGATTTTCACCACGGGGAAGTATATCTCCCACGTATCCGCTTTTTACAGCATCATAGCCGTGCTCTTTCATAAACTGATAAGCAGTATCTAAATGACGCTCATAATTGCGGACTGAAGAGGACGTTTCATGGTGCATCATTATTTTTACTCCTTTACTTTCAGCATATTTTCCAACTTCTTCGTGGTCAAAATCGGGATAAGGAGTTACAAAATCAAAGACATAATCTTTTGAATTCCCAAACCAGTCTTCCCAGCCTACATTCCACCCTTCTACCAGTACTGCATCAAATCCATGTTCTGCAGCAAAATCTATGTATTTCTTTACATTTTCTGTGGTAGCACCGTGCTTTCCGTTGGGTTTTGCTTTCTCAAAATCGGTTACTCCCAGCTGCACTGTAGGTAGATCATCTGTATAAGCCCAACTGCTTTTCCCTGTGATCATCTCCCACCAAACTCCTACGTATTTCACAGGTGTGATCCAGGAAGTGTCTTCAATTTTATTGGGTTCATTTAAATTATAGGTGAGTTTAGACGCCAGAATATCACGGGCATCATCGCTTACTATGATTGTACGCCAGGGAGTGGTATCGGGCGCCTGCATATAACCTTTATCGCCTACTGCATCAGGAGTAAGCCAGGAAGTGAAAACCATTTTTTCGTCATCCAGGTTAAGGTGCATGGCAGGAAAATTTATTAAAGCAGCTTCGTGCAGGTTAATGTAAAGTCCATCCTCAGTCTTCATCATTAGAGAGGTTTGCACTCCGGTTTCAGAAAATGAGGTTTGGGAAACATTCTCAGTAACCGATTTTTCCATCAAATCCCCTATTTCTGAAAGTTTGGAAGTGGTATAGTCATACTCCTGGGTATCATAATCACCGGGGATCCAATAAGTTGTATGATCTCCTGTCATTGCAAACTCTGTCCTCTCTTCTTTAATTACAAAGTAGGTAAGGTTCTTTTGTGATGGAAATTCATACCTGAAACCAAGGCCATCATTAAATAATCTAAACCTTATCACCACATTCCTGTCGGTTTTTTTCTGGTTAAGAGTGACTTCAAGTTCATTGTAGTTATTGCGTATTTCTTTTTCCTCACCCCAAACAGGTTGCCAGGTTTCATCAAAAGTTGAGTTTTTAGTATCCTGGAGGACGAAATTATCGAGCAGGGAGGTGGTATCATTTTTCAATTCTAATCCCAGTTTGCTTTGTTTTACAACCTCTTTGCCCTTGTACGTGAGATTGTATGTGGGAGTACCCGCCTTGTTCAGTGAAAATTTCATTTTTAATTCACCATTTGGGGAATTTATTTCCTGTGCATTAACAGAAAGAAGGTTAATAAAACAGGCGATTATAAAGACTTTTTTCATTTTAGTTATAAGTATTAATACGGCTTATCTGCCATTATAGTTAATTGCAGTGCTTTTTAAAAGCTCGCTGATTAACAGATTATTATTTATTGGGGTAGGGGTGTTGCTAAATTTCAGGTGCCTTAATTAAATTCTATGATCATTGGTGTTTTGGCTGCTATGGATAAACTTTCTTTTAACTGAACAATGTTACCACTCAAAATTTCCTTTCCAGATGATGAGTTTGCAGGCAGCTGTTCTGCAAATCTTTTTAGGTCAATGGTCTGCTCTTCCTCGTTGTTATTAAGGATTACCATTACCTTTTGATCATTTAATATTCTGAAGTAGACATATACATTATTTTCAGGAATAAAATGAACAAGTTTTCCTTTGTGGATTACTTCAGCAGATTTCCTCCAGTTCAGCAACTTTTTGGTGAAACTGTGAAATTCTTCCTGTTGTTCTGTTCTTCCGGATGCCAGAAAAGCATTTTGATTATCTTCCTGCCAGCCTCCGGGAAAATCCCTGCGAATGTCGCCGTCTCCTTTTCCTTTGTCCCCACGCATTCCTATTTCAGATCCATAGTACAGTTGCGGAATTCCCCTGGTAGTGGCAATAAGAGTGAGGGCTAGTTTGTAATTTGCAGGATTTTGGTCGTAAATTTCATTGAACTGTAGATTTTGTCGTGGTTTTCCAGGAAAACCAGCAGGTTGTCTACATCGGGGTATAAGAAATCATTGACAAAATTATTGTAAACCTTCATGATTCCAGTGTCCCATCCTGCAGCTTCAGAAAATGCACTTCCTGTAGCATCGTGTAAGGTAAAATCCATTACTGAAGGTAAATAGGTGTTGTAGTTTTGAATTGCTCCAATTTTACTATCCTTCTGCCAGTAGGAGATTTGTGCCTGGTCGTGAAGCCAGACTTCCCCAACTATATTAAAATTGGGATATTCTTCCATAATTGTCTTCGTCCACTCTGCAATGCTTTCCTTATCGTTATAACTATAGGTATCAACACGGAAACCATCGAGGTCGGCATACTCTATCCACCAGATCGCATTCTGAATAAGATAATTAAGAACGAGCGGATTCTCCTGATTTAAATCGGGCATAGTTCTTACAAACCATCCTTCTACGCAATATTTGTAATCCCGGTGACTGGCGTGGGGATCAAACTGGGTTTCCATTCTATAGTTGGAATTTGCGTAACCTGGGAATTGGTTGATCCAATCGTAGGCAGGAAGATCTTTTATCATCCAATGCTCGGCACCCCAGTGGTTGGTGACGTAGTCCATAATGAGCTTCATGTCTCGGTTGTGCATTTCTGAAGCTAAAACTTTATAGTCTTCATTGCTCCCGTAGCGGGGATCAATTTTATAGACATCGCTTTGGGCATAGGTGTGATAAGAGTAACCTAAGCATCATTATCTTCCAGTAGCGGTGTACTCCAGATGGCCGTGACACCCAGATCCTCCAGGTAATCCAAGTTATTAAGTATCCCCTGAAGGTCGCCGCCATGTCTTCCGCCTTGTTCTGCTCTGTTGACTTTGTCAGTTAAACCTTCTACTGAATCATTATCGGGATTGCCATTGGCGAACCCATCCGGCATCAGTAAATAAATTACATCTTCGCTGCTAAAACCTTCGCGTTGTGCAGAATTTTCTCTTCTTGATTTTAGCTCGTATTCCCGGGTGAATTTTTTGCCTTTCTTCTGAAAATTGAAATGCAACAATCCGGGTTCTACGCCTTCAGTATCCAAACTAACGAACAGGTAGTTTGGATTTTCAGTTTTAATTACTCCGGTGACAGGGATTTGTTCCTGAAGAGATACCTGGTAATCGGCGATATTCTTTCCGTAGAAAAGGATCTGAATTTCTGATTTTTGCATTCCTGCCCACCAAAATGGCGGCTCTACTCTTTCTATCTGTGCATATCCACTAAGGCTAAAAAGACAGCCTATGAATGCTGAAAGTAATATGCTGATAATTTTTGCCTTCATAGTTATATTAAAAGTGGTAGCCGAATACTTTATCACTCCTGGTATACGCCTGCTTTATTAAACATAATTTTTTAACCGAAGAAGATTTCAAATTATTCTCCTGCTGAAGTTTCCTTCATAATAGACCATATAGCATATCCATTTGCAGGAGCCTCAATTGCTGCAGTGCCATTTTCACTAGTCATAGGACGATAAGCAGTATTTTGACTGTAGTCCATTAACTTTATATTATTCCAGCCATTGAAACTTCCCGTCGTTTTGTGCTTGAATTGGTGGTGATGTAAAGAATTAATCCGGGATTTTCTCCTGTACCGCTTCTTTTCATTACATACTCATCATTATCTACATAAAGCACTTCATAATCTCCTGTTGCCAAAGTATTATGAATGATGATGAGGTTATTTAATTCTTCCTGGAATTCTTCATTTTCATAATCTGAATAGAAAATTGTAGGATACCCGGGGTGGGTAAGAATAAAAGAATAAGCTTTCAACTTGTTTTTTGCCGAAATACGATTGTCCTCATTCGTATCTTTCTCTGTATCGTGATTAGCTGTAAAAGTAACTGCCTTTTCAGGATAGGTATTCCACAGCATTTCTTCAGTTAATTTATTAAGATCATCATTCCTGTCAAATGCTTCTTCCAGTTTATAAAATGCGGCAAAATCAAAAGCTCCGCTTCCGGTTTCCTCCACGTAATTCTTAAGAACATTGACATTGCCATCCCAAAGTTCAGCTACTGAAAATCCTCCAACTTCATTGATCCATTCCTTCACGACCCAGGGCTCAAATCCAAGCACATAATCAAAACGCCAGCCATCAAAGCCCATTTCGTTCACATAATATTTTGCTACGGAATTCTCGTCCTTCCAAAGCCAGTTTTGTACATATTCCTGATTGTGATCCAGGTTTTGTTCAGCATAAAAAAGGCTGCCCTCGTCAAATGGACTGGTACTGTTAGGGTAGAAATTTTCATAATCCCTGTTGAACATTCCGGAAGCATTGCCGTGCTGCTCATCAAAGAGAGTGTATGTCAATTTGTTCCTGTAAGGGTTGAATTCTTCCCCACCGCCGCTATTGTGGTTAATTACTATATCGGCTATTACTTCCAGTCCGTTTTCGTGAGCAGTTGCTATTAGATTTTCCAGATCTTCCTTAGTTCCAAACCGTGTAGGAACCGTACCGTGCTGCTGGTATTGTCCGAAGTCAAAATAATCCGAAACATCATAGCCCATTGAGTGACCCCCTGACTGACCTTTGGTAGCAGGTGGAAGCCAGATTCGATCTATTCCGGCATCAGACCAACCTTCAACTTTACTGTAAGCACCTCCCACCATTCATGCCGTGGCTCTACATCCCAGTAAAAAGCCTGCATCATTACTCCGTCACCATTGTTGTATTCCTCAAGATTGAGCGGTTCATATGTAAGCGTAGTATCTGTAGGTTCTTCTATTACTGTTACAGCTTCATCATCACTACTACAGGAGGTAAAGCTTAAAGCACAGCCCAGCAGGAAGCTTAATAAATAACTTCTTTTCATCTTTTATGGATATTGAAAGATTGTACAGTGTTTCGATTCCGGTTCAAATCGGGTAGTGCGGTTGAGGGTACCACAACCCGATTCGACTGGAAGCTATTTTTTAAATCCTTCAGGTTTAAATATTATTCAGCAACCGGAATAAATAAATAACGGCTAAGTAAGGTCATTGAACCAGACATTATAAGTTCCTTCCATAGCCGGAATATCGGGACCACCAAAAGTACCCTGACCGGAAGGAAAAGTTCCTGCTCCCCAGTTTACATCCCAGGCTTTCTCTGCACGGAATTTAATAGAACCTTCAGTAAGAGTAACATTCTGTGCATACCAGATATGCTCATTGAAAGTTGATTTTGTAAGTTCAATATCCGGAGTTGGATTATCTTCGTTTGGCCATCCCACGCTTGTACCTTCTCCTACTAGTCCAATAGTTGTATAAGTAGCGGCATTACTTGCGTCGATTTCTGTGAAAGTATAGGTCATTTCATCAACATTTACTGTAAGCTTGTAAAAACCTGCTGTAGTTACATTAATTCCATCAGGATCTCCACCAAGAATAGTACTGTTGGTAAAATTCCCATCTTTAATACCCCACTGTGGCTGCCATTCTCCCAGGATCTCAAGAAGTTTAATAGCCCCTACATTAAATTTGCCTTCATAGTAATAAAGGTTTTCATTTTCCGCATCCCTGAATAAAGGAGTATTATTGTTAATATTACTCCAGCTTAAAAGCAGTTGCATCACCTACCAGGTAGAGGTTCATTTTAGGTGCTTCTGCTCCGCCATCATCTTCAGGCAACATTACGTTTATACTCATAACATCAGAAAATTGTTCCACACTGTTAGCAGCGTCGCTACCTGCGTATGCTCTTACTCTAAAATACAGAGTTCCGGTATTGGGAGCTTCGGTTTCGGGATCATTGTCCAGCCCGGCTTCTTCAGCAAGATCCAGCATTTGGTTCACGGTAACGGCGGCATTGGTAGCAGTGCCTTCTGCTAAAACAGACATGTAGCTGAAAGATTCACTTGATGATCCCTGTAGTTCATAAGTCACAGGAGTTTGTACTCCCATATCTACTTCATTCCAAACAAAACGTTCAGCTAAATTATTACCGTTAGAAGCGGTAAGAGTGTAGGCTCCTGTAGCAGCATTGCTAAACATGATGCCATGGGGATCTTCTTTTGCGGTAAAAGTAAATTCATCGTCCTGCGTACAGGCACTAAAATTAATTATGGCCAGTAATGCTATTCCTATTTTCGCTAATTTTTTCATTGCTTTAAGTCGTTTATATTAATAACCGGGATTTTGAGTCAGGTTGGGGTTAATGGAAATTATGTTGGAGGGAAGAGGAAATAATCTTCTAAAAGGATCTACTGCTGTCCCTGTTCTTGAACCTCCTTTGAAAGGCCACAGGTAATCCCCGGTAACAAAGTCTGTAAACCTTATAAGGTCTGTTCTTCTTTGGCCTTCCCAGTACAATTCCCTTGCTCTTTCATCTATAACAAATTGTAGATCCAGATCGGCATTTATTATATTTCCTGAAGTATCTCCAAAAGCTCTTTCCCTTAACTCATTGATATATCCTGTGGCTGTACCTAAATCCCCACCGGAACCACCACGAAGAACAGCTTCAGCGTAAGTAAGGTAAATTTCAGCCATACGAATAAGAGGAAGATCGGCATCTACGAATTCACCACCCTGATCACTTCCCGGTTCTCCGTTAGAATCAATATTTGTAAATTTTGTTACGGCATAACCATCGGTAAATGTATTTGCGATCGTGTTGATCTCAAGATTTTGACCTGCAGTATAAAACATTGCCCTGGCATCTGCCCAGGCTACTGGATCACCATTTTCATCTTCCTCTGTTACCGCATAATCAAATTTATTAACCAGGGCTTTGGTAGTGCGAAGACCTCCCCAGCCCCCTGTTGACTCCAAAATCTGAAGCGGTCATAGAACCCCCAATGGCAGCGTGAACAAGGAAAGAAGTCCCTCCAAAAGTTCTGGATTGGTTCCCGTCAAAGTTCAGTGCAAATATGAATTCCTTCTGCGCCCCGTTCATATCATTATCGGCAAGAAAGAGTTCATCGTAGGCTGATCCATTACCGTTAGCATCTGTAGTGTTAATAGAGTAGGAGGAGTTTATGGCTCGTGACGCATAAGTTACTGCATCTGAATAGCGTGCTTCACTAGATCCAAATTTCAGCATTAAGGTATAATTTGGATAGTAAGGCCCAGGCGGCAACACGATCTACTCTTCCATATTCACTTGCTCCGCTTTCAGCTAATACCTCCTGGATCTCAAGGAGTTCAGATTCTACAAAATTGAAAACTTCTGTTCTACTGCTCTGCTCCGGTAATTCCGTAGAAACCATAGTGACCAGGGGAACATTTCCGTAGAAATCAATTAGATTATAATAAGCAAATGCTCTTAAAAATCTTGCTTCAGCAATATAAGCTGTCACTCGTGGGTCATCATTTAAAGCTTCGGCATTGGAAATAAAGGAATTGGCAAAAGAAACCTCCTGGGCAAGACGGTAATACATAGCTACTGTAAAATCATTACTCGCTCCCCAGCTCATCCCGTGTAAATTAGGTAATCCCGGGTCACCCCAGCCCACCACGGCATTATCTGTAGTAAGTTCATTCAAGCTGAACAACAGCCTGGTATACTGAGAAGTTCCCTCATCTATACCTGGTGATATCTGCATCTCCTGTAGGTCCTGTTTGTCCTGTAAGCGCCAAACTTGCATAAAGCTTAGCCAGGGCTCCTTTAGCTTCATCGGCATTTGCGAAAACATTCGTTTCAGTAAAGCTATCCGGGTCTATAGGAAATTGATCCAAATCATCATGACACGACACCAATATGAGGGCTAGGATGAAAATTAATTTTTTGATACTATTCATTTTCATAATACTTTTTTAAAAGTTGTAATTAACACCAAAAGCAAAGGACCTTGGTCTAGGATAGAAATTGTTATCCAAACCTCCACTTATCTCAGGATCAAGCCCTGTAAAATCTGTAACTGTAAGAACATTTTGAACATTGGTAAATAACCTCAAATTTGATTCTTTGTAGATGTTATTGATGGTATATCCCAGGGTAATGTTATCTATCTTAAAGAAAGAAGCATCCTGGATATAGTAATCACTTAAAAGATTGGTTTCAGTCAAAGCTTCAAAGCCTGTATTGTAAAAATCACCGTGTAAATTTGTAAGAATAGAATTCTCAGAAGCTCTTGCTAAGTAGGTTTTTGCTGAAGCCATATTGTTGTAGGCATAGTTTCCTAAATTTGCCCTGCTCACTACAGAAAAATCCCAGTTTTTATAATTTAGATTGGTGTTTAGCCCCATAATAATATCAGCGTATGGGTCTTTATATAAATACCTGTCACTGTCATTGATCTGGTCATTCCCGTCACGGTCTACATAAGCACCTTCAATCAGTCTTCCTTCTTCATTGTAAACCTGCTTGTATACCCAAAAGCTGAACGGAGAATATCCTTCTCTATGTAACTGAATATTGTTACTTAGTTCCTCCATTAATGCCTCCCACTTCTACCTGGTCAGGTAAATTGGTGATCTCATTTTCATTGAAAGAAACATTATATCCTATGCTCCAGGTAAAATCATCTGTTTGCACGGGTATGACATTTAGTTCAAATTCAATTCCACGGTTTTCCATATCTCCAATATTTTTATCGATACCATTGGAGAAATTGGTGAAAGGATCTACAGTTACAAAACTTATAAGATCTTCGGTTTGCTTAAGATAAGCATTGACAGATCCTGATATCCTGCTGTTAAAGAAGGCATAATCCAGACCTACATTGTAAGTCTTACCAACTTCCCATCTTAAATTCTCATTATATTCCTCAGGACGGTAGGTTTGGTAGAAAGTATTTCCAAACTGGTAGTTGGCGTTAGACTTGGCTTCCGGTGTAGCTGGTAAGGAAATTATAATCTCCCAAACCGTTCACATTTCCAATCTCTCCATACCCTACCCGTAATTTTAACTGATCCAATACATTAGAATCAACCAGAAAAGATTCATTATTAATATTCCATGCGATGGCAAAGGAGGGGAAATAGCCCCAGCGATCACTGGGATTTAATTTTGAAGAAGCATCTGCCCGAAGGGTTGCAGTGGCAAGATACTAGGTCTTTATAATTGTAATTCACCCTTCCAAAGTAGGAGAGGAGAGTACTGCGCCATTTATCTATAAATTCAAAATCATTTCCTTCTTCTTCGGCTTCGCTGTCATAACTAAAATTGTCATTATCAAACATTTGATAGGAGTAACCCAAAACTGCATTTACTGAATGAATTTGAGCATCGTTATCATAAGTTAAGTAAGCATCAAACAATTTATTGTCAGCATTATTTATGAAGTTACTATAAGCCCCATTCCAGTCCAGTTGAGAAGAAGGCATTTGTGCAGAAGTAAAAACCCTTCCATGACTGTTGGCTATGTCATACCCAACATTTACGGTGGCAGTAAGCTCCGGAAAAAAGAAGAGATCGTAATCTACTTTTGCATTCCCTATGAACCTTCTAACTTCGGCGGTATCGTCTCTCAGGTTTATTAAAGCAAGAGGGTTGGTAGGCGCAAGGCTGTTTTGAACATTATCAGAATTCAACCAGGTAAAATAACCTCCAAAAGGAGAGTTGGCATCAAATATTCCCTGGGTAGGGTCAAAATCTACTGCAGATCCAATAGCATCACGGTTTGCAAAGGTGTTTTCAGTATACATTCCTCTCCCGTTAAGTTCCACCCTTAGACTTCCGTCAAGAAAGTTAGGCCTGAGGTTAATAGAAGCTGTGGTTCTGGAGAAATTATCTCCCCGTAGAATCCCGTCCCTGTTGGTGTAACCAATAGAAGCTCTCATTGGCATAAAATCACCTATTCGGCCTGTAGTGCTTAAATTATGTTCATAGCCAACAGCTTCAGTATAAATTTCCTCCTGCCAGTTAGTATTGCTTTCTCCCAAACGGGCGATTGCTTCCGCACTTCCCACTTCGTTAATGAGGGTCCTAAATTGATCAGCACTTAAGACATCCACAAATTCTGTAGGACGGGAAATTATGGTTGAACCCGAATAGTCAAACCTAAAATCATTTCCTTTTCCCTGTTTGGTAGTTATAAGTATTACTCCGTTTGCAGCTCTCGAGCCGTAGATAGCAGTAGAAGAAGCATCTTTTAAAACGGTCATGCTCTCTATATCATTAGGATTGATAAAATCCAGCGCATTACGTGAACCTCCAACCGAATTATTGTCCAGCGGAATACCGTCTACAACTAATAAGGGAGAGCTGTTTAAGGATAAAGATCCCTGCCCCCTTATAACAATATTCTGGCCTTCCCCCGGCGCACCTCCACCTGAAGTAACAGAAACCCCGGCTATTTTACCGTAATAAGTTCGCTTAACTGTGGCCAATGGGCCTTTATTAAACTCTTCCGAAGTAACACTTTCTACCGCACCCGTAGCATCCCTGCTACTCACGGTACCATACCCTATTACCACTACCTCATCAAGAGCGGCAAGATTTTCCTCCATCTCAACATTAATAGTGCTTTGCCCTGTAAAAGGGATTTCCTGGGTGGTAAAACCCACAAAAGAAAAGCTAAGAATATCTCCTTCTTCCAGATTGCCTATGGTATAATTCCCATCAAAATCTGAAGTTGTACCATTCGTTTTTCCCTGTACCAGTATATTCACCCCGGGAATAGGCATTCCATTTGAACTTTCTGTGATCACCCCACTCACGCTCTGGGCAAAAAAGCTCAACGGCAGCATAAAAAACACCAGCCATGTGCTTTTAAATAATCTTCTCATACTTTCTTTGTTCATTAAGTAATTATTGATAATAAAATTTCTATTCTGTCTGCCTGATTCAATCGTTTTCGTTCCCATGCGTATCAGGTTCTCGCAATACGTTTTCAGGAAGATTTTTTCTCTTATTAAAAGGCAAACCCACCTTCAAAAAAGAGAAAATAGTATCTCTTTTCTTTAGTGAATACAAAGATGGGAAGATAAACAGGTCAAAAGTGGGTGAGGAAAATGGTATATAGAAAATATAGCGGTAATAAAAACTATAAATAACAATAAATCAAGTTGTTAAACTTAATTCAGGTGCTACTTTTATATAGAAAAAAAGATGTTTAAATGGAGCTTCTAATGCTTAAGGAGAGTATTTTCGAGAAGCATTTGATCAAAATCCTTCTTATTTAGCAAAGATTTTTTTCTGATTTTGGTCTTATAGGCATAAATAGAATTAACCGAGTATCCCAAAATTTGCGCTATAATTTCGTTGTGAGTTATTCCCAAACGAATTAATGCAAAAATTCTAAGTTCCTTGTTGAGGATTTGTCCTTCTTTTAATTCAATTTGCTCTCCCTCTTTTAGAAGAGAATTAAACTCCTCAATGAAATTTGGAAAGAGTTTAATAAATGCTTCATCAAAACTTTGAAGTAATTTTTCTTTTTCTCCTTTTAAATCATAAGAGTTGACAAAATATTTTAAGCCGTCAATATTATTCTTCTTAAGTTCTTTCTGGATCCGGATTTTAAAATCACGGAATTTTTCAAAGATATCGGCATCCTGTGAGAAGAAAAATCCTATATATTCTTCTTTGATCTTGTTAGCTTCCAGGAGTTTGTTGTTGAGGGAATTCAGCTGTTCATTTTTAGAATTGATTTCCTCATTCACGAGGATGATCTGCTGATTTTTAACCTGAAGATCATTGTGGGCGCTCAGGATCTCCCGGCGTGCCCTTTTTAGTCTTCTAAGCTGCAGGTAAGTAATAATTGCCAGGACCACCACAAACAGGAGAAGAATGGAAAGCAGGATATTTTGCTCATAAAGCCGCTTTCTTTGAGTTTCAACCTGTTCTACGACCTGTTCTTCAATTAAAGGCAAAATGGCACCCACTCTTATCTTACGTTGTTGGGCCCCGTAATCCTCAGCATCCTGTCCTGCTTTTTTAATAAAGGCTGAAGCAAGTTTAACCTCTCCTTCCTTAAAAAGGAGTTCTGCCAAACGAATTATTGCAAGGTTTTCTTTTGCTGAAGATTTTATGTCGGCAATTGAAGCTCTGGAAAGATGGTAAATCGCTTTATCTGAATTTCCCATTTTTGTATATACATCTCCAATAACTGAATGTGTCACGGCTCTAAGTCTTAAATCCTCTGTAGTTTCCATGAGCGGAAGCAAATCTTTCAGTGCCTCATCCAGTTCATTCGCTCTATAATTCATATACCCCTTCAACATAGTATGATCCCAGGAGCCAGGTGGGACCAGGGTAAGAGCTTTTTGATGAAGTTCCTCTACCATCTCTTCGTACCTGCTGGAGAAAAAATAGATACTGCTATACTCTGCCATATCAGTATAACACCTCCCCAGGAGGCTGTAGTAAACAAATTGCAGTTCTGTGGAAATCTCCTGGGGATCAATAATTTCAAAATACTCCATAGCTTCCCGAAACATCCCTGCAGAAACACAAAGATTTGCGAGATCCAGAGTGGTCTCAGCCATGAGAGCAGTACTGCCCATTTCCTCAGCAATCTCCCTGCTTAGTAAGGCATATTTAAATGCAGAATCCTGCTTAAAGATCCTGTACTCATCAAATAACTCGCTGTTAAGAACATAAAGATTCTCCAGGCTTTGATCGGTATTGCTACGAAGAGTCGCTTTCAGGTTTCTGATGCGCTCCGTTTTCAAAGCATCGTATTCTGCACTTTGCTCAATAGCCTCTAACAATTCATGCAAAGCCTCCTTCTCCTGTCCAATGGCAGGAGTGGAAAAGAAAAATATAAGACACAAAGCAACTGCGGAAAGTTCAGTTTTAACAGCTTTCTTCAGGTAAGGGAGTGTTCTAAACAGAACCTTTTTTGTAAAATCCATCTTAAAACGAATTTAGGAAGAATAATTTACCTGTTGTTCGTTTTCTCTCTTTTACCTCCGCGTTATTGATGTGCCTGCTCAGCGACCTTCCATCCGGTTTTTTTTTTCGTTTTACCCCAACCCTAAAGGGAGCCGGAAAAAGTGATCAATAGAAATTTAGTTGAACGGCAATTAAAATGCTCCTCTCCTTTTTTCAAGGAGGGGTGGCCGCCCTGGGCGGACGGGGTGGTTTCTTGGGTTTGAGAAAGTTGTTCTTTACGCAAAAGATTTCGGATTGCAGAGAATTTGTCATCCGCTCTGCAACCCTTCCGTCTTCATTGTCTTTCGCCAATGAAGCCACCTTCCCTTGAAACAAGGGAAGGAGCTTTTTGGTCCTTTCACAAGCTCCCCTCCTTTTTTCAAGGAGGGGTGGCCGCCCTGGGCGGACGGGGTGGTTTCCTGGGAATTGTGAAAGTTGTTCTTACGCAAAAGATTTCAGGTAGCAGAGGATTTGTCATCCGCTCTGCAACCCTTCCGTCTTCATTGTCTTTCGCCAATGAAGCCACCTTCCCTTCAAACAAGGGAAGGAGCTTTTTACGGATCTTATAATTTCAAAAGTTCTGAATCAATTCCTCCCTTTAGGGTCGGGGAAAAGAATTGATTCACGATGAGGAGGCTTAGAACTCTTTTTCCGTTTTACCCCAACCCTAAAGGGTGCCGGAAAAAGTGATCAGTAGAAATTTAGTTGAACGGCAATTAAAATGCTCCCCTCCTTTTTTTAAGGAGGGGTGGCCGCCCTCGGCGGACGGGGTGGTTTCTTGGGTTTGAGAAAGTTGTTCTTTACGCAAAAGATTTATGTAACAGAAAATTTGTCATCCGCTCTGCAACCCTTCCGTCTTCATTGTCTTTCGCCAATGAAGCCACCTTCCCTTAAAACAAGGGAAGGAGCTTTTTTTTTCACATCACAAGCACGCTGTGGCGTATTATACTAATTTTCTAACTTCTAACTTCTAACTTCTAACTTCTACCTTCTACCTTCTAACTTTGTACTTCCATTCCCTACATTTTCTCCCCCAACTCAAAATACCTTTCCGTCTTAGTCTCAATTTCATCCATTACTTTCTGAAGTTCCAGGGAGGTTTTGTCTATTTCCTCGCCACTTAATTCCTCCAGGAATTTTGACTGGATCTTCTCTTTTTGCTTTTCGAGATTGGCAATTTCTTTCTCCAGCTTTCCGAATTCCTTTTTCTCATTGTAGGAAAGTCCGGGAGAGGAAGAAGGTGCGGAATTTTGTTGTTTCTGGACAGGAGCAGATTCTTTTGGCCTGGCTGTTTCTTCCGGTGCCTGACTCGCTTCGTAATCGCGGTAGTCGGTGTAATTTCCGGGGAAATCTTCTATCTCGGCATTTCCTTTAAAGACGAACAGGTGGTCTACAATCTTATCCATAAAATACCTGTCGTGAGAAACCACTACAAGACATCCGGGGAAGTCGAGGAGGAAATCTTCGAGGACATTTAGAGTTACGATATCTAAATCGTTTGTGGGCTCATCCAGGATCAGGAAGTTTGGATTTTGGATGAGGATAGTACACAAATACAAACGTTTTTTCTCACCTCCGCTGAGTTTCTCAACAAAATCGTACTGCTTCTTGCGGTCAAATAAAAACCTTTCCAATAATTGCTGTGCAGAGATCTGCCACCTTTTGCCAGCGGAATAAAATCTCCGAATTCCCGAATCACGTCAATTACTTTCTGCCCCGGTTTTACATTAATTCCTGCCTGGGTATAGTAGCCGAACTTTATAGTGTCACCAATAGTTACTTTACCCGCATCAGGTTTAATTTTTCCGGTGAGGATATTTAGAAAAGTTGATTTTCCGGTTCCGTTTTTTCCAATGATCCCGATGCGTTCACCTTTCTGAAAGTTATATTCGAAGCCATTGAGAAGCTGTTTATCCTCATAGCTTTTGGAAACCTTGTGCAGCTCCACGATCTTGCTGCCCAGGCGCTCCATACTTATTTCCAGCTGCACCTTATGATCATTTCGGCGCTTTGAGGCGCGATCCTTTATTTCGTGAAAATCGTCAATCCGGGATTTAGATTTGGTGGTACGGGCTTTCGGCTGCTTAGCGCATCCATTCCAGTTCTTTTTTGAAAAGCTGTTTGGCCTTGTCGGTATTGGTTTGCTCCTGTGCGATGCGCGCATCCTTTTTATCGAGGTAATAGGAGTAATTTCCTTTGTAGGTATATAATTGCCCATCCTCCAGCTCCACAATCTCATTACACACCCGCTCCAGGAAATACTTAATCGTGGGTAACCATGAAGATGGTGAAGTTTTCCTTTTTAAAATATCCCTCCAGCCATTCGATCATATCCAGATCCAGGTGGTTGGTAGGCTCATCCATAATAATAAAATCCGGCTTGTGAAGCAGCATATTGGCAAGGGCAAGACGCTTTTTCTGCCCTCCGGAAAGTTCGCCGACTTTCTTATCCAGCTGGTCCAGCTTCAGCATAAACAGGATCTGCTTATACTGAGTCTCGAAATCCCAGGCCTGGTGCATCTCCATTTCTTCAAAAGCCTTCTGGTAAGCATCGGCATCATCGGGATTCTCCAAAGCTTTCTCGTACCGGGCAATAACCTTCAGGATTTCATTATCGGCAGCGAAAATTGTCTGCTCAACCGTTAGGTTAGGATCCAGGTCCGGTTCCTGGGCAAGAAAAGCGCTCTGAATATCTTTCCGGTAAACCACTCTTCCCTCATCGGGAGCATCGGTATCTAGCGAGGATGTGCAGGAGGGTAGTTTTTCCGGTGCCATTCTTGGCCACGAAGCCTACCTTCTGGCCCTCATTTATTCCGAAGGAGAGATTAGAGAACAATTCATGCTCCCCGAAAGATTTGCGTATATTTTCAACCGATAAATAGTTCACAGTAAAATTTTTTGCAAAAGTAGCTAATTTAGAGGGGAATTGGGAAGGATGTTTTTGGGAGAGTTAGGAAACGGGCATTAAGAAACAGGAATCAAGAATCAAGAGTCAAGACGTAAGACAAAAGAAAATAGAAAATAGAAAAGAGACAAGAAACAAGAGAGAATAAAATGACGACTTTGAGATTCTTCACTTCGTTCAGAATGACAAAAACACTCGCAAAATAGATCACGGTTATTTGTCATTCTGAAGAAGCCGCTACAAGCGGATTTAGAAAGAATCTCTTCAGGAGAAGGATCATACAAGGGAACTATCCAAGCATTCGTAAGACAGAACACAATTATTTGTCATTCTGAAGAAGCCGCTACAAGCGGATTCAGAAAGAATCTCTTGCGGAGAAGGATCATACAAAGGAACTCTTCCCAGCATTCACAAGACAGAACACGGTTATTTGTCATTTTGAAGAAACCGCTTCAGGCGGATTCAGAAGAATCTCTCGCGGAGGAGCTAACTAAACCCGTCAAGCTGAAATTATTTCAGCTTCTAATGTGAGGCTGTGCAAACCTGAGATCTCCCGCAGATCTCGCAGATTTACGCAGAAACGTAGCTTCAACTGAACACTCCAACAATGGTAAAAAAATCATTAGTGCATTAGTGACTAACCTATTCTTCTGTATGACAACCATAGATATTCACTCTTTTGAGCAGCACAAAAACGAAAAGCAGCACAAGAATAATTTTATAATTAGCTTTCTTCACTTATATTTGTTTCTTAACATTACATTAAGATGGCTATGTGTTTGCGGCTGAAGAAGATAAAAATTTTAACCGCAGAAAAAGAAAAGCACAATAAGCCGACTTATTTGAGGTTAAAATACTTTGGGGAGACTGCTGTAACATTTTCTATCTTCCTGAACAAATTTGATGGAGCCCCCATATGAATAAAAATCTACTGTTGTTCTTACTGGTAATTGCTTTATGTTTTACCTCCTGTATTTCTGCAAAAAAAACCACTTACCTGCAACCAATTGAAACTGCTGTAGACAGTGTTTTGTCGATACAGAGGCTTAAAAAACCGTACAGGATTCAGGTAAACGATCTTTTAAGCATCAGGGTAAAAGCTTTGGACCAGGAACTGGTGGGAATGTTTAATCCTATTGGAGAAACAAACGCAAATGCCACCGGAGAACAGGCAATGTATTATGATGGTTTTACAGTTGACCTGCACGGGAATATTCGGGTACCAACGCTTGGAGAAATAAATGTTTTAGGATATACAGTAGAAGAAGTTCAGGAAAAAATAGAACAGGAACTTCTGGATAATTACTTTAAAGAACAGGCCAACATATTTGTAACCGTTAAGCTGGCAGGAATAAGATATACTACTTTAGGGGAAATAGGAACAGGGAGTCAGGTGGTTTACAAAGAGCAGGTTACTATAATGGAAGCAGTGGCAAATGCAGGTGGAATAACAGAATTTGGAGATATGACAGATGTTAGGATTATAAGGCAGTATCCCGGTGGGGCAGAGAAGATCCACAGTATTGACCTTACGAGCATAACGGCCACGAAAAGTCCTTATTATTACATTCAGCCAAATGATCTTATTCTTGTTAATGCTCTTCCGCAGAAGTCCTGGGGATTGGGAACAACAGGAATTGAAAATTTCAGGACAGCAGCCAGCATTCTAACTGTTTTGTCGTCTATTATTTTATTAAGTACGCGATTGTAGTATGGCACATGAAGATGATCATATTAGTGATGTAGGTTCTACTTTTGACTTTAAAGGATTTGTTTTAAAGGTAATTAGCTACTGGCCCCTTATTTTGGTATCAGTCGGAGTAAGCCTTGCTGTTGCCTATTATAACAATATCCGAAAGTTACTTATTTATCAAATGGGAAATTCCATTTCCATTAAAGATGACCAGAATCCCTTTTTTACTTCTAATACCAGTTTAACGTTTAACTGGGGTGGAACTTCAGATAAAGTTAATACGGCAATTACAATTTTACGTTCCCGCTCCCATAACGAGGAAGTGGTAGAGGAACTTCAGTATTATATTAGCTATCAGCAGGAGGGCGAATATCAAAGAGTGAATGCTTATGGCTTTACTCCTTTTCAGGTTTTTGCAGATACAAGTGCTGCCCAGGCTATAGATCTTCCTATAACTATTACATTTAAAGATGAGGAGACTTTCAATTTAAAAGCCGATGTTCTTTCTGTTATAAATACTCAAAATTATTCTACCAAAGAAAAAGGTAGTATAAGTGTGGAACCACAGGAATTCAGCAGGGATTTCAAAGTTGGACAAAATATTACACTTCCGTTTTTCAGCGGATTTATAGCCCGAACTAATCAGGCCCTGCAGCCAGGGAAACCTTTTTACATCACGTTTCAGAATTTTGACGGCATAGTAAGTCGGTGGAAAGGAGTGTCAGTTAATCCGGAGAATCAGAATTCTTCTGTCCTTAATCTCAGTCTTACCGGGGATAATAAAGCTCAGCTGGTTGACTATTTGAATGGAACAGTGAGAGTGTTAAGTCAAAACATGCTCGAGAGAAAGAATCTTTTTGCTACTAATACTATCAGGTTCATTGACAGTAGCCTTGCTGTGAAGTCCCGGGAATTGCAATTGGTGGAAGATGAGCTTAATTTGTTCCGGAACAAGAATTCCACTCTGGATATTTCTGCGGAAAGTGCTGAAATATCAAATAAACTTTCTACACTGGATTTAAGGAAGGAGGACCTTCGCAGACAGATAGCTTATTATAACACTCTCGAAGATTATCTCACTACAAGGAATGATTACAGTAGTGTTCCTGCACCTTCTGTTGCGGGAATAGCAGAAGGAAGTATTGTAAGCGGAGTAGGTCGCATTCTTTCTTTAGCTGAAGAACGTAGCAAATACCAGTATTCTTTAAAAGAAAATTCTCCGGTCTTTGCTGATATAGACCTAAGCAGATAAATTCTGTTAAAAGCGTGTTGCTTGAGAATATTAATTCTACAAAAAGTCTGCAGCAGTCTGAACTAAATGATATCAACCGACAAATTGCAGTTGCCGAATCTGAAATACGAAAACTTCCCCAGGAAGAACAGGATCTGCTTAAAATTCAGAGGGAGTATAGCATCAGCGAAAAAACTTACAATCTTTTTCTTGAAAAAAGGAGCGAGGCTTAGTTTAATCAAGGCAGCCAATGTAAGTGACGTAATGGTTATAGATACAGCAAAGGATACTTAGCGGCGGACAAATTGGACCCAACACTCAGCTTAATTATGTAATGGCATTAATGGTGGGAGGGGTTATTCCCCTCACGTTTGTTTTTCTTTTGGTGTTTCTTAATACCAACGTTCATAATGCAAATGAAATTAGCAGGTTATCCCCAATTCCAATTCTGGGTCTTATAGGAAAAAGTAAATCTTCCGGTAACCTGGTGGTTTTCGATAAACAGAAATCGGCTATTGCTGAAAGTTTCCGGGGTTTGCGGAGTAGCCTGCAATTTATGTACAGGAAACAGGGGGTTACCGGATCTAAAACCGTGTTAATTACTTCTTCCGTTTCAGGAGAAGGAAAGACTTTTTGTGCGATGAACCTGGCCACTGTTTTCGCCCTGAGTGAAAAGAAAACGGTACTGGTGGGACTCGATTTAAGAAAGCCGAAGATCTTTGATGACTTTGAGCTTAAAAATGAAGCAGGTGTTGTGAACTACCTTATTGGCAATAATTCTGTAGATGAAATTATTCAGGCTTCCAGGATTCCCCATTTGGACGTAATTACTGCCGGGCCCATTCCTCCCAATCCTTCGGAACTCTTAATGACAGATCAAATGGAGGTGCTAATGGAGGAACTGAGGCAAAGATATGACTATATCGTGCTCGATACTCCGCCTATTGGTATTGTTGCCGATGCGATGAACCTCGTTAAATATGCCGATGCTACACTATACCTCATCCGCCAGGATTATACCAAACGCGGAATGCTGGAAAGCATCAACGAAAAGTACAACAAAGGAGAGATAAAAAATATCAGTTTTGTTCTTAACTACTTTGTCCATCGCGCAAAATACGGTTACGGTTATGGCTACGGCTATGGTTATGGCTACGGTTACGGCTATGCCTACAACAGGTACACGAAAGGATATAACGATGAGATAGGTCCTGTGGTTAAGTTTAAGAAGTGGTGGAGGAAGGCGATGAGGAATTTTGAGTAGGATAGTTAGTAGTGGTTAGAGGGTAGTCGTTAGTTAGTGGTCAGTGGTCAGTGGTCGGAGGGCAGGGGGATAAAAATTTAAAAAAGAAAATATCTATGTTTGAAGATGTTCATTTTAGCTTTGAGGATCTAAAGGTGTATCAGAAAGCTCTTGACTTTGTAGATTATGTTTATAGTCTTACTGCAAAATTTCCCAGGGAGGAATTATATGGATTAACTTCTCAGTTCAATCGGGCGGCTGTTTCCATTGCTTTAAATACTGCAGAAGGCTCAGGAGATTCCGATGTACAATTCAACAGATATTTACAGCTAGCAGATGATTCCTTCGGGAGTGTGTAACCTGTTCTACAATTGCTTCAAGACGGTCTTATATAAGTGCGGAAGAAAATCAAAAGGCAAGGATAATGCTTCTTGAGATGTTTAAAATGATCAAGAGCCTACAAAGATATTTGAAATCCAAAAAAGGCAAATAATAAATATCTTCTGCCCACTGTCCACTGTCCTCTGCCCACTGTCCTCTGTCTGTCCTCTGCCCACTCAAAACTTTATACTTTCCTTGCCACCTCTCATCATCCAATCATTTAAATTTGTATAAAATCTTAGTACATCAAACTATTAACCAACCTTTTTAAAAAACAACCTCCCCATAAGATCGGGATTGCTCTTAGTGGAGGTAGTGCCAGAGGCTATGCTCATATTGGAATTTTAAAAGCCCTTTCTGAACATGGAATAGAGCCGGAGATCATTTCCGGGACTAGTATGGGAGCTTTGATAGGGGTGTTGTATGCAGCAGGGCATTCGCCTAAGGATATTGAAAAAATATTTATTGATGAACTAGTAAAGAAGGTGATGACCTTTTCCTGGCAAAGGACCGGACTGCTGAAGATGGAAAAGCTGCCGGGCGTGCTTAAAAAGTATCTTCCTGAAGATGATTACTCCTGCCTTAAAAAACCTTTTTATCTCGGTATCACCAACCTTAATTCCGGTAAAAGTGAATTTCTTAGTAAAGGAAAACTATACAGTTCTTTAATAGCTACTTCCTCTGTTCCCGGAGTATTTACACCTATTGTTATAGATGGTACCAGCTATGTGGACGGTGGATTACTATGCAATCTTCCGGCATCGGCTATTAGGGAAAAATGCAAAATTCTTATAGGAGCACATGTCAATTTTCCGGGTGAGAAGAAAATTCTTTCCGGTACCAGGGAAATTCTGGAGCGGGTAGTAAATCTGGGAATTACTCAGAATACCCAACCTGAAAAAGAATTATGTGATTTCTTAATAGACCCTCCGGAAATGCGGAATTTCTCACTGTTGGATTTTGGTAAGATTGAAGAGATTATAGAAGTGGGATATAGCCATACTAACAGGATGATCGAAGTGGGAGAATTGTCAGGGGTTTTTAGACGGTAGTCTATAGTGGTTAGAGGAGTGGGCAGGGGTTAGGAAAGAGTAGTTAGTCTTTAGTCGTTAGTCGTTAGAGGGGTGGTCAGTGGACAGTGGGCAGAAAAGAGTCGTTAGTCTTTAGTCGTTAGAGGGGTGGTCAGAGGTCAGAAAAGAGTCGTTAGTCTTTAGTCGTTAGAGGGGTGGTGAGTGGGCAGAGGACAGAAAATAGTGATTAGTCTTAGTCGTTAGAGGGGTGGTCAGTGGGCAGAGGACAGAAATAGTAATTAGTCTTTAGTCGTTAGAGGAGTGGTGAGTGGGCAGAGGACAGAAAATAGTGGTTAGTCTTTAGTCGTTAGAGGGGTGGTCAGTGGGCAGAGGACAGAAATAGTAATTAGTCTTTAGTCGTTAGAGGAGTGGTTAGTGGTCAGAGGTCAAAAAAGAGTAGTTAGTCTTTAGTCGGTAGGGGTGAGATAAGCCGTTTTTGCCGGGTCCGGTGGTTTTAATTTTAGCGCAGCAAAGATTGCCAAGCTGGGACTTTTTACTTTCCAGGCACTAACTCCATTTCACTGTCCACTGTCCACTGCCCTCTGTCCACTCTCCACTCTCTTGCTACCTAAAACGAGTAACTATCTATGTTGGATCAAATTGCTGAAAAAATTAATCATTTCCTCCAAAAATTATTGAAGCATTTACCCACTGCCAGATATGGAAACTTGTTTCGTTATCTCCGGCTTTAAAAGCTTTCCATTCCTTCTCCACTTCTGCAAAATCAAACCAATCTGCTATAGGGGATGTTTTTAGTTTCTCCAGTTGAACTTCAGTAAAAGCTGATAACTCATTCCCGAGCCATTCCCGCTGCGGGGTTTGGAGGGGGCGCTTGGGAGCGTAGGAAATGTTTTCAGGAACCAAAGGTTTTAATAGTTCCCTCAGCATATATTTGCCAACACCGTTCCGGATCTTAAATTCAGGCGGCATAGCAAAGGCAAATTCCACCAGCTTGTGGTCCAGAAAAGGTTCCCGCAGTTCCACTCCAAATGCCATGGAAATGCGGTCATTAAATCTCAAAGCCCGGGGAATTTTAGTATAAAAAAGGTCCCGGTACTGCATATTCTGTAACCTGTTATCAAAAGCTTGAGGATATGCCGGTTTTACTGCAAGGGCTGCAAATTTTTTATTCAGAACCTTTATGCGGAATGGATTTTTATTCCCGGATCCCTGGATAGTTTTTTCTGAACCTCCATCCTGAAGATAATAATCGTAACCTGCCCACTGCTCATCCATTCCCTGTCCGTCCAATAGCACCTTTACACCATCTTTGCGTGCCTGTTCAAATATTTGGGAATAGGCGAGGGTCGGAATTCCCCCGAATGGTTCATCCTGTGAATTGCTCAGTTGAAATGCCTTGCTTTGTACCTCTTCCCCGGAAAGTTTTACTTTAACCAAAGGATTTTCGGTGGTAGCGATCATCTGCTCTACCCATGGCAGTTCATCATATCGCTCGTCTCCTGTATAGAAAGTGTAGGCATTGATATTTCTTTTGTCCTCAAAATGATTTACCAGTGCCAGGAGGAGGGAACTGTCTACCCCGCCACTAATATTAAATCCCACCTAAGCACATCTGCCCGGAAACGCAGCAAAATACTTTCCTGCAAAAGTTCATAATATTTTTCTTTTGCTTCCGAAAAACTGTAGTCTGTAGGGATTTTTGCAACTTCCACTTCAAAATTATACCATTTTTCTATAGATAATTTCCCGTTGGAGAAATTCAAAAAATGGCCGCCAGGCAACTGCTGAATATTATTGAAAAAGGTTTCTTCCGGCATTCCATAAGAGCCGTAGCTGAAATAAGAAGCCCAAACTTCTTCCCTGGGTTCTCTTCTGCCGGGAAGGTGCTGAAGTGATTTTATTTCACTGCTGAAATACAGGGAATCTCCCTCCACAGAGTAAAAAAATGGTTTTACTCCAAATCTATCCCTCGCAGCAAAAAGTTCTTTTTTTTCAGAATTCCAGATAGCAAAAGCAAACATTCCCCTAAACTTCTGCAAACAGTCTTTTCCCCAGCGTAAATAAGAGGCGAGAAGGACTTCAGTATCTGAGGAGGTATGAAACTGGTAAAAATTTTTCAGTTCTTCCCTTAACTCTTTGTAGTTGTATATTTCTCCGTTAAAGGTTAAATAGAATTTGCCGGAATTATCTGTAAAAGGTTCATTAGCATCAGCAGAAAGATCTATGATAGAAAGACGGTTATGACCTATGGCCGCAAATCCCGCATCAACGAAAGCATAGGTGTGATCAGGACCCCGATGAGCCTGTTTTTCGAGCATCACCTGGAGCTCCACCTCCTTTGCATTTTTTCCTATAATTCCTGCTATTCCGCACATCTTCTAAAAATCTGTATATTGGATTATGTATAAATTTATATGGTGTTGAAAGCCCCTAATTTTTTCCGCCCAGACTATCCTCTTTCCACTTTCCACTTTCCACTAATTTTTCTGCTTCCTCCCAATCTTCAGGAGTGTCAATATTCACAAATGAACTTCCAGTAGTGTCAATAAACCCGATGTTGTTTCCGTAAAGAGAATTTTGCTCCAGTAGCACTGCGGTTTTGGTAATATATATAGCCCCGTCACGGTGGTAAGCCTTCGGCAGGTCCTGGCGGCGGGAAATAATTTCTGTTTCTCCCGTGGCAATTTTTAGGTTTCCATCTTTTTCTTCAAAGATCCAGTGCGGATTAAATTCCGCAGGAACTTCTCTTACCGAAATCACAGAATCATAATTTCCCTGTATAAATTTTTCAATAGCGGTATCAATAAATCCGGAGGAGCGGAGTGGAGTAGTGGGTTGAAGTAAACAAACAGCATCATATTCCTCCCCCTTTTCTTTCAAAAATTTCACAGCGTGCTGTATCACCTCCAGACTTTTGGTACCATCTCCCGCTAATTCCTGCGGCCTTACAAACGGCACTTCTAAGCCAAATTCTTTTCCTATGGAAATAATTCCGGAATTATCACTGCTCAGGATCACCCGGCTCAGAAACCTTGAAGCCGTAGCCGAATCTGCGGTATAAGCAAGCAAAGGCTTTCCTCCCAGTAATTTTATATTCTTTCCGGGAATACCTTTACTACCGCCCCGGGCGGGAATGATTCCTAGTACTTTCATTTAAATTTTCAGTATCAAATATAATATATGGACTTACTCCAATTCTCTACGCCATTCTTTCCCCGCTTTGCCCCTCCCTAAAGGGTGGCGGGAAAAGTATGTCAATATTAATTTAATTTTTCTGAATCAATTCCCTCCCTTTAGGGCCGGGGTAAGGAATTGATTTACCTTAATTTTCTAAGCGATTTTTTCCCGCTTTGCCCCTCCCTAAAGGGTGGCGGGAAAAGTATGCCAATATTAATTTAATTTTTTCTGAATCATTTCCCTCCCTTTAGGGCCGGGGTAAGGAATTGATTTACCTTAATTCTCTAAGCGATTCTTTTCCTGCTCTGCCCCTCCCTAAAGGGTGGCGGGAAAAGTATGTCAATATTAATTTAATTTTTCTGAAACAATTCCCTCCCTTTAGGGCCGGGGTAAGGAATTGATTTACCTTAATTCTATAAGCGATTCTTTTCCTGCTTTGCCCCTCCCTAAAGGGTGGTGGGAAAAGTATTTTAGTTCTTTATACTACTTAAAAATAATTCCTATAATTACAATGGGAAGGAATTTAATTCTTTTTCTATTTTTTTGAGGACTTGATTGGTTTTGTTAACAACATCATCATTTGTAAATCGAATAATGTTTAAATCTTGAAATTTTAATAACATAGTTCTTTCTTTATCTCTATTGATTTGCTCCTCTGCATTGTGATAAGCACCGTCAATTTCAATTACCAGTTTTTTTTGGTGGCAATAAAAATCGACAATGAAAAGGTGAATAGGATGCTGTCGTCTAAATTTAAAACCCCATTGATTGTCTTTTAATTTACTCCAAAGAATTAATTCAGCTTCAGTCATATTGCTCCTCAACTTTTCTGCCTTTTTAAAATTCTCAGCAGGTGCCCCTTTGAACATACTGTTATCATGATATGGGTCATCTTTTTTCATTTTGGATTAAGAATAAACATTTTTGGATAACTTTCTCTAAGAGCACTACTTTTTAATCGATTATCTGAATCAATTCCCTCCCTTTAGGGCTGGGGTAAGGAATTGATTTACCTTAATTCTCTAAGCGATTCTTTTCCTGCTTTTTCCCTCCCTAAAGGGTGGCGGGAAAAGTATGTCAATATTAATTTAATTTTTCTGAATCAATTCTCTCCCTTTAGGGCCGGGGTAAGGAATTGATTGAGTAGGATAGGTTAATAAGAGATCGTTTTACTATAAGTCAATTCCGATGTAGCCAGAATTTCAGCAATCTTAACTCCTGCATCTCCATTACCATAAATAGTGGATTTTTTAAATTTCTCAGCTTCAATAGCATTTCGTATCGCTTCTTCTATAGCTGATTGTTCGTAACCTACATCTGTAACGTTGTCTGCACGGTTCCTTCTGTGTTGCTTAGTTCCCGATGTTTACCACTTAGTAAACCCAGGTATGCACATTCTCTTAACCCCGCACTGGAATTTCCTATCAATGCTTTGGAGCTTTTTAATAACTTAAGGAAATCCATAGGTTGCATATTCTTAAAAAAGTGAATATTCTGTGGTTGTTCCAATTCCCGGAAAGACCTTATTCCGTTTGAAGTTCCGTCAGAGCTTGCGTCTACATTGGGCCAAAACCAGAAGGTTGGATAATTAATGGCTTTAACAGCTTTCAGGGTTTCAAGGATGTGTTTTTTAGATTCCTTATATTCTGTCGTGACAGGGTGTTGCATCACTACAATATATCCTTTCTCCCAATCAAGGGCAGCACCAACACCACCATATTTCTCCAGCGGATTAAAATCCAGGTAAGGATATTCGTCGATTTGTTTTGCAAGGTCAATGGAAGGGCAACCGGTATTAATCACCTGTTTGGGATTTTCTCCCAATTTGATCACCCGTTCCCTTGCATCTTCACTGCATACGAAATGAAGGTCGGCAAGTTTGGTATTTGCATGTCGGACTTTCTCATCTATACTCCCCGTAACTTCCCCGCCCTGGATATGTACCAGCGGAATATTTTGATAAGCAGCAGCGATGGAAGTGGCTATTGTTTCATACCTGTCGGCAATGGTAATTACTGCATCGGGTTTCAGGTTGTAAAATACATTGGTAAGTTCCATGACTCCAAGTCCTGTAGTTTTGGCCATAGTAGTGGGATTCTCACCCTCTAGTACCATGAATACTTTTGCCGAAATTGGGAAGCCATCTTTTTCAATGAAGTCCACCGCGTTTCCATATCTGTCAAGTAAAGCAGAGCTAAGCAATTACTAATTGCAATTCCAGGTCCGGGTGTTCTTGTATGGCTGTTAAAGCAGATTTTATTCGGCTGTAGGAAGGGCGGGCGGTAACGACTACGCAAATTTTACGCTTCGGCATTTATTGGTTTTAAGGTCGGACTAAAATAGGAAAAAATGTTAACCTGCTATTGTCAATCTCCTCTATTCCTTGCCGTCAGATCGAGTATTTTTATGGGAGCGGGAACGACCAAAAAAATGTATCGAGATCCATTAGAAGTTGAAAATATAATCACTTCTCATTATACTTTTTAATTCTCTGTTGTTGTGGAAAATACTAGAAGTGAAAGCATTACGGTGAATTAACTACTTTATATAAATCCCCTCCTTTAAAGTTTTACATTCTCAGCTTCTCTTTCGTCAGATCGAGTGTTTTATATGGGAGCGGTAGCTTCCAGAAAAAATGTATCGAGATCCTTTGGAAGCTGGAACTCCACAGCACTTCTCGATACATTTTTCCTTCTCTATCGTTCAGGAAAAACACTCGAAGTGACGGTAATACTGGTAATACACTATTTTTTAATTTAAATCCCCCTCCTTCAAAAAATCCCACTGATTAAGATCTTTATTCAGCTTTTTTCCAATTACTTCCTGAAATTCCGAAGCTGCAATTCCATATCCTTTGGGCTTTTTCGCTTCCAGATCTTTGAAAGTGAAAATATGTCCTGCAGGCAAGGATTTATTAACCGCCAGAGATTTTTCAAATATGTTTTTTAAATCTGAAAAATGGGAAGTATTATTTTTGTCAACAGGATGTTTCTGTGCGTTTTGAATATTTTTTACCGCTGCAACCAATAGTTTTATCTCTGCCATTTCTAAAGAAGAACTTGCATCAGGTCCAAACATTTTCCTGCTGAACACCGCGTGAAATTCAAGGATCTCTGCTCCCAGGGCAGTGGCAGCAATACAGGTTTCGATTCTGGCGGAATGATCAGAATAACCTCACCAAGCACTCCATAGCGCTCTTTTAATTCCTGAATCACGTTCAGCCCGTAATTTTCCGACTGGGTGGGATAGGCGGTAGTACATTGTAAAACAGAATATTTTATGTTTTTTTTCTGAAGAAATTCTACCGTGCGATCCAGCTCTTCAAAAGAACTCATTCCGGAAGAGAGGATAATGGGTTTACCAGATATTGGCAATTTTTTCCAGCATCAGGAAATTATTTACTTCCCCCGATCCGATCTTGTATCGTTTGACTTCCAATTTTTCCAGTAGATCCACCGCCGCATTACTGAATGGAGATGCCATAAATTCCACTCCGGCTTCATCACAATGAGTTCTTAGTTCCTGCCATTGTTCTACAGAAAACTCCATTCGTTTCCAGTAGTCAAAACGTGATTTATCCTGTGTAGAGAATTTTACTCTAAAAGGTTCGTGAATACTGCTTTCCGCTTCGGCAATATGAACCTGGAATTTGACGGCATCAACACCTGTTTTAGATAAGGCATCGATGTAAGAATGGGCAATTCCCAAAAACCCATCGTGGGCCTGGGCTATTTCGGCAATAATGAACATATGTCGTCTTCTGTTTTCGTTCGCAGTTCTCGTTTTCCGCTTTCTTTTGAAAAATTTCTCTAAAACCGAAAATTGAAAAAGTATGCTAAGCTAAAGTACGAACTCGTGCTGACTTTCTCTACTCCTCTTTTCACTTTCCACCCTTTTTTGACCACACCAAATAATTACCAGAAAATTTAACCATACAACTGAAAGCCTATAACTGAAAACTTAATTCAATAATCGGCTTCTGCTTATCCCGGCTTTCCTTCTCTTTCAAATATTCCCTGATCATTCCATCCTCAAATTTTGAATAGATCTTCCTAAGCAAGTCAGGAGTGACATCTTTGTTCCTGCAAATCCTGCCTACGCTTGTTTGTTTCTGCGCAACGATCTTCTTCTCCGATAAAGCTTTTATGACCTTCGGTAGTATTTTTCCGGTTTGTAAAATTGTTTTATTTCCAATATTGTGTAAATCATCTCCAAGTTCAATTTCCGGCTTTAGCTGATGCAGCACAGGCCCGTCATCTACATTTGATGTTGCTAAATGAATAGTAGCACCAACACATTCAGGTTCGTTGTAGTTATAGGGAAAAATATTTGTAGCGGAACCTTTATAGTAAGGAGATAGTCCAAGATGCAAATTGATAATGCGCCCGGAATATTTTTTCAGTATTGGGTCCTTAATAATGGAGGTGCCGAAAAGAACCAGATAATCAGGCTCCAGGCTATCTACAACAGATTTAACTATTTGGCTGTTAATGCTCTCGTGAGGCATTTTTAGCTGCGGAACCTCCTTTGGGAAATCCTGGAAATCTTTAAAAAAATAGGATTCGCTCCTGTTCCTGGCTTTGAAATGTGTAGAAACAAAGCTGGCGTCTTCCTTTTTTAACTTAGTGGTATCCTGAATGGCAGCAGACTTTTTTTCAGTAATGACCAATGCCAGCTGAAGTTCTTCAGCAAGCTGAGCAGCTATATATTTATGCCTAAGGCTTTCGCTTGTGAGAAGGACTATTTTCATTCTTGTACCAGTTTCTTAATAAATTATTCTGAAATAAATTTTCCGCCGCGAAAAGTTCATTTTTTCCTAGAGGCATATCGTTACAGTCGAATCGGGAAAGTAACAAAGAATCTTCTTTTAGAGATAGATTTTTTGCCCGCTCCATCGTAAAACCTAATTTAAAGTCATGGCTTTCTATTAATTCTGAAATTCCGGTACAGGCTTCAAAAGAACCATAGGGATAACTGATGGAAGCAGCCGGGCGGCCAAACTTTTCCTGAAAAAACTGTTGTGTGTGAGATAACTCCTGCTCAAGTTCCTTCTGCGATAAATTTCCTAAAGGAAGGTGGTTATGGGAATGAGACCCAAGGTAACCTTCGCGGGACAACTCCTGTAACATGTTATCATCAAAATATAATTCTGAAGCCACTTTCCCTTCATCAAAAAGGTAATTAAACAAAGGATCAATTAACTCCTGCTGCTTCTTTACGCTCAGCTTAAAATTCAGCAGGTATTTAAGATGAGCTGTTTGATCCTTATCATAATTGTAATGGGCAATAGCTAATGCCTTTTCTTCCGTATTTAAATTTAAGGAAGAATTCTTTTTTAGTTCATCCAGTATGTCTTCTGAAGATAAATGGGAGCGAACCAGGTGGATCTTATGTACAAGAGAGACGTTCCTTTCCAGGAAATTGGAAGTGTTTATAAAGAAGATAAATGGAATTCCCATCTCATCAAGAATTGGTTTAGCTAGTTCAGACTGCTCCTTAAGACCATCATCAAATGTAATGAGGATGTAATTCTTATCAAACTCCCGGTTCTTGAATTGCAGTAATTCCTCCTGAGAAATAAAAGTTCCCGCCTTTCCCAATTCCTCCAACTGCGCCTTGAATTGTTTGGGAGTTACTCCAAAAATGCTGGGGAATTCTGCACTGAAATTCTCTCTTATGTAATGGTAATTCGAAACTATTAGCATCTTCTCTTGGCCTTCGCCCGTTTGTTTTTTATTGTTGAGCGTTCATTGTTCACCGTAAGGTTTCCCATTCTTTCCAACCTTCAAACTTTCCACTTGATATAATATACTGCAATGTACATTATACAATATACAAACCTTAAGCACAAATTAACCGTCTACCGCCTGCCCTCCGACCTCCGTCCACTGACCACTCCTTCGTAAAAATCAATATTCTTCTTCACAACCACCTCTGTTGAAAATTTCCTCACCACCTGCTGTCTTGCCGCTTTTCCCATTTGTAAAGCAAGGGCGGGATCATTTAATAGCTGAAGAATTTTTTCTGAATAGAGGCGATGATCTTTTGGAGCTACAGTAAACCCCGTCTTCCCGTCTATCATTACTTCCTTCGCCCATCCTATATCTGAAGTTACCAAGGCTTTCTCCATTGCCATAGCCTCAATCCAGGTCATTGGCAGAGCTTCGGCGAAGCTGGGAAGTACTACTACATTAGCCACAGCTATTTGGTCAAGTACTTTTTCATAGGGTAAAACTCCCGTCCATACCACATTACTTCTTGCTGCCGGGGAAAGCTTATTTTCTATCAGTTTTTGAGTAGGTTTACTAGGTAAGTTTGTCATTTACATCTCTCCCGGCGAAAATTAGCCGGGCCTCAGGTTTTATTTCTACTATTAGATTAAAAATTTCCGCAAGTTCCAGTACCCCCTTTTTTCTAATTATACTACCGAAGTATAAGATGGTGTGAGGTGAAATGGCAGTAATACGGGGACTAAAAAAGGCTGCGTCTACTGAATTGGGAATGACTTTTATTTCCTTTTTTAAATGGAAAATAGAAGCAGTTTTGTCTGCTGTGAATTGACTCACTGAGAGAAGATAATCTGCTCCTTTTAGTGCAATTTTTTCGAACCAGAAATTTTTTTTCTTTTGTGGCCGCTTTTCCAGCTTGCAGAAATAGGCGTCGCTACCATTCATTCTTATCACCAACGGACACTGGAGCTTCATAAAAGCAGTAATTCCCGTCCAATCGGGTGCTTCTACGAAGTCTATTTCATTTTCTGTGATAGCTTTATTTAGATAATTTTGAAGAAATTTGCGATGAAAATACCAGCCGAGGGCTTTATACTTCCGTTGTCTTATGAAATGAAAATGGACTCCTTTCTCTGTAAAGATTTTATCCTGTTGTTGCCCATAAACAAAGACAGTAACAATTACCCCCTTATCCACCAGAGTTTCTACAATGTGTTTAATACTGGTTCCCAACCCGCCTGAGAAAGTAGATAGAAGATGGGGGTATTCCGGAGTGAGAAAACCTAAGTGCATTTGTTTCCTATTTCTTCTATTTCCTTCCAAATTCTTTCGGATGCGTTTTGTGCGGGAAAAAGATTAATTTTTTCAAACCAGTTTTTTGCTCCATTTACTGTTTCCCGTGAATCTTCTAAAGCCAATTCCAATTTAAAGGCAATTTTTTCTTTGGATCTTAGCCAGATCACCTCATCTCCAGAGGGCATTGATCTAAAATGCACAAAATTATATACCTTCTGTGGGTTCCAGTTTTCATCTTCTTTATTTGAGACATTGTAATTTAAATAGAGGCAGGGCTTGTCAAAAACAGCATAATCAAAAACCATTGAAGATGCCAGGTTTACAACAGCTTCCGTATAAAGGATCGTATTAATTTGTAATTTTAAATCCTCCTTAGTAGGTAATGTCGCATTCCAGCTACTCCCTAATTGTTTCCATTCAGGTGCTAATGAGACTATTAGATTTCTATGTTTTTCCAGTACTTTGTCATAACGGTCAGAAAAATCGACGGGACACCTGCGAAAGATTATTCCAAGATTATACTTTCCTGTTCTATTTAATTCCTCGACTGCCTCGGCGACATCATTTAAATAATGTTGATCATCAGGACAGGTGGTGATGTCATCTCCGCTAAAACATATATATTTTTTGCTAATATCCAGGTTATAATCCTTAAAAAAATCTTCTTTGCTCATTCTCAAAAGAGGATCAAAATGCGGTTCAAATTGCGGACTGCTTAAGTGACATGAATTTTCTCGGAACCAATAAAAGGATAATAGTTCAATAACTCCTGTTTCATATGATCGCTCCAAACGAAATAATGATCTGGCTGCACAACAATGGTTGCTTTGGGAAGATTGTCCCAGGAAAATATAAAACTACCTGAAGGAATCTTAAGATCCTGAGCTGCTGTTAATGGAGCAATGGCAGTTACTGGACGCTGATTGGTACAAAAAATAAAATCAGGTTGTTCTCTCTCCAAAACTTGTTTACAATGCAGATAGAATGCTCCTTTTCGTTCAGAAGCTTGCATTTTATTCCTTAAGAGTTGCAGCCCTTTTTCTCCCGAATTGTATTTCGAGTATACCGAAACCAGAATATTCTTTACCCTCGTCTTCAAACCTTTTTTGGAGTTATTGAATTTATAAGTCTGAAAAACCTGGTCATCAAACTTCCTGGTAAAATAATTTAGTTCGACTTCTATTTTAGCTCGCTTTAGCAGATCTGTCTTTGCACGGGGCTTTCCTTCTAATTTGATTTCTTTATATCCTAATTCCTGAAGATCAAAGGGTGTATGATTCCAAAAAATAACTTCCCAGTCCATTTGCTTTCCAAGTTCTACAAAGGAAGTAAAGGCGAAATTTCTTAAGCCGATACCATCAGGGAGGAGGATAAAAATTTTTTTGTTCTTCATGAAGATCCAAATATATAAAAACCGCCATTGCTCTTTACAACTTTGTTTTTGTGGTTCTTTGTCAAAAACTTGCAACAAAAAAAGAAAGAAGTTACTATTGCAATAGAGATGATCGTCATCTCCAACAGAATTGGCAGACGCAATAAAATGTTTTTGATGCCCTTGAGCAATAAAATTAAATTATTAAAAGACGAGCCTCTTCCTCTTTTTTACTGGAGCGAAAGAAAGTTTATTTTTAAAGATAAAGAGAATTACGGGGATCTACTTTCGGAATATCTGGTGGAGAAAATTTCAGGTACGCCTGTACGATGGGTTCATCCCAAGAAGCAGCCCTGGTATAAGTGGAACAAAATGAATTATTTAGCAATAGGCAGCATCATTCACCATGCAACTAAAGATAGCGTAATTTGGGGTAGTGGTATAATAGATCAAAAACAGAAAACTGCCGATGCCGATTTTAGAGCTGTACGTGGGCCAAGAACAAGGAATTATTTATTGAATTTGGGATATAAGTGTCCTCCTGTATATGGAGATCCTGCTTTGCTTCTACCATTGTATTTTAAACCTGAAGAAGAAAAGAAATATAAGCTGGGTATAATTCCACATTACCATGATTATAAAAATGTAGCAAAGACATACCAAGACCAGACTGAAATTTTAGTTATTGATCTCATGACTTTAAATGTGGAGGAAGTTACCCACGAGATCCTGCAATGCGAGAAAACTATTTCCTCTTCCCTCCATGGATTAATTGTTTCTCATGCCTATAGAACCCCTTGCGTATGGGTGGAATTTTCTGATAAACTTTTTGGTGATGGAATAAAATTCACCGATTATATGGAATCAGTAGAATTACAGGTTTATCAACCGCAGTTCCTACGAGAAAGATTAAGCCTTGAAGAACTTGAAGAGTTACTGAATAAATTTCCCGCTCAGCCGGAATGGGAAGTATTGGAGCGACTGCAGAAAGATTTATTAATTGCTTGCCCCTTTAGAAGTGAATGAATTCTATTTTTGGGGAATAAAAATTATTTCATCCCGGAAAAAACACAATTGGGACTGAAAAGGCGAAGCTATAATTTTCTTTAGTTGAATTACATTCAGAAATGCGGATTTTTTTAAAGTTTTTTAGTGATATATAAAAATTATGACATCAGACGAGCAAAATCAGCAAAAGAATATAGATCACTATGAAAAGCTTTATGCCAATTATAACATAAAGAATATTCTGTACTGGATTAATCATTTGGATGCTTTTTGGAAAATGCTACGACTACAGAAACCAGCTGGTTTGGTCTTTACAAGCATGATTTTCGAAATAGGATCAAAGGGAAAAAAATATTAGAAATGGGTTGCGGGGATTGTACCAATGCTGCTGTTATGGCTGCTCTTGGAGCCAACGTTTATGCTAATGACATAGCTGCTTCCAGTGGTGATATTGTAAAACGGGTGAACGAAAACTTTGAATTTAATTACCCAATCAAATTTGTGGAGGGGGATTTCCTGAAGAATGAGTTGCCTGCAGGGTCTTTTGACTTTGTGGTAGGAAAAGCTTTTTTACATCACCTTACACTCCCTGTGGAAGAGCTTTTCGTTAAGGAAACGGCTCGGCTTCTTAAAGACGACGGAGAAGCCCGTTTTTTCGAACCTGCTGTGAATTCAAAATTGCTTGATGATTTAAGGTGGTACATTCCTGTAAAAGGTCGCCCCTCCAAATTTAATAAACGAGATTTTGCGAAATGGAAGGAGGAAGATCCACATCCTGATCGAAGTTTTAGTTCCCGGCACTGGGAAAAATTGGGGCACAAATTTTTTAGTGAGGTGAGCACTCATCCTGTGGGAACTTTAGAACGATTTAGCCGCTTAATGAAGTGGGGAAAGAAAAGGGAAGAATTCAGGCGAAAGGCTTTGAGAGCTGAAGTTTGGTTACCAGCGGTTCTAAACCGTTCATTTTCCCGAAGCCAATTAATCGTTTATAGCAAACCACTGTAGAATTCTGGCAATGTCATATAAGAAAATTAAAAAAATTTATCGTATTTTATTTCCAGCTAAATATTCTGAGAAGGATGTGCTTGAAAACCTACTGCGGACATCGAAAGAAGTTCTGGAATTTGAAGAGATGGGAAGCCACTACAAAGTAATCCTTTCAGGTGACATAGAGTTGAAAGTCCGCAATTCTCTCCATAGTGATATAAAGGTCTTTCACCAGATCTTTAATAAGAGAGATTACGACCTTGTTCTAAAGATGTTATTACTAAATTCGACCGGGTCGGAAAATGTCATTATTGATGCGGGGGCGAACGTCGGCTACACCACTCTCTTTCTTTATAACAAATTGAAAAATTCAAAATTTTTTTTAATTGAGCCGGAAGATGAAAATTTTCAAATGATAGTAAAAAATACAAGCAATATACCCTCGGACAAATTAAAGTTATATAATTGTGCTTTGGGTGCTGAAGGTGGTGGAACTTTTATCTTAAAGAGGGATTTTAGGGACGGCAAAGACTGGTCATTCTCGACTGAACCTGATTCTTCAGGTGACATTATGGGTAAATCTTTAAATGAAATAATTCGCGAGAATAAGCTTAAATATATTTCCTTGTTAAAAATAGACATAGAAGGAGCTGAAAGATTTATTTTTAGTGAAAAAAGTGATTTATCGTTTTTGGATATTACTCAAGTGCTGGCAATAGAAATACATGATGAGTTTCAAATCAGACAGGTTATTTATCAAAAATTAAAAGACCATGATTTTTACCTTCTTGAAAATGGGGATTTAACTATTGGGATCAACAGAAAACTCTAGCAATAATAATAGAAACAAATTTTTAAGCATTTCCAATAACCTTTTCATTTTTAGATTTGATAAACAAAAAGCAGATCAAAAAAGCATTTAAGGACTATCTTAATAAGCTTCCTTACGTGAGAACATTGTATAAACTTAGTATACAATCAAAGTTTCCTGCGGGACATTTTTATTCACCAATTGTAGATTGGAATGAGGTAAAGGAAAATGAAAATTTATGGACCAATAAAGATCCAACAGAATTAAAAGGTATAGATTTTAATAATCAGGAGCAAATTGAACTGGTTAGGGAATTTCAAAAATGTTATTTTGACATACCATGGTCTGATGAAGCAAGTGAAGGGCTAAGCTATTACTTTAAAAATATCTACTATTCATACACCGATGGAATATTCTTATATTCCATGATCAGGCATTTTAAGCCGAAACGAATAATTGAAATTGGCTCTGGGTTTTCATCAGCCTTAATGGCTGATACAAATAAACTATTTTTTGATAGTTCCATTAACCTGACTTTTATTGAACCTTTCCCCACAAGATTAAAATCTCTATTAAAAAAGAAAGATTTGAACAATATCCTCATCCTGGAACAAAAAGTTCAAAATGTACCACATGAGATATTTGAAGATCTCCAGGCGGGAGATTTTTTATTCATTGACAGTTCACATGTATCTAAAACCGGAAGTGATGTAAACCATATATTATTTAATATCTTGCCACGTATAAGAAAAGGTGTATTTATCCACTTTCACGATATTTTTTACCCGTTTGAATATCCTAGGCCATGGGTTAATGAAGGGAGAAATTGGAATGAAATTTATTTGCTAAGAGCATTTTTAATGAATAATTCAGATTTTAAAATCAAGCTTTTTTCTTCTTATCTACATGCTTTACACAAAACAACATTTAAAAATTTGCCACTATGTTATCAGAATACTGGTGGCAACTTATGGTTGGAAAAGTTAGAATAAAAAAATAGAAATGGAGTGGTATTTTGTGCCATTATAACCACACAGGTTGAACCAATTACCAGCAGATAAGTATTATAAACTTGTTAAGATTAATTAGAAACTCAAATCTAGAAGAACTGTAATAGAAAATGCCTTTAGAGTCCCGGATATATCAGAAAGAGAATAATATTTCTTTTATTAAGCTTCTAACCCAAAGCCTTACAGATATTTGGGATTCCAGATTTCTTTCCAGACAGTTGGCGGAGCGTGATATTAAAGCACAATACAGGCAGTCTTACCTGGGGATTATTTGGGCTTTTATTACACCTTTGGCTACCGCGGCAGTTTGGATATTTTTGAATTTGTCGGGAACCGTACAGGTAACCGATACAGGAATCCCTTATCCTGTCTACGCATTTTCGGGAACACTTTTATGGTCTATTGTTACTGAAGCAATTAATTCCCCTACAACCAGCACTAACAGTGCTCGTGGACTGTTGAGTAAAATAAATTTCCCCAAGGAGGCACTAATAATTTCGGGGATATACAAATTACTGTTTAATGCCTCAGTCAAAATCCTTTTGCTTATCGTTTTTGTATTTCTCTTTGGGCTGGGTTTTCACTGGAGCCTTTTTTTGTTGCCTTTGGTGATCTTTAGTGCGGTGCTTTTTGGAATAACAATTGGTTTATTTCTTACGCCAATAAGTATGCTTTATAATGATGTGGGAAAGGTGGTGGGAATGGGGTTTAGTCTTTTGATGTATATTACGCCTGTTGTATATGCCATTCCTGAAAGTGGATTAATGAGGACGATAATGATGGCCAATCCTTTTACTCCTGTTATATTAACAGGGCGGGATTTGCTGGTGGGAGCAAATCCCGAATTCCTCACCTATTATTTAATTGTCATGGCTTTTTGTATACCATTATTTTTTATAGCACTTATGGCTTATCGGATATCTATTCCTATTATTGTTGAACGAAGTGCATAGTATGGAAGAAAAGGAGGTACTGGTAAAAGTTGAGGGCCTTTCAAAAAAATTCTGTAAGGACCTGAAAATCAGCCTGTGGTATGGAGTAAAAGATCTATACAGTAATTTAAGTGGCAACAAAGAGGAAAGGCAACTGCGGGATAAGGAATTCTGGGCGGTAAAGGATATTTCTTTTGAACTTCGCCGCGGAGAGTGTCTTGGGCTAATCGGGCATAATGGTGCAGGAAAATCAACCCTACTAAAAATTTTGAATGGGTTAATAAAACCAGATGCAGGAAAAGTTACTATAAAAGGGAAAGTTGGTGCACTTATTGAATTGGGAGCTGGTTTTAATCCTATTCTCACTGGAAGAGAAAATATTTATAACAACGGCGCAATTTTAGGATTTTCCAGAAAGGAAATTAATGAAAAACTTGAGACAATAATAGACTTTGCCGAGATTCGGGAATTTATTGATATGCCCGTACAAAATTACAGCAGCGGAATGAAGGTGCGCCTGGGGTTTGCAGTGGCAGCACAAATGGAACCTGATGTATTAATCATTGATGAAGTATTGGCGGTTGGTGATTTAGGTTTTGTTTTAAAATGTTTTAAAACAATTGATAGGATACTACCCCATACAGCAATAGTATTTGTTTCGCATAATATGCCGATGGTTTCTCGTATATGCGGCCTAATAATATTAATGGAAAAGGGAGAGTCTAAATTTCAAGGAGAAGATGTTTCAAAAGGGATCGATTCCTATTACAGTAAATTTCTTAATAATGAGGAATCAGATGTTGTATTTACAGATAATTCTCTCCGATTAAAAAGTGCTGTCATTGAACATGCTGCCAGTTCTGATGGAATTTTTCATCTTCCTTGGGGCAGTAGTATCGTTCTGACTATTACAATTTCAAACATTTCCCTAAAAAAAATGCCTTTTATCACTTTAGCAGTATATGATAAGGAGCAAAGAGCAGTGGCTGAAATTATACCCGAAGGGCAAAATTCTAATCCTCTATTGACAAATTCTGATGTTGTTTTTTCCTTTGAGGTGAAAAATCTTTATTTGTCTAAAGGGATATATAATATAACCTTCACTGCTTCGGAAGGATTAGGATTTAATATGTACTATAAAATCCACAAATCAATAACCTTAATGATTGAACACCCTAAACAAATCTGGACTCCCTTCTTATTAGAATCTAATTTGCTTGAAATAAAATGCACTAAGGGATCAGAAATAATTACTGACTAACTAAACACCTCCAAAAATTTTGAGCAAATGAGTATAACTAGAAAAGCTCTGCATAGGGAAATCCGAAGGTCCCTTAGAAATAATTATGGTGCAGAAAACTTTGATGAATATAGATTTGGGAAATATCCCTTTTCAAAAACAGAGAGAAAACAAAATTTTTTCATTAGTAAAAATGGTTTGAAAAGAACAATTAAAAACCTTTTTGGCCTTAACAATAAAAAGTATAAAGTGAAACTGGATAGGCTGATTAAGGGGTATTTACCTCAAATTGATCAAAATTTAAAGAACCTTTCCACAAGAGATCAAATTTTATATAAAAGCCTGGTAATTTATAGACTCTTAGGTTTTAAAAAAGTGAAATTACCTCGCAATAATTCTGACTATTGGAGTGCTATAGAAACTGCGAAATCCCTGGTAGATAATAATGACACTATTGATCCTGAGTTTCTACACTTTGTTTTAAAAAAATGTGATTTGAAGCCAATAGGTTACAATGTGCAATTTTATTTTACTGAAAAAGGAATTGCTGTAGATTATATTTTAGAACAATATGCCTATAAAGTTGGAAAGGAGGTCATTGTTGGAGCTCAAGAAGGGGATACTGTTTTAGATCTTGGTGCCTGTTGGGGAGATACAGCTTTGTACTTTGCTGACAAGGTTGGGAAGAAAGGTAAAGTATATTCGTTTGAATTTATTCCTTCAAGTATTCAAATATTCCGTCAAAATTTAGAACATAACCCTCAATTTAGAGGTATTGTAGAATTGATTGAGCATCCCGCAGCTGATAAATCAGATGAAAAATATTTTTATGTTGAAAATGGTCCAGGAAGTAGAGTGTCTTCACAACCGCTACCAGGACATACAGGAAGTTTAACTTCTATTTCTATTGACGACCTGGTAGAACAAAGAAAAATTCCAAAAGTGGATTTTATCAAGATGGATATTGAAGGTGCAGAATTGTTAGCATTAGAAGGAGCTATTGTTACGATTAAAAAGTTTCGCCCGAAGCTCGCAATTGCGATATACCATAGTTTGGAAGATTTTGTAAATATTCCTCAGTGGATATTAAATCTTGATTTAGGATATAAAATATACATTGATCATTACTCAATACATGCAGAAGAAACAGTTTGTTTTGCACTACCCCGAAATGATATAAAATGATCCCCGTAACAAAAACCTTTTTACCACCCCAGGAAGAATACCAGGCAATTTTAAGTCGGGCATGGGATGCGGGTTGGATTACCAACCGAGGAGTGTTGGTTAAGGAACTGGAAGAAAAATTAAAGAGCTATTTAGGTGTTCCAAACATTATTGCGACAACAAACGGCACATTGCCATTGCAAATAGCAATTAAAGCCCTTAAATTAACCGGGGAAATCATTACAACCCCTTTTTCTTATGTCGCCACAACTTCCAGTATCGTTTGGGAAAATTGTACGCTTGTTTTTGTAGATATAGATCCCGAATATTTGTCTATAGATGATACAAAAATTGAAGCCGCAATTACTTCTAAAACTACCGGAATTCTTGCCACCCATGTTTTTGGGAATCCCTGTAATGTGGGAGCAATTGATTTAATAGCAAAAAAGTACGAACTAAAAGTCATTTATGATGCCGCCCATTGCTTTGGAGTTACCTACAAGGGAGAATCAATATTTAATTATGGAAACGTAAGCACCTGTAGTTTCCATGCCACCAAAATTTTTCACACCGGGGAAGGAGGTGCTCTTTTTACCAGGGATGAGGATTTGTTACATAAATTATTTTATCATCATAATTTTGGTCATAGGGGACAGGAAGATTTTTATGGCTTGGGTTTAAATGCCAAAATGAGTGAATTACAGGCGGCCCTGGGTTTATCTGTCCTTCCTTATTATGAATTTTTAAAGGCAGAAAGGAAAAAGATTATTACCTTTTACAATATTCATTTGGAAGAAATGCAGCGATTGAGGTTAAGGGATGAAACATCTTGGAATTACTCTTATTTTCCTGTTGTCTTTCCTTCTGAAATAAAATTGGTAGAGGCGAAAAGCGCTCTAAATGCTGTAGGTATATTTCCCAGGAGATATTTTTACCCAAGCTTAAATAGCTTACCCTATGTGGAATATAAGGAGATCCCTATTGCTGAATCTGTTTCCTCGAGAATCCTTTGCTTGCCTGTTTATACAGGTTTGGAAACTGTCAATCTTGAGAAAATTTGTAACATATTAAAGGAAATTTAAAATAAAAACTTAGATCATGAGAATTTTATTTGAAAATATTATTTCCTTTCTAAAAGAAAATCAAGTTAAATATGAACTCCATGGAGAACTGCACAGCGATTATAAAATTTCTTCTATTTTCTTTCCCGAAAAAAATGGTTTTTATTTTATGGAGAATGAAGTGAAAATTGAACAATTTAACAACTCTCTTTTCCTTGCAAATCATAAAGAAATAATTAAAAATTTTAATGGCAATGGAGTTATAAAAATTGGTGAAAGACCTCAGGTGATTTTTTATAAACTTTTAAACTATTATTTTAAGGAAAAGTCGAATGGAAAAATATCTAATCTTTCAAGTATCCACCCGGAAGCTGTTATAGGAAAAAACGTGCAAATTGATGCATTTGTGGTGGTTGGTAAATGTAAGATTGAGGATGAGGTTATTATTAAAAGCAATTCTGTCATCGAAGATAAATCCACCTTACAGGTTAATGTAATTATAGAATCAAATTGCACTATAGGAGCTACAGGAATAGCTTGGGTATGGGATAAGAATGGAGAAAGAATAACGCAACCACAATTAGGAGGAGTTTTAATTAAAAAAGATTGCATTATAGGAGCAAATAGTGTGATTGTAAGAGGTTCTCTAAATGAAAATACAATGCTCGGCAATAATGCAGTAATTGCCCCTGGGGCGAAAATTGGTCATGGTTGTGTTCTAGAAGATAATGTTCACTTGGCTAATAATGTCTCTTTGGCAGGGAATGTTAAAGTAGGTCAGAACACTTTTGTTGGTAGTGGAGCAGTTATTTCCCCTAAAATTGAAATACCAAGAAATACGATTATAGGTGCTGGGGCAATGGTCAACAAAAATTTTGTAAAGGAAAATTGTACTTTAGTAGGTGTACCTGCAAAGGTATTGTATGAAGACAATTCTTTAAATGCAGGGAAGGGAGTACCTGTGCAAAAAAATAAGAAAAATGAAAAATAGTGTTATTTCAGAAAAAGCAGTTATTGGAAGGAATGTTCAAATTGGATTCTTTTGTATAATAGAGGAAGGTGCCGAAATTGGAGATGATGTGGTAATAGAGAATTACTGTATTATTAGATCCGGAGTCAAAATAGGAAGTGGGACAAAATTAAAAAGTTATATTGAGTTGAGGGAACGGACTATAATTGGAGAAAATTGCTTCGTTGATTCTAAAGTTTCCAGTTCAGGAGATTGTCAGGTTGGTAATAACGTCACCTTAAGATACGAAACCATTTTAGCAAGGGGACTTAAGATTTCTGATAACTGTTATTTAAGTCCAAGAGTAATGACCAATAATCTTGATGATGAAATGAAATCTATTGGAGGAGCACACATTGGTAAGAACTGCTTTATAGGTACCAATGCAGTTTTACAACATGGTATTGTGATTGGTGAAAATGTTACTATTGGTTCAATGGCTTTTGTGAATAAAGATTGTGAAGATAATTTAGTTTATGTAGGTATTCCGGCAAAATCTCTTAAAGGCAGATAGTGGAGTTTCAGGAATTTTCAATGGAGTATGAGGAGAAAAAAGTTTTTCAATACCACAATAATGTAATAGAAAAACCTTTAATTTCTGTTTCTGTGGTAACTTATCAGCACGTAAATTACATCAGAGAATGCCTTAATGGAATTTTAATGCAACAAACATTGTTTTCTTTTGAAATTCTTTTGGGAGATGATGAAAGCACAGATGGTACACGTGAAATTTGCATTGAATATGCGAAAAGATATCCTGATAAAATAAGGTTGTTTTTACATCATCGTGAAAATAATATTGAAATTAATGGAGAACCTTCTGGCAGGTTTAATTTTATGTATAACCTTTTTAGTGCCAGGGGGAAATATATTGCTTTATGTGATGGTGACGATTATTGGTTCGATCCTTTAAAGTTACAAAAACAGGTTGAATATTTACAATCACAACCAGAAACGGTTTTTACATTTACTTCAAATAAATACCTTTATCAGGATGGCAGGTTAAACTCAAGGGCCATAGAAGATATTCCGGAAATTGGAAATTTTAAGACATTACTTGATCAGAATAGTATAATAAGTTCTACGGTGGTTTTTAAAAACAGTATACCCATAGAAGGGCTTCCTGCTCTTCTTGCCAAAACATACGTAGGGGACTGGCCATTATTTTTATGGCTTTTGAGAACCAAGGGAGTATATAATTTTTTGAAGTTTGAAAGTACAGTATATCGTAAACATGTTGGTATTTTAGTAAAGTATAAAACTAAGCCACTTCTAAGTCTTGAAAGTCAAATTCAGTTAAAAGGCCTACTGCTAAAGGAACCAGAATTTGTTAATTATCAAACAGAGATTTTAAAAAGCCAAAAAAGAAATTGGTTGCAGATTATGGCACATTATAATAAAAGAAAGAAATATATAAAAGGATTGAGGTATTTTTCTAAAGCATTTGAGGTCGCTGGTTTTCCTCAACAGCTTCGTATATATTTATATTCAATTAGTCTGGGATTGCAGAAAAATTATTGATAATGTATTTCTATATTTTGTTTTTAAAAAATACTGCACCCAATAACTATTATTTTCCAATTGTTTTTTCTGATGAAGCTGTTACATTAAGGGTTAAAATTGAATTGGAAAACGAAAATCAATGTCCCCGAAGGTATTTCTATCCTTCTTTAAATAAAATATGTAAACTTCAGTTATTGTTCCGTTTCGGAGAGTTATACTGAAAGGACTATGTTTGCCCCTTTTCCACGATCTTTTTGAAATCCATCAGGAAAAGATAATTTGAATTATTTGAAAAAACAATGATGCATTCAGCTAAGCCTTTTTTTATTCTTTCCAATCCAAGAAGTGGTTCTTCTCTTTTACGGGTCATTTGTGAATCAAATCAAAATATTTCCGTACCTCCTGAATGTGGATATATAGAATGGTGGTTTGAGAAATACAAAGACTGGAACAAAGAAGATAATTATAGTAAACGATTAGAAAGGTTCTGCATTGATCTCGGGTCTTCTCGAAAATTCGAAACGTGGAATTTTGATATTCTTTACTTTAAGAAAATTGTTCATAAGTACAACCCGGAAGATTATGCTGATTTGGCTGCATTAATCCACATTACATATGGGCTCTTAAAAGAGAAAGAAGTAATGGCTTGGGGAGATAAAAACAATTACTATATTCATAAAACATCACTACTTCAACAGCTCTATCCTCACGCAAAATATATATTTCTTATAAGAGATGGCCGGGATGTAGCAACTTCTTATATTTCATTAAAAAATATTCAAAGTAATAGCCCCTATTTTCCCAAACTTTCCAATGACATCAAAGAAATAGCCGAGGAATGGAATAATAACAACTCAAAAGTTTTTCATTTTCTCAACGCCGTGGCAAAAGATCAAGTTCTAATTTTACGTTATGAAGATATTATCTGCTCTTTGGAAAAAAGCTGTAGATCAATTTGTGAATTTTTAAATGTGTCTTTTGATCCAGGGATGCTAAAATATTATTATAATCATCTCGAGCCAAAACAAACTTTAGACTGGAAAAGAAAAACCTTGAGAAGTCCAGATAAATTGGCAATAGGAAAATACAAGCTAATGCTCACGGAAAAAGAGATTGAAATATTTAATTCGGTTGCAGGAAGTATTTTAAGCCAGTTTGATTATGATGTGTGATGAAGTAAAAGAATTTTTTTTAAGCGTACGATTGATGACTTATAATCATTCAGGTTATATTGAAGAAGCATTAAGAAGTATTGATATTCAAAGAACGAAATTTGATTTTGAGGTGGTAGTTGGTGATGATTTTTCGACGGATGATACGCTGCTGAAAATCCGGAATTTTAAATTTAATAATAAAAAGCTCCACCTGAAAATTTTAAACAGACAGATTGGAGACGAATATCATCAAGAGAGACGGGAAAAAGGTAGGTTGTTTAATTTTGTAAACATAATACAAAATTGTTCTGGAAGTTATGTCGCTCTTCTTGATGGGGATGATTATTGGACTGATCCTTTAAAGCTTCAAAGGCAGGTAGATTTTTTAGAGGCGAATAATGATTTTTCTATCTGTTTTCATAATGTCAATATTGAGGATACACGAGGAAAAGAAAAAAAACATACACCATGCATCCTTTCTTAGAAAAAGACGTTTTTGAAACAAAAGATATTTTAAAACAGTGGTTTATTCCAACAGCTTCAATTCTTTTTAAAAAGAATGATAATTTAGTTTTCCCTGACTGGTTTACTCGTTGTGCCAGTGGAGATATTCCACTGTTACTCTTACTTTCTTTACAAGGGAAATTAAAGTTTTTACCAGATAATATGGGAGTTTATCGTCATCACGACGCTGGCATCTCTACAAAACATACGGGTTACTTCAAGGTTTTTTCAATGGTTTACATCTATCAAAATTTTAATGACTATACCAATAAAAAATTTGAAGGGGAAATTTTTGAGGCTATGAAATATGAAGTTCGAATGCATTTGCCAGAAATGGTTGAACTTAGGAAGTTAAAGCAGAAAAGGAAGAAGAGGATTTTATCGTCCTTGTATGAAAAGATATGTAAAAAATTAACTTTTAAGTAATTTTGAGAAAGATCCTCTTCGTTACTCATGAAACCACCCGCACTTAGTGCTCCATTCGTGCTGTTGTATTTCCTGCAATGGCTCAAAAAGCACCATCCGGAGATTGTCTTTTCTGTCCTTGCATTGAGAGGAGGAAGTTTAAAAGCACAATTTGAGGAATTAGCCAATGAATTTGTAGATATATCTTCTCTCAAAGCAACAGAATATACGTTTAAACAAAAATTTCTGAACAAACTAAGGAGGAAATTCATAAAAAAGCCGAAACGCATAAATATTCACGAGCAGATATTAATTGAACTGGCAGCACAAGATTTTGACATTATTTACGCCAATACAATTGTTTCTATTCCGGTTTCAGCAAGATTAAAATCCTGGAGTGGGAAGTCCAGGTTGGTGGCGCACGTACATGAAATGAAGACCATTATTTCTTTAAGTCTGCCTAATTTCATAGATTTTATTCCCGAGATAGATTTAATCATTGCCGCATCGGAAACAGTAAAGCAGAATTTAGTCCGGAATTATAATTTGGCGGATAAACAGGTAATAAAAATAAATGATTTCAGTGTGAAAAAGCAACCTGAGGTGTTACAACAGAGAAACTCGGATTTTATTGTTGGGGGATCTGGAACGGTACACTGGCGGAAGGGAAGTGACTTATTCCTACAGCTGGCGCAAATCACCAAAAGTAAATATCCTGACCTAGAGATAAAGTTTCAATGGATTGGCGCTATCTCCAATACCGATAAAATTATTTATCAAGCGGATATTGAAAAGGCCGAGCTTTCAGAAGTTATTTCCTTTGATGGGGAGAAAGAAAATCCAGGACATTTTATTTCACAATTCTCTGTGTTTGTGTTGCCTTCCCGCGAAGATCCTTTTCCTTTGGTGGCAATTGAAGCTGGAATGCAAGCCAAGCCTATAATTTGTTTCGAGCAAGGGTCGGGTACAGCCGAAATCGTCAAAAATGGCGGCGGTTTTGTTGTCCCTTATTTAGATATTGAATCAATGGCAGAGAAAATTGTTTTTTACTATAAAAATCCAGAAAAGTTAATAGAAGATGGACAAAAAGCGAAGCAACTCTTTAAAGAATTCACACCTGAAAATATTTGTCCGAAAATATTTGCTGCCATAAAGAACATTGGAGGTGAATAAACCGTTAGTTTCCATCTGCATCCCGACATTTAATGGAGGGAAATATTTAAAAGAAGCACTGGATTCTGTATTAAAACAGGAATATAAAAATTGTGAAATTATTTTTAGTGATGATAGTTCACAAGACGATACATTGAAAATAATTAAGGACTTTAAAAATAAGAACAACATATCTGTACAACTACTTCATCATAAACCACGTGGAATTGGTGCTAATTGGAATAATTGTATAAAATATGCTAACGGCGAATATATTAAGTTTTTATTTCAGGATGATGTACTTTTTCCAGATTGTATTTCAAAACTTGTAAAAACTATTCAAGAAAATAACTCAATAGGTTTAGTAGCGTGTAAACGCCAATTAATACTAGAGCAGCCGCGCAGCCGGGAAATAAAAGATTGGATAGATAATTATTTTGATTTACAGCAGGATTTAAAAGAAATTTCGGGAAAATTTCTTCTTACGAGATCATTATTCAAAGAGAATATTTTTTTTAAGGATCCTGTAAATAAAATTGGAGAACCGAGTACAGTTCTCTTCAAAAAGAAACTTATAAAAAAAGTTGGATTATTTAGGGAGGACCTTGAACAAGTTCTTGATTATGAGTTCTATTTCAGGATACTCAAATATGAGAATATTGTTATCTTAAATGAAGAACTTGTAGGATTTCGATTACATAAACATCAAACGACTAATGTGAATAGAGAGAGGGAAATTGCAGATTATGCAGCTTTTGACAGAATTTTATATGACGATTTCTTTTGGCATCTAAGCTATGTGGAGCAAAAACGATTACTGTTCAAATTTAATGCTCCTTACCGAAAATATAGAAGGTTATTATATTTTATTAAGAATCACTTTAACTCAATTATATAGATTTTTGAATTGGAAGTAAAACCGATGCTTGCCATAGTAATTCCGTACTACAAGATTAATTTCTTTGAAGAATGCCTTCAGTCACTGGCAAATCAAACAAGTAAAAACTTTAGAGTATATATAGGTGATGATGCTTCTCCTGATGATCCCTCGGGGATAGTTAGCGAGTACAATAAGCAATTAACTTTAAAGATTAAAAGATTTAAAGAAAATTTAGGAGGAAAGTCTTTAACTTAAGTCAATGGGATAGGTGTATCAATTTATGTGAAGGAGAAGAATGGATAATGATCCTCGGGGATGATGATGTATTAGGAGAGAATGTGGTAGAAGAATTCTACAGTAGTTTTTCAAAATTTGAGGGAAAGACAAATGTGGTAAGATTTGCTTCCCAAGTTATAAATTCAGCAGGTATTCCTACGTCAAAAGTTTACAAACATCCAAAATGGGAAAAAGCAGCTGATTCTTATTTCAGGTGGTTGAATGGAAAGACAAGAAGTTCTTTGTCTGAACATATCTTCAGTAAAGAAGCATACGGGAAGCATAAATTTAAAGATTATCCTCTCGGATGGCATAGTGATGATATTGCGTGGTTGGATTTTTCAGGTGATAAAGAAATATACAGCATCAATAAGAGCCTAATACTAGTAAGACATTCTGATTATAATATTACAACATCCAACAATAATCTTGAATTAAAGAGTAAGGCGTCAAGTAGATTCCAGAGTGATTTAATTTTCGAAAAATTAAAACTGTTTAGAAAAAGTCAGAAGAGAAAGTTGCTATTAAATTTCGAAATTTTTCAAAAAGAAAAGCAGCAAATGGAGATAAAATATTGGAATTTTCTTTTTATATATTATTTCAGGCAAGGCAATGTATTAGACATCCTAAAGCTCTGTAGAAGATTTGCCCTTTACCAGGTAAAAAAAGATAAATAATAGTGAATTTAATTTGTAAAGTGGATTACTCCAGATGGAGTAACTCTTTATCACAACGTTCGAAAATCGCATCATCCTTTGTTAAATCAAATTTTCTTGCAAAAAGAAAATTATGAGAGGCAACTTTAAGTTCTTCAAAATCTGCTACATCAAAAGTTACGGGTAGAGGGCCTGAACTTCTTTCCCAGTTAACATAAGTTAAAGAGGGTGATATTTCCAGATTATATAATAGCTTCAAATGCATAATAATGCTGTGAAAAAAAATCTCATCAGCACATAAGGTATATTTATGGTATTTCAGATATTCTGGATTATCCTTCACGTAATTCAATATTTTTTTTAATGTGTTTACAGGAAATGCCCAATAAACGCTTCCTCCAAAAGGTTTTAAATCTTGCGGAAATTGTCTCTTTCTGAAAATTACTGTTGATTCCCTTAATCTTTTTGATTTTCGAAGATAATTGAGTTTACCTAGTGTTGACCTTTGATAAAAATCTTTGTCATAAATAGAAGGAAGAAGTAAAAAGTGCCCTCTTTTAGTGGTCTTATTTATTTTGTACTTATAAATTCTATCCAAACCTTGTCTGTTCCAAAGTTTTGGAACAGGTGATAAATCAATAAAATTAGTATTTGGATTTTTAGTAAGATAATCGCTTATAGAAGAGGTGGGTTGAAGAGGATAATCTTGGCCACTCAGGAGATAACAAAAACCTTCAGTATGGTTTTTTACTATTGTTTCCATTGCATTTAAAGTTGCTTTCACTATACCAATGTCTCCCCATGTCCCTTTTTCTCTATTTTCATCTTTTATAAAAACTACATTTTCACAATTTTTCAGTTGTTGATAAAAAGGCTCTATTTTGACTCTTCGGTCAATATGGATATAAAAGTAGGTCTCTGGAGTTCTTATTATATTTATCAGCCTTCTTAACTGAAGGGGATATTGATGAGCTAAAATGATATAATGTATGTCCAACTTAATAAATTTATGATTTCAAAATTATAATTGTTAAAGTTTTGACTGAAATATTTTAATCCGATGTATAATCTTAATGTCCTCAATTCATTATTTCATTCTAGTAATATAGAATTGTAAATGACCTTCTACAAGTAAATCGGTAAAGGCTGAAAGCTTTGGTTAAATATAAAAGTATTGAGTCTAATTATGTTTTATTTATTTAAAATTGAAGATTTTTATTCTTTCCCATAAAAGGAAGTAAAGAAGATTTTATAAGTATCAACTTAACATTATTTCATCTTATAACTTAAAAAAGTTAGTTTTCATTTAGGTTTGCATCTAAAACGATAAATTAAAATGATTTATTTCCTTCACAATGGATAAGGCTATATCAACTCCTTTACTTACCGTTCTAATGCCCGTATTTAACGCGGAGAAATATATTGCTGCATCAGTGGAAAGTGTTCTTAACCAAAGTTATGAAGATTTTGAATTTCTAATTATAGATGATGCATCGACTGATCAAACGGTTTCTATTATAAAATCTTACAGTGATGCAAGAATTAAGTTAATTGAAAAACGTAAAAACACTGGTTATACAAATAGTTTAAATACAGGGCTAAAAATTGCCCAAGGTAAATACGTGGGCAGGATGGATAGTGACGATATAAGCCTACCAAACAGATTTGCTAAACAAATATCTTTTTTGGAGAGTAATCCGGAGGTTATAGTATGTGGAACGCAACATGAAATAATGGGAAAGAACAATGCGGTCTCCCTTCCCACCAAAAATGCGGAAATAAGGTTAGCTTTACTCTGGGGAAATTGTTTGGTCCATTCTTCTGTTATGATAAGAAAAGATGCTCTTATTCAATCTTCTGTTTATTACGATGCCTTAAAAGAACCTTCAGAAGATTATGATTTGTGGGTTCGATTGTTGCCCATAGGACATCTCTATAACATTCCTGAAGTTTTGGTGAGCTACCGTATTCATTATGCTTCCGTTTCCAGAACCCGATATGAACAACAAGAAGAAGAATCTATTAAAGTTAAACTTCGATTATTAGGTTATTTAAACGTTCACTTGGAGCCTAGTGAGCAACAAGTATTAATGAAGGTTTTTAGAAAAAATTTTTTACTTACGGTTAATGAGATTCAAACTTTTCAGAATGTGAAACAAAAATTTTGCAATTCAAACAACGAAGGATTTTTCGAAAAAAAGGTTTTAAAAAGTACTTGCTGGACCTGGAAGAAAGGGTGCTAAAAAAATTCGTTAACAGGTATGAAAGATATACACCACAAGTATTTTTTGATTATCTAAAGATAAAAAATAAGTGGGATATGAAGCTATCATCATTTGGAGAAATCAATTTATTCATTAAATCATTTTCTTTTTGGAAAATTTAAAAATTAGATCTCCCTTTATCAGTATAATAATGGCGACTTATAATCGGGCTCATTTTTTAGAAGAAAGCCTTCAATATATTATTGAGCAGAGTTTTCATGATTTTGAGTGTTTGATTATAGATGATGGCAGCACCGACAGTACTTCTCAAATAATAGATGAATTGTGTTTGAGAGACAGCCGCTTTAAATATTTCCAAAGAAAAGATAACTATAAAAAAGGGCTACCCGGTTGCCGTAATTTTGGTCTTGATAACGCAAAGGGAGAATACGTTATCTTTTTTGATGACGACGATATTCCTCATCCTAAATTACTTGAATGGACAGTAAGAAAAATAGAAGCACATAATGTTGATTATTGCCGATACCTTCGAACTGTTTTTCAAGGTAAGTTTGAGCGTGAATTTAATAATGATGAGGAGTATGGAGTTAAAGTTTTAGATAGCTGTGTTGTCGAGAAAATGATATGTGGTGAAATTCCATTTAATTCCTGTCAGGTACTTTGGAAAAAATCATGTTTTAAAGATTTAAGATTTGATGAAAATTTGATGTTTGCGGAAGAATGGGAGTGCTATACCCGAATTTTATTAAGAGGAAGTAAGGGAATTTCTTTAGAAAAAGTTCTTTACTTTGGACGGAAACATCCAAATTCCAATACGGGAGAATTTTGGAATGCAGATCCAATTAGAATGAATTCAAATATACAAGCCATTAAAATGGTAATTAATAATTTAAAGAAACATCAATTATTAACAGAAAAATTAATCCATTATTTTATACGTTGGGGTTTTCAGTTCAACAAGCCTGAAATAATTAATTATACTTTAAAAAAATCAAATTCAGGGATTATAAAATCTCTTAAATACAAAATAGGGTATGTTTTTTACCCCTTTTTAAAACCTCTTTTCCTATTGAAAAAAAAATTCAGAGAAGCTTGAAAATTCTAGTATGTTTCGGAACCCGACCGGAAGCAATAAAAATGGCCCCGGTAATCCATGAACTTCAAAAACAGAAAATTCCTTTTGAAGTTTGTATAACGGCACAGCACCGTGAAATGCTTGATCAGGTGCTGGACTTTTTTGAGGTAAAGCCTGATTTTGATCTTAACCTAATGAAACAGGGGCAAAGTTTAAATGGTCTCAGTGCAGAAATTTTTAAAAATATTGATGAAGTTTTCTCCTCATCACAACCTGACCTGGTCCTGGTTCACGGCGACACCACCACTTCTGTTATTGTTGCCATGGCTGCTTTTCATAAAGGGATTAAAGTAGGTCATGTGGAGGCTGGTCTTCGAACCTTTAATCGAAACTCTCCTTTTCCAGAAGAAATAAACAGGCAACTTACCGCCCGTCTTGCCTCTATCCACTTTGCACCAACTTTGCGAGCAAAGGAAAATTTGTTAAGAGAAAACATTTCAGAAGGTGAAATATTTATAACAGGAAATACTGTAGTTGATGCGCTGGAATGGAGTGAAAAAAAGATAGAAGATTTAACCTTCACGGCGGTCTCAGATGTTACTGGTATTAATTTTACAGGAATTGAAAAATTCGTGTTGGTAACAGGCCATCGCAGGGAAAATTTCGGGGAGGGTTTAAATCAAATTTGCCTGGCATTAAAAAAGCTTTCTGACCATGTCCAGATTATTTTCCCAGTACATTTAAATCCCAACGTACAACAGGAAGTTTATGGGGAATTGAATGAAAATAAAAATGTTCATTTAATAAATCCTGTTTCTTATCAAATTATGCTCTGGCTAATTAGAAATTGCGAGTTTATTATTTCAGATTCAGGAGGAATACAGGAAGAAGCACCGAGTTTTGGAAAAAAGGTCCTGGTAACCAGGGAGAACTCCGAAAGATCCGAGGGTATTGAATCAGAATTTGCCATTCTCGTTGGTTCAAACTCACACTGTATTTTAAAAGAGGGCCTCCAATTGCTGAATTCTCCTTTTAAGACAGAAGCAGGAAATCCTTACGGAGATGGTAAAGCTTCTAAAAAGATCATATATTCCCTGAAAATGCATTTTGGCCTTATATGAAAATCCTCGTTGTTGCAGAATCCATTGATCTTGATTCCGGGAGCGGTGGGAAAGTCAATAGAGCTCTTATCCTGAACTTGATTCAATGTGGCTTTCGGGTAAAAGTATATCATTATACAAGAAAAGAAATATCTCTTAAAGGCGCTGCGACAATTGCCATAAAGGAAAACCGGAGTAGTGAACTATTCCTGTTGAGCCGAATGGAAAGATATATTCGCAACATTTTCGGGATAAGCCTAAATCACAGAATCGAAAAAAGGGTAGGATTCTCATTTACATTAAAAAATGATAGAAATAGTATTATTTCAGCTTTAAGAAAGGAAAAAGATTTTGAGCCGGATTGGGTGCTAACTTTAAGTCAGGGTGGAAGTTTCCGTCCACATCATGCATTGCTGAGACTTCCAAAATGGCATAGTAGGTGGATTGCCTATATTCATGATCCATACCCCATGCACTGGTATCCTAAGCCTTATACTTGGCAGGAGCAGGGTTACAAAGCTAAACAACGGTTTATGCAGGAAATTGCGGACAATTGTAAATACGCAGCTTTTCCTTCAAAGTTGCTTAAGGAATGGATGGGTACTCATTATACTTCGTATTTTGAAAAGGGAATTGTAATCCCACATCAGTTAAATAAAGATACTGAAGAAGGAAAATCTTCACCCATAAAAATTAATGCTGCTGAATTTACCATTTTACATGCTGGTAATTTGTTGCAGGCGCGAAATCCAAAAGGTTTAATAGAGGGTTTTAAATTGTTCCTTAACAAAAATCCGAAAGCTCCTGTCAAATTTTTACACGTTGGCCCGGCTGAACATTACCAAACCTATCTTGAAAAAGAAGCAGCCGAAAATCCCCAAATATCCGCTTATTGTGAAAACTTACCTTTCCACCAGGTACTTAAATTACAGGAAAACGTCTCTGTAAATGTAATAATAGAAGCAAAAGCTGGTTTCAGCCCCTTCCTACCCGGTAAATTCCCTCATTGTATTGCTACAGAAAAACCTATTCTCTTATTAGGTCCACTTAAAAGTGAAGCAAAAAGGCTGTTAGGAGATACTTATCCTTATTGGGCAGAAATAGATGATACAGAACAAATAGAAATATTGATCGGGGAATTATATCAAAGATGGAAGGCAGGACTAGAAAAGTGGAATTACAAGGAAGTAATACAATATTTATCTGCCGACAATTTAAAAGTTATTATTGAAAACTTGAACAAGCTATGAAAATTTTGATGGTATCAATTTTCGCCCCGCATTTCTTTAACTGGACAGAGCAATTAAAGAATTCAGGGCATAAAGTATATTGGCTGGATGTTTTTGATTCCAATACACATGTTGAGCAAATTGATTTTGTCCATCAGATTAAGGGTTGGAGGTATAAATATGATTTTCCCGGAAGGTATTTTTTAAAAGAAAATGCACCCAGACTAACAAAATTAATAAACAGGTTTAATGAACGAAAATTATCTTCAATATTTAAAAAAATATTATTGGAAATTGAACCGGATGTTGTACACAGTTTTGTTATGTATGCCTCCTGTGTACCTATTCTAGAAGAAATGCAAAAACATCCTAATATTAAATGGATCTATTCTGCTTGGGGAAACGATCTGTTCTTTTATCAAAATGAAGAAAAATATTTAATAGGTATTAAAGAGGTTCTACCGAGAATAAATTTTATGTTTGCAGATTGCCAAAGAGATTTCCAAATCGCCAAAATATACGGTTTTGAAGGTAAATTTCTAGGAGTCTTCCCTACAGGAGGAGGATATAATAGTAAGTTTTTTGAGAAGTGGAAATTACCAATACAGCAACGAAAAAAAATTTTAATAAAAGGATATCAACATAAATTTGGTAGAAGCATAAAAATTTTAGAAGCTGTAAACCTTCTTAAGAGCCACCTTTCTAAATATGAAATTGTGGTATTTGCAGCCAATCAAAAGGTTATAGATTTTGCGGTAAATCACCATATGGACATTTGGGAAAATTTCAAAATTTATGAAAAGTTGCCACACGAGCAGATTTTGAAACTAATGGGTTCATCCAGAATCTACTTGGGAAGCAGTATTTCTGACGGCATGCCTAATACTCTACTTGAGGCAATTATAATGGAAACCTTTCCTATCCAGTCTAATCCGGGCGGAGCAACAGCTGAAATTATCTCTCATAATTTTAATGGGCTATTAATTTCTGATCCTGAAGATTCCAAAGAAATAGCAAACCTAATCCTTTGTGGGATCAATAATGAACCTTTTTTAAGAAAAGCCATTGACTGGAATAGCAAAAATATTACACCTTTATTGGAACGAGAAAAGGTAAAAAATAAAGTTCTTGAGGCTTATGCAATTGTTGAGAGAGAATTATGAGTAACGTGCAATTCATATCAATTATTTATGCGAATCGTAATCGCGATGTGAAGCGGATAAAAGCTTCCATTAATTCCCTGTCCTCACAACAGGCACAGAATTTTGAGGTTATTTTCGTGGATTACGGCAGTGAGCCTACTTTAGTATCTCAATATCAGAATCTTTTTACCTCTTACGACTTTGCCCAATTTTTTCATCTAGAAGTTTCCCATTTGCTATGGAACAAAAGCAAGGCCCTGAACTATGCTATCAAAAAAGCTACTTTTCCCAATATTTTTATAGCAGATGTAGACCTAATTTTTCACCCCAATAGTCTGTCTCTATTGAATAACCTTTCTCCTTCAGAAAAGTTTTTCTTATTCCGATTGGGTTATTTAAGTGCGGAAGAGTCTAAGAAATTGAGCGAAAATCACCGTTTTGAAGATTTAAAGCCACAACGTGTAGGAAGTGTAAATGGTATGTTACTTGCATCAAAAGAAGCTCTATCAAAGGTAAAAGGGCTTGATGAATTCTTTCACTTTTATGGAGCCGAAGACGAAGACTTGTTTGCCCGCCTGGAAAGTGCTTAGCTACAGAAAAGAACCTATTGAGGGAGTTTATTTCTACCATAATTGGCATAGAAGTTTTTCGGGTTCAGAGGACAAATTGCTGACTGGGACCCCAAGGATAAGGAATATTATGAGGATTAATGAGCGACATTTTCATAGGAACAGGAAAAGAGGTTTAATTCAACCTATGGGACAGCATGGGATGGGGGTAATAGTTCATGAGGGACAGGGTCATCTCCTAAATACAGCTGAAAGAAAATTTCATATTAATAATGTACTCTCCCATGTGGAACATTTCTTAGGGGAAGAACTTCCTTCTTTCAAAGGGGAGACAATAAAAGCTGAATTCGTAGAAGATGAATATTTCAATACATGGAAATATAAGATCAAGAAGAAACTAGGAAGGCAGACACAACCGTATCTTTCTATGAAAGAAGTTAATGATCTTGTTCTTAAAGAAATTCTTTTTCGCTACAGGAATCATAACTATTCTTTCAATGTCGCTACAGACCTGAAAAGTATTACATTTTGTATACAGTTGTAAAAGATGAAAGAAAATACCAGAACCAAGGGTGAAGGAGAAATATAGCTACTGCTATTGTTTATAAGAAGTCTTCCTAAAAAAAAATTACTGAAGAGATTTCTTAAACTCTCTATTTCTTTTTTATAATGAATCCATCTTCAAGACAGGAAATTTCGAAAGAATCAAATTCTTCCAGTAGCTCCTGTTTGGGAATTAAGTAATTCCTCCAGTTTACAGCATCCAGGAAAACTAATATTGCCTTGCCCTCATATATTTCCTGTTTAATACTGTTTAAATTTTCTCTATTTGATTTACCAGGAATTATTCTTGCAGAATGACTAGTATGTAAGGTGATTATCTCAATTGCATTAGAATAAACCGGAAGGTCATCGTCAACAGAATTGAGACTTAATATAGCATCAGATTGTTTCCATGTTATTTTTGTATATCCTGATCCATTCTTATAATGATGAAACCAGAGAGGAAGTACAGAACCTGAGAAATTTAGCAACAGGAAAAGTAGTATTGAGAAAGAGAATATCTTTAAATGAGGCTGTCCTTTAAAATAGTTGAGAAATATTCCCAATAAGATCAGCATAAATGGAAAAATGGGTGCAAGAATCCTTCTATCAAGTGGGGTCACCTGGTCAAAAAAGTTGACGGTTACAAATAAAAAACCAACATAGCAAATTATGAGGGTTAATGCGGCAAGAATAATTTTCCTGTAATTACTGAAGACACTGGAAACTAACTCTCTTATTTCTATGTCATATTTCTTATACATTATTAAAAAAAATACAAGAAGGAAAGGAAAAAATAATCTCGCTATGTCACCGCCGATAAACCAGTAGGCTATTGACAGAAAAAAAGATTCCAATTTTGCCCAGGGCATTATATGAACTGAAAATTTTCGTATTGGCTGGGTCTCATCAAAAGAAGCAATGTAGAGGAACCATGGTATAATTACCAGTGCCTGAGGAATAATAAAAATTAGAAGTTTCTTCAGGTTATAAAAAAAAGATCTTTTAATTAGGAGGAGGAAGATGAAATAAGCCCCAATAAAACCAATTCCTGCGTACCTGGTTAAAAACATAAATCCACAGAAAATTCCACTTGCTAGTAAAAATTTGGTTTTTTTAAAATTTAAATACTTTATGTAGTACAAAAAACTGCTTAATAATAGAAAAAGGAAAAGCCCTTCTGATAAGTAATAATTAAAAAGAGAAATAGGATGTGATAGCAGGAATAATAATGTTATCGAGAGTGCAAATAGATTAGCTATTTTAAGCTTCTTTAGTATTTTATAAAATAAAATTGTAGTAGCGAACAGTAAAATTGAGTTTAAGTATAGCCCGGCTTCTAGTGTAGACATACCAGAAATTAAGGATGCTATGGCAAGAAGAATTGGAAACAAGGGAGGCCAAATAGAAACCAAACTTCCTTTGTCATTCACTATCCCTTCACCATCTGCGATATTCTGAGATACCTCCAGGTAAGCCATAGAATCAGGAAAAAATCCCAAATCGTTTTCAAAGTTGGTTAAAATTAGAATTAATGATGCAGCGAGTGCAACAACATAAATTAAGAGACCTGAGCTTATAAGGTTTTTTGTAGCCAATACTAAAGACTAAGAAGCGACTAAGATATAATTCTTTTTTTATAGTTGCTTTTATTCAACAAATTCTGAGGAGATGCATTTTTTTATGTTCTGAGGTCAAAAGTTTTAGATGTAGAAAATTGTTATAGAAAGTTAGAAAATTAATTGTCTGGATAGCAATAACAAACTTAAGCATTAGGTTAAAATAGCTACATTTGAGTCATCCAAACGATCGAAGTGCTGAAAGTCACCGTACATTTTAATTCGACATTACCTCATTTTAGCCAGGTCTTTGCCGGGCTGGAATTCCTTGGCACCAGAAAAAATATAAGTCTGGCATACCATCTGGATCCGGGGAAATATCCTGTTAACATTTTGAAACTGGAAATTAATGGAAAGACTGTCTTTTTTGATCTTGCAGATAACAATAGGATAGATTTGTCTCTTTACAATGAATGCGACTTCTATGTAAAAAGGATGCTATTAAAGAAAGATCGTGAGCAATTGGAAAGGCTAATTCCTTACGGTCTTTACTACCCTGTTTTTTTTAGTAATCGGAACCTCAAATTCCTTTTTCTTGAAGATCCTTCTTACTGGAGATATTCCTTAAAATATTTTCCTTTTCTTTCCCGGTCTTTAAATTTAAAGGATTCTATCGCCACAAATCATTTAAGGCGGATGCATTCGGAACCAGCGGACAGGAAAAAAGTAATTTTCCGATCCCGACTCTGGGATGCGGGGGAACGTCATCCTGAATGGAAAAGAGATAAAAGAAAACTCCTGAATGAGGAGCGTGTGAAAATGAACAAGATATTAGCCAAACAACTGGGTTCTGATTTTATAGGTGGTATTAGAAGAGATAGTTTTTCTGAGAAAATTTGCTCGGACCTGTTGCTTGATGAAAATGAATTTCATCGGAAGAATTATCTGGAGGTGTTGAGAGGGTGTTCTATAGGAATAACGAGCCCGGGCCTTGAAGAAAGTGTAGGAGCCAAATTTGGGGAGTATATGGCTTTTGGCCTGGCTGTTGTCACAAATCCGGTGGACGTGTATGAATTTCTTGGTCCTTTGGAAAATGAAAGACATTATCTGGATTACGAAACACCGGAAGAATGCCTTGAAAAAACTTTACTTCTGTACTCCAATGACAGCCTCAGGGCGAAAATGCAACAAGAAAATACGGCTTATTATAAAGAGTGGTTACACCCAGGTTTAAAGCTGCAGAAAATTATTGAACTAATACAAACAAAATGATTTTACTAGTTCACAAAAGAGCCGCAAACATAACTGAGGTATGGAAAGGAACTGAGAGAATTAATTTTTCAAAAGATCTATGTCAATGCTTTTGGCAGCTGGCCGAAGAGTTTCCTGATGAAGTAATAGTTTGGGTGGAAGAAGATATATTTCCTTTCTTTCGACCTGAGGGATTGCAGGATATACTTGCACATAATCGGGTGATGCTATCGTACGCTGTAAAAACAAAGTTTCTTTCCGGAGAAATTGGGTTTGTCGATCAGCTACCATTTATTAATATAAAATCAGGAGTGAAATATCCTACCTGGAGAATGAGCAGTGACGTTGGAGGTATAAAAGCAGCTACTCTTCTAAAATTTAAGAAGCACTTCCTGAATATAATAGATTTTAATTATTTGCTTAATTCTATTGCCAAGGTGGGGCAGCAAAATGGTTTGTTCTGCTACTCACATCCCGGCCTTGTAAAATCTACAGTGGAGAGTAAACCCGTAGCAACAGCAGGCACTAAACATTTATTTTCATTTGTTTATCAACATTACAATACTATATGGCTCTTTGTCTTATTTTTCTGTATGTTGAAATATGAAAAAAAGTTTCCTCTGTGGTCTCTTTTCGGATCTTTCTTTAACACCAAATTTTTCGGTAAGGAAGTAGATCTTTTAAAAACGGAAAAAAGACCTGACAACTTAACAGAAGATATTTTGAAAAAAATAGATGTAATTATTCCCACTATAGGTCGGCCGGAGTATTTAAAGCAGGTAGTGGGAGATCTAAGCCAGCAAACCCTTCTTCCTGAAAGAGTAATTATAGTAGAACAACAACCGGAAGCCAATGTTGGATCAGAATTGGATGATTTTTTAAAAAAGGAATGGCCTTTTCAGGTGGTACATATTTTTACCCATAGAACTTATAGCATGATGGCCAGAAATAAAGCATTGAAAAAGGTTAAATCAGAGTGGATTTTTTTGCCGATGATGATATTCGGGTGGCAAAGGATATTCTCGCTAAAACTCTTGATGAAGCTTTTCGTTTAAATATTAACTGCATAAATCTTAACTGTAAACAACCCGGAGAAAAGACCATTTTTCATAAGGTAAAACAATGGGGCAGTTTTGGTTCGGGAACCAGTATGGTTCGTAGCAGGTTCGTAAAGGGTCTAAGGTTTTCGGAAGTTTTTGAACATGGATATGGAGAGGATGCCGACTTTGGAATGAAATTACGCAAAGCGGGATGTGATATTATTTACCACCCCCTTCTGGAGATAAAACATTTAAAAGCCCCTGTTGGAGGTTTTCGAAAAAAGCTAGGTTCTGGAGTGGGAAAAGGATGACCCACAGCCAAAACCTTCTCCCACAGTAATGATCCTGGCAAACAGATATTTTACCTATAGACAGATGAAAGGTTTTAAAATTTCGCTTTATTTGAAGTTTTACAAGAATCAGAAAGAAAAAAATCCCTTCGTCTATTTAAGAAATATGGAAAAAAGCTGGAAAAAAAGTGAGGAATGGGCAAAAAGACTGGAAGGAAAAAATGCAATTTCAAAAATAAACGGAGCGATTTAAAAATTGAATGAAGTATTTAGTTACCAATAAGAGTTATCTAACAGCACCTTTAAGTTGGCCAATTGTCCTGCAGGTACAAAAATTTGCGGGGATGCAGGTTTTACTTGAGAAAGCAGGAGAACCTGATATAACAGAAAATAATCTACTTATAGCAGATGGTTATCTGCGGGATCTAAAAAAAGAAGTTAAAGATATCGAGGGTCAAAAAAAGAGCGTTGTAGAGTCACTACAAAAAGAATGGCCCTTGATCTCAAATATAACCAGTTTCTTTTTCAGCCACTCTTATAAATTTTGTAAACCAGGAGATCATCCTGTGCACCGACCAGGTGGGGTTGTATCCTCTTTATTATTTAAAAAAAGAGGAGAATTTTTATATCTCGAACAGCATTATATTAATGGGTGCCGTCACGGGTTGTGAGTTTGATGAGGCAGGTATTGTACAAAGAAGTTTAGGTCCCGAATATTCAACATTGGGGAGCAGGACGATTTTAAAAGGATGCAAACGCCTGCTGCCGGGTGAGTATTTAAGATATAGCTTCAAAGGAGAACGGCTTCAACAGAAATTTGACAACTAAGCTGTTTCAGAATATGACGGGGCCCTCTCCGGATTCTTTAGAAGTAGGGAAATACTGGGAAGCTTACAAAAAGGAAGTACAATATTGCGTAAACTATTCAGAAAAAGTTAACATTGCACTAAGTGGAGGGATAGATAGCAGGATTGTGCTTGGTGCAATACCTGCAGAAAAAGAATTGAATTGCTATACATATGGAGAGTCAGGAAATTATGAAACGAAAATAGCTGCGAAATTATGTAGTTTAAAAAAGGGTAGTTTTCATGTGTGTTCCAATCCCGAACTCTATTTCCCAGATCCTAAAACCTTCAGAAGAAAAGTTGTTGAGACAGAGGGGGTGGAACTCTGTTCCTGGCTGGAGATTACTGAATCGGTAGATAGCAAAAGAGAAGAACCACTGCTGCTCGGGGAACTTTGTGAAGCCTTCTTAAGCGCGGAACATTAGAAGTTTCTCCAGTAAAGAATTTAGAAAAAAGAATTTTTTAAAATATTTCATAAAAAAAGAAAACTACTCTTTTACCAAAGCTAATGATTCCGGATTTGAAGCATGGAAGAGAAAAGTGGTTCATCAGTTTGAAATTTATTATCACGAGCGGAATCTTCAGAAATTTGACCTTAAAATAGACAGGGAGAAACTGATTGAAGCATTGCTGGTAAATCTTGAAGAATTATTTGCAAGAATAGAAGCGCATCATCTGCCTTATGCTGAATTATATAATGAACTTTTCTCCTGGTACACTTTTACCCGGATGCACCTGGCAAAACATCTTTTAGTGGCTGGTTCCAAATTTCACGCCTATTCCCCCGCAATGTCCCTGCAAATGCTTACTCTTACCAGCAGGATCCATCCTAACCAACGTCTTAATTACAGGTTTGCAAAACAATTATTCAGAATGAATAAAGATCTGAAGAGACTAAGCACTGTACCTACAGCTCAGGCTCCACTGGTACCTCAAAATTTTCCTGACCTGCTGAAATTTGCGATGTGGGGAATTCGCTCCACGGCAGATCAATTTTTGATTCGCCGGATGATGAAAAGTAAAAATTTCCATGGCTTGGTATCGGTTATTTCAGTCTATCAACTGGGCTCGCGTTTATCAGCATCCAAAAATGGAACAGCACATAAAAGCCTATTTTGAACCGAATGAAATTGGCAATCTTTTTTATGAAGATTTGCACAAGCAGGCGATAGAGCGTAAAAAGCTGGTACAATGGCCTTTTGCTAATCTTAATATTATTAATGCCGCCAGTCTTAATGTGGAGTTGAACAGCATAAAGAAATTTAGAAAAGATGCGTTTTAGCCTGATCATATGTACCTATAAGCGTCCTGCACCACTCCTGAGGCTCCTGGATTCTGTGGGGAAACAGGAAGCAAAACCTGATGAGATCCTGATAATTGATGGTTCTCCCGATAGCAATACCTTGAAAGCGTTAGAAAAGGAAAATTATCCTTTAGTTAAGTATTTCCAGGTAAAGGAGAAAGATCGGGGTCTTACCCGCCAACGGAATTTCGGGATCAGGCAGCTCAATATTAGATCTGAAGTAGTTTGTTTCCTGGACGATGATGTGGTACTTGAAAAAAGCTATTTCGAAAATCTTTTGGAAACTTACTATAAAAAACCTGATGCAGTTGGAGTGGGAGGTTATATTCTAAATGAGGTGAAGTGGGAAAAAAAGAAAATCCGGCTTCGTATAGAGAGTTTAAAATTGATGGATGGACCAGAAACCTTGGCAGCAGGAATTTGCTGCGAAAGAAATTTGGACTATTAAGCGATAGAGCACCTGGCATAATGCCGGACTTTTCCAACGGTTTTTCCACAGGTTTTCTGCCACCATCCGGAAAGATATATCCTGTAGAATATTTTATGGGAGGAGTCGCTTCTTACAAAAGGGGATTGGTTGAAAAAATAAATTTCTCACCCTACTTTGAGGGATACGGTCTTTACGAGGATATGGATTTTTGCCTTAGAGCTTCCTCACTGGGGCAGCTTTATGTAAATACTGCGGCACCCTTACATCATCTCCATGAAGAATCGGGACGCCCCAATAATTTTGAATATGGTAAAATGGTGGTGCGGAATGGTTGGTATGTATGGCGCGTAAAATACCCACAACCGAAACTACGAGCACAGCTGAAATGGCACGGTACCCTTTTACTGTTAACCCTGGTAAGAATAGGTAATATTTTTACGACTTCTAAAAGAAACGAAGCCTTAACTGAAAGTCTGGGAAGAATTGCTGGCTGGTACAGCCTTTTTCTGGATAAGCCGCTGATAAAAGATTCTCGGGAGTTATGAATTAAAAATCAATTTTTTAGCCTTAACAAGAAAAACGATTAGTTATAACTTTTATTGACTGGTAAAGGAGTCGACGTTTTCATTTTCAGGAGGTTCATTTTATATGGTGTTTATTCAACCGTGGAAAGTTTGTATTATTTCAGCAAATATGTGACGAAAGGAATCATTTTTTGATCACTCAAGATTTACTGGGAAAAACTTGGCTAAGGTTACGAATTAGACGTGCATAATGAATCAGAAGGTTATGTTTATATTTATTTCCGGAAAAACCACTTACTCCTCTAATTCTTAAAGGTATGTAAAAAGGTTTAAATGTTTTTCCTTCGATTTTATTGTATTGGTGAATGGAATCCCATAATGATAATTCAAAATTGTAGAGAAGAGTTATATTTTGACCTACCTCCAATTGGTACGGCCAAAAATCTAAAGTGAAAAAAAAGCACCTGGAATCCATATTTCCCTGTTTATAGGAATTTGCATATACCAAATGGTTTTGTTTCTTTCTATACTTTAGAAATGTTCTGGAAAGTTTTTTGAAGTTTAGAACCTGTAATCTTCCGGCTATTTTAGCAATCGCTTTTGCTTCTTTTATAAAGGTTGAGTTTTGAATGGCAAAATCAATTATTTCCAGTTCTTTAAATGCCTTACCACGATCGGGTTGAATCGGTTCAGATTTAAATGACAGGTATTCAATTCTTTCTGGTAGCAAGGGAAATTCCGCTAGTTGATCACCTGAATTTTCAGCAAAAACAATTTTATAATTTGTTTGATGAATATAGAAATTTAAGGCTTCAAGATATTGCTGCTTTCGAATTTTTGGTTCTGTGACCTTAAGTTTGGAATAAGTATTCGGAGTAATTGTGGCCGTAAGTAATATAATAAGATCTTGGTTCCTGTTTTTCATGTAATAAATGAATGGGATTTTAATCTATTCCGGATTAATACAACCCAAAGATTAAATTTTCCAAAAATTGATTTATTTTAATTACGTAAGTTAATATTTTATGATTGAAAATGGCCATATATTTAGTTGTTCAAATCTTAGACCTCAGAGAAGACAACTAAACATAATAACCGGGAAACCAGGAATAAAATTGCTGGTGCAACTTATTTTAAAATGTGCAGAAAAGAAAAGAGCTGGTGAATAAAAAAATGAAAACTGTATTTTTAGCTTTTACTTTAAAAAATAGCTCGGTTGCCGATTTTTTTGTAGAATTAGCTAATCGATTAAGTCTTACTTATAAAGTAATAATTTTTTCCCACGCGGTAGAGGAAAATTCCTTATCTATTAACAAGGAAATTATAATTAAAAAATGGCCTTCACCTCGTCCAACCCGAATGGCTGATTTGGTTTTTCTTCAAAGAATGATCAAAAAATATCGGCCACAGATAATGATTTCAAACTTTGCAGCCGTAAACTTATTTCTTATAGTAGGGTTCTTTTATAGAATTCCTCAACGCATTGCCTGGTACCATACTTTATATGCCCAAATTAAGAAGAACAGAATTTTAAAGTTTAGGAAACAATTTATTTATAAACTGGCGACTCATGTTATTGCAAATTCAACAGCGTCTAAAAAAGATTTGGTGGAGCATTTCGGAGTAGCAAAATCCAAAATCTTCGTTGTGCATAATGCGCTACATCGAGCTGAAATAATAAATACTGGAAATCCTGACCAAGTAGTTTATGCAGGTAGACTTGATGCTGTAAAAGGTTTATTAACCTTAATCAAAGCAATGTCTATTGTAGTTAAAGACTATCCTTCTGTAAAACTGCACATTGTTGGAGATGAAAAAACAGGCGATCAGGTAGAAAAAATTAAAGAGATGGTGAAGGATCTAAAGTTGACGGAGAATATTATCTTCAGAGGGAATATATCCCGAAATCAGGTCCTGAAAGAGTTTTCTAAAGCCTGGTTTACGATAGTTCCTTCACACGTCGAAGCTTTTGGATACGTAGTTATTGAAAGTTTTTCTGTAGGAACACCAGTTGTAGGATCTAAAACTACAGGTATTTCCGAAATTATAAGGGATAAAAAAGATGGTTTTCTTTTTAGAGTTCAAAATTTCAATGAACTTGCAGAAAAAATGATCTTACTATTAAAGGATCATAATCTAAGGAATGAAATGAGCATAAACTGCAAAAGAAATTTTGAAGAAAATTTTGAGCTTTCTTCCTCAGTTGAACGCCTCAATAAAATTCTCAATTTAACATAAGGAGATTTTTGATGAAAAAAGATGAGGAAGACATTATAGAAATAAATAAGAGGCAACAGATCTTTTATGACACCAAAGAAAAGAATTGGGCCACAAAGATCTGGTATTCTCTCCGTAATAGGAATCTTCAAAAGATTAGGAAAAGCCTGAACCTTGAGAAGCAAATTCAGGAATTGCACCTGGAATGGTGTGGAGATCTTTCAAATAAAAAAGTCTTGGATCTTGGTTGCTATGAAGGCAATTCCCTCTCTATATATCTGGCCCATAACTCTAAGGAGTACCTGGCTATCGACCTCAGTGAGAAAGGAATTAATCATCTTAGCGGTAGAATTAAGAATATTGAAAATGCACAAGCCGTTGTCGTAGATTTTCTTTCTGAAGATTTTCAAGAAGGTAGTTTTGATCTTATATATGCATATGGGGTGTTGCATCATTTTAAAAATACCAATCAATTAATTGCACGTCTTAAGGAGAAGCTTAACGAAAATGGAACAATTATAAGTAATGATCCTTTAATGACAAGCTTTCCTGTAAAAGTAGCCAGAGGAATTTACAGACCATTCCAGAGCGATAAGGATTGGGAATGGCCTTTTACAAGAAAAACCTACTATAAATTTGCTGCTGCTTTTGAAATAAAAGATCGAAGAGGGATGCTGGGCAGGGTAAAAAAATTGATGTTGTTAAACCTCTTACCTTTTTCTGAACAAAAAAAAACAATGATAGCCGAGAAATGGCATAATAAGGATTGGGAGAATTCAAGACATTCTGATATAGAATTGTTTCGTTGTATGCATATAACGATGTTGATGCAAAAGAAGAATTAAATGCGCTTCGCAATTTTTACTCACGTCTTACATACTGTAGAAGCCGGATGCTATACAGCTTATTCTCCTTATGTGCGTGAAATGAATTTATGGCTAAGGCATGTTGATGAGGTGGAAATTGTGGCCCCGGCCCCACAACCCCCTAAGGGGGAATTTATAGCTAAAAAAACTTATCGTCATTCTAATATTGCCTTTACACAAATACCCGACTTTGATCTTTTAAATTTTAGAAGTACACTTAAAGCATTTTTTAAGATTCCTGTCATTATTTTTAGAATAACAGGTGCCATGAACCGAGCGGATCATTTGCACCTGCGGTGTCCCGGAAATATCGGCCTTCTGGCCTGTATCTGCCAAATCTTCTTTCCAAAGAAAACTAAATCTGCCAAGTATGCTTAGAATTGGGATCCTGAAGCACGACAGCCCTGGACCTACAAACTTCAGAAGTGGATCCTTGCCAATACTTTATTGACAAGGAACATTAAGGTATTAGTATATGGAGAATGGCCTAATCAGTCGAATAATATTTTACCTTTCTTTACAGCTTCTTTTCCTGAGAAGGAAATTTTTGATGCTAAGGAAAAGAGCTTTAACAATCCGTTTCGTTTTTTGTTCGTGGGTAATCTGGTTCGGGGAAAAAATCCGCTGAAGGCGATAAAGATGGTACAGGAACTTCAGACTTTGATGGGCCTTAATCAGGAAAGTTGGCAATTACACTTAAACATCTATGGAGACGGTCCCGAACGTGCAATGCTGGAATATTATTGTGAAAAACATAATCTTAAACGGCTGGTGAGATTTAAAGGAAACCGTACTTTGGAAGAGCTTAAAATGGCATATGAGGATGCTCATTTCGTTATTTTGCCTTCACAATCTGAAGGATGGCCAAAAGCAGTTGCTGAAGGCATGTTCTTTGGTTGTATTCCTATTGCTACGGCCGTAAGCTGTGTGCCATGGATGCTTAATTACGGGAGTCGTGGTATATTAATTCCGGATTTAGGAAAAAGAGAAGAGGAAAGAGAGAAGGGAGAAAGAGTGGAGAGTGGAAAGTGGAAAGAGGAAAGTCATGAGGTGTTAGATGAGACGGTGAAGAAGATAGTTAAAATTATAAAGGATCCTGTTGAGATGAGGAGGATATCGCGACAGGCACAGGAATGGAGTCAACAGTATACGGTGGAGAAGTTTGAAGAGGCTATAAAGAAAGTTTTGCCCCCCCAGGCCCCGAAGGGGGAGCAACAAAAAATTGTATGAGGGTACTTCAACTTATTGACAGTTTGAGACCCGGGGGGGCAGAAAAGATGGCAGTAAATATTGCCAATGCTTTGCTGCCGCATATAGACGGATCTTATTTATGTTGTACTAGGCAGGAGGGGTTGCTAAAGGAACAGCTAAAACCGGAGGTGGAATATCTTTTTTTAAATAAAAAAAGTAGCCTGGATCTCTCTGCTTTTTTAAGACTAAGAAAATTTATTTTCAGGAATAAAATAACAATTGTCCATGCCCACAGCACCTCCTTTTTCCTTGCAAGTATTATTAAAAAATCAGGATTAAAATTTAATCTTATCTGGCACGACCATTACGGAGAGAGCGAATTTTTAGAAAAGAGGGAGTACAAACTACTAAAATTCTTCTCCGGCTCTTTTACGGGTATAATTTCAGTTAATTCTGATCTTAAAAATTGGGCACAAAAGAACCTGAACTGCAAAAATGTGGTAGAAATAAGAAATTTTATCTCTGAACCTACGCCTTCTTTAGATCAGAAGACACTTATAAAAGATCCTGAAAAATCTTTCAAAATTATTTGTGTCGCTAATTTGAGGCCGCAGAAGGATCATTTTAATCTCCTGAGCGCTTTTGAGATGCTGGATCCGACAATGTCTGTGAGTTTGCACTTGATTGGGGAAAATCCCGGCACTCTTTATTCAGTCGCTTTTTTAGAGGCCATAAGCAAATCTCCTGTTAAACAAAAAATTTTTTATTACGGAACTCAAACTGAAATAATATATTTATTAAAACAAGCTGATCTTGGAATATTAGCTTCAAAGTCTGAAGGTTTGCCATTAGCCTTACTGGAATATGGTATGGCAGGCTTACCTGTAGTCTGTACCCGGGTGGGTAAATGCGCAGAATTAATAGGTTCAGCAGGTAAAATAGTAGAGAGAGAAAATCCTTCAGCCCTCTATAATGGAATACTTTTTTATCTTAGAAACAGGGATAAAATGAAGCTTGATGCTGAACGTTTTAAATTTCAAACTGAAAAATTTTCGGAGAAAGAAGTGCTTAAAAATTTGCTTCAATGTTATAAGCTGTGCTAACTAGAGCAAAAAATATTAATTCTGAATATCTGAGGCTTCTTATATTACATATAGGCCTTGGATTTCTTGTTTACTATTTACGGTCTACATCGACTATTGTTATGTTGGCGACACTAGGTTATTTTCTATTTATAACTATTCAGAACGAGAACAGGAATAATGAAGCCTTAATGGGTGCGGCTTATATAGCCGGAGCTGAAGTTTTTTTTAGAATGACTTAGTGGAATGATCTTTTATGAAACCGGGAAATATGCGGTAATAATATTCTTAGCGATTGGTATGTTTTTTAAAGGAACATCATCAAAAACGGTTCCTTACTGGACATACCTTTTAATTTTAATTCCCGGTATAGTTGTAGCCTCCATTACAATGAGCTTAGAAGGTGATTTCAGAAGGTCAGTTATTTTTAATCTAAGTGGACCAGTTTGTCTTGGGGTTGCAGCTATTTATTGCTATTACAAAAAGATAAAACAACAAGATTTTCAGAAGGTCATTATGATGCTACTGTTACCTCTCATTTCGCAGGCTGTTTATTTATACTTATATACTCCAACCCTTCATGAGGGTATTATAAGTTTATCCGGCAATTATGCCGCGACTGGCGGTTATGGACCTAATCAAATATCAACGGTAATGGGCCTGGGAGCCTTTCTTCTTGTGACAAGACTTTTTACAGTAAAAAATAAGCTTATAAATATAATTGATCTTTTATTACTCGCATTTATGGGATATCGTGCAGTTATTACCTTTTCCAGAGGAGGGGTTCTTACAGCTCTTATTTGTATAGCCGCCTTTATTTTGTTTTTTTACATAAAACAGAACAAGAGAGAATTGACTGGAATTAATCTGAAAATTTTTATTTTACTAGGATCTATTGGTGCAATATGGCTGCTCTCTTCTGTAAATACTTTCGGTTTAATCGAAAACAGATATGCAGGGAGAGATGCGGCAGGACAATTAAAAGATGATATTACTACTGGAAGAGTAGAGTTAGTAACAACAGAATTACAAGCATTTTACGACCATCCTTTGACTGGTATTGGAGCAGGAAAAGGTTATGAGTATAGAGAAGAAACATTAGGTATAGAAATAGCTTCTCATAATGAAATCAGTCGTTTACTTTCGGAACATGGAATACTAGGTATCGTTGCACTACTTATTCTTATCTTTGTCCCCATAGTTTTTTGGACGAAGTTCAAAAACAACTACTATTTTCTGGCTTTTGTGGCCTTTTGGTTTTTAACAATTAACCACTCAGCAATGAGAATTGCACTGCTTACTTTTGTGTATGGGCTGGCATTATTATATATCGTAGATGAAAAAAAGGATCCTGTATATAGGAAACGACTTAGCAGTTAACAGTTTTACGGCTACCTACATTTCCTTTTTCAGCAGGGTGCTTAAGAAGGAGGGATACCAGGTACGGAAAGCTTCCAACAAGAGCAATAAAGCTTTGCGGCTGGTGGAGATGCTGGGGCTGATAGCTAAACACCATAAATCTACAGATATCGTTCTTATCGACACCTATGGGGCGATGAATTTTTATTACGCTTATCTTGTAGCAAAGGCCTGCCAGATCTATAACCTCGATTATATCCCTATCCTTCACGGGGGAAATTTGCCGGAACGGTTAAGTGATAATCCTATTTTTAAGCAAGAGCCTATTCGGAAAGGCAAAAGTGAATGTGGCACCTTCTTCATTTCTGTATAATATCTTTAAAGAAGCAGGTTTTGAAAATCTGCAGATCATCCCGAATTCAATAGAGTTAAATAAATATCCTTTTAAGGAACGGGGGAGTTTTACACCCAGCCTTCTTTGGGTACGAAGGTTTCAAACCAGGTATAATCCTATGCTCGCGGTGAAAGTGCTGGAGAATTTACTCCTTACTTATCCCGATGCTGAATTGTGTATGGTAGGTCCCGAAAAGGACGGAAGTATGAAATCCTGCAGGGCATATGCAGAAAAATACCGACTTCCTGTAAAGTTCACAGGAAAACTGAAAAAGAAGGAATGGGCAGAAATTTCTACAGATTACGACATCTTCCTGAATACCACCAATATTGATAACACGCCTATAAGCGTCATTGAATCTATGGCGCTTGGGCTGGCAGTAATTTCTACCGATGTCGGCGGAATGCACTACCTGATAAGCAATAAAAAAGATGGCTTGCTGGTGCCACCAAAAGATGAAGTGGCGATGACAGCTGCAGTAAAACAGCTTGTGGAGAATCCTGATGAAACCCGGGAGATGGTGCAGAAGGCAAGGGAGAAAGTTTCCGGTTTTGACTGGGAGATCGTGAAGGAGCAGTGGAACGAATTACTAAAGTAATGGGTAAGACCATTCTCTACATAGGCAACAAACTTTCCTCCTCAAAAACCAATCCCACCACCCACGCTACCCTCGAAGAAGGCTTAAAAGCAGAAGGATACAAAGTGATTTCAGCATCTCCGGTAAGGAATAAGATCCTGAGGCTGTCACATATGATCCTGGTGTTCTTCAAAAATTTCCGAAGAACAGATTACGTGCTTATAGACGTTTACAGTACACAGAATTATTGGTACGCTGTTTTGCTAGCCCGACTTTCAGCAGCATTTTCTAAAAAATACATTCCTATTCTTCACGGCGGAGCTCTTAAAGATCGCTTTAACCGCTCTCCAAATTCTACTAAAAAACTTCTGAAAAATGCCTGGTATATTATTTCTCCGTCCCATTACTTAAAAGAGGAAGTAGAGAGCTTGGGGTATTTGAACGTAAAATATATTCCGAACCCGCTGTTCCTTCAGAAGTACGAATTCAAAGAAAGAAATAAGTTTCAGCCGAAGTTGTTATGGGTGAGGGCTTTTGACAGGATCTATAATCCGTTACTGGCATTAAAAGTCCTGAAAATTCTTCTGGAGAAATATCCCGGAGCAGAACTTTGTATGCTTGGCCCTGATAAAGATGGTAGCCTGGAAATATGCAGAAAGTTTGCTAAAAAGAATAATCTCCCGGTAAAATTTCCCGGCAAGCTGAAGAAAAGTGAATGGGCAAAACTTTCGGTTCACTATGATATATTTTTAAATTCCAGTGAGATCGATAACACACCTGTAAGTGTTATTGAGGCAATGGCCCTGGGCTTACTGTATTGTTTCTACTAATGTTGGGGGCCTGCCTTACCTTATTGAGGATAAAAAGTGTGGCTTCTTAGTACCTGTTAATGATGCTGTTGCCATGGCCAAAGGGGTGATTTGGTTAATTGAAAATCCCGATGAAGCCAAACAAATTGCAGAATGTGGCAGAAGAAAAATAAAAGAATTTGACTGGCAGTTGATTAAACAGGAATGGGATGAGGTACTCGTCTGAAAATTTTTATATTAGGCGTAAAGTTTCTCCAATGCCTCAAAAGTCGCTGGTCCACTTTGATATTTCTGAAAGAAAGGTGCTGCTGCGCCTTCTGGACAATATTGTGGTTCTACTCACTCTCAGCCTGGTTGGCATTATCTTCCATTTTCCCTACTTCAGAATAAGCGAATACAACCTGGAATGGACGTTTACTCTACTGTTATATCTTAACGTTTTTGCAACCATATTTGAATTGTATGACCTTCAGCAGGCAGGAAGATTTGAAGTTACTTTAAAGAATGTAATCCTTACTGCGTCTCTTACGCTGTTGTTTTTTGTGCTTACCCCGTATTACACTCCCAGTCTTCCGGAGAATCGTTTACAGATCCTCTTCTTCTTTATTGCAATGGCTGGCTCTTTACTAATTTGGAGATATGCTTATATTACCTTAATTTCTTCAGCCAGGTTTTATAAAAAGGTATTGTTAATAGGAGATGCGGGAGAATTGGATGCTATGGTTAGTGCGTTGCAAAAGAGCGATCCTAATTATTCCATAGTTGGTTATGTAAATACTTCTAAGACAGATAAATTACCGGAGTCTCCAAATCTGTTACAATTTGAACCGGGAGAAATATCTTCGGTTCTAAAAGAACAGCATATTAACGAAATAGTAGTGGCAAGTTCTACAGTGCGTAATAGGGGAGTGAGTTATTCTCTTTTAGAGGAACTGAATAACCTGTTGCTGGAGGGGGTGTCAATTAAAGATTATACCCAGGTCTATGAGGATATTACCTACCGCGTGCTTAAGACAGCATATTGGGAGCGATTTCTATAAATTCTTCCTGTTTAGCCGAAGCAACCAGAACAAACTTTATAGATTTTTCCACAGGATGTTTGATCTTACAGCAGGGGTTATAGGTCTTTTTTTCTGCGGAATAATAATTCCTCTTGTTTGGCTTGGGAATTTAATTGGCAACCGCGGAAGTTTATTTTACACCCAGGAAAGAATAGGAAAAAATGCAGAGCCTTTTCAAATTATGAAGTTCCGCACAATGCCTGAAAACTCTGAAATTAACGGGCCACAATGGACAGAAAAAAACGACAGCAGGATCACCTGGTTTGGCAGAATATTAAGGAGAACTCGCTTTGATGAATTTCCGCAATTTTACAACATCATAAAGGGAGAAATGAGCGTTATAGGCCCCCGACCGGAACGGCCAAAGTTTGTCAAAGAACTTTCTGAAATAATGCCATTTTACAAAACCCGCCACTTAATAAAACCCGGCCTCACTTACTGGGCGCAGGTAAAAGCCAACTACGGCTCCAGTCACGACGATAGCCTTGAAAAACTGCAATATGACCTTTATTACATTAAACATAGGGGATTGTTCCTGGATCTTAATATTCTGTTGAAGACGTTTAGTACAGTCTTGTTCTTCCGCGGACAGTAGGGGGGTAGTATTGAGAAGTGAGTATTGAGTATTGAGGCGGGAGACCGCTGCGCTGTTAGATTTGAGACGTGAGATTTTAGATTGTTTCGCGGTATCAACTCGCTACCGTCATCGCGAAGCCGTTCTTCAGAACGGCTGTGGCGATCTCATGACTTGGAATTCAATTATACTCGTATTTCTAAACAATGAGATTGCCGCACTCAGGGATCTATTCCCTTACGACACACGCTCATCTTCTTCGCTCGCAATGGCGGTATCGATTTAATTTACATATTTTTCACTCGCAAAGAGCTGAAAAATATGTAAATTAATTATCTAACACTACAGCATTGAAACGCTCCTGGGTCTATATTATGGCTAATAAGAACAAAACCACTCTCTATACCGGAGTAACCTCCCGGCTTAGTCAGCGGGTCATCGAGCACAAGACAAAAAAATATAAAGGATTTTCTGCCAGATATAACTGTGAAAATTTAGTTTTCTTCCGCGAATTTACAGATATAAAACAGGCTATTCAATATGAAAAAAAATTAAAGGCGGGAAACCGTGCCAAGAAAGAGAGCCTTATCAATGAGCAAAATCCTGAATGGAAAGATCTTTATGACGATCTTAAATAGATTCTATAATCATTGTGAAGCCGCTTTGTTAAAGCGGTAAATGTGCCCCCCCCCCCTACCGTCATCGCGAAATAGTTATGGCTGTGGCGATCTTGTGACCTGGAATACAACCATGCTCGCAAAACTTTCTCTCGCTACCGTCATCGCGAAGCCGTTTAAGGCTGTGGCGATCTCATGAATTGAAATTCAATTATACTCGTAGTTCTAAACATGAGATTGCCACACTCAGGAATCTATTCCCTTACGACACGCTCATCTTCTTCGCTCGCAATGGCGGTATCGATTTAATTTACATATTTTTCACTCGCAAAGAGCTGAAAAATATGTAAATTAATTATCTAACACTACAGCATTGAAACGCTCCTGGGTCTATATTATGGCTAATAAGAACAAAACCACTCTCTATACCGGAGTAACCTCCCGGCTTAGTCAGCGGGTCATCGAGCACAAGACAAAAAAGTATAAAGGATTTTCTGCCAGATATAACTGTGAAAATTTAGTTTTCTTCCGCGAATTCACAGATATAAAACAGGCTATTCAATATGAAAAAAATTAAAGGCGGGAAACCGTGCCAAGAAAGAGAGCCTTATCAATGAGCAAAATCCTGAATGGAAAGATCTTTATGACGATCTTAAATAGATTCTATAATCATTGTGAAGCCGCTTTGTTAAAGCGGTAAATGTGCCCCCTACCGTCATCGCAAAACAGTTATGGCTGTGGCGATCTTGTGACCTGGAATACAACCATTCTCGCAAAACTTTCTCTCGCTACCGTCATCGCGAAGCCGTTTACGGCTGTGGCGATCTCATGACTTGGAATTCAATTATACTCGTAGTTCTAAACATGAGATTGCCACACTCAGGAATCTATTCCCTTACGACACGCTCATCTTCTTCGCTCGCAATGGCGGAAAAAAACAACAGCAACCGAGAACCTACAACGAGAACCTACAACCGAGAACCCACAACCGAGAACCTACAACAGAAAACCTACAACTAATATTCCTTCCTCACCGCCTCTTCCTCCGTTCGTATTTAACCACTGCAAACAGGAACAGGAATGCAGCAAGGAATTTTGAGACGCGGGCGATGTAGTCCCCGTGTCTTACGTAGAAAGTTTCTTCAGTATTAAGAGTTACTTCTCCCCGTATGCTTCCAACCTCTGTATAACCCAGAGTCTCCAGGATATCTCCTTTTTCATTTATAAAAGCGGAAATCCCGGTGTTGGCACTTCGCACGATTGATCTTCTTGTTTCTATCGCACGCAGTTTAGCGTAGTTGAGATGTTGCTTATGTCCCTGGGTGTCGCTCCACCAGGCATCGTTAGTAATGATCGTAAGGAAGTCCGCACCATTTCTTACGTAGCAGGTGACGTATTCCCCGTAGACGGACTCATAACAAATAATTGGCGCGGTGGAATAGCCGTTGTTCAGCTCGAATACTGCACGTTCCTCCTGGGTGGTTTTCATCGCCACGGTTCCCCCAAGATCAATCATAACATCTCCCAGGATGGGTTTCAGGATGCTCTGGTAAGGGAAATTCTCAACTCCCACCACCAGCTTTGATTTGTGATATAGCTGCGGCGGACTCTGCTGGTTCATTAAAAATGCCGAATTATAGTCATTGTACCAATCCATCGGCCCGAGTTGGTTGGATTGTTTGGCCACTCTCTCAGGATCATTAAATCTCTCGTACATTGAAATTCCGCTGAGGAAATTCAGGTTCGGACTCTGTTCCAGTATCTGTTTGCTGTAGAAAGCGGCTTCAGATTCCGGAAATTTGTTTAAGACAGTACCACTGGCAAAAACGGTTTCCGGAGCAACGACAAGGGCAGTATTATCTGTGATTTTTTCCCGACTCAGCTTCAGCAGATGTTCTCCTATCCGGGTGTCTGTGACGTTGTACTTTTCTTTGTATGGATCTATATTCGGCTGAAGAATAACCGCTTCCAGGGTTTTTTCAGCTTCAGAATAATAATTCCGAATAAGATATGAAACAGCAATAGGCAGGGCCACAAAGAGAGCTGCTTTAATAATTCCGCGCCAGATGATCTCCCGTTGCCGGAATTCGCGGTAGGAGATAACCGATTTAAAGATGCCAATGTTTACCAGGAGGATCCACAATGTCCCGCCAAATGCCCCGGTATATTCATACCACTGAACCCAGTTATGTGTAACCGCAAAAACATTCCCAAGATTTAACCACGGCCAGGAAAACTCCCAGCCAAGGTGGATGTTTTCAAATATGATCCAGATACTGATGAAGAAAGCAGCACCACTCCGAAAATCTGATCTCTTGGCGACGTAGTGGTAAAGTAAAAATACCAATGACATCAACAACGAATTCACCAAAATGGCAAAGGCTGCTCCAAAAAGGGTAGAGTAGTAGAGCCAGTAAGTGGTGATGAGGTTCCAGATAAGGAAGCTGAGATAAGACAGCCCCAGGATCTGCAGTTTTTTGTACCTGATCTCTGAATTCCTGATGTTGAATTCAGCAAAAAGAAGCGGTACAAAAGCCAGAAATATAAGGATCGGAAATCCGTAGGTTGGCCAAGCAAGCGCCAGGAGGAATCCGCTAAGAAGTGCGTATAGTAAGTTCTTCATTTTTTTTAGTTATTCAAAAATAACAAAGCTTTCTGAGTTATGGGAGAGGAAGTTGAAAAAGAGACAGGAAACCGGAAATAAGAAACAAGAATCAAGAATCAAGAGACAAGAATCAAGATTCAAGAATCAAGAGACAAGAATCAAGATTCAAGAATCAAGACATAAGAGAAGAGAGAAGAGAGAAGAGAGAAGAGAGAAGAGAGAAGAGAGAAGAGAAAATGAGCATAGAGAATATAAGAAAGATGCCGAAGAAAGAACCAGAACCTGAAACAACAATAGAATTTGAATTTACCATTTCGTATTTGGAATTTGGTACTTGGTACTTGGAATTTGGAATTTGGTACTTGGAATTTGAAATTTGGTACCTGGAATTTGTTATTTAAAGGTGCGCTTTCTCCCGACTCATTGTGCTGCCAATTTTTTGCTATTTTTACAAAAAAACCTTTTATGGCCATAAAACGACATGTTCCAAATTTCATAACGCTTTTGAATCTTATGAGTGGTGGTATCGCAGCCATCTTTGCAGTACAGGGAAATTTGATAATGGCAGCTGTCTTTGTTGGTCTCGGAATATTCTTCGATTTTTTTGACGGACTTGCAGCGCGGGCTCTTGATGTAAAGAGCGAAATGGGTCTGCAACTGGATTCTCTGGCCGATATGATCACCAGCGGACTCGTGCCGGGAATTGTGATGTATCAGTTATTGCTGAAAGCTCTGCCCGGCGATCTTATTACTTCTAAAGAATGGGCAGGTACTGGCACCTGGTGGGAATGGAATTTCCCAATCCTGGCCCTGATCGGACTTTTCATAACCGCTGCCTCCGGTTACCGACTGGCGAAATTCAACATAGACGAGCGTCAAACCGATTCTTTTATCGGTTTACCCACTCCCGCAAACGCACTTCTCATTTTAAGTCTGCCACTCATCCTGGCCTATCAGCCGCATCCCTGGGCAGTAGGTTTAATTCTGAATGAATGGTTTCTCATCATCCTCACCCTCGTAAGCTGTTATATGCTCAACGCTGAAATTCCGCTCTTCGCCTTAAAATTCTCTGACTGGTCGTTTGGAAAAAATAAGCTTAGGTATTCTTTCATAGCCTATTGTCTGCTGATGATCATCCTTTTTCAGTTCATTGCCATTCCAGTTATAATTTTGAGCTACGTGATTCTTTCTTTGCTTTTTCCTGCGGAAAGGGAGCAGGAGGAGGTTGTGAGAGGCTAATGGAGTGATTTCTTGTTCCCCTCCTTTGTCATTCTAAAACGCAGTGAAGAATCTCATGGTCCGATGGCAGAGGAAAGACAGTGGCAGATTAGTCGATCACTAGCCCCCAGTAGAAGAGGAGTAGAAGAGCGTGAATCCTCCCAAGAGATTCTTTCAGAACCCGCTCATCGCGGCTTCCTCAGAATGACAATGCGACTGTTTCCCTCCTTTTTGTTATTCTGAAACGAAGTGAAGAATCTCACCGCCCGATGTCAGAGGAAAGACAGTGGCAGATTAGTAGATCACTTACCCCCAGGAGAATTGTAGTAGAAGAGTGTGAATCCTCCCAAGAGATTCTTTCAGAATCCGCTTGTAGCGGCTTCCTCAGAATGACAATGCGACTGTTTCCCTCCTTTTTGTCATTCTGAAACGAAGTGAAGAATCTCAACGTCCGATGGCAGAGGAAAGACAGTGGCAGATTAGTAGATCACTAAGCCCCAGTAGAATTGGAGTAGAAGAGCCTGAATCCACCGCAAGAGATTCTTTCAGAATCCGCTTGTAGCGGCTTCTTCAGAATGACAATGCGACTGTTTCCCTCCTTTTGTCATTCTGAAACGAAGTGAAGAATCTCACCGTCCGATGGCAGAGGAAAGACAGTGGCAGATTAGTAGATCACTTACCCCCAATAGAATTGTAGTAGAAGAGCGTGTATCCTCCACAAGAGATTCTTTCAGAATCCGCTTGTAGCGGCTTCCTCAGGGGAGAATCTCACGGCCCGTCTGTATAGGAGGCACAGTGGCAGGTTTAACTCATCCCTGGCGCCCATTAAAAGAGACAGTTTTCCCTATTGTAATTTTCTTAAGGATCCCTTAATTTAAGAAAATGTTGAATAATGGCTATCATACCTACTACACTTATATTCTTACTAACAGGCACAAATCTGTTCTCTACACAGGTGTTACTAACAATTTAGCAAGGCGTCTTCAACAGCATAAAGAAGGTGCTGAGAAGAATAATAAAAGCTTTACTGCTAAATACAAATGTACATTTCTGATTCATTACGAGAAATACACCTGGATTCAGCAGGCAATAGCAAGAGAAAAGGAAATCAAGGGTTGGACCAGGAAAAAGAAGGAGGAGTTAATTAAGAGAAATAATCCCGAGTGGGAGTTTTTAAATCACCATTTTTCGATTCTACCATAAGAATTTGGATGTTTAATAGTAATTGGCCTCCAATAGAAGTGGAGTGGAACAGTGTGTATCCTCCGCAAGAGATTCTTTCAGAACCCGCTTGTAGCGGCTTCCTCAGAATGACAACTCGAGTGTTTCCCTCTTTTATCATTCTGAAACGCAGTGAAGAATCTCACGGCCCGTCTGTATAGGAGACACAGTGGCAGATTAGACGATCAACGGCCCCCAATAGAAGTGGAGTAGAACAGTGTGTATCCTCCGCAAGAGATTCTTTCAGAATCCGCTTGTAGCGGCTTCCTCAGAATGACAATGCGACTGTTTCCCTCCTTTTTGTCATTCTGAAACGAAGTGAAGAATCTCACCGTCCGATGGCAGAGGAAAGACAGTGGCAGATTAGTAGATCACCTGCCCCTCAGTAGAATTGTAGTAGAAGAGCGTGTATCCTCCACAAGAGATTCTTTCAGAATCCGCTTGTAGCGGCTTCTTCAGAATGACAATGCGACTGTTTCCCTCTTTTGTCATTCTGAGCGCAGAGGAGAATCTCACGGCCCGTCTGTATAGGAGGCACAGTGGCAGGTTTAACTCATCCCTGGCGCCCATTAAAAGAGTTAGTTTTCCCTATTGTAATCTTCTTAAAAATCCCTTAATTTAAGAAAATGTTGAATAATGGCTATCATACCTACTACACTTACATTCTTACTAACAGGCACAAATCTGTTCTCTACACAGGTGTTACTAACAATTTAGCAAGGCGTCTTCAACAGCATAAAGAAGGTGCTGAGAAGAATAATAAAACCTTTACTGCTAAATACAAATGTACTTTTCTGGTTCATTACGAGAAATACACCTGGATTCAGCAGGCAATAGCAAGAGAAAAGGAAATCAAGGGTTGGACCAGGAAAAAGAAGGAGGAGTTAATTAAGAGAAATAATCCCGAATGGGAGTTTTTAAATCACCACTTTTCGATTCTACCATAAGAATTTGGATGTTTAATAGTAATTGGCCCCCAGTAGAAGAGGAGTAGAACAGCGTGAATCCTCCCAAGAGATTCTTTCAGAACCCGCTTGTAGCGGCTTCCTCAGAATGACAACTCGAGTGTTTCCCTCTTTTGTCATTCTGAAACGTAGTGAAGAATCTCACCGCCCGTTTGTAAAGAAGGTACAGTGGCAGGTTTGAACGTCAACGGCCCCCAATAGAAGTAGAGTAGAACAGCGTGTGTCCTCCTCAAGAGATTCTTTCAGAATCCGCTCGTCGCGGCTTCCTCAGAGTGACAACTCGACTGTTTCCCTCTTTTGTCATTCTGAAACGAAGTGAAGAATTTCACCGCCCGTTTGTGAAGAAGGTACAGTGGCAGATTATACGATCACTTAGCCCCCAATAGAAGTGGAGTAGAACAGCGTGTATCCTCCTCAAGAGATTCTTTCAGAACCCGCTTGTAGCGGCTTCCTCAGAATGACAACTCGAGTGTTTCCCTCTTTTGTCATTCTGAAACGCAGTGAAGAATCTCACGGCCCATCTGTAAAGGAGACACAGTTGCAGATTAGACCATCACTTAGCCCGCAATAGAAGTGGAGTAGGAACAGCGGGTATCCTCCGCAAGAGATTCTTTCAGAACCCGCTTGTAGCGGCTTCCTCAGAATGACAAATGGGTTGTTTTCACCCTACTCAAAAAGTTTCTTCTTCCTTAACTCAAAATTCTGTCCCAGGTACACCTTTCTTACCATTTGATCTTCTGCCAGTTCCTCGGGAATTCCGTGTTTAAGGATGCTTCCTTCGAACATTAGGTAAGTTCTGTCGGTAATGGCGAGGGTTTCCTGCACGTTGTGGTCGGTAATGAGGATACCGATGTTTTTATTTTTGAGTTGGGCAACAATTCTTTGAATGTCCTCTACTGCAACCGGGTCGACACCTGCGAAGGGTTCATCCAGAAGGATAAAATGAGGATCGGTAGCCAGGGCTCGTGCAATCTCTGTACGGCGACGTTCTCCCCCGCTCAGTAAGTCTCCACGATTAGTCCGGATATGTTCTAATCCGAATTCTTCAATAAGAGATTCCATCTTGTCGATCCGTTCTTTTTTGGACAGTTTTGTGAGTTCCAGAACACTCATGATGTTGTCTTCAATACTCAGTTTCCGGAAAACCGAAGCTTCCTGCGCCAGATATCCAATTCCATATTGAGCACGCTTGTACATTGGAAATTTGGTAATATCTTCCTTATCCAGATATATCTTTCCGCCATTTGGCTTTATGAGACCAACGATCATATAAAAAGAAGTAGTTTTCCCGGCACCATTAGGTCCCAATAGTCCTACAATTTCCCCCTGGTTCACTTCCAGGGATATTCCCTTAACCACCTCACGGCCTTTATAGGATTTTATTAGATTTTCTGCGTAAAGTTTCATAGTTAGTGCTAAGATAAAATTTTTAGAATTAAATCAAGTGCTGTATTAAAATTCAAAATTGGAAATTTAAAAGTGGAGAGAGGAGAGTGGATAGTGGACAGTAATTGCTTAAAAAAAATTAAAATAAATTTTATTTCGACTTCAGGTAGCGTTGCAAGCTTCTTATCATTTTAAGAATTTCCAGCAACATAGCTCTCGCTTTTTTGTTTTCTTCATCTGTAATATATTTTCTTCGGAAAGCAATAGTGGTGCAGGTCACACATTCCCGTGCAGAATCTTCTGCTATTTGAAGGTAACGATGAAACTGGGAGTCCGTATCTCCCGATCCTTCAGCAGTATTTAACGCTATAGAAACAGAAGCCCTATTGAATTGTGAGCTTAATTCAAACCTTTCCTTAGCCGGAAATTTGGAAGTTAATTCATTAGCAAAATCTGTAAAATCCAATGCCTTCTGATATACCTTTAAATCCTCAAAATTAAATTTCACATCCTCCATAATATAAGATTCACTGTTCGTGTTTTTTCTTATCCTTCAAGCGTAGAATAGATACAGTTAATTCTTATCTAACCAGGAAATTAAGTCCCTGCTTTCCAATTTCCACCAAAATAATACGTGCCGAATTTCCCCTTTCTACTAAATGCGCCAGACTCTTCACATTTCACTAAACCACGTCTAACCTTTCCTCTTTCCACTTGCGTCTCTTCCCTAACATAAAACGCCAGACTTTTCACTCTCCACTTTCCTCTCTCCACTCCTTGAAGCAAAATCCATTTATCTAAAACAGATCATCCGGAAAACTAGGAATCTCCCTGCTCCTCAAGAGCATCCCAAAACTCATAAGCTCTCCTAAGGTGTGGAATCACAATTGTTCCTCCTACCAATGTTGCAATTCCGAGGGCTTCGGTGACTTCTTCCTTTGTTAATCCCTCTTTATAAGATGTCTCAAGGTGGTATTTAATACAGTCGTCGCAACGTAGCACTGTGGAGGCTACAAGGCCCAGTAATTCTTTTGTCTTTACATCCAAAGCACCTCCGGGGGCGTATGCGTTGGTGTCAAGATTAAAGATTCGTTTTATAATTTTATTATTATCGCTCAGGATCTTTTCATTCATCCTGGAACGGTATGAATTGAATTCTTCTACTTGGTTTTTCATAGCCTTATGGTTTTGTATTTAATTTCTTTGCTTCCCGTTTATAAACAATGACCGCAATTAAAATACTTACTTCATATAAAATTAGAATAGGTATTGCTACCACAATTTGGGATACCAAATCTGGAGGTGTAATTATTGCTGCGAGGATCAATACAATAATTAGGGCATATTTTCTATATTTTCTTAGGAACATAGGAGTTACAACCCCAACTTTTGTAAGGAAAAATATAATTATGGGAAGTTCAAAAAGCAATCCGCTCGCGATTACCGATGATCGTACGAGGCTTATGTAACTGCCTATATCAAATTCATTAAGAACTATAGAACTCACCTGGTAGGTTCCCAAAAAATTTATGGACAAAGGAGTCACTACATAATAACCAAATAAAACCCCTAAAAAGAAAAGGATAGAAGAGATGGCAATAAATCCGCGGGAAGTGTTTTTTTCATTTTCTTTCATAGCCGGAGCCACGAATTTCCAGAATTCATAGATTACATAAGGGAAAGCTATTACAAATCCTGCCGTTATGGAAACCCATATATGGGCTGAAAATTGTCCTCCCATTGTCCTGCTCTGGAGAGTGAATGGCAGCTCATCAAAGCAAAATCCACCATCTACTCCCATGAAGTTGGAGATCCTGCACAGTATATCATATGTCCAAAAATCTCCCTTACTGGGACCAAACAGAAGAACATCAAAAATAAATCCTTTTGCTAAAAACGCTATAGTTCCCGCTATGGCTATAGATAATGTTGCCCGTATTAAATGCCAGCGAAGATCTTCAAGGTGATCTAAAAACGACATCTCATCAGGAGCGGGTAATTTTTTTTGTGCCATTATAAAATTCCTTCCCGTATTAAATTATGAATGTGAACCACTCCGGCATACTGTTTATTGTCCAAAGCTATAAGCTGGGATATTTTATGCTCCTCAAGTTTGTCAAGCGCGTCAATTGCCATGGCGTCCTGTTGGATAGTTTTAGGATTTTTGCTCATTATATCTACAGCAGTAAGATGTTTAAACTCATCATTATTCCGCAGCATCCGGCGAATATCTCCATCGGTAACAATTCCTATAACCGTTTCATTTTCAATAACTGCAGTCACTCCAAGCATTTTTTCTGAAATCTCCACAATAACATCCCTCACATTAGTATCGGGAGAAACCTGTGGCTTTTGATTTTGTATAGTTATGTCGCTCACCCTTAAATATAATTTCTTGCCTAAAGCTCCTCCCGGATGATATTTTGCAAAATCCTTAGTAGAAAAGCCCCGGAGGTCCAGTAAACAAATAGCCAGAGCATCTCCTAAAACCAGTTGAGCAGTGGTGCTGGTGGTAGGTGCAAGGTTATGTGGGCAGGCTTCCTTCTCAACATACGCATTTAATATAAAATCAGACTGCTGACCCAGGAAAGAATCTTTGTTTCCGGTTATGGCAATGATCTTATTTTTAAAATTTTTGATGAGCGGGACCAATACCTTAATTTCAGGTGTGTTTCCGCTTTTGGAGATACAAATAACCACATCATCCTCCAGAATGCTTCCAAGGTCTCCGTGAATTGCATCTGCCGCGTGCATAAAAACTGCAGGGGTTCCTGTAGAATTTAAAGTAGCAACAATTTTACTTGCAATTATGGCGCTTTTCCCTATTCCTGTAATAATTACCCTACCTTTCGAGTTATAGATATATTGTACGGCTTCAGCAAACTCTGGAGTAAGAAGATTTTTTAAGTTCGCAATTGCTTCGGCTTCGATGGAAATAGTTTCTTTTGCTATAGAGAGAATTTTTTCTTCCAGTTTCAAATTTGTAAGCTTATGAATTGTGAATACTAAAGATTTATGTATCTTTAATTTTGTGCAAATGTATGTAAAATTGTAACACAATTGAATGGGTTCTACCGAAATAGATCTACACCAACAGCTTAAAAAGTACTTTGGCTTCAGCCAGTTCAAAGGCCTTCAGGAACAGGTGATTACAAGTATTGTAAAGGGGAATAATACGTTTGTTGTAATGCCTACCGGGGGTGGTAAATCGCTGTGTTATCAGCTTCCGGCACTTATCGAAGAAGGCACGGCCATAGTAGTCTCACCTCTTATTGCTCTAATGAAAAACCAGGTGGACGCCATCCGCGGAATTTCTTCGGAAACCGGGGTTGCACATGTTCTTAATTCCAGCCTTAATAAATCTGAAGTTAAGCAGGTAAAGGAGGATATCACCAATGGTGTTACCAAATTACTTTACGTAGCACCTGAATCTCTTACAAAAGAGGAAAACGTCGAATTTCTGCGCAGCGTAAAGATCTCTTTTCTGGCAGTAGATGAGGCGCATTGTATAAGTGAGTGGGGCCATGATTTTCGGCCGGAATACAGGAATTTACGTCACATCATCAAACGAATAGGAGACAATATTCCTATTATAGGGCTTACTGCCACAGCTACCCCAAAGGTTCAGGAGGATATTCTGAAGAACCTTGGGATCACCGATGCCAATACTTTCAAAGCAAGTTTTAATCCTAGCCCAATTTATACTACGAGATCCGGCCGAAGACGAAAAATGTTGATGCCGACATTATTCGGTTTGTAAAGCAGAATGCGGGAAAATCGGGAATTATCTATTGCCTTAGCCGTAAGAGGGTAGAGGAGCTGGCACAAACGCTTCAGGTAAATGGGATTTCAGCAGTTCCTTATCACGCTTGGTTTGGATGCCAAAACCCGGGTTAAGCATCAGGATATGTTTATCATGGAAGATGTGGATGTTGTGGTTGCGACTATTGCCTTCGGAATGGGAATTGACAAGCCGGATGTTAGATTTGTAATCCACCACGATATCCCGAAGAGTCTTGAAAGTTATTATCAGGAAACAGGACGCGCAGGGAGAGATGGCGGGGAAGGCCATTGCCTGGCGTTCTACAGTTATAAAGATATTGAGAAGCTGGAGAAATTTATGAGCGGCAAGCCTGTTGCAGAACAGGAAATAGGGCAGGCGCTGCTTCAGGAAGTTGTTGCATATGCCGAAACTTCCATCTCTCGAAGAAAATTTTTGCTGCATTACTTCGGTGAGGAATTTGACGACAAATTAGGTGAAGGCGCGAGCATGGATGATAATGTGCAAAATCCAAAGAAGAAGCACGAAGCAAAAGAAGATGTTGAATTGCTCCTGAGGACTGTTAAAGAAACTAACCAGATTTATAAGTCAAAAGATGTTGTCAATACGCTGGTAGGGAAATCCAATGCATTAATTCTTTCCCATAAGACCGATGAGCATAAACTCTTCGGAAAAGGGAAAGACAAAGATGGCAAATACTGGATGGCATTAATCAGGCAGGTGCTTGTTGCAGGATTTCTTCGGAAGGATATTGAAACCTATGGCGTTGTTCGTATTACTACCCGGGGTGAGGAATTTATAAATAATCCCCAGTCATTCATGATGACTGAAGATCACATCTTTGACAGTTCTACTGAAGGTGTAGTAACGGCGACAAAAGCTTCCGGAAACGAAGTGGATGAGCAGCTGGTCAAAATGCTGAAAGACCTTAGGAAGAAAGTGGCCAAGAAACAGGGAGTTCCGCCATTTGTGGTATTTCAGGATCCTTCAATTCAGGATATGGCCTTAAAATATCCTATGACCGTTGAAGAGCTTAGTAATATTCACGGAGTAGGAGAGGGAAAGGCAAAGAAATTCGGAAAGGATTTTGTTGACCTTATTGGCCGCTATGTAGAGGACAACGAAATTATCAGGCCAGATGACCTCGTAGTAAAAACTACCGGAGCCAACAGCGGACTCAAATTATACATTATTCAAAGTATTGACAGGAAGTTGCCTCTGGACGATATTGCCTCGGCAAAAGGAATGGAAATGCGGGAATTTATAAAGGAGATGGAAGCTATTGTATACTCAGGTACCAAACTTAACATTGGATACTGGCTGGATGACATCCTGGATGAAGATCAACAGGAAGAGATCCACGAATATTTCCTTGAAGCCGAAACTGACAAAATTGAAGATGCCCTGGATGAATTTGATGGTGACTATGATGATGAGGAATTAAGGCTCTATAGGATCAAGTTTATTAGTGAGGTGGCGAATTAAGGTTTTCGGTTGTAGGTTCTCAGTTATAGGTTGTAAGTTCTTAGTTAATAAATAGTGGAAAGAGGAGAGTGGAGAGAGGATAGTCTGTAGCGCAATTTTTTTTTTCACTTCGTTCAGGTTTAAAAGGTTGTGTCAGGTCGAGCGCAGTCGAGACCTCTGTCTTACCTCAGAGAGACATCTGTTATATGGATGTATTATACACCTCGCTTTCCTTCTGAAGAAACCGCTACTACCACGAATGCGAAAATTACAATTTGAGAAGTATTGTTGCAGCAGGCACTGTCTCTGTTGGCGGATCGGACGGGGAGATTCTTCACTTGGTTGAGAATGATAAAAGGCGATAACCAGCAACAAGAAATCCCAAAAAGGAACAACAAACATCCTAAATCTGATATCCCACAACAACTTTCCTACTCCCAAAAAAGTTTATCTTTGCATTATTAACTTAAAACCATTGAAATGCAAGACGGATTATATGCAAAATTTCATACTGAAAAAGGTGAAATTCTTGTAGCACTTGAATACGAAAAAACGCCGGGAACTGTTGGAAACTTTGTCGGTTTGGCCGAGGGTAATATTGAGAACAAAGCTATTCCGCAGGGGAAACCATACTATGACGGACTTAAATTTCACCGTGTGATCCCCGATTTTATGATTCAGGGAGGAGATCCTAAGGGAAATGGAACAGGAGGCCCCGGTTACAACTTTGAAGATGAAATTCATCCTGATTTGAAACACGATGCTCCGGGAAAACTTTCTATGGCAAATGCTTAGCCCCGGTACAAACGGAAGTCAGTTTTTTATTACTCACACCGCGACTCCATGGCTTGATGGGAAACATACAGTATTTGGTAATGTAGTGGAAGGACAGGATGTGGTAGACGCTATAAAGCAGGGAGATCGAATAGAAAAGGTTGAAATAATAAGGCAGGGAGATTCAGCTGAAAATTTTAAAGCAGTTGAAGAATTCAGATCTTTTAACGGAGCCAAAGCTGAAAGAGAAGCTGCAGCAAAAAAGCAACAGGACGAACTTTTGGGAAAAATGTCTGAAGGATTTGAAAAGACTTCCAGCGGACTTAGATATAAGATTGAGCAGAAAGGTGACGGAGCCAAAGCTGAAAAAGGTAAAACTGTTTCAGTTCACTATAAAGGAATGTTGAGTGACGGTACCGTGTTTGACTCTTCGTACAAAAGAAATGAACCTATAGATTTTGCTCTTGGAAAAGGACAGGTGATCTCCGGTTGGGATGAAGGAATTCAGATGCTAAGAGTAGGAGACCAGGCAAGATTTATCATTCCTTCTAATCTGGCATATGGAGAAAGAGGTGCAGGAGGGGTTATTCCTCCAAATGCTACTCTTATCTTTGATGTGGAGCTGGTAGCTGTGAAATAACGCCCACCCCAACTCTCAAGTGAAGGATATAATCGAAAAAAATAAACCTCACAGGTTTTTAAAACCTGTGAGGTTTTATATTTCTAATACTAATTAAATTAATTCTTTAGAACTGAGAAGATTATTCTCTAAATCCCTTCGGGAACATGTTTTTTGCTTCTTCGCCTGAATCGGAATTCCTGTTAAATGGTGGTTGAACCATTGCTGCTTCTGTTACTATCCGGTTGTGGAGTCATTCTCAAATATGGTTTTACTTCTTTAAATCCTTTTGGAAACATCCCTTTTGCATCTTCATTGGAAATTGACGGACTTATTACCACATCGTCTCCGCTTTTCCAGTTGGCAGGAGTAGCTACTTTATGGTGGGCAGTAAGTTGTAACGAATCAATTACCCTAAGCAGTTCTTCAAAATTTCTTCCTGTACTGGCTGGATAAGTGATCATTAATTTTATCGTTTTGTCCGGACCAACAACATATACCGATCTTACGGTCAAGGTATCGTTAGCATTTGGGTGGATCATATCATAAAGATTTGCGATCTCCTTACTCTCATCTGCAATAATTGGATAATTGACTGTTGTGTTTTGAGTCTCATTAATATCGTTGATCCAGCCTTTATGGGATTGAAGGCCGTCCACGCTTAGCGCCATCACCTTCACATTTCGTTTGGCAAATTCATCTTTATATTTTGCCGCTGCACCTAATTCAGTTGTACACACAGGGGTATAATCTGCCGGATGTGAAAATAGGATTCCCCAGCCGTCTCCCAGGTAATTGTAAAAATTGATTTTTCCTTCGGTTGTTTCAGCATCAAAATTTGGTGCTTTATCTCCTAATCTTAGACTCATAATTCGTAAAATTTAAATGAAACTAAAGTTACTGATTCCTGAGGTTTGGAGCGTTAATACTTTCAGAAAAATAATGGTTAGTAATGAGTAGTTAGTATTGAGAAGTTAGTATTGAGAAGTTAGTATTGAGTATTGAGATCTAAATACGACTTCACTAAAATTTTCTTTCCACTTTCCACTCTCCACCAGAATTTTCTCACCAATTTCTCTCTTCTCTCTCCTCTCTTCTCTTTCCTCTCTTCTCTTTCCTCTCTCCTCTTTCCACTTTCCTCTTTCCACTTTCCTCTTTCCACTTTCCTCTTTCCTCCTTCCACTTTCCTCTTTTCTCAGGGCATATACCTCGCGTCCCGCCACTTAATATTGCAGCCGATACTCGGTTTCTGGTCATCATAAACTTTTCTATTATTTAAAACGCAGTCCAGAGCTTCGCGAAGATCTCTTCCATTGCATGGAATACCGTTGCCCGGTCGGGAATTGTCAAGTTGTCCGCGATATATAAGTTTAAGATCAGAATCAAAAAGATAGAAATCAGGAGTGCAGGCTGCATCATAGGCTTTTGCCACTTCCTGCGTCTGATCAAAAAGGTAGGGAAAAGGGTAGTGGTTTTTTCTGGCCGTTTTCCACATTTTGTCGGGATGATCATCGGGATAACTCTCAATGTCATTACTCATTATAGCTACAAATCCGAAGCCCAACACCCGGTAATCATTAGCCACTCTAACAATTTCTTCATTCACATGTTTTACAAAAGGGCAGTGATTACAAATAAACATGATCACCGTTCCCTTATCGCCTTTTAGTTCCTGTAGGCTATATCTGTTATTGGTAACTGCATCAATAAGTTCAAAGTCGGGAGCTTTCGTTCCCAGTGGAAGCATATTTGAAGCTGTTCTGGACATATTTTTTAGATGTTTTAGATTTCTGAAAATACAAATTTACGATGGAATAACTGCAATTTTATTATCTTGGATAGAGATAACAGACAACAAATTCCAAAGACCAAAATTCAAGCCCCAGCAATAAACAACGAACAAAGAATAACGAACAAAGAACAAAGAACAAAGAACAAAGAGCAAAGATACCCGGGTACCAAAAACAAACTTTCAAGAACTAACAACTTATAACTTATAACTTACAACTTATTACCAATAATGAAATCTCTAGACACCTGGTTTTCGGAATATGCCGTGAGCCTTCAGAATGAAACCAACAAAGCCATACATTATATATGTGTTCCTGCTATTTTCTTTTCTATTGTTGGCTTGCTTATGAGTATTCCTCCGGGAATTTTGCAGGAAGTGTTTGCAGGGGATTATCCTCTTGTTGAAAATTGGGCAGTACCGATACTACTACTCGTTCTGGTTTTTTACTTCCGGCTTTCAGTAATGATGGGTTTGAAGATCCTGGTTTTTGCAGCCATTTGTATTGTCGGTAATTATTTCATTTCCCTGGCAGCACCTTTATGGCTGGTATCATTGATTATATTTGCGGCAGCCTGGGTAGGGCAATTCTACGGGCACAAAGTAGAAGGCAAAAAGCCTTCTTTCTTAAAAGATCTTCAATTTTTGCTAATTGGCCCCGCGTGGGTAATTGATAATTTGTTCAGATAATGGAAATAACCTGGAATGACTTTGAAAAAGTAGAAATGAGAATTGGGACGATTTTGGAAGTCGATAATTTTCCGGAAGCCCGAAATCCCGCCTATAAACTGGTGATAGACTTCGGAAAGGATATCGGCATCAGAAAATCTTCAGCACAAATTACCCGTCGCTATTCCGCAGAAGATCTTATAGGAAAACAAATAGTCGCTGTGGTGAATTTTCCGAAGAAACAAATTGCGACTTTTATGAGTGAATGTTTAGTGCTGGGAGCTGTTGGAGAAAATAATGATATAGTTCTTCTCAATCCCGATTTTAAAGTGGAAAATGGACTGCTGGTGGGGTAACGGTTCGCTGCGTTGCACACGGATCTGGTATAAGAAACCTCACAGGTTTTTAAAACCTGTGAGGTTTTAACCTTTTCTACATTCAACACAAGCAGGAAATGGCTTCTCCTCCTTTTTTCCTAAATTTGCCACTGTGAAATTCCTGGCGCTCATAATGTCTTTCCTGGTGCTGTTTTTAAACAGTGTTACCTGTTGTATTCTTGATGAATGTGCAGAGGAAACTGCCGTGGAGAATCAGGACCATGAGGAGAAGGAGGCTTGTGAAAACTGTTCTCCTTTTATTAACTGTGGAACCTGTACAGGATTTTTATTGGTTTTCGAATCTTCCCAATTTTCTTCGGAAGTTATTGAAACAAATGAGGAATTTTATAAACTCCAGGATCTTTCAAATTCCCGGTATGTTCCCGCTATCTGGCAGCCGCCTCAAATTGTTTAATGAAACTTAGTTGGATAATTACCACATTACTTATAGTCATTAAACATTCTAAATTTTAAAAATGTATAAATATTTTATGAGCCTGATGGTCTTTCTCATGGTGACCGTCAGCAGTGCTCAGAATAAATTTGAGGCAAAAATTATTGATGCAGATAATCAAACTCCTCTCTTTGGTGCCAATGTCGCAGTACAGGGCAGTACTCTTGGTGCGACCGCAAATGAAGAAGGTCTTGTTGAAATAAATAACATTCCGGACGGGCAGCAGGTAATTTTAATTAGTTTTCTGGGTTACGAACCTCAGGAATTAAATCTGGAATTTCCACTTGAAGAAGACAAAGTATTTCAGGTACTGCTCCATGCGGGAGGAGAAGAAATGGAGGAAGTTTTTATTTCGGCAACACGTTCCCGCAGAACAATTATTGATCTGCCGACGAGAGTGGAAGTAATCTCTGGTGAGGAACTTGAAGAGAAGGGGAATATGAAACCCGGTGACATAAGAATGTTGCTGAATGAAACTACGGGAATCCAGACGCAGCAAACATCTGCTACTTCCTATAATTCCAGTATCAGGATCCAGGGATTGGATGGAAGATATACCCAACTTTTAAAAGATGGATATCCTTTATACAGCGGATTTTCCGGCGGATTAAGTTTATTGCAAATTGTGCCGCTGGATCTAAAGCAGGTGGAGGTGATCAAAGGTGCATCTTCAACTTTGTACGGTGGTGGCGCTATCGCGGGATTGGTAAACCTGGTTTCCAGAACTCCCGGCGAAGAAAGACAGATAAACTTTCTCCTTAACGGAACTTCAGCTCTGGGCCTCGACGTCAGCGGATTCTATTCAGAGCAGTATGGGAAACTAGGAACAACTTTATTTGCTTCTTATAATATCGGTACCCCCTATGATCCTGCCGATATTGGTTTAACGGCAATTCCTGAATTCCGAAGATATACCATTAATCCACGTCTGTTTTACAACTTTAGTGACAGGACCACTTTAAATGTGGGAGTTAATACCACCGTAGAAGAGCGAACGGGAGGAAATGTTGATTACATTGAAGGAAACGCGGTGAGCAATCCTTACTTTGAACAAAACAATACTAACAGGGTCACTTTACAATCGGGCTTTGGACACGAGCTGTTGAATGGAGACTGGCTGGAAATAAAGAACAGTTTCAGCTTTTTCGACAGGGAGATACAAACCCCCGGTTACAGATTTGCAGGAAATCAATTTGCCTCTTATAATGAAGCAACGTATCGTTTTGGAAACACCGATATGGAATGGATTGGCGGCCTGAACCTTTGGGTGGATCGTTTTGACCAGGAGGATGAAAATCCAAGACTTAGTCAATTATAACCATCTTACCTACGGAGCTTTTATTCAAAATACCTGGAATGCTTCTGATCTCTTTAAACTGGAAACTGGTTTAAGAACAGATTATCAAAATGAATACGGGGTATTTGTGCTACCGCGAATTTCAGCAATGTTTGATTTTAATAATAATTGGACAGCAAGAGTAGGAGGGGGACTTGGTTACAAAACCCCGACTGTTTTTACTGAAGATGCCGAGAGAATTCAGTTTCAAAATGTACTTCCTATAGATGTGGAAAACACTGTAGCTGAAAGATCTATAGGTGGAAATTTTGATGTGAATTACCGTACTGAATTTTGGGAAACTATTGGATTTACTGCCAATGTTCTTTTCTTTTACACCAAAGTCAATGATCCTTTGATCCTGATGAACACTTTCCCCGCTACCTGGGAATATACCCAGCCGGATGGATTTATAGATACCAAAGGAGTAGAAGCCAACTTTAAATTCAGTTACCGGGATTTCAAATTGTTCACTAAGCTATACCCATGCCGATGTAAATCAACATTACAATGATGTTACAACACCCATGCCTTTGGTAGCCGCGCACCTAGCTGAACAATGTGCTAATGTATGAGGTGCATGAGAAATGGAAAATAGGTCTGGAAGCTTATTATTTCAGTCCGCAGAAGCTAAGTGACGGCTTTACGGGTCAGGAGTACTGGATCTTCGGACTTATGATGGAGCGACTATGGGAAAATTTCTCTCTCTTCCTGAATTTTGAAAATTTCACCGATACCAGGCAAACTAAATTCGATTCGATTTACACAGGTTCATTATCTGATCCTCAGTTTCGGGATATCTATGCTCCTGTAGATGGTTTCGTGGTGAATGGAGGGATAAAGATAAAGCTGTAAGTGTGACGTGAGGCACGGATTGCAAATCCGCGCCATCTAATCCGCGCCATAGCCGCGCTTAGCTGAAAAGTAATTCGACATACTGTCACGGATCACAGATCCGCGCCAGCTGATCTGCATCTGTCGGAAAAAAGTAAACCTCACAGGTTTTTAAAACCTGTGAGGTTTTGTTTTTCAACCTACAACCTACAACCTTGAACCTTGAACCTTGAACCTTGAACCTCGAACCTACAACAGATAACTAACATCACATTTCATCTCCAAAGAAAATAGCGTTCATAAGCAGTTTGTTGGTTCCAAACCAAAATGCCCTGAAATTAGTATTATCAGTAAATAGTATCACATTTCCTCTTCCCATTCCTGTTTGTCTGAAGGGGACTGTGTTGGAAATCAATTTTAAATTTGGATTGCTGATGTAGCCTGCCAGCAAAGGATTTTCGTTGTACTGAATAGGATTGTTATAGCTGGTGGAATCTGCTTTTATAAATATGGTTGTATCCCTGAAGAGTGGAATCTGATCATCTTCATAACCAAAATTTACAGGATGTGACCTGTCCTGTTTTGCCTGGAAAATCGCTCCTCCAATTCCCTGTGCTCCCCGAAAATCCTGAGCTTCTTCAAAACTCACGTTTTTGGCTTTTACATCATTTTCGAGAAATTCCAGTTTCATAAAATCATTACTTTTAAACCAACGTGCAGCATTTTTGTAGCCAATTAAAGTGCCTCCGCTTCGAACCCAATCCTTTAATTTGTCAGCATCATTTTTACTCAATGCACTTCCCCAGCTGTTTGGTAAAATAATATCAGTATATGAGCTTAGGTCAGTACGTCCGAAATTTTTTGTGTCCAGCTTTGTAATTTTCATGTTGTACCTCTGGTCAAAAAGATGCCATATCTCTCCGGCATCATAGGGAGTAACTCCTTCCCCTACGATCATCGCAACTTTCTGTGGTTCCAAAGAGCCAAACTGGTTGCTTCCCAGGGTTATTCCTGTTGTTAAACCCGTAGAAACCGCATTTATTTCCACACTGGATTCTTCGGCAACATCTTTGAGAAATTCGAATAATTCATCGGGATTCATCGTCTGGTTTTGGACAGGGATCATTACCGTGCCGTAATCATATTTCATGTTTCCTGAAGTGAAAGGTTGCATTGCTACGCTGGCCCTCAAATCTTTATTTAGGACCATATTAAGAGCTTTTGGAGAGTAGTAATCATTCCATTTAAGGAGATATGCATATTCACTCTTTGTTGGTGCGGGAACAGAAGGTTTTTTTAACTCTTCTATTTTTGGTCCTGCATACCGCATATTCACATTTTCGTCATAGCTGAGATCAAATGCCAGCGGAAAGCTCCAGGCGGAAATGTCATAGAACAAACTATCTTCAAAAGTGGTTCTTTTTTCAAACATAGCTTCTACCAGCCTGTGCTGCTTTTGATTTTTAGGAATAATGTAGGCGCTTCCTTTTTTATATCGTTGCCCGTTGACTTCTAAATCTTCAGTTATTTCGTGCACTTCGATTTGCTGACGCTTTAAAATATCAGCCAGGTGCCAGGCTTTGTTGGCATCTGTAGTATTTCCAAAAACATAAGCTCCCTTTCCTGCTGTTTTTCTTGCTTCAGCATAAAAATTCCGCTGAAAGTTCAGGATCTTTTCTCTCATATTGGACGCAGCTTCGAGAGTAGAAAGGGCAGTGGTAAATTGATTTCTAATGGTGAATGGAAAAGTGAGTAACCCGTTATCGGTTTCCTGTACATTTCCGCGGGAACTTCCCTGCTCAAATAAGATTCCAATACTTCCATTAATGTCCGGAAAGGTGGAGCCTTTTCCGTAGTAGAAATCGTCGTAATCTTCTTCAGTATAATAAAAAGACCCAATTTTATCCAGCGCAGCAGCGTGATAAGTTCCTATTTCCTTTGTAAGATCCTGATTCATTTGTGGAGTTAAAGGATGGGTTCTCGACGGGATCCCCGGTTGAAAAAAGAAAGAAGAGTTTGATCCCATCTCGTGATGGTCTGTCAAAATATTTGGATGCCATTTGTGAAATGTTTCAATTCTCGCTCTTGATTCCGGCAATTGTACCAAGCAGCCAGTCCCTGTTCATATCGAACCAGTAGTGATTTGTTCTTCCACCAGGCCAGGTTTCATCAAATTCGCGGTCCTGGGGATCGGCGTTGAGGTTATGGCTTCTGTTCGTATTTACCCAACTTGCAAAACGCTGCAATCCATCAGGATTAAAAGCAGGATCAAAAAGAATAACTGTGTTATCGAGCAAGTCTTCAACTTCAGGTCCTTGTGCGGCAGCAAGGTAGTACGCCACAAGAAGGGCGGCATTAGAACCGCTGGCTTCGTTTCCATGAATAGAAAAACCTTGGTTTACCACTACAGGCATATCTGCAGTGTTAAGGTTAGAACCATTTTCTCCCGTGAGAGTCAGATGAGTTTTTCTTATTTCTTCAAGATTGTTTTGATTTTCAGGCGAAGTGATCGTGAGGAGGATCAATGGGCGGCCTTCATAAGTTTGTCCGCGGGTTTCAATTGATATGCGTGGAGATTCTTCAGCAAGTTGGCGCATGTAGGCCACCAGATTATCGTGAGAGACATGCCATTCCCCCGGCACAAATCCCAGCACTTCCTGTGGTTTGGAAATTTCCGGATTATAAGTAATATTTTGCGGTAGGTAGTAACTGAGGTCAAGATCTTCCTGCGCAAAAAAAGGTAAGGCAAAAAGCAGGAGGAAGGAGTAAATTATAATTTTCATCAAGGATATAAATTAAAAATGTCAATATAAAAAAACCGCTCCATATACAGGGAGCGGTTTTATAGTAAAAAAATTTTACCTGTTATATGTCTTCAAAACTTATATCAGTAAATTTTTCAGGAGAGGTAGCACCTGCCGTTTCCACGTCAGCTTCCTCATATTCCTTTTTAAAATCCTTTTGGTGTCTTTCACTAATTACCTCTTCGCCTTTTTCATTCACGATGTAATCAGTCATTTCGTTTAAGATTTCAGCAAATCCCTCAAAATCCTCTTTGTACAAATAGATTTTGTGCTTCTTGTAATGAAAAGATCCATCTGCATTAGTAAACTTTTTACTCTCAGTAATAGTGAGGTAGTAATCATCGGCTTTGGTGGCTCTTACATCAAAAAAATAAGTGCGTCTTCCTGCTCGTAATACTTTAGAGAAAATTTCATCTTTCTCCATCATTCCATTTTCACTCATAAAATAAATCTTAAATAGTTAATTGTACCAAGACCCAAAAATCTAAAAATTTTTAACATTTAGCAAAAAATTTTCACATTTCTTTTTCACTTAGCTGTTTCGCGTAAAGTTCTTTATAGTACCCTAACTCTTCGATAAGCTCCTGATGCGAGCCTTGCTGCACGATTGAGCCATTATCCATGATGATTATTTTATCTGCATTCTTTGCTGAAGAAATTCTACTGCTTACCAGGATCGTTGTCTTTTCTTTGGAAATTTTGAATAGATTGTTAAGGATCTCTTCTTCAGTTTCAGTATCTACTGCGGAAAGTGAATCGTCCAGCAGAAGGATCTGCGGATCATGAATTATTGCCCTTGCAATAGAAACCCTTTGTTTTTGTCCGCCCGAAAGAGTAATTCCCCTTTCTCCTAAAACGGTATCATATCCTTTGCTGAAGCCTTTAATGTTTTTATGAACAGAAGCATTTTTTGCTGCTTCAATAACTTCCTCATCTGTGGCACTGGTTTTTCCGAACCTGATGTTATTTCTTATAGAATCACTAAAAAGGAATGCATCCTGTGGCACATAACCAATGCTATTCCTTAGATCATCCAGATTCACCTCTCTTATATTCTTGCCGTCTATCAAAATCTCTCCCTGCTCAACATCATACAAACGACCAATTAATTCTAAAACAGTAGATTTTCCAGATCCGGTTTTGCCGATAATCGCCAGGGTTTCCCCTTTCTTAACTGTAAATGACAAATTCCGAAGAGCGGTAATATTAGTATCTTCATAAGTGAAGGTAACATTGCGAAATTCTATTTCTCCTTCAATTTCAATATTTGCAGGTTGCAGATTTTTAATCTGTGGTTCTTCCTTTAAAAATTCGTTGATCCTTGCCTGTGACGCTTCTGCCTGTTGCACAATTGAAGTTACCCATCCCACTGTGGCTACGGGCCAGGTGAGCATGTTCACGTAAAGAAGGAATTCAACAATAATTTCAATTTCAATTTCTCCATTGATCACCTGCTTAGCCTCCAATAAAGATCACCAAAGTATTGCTAACGCCAATAAGCAGCACCATTAGTGGAAAAAAGAAAGCCTGCACTTTTACCAGGTCCAGGTTTTTTTCTTTGCTGCCATTAGAAAGTTCTACGAAATTAGTATTTGTTTGTGGCTCAAGTCCGTAAGATTTAATAACTGAAATTCCACTGAAGCTTTCCTGGGTAAAAGTGTTTAGCCGCGACAGGTATTGTTGCACCACAGTACTTCTTTTGTTAATGGCCACGCTCAATTTATATATAGCAAAAGAGAGAATTGGTAAAGGTGCAACGGTATACAGAGTAAGAAGAGGAGCTGTGTCTATCATATACCAAATAACAACCACAAAAAGAGTTAAGGTCGTAACACTGTACATAATAGCCAGTCCCAGATACATTCTCACCTTGGAAACATCTTCACTTATCCTGTTCATAAGGTCTCCTGTGCGGTTCTTTTTATAAAAATTGAGGGAGAGTCTTTGATATTGCTCGTATACCTCATTTTTCAGGTCGTACTCCATATGTCTGGAAACCACAATAAACATTTGCCTCATCAGGAAGGTGAAAAAAGCAGAAACCAGGGTGGCCCCAATGATCAATAGGATGTTATAAAAAAGTTCTTCACGTAATAACTCTGCACTGGTATTCTCATCATTCACATAGCTTTCAATAATTCCCGTGGAATCCCCGATAAATTGTACGGGATATAGTGCAAAAATTCTTGCAGCAATTGTGATAAGGAACCCCAGCAGGAGTTTCCATTTGTATTTGTAAAAATATTTGTTGAGGTGTTGTAATTCTTTCATAAGTCAAAATTGCCGAATTCGCATTTTTGGGAACTAATTCAGCAAGGAATTTAAAATATTCATTATTTTTGCACCCTGATTTTTAAAATTAAGAAAAATCTGTTTAAATAATTATTCTATGCAAGTTGAAGTGCTAAGTGCAAAAGAACTTAAGTCCAGCGGGTAGGTATTTGGACAACTGTCTTTTAATGACCACGAACAGGTGGTTTTTTGTAATGACAAAGATACAGGTTTAAGGGCAATAATAGGTATCCATAACACCGTTTTAGGACCTGCTTTGGGAGGTACAAGAATGTGGAATTACAACAGTGAGTGGGAAGCTTTGAACGATGTACTAAGGTTATCCCGGGGAATGACTTACAAGAGTGCAATTACAGGTTTAAACCTTGGAGGAGGAAAAGCGGTTCTTATTGGAGACGCAAAAACACAAAAAACTCCCGAACTTATGAGAAGGTTCGGTGAGTTCGTACATTCTCTTAGCGGAAAATACATTACTGCAGAGGATGTGGGAATGGATACCGAGGATATGGATATTGTAAGAGAAGTGACTCCTTATGTTACGGGGATATCTGAGTCTAAAGGAGGTGCAGGAAATCCTTCTCCTATTACTGCCTACGGGGTTTTTATGGGAATGAAAGCCGCTGCGGAATACAAGTATGGAAGTGACGATCTCGATGGCAGAAAAGTTTTGGTACAGGGGATTGGTCACGTGGGGGAATCTCTTGTTGAACATTTGAGCAACGAAGGAGCTAAAGTTTACATTGCAGACATAAATCCTGCACGTCTTGAAGAAGTAGCAAGAAAATACAGTGCTCAAATTTATACTGAAGACGTGTACGAGGCAGATGTGGATATTTACGCCCCCTGCGCTTTAGGAGCTACTATAAATGACGATACGATTTACAGGATAAAGGCTTCAATTATTGCAGGTGCTGCCAACAATCAATTAGCTGATGATAAAGTGCACGGCCAGATCCTTCAGGAAAAAGGAATTGTTTATGCTCCCGATTTTTTAATCAACGCCGGAGGAATTATAAATGTTTATGCAGAATTAGAAGGTTACGACAGAACCGAAATTATGCGAAGAACAGAAAATATATACAACACTACTCTTGAAATCTTAAAAACAGCTGAGGCAAGAAAGATCTCAACTCATTTTGCTGCATTGCAAATTGCACAGCAAAGAATTGACAATAGAAAAAGAGAGAATTCGAACTAAGGAGTTTGAAATAAATGTTATTTTTGCAGGGCGAAAGAATTTTCTTTCGCCTTTCTTAATTTTAAAAGTTCTTTTACACCTATGTTGACCAGAAGACATATTCGAGTTAAAGTAATGCAGTCGCTCTATGCATTTCATCAAAGTCAGAATAAAAACTTTCAGTCTGAAGAAAAATTTCTTCAAAAAAGTATGATGGAAATGTATGATCTTTTCCTGCTTCAGCTAAAGTTGATCATAGAGATTAGAGATTATGCCGAAAGATATCTCGAAAAATCTCAGAAAAAATTCCTGGCCACTTCCGAGGATAAAGATCCAAACCAAAAATTTCTCAATAATGAGGTGATAAAAATCCTTGAGAATAATAATAATCTTCAGGATCTTCTGGAAGAAAGAAAAATTACCCACTGGAACAGGGATGGAGAATATGTGGCAATACTATGGGAAGAACTTAGAAATAGTAATGCATTTGAACAATATATGTCTACCAGGACCTCCAGTTTTAAAGAGGACAGGGAATTTGTAATTCTTTTGCTTAAAGATTTTATAGCACCTAATGAAAAACTTTACGATTATCTTGAAGATTCCAAGTTGACCTGGTTGGATGATCTTCCACTGGTAAATACTGCAATCCTTAAATTTCTAAATAAACTAAAGGAGAATTCAAAACAGGAGGCAAAATTACCAAAGCTTTTTAAAAGTGAGGATGATGAGGAATTCGCAATAAATCTATTTCGAAAAGTATATGTGAAGGATGAGGAACTTGCAGGGGAAATGCTGGGGAAAACCCCTAATTGGGATAAAGAAAGGATTGCCGAAATTGATACCATTCTTATTAAAATGGCGATCTGTGAGTTTTTGCATTTTTCCTCTATTCCTGTAAAGGTTACTATTAATGAATATCTGGAAATAGCAAAAGAATACAGTACTCCAAAGAGCAGTATTTTTATTAATGGAGTCCTGGACAAACTTTCCAAAGAATACGTTGAGGAAAAACGTCTAAATAAAGTTGGACGCGGACTTATGTAGTTCAAAAAATTTAGTATTTTTAACGTTTGAATTAAAACAAATAATTATGAAAAAAGGAATCTTGTTAATAGCGGCCATTGGGGCCATGGTTTTTACTTCCTGTAAGGATGATGCTTCCAGTAAAGTGAAAGCAGAAAACGTAGAAACGGCAGCAGAACGTGATGCACAGGCCGTTTATTATCCCGAAATGTCTTTTGAAGAGCAAGAGCACGATTTTGGTACTATTGCAAAAGGAACGACTGTAGAGCACAAATTTAAATTTACCAATACAGGTAAAGCTCCTTTGGTAATTACTAATGCAACCGCTACTTGTGGATGTACTACTCCCGATGTTCCTAAAAACGAATCTATTGCTCCTGGTGAAACAAGAGAAATGACTGTGAAATATGATGGATCAGGACAGGGACAGGTTACAAAAACTGTTACTATCACAGCTAATACTGAAAAAGGAACAGAACAAATAAGAATCAAAGCTTTTGTTGAGGTAGCGCTAACGCGACAGGAGCCTAATAGCTTTTAAAATTTTCTATGGAACAATTATCCCAGTGGGCCCCAATTATTTTAATGTTTCTCGTGGTGTATTTTTTTATGATACGCCCTCAAATGAAAAGAGCTAAACAAGAAAAAAACTTTGCATCTGAACTTAAAAGAGGTGACCGAATAGTTACCAAAAGCGGAATGCACGGTAAGATCGTAGACTTTAGCGAAAAAAATAATGCAGTAATTATAGAAACCTAGGTGCCGGAAAGATCACTTTTGATCGTTCTTCCATCTCGATGGAAATGAGCAGGAAACTTAATGAACTTAGGGTTGAAAAGAAATAGTTATTTCTTTATAAAATATAAAAAAAGCGGTGAAAATTATTTTTTCACCGCTTTTTCGTTATGTAGGGTAGATATTTAAAGTTCTTTCACCATTTCCTCCAAAACTGGATTCTCCTGCAGCTTGGCGTAATGATAAGCAGTATTTCCCTGCACATCTTCCAGGGATTTGTCTGCTCCATATTGAAGAAGCAGTTCGGCAATTTTTTGCTGGCCAAAGGTGGCAGAATAAATTAATGCCGTAGAGCCATTGGAATTCTGAATATTTACATCGGCTCCATTTTTTAAAAGCAGTTCTGCAATAGCAGTATTTCCTTTAAAACACACTCCCATTAAAGCAGTATTTCCTGCTGCGTCCCGGGCATTAACTTCGGCTCCGGACTTCAGCAACAATTCAGTTATTTCATATTGTTCATTGTAACTAGCCAGGACTAAAGGAGAAAAACCTCTGGAGTCGGTGGATTGGAGAACATCAGGATCTTTTTGGATAGCCTGCTCAATCCCATTGCTGTCTCCCTGCCTTATTAAGTCAAAAAAATCCATTGAAAATTTATTTGGTGCTGTTGAAAATATTAGTTTTAAAAAGTGAAGGTATAAAATGAAAGGTTTGAACAGGAGCTGGTTCCATTTTATATTCTTTAGCCTGAATAGATTTTATTTATTGTTAATTCTAAAAACAGAAACCTGCCGGAAGAAAAGCTCCAACAGGTTTTTTCTTACCGGGCTTTGCATTAATCCTGTACCTGAAAAATAATAGGAAGGGCATAAGAAACCTATATGGTTTTCCCCGCTGTTTTCCCGGCTGCATTTGAGGAAGAGCATTTATTACTCTTTCCGCTTCTTCTTCCAGTTTTGGATGTGGGGCACGGGATTGGACATCAATAATATTACCCTGCTTATCTATTTTAAATATAACATTCACACGGTTTATACCTTTTAAATTAAGCTTGGGTCCCAGGTCTGTATCAAAATTTTTATTGACAAAGCGAGTAATTTTTTCGCTCATGCAATTTCTCCTTTCCTCATTAGAACTCAATCCTTCGCATCCCGGGAAAATAGGAACATCTTCAATTAATGTAAAAGGAACTAGGTGCAATGGGATCATCTGTAGGAGCTTCAATAATGTCATCAATTTTTATAATATCCATTTGGCTACTCTCGGAAGATGGAATAGTATCCTCCTGCTTAGGATCTTCATTTTTAATTACTTCCAATACATCGGGAGATGGAGGAATAACGGGAGGTGGTGGAGTTTGCGGAAGAACTGTAATAGGAATAGGTTCATCATCTGGTTCTTCCATAGTTAAAAGATCCCTCTGGATTTCCTCCTTTTCGTAGGTTTTCCATTCTATACCGAAGTAGGCGAATAAGAGTACGAGAATTAAACCTAGGTTTGAAGAAACAATACACTTCTTTTCTTAAGATCAACATCAGAGTTTTTTTTAGGTTCCATAAGTATTACGTGTTTTAATTAATAAACATGTTTGAAGCTGTTATAGCTTTACTCTAATGGTTGGATAGAAATGGTAGTTGCTTCTATAGCAACAATGACCGTGCCTTATTTTAAAGAATTCTGTAGGATTTTACTTAAATATTTAAATAGTTTTCAGTCTGAATAAAATAAACCTGGTCTATACCCCGATTTTTTCGATCAGCAATACAAGTTAGATCAATAGATCCTTTATTAAAATTTGTTCCCGGACGGAGGAGGAACAGTTGAAGTGAAGTTGAGATTACTTCGGGGAACTGAAGCATTTTGAAGATCCTTAACCTCCCGATAATTAGTATAGCTATGCGTTCCTGGGATCAGGTGTTCTTCTTACTGTTTTTCCTTCCCTGATCTTTAAAGAAATATCCTCCAAAATCAGGTAAAGACAGGGGACCAGAACCAGAATAATTGAAGTGGCAAATACTATCCCAAATCCTAATGAAATTGCCATAGGAATTAAATATTGTGCCTGGCTGGAAGTCTCCAGGATAATGGGAGTGAGACCTCCAAAAGTGGTAAGAGTAGTGAGCATTATTGGCCGGAAACGCCGAAGTCCTGCTTCATGAATGGCATCGTAAACAGAAAGTGTATCTCTTTTGTTATTAGCGTAGTCAATCATAATAAGGCTGTCATTAACTACAACACCTGATAAAGCAATAACACCCATTAAGCTTACAAGTGAAAGATCGTAACCAAGCAGGATGTGACCAATTACCGCTCCCACAATTCCGAACGGAATCGCAGAAAGTACCACCAGAGGCTGGGTGTAACTACTAAAAGCAATTGCAAGCAAAGCATAAATAAGGAGCATAGCCATAGAAAAACCGCTCCAGAGAGAGTCTGTAGATTCTCGCATATCTGCCTGGCTTCCTTCAAAGGTCCAGGTAATCCCGGGGAAATCTGCCCGTAATTGCGGGAGTACTTCCTGCTGTACAGAAGCAAGTACCCGCGTCACCGCATTTGCAGGTTCAACATCCATTCCTACATTGACCACCCTGCGGCCGTCTCTTCGGTTAATATTTGTGAAAGCTTCCCGTTCTTCTACCGTGACCACATCCATCAATGGAACTTCTACGCCATCGGGAGTCCTTACAAGAAAATCTTCCAGGTTTTGAATATCCCGACGCTCCTCAAGAGGTAATTTTACACGGACTTCAATTTCATTTGTACCTCTGAGCTGTCGCATAGCAAGTGCGCCAAAAAATGCATCCCGCACCTGTCGTCCCACTTCATTGGAAGTAAGCCCCAGGTTCCGTCCCTCCGGCAAAAGATTAAAATCGTATTGAAGTTTGCCTTTGTTATAGTTGTCACTAATGTCCCGGGTATTATTAAAAGTTTCCATTCTCTGCATGAAAGCGTTACTGGCCTTTTCAAGAACTTCTATATCAGTATGGCTAAGATCTATACTGATGTCCTGTCTTGCACCCCCCGGCCCTCGTTCTGCTTCAAAGGTTATTTGATCCACCCCCTGGATATCTCCTATATTATCACGCCACAAGGCAATTAGCTCTTTAGCGGTCATATCGCGTTCATCCGGAGGTCGCATCACGATCTCCACGTCAATAAAGTTTTGTCCGCGTACATTGGTTTTAATTCCTTCGGCCACTTCGTGGAGATTATGTTTGTCAAACATTTCCCGGGTAGATTGAGTGATCTCTTCGGCTACTTTTGCAGCCTGAATATTTGTTGTTCCCACAGGTAATCTAACCCCGGCTTCAATCTCATCTGCGGCAACTTCCGGCATCATAATCATTCCCATATGATCGCTGTAACCATAGCCTCCCACTATGAGAAGTAGTGCAATGGCAGCACTCAGAGTAATATATCTGTATTTTAAACACAGGTCTAAAAAGGGGCGGTAATATTTGTCTATAACCCTGTTGAATCCTTTTGCAAAAGATTCCTGCCAGTTTTCAAATTTTAAGATCCAGCCTTTACTTTTTTTAGCAGAAAGATGTGCAAGGTGGGAGGGAAGAATAAATAATGCCTCCAGCAGCGAAACTGCAAGAATTACAATTACGACTGCCGGAAGAGGCCACCAAAATTTTCCGTTTTCCCCAGGCATAAAAAGGAGAGGCGTAAAAGCAAGAATAGTTGTTAATATACTAAAGATTACAGGTTTTGAAACGTTTTTAGTACCTTCAATGGCTGCTTTTACCGGGCTCATTCCCTGTTGGCGGAATTCGTAAATATTCTCTCCTACAACAATGGCATCATCAACAACAATTCCCAGGACAACCAGGAAGCCGAACATGGAGATCATATTTATACTCACTCCAATCATTGGCAGAAATATTATTCCTCCTATAAAAGAAATGGCCATTCCCATCATCACCCAAAAGGCAAGACGGTATTCCAAAAAGAGGGTAAGAATAATTAAAACTATAACAATAGCCATTATTCCATTTTCGGTAAGCAGGGACAGCCGTTCTTCGTAATCTTCAGCACGGTTACTGTCTATACGATATTCTACTCCCGGAGGAAGGTCTAAATCTTTCAGAATAGCCTGAACAGCTTCAGCAATATCTGATGGAGACTGATCGCCCACGCGAAAGATCTCAATTTCTACGGAAGGAGTTTGATTAAAGTGTCCGTGAAAACCTGTTTCTTCAAAACCATCAGTAATAGTAGCAATATCGGCCAAAGTGACCCGCGCACCCGATTCGGAAGAGACTATAGTAATTTTCCCGAATTCCTCAGCCCATTGCTTTCGTTCCTGCATTCTAAGGAGAATTTCACCCGAATGAGTCTCCACTGCACCTGCAGGAACGTCTTCACTGGAACGGGCAACGATATCTGCAACCTGTCCCAGGGTGAGGTTGTACTGCCGGAGTTGGTGGCGCGGGATTTCAATGTGAGTTACATAATCAGGAACATTTCCAATTTCCACCTGTGTCACCTGGGGGTCGCTGAGCAATGCCATTGCGAAAACGTTCCGCCAGTTTTCTCAGGGTCCAGACGTCAACATTTCCGTAGATGCCAATTTCCATTACATCCTGTTGCCGCGACTGAAGATTTACCTGTGGCCGCTCAATATCATCGGGAAAAGTTTGAATTCGCCTTACCGCCTGGTCAATATCCTGAAAGGCCTGCATTCTGTCAGTTCCTGCAACGAGTTCAATAGATATTTGTCCTGAACCTTCGTTTGCTGTGGAAACGATTTCTTTAATACCCTGAATTCCGCGAATGGCTTCTTCTACCGGAAGTAAGATTCCCTGTTCCACTTCGGTAGGAGCTGCTCCGGGATAATTTACACTCACTTCTACAAAATCCAGCTGGAACTGAGGGAAAACTTCTTTCTGAATATTGAACATCGTCCAGATCCCACCACCTATTAAAATTATCATTAAAAGATTGGCAGCAATAGAGTTTCGAGCCATAAAACCTATAGCCCCTTCTTTACGTATATCTTTCTTATCCGGCTTATTCATGGCTGCTAATCTTCAGGTAATTCTGCTTCAACCTTTAAAGTATCCTTAGAGGTTGTTCCCTGTGTTCGTAAAGGAATTCCCTCGGCTACAGTACTAAGATTCGTTGTAACGACACTATCTCCATCTTTCAAACCCTCGGTTATATATGCAAATTCTGCATCTGTGAGATCTACAGTGACCTTACGAATGGCAAGTTTTCCATCCTCCATGACCCATACAGTTTGATTGGTACGTACATAGTCACTGTTCACTCTTACAGCATCTTTAATTTCTTCTCCTTCAACTAAAGCATCTACAAAAGATCCTATCATTAATTCAGGAACTCCTTTTTCCTCACGGACGAGGGGGTCCGGAATTTTTACCAGCACCCTTGCCAGCCTGGTTTGAGCATCAAGAGCTCCTACCTGGTTAGCCAGAAAACCTGTGCGGAAAGTGTTTTTTGGCCAGGATGTGGTATTGCGGATTTTCACTGAAGATCCTTTTTCACCTTCTGATTCCGGGAATTTTAAGTAGTGAAGTTTGGACACAGGAACTGTAAGGACTAACCAATAGTAATCGGTGCTAACGAGCCTTCCTAATTCATCTCCGGGTGAAACCTGGGATCCCACTGTAACGTTCTGGCTTAAAATATGTGCATCAAAAGGCGCTCTAATAGTTGTACGGGCAAGATTGGTTTCTGCCTGTTCTACAGCCGCTCTTGCTGCCTGGATAGTTGCCTTAACGGCATTCAGCTGGGGTTGTCGTAGGACCAGCGACTGCTCTTCCCGGGTAAGAGAATCCCCTCCCACAAGAGCCAGATCCTGTTGCGCCACTTCCTGCCTTCCCATTTCCACGGAAAGATTGCTTTCCGTTTGCCTTAATTCGCTTTTCCTTAATTCCAGAGCATTGCGGTAATCTGATGGATCTATTTGCAGGAGAATTGTTCCTTTTTTCACAAAACCTCCGGGAACAAAGGCAGGAGACATGCGTGTGATCTGCCCGTTCACCAGCGGGCTCAATAACACATCTTCTACGGCTGGACCGTGCCTGTAGAAGAGATTTCAGGAACATAATTTCCTTTTTCCACCTTTTCTACGTCTACCAGCATCGCCATTTCCCGGGTTGCAGCTTCACTACCCGCTGTAGGTTCTGTCATAAAAATAAAGACGGTTATTGCCACTGCCACAAGCAAAATTCCGGCGCATATCAGGATTATTTTTTTTGTCTTCATTAGTATTAATTTTGTTGCTCGAGCATTGGAGGTGTGTAACCTTCAGTTTCAAAGCCTCCCGCAATGGCACGATAAAGAGCTATTCTTATTTCCAGTTGAGTTTGTTGTGCCTCCAGTAATTCTCGTTGTAATTGCTGTTCCTGATCCAGAGAGAGCAGTACATCCAGATACTCTGTCATTCCGTTTAGAAACTCTATTCTTAATTGCCCGTTTGTTTTTTGTGCAAGCTCCAGTTGTTTAGCCAAGAATTTCAATTCGTTCCTTCTGCTTTAGTTCGCGTAGAAGTGCGTCCTCTACTTCCCGAAAAGCAACTAAAACAGTTTGGCCGTATTGATATAACAATTGATTTTTTATAGCTTCAGTTCGATCTACTTCTGCGCGTAATCTTCCCCAATAAAGAAGGGGTGCTACAATATCTGCTCCCAGGGTATAAGCCCAATCCTGGAAAAGGGAACTGTAATTATTCGATCTCATTTGCCCTGCAAGAGAAAAGGAAAGCCGGGGATATTTGCTTCTTATCGCCTGTGCCATTTCCCTGTCTGCGGCCAGGACGAGATTATACGCGACTTTTACGTCGGGTCTTCTTCTTACCAGTTCCAAAGGTAGCCCCGTCTGTGGAAGAGGAGGTAGTTCAGGAATAAAAGCTCCTGCAGCAACTTCTTCATTTTGAGGCGGCCGTCCTAATAAAACCGCCAGTTGGTTTTCTAAAAGTTCAATTTCTGTTTCATAAAAGACTTTTTCATTCCGGGTGCTTTCGAGGAGTTGTTCCTGCCGAAGAATATCTACCGCCCGAATTTGTCCACTGGTAAACCTGGCCCTGATGAGCCTCATAATGTCGTTATTCGTTTGAATTTGTTCATTTACCAGCAGCAGTTGTTTCCGGGCTGTTACAAGTTGATACCACGTAATTGCAGTTTCTGCAGAAACTGTCATTGCAGCGGTTTGAAAATCGAAAAATGTGGCTTCTGCACGAAATTTCTCAGCCTGAATTCCCGATCTAATCCTGCCCCACAGGTCGAGCTCATAAGATGCGGAAAGGCCTATTTGTGTATTTTCACCACCCGCAAAATCCGGCTGTGGCCTGCTAATGGCAGTTCGTGCTGTGGCATCTACAGCAGGAAATAATTGTGAATTTTCACGTCGCACTACAGCTTCTGCAGCCTGAAACTGTTCCCAGGATCCTGCCAGATCCAAATTCTTATCTATTGCCATCCCTACAATGGAATCCAGGGTGGGATCATCAAATGTAGTCCACCATTCTTCAGGAAGGGTTTCTGTTCCTGTTAGGCTAAATTCTTCCGGTTGTTCAATAGGAGCTGCTACGGTATCCATTTTTGGAGCACAACCTTCAGATAAAAGTAAAGTACATACAAGCAATGGCAGCCATAAATTAACTGGCGGCCTGCAGGTACTTACTCCTGTCTTTGGCGTTAATGGATAAAAAATGATAATAGCAGCAATTTTTTATAAAAACCTAAAATCCTCTTTTCTTTATTTAGGAATTTGTGTGTATTCTGGATAATTAAGAGGCTTTTTTCTAAAGTTACTGTTTTTTTGGAAGTTGGCAATTTAACCTGTAAGGGACTTCTGGAGTAATTGAAAAAATATTTGCACAGTCTTTTTCCTTCAGGAGTTCTTTAAGCAGTATATTTATTAATTAAATAAAATTTGAGCTGAACATTAACAAAGAAAAATTTATAGATTTCTTCATGAATTTTTAACTTTATATATATAATACTACTATTTACAACTAAATTGTATGGACAGGTTATTGAAACTCATTGAAGAAGGGGAAGCCGATGTTATTCTTTCTGAAGAAAAATTAATCCCCCGATTTAATGAATTAATGAAGCACGATCTGGTCACACTAAAAGATGAAAAAGTTTTTTTGACCGAGAAAGGTAAAAAGGCAAAAGTGGAAGGTGTAGACAAGATTATTAATCGGGAAAAAGAGTTACAGGTTCAGAATTCGCATATCTCTAAAAGATCCCCTGCTATTACTATTTTAAATAAAGACCGAAACAGGAAAAAATGGTTATTGGGTCTTGCGTTATTGCTACTTTTAGCTGTTGGTTTTGCTGCAGTGGCGGTTTAAAATTAATTTTGAAAGTCGAATGAGTTCAGGAGTTTTCATTCCTTCTCAGGAAGTCAGACTTTATAATCGATGTTTACAATTTCTTTGATTCCCTCGGGATATGGCGTGGGTTTAATGTTAAACCGTCTTTCAAATTTCTCACTTTCGAAGACATAATCTCTATTGTACTGGTAAAGCATTTCCGGCAGTTCCCGCATAAAAGGAACAAAAATGCCAATTAGTTTCAACATGATCCCGGACACCAGTTGAAATCGTGTTTCATTACCTAATTCTTTAGCAATAGTTGTTATCTATTCCTTGCCTGTCAAAGGGTTTTGAGCAGTATGTAAATGCCATCCTGGTTGTAAGCAGCTTCAGTATTACCGAGTAATGCAGTTGCCCTGCTTAGCGTCGGGAGTGTATGTAAAGGAATGTTTGTACTTAACCGATCCCATCCAACTCGCTTTCTTACCCCGGCTTAAGGGTTTGAAAACTGTTTCTGTAAGCAGGCTGCAAAAACTCCAGTATTATAGAATTTTGATTATATCTGCCTTTGATTTTTTAGGATTTTCCTTTTAAAACTTAGATTTTGCAGGCCAATGCTCCTGCTCCCGATGATTTAAGACCACTTAATTGTAGTTATATATTAAGATTTAAAACCGAACTATAAATAATTAAATAAAAAGAAAGACTTCAGGCACTGTATATCAAGGGTTTTTGGCAAATATTATTTCGTGTAGCCGTAGCAATAGAAGGCGCTTCAGGTGGATTTAGAGATTTTTAAAGAAGGTCAAAATGTCTTAAATTGAAAACTTTTCCAGCCGGAAAAAGGTGGAAGTAATGAAGAACGAAAAACAGAAAAGAAAATGCAGGAGGAAGTATTTCAGAATAAAAAAGAATTTAGACTTGTAGGACTATCAAGAAGTGGAAATCACGGGGTAATAAACTGGATTATTAATCAACTGGAAGGCCGTTATTGTTTCCTCAATTGTACAGAACCCAAACACAATCCTTTCTCAACAGTAAGGCCCTTAAATGCAGATGGTGACGTGTACAGGACTAATATCCGCGATTTTAATCTGGATCAGGAGAAAACAGGAAAATTTTCATCCAAGGATTTTCTTTTATATAACCACGAAGATTGTTTTCTTGGTCCCTTAAATGGTAAATTTTTTCAGCAGAAAAAAACAGAATGGACGGGAGAATCAAAGGAAAGGAAGGATATTCTTTTGCTTCGGGATCCCTACAACCTTTTTGCAAGCCGTTTAAAATCAGGACTAATTAGAGGACATTACACTCATCATGGTTCTAAACCAATTTCTTTACTTACTCTTCAGAGGCTTTACAAACAGCACGCCCGGGAATTCTTAGGAGAGAAAAATTACCTTAAGAATAAGATTCTCATCAACTTCAATTTATGGGCAAGAAGCAGGGACTACAGGGAAAAACTTGCAATTGAACTTGGAATTCCTTTTACCGATAAAGGATTTAAAGAAGTTACAGAAGTTGCAGGTGGCAGTTCTTTTGATGGCACAAAATTTTCTGGGATGGCTCATAAAATGGATGTGAACGACAGGTGGAAAAAATATGCAGCAGATCCTGAATTTCAGGATTTGTTTGATCCTGAGATCAATGAACTGGCTACAAGGATCTTCGGGGAAATTGAGCCTGTAAAGCATTTTAAAAATAATCTTATTTCTGTTTAAAAAATTTGCTGCAGGTCTTTCAGAAAAAGGAAGGAATATTAGGAACAGGAAATCACTACTGCAGTAAAAGTTTGAAAATTATTATGTTTTACAGGATCAGGGACACACCCGATAAGGAGAGCAGGATTAACAGGATGTTTCTAAACTGGGCTTTATTGATCTTGGGAAAAAGCTTTACTCCCAGGAATTGTGCAAGAATGAAAACAGGCAATATCATCAAACTCATTTTCACATGCTGAAGATTAAGAATACCACTGATGCTTAATGCTTAAGACACGAACCAAAGTCACCAGGGCCAATACTCCTATCATAGTTGCTCTAAAAGTTCTGGCTTCCTGAACAGTGTTTTTTACGCTTATAACGTAAAGAGGGCCCCCTGTTGAGAAGACCCCGGCAAAGAACCCACCAAGAACTCCAAACGCTAAATTTGTTTTCCGTCCCAGGATAAGTTCATTTTTGCCAAATAAAACATATGCTACATAGAGCAGAATGAAGATCCCAAGACCTTTTTGTAAAACTATGGGTTTGGTGTAACTAAGAACTATGATTCCAAGAACAACCCCAATAACTGATGCCAGGCTTAACCGAAGAATGGTATCCCTGTCTATGTTTTTCCATTCTTTAAATACCATAAAGGAACTGGAAAAGAGATAGAATATTGATATATAAGCAATTGCATCTGGTAATTTTAAAGCAATTAGAAGTATTGGCAAAGCAACTAACGAACCTGCGAATCCAACCAGGGTTTGAACAAAGAAGCCACAAAAAATCGCAATAGCCAGTATTACAAGTAAAAATATATCCACTAGAGAAGAGTTTTTCAGGTTGCAAAATTAAGTGATATCAGGATTTCCTTAAAGTGGATTCAATGGGGAAAAATCCTTTTTTCAGTCAAAAATTTGTATTTTTAGTTCTCTAACAATTGAAAGAATGGTAGATGAGATCGATCGCAAGATTATTAATATCTTAAAACTTAACTCCCGATTGCCTTATGCTGAAATCGGTAAAAAAATCTTTTTATCTCCGTCTTCAGTAAGAGAACGCGTAAAGAAACTGGAAGACAGCGGAGTGATTAAAGCATACACCCTAAGCCTAAACCAGTCAATGTTGGGAAATAGCCTGGAGGTTTTTATAATGCTTAAGATCTTTAGCGGGAAGTTTAAAACTGCTCTTTCTGAAATAAATTCTTATCCCGAAGTAAAAGAGGCCTTCAGGATTACAGGGCAGCATAATATACATATGAGAGTAGCCCTTAAGGATCAATTGCATTTGCAGCAGTTTATCGATAAGCTGATCAATTTTGGCGAGCCAACAACTCACCTGATTCTGTCTAAAGTAGGGAAGGAGTAGGCATAAAGAATAGAATTTACTTTCTTATAAAAGAGATTTGTTTTCCTGTTTATAGGAGTTTTCCATTTTTAAAGAAAATTCAAAAATTTTTTTAACTTTCAATATTAATTACTCTCAGTTCACGCATATGAATGCAAAAAAGAATTTATCGTTAGAAGAACAGGAAGAACTTTTGCAAACCTTAAAAGCTCGCTTCGGGAAGAACAAAGGCTAAGCATAAATCGCAAAAATGGGAGGAAGTAGAAGAAAGGTTAAAAGCGAAGTCTGATAAACTTAATTCTCTTTACGAGATGGAAAACACCGGAGGAGAGCCCGATGTCGTTGGGCAGGATAAGAAGACCGGGGAATATATTTTTTACGATTGCTCGGCTGAAAGTCCAAAGGGCCGAAGAAGTTTTTGTTACGACCGCGAAGCTTTAGAATCCCGGAAGGAACACAAGCCGAAAAATAGTGCAGTGGATATGGCTGCTTTTATGGGAATAGAGATTTTAACCGAGGAAGAGTATCGGGAACTGCAAAAACTGGGCGAATTTGATTTGAAAACTTCCAGCTGGGTGAAAACTCCTGCAAAAATCAGAGAGCTGGGTGGTGCCGTTTTCTGCGATCGTCGTTATGACCAGGTTTTTCTTTACCACAATGGAGCACAATCTTATTACGCCAGCCGGGGATTTCGCGGATCTTTAAAAATTTAATGACATTATTCCTTTATAAATGACTCCAAAACCCGAGCTTTATTTTGAAACAGATAATGAATGGAGGGAATGGCTACAGGAAAATCACGCAACTTCAAAAGGAGTTTACCTTATCCTTTACCGGGTAAGTTCTGTTAAAGCCTCTATGCGATGGGAAGAAGCTGTGAGAGTAGCTCTTTGCTATGGATGGATTGATTCTACTGCGAAACGAATAGATGACGAGAAGAGGAAACAATTATTTACTCCAAGAAAACCTAAAAGTGTTTGGAGTAAGGTAAACAAGGTTCATGTTCAGGAGTTGATTGATTTGGACCTGATGCACGAAAGCGGACTTTATAAAATAGAAGCAGCAAAGAAAGACGGCTCCTGGATTGCACTTGATGATGTTGAAGATTTGGTCATTCCTGAAGATTTACTGGCTGCTTTTGAAACCCATCCTGTTGCATTTAAAAATTATTCAGCCTTTAGCCGCTCTTACAGAAAAAATTATCTGTACTGGTTAAATTCTGCCAAAAGAACTACAACCCGGGAGAAGCGAATTTCAGAAATCATCAAATGTTGTAACGAGAACCTGAAAATGAGACCAGGCGTAAGGTGAGTAAGTTCTCATTAATAGGTTGTGCCCAGGACTGGGGGGAATGTATTAGGATCTTCAGGATGTAATAATTTGTTATCCCTAACAACCCCGGTAATGTAATTATACCGTCTTTCGGAGCTATGAATTAAATTGGCCATAAGGAATTATCAATAATATGAATAATTCCGTTGGAGGCCTGGATGCTTCTAGTAATTTTAGCCTCCTTCCCAGAACTGCCTTTAATTTGCAAGGTTTCACCCTCCCTTTTTAAATATATTTTTTCACCACTAAGCGAATTAATGAAGGAATTTGAGGAGGAGTCTGTAACTGCAATTTGTAAAAGTTCTTCGGGTGTATAAGAAGTTTTTACAAAGTAATTAGAAAGCAAATCTGGCTCTCCCATTTTTTCATCAGCAGGAAATGCGTTATTATCAGGTGCAAAAACGGTGAATAACTGCTCGTCCGTCATATAGAAAGGCAATTCTTCAGCTTCCATAAGCATTGCAAAATTACTTAATTCAGCTTCACTTTTCAAGGTTTGCATAATATCCTTTCCTTCCGGCTCTGCAACCTCCTCAATGTATTCTTCTTCTATATCTGGTACAGGGCGAACCTCATTGTCTTTACAGGCGGAAAAGATAAATATAAGGATCAAGGGTATAAATTTTACTGTTAATTTAAATTGTGGATTTATCATATTTAAAGTATTATTTTAATGAATGGTTTTTCTTAAATTACCTTTTTTCCTTAGATGTACAAAAAAAATTAATAATAGTTTAAGGGTTAAGCCTTAGAGTTTCCGAACACACCAATCCTTTATGAAACGGCCAAATTCTATTCTGCTTTACCTGCTTATCGGTTTAAGTACCTGCATCGTAATACTTAGTCTTCTTTCCCTCATTCACGATTTAAAATTCTGGTATTTTAAAATTTTGGACTTTCCGCGGCTACAGTATTTACTGTTTGCAGTCATTTTTCTTATTCTTTTTTTAATTATAAATAAGAAATGGAAATTTTCTTCAGCCTTCCTGGTTTTGGGTCTTTTGGCCTCTATTTTTATCCAGGGAAAAGTAATCCTGCCTTACTACATAGGAAGTAAAACCGTTCCTGATGCAGGAAATGGAGCTTCAAATAAAGGCAGAAGTGTAGGAATTCTAATTGCCAATGTTTTGATCACCAATAGAAATTCTGAAAAATATATAGACATAGTAAGAGAAGCAAATCCTGACATGGTGCTGGCCATGGAAGTAAATAAGTGGTGGGTTGAGCAACTTCAGGTTTTTAAAAATGAGTTCCCTTATACGATGATACTTCCTCTGGATAATGCCTACGGAATGGCTCTCTATTCAAAATATCCTTTGAAGAATCAGGAAGTCATGTTTTTAAACAAGGATAATGTACCTTCATTTTATGCTGAAGTCCTATTAAAGTCGGGAGAGAGTTTTTCTTTTTTTGGAGTTCATCCTGTGGCACCAGTACCTTCCGGAAAATATCCGGATAATCAGGGGGAAAAGGAGGTGGCACTTTTAAAAGTGGGGGAAATGGTAGTAAATCAAAAACTTCCTGTTGTAGTGGCAGGAGATTTTAATGACGTTTCCTGGTCACATACTTCCCGATTATTTGAGGGAACAGGAGCCCTTAAAAATGTGCGTATTGGCAGGGGATTATACAATACTTTCGATGCCAATTCCAGTTTTCTTCGCTGGCCTTTAGATCATTTTTTTGTAACTTAGTGAGTTTTCATTGCTAAACCTGGAGCGACTGCCTGATTTTGGCTCAGATCACTTTCCTGTATTGGCTGAATTTGTGTTATCTGAATAAGTAGTGGTCTCAGAAAAATTTGGAGTTGTTATTGAAAAGAGAGATTGTACATTCCTGCAGATTCTAACAAATTTGAATTATGATATTAGGGTTTTTCCCGTATCCCTTCCAAAATTATGCTGTCAACAGTTTGATCTCCTGTATTTTCAGACTTGTACAAAACTGAAATATCTCCCGTAGATTCCAGAACGACAGCAAGTACCTGGTTTACATGAATGATATTAGCTTCCCTTAACTTGGCGATTAGCTGGGATCTCTCAATTCTTGCATACCTTAAATTTTCTTCAATTATATGCTCTCCCTTCATCAACATCAGCGGTTTATTTGAAATGGCCGAACTTAAAGCAGGGAATCTTTTTTGCAATATTGAAAATAAGAAAGCCAGGAAAAGAAGACTCGCTATTGCTACAGAGCCATGAACAATAGATGTACTGGAAGTTAGTGTAGAGGCTATAATACTACCAACAGCAATGGTGAAAGCAAAATCGTAAACGGTAAATTTTGCAAATGATCTCAGGCCTATAATTCTCGTCAACAGGATAATAACCAGGAATAATAAAATACTTCCCAGTACTGTTTCTAAAAGGGGATCACTTTTGTCAAATATCCATTCCATATGCTCATCTATTTGAAAACTAAATCTATGAATAAATATTAGCAGTATGATGTGTATCATAAATTAACTGCTGTAGCTGCTGTTATTTTACTATCTGGAATAGGAAACAATGACATCAATAGAAAAAATTATAAAAAGAATAGAAAAAGGGGATGCAGTTTCAATTCTGGCTGAAGATTCCCTGGTTCAAATACTTAATGAACTTCTAAAATATGAGTTTATAGATTTGGTTGGTGATAAACTGGTGGTAACCCACAAAGGGAGAGAAGCAAGTTTAATTGGAATTGATAAAGTATTATCAAGGTTATAAATTCAGGAGGAACTAAAAGAATTTTCTGTAGAGGTACAGAGAAAGGCAGCTTTTGTCTTTAAAATGTGGCTGATCCTTTGCTTGTGCATCCTAATATTATTCATAGCAGGAATAATTTCAGATTTTCAGTTTCTGTTTTAAAACAGAAAAGAAAGATTCAGTTCAAGAAATATTATTTCCGTTGTTTTAGGTATTTATTCCTGATGTTCCTTTGCTTTTTTTATAGTAGCATCAATACCTTTTAAAAGACTTTCCACGTCAAAAGGTTTGGGTAGAAAATGATTGGCTCCGGCGGCAAGGCAATCCTCTTTGGCCCCATCTTCCCCAGACATCATCATAATAGGTATGTCTGAAATATTATCTGTATTTCTAATTGCTGCACAAATTAAAGTTCCATCAAGACCGTTTAATCTCTTATCCATTATAACCAGATCAAAGGAATCATTCTGTAGATTTTCGACCGCCTTTGCAGGTAATCTTAACAGGTTTACTTTGAATCCATTCATTTGGAGATGGTCACTAAGAATTATTCCCAAAAATTCATCGTCCTCTACTAATAAAATTTTCTTCATTTAGCCTTTTATCAAATTTTAATACAGGAGGTCAAAACCTGATAGCAGACCCTCTATTAAATGGAACATATAAATCCGATTTTCAACATTAGTATCTCAGTTTATTAATTTTAAGTCAGGTGCAAAAAATCACACTACTATTAAATCACTTGAAATTAGTAAATGAAGAACTTTGCTGCTGCCAAAAATAGGAATAAAACTATAAACCACAAGCTTACTTAATCTTACTAAACATAATCTTTACTTAAACTTTCAGGAAAAAAGAAGAGAATGGTTTTAACAGTTGTTTAATTAGGCCAATCTAGTCCTAGACTTCTCTGGCCCAAATCAAATCTTAATGATTTTTTCTTTTTTCACATTAATTTCACATATTTTTTAGATTTAAAGTGTTTTTTTTACCATTCGTTGATTTGTAATAATTATTGACCTTTTTCTTAAATACTAATTGTATTAAACCCCCATAGAGAAATGCCGAAGACAACTGCACCCGTTAAACCCGATAATAAAATTTCTGCTCGTAAAACAACTCCCCGGAAAGGCTCCCTTGCTAAAAAAGCAAAAAGAGTTCCTCATAGTGAAATGTTTAAGGATAACGAATACGTGCATGAGCAGCTAGACAGGCTGATTTTTGCACTGGAAGCTTTTAGGGAAGGAGATATTTCTGTTCGACTATCAAAGGAACGAAATGACAAATTTGCCGATCTCGCGGAAGCTTACAATTCGATGGTGGAAATGATTGGGGGTGTTAGTACCGAGGTATCGCGGATATCCAGGGTAGGAGGTATTGAAGGAAACCTGGATGCCAGGGCAGAGTTTAAGGCTTCCACAGGGGTATGGAAGGATATGATCGATAACATCAACATTCTTATTGAAGCTATTGCAAAACCTGTACTTGAGGTAAGTCGCATTCTTAATAGTATTGCCGCCGGAAAACTGGAAGATAAATTTAGTCTTACGGTAACAGGGGACTTTAGGGCAATGGCCGATGTTATTAACCGAACTCTGGGGAGTTTGAACATTTTTGCAGAACAGGTGACCCTGGTGGCACGGGAGGTGGGAGTAGAAGGAAAACTGGGAGGACAGGCAAGTGTACCTAATGTCTCGGGAACCTGGAAAGATCTTACAGACAATGTGAACCAGATGGCAAGTAATCTTACAGAGCAGGTAAGGGAAATAGCCCGAGTAACCACAGCGGTTGCAGATGGAGATCTCTCCCGAAAGATTACAGAAGAAGGAAAAGGAGGGGAAGTTCTTGGTCTCTCTACTACTATTAACCGAATGGTGGATTCCCTGAACATCTTTGCTGCAGAAGTTACTAATGTGGCTCGGGAAGTGGGGGTGGAAGGAAAGCTCGGTGGTCAGGCCGATGTACCGGATGTTGCCGGAACCTGGAAGGATCTTACAGTCAATGTAAATACTATGGCTTCCAATCTTACAGCACAGGTACGGGAGATAGCCGGAGTGGCAACTTCAGTTGCAAATGGTGACCTTTCAAAGAAAATTTCCATCAATGTAAAAGGGGAGATAGCAGAATTAAAGGACACCATTAACCAGATGGTTGACTCCCTGAATATTTTCTCTGATGAGGTAACACGGGTTGCGCGGGAAGTAGGAACAGAAGGTAAACTGGGCGGGCAGGCAACTGTACCGGATGTTGCCGGAACCTGGAAAGACCTTACCGACAATGTAAATACAATGGCAAATAACCTGACGAATCAGGTGAGGGAAATTGCCTCGGTAACTACCGCTGTGGCCCAGGGAGATCTTTCTCAGAAAATTACAGAAGAAGGAAAAGGAGGAGAAGTTTTGGTTCTTTCCAATACGATCAATAGCATGGTTGATTCTCTAACCCTCTTTGCTGCTGAAGTAACTCGTGTGGCCCGGGAAGTAGGTACCGAAGGAAAACTGGGAGGACAGGCAACTGTTCCAAGTGCTGCAGGAACCTGGAAAGATCTTACTGATAACGTAAATATCATGGCAAGTAACCTTACTACCCAGGTAAGGGAAATTGCAAATGTAGCTACCGCTGTAGCAGATGGGGATCTTTCCCAAAAGATTACTATTGACGTAAAAGGAGAGATAGCAGAATTAAAAGATACCATTAACCAGATGGTGGATTCCCTGAATATTTTCTCTGACGAGGTAACTCGTGTGGCTCGTGAGGTGGGAACCGAAGGAATTCTGGGAGGACAGGCAGACGTGCCGGATGTGGCCGGAACCTGGAAAGATCTAACCGATAATGTGAACTACATGGCTTCTAACCTTACCACCCAGGTAAGGGAAATTGCAAATGTAGCAACTGCAGTTGCAAAAGGAGATCTTGCACAAAAAATTGCCATTGAAGCCAAAGGTGAAATAGCAGAGTTAAAAGAAACCATTAATACCATGGTGGACTCCCTCAACATATTTTCCGATGAGGTAACCAGGGTTGCCCGGGAAGTAGGTACTGAAGGAATTCTGGGCGGTCAGGCACAGGTTCCCAATGTTGGAGGTGCCTGGTGGGAATTAACCGAGAATGTGAATACGATGGCTTCCAATCTTACGACGCAGGTAAGGGAAATTGCTTCCGTAACCAAAGCGGTGGCAAACGGAGATCTTTCCAAGAAAATTTCCGAAGAAGAAAAGGGAGGAGAGGTATTGGAACTTTCAACCATTATTAATACAATGGTGGATTCGCTTAATATCCTTTCCAATGAGGTAACACGTGTTGCCCGTGAAGTGGGTACCGAAGGAATGTTGGGAGGCCAGGCAGAAGTTCCGAATGTGGCAGGAGCCTGGCTGGATCTTACAGGTAACGTAAATACCATGGCGAGTAACCTTACCAGCCAGGTACGGGAAATAGCCAATGTGGCAACTGCGGTTGCAAACGGAGATCTTTCGCAAAAAATTTCCATTGATGTAAAAGGAGAAATAGCCGAACTAAAAGACACTATCAACCAGATGGTGGACTCGCTGAACGTTTTTGCCGCAGAGGTAACCCGGGTAGCACGCGAAGTGGGAACCGAAGGTATGCTGGGTGGACAGGCAAAGGTGCCAAATGTCGCAGGTACCTGGAAAGGTCTTACTGATAATGTGAATACAATGGCCAGTAACCTTACAACTCAGGTAAGGGAGATTGCTTCGGTAACCACTGCAGTTGCAAACGGAGATTTATCACAAAAAATTTCAGAACAGGGAAAAGGAGGAGAAGTTCTGGAACTTTCCACTACTATTAACATCATGGTGGATGCCTTAAACATTTTTGCAGATGAGGTAACTAACGTGGCCCGTGAAGTGGGAACAGAAGGTATTCTGGGTGGGCAGGCCGAAGTACCTAACGTAGCGGGGTCGTGGAAAGATCTTACAGACAATGTAAACCAGATGGCGAGTAACTTAACCTCGCAGGTAAGGGATATTGCTAGCGTTTCAACCGCCCTTGCCCGGGGTGATTTCTCCAGAAAAATTGATGTGGAGGTAAAAGGAGAGGTACAGGAACTAAAGAACAACATCAATGCGATGGTTGACAGTTTCACGACAATTGTAAAAGCAGCTAATACCATTGCTGAAGGAAACTTCTCAATTGAGATGCCGCTTCGAAGTGAGGCAGATCAATTAGGTATCGCCCTGAACTCGATGACTGAGAACTTGAAACGAATTTCAGAAGAGAATGAAAACGAAGCCTGGATTAAAACAGGACAGGCGGGACTTAATGATAGAATGCGGGGAGAACAGGATCTTCTTACCCTTTCTAAAAATATTATTTCCTATCTCACTAAGTATCTGGATGGGCAGGTGGGCGTGATTTATCTTGCAGAAAAGAACAACGAAAGGAAACAATTAAGAATGACCGGGTCCTATGCCTTTACCCGAAGAAAATCTTTAAAAACCACTTTTGATTTTGGAGAAGGTCTTGTGGGGCAGGCGGCATTGGAGAAAGAAGTTATTATAATTTCGGGAATTCCTAATGATTACATCAGTGTGTCATCAGGCCTGGGAGAAGAAAAACCCCGGCACATACTCGTCCAGCCGTTTATGATAGATGGGGAAGTAAAGGGAGTGATCGAGATAGGATCTTTTAAATCCTTTAATGATAACCAGCTGGAATTAATGCGATCCGTAGGAGAGAACATTGCCATTACTACTAACTCTGCTCTGGACAGGGAGAAAATGAAGGATCTGCTGGAAGAGTCACAGCGACAATCTGAAGAGCTGTTGAAACAACAGGAAAAACTGAAGATCCAGAGTAAGGAATTACAAATGGCCAATGAAGATCTGGAATCAAAGACCACAGATCTTGAAATGCAGAAAGAGGACCTGCAATTCAGTAGGGTAGAGGTAGAACGAAAAGCCAAGGAACTGGAGCTTGCAAGCAAGTATAAATCAGAATTTTTGGCTAATATGTCCCATGAATTACGGACTCCATTGAACAGCCTTCTTATTCTGTCCAAGGACCTTAGTGATAATAATAAAGGGAATTTATACAAAGATCAGCAAAAGGCTGCCAGTATTATTTATGAAGGAGGATTAAGCCTGCTAAACCTTATTAATGACATTCTGGACCTTTCTAAAGTAGAAGCCGGAAAGTTACAAATTCATCCTGAAGAAGTTCTTGTAGAGAACCTTGTAACCAATTTGCAAAACCAGTTTGAGCCACTGGCAAAATCCAAGAAACTGAAGTTTACCATTGAATCTAAAAAGAATGCTCCTGAAAAAATAATTACTGATGGTCAGCGACTGGAACAGATCATAAAAAATCTTATTTCCAACGCTATTAAATTCACTGAAAAAGGTTCGGTAGAAGTATCTATATGTAAACCTGGTGATAAATTTACCTTTCAGGAGATCACCCTGCCGGGATCTGAAGTTCTGGAAGTATCTGTAAAAGATACAGGAATTGGAATTCCAGAAGGTAAGCGCCAGATGATTTTTGAGGCCTTTCAACAGGCAGAAGGAGGTACGAGTCGTCAATACGGAGGTACCGGACTGGGATTAACAATTTCGAGGGAACTATCCCGATTATTGGGAGGTGAGATCCATATTAAGAGTAAGGAAGGAAAGGGCAGCGTCTTCAAAGTATATATTCCTGTAGATCTTACTAACGCACCTATAAAGGAGATGGAAGATGCTATGTCCTCTTATAGTGATCCGGGTTATGCAAATATGCGTAATAATGATGTCACAGAAATTGCCGAAAGTTTATCTGAAGCTAATATGGAAGCCGATATTTCTGATGACAGAGATACTATAAAAATTTCCGAAGCTTCTGTATTGGTACTGGGAGGTGACGTTTTTTTTGCTGACATAGTAAAAGGAATAATTCAGAAACAAGGCTATAAATTCCTTTTTGCCAAAGATGGGAAAGAAGGAATGAAACTTGCCGCCCAATTTCAGCCTAATGGAATTCTACTTGATGAACAACTTATAGATATGAAAGGACTTACCGTTCTGGATCATCTAAAGTTCAACTTAAAAACCCGGCACGTACTGGTGTTCCTTCTGGGAGTAGAAGATCAAAGACGTGAGGCTCGTAGTAAGGGGGCTATGGGATTCTGTCTAAAACCGGTTTCTTTTAAAGATCTCGAAGGTGCCATTCAAAAGATTGAAAAATTACATACTTCCCCGCAGAAAGAAATCTTAATCGTTGAAGACGATGAGGGAACCTTAAAGGCCGTTAAAAGTATTCTGGAAAATAAGGATGTAATAATCTCTACAGCTGTAACCGGAAAAGAGGCAGTAAACCAGATGAAGTCCCGGAATTTTGACTGTATAATTCTCGACCTGAATCTGCCGGATCTCTCTGGTTTTGAAATACTTAAAAAACTGGAATCTTTTGGAAAGGCAGATGTTACACCTGTGGTGGTTTATACAGGTAAAGAACTTTCGAAAAAGGAAGAAAAAGAATTAACCACCTTTACAGACAGCATTTTAATAAAAGGAGCCACTTCCCCTGAAACGCTTCTTGATGAGGTTTCTTTATTATTGCACAGTGATGAAAGCAGACTTTCTACCCGACAGAAAAAGGTGATGGCTGATCTCCATGATCCAAAGCACGTATTAAAAGATAAAAAAGTACTTTTAGTAGATGATGACGAGCGTAATTCTTATGCTCTATCTAAAACCCTCTCTGACTCAGGTATGAAAGTAGTGGTTGCGGAAAATGGTAAAATAGCTATAGAAAAATTAGAGAAAGAAAAAGATATTGATATTATATTGATGGATGTAATGATGCTTAGTTATGGACGGATACGAGGCCTCATCAAAAATCAGGAAAAATGCTGATTTTAAAAATCTTCCTATAATTTCATTAACCGCTAAAGCAATGCCTGAAGATAAAGCTAAAAGCCTTGAAGCAGGCGCCAATGATTATCTTACCAAGCCTGTAGATATAAATAAACTACTGGACGTAGTGAGATTATGGCTAAACCAATAAAAATCGAAATATAGCTTAATCTTAGCTGAAGAATTTTAAATAAACAAGGGATCTTTTATGGGAAAAAAGATCCCTTGTTTATTTAAATTAATTGCATCTTAAAAGTCTACTCTCATAGTTTAAAATAAAATACAGTCGATGCAAAATGTGGAATAGTAATCCCAAAAGCGGGGGGTAATAACAACTATCCGACAATATCATATTTGCTCAACAAAATCTGCAAACACCTTTTTGTGCCGTTCAAGATCTAAATCGGGAGAAATGGATACCCGGGCAATATAATCTTTGTCGTCTTCTTTAGTGGTTCCCTGTGTGGAAGTTGCGGGTATGGTCCAGTAAGAACCTTTTAATTGTCCATAGCTTACCACATACTTGCTTTCGTGAGGTAGCTCTGTGATCATCATGTCGATCAATTTTTGATTTAATGCCCGCTTATAATTTTCCCTTTCCTCATCAGTATTTCCTTTAGTAGGGAGATCCAGCGAAAAAACTGAAGGGGTAAAACCTTCTTTTGCCAGTTCTTCTGAAACAAAATTTATTTTAGCTGCGGGTAAAGTGTTTTTGATAAAGTTTACAAATTCGCGGGTATTAATATAAGCCTCCTGAATTCTCCTGTTCATAGAAGGCAATTGTTCTGCTAAAATTTCAATTTGAAGATCTGTTGCCTCGTTGTCACAAAGTTTTAGATGTGTGTCAATTTTTTCCATTAAACTTTCAGCTCTTTTATTTGCCACACAATAGCCCGCAGTACATTTACCTCCACTTGGAAATTTGGATCCGCTAACATAGGAAACAGTCCTGATGGTTGAGAAAATTCCCTCATCCTTTAAGAATTGTACATTAGGACAAAAAGTTTGATCTAAAATAAAAACCGGATCGATAGCAGTATTTCCCTCTGCAGTTTTGCGCTCTTTACTCAAAGCATCACGCAATTTTTTTAGATCAGGAACTTCAACTCTGGGATTGGTAGGAATTTCAGCAATTATATATGGAACAGCATCTTCATCAGCAATTTTATCCAGCACTAAATTTATACTTTGAACCATATCATTATCACCATCAACCAATAGATCCACCACTTCTACATTCTCTATAGCAGCAGCTACCCTTCTTGCCTGGTCGTTCGTTCCGCCGTAACAATTGGGAGGAACAATGATTTTAATTGGTTTTCCCGGGTGTCTCTCCAACCCATTATGAATGAGCCCCATCATAATTGCGTACTGGATCGATAGTCCGGAAGATGCGATTAATGCTTTTGAATTTGTAGCGGTTATTTTATGAATTGAATCAACAACACTGGCTCTTTTTTCAGCTACATTATTTTTAGGATTATCAAAAGAAGTATTTCCAATCAACTGCTTTAAGACAGAAAAACAATTAGCTGGTGTCATAGCAATGGTCTCTCTCCTTCTCACATGCTGAATTTCGGAAATGTAACTTTCATTCCTGGCAGCATTGACCACCAAAATACTTCCGAAAGCAGAATGGGAGCTAATAAAAAAGTCAATATTATCATTAAGTTCCACGTTGCCCATATTATCTTCCTGTGAAAAGAAGATTGTACTGCCGTTAAAAGCTACTATTTCTCCTGGATTCTTAACTCGTTTCAATTCGAAATTATATCCGTAAACTTTTTTTAAAACTTCAGCATCAAGAAATTCCGGTAATTTCCCGTCATAAATGATTTGCGTTTTCTTTTTATCAAAGAGATTTTTTCTCAGAACGGCTAAAATGGGGATGGTCCTTGATGAAAAACTTATTACATTTTCAGGTTTTAGATCAATTAGCTTAGCAATAGTCCATTCCAGGACTGAGGATAAAGGATGGCCCAATCGAATATAATCAAATGCAGTGGGTAAGGCGCTGAGCGCTGAGGGTTCAGTATTGTTCTTATTATATAAACTCGTGAACTCTTCCAAAAATTGAGTTTTGGCCAGTTGTTCATTATAAATTTCCAGTCTATGGGTAGTTAACCGTAACCAGTCATCTGGCATATTCTTTAATACGTCTCCAATATAATTCAGCACTTTTTTCTCTTTCATATCTCTGCTTTTAATAAACGGCAAAGATAGGTGGAATAAGACGTAATTAAAAAGCGATGGGGGGATTAGGTAAATTTTCAACTATAGAAGTTAAAAAGGAGCATAGTACCGGAGCCCATAAAATCTAAACAAAGAATCTTTCCACCACCTATGTTTTTTAGTTTAGAAACTTAAAACCCACAGAAAAGTAACTTTTAAGTACCCATTCTTCGAGCTTTAGCCTCTATTTTTGAAGGGTTCTTTAAAACAATTCGACGTTGAAGAACTTCTGCAATACTGTTAATACGAACATAAAACCTAATACTACGGGACATACATATTTGATCATAATATTTAGAAATCCTTCCAGAAAAGAACCTTTATAATTTTCGGCACCCTTGCTAATTTCTTCGGAAAACTTTGCAGTAGTCCAGCGGGTAGCAATAAAAATACTCAGGAGGAATCCTCCAAGAGGTAAAGCAATAACCGAGAAAACATCCTGAATTAGATCCATAAAACTCTTGGAGCTCCCTTCGTAAAAAGTAAACTGGGTTAAACTTTGAATGGCACCATAGCCTAACATACTGGGTATGCCAATAAGGAAGATCAAAGTAGCCATAATTATTACTGCTTTCCTTCGTGACCATTTTCGCTCATCTATGAAATAAGCAACTGCAACTTCTAATAAGGAAATGGTAGAAGTAAGTGCTGCAAAACACAGCAGCAGGAAGAAACTGCTACCTACGACTTTTCCTAAAATAGGTCCCATGGCCTGAAAGATTCCCGGCAATGCAACGAAAACCAGCCCCGGACCTTCGGAAGGAGACTGACCCTGAGAAAAAACAAGTGGAAAGATCATCAAACCTGCCAGGAATGCCACCATTGTATCGGCAATAGCTACCAGCCCGGCAGAACTTACAATATTTTCTTTTTTGCTGAGGTAGGAGCCATAAGTGATCAAGCCCCCCATACCAAGGCTGAGGGAAAAGAAGGCCTGCCCCAACGCAGAGTAAATTGTAGCCCCGGTAATAAGGCTAAAGTCGGGTAGCAAATAAAATTTAACACCTTCCATTGCACCGGGAAGGGAGAGGCCATAAACAATAATTCCCAGTAAAAGTGCAAAAAGTGCGGGCATAAGAATTTTAGCAGAGCCTTCAATCCCTTTTTTGACCCCCTGAAGAACAATGACTGCGGTGATGGCCATAAAGCCCAGACTAAACCACAGGTTATCAGAAAAGTCGGAAACATATTCCCCAAAGAAGGTAGAATGATCCTCATTTTCCAGGAGATTTCCAAAGGCTGTTTCCAGGAAATAGCCAAAAGCCCAACCCGAGACCACATTATAAAAGGAAAGTATCATGATCCCCGAAAGGATACCGAACAGCCCTACCAGGCCCCAAATTTTTCCACCGTACTTTTTATAAGCACCGTAAGGATTTGCCTGAGCACTTCTGCCCAGGGTGATTTCTCCCAACATAATTGGATAGCCTATAAGAAAGATCCAGAAGACGTAGATCAATAAAAAAGCTGCACCCCCATTTTGGCCAGCCACATAAGGGAACTGCCATATATTTCCTAAACCAACAGCCGATCCTGCTGCGGCTGCTATAAAACCAATTCGACTTGAAAAGCCGCCTCTTGCTGCCATGCTACAAAAATATACTATTTGGAAGTAAATAAATGAGGGAAGTGTTTTTATGTGCAGTTAAATTCAATTATTAATTTAGCTGTAACAGGTCAAATGTGTGTAGTGCATTTTAAAAGGACAGAAATTCTTTTCCGGAATTAATTGTTAAGTGGTGTCTATAGGTATTTTAATTATCCAGTTGGATATATCTTACTATGTATATTATTTTTTGGGATCTTTTTTAGTTGTTTAATACTTTTTATAAATCGGAGGATAATGAAAAAGATATTGTACTAAGTAGATTAGTAAATTGTGTTGGCAGTTTAAAACATCTTAAAATGTGTGTTTAGAGAAGCTTAGGAAAGAAATAACTAAAGATAAAAGGATAAATTTTAAAGGATGAGAGAACCAGATCATTTACCTGTATTGGACGAAGGTCCATTTTATCACGGGACAAAGGCGGATTTGAAGGTCGGGGATTTATTGACAGCTGGATTTGAATCGAATTTTCATCCCGGGGTTATTATGAATCACATTTATTTTACTTCTTTGGTCCAGGGTGCAGGACTGGCTGCTGAATTGGCACCGGGCGACGGGTTTCCAAGAGTATATGTAGTTGAACCGACTGGAAACTTTGAAAATGATCCTAATGTAACTGACAAGAAATTTCCTGGCAATCCCTCCCGTTCCTATCGCAGCAGAGAGCCCCTAAAAATAATTGATGAAATAACCGATTGGGTAAAGTTAACACCGGAAGAACATAAAAATTGGCAGGAAAATTTGATAAAATTAAAGGCAAATCCTAAAGCAAAAATTATAAACTAGGGAAGGAGGCCACTTACAGACCTAACAAAATGCTTCGTTCAATTTTTTCTCTAATTCTACCAGTCTTCTAGAAGAATGGCAGATATTTCAAGCCCGCTTCAAGGGTGTTAATAATCAAAATCTGGAATAGGTATTTAATTAGTAAAATTCCTATATTAGAACTTAAACAAATAAGAAAAATAAAAAATCACCAATGAAACTTCAAAACAAATTTGTAATTGTTCTTAGTCTGCTTTTCTCCTTTAGCTGTAAAACTGGAACAGAAATTAATGCAACCAGCCCCAATAATGAAAAAAGGGCGGCTGATTTACCTAAGAACATAATTTTTATGGTTGGTGATGGAATGGGCTTAACTCAAATTACGGCTGGAATGATAGGAAACAATAATAAACTACACCTGGAGGAATTTAAACATATAGGATTAAGTAAAACTACCTCTACAAGTGGTCTTGTTACCGATTCTGCTGCGGGTGCTACTGCATTTTCTGCCGGAAAAAAGACATATAACGGAGCTATTGGTGTCGATAACGATACCACTTCCGTTGAAACTATCCTGGAAATTGCAGGAAAGGGAATTTATTCTACAGGGATAATCGCCACCTCTTCCATAACTCACGCCACACCCGCCAGCTTTTATGCACATCAGCCTTCCAGAAGCATGGATGAGGCCATTGCAATGGATATGCTTTCTGCGCCTGTAGATTTTTTTGTTGGTGGTGGAAAAGATTTCTTCAGCAAGCGCAAGGATAAATTAAATCTGCTGGATAGCTTAAATGCCAGGGGCTTCCATATTTTTGATGATGTAGATGCAGTTTCTACTCCTTTTGATGATAAAATAGCGGTTTTTATTGCTGCTAAACAACCAGAAAGTATTTAAAAGGGAGAAAGGATATTCTACCCCGGGCAACAAAATTAGCTTTTGATTATTTCGCAGATAAAGAGAATTTCTTTTTGCATATAGAAGGTTCACAAATTGATTGGGCGGGACATGACAACAATTCCCAAGGAATAATTACTGAAATGATTGATTTTGACCAGGCCATTGGAGCAGTCCTGGAATTTGCCAAACAAGATGGCAACACTCTTGTTATTATTACTGCCGATCATGAAACAGGTGGTTATTCAATTGTGGGTGGTGATGACGGAGAAAATATTGAAGGTATTTTCAGTACAGATTATCATACCGGGACTATGGTTCCAGTTTTTGCCTATGGTCCGGGAGCGGAAAACTTTACCGGAATCTATGAGAATACTGCAATATTTGACAAAATGTTGAAACTACTGCAACGATAATCTGCAGATTAATTCCATATGGAGTTTTATGGTCATAATTCTCAGGGTTGAGAGAATAACAAAGTCAACTTTTAAAACTCCGGAATTTATTGATACAATTTAACCTAAGTACAACTAAATCAGCAGGAAAGGATTTGAGATTTTTATTAGATAATCCCGGCAGTATGTATAACAGCTGTTGGGTTTTTCAATTAGAGGCTAAAATTTCGTCCCACCAACTCCCGAACCCTCGTCTAAGGAAAACCAAAATATTTCCAAAAGGTTTCTCTTAAATTAGGGGATATCCCAAGTATTCGAAACACGTTTATTGGATTTTAGCAGTATTTGTATGGAGAGAGACTCTAATTCCTATGGCAGTGTTCATTTATTTTCAGTATGTGGAGTTAACTTTTTTAAAAGTGAGACCGGTATTGAGGTAGGGAAGAAATACGGGCAAAATGCTGTCAATTAACAACATTTTGATCTTTAATCAAAAAGAGTTTTTATTACGGTCTAAGGGTCAAATAATTGTCACCCATGTTGTCACCTTAAAACAAAAAACCCAGTAAACACAGGGCTTACCGGGCTGTAAAGTGGAGTCGGAGGGTTTCGAACCCTCGTCCAAACAAGCAACTCAGCTGCTTTCTACACGCTTATTTTTCGCTTGGTTTTCGATGTAAGACTTAGCCGAAAACCACCAATCTTACACTTATCCTCATTTAGATTTCAGAAGAACATCAAGGCCCTGTCCTTCCTATATTTACTTTTTCGGTGTCTCTGGTGTGGCCGCCGTAAATCAAGGCTTCCACGAGACATCTTAGCTCCCTACCTTGTAGGGATTAAGTATAACCTACTGTAATTCGGTTATGCAGCCAAGGCGTAGTTATTCTCGCCGTTTAAAAAGTGTGAAATATGAGATTTACGAGCTATATCCCAGCGCTCGACGTGCTTACAACTCAATTAGACTCGCTGTCAAATCCAAGTCGACCCCATTATGTAAAGAACTTTCAGAAAAAAATCAGCTTAGCTTCCTTCCTTCAGCCTGCAAAGATACGGTTTAAAATTTATATCTTTGAAAAGACACTTCATATTTAGCAAATCCAATGCCAAAACAAATCCATTTTGCCATTATAAAAGAACGAAAGACTCCGCCCGATAGAAGAGTGGTATTTTCTCCTGAGAAGTTAAAAGAAGTTGTAAAAAAATATCCTGATGCCCGGTTCACCGTAGAAAGTTCAGAAATTAGAATTTTTCCCGATGAAGCTTACAGGGAAGCTGGCTTTGAGGTGAGGGAAGATGTCTCTCAATGTGATGTTTTTCTGGGAGTCAAAGAAGTTCCGCTGCTTAGCTTTAATTCCGGGGAAAAAATACTTTTTCTTTTCACATACTATAAAAAAGCAGCCATACAACCGGGACCTGTTGCGGGAAATTCTTAACAAGAATATCGAACTTTATGATCACGAGGTTATAGTCAGGGAGAATGGTGCAAGGCTAATTGGCTTCGGAAGATATGCAGGTCTTGTTGGGGCGTACAATTGCTTTCGTGGAATAGGTTTAAGAGATAACTTATATGAACTTCCAAAAGCTGAAGATCTGCCCGACCTGAATGCCATGTTGGCACAACTCGATAAAATTCAAATTCCTCCTTTAAAATTTGTTCTTACAGGTAGTGGAAAAGTTGCCAGGGGAGCTAAAGAAATACTGGATCACTTAAATATTAAAAGAGCAGGAGTAGAGGAATATCTAACTAAAGAATTTAAGGAACCCATCTATTGCCTCATTGATGTTTTGGATTACAATCGTCGCAAAGATGGGAAAAGGGGGAGCAATGAAGAATTTTATAAGCACCCCGAAAGATATGAGGGCAATTTTTTAAGATTTGCAAGAGCAAGTGATGTATTTATTGCAGGACATTACTATGGAGACGGTGCCCCACATTTTTTTACAACCGCTGATGCCACTTTACCCGATTTCAGGATCAAATTTATAGCTGATATCAGCTGTGACATTAAAGTGCCAATACCCACTACAATTCGACCTTCAACCATTGCTGATCCTTTTTATGGCTTCGATCCTGTCACTGAAAGGGAGGTGGATTTTCGGAATAAGGCGGCTATAGCAGTTATGGCCATAGATAATTTGCCCTGTGAACTGCCAAAGGATGCAAGTGAAGGATTTGGGGAAATGTTTTTGAAAAATGTAATTCCCTCCTTTTTTAATGGTGACAGGGAGGGTGTTCTGGAAAGGGCAAGAATGACAATAAATGGTAAATTAACCCCTAAATTCAAATATTTACAGGAATACGTAGATGGAAACCTTAAACTAATAAACAATGACTAAAAAATTTTTTATTCCCCTTCTGCTGATGATTTTAACCTTTTCAGCAAGTGCTCAGGTAGAAGTGATGAGCTATAATATTAGATATGCAAATGAAAGTGACGGAGAAAACGGCTGGTCTAAAAGAAGAAATCATATTACTAATCAATTGAAATTCTATGAGCCACATGTTTTGGGGCTACAGGAGGCCTTGTTGGTTCAAATTGCACATTTTAAAGAGAACCTTCCAGGATATGAATATGTAGGAGTTGGCCGGGAGGACGGAAAACAAAAAGGAGAATACACGGCCATTTTCTACGATACCGAAAAGTTAGAGGCTCTGGAAAACCATACCTTCTGGTTATCTGAAACTCCTTCTAAAGTATCAACGGGCTGGGATGCAGCCTTACCCCGTGTATGTACTTACCTAAAACTGAAGGATAAACAAACAAATCAGGAATTTTGGGTTTTTAATTCGCATTTTGATCACAAAGGTGAAAAGGCACGTTTTGAAAGTGCAAAGATCATCCTAAAGAAAATTGATGAAGTGAATACCCAGGATCTTCCTGTAATCCTAATGGGCGATTTTAATATTGAGCCGGACGCGGAAGGAATAGTGGTACTTGCTGAAGAAATGAATGATAGCAAAATGGTCTGTCAAAAAGTTAGCTTTGGTCCTGAAGGTACCTTCAATGGTTATAATTTTAATGAGCCTGTAACTAAAAGGATCGATTATATTTTTACCAGTAAGGAGAACATTGAAGTCCTGAAATATGCGGTATTGTCTAATTCAAAAGATCTAAAATACCCATCCGATCATTTGCGTTGGTTACGTGGAAATAGATTTTCGGAAATAAGAGAGAACTATAACGGAAAAAGATAAAGGCAGCCTGGGCTGCCTTTATGGTTTTTAAAATCTATCGGGATCTTCGGGACCTCGTGTTGGTCTGTCGGGATTTTCCGGTCTTCGGTTCGGGTCGTCAGGATTTTGTGGTCCTCTGTCTGGTCTTCCTGGATTTTCAGGTCCACGGGAAGGAGGATTTGGATTTTCTGGTCCACGTTGGGGTCTGTTTGGATTCTGCGGTTCCCTGCCGGGCTGGGAGCTTGTTCCGGGATCAAATCTTCTGTTTTCTTCCGGGCCATTTCCAGGTCCTCCCGGATTAGTAGTTTGGTTCTTGGTTCCCGGATTAAAATTTCTATTACCTGTATTTTCTGGCCTTACACCAGGATTATTTGTTCCATACGACGTGTCGCCCGGCGGAGTTTCATTTCCAAAGTTATTATCAGATGTACTTCTTAGAGGACGATCTCCCGAAAGATCGGGAGTTTTTTCCGCAGGAATATCTGCAGCTTCGCTTCTTAATCTTCCAATAATATCCTTGAAATGTTCCCCTGCGGCTTCGCGGCCTCCCAGACCGTAACTTAAAGCTACCGCAACAGCAAGTGCGCCAAGAATAAGTCCAAATGCGAGCTCCACGATTTCATTGGCAATTCCCATTGTTCTTAATGCAATGGCAATAAACAGGGCGAGGGATGCCCATCTCATAATTCCTGCAATGAAAGTGTTGTTACTGGAACGGGTCATCGTATTATAGATCAATAATGAAATATAGTTTCCAATAGCAAGGATTATTAAGCCGAATATTATTTGCCCTGTTACTTCCAGGATTTCATTAAGTGTAATGCTTAGTCTGTCCAGGCCAAGAATTTCAACGGCGGTAATAATTCCGAAGAAAACCAGGAAGAAATATATAAGATTAGCGAAGATCTTTGATAAGGATTGGTTAGCACCAATCATATTGTGAATTTGGATTTTTTCTGCAGCGCTGTCAAGTCCAAGACTTCTAAAAAGATCTTCAAGGAAATTGGCAAGAAATTTTCCTCCCCAAATAAATACCACGAGAATTAATGCTGCAACGAGAATTTGGCCAATCATTTCTGTAAAAGCGTACAGGATATCATTAGCAGGCTGGGAAATTGCTTCCATTTGAAGCGCATTAAAAGCCTGAATAAGGAAAGGAATGAAAATAATAATGAAAACCACCTTTTTTAAGATACGTATAAGCTTATCTGTATCTTTAAAGCCAGTTCGGTCTACAAACTTATCGAGGAAGCTGCCTCCAATATGTATGAGATTTGATACGAACTTGGCAAGTAAATACCCTATGAAACCTATTAATATTGCTCCAATGAGATTGGGTATAAACAACAGGAATTCATTGAGCATATTACCTAAGGGAGCAAGGGCTTCATTAATACCCAGCACTTCAAGAACTGCAAGTATTACTATGATCATTAGAAGATAATAGACAATATTTGCTAAAAGCACATTAGTGTCTCCTACATTACTATTACCAAAAACCCGCTCATCCCAGTGGGTTTTTTTAAGTAATCTTACAATAAGAAGTTTTATTCCCCTGGCAATAAGCCATCCTATTAGTAAAATTAGTAAAGCAGCGAGAAGATCGGGTAAAAAATTCAGCACACGGGTACCAAAATATTCGACTTCGTTTTCCATTTTAATTAAATTATTTGGTTAGTAAGTATTAATTTATGAAATAAGAACTGATACCGTTAGCTCCTTAACAGTAGTTTATAATCTGTTGTGTATCAGGTGCTAAATTTCGGGTGCTTTAAAACTTTAAAAACGAGTACTCTTCCCCGTTTTACACAAAAAAATCCCCGAAGGGATTTTTGCCGAAAATGTTATAGAATCTGTTTTAGGAAACAGGTGCTTTCTCAGTAGCTTTTTCATTTGAATTAAGTAATTCAATCATTAATTCTAATTCCTGCACCATTTTTTCGTTGTTACCTCCATATCCCACTTTTTTGAAATTCATCTTTCCTTCAGGACCAATAATTATTTTTGTTGGGATACCAGATACATTATAATCTGCTGCTGTTTTAAAAGTTCTGCTGTTTTCAGATTCCGGTTGGTCCATTACCACGTGAAAAGAGTAGTTGTTGTTTTTAATAAAACCTGCAACGTCTTCTTTTCTACTCGGGCCATCTTCCATTGTGTTTACAAATAGAAATTTTACATTCTCATCATCCTTAAAATTGTCAACAGCCAATTGCATTCCGGGGAAAGAGGCTGTACACGGACCGCACCAGGTTGCCCAAAAATCTAGAATAACTGTTTTTCCTTTCAGGGATGCAAGGGAAACTTTATCTCCCTGAAGATCTACAAGATCAAAAAGAGGAGCTTCTTCATTCAGCATTTCTTTCTTGAGATCGGCAAGAGTATTATTTCTGCCTATTTCTTCTAATTCTGCAAGCTTTTGATCCAGTCCGGTATTATTTCCGTTTGACTTAATATAAGCCTCCCTGTAAAAATCTTTTGTTTGAGAAGTTGCAGTGTTATTAGTTAAATATCCTTCTGCTGTTTTAAGTACTTCCGGGTAATTTTTGTCTGCCATTAAATATGTGAGGTAACGTTCATTGTATTCGCTGTTCTTACCTTCTACAACAGCTTTTTCCTGGTGTTTAATGGCCTCCTGAATTTTTCCCTGCTTGAATAATATAAAAGCATAGGTATCCAGATACATAGTCTCGGAATACTTTTTATTAGATTCAAATTGCTTTTTGGTAAGATATTCGGGTTTGTCCTTTTCTGAAGCCTCTTCTAATAGAACAAGAGAGGTTTTTGATATTTCTTCTGCCAGCTCAAGATTTTCACCTTTTTCAGCCATGCCCCAGGCAAGATTATTAAAGCTTCCTGCTTTTTCGTTTTTATTAGAGATCAAGTCAGAATATTTCTGAAATTTCTCAACGTTATTTTTTTGGGCAAAATGTGAGGCTAAAATACCAGCCATATAATCTTTTTGGAATCCAGCCGGATTTTCTCCAAATTTCTCCCGGAATTCCTGAAAAATTTGTTCCTTTTCGTCGAAACTTGCAGCATTGTAAAATTCATCGAACATTAAACTCTTTGCTGCATTCCCCTTCGGAAATTTTTCTGAAGCAAGTTTATTTATAGAATCTGATTTTTCATCTTTCCTGCTGATCCTGTATAAATTGGCAAGACTGGTATATTCTTCTTCTGAAAGAGAAGATTTTTTGGAATAGTAGTCTGTTCTTTTATTAATAAATTTCTCTCCTTGGGTTTTGTCTTCAGAATAAAGCAGGCGGGCATAAAAATCATCCCATTCATTTTCCAGTTCCGGGTGCTGCTGAAAATCAGCCTCTATCATTGCAAGAACTGAGTCGCTTTTAGTTTCATATTCCCCTCCATAATATTGATAAAAATGTCCTGTTCCTGCACTGCTTCCGGGGAGAGGCTGTCCATTTTCATCATACAATGGCTGTACAAATCCTTTTCCTGAATTATTAAAAGGTTTGTAATCCCGGTGAAAGTTAAAAGCTAAAACTGTTGCAGAGTCCGGTACTATCACCTGCCCATACCAAACTCCTGCAGAATCTGTTAACGCAATGTCTTCAGGGTATGCTTTTGTGCCTACAAAATAGTGATAATAAGCCTGTAGTGTGTCCTCATCTCCTGCTGCTTGGTGCCGAAAAGCAACTAAGAGAGTATCACCTGGTTGCGGTGTTTGTTTTGAAATATGTAAATCGCCAATATCGCGGCCGGGATCCTGTTCTTTCTTTTCATTTTGACAGGAAAAGAGAATTGTCACAATACTGAAAACATAAAAAATACTCCTGATCTTCATAAATTACTTACAATTAAAGAATTAGTTAATGAAAGTAATGATTTTTTACTAAAGTAAGTCAGGAAATTTTTGCTGATTAATAATAAAAAACCCACCATGAAGGTGGGCAGGAGCTATAACTGAAATAGCTATTTATTACAGGCTATTTACGGTTTTTCTTATGGCTGTTAAATTAGTAAGAAGTCTTTCAAGGTATTTGAGGTCAAGCATGTTTGCAGCATCGCTCTTTGCTACAGAAAGATCAAAATGTGTTTCTATAAAAATACCATCTGCCCCGGTTGCAATACCAGCACGTGCAATAGTCTCGATCATATCAGGTCTTCCTCCTGTAACGCCGCTGCTTTGGTTTGGTTGCTGAAGAGAATGGGTTACGTCAAGAACTGTAGGTGCAAATTCCCTCATTGTAGGAATGCCTCTAAAGTCCACGATCATATCCTGGTATCCGAACATTGTACCACGATCGGTCACCATTACCTGCTCATTGTTGCATTCCTCAACCTTTCTTACCGCATGCTTCATGCTTTCAGGACTCATGAATTGTCCTTTTTTCAGGTTGACCACTTTTCCTGTTTCTGCAGCTGCAACCACAAGATCTGTTTGTCTAACGAGGAAAGCGGGAATTTGTAAAACATCCACATATTCCGCAGCCATGGCGGCATCGCTTATTTCGTGAATATCTGTAACCGTAGGTACTTCAAAAGTTTCTGAAACTTTTTTGAGGATCTTCAGCGCTTTTTCATCACCAATTCCTGTAAAACTGTCAATTCTGCTGCGGTTTGCTTTTTTAAATGAACCTTTGAAAATATAGGGGATTTCAAGCTTGTTAGTGATTTCTACAACTCTTTCGGCTATTCTTAAAGCCATCTCTTCACCTTCTATAGCGCAGGGACTAGCTAACAGAAAGAAATTATTAGAAGAGGTGTTCTTTATTTGGGGAATTTTTTCAAGTTTCATCGTACAGGATATTTCTGCAAATATAAAAGATTTAAACCGTCATAACAATTACAGTGATGGCTTCTTTAAATGCTGAAAATATTGTTTCTGCTTCTTCTGAATTTGATATTTGTTGTATTTTTTCAGTCCTAAAAATAAATCTTCAGAAGATGGAATTAAAAGATCTGTTTATATCAGAACTAAAATATGAAATCAAAGTCACTGAAATATTTTTTCACCGCATTCCTGATGACAAAATGGATTACTTAGCCGCATCCAAAATCGATGACATTAAAAGAACTGGTAAATCACCTGGCAGAGATTCCCGGGTATATTGCAATGGTAATGGGGCAGGAGTCTATGAATTACGGAGATTATAAAGCACCCGATCTAAACTCTAAAGTAGACTTGCTGTACCTGCTTCAGGAAAATGCAGAAAAAGCTGAGGCAGCTCTTAGAAAACCTGATGAGGAATACCAGAAAATCTGGAAAATGGTTTATGGAGAAAAGACGCTTATGGAAATGCCCAGGCTCAACGCGCTTCGGTCCATGGCTTTAAGTCAGCTGCCTCATCACAGGGCGCAACTGGGTGTTTATTATCGTCTTTTAGATATTCCTGTGCCTGCTTCTTACGGGCCTTCGGCAGATGAAAGATAATTAAGAAATAAAGATTTTTTATAGAGAAATAGCTGATTACTAATTAGAAAAATAAACGTACCTTTGCAGCCTTAAAAATCAGGCGTTTATATGACAGCTATTAAAAACATTGCGATTATCGCACACGTTGACCACGGAAAAACCACATTGGTAGACAAAATTATGTACCATTGCCAGCTTTTTCGTGAAAATGAAAATGCAGGGGATCTTATTCTTGATAATAACGATCTTGAGCGGGAGCGTGGAATTACAATTACTTCAAAGAATGTTTCCGTAGTTTACAAGGGAACAAAGATTAATATTATAGATACTCCCGGTCACGCCGATTTTGGTGGTGAGGTGGAAAGGGTATTAAATATGGCCGATGGGGTTCTGCTTCTTGTAGATGCTTTTGAAGGGCCTATGCCGCAAACCCGATTTGTACTTCAAAAAGCACTTAATCTTGGATTAAAGCCTTGTGTGGTTATTAATAAAGTTGATAAAGAAAACTGTACGCCTGAAGAAGTACACGAAAAAGTTTTTGATCTAATGTTTGAACTTGGTGCTGAAGAGTGGCAGCTGGATTTCCCAACTGTATACGGTTCTGCCAAGAATAACTGGATGAGTGACGACTGGAAAAATGAGACTACTAATATTGAGCCTTTGCTTGATATGGTTATAGAGCATATACCTGATCCTAAGACTGAAGAAGGTTCCCCTCAAATGTTGATCACTTCCCTGGATTTCTCTTCTTTTACCGGAAGAATTGCTATTGGAAGGTTACAACGTGGTACTCTTAAAGAAGGAATGCAGGTTTCTCTTGTAAAAAGGGATGGCGGCATTAAGAAAACAAAAATTAAAGAACTACATATTTTTGAAGGAGTTGGTAGAAGAAAAACCAACGAAGTACAGGCCGGAGATATTTGTGCACTTGTAGGTCTTGAAGGTTTTGAAATTGGTGATACTGTTGCCGATCTTGAAAATCCTGAAGGTCTAAAAACTATTGCAATTGATGAGCCTACGATGAGTATGTTGTTTACCATTAACGATTCACCTTTCTTCGGAAAAGATGGAAAGTTTGTGACTTCCCGTCACATTAAAGAGCGATTGATGAAGGAGCTTGAGAAAAACCTTGCTCTTAGAGTTCACGAAACTGACAGTGCTGATAAATTCCTTGTTTACGGTCGTGGTGTTCTTCACTTATCTGTACTTATTGAAACTATGAGAAGAGAGGGTTACGAACTTCAAATAGGACAACCACAGGTAATTATAAAAGAAATAGATGGTGTAAAATGTGAGCCTATAGAAGAGCTTACTATTGACCTTCCTGAAGAAGTTTCAGGAAAAGCGGTTGAAATGGTGACGATGAGAAAAGGGGAGATGTTAAGTATGGAATCCAAAGGAGCCCGTATGAATATTCAATTCCTTATTCCTTCACGTGGTATAATTGGATTGAGAAACCAGTTGCTTACAGCTACTGCCGGGGAAGCTATAATGGCTCACCGTTTTAAAGAATATCAACCATTAAAAGGAGGTATTCCTGAAAGACAGAATGGTTCTTTGGTTTCTATGGAAACCGGAAAAGCTATTCCTTATTCTATAGACAAACTTCAGGATAGAGGGAAATTCTTTGTAGATCCGGGAGAGGATATCTATGAAGGACAGGTAATTGGTGAAAACTCCCGTCAGGATGATATGGCAGTAAATATTACCAAAACAAAAAAGCTTTCTAACGTACGTTCTTCAGGAGCTGATGATAAAGCGAAGATTGTTCCTGCAATTAAATTCTCTTTAGAAGAAGCTTTGGAATATATCCAGAAAGATGAGTATGTTGAGGTTACTCCAAAACACATTCGTCTTCGTAAGATCTACCTTACTGAAAACGATCGTAAGAGAAATAAAATAGTATAATTTTCTGTTCGGTAATACGGACAAAACTAAATCGGAAAAAGCAGTCTCCTCCATAAAAGAGACTGCTTTGTCTGTTTTAGCACCTAAACTTAAGAAGAAATGGAAATTTTAGGAATATCTTATATAGAGTGGATAGGCTACGCAGCCTCTCTTTTTGTACTGCTTTCTTTTTTGATGAGGAATATAGTTACGCTGCGCTACGTGAACAGTATAGGATGTTTATTCTTTGTCGCATACGGAGTTCTTCTAGATTCCTGGTAGTAATTATTACTAATGTGGCGATTGTTTTTGTGAACGTCTATTATCTCTTTATAAAGCCGAAAGAGCATGTTCCTGCAGATGAGGTTAAACCTTAGTAATTGTATACTGTAAAATGTATATTGTATACTGTATTAGAATACTCGTAATTTTTCTTTGAACCCGAAAAATTAGCCTAACTAAATGATTAAGGAAACCAGCTGTGGCTGAAATTTTTTTTGGAGAATTTATACAATCTACATTATACTTTCTACAAGTTTTACAGGGTCTTCTGTACTACTTCAAAAACCCGTTCACCGTCACATTTTAATGTTTTAGAAGGATACTTCAGCAGTAGAGCATAATCGTGGGTAGCCATAAGAATGGTGTTTCCGTTTTTACTTATTTCCTGCAAAACTTCCATTACTTCAACTGAGGTCTGTGGGTCCAGGTTTCCTGTAGGCTCATCAGCCAGTATTAGTTCGGGATCGTTCAATAAAGCCCTTGCAATTGCGATACGTTGTTGCTCTCCTCCTGAAAGTTGGTAAGGAAACTTGAATCCTTTGGTTTTCATTCCCACTTTATCCAATACTTCATCAATTCTTCGGTCCATTGAAGATTTATCCTTCCACCCTGTAGCTTTCAGCACAAAAAGCAGGTTGTCGCGAACATTCCGATCATTTAAAAGTTTGAAATCCTGAAATACCACACCCAGTTTTCTTCTTAAAAAGGGGATATCTTTTTCCTTCAGGGTTCGTAAGTTATAATCTACTATTGTTCCTTCGCCTTCAGTTAAAGGCAGGTCCCCATAAAGGGTCTTCATAAAACTACTCTTTCCAGTTCCTGTCTTACCTATTAAATAGACAAAATCTCCTTTGTTGATGGTTAGATCAACTTCAGAAAGGATTAAGCTTTCCCGTTGATAGATAGCTGCATTTTTAAGTTCCAGAACGGTTTGTGACATAGAAGGAATTGGTTTTGGATTTAATAACGTAAAATTATGGGTAAATATACATTAATCGCAAGGTGCGTTAGTACTTTTTTGCACATTAACATAATTATACAGCTTATGCTGCGTTATAGAATGAGCGATTATTTATCTTTGGTTCATCAATCTAAAAACAAATTAATGACACGAAAATTTGCCTCTTTATTTGTTGGTTTTTTTCTTTCGGTTTTTTCTCTTTTTCCACAGCAAACCGCGGTTTACACAAATGAGTTAGTCGAGTTTAACAGGGCACTGGAACTGTACAACAATGAGCAATATCTGGCTGCTCAAAACATTTTTGATGATGTTAAAGATGAAACCAGGGATGAAAAAATAAAATCTGATGCTGCTTATTATATAGCGAATGCAGCCGTGAGACTTGGTCAACCCGGTGCAGATGAACTAATGCAGGATTTCGTTGACAGGTATCCTACCAGCACTAAAAGAAATTCTGCTTTCATAGATGTTGCCGATTATTATTTTGAAACAGGAAAATATGCTCTTGCAAGAAGATGGTATGATCGCGTAGATGAAAAAGGAATGAGTAGGGCAGAGAGGCAAAGATATTACTTCAATAACGGATACGCCTACTTTACTACGAACCAATATGAAGAAGCTGCAAAATATTTGAACAGGGTAAGAGATTCTAAAGAATATGGTTCTCAGGCTAAATATTACCTGGGATATATGGCTTATGAAGGTGACGATTACGAAGAAGCTAACGACCTTTTTGAAGAAGTAAAGGGAAATGAGCGCTATGAGGAGAACCTTTCGTATTTCCAGGCAGATATGAATTTTAAGTTAGGTGATTTTGAAAAAGCCATTCAATTAGGACTTGAGCAACTTCCAAAAGCAAAAAGAGAAGAAATTTCCCAGTTAAACAAGATTATAGGAGAAAGCTATTTTAATCTTGGGCAATATGAGAAAGCCATCCCTTACTTAAAAGAATATAAAGGTTTAAGAGGTAAATGGACAAATACAGATTATTACCAATTAGGATATGCTTATTATAAGCAGGGAAATTACGAAGCTGCAATATCAGAATTTAATAAGATCATAGAAGGTAAAAATGCCATTGCACAAAACGCCTATTACCACCTTGCACAATCATACCTAAACCTGGATCAAAAACAGCAGGCTTTAAATGCTTTTAAGAATGCCAGTGAAATGGATTTTGATGCAAAAATTCAGGAAGACGCATTTCTTAATTATGCGAAACTTAGTTACGAGATAGGGAACAGTTACACCAGCCCTTCTCAGGTATTAATCACCTTCCTGACGAAATATCCTAATTCTCCTGCAAAAGCAGAAATGGAAAGCCTGTTGATAGATTCATTTATAACTTCAGGGAATTATAAGGAAGCAATGAACCTTCTGGAAAATAACAGGAACTTTAGTGATAAGGTAGCATATCAAAAAGTGGCTTACTACTACGGGCTCGAACTGTTTAACCAGGACAACTACCGGGAAGCCATTGTTAATTTCGATAAATCTTTAACAGAAAGAAGAGATCCGGTAGTTACTGCAAAAGCAACTTTTTGGAAAGCGGAAAGTGATTTCAATCTCAACTAGAGTTAAGAGAGGCCCTTGTAGGCTACCGTGAATTTGCCGGAATGAGTGGTGCCCAGGGAACTTCTGAAATGGAAAATATTGACTACAATATTGCCTATGCCTACTTTAAGCAGAAGGAATATGACCGTGCAATTGAATTTTTCAAAAGATACTCAGGTGACAATTCCAAAGAAAGAGTGCGAAGAAATGATGCTCTTACCCGCCTTGGAGATACCTATTTTGTGACAAGCCAGTACTGGCCCGCAATGGAAGCGTACAATCAGGCTATCCAGATGAATGTTGGAAATACCGATTATGCTGCATATCAAAAAGCTATCAGCTATGGATTTGTTGATAGAAATGACAGCAAGATCGAAGATTTAAACAATTTCATTAATAAATATCCGCGGTCATCATATCGGGACGATGCTCTTTATGAATTGGGTAATACCTATTTAGCAATGGAAAATACTTCCAGAGCTCTTGATACTTATGCAAGATTGATAAGAGATGTTTCGGGAAGTGCTTTTGTACCACAGGCAATGCTTAAACAAGGTCTTATTTATTATAATGGAAATCAGCCGGACAAAGCTTTGGAAAGATTTAAAAAAGTGGTTTCCGATTTTCCTAACAGTCCAGAGTCTATGCAGGCAGTGTCTACCGCACGTCTTGTTTACATTGATTTAGGGAGAACCGATGAATACGCGAATTGGGTGAAAAACGTAGACTTTGTAGAGGTTACCGATGCTGATCTTGATAATACTACCTATGAAGCTGCCGAAAAACAATACCTGGATAATAAAACCGATGCTGCTAAAACAGCTTTCTCAAAATATCTTCAAAACTTCCCTAATGGATTACATTCCTTAAAGAGCAATTTCTATTTAGGTCAATTGTATTTCCGGGATAACCAAAAAGATCAGGCTGTAAAACATTACAAATTTGTAGTGGAGCGCCCTCGAAGTGAATTTTCTGAGCAGGCTCTCGCGAGGTTATCGCAAATTTATCTTGAAAGCAGAAACTATAAAGATGCTCTGCCATTATTGAAAAGGTTAGAGACTGAAGCAGATTTTGATCAAAACGTTATCTATGCACAGTCCAATTTAATGAAATCTTATTATGAACTCAAAGATTATAATCAGGCTGTAGCTTATGCTGAAAAAGTTTTGGCCAACCCGACTATTGAGAACAACGTAAAAAGTGATGCGCAAATAATCGTTGCCCGTTCTGCAATGCAAACAGGTAACGAGAACAGAGCCAAAAATGCCTATGCTGAGGTTTTGAAAATTGCAACAGGAGAGATGGCGGCAGAAGCTTTGTATTATGATGCTTATTTTAAAAATAAGGCAGGAAATTTTAAAGCCTCTAATGAATCGGTTCAAAAGCTGGCAAAAGATTATTCCGGATATAAATTTTACGGTGCCAAAGGCCTGGTGTTAATGGCGAAAAATTTCTATGCACTTAAGGATGCTTATCAGGCCACTTATATCCTGGATAACGTAATTAAGAATTTCCAGGAATTCCCTGAGATCGTAAGTGAAGCGAAGGCGGAGCTGGATCGAATTAAAGCCATGGAAGCGAAAACTAACGCTTCAGTAGAGACCAACAACTAATCTTTCAATCTAATATTTAAGATCTTCTATATGCAAATCCCTTCAGTTAAGAGAAGCCTGTTTTTATTTACCTTTTTAGTCTCCGGTTTCGTTTTTGCACAAGACAAACCTTTAGGCGGCGAAACTGTAATTGTAGTTAAACCCTATACGCCATCTGTCAATGATGCTTTTAAAATAAAAGAAACTCCAAATGTAAATGATTCAGTGAATCTGGAGAAGAAGCCTGTAAAATATAGTATTTTCTCTGTTCCCGTGGCCTCTACTTTTACTCCTTCAAAAGGCCGTGCTACCCAGGTAGAAAAAGCGAAAAGAGTAAAATTGTTTAATAATTATGCTACCCTTGGATTTGGTACATATTCTAATGTACTGGCAGAATTCTATAGCAATTTTGAAGTGAACAGAAGTGATAATTTTGGAGTTTTCCTAACACATAATTCCTCTCAGGGAGGGATAGAAGATGTAAGGCTGAAGGATAGTTTTTATAATACAGAACTCAACCTTAATTATAATTCCCGGAACCGAAAAAGCTCCTGGAATACAGAAGTAGGATTGGAACACCGCCTTTTTAACTGGTACGGTTTACCTGAGGCGATTAGCATTCCCGATGATGTGGTGAGACAGATAGATCCCGCACAAAATTATTTTTCAGCATTTGCAGGTGGGGAGTTAGAGCTTTACGATTCTTTCTTTGAAAGAGCCTCTGTTGGGTACCGATTCATGGGTGACTCCTATAGTTCTGCAGAACACCATTTTCAAACTGATGCAACTTTTGAAGTCAACATAGCAGGTGAGTTAATTACAACTACTATAACAGGGGATATCGTAAACGGGAACATGGGAAGAATTTATCCTAATACTGCACATGATGAGGATTACGGTTTTTTCAATGCAGGAATAAATCCCAGCTTACTTATTTTAAGAGATGACTTAACCCTTGATCTGGGAGTAGCTTTATTTTATTCCCTTAATACTGAAAACAGTAAAAACAGTATTTATCTATACCCAAGGGTAACTGCCAGTTACAGGTTAGGAGGTGAGTACTTTATACCATACGCAGGACTTGAAGGGGACCTAAAACAAAATACTTATTACCAACTATCAAAAGAAAATCCTTTTGTTTCTCCTACACTGGATATTCAACCTACCGATATGCCTTATAACACTTATTTAGGAGCGAAGGGAAAGTTGTCAAACAGTATTGCTTACAACCTGCGGGGGAGCTATAAAAAAGAATTTAACAGATCCCTGTTCTATAAAAATCCCTATGCTGCTGAAGAGGGGGAGAATTATGCCTATGAAAATTCCTTTGGGAATATATTTGCTGATCTTTCAACCTTGTCAATTTTTGGAGAATTGAATGTGGATGTTAACCGAAATTTTAGACTTGGTATGAATGCGGCATATTTCAGCTATTCGGTAGATGGACAGGCTGAAGCCTGGAACCTTCCCGACTTTAAAGCTACCATCCTTGCAGATTATCAAATTACCGAGAAATGGTATGCTGGAGCTAATGTATTTTTCGTTGGCGAGAGAAAGGATTTTGGATCTTTTCCTTCTAGCTCCACACAATTTACCCCAAGAGTTGTAACCTTAGACAGTTATGTGGATCTTAATGCAAATCTTGGATATAGATTTAATGACCAGCTTTCAATTTTTGCTCGTGGAAATAATCTCCTGGGTAAGAATTACGAAAAATGGCAGGATTTCCCGGTTCAGGGAATCCAGGTTCTTGCAGGTGCTACTTACAAATTTGACTGGTAAAATAATCTCTTTTAAAGACAAACAAAGACTGCCATTGGTGGTCTTTATTTGTTTTATGGGTTCATTGAAATTCACCTTTTTGAACTATAAACCTTGAATTGTCCAGTAAGAATAATATTTTTTTATCTTGGTTATCACAGCTTTATTGAAATTTTTGTATTCTTATTCTTAACAATAAAACAACATTGAAAACAATTTTTTAATGTTTTAAGACTGTAATATTGTACGCTTAAAATAACGTGCATATAAAGCTTTATAGATCCCTAATTCTTTTCTTTTAGATGGCAAAATTTAAACGTAGTGACAGGTCCAGGCCTTATTTGAACATCCTGGATTTTATGGTGCAGGAAAAGACGTTCCTGGCCATAGTAATAATAGGCATAATACTGGCCGGAATTTTTACTGTAATGCCAAAGCCGCAATGTGGATTGGTTTTTTCTTTGCTGCTTATGCTACAGTGGCAAATGATAGTATCCAATCTCTGGGTACCTTCATTGAAAGTAACAAAAACATGAGTTGGTGGATTCTATGGCTTTATGTAGGTTCTATCTTTCTGCTGGTGGTAACTTTTAGTTGGTTGTATTTTGATGGTGATGTAACCTATCAACGGCTCCTAAAACCCGATGGCTCAACAAATTATCCGCATCCCGAAAATTTCAGTTTTTTTCAAATTATTGCACCTCTTATTCTTTTGATCCTCACCAGGCTCAGAATGCTTAGGTATCTACTACTTTCCTTATATTAAGTGTTTTTAGTGCAGATACCAGTGGTATTACCTCAGTAATTTGGAAGAGCTGGTCAGGCTATATAATGGCTTTTATTTTATCATTCTTAGTTTGGTATCTTTCCTATAACACTATAAAAAAATATTTTAAAAGCAGGAAATTCCACAACAGCTGGACGGTTATACAATGGGTGGTAAGTGGAACCTTGTGGGGGGTTTGGGTTATGCAGGATGGTGCTAATATTGCGGTGTTCTTACCACGCCAGCTGGACCTCTTTCAGTTCATAATTTTCTCTGTTACGATTTTCGCAGGACTGGGGCTGTTATTTTACCTTCGTGGAGATAAGATACAGCAGGTAGTCAGTGAAAAAGCCCGGATATCAGATATCAGGGCGGCAACACTTGTCGATCTTACCTATGTAATCCTTTTGATCTATAAATTATTCATTAGTACTGTACCTATGAGTACCACCTGGGTTTTCCTTGGAGTTATAGGCGGTAGAGAAATAGCGATAAGTCTTTCCCGTAAGAAGAAAGGTAAGAAGCACCGTAAAAAAGCGGGTAAAATGATATTTAAAGATTTTGCTTACGCTATGATAGGTCTTTTTGTATCTATTGCTCTTGCCGCAGGCGCAAATCCATCTATAAGGGAAAGTATTATTGATGCAATAATGAGTATTTTCCAATAGAAGCACAAGATTTGTATTAAATGCACTCCACTTTGGGGTGCATTTTCTATTTTTGAGAAAATTTAAATTATGCTGAAAATTTTACCTGTACTGGTTCTTTCTGTTCTTTTAATTTCCTGTAATTCTGAAGACAAACAGGAGGCTGATCTTTTAGTTTTTAATGCTGAAGTCTATACCGTAGATTCGGGTTTTTCTACGACTGAAGCCTTTGTAGTAAAAGACGGAAAAATCATTGAAACAGGTACTGCCGAAGCTCTTGAAGAAAAATATAATACACCCGAAAGGCTGGACGCGCAGGGAAAAACCATAATCCCGGGAATTATAGATGCGCATGCCCATTTCTACAGGCTGGGTCTTAAACAGCAAACTGTAGATCTTGCAGGCACCAAAAGTTTTGAGGAAGTAGTATCCCGAATTGTGGAATTTCAGAAAGAACGCAAAGTTGATTTCATAACTAGGGTTGGGGTTGGGATCAAAATGACTGGGATATCAAAGAATTTCCCACAAAAGATACCCTGGATATATTATTTCCCGATACTCCTGTAGCTGTAACAAGGATTGATGGTCACGCCCTTCTCGCAAACCAGGCAGCTTTGGATCGTGCTTAGATAACAGCAAATACATCTGACGAAGGCGGAGCAATTGAAACAAAGAACGGCAAACTTACCGGGATCCTCATAGATAATCCTATGGGCCTTATTTCTAGTGCACAGGAAGCCCCTTCCCTTGAGGAGCAGATACAGGCTTTAATGGAAGCTGAAAAAATTAGCTTTAGCTATGGCCTTACCACGGTGGATGACGCGGGAATTGACCGCAGTACGGTGGAGTTGATTGACAGCCTTCAGCAAAATGGGGAATTGAAGATCAGGATCTATGCAATGCTCAGCAATACTCCGGAGAATCTGGATCATTACCTAGGGAAGGATCCGCTGAAGACTGAAAGGCTCAACGTGCGTTCCGTAAAATTTTATGGCGATGGCGCATTGGGTTCGAGAGGAGCAGCTTTAAAAGCGCCATATTCTGATCAGGCGGGGCATTATGGAGCATTACTTTCTCCTGTTGAAGATTTTAAAAAAGTTGCTGAAAGAGTGGCGGCTTCAAAATTTCAGCTAAATACTCACGCAATTGGAGATTCTGCTAACGTGGTTGTTCTTAGGACATATTCAGAATTATTAAATGATTCCGAAGACCGTCGCTGGAGAGTAGAACACGCCCAGATCATCGATGAGCAGGATTTTAAATATTTCAGTAAAAATATTATTCCATCTGTGCAGCCAACGCACGCGACGAGTGATATGTATTGGGCTGAAGACAGATTGGGGGCTGAACGGATCAAAGGAGCCTATGCTTTTAAAAGAATGCTTGACGAAGCCGGAATTGTGGCCCTGGGAACAGATTTTCCTGTGGAGGAGGTAAGCCCGTTTTTCACATTTTATGCTGCTGTAGCACGTAAGGATCTCGAAAATTATCCCGAGGGAGGATATATGCCGGAGCAGGCTTTATCCCGTCAAGAAACCTTACAGGGAATGACGATTTGGGCAGCCTACAGCAATTTTGAAGAAAAAGAAAAAGGAAGTATTGAACCCGGAAAGTTTGCTGATTTTATTATTCTGGACAAAAATATCATGAAGGTGAGTGAAAATGAAATCCCTGAAATTAAAGTGTTGCAGACCTGGGTAAACGGGGAAAGGGTTTTCAACAGAGGTTAGTACTAAGTATTTAGTAGAAGTAAGACATAGTTTTACGCCTTTTGAAAAGAGAGACAAGAGACAAGAGACAAGAGACAAGAGAGAACAGAGAAAAGTGAGAACAGAGAAAAGTGACTTGATTTAAAGGAATTAACTTCCAACTTCCAACTTCTAGCTTCCGACTTCTGACTTCCGACTTCCGACTTCCGACTCCCCGCTATCGACTTCCAGCTTCAAAAATTATTTCCCGCCACTTACCTGTAGGTCGAGAATACATTGATCATCTAATCCTGGCACCGCATTGGTATTGACCATATTGATGAGATCACTGCCAAACTGTACATTAGCATTCATAAGGCAACCAGATACTTCGCAGTGGCCTTTATTTTCCCCATCTTCGTGTTCACTTTGTAATGGGGACCCCAAATTTACCAAACCAAAGAGATGCCCAAATTCATGATTTAAGACTGTACTTTCAATAGTGCTTTTATCTGGTGCATTATATCTTGATGCCACACTTTCTATAGTTTTTCCATAGATCACTATAGAAGTATTTCGGTAGGCAGAACCCAGAATGATCTTGGTATCGGTGTCTCCCTCATTGGTGCCATCGGCAAAATAAACATAAACAGCTATTTCATCCCCGGCATTGTATTGGAGACGCTCCGCAGCTTCAATTTCAACTATTTCTTCAATTTTAAACGGTGCTTTATCAGATGATGAAACTGCCCGGGTAACTACGCTTATACCATCAGGTTTATTTGTTCGTTCCCGTAAAAATTCTTTGAGATTGTCAATGGTTTTTTGAGAGGGTTCATAACTAGTAACGTATACCATTTCTACACGCATAGAGGTGAATCTTTCGCTGCTTAGCAAATCTGTAGCAGATGTTCCCAGGTTTTTTAAATTGGCGCTTTTATTTAGGCCATTATTCTCAGGATTATCTTCTGTAGAACAGGAAGCAAGAATTAGTAATAGCAGGAAAAAGCTAAAAAGCTTATTAGCAGTCATTAGAAGTTTCAGAATTAGGGGATAAATATAGAAAAACTTGTTCAGTAATTTTACGTAGGTTGTAATTCGGCTAAATAATCATAATGCTCTCCTTCCTGAATTAAGTTACAGGAAAAGCCATTTTTTGCAGCTGCCAGTTGTAAAGTATTAAAATCTAAATACAACCAGGGAAACAGGGGAGATTTTTGGCCTTTATAGCTTAAAGAATATTCCAGTTCTCCATAATATCCTGCATCAAAATCTACCCATATGCCTCCATCCTCATCTTCATCATATAAGAATTTAAGATCAGATGAATCAATGATGATTTTTCCTCCCGGGCTTAGAAGTTTCCTGGAATGAATAAAGAACTTATCCAGGTGGTTCAGTTTTCCTATAATTCCGGTGCCATTCATTAAAAAAAGAATGGTGTCAAATTTCTCCTTCTGCAGGTCAAAAAAATTAATTTCCCTTGCGTCCTCAACTCCACGTAAGCGCGCCACCTCTACAGCACCTTTAGAGATGTCTATTGCAGTCACCTTCAATTGTTGATTGTTTTGAAGGTAAAGTGAATGGCTTCCCGCCCCACAGCCTACATCCAGCACTTTTCCCGTGCATAAATCAAGGCCTTTTTTTCTAAAGAAGGCATTTCTTTATAGCTGCGAAAAAGATAAGGGACAGGGATAATATCATCATCAAAATCGGGTGAATGAACAACAATATCTGTTTCGTCCTTATCATTGTAATAGGATAATATTGCCATTCCGAATATATCAATATCTTGGTCGCTGCTGTCCTTCTTCATATCTTTGCCCAATGGAAGAGATCCTGAAAAACCTCCCTGAAAAGGCCAAAGATAAGAATAAGGAAAACAAAAAGTTCTTTGCTTCCCTGCGGAAAAAAGCTCCCAGGGATCTGGATGTGCAAATGCAGGAAATTCATGAGGAAGAGTTTGAGAAAACAGATTGTCTTACCTGTGCAAATTGTTGTAAGACCACAGGACCTCTTTTCACCCATAAGGATATTGAACGAATTTCAAAACATTTCCGGATGAAGCCCGGCAATTTTATAGAATCTTATCTGCGGGTGGATGAAGATGGAGATCACGTGCTACAGCAGGTGCCATGTACTTTTTTGGGAATTGATAACTATTGTTCTATCTATGAGGTGCGACCCAAAGCCTGTAGGGAATACCCACATACTAACAGAAAAGACTTCCATAAGATCTCGGGCCTTACGCTTAAAAACACAGCTATTTGTCCTGCCGCTTATAATATTGTTGAGGAGATGAAGAGAAGGATAAAGATGAAGTAAATAATCTTAGGCACTTTTTGTAGTTCCAATTACGGTTTTCCGTATCCTAATTATAAAGATTCTGTTATCTTGACCGAATATTTAATTCTTCAGTAATGCGCTATTTTACTATTTTCTTTCTGCTTTTTTCATTGAATCTTTCAGCAACTAATTGGATGACTTCTCTTGAACAGGCCCAAAAACTGGCAATTGCGACCGACAGGTTAATTGTGGTTGATTTTTGGGCTTCCTGGTGCGGCCCGTGTAAACGAATGGATAGGGAATCCTGGCAGTCTCCGGAAGTTTCGCAGCTACTTAATAAGTTCATTCCTTTAAAACTTGATTTGGATAAATCGCGTGAGATTGCCCGCAAATATGAGGTGAAGGGCATACCCTATATATTTATTATTGATGGAAACGGGGAGATAGTTTATAAGAATATTGGTTACCTGAGAAAAACTGAAGTATTAAAGGTTTTAGAGAAATATGCGCTAAATACTGAATTCATTAGAAAGGAAAGTTTAGACTTTTACCAACATGAAAATTATGTCACTAGTATAAGATTAGGAGAAAAATATCTTGATTATGCACTTTTTGTCAATAATGACGTGCGATGGGAATTTATTGAAATGGGAAAAGTATATCTTAAGAAAGGGGAGAAAATGCTTGATAAAGAGCAATCCAATTACAATATGATGCGTGAAAAAATTGATCTTCTCCAACTTACAGCAGAGTTGTACAAAGGGAACTTTAAAAAAGTTGGTAGAAATTTAGAAAAAATGGATGAGGCTAATCTTAATAAACTTAATCAAAAACAATTCGCTTTTTTACAATATTGCATAGCAAGAGAAGAAAAGGATGTTGAAGGATCCAAAAAGTGGATGGCAGTGTTTAGTTCAGAAAATATTATTGCCGATAATGAGAGAAGGTTTGAACTTCTGTCCAAAAGTTTGGCACTGGAGTAGTAATTTCCTTCTATTCCGGGTTATGCCTCCTGTAACGCTTTCCCATTATAAAATAGAGTACAGATCCGAGGAAAGGGAGGAAGAGGATTATAAGAAGCCATATTATTTTACCCCGTCCTTTATAACCACTTCTAATTAAATGGATAATAGCAATTACGGGCAACAGCAAAAGTGCCACCGACAAAAGAATAATGGTTATAAGGGAAAACTCCAGACCCATTTTTAAAAATTGCGTCCTTTAATATAGTAAATATTTTTTTCTTTTCTTCTTATACTCCTCAAGACCGGGTTTCCAACTGTTTTTGATTTCTTCTCCTGTTAAGCCGTTTTCAATTTGTTGCTGAAGTTTTGTTCCTCCTGCAAGCTTAGTGAAGAATGGATTAAAAAACTTAGTCTTGTCGCTGGTATGATGATACGCTTCGAGTAACCAGGATAATTCTATTTTATCCAGTAGGTGCATTTGTGACAGGTCTTTTCCATAACATAACACTCCCAAATGTTTAGGGCTTTTAGCTCCGGGTTTTGATTCCGGGGTATAAGCATGGTCAAAAATTTGTTTATCAAGAAAGGGAGAGCCAAAAACCTGAAACTGTTTATCTGTTCCCCTGCCTGCATTTACATTTGTTCCTTCAAAAAAGCAAAGACTGGGATAAAGATTTATTGCGGTGTCATTAGGAAGATTAGGCGAGGGTTTTATTGCCAGGCTGTATAATTGATCATGAGAATAATTATGTATTTTAATTACTTCAAGATCTGTTGTGACACCGTTTTTTAACCATTTTTCACCATTGATCATTTTTGCATATTCCCCCATCGTTAAACCGTGAACCACGGAATAGGATGCATGCCTACAAAACTGGAATGTTCAGGTTCCAGAATTGGTCCATCTACGTAATGACCATTTGGGTTTGGCTAAGTCCAGAACAATTAACGGAATATTGTTTTTCTGCGGAAGCTTCCATGACATAATGAAGGCTGGAAATGTAAGTGTAGAACCTGGCTCCCACATCCTGGAGATCAAAAATGAGAACATCCAGGTCCTGAAGTTGTTGAGAAGTAGGCTTTTTATTATTTCCGTAGAGCGATACTACCTCCAGCCCTGTTTGGGGGTCTTTGCCATCGGTCACAATTTCTCCGGCATCGGCAGTTCCCCTAAAACCGTGCTCGGGCGCAAAGACCTTTTTGAGGTTAACGTTCAGGGATAGTAAAGTGTCAACAAGGTGGGTATAGGTGTTTTTCTCATTTCCGTGAAATACAACAGAACTTTGGTTTCCCACCAGGCCTACCTTTTTCCCTTTTAGCAAGGGTAAATATTCATTAATCATATTGGCTCCCGGCAGTATGGGATCTTCTGAAGGAGAAACTTTAGCATTGGCGATACTTACAGCTGTAGCAGTATCTTTAGTTTCGGTTTGACCAGTGCTTCTTCCGCAGGAAATTACCCCGATAAGAAGGAATAAAAATGTATTTTTGAATAATTTATAAACCATCTGAAGCATCTTGAATTTTGAATTTTTTATAGCCAAACGGCTTATAAGCAGTAAAAAGTATAAAAGTAGCATATCGGCCCCAATAATAAAAATTGCTATTGCAGCAATAGCTATTGGTGTGATCATGATGCTGGTATCCTTTGCAACGGGAATTGGTTTACAGGTTAAAATCAGGAAAAAATTGCTGCTTTTAATGGGCATATTACAATAGAGAATTACGATAATAATAGTTCGCAGGTAACTTTGGTGCTTAGTCTCCATTGAACAGGATTTCTATCCTGAATTTTCTACTGTTTCCGGAATTAATCACATCCAGGCGGTGGCTACCATGGCCGGAATTATTCGTACTGAAACAGATTTTGAAGGTGTAATAGTCAAAGGAGTGGGCGCTGACTATAAATGGGAGAACTTTGAAGAATTTTTAATAGAAGGAGAACTGCCCGATTTCTCCGGGAAGCTGAATGAACAAATTCTTATTTCAAGCTATTTGGCCAATAGGCTGGGATTTAAAGTGGGAGATAAGGTGGTGACTTATTTTCCCCGGGAAGAACAGCAGCGTAACCCTCTTGCCCGTGGATTTGAGATAAAAGGTATTTATAATTCGGGATTTCAGGAATTTGATGAACTTTATATACTTGCTGATATACGTCACGTTCAAAGATTAAACCGATGGGAGAAAAACCAGGTAGGGAGCTTTGAAGTATTTATAGACGATTTTAATAAGCTGGAACAAAAAGGAATAGAAGTTTATGATAATACCGATTCTTTCCTGGACACCCGTACTATTGAGCAAAAATACTATTCAATCTTTGAATGGCTTTCACTGTTCGATTTTAATATCGCTCTTATTATAGGAATTATGATCCTTGTTGCCGGAATAAATATGATAACGGCCTTACTGGTGCTTATCCTGGAACGTACTCAAATGATCGGTATTTTAAAAGCACTTGGCGGGGGAGACTGGAGCATTAGAAAAATATTCTTGTACAATGCTTCTTACTTAATCGTGTTGGGATTATTCTGGGGTAATTTAATTGGACTTGGATTGCTTTTTATTCAGAAATATTTAAAACTTTTTCCCCTAAATCCTGAAACTTATTACGTTACTGAAGTACCTGTGTATATAGGCTGGGAATATATCCTCGCGGTTAACCTGGGAACACTTGTGTTATGTCTTCTTATGTTGCTTGTCCCGTCAATAATTATCACAAGGATTTCTCCTGTTCGAGCAATGAAATTTGATTAAAACCACTTTGTACAATTCTTTGGAAAGGTTTTAAGATAGGCATACCTTTGTGAGCTGAAAGAGACTCTATGGATTACGTTGAAAATATTTTAGGAACTATTGGAAATACTCCAATGGTAAAAATGAATAAGCTTACTAAAGATGTAGATGCCCTGGTGCTGGCTAAATATGAAACTTTTAATCCCGGCAATTCTGTTAAAGACAGGATGGCCCTGAAAATGATAGAAGAGGCTGAAGCTGATGGCAGATTAAAACCGGGAGGGACTATAATTGAAGGGACTTCGGGAAATACAGGGATGGGTCTGGCTCTTGCAGCTATCGTTAAAGGTTATAAAATGGTTTGTGTGCTAAGCGATAAGCAAAGCAAGGAAAAAATGGACATTTTAAAAGCGGTGGGCAGCGAGGTGATTGTATGTCCCACGAATGTACCGCCTGATGATCCCAGATCTTATTATTCTACTTCCAAAAGACTTTCTGAAGAAACCCCTAACTCCTGGTATGTAAACCAATATGACAACCTGGCCAACACAAAAGCACATTATGAATCTACCGGACCTGAAATCTGGAGACAAACAGATGGTAAAGTAACCCATTTTGTCGTGGGTGTAGGAACAGGTGGAACAATTTCAGGGGTTGGAAAATATTTAAAAGAGCAGAATCCAAATATTAAAGTTTGGGGAGTGGATACTTATGGATCTGTTTTCAAGAAGTACCATGAAACAGGTATTTTTGACGAGAAAGAGATCTATCCCTATGTGACTGAAGGAATAGGGGAAGACATCCTGCCAAAGAATGTGGATTTTGACATTATAGATGGCTTTACTAAAGTAACAGATAAGGATGCAGCTGTTTATACACGTCGTTTGGCAAAGGAAGAAGGTTTTTTTCTGGGCAATAGTGCAGGTGCTGCCATCAAAGGGCTTCTTCAGTTAAAAGAACATTTTACAAAAGATGATGTTGTGGTAATTCTTTTTCACGATCATGGGAGCCGATATGTAGGGAAGATGTATAATGACGAGTGGATGAGAAAATTGGGTTATATAGAATAGTCCTGGATAAAATAATACGAGCCGCCTCCTTCCTCTGGAATGAGGCGGTTTTTTTATTGCCTGTATTGTAGAAAGTAAAATAAAAAGCTTCCTGCAAAATACATTAGCACGTCAAGGAAATCGGCAGTATATCTTGGATGGAACTTTGGAAGGTAATATTCAAAATACAATGCGTAAAATAAGGTTAGAGTAAGGACAGGGAGGAGAGGAAGTTTAAAATTTCTGTTTCTTTTTAGTAAGTGAACTGCCTTTAAGCAAATAGTGAGAACAATTGGCATGCAAATGAAATCATTTACATAATTCACTACCCAGGAGGGTAGTGATACTTCATAATATAAAGCAAATTGAATAGCTAAAAATACGGCTACAAAAAATATGATCACGCCGTATAAAATTCTCATATAGCAATAAAGGCCACCAAAAATGCCAGACCTAAGCCTACAGCCATAACTACTATCCACACCCAAAGTCCTATTTTAGCAATACCTCGCACTAAAGGATTACTGTGTTCTTTCCAGGTGTTTTTTTTAGGTTCTCCCTTGGGTCCCTGCTGTTGAGTGCTTCTCCCGGAAAGAGGAGTTTCTTTTTTTCCTATGGGAGAATCTTCACCTAGGTTGGTTTTCTACTGTTATCTGGTTGCATATTATAAGTTCAATTTGGTACTATTGGAAAAGATAGAGAAAAAGCTTTCTATGTCAAAGAAATAGAAAAGGCTTAAGTTCAGTTTAACTAAGATTTAGCAAATTCTTTACTGTAGATATGTAGTTGGTTTGTTGAGATAAAATTGAATACCTCCTGTTCTCTATGGTTGCTTAGCAAAGAGACAGCTGCAGGTGCTAAATACTTAATAAAAAATTTTTACTTGCTTTAAAATGAATTAATTTGGCAGGCAAAAGATTTTTATGAATCGAATTCTACTTCTTCTGCTTATGCTTATCGTTCTTACTGTAAGTTGCAGGACAGCTCCCGAGACTTCAATATCTGAAGATATGAATTACAGTTATCTCGCTCTGGGGGATTCCTATACTATTGGGGAGAGTGTTGAGCCAGACGAGAGATGGCCTAAGTACAGTTAGTTCAAAATTTAAGAGACAGAGGTTACAAAGTTGCACCTCCTAAAATTATTGCAAGAACAGGTTGGACCACCCGGGATTTGATCAGGAACATAGAATCAGAAATTAACGTGCAAAGAGACTTTGATCTTGTTTCCATTCTCATAGGGGTAAATAATCAATACCAGGGAAGAACAACTTCAGAATACGAAACAGAATTAAGGGAAATCTTCAGAAAAGCCATTAACCATTCCCGAACTGGAGAAAGAGGAGTTTTTGCGGTAAGTATTCCTGATTACAGTGTAACTCCTTTTGGAGAGGATAATGCAGAAGTGATAGCTGTAGAAATTGACAGGTTCAACGAAATTTTTAGAAGGATGGCCAACGAATTTGGTGTTGAGTTCTACAATATAACTCCCATATCAAGGGAAGCCATAACAGAAAGAAATCTTCTTGCTGCGGACAGTTTACATCCTAGCGGAGAGATGTATAGGCTCTGGGTAGAGCAAATTGTGGACGAGGTGGCTCAAAAATTACCTCAATAATTCTTCATTATTTTATTTAATAAGTTGTAACTCAACTATCTGTAAAAAATCCTTATTTTCATTTTATGAAAGAGGATTTTCTTCACTATATATGGAAATTCAAAAAGTTTGATTTTTCACGTGCTGTCACAGTGGAAGGTTTGCCTGTTACTTTAATTGATGCAGGTTTGGCAAATTTAAATTCGGGACCAGATTTCTTTAATTCTAAATTAAAAATAGGAGAACAGTTGTGGGCAGGAAATGTTGAAATTCACATTAAGTCCTCTGACTGGTATGCCCATGGCCATGAAAATGATCCTGCTTATGATAATGTAATACTCCACGTAGTTTGGGATGATGATGTGGCAATTTACAAGCAGGATAATACTACCATTCCCACTTTAGAACTACGTGAGCTTGTGCCGGAAATAACTTTACAAAATTACCGCAACCTCTTACTTGCTCCCAACCGAAAATGGATCAATTGTGAAACTGATTTTTCTGCATTTGAAAATTTCGAACTTCAAAACTGGATGGAGCGGCTCTACCTGGAGCGGCTGGAGGAAAAGTCTAAACTTATTCTTGAACTATTGCGGTCGTCTGGAAATAACTGGGAGGCGGTCTTGTTTAAAATGCTTGCAAAGAATTTTGGTTTAAAAGTAAACGGAGCTGCTTTTTTAAGCTTGGCTGCCAGTATACCATTTGGGGTGTTGCAAAAGTGCAGATCTTCACAGTTTAGATTGGAAGCACTATTATTTGGACAGGCGGGATTACTGGATCCTACTTCAGAAAATATTTATTTCAATGAGCTGAAGAAAGAATATCAATTTCTGAAAGGAAAATTCGGTCTCTCAAATTCTTATGTTGAGCGCCCGAAGTATTTCCGGTTAAGACCTGATAATTTCCCTACAATTAGATTGTCCCAACTCGCAACTTTGTATTATAAGCTGCCGCACGTGTTTTCCACTTTAATAGCTACAAACACTGTTGAAAAATTTAAGGAGATTTTGATAATAGAGACTTCTGATTTTTGGAAAGAGCATTACAGTTTTGAGAAATCACATTCGTCTAAAACGAAGAAATTAACTTCAGCCTTTATCGATCTTCTCATAATTAATACCATCATTCCATTGAAGTTTTGTTACAATAGAAGTACAGGTTCAGGAGACGATGAGGAATTATTGAGTTTAATGGAAAATCTCAATGTTGAAAAGAATTCAGTAATAGAAAAATTTAATAAGATTCGATCCGGAACGGCAGTTTCGGCACTACATTCTCAGGCTTTGCTTCAATTAAAATCGAATTACTGTGACAAAAACGCCTGTTTAAATTGCAATTTGGGTTCTAAACTTTTAAAGGGAAATCTTTAAGTTGTTATCTTTGTAAGATGCTGAAAATTATTTACTCCATAAGACATTTTTTTGAACGCCACGGTTTCTACGTTTCTTCGAGATTGGGAGATAAAATAGGAATTCGTGCCCGGAGCATCAGGCTGTTTTTTATCTATCTCTCTTTTGCCACGCTTGGGATGGGATTTGCTGTTTATCTTACGCTTGCATTCTGGCTGAGGTTAAAGGATCTTATTTATACTAAAAGAACTTCAGTCTTTGACCTGTAAATTGGAACTTCTTTCAGCTAATTTATAATTATTTCCCTGGAAATGCACCCTATAATATTTAACAATTCCTTTACATTTTAACTCGTAAAAATTTGAAAAAGCGTAAATTTTTAGCATCTTGCTGCGCTGTTAACCATACCTTCATTTACTAATTCAATAAACTATATGGGAAAGTACTTACTTTCATTCATTCTCTTATTATCTATTTCACCAATTTTTGCCCAGGAGCTAGACGTAAAAGCAAATATTGGAAATCCTTCAAAATTAATTAATGATGGTTTCATCGATCTCGAAGTCACAGGTGGAACTCCTCCTTATGTTTACAAGTGGAATGACCAGGGCACCTCTCTTTCTTCAGCCCGTGCCCAGGGCCTTGTAGAAGGAATTCCTTATAATGTAGTTATTACCGATAGCGATGGTGCCTCTACTACCAGATCTTACACCGTTGAGGCGGAAGCTATAACTGAACATTTTAATGGCACCTTTGCTCCCATTGTGGAAAAGATGGGTGCTTTTCTTTTTGGGATCCCTTTTCCGCTATAGGAGTTTATGACCCGGTCGTCTATGCCGATTTAAAAAATGTTCCTACTCCGGGATGGATAGCAGGAATAGAAGATAGGTTTGTTCTACAGGAATGGTTAGTAGCCGAAGGTGCGAATGTTGAAAAAGGTGACCCTATTGCCATAGTTGTTTCCAATACTGGAGAAGAAACTGAAGCATATGCAAATGCTTCCGGGACATTAAGATATCTTACCGCTGAAGGAGAAGTTATTTATAATTCACAAAATGCAAAACACGTCATAGAAGAAGGAGCACATAATCTTGCGCAAATTGTATATGACGAAAAAATACCTTTGACTCACCCTAACGGTGACCCCCAAACTAAAAATATTCCTTTTATTGTAGTCTGGCTCTTATTTGGTGCCCTGTTCTTCACAATTAGAATGGGCTTTATTAACCTGAGAGGTTTTCGTCATTCGCTTCAACTGGCAAGAGGAAAATATGATGATCCAAATGCTCCGGGACAGGTAACCCATTTTCAGGCACTGGCCACAGCTGTTTCAGGAACTGTGGGTCTTGGTAATATCGCAGGTGTGGCCGTTGCGGTTTCCCTTGGGGGTGCTTATGCGACATTCTGGATGATCATTGCAGGATTGCTGGGAATGTCATCAAAATTTGTTGAATGTACACTAGGTGTAAAATACAGGTTCATCAACAGTGAGGGCCGTGTATTTGGAGGACCAATGAATTACCTGCGGTATGGGCTGGAAAAAAGAAATAAAAAAGGATTAGGAAAAGTACTGGCAGGTTTATTTGCTGTGCTGGCAATTGGAGCCTCCTTTGGTGGTGGAAACATGTTCCAGGCTAACCAGTCTTTTGAAGCCTTACAGGGGCAGATTCCGTTTTTAATCGGTAATGGATTCTGGTTTGGTGTGGTAACTGCAATTCTGGTGGGGGTTGTTATAATTGGAGGTATCAACAGTATTGCCAAGGTAACAGGAAAAATTGTACCTCTTATGGCAGGGATCTATATCCTTGGTTGTTTAACGGTTATAATTCTGAATATTGAAAATATAGGTCCTGCGTTTACTGCTATTTATGAAGGAGCTTTTAGCCCAAGTGCATTAAAAGGAGGAATAATTGGGGTGCTTATTGTAGGATTCCAACGTGCAGCATTTTCAAACGAAGCGGGGTTGGATCTGCAGCTATAGCACACAGTGCAGCCAAAACAAATAATCCTCCTTCTGAAGGTTTTGTTGCTTTACTAGAACCTTTTATAGATACGGTGGTCGTTTGTACATTAACCGCATTGGTATTAATATTTACTGGAAAGCACGAAGTTGTTGGAATTGCTGGCGCTCAGCTTACCTCAGATGCTTTTGGTAGTGTGGTCTCCTGGTTCCCGTATGTTCTTGCACTGGCGGTATTTCTTTTTGCGTTTTCTACAATGATCTCGTGGTCGTATTACGGTATGAGAGCCTGGACTTATCTTTTTGGTAAAAGTATAAGAAGCGAAATTATTTATAAAGTGCTATTTTTAATATTTGTGGTAGTTGGAGCTTCTGTAAGTTTAGGGGCTGTACTGGACTTCTCAGATATGATGATCCTCGCCATGTCGTTCCCTAACATTATTGGGCTTTACATAATGTCAGGTGAAGTAAAGAAAGATCTTGATGAGTATAGAAAGAAGCTGAAAGCCGGACAGTTGTTTAAGAAACAATCCAAACCCAAAGCAGCTGCCTAATGTAAAATCCTGAAATGAAAAATTTTAAATCCCATTTTGTTTTCAACAGAAGTCAACAAAATGGGATTTTTTTATTGGTAGGTATCATAATCGCTCTTCAACTTTTATACTGGTTCGGAGCTTTTTCTTCATCGTCAGAGAATTTCGATGTATACCACGAGGATCTGGTAAAATTTCAACAGCAAATAGATTCTTCTAAACTGGCTTCAACAGTTAAAGACACAGCTAAAATATTTCCATTCAATCCTAATTTTATAACTGACTACAAAGGCTATACTTTGGGAATGTCTGTTGAGGAAATTGACAGGCTTCATGCTTTCAGGGCAGGAGATAAATGGATAAATTCTGCTGAAGAATTTCAGGAAGTGACAAAAGTTTCAGATTCTTTGCTGAAGGTTATATCTGTTTATTTCCAATTTCCTGAATGGGTAAAGTCCAACCGAAATTCAGCGTCCAACCGAAATTCAGTATCCCGTACTGCGTCTCCGGGAATAGCATCCTCAGTAGAAAAGAAGGATCTTAATGCAGCAACTGTTGAAGAACTTATGGAAGTGCGCGGAATAGGAGAGACCCTCGCCGGAAGAATAGTTAATTACCGAAATAAGATCGGCGGATTTGTAAGTGACCTTCAGCTTAAGGATATCTACGGCCTTTCTTTTGAAGTAAGAAATGAAGTAGCGGCTAACTTTACTGTTAAGAATGCTCCTGAAGTCAGGGTTCTTAATATTAATACCGCAACAGTTCTTGAATTAGCCAACATTCCTTATATAAATTATGAGCTTGCGAGGGAGATTGTAAATTACAGGTTGCTCCACGAGCAGATTAACAGCTTTGAAGAATTGGCAAAAATTAAAGATTTTCCTTCAGAAAAAATAGACCGAATTGCTTTATATTTGGCCCTAAAATAGGAATTCCGAAAGGTTGCATTGAATCCATCCCTTATTTTTGTCTCTTCCAAAACTCACCGCTACTAATGGTATATAGTTTTTGAAACAAGAGACGCGGAATGTCCTTCATTTATTAGATTGAGTTATATGAGCAGTACTTATTTTACAGAGGAACACGAACTTTTCCGGAAAAGCTTTAGAGATTTTCTGCAGAAGGAGGTTGTGCCTCATATTGAGAAATGGGAAGAAACCGGAACTATAGAAAGATTTATCTGGGAAAAGTTTGGTGAAATGGGATATTTTGGTCTTACGTATCCCGAAAAATACGGTGGTCTTGACCTGGATTTATTTTACACAACTATTTTTCTCGAGGAACTACAGCGTATTAATTCAGGAGGTTTTGCTGCTGCTATGTGGGCACACTCCTATCTTGCGATGACTCATCTTTTGAAAGAAGGAGACGAACGTATTAAAGAAGAATACCTTGCTCCCAGTATTGCAGGTGAAAAAATAGGTTGTCTATGTATTACAGAACCCTTTGGAGGGTCTGATGTAGCCGGAATGAAAAGTACTGCAGTAAAGCAGGGTGATAAGTATATTCTTAATGGTTCCAAGACTTTTATCACTAACGGGGTTTACTCTGACTATCTAATAGTTGCTGCCAAGACTTCTCCCGAAAAAGGAGGTAAAGGAATGAGTATTTTTGTTGTAGACAGAGATACACCGGGAATATCATCTACTAAACTGGATAAGCTGGGCTGGAGAGCTTCAGATACTGCAGAGATTGCCTTTGACAATGTGGAGATTCCGGCCGAAAATCTTATGGGTGAGGAAGATCTTGGTTTTAATTATATCATGCAGCATTTTGCGCTGGAGCGTCTAATTATGGGTATTAACGCCCACGCCAGATCAGAATATGCACTGGAATACACCCTGGAATATATGGGTGAAAGAATGGCCTTTGGAAAAACTATTGATAAATTCCAGGCTTTACGACATACTGTGGCTGATATGGCCAGTGAAGTGGAAATGTGCAAGGAATTTAATTATTCTATTGTAAAAAGAATGATAGATGGTGTATATGTGGTAAAAGAGGCCAGTATGTCAAAATTGCTTTCTACTAAAATTGCAGACGAAGTAATCTATAAATGTCTTCAAATGCTCGGTGGTTATGGATATATGGAAGATTATCCCCTGGCCAGAATGTTTAGAGATAGCCGTTTGGGTCCTATTGGAGGAGGAACATCAGAGATCCTGCGAGAGATCATCGCGAAGATGGTAATTGATGGTAAAGAGTACAAACTTAGCGGCGAGATAGGTAGGAGTCGTAGAGACGAGGAACAGGGGAGAAGAGAAACAAGAGGCAAGAGGCAAGAGTCAAGAGAAGAGAGAAGTTATCTTAAATTTGGAATTTGGAATTTGGAATTTGATGCTTGGTGCTTGGACTTTAGTACTTAATAATTGGAATTTAAGGACTTTAAGGTTAATTCCAGGTGCCGGGAAAAAATAAGAAATAAAATATTGAGAAAGGTTGCAGGATTAATCAATTGAATTATCTTTGCACTTTAATTTTTAAAGAAAGGAGGTGACACTATGTTAATTATACCAGTTAAAGACGGAGAAAATATCGACAGAGCGCTGAAGCGTTTTAAAAGAAAATTTGATAGAACCGGAACAATGCGCCAGCTGAGAAGCAGGCAGGCATTTACGAAACCGTCTGTTGAACGTAGGGCTCAAATCCAGAAAGCACAATACATTCAGCATTTAAGAGACCAGGAAGAGATCTAGTAGCTCAACCTTCTGTTAAAGCTGTTTTGGCTTAAAGATAGAAACCTAAGCCCTGCATTTAAGGGTATTACAATAATTACTGTTGGTAAATTAAAGTTTTATAACTTTGTTTGCCAACAGTTTTTTTATGCCTTACAATCAGTTTTTGGATTATCTACTTCTGGAAAAAAAGTATTCTGTCCACACAGTTACTGCATATCGTACAGATCTTACTTCATTTACCACTTACCTTCTTCAGGAATATGAACAGGATACTCTTGTTGATGTAAATTATTCCCAAATTAGAAGTTGGATAATTAAACTGGTGAAAGAGGGATTGAGTAACCGCAGTGTGAACAGGAAGATCTCTTCACTTAAAGCTTATTTCAAATTTCTTCTCACCATAGGGGAAATTGATAAATCACCACTTGCCGCACACAAAGCCTTAAAAAGCAAAAAAACAATTCAAATCCCATTTTCACCTGGAGAGGTAGAGCAGGTTCTCTCGCTGCCGAAACCTGAGAATTTTAAAGAAGCCCGAAATGCTGCAGTTGTTATGACCTTTTACGCCACAGGAATAAGAAGGGCTGAACTTATTGGAATTAAACTTCAGGACATTGATCTCAATAATAAAATGCTGAAGGTTCTGGGGAAAAGAAATAAGGAAAGATATATTCCTCTCCTTCCTGAGTTGTGTAACAATCTTAGGGAGTATCTTCAATACAGGGATGAAGTTTTAATGGATTACACTCCCTATTTATTTCTCACAGGGAAGGGAGTTAAAATGTATGAAAACCTTGTTTATAGGATTATTAATAATTACTTTAGAGAAGCATCTGGAAAGGTAAAAAAGAGCCCGCATATACTGCGGCACTCTTTTGCAACTCACCTGTTAAACCAGGGCGCAAATTTAAATGCAGTCAAGGAATTATTAGGCCATTCGAGTTTGGCGGCTACACAGGTTTATACACACAACAGTATTGGGGAACTGAGTAAGGTATATAACATGGCGCACCCCCGCCAGGCTAAAAAATGACCACACTTAATATTGTTTAATTTTTAAATTTTTAGAACATGAAAGTAAATGTGCAGTCAGTCAATTTCCACGCAGACCAGAAGCTAATTAATTTTATCCAGGCTAGACTGGATAAGTTAGAACATTATTACGATCGTATAGTTTTTGCCGATGTATATTTGAAAGTTCAGAATACAAGTGACAAAGAGAATAAAGTCACTGAAATTTTATTGAGTATCCCCGGTGGAGATTTAATTGCAAAAAAAACCTGTAAAAAATTTGAAGAGTGTGTAGATGAGTGTGTTAGTACTTTACAGCGCCAGGTGTTGAAGAAAAAAGAGAAAATGAAAGTGCATGCTTAATGCATTTTTTGATGAAATTTATTTTGTGAAATAAAATAAATGTATACATTTGCAGTCCGTTAGAAATAGCGGACTTTTTTATGCCAAAAAAGTAATTAAAAAGCCGATGTAGCTCAGCTGGCTAGAGCAGCTGATTTGTAATCAGCAGGTCGTGGGTTCGAGTCCCTCCATCGGCTCTGAAATTTTGAAGTTAAAACCGCTTAGGTAAGGTGTTAGAATGTTAATTTTAGCAACAAAAAAGGGATGAGAAGTTTATCCTGAGCGAAGTCGAAGGAAGTCCCTCCATCGGCTCTGAAATTTTGAAGTTAAAACCGCTTAGGTAAGGTGTTAGAATGTTAATTTTAGCAACAAAAGAGGGATGAGAAGTTTATCCTGAGCGCAGTCGAAGGGAGTCCCTCCATCGGCTCTGAAATTTTGAAAGAAAAAGCTTTGTGATGGGGAAATTTATAATTAAATTTGCACCTCGAAAAAAAGCAAGCCACTTTTAAAATGGTTCTGTGAAATATTGAAATTAAAGGGGAGATACTCAAGCGGCCAACGAGGGCAGACTGTAAATCTGCTGACTATGTCTTCACAGGTTCGAATCCTGTTCTCCCCACAATAATTAAATTCCAAATAACAAATTCCAAATACCAAATTGGAATTTGGAGGTTGAGGCTTGGAATTTTAAAGTTTGCGGGAGTAGCTCAGTTGGTAGAGCGTCAGCCTTCCAAGCTGAATGTCGCTTAGTTCGAACCCGGTCTCCCGCTCAAAGTCTTTCTGAAGAAGAAGAGGTTTGATGTAAGTCAAATTTCTTTATAAGCAGAGAGCAGGGTGAGAAGTCTGTCCTGAGTAAGCTTGTAAAGCGATCGAAGGAAAGCGGTCTCCCGCTCAAGGAAGAATTGTTGCGCTAAGTGTGTAATATTCTTCAGATTATAAAAAGTCTTCACGTAAGTGAATACTTTGCAAGAGAAGGTAATTCAATAGAATTGCCTGTTTCAATGAGAGGATTTCAGATTTAATTAAATCCTCTGCTCTGGGCAAAACGGTAATATAGAACTGTTTTTGTTCTTATCTCCATAAGGTAATACTTAGTGGGGATGCCCTTTTTTGCCGACGTAGCTCAGGGGTAGAGCGTTTCCTTGGTAAGGAAAAGGTCACGAGTTCAATTCTCGTCGTTGGCTCTTAATTTTGTATAAAATTGAACACTAATATATAACTAAGATTAAATAATTATTAATTATGGCAAAGGAAACTTATAGTCGTTCCAAACCGCACTTAAACGTTGGTACGATTGGACACGTAGATCACGGGAAAACCACTTTAACTGCAGCGATTACTAAAGTAATGGCTGATGCTGGTTATTCAGAAGCCAGGTCTTTTGATCAAATCGACAATGCTCCGGAAGAAAAAGAAAGAGGTATTACAATTAACTCTTCACACGTAGAGTACTCAACTGCTAACCGTCACTACGCTCACGTTGACTGTCCTGGTCACGCGGATTACGTAAAGAACATGGTTACAGGTGCTGCTCAAATGGACGGTGCTATTTTGGTTGTTGCGGCTACAGATGGTCCAATGCCTCAAACACGTGAGCACATCCTTCTTGGACGTCAGGTTGGTATTCCAAGAATCGTTGTATTCTTGAATAAAGTTGACCTTGTTGACGATGAAGAATTATTGGAGCTTGTTGAGATGGAAATCAGAGAATTACTTTCATTCTATGAGTATGATGGTGATAACGGACCTGTAATTTCAGGATCTGCTCTTGGTGCTCTTAACGGAGAACAAAAATGGGTTGATACAGTTTTAGAATTAATGGAAGCTGTTGATAGCTGGATCGAATTGCCAGAGCGTGATGTTGATAAGCCTTTCTTGATGCCTATCGAGGATGTATTCTCTATTACTGGTCGTGGTACTGTTGCAACAGGACGTATTGAAACTGGTGTTGCTAACACTGGAGATCCTGTAGAGATCATTGGTATGGGTGCTGGTAAATTAACTTCTACTATTACCGGGGTTGAAATGTTCCGTAAAATATTAGACAGAGGTGAAGCCGGAGATAACGTAGGTATCCTTCTAAGAGGTATTGAGAAAACTCAAATCTCAAGAGGTATGGTTATCACTAAGCCAGGATCTGTAACTCCACACGCTAAATTTAAAGCTGAGGTTTATATCCTTAAAAAAGAAGAAGGTGGACGTCACACTCCATTCCACAATAACTACCGTCCACAGTTTTACGTACGTACAACTGACGTGACAGGAACTATTTCTCTTCCAGAAGGTGTAGAAATGGTAATGCCTGGTGATAACCTTACAATTCACGTTGAATTGATCCAGGCTATCGCAATGAACGTTGGTCTACGTTTCGCTATCCGTGAGGGTGGTAGAACAGTAGGTGCTGGTCAGGTAACTGAAATTTTAGACTAAATTATTTATATATAGGTAAGGTATCCTGTACACTCAGGATACCTTCACTTATATTTAGGGCTTACCCTGATAAAGTTATTTACAGGGAAAAGTATAAACGGGTTTAGCTCAGTTGGTAGAGCACTGGTCTCCAAAACCAGGTGTCGGGAGTTCGAGTCTCTCAACCCGTGCATAAAAGTTACTTCTGTTAAGGTAATTTTATATAACAAGAATCATCGTGGCGAGAAGCCTTACCTCCCGGAAAGTCTTTGAAACCGTGAAAATAGTAGAATACAATGGCAGGAATCGTCAATTATATTTCAGAGTCTTACAACGAGTTGAAAAACCACGTTACCTGGCCAACCTGGCCGGAGGCTCAAAGGCTTACAATAGTTGTAGCTGTTTTTTCAATTATATTTTCATTGGCTATCTGGGGTATAGATACCGTATTTAGTTCAGCCATTGAACAGTATTTTGAATGGATTAAATCATAAAATATGGCTATGGCAGAAGTTAAGGATAAAAAATGGTATGTAGTTCGTGCCGTAAGTGGTCAGGAAAATAAGGTTAAGGAGTATATCGAACGTGAGATATCTCACCAGGGTATGGAGGATCTTGTAAGCGAGGTTCTTGTTCCTACCGAAAAAGTTATCCAGATAAGAAACGGAAAGAAGATAAACAAGGAACGTGTTTACTTCCCTGGGTATGTAATGATTCTTGCGAACCTTTCAGGAGAGATTCCACATATCATTAAATCTATTAACGGTGTTATAGGATTTTTAGGTGAAACTAAAGGTGGTGATCCGGTTCCGCTTAGAAGGTCTGAGGTTAACAGGATGCTCGGTAAAGTTGATGAACTTTCAGTAAAAGCAGACAATGTTGCAATACCATTCACTATTGGAGAGACTATTAAGGTTATAGATGGTCCTTTTAATGGATTTAATGGTACGGTTGAGAAAATAAATGAAGAAAAGCGTAAGCTTGAAGTAATGGTGAAAATTTTCGGAAGAAAAACTCCATTGGAACTTAGCTATATGCAAGTAGAAAAAGTATAAAGGTAATAACTGTTACATATATTTTTGATAGTTTTTAAAGCTTCCACTCTTAAAACTATCACCTAAAAATAACAAAAATGGCAAAAGAAGTAAGTAAAGTTGTTAAACTACAAGTTCGTGGAGGTGCTGCTAACCCATCACCACCAGTTGGACCTGCTTTAGGTGCTGCCGGAGTTAATATAATGGAGTTCTGTAAGCAATTCAATGCTAGAACCCAGGATAAGCCAGGTAAAGTTTTACCTGTTCAAATTACAGTTTATAAAGATAAGTCTTTTGATTTTGTAATTAAAACTCCACCTAAGCTGCAGTGCAAATTATGGAAGCAGCTAAAACCAAAAAAGGATCAGGAGAGCCTAACCGTAAAAAGATCGCCAGCATGTCCTGGGATCAGGTTAGAGCGATTGCTGAAGATAAGATGCAGGATTTAAACGCATTTACCGTAGAATCAGCTATGAAAATGGTAGCGGGAACTGCTCGCTCTATGGGTGTAACTATTAAAGGGCAGGCGCCGTTTTAATCCAAAACAAAATCAAAAATGGCAAAAGTAACTAAAAAGCTTAAAGAAGCTCAGTCAAAAATCGAAAACGGAAAACTGTATTCGGTAGCTGAAGCCTCTGCTTTAGTAAAAGAAATATCCTACGAAAAATTTGATGCTTCTGTAGATCTTGCGGTTCGTTTGAACGTAGATCCACGTAAAGCTAATCAAATGGTAAGAGGTGTTGTTACACTTCCACACGGTACAGGTAAAGACGTAAAAGTTCTTGCTTTAGTGACTCCAGACAAGGAGGCAGAAGCTAAAGAAGCTTAGTGCAGACTATGTAGGATTAGATGAGTACCTCGATAAAATTAAAGGAGGTTGGACAGATGTTGATGTTATAATCACCATGCCTAGTGTTATGGGTAAATTAGGACCTCTTGGTAGAGTATTAGGACCCCGTGGTTTAATGCCTAACCCTAAAACTAGTACAGTAACTATGGATGTTGCAAAAGCAGTATCTGATGTTAAAGCTGGTAAGATTGACTTTAAAGTTGACAAAACGGGTATTGTACACGCAGGTATTGGAAAAGCATCTTTTGATGCCGATAAAATTGCCGGAAACGCAAGAGAATTATTAACTACGTTGGTTAAGTTGAAGCCAGTGGCTGCAAAGGGAGTTTATATTAAAAGTATCCACATCTCTTCTACAATGAGCCCAAGTGTTGAAATTGATACCAAAAGGTTCACTGAGCAATAATATTTAAGATTATGACAAGAGAAGAAAAATCAATAGTAATTGAAGATTTAACTGCGCAGTTAGCAAATAACAATATTATTTACCTTGCTGATATTTCTGGCCTTAATGCCTTAAATACTTCAAACTTACGTAGAGCTTGTTTTAAAGCAAACATAAAACTTGCAGTAGTTAAAAATACATTGCTTGCAAAAGCTATGGAAGCTTCCGATAAAGAATTCGGAGAACTTCCTTCAGTTTTAAAAGGCAATACTTCAATAATGTTTTCTGAGGTTGGAAATGCTCCGGCCAAAGTTATCAAAGAATTCAGAAAAAAATCTGACAAACCATTACTTAAAGGAGCTTTCATTGAAGAGGCTGTTTATTTAGGTGATAATAACCTGGACAACCTGGTTAATATTAAATCTAAAGAAGAAGTTATTGGAGATATCGTTGGATTACTTCAATCACCTGCGAAGAATGTTATTTCTGCGCTTAAGTCTGGTGGTGGTAAGATAGCTGGAATTCTTAAAACTCTTTCTGAAAAAGAAGGATAAACAAGTACGCACTTTTTAACAATTATATAATTAAAGAACATTTTAAAACGATAGAAAATGGCAGATTTAAAAGATTTCGCAGAGCAATTAGTTAACTTAACAGTAAAAGAAGTTAATGAATTAGCTACAATATTAAAAGAAGAGTATGGTATCGAGCCTGCTGCTGCTGCTGTAGCTGTTGCTGCTGGTGGTGCTGGTGGTGGTGAAGAAGCCGCTGAAGAGCAAACTGAATTTGATGTAATCCTTAAAGCAGCTGGAGCTTCTAAGCTTGCAGTAGTTAAATTGGTAAAAGAGCTTACCAGTCTTGGTCTTAAAGACGCAAAAGAATTGGTAGACAACGCTCCACGTCCAGTTAAAGAAGGAGTTTCTAAAGACGAAGCTGAAGCATTAAAAACACAGTTAGAAGAAGCAGGAGCCGAGGTTGAGCTTAAATAAGCTTGACAAAGCAATATTATTTAGGTTTAGACCTCAGGATTCGGTCCTGAAGGTCTAAACCCTTTTGCGTCTATAATGGTATAGTCCTTGTAGCGCACCCACATATATAACTAAATATAATTCCGTCCATTGATGTTAGCAACGCAAACTGAAAGATTGAATTTCTCTTCCGTAAAGAACAAACCTGAATACCCGGACTTTTTGGACATCCAAATTAAGTCATTTCAGGATTTCTTTCAATTAGAAACTAAATCAGAAGAAAGGGGAGACGAAGGTCTGTATAATACCTTCATGGAAAACTTTCCCATTACAGACACCCGTAATCAATTCGTATTAGAATTCTTAGATTACTTTGTGGACCCACCAAGATATTCCATACAGGAATGTATTGAACGTGGATTGACATATAGCGTACCGCTTAAAGCCCGCTTAAAACTATATTGTACAGATCCCGAACATGAAGATTTCGAAACCATTGTACAAGATGTTTACTTAGGAACCATCCCTTATATGACCCCAAGTGGGACTTTTTGCATCAACGGTGCTGAGAGAGTAGTTGTTTCCCAATTACATCGTTCCCCCGGTGTATTCTTTGGACAGTCATTCCATGCAAATGGAACTAAACTTTATTCTGCCAGAATTATCCCGTTTAAAGGATCCTGGATAGAATTTGCTACCGATATAAACAACGTGATGTATGCTTATATCGATAGAAAGAAAAAATTACCTGTAACTACACTTTTCCGTGCTATTGGTTTTGAAAGAGATAAGGATATCCTTGAGATCTTCGACCTTGCTGAAGAAGTGAAAGTTTCTAAAACAGGATTAAAGAAATATTTAGGTAGAAAACTTGCTGCAAGGGTATTAAATACCTGGTACGAGGATTTCGTGGATGAAGATACTTAGCGAAGTTGTTTCTATTGAGCGTAACGAGATCGTTCTTGATCGTGATACCGAACTTGATAAAGATCACGTAGAGGAAATCCTTGAAACCGGAACTAAAACTATCCTTCTTCACAAAGAGGATAATTCTACAGGTGATTACGCTATTATTCACAATACATTACAAAAGGATCCTACTAACTCTGAAAAAGAGGCAGTAGAACACATTTACCGTCAATTACGTAATGCTGAGCCGCCGGATGAAGAAACTGCGCGTGGTATTATTGACAAATTGTTCTTCTCTGACCAACGCTATAGCCTTGGTGAAGTAGGACGATATAGAATGAACAAAAAACTTGGTCTTGATATTGGAATGGATAAGCAGGTGCTTACCAAAGAAGATATTATTACCATTGTTAAATACTTAATTGAGTTAATTAACTCAAAGGCAGAGATTGATGATATTGATCACTTATCTAACCGTCGTGTTAGAACAGTAGGAGAGCAGCTTTCTCAGCAGTTTGGTGTTGGTTTGGCTCGTATGGCCCGTACAATTCGTGAGAGAATGAACGTACGTGACAACGAGGTATTTACTCCTATAGATTTGATCAACGCGAAGACATTATCTTCAGTTATCAATTCATTTTTTGGAACAAACCAGTTATCTCAGTTCATGGATCAAACGAATCCACTGGCAGAGATTACTCACAAACGTAGACTTTCCGCACTAGGACCTGGGGGACTTTCCAGGGAGCGTGCAGGATTCGAGGTTCGTGACGTTCACTATACTCACTACGGAAGGTTGTGTCCTATTGAAACTCCTGAGGGACCAAACATTGGTTTGATCTCTTCTTTGGCTGTATTTGCCAAAGTTAACGGGATGGGCTTTATTGAAACTCCTTATCGTACAGTGACCAATGGTAAAATAGATTTTTCACAAGATCCTATTTACTTAAGTGCTGAAGAAGAAGAAGATAAATTGATAGCTCAGGCTAACATTTCTCTTGATGACGATGGAACAATCAATGCTGAAAGAGTAATTGCCCGTGAAGAAGGAGATTTCCCGGTAGTAGAGCCAATTACAGTTCATTATACTGACGTTGCTCCAAACCAGATTGCTTCTATTTCGGCATCCTTAATTCCATTCCTGGAGCACGATGATGCGAACAGGGCGTTGATGGGATCAAACATGATGCGTCAGGCAGTTCCTTTATTAAGAGCAGAATCTCCAATTGTGGGAACTGGTCTTGAGAGAGCTGTAGCGACAGACTCCAGAGTATTAATAAATGCTGAAGGAGCTGGAGTTGTAGAATATGTGGATGCTGAAAGAATTACCATTAAATACGACCGGACAGAGGAAGAGAGAATGGTAAGTTTTGACAGTGATTCAAAAACTTATGAATTAATAAAATTCAGAAAAACCAACCAGGGAACTTCTATTAACCTTAAGCCAATTGTGCGTGTAGGTGATAGAGTAACTACAGGACAGGTGCTTTGCCAGGGTTATGCAACCGAGGCCGGAGAACTTGCACTGGGAAGAAACATGAAAGTTGCTTTCATGCCCTGGAAAGGATATAACTTCGAGGATGCGATAGTTATTTCTGAAAGAGTGGTAAGAGAAGATGTTTTCACTTCTATTCATATAGATGAATATTCACTGGAAGTTCGTGATACCAAATTAGGTAACGAGGAACTTACTAATGATATACCAAACGTTTCTGAAGAGGCTACAAAAGACCTTGATGAAAACGGTATGATTAGAATTGGAGCTGAAGTGAAGCCTGGTGATATTCTTATTGGAAAAATTACTCCTAAAGGTGAAAGCGATCCAACTCCGGAAGAAAAATTACTTAGAGCGATCTTTGGAGACAAGGCTGGAGATGTAAAAGATGCTTCGTTAAAAGCTCACCCTTCATTAAGAGGTGTTGTTATTAACAAGAAACTTTTTGCCCGTGCCGTAAAAGATAAGCGCAAACGTGTACAGGATAAGGAAGATGTAGCTGCATTGGACAAAAAGTATGATGCTAAGTTTGCAATTCTTAAGTCAGAATTAGTAGATAAGTTGTTTGCTATTGTTGGTGGAAAAACTGCACAAGGAGTTCAAAATGATCTTGGAGAGGAAGTATTACCAAAAGGTAAAAAATATACTCTTAAGATGTTAAACTCTGTAGATGATTATATCCACCTTACACAGGGAACCTGGACTACAGATGACCACTTAAACAAATTGGTGGCAGATCTTATCCACAATTACAAGATCAAGGAAAATGACCTTCAGGGTAACCTTAGAAGGGAGAAATTCACGATCTCTGTTGGAGATGAGTTACCTGCAGGTATTATCAAATTAGCTAAGATTTATGTAGCTAAGAAGAGAAAACTTAAAGTAGGTGATAAAATGGCGGGTCGTCACGGTAACAAAGGTATTGTTGCACGTATCGTTCGTCAGGAAGATATGCCTTTCCTTGAAGACGGAACTCCAGTGGATATTGTACTTAACCCGCTTGGTGTACCTTCCCGTATGAACATTGGTCAAATTTACGAGACTGTGTTAGGATGGGCTGGACAAAAACTTGGAAGAAAGTATGCAACTCCAATCTTTGATGGTGCAACTTTAGATCAAATAAATGAGCTTACAGATGAAGTAGGTGTACCGCGCTTTGGACATACTCACTTATATGATGGTGGTACCGGAGACAGATTTGACCAGGCTGCAACAGTTGGTGTAATTTATATGTTGAAATTAGGACATATGATTGACGATAAAATGCACGCCCGTTCAATTGGACCATACTCACTTATTACTCAGCAGCCGCTTGGTGGTAAGGCACAGTTTGGAGGTCAGCGTTTTGGTGAAATGGAAGTTTGGGCGCTTGAGGCTTATGGAGCATCAGCTACCCTTAGAGAGATTTTAACTGTAAAATCTGATGACGTTATAGGTAGAGCTAAAACTTACGAGGCAATCGTAAAAGGGGAGCCAATGCCAGAGCCGGGATTACCAGAATCTTTCAACGTATTAATGCACGAATTGAAAGGTTTAGGTTTGGATATTAGATTAGAAGAATAATATGCTGTTTAAAGGGAGTCGCTAAGTTGTGATTCCCTTATAAAGCAGAATTTTCACAAAAATTATAGCAGCACAGATTATTATGGCTAGAAATAATGAACATACTACAGAAAAGAGATTTAACAAGATCTCTATAGGTTTGGCTTCACCCGAGTCCATTTTGGCGGAATCTCGAGGGGAAGTACTAAAGCCTGAGACTATTAACTACCGTACGCACAAACCTGAGCGGGACGGTTTATTCTGTGAGCGTATTTTTGGTCCTGTAAAGGATTACGAATGTGCCTGTGGGAAATATAAAAGAATCCGGTACAAAGGAATTGTTTGTGACCGTTGTGGAGTAGAAGTAACAGAAAAGAAAGTAAGACGTGACCGTGTTGGACATATCAACCTGGTAGTTCCTGTAGCTCACATCTGGTATTTCCGTTCCCTACCAAATAAAATAGGTTACCTTCTTGGATTACCTTCCAAGAAACTTGATATGATCATATATTATGAGAGATATGTGGTTATACAACCCGGTATTGCTAAAAATTCTGAAGGTCAACAGCTTAAAAAGATGGACTTCCTTACAGAGGAGGAATATCTTGATATACTTGATACCCTTCCGCAGGAAAATCTTTATTTGGAAGATAACGATCCAAATAAATTTATTGCAAAGATGGGAGCTGAATGTCTTATCGAGCTTTTAAGAAGAATAGATCTTAATGAGCTTTCTTACGACCTAAGACATAAAGCAAATAACGAAACATCCAAACAACGTAAGACTGAAGCCTTAAAAAGACTTCAGGTAGTTGAATCTTTTCGTGATGCAAACGAGAACAGGGAGAACCTTCCTGAGTGGATGATCATGAAAGTTATTCCAATTACTCCTCCTGAATTGAGGCCGTTGGTGCCACTTGATGGTGGACGTTTCGCTACTTCAGATTTAAATGACCTTTACAGAAGAGTTATTATCCGTAACAACCGTCTAAAAAGGTTAATGGAAATTAAAGCTCCTGAAGTAATCTTGCGTAACGAAAAGCGTATGCTACAGGAAGCTGTGGATTCGTTATTTGATAACACAAGAAAATCTTCAGCAGTAAAAACTGACTCAAACAGACCGTTGAAATCTCTTTCTGATTCCTTGAAAGGAAAACAGGGACGTTTCCGTCAAAACCTGCTTGGTAAGCGTGTGGATTATTCAGCACGTTCTGTAATTGTTGTAGGACCTGAGCTTAAAATGTTTGAGTGTGGTCTTCCAAAAGATATGGCTGCAGAGCTTTATAAGCCGTTCGTGATTCGTAAGTTGATCGAAAGAGGTATTGTAAAGACTGTAAAGTCAGCTAAAAAGATCATAGATAAAAAAGAACTAGGTAGTATGGGATATTTTAGAAAATGTTCTTAAAGGACACCCTGTACTGCTTAACCGGGCCCCAACTCTTCACAGACTTGGTATCCAGGCTTTCCAGCCAAAACTTATCGAAGGAAAAGCGATTCAGTTACACCCACTGGCGTGTACTGCATTCAATGCCGATTTCGATGGTGACCAGATGGCGGTTCACTTGCCACTGGGACCTGAGGCTATTTTGGAAGCTCAGTTGTTAATGTTAGGTTCTCATAATATTCTTAACCCTGCAAATGGATCTCCAATTACGGTTCCATCTCAGGATATGGTTTTGGGTCTGTATTATATGACCAAACCAAGAGTATCTACAGATGAAGTAAAAATTAAAGGTGAAGGCCTTACTTTCTACTCAGCTGAAGAAGTTGTGATCGCTTACAATGAGAAAAAAGTTGATCTTAATGCTGTAATTAAAATTAGAGCTAAAGATTATAATGAAGCAGGTCATTTAGTAAATCAAATTATTGAAACTACTGTAGGTAGGGTTCTTTTCAATGAATCTGTTCCTGAAACTGCAGGTTTCATTAACGAGGTCTTGACCAAGAAATCTCTTCGAGATATCATTGGACGTGTATTAAAAGCGACAAGCGTTGCAGAAACTGCAGCTTTCCTTGACAATATCAAAGATCTTGGATATAAATTCGCTTATACAGGTGGTTTATCATTCAGTTTAGGTGATATTATTATTCCTGAAGAAAAGCAGGCAATGATTGATGACGCTAACGAGCAGGTTGAAGGTATTATAGGAAACTATAACATGGGTCTTATTACCAACAACGAACGTTATAATCAGGTTATTGATATCTGGACTTCTACTAACGCAGGATTAACTGAGTTAGCTATGAAGCGTATTCGTGAAGATAACCAGGGATTCAACTCTGTGTATATGATGCTTGACTCTGGTGCGAGGGGATCTAAAGAACAGATCCGTCAGTTAACCGGGATGCGTGGATTGATGGCGAAGCCTAAGAAATCTAACTCAGGTGGAGGTGAAATTATTGAGAACCCGATTCTTTCTAACTTTAAGGAAGGTCTTTCAATTCTTGAATACTTTATCTCTACTCACGGTGCACGTAAAGGTCTTGCCGATACCGCTCTTAAAACTGCCGATGCAGGTTATTTAACCCGTCGATTGGTGGATGTTTCTCAGGACGTAATTGTTAACAGTGAAGACTGTGGAACTTTAAGAGGAGTAGAAGTTGCGCCACTTAAGAAGAATGACGAGATCGTTGAATCTCTTGGAGAAAGAATATTGGGTCGTATTTCTCTTAATGATATATACAACCCGCTAACTGAAGAATTACTTGTTAAAACAGGAGAAGAGATAGGTGAAGCTGCAGTAGCAAAAATCAATGAGGCTCCAATTGAAACAGTTGAAGTGCGTTCGCCACTTACCTGTGAAGCCAAAAAAGGTATTTGCGGAAAATGTTACGGTAGAAACCTGGCAACTAATAAGATGGTTCAAAGAGGAGAAGCTGTAGGAGTTGTTGCTGCCCAGTCTATTGGGGAGCCGGGAACTCAGCTTACACTACGTACCTTCCACGTGGGTGGTATTGCAGGTAACATTTCTGAAGAAAATAAACTGGTAGCGAAATTTGATGGTATTGCCGAGATTGAAGATCTTAAAGTAGTACAGGGAGAAGGACCTGATGGTTCTATTACCGACATCGTAATTTCCAGAACATCTGAACTTAAGTTGAAAGATAAGAAAACCGGGGTTGTACTTACTACAAGTAACATTCCTTATGGTTCACAGATCTTTATCAATGATGGTGACGAGGTGAAGAGAAATGATCTTATATGCCAGTGGGATCCATATAACGGTGTAATTATTTCAGAATTTGCTTGTAAGGTAAAATATGAAAACATTGAACAGGGTCTTACTTATCAGGTAGAGATAGATGAGCAAACAGGATTCCAGGAGAAAGTTATTTCTGAATCTAAAAACAAGAAGCTTATTCCTACTTTATCTATTTTAGGTAAGAAAGATGAAGTAATTCGTTCTTACAACCTTCCTGTTGGAGCTCACCTTATGGTTGACAAAGACGAGAAGATTAAAGTAGGTAAGATTTTGGTTAAGATTCCACGTAGATCATCTAAAGCAGGTGATATTACGGGTGGTCTTCCAAGAGTTACTGAATTGTTCGAAGCACGTAACCCTTCAAACCCTGCTGTAGTAAGCGAGATTGATGGTGTTGTTTCCTTCGGAAAGATTAAGAGAGGTAACCGTGAGATCATCATTGAATCCAAACTTGGAGAAGTTAAAAAGTATTTAGTAAAACTTTCTAACCAGATCCTTGTTCAGGAGAACGATTATGTACGTGCGGGAATGCCATTATCTGACGGTTCTATAACTCCGGAAGATATTCTTGCAATCAAAGGACCAAACGCAGTACAACAATATCTTGTGAACGAAGTACAGGAAGTATATCGTTTACAAGGGGTGAAGATCAATGACAAACATTTTGAAGTTGTTGTTCGCCAGATGATGCGTAAGGTAAGAATAGTTGATCCGGGAGATACAATTTTCCTTGAAAACCAGTTAATTCACAAAGCAGATTTCATTGATGAGAACGATAAGATCTTCGGAATGAAAGTAGTGGAGAGTGCGGGTGATTCAGCTAATCTTAAACCGGGTCAAATCATTAGTTTAAGAGATCTAAGAGACGAGAACTCCTCATTGAGAAGAGAAGATAAAGAACTTGCTACTGCAAGGGATGCTGTTGCTGCAACTGCAACTCCAATCCTTCAGGGTATTACAAGAGCTTCTCTTCAAACAAAATCCTTTATATCGGCTGCTTCCTTCCAGGAAACAACGAAGGTTCTTAACGAAGCTGCGGTAAGCGGTAAAATTGATGATCTTGAAGGTCTTAAGGAAAATGTAATTGTAGGACATAAGATTCCTGCAGGTACAGGTATGAGAGAGTATGACCACATTATCGTTGGTTCCAAAGAGGAATTTGATGAAATGATGGAGAAAAAGCAGGAAGTTAATTATAACTAACAGCAAATATGAAAGGGTCGCATTCGCGGCCCTTTTTCTTTTATAAACATCAGAGGCTCCTTATAGAGCCTCTTTTTGTACCTTTATATTGTAAACATAAAATTATGAGTGAAGAAAAAAAACCTAAAAAAGGACAGATCAACATAGAATTAGATGAAAAAATAGCTGAAGGAACTTATTCAAACCTTGCCATAATAAACCATTCAGTTTCTGAATTTGTGGTAGATTTTGTCAGTATTATGCCCGGTACACCGAAAAGTAAGGTGAAGTCCCGTATAATACTTACCCCGCAACACGCTAAGCGACTTTTAAAAGCATTAGCAGATAATGTTCAGAGGTTTGAAAAGGCACACGGGGAGATTAAAGATTACGAGCAGCCTCCTATTCCCCTGAATTTTGGTCCTACAGGACAGGCATAAAATATTACCCGAAGTCTCGGCCTTCGGGTTTTCTTTTTTCTCAATATAGGATAGGAGGTGATTAATTGTTTAGACAATAGATTTGTTTCTTATAAAGTTATCTGCCTTACAAGTTCTATAATATATAAACGATCCGAGCATTGTTAGATGTTGAACCACATGAAAACTTTGGGTTTTTTCTTAAATTCAATTACAGTAATATTTTCAAATTGAATATGGTAACGCCTGTTTTCACTTCTAAAAAGATGAAAAAACTCACCAAAAAATTAATAGCAACTTCCGACGATGAGAATCAGGAAATTAGTATACTTGGCAAATGGAACTCAAATGTGTTCTATGTGAATAGAAAAAAGTTAGCTGGTAACAAATTCCCTTACAAGATATTCAGTTATTTTGTGGGATATCTCTCTGCCGATCATCTCAGGATCGACACGATTTATAAGGATTCCCTTTTTACTCAAATAACCTATGACGGCGTTTTTATCGAACTTACTGTAATTGATTCTCTCATTGGCGACCTCAAATTTTTCCCGAGAGACAATGACCGTAGAACTATAGGTTTTCAAAATTCTATATTTCAAACGCTTGACTACCGCAAAGAAAAATATGGGAAACTTGAAAATTGGTGTAGAAGGAAATTACCCACCATTTAATTAAAACGCTTTTTTATAGGATCTAATTGAACAGATACAGGTGATTCAAACTAAAAGAACAAATGCAGAAGATCAGGATCTTCTATTGCTAATTAAACAACTTGATAAGGAGTTGGCAGTAACCGATGGGGAAGAACATTCCTTTTACGATCAATACAATAAGCTGGACAGGATAAAATGTTTTATTATCCTTTATGAAAATGAGTCTCCGGTGGGATGTGGAGCACTTAAAGAATTTGAACCCGGAGTTGCAGAAGTGAAGCGGATGTTTGTTAAGCCTGAAAGCAGGGGCAAAGGTTTAGCTTCAGTAGTACTCAAAGAATTGGAAAAATGGGCTGCAGAACTTTCTTTTAGGAAATGTATCTTAGAAACAGGAATACGGCAGCCGGATGCTATTCAGCTTTACAAAAAGAATGGGTACAGCATAATTCCTAATTACGGGCAGTATGCAGGAGTGGAGAACAGCGTTTGTTTTATGAAGGTACTTTCTGAATAAATAAGCTTTACCTAATATCTATGGCAGAACGGATTAAGACTTACAAGGAGTTCTATCGCTTCTATTTAAGTGAGCACAGGAATAAGACCAGCAGGATTCTGCATTTTATAGGAACATTCTTAGTTTTTGTTTTGCTTTTCCTGGCAATCATCTGGGATTGGGGATGGGAGTGGATATTTGTGCCCGTTGTGGGATATGCTTTTGCCTGGATAGGACACGCCTTTTTTGAGAGGAATAAACCTGCAACTTTTAAATATCCTTTCTGGAGCCTGATATCAGATTTTAAGTTGTTCTTCGAGATTTTATTGGGAAAAAGAAGTTTTAATTCCAAAAGGGATTAAGTCATATGACATTTATGAATATAAAAGATGTGCAACTTCAAATTTTGAGTAGGGCGTTTCTCAAAAAAAATTATAGTGCCTGAAGCAAATTTCCTGCGACAGTTTGTATAGATTAATAAGAGGTACCCGCTGCATTAGGAAGGAAAGCCATCAAAAGTCATTTCAGTGCCTGACAGTAATTCTCTTTAGCAACTATTTGAACTCCGAGACGAAATGAAATTTAATTGAAGGATATTTCTGCTGTGTCATTTGCAGAGAAAATTGAGAGTCTGCCAGGAATACTAATTGTCCTCTTTTGTCTTTTGCCAGAAATTTTGCCTTCACCCGTTTAAAGTCTTTAAATTCTTCACTTTTGGGATTTTCAGGTTCTACCCAGGTTGCTTTATAAACGTTTAAGTTTTCATAGCTACACTTTGCACTATATTCGTGTTCAAGCCTGTACTGTATGACTTCAAACTGTAAAGCTCCTACCGTACCAATAACTTTTCTTCCGTTTAACTCGAGAGTAAATAACTGCGCTACACCTTCATCCATTAACTGGTCCAATCCTTTTTCCAGCTGCTTTGCTTTCATAGGATCTGCATTATTTACATAACGGAAATGTTCCGGAGAGAAACTTGGAATTCCTCTGTAGTTGAGTTCTTCTCCTTCGGTCAAAGTATCTCCAATTTTAAAATTTCCGGTATCGTGAAGGCCCACAATGTCTCCCGGATAAGATGTATCCACAACTTCTTTCTTTTCAGCAAAAAAAGCATTGGGACTTGAAAACTTCAGATTTTTTCCGTGGCGTACATGAAGATATGGCTTGTTCCTTTCAAATTTCCCGGAAACGATTTTCACAAATGCAAGTCGGTCACGGTGCTTGGGATCCATATTCGCATGGATCTTGAACACAAAGCAAGTGAATTCATTTTCATCCGGTTTTACAGTTCTGGAGTCGCTGTCTTTTGCACGAGGGGTAGGGGCAATAGCAACAAAACAATCTAACAATTCTCTAACTCCAAAATTGTTTAATGCAGAACCGAAAAATACAGGCTGCAGATTTCCAGCCAGGTATGCTTCCTTGTCAAATTCCGGATAGACTCCCTGTGCAAGATCCAGTTCTTCCCGTAAATTATTTGCTGCTTTTTCACCGATTAATTGATCTAATTCTTTCGAAGTAAGATCAGAAATTTCTACAGTGTCTTCAATATCTCTCTTAGGATCACTTAGTGAACAAATTCACATTCTTTTCCCAAATATTGTAAATTCCCTTGAAGTCGTATCCCATCCCAATTGGAAAACTTAAGGGGGTAACGGTTAGGTTTAATTTTTGCTCGATTTCATCAAGAAGTTCAAAAGCGTCCTTTCCTTCCCTGTCCAGTTTATTTATAAAGACGATCATCGGGATATTTCGCATCCGGCAAACTTCAACAAGCTTTTCAGTTTGCTCCTCGACCCCCTTTGCAACATCAATAACTACAATAACACTATCTACTGCAGTTAGCGTGCGAAAAGTATCTTCAGCAAAATCCTTGTGTCCGGGCGTGTCGAGGATATTAATTTTTGTTCCATCGTATTCAAATGCAAGAACAGACGTCGCTACAGAAATTCCCCTCTGCCTCTCAATTTCCATAAAGTCACTGGTAGCTCCCTTTTTGATCTTGTTGGATTTAACAGCCCCTGCTTCCTGTATAGCCCCTCCAAAAAGCAACAGCTTTTCGGTTAAAGTGGTTTTCCCGGCATCAGGGTGAGAGATGATACCAAATGTTCTTCTGCGTTTAATTTCGTCGGTAAACTTCATGTGCTAAAATAAGGCTGCAAAGATAAAATTTTTGTATCAGAAAATAGGACTTGCAGGGCTTATAATATAAGGATGAAATCCTCCTTTTGAATTGGATATTGTGATTAGAAATTCAATAATATTCCGCAGAAAGATTTTAAACCAGAATACAGAAGGGACAAACCCTTGTATAATTTTCTGGCAGACAATTTCTTTTTTATCCAGAACCCATTTTCGTATTTTTGAAACTCATTTGTAGCTATGACAGAAGAAAAAGTAATATTGGTTAATGAAAAGGATGAGCAGGTAGGTTTAATGCCTAAGATGGAAGCTCATGAGAAAGGACTTTTGCACAGGGCATTTTCTGTTTTTATTTTCAATAATCGCAATGAATTAATGTTACAGCAGCGGGCCTATTCCAAATACCATTCTCCCGGATTGTGGACCAACACCTGTTGCAGCCATCAACGGGAGGGGGAAAGTAATATAGAAGCAGGAAAGCGACGCCTTGAGGAAGAAATGGGATTTAGTACAGATCTACAGGACACAACATCTTTCATATATAAAGCGCCTTTTGACAACGGTCTAACGGAACACGAATTTGATCATATTCTGGTAGGAAAATTTAATGAGGAGCCAAAACTAAATCCGGAAGAGGCTGCCGATTATAAGTGGCTAAGCCTGGAAGAAGTGAAAAAGGATATGAAGGAAAATCCGCAGATATATACTGAATGGTTTAAGATCATCTTTGACAAATACTATCAAACAATAGAGCAATGAGAGTAACCGTGAACAGGAAGGCGCACTTTAATGCTGCGCACAGGCTGTATAAAAGGGATTGGGATGATGATAGAAACAAGCGAAATTTTGGGAAGTGCAGCAATCCGAACTTTCACGGGCATAATTATGAATTAGTTGTTTCAGTAACCGGGGAGGTGGATCCTGAGACAGGTTTTGTAGTAGATATGAAAGTGCTTAAGGATCTAATCTATTCTGAAGTCGAAACGGCTCTCGATCATAAGAATCTAAATATTGAAGTGGAGGAGTTTAAAAATCTTAATCCTACAGCAGAAAATATTGCCGTGGTAATATGGAATAAACTGAAGCCAAATTTAAATCCTGATCTTGAACTGGCTGTTACTTTATATGAAACTCCCAGGAATTTTGTGACTTACACGGGTAGTTGAGATAAAGAGATAAAGAGGTAAAGAGTCAAAGAGGTAAAAGGTTAAAGATAGGTTGGGCACGGATCACAGATCCGCGCCAGCAGAAAGAGGGAAAGATAGGTTGGGCACGGATCATAGATCCGTGCCAGCAGAACGAGAAGATTATAGATTGGCACCAGGCGGATGTGGAATTAATAATACTGGTTGCGCCTTTTGGCCTTAATAATTATTTTTTCAAAGTTGCTTGCAGAATCAAATTTTAGATTTAAATTCGCAGCCTAAATTAAAATGGAATGGCAAGTAAAAGATTGTTAAAGAGGGACGTGAATTATGTGATGGGAGATATCATTGAAGCAGCATACGTTCATCAATTAGCAAACCCTGAGCAGGATCCTAAGAAAACTGAAGAGATCGTTGACGAAGCAATACAAGGTTTTGATGAGTTAATGTCAAAAATTAACCAGAGAAACGTAGAAAATAAGAAGCAACATTTTAAAGCTATAGAAAAAGAGCTTGAAAATAAAGCACAAATTTTAGTCGGTAAAATTAACCAGCTATAATAAATTTTATTGCCGATGTAGCTCAGCTGGCTAGAGCAGCTGATTTGTAATCAGCAGGTCGTGGGTTCGAGTCCCTCCATCGGCTCTTTTTAAAGCTCCTTTTTAGGAGCTTTTTTATTTAACATAACTGCATTTATACTTCCAATAACGCGTATTGCGCTCCTCCGTAGCTCTTTTCTCAGGAGAAATGTTATTTTTAAAACATAACGCTCCTCCGGAGCTCATTTTATTAGGGGGTGTATTTATAGAGACAGTCCGCTTCTCCGGAGGTTTTATAGCTTCTTGATTCAAGTCTTAATTCCCGGGAGGATAATTCAGCCTCAGAGAGGCGACATATATATAGAAGGGTATGTCTAAATGATAAATAGCTCCGTAGGAGCGACATATTTTTCAAGACTCAAGTCTCAAAATGGTTCAGACCTGTGGCATATTTTAAGATCAATTTCTTCGGTGTCAAAACTTAGGTTAAATCATTTCGCTCCTTCGGAGCTCCTTATCTCAGGAGAATTGTATTTCTATAAACATAACGCTCCTTCGGAGCTCAACTCATTGGGGGTGTACTTCTAGAGACATTCCGCTCCTCCGGAGCTTTATAATTTGTAATTCCAGGTAAAAAGAAGGAAAGTGGTTCAACCTCAGAGAGGACCTGTATAGAAGCGTATTTTTAGTTAATCAGCTCGGTAGGAGCGGTATATTATTCATTACCTATATCTCAAAATGTTTCAGACTCGTGGCATATTTAAGATCAATTTCCTTTGTGTCAAAATTCATATTTAAACCATTTCGCTCCGCCGGAGCTCATTATTTTAGGGGAATTGTATTTCTATAGATATAACCCTCCTCCGGAACTCAATTTAATGGGGGGTGTATTTATAGAGAAAGTCCGCTCCTCCGGAGCTTTATAATTGGTAATTCCAAGTAAAAAGTAGGGAAGTGGTTCAACCTCAGAGAGGACCTATACAGAAGTGATGTCTTAATGGTAATCAGCTCCTTAGGAGCGGCATATCGTTTTAAGTACGAAACATTCTGTTTTTAATAAGCGGCATTCAACTTTAGCAGTTCCGCATTTTCCTCCTGCTTTTTCCTGAATTCTGTCTTATGATCCAAAATACTCCTGTCATAAAAAGGAATCATTTCAGACAGTTTTCGTCTCCAGGCTTTGCTCTCGATCTTCGCCGGGAATCCAATTTTTATTACATCCAGCATTACATGTACCGAAACCGAAGCTCCCGGAGAGGCTCCCAATAATGCGGTTATAGAACCGTCGTTGTTATGAACAACATCTGTCCCAAATTCTAAAACTCCTCCTTCTTCTGCATCTCTTTTAATTATTTGTACCCGTTGTCCTGCGACTTCAAGCTCCCAGTCTTCTGGTTTAGCATCTTTAATAAACACCCTCAATTCTTCAATTCTGTCTTTGTGGGTCATTTTTACCTGATCTAACAGATATTTTGTTAAAGGAAGATTATGCCAGAATACTCCCCACATTGCTGGGAGATTGCTAAAATTTATACTTTTTGGAAGATCGGCATAAGAGCCTTCTTTTAAAAATTTGGTGCTAAAGTAAGCGAAAGGACCAAATAATAACTCTTTCTTACCATTGATATACCTGGTATCAAGGTGTGGAACAGACATTGGAGGTGATCCAATATCTGCCTTGCTGTACACCTTGGCATTGTGCTGTTTAATAATTTCCGGATTTTTACACATAAGCCATTGACCACTAATGGGAAATCCTCCATAGCCCTCTTTTTCTTTTATCTCCACTTTTTGCAACAGAGGTATCGCTGCTCCGCCTGCACCAATAAATATTTTCTTGGAATCTAAGTATAATTTTTCCTTAGTATCACGGTTTTCAACTTCTGCCAGCCATCCCGACTTCCTCTCGGGATCTACATCCAGGACCTCGTGATTATTTAAAACTGGTACATCAAATTGGGTTCTTAAAATATGTATTAGATCTTTGGTAAGTGTTCCAAAGTTTACTCCGGTTCCTGTCTCCATTCTCGTGGCACTTGTAGGATTTTCACTGTCACGATTCTCCATTATTAGAGGAAACCAGTCTTTAAGAATAGCATCATCTTCTGAATATTTCATATTTTCAAACATGAAATAGAACTGTAATGCCTCATATCGCTTCTTAAGAAATCGTACATTCTTTTCACCTCTTACCCAGCTATGGTGGGGGATAGAGTGTATAAACTGTGCAGGATCTTTAATAAGTCCTTCTTTCATAAGAAAAGACCAAAAGTGTTTGGATTGTTCAAACTGGGAAAATATTTTTAGTGCCTTGGTGACATCAATTGAACCATCTTCTTTTTCCGGAGTATAGTTAAGTTCGCAGAGGGCAGAGTGGTAGGTTCCTGCATTATTTCTGGCTGCGGAACTTTCCAGGCCTACTTCATCTAAGCGTTCAAAAATTACAATTTTGAGTTCGGGGTCAAGTAGTTTTAAAATTAGCGCCAGGGTCGCGCTCATTATTCCTCCTCCTACACATATTACATCGTACTGCTTATCTACTATTATTTTCCTCGCCATTCCAGTGGTTTTCAATAAATATAATGAAACAGAGAGGGAAGTCTCGCTAAGGAAATAATAAACCTTTGGAGGTAAAGTGTATATTGTATTAAAGCTTTATTAAACCTGAAATAAAAAAACCGGAAAAATACTTTCCGGTTTTAGATTCCTTTGACAGAAATTATTCTTCTGTAACCTTCGCTTCCAGTTTTTCCAGCCTTCTTCTTTCCTGTAGAAAGTCTTTAAGTTCCTTTCCATACATAGATTTTTGAACTTGTGGAGTCATGGAAATATATATAGTATCCAGATATTTTATGTTTGCATCAAAAACTTCAGAAAGAGCAAGATAAGGAGCTAACTCCAAATTTTTGTTATTAATGGCGAAGTTCACGGTATATAAATACTTCCTTTTAAGTAATTGATCGTACGCCTCATTCGTCTTTAGTAAAAGTGAATCATTTTCATCTCTTTGAGCTTCAAAATTTTGCTGGATCAATTCCAAATTTTTGTCATTGAACCTCCTCATCATTTGACGGTATTCTGCAAGCTTTTCCTGATTTGCAGATCCGTTTACTTTGGCATCTATTTCAAAATTTTTAAGCGTGGTATTTATGGTTACTTCTCCTTCTTCAGCAAAAAATTCGATCCTGTCGTCGTACTGTACATTATCAACTTTATCCAGGTACAAATACATGATCTGCGGGCTTTCCAGGTAGTCTTCCAGTACAAAATTTGCGTCTCCTTTAATGACCACAGAATCTACATTAACAAGCATAGTATCTTCAATCTTTTGAAGATATAGAGTACCCTTCTTCAATCCTTTCACACTTCCGGATACTTTAAAATTGTTCTCCTTTGTAGAACAGGCGATTAGGGTGAAAAACACAAGAGTAAAAAAACCTAATTTTTTCATGAAACAGCAATGAATTTTGGGTCACAAATATGGGATAATTTTTGATTTATTGCTAACCCGCAGCGGCTAATTGCATTAAAATTGTGCACAAAATTGCGCCGTATGTTCCAACTACATATCCAAACACTGCAAGCAGCACTCCTACTGTAGCAAGAGATGGGTGAAAAGCTGCAGCGACTACCGGAGCACTGGCTGCTCCACCAACATTTGCCTGGCTTCCAACGGCAAGAAAAAAGTAGGGCGCTTTAATTAATTTGGCCACTAAAATTAAAAGCCCCGCGTGAATTGCCATCCACACCAGACCTATGCCAATGAGTCCGGGATTGTCGAATACCATAGTAAGATCCATCTTCATTCCTATTGTGGCAACTAGAATATAAATGAACACACTTCCTAATTTACTGGCACCTAAGCACCTTCGTAAGTTTTAAACCTTGTGAAGGATAAAATTATTCCAATGGCTGTGGCAATTGAGATCATCCAGAAAAAAGAGGAGGCGAAAGAAGCAAGTGCACTTTTATTATCACTAAAAACAGGAAAATTCTCTACAAGTATAGCCGAAATCCAATCTGCTCCCCAATGGGCTATTCCTACAGCTCCAAATGCTATTGCCAACATGATCATAAGATCTGCCAGAGAGGGATTTCGGGTAACACTTTCAGCATAGGAGGCTACTTTATTTTTAAGTGTTGTTATTGCTGAGTCGTCAGCTTTTAACCATTTATCTATTTTTTCATTTCTTCCAATTCCGAATAGAATTATCGCCATCCACAAATTGGCAACGACTATATCTACCAGAACCATTCCTCCATAAAGATTAGGATTGTACTCGTAGATTTCAAGCATAGCTGCCTGGTTAGCACCGCCACCAATCCAGCTGCTTAAGCAAGTGTGGAAAGGCCTCTCCAAACGGCATCAGGACCTACACCACCCACAGTTTCAGGAGAAAACACAGAAATAATGAGGATAGCCAAAGGTCCACCTATTATAATACCCAAAGTACCTGTAAAGAACATAATAAGAGCTTTTGGTCCCAAATTGAATATGGCCTTTAAGTCAATGCTTAAAGTCATGAGCACCAATGAAGCAGGAAGTAAAAATCTACTGGCAATATAGTACAACTGAGAAACAGAATCGGAAATTATCCCCAGGGAGTTGAAAATTGCAGGGATGAGATAGCACATGAGAAGTGCAGGTACTACCGAATAAAACTTTTTCCAGAAACCTTCCTCCTTAGAGGAAGTATAAAAAACGAAGCCCAGGGCTATCATTAAAATTCCTAAAACAATGGCATCATTGGTGAACAAAGGGCCGTTTTCCATAACTCAATTAAGTTTGGCCGCCAAATTACAATTTTTCTTAAACTATAGTTAAGTTTAGGTGGTGTTGAAAAGTGATTTAATGCTGAAATATTTTTGCCAGAACCTTTGCTACACCGTCTTCAATACTTTTTTCGCATACGGTTTGAGCCACTTCTTTACATTCTTCTCGTGCATTACCTACCGCTACTCCATATCCTACATTTTTCAGCATTTCTACGTCATTGTAATTATCACCAATAGCAACTGCGTCCTGGGGCGTGAGTTTATAAAATTCCTTTAACAGCAGCTCTATAGCAGTGAATTTGGAAATAGATTTAGGTGCAATCTCAAGATAAGTATCTTTAGATCTGTATAGGTGTAACTGTCCGGGAAATTGCTCTTCAAGATAATCTCTTATTTCATCAATATGAGAGACTTCACCCATTGCCATAATTTTATGAGCCCCCTTGTTTTCTTTTTTCCACTTTTTTATAACCTCATAATTCTTTTTTACCTGCGGTTCGACTTTGGTGTTGTTTACTTCCCGGTCGGTCCATTGGTCCACTTGAGGAACGTACCATTCATCTTTATGGTAGAGACTGAGATGACAGTTAAAAGGGTTCCAATTGCTAAGTTTTTCAACTATTTCCAGCGGAATTTCCGTTGTACTCATTACTTCATTATCTGCGAGAATTAATCCTCCATTGTAACAGATTATTGGTAATGAGGATATATTTAGTTCTTCCTGCAGATGGCGCATGGCAGCAGGCATTCTGGCAGAAATCAACACGAATGGCACTTTATTTTCAAGCTTCTTTACAGCTTCAATAGTGGCTGGAGAAAGCTCGCGTTTGTTGTTAAGTAAAGTTCCGTCTATGTCTGAAAATACAATTTTATAGTTCATCAATCTTGGTTGTCAGTTTTTTTTGGGTATCGTTTTGCTTCTTTTAAGGCGTTCGAAAGCATATATTCAATTTGCCCATTAGTACTCCTGAATTCATCAGAAGCCCATTTTTCAATAGCTTTTAGCATATCTTCATTAAGTCTTAGGGCAAAAGCTTTCTTTTTACTCATTCTATTCTATTGATCTTATAAATTCTACCAATTCAGGTACCAGTTCGGGATGCAATGGCCTTTGTGGCTCATTATAAGCTTTTGTGTTTTCAAGGTTTTCACCTTCAATATTTCTGAAGATATGGTTCATATTTTCAAGGATTAAGAGTTCTGCTTCTGGTTTGGCCTCTTTTAAAATTTCAGCATCTGTAACATCTACCTGCAGGTCAAAAGTTCCATTTATAATTAGAACAGGAATTTCTATTTTGGCTATTTCCTCCGCCGGATCGTACTTCATCCAGGATGCGATATAAGGTTGAACCGAAGGGCGAAAAATAGATTCCAGATATTGACTGTAATTTGTGGTTTGCCCATTTTCTTTAATTTCATCAAAGGCTGTTCTGGCATTTTCAGAAAGTTCTTGAGATTGTTTGGCAATTTGTTCTACAATTATCTTATCAATGCTTCTTCCTGCTCCGGCTAGAGAAATAAGTGCATCTACATTTTCACCTGCGGCGAGAGTACCTATTAAAGCTCCTTCACTATGACTAAGCAAGTATTATTTTGCTGAATTTTTCTTCGGAAGCAAAATGCTTCACAACAGATTGAACATCGTTTACAAAGTCCTCGAATCTTAGATCTTCTTCCTTTATTCCGAATTTGTTCATTTTAAAAATTCGCTTATCAAACCTATAGGAAGCAATTCCGTTTTTAGCCAGTTCCTCAGCCAGCTTTTTCATCCCGTTATTCTTCATCATTGGTTGATTCCCATCCCTATTTGTAGGACCTGAACCCTGGATGAAGATTACCAGGGGAATATCGGATGAATCTGAAGGAAGAGTGAGAGTACCATCAGTATATTTATCTACATTTAGCTCCCGTTCTGTAAATTCTTCCTGTGCTCTAAGGCTGCTAATACTGAATAATAAAACGAATAAAAAAATAATTTTTTTCATACTTCAAGAATTTTGATCCAATTGTCTATCCCGGTAGTAGTTTATTATTCTTCTTGCTACTTCCGGTTGTTGAGTACCTATAAGGAAACTTTTTTTGTTTTTGGTAACAATTTGGATGCCATTGTTCCCTTTGATATTGTAAGCCTTTGCTTTTCCCAGGCCTCTCACTCCCCATCCACCATATTCAGCTATGGGAGAATATTTCCTAACAAAAATGTTATCGATGTCTTTCCAGTAATAATGTTTTGTAAAAAATTTAAAAGGATTGAATCTTGCAGTAACACCCCTGGAATCTATTCTCGTTTCCAGCCTGAGGGAAAAGATGAAAAAAGTGGCAAAAATTAAAACAAAACCAGAGATTAAGTGTATGAGTAAAGGTTCGTCGTTTCTATCCCTTTGTAATTTATTAAAGAGTAAAAGAAGCCAACTAAGCAAAAGTCAATGCAAAAATTGCATAAAGCCACCACTGGTTAAATCGTTGCTTCTCTTTAAATACTCTCATATTAGTGGTGTAAAGTTCCTGCATTTACAATTGGAGAAGCATCTTTATCACTGCACAACACCACCATTAGGTTACTTACCATAGCGGCACGCCGCTCCTCGTCCAGGGAAACAATTTCCTTCCTGCTCAATTCTTCCAGAGCCATTTCAACCATACTCACTGCGCCCTCAACTATCTTATGCCGGGCAGCAACAATGGCAGTAGCTTGTTGCCTCTTAAGCATTGCACTTGCAATTTCATTTGCATAAGCCAAATATCCTATTCGTGCCTCCAGCACTTCAATTCCCGCAATATCGAGTCTTTCTGTAATTTCTTTTTCCAAAGCAAAACTCACTTCGTTCACGCTCGATCGCAGGGTAATATCTTCATCCAGGCCTTCGTCTGCAAAGTTATCGTAAGGATATAAACTGGCAAGTTTTCTTACAGCAGCATCAGTTTGTACTACCACAAAATTTTCAAAATTATCTACATCAAAAGAAGCTTTAAAAGTATCAAGCACCCGCCACACCAGAATAGTGCTTATCATAATAGGATTTCCCAATTTGTCATTTACTTTTAATCTTTCACTATCAAAATTCCTCGCCCTTAGAGAAATTTTATTTTTGGTGTATAATGGATTTACCCAAAACAACCCGTTGTTTTTCACTGTCCCTTTGTACTCTCCAAACAGGAGTAGAACCCTGGACTCATTTGGGTTTACAAGGATTAAACCAATACTCAAAAAGAGGGAGAGAACAATAAGCAGGAAAAACCAGGCATTCTTAAACATAATAAAACTAAGCAACACCTCCTACGAACAGAAGAAATATTACGAAAAGCATAAAATAGCCATTGGATGGAGTGATTGTTTTTTCTGGTGAGGCCATAATAAAAATTTAAGTTGATATTAAAATGATATTACGAATATATGGTTTTAAATATAACTCCACAACAAAAATTTTACAAATCGTTTTCATTTCGTTATCTATATTTGCCAAAAAATAAAACATGAAAAAACTACTTACAGTTGTCCTGGTCCTCATTACTGTACTTCCCGCCTTTTCTGCTGATGAAGACTGGGGACAAAACGGTCACAGGGCTACGGGGCAAATAGCTGAAGAAAACTTAACAAAAAAGGCTAAACAGGCGATTCAGAAAATACTGCAGGGAAAGAGCCTGGCAATTGTTTCAACTTTTGGCGATGAGATTAAAAGTGACTCCCGCTTTAAGGAATTCGGCCCCTGGCACTACGTTAATCTTCCGGCAGGTGAAACAAAATATTCAGAAGAGACTGCTGCTCCCGAAGGTGATCTTTTACTTGCGATTAAAAAATGTGTTGAAATACTTAAAGATAAATCTACTTCCAGGGAAGATGAGGAATTCTATCTAAAAATGCTGGTTCACTTTATAGGGGATCTTCACCAGCCACTTCATACAGGTAGAGGTGAGGATAAAGGTGGAAATGATATACAGGTAAGATGGTTTAATGACGGTACCAATCTTCACAGCGTATGGGACAGTAAAATGATAGAGTCTTACGACATGAGTTATTCTGAATTAGCTCAAAACAGGGAAGATCTTACCCCTTCAAAGAAGAAAGAAATTGCCGCCGGATCTTTTGATGACTGGATGTATGAATCAAAGGAATTAAGCAAAAAAGTGTACGAATCTGCCGAAATAGGAGAGAAGCTTAGCTACAGGTATATGTATGACTGGTTTCCGGTTGTGAGAGAGCAACTTCAAAAAGGGGGAATTAGGTTAGCAAAGGTTTTAAACGAGATATACGGATAATCAAAAGAACTATTCCATATAAAAAAGCTGCTCTTTGAGCGGCTTTTTTATATCACTTAATCAGAGGATTCTTCTGAAGGTAAGGTTGATCCTGGGGCTGACCTCCTTTTTCGTCTTCGGAATTTCATGTTTCCAAAAATGTTGGGTGCTGCCCTGCATTAGTAATAAACTACCGCTGCTCAATTCCAGTTCATATTTTTGATTTTTATCTGTTTTGTGCTTGAGTCTAAATTTCCTCAGGCTTCCAAGGCTAATCGAGGCAATTATTGGGTTTTCTCCCAGTTCTTTTTCATCATCAGAATGTAATCCCATACTGTCACTTCCGGTTCTGTACAGATTTGCAAGGCAATGGGAGAAGTGTTCCCCTGTTAATCTTTCAAGTTTTTGTTGGAGATCCTTTAATTCCGCAGGAAATTTTAGAGGGTTTAAGGTGAGACCTGAGTAGGTATATGGTTTTTCAGTCTCTGCATAAAGAGCAGTAAGACGGGGTTGCGGCAAAATTCTTCCAAAGATCTTTATCTGGTGCTGCTCCCAGTCCAGGGTTTTGAGTAAATGAGAATAAATGACTTGGGCTTCCTCTTGTGGAATGAAGTTTTCATAGTAAAATATTTCCGCATCTACTAGTGGAAGGGTTTTAACCTTACGTAAATTTTTGAAATTTGCCATCCTTTATAAATAAGAATAAACCCACCAAATTAGGAGAAATTGTAATGGAATGCGTAAAATTAATGCCCACAAAGGAAATCCGGCACCTGCTTTTTTTGAAGAAAGCATATAAAAGTGGACCAGGAGGAAGATTAGGAGCATTAATATAATGCCATAGATTGCAAGGTTCTTTGTTGGAGGATATAGCAGGCCTGCACCTAATGCTATTTCAGCTGCCCCACTTAAATAAACCAGGAATTTGTGATTTGGAAGGTAGCGCGGCATAATGCGCAGGTAAATCTTTGGTTTTATGAAATGCATGATCCCTGCAAGTATAAAAATGAGAGACAACAGGTATAAATGCCAGGAGTAGTTCATTGGTTAATTCAGTTTTTAAAGAGCTGCTTTATATATTTAAAATTACTACTCCGCCAGCAAATGGATTCCTTTACAAGGTGGGAATTCAAAATTTATTTGGTAATTGACTAAAATAGAGTAAATTGCCATCCCTATTTATGTAACATAATAAGTCCCCCTGCTTGAAACAAAACTACTATTTCTTATTTTGTTTATTGCTTTTTCCTACGCTACATTTTGCGCAGGACAGATCTGCCCTGATATCTCTTCAAAAAACTTCTGAAGAAAGTTTAATTAATTACGAGTATAAAGATGCTATAGAAGCTGCAATGCAGCTGCTGGATGAAGCAAAAAAATTTGATGATAATTACTTCCATTATCACGCTCACAAAGTTCTTGGCTCAAGTTACAATGATCTCAATGATACTTTAAGAGCGAAAAGGCACTATGAGCAGGCTCTTGAATATGCTCAAAAATCAGGGAATGATACTCTTATTCTGGGAGCTTACAATAACCTTGGGAATATTTATTCAGAAGATAAAAAGACTACTCAAAAAGGTATAGATTATTACAACCTGGTAATTAATCTTGCCACCAGGATGGATAACAAAGAGAATATTTTTACTCCAACTGTAAATATCGCCTGGACTTATATTGATAATAAACAATATGCAAAAGCCTGGCCTTATTTAAAGCGCTCCTGGGAAATGTATGAAGGCAGAAATGATTTTTACATCGAATCTCAACTCAACAATTTAACTAAGCAGATATTATCTTGGAATTAATAAACCAGATAAAGCAAGACCTTATTTTGAAAATGCTGTAAGAATGGTGGAAGAGGATTCCCTTATTTTACAGGCCTCTCATGTTTATGAGGAATATGCAAAACTATTATATTCTGAAGGAAATTTTGAAAATGCTTTTCTCGCTCTCCAAAAGTTTAATGACTTTAAAGACCAGATCTTTGAGCAGGAAAGAATGCGGCAAATTGAAGCTGCAAATGTTAAATTTGATGTAAGCGAATATCAAAAGAATCTGGCAATAGCAAAGAATGAGCAGTTGCTAAAGGATGAAATAATTGAACGTTCCAGTGAAAAAATGTTCATTATGGTACTTTCCTCAATTGTGCTGCTAATTATTCTCCTTGCGCTGGTTAAAATAAGTCTTTCCCGCAGAAAACTAATTTATGAACTTAGCGAAAAGAATAAAGAATTACTGGCAGCAAAGGAAGAGGCAGAAAGACTTTCAGTCCTAAAAACAAAGTTTTTTTCTACTGTAAGCCACGAATTACGTACTCCTTTATATGGCGTTATAGGTCTTACTTCTATTTTGCTTGAAGATAAAAGCCTCGTAAAACATGAAAACGATCTAAAATCTTTAAAATTTTCAGCAGATTATTTACTTGCTCTCATAAATGATGTTTTGCAGATGAATAAGATGGAATCCAATCTGGTAAAATTAGAAAATTTGCCGTTCCACCTGGGAGATTTAATGAGAAGCATTGTGAAGTCTTTTGAATTTACACGACTTCAGAATAAAAATGAAATACATCTACAAATAGATCCTGCAATAAACCCTTACCTCATAGGAGATCCTGTAAGATTATCACAAATTTTGATGAACCTCGTAGGAAATGCTATGAAATTCACATAAAGGGGAAATATATGGATTTCTTCATCTCTCTTGGAAAAAACTTCCACCACCTGCAGGATCAATTTTGAAGTAAAAGATGATGGTTTAGGAATTCCTGAGAGTAAACAGCAGATAATTTTTGAAGAGTTTTCCCAGTTGAAATCAGCAAATTATAATTACCAGGGGACGGGCTTGGGCCTACCTATTGTTAAAAAACTTCTCGTATTATTTAATTCGGAAATTAAACTCGAAAGTGCAGAGGATGAAGGCTCGGTTTTTAGTTTTGAAATAGAATTTGAAAAAGACCGTAAAGCGGCTCTACCAGTAGAAGGCGGCTTTGCTCTTAAAAATTCTTCAAACTATACCGATTCTGCCGAGGGAAAGACAATTTTAATAGTAGATGATAACAGGATCAACCAGGTAGTAACAAGGCGTATTTTGGAACAAAAAGGTTTCCAGTGTGACATTAGTGATAATGGATATGACGCTATTACAAAAGTAAAAACTAATTTCTACGACCTTATTCTTATGGATGTGAATATGCCGGAAATATCGGGACTGGAAGCAACAAGGCAAATTTGGGACTTTAATACCCGCGTACCAGTAGTCGCTCTAACTGCAGTAGAAATTGAGGAAATTAGAGAAGAAATTCTGGAGGCAGGAATGAACGATATTATTGTTAAGCCGTATGATACTTCTGTCTTCTACCAGGTGATTTATAAGAACATCTTTTCACAAGTACTTTCTGTATAAACTTTAATTGTTGAGTACTTTAGAATTTTGAGGCCTTTCAAAAATTTGATCTTCAGCATCTAAGAAACTTATGTTTGTAATAAGGGCTTCGCCTATTTCTTCTCCAAATCCATCTTCTTCACTCCAGTTATGGAATGTCCATCTCGTGGAAACAGGAATTCCTTCTTTTACTTCATAATTTCTGTAAATAATTGCCTGAGGATCATTTTGAGCCTGTAGTTTTTCCTTATTGAGGGTAACAGTATAGGCAGCAGCAAACAATAATCCAGTGTCTGCCTCCTGGTAAAGTATGTACCAATCATTAGGAGAATCTTCAATGTTTTGATCAACTGTCAAACGGGCTCTATAAAGAATATTTCCCATCATACTCTTTTGACCAAGTAGTTCCATTTCTGCCCCTCGATCATTTAATTTGAAAGGAAGAGCAAAAAAATATTGCCAGGCAAAAAGATCAAATCCTGCATCTTCTACTTCAACATCTGCCGGGCTTAAAAACACCTGCTCCCCATTAAATACAAGTATTGTCCCATCACTTTTATCCAATCTAATTTTTGAAGAATTGGTGAGGCTGGTTACTCTCGCTTTAAGTCTTTGTTGCCCATTAAAAATAAGCTCAATATCAAATGCTACAGCGTCTTTATTTTCCCAGGAAGATTTATTATGCATCGCCTGTATACTTTTTTTAAAGGATGCTGCTGCGTCCCCTGCAATAGCTTCTTCGTCCTGATTGTTCTTTTTGCAGCCTGTAAAGCAAATAAGGATAATAAGTACAATTCTCTTCATGTAAACCTGATCAAAGATTAATTTTGATCAAAAGCTAAGAACTTTCAGGCGATCCCATAAAAGTTTTAACAAGGATTTGTTAGATTAGGTTAATGCGAAAAAGGCTCAGGGCAGGTATTAAATATAAAAAACCGCTTCCTGTTATTTAACTGGAAGCGGTCAACTATTAGGTTCCTATCGGATGATTTTGCAGGAAGTTATTTTACCATTTCAAAACTTCTCTTAATAAAGGCTGTCAATTCTTCTCCTTTCAGCAGGTTTTGAGATAAACGAGCAAGATCTAAAGATTGTTTAATCAACCTTTCCTGTTTTTTTTCAGTCTTGATGTTTAATATTTCTGAAACTAAAGGATGGTTTGTATTTACTACCAGGTTGTACATCTCTGGCATATTACCCATTCCAAACATACCTCCACCTAGGTTTGCTGCATTTCTTTCATTCTTCTCATGAACTCCGGTTGGGTGATAATTAATGGAGCCGCATTGCTGTCCATAGCCTCAAGCTGAATACTGTAGTTTTCCTTCGGAACAACTTTTTCAAAATCTGCTTTTAGTTTTTCCTTTTCTTCGTCGGAAAGTTTAGAGATCTCCTGATCATCTTTCTTAATAAGATTATTTACGTGATCACTGTCTACACGTACGAACGAAAGTTTTTCTTTAGAACCTTCCAGCTTTTGAAGCAGATGTGACACAATTGGAGAATCCATTAAAAGAACTTCATAACCTTTGTCCTTTGCTGCTTCAATATAACTGTGCTGTTGATCTTTGTTTGAAGCATAAAGGACCACCATATTTCCATCTTTGTCTGTCTGGTTTTCTTTGATCTTTTCTTCTAATTCTTCAAAAGTGTAGTATTTATTATCAACAGTAGGGTATAAGGCAAATTTATCAGCTTTTTCAAAAAACTTATCCTCACTTAACATTCCATATTCAATGACAATTTTAATGTCGTTCCACTTCTTCTCAAAGTCTTCACGGTTGTTGTTGAACAAAGATTTCAGTTTATCAGCTACTTTTCTGGTGATATAGCTGGAAATCTTTTTAACTGCACCATCTGCCTGTAAGTATGAACGGGAAACGTTAAGAGGAATGTCCGGGGAATCGATTACCCCACGTAACATTGTCAGGAATTCCGGTACGATCCCTTCAACATTGTCTGTTACGAAAACCTGATTTTGATAAAGTTGAATTTTATCTTTTTGGATATTCATATCCTGTCCCATCTTTGGGAAATATAATATCCCTGTAAGGTTAAATGGATAGTCAACATTTAAATGGATATGGAAAAGCGGTTCCTCGAACTGCATAGGATACAGTTCACGGTAAAACTCTTTATAATCTTTATCCTCAAGATCTGTAGGTTGTTTAGTCCACGCAGGGTTAGGATTATTTATAATGTTATCAACAGTTTTCTTTTCGGGCTTTGCATCTTCAGGAGCGTCCTCAGGAAGAGGTAAAGTTTCCTCTTTAGTTCCAAACTTAATTGGGATTGGCATAAATTTGTTATACTTCACCAACAGTTCTCTTATCCTGCTTTCTTTCAAGAACTCTTTGTCCTCCTCGTTAATGTGAAGAATAACTTCTGTACCACGCTCTTTCTTATCGGCTTCTTCAAGAGTAAACTGGGTGGTTCCCTCGCAAATCCAATGAGCCGCTAGGTTCATCTTTGTATGATTTTGTAATGATCTCAACTTTATTGGCTACCATAAATGCCGAATAGAATCCCAGACCAAAATGGCCAATGATACCACTGTCTTTGGCAGAATCTTTATACTTTTCTAAAAATTCTTCAGCGCCGGAAAAAGCTACCTCATTAATGTATTTCTCTACTTCCTCCTTTGTCATTCCAATTCCCTGGTCAATCACGTGAAGCGTCTTTTTCTCTTTGTCAATCTTCACTTCAATTTTAGGATTGCCATATTCCACATCTGTCTCTCCAATAGAGGTGAGATGTTTCATTTTGAGGGTTGCATCTGTCGCATTAGATATTAATTCCCGTAAAAAGATTTCGTGATCGCTGTAGAGGAATTTCTTGATTAATGGAAAGATGTTCTCTACAGATACGTTGATGTTACTAGTTGCCATATATTACTTCTGTTTAATTAATGTATAGTTTGTCCATTACTATAGTCAAAAAAAATACCAAGCAACAACCGCTGACAAACTGACACGTGTAAGGTTTAATGGACTATGCCGTCAAATTGTAAACTCTTCACTGCAACTCAGTAAAAATTAACAAATATTTTGTTTAACGATTTACAATAATAATTAAACAAATATGTATCTTTGAAAAAGATAGAAAAATATGAAGACGGAAAATTTAACTACAGCAAAAGTTGGTGCAACAGAACAAATAACAGAGGATAATATTATTTCTCTATATATGGATTATGTTCTGGAAAATGGCCCACATCCTCAAAGCGTTTACAAGTTCTGTAAAGACAACGGAATTACAGAAGAACGATTTTATCAGTTTTTCGGAAGTTTTGAAGGGGTTCAAAAAACTATATGGAAAAGGTTCTATGATAATGCTTTTGAAGTAATTAACAGGACACCCGAATACGAGAGCTTTAATACCAGGGAAAAGTTGTTGACATTCTATTACACTTTTTTTGAAATACTAACGGCCAACAGGAGCTATGTACTTATTAATCTTTCACAAGGAACTGCGCCTCTTAAAAACCTGGAGCAGTTGAAAGGATTGAGAGTAAGGGTTAAAGATTATGCTTCAGAATTAGTGCGGGAAGACAATGAGAGATCAGCAAAATTTACGCGAAAATCTGAAACAGTTTTTTCAGAAGCTACCTGGCTTCAGCTTATGTTCCTGATCCGATTTTGGCTTAAAGATGATTCAGCACGGTTTGAAAGTACAGATGTTGCCATAGAAAAATCGGTAAATACAGTATTTGATATTTTTGATACTACCCCTCTTGATAGGGTTATAGATTTTGGAAAATTCCTTTGGAAGGAAAGGATGAGCTAGATCCCCCTGACTTAGGCCTCACGACCTTAGTTGGCCCTACACGCTAAATAGTGAGGCTTTATTAAAATAGAGATGAAAACAATAGATAAAATACCTACAGGAAAGCTTGGAAGAACCAGTAAAATGGTTCAAACGGGGGTGAAAGTAGGAGGAAATTATATAAAGTATTATAGTAAAAAAGCTTTTGACAAGAACCTTTCAAGGGAGGAACTCGATGAGAGTAACGCGACAGATATATATGATGGCTTAAAAAGCCTGAAAGGAAGTGCTTTAAAAGTGGCACAAATGCTTTCCATGGAAAAGAGCATTTTACCAACTGCTTATGTAAAGAAATTCTCACTTGCGCAGTTTAGTGTACTCCCCTTGTCTGCGCCACTTGTTAGAAAAACGTTCAGGAAATATAATGGTAAATACCCCGATGAATTGTTTGATACGTTTGCAACCGAATCGGTGAATGCGGCCAGTATAGGTCAGGTTCATCGTGCTACTAAAGATGGGAAGAAACTTGCTGTGAAAATCCAATATCCAGGTGTTGCAGATAGTATTAGTTCTGATCTGGCGATGGTTAAACCCATCGCCATCAGAATGTTCAATTTACAGGGAAAAGATTCAGAAAAATATTTTAAAGAAGTAGAAGGGAAGCTACTGGAGGAGACAAATTATATTTTAGAGGTAAAGCAGAGTCAGTATATTTCTAAAGCCTGTGCACATTTGCCAAATCTTAAGTTTCCCCGCTATTATGAAGAGTTGTCCAGTGAACGCATTATAACTATGGACTGGATGGAAGGCTAAGCACATAAGTGAATTTGCAAAAATTAATCAGGACCAGTTAAAAGCCAATAAAATTGGTCAGGCGCTTTGGGATTTTTATATGTATCAAATCCATCGGCTAAAAACTGTGCATGCAGATCCTCATCCCGGAAATTTTCTTATAGATGAGGATGATAACCTCATAGTTATTGATTTTGGTTGTATTAAAGAGGTTCCGGAAGATTTTTATGTTCCTTATTTTGAATTGGCCAGCCAGAAAAGCATAGACGATCCTGAATTTTTCAGACAAAAGTTATTTGAGCTTGAGATTCTTAGGAAAGATGACAGCGAAGAAGAGATAGAGTTTTTCACCACAATGTTTCACGAAATGCTCAGTCTGTTTACCAAACCTTTTCACTCAGAAAAATTTGATTTTGCTGATGCTTCTTTTTGGAACGGGATTACAGCTTTAGGTGAAAAGTACAGCAAAGATCAGGAACTTCGAAAGCTGAATGGGAACAGGGGAAGTAAACACTTCTTATATATAAACAGGACGTTCTTTGGCCTTTATAATCTTATGCACGATTTAGGAGCCAAAGTGACAATAGATAATTATAAGATTCATAATTAGGTTTTTTATTGGTTAGGTTGTTGGGAAAATCGTGGCTTATTAAGCGGCGCTTTTCCTTTTTAATTTTTTGCTTTTTATTAATTCTCTCCTAACACTTTTTCAGGATTTAGCCCCAAAACTGCTGTTATCTGTTAGTATTAAACTAAAAAACTCTCTTCAATGTTAATAATATTAAAGTGCTTTATATCAGTAAGTTAATGCTGTAGTTTTGAGTAAGATAAAAGGTTAGATAAAAGATTCCGAAGGAATAGATGAAAGGGAGAATTTACTGGCCGAAAGGAATGTTTAACTAAAACTGAATATTATGAAAACTATTAATGCTAAACTATTAGTACTCTTTTTGTTTGTGTCTTCTGTGACATACGCCCAGGTAGATTACAATGATTACGACGCCAACAGAGATGGAGGAATTGATCAAACTGAATTTAATGAAGGATATCAAAACGGTATGTCTGACTGGGATGCAGACGGTGATGACTATATTTCTGATCGTGAATTTTATGATGCAAACTTTAATCGGTTTGACAGAGACAGAGATAACAATTTAACCCAGGATGAATGGAATGAAGGTTATAATAGTATCTACAGTGCATACTTGAGTACTAATGACTATGATACTTATGATGCAGATAGAGATAAAAACATCTCTAATGATGAATTTTATAATACTATGAGATCGACAGATTACTATTCTAACTTCGATGCCAACCGTGATAACAAAGTTGACAGGACTGAATTAGGTGAGGGTGTCTTTAACGAGGCAGACCAAAACCAGGATGGTATTCTTGATGAAAATGAGTATAATGGATTCAATTCTTCTTATAATATAGATGACGAAGGGAGACAGTAGTAAAATTTCCTTACGAAAAGGCGAAACCCCGTAAAGCGGGGTTTTTCTATGTTCGGTTTTAAAATTATTTTTAGACTCCTGATCTGTGCTTAATGATTAACAAGTAACAGGATGTTAATGTTTATTATATTGCGGGGCAAAAAAATATTTAATTGTTTAAATTTAAGAGAAATAAATTTTAATTACCTAATTAATAACAAATGTATCAGTCAAAAATTGCCGGATTAGGAAGTTATGTTCCCGAGAATGTGGTAACTAATGAGGACCTTTCCCAAATTATGGATACCAATGACGCCTGGATTCAGGAAAGAACAGGTATTAAGGAGAGAAGGCATATTAAAAAAGGAGATGGAAATTCCACGGCAACAATGGGAGTAAAGGCTGCCAAAATTGCTTTGGAAAGAGCTAAAATTTCCAAGGATGATATTGATTTTATCGTATTTGCTACTCTGAGCCCCGATTATTATTTCCCGGGCTGTGGAGTTCAGGTTCAGGAAATGCTGGATATTCACACCTGTCCCGCCCTGGATGTGCGCAACCAGTGCAGTGGATTTATATACGCCCTTTCTGTTGCAGATCAATTTATTAAAACCGGGATGTACAGGAATATTCTGGTAATTGGAAGTGAGAATCACAGTGGTGGCTTAGATTTTACTACCCGGGGAAGGTCAGTTTCGGTAATATTTGGAGACGGTGCAGGGGCTGCTGTGGTTACCCGTAGCGATCATAACGGGCAGGGAATCCTTTCTACACACTTACATTCAGAAGGAAAACATGCTCTGGAATTATCACTTAAAGGGCCAAGTACAATGCATTGGATTCCGGAAATCATTGCGGAAAATCCCCAGGGAGATGATATTCCATACTACCCCTATATGAATGGCCAGTTTGTTTTTAAAAATGCCATTCAAAGATTTTCAGAGGTTATTAATGAAGGGCTTGAAGCCAATGGACTCGAGGTGGGGGATATTGATATGTTGATTCCGCACCAGGCAAACTTAAGGATCTCTCAGTTCATTCAACAAAAGATGAAGCTAAGTGATGATAAAGTTTACAATAACATTCAGAAATACGGAAATACTACAGCTGCGTCTATTCCTATTGCTTTGACAGAAGCCTGGGAAGATGGGAAAATTAAAGAAGGAGATACTATCGTACTTGCCGCCTTCGGTAGTGGATTTACCTGGGCTAGTGCCATTATGAAGTGGTAAAGCAGATAATTGATAACAAAAAATATTTAGGAGTAAATAAATTAAAAAAACCCGCTCTTCAATTGAAGTAGCGGGTTTTTCAGCTAACCACATTAACAAAAACTAATTAAAAATCTTAAAATAATCCGCCACCCTGGGCCTCATTACTGTCGCGGTTTTTACGTCTAAGCGCGCTATTTTTACCACCGCCGAATCTATAGGCGAAACCTAAGAATACTGTTCTGGATTCTCCCTGGAACCTTCCTTCCTGAGGTACAGCCTGCCGTTTATAAACCTGAACCTTTGGCTATTTAAAACATCATTGAAATTTAGACTTAGAGTACCTTTATTGTCTAATATTGAATACCTGGCTCCTGCGTTCACAAAGTAAAAAGGAAGCATATCCATTTGAAGGGTTTGGTTTTCTCCGCGGTATAAACCGAAAAGCTGAAATGTCAACTTATCTGTTGCTTTAAAACTGTGATTGGAACGGAAAGTAAATGCAGTATTATCCATTTCTAAAAATTCTGTTCCAACTACTCCTTTTAATTGCTGGCTGTAGACTTCAAAAGTGGAATTGGTGCTCCACCATTTTGTAAATTTATAATTTGCCGATACTTCAAGGCCATAAGAATTATTGTCCTCAAAATTGTCAAACATAAGAATAAGCGATCCCTCTTCCTCCGGGTTTTCAATAATAACCTGGTTAATCTCATCACTTATATTTCTAAAAAAAACACCCGCTGTAATACTTCCTTTCTCTGTAAGATTTCGCGTGTAATTGAATTCAACTGAATTTGTAAATTGAGGTTCCAGAGAAGGATTTCCTAAAATGGTCAATCTTGGAGTACTAACTTCTCTTATTGGACTCACCTGCTGAAATCCGGGACGGTCTACTCTTCGGCTATAGCTTAACTGGTACGTATTTTTTTGGTTTGGAGTAAAATTCAGAAATCCTGAAGGGTAGATATTAAAATACTCATCTTCAAATATTTTCTCGTTGTTATATACAGCATCTACAGTAAAATTTTCCAGCCTTGCACCCAGTTGATAAGACCATTTTTCAAAATTTTGACCAAAAGTGGTATAGAAAGAGTAGATGTCCCGGGTGTACTGGTATTCTGCATCATTTAAAAATTCACTGTTAGTGATATAAGAATTATCAGTATCCAAAAGTCGTGCTTCAGCCCCTATTTCAAGTTTTCCCTTTTCTCCAATTGGATTGGTATAATCAAGGTTGGTAGTAAGATCTTCCCTTTTTTCCTTTACAAAGTCGGTATAGGGAGCTAGTCCTCCTGTGTTTCCGGTAAAGCTAAACCTGGAATTTTCCTCTTCATCAAAATCGTTATAATTGACTTCTAACTGGATCTTGTGATCTTTATCGTCAAATTTATGGTCATACACGAAATTGTATGCAGAGTTCAAATTTTCAACATAAAAATCAAGGACCTGGCTGAGGTTTTGTTCAGGAGTGTCATTGTATATAAGTCGAAAGATACCTTCCGGACCACCTTCAAAAAAATTCTGATTGGTATAGAAGGAGATGGTGTTCCTGTCATTAAGATATAGGTCCATGCCTACTTTTCCAAGGTAAGATTGTCGGGATTGAAGTAGATTAAAGGCCTGCAAAAAATCTTCTTCAGGATTATAAATTCTTCCTTCATTAAAATTTTCTCCACCGTTTGCTCCAAAACTTCCGAAGAAATTTACTTTTCCTTTCCTGTAGTTCATATCAAGCGAGCCATTGTAACGGGTATTTTCGCCTTGAGTAACTCCAAGGTTTACATTACCGTTGAAGCCATCGTTGGCATTCTTGTGAAGAACTATATTAATGATCCCACTCATACCTTCAGGATTGTATTTTGCTGAAGGATTTGTGATGAGTTCAATGCTTTTTATAGAAGTAGAAGGGATTTGCTTTAATAATTGTGCAGGATCCATATTTGTAGGTTTCCCGTCAACGAGAATACGAACGTTGGAATTTCCTCTCATAGCAATATTACCATCCTGATCTACACTTACAGAAGGTACATTATTCATAATGTCTGATGCTGTAGCACTTGTAGTAGTTAGATCTTTTCCCACATTGATCACTTTCCTGTCAATACGCTGCTCAATAGTAGATCGTTCAGCGACAACAGTAACATCATCAAGCATAGCAATATCCGGTTCCAGAGAAATTACTCCTATATCTACTGTACTTCGATCGCTGGAAATGCTTATTTCCCGATCATAAGATTTGTAACCTATAAATTGAACCTTGAAGAGATAATCCCCTGCTTCAAGCTTATCTATAGTAAAGGTGCCGTCTTCACTGGTGGTATTTCCTGATATAAAATTTCCTTCCTTATCATTAACAATAATAGTGGCATATGGAATGGGCTCTTTTAATTCACTGTCTATTACCTGGCCTGAAATTTTTCCAATGGGTTCGTTTGCTGCAAAGTTTATCGCAGTAGTTAAAATGGTGATGATAAATAAAAACTGTTTCATTTTTTGATTGATTTGATGATGTTAAATAATGATGGTCTTGAGGATTTTTAATTTTTCATACTACACGTTTATACTGATGAGGTTATAAATGATACTTTGTTATACATAATAGAAAAACAAACTTCTCCAAAAAATTAGGTCCCTTTATAAATAAGACGATTGGAATTTTTATTTGTTACAGATTTTTCAAAAAAAATAAAGTCCACGCCTAAAAACAGCGTGGACTTCCAAAAAATCACCGGAGCGAATGTTCACCATCAATAACACTTCCCCAATGATCCTTTTAAAAGGCTGCCTTTACCCTATAGACCGAAAAAAGTAAAACTTGTTACACTTGGATGTAAATATTAACTTTGCATCGGGTTAGCCATTAATATTAATGAACCTGGCCTGAAAGGAAAAAATGAAGTATGGAAAAGAAAACACTGGTATTGGGAGCCTCCTTAAATCCCTCTAGATATTCAAATATTGCTATTAAAAGATTGTCTTCCTACAAACAACCCACAGTGGCAGTTGGACTAAAAAAAGGCGAAGTGTCCGGCGTGGCAATAACAAATGAGCAGCAAGATTTTGATGATGTGCATACTGTCACATTGTACCTGAATCCACAAAGACAAAAAGAGTACTACGATTACATTCTTTCTCTTCAGCCGGAACGGGTGATCTTTAATCCGGGTACAGAAAATCCGGAACTTTACGATCTTCTCAGGAAAAACAATATTGAAATAGAAGTTGCCTGTACGCTGGTAATGCTATCGACGAATCAATATTAATCCAAGGAAAGTAAGGAATCCGTTAAGGATCAATACAAAAAATCCAAATTCAAACCCAAACCACTGCAGGCTGTTTATGCTTATAAGGTAGGTTAAGACAGGAGAAGCAACAGCTATCCAGGGTACTAATTTGTCCTTTACCTGCCATTTGGTAAAGAGGCCGAATGCATAAAGAGCCAGGAGAGGCCCGTACGTATAGCCTGCAAATTCAAATAACTTGTTGATCACGCTTTTATCAGCAATTGCATATTTGAAGATTAGCATCACGATAATGAGTACGAGAGAAACACCAATGTGAATTTGTTTTCTTATTCTCACCTGCTTTTTCTCATCATATCTCTTTTCAATATCCAGGATATCAATACTAAAAGAAGTCGTCAAAGCAGTCAAAGCACTATCTGCACTGGAATAAGCCGCGGCTATTAACCCAAGGACAAATAAAATTGCTACTCCCACCCCCAGCTCTCCACTGGTCGCAATTGCAGGGAAGAGATCATCCTTTCTTTCAGTGATCCCAATAACTTCAGCATAATCTGTAAGTAATACTCCCAGGGCAAGAAATAGGAAATTTGCTATAGTAAGAATTATGGTAAACCAGAACATATTCTTTTGAGCATCTTTTAGATTTCTGCAGGTGAGGTTTTTCTGCATCATATCCTGGTCCAATCCTGTCATTACAATAGCTATAAATGCTCCTGAAATGAATTGCTTAAAAAAGAAATCCCTGCTCTTCCAGTCGTCAAAGAAGAACATTTTGGACATTTCACTTTCACCTAAGTAACCAAAGAAGTTGGAAAAGGAGATGCCAAGGTCTTCAGAAATAATGACCATTGTGGCTCCTAGTGCGATAAGCATAAACAGCGTTTGCAGAGTGTCGGTCCATACTATTGTATGAATCCCGCTTTTAAATGTGTATAACCAGATGAGTAAGATCGTGATGGTCACCGTAAGATAGAACGGAACGCCCATAGCATCAAAAATGATGAGTTGCAGGACATTAGCAACCAAAAAAAGCCGGAATGCCGAACCCACAATCCTCGACAGAATAAAAAAGGAAGCTCCTGTTTTATAGGAATAATTACCAAATCGTGTGTCTAAGTAGGTGTATATGGAGGTAAGGTTAAGCCTGTAATAGAGCGGCAGCAGTACCAGCCCGATAACTGCATAACCCACAGTATATCCTAAAACCACCTGGAAATAACTAAAACCCTGTTCGGCAACCGTACCGGGTATGGAAATAAAGGTAACTCCACTAAGAGAAGCCCCAATCATTCCAAAAGCTACCAGGTACCATGGAGACTGCCTGTTTGCCTTAAAGAATTCCTCATTTGATCCACCTTTATTAGTTAAAACTGAAATTAAAATTAGAACACCGAAATATCCGGCGATAAGAAGAAGTATCTGATAAGGCTGCATATAGGAATTGTTGATATGTAGCGAAATTACAAATAACCTGTAAACTTCATTCTTTTCTTACTAAAATCCTTTCTCAAAATCCTTAAATTCGCAGTATGGATTTTTCTTCAAAATTACTGGAGCAGGCGGTCGCAGAAATGTCTCAGTTACCGGGAGTTGGAAAACGCACGGCTCTAAGGCTGGTATTACACCTGTTGAGACAACCGGAGGCGCAGACCCAACAGCTTACAGAAGCCCTTTCCCGATTGAGGAAGGATATTAAGCTATGTAAGAACTGCCACAACATCAGTGATACAGAGGTTTGTGATATTTGTGCTAATCCTAACAGAATAAGAGAAATAGTTTGTGTGGTTGAAGATATAAGAGACGTCATGGCTATAGAGAACACATCTCAGTACAGGGGTTTGTACCACGTCCTGGGAGGAAAAATTAGTCCCATGGATGGGATTGGACCGTCGCAACTCAACATAAGATCTCTTGTAGAGAAGGTGAAACAGGGCGAGATCGAAGAAATTATTTTTGCCCTTAGTAGTACCCTGGAAGGTGACACAACTAACTTTTATATATTTAAACAACTGGAAGGGGTGAAGGTAAAAACATCAACAATAGCACGTGGAATCTCTGTAGGCGATGAGCTGGAGTATGCAGATGAAGTGACGTTGGGCAGGAGTATTACCAATAGAGTTCCATTTGAAAATTCTCTGAAGAATTAAAACCTATTTCTTAAATGGTAGATTTAAGCGCAATTATTCCCGGACTTTTCTGAAACCGCTTTTGACTTTTCGTTTTGAGAGTTTGAAGTCGTAAATTTACCGGGAGAGCTTCACTTTTAGAGCCTGTAGTAAGTCATCTAAATATTTTTTATTGAATATTTAATATTTCTACAGCTGGAAATTAAGTAATTTCGCAATTATAACGATTGAAAACATCTTTGAAATAACAATATGGCAAAGTTTGAACTAAAATTGCCCAAAATGGGTGAAAGTGTTGCAGAAGCAACCATTACAAATTGGTTAAAAGAAGTGGGCGATACCATTGAAGCTGACGAAGCTGTACTGGAAATCGCTACCGATAAAGTTGACAGTGATGTTCCAAGTGAAGTAGATGGAAAGTTAATTGAAAAACTTTTTGAAGCCGATGATGTGGTACAGGTAGGACAAACCATTGCTATTATAGAGATTGAAAGTGATGGCGGGGGAGATGATAGGCAAGAGGATGAACCTCAGGAAGCTATGGTAAAAGAAGTGGAGGAAACTGTAAGTGCGGCACAAAAAGGTGTTGAAGCACCAGCGGCTTCTTCAACTCAGGATTTTTCAGAATCGGATAGATTTTATTCACCCCTGGTTAAAAATATTGCGAAACAGGAAGGAATTTCCTTAGAAGAACTTGAGCAAATTGAGGGATCGGGCAAAGATGGCAGGGTGACCAAAAATGATATTCTTGGATATATTGAAAATCGGGGAGAGGGCTCTGCAAAATCTCAATCTCAAGGGCAAAGCATAGATACAGCAAGATTAGAGCCCGCAGTTAAAAATCAACCTGCTCCGGTAAGTGTCAACGGCGAAGACGAGATCATTGAAATGAGTCGTATGGGTAAAATGATTGCCCATCACATGGTTGACAGTGTACAAACTTCTGCACACGTTCAATCTTTTATTGAGGTAGACGTTACCAATATTTGGAACTGGAGACAAAAGAACAAAACTGTCTTTGAGAAAAGAGAAGGTGAGAAATTGACCTTTACTCCCATTTTTATGGAGGCCGTTGCAAAAGCAATCAAAGATTTTCCCCTTATTAATATTTCTGTTAATGGAGATAAGATTATAAAAAGAAAAAATATTAACCTGGGAATGGCTGCAGCTTTGCCGGATGGCAATCTCATTGTTCCTGTTATAAAAAATGCTGACAGATTAAATCTTGTAGGATTGGCAAAAGAAGTCAATGACCTCGCAAATCGCGCAAGAATGAATAAACTAAAACCAGATGATATACAGGGAGGAACTTATACCGTCACTAATGTTGGTACTTTTGGAAGCGTAATGGGCACACCTATTATAAATCAGCCACAGGTAGCTATCCTTGCTCTGGGGGCGATACGAAAAGTGCCTGCCGTGATAGAAACCCCGGAAGGGGATTTTATTGGGATTCGCCACAAGATGTTTTTATCTCATAGTTATGATCACCGGGTAGTAAATGGAGCTCTTGGAGGGCAATTTGTACAAAGGGTCGCACAATACCTTGAACAGTTTGATGTGGATCGAACAGTTTAAGCAACAATAATGTAATTTTCAAAAGCCGGATCAATTTTATTGGTTCGGTTTTTTTGTTCCCTTATCCAAAAAAACATTAAAAACACTAAAGCTGAAGGAGTTTCATTTTCGGCCTTCCTGCTATTTTATTCTATCTTTACAAAAATTTAAAAACCGGATATGGAGTTGAAACTTACAAGGCCAATTTGCTTCTTCGATATAGAAGCTACAGGAACCAATCTGGCTAAGGACAGGATCGTAGAAATTGCTATTCTCAAGATTTTTCCAAACGGAAATAAAGAAAGTAAGTCCTGGCTGGTAAATCCTGAAATGAAAATTCCGGCTGAGGTCATCGCAATTCATGGGATCACAAATGAGAAGATCCAAAATGAACCTACTTTTAAAGAACTTGCGCCGCAGATCCACGAGATGATCAAAGGCAGTGATCTGGGAGGGTATAATTCTAACAGGTTTGACATTCCCATGTTAGTGGAGGAGTTACTTAGGGCAGGAATAGATTTTGAAATGAAAACTCACTCTGTAGATGTGCAGTCAATATTTCACAAAATGGAACAGCGCACCCTTTCTGCTGCTTATAAATTTTACTGCGGAAAAGACCTCGAAAATGCACATACTGCTGAAGCTGATACCATGGCAACCTACGAGATCCTTAAATCCCAACTTGAAAGGTATCAGGAACTTGACAATGACATTGCTTCCCTGGCCTCGTTTAGTGCGAGGAAAAAGTGTGCCGATTTCGCCGGATTTATTAGCTACGATAAAAGTGGTGCCGAAATTTTTGCTTTCGGAAAGTATAAAGGAAAAAATGTTGAAAAAGTATTTGATGAAGAACCGGGATATTTTGGTTGGATTCAAAATGCCGATTTTCCGTTGTATACAAAAAAGGTTTTGACGGCAATTAAACTTCGAAAGTTGAACACCAAATTCAAGTAGACCTACTTCTAATCCTCCCGGAGACATGAAAATAATTTGTATAGGAAGAAATTATTCTGAGCATATTTCAGAATTAAATAATGAAAAGCCAACAGACCCGGTAATTTTTCTAAAGCCCGACACAGCTATTTTACTAAAAAAGCAGCCTTTCTTTATTCCCGATTTTTCTAAGGATGTTCATTATGAAGTTGAAGTACTTGTGCGAATAAATAAAGTGGGTAAGTATATTCAGGAAAAATTTGCACATAAGTATTACAATGAAATAGGACTGGGAATAGATTTTACGGCAAGGGACCTTCAGCAAAAATTAAAAGAAAAAGGTTTGCCCTGGGAAAAAGCAAAAGGTTTTGACGGCTCTGCCGTTGTTGGTGAAAAATGGATAGACAAAAATTCCTTAAGCAATTTAAATAATATTAACTTTAGCTTGCGCAAGAATGAGGAGCGGGTGCAGCAGGGGAATACTGCAGAAATGCTGTATAATATAGATGAAATAATTTCTTATGTTTCTCAATTTTTCACCCTAAAAATTGGAGATATAATTTTTACAGGGACTCCAAAAGGAGTTGGTAAGGTGGAAATAAATGACAGGTTAACCTAGCTTCATAGAAAATGAACAGATTTTTTCAATAAATGTAAAATAGATGAGCAAGTATTACGATTTAAAAGACGTCAATGAAATGGCAGGTGGTGATGAGGATTTTATAAAGGTGATAGTGCAGACCTTCCTGGAAGAAATACCGCCAGACGTGCAATCTATGTTGCAGGCAATAGATAACAGCAATCCGTCCTTGGCTTATCAATATGCACATAAAATGAAACCAAACCTTCAGCTTTTTGGTTTAGACTTAATGGAACCCATACTAACGATAGAGGCGTGGTCTAAGGGTACAGAGACAGAGAAGAGCGCAAAGAGTGCAGGAGAGAAAATTGATGCTAAAGTAAATCTGGCTCAACATCAATTGCGAAACGATTTTGGATTATAATGATTGCAGAAGTAATCACAATTGGGGACGAGATTCTCATAGGGCAAATAGCAGATACTAACTCTACAGATATTGCCCGGGAACTGGATAAAATTGGCATCTCGGTAAATCAAATTGTCTCAATTTCTGACGATAAAGATCATATTAAAAAGGCGTTAAAAGAAGCAGCTTCCAGGGCCAAAATTGTAATTATAACCTAGGTGGACTTGGCCCTACTAAAGACGACGTAACCAAGTACACCCTTTCCGAATTTTTTGATGATACCCTTGTAAAGAATGAAGAGGTGCTCAAAAATGTGGAGGAGCTTTTTAAAAAGATTAAAAACACCTCCATTTCCGATCTTAACCGGGAGCAGGCGATGGTGCCTTCAAAAGCTACTGTTTTGCCAAACAAATATGGTACGGCACCCGGCCTTTGGATGCAAAAGGACGAGAATGTCTTTATTGCTCTTCCCGGTGTTCCGTTTGAGATGAAAATGCTCATGGAGCGGGAAGTGATCCCAAAGCTTAAAAAGGAATTTAACCGCCCATTCATATACCATAAAACCATAAGAACTTTTGGATTGGGGGAAAGTGCAGTGGCGCAGAGAATAGAGGAGTGGGAAAACAATCTTCCCGCTGGTATTAAGCTTGCCTACCTGCCAGATTTGGGAAGCGTCCGCCTCAGACTCTCGGGAAAAGGGGAAGATGAAGACAGGCTAAAAACCTCCATAGAGGAGCAAATGACGAAATTATATCCATTAATTGAGGATATAATGTCAGACAATGTTCAGGAAGACGATGACATTACAGTGACAATAAGTAAGCTCCTGATGTCAAAGAAAAAGTTCCTTTCTTCAGCTGAAAGTTGCACGGGAGGCCATCTTGCTGCACAATTCACCACAAATCCCGGTGCTTCTACCTGTTTTAAGGGAGGTATTGTAACGTATGCCACCCATACAAAAGAAGAAATCCTTGGAGTTCCCACAGAGCTTATAGAGAAACACAGCGTTGTGAGTGCAGAGGTTGCTGAGAGTATGGCTAAAAACGCTAAAAAACTTTTTAAGAGTGATTACGCCCTGTCTACCACAGGAAATGCCAAGTCCTAAAAAAGGAGAAAGTGATGCCGAAGTTGGAACAGTTTTTATTGGTATCGCCACTCCAAATGCTGTCTTTTCTAAAAAATTTGTGTTTGGTAATACCCGGGAGCAGGTAGTAAAAAAGGCAGTGGATAAAGCCTTTCAATTAATTTTCCAGGAACTTATAAAGAAAAAATCATAGTTTGCAGCTAGGTTGGAACATTTTGTACTTAAGGAAACAGGAAAAATATCTTCTGTAAAAATCCAAGAAAATTTTTAATATTGTGTTGGCTGTTACTAAAAAAAATCGTTAATTTGCAGCCTGTTTTGAAATAACGAATAAAGTATATAACAATGTCAAGAGTTTGTGAGCTTACGGGTAAAAGAGCAATGGTAGGAAACAATGTTTCTCACGCAATGAATAAAACCAAGCGGAAATTTAATATCAACCTGTTAAAGAAGCGCTTTTACATTCCTGAAGAGGACCGATGGGTGACTTTGAAAGTTTCTACATCTGCATTAAAAAACATCAACAAGAAAGGTATTTCTGCTGTAATTAAAGAAGCAAGAGAAAAAGGATTTTTGAATAAATAATCCCCCTAATAAGACACAGTGATATGGCAAAGAAAGGTAACAGAATACAGGTAATCTTAGAGTGCACAGAGCATAAGCAGTCCGGAAAACCGGGTACTTCAAGATATATAACAACTAAAAATAAAAAGAACACGCCAGATAGAATTGAGTTGAAGAAATTCAACCCGATCCTAAAGAAAATGACGGTTCATAAAGAAATAAAATAATAAGTCATGGCAAAGAAATCAGTAGCAACATTACAAACGGGTTCCAAGAGATTGACCAAAGCCATTAAAATGGTAAAGTCACCTAAAACAGGTGCGTATACATTTGTTGAAGCAATCATGATGCCTGAGCAGGTAAATGACTTTTTGAGCAAAAAATAAATTATTTCAAAATATTGGAAAAGCCGTTCAGAGTCATCTGGACGGCTTTTCCTTTTTGCGTATATTTACGCTTTAAAAAGACTGCCTAAGGGTTCTGTTTTTAAGAAGTTCGTAGGTTAAAACCACCCAAAGAAATGAGTTTATTTAAGAAGATGTTTACCAGGGAGAAAAAGGAGACCCTGGACAAAGGTTTAGAGAAATCCAAATCATCGTTCTTATCCAAGATGAGTAAAGCCGTTGCAGGTAAAACCCGGGTAGATGATGAAGTCCTGGATGATCTGGAGGGAGTTTTAATAAGCAGTGACGTGGGTGTGGCTACTACTATTAAGATTATTAACCGAATCGAGGAGAGAGTAGCAAGGGATAAGTATTTTGGAACAGATGAGCTTAATGGAATCCTGCGGGAGGAAATTCTTAGGTTTACTATCTGAAACTGATACAGGGAACGGAGATGGATTTGACTTTCCTGAAGACATGAAACCATATGTGATCATGGTAGTGGGAGTAAATGGAGTGGGCAAAACTACCACCATTGGTAAACTTGCACATCAGTTCAAACAAGACGGCCGAAAGGTATTATTGGGTGCAGCGGACACGTTTAGAGCTGCGGCCATTGATCAGCTACAAATTTGGGCAGACAGGACGCAGGTGCCAATCGTGAAACAGCAAATGGGAAGCGATCCGGCTTCTGTTGCTTTTGATGCCGTACAAAGCGCAGTTAAACAAAATTCAGATGTGGTTATTATAGATACGGCAGGAAGGCTTCACAATAAAGTTAACCTAATGAACGAGTTAACAAAGGTGAAGCGTGTAATGCAAAAAGTAATTCCAGGTGCTCCTCACGAAGTTCTTCTTGTTCTGGACGGTTCTACTAGCCAAAATGCTTTTGAACAGGCCAAGCAATTTACAGCTGCGACTGAGGTTACTTCTTTGGCTGTAACAAAGCTTGATGGTACTGCAAAAGGAGGAGTGGTAATAGGTATTAGTGATCAATTTAAGATTCCCGTAAAGTATATTGGCGTGGGAGAAGGGGTTGAAGATCTGCAGGTATTCAATAAATTTGAATTTGTAGATTCATTCTTCAAAAAGTAAAATATTCTTCCGTTCTATTTCCAGGGGTTTTATATGAATTTAAGTTTTATGAAAAGATTTTATTTTCTATTAATATTAGTATTCTTTTTTACTGGCTGTAAAAAGGATTCGGAAGAGAACAAAGTTGAAACTGCTGCTAATGATACTATTGCAGCTACCGGGGAAAGAGACTATAAGGTTCTTGACTCAAAATATATTGTCAAAGATTCTCTATGGGCTCCACTTGAGGAGGAAATGGCAAGTTTGTCTAACAGTAAATATGATATGCTTCGTCCTTTAATATTAGACAAAACCATTCCCGAATTGCAAACTTCGATTAAAACCTAGGTGACTTCACTTATGAGGAACTGGTGCTTTTTTATTTGCATAGGATAAAGAAATTCGACAGAAATAACGCTCGTAGTCTAAATTCAGTTATTGCACTTAATCCCGATGTTATTAAAGAAGCAAAGGAGAAAGATTCTGCTTTTCAGGCAGGACAAAGGAACCATCCTATTTTTGGTATTCCGGTTCTTCTGAAGGATAATATAAATACTGAAAATATGCCTACTACTGCAGGTGCGGTAGCTTTGCAGAAAAATAATACGGACGATGCATACATCGTAGAGCGTCTGAAGGAAAACGGAGCTATAATTCTTGGTAAGGCAAATTTGAGTGAATGGGCATATTTCTTTTGTGGAGAATGTCCAAGTGGTTACTCGGCAGTTGGGGGACAAACTCTTAACCCTTACGGAAGAAAAATTCTCGATACCGGGGGCTCCAGTAGTGGGAGTGCTGTGGCTATTGCAGCTAATTTTGCTCCGGTTGCGGTAGGATCAGAAACTTCAGGGTCTATTTTATCACCTGCGAGTCAAAATTCTCTTGTTGGATTAAAGCCTACAATTGGAGTTTTAAGCCGGGGAGGAATAGTACCAATTTCGAGTACGCTGGATACGCCGGGGCCTATTACCAAAAACGTCATAGATAATGCAATTCTTTTTTCTGCAATGACAGGAAAGGATCCGCAGGATCCTGCTTCAGCAAAAAGTGGAAGAGTCAACGAGGATTATTATTCCTCCATATCGAAAAAGAATCTTGAGGGAGTTAGATTTGGCGCTTTAAAGCCACTGATGGAAGATTCCTTATATATAGCTGCTGTTAATGATCTTAGGGAGGCAGGTGCAGAAGTAATTGAATTCGAACCTGAAAAGGTGGAGCTTCCAAATTTTCTTAGGCTTCTCAATCTTGATATGAAGAAGGATTTACCTGAATATTTTGAAAAATATGGCGGCAGCGGTGAATTTCGAGGTGTAGAGGATGTAATAGCATATAATTCTACCGACTCTTTAAATCGTTCCCCTTACGGACAGGCCTTATTTGAAGGTATAGTAAAAGACTCATCAACTGATAAGGAGTTTGCTGCTATTAAAGATACCTTGAAACGAAACGGAAGACGTTTTTTTGATGTGCCTATGAAAAAGCACAATCTTAAAGGTATTTTATCAATCAATAATTACCATGCTTAGGTTTTGCCGCTGTAGCGCAATATCCCGCTATTACAGTGCCAATGGGTTATGGTGAAAATAATGCTCCTAAAGGTCTTACCATTATTGGGAAGCCTTTTAGTGAAGAAGACCTTTACTCCTGGGCCTTTAATTACGAGAAAGTCAGCAACAGGAGAATTTCACCCGAAGATTACAACGAATAGTAGATGCAGGACCGGAACTTTAAAGCACTCATAAGTAAGATAATTTTATTTTACAGCTTCTTTTACGTAGTTATGAAGTTAATAGCAATCCTGTTTCAGGGTGCGTGGCCAATTCCTAATTTAATTCTTGCGATCCCATATATTATTTTCGCAGCAATTGGTTGGAGAATGCTTAAAACCAGTCAATATTCGTGGGTCTACGTTATCGCAGGAATAATTGTGATTAGTGTTGTGAGATATTACGAAATGCAGTGGCAGGTGCAACTTCATCAATATTTTAATTAACAGGATCTTAAATCCTACACGAGATGAGGGAAGCAAAAAGTTATCCGCAAGAAGTTTATTTCAACGGAAAATGGATGAAGCCTGGTGAGGCTTATATTTCCGTGTTCGACAGAGGTTTTATGTTTGGTGATGGCATTTATGAAGTTACCCCTTTTTATGGCGGTAAACCATTTAAGCTGAAGGAACATCTTAAACGACTTCAATACTGCCTTGACCAGGTGCAAATAAAGTTTGAAGCTTTTTCACTTGAAGCACTTATGGCTGAAGCTGTTTCCCGTGCGGGTTTGGCTGAGGCTGATGCAGCTGTTTACATCCAAGTTACACGCGGAGTTGCCCCCAGGAGCCATTTTTTTCCGGAGAATATTGAACCAACAGTTCTGCTTTACGCATATAAAATAAACTTGAGAGGTTTTGAAACCAATCCCTTAAATGTTCTTGCTTCTGAAGATAAACGTTGGCACCGTTGTGATATAAAAGCCACTGCCTTAATGGGTAATATCCTTGCCAATGAAGAAGCCATTGCTAATAATTTTGATGAAAACATCATGGTGCGTAATGGCTATTTTTCCGAAGGCTCCCATACCAATATCTTCTTCGTAAAAAATGCCACGGTTTATACCCATCCTGAAGGTCCGCACATCCTCTCCGGAATCACCAGGCAGGTAGTTATAGATCTCTGCACCCAATTAAGGATAAAATTTAAACTTGGAAGCTGTTCATTTGGATGAGCTGGTAGAAGTGGATGAAATTTTTCTTACGGGTACAACAACTCAAATTGCTTCTGTAGCAACTGTAAGCAACAGGGAGAAAGAGATTTTTAAAACGGGGGAAAATAAGGTGACCTATAGGCTTCAGCAGGAATTTATAAGATTAACGCGGGATGTGCTTAGCTGAAACCCATATAATATGGATTTAACGAAAACATTTTACACTTTACACTTCCTCTTTATGTTTTTACTTAATCCGGAATCGCATTATATTTTTTCAGAATTTCCATCACCTCTTTTTTTGGAAGAGCTTCAATAGTTCTGTTTTTATATCCTGTCATTGTTTCTGCCATAAATAAGGAGTTGAGGATTGCTTCTTCAGTGGCTTCAATAGCAGCCATAAATACGGGGGACATGAGATCATTGGGAACAATCTCCTGTGAAAGCAGGTTATTTTCAGTTTGATAAGGAATTCTTACCCCTTCCGCAGTAGAAAAAGCTATTACGTAATCTCCGCTACCGTTTGAAACAATTCCTCCCGTTTTTGCTACTCCTAAAAAAGCTCTCTTTGCCAGGCGTTCGAGGTTTCGGCTGTCCAATGGAGCATCAGTAGCAACAACGATCATACAGGAACCGTCTACATTATTCAGAAGTTTATCACTAAAACTGAAATTTCCCAGTTCCTTTCCAACTAGTACTCCGGCAACTTGTAATACTCCGCCAAAATTTGTTTGTACCAGCACCCCAACAGTATATCCGCCCAGGCCGGGTGGAAGCACACGTGAAGAAGTGCCAATTCCGCCTTTATATCCAAAGACAATAGTACCAGTGCCCGCACCTACATTGCCTTCATTAGTGTTACTTTCCGTTGCATTTTCTATTGCAGAAATAACATCTGAAATCTGTACTTAGCTGACTGCGAATGTCATTTAAATATCCGTCGTTGGTTTCTCCTACCACAGCATTGACAGAACGAATCTCTTCATTTCCTTCCTGATTCAAGGTATACTGAATCACCGCATCCATTGCAGTAGGAACATTCAGCGTGTTTGTGAGAATCACTAAGCGTTTCCAGGTTTCCGAGTTCAGCTACCTGAGTGCTTCCGGCTAATTTTCCGAAGCCATTTCCAACATAAACAGCGGCAGGCACTTTCTGCTGAAAAATTTTTCCGCTGTGAGGAAGAATAGCAGTAACGCCTGTTCTTACAGAGTCCCCTTTAGAAAGAGTAACATGACCAACTTTAACGCCGGAAACATCGGTAATGCCATTTAATTTCCCTGTAGGAATAACTCCTATTTCAATACCTAATTCCCGCACTCGTTGTTGAGAAAAGCTGTAACTATAAAAGAGAAGGAGCAAAAAGCAAAGGCTGTAACTAATTTTCATAGGAAGTTTTGATAATAAAATGAAATTTAGAAATTTTATTACGACTATTCTACCCATAAGATACTTAAGTTGTTGAATGCCCAATGTTCAAATATTACATTGTATCTTTGCACCCGTTTTGACATAGATCTCATAAGGTAATAGACCTCACAGGTTTTTAAAACCTGTGAGGTCTGGAAAATCCGTTAGGTCTGGAAAACTAGAGTGAGGTCTGGAAAAGAAGAAATAGAATAGTATGAGAACAAAATCAATAAAGAAGAACAGGATCAACGTAGTCACTCTTGGTTGCAGCAAGAATGTGTATGACAGTGAAGTTTTGATGGGGCAGTTACGCGCTAACAAGAAGGATGTGGTACACGAGCAGGAGGGGAATGTTGTGGTGATTAACACCTGTGGCTTTATTGATAATGCAAAGGAGGAATCTGTAAATACTATTCTTGAATATGTTCAGAAAAAACAGGAGGGAGAGGTCGATAAAGTTTTTGTCACTTAGAGTTGCCTGAGTGAGAGATATAAACCGGACCTGCTGAAGGAAATTCCTGATGTTGATCAATATTTTGGAACTACAGAGCTACCTGCATTGCTTAAGGCCCTTGAAGCCGATTACAAGCATGAGCTGGTAGGGGAGAGACTTACAACTACCCCTCAAAATTATGCTTATTTAAAAATTGCTGAAGGTTGTGACAGACCCTGTTCATTTTGTGCCATTCCTTTAATGCGCGGGAAACACAGGTCTACACCTATTGAGGATCTTGTAACAGAAGCAAAAAAACTGGCAGCAAACGGAGTAAAGGAACTAATTCTTATTGCCCAGGATCTTACTTATTATGGTCTTGATCTTTATAAAAAGAGGAATCTGGCAGAATTACTTGAAAACCTGGTGAAGGTGGAAGGAATTGAGTGGATAAGATTGCATTATGCTTTCCCTACAGGTTTTCCAATGGATGTGCTGGAGGTAATGAAGCGGGAGCCAAAAGTTTGTAACTATATAGATATTCCGCTGCAGCATATTTCTGATGATCTTTTGAAGTCAATGCGCCGCGGGACTACTCACAATAAAACAACAAATCTGCTGAAAGACTTCAGAAGGTTTGTTCCGGAAATGACTATTAGAACTACCCTTATTGTAGGATATCCCGGAGAGACTGAAGAGCATTTTCAGGAACTGAAGGAGTGGGTGAAGGAGATGCGTTTCGAAAGATTAGGCTGTTTCACCTATTCTCATGAAGAAAATACACACGCTTACAACCTGGAGGATAACGTTCCGCAGGAAGTAAAACAGGCTCGTGCGAATGAGATCATGGAAATACAGTCTCAAATTTCCTGGGAGTTGAATCAGCAAAAAATCGGGAAATCGTATAAGGTTGTAATTGACCGAAAAGAAGGGAATTACTACATTGGGCGCACAGAATTTGATTCACCCGATGTTGATAATGAAGTACTTATTGACGCTACTTCAACTTATCTTAAAACGGGAGATTTTTACGAAGTCAAAATTACTGATGCTGCTGATTTTGATCTTTATGGAACACCAGTAAATGTCAACGTTGAAAAGCTAGCTCGAAAGCATATCCAGGTTAGAACCGTTTAAGCAATCGTGATCTCCGGTTCCAGGTACACCTGCTGAACCCTTTGTAAGATCTCTATACCTTCTTTTAGTGGTCGCTGGAATGCTTTTCGCCCCATTATGAGACCGCTACCACTTAAGCACGTTTATTAATAACTGCTGTTCTAACAGCTTCTTTAATATCAGATTCTCCTTTAGAACCTCCACCGGAATTGATGAGGCCTATTTTTCCCATATAGCAATTAGCTACCTGGTAACGGCACAAATCTATAGGATGATCTGTAGTGAGGTTTTCATACATCTGCTCATCGTATTTTGCAAAGTCTATCTTCTTAAATCCGAAATTAGTATCGGGTAATTTTTGCTTAATGATATCGGCTTTAATAGTTACTCCTATATGATTTGCCTGCCCGGTAAGATCGGCTGCAGTGTGAAAATCTCCTTCTTCAGTTTTAAATCCGCTATTACGCGTGTAACACCAGAGAATTGTAGCCATTCCCAATTGATGAGCTTCTTCAAAAGCCGCAGCTACTTCCTGAATTTGCCGGGTGCTTTCTTCACTTCCAAAGTATATTGTTGCGCCTATTGCTGTTGCTCCCATATCCCAGGCTTCCTTAACACTACCAAAAGGGATTTGATCGTACTTGTTTGGATATGTGAGCAATTCGTTATGATTTATCTTGACTACGAAAGGAATTTTATGAGCATAACGTCTTGCATGTAGTGCCAGTGCTCCAAAAGTAGTAGCGACTCCATTACATCCTGCTTCTATGCCGAGCTTTATAATATTTTCAGGATCAAAATAGTCCTGATTCTTATAAAATGAAAACGCTGCAGAATGTTCTATTCCCTGATCTATGGGAAGAATATTCAGATATCCTGATCCACCAAGATTGCCGTGATTGTATAGGGAAGCAAGACTTTTTATCACCTGCGGATTCCTGTCGCTGTCCAGAAAATTATCAATAGTGTGCGGGCCGGGAATAGTTAAGCGTTCTTTCGAAATTTTGCTGCTCTCGTGTTCAAGGTAATATGAAGCGTCTTCTCCCAGTGCCTGGTGTATTTCATCTATAGTTGTCATAGGTAAATTTTTTAGTTTTTATATCCCAAAGGGAAAGGTTTCCGGTGTAAGATTACCATCAGGTGTTATTCTTAGAGGATGCAGTGCCTTTGTTTCATCAATGAATAGGAATGCATCATATCTTTCTGCAAGTTTGGTAGGTACATAATTTCCCCATTCTCTTTCAGGATGATAAACAACACCAATAGCTCTATGACCCATCCTCCTTTCAAAAGCCTCCCCCAGGTCCTTGTTATCTTTCAAAATTAATAGCTTATTGCCTTGTTGCTCGTTATGTAATTTTTCCTCTATACTGCCTCTTGTTCCCTGAGGTACTCTCATATTTTTCATGGGCGCTCCCCAATGAGTCCCCGCAATAACAGATCCTGAATAGGAACCAAATCCCGCTAAATAAACTCCCTGGCTCCCGTGCTGTTCTCTTACCAATTGCCCCACATTTACCAATCCATCATCGGCCATATCAGTTGCCCTGGCGTCACCTATGTGAGTATTGTGTTCCCAAACAATTACTTTAGATTGTGGGCCGTGATATTTAGTGAGGGTATTAAGGGTTTCGACCATGTGCCTGTCACGAACATTCCAGGAATCTTCTCCAAAGCCTGCCATTGCTTTATAATATTTTTCGGCATTTGCCAGTACAAGGCTGTTAATTTCAGCATTAAGATCTGCTTCTTTTTCGCTGTTATATTTGTGAGCGTTTTGCCTTACTTCCTTTAACAGTTTAATGACTTCCTCTTTACATCCCGGTTTAGAAGAAGAAAAAACAGAGGAGTAAGAATCTCCTTCTTTATATGGTTCAAAACACATATAAGCATCCCTAGCGTGTTTGGCTGTTTCAGGATCTTCCTTTTCAAGATAATCTACAATTAGATCTATTGATTCCCATAAGCTGTAAACGTCGAGGCCATAAAAGCCTATTTTTTCCTTCTCGGCTATTTGGGAATTATAATTTCTGAGCCAGGTAGCAAAAGCAGCAATTTCCCAATTCGCCCACATCCAGGTAGGCCAGCGGCGAAATTCGCTCAATACATCTTTGATCTCGCGCCGATCATCAGGTTCTTTGATCCATTTATTGATCTTATAGCAATCGGGCCAGTCTCCTTCAACCGCAATAAATGAAAATCCTTTTTCCTGAATTAACCTTTTTGAGATTTGTGCCGTCCAGGTGTAGTATTCGTGGGTACCATGGCTGGCTTCTCCTAAGAGTACATATCTTGAGCCTCCAATGCTTTCCAGCAGCGGATCTAAATCGGAATTTGTTTCAAATTTCAGGTAATGTTCAGAAATATCTTTGTTCTTTTTTCCGGAAGAAAACATAACAACTGGATTTTATTATCTCTTGAAGTTAAAAAGAATAACGCAGAGTCGTCCCGGAGTGGATTATAAAATAAACCTAAAATTGAAAGAATGATCTGGTCTACAGCTGATCCTGGTATTTTTTTCATTTTTAATCCAATTAAATTCAAGTTCACAGCTGCAGCAGGCTCTTCATTTCTATCTTTGGGATATCTGAGAAAAATCCCTTCTACAAATGGAGTCCAAAGGGAGGCCTTAAGATCTGAATTTTTAAGTCCGCTGTTGACCCAGGTATTGCAGGTTTTGAAGAGGTTGAGTGAACCACGAGCATGGTAAAATACGTCGTCACGGGTATAGTGAAGATCCTTCACAGGTTGCGTATTTCCGGAGGTAGCAAACTTAAAACTGTTTTTGATGTAAGAGGATAACATTTCATACTGCGATTGGGTTACGGCAATGGCTCTGGAATCCCCTCCAAAGGAGTAAGTAGTAAGGAATCTCACATGTATAGCAGCAGGTGTTTTCAGAAATAGAGATTTAAATGCTGTTTTTAATTTCAGATCCTTCCATTCCGGTGTATTGCGGTAAAACTCCAGATCTCCCCATCCAAAACTCACATATTTTACTTCTTCAGGAGGAGATAGACTATGGTGGGGTTTGACAATTTTCGTCCAATCTTTCACCTCATTTTTTAAGCAGGACGATGTCTGTGTGCATTCCATTGGAGACGAGATAAATAGTTGCAAAATGTTCGGAAGTGTCAGGAGCTGAGTTAACTGGAATAGCGGCTCCAATTAAGACGAATACGAGGTAAATTAGTGGCGGAAAAAATATAAGTGCCAGAAGAATTTTCAGAAATACCCGTATTGCTTTCACAAAAAGAAGATAGATTATTTAGCTGAATTTTGAAAGATTTCCTGTCGGTGTGAAAGCAATAGCCGAATCTAAAGCACATAAAATCTGGAAGAGCAAGAAAATTTTTGAAGCAGTTAAACCGAAAACTTATTTAATTGTAGTAAGACGTTCAAATTCAAGTTCCCCATTTCTATTTACCCTGTAGGTATAGATTGCTTTTCCCATTACGTGACCGTCTTCGTAAGACGCAATTAAAAGATCATCATTTATAAAATCTACAGCAGTAAATCTCATAGTTCCACCCAGAACAGCATCTTTAGGAATTAAAGAAGGTTTACCCTGAAGGTTCTCCAGAATGTGTTCTTCGGGATTGGTAATACTGTCAAAGTAAGGTGGATAGTTGCGTGTAACGTATGCCCGCTTCATTACATGGTCGCTAAGGGTATCATTCGCCCGCTTCAGTTCCTCAATTTCATTTTCTAGAGAATCAATAGTTTGTGCAGCTTCAGTTTCTTCAGAAGATCTTCCGCAGGAAAAAAGGAAAACTAATCCCAGTATGAAAAGTACTTGTTTCATATTCAAATTTTATAATTCCTGCATCACAAGATAGGTGGTGTAGGCGAGATAAAATACAAGTAAAATAGCAGCTTCCCATCTATCCAGTTTTTTCCTGCCACCCATGAACATTGCCAGAAATAAAAAAATTGTTCCTCCTGCCAAAATATAAATGTCAGTATTAAATCCTTCAGAAAAACCTATAGGAGCTAAAATTGAGGAGGCTCCCAGGATTAAAAAGATGTTGAAAATGTTCGAGCCGATTATATTTCCCACTGCAATATCAGCATTCTTTTTCAGGGCCGCCACTACAGAAGTTGCGAGCTCGGGAAGAGATGTCCCGGCAGCCACAACAGTAAGTCCGATAATTTTTTGACTTATCCCTAGTGATTCTGCTATCTGAGTGGCGTTATTCACCACAAGGTGTCCTCCTAAAACCAAACCTGCCAGGCCTCCTACTATGAAAAGTGCCATTTTAGTATTTGTAAGTGCAGTAAGTGGTATGAGTTCTTCTGTTTCAGAAGGATCGCTCTTCAGCTGCTTGTAAACGTAAAATAGGAACAGTGCGAAGAATATTAGCAGAATAAAACCATCCATCATATTTAGACGGGAACCATCCCTACCAAACAACAAACTGTCATTTACCAAAACATACAAAACTATAATGGCCAGAAATGAGATAGGAATTTCTTTCCACGCGGTGCTGGATTGTACGGCAAGCGGAGTAATAAGACCAGTAATACCCAGGATTATGAAAAGGTTGAAATTATTGCTTCCCAGAACATTCCCAAATACAATATCCTCGTGCCCCTGTACTGCAGCGAAAGTATTTACCACCAGTTCTGGAGCTGAGGTTCCAAAAGCTACAACGGTAAGACCTATTGCAAGATTGGAAATATTGAATTTCTTGGCGAGAGCAGAAGCTCCCTCTACCATAAAATTTGCGCCTAAAATGAGAATAGCAAGGCCTGCGATAAGTAATACTGAAGGTAATAGCATTATATAAATTTTGATTGCGAAATTAATTTAAAAAACATAGCAATTTTAAGTTATCAAAGAATTCTTGTTTGTTCCTGTTTTTAAATAGATTTTAAATGCCTTTAATTGGTTGACTAAGCTTCTGCATATCACAAATTAATTGCTTCCTTGTGTAACTATCTATGCTGAAACGACTTCCTGTTGTTTTTTGTAGTTCTATAAATTGGTCAAGGCACACATATACCCGGGCGAGCGCCAGGGAACAAATCTTTAGGAACTTCTGAACATTTTTTTCAGCATAATCTGTTTCGTAGGCAAGGCTAAAGCATCTTTGGAATCTCTCACTGAAGGTTTGTCGCAGCTCCCTTACATCTGTACAACCAGTTGCAGCAGTATTTATTCCACTTTGATGATCTTCCCATACATCAAATATATCGTTGCCCAACTGCATTAATCCTCCTAATTCGTAGAGAAAACTTTTGCTCCTTTTTTTCCAGCGGATGATTGAGACACAATCTGTAATACAGAAATGAATTTCCACCTTTTAAATAAGTGATTTCTTCGATTTTTTTTGCTTCTAGTTTTATTTCCTGTTGTTTAAGACTGTGCTTTTGGGATTGGAAAACTTTGAATGCCTGATGTTTAATTTGTTCAGGAACAAAGGAGTAGTGAAGGCCTGATTCGTAAAGGTGTTGAAGTAATTTTTCGTAATCGTTAGCAGGTATTAAAGCTTCCGGTTTCAGAATGAAATTTTCTAAATGTTCCACTTCTTTTTCAGGATCGTCAAAAAGATCGTCTAAAAGTCCTGAGATTCCTCCCAGGAAAGTCATACACAAACGTTCCTGAGGAAGCATTTTCTTTCCCCGGAGCACACAAAGGGATTCGCCGAGGACAGCGGGTACGCCTAAGGAATAGTAGGATAAAACTTTTTTAATGTCCAGTTGTTCCAAGCTCCCGTCACTATTTATTCTATAGGGCAAGAGCTCCTTTTCAAGGTGAGTTTTTACAAAGCGTTTTTGCTTTAGTAGCTTTTGAAACAAAAAGAAATAAACGGGAGGCAGGGATAACAAATTTGTTATATATCTCCCGCTTTTACTATTCATTTAAAAGAACCTAGGTTTGCCTAATCCTAATTCTTCTAATTTGTCCAACTGGGTTGCGGCATCACCAACAATTAGGAAGTACATTTCATCCGGGTTTATATATTCCTGCGCCAACTGTTTTACATCTTCAACCGTTAATTCTTTCACTTTTTCTTCCCTTTGCTTTATGAAATCGTAGTCGAGATCATAATTGCTAATGTCACTCAACATGTCCAGTTTTGAGTTGAGAGTTTCAAACTTGCGGGCATTACTTTTAATCATAAAGCTCTTTGTAACTTCCAGATCTTCAGGATTAAAATTTTCCGGATATTGCTCCATGATTTCTTTTATCAACTTAACTGCATCATAAGTAATATTAGTCCTTACACCACTGGTGACGGCGAAAGGGCCAATAACTTTACCGCCATTAAAGCCGGAACGGATTCCGTAGGTGTATCCTTTTCCTTCTCTAAGTTCCTGTGTCAATTGTGAGGCAAATCCTCCTCCGCCAAGTCTATAATTCATTACTTCAGCAGAATAATAATTTTCATCTGTTGCTGCAATGGCAGGAGCGCCTATTCGAATAATTGATTGCTTTGCCCCCGGAACATTATAAAAATAAATTTGTGCAGTTTGCGGAGTCTTTGGGGTTAGAAGGTCGGGCAGCTTTACATTTTTGCCGGGCCACGCAGCCGATATTGGTTTTAAAGCATTACTCGTTTTTTTCAGATCAATATCTCCCACTGCAAGAAAGGTAGCACGTCTAGGGGACAAATTATTGTTGTAATAATTCTGAAGATCTTTAATAGTTATTTTTTCTACAGATTCCCGGGTGCCGAGATTGTTGTTCGACAGGATGTGGTGATCTCCATAGATCAATTTTCTGAATTCGATATCGGCAATACTATTGGGATTGGCCTGTTGTTGTTGGATCCTGCTGAGTACCTGCTTTTTCGCAAGTTCAAATTCTTCCTCATCCCAACGTGGCTCCAGAAGAATTTCTCTTACCAGATCCATTGTTTTATCAAAGTTCCTGGCGAGACTGCTTCCGCTTAGAACAATTTTTTCATCCCCTGCAATTACTCTTATGCTGGAACCTAAAAGCTCAATAGCTTCCTCAAGTTCTTCCGGAGTTTTGTTTTTAGTTCCTTTTGTCAATAAGTTTGCAAGCAGATTGGAAACTCCCACTTTTTCAGGATTCTCAAGCAATAATCCTCCTTCCATTTCAAGACTGAATTGTACAAGCGGAACTTCATTTGTGGTAATTCCATAAATCTTTAAACCCGATGGCATAGTTGTCTCCCAAACATCAGGAGTTGGAACTTCGGGAGTTCCCCAGTAGGGCGGCTCTGTGCTACGGTCAAAACTCGAAGGAGTTTTTTCGTAAGATACTTCCTGGTCGGGATTTATCTCGTCCTCAGCTCCTTCTATAATCTGTTCCTCTACAACTTCAGCTTCTTTTGAGTTCTCGAGGGCAAGTTCTACCTGTCCTTTAGGAACAAAGCTTGTGGCTACAAAAGGTTTTCCTTTGATATATTTTTCATAAACCCGCTTTACATCTGCCTGTGAGACATTGAGGATCTTCTCGACATTCCTGTTGATCTCATTAGGATCTCCGGCAAATATCTGGTACTGTGCCAGCTGAAATCCTTTGCCAAGCACACTGGAAATGCTGTTATAGAAATCTGTTTCCTGTCCGGCTTTAATACGTTTTAGATCTTTTTCGGGAATTCCGATTTTTTCAAATTGCTTAAAAGTTTCCTCTATTGCTGCCTGCACAGCATCAAGATCTGTCTGGTCATAAGCCCGGACTTCCACCATCAATTGTCCGGCAAGTTCAGAGGTGTAGTTGTACATTTGTACATTATCGGTAAGCTTTTTACTCTCAACTAAATTTTTGTACAGAGGAGCATTTTTACCATCAGAAAGGTATTTTGCCAGCACTTCTAAAGCATAAGAATCTTCGTGGTAAGAATAAACCGAAGGCCAGGCCATTGTAAGTTCGGGCAAGTTTGCAAAATTATCTTCGTAATAAAGCTTTTTCGTCTCCTTTAAGTTTGCAGGTTGTTTTTCTCTCCTGGAAATTTCCGGACCTGCAGGAATTTCATCAAAGTATTTGTGTACCCAGTCTTTCGCCTGTTGCTTATCAAAGTCACCCGCAATTGTTAGCACAACATTATTAGGAACATACCATTTGTTGAAGAACTCTTTTACATCCTGAAGAGTCGCATTCTGAAGATCCTCCAAAGAACCAATTACCTGCCAGCTATAAGGATGTCCTTCCGGATAAAGATTTTTATCAATAACATACTGGGTATGTCCGTAGGGCCTGTTATCTACACCCTGTCTTTTTTCGTTTTTTACCACCTGCTTTTCTTTTGCCAAAACAGGCTCTGTCACTGTGTTTATAAAGTATCCCAGTTTATCTGCCTCTGCCCATATCATTTTTTCAAGCGCATCTTTGGGTACAGTCTGAAAATAATTTGTTCTGTCCCTGCTTGTTGAACCATTAGCTCCGGACCCACCAATCCGAGCACTTAACTTATCCAAACCTCCTTTTCCTAAATTTTCAGATTCCAGGAACAGTAGGTGTTCAAATAAGTGAGCAAAACCTGTACGGCCTTCAATTTCCCTGGCAGATCCCACGTGGCTGGTGAGAGCTACCACCACCACAGGATCAGATCTATCTACGTGAAAAATAACCCTCAGGCCATTTTTAAGGGTGAAGGTTTCAAAATCTATATTTACATCCTTTACTGCTTCCTGTGCTGATATTTGCAGGGATGTAAGGAGGAGCAGTATTACTGCAGATATTTTATTTCTCATATTTTCTTTTCTTTTTTTATCCATCGGCTGAAGCCGATGGCAATATTTTTTGAGCTGAAGCTCAATATTTTCTCTACTTCAGTTATTGTTCCTGATTTTTGAACAAATTTTCTACTTCTTCTGAAAGATTTTTCTTTTGATGATGTTCTTCCTGATTTTTAATGTAGTTTCTTAACTGTTCAAGATTTCTTTCGCTAACTCCTGCTGCCCAATAGTCATCCTGCCATAAGAATTTCTTTTTTGTCAGTTGATTTTTATTAATCCAGAACGATGATTCTCCTTTTAAGAGCTGCGCGACTTTGCTAATTGTCTGCTCACGACCTAAGGAGAATAAGATATGTACATGATCCTCATAACCATTTACAGCATCGATCCAGATCTCCTTTTCTCTTCCATTGGCTTTTATGTGCTCAAAAATCTGTTTTCTTAATTCAGCTGAATTAAAATAAGGATATCTATATTTTGTTGCAAAAACTAAATGCACCCAAACTCTTACATAGCTCATTATTACCCTTTTTTCCGTCGGTTTAAACCGACGGCCAATTCGGTTTAATGCTTAGCCTATTCTCTATTGATCTCTCAAAAAAATAAATTTTACCTCATTTTCTTCATCAGATATTATCGCTTTCAGCTTATTATCCTCTCTTGAATATATTATTTTCTTCGGAAATTCATTCTGTTCATTTTCAGCTATGAAGGATTTTTCTGAAAACTTTGTAATTTGGAAATAAGTGTTCGTTAAGGCACATAGTTTACAAAGTTAAAGGCACATCCTTTACACTAGATTCTGACTTAGCCTAATTGATACTTGTTTGTCTCTTATTTTCTTTTCGTTAAAGTAACCTAAAAATACTTCTCTGTAAAATACCCTCCAGATTCCGTTTCCCTGGTCTTCTACTCCAATGTATTTTCCCTTAAGTCCTGAGGTTAAAAATACCCAGTACACCGACTTCCACCTTAGTGATCCGTTTTGACATACTTTCATCACTTTCATGGTTGCAGGATAGTCATAATTGCGGACTTTTTCAGGGTACGGCCTGGTAGAAAAATCATGGCAATCGGCAGGTGTTTTCATTCCTAAAGATTCATGAGGCCTAACGTGGTTGTATTCTTTTACAAAGCGGTTTAAACTACGTTGTTGAGCCTTCAGATCGAATGATGAAGGTTTTGCGCAAGCTGCCTTTAAATCACGGTGCATACGCTCGTGACGCCCATTTTGATCTGGTCGTGCCGGGTCGGAATAAACCGGGTCAATTCCTAACTCGATAAACCAGTAGGACAGCCTGGTATATCTTTGAATAGCAGACACAGATCCAAAGGGACTTCCATTGTCGGTATGTATTTGTTTTGGGATGCCATACTTTCTGAAAACCTTTGTAAACTCTTGCTTGACAGACTGAAAGTTCTCTTTATAATGTCCTTTCGCTGTAAACAAAAACCTGCTCTTAGAATCAGCAATGGTAAGTGGATGACAGTATATTTTGTTGCCCATTAAAAACTTTCCTTTATAGTCTGCGCTCCAAACTTCATTGCACTTCTTGGGATCAAAAATGGGGAATACTGCGTTAACTCTGCGGCTTCTCTTTTGAGATTTAACCAGGCCATTTTTAAAGAGGATGTTATGGACAGTGACCACACTTGGAATAAGTTCTGCCGGATGCTCTTTAAACAACAAAATGCGGATCTTTTTAGCACCCCAGAGCATATGTTTGTCCTTGAGTTTCAGTATCGAACTTTCAACTTTAGAATTGGTCCTGTTGGGATGATTAATTGGCGCTCTTTCTTGTTCAATTAATCCTGATAATCCCATTTTTTCATAGCGGGAAATCAACTTGTAAGCAGTTGGCCGGGATATATTAAATGACCTACAAAGTTCTGTGATGGTGTAATTTTGAGTTAACCATTCGTGAATGAATTCTACCTTTTGTTCCATTTTAGTTTTTGCTTTCCAGACCATGATAAATCACTTTTTCAAGTAATTTATGAATCTTAAAAGTGTAAACTATGTCCCTTTAACTCTGTAAAGGATGTCCCTTTACCGTACCTAAGTCGGCTGTTCGTTTACTCCAGTTACCTCGAGATTCCAGATCGAATCGGTTCTGGCAATCCTCAGATCTTCCTGAAAAACAGTATCTGAATTTTGCATTGTCCAACCTTTACCTTCATAGACACCATCAGCAACCCTCTTCCAAACCTCATACGTCTGGCTTCCTTCTGCATCATTAGTTCTGGTCCAGAAGCAGGTAAGCCAATCGGCCTTATTAGTCGAATCTTGATTTTCCTCGGCCTTTTTATTTCCGCAGGAGCTAAAAACAATAATTATGCAGACAATATTCAACAACTGTCGCATCTCAAGAACCTTACCTGTTGAGATCATCGTTGTCAACAAAGAATATAGCATTGACAAAGAACAATTTTCCATTCTCCCAGAACGCCCGGAACAGAGGATTGTCAACCATGTAAATTAAACTTCCTCTTCCCATTGGTTCAACTCCATAAGTCATGGAATTTATTATGTTCTTCCTCGCTTCACTACCTGCAAATCCTGAAACTATTTCAGGGTTTTCCTGAAGATAGGCGACATTGTATCCATCTTCAAGTAAGCCAAAACTGTCATTGCTCAATTTTAAGCTGAAATAAGATTTTCCATAACCAAAAGCCATAGGATGAGTATGATCAATGCTGGTTTGGACAATACTTCCTGTGATAAGATCCTTAATGCTTTCCCTCTCCCGTTGATTGTACGGGATCAGGTTTCCTGAACTTGTTGTGTCTTTTTCTTCTTCAGTTTTTTTCTCCTCCAGATCCATGCCATCCTTTCCGGCAAAATACCCTACAGAACTTCCAAGGGCAATTACCTTTCCTCCGGCTCTTACCCAGGTTTTAATTTTTTCAAGACCGTCCTCATTCAAAATTCGGCCGTAGTAACCCGAAGGAAGAATTAAAACATCTAATTTGCTAAGATCTACATCGCCAAAATAGTCAGTACCTATAGAAGTAGCAGGATATTCCAGCTGTTGTTCGAAGAAGTGCCAGATCTCTCCATAACTCAATGAGGAAATATCGTCCCCTCTTAAAACTCCTATTCTTGGACTGTTTATCGGTTTAATTTCAGGAGAGCCAAAATCAGGTCCGCTGGTTGCAAAACTTGTTGTTGCAGCAGTCAGCTGGCGTTGGTGCTCATTTGCAATTTCTACCAGTTTGGAATCAAAATTTTCGACAGTGCGGTTATCGCTTTTTGTAATAATTAAGCTTCCGCGGTCAAATTTCTTACCATTATTTTCAAAAGTAACTTCACTGAACCTCACTCTTATATTTTCCTTTAAGAGAGCAGCCAGGAATTTTGCATCCTGCATACTGTTCCATTTGGTAATATATCCCGGTCCTGCAGGAGTCGCAGTGTTCTTTATAGACTGAGCACCTGCAGCTATTCCTGCGCTAACTTCTTTTGTACTGGCGACAGCATCAAGACCGTAAGCGTGAGGAAGGCTCCAGGCTGTAATGTCATAAGTAAGAGAGTCGCTTAGCTGTGCTGAAGGTTCAAATAATACGCTTACCATTTTGCCTTTAGGCTGATTTGTATTAATGACCAAAGACTTTTCTGTAGCGGTAAAACCTGAATTATCATTATTGCTATAGTTAAAACCTCTTACTTTTCCCGGTTGAGCGTTACTATAAGAAATTTCATGGAGATCCAGTAACTGCTTTAAGGCAGCTAACTTGTCAGCATTTCCGCTAAGCACAAAACTTTTATATTCCTGATTTTCATTACTATAAAATTTCTGAAACTCAGTGTTTAATTTTTCGACATTTTTTGCTGCTATTTCTACAGTAGAAAGTCCGGTGGTGTGATGATGCTCAACACGGTCAACAAGGCTGAGTTCATATCCTTCCCGGGTATCTATTCCTAGAAAGGCACTGCCGCCTCCGGCTTGTTCATAGGTCATTCCTATACTTCCAAGATAAGTAGGATAAGTGTCACCATAGCTTGGGTAAAGCAGGTCAAATCGTTCTTTTGTAAAATATAACCAGCCCTCTTCATCGAAATATCTTGCGTGGTTTTTTCCTATTTCTGTCTGGAAATCTCTCTGGAAAGGAGTAATTATTTCATGAAAAGGTTCGGCTGCAGGAGCAAAATAATATGGCTCATTGATTCCCTGTTCGTGAAAATCTACATGGATATGTGGTAACCACTGGTTGTAGATCTCAAGCCGTTGTTTTGTTTCTATTTGCGTTGCCCAGGCCCAGTCACGATTAAGGTCAAATAAGTAGTGATTTGCTCTTCCGCCCGGCCAGGGTTCATTGTGTTCAATTGCCATTGGGGAGGTGGTATAGGGCTCTGCTTTTACCTGGTTATACCAGTTGGCATAGCGGTCTCTCCCATCAGGATTTACACAGGGATCCATAATTACAACCAGGTTTTCAAGCCAGTCTTTTTTTGAGGTCACCAGCTCGTACAGTGTTTTCATAGAAGCCTCAGTACTCGAAGATTCATTTCCGTGCACATTATAACTTAGCCAAACAATGGCTTTTTCTGAAGACTTGTTATAAGATCCACTTTCTACCCCGGTATTTCTTAAATGATTTTTCCTGATATCCTCAAGGTTATTAAGGTTTTCTTCAGTAGAAATTACCGCATATGTAAGAGGGCGAAATTCATAGGTTCTTCCATAATTGTGATACTGTACAAGATCAGAATTCTGTGCAACGTGTTCAAAATAACGAACAACATCAACATGGCGGGTAAACCTGGTACCGATTTTATAGCCCAGGAATTCTTCCGGAGATTGTATGTTTTGACCTATAAGGGAGTGGAAATTCAGAAATAAAAAAACAATGAGTAATGAGTAACTTTTCATCTATAAATTTTAGAATTGAAATTTTGAAAAAAGTAAAGATAGCATACGGGCCTGAATTAACTAAAATATGGTTTATAAAAAGTTTATCTTGGGTATCTTTGCACTTTAAAGTTTATCTATGCCTGCAGACTGTCTTTCCTATAAAGAAACCAATTATTTTACCAGCTTAATTTTAGATTATCTGGACCAGAAAGATGAATTAAAAGAATTTTACAGTAGGTTTCCCACTCTTGAAAATTTTGAGGAACAATTCAGGGAAAAGAAGGAGTTTTTTACTGCCGAAAAAAGAAAAGTACTGGTGCAGGAGCTTAAGCAGCAGTATTCGAAATTAGACATTCCTGAAGCTGTTTCAACAAATATTGAGGTTCTTTTAAAAGATTCAGCTTTTACAGTTACGACAGGTCATCAACTCAATCTCTTTACTGGCCCCTTATATTTTTTATACAAGATCGTTTCTACAATAAACCTTGCTTCCGCATTAAATAAAGAATATCCCGACAATCAATTTGTACCCATTTACTGGATGGCCACAGAAGACCATGATTTTGAGGAAATTAACTTTTTTAATCTCAAGGGTAAGAAGTTTAAATGGAATAGCACTCAGGCGGGTGCAGGCAGCGATGCGGTTGGAAATCTAAACACTGAAGGCCTTGAGGAGGTTTTTCAGCTTTTTTCTGCGGAAATTGGAGGAGGAAAAACTGCCGAATTTCTGAAGGAACTTTTCAGAAAAGCGTACTTGGAACATTCTAATCTTACCGAAGCCACCAGGTTCCTCGCAAATGAACTATTTAAGGAATATGGGCTTGTAATCCTGGACGGTGACAGCAAAGCTTTAAAGAAAGAATTTGTTCCTTACATTGAGCAGGAGTTGTTTGAACAGGTATCTCATAAAAATTCTGTTTCTGTTGCTGAAAAACTGAATAAATTAGGTTATGGCATTCAGGTGAACCCCCGGGAGATTAATTTATTTTACCTGAATAATGGCCTTCGGGAACGGATCATTGAGCAGGAGGGTAGATTTTATGTGAATGAAACTGAAATCTCCTGGAATAAGGAAGAACTGAAGAAGGAAGTAAATGAGCATCCGGAAAGGTTTAGTCCGAACGTAATAACCCGCCCATTGTACGAGGAGGTGATCCTTCCAAATTTATGTTACATAGGAGGGGGAGGAGAACTGGCTTATTGGTTTGAGCTGAAGGAATTTTTTGAGGCTGTGAATGTTCCTTTTCCCATTCTTTTACTTCGGAATTCAGCTTTAATAGAAACTGAAAAACAGAATAAGAAGAGGAAAAAACTGGAGATTTCCCAGGCTGAATTATTTCTGAAACAACACGAACTAATAAACCGAAAGGTTCGAAAAATCTCAAATATAGATATTGATTTTAGTCCGCAAAAGGAGCACCTGGTAAAGCAGTTCCAGGATCTCTATGACCTGGCCGAAAAAACTGATAAGTCTTTTCTGAACGCTGTAAAAGCCCAGGAAGTGAAACAGTTAAAAGGTTTGGACCATCTTGAAAAGCGGCTGTTAAAGGCGCAGAAACGAAAATTAACCGATGAAGTTTCGAGGATTGCAGATCTGCAAAATGAACTTTTCCCGAATAAAGCGCTGCAGGAGCGGCAAACTAACTTTTCTGAAATGTACCTGGAGTACGGTAGTGATCTTATCTCAACGCTTATTGAAACGCTCGATCCGCTAGAATTTAAATTTAAAATACTCACTTTTGGAGAAAAATAAAATGCATTCCATAGATATGGACCTGGTGGAAATGACACTTGATGTCATGAAATACACCATAGATCGTATCTCTAATATAACCCCTGAATTAGGTTCCCCAAAAAAAGAAGAAGACTTATTGCGCATAGTAGGTGAAACAGTTACTCCTACGGGAATAGGTGGGGAAAACGCTTTTAAGCTTTTTCGGGACGTTTTGGTAAAAGCAACAGTGCCAATTGATCACCCAAGGCATTTGGCTTTTGTTCCCGCAGCACCAACAAGGGCTGCGATTATGTTTGACCTTGTCACATCAGCTTCCAGTATCCATGGTGCTTACTGGATGGAAGGAGCTGGTGGGATCTTCTGTGAAAATCAGGCTATGAAGTGGCTGGTCTCTCTAACAGGTCTTCCTGAAGGTGCCTTTGGGGTTTTCACAAGTGGTGGTACAGCGGCAAATCTTTCAGCAATGGTTGCAGCCAGAGATGAATGGCGCAGTAGGGACGTGGAAAATATTGGTAAAAAAGGACTACTTTTTACTTCCAGTGGTGCACATAGTTCTGTCCAGGCAATGGCAAGAGTAATGGATGCCGATCTCCTATTAATTGATTGTGAAGGTGATTTACTTACAGGTGAAGAACTACAATTAGCTTTTGATGAACTTAAACCGGAAGATCGCTCACGACTATTTGCAGTAGTGGGAACAGGAGGAACAACAAACGCCGGAATAATTGATGATCTGGAAGGAATAGGAAATGTTTGTACAGCAGAAAATGTCTGGTTCCACGTTGATTGCGCTTATGGAGGGGGAGCTCTGGCTGCAAAGTCGGTAAGGCATCTCTTCAACGGAATTGAAATGGCAGACAGTATTACAATTGATCCTCATAAATGGTTATTCTCTCCATACGATTGTGGTGCTGTCATTTATAAGAATATGGAGCAGGCAAAGAATGCTCATTCCCAAAAGGGAGCTTATCTCGAAATTTTTAAAGATGAAGGAGCCCAGGGTTTTAATCCTTCTGACTACCAGATCCAACTTACCCGTAGATTAAGAGGTATGCCTTTATGGTTCTCACTCGCTATGCACGGCACCGAGAAATACCGCACCGCTATTGAGAGGGGAATTGAACTGGCAAAAATTGCTGCGGAAAAAATTGAACAGCGGGAAAATCTTGAATTGGTAAGGCCTGCAAGTTTATCTGTTGTCCTTTTTAAACGAAAAGGCTGGACTGCTGAACAATACAGGGACTGGACCTATAAAAACCACAGCGAGGGAATTGCCCTTGTAACACCTACGAGATGGAAAACCAATGGTGACACAGAAACTATATCTCGTTTCTGTTTTATTAATCCTGACACTACCGAGGCAGATATTGATCTAATTTTGGATACGATGAAATAGGGTTAAAGTTTAAATTTTAAGGATCGAGGATCAAAATTAAAAATGATAATGTAATTCGGAGTATCTCCATTTTTAAAGCCCCAAAGGGGCGAAATATTTATAGAAAGAAAACCGATTTCCACAAGGAGTCCCGGAGGGACGGCACTCCGAAGTTGTATAGAATTCTCTTCGATAATATTATATATTCAGGTACATTTCCGCATTAAATGCATAAGGCTGCCAATTGGCAGCCTTTCTCTTGTATAATAACTTTTAATTATTTTCCGGAAGCAGAAGCTTGTGTAGGTTTGTCAACAAAGGGTCTTGCTTCACGGTTAGCCACTTCCCAGGCAGTTAAGAAAACAAGCTGCGCACGTTTGGCCAGCATCTCGTAATGGATTTTATCTGGTGTATCTGAAATTTTGTGGTAATCAGGATGTACTCCGTTGAAATAGAAAATAATCGGAATATCGTTTTTCGCAAAATTATAATGGTCGCTTCTGTAGTAGAAACGGTTTGGATCATTCTCGTCGTTGAAGGTGTAATCCAGATTAAGATTAAGATATTTCTTGTTCACCTCTTCACTTAAATCGTGCAGCTCTGTACTTAATTTATCACTTCCAATCAGGTAAACATAATCACCTGCGTTTTCCATACCATTTCCAACTCGTCCAATCATGTCTATGTTCAGGTTAGCTACAGTGTTTGCTAGTGGAAATACAGGATTATCAGTATAATATTTAGAACCTACAAGTCCTTTTTCTTCTCCTGTTACATTAAGGAAAAGAATAGATCTTTTTGGATGGTAACCATCAGCTTTTGCCTGCATAAAAGCTTCAGCAATTTCCAATATGGCAACTGTACCAGACCCATCATCATCTGCTCCATTAAACACGTTTCCTTCATCATCCATCCCCACGTGATCATAATGTGAGGAAATAACAAGGATCTCTTCCGGTTTTTCACTTCCTTCAATAAATGCCAGAACGTTTTCTGTATCTTTCACATTACCTCTAAACACCGATCCTGGTACCTCCTGGTAGTAATCGTCTCCACCCAATGGAGAAGAAATTTCTAATTTTTTATATTCAGCCTTTAAATATTCTGCAGCTTTTTTCTGGCCAGGTTCTCCGGTTTCCCTTCCCTCAAACTCATCACTTGCAAAAGTGTATAAGTGTTCACTAAGTTCTCCGGGAGTTATGGTTTTTGCATATTCCATAACATCTGCGTTTTCAACCTTCTTTTGTTGATGAGCGCCACAACCAAATAAACTAATGCTAAGGGCGCATACAAGTATTTTTTTCATAAAATTAATAGTGGATTAAATATGTTGGGCAAGATAAAGCTTTTGGATAAATTTATAACCAGGTAACTGTAAATAAGCCCTGATCTTAGTACAAGGAATTGAAAACTTTTCTAATTCCGTGGTTTGGCTCTTTGGTATTGAGGCACCCATTCAATTTCGACTCCCAGATTTTTGGCTGCATTTAGTGGGAAGTACGGGTTTCTTAAAAATTCCCGTGCAAGAAAAACAAGATCAGCCTTTCCCGATCCTATAATTTCTTCTGCCTCTTCAGCAGTGGTAATTAATCCTACCGCTCCGGTTTTAATTTCGGCCTCTGTTTTTATTCTGTGGGCAAACTGAGTTTGATATCCTTTAGCCACAGGAATTTTAGCATCGGGGACTAATCCGCCTGATGAGCAGTCTATAAGATCTACGCCTTTAGTTTTAAGTATCTTTGAAAGAGCTACAGATTCTTCGATGTTCCATCCACCATCCACCCAATCGGTTGCTGAAATTCTCACAAACAGAGGGAAATTTTGCGGCCATTCTTTTTTAACGACATCAACGACCTCAAGTACTAATCTTATCCGGTTTTCAAAAGAACCTCCAAATTTATCGGTTCGTGAATTACTAAGGGGGGAGAGGAACTGATGCAGCAAATAACCATGTGCTGCGTGAATTTCTGCAACCTGAAATCCTGCCTCCCTTGATCTTTTAGCTGCCGCTTTAAAATCTGCAATCACTTTTTCTATACCTGCTTTATCCAGTTCCCGTGGTGCAGGATTACTATCATCAAAAGGTTTTGGACCTGGCGCCACCGTTTGCCAGCCACCATTTTGAGGGTCAAGAAATTTTCCGCCTTTCCACGGGCTGGTGGTACTGGCTTTCCTTCCGGCATGAGCAAGTTGTATTCCTGCTACTGTTCCGTGGGATTTTAAGAAATCTGTAATCTTTCTTAGTCCTGGAATATGTTCATCTTTCCAAATTCCCAGATCGTCAGGAGTGATCCTTCCTTCAGGAGAAACTGCTGCAGCTTCAGTAAAAATGAGCCCAGGCCTTCCTATTGCCCTGCTACCAAGGTGAACAAGGTGCCAATCATTGGAAAATCCATCCTCACTACTATACATACACATAGGAGAGACAGTAATACGATTATTAAATTCTATATCTTTTATTTGAAGTGGTTTAAATAGCTTTGACATTATTTTGCTGTTTTTTTAATTTTCTTTTATCTGCCCTGTAGATCAAGTTTTCTTCCCGGCTTGCAAAGGTAGTACAAACAAGAGGTGAGGATAAACTATGAGGTTGGTTTAACGAAATCTTAGAGTTTTAAATTCTCAAAAATTATATCTTAGTGTTATGATTTCAATGAACAGATCCCAACTCTTAACTTTTTTACTTTCCTTCTTTATATACACTCTGTTACTGACATTTCCTGTAAGTGCAGTCGCCCAAATTTTTCCCGATACAACTTCTAAGGAGCAGGTAAATAATGTTCCTGAAATTCCTGAAGATTCACTTAGCAGGAGAACTCCCCGCGGGACTGTAAATGGTTTTATAAAAGCTATTGCCGATGAAAATTATGACAGGGCAAGCAGATATCTCAATCTTTCTTCTACTGGTGTAGAAGAGGGGGAGGAGCTGGTGAGGGTTGTCCAGAGATTACTCGACAGGGGCGGACAAATTATGCCCTATTCCTGGATAAGCAATGACCCTGAAGGCCAGACCAATGATGATCTCCCTCCCGGAATTGACAGAATAGGTACAGTAACTGCAGAAGCTGAAACCTTTGATCTTTTTGTTGAAAAAACCACAGGTCCTGAAGATGCACCAATCTGGCTACTGTCTTCGGAAACTATAAACAAAATTCAGGCTTTGGATATACAGGATGAACTTCTTGTTGAAAAATTTATGCCCGAATTTCTTTTAAACCGAAAATGGGCAGGAATTGCGGTGGGACAGTGGCTTTTTATGTTTTTCCTTATTATCCCTGCCTATTTCATCTCCTGGGCGATAGTTTGGCTTTTTCAGTTTTTACTTCGGCTCGTTTGGCCAAAAGCACGTACAGAACCTACACAGGGTATAATAAAAGCATTTGCTTTACCAATACGTATATACCTCGCTGTTTGGTTGTTCGTAATTTTGTCACAGGAGGTTGGAATTTCTATACTTCTTCGCCAAAGATTTAGCTGGATCACTCTTATCCTTGGAATTGTTGCACTGCTCATCTTGCTGTGGAGACTGGCCGATTTTATAAGTGTTTTCAGCCAAAGGAAAATGAGTCTACAGGGAAAAGCATCTTTGGTATCGGTCATACTTTTCTTAAGGAGATTTGCTAAAATTGCGATAGTAGTATTTGGTATTATAGCAATTTTGGGCGCAGTAGGTGTAGACGTTACAACAGGGCTTGCTGCTTTGGGAATTGGAGGGATTGCACTTGCACTTGGAGCTCAAAAAACAGTAGAAAATTTTGTAGGGAGTGTCACATTAATTGCAGATCAGCCTATACGGGTTGGAGATTTTTGTAAAGTTGGGGAAACAATAGGCACTGTTGAATCAATTGGGATGAGGTCAACCAGAATTCGTACCAATGACCGTACTGTTGTGACCATACCAAACGGAGAATTTTCCTCAACCAGAATTGAAAATTTTGCACACCGGGACAGATTTTTGCTCCATACAGTTATTGGGGTGAGATATGAAACCACGCCTGACCAGTTGAGATATTTGCTGGTGGAAATAAGAGCTATTCTATATTCTCATCCTATGATCGATCCAAACCCTGCCCGGGTAAGGTTCCAGGGATTTGGTGCTTCTTCTCTTAATCTTGAAATTTTCACCTATTTCAACGCTATAAATTTTGAAAATTATGTGGAACTAAGGGAAGATCTTCTCTTGCGGATAATGGACGTAATCGCGCGAAGTGGGACAGAGTTTGCCTTTCCTTCTCAAACTCTTTACTTTGCAAAAGATACAGGGCTTTCTGAAGAAAAAGCTAAGGAAATAGAGGAGGTTGTGAAGAAATGGAAGGAGAATAATGAAATGGAAATTCCTAAATTTGATCCCGATAAAATTCAGCAGATCAAAAATTCTATTAAATATCCTCCTGAGGGATCAAGTGAGAATAAAAACAACAATCCAAAGGAATAAAATCTCCTCTTTTATGAAATCTGAATTTTTGCGTGTAAGATAATTTTTCGGCCTCTTCTTTAAGTTTTCGTTAATTTATTCATCCACTTGGTTATATTTGCACAATAAAAATTTTTTAATTGGATTTTTATAAATTATTTTTTGCGGCTTTTTTCTTGGTAGTTTTATTTCCTACTGCCCAGGCGCAGGATACTACTAGCAATTCTTTTGGGAATGGTTTAATAAATGTAATTGCCAGAGACAGCTCCTACAGCGCCAGATTTGGAGTAAGATTTCAGACTCTATTTGCCGCGAACTGGAACCATCCTGAGGACGAAAGAATTGAAAGTGCCGGGACAAACTTCTTAATAAGAAGAGCCAGGCTTAAGTTTGATGGATTTGTATACACTCCCAGGCTAAAATATAAGATCGAATTAGGTTTATCTAATCGTGATCTTTCGGGTCCTTCGGTCTATAACAATAATACTCCCAGACTAATTTTAGATGCAGTGGCCAAATGGAACTTCTACGGAAATTTCGAATTATGGGCGGGGCAAACCAAACTTCCGGGGAACAGGGAACGGGTGGTTTCTTCAGCAAACCTGGAATTGGTGGATCGCTCCCTGCTCAACAGTGAGTATAATATTGACAGAGATCTGGGTATACAGCTGCATCATAAGATGGACCTTGGAAATGAGATTATTTTAAGAGAGGTTGTTTCTATTGCCCAGGGAGAGGGAAGAAATGTCACTTCAGGAAATCTGGGCGGTTATCAATACACCGGGAGACTGGAAATTTTTCCTTTAGGAGATTTTACGGCTTATTCCGGTGCTGATCTTAAACGACATCAAACACCTAAGCTGGCGGTAGGAGTAACTTTTGACCATAATGACAATGCCGTAAGAACCAGGTCAAATTCCGGAGCTTATATGATAACTGAAGATGGGTTTTATAAAACCGATATAAACACCTTGTTCCTGGATTTTATGTTTAAGTATAAAGGTATTTCTATTATGGGAGAATATGCTGACCGAAATGCTGATAATCCTGTTGCTTTAGATGCAGATGGAACTCCAACCGGGGATTTTGTAGAAGTGGGAAGCGGACTCAACCTGCAGGCAGGATATCTTTTTAAAAATAATTACCAGCTAGTAGGACGCTTTACCCAGATTAATCCTGATGACTTTATTTCCCGGGTAGTAGAAACCCAATATACCCTGGGACTTTCCAAGTATATAGTAGGCCATAAACTAAAAGTACAAACAGACATTAGTTATAATGATCTCACTTTGAATCAAAATGACGGATTAATGTATAGGTTTCAGTTTGAAATCCACCTCTAATTTACTTTCCTGTATTAACTTTTTTAATATTCTTTTAAGTCACCTAACATCAAAAAACTGGCTCTTAAAATCATTTTTAAGAGTGTTGACTTCATTTTCCAGTACGTAGGGGAGTAGTTATACTAATTTTATACTTCAAATAATACGAAATGACTTAACCATAAAATAAACATTTTCATTTTCGTGTGTTTGAATTAGCCAAAAAAAAGGTCGGTTGTTGTTAGTAAGCCTTTATTTTTTCCCCTGATGTACATTCCTAATTCTTTGTTTTCTTGAAGAAATCAAAAAATGTTCTGTTCGTAAAAAACGATAGCATATCCTCTAGGATCTTAAAAAAGCCAGTCAGGAGTCGTTTTCTTCCGGCTTTTATTTTTCTCTAATTTCAAAGTTTTTCCTCATCTCATTCACAGTTTCCCCGGGGCATACATTTACTGGATAGATCTATTTTATATCAGGATTTGAACATCCCACTGCAATAACTGGAAAATTTAAAATAATTCCTGTTCCAGCTCACAGGTATTTTTTTGCACTTCATAGCAGCTAGCTGTATGATCGCCATAATTCATTTTATCAATCTGCACCAGAGAATAATAGCTTCAAATCGGGTTTGCAGCCATTTATATCATTATATGAGTGGTTCAAATCATTTCAGCTTTACGGGGGACTTTTCTCCGATAAATTTAGCCGAAATAACAAAATTATATAATATGAAAATTAAGTACAAACTACTGTGCTTGGTGGTTTTCCTGCTATCAGGCACATCTATTTTTGCGCAGCAAAACATAATTACAGGAATAGTCACGAGTCCCGAGGGGATTTTTAAGGCTGAAGTTATTGATATGGATATAGAGGAAACTCCTAAAGCTACATTAACAGATGTTGACAAGTATTCCCAGCACCGTCCTGAAAACGAAATACACAAGCTTAGCCTAATCTTAAAATATAGTCTGCTATGAAGATAAAGTTTTTTAGTATCCTGGCAATTTTAATGTTTGGGGTGCAATTTACCCATGCACAACAACAAACTACCGTCACAGGTACTGTAACAGATGATACAAGATTACCTTTACCAGGGGTAAATGTTCTTATTGAAGGAACTAATAGAGGAGTACAAACGGACTTCGATGGAGATTATGCCATTGAGGCTGCTCCCGGAGAAGTTCTGGTTTTTTCATTTTTGGGTATGGAAACTGCGAGACATACTTTTCGGGATATTCCTGTTATTGATGTTACTTTAGCACCTGATGATACAGAACTGGAGGAAGTTGTTGTTACTGCTTTTGGTGGAACCAAACAAAGAAGAGCCGCTACCTACGCTACTTCAACTGTAGATGCCTCTGAAATTAACACGGTTTCCAGCAACAGTTTATTCGAGAATTTATCAGGGAAAGTTGCCGGGGTGGATATTACTTCCCCTGCTCAACCAGGTGCCTCCTCCAAGGTAATCATTAGGGGGTATTCCTCTATTTCCGGATCAAATGCACCATTATATGTTATAGATGGTACACCTATGAATGCCGAGGCTACTGGTTCTACGGGTCAAACCACAACCATCAATTCTTCTTTTGAAAGAACCTATGATGCAGGTAACGCAATTAGCGATATAGATCCTAATACAATTGAGAAAATAACCATTTTAAAAGGTGCTGCAGCAACTGCTCTTTATGGGAATAGGGCAGCAAATGGAGCTATTCTTATAACCACAAAAAGAAGTAAACGAGGTGGTATGAATATAAATCTTAGTTCTTCCGTTGATTATTTGGAGGTTTCGAGAGTGCCTCACTTCCAAAACGGATGGGGCCAGGGATGGTCTGGTCTGGGTTTCTCGGCTTTGCTTAAGCCGGAGGTTCTGGAGCTAGTAACGAGAATGGATCCTGGGGTCCACGTTTTAATGGACAAATTAGACCTTGGGGGCAAATAGTAGATAATTCTCAACAAATTAAGCCTTATGCTCCTCTTGAGGATAATATTCAGGATTTTTACGATATAGGGAATGCTTATACAAATTCTGTAAGATTAAGTGGTGGTAATGAGGGAGCAGATTTTTCCCTTATCGTAAGCGATCTTGCTTTAGATGGTGTTATCCCCACTGAAGCAGATAAATTAAATAGAAGAACGTTTAATTTTAACGGAGGCCTCAAGGGAGAAAATTTATCTGCACGTTTAAGCTTTAATTATATTAAAAAGGATCAAAATGTGGTTAACACGGGTCAGGGTGATGATGCTGGTGAGGGAGGAACCTTTAGCCAGGAAATTATTCAGATTCCACGGGATATTAGTTTATTAGACCTTGCAGATTACAAAAATAATCCATTTAACATGCCGGGTAATTTTTATACTCCTTATGCCCAAAATCCCTATTTTATAATTAATGAGAACGCTACTGTTATAAATGAAGACAGGTTTTTTGGCAATCTAAATCTGGGTTATGCATTCGATGAATACTTTTCAGCCTCCTGGCAAATAGGTGGAGATATAAGAAACGAAAGAGTGAATAGTCATGGTGCGATTGTAGAGTATCCGGAAGGATCTGCTCAGGACCTGCTTATAGCTACAGAAGTAGTAGGAGGAGTTACAGAGCTTAAAAGAACAAGGAAAGAATACGATACTTACTTTAATCTTAATTATGACAGATACTTAACAGAAGATTTTCATTTAAATCTTTTAGCGGGTGCTACTTATAATGAAAGACAGACAAGCCTTCTTAATGTCTCCATTACCGATTTGGATATTCCTAATTATTATGAATTAGGAAATACTGCAAATAGTCCTGTAGTGGTTCAGGCGGACTTAAAAAGAAGATCTTATGGAGTCTATGCCCAGGCTGAACTAGGTTACTTAAACCGCTTTTTCCTGAATTTGACTGCGCGTAATGACTGGTCTTCTACCTTACCAATAGAAAACAACTCTTTCTTTTATCCATCGGCATCTTTAAGTGCTGTTATATTAGACTCCAATCAGGCATATTTAAAATTGAGAGGAGCCTGGTCCAGAGTTGGTAATGATACGGATGCATATTTAACAGAATCTACTCTTATACAAGGGGTTGCTACATCTTATTTTGGAACAATAACGTTTCCTATAGGAGGTGTTAATGCTTACGAATTGAGTCCTCAGCTGGGAAATGAGAATTTAAAACCAGAAACTACTGATGAAGTTGAAGTTGGTTTTGAATCTACATTTTTTAATAACAGGATAAATCTTGACGTTTCTTTATACCAAAGAAATACCTCAGACCTTATCGTCAATTTACTCAGGTTGATCCCTCTACAGGTTTCACTCTTTTTGCAGGAAATTTTGCTGACGTTCAGAACCGTGGAATTGAAGCCGTACTTGGAGTAACACCCATAAGAACAGATGATTTTAAATGGGATTTGACCTACACTTTTACTAAAAATGAAAATGAGGTAACCGAGCTTTACGGCGGGGAAGACACAAAACTACTTCTTACCGGGGCTTACGGAGTTAATTTTTATGCAGTAGAAGGTCAACCTCTTGGGGTGTTTTATACAACCGTACCTAAAAGAAATGAAAACGGAGAATATATTGTAAATCCGAGTAATGGCTTCTATGAGCCCAGCGATGAGGAACAAGCCGTGGGGACTTCTCAGAGGGATTTTGTAATGGGACTTACAAATAGTATTTCCTATAAAAATTTCTCGCTATCAACAAGCCTTGACTGGAAACAGGGAGGTGAAATGTACTCCTATACAGCAAGATTACTCGCCTTCACGGGTAACTCACGGCTTACTACTTTTAATGAGCGGAATCCTTTTATTATACCCAATTCTGTGGTAGAAAATGAAGATGGAAGTTTTTCAGAAAATACAACTCCTGTAACTTTTGGTGAAATTACGAACTTTTATAATGCCACTTCCAATGCTCCAATAGAAGCTACCCAGGTAATCGACAAAACTTTTGTGAGGGTGCGGGATCTATCTCTAACATACAATCTAAACACTGCCTTTGTTGAGAATTTAGGCCTTGTAAGTGCTTCAATAACAGCATATGGGAAGAATATATTTATGTGGACACCAGATGAAAACCCCTATGTAGACCCCGAAGTAAGTACCTATGGTTCAGATCTTTTGGGAGAGTTTGGAGAATTTGCTTAAGTAATCCTGCCCAGCGCAGTTATGGCTTCAAAATAAATATTGGACTGTAATTTAAAATATTATAAAAATGAAAAAAATCTTAGGAAATATATCCTGTTTATTGATTCTATTTTTAGGAGTGACAGGCTGTGAAGATCAACTGGATATCAACAGGAACCCAGACAGTCTTTCCCAGGGGGGAGTAGCTTTAGCAACTGAATTCCCTGCAGCAGTAACAGGAGTAATAGGAGCAACTGGTTCTTACGCAGCAATTGTAGGAGGGTTTTGGTCCCAGTACTGGACACAAAGTCCTTCTTCAAACCAGTACAAGGAAATTGATGATTATTCAATTCTTAGTAATTCAGGAGTTATAAATGGCTTTTGGCAGAATATGTATGATGCACTTGGTGATACAAGGAATGTTAAGAGAATTGCCCTGGAACAGGAAAATTGGAATTATTATTTGATGGCAACGGTTTTGGAAGCTTATAATGCACAGATCATGGTTGATTTTTTTGATCAGGTGCCGTTTATGGAAGCAACTAATCCCGAAATTCTACAACCACAGTTTGATAGTGGAGAAGAAGTTTATGATCAAATTATTACAAATCTTAATGAAGCTTTGGAAAAAGATCTCAATGAATCGCAGGGAGAGGCTCCCGGCGCAGACGATCTAATTTTTGGAGGGAATATGGATAATTGGGTAGCATTTGCCAATACTCTTAAACTAAAAATTTATCTGAGACAGGAAAACGCAAGGCCAGATGTGACTGCAGCGGGTATTACAAATCTTTTAAATTCTGGTGCGGAATTTTTAAACGTTGATGCTGGAATGGATCAATTTGAAGATGCGCCAAATAAAAGTAATCCCTTATATGAAAGTAATATTCGCCAGTTAAATACCCCTACAAATCTTAGAGCCAGTACTACTTTATACTCGTTTTTAGAGACTAATGAAGATCCAAGGTTAGAGGAATATTATACAAATGGGATATCTCTGGACCAGGGGGACTTTAATAATACAGATGTAGAACCAAATAGTATAGCAGTAGTTGAGTTGGATCCCCAAACTCCCGCTTATTTGATTAGTAGGGAAGAAAGTCTTTTTATGCAGGCGGAGGCTCAGTTAAAATATGGCTCTGAAGCTCTAGCTCAGGAACTTTATAATGAAGGGGTCATTGAAAATTTTAGTAAATATGGGTTGGATGGAGCAGCATTTGTTGCCCCGGGAGGCGCTTACGCTTTTCCTACTATGGAGATGAAGAAGATAAATTAAAAGCTATTATTATGCAAAAATGGGTTTCAGAATTTCCGGGGAATGGTTATGATGCATTTTTTGATCATCTAAGAACCGGATATCCCCAAATATCAGATGTTCCGCAAAGTTCAATTTCATACATCCCGGGAACTTTCAGCTACTCAATTAATGGAACTACAGGAGGAAACTTTCCGCAAAGATTGTTATTTCCAAGTAATGTACGTTCCCGTAATAATAATGCCCCAAGCCTTGTAGCTATTACCGTTCCGGTATGGTGGGCCGAATAAAAATGATCAAAAGATGAAGAATATGAAAAATACATTTAGATATCTAAGTTATTTAGCCTGTTGTGGATTTCTTCTCACAGGATGTGAAGCAGAAAGTACAGCAGAGATTTCGGAAGTAACAAACTTTGCTGTTTTCGATCTAACAGGATCTGATGAAATTCTCTTACATAAGGGGGAGGAGTATGTGGAACCGGGAGCGACAGCAGAGGAAGCGGGTGAACCTGTAGAGGTTTCTACTAACATCTCCCAGGGTTGGTTCAGAGGTCAGAATTTTGATACAGATATTTCCGACTTTTATACGGTAAGCTATTCAGCAATTAATCAGGATGGTTTTGAAGCAACCGTAAGCAGAACAATTATTGTAGCTGAAAATGGAGATTTAGTAGACGATATTTCTGGCCTCTATAGATCCTCAATAGTGAGAAATGGAGCTACCAATCCCAATCAACAGGGAATAGAATATGTTCTTATTTGGGAAAAAGAACCAGGAGTTTACGGTATTTCAGATGCAATAGGAGGTTGGTATATGTATGGTACCAACTATGGAATTGGATATGCTGCACAAGGGGCCACTATCACCAAAAATGGGCCAAATAGTTTTACATCAAGCAGTACGGTTCCAGTAGGAGCATTTGGTGGTGAAGCCAAAATTACAGCAATTACAACAAATCCACAGGCTAAAACTATTGACATAACCACAAACTGGGCAACCTTTGGCTATGTCTTTGAAGTTCACCTCGAGCAAGTTCAATTTTAATCTTTAAAATTTCAAAATGAAAAGAAAGAATATATTAAAGTCTCTTATAATAATGTTTATAAGTTTTTCCCTGGTGTCCTGCGATACAGGTGGAGATCCTGATCCCGGAGCAACAGAAGTGGTTGACCTGGCAGGAGATTGGTATGTAATGTTATTAGTTGATGGGGAGGATATCTATGGATTGGGTTATAACCTTATCTCTACCTATAATACTGCTTCTGATGAACAGGAGATGTGGGTCGATGATCACGAGTTATGGCCAATGAAAGTTGTAACTCCCGTAAACGTGCAATCTTTAACCTTTAGTGGGACAGATTTAGAAAACCTGTATTCATATGAGGACAGCGAGGGAGAAATAGTTTCACTAGGTAGTTGATATTACCAATGGCAAAGTTCTTCTTGACGCTGCCACTACTTCTGGAGGTAATATTACTGATAGTATTCATATGAACGTTGAGTTTTCTGATGATCCTGGTACTGTTTATACCTTGGCAGGATATCGAAGAACTGGTTTTCTTGAAGATGAACACTAAAAAATTCTAAAACAGTTGTTTGAAGAACCGTCTAAATTATTTTAGGCGGTTTTTTCTTTAAAGAGTAGTCCAGGATAAAATTTCAGGTTGTAAAAAGTAAAATTTTATTCTCTATTCTGATTGCTCCTGTGCATCTCCAGGTATACCAGAATAAATATGAATAAGTTTAATTTAAAGCTTTTAATAGATTTTTAAGGGGACAGAAATAATTCCCGATAATTATATAATGTTTTTGAAGACGTTTTCCAATAAATCCATTTCCAGAAATAAAGAATAATTAGGGTATTAAAAATAGCAGGGTATAAAAATAAGTTCCTTCCCTGTAGAATGGTTAAAAGTCAGTTCTAATATGGCTTAAAAATAACAGCCTGCCCTTTCCTTGTAAAGAAAAGGCAGGCCATTAGATTAGAACTTCAAATTTTATTAACAGGAAATTTCGAGGGTATCTGCTAACACACAAGACGGAGAAAGTATGGCTTTTTTAGCATCATGCTCGCCTTGATTTTTTTTGTAGTCAAGTTTATATTTGACATATTGGAGATAATATTCGTAATCGCCTTCCACACCAAGTCCGGCAATTTTAGCTGATTCATTATTTTTAGTAGTTTGGAGTCCCCCTTTTATTGTGTTGGGGTAATAAGGGTTTTGAAATTTTGTGGTTGCGGGTACTGTGCTGCCAAAACCTATGGCGAATACAAGCAAAATGACTTTTAATTCTTTCATGGTTAAAATACTTAAGGTTAATTAATACGGTTATGGTTGTTGATCATTTATTTTTCGGGAAGTGTATATAACACTTCCAATTTACTATCACAATAGTGCCAAAAAACTAAGTTTCTGATTATCTTACATTTACAAAGAAAATGTTCTTTACAATGTCCGCTTTTGATACACCAGGTGTACGGAAACGATCCTGTTTATTTCAGGATGCTTTTTCCCTAAAATCACTTTCGTTTACCAATACAATACAACAATGAGAGAATCCAAAATCTTAAGTGATGAACGAGGGGAAAGATGTGATGAACCTCCTTATTTAATAGACGATTGTGAAAATGAAATGTTACACTTAACCAGAATTTTTTTGAAAAAAATTATGAGAAATAGGTTCCCCCGATGATTTTTAACAATTATCTGATATTGAAATTGATAAAAACCAAGTACCTGTTTCTGGATTGTTCAATTTATGGAAGCTGGCAATTTAATTTTAAATGCTTCCGAAGGAAAAAATAGAGATGCATACTGTCCGGTTTTAATTGATGGTTTTTCATTTTGATGAAGATTTATTTGTTTAGAGGACAAGATTATTTAAAATCTTGGTTAATGGGAATTTAATGTGACGAAATGCAGAAAAGATGGGGTAGACAACTATTTCTTTATAGGAGTCTTACTTAATATTCCCGATTATCTGAATAAAATTATCATATATATCTTTATCAATTAAAAGTCTATTTGGGTCAATTCCGGCCAGGTCCGGTTCTTTAGAAACCGTGATTTTAATAGTCTGTTCTCCCGACTTAAGGTGTTTTTTCAGGTACAGCAATTCTCCAAGCTCACCTTCAGGTGAATTAGCATAAACCGCTATTTCCACAAAATCGTTCATAGGATATTCAGTAACATTTCCTTCTTTATCAATGGCCTCTTTTTTCGTAGTTACCTCAAATTTTATATTCCATTTCCCCTCTTCTGTAGGAGTGGCAATTATTTTTTCAGCTTTTAATTTCCAAAAAATATTTTGTTCAAAAAGATCCTTCAGCAAATACTGAAGGGAGTCTGGAGTAACAGTTTTTAGCTCTGCATATAGATCAAGAGAGGTGGGTAGTGGGGGCTGCCCGGAATCGAACTTTTCCAGCAGCCGCTTTAGTGCAAGATTTACCTTTTCAGCACCTACATACTCTTTTAAAGCATACATAGCAAAAGGTCCCCTTCTGTAACCACTAAATTTATCTGTCGATTTCAACAAGGGCACATCTGCAACAGATCGGGGGGTAAGATATTCCTGCCTAAGCACCCGCATAAGCCGTTCCAGGTGTTCTTTGCCAAAAGTGTCTTCAACCAAAACCATCGAACTGTACCAGGCAAGACTTTCCGTAAGGAGGGCAGAACCTTCAACATAGGCTAAGCCTTAATTCACCTCCCCACCATTGATGTGCTACCTCGTGTGCAATGACTGCAAAGGGAAAATCTATATTTCGTACCTCCTTTTCTACATTGAAAAATGAAAATCCTTCAGAATAAGACATGGTTACGGGATTTCCGTTTAACCCAACCCCGCTTGCAGGATATTCAACAAGATTCATTTGACGGTGAGGGTAGGGGCTAAAGTTTTTACTGAAGTAATCCAGGGAAGCAACCATTCCCTTCGCCATTCTTTCCAGGTTTTTTGTATGGTCGGGATGATGATATATATTTATTTCAACGTCCTTGCATTTTGCTTTATGCACCTCATAAACTGCAGAAAAAATCTCGTAGTTATGCCTGATAGGAGCATCGGTTTTGTAATGGGAATAACGTCTCCCATTTTCCATCCATGAGCTTTGCAAGCTTCCGGCAGTAACTGCTGTTTGTTCTTCAGAAGTTCCAAGAACAGCTTCAAAAGTTAGCTGCTGCTCCCCAAAAAGGTCCATTCTCGCTTCTTTGTCATAAACAGATCTTACCTCAGGTTGGGGAGGAAGATTAAATTTCTTTCTCGTTAAAGAGTCACTTATCTCCCGGTGGGTTTCATACCCAATTTCCGGCATCAGGTGGTACCCCAGGTAAGTACCGTTGTTCACCACAGCTTTGTCTATACCTTGGTTAGAAAAACCTTTTTGATCAAAAATGGCTTTAAATTCGAGAAAAACCGAATCTCCCGGTTTTAATGGAAGATGCAGTTTATAAATTCTATGCCCAAGATCATTGTCTATAAGGTTCTCCTGAAAACTTCTGCTGAATTTCATTTCAGGTATTTCAGTTCCTGAAGTGGTTGCAATATGGATCGTATCAATTTCAACTTTAGTTTTATTGATCAGCAAATATTCTCCCCAAATTTCTACTTTTCGCTGTTCCGGATAGATTTCTCCTTTTAGCTTTATTCCGGATAATAGTGGCTGTGGAATCCTGTCAAACCTTCCGTATTTTTTCTCATACAGGGCCTTACGCTCGATTCTTTCGTCAGCAGTAATGTATCTATTGCGGATATTCGTATTGTAAAAAATAAATCCGCCAAGGATAAAGATGAACACTGCTGTTGGAATTCCCACTCTTGCAGTTGTTCCTGTAATGTTCATTTTCGCTTTATTTACTCTTTTACTGAAGAAGCTTTCTTTTCCGCGGTTCCAGAAAAGATTGATCATCAAAGCCAGCAGAATTGCCCAGCCTGCCCAAAACAGTTTGAACCAAAGCCAGGGAATGACGTAAGGATCAAATTTGCTGATTTCAGAATAGGACCATCCCGGATCTGATCCATAGATCAATAAATTGTGGTTCAGTCCCAGGGTGCCGGAATATTCCATATAATAATATGCAAGGAAAACCAGGAGGTGTCCAAGGTATTTCTGATTGACCAGCACGTGAACGGCAAGGGCAATTATCGCAAAAAGAATAAGATCTATAAGCTGAAAACCAAACAATACTTTTAAGTAAAGCCAGAGATCGAAATTATAATAATCCTGCATTACCTGTATAATTATTCCTGAAAACAGGAAGATGGATTGGATAAAAAGGATCATCAAAACCAGAGCACCGGACTTTGATAGAAACAGAGCCCAGTCCGGCACCGGGGCAGCATCTGTCATTTCATTAACTCTGGCATCACGTTCTTTCCATACCAGTTCCCCTGCATAAAAAGTTATAATTACGGCAACGACTATATTTACAGCCGGAAAAAAACTTAGCAGCTGAAGTACTCTCCAGGCTGTTGGAAATTTTGGCACTCCAAGCTGGCCCTCAAGAACTTCCTCACTCACAGCAATAAGTATGAAAGCTGTAAGAACTATGAGGAGCCATACCTTTCCTTTGATCATACTGCCGAAGGATTTAAAAAGAAGAAATTTTGCTTGTCGCAACTGGGTTCCGGGATCAAATATTCTTTTGTCGGTGGGAGTAGATACAGGAGCATTCCAAACCCTGTTTTCCTGTTCTTCGGTAATATTTGTTGTGTTAATTTTTATTTTTTTCCTGCCTGAAGTTTGGTGTACAAAACTGAAACGGAAATAAGCCAGTACAAGAAAACAACAGCCTATCCCCATCCAGATCAATCTGTTAATTAAAAGAGATGAGGATACAGGTACAAAACCTGATTTAATTTCGAGAGGTGTCTGGAGTAATCTAAGCTCTCTTAAAACCGTGAGCCCGGAGGGATCAAGTTTCTTACCCAATTCCCACAGACCCAATTCTCCTGCGACAATATCCATGGTCATTAGGCAAATAAAAAACAATAAAGCTGCTCCCAAATATCCCGCCATCGATCTTCGGGTTAAAATTCCGAGGGAAAAAAGAATAGCAGTTGTGAGGAAAGCATTGGGTAATGCGAAAAGGAGAAAGGCATCTATAAAAGATATAGCTTTTGAATCGGTGAAAAATTCATTAAATGCCGGGATAAGAGAGGCAATGTGCAATAAGAGCAATGAGAATATAATTACCAGGAGCTGAATTAGAAAAGCAGCTATAAATCTGGCCGATAAGTAGGTGAACTTCTTAATGGGAGTGGTGTACATGATTGGATCTATTCTCGTCTCGAGATCCCGAACTGCTCCACTACCCGCAACCGCCGCAGTAAGAAATAACCCGAACATGCTGGCTACTGCAGCTAAAAGTGAAACAATTACCGGAGAGTTGAGAAAATATTCTCCCTCCCGTACATTGTCGAACATACTCCAGGAGGCAAGCCCGGTAAAAACTATTACCACTACTATATAAATCCAGGTGGCAATCTGGTGCATTTGAAAATTCAATTCAAATCTTAAAATTTCCCTGAATTTCATAACAGTACCTCCTTGTTGTTTAATTCTTTATTTCCTATAAATCCAGCCATTGTGCAGAAGTAAACATCTTCAAGATCGGCTGTTACGGGTTCAAACATATCTCCGGGATCTTCTTCGCTGTAAATGTGTACCACGGTTTGTCCTGAAAGAAGTTTAGTGGATATTACGGAATGTGCTTTTTCAATTGCGACAAATTCTGTTTTACTAAGAATCCGGCGCCATATTTTTCCCTGAAGATCATTTACTGATTGAATGGGTTCTGCTTCCAGAAGAATTTTTCCTTTATTAATAATGGCCATTCTTGTACAGAGTTCAGAAACATCCTCAACAATGTGAGTTGACAGGATCACTGCAGAATTTTCACCAAGCTCACTGAGCAAATTCAGGAAGCGGACTCTTTCTGCGGGATCCAATCCTGCTGTAGGTTCATCAACAATCATTAGTTTAGGATTACCTATCAGTGCCACAGCAACTCCAAATCTCTGTTTCATTCCGCCGGAATAACCACCAAGTTTCTGTTTCCTTACATCCCAGAGATTTGTCTGCCTGAGAAGTGCTTCAGTTACTTCTTTACGATCTGGTTTAGAGGTAATACCTTTCAGCACTGCGAAATGATTCAGAAGATTTTCAGCACTCACATTTTTATAAAGGCCAAATTCCTGCGGCAGGTATCCAAGGGTTTTCCGAAGCTCCTCTTTTTGCCGGACGACATCAATTTTTCCAAATGAGATTTGACCTTTATCAGGATCCTGTAGGGTTGCTAAAATTCGCATCAGCGTAGATTTTCCGGCTCCATTAGGTCCCAGGAGCCCGTACATTCCCGGTGGAATTGTTAGAGAGACATTTTGAAGCGCCTGCACGCCGTTAGGATATGCTTTTGAAACATCCTGAATTCGTAAAATAGTTTGATCTTTCATTAGATAGGTGGTTTGATTGCTATTTCTGCGACAAGGTTATTTCATATATCTTATAAGGGAAAATAAGTGTGACGGAGGATTGTAATTATGTGATGGCCGGGTACTATAAACTCCATTTTCAAAACCTGTCTTTTTTTCTGAAGAAAATTCTTAAAGATTTTCCGTGGTAATTCAAAAAATCTCACTTCGTCACTTTTGATTTCCGTTTCGTCACTTTTTTTATCTTTCACCAGAGATATGTTTTAATCTTGTTGCTGTAAATTTTGATGATGAACACAATGCTCAACGAACTAAAAATGACCCGGACTTATACCTTATTAGAAAAACTGGAATTCTGGTTGGCGACGGCACTATATGGTATAGCTGTAACTGCTATTTTTTCTGAAGGGGGCAGGGAAGAAGGGGCTCTTTTTGGAATTTATTATCTTAAGGATATTCTTATAATGTCTGTTCTATATTTCTCTTTTCTACTGCTGAACTTAATCATCATTCCGGGGATCAGGCTAAAGGATTCACTTTGGATCAATTCTCTTGCAATCACTGTTATTATTGTTGCTTCGGTTTTTCTTATTCCCGAGCTCGGGAGAAATTTCATTCTGATTTTACTGGCAGGTTATTTTCTGATAAAATTTGGAATAATCTTCCTTTGGAAAAGATTAAGGGCATTTAGGGAAGAAAAAGGAAGTTTCTATACAGGCATATTAATGGCAGTGGTGTTTTACCTTCTCTTAATGTTTTTTTTATTCGGAGGAAATGCGGAATTACTTGCATTAGGGATCCCCGGAATTTTACTTCCGTTTGCTATAATCCTTTACAGTTATTCCTTCCGGCGTCTTATTCCGGGCGCTATGGAGAAAAAGCATCCGTTTCGAAATTTCCTGTGGAAGGTTTTACTTGTTCTCCTGGCGGCAGCGGTTCCTTTGGGAATTCTCGCATATGTGCTTTTGCAGGATGAAGAGCTGCCTTTTGTAATTAATATGATGAATTTCTTTTTTCAGTTCTTGTTTACTGTGCCACTTGCCTGGTTTACTTATAAGCGCCATATAAGTGGAAAAGAGGAAATAAAAACCTTGCAGAAAGAGTTAGGACAATCTACTGCGAAATTTGATTTTTTGCGGTCGCAGATAAATCCTCATTTTCTTTTTAATGCCCTAAATACTCTTTACGGAACGGCAATCCAGGAAAATGCAGAACGAACAGGCGAGGGTATTCAGCAACTGGGTGATATGATGAGGTTCATGCTTCACGAAAATATGCAGGAGAAAATATCTTTAGCCAGGGAAATAGAATATCTTCAGAATTATATAAATCTGCAACGCCTGCGAACCGATCCTAATCCCAATATGACCATTCATACTGAAATCCAGGAGCAGGAAAATTATTTTCAAATTTCACCAATGTTGCTTATACCTTTTGTTGAAAACGCTTTTAAGCACGGAATAAGTTTTAGACATCCATCTCATATAAAGATTTCACTGGAACAAAAGGCGAAAAAATTTATTTTGATGTGTATAACAGCAAGCATCCAAGACCGGAGAATGATCCGGAAAAAGACAAGAGCGGAATTGGGCTTCCAAATGTTAAGGAAAGGCTGGGGTTGCTGTATCCCGGGAAGCATGAATTGATTATCAGGGAAACAGGAAAAGAATTTTTTGTTCACCTTACCTTAGATCTTTCCTAGAAAAGCAAATTAGAGAAAATGAGAGCAATTGCAATTGATGATGAACCTATGGCTTTGGAGATCGTAAAATCCCATGCCTTAAAGGTTCCGTTTCTGGACTTAGCTGCACAGTTTACAGATGCTTTTAAGGCTCTTGAATATCTGCAGAAGGAGAAAATAGATCTTATTTTCCTGGACATCAAAATGCCTGATATTTCCGGACTCGATTTTTTCAATAGTCTAAGCAAAAAACCCCTGGTTATTTTTACCACAGCTTATACCGAACACGCGGTCACCAGCTTTGAACTGGATGCTGTAGATTATCTTCTGAAGCCTTTTTCTCTGGCCCGTTTCGTGAAAAGTTGCAATAAAGCATACGAACTCTTTAACTATAGGAACTCTACTGAACCTGAGGATTATCTGTTCGTAAAAGATGGTTATGACCAGCTGAAGATCCGGTTTGATGAAATACTTTTTCTTGAAGCCGCAGGAAACTACGTGACTTTTACTTTACAGGATAAGAAGGTGCTTACCAGGAGTACTTTTGCCGAAGCAATAAACCTTTTACCTTCAGAAAAATTTGTACGGATTCACCGCTCTTATATAGTTGCGGTGAGTAAAATAGAAAAGGTGGAAAGACACCAGGTAACTATCAAAGGCATAAAGGTTCCTGTAAGTGGGGCGTACCGTGATGATTTACAGAAAGCTTTAGGCTGAGAGAAAAGAGATTTTTAATAATGAGGTATTATATAATCATATTAATTGTTTTTTTTCTCACTGCTTGTGCTTCATCAAAACCTCAGGAATCTCCTAATAGCAAAATACAAACTCTTCCTTACTCTAAGCAAATGTTGGATGGACGAGTCTGGACAGTTCAAAATTTGAACATCCCCACTGCCAATTCTTTCTGTATTAAAAATGATCCTGAAAATTGTAATCGGTATGGACGCTTGTATTCCTGGGTAGCTGCTAAAAACGCATGTAATTTGCTTGGGAAGGGGTGGAGGTTGCCAACGCTTGGGGAATGGCAAATTTTAGCCAAAGCCTATGGTGGAATGTATGGAGAATCCGGTGACAACGGAAAATCCGCTTACACTGCTCTATTTGATGGAGGAAATTCAGAATTTAATGCGCTGCTAGGAGGTAACCGGGAAGCAAATGGTAAATACGAGCGACTTGAAGCCCACGGATTTTATTGGACCGCAACCGAGGCTGATACTGCTGAGGTCTGGTTTATAAATTTTGCAAAAGGAGCTACTTTATTGAATAAGCACCTTAAGCACAAAGTATAGGGCGATTTCGGTTCGTTGCATTAAAGATTGAGAAAATACGAAGAAGCAGGAAAGGATTTAAAATTTGTACGTTTTTTTTAGGATTCGAAGAATCCTACACTTGCGCCCACCCAGTCTTTGTTTTTATTAAATTTTACACCTACCATCCTGCCCTTTGTTAAACGTACCAGATTATTCACAACCCGACCTTCCGGCTGATTTTTTTCCCATACCATCATCATTCTTATCTCGCACTTTGCCGGACCTGTGGGAGTTTCAATAACAGGAGCATATTCCACTTTTTTCTGAAGAATATAGTTGCCGCGATCTTCTATTTTATCAAGTTCTTCCCTGGTAACATCCAGCTGAATTCCCGCATTTAAGCAAAGGAATAAAGAGGCTTTAAAACATAATTTTCAAGATCTTCGGGATATTCCTGAAGTTTTTCCAGATAATAAGTTTTTGGAACGTAAGGGCTGTCAAACAGCGGAAGGATATATTTACTTATTCTGAAGAACCAGGCCGGGTGCCCTATCCATTCTACATCCACTTCATCCTTAAAATAGAATTCTCTTTGAAGGTCATTTCTTTGATCCAGTTCATCAAAAATTACGCGGTTATAAATCCTTTCCACAGTAATCTCATTTCCATTCTCGTCAAGATAGTAAAGTTTTCTGCCATTTTTTTTAAGGTCGGTAATGCATAAAATTTTTATGCCCAGGTAATGTTCTGTAACATAAAAATCAATAGCAGTATTTTGCTTTTCCGGTTCTACTTCAAGAAGGATAACATTTTTGGGATCGCTGTTACCCACAATAACTTTCCGAAGAAGTTCCAAATATTCTTTGGTATTGCTCCCGTCGGGATAAGTTGTAAACTCTTTGGGGATTTCAAAATTTTCTTTATAAGCTTCCGATAAAAGGATCTGAAAAAAATACAAAGACGGGAATCCCTGAAGTTCTATTAACTGCGGAAAAAATTCCCCGTTTTCATCTACTGCTATTCCAAAGTCCATTTGAAGAAATGTGGTGTGCTCATCTTCAGCAGGAACTTTTAAAGATGCATTTCTAATGGCATCTTTGGTACGATCCTTAAATTCAGGTTTTCTAATTACTTCAGAAATATCTCCACAAGCCTCAAGAAGCTTTTCCTTTAGCGCATCGGGTATAAAAATGGGTGTTTCAGCTATCCTGAAAGTTGGCATATGCCCATGGGCAGCCTCAATAGACTTCAGAAAACGTTCATATTTTTCCGCAGTAAAACTTTGGTTATATTGTTTTCTGATGTCTTTTATCATACTAATACCATTTTTTCGTGGTCTGTCTCCTTCAATGCTCTTATAGCCTGATCTATAAAGCCGGGAAGAATAGAACTGTATGTTAAATTGATCTTATCCGGATCATCCAGATGCCTCATCATTTCCTCATATTTTTCAATTCCGAAGTTTACAATTACCTTGTTTCTGTTTTCTTCCTCCAGGAAATATGCTTTCATTCCTTCAGGATCTGCTTCGGGGTGAAACTGAGTTCCCACGAATTCTTTGGAGAACCTAACAGCCATTATAGCTCTTTCATACTCCACATTCGTGCGGATCTTTTCCAGGGAAAGTATACTCGCCCCGTGTTCTTTAAAAACCTTAAGCCTTGGCTGCACAAGTTGATAATCCCGGCTGTCTACAGCATAATATTGATCGGCCAGCCCTGCTAATAAAGAATCTTTTTTTCCTCCGGAAGCTTTGTGAATAGGATAAACCCCAAAAGAGGTTCTTTTTCTTTTAGTTATTTCACCCAGTTTAAAATGACGTGACACAAGTTGAAATGAATGGCATATAAAGAAAGCGTACTTTTTCCTGTTTCCTTCCTGTATGTTATTCTGCCAAAGTTCATCTACCAGAGCGAGGTATTTATCAAGCCATAAAGTTCCTTCTTCCAAAGGGTCACCGGGCCCACCACTGGATATGTAAATATCAAAGCTTAGGTCCGGAAGTTCATTTTTTTGACGCACGTCAAATTCCTGGTAATCCAGAATGTCGGTATATTCAGATACTATCTTGCGAAGGCAACGCATTCCCTGGTTGGGATAACCGTTATTCATATCCAACAGGGCAAGCCTTATTTTCTTCTCTTTCATTGTCTGTTACTAAATATCACGAAGGGTTTCCTCCATAATATAATCTACTAGAGTCTTAAAGTCGTTAGTTTCGTTGTAAACTTTCAACTGCCTATCTGCTCCTGTACCTCTTTCCATTATTTCAGGAATAAAATCCAGTGCCCACTAAGCTTCCAAGATCATCTACTACATCATCAACAAAATTCAACATCTCGTATATTAGATCCTTTGTAGGTACTTCTTCTTCTTTACCAAAATCTATCAATTTACCATCGAGCCCAAATCTTGACGCACGCCATTTATTCTCATTGATCATGGGCCGCTTGTATACAATCCAGTTCATGTTACAGGTGCGCAGCTTGTATAACTTTGCTGTTAATGCCTGTATAAGAGCAGTAATGGCAATTGTTTCTTTAGCTGTCATTGGAATATCACAAATCCTTACTTCAACTGTAGGATAAAACGGATGACAACGAAGGTCCCACCATATCTTTTTAGCATTATCTATACAGCGGGTTTTGATGAGTAAATTTATATAATTATCGTATTCCGCAAGGCTGTCAAAATAATCTGGGATCCCGGTTCTCGGAAATTTGTCAAACACCTTGGTTCTAAAGGATTTAAATCCCGTATTTCTTCCTTCCCAAAAAGGGGAATTAGTAGACAGTGCAAAAATGTGCGGCAGGAAATAACGCAGGGAATTGGCAACGTGTAAGGCCATATGCCTGTCTTCAATTCCCACGTGCACGTGAAGGCCAAAAATAAGATTGGACCTCGCCGTATCCTGTAATTCAGTTATAATTTCATCATACCGGGGGTGAGGAGTGATCATTTGAGTTTGCCAGGCTGAAAAAGGATGAGTACCCGAAGCGGCAATTTTATAACCAAGGCTGTTTGCTATTTCTGAAACGTTTTTCCGCAGATAGCAAATTTGTTCCAGCCCTTCGCCAACGTCTCTACAAATGCGCGTTCCAACTTCGACCACGGCCTGGTGCATCTCTGCCTTTACCTGATCCTGCAGATATTTCTCTGCCATTTCGGTGATCTTCTGCTCGTGTGAAATGAGCTCGCGCGTTGATGGGTTAATTACCTGATACTCTTCCTCTATACCTATACTAAAATCCTTTTTCATCCCTCTACCCTAACTTTAGTTGAATTATTTACTATTCTTAACGCTGCCCGAAATAAAAGTTCCCCAGGTGAGGTTTACTTTTCCTTTTTTATACATATTTGCTTTCTCAATGGCCATATTTGCAGCGTTTTCAATGATCCAATTAAAGTTTTCTTCTCCAACAGATTGGGCGTCGGCATCGGGTGCTGGGTTACAAAAATCTATTGCGTAGGGTATTCCATCTCTTACAGCCAGTTCTACGGTATTGAAATCGTATCCAAGAGCTTTGTTTAGCTTTATCACGTAATCTTCCACTTTTTTAAGCAGCTTTTTATCGATGTGCTTTAATTCCCGAATATATCTTTCGTGAAAAGGATTTCTTGGTTCATACTGCATAATATGGACATTGTCTGTTCCCAGGCAATAACAACGGAAATACGTGTCAAAAATAATTTCTTCCTGAAGCATCATTGTTAATTCTCCTGTTTCGGGAAATCGGGCGAAAAATTCCTCTTTATTCTCCAGGCGGTAAACACTTTTCCATCCCCCGCCGGAATAAGGTTTCATATAAGCGGGAAAACCAACATATTCAAAAATACCGTCCCAGTCTAAGGGAAAATCAAGATTTCTGAAAGAGTTTTCAGAAGTATCAGGCGGTCTGTGGCTTGAGGGAAGAATTACTGTTTTAGGAACCGGAACTCCTATTTTTTCTGCCAGTGCATTATTAAAGAACTTTTCGTCGGCACTCCACCAGAAAGGGTTGTTAATTACTATTGTTCCCGAAATTGCCGCATTTTTAAGATACGCCCTGTAAAAAGGAACATCCTGGGAAATACGGTCTACTATTACTGCATATTCTGTAGGATCAGCCTGCTTAACTTTGTCTATTTTGACAAATTCAGCTTTAATTCCTTTTACATTTTTCTCATTAACTCTGTCTACAAAGGCTTTGGGAAAAGTATTTTCCTGTCCGAACAATATTCCGATTTTTTTCATATATTTTTTTGTTAGTTAATATTAAAAATCTCCTTTTACTATAGGATCAAACTCCAGAGAAGTATCGGTGGTTAGTCCAATAATTCTCCATTTAACCAGGTTTTATATTTGTGATAAATAATGAGGTAACATTTCCCGCCACAAAGGCCAGTCATGTTCATAACCTGGCCGAATATCCAACCAGTGGTCTATTCCCTTTGATTTTAAGATTTCTGAAAGATGGACGGTGGCAACCCGGCAAATATCATGTTCCCCGGCTCCCAGGACAATTTTCATTTTCCATAGATCCCCATGGTTTGATTCAGGTAAGAAATCAACCGGATTATTGAAATAGGCATTTTCATCGTAATACCCTTCAAGGAAAGATTTGATATCATATTTGCCGCTCATGGCAAATAGATGGCTCACCTTGTATGGATGCCGAAAAGCGAAATTGGCGGCGTGATAAGCTCCAAAACTGGGATAAGCAACGCAGATTTTCTCTGTTCCTGTTTCATAGCGCATTTTTTCTGAAAGCTCCTCCAGTATAAATTTGTCATAGAGCATATGATTTTTAACCCTATCTGCCGGATGTATGCTTTCATTATATAAGCTCATCCCGTCTATACTGTCGGGACAGTAGATCTTCACCTTTCCCTGTTCCACAAACCATCGTACAGACTCAATAAGTTGGAAATCCTTTGCTTCATAGTAACGGCCCTGGCTGGAAGGGAAAATTAGGACGGGATATCCCTGATGTCCATAGACAAGGGTTTCTATCTCCCTGCCCAAATTAGGGGAGTGCCATTTTACGTATTCTTCTCTCAAATGCTTGTTTTCTATTTATTTATAATAACAGAATTTAGACAAATAAACTTCTCAAAGCAAATTAATGTTCATATTTTTGGCCACCATATTTTATTTAGAACCTATGCTATTCCGGTTTAAGAAAAATGAAACTCCAGAGGACTTTCTAAAAGACAAGAGAGAAAAGAAAATAAACCCTCTTTTGAATAGGCATAAACTGTGGCTAAGATCTCAGCACCTTGGGCGTATTGTAAAGGTTGAGGTTTATCTACCTTCTGAAACGTCTAAATATCGCGGTACGCTTATTTTGAACGATGGACAGGACCGGGATCAACTACATTTGGTCAAACATTTTTCCATACTCTTATCCAAAGTGGAAATTCCTAATATTGGAATTGTTACAGTATATGCCGATGAGAATCGAATGCAGGAATACGGAGTGGCAGGGCATCCTGATTTTAAAAAAAGAGGAAAGGTGGCAGACAAATATTCAAACTTCATTGTACAGGAGCTAACTCCATTTCTCCAAACTGAATATGGATTAATGAACCCGGAGAATAAAAATGTTTTTGCTTAGTTTTTCAATGGGAGGCTTAAGTGCGTTGGATATTACCTGGAATAACCCTCAGCTTTTTAGAAAAGCAGGAATCTTTTCAGGTTCCCTATGGTGGCGAACAAATAATACTGGTACTGCCGAAGATGATAATTCCAGGATAATGCATAGTATAATAAGAGCAGGAGAGAAGCGGGAAGGTCTTCAATTCTGGTTTCAGGCTAGTACAAAAGATGAAAACCGCGATAGAAATAAAAATGGGATAATTGATTCTATAGATGATACGCTTGACCTTATTAAGGAGCTCAAAGAATTAGGTTATAGCGATGACGAAGTTCTGTACGAAGAAATTAAGGACGGTCAACACAATTTCCACACCTGGTCCAAAATATTTCCTTCCTTTTTAAAATGGGCTTTTCCGGTTAAAAATTAGTTATAATAATGAGGAAATGGCTATAGCAGAAAATTGTTTTCTGTTGGACAGTTTTCTTTATTTTTTGGCACCCGGTTTACTTAATTAGTAATTATTAAAGGCTCAGTTAAACAGTCCGGATTATAATCGCTGTCACTACCTGCGAAGATTCCATGTATTTATTTCTGAAAAAAATTACTTATGTATTTACTTTTAAAAACCAATTCCTGATAGGGGGTGTTGCAACAATTCGGTTGAACTGTTTTTTCAGATGTTTTTAAAAATCTAACTATCAAGTTATTTCCAGATAAAATGTTAGAAAAAAAACTATGGTAAAGAAAAATAAAATATATTTGTTTTATCAAAAGATGATATATCAATTATTGAATATTTATTATGGAAAGTATTGAAAATGTGATCTTTTATACTCTGGATAAGGCGATAAAATCTTATCGGCAATATGCACAAAAGCAGTTAAAGGATGCAGGATTTTCAGTGACCATAGATCAATGGCTGGTACTTAGAAACATTCAGGAAAATCCTTCTATTAATCAACAGGAGCTGAGTTTAAAAGTTTTTAAAGATAGCGCATCGGTCACTCGTATAATTCAGTTGCTGGTTCAATCTAATCTATTGCAAAGGCAAGTGAATGGGGATGACAGAAGAAGAAATTATTTATCAGTAACCCCAAAAGGCGCTAAGGTGCTCCGGGATGTTCAGGGAATCGTCCTTAATAACAGGGCCACAGCACTCGAGGGAATAAGCCAGGAGGAGCTGCAATCGATGAGAAGAAGTTTGCAGAAAATTATCGATAACGTAAAAGACCAGGGATCATGAGAAGCAAAAGTAATATTTCACTAATCCTGCCTGTTATTCTTATTTTAATGACAGGTGTAAGTTGTAACGATAATTCTTTTATCTATCATGAGGAAGAGTTTGAACTTAAGAATTTTGAAGGAGTTCGACTTGTAGGGGCTTTTAATGTTGAAATTCGTCAGGCTAAAGAATTTTCAGTTAAGGCAAAAGGGAAAAAAGAAAATTTAAAAAACCTTCAATTAGAGGTGGTAGATGGAACATTAACCGCAAGCTGCAGTCCGGGGAATAGTAACCTGCAGGAAACTATTTTAGAAATTACTATGCCTGTGCTTAAGAGCGCCGATCTTCATGGAGCCACGAGTTCTATAATTACAGGTTTTAACGAAAGTAGAGAAAACATAACATTAGTGGTAACCTAGGTTCTTCCCGGGTAATAACCGATGCTGATTGCCAATTACTGGATGTTAAGTTGGTAGGAGATTCAGTTCTGGTTTTTAGAGAGCAACTACAGTCTTCAGAAACTTCTATAAAAAGATCCTCACGTCTTTTAGGACGGGGAGGTATTTGTGAATATAGCTATCACCGGGTAGGCTGGATTTAGAAGAAATCAATAAATAGCAAAAGAAGAAGTAATAAATAAATTTGAGAACCTTTAGTAATAATTAATTGACATATCAATTAAATGTAAAAATTTCATTTCACCTAGCAGCTGAGATCTATTTGATGATTGAAAAGTGATCGAAAACGTATCAATTAAAAACCTTATATAATGAGAAAACAAGTAAAAATTCCGCTTCTGATATTTATTTTATCTCTAAACCTGCTGACTGGCTGCGATGATGAATTCCCAGATTACTACAATGAAAAAGAGTTTGAGGTCGAAGGCTTTGAGGGCGTAAAATTGGGAGATGCTTTTCAAATAGAAATAGAACGATCTTCTGGTTTTTCTCTAATCGCCGGGGGAGAAAATAAGGACCTGGAAGAGCTCAAGGTTGAAGTGGTAAATGGAATTTTAATCGTTAACTATCAACCCGGGACCAGAAATCATAAGCGAACGCTTTTAAAAATTTCAATGCCCGTGCTTAAAAAGGCAGAATTCCATAGTGCCTCCAGTTCAGTAATTTCAGGTTTTGAAAATACAGAGGATGATCTTCAAATAAAAGTAAGCGGAGCTTCCCGTGTAGTTACAGATATGGAGGGGAATATTATAGACCTCTCGGTTGATGGCGCCTCTGAATTAATTTTTAAAGGAAGTGCCGAAAAATTAAATGCACGGGTTAAGGGGGCTTCCAGATTACAGGCCTCGGAATTAACAGTAAACACCGCTATTGTAGAAGTAGGAGGATCAAGCGAGGCTTCGGTAAATGCTGCTGAAATTCTCAGTGGAGAAGTGGGGGGTCACAGCCTGTTAAGATACCGTGGAAACCCGGAGATTATTAATGTTGAGGTCTCTGTAGACAGCCAGATGCTTCCATTGTAAAATTTCTATTTGATCTTTTCAGGAATATCAAATCGGGATAACTTTAAGAGGCAACATTTGAAAGTACAAATGGAACTAATTATCCTTTCCAACCATGGAAACTGTAACAAAATCTAATTCAGCTTAGCTACAGGAGAAGCAACTTAACTGTTTTTAGCTGATATCAGAAATTCCTGAATTCTCTACAACTATTACTTGCCCTAAACGAAAAATGGGTTTGACTTTCTTTATAAGCCAAACCCAGTATTTAAACCAGTCTTTTAAATTTACACACTTAACCACTTAGTGTACTTTATTTCCACCTTTTTCACTTCTGTTCCTGGCTTGTTCTGCTCTTTTACCATGGAAATGAGCTTCACTTTTTGCTCTGGCTTTATAAAGTTTTTGTTCAGCTTTAGATAATTTTCTTTGCTGTTTAGAATATTTTTTAAGTAATGCCCTGTCCTGTTTTGCTGCAATTTTACTTCTTTCGCGGTACCATTTCGCTTCTTCTTTAGCCCTTTCCTTTACAAGTTCGGCTTCAACTTCAGCTCTTTCATTATTCCATCCGTGACCGCTTTTCCTGGTTTGGTTGTCCCTTTCAGCAGCTTCTTTGGCCCTTTCCAGGTGCCATTCTGCTTCTTCTTTTGCTCTGGAGCGGTATAGTTCATTTTCAGCTTTTGCGAGCCCTCTTTCTTCTCTAGCAGCCAGTTTCCTGTACTTTATTTCTCTCGCAGCAGCTTCTTTGGCTCTTTCACGATGATATTTTTCTTCAGCTTTTGCTATTTCCCTAAAATCTTTAGCATTTGCCTGGGCAGTTCTTTTTTCCCATTTGGTAATTTCTTTTTCAATCTTCTTTTCTCCTTTAGCCTGTTCTTTTTCAGCATTCTTACCCCTTTGGGCAAACCCTGAAAGGCTGATTGTCATTACTGCAAGAGTTGTAAGGAATAAGTTATTTAGTTTCATAGTCTTAGATTTTAAGGGGAGCTCATGAACAATTTTATACACAGATTAAAGGCTCTATTAGGCTAAATACAATTTGTATGACGATTTATATTTGGAATTCGCTTCACGTTGAGTGAATTCTTATTTAAATATTATTTTTTCTGTTTTGTGATATATAACATTTTTCCGGTTCATTTCTAGTGGGGGGATTTCCAATGTTGATTCTTTTAGAAAAATTTATTTGTCGCAAACGCCCCTTTAAGTTGGCGTGTTTCCCCTCCGGCTTTTAAAGAATTCGGAATAAATTTACAGTATCAGGAAACTCAGCAGGAATCTTTTAAATATTTTATTCTGAAGAAGTAATGCTGAAGTGTTAAATAAAATCTACATCGTCATGAGAAAGAGGAAACAAAAAATTATACCGAATTTATGGTTTTCACACCAGGCAGAAGAAGCAGTAAAATTCTACACTTCTGTGTTTACAAATTCTGAAATTCACAGGAGTACCAAATATATGGAAGCAGGCCAGGAAATTCATCAAATGGAGCCGGGATCTGTAATGACGGTTGAGTTCGAAATGGAAGGTTTAAAGATAGTTGCATTGAATGGTGGGCCGCATTTCAAATTTAATCCTTCCGTTTCACTTTTTGTTTTGTGTAAAACTGCTGAAGAAACAGAAAGCCTCTGGCAAAAACTTTCTGAAGGCGGAAAGATCCTTATTCCTCTGGACAGCTACGACTGGAGCCCAAAATACGCATGGGTTCAGGATAAATATGGCCTGAGTTGGCAATTGATGCTGGAAGAAGAGGAGGATTTCAATCAAAAAATAGTTCCCTTACTATTTTTTACCGGAAAAATACACGGGAAAGCCGAGGAGGCAATCAGATTTTATAATTCCATGTTTAAGGACGCTGAAATTCAGGGCATTTTAAATTATGGACCGGAAAATTCTTATGCTAACGGAAGCATTATGCACGCGCAATTTCTTCTGGAAGGGGAGACTTATATGGCTATGGACAGCGGCATGGAAAATGATTTTCCTTTTAATGAAGCGGTATCATTTATTATAACCTGTAAAGACCAGGAGGAAATAGATTATTATTGGGATAAACTCACTGCAGGTGGTGATCCCAATGCCCAGCAATGTGGATGGCTTAAAGACAAATATGGAGTTTCATGGCAGGTAATTCCCCAGGGCATGGAAGAAATACTGGGTAATCCAGAGAGAGAAAAAGCTAATAGAGGAATGGAGGCGGTGATGCACATGAAAAAATTTGATCTTGAAGTATTGCGGGAAGCCACCCGGTAATTGACATACTCTTATCCCCTCTAATTATATTATTGAAATTACTAAATCAATGGAAGAGCAGAAACAAAAAATTACAGTTCAGGCCAGCGTGACGGCCTCTATAGAAAAAGTTTGGGAATACTGGACAAAGCCTGAGCATATCATCCACTGGAATTTTGCCAGCCCCGAATGGCACAGCCCTGCCGCTGAAAATGACCTGAGGGAAAACGGCAGGTTCTCTTATAGGATGGAAGCTAAAGAAGGTGGAATAGGATTTGATTTTGAAGGCACCTATGATCGCGTAAAACCTCATCAAAGAATTGATTATACTTTGGGAGACGATCGAAAAGTGACGGTGATGTTCCGGAAGGAAGGTGAGAAAACAAGTGTTGAGGAAATTTTTGAAGCTGAAGATTCTCACAGTATCGAAATGCAAAAAACTGGCTGGCAGGCAATTCTTGATAATTTTAAATTCTATGTTGAAAATAATTAATATAATTTGAAATATTAACTGACCGGGAAACTCAAAATTAATTTTCCCGCAGCGGGGAATGATGCCACTCCTGTAACTACTCCGGGGTTTTGGCATCTTTTTTATAGCTGAAACATATCCACACTAAAACTTGAAAGCGAAAAATAAATTAAGGTCCTCCTGGGAACTGTTGAAAGAGGCACTACGGGGAGATGAACAGGATTTCACGAAGATCAGGATAAAGACCGGAATTTTTCTATTATCAGTCCCCATGATTCTCGAAATGATCATGGAATCCCTTTTTGCCGTGGTTGATATTTTCTTTGTAGGGAGACTGGGGGAGGAGGCAGTGGCTACTGTAGGATTAACAGAGGCAGTCATCATAATTGTTTATTCTGTGGGAGTAGGGATAAGTATGGCCGCAACAGCTATGGTTTCCCGGAGATTTGGAGAGAAAAAATATACCGAAGCTAAGCAGCGCTGCCTTTCAATTATTACTGTTTGGCGCAATAAGTTCTATAATTATTGGTATTCTGGGGTTTACCTTCGCGAGGGATATATTGGAGCTTATGGGCGCGAGTGAAGGTGTACTGGCAATTGGAGTGCCCTACACTAAAGTGATTTTTGCAGGGAACACTGCGATCATGTTGTTGTTCCTAATAAACGGGGCCTTCCGGGGGGCGGGCCAGCCGCACCTGGCGATGAATACCTTATGGCTAAGCAATGGATTAAATATAGTATTGGATCCATTGCTCATCTTTGGAATTGGCAATTTCGAAGGAATGGGGCTGGAAGGAGCTGCCTGGGCAACCACTATAGGGCGAAGTACAGGGGTTATTTACCAGTTGTACCACCTCTTCAACGCAAAGCACCGACTCGTTATCCTGCGGGATAATTTAAAAGTGAGAATGGGGACTATGCGAAAGATCATTTCAATATCAGTTAAGCGGCATGGGTCAGTTTTTAATAGAGTCGCTCAGCTGGATTGCGATAATTAGAATTGCTGCTGAATTTGGCAGTACCTCTGTTGCAGGATTTACTATAGCTTTCAGGATCCTGATGTTCAGTTTAATGCTTAAGCCTGGGGACTTTCTGCCGCTGCCGCCACCCTGGTGGGGCAAAATTTGGGAGCACGAAAATTCCGCAGAGCAGAGTTTTCAGTATGGCTTACGGCGAGGTACAATGTTATTTTTCTGGGAGTAATAACATTTTTATATTTTTTCTTTGGAAAAACTTTAGCGGGATGGTTCTCCACCTAAGCGAGGAAGTAAATGCCATTGTCACAAGAGCACTTCAAATTATAGTATTGGGTTATGTCTTCTTTGCCGTGGGAATGGTGATGATCCAGGCTTTTAACGGTGCGGGGGATACCAAAACCCCTGCATATATTAACATTGGAATCTTCTGGATAATTGAAATACCAATGGCTTACCTATTGGCAGTGACTTTTGAGATGGAAATGCTCGGAATATTTATCAGTATCGCAATCTGTCACTCTTTGCATGCAGTGGTTTCCCTCTGGTTCTTCAGAAAGGGCAAATGGAAAAAGGTTCTGGTTTAGAGAAATTCTCCCCTTTTTAAGCCTGTTTAAAAACTACGAGAAATTTTTTTGGAAATACAGGTAACAAAATAACCGCTTCAGCTTAAATTCTTTCTTATCTGTAGGGATATAAGAAAAAAAGGGTTGAAGCGGTTTTAAATCAAGGCCTCACGAGTCTTCGCGACAGTGAGGCCTTTTCTTCAATTATTATAACTAGTCTGGTTAATATACCTGATATTCTTTCCTGGTCCTATTGCGCTTAGGCTTAAGGATTAAAATTTCTTCACGATGCTTTATAATCGGCGATTGTGTGACAGGAGTCCTTAAATAGTCACAGTTAGGTGAAAGACCAAACAAATCAGCCGATATAAATTTTTGGTTATTTTCTTTAAGTTGTTTTAAAGATTCAGATTCAGTTTTTATAAGTTGTTCCTGCTGTCCTTTTATTTTCCACTGAATATAAAGAAGGATCAAAATAGGAATTGCTGTAAATATTAGAATGAGGTTTGTCATCTATAATGTGTGAAGAGTAAAAATACTTCAAAGGGCAAGGGGTAATTTGTAAGCCTTAGTTAATTAAAAGTTGACAATAAGTTAATTCTGAAAAAAAAGAATGTATTTCATCGGACTTCTCTTTAAGGAAGGGAGGTCCCGGCTTTAAAAAATTGATGAATTCCCTGACGGCGCTCCAAAAAGAGACTTATTAAAGACTATACTTTTGCTAAAATCTTCCCAAACCGTTCAAATTTCTTTACAGAATGAAATCCACCTCTTAACTTTAGGAATTACATAAATTAATGCACTATGGCTGAGACTACAGATAATAATACGAACGACTTCAAGAAAAAAAATAACAGATGGTGGATTTGGACTATCGTAGTAGTAGTAATAGTATTTATTCTGCTTATGGTTCTGGGCAAGAGATCCATAATTACTGCAGATGAGGATACTCCTACAAATATGGATCCTACCCCTATGGATCTTCCTCAGAATGATGAATAAAATTAATTCGGTATTTAAACTTAAATTTAAGATTTAAAATTAAGGAATTTAGGCTGCCCTCAGGGAAAATAAATTTTGAACCTTTTTCAAAACGTGGTAAGCCTGGAAGAGGATTAAGAGTAACCTTGAAATCCTTTCTTCTAAACTAATAATTCCTTCAGGGAATGGATTTCATTCAATTCAATTCTTCATTTTTTCTAAAAAACCTAGATCTCTTAATTAGATTCAATTTCATAGTTTTTATTGTCTTTCATTTCTTCACATTGTACAAATTATTTTGGACCTGATTTTAGAATTTGATATATCTAAATTCTCATTTAATTTCTAAAAACCAAAATCTAAAACTACTCCCAATTAGCTTGTATATTCCCGATTCCCTTCACAAGAAATTGTCAAATTATGTCAAAGTAGGTTAATTTTCTTGTGCTGTAGTGATAGTGTTTGTAATTTAAATGGTGTTTGAAAAATGTTAGGATCTTAAGGGGTTCTATATAACTTTTAATTTTCAATAGTATGATAAATGAAGAGGAAGGAAGGCAGGATCTCAATCCTGCTGCTAACAGTCCTAAAAAACTTGACGTTATTGAAGAGCGACTTGTGGTTGGGAAAGAGAAGGTTGAAACAGGAAAGGTTGTTCTTCATAAAAGAGTAATAGAAGAGGATGTTCCGCTGGATCTTGAACTTTTCGAGGAACACATGGATGTAGAGGTGAAAAAAATTGGTAAGGTAGTAGATTCAATGGGTCCTGCAGTGAGACAGGAAGGAGATACTAAAATATATTCAGTTTATCGCGAAGTCTATGTGAAACAAACCATTCTTGAGGAGGAAGTAAGAATTACTAAAAAACAAACAACAAAACCTTTTCATACTTCAGAAACATTAAGACGTGAAGTCATAGATGTTGAACGTATTTCAGGAGAACGAGATCAATCTGCTTCTCAATATAATAAGCGGGATAGTAACCGGGACCGGGAAAGACCTCTGCGGGATGGTCGCCAGGGTGATAATACCGCATTTAACGAGCAAGGGGATCTTTCAGGTTGTAATCAGCTAAAGGAGTAATATTAAAAACAATTATTAACTAATCAAACACAAATTAAATTATGGCACAATTAGATGTTGAACCAAAGAAAAATAATGACTGGTGGAAATGGGTAATAGGAATATTGGCCATTATAATAATAATCTGGGTGATCGTAGAGGCAACAGGTACAGATGATGCCGATGCTATAGACGATATGCAGGAGCCCGTTACCGAGAGTCCTGCAACTTCTTATATAAGTGAGGATAATACATACACTGTTGTATAACTTATTAAAGCTTTTGGGCTTTATAATATATACAATGGTTTTAGAATGAATAATAACTTTAAAAAATTTGAATTATGAATAATGACAGGAATGATGACAGAAAGAATATTCGTGGAACACGACTTAAAGAACTGGACCACAGCGATTATAAAATTGCCGAAAATCAACCAAAAATAGATAACTGGAAAATTTTAGATACTTCCGGTAAAAAGGTAGGAAAAGTGAAAGATCTTCTCTTTGACGAACAGGCTTTAAAAGTTAGGTATATTATTACAAACTTAAAGAAGGGAGATTTTTTGGATGAAGACAGGGATGTACTTATTCCCATTGGACAGGCGCAATTGGACAGGGAAAATGAAAGAGTAATAGTTCCTAATATTAACCGCGAGCTTTTGACAGGCTTACCACACTACAGAAAAGTTGATGATCTTACACATGATGATGAAACGAGAGTAAGAAACAGTTTTGCAGGGACTACTGCAGGAACTTATGACCGTGACAATTTCTACGATCACGAACATTTTGATGAAGACCGCTTTTATGACGATGACAGGAACAGGAGTAAGGGAAAAGTAGATGTGGTAGAGGAAAATCTTGAAGTAGGAAAAAGAGAAGTTGAAACAGGTGGGGCAAGGATCTCAAGTCGTATTGTAGAACGGCCTGCGGAAGAAAGGGTGAATCTAAGAGAAGAGCATGTTCACGTAAACCGAAACCCTGTTGACCGTCCTGCCGATAGTGCAGATCTTAAAAATTATGAGAATCGCACAATAGAAGAGCACGAAACTTCTGAAGTTCCTGTGGTAAACAAAGAAGCCCGGGTAGTTGAAGAAGTATCTTTAGAGAAAGACGTAGAAAACAGAGAAGAAGTGATTAAGGATAAGGTGCGTAAAACTGAAGTTGATGTGGATCGCCTCGAAGGTGACCGTAATCGTAATTCAGGTTTAACCGGAGAAGATTGTAACAGGGATGTTAGCGCAAGAGATCCCCGTAACAGTGATGGTGATGTTGCTCAAAGAGAAAGCATTCGGGATTACGACAAGAACAAGGATAATAAAAAAGACCGATTTTAGAATTTAATAGCAGTAAAGCTGGCTGTCTAAAAGTTTATTTGTCATTCTGGATAACTTCAAAATGACGTAATAAGGCTTTTAGACAGCTTTTTTTATTTCAAAAATTGAAAAAAACAGGTGCGCTTTCCCGCTGGAGAACGTGTCTATCTTAATAACTCATCCTTTAAAGCAAAAATGATCTTAAACATTTTATATTTACTGTATGCAATACCCCCGCAAGTCCTACAGGATATATTTCATTTTACTTCTTATCATCTCCTGTACAGGCGAGAGATCGACTAATTCCAAAAATAATGATTCGGCAGCACACAATAGAACCAGATATTTTTATGAAACAGTTAAAGCTACCGAAGATACCAGAGAGAAGATAATTTATCTTGATTCAGCTCTTGCATCTATAAAAAATTCCAGGGATACACTCCTGCCGTTGTTGCTGGATTACAAAATTTTTTATCATAATTCCTTAAAGGAATACGACACCTCATTTTTTTACGTTGACAGCCTGATCTCACTTTCAGGTGCTCATCGCGACACCGCTAATCTTGCAAAAGCTTTTTACCGCAAAGCGCGGATCTACAATTACCTGGGGGAGCAGGAGGAGGTTTTCAGTAACAGCTTTGAGTCCCGCCGATATTATTTAGCGGCTGGAGATTCTTCCCAGGCGGGAAGGCGAACTCTGGAGATGGCGTTGGCTCAAATTTCAGGAGGGGATTACCTCGGGAGCCAGGAAACAGCCACCGAAGCTTTAAGTCTTTTGGAACAGGAAAAGGATTCAGTCTATTTTAGCAGTGTACATAACATAATAGCTCAGGTTTATCACGAGCGTGAGCTTTACAACGACGCGGTGCCAGAATATCGAAATGCACTGAGATTCGCACCTTCATTATCTGACAGTTTGAGCATTTTAAACAATCTGGCACTGGTGTACCGGGATAATAAAGATTTTGATAAGGCGATTGCTACCTGGGATGAAATACTGGGAAAAGCAGATTCAAAAACAAAAATTTTGCGCTACGAAGACAATAGAGCGTTTACCCGTTGGCTCAAAGACAGCACACAGGATGTGGAGACAGAACTTTTAGATGTACTACGGCTTAGGCAGGAACTTGATGAGGAGATAGGGCTGCAGGCAAGTTACTCCCACCTTTTAAAATATTACCTCGACAAAAATGAAGCTCTATCCAGAAAATATTCTGAAGAGCTTCTAAAGCTTACACGAAAACATAAAAATGCCGGGATGGAACTTACAGCCCTGCAAAACCTTATTCCCATTTCTCCTCTTCCACAGACGAGAAGTTATTTTCAAAGATATATTCATCTCTCCGACAGCTTGCAAATGGCCTCCATCAACGCCAAAAACTTTTTTGCAAAAATACGCTTTGACGAGGAGCGAAAGCAGGAGGAAATTATAAGCCTCGAGGCCGAAAACCGTATTCAGGACCTGGAGGCTCAACGTATGCGCACCCGAACCTTAATTGGATCTCTTATCGCGCTGTTGCTCCTCCTCGCTCTTTCTTTCCTGATTTATTACCTACGGCAGCGATTTAAGCGGGAGAAAATACGGGAAGTGCACAAGACCGAAAGCAGGATTTCAAAGGTGATCCACGATGAGCTGGCAAATGACATATTTAATGTGATGAGCAGCCTGGAAGCCGTAGCTCCTGCACCTGTGGTTGATCAACTGGAAAAGATTTATTTGCGTACCCGCGACATTTCGCGGGAGAACAGCGATATAGAAACAGGTGAAAATTATATTACTTATTTAAAGGCTGCCCTCACTAATATTACACCCCGTGACTCCCGGCTTATCATTAGTGGAGAGACAAAGGTAAACTGGTCAAGGCTACAGGAGGAAAAGAAGATCGTGATCTACAGGGTGTTGCAGGAACTACTGGTGAATATGAAGAAACACAGTGGCGCAAAACTTGTCGCGGTTTCTTTTGCTGAAAACAACAAATTTGTGGAGATCAATTATTCTGATAACGGGAGAGGTCTCAACTGGAAACGAGCCAGAAAAGGCAGTGGTTTACAAAATGTTGAAAACAGGCTTTCTTCCCTCAACGGGAAAATTGAATTTGAATCCCGGGAAGGAAAAGGTTTCCGTGTGAAGATCCTCATTCCTTCTTAGGATTCAATTAAAATTTTTACAGGATTGGGCAGGTAAATATTAAATGATCTTATCCTCTGGATTTATAATCGGTCAAAAGATAGTTTGCTGCAGATAATCCTATGAGTGCAAGATGAAAGATAAGCGATCTTCTTTTGTTACGAATATGTTTCATTGCGGTTAATGCTGTGAGGGATCCTAAAACTGCTAAATCTGCTTTTTGATGAGTTTTAAATGAGATCACAGGCTTTATTCCTGCAGGAGTATCGGTGAGGGCATTCATTCCCAGTAATTTTAATCCGAAGAGTTGGTGCAGTTTGGTCGTTTTTTTATTCAGTCCCAACAAGACTGGTGCGCCCAATTGAATGGCTGCAAAACCGTAATCTATTATTCCGTGATCTACTGGTTTTAATGGTTTTTGATGCATTTTTATATGTTTAGATTATTTATAATTTGAGAGGAATTTAAAGTTAAGGATTCCCTGGTTGGGCAAAGGTTCAGGGAAGGCTAAACTTTTCTTAAATCCTTCCGGTTTAACCGAAAAACCTTTTTTCTATTTCAGGGTTTCAGTTTAAAGCCGTAAATTTTGGAAAAAAGAAAAATAGATAAGAACACAGGCTATGAATGATAAAAAAGAGAGAGACCCTTCCCAATTACCTTCGGCATTAAATAATTTTTCAGAACTCACATCCAGGTTTGGCGATTCCCTTCCGCTAATTTTTCTGGATTTTGACGGTACCCTTGCGCCCATTGTAGAACATCATGCCGATGCGGCAATAACTTCGGAAATGAGAGAACTGGTAAAGAAGCTTTCTCAAAAATTTCCGCTGGCAGTAGTCAGCGGCCGTGGTTTGGCAGATGTTAGCCGCAAAATGAATCTCCCGGAGCTTTACTACGCGGGGAGCCATGGATTTGAAATTTCAGGACCTAATAATTTTTCTAAAGACCACCAGGATGCCGAAAAAGTCCTGCCTATTTTTGAAGAAATTGAGCCTATGCTGAAGGACAGGTTGGAAGGAATTTCAGGAGTTGAATTTGAAAGAAAGAAATTCACCCTGGCTGTACACTACCGGAAGGTGAGGGGACAGGAGGAAAACGAGGTGCACAAGATCGTTCTGGACACCGTGAAACGTTATCCTGAAATCACTAAAGCTGAAGGCAAGAAAGTCATTGAGATTCGTCCTTCGATCGACTGGCATAAAGGAAAAGCTGTGGAATTTCTTAAAACAGAATTAAGCAGGGAAAATAATGCGTTTTCGATATATGTAGGTGACGACGTAACCGATGAGGATGCATTCAAATACGTTAAAAATAATCTGGGTATTCTAGTGGGGGAGCATGGCATAAAAACCTACGCAGATTATAAGGTGGAGGATATTGATGAGGTGAAACTTCTTTTTGAGAAACTTCTAAAGTGGAGAAACGAGTAAGCTGGGAGATTAGATTAGATTTGAGATTTAAGACTTGAGATTTAAGATATGAGAAGTGAGGCTCGAATAACTTGTCTAAGATTTGGTAGAGGAAGCAAAGGCCATAAGGAAATACCTTCTATTCACACTCTACTAATATGATTTTAAAACTCTCAAATTGAAATAACTTAAGACTTGCAAGTTTCTTCATTGGGACTACTTCCAAATTTTAGGAATATATCCATCATTAAAATAAAATTATTACTTTTACCATTCAAGGAGTAGTAGCGATGGAAAATCAATTATTTGCAGTTATAGATGTAGAAACCACTTAGTGGCGGAATTAGTGGAAACAGGCTTACTGAAATTTGTATTGTACTTTTAAAAGGGGCTGTAGTTGTAGATAAATATACAACCTTGATAAATCCGGAGAAATATATTCCCACTCAAATTACAGCTCTTACTAGCATTGATAATGAAATGGTGGCTGATGCTCCACGGTTTCACGAGGTGGCGAAGGAAATAGAATTAATTACCCGTGATGCTGTATTTGTTGCCCATAATGTAAATTTTGACTACAATGTCCTGCGGAATGAATTTAAAGAGCTGGGGTTTGATTTTACCCGAAAAAAACTCTGCACTGTCAGGCTATCCCGAAAGCTCATTCCCGGCCTCTTTTCCTACAGTCTTGGAAGGTTGTGTGATTCTATTAATATCCCTATTTTAAATCGCCATAGGGCAGAGGGAGATACCGATGCTACAGTTATTCTTTTTCAGCGATTGCTTAGCCTTGATAAGAATTTTGAGGTTATAAAATCATTTCTGCACGCTCATTCCAGACAGGCAACACTACCGCCCCATCTTTCTGCTGAACAAATAGAAGATCTGCCTGAGAAACCCGGAATTTATCTTTTTAAAGATAGGCAACATAAGGTAATTTATGTAGGCAAAGCTATAAATATTAAAAAGCGGGTGATTTCCCATTTTTATGACAGGATGAGTAAAGAGTATCAACTGGGGCAGGAAACTTTTTATATAGATTTTGAAACTACCGGAACAGAATTAACTGCATTGTTGCTTGAAGCCGAGTCGATAAGAAAATACTATCCTAAATACAACCGGGCACAAAAAAGACCAGGGGTAGTATACCAAATCATTAGTTACACCAATCAAAAGGGCATCCTGCAGCTGGCTTTGGGTACTACCAAAAAGGTAGTGGACTCCGTGGGGACTTTTTACAATCGATTACTGGCTTCAGAAAAACTGGAACAACTTTGCGAGGAATTTCATCTTTGCCCCAGATATTGTACGCTACAGGTAAATGTTGAGGTATGTTCCCATTACAGGATCAAAAACTGCAAGGGAATATGTGAGGGATCTGAGACAGTTGATGAATATAATGCCCGGGTATTAAAAGCAATAGGTTCCCTGGGGCAGGAAACACCTTCTTATATAATAAAGGGAGATGGGATACACTTTAATGAAGAATCTTTCGTGCTGGTAAAAGCGGGAAGGTATTGCGGTTTTGGTTATGTTGATAGCGAAGTTTCATTTAACTCAATTGAAGATTTTGAACCCTTTCTCATCCGGCAACAGCCCACTTACCACACTCACAAAATACTACGAAGTTATTTGCGAAAGAACGGGGATAGTAAATTAATTTATTTTGATGCAGCAACGGCTAAGGAGGAATTTGCAGGGAGAGGATCTACGACTGGCATTGACTTTTCAAAAATTAATGGCAGCCTTTTTAGTGACTGCCATTATGCAAATTAACTCAACGGCTCAAAGGCTGTAAATATTAAACAGTTTCAGGTGAGCGGTAACTTTGACTCATCCTGTTAAACCGGGTGCTCTTATTTAAATTTCCTTCTGATTTTTGCTCTACAACTTCTTTGTAAAGGGTAAATCTCAATAACCCGTGACGGTTCAATGCCATTTTTTTCATAATATCATTTTGTTTAGATTCTCCTGGGAACTACTGGGGGACTGAAACGAAATATATTCTAAATTCAGCTTGAGGGAACGGTAAATATAATTTATATTTTGAAAAGAATAATATTATCTAAAAATTATTTTAAAGTAGGAGGTGAAGCAGTAGAAAGGTCAATCATTGGATACCTCGTAAAAGAAGAAAGGGTCCCATGTCAGGACCCTTTTTGCTTATAACTTAACCTACAAAAGTAAAAGCATTATCTTCAAATTTAAGAAGATGTATAGTACAATTATTAAATTCATTGTTTTTTAACTTTAGTTTAGTATGTGTTGAACCACAGTAGTTTAGAAATTTTATAATATAAATATAAGGAGCACACTGTAGCCTATAACTCCTGCACAAAATGCCAGAAGATTACTTTCTCTCTCCTTTGGAAGCTCCTCCTTTAGAACATTCATAATTATACCTCCCGCCAGGAAAGCGAAAATGATCCCAACATAACCTTCGGGGATATGGAACAGCAGTGAAGTTACCCATCCCAGGAAAAGTGACAATACGAGTATCCAGCGTCCACTTTTTTTGTAGTTATCTCTAAAGTGATCTTCCATGGAATGATCGGTCACTATAAAATGAAAGGCCATTGCTATTGCATAGATCATTATACCTGCCATTGAAGTATCCTCCCTGCTAAGTAACAAGTAGCCAATTATAAAATTGTAAAAGGCAAAAGAGATGATATGGATCCTAAAGATTCCCACTATTCTTTCATTACCACCTTCGTCTGGCTCCCGGGAGGATTCACTGGATTTTTTAGTCCTGTTTTCAAGACCATAAAAAAAAGTTAGTCCCAGCAATGAAATGAGGTAGATCTCGAATTCCCGAAAACCCGGAATACTAAAGATTTCGTGATGATTTATTTTCTCCTGGATTTCCCGGAGCTCCGGAAATGATTGCAAAAATATATAGCTTACAGATATTCCTCCTGCTATAGAGAGCCATTTGCTTCTTGGTAATCCTGAGAGTCTAAGTTTATGGACAAAAACGTGGGTAAGACAAAGAATAAAAATAGCCAGAAGAGAAGAAAAGATCATTTCTATAATTGTTTTTCAGAAAGCTAATGGTAATTAGGAATAAAACAAAAAAATTCTGCTGAATACCATGGGAGTCCTTCTAAATACAGGTATCTGGATAAGAAAAATCTTCCAAAAGTAATTTTGTTGTTAAAAAAATGTAAAAATATATAATTTTTAGAGCTATAATAATTATGGATAACGGCATTAACTAATCTTTCTTATAAGTATTTTTGTACTATATGAAAAGAATAGATTATTATTATGAAGCAAGACAGGAATATATTGAGCGCACCAGGTCAATTGGAAATGCACTCACAATTTCTGTAACTATTGCTTTAAGTATCATCCTGGCTTTTGCCTTTTGGCTGGAGTTGGAGTTTGGACTTCTTTCCAATCTTTGGTTCAGCATTATTCGTTAATTTCTCATCCCTTTCCGTTTTACGAAACCTTAAACTTATTGTCTCCTGGTGAACTACCATTAGGTAATTTAAGTAGCTGCACAGGAAAAGGAAGTGCTTGGCTTCGGAACGTTCTATATGATGACTTAAGCTCTTTGAATGCTGTGTCCTGTTAAAGGATTTTTTATTGTTATTTAAAAAGACTTTAAAAAACTCTGAATACTCTTACCATATAGTTTCTCACCATCTAGTTAATGAAATTAAAGAAAATTTTTGGATGAAAATTTTTATGGCATCTGGCCAACCTGGGTATTAATATAAATTAAAATCGCAATAAGAATTAGATTAAGCGCACAAAGTAGAATGATGTAGAGGTTATTTCTAAGATATGTTTCTCTAATATTATCGGTAGTGAGTTCTTTTTCGAATTCTTCCAGTTCCACAAATTTTTCCAGTCCTATCTTTCGGGCTACCTGGCCTTTTCCTGTAAGAAAAACTCTCTGCTGGGCATCAATGAATATAAGATTAAGCTTTTTTAATTCATCTAAAAAAATTGAAGAGGAGGAGTTTCTCAGGAACTCAGTCACACGCATTCCCTCTTTTAGGAGTTTGAGATCATATATATCTTTTGTAGTAACCATAGTTGGGGGGCTTTGGATCAACTAAAGTTACGACAGTTTCCATTCACAGACAATTTATGCCGTTGGTCGAAAACTAATAAAATGAATTAGTTTTCAGAGTTTTTTGTGATTTATTGACGGTATTAAGTAAAAAAGTAAAGTTTATTAACAGTATACTCCTTATTGTCCTTATTCTAAAAAGAAATTATTAACAAATGTTTAGTATTGAATCTGTAAATTGTAGGATTATACTTACCATTTACTGAAGAAGACTATTAAAAGTATCGCCATTTCTTATTTCTCCTGAAGCATAACCCTTTTTAAACCATTCCATCCTTTGTTGGGAGGTTCCATGGGTAAAAGCGTCAGGAACGACCCTACCCGAGGTTCTCTTTTGTATTGCATCGTCTCCCACAGCACTCGCTGCACTCAGTGCTTCTTCTATATCTCCTTCCTGAAGATATTCCCTATTGTGATGGGCCCAAACCCCCGGCATAAAAGTCGGCCTGTAATTCCAGTGCTACTGAAAGCTGGTTGGCCTCGCTTTGTCCAGCCTGTTGCTGCAGTCGCCTCACCTCTCCTGCAGTTCCTAATAGAGATTGAACATGATGCCCTACTTCGTGAGCAATAACATAGGCTATGGCAAAATCCCCTTCTTTGGCCCCAAAGCGATTTCGCAGCTCTTCGAAAAACCGCAGATCCATATAAATTGTTTCATCTGCCGGACAATAAAATGGGCCAGCAGCCGCTGTAGCCGATCCACATTGGGTGCGTACAGCATCAGAAAAAAGTACCATTCCCGGCTCCCGATAATTTGCGTTGTTTTGGGAGAAGATATTATTCCAGACATCTTCAGTATCGGCAAGAACAACTTCAGTGTATTCTCCCAATTCTTTTTCTGCCTGTGTTAATTCTCTTTCTTCTGTATTTGCAGGAATTTGATTTTGGAGTTCATTCAAAATTCCTGAAGTATCGCCACCTGTAAAAAACTGAATGGCAAAAAATATTACAGCTATAATTCCGCCTCCCGCAGCTACTTTGCCTCCGGTTGAACGGCCTCTCCTATCATCAACATTAGTGCTTCTTCTACGTCCTTTCCATTTCATCAAATTAGGTTTTTAAGATTTTTAACCAAATTATAAAAATTAGCTGCGGCATCATGTTGTGGATTTCATAAAGTTGAACCACCTGCATAGAATATGCTTTGGCTCCTACCATAAAAAGCTACCAACATAATTTTAGCTTAAGGGTGGAAATAGGGGAATACCCCTAAATTGATCTGCAGCAGCAAATTTTCCTACAAATAATTTTTTGTAAAGGCTTATTATTTTTAGTTTTGCATTCTAAGAAAATTTATCTACCCTACCCTCAAAGGGTATAAAACCTCCGAAAAACGTCAGCCCTACATGAAACTTTCGGAGGTTTATTTTTTTAGTATTACGTTTTTCTCGCTTCTCCCTGTAAGAAAATATTTACCTTTTATAGAAAATATAGTCCGTTAATGGAGGATCGAAATTCTCCTGCCTTAAAAGGATAGCAACCTGGCCCCTGTGGTAAGAAGAGTGAGTGAGAACGTGGAACAGGATCTCTTCAATGCTGTTATTAAAATTTACTCCTTTTGAATTGGTATAAGAAATTCTTTTGTTCAATTCCTGCTCCTTTAGAACTTCTAAGGTAAATTCTAGGTTCCACTTATTAATTGCTAAAAATTCTTCGGAAGATATTTTTTCCCATGGTTTCCCGGATATAGTATCTCTAAAATCTATGCGCTCCAACCAGATTTTATGAGCCAGAAGAAGATGGCTAAAGATATCGATAGCTCTATCAGGAATTTCCTTTAATTCAGTTAGATTCTGAATAACTTTTAAATTGGCTTCAGAATTATAGCTGTACCATTCCCGGAATTGTTCTTTCATAATTTGTAAAATATTTTTTTACTTCTATAATCAGCAGAGGCATCGTCTTGTTTTTCAAATAGCGAAAAGGAATTTGTATAAGTGAACTAAATTTAATCAAGAAATCGGGCTTTTTAGAATACTAGAATTTTATTATCCTAATTATCTTTATACAGGTTCTCATCAAACTTGAAGTTGTTCACAGCAAAAGCTAACAGGACAAAATATTTTCTGCTATTTTAGAATGTAATTTTCATTTTCAGTTTAATTAAACTAATGTTGATGAAGGCGATCAGCGTGCAAAAAACATTTTTAGCACAATTGGAATCCAGGCATTATTTGGGATTATTTCTATTACGGCTTTTCCTTGGGTTACGGCTATTATATGGTGTGCTTGACAACGTTCTCCATTGGGAGAGAATGCTTGAGTTTGCCGTTTTTTTGGAAAATAATGATTTTCCATTGCCTTTGATTAGCGCTGTAGTTTCAGTTTATATTCAGCTTTTTGGAGCAATTTCTCTGTTAGTAGGTTATAAATTAAGGTTTTTTTCCATTCTTCTTATTTTGAATTTTATTGTGGCCCTTGTGTTTGTCCACCTTGCTAATAATGATACTATAGAAGGTATGACACCCGCTTTGGCCATATTATTTGGTTGTCTCGCACTTTTCTTTACTCAGTCCCGGGAGAATTTCAATTGAACAACCAAGGGTAATTCTCACTAAGGATATTGAAGTTTAATTTCCCTGTGGTTGCTTGCGCCGCTCTTGTTTTTTCATCCTGCGGCCAATAATTACGACACCAAAGAAACAGATGAGTGCTGCCAGTAGATAGCCGTATGGCAGGTAAATTTTTCCCAATTTAAAAAAGACGTAGGATGTTGCAAGAAAACCTATGCCTTCCAGGAAAATTACCAGAGGTTTTATTATTGAATCCTGAGGGATCTTTAGAGACACTGCAAATACATAAACAAGAAGTACACCCCCCAGGATAAAAAGAGTAATACTTATGGCAGGAAATTTATCCAGAACAGAATTCCCATTGAGGATCAATAAAAGACCCGCCAGAACGGTTTGAATTTTTACAGGTTTTTTTAATCTGCTCTTCATTTCTACAAGTATTGGACTCTATAAATTTGTGGGAAACTTATATAAATTTTAATTAGGATAAAGTAGCACCATCTAGGCCAGAGCCCGTTTTACTAATTTCCCTGCTCTTTCGGAAAGCGGGAGTTTTAACGCAGCGTTATGCCCCTCTGCCGACATTTTTTGCCAGGTCTTCCTGATGATACTAATTACCTTTTCATCTTCATGTTTTTCGGCAAATTCCTCAAAATAAAACTGAAGAAATACCAAACATATTACATCCTCCAGGGTTTGGGATTCCTCGTCTTTTTTGATCAGTTTCTTTTTTATCAGGAAAGACACCCGCTTTATAAATTTGTCCTCATAATAAGCCTCTTTCAGAATTTCAGCGGTAAGATCAGCATGCATTTTTTTAAGGTCCTCCCTCCATTGAAGATATCCTTTTCTGTCCATGGGATAGCTGTCCCTTGGATATTTCCACCTGCAAATGTGTTGGGCCCGTGCAGCAATCTGCAATTCATCTGAAGCATCGGGTCTAAATTCCAGTAATTTCTGCGACATACGTTCAGAATACAAAAGTTCTACAGGATAAATTTTACCTTCATCAACTATTGTATTAGGATCCTCGGCATTGTAATTATCAATCAGGCTAATTGCTTTCTCAAATTTGTCCATAGGGAGATTTCAGTCTATAACAATATTAGGAATTTTTCACTCTACTTTGTGCCTGAGGATGAATTCTTTCATAAAAATATCATATTCTCATTTGGGTCTAAAAATGGATTTTTTCAGCAGCAACTGCAACATACAGGATTCTGGGGTGTCTTTAAAGAAACCCGCCAATGATGAAACATTTTTTTGCCTGTTTTTTTCTAATAGCCCCTTTTTTAATTTCCGCTCAGGAAATGGATACAATTCCCCGGAAGAAAATAACGATTCCCCGGATTGAAGAACCGCCAAAAATTGATGGTTATTTGAATGATGCTGCCTGGCAAAATGCACCTGTCGCTAAAAATTTTGTGGAAAGAATGCCCTCTAACGGCTAAGCCGATTCCCGACAGTCTCAGCACGGAGGTGAAGATTATCTATGATGACCTTGGTATCTATTTTGGAGCAACTTTAAAGGATCCCGATCCTTCAAAAATCATGACCCCACTTACCGAAAGGGATAATATAGGAGCTTCTGATTTCTTTTTTGTCCTGCTCAATGGTTACAACGATCGCCAGCAAAGTATGCAGTTTATTGTCACCTCTGCCGGGGTTCAATATGATGCCAAGATGACCAACGAATTTGAAGATGCGGCCTGGAATGCAGTTTGGTATAGCGAAGTTTCTATTAATGATTCGGGATGGGTTGCAGAAATGTTCATACCCTATTCAGAACTTCGATTTCCTGATAAAAACGTACAGGAATGGGGCCTGCAAATGGAACGAGAATTTAGAAGAACTGGTACCCGCTACAGCTGGAACCACGTAGATAACAAAAAAGGGATCATTTTCGCTCTATGATGGGGAGATCCACGGAATTCAGAATATTAAGACTCAGGTCCGGCTGTCATTTCAGCCCTACGTTTCTTCCTACCTCACAAATTATGCGGGTAATACAGAAGTCAATTTCAATGGTGGCCTTGACTTAAAATATGGTATAAATGATGCCTTTACGCTAGATATGATCCTGGTTCCCGATTTTGGTCAAACCCGCTTTGATGAGGAAGTTCTAAATCTATCGGCTTTTGAAGTGCAATATGAAGAGAACCGGGCTTTTTTTACTGAAGGGACAGAGCTTTTTACAAAGGGAAATCTTTTCTATTCCAGAAGAGTCGGCGGGGCACCCGGTGGCAGTGTTAACCTGAATGAAAATGAAATAATTGAAAATTATCCTTCTACCGTGGATTTGCTGAATGCAATTAAAGTTTCAGGAAGGACCGATGATGGACTGGGAATAGGATTTTTTAATGCTATTACGGAAAAAACTTACGCAGGCATTAGAAATACGGAAACAGGGGAGGAGAGGAAACAACTCGTAGAACCCTTCAGTAATTACAACATTTTGGTTCTGGATCAAAGGTTTGGAGATAATTCTTCAGTCTCGTTTATCAATACAAATACAACCCGCGAGGGACATTTTAGAGATGCTAATGCCACCGGGGTTTATATGGATCTTACCAATAAAGCAAACACCTTTAGGTATTCAGCGGGTGCCGAAGGAAGTTGGGTAATAATGGATGATACACGTTTTGGAGCAGAATTGAGCGGCAGCATAGCTGAACTTAACGGGAAGAACAGGTTTCAGGTAGGTTTTGATTTAAGAACAAAAGATTACGATATAAATGATCTGGGTTATTCCAGTTCCACGAATTACGTCACGTATTTTGCCGGGTACCACCACAGGTTACTTCAACCAAAAGGTTTTTTAAATAATATGTATCTCAATTTTAACTTGAACCACATGCGGCGGTTAGAGACCGATCTGTCAAGTAGAGTGCTCTTCAATTTTAATTCAAGTTTTACTACGAAGAAGTTTTGGAACTTTGGCGGTGGGTTTGAGACCACTCCGTTGGGAACACAGGATATTTATGAGCCAAGGGTGGAGGGCCGTCATTTCGATATTCCTCCTTATTATGATGTGTGGGTTTGGGTAGGATCAGATTACCGGAAGAAATTCGCTTTTGAATCGGTAATTGACTGGTATAAATATGATGAAAAAGGAAGGGGAGATCTTATTATAGACTTTGAACCCCGCTATAGATTTTCAGATAAGTTCACGGTAAATTGGTCTACAAATTTAAGATTGAATGATAAGGAAGAAGGTTTTGTTGATCTTTTGCCTGAAGATATTCTTTTCGGTCAGCGGGACCGGAATACCATAATTAACTCTATGGGGTCTACTTACATTTTTAATAACAAAATGGCATTAAATCTTGCTTTCAGGCATTATTATTCCGAGGTATATTATTCTGAATTTTATACGCTTCAGCAAAATGGCGCATTGGATTTTAGGAGTTCAGGAAGTTCTGAATATGATACCACCTTTAATGCCTGGAATATTGATCTTAGGTTCTCCTGGTGGTTTGCTCCGGGGAGCCAGCTCACCCTGCTCTACCGTAATGCTATTAACAGTTCTGCCAATCTCTCACATGTAAATTTCAGGAATAATTTCAGGCATTTGTTTGCTCAGGAAGAGTTAAATAGTTTATCCCTTAGGCTTAGTTATTATCTTGATTATAACAGGATGAAAACCTGGTTTAGTTCAAGACAAAAAACTCCTGCAAATCTGGAAACTTCAGTAGGTACCTCCTATAGAAAACTCAAAGCCAATAATATGATCCATTAGAACCAGCTGCCTTTAGCCATATTATTATACATTTTCTTAGAAATTGCTGTTGTGCAATTTCTATGCGGGGAAAAAAGTCCTAAATTGTCATAAAATTGTAGTTTTAGCAAATGATAAGGACAGTTATTATAGACGATGAAATAAATGCCCAAAATTTTTTGGAAAAAACCCTGGAGAAGAGTTTTCCTAATAAATTTAATATAGTGGAGAAGTGCAATTCGGTAGATTCAGGGGTGACGGCCATTAAGAAATACGGACCTGAATTAGTTTTTTTAGACATCCAGATGCCTGAGAAGAATGGTTTTGAACTGTTTCAATATTTTGACGCTATAAATTTTGAAGTCGTTTTCACCACTGCTTACAATCAATTTGCTATTAAAGCCATTAAGCGCAGTGCGCTGGATTATTTACTCAAACCTATAAATGCTGTGGAATTATCTGAGGCGGTAAAAAAGTTTGAGAACAAATCCAAAGGAGTCTGGCCCAAAAAAATTGACCTTATTATTGGAAAACCTTAACGTAAATGATCAACAAGTAAGTAAAATTGCATTTCCCACAGTTGAAGGTTTTGATCTCATTCATTCCAACCAGATTTTGTATTGCAAGGCTGAAAGTAATTATTGCTGCATAAAAGTAATTGACGGTTCTACAAAAATGGTTACCAAAACTTTAAAATTTGTGGAAGAAATCCTTCCCACAAATTCTTTTGCAAGGATCCATAAAAGCTACGTTATAAATTTAAATTATGTTGTTAGGTACAATAAAATCAACAAGGAAGTAGAATTAACCAATGGAGAGAAACTACAGGTTTCTTTTCGAAAAGAAGAAGAGTTCATTAGTGCCATTCTACAAAATCAATAGATCCTTCCTTTTATTTTTCTTATGGTATAATTTCGCCTTTTCTCAAAATTATCCGGGTAGAAATTATACTGCAGCTAATGAGCTGCCAAATAATGCCGTTAGATCATTACTGGTGGACAGCAACCATATCCTTTGGATCGGGACCGAAAATGGGGTGGTCAAAAAAGAAAATGACGTCTTTAATTACTTCTTTGAAGAGGATGGACTCGCTCTTAACAGCTGTTGGGCGATTGCAGAAGACCCCAATAAAAATTTGTGGTTTGGTAGCTACGGTGAGGGAGTAAGCATTTATGATGGATATAAGTTTAAACTTATATCGAAAAAAGAAGGCCTGGTTCACAATGAGATAACCAAGCTCTTCTCTCACCAAAATTATATGTATGTGGGGACCAGTAATGGGGTCTCCCTTATCGATGTAAATAACTTTAAAGTGATTTCTTTAACGTTTCCCAATAATAACAAGCTGTTCAGGGTGCAGGACTTCTTTAAATACAGGAATCAAATTTATGTAGTTACCTATAACACGGGAATCTACAGGATTTCAAATGAAGATGAAGAGGCAGCCCTGGTTAAAGTGAATGACCATCAATACATATATTCCGTTTTAGTGGATAATGACAGTATTTATAGCAGTAACAAAGGGTTTTTTACAAAAAATTCTCTTGCTGATTATGTTAGCGAGAATAATTTTCTGCCTTTAAAAAAACTGGGATACTCTATTATTTGGGAGCATGTCAAAACTAATGATGATAGAATTTTTGCAGGAGCCTGGGGAATATATGACAGTGACGGAGGAATTTACGAACTGGTAAATAATCAGCTGGTTTCAAGGTCTTCAGAATTTAATGTGCCGGGCAAAGAGGTCATATCCCTTGCTTATGATCCCGGTTTTGGAAGATTATACATAGGAACTAAAGATTCCGGCTTATTTGAAATCGCTTTAAATCCTCAAATTAAGTTTGTAGAGACCCAGGGAGAAAATGTCCTGAATTTTGCCAAAACAGATAATACTTCTGCTTTAGTACTCCATGATGCCATTATTTTAAAAAGAGCCGGATGGGAACAGAAGATCACTCTGTTACAACTTAAACAATGGCAGGAGAAGTATGTAACCAACACCACCTTACCCTTACCTAAGCATCAGGATGATTTCTATGAACTGGATTATTCCATAAAGGCTAAGGAAATTAGGTTTTATGATATAAAAGTATCAGAAAACATCTTTTGGGTGAATACCAATATTGGAATATTTGCCATAAAAGATACAGGTCAATTAGACAGGTATTTACCGCTGCATTCCGAAGAGATAAACTTCACTCCGGCAGGGAGTCTTATAGAAACAAATCCTTATGGAGGCCTTAGGGTCTATAGCAATTTGGAGGCATTTGAATACAATCATTTTAGGGCAGAAGAGCTAAATACTCCCACTATGGTTGTTGGTAGTTTGAGAAAGAACAAAAAAACCTACCTATTATCAATTTTTTCCGGTCTTTATGTATGGGAAAATGGTGAGTTTAAGTCCTATTTGAAGAACGGGATTTGGGATGAAAAGAAATTGAAACACATTACCGCTTTAGGAGATAACATCGCAGTTTCAAATGAATTTGGGGATGTATTTATTATTAGTGATGAAGCATCATTTGAAATATTGGAGAAAATACCCAGGGCAGAAATTCAGGGAAACACTATCTCTTTTTTGAAGCAATATGGGGGAACTTTAATAATTGGAACAGAAAAAGGTTTGACCCTTTATAAAGACAAACGTTCTGTTTTTTTAGATAAGGAGCAGGGGCTGGAACAACCTTTATTAAATGTCACAGTAAATAAGAACATTTTATCTATAGGAAGCAATAACGGGTATTATAATATAGATATTAATGCTGTGAGAGACACCACAAAATTAGTTCACCAGGTAAATTTGAAAGAGATTTTTGTCAACAACAAAAAGATTTCAGTTGAACTGGCTACTCTGAAAGATATAGATCTTCCATACAACCAAAATACAGTTCTTCTTAAGTATACCACAAATGCTCATCCCTTTCCGAATAAATTACAGTATCAATATCGATTGAACAGCAAGGACAACTGGAGCCTGCCTTCCTCTAAACCTGAAATATTTCTTGCTTCCTTACCTATTGAAGATTATGAGGTAGACGTAAAAATCTATGATGAAAGTACAGGCTTAAATTATACCCAGCACCTGGTAAATATGGAAATACTTCCTCCTTTTTGGAAGACCTGGTGGTTTGCTCTACTGGTTTTGGGTGTAATGATATTAACGATTTTTAGTGTTTATCGATATCAATTACTGCAAACTAAAAATTTTGAAGAACAAAAAAGATTGATCCAAAAGCGTTTTGAAGAAACGAAGATGGAGGCTCTCCTGGCTCAAATGAATCCGCATTTCATATTCAATGCAATGAATTCAATTCAGTATTATATTATGGATAGCGATATAGACAATGCAACAGTATTTTTAGGAGATTTTTCTAAATTAATCAGGTTGAACCTTGATCATTGTACCAGAGCCACTATTTTACTAATTGAAGAAATAGAATATTTGCAATCTTATATAAGGCTTGAAAATACGAGGTTTAACAACGCTATTGACGTAAAATTTGAAACAGATCCTTTAATAGACCTTTATGAAATTGAAATTCCCACGATGATCTTACAGACTTTTGTGGAAAATGTTTTTGTACACGCTTTTCCTCCGGGAGTCACTCAACCCACATTAAAAATTTCTTTTTTATTGCTGAAGGATGGAGTCTTACAATGTAAGATTGAAGATAACGGGATTGGAATCTCTAACACTTCAGAAAATAAATTACACAAATCCAAAGGCGTTATTCTGGTTAAAGAGCGACTGGCCTTACTGGGATATAATGTGAAAAAAGCAGTACAAATATTTTCAGAAAAGAATGAAGGCACTACAGTGATACTTCAACTACAGGTTTAACGATTACTTCTGAATTATGCACGTTTACTCAACGCCTGTTTTTCGTCTTTACAAAATCTTTAAGTTTGGTAGAAATTAGAGATAGTGGCAGCTATATCTGAATAAGAAAGGCGTCTAAAAATAAGTTGTAAGTAGGGTTACAATTTAATTAAGCTATAGTAGCAGTCACTTCTCTAATCTTTTTATCATCTTTCCGTTTGAATTCTTGCATTAAAATAAAAATGCTCGATTACTAAAGCAGATGATTGGCGGAAATTCTTCCTGTTAAAATACCTCCTATAAATAAATCCCAAACTACTTAGATGATCCCAGAGTAAAATCCAGACTGTCTATTCCATTCCATGAAATATTTAATTCTGGTATTCTTTATACATCTACACTAAATTTTTTGCCGTTATATCCTTATTTTGATAGACACTTAGAAGTAATTGATTTAAGAAGAAGAAGGTAATTTTGAAAGACCTTAAAATCGACCGCATTCAGTTGGTAAAAAATACTTAGATTCGATACTCCGGCCATTTGAAAATAATAATAAGTAGCGATATGGGTAAATTCAGTAATTCAATAAGTACCGCACACAAAGATTTTATTAAAGAACAGCACATGTTTTTTGTTTCAACTGCTCCTCTTAGCGGTGACGGCAGAATAAATTTGTCCCCGAAAGGTTTAGATAGTTTCCGGGTGTTGGATGATAATAAAGTTGCTTATATGGATTTGATCAGCAGTGGCAATGAGACATCGGCCCATACTTTGGAAAATGGTCGAATCACGATTATGTTCTGTTCTTTTTCAGATAAACCGAATATCCTGAGATTATACGGAAAAGGATTCACTGTGTTACCAGACTCTGACTCCTGGGACATTTGCTCTAAAGACTTTACAATATATCCCAGTACCCGACAGATCATTGTTGCAGATATTGACCTGGTTCAAACCTCCTGTGGTTTTGGTGTACCTATGTACGAGTATAAGGGAGAACGCGATCTTCATTTTAAATGGGCAGAAAACAAAGGAGCCGAAGGACTTGTGGATTATATGAAAGAGAAGAATTTAAAAAGTCTCGATTCTCTGCCGACTGACATTGGTTTAAAGCTTTCGTAATATAGAATTGGTCTTAGCTCATTATGTAAAGCATCTGCTGGTCAAAGTCTTCACACTTTGAGGCATTTTACATCCTTTAGAAGAAAATTTACGAAATTCCCCAGACCTTGAAACGAAAACCGCTCTTCTTAATACAAACTACCTCCTGCTATCTGAAATATTCTGAAGATCATTGAGAGTCGCGGTAATAGTATATTTTAAAATCTCGTAGCATGTCTTTTGGCTGTGCAAAGAAAGGTGTTAATGGGGTGAAGAAGTGAAGTTCGGAGACTTCAGAAAAATTCTGCAACCTTTCCTATAAGTAGAAGCTCAAGTCTTGAAACTTTGCGGAGCAGTGCAGGTTCCTTAGAGATAAATTTATTTTGCTGCTAACTTAGCTTCTAAATCATCAATTTGAGAATTTCTATGTTTTATCTCCATTTGGTAATATCTAAGACTCGTAAATAAATATATTAGCACGAGAATCGTTCTTATGTCCGAAGTATTATAAACAGTGGGCTCTGTAAACTTTCTTATTATCCATAAAATTCCAAACGAAATAATGGCAAAGGTGGAGACTATTTTGAATGTTTGTTTCATACTTTTTAAATTAAGAATTGCATTATACTTTTTTATCAGCCCCAGCTGAACTGCAGGTAATGTCTTGTATAAAAAAATACGAGCGGGTCAGCTTGATTATCCGCAGGACAAACAATAGTTTATAGGTTCAATTTAAGAATTGTCCGTCTATAAATTCAATATATTCGACTCCATTAATTGCAAATACACCAGTTTCTCAATAAATAAGACCCAGAACAGCCCCCGCTGCGCAAAGTCTTCAGAACAACCAGGAGGTTTGCATTTTATTCAGAAAGTAAAGTTTTTAAAAATGTGGGACAAACCATTATTATCTGCTCTCCTGGCTGTTAAATAAAATTAAAACATTCCTAATCTTTCTTTCTCTTCTTCTTCGAAGTTTTACCTTTTAGGAGCACCCAAGATTAATCTTAATAAATTTTTTTATGGATTTCAAAGACAAAAAAATTCTTATTACAGGAGGAAGTTCTGGAATAGGTAAGGCAATCGTAAAACTATTAATCCAAAAAGGTACAAATAACATAGCAATTTTCGGAAGAAAAACAGCACCCATGAAGGAGCTGAAAACTGAATTTAGCTCAGTAAATTTCCTGCTCATTCAGGGAGATGTATCCAATCCTGAAGATCTTGAAAAAGCTATTTCTCAAATTACCAGGCAATGGGGAGAATTGGACATACTAATTAACAATGCGGGAGTCGTTAGTGCCGATTTGCTTTCACAATCAAGTGACGAGGATATAATTAAGCAAATAAATGTAAATCTCACCTAAGCCTTATCCTGCTAACCAAAAAATCTCTTCCTCTTTTAAAGAAAAGCAAGGAAGGAGCTATCATGAATATTTCCTCCGGCTATGGCTATATCGCAATGCCCTTCTACAGTGTATATGCGGCCACAAAAGCAGCAGTTCGGCAATTTTCAGACGCGATGGAGAAGGGAACTTCATCAATATCCTTTACATGTGATGACAGTGTATCCTTCAGCTACAGATACTAACATGATGGAAACTGCCGAAGTGGAAGGGATGGATAGCCCCGAAGAGGTTGCAAATCTGACTATTTATGGGTTACTTTCCGAAGAAATAAACGTAATCGTGGGAGGAGAAGAACGGGAAAAACAAATTGAAATGAATTTCAACGAGCCCAGAACAATGGACAAAATAGCTATAGATAATTATGAAAATCTGGAAAAAAGAACAAAGAATCACCGTTCTATGTAATATTCTATGGAGCGAAAATAAAAATATAAATTTTAAAAAATAATATTATGAAAAAGATGCAGGCAGCAAACTACAACGAATTTGGAGGACCGGAAGTTGTCAAAATTTCCGAAATAGAAATTCCGGAGTTAAAAGAAGGGGAAGTACTTGTAAAAATTAAAGCGGCAGGGGTAAATCCTGTAGATGCTGTAATAAGAGAAGGTCATTATAAAGATATGATGCCTCACAATTTTCCTGTTGTGCCGGGATGGGACATGGCGGGAGTCGTAGAAGAAAGGGGACATGCCGCAAGACGATTTGATGTAGGGGAAGAGGTTTACGCCTATGCAAGGAGACCAGAAGTAAAGTGGGGCACCTTTGCGGAATATATTGTCATTCCTGAAAGTTATTTAGCAGCAAGACCAAAAAATATTTCCTGGGAAGAAGCCGCAGGGATACCACTGGCAGGTCTTACCGCTTACCAGTCTGTATACGTGGCAGGAAATATTAAGGAAGGGCAAAAACTTTTAATCCTTGGTGCATCTGGTGGAGTAGGAAGCTTCGCCATCCAGCTTGCAAAGCTTAGAGGAGCAGAAATTATTGGTGTTGCCAGTGAAGAAAACCATGAATATATGAGATCTCTTGGCGCAAAACATACTATTGACTACAGGAAGAAGGATATTGGAACAGCTGCAAAAGAAATAGCTCCAGATGGTGTGGATCTTATATTTGATTGTGCCAGCGGTGAAAGTCTTAAGCAAAGTATTAAAGCTTTAAAATCTTCAGGAAAAATAGTATCCCTCCTCAACCAGGGAGATGACATTGATAAAAACATTGATTTTCAATTCGTATTCGTGGAACCCAATTCCAGGCAGCTGGATCATTACCGGGAACTGGTGGAAGATGGAAAAGTAACAGTAGAAGTAAATAAGTTTTATTCGCTTAAAGAAGCTCCCGAGGCCCTTAAACAAATTCAGACTTCGCACACAACAGGTAAAATAGTTATTGCTCCATAAATTTAATTTCGGGATTACTTAGTTAAGACGAAATGATTTTATATGAGAATAAATAAAAACCTCCCGGAAAATTTCATAATATAAAGCAGGCTTAGCAGGATTTTCAGGCATCAGGATCAACAATTATAATAACATATCTATGAAGAAGAACAGGGACAGACCCAAAGTTTTATTTTTTGATGTAAATGAGACTCTTTTGGATTTGCGACCTCTACAAAAAAGGTACTGCGATAAAAAACAATCTTTTTTTTGTTTTTTTACATGGAGTACGTGGCATTGTTGAAATGGAACAACTCTTAAAAAGGAGTTGTTTCCAATCCAACAAGCACAACACCATAATCATTATTTCTAATCTGAAAATAAATAATCTGGATTATACTCTGATCCATTTTTCCAAATCGTATAGATAAGCACTAGTAGTTTTCTTGCCACTGCAGTCACTGCAATCTTTTTTATGGATTTCTTCTCTGACAAGCGATTATAGAATATTTTCAGGTTTGGATTATGTTGTAGGGAAGATAATGCGGGCATATAGAGTGCAGATCTTATAAAACTGTTCCCCTTTTTACTTATGGTCGTCTTTCCAGCGTAAAGACCTGACTGCCGATGCTGTATGTCAAATCCACAGTAGCTTACCAATTGTTTGGAATTGCGTACGAGCGCAAAAGCATTCGTCTCGCCCAAAATACAAGCGATGGTCATGAACCCTACTCCTGGTATGGTCTCCATCTTTCTGATCCGTTCGTCCAGAATGCTATCTTTTCTAACAACTAGCTTGATCTCAGATTCCACCTGTGAAATCTGCTTTTCCAGTAATTGGATTTGTTGTTTAAGTCTCTTACCAACTGTGGGGGGACATTTATGAGAATTGTCCTTTGCATGCAGTTGATTTTTGGTCATAGTAAGTTTGGCCTTAAGGCTACGGTAATCCCTTGTTAGGATCTTTAAAGTTCTCATTTGAAGGGAGGGAATTTCCCAATGATCCAATTTCCTTTCCAGGCCCATCCTGCACAAAAGCTTAGCATCCACACTATCGGTCTTTGTCTTTATGTTATGGCTCTTGGCAAAGTAGTTTACTTTGTTGGGAAGTACTACCGATAAGTAAAAATCCCTCTCTTGAAGCCAATAAGCCAAATTTTCATAATAGACACCAGTGGCTTCCATCACAAAAAAAATTTCTGCAGGATCTTTTTTCTTCTTCAACCATTCCAGTAGTTTTTTAAAACCTTTAAGGTCATTTGTAAACTTCTGCACCTTAGAAAATTGTAATTCACCGAATTCGGAATACAAACCATAGGAGCATTCAAGGGAATCTTTTGATACATCAATTCCCACACAAAATTGTACTGTATTCATAATACTAGGATTTAATGAGGCAGGAAGCTTCTTATGATCTATTCTCGTCTTTACGCGGGATGCATAAAAGCTCCCTAAGTACTGCCCAGATTCTGAGAAACGAATGGGAACAGGGTATGTGTCTTTTTTACGGTATATCTCACGGACTACCTGGTAACAGCTATATCTCCTATTCCCACTGCCTTTTTCTCCAAAGAAACTAAAAGAACCTTAATGAATTACAAACGTACGAGTGTAACAGCAGCTTTAGGAGGGAAAGAGGACCTGGGGAAATTATGGTTTACTACAATGCTGCATTACTCCCTGGTAATGACCACGGCGAGCCGCTATGAAAATTTCGGTGAAATTGGTGCTGCTACTTTAAGGATGCTTGCTGCCAATAATAATATTAATTTAAGTGAAATGGAGGCAAAAAATGCCATCTCACCAATAAGATCCTTACCACCGCATCCGGAGGTAAAACAGGCTCTCCAGGATCTTTGTGACGAAAATTTTAAACTGGTCTCTTTTACTAACGGATCTAATGAGGCGGTTATAACACAATTAGAAAATGCTTAAGCCTCACCGATCTCTTTGAGGAAATTTTGAGCATTGAAGATATCGGAAAGTACAAACCTCACCAGGATACCTATAACTGGGCTTCCAGAAAATTGGGGATTAAACCGGAAGAGAGTATGCTCATCGCAGCCCATGGTTGGGATATTGCAGGAGCTTTATGGTAACTGGCGTGCAGCTTTTATAAGTCGGCCAGGAAAGCAATTATTTCCCCTGGCTCCTGAGCCGGAGATCATAGCACCGGACCTCGTAAAAGTGGCTCAAAAAATTATGGCTACTTATAGTTGTTCTTAATTGGGAAAGCTAAATTTTTTTAGACCAGATGGCATGATCCAGACTCTTCTCTGCTCAGGATTTGCAAATACCCATCCTGATCTGCTAGTTCATTATCAGGAAAAATTACTTCCTGATCATCCAAACACATCTATTTAATTATTTATCCCCTTAACCCTGAATTTCAGAGATTTCTTCTGAAATAAATTCTGAAAAGGTACCAATTTCTGCTCCTTATCTGAAACTATAGGTGTGAGAATACCTGTATCCGCCTAAGTTTTGTGTAGCCCTTATGAATTTAACAGATTCTTCCTTCCTTTGATATCTAAACCTCACCTAACTTTTGCTTTTTCATGAGAAGGTATATGTAGTTTACCAATTATATTTTCAGCTTATTGATCATCTTTAATATTTGGGAAAAACGAAAATAAAAAGTCTTGGAACATTTGCTTTTTATTTTGTTCTTTTGTTAAAATCTGTTAAAACCTATTTATGGCTCGTATTAAAGAAAGGTATTTATCTCTTGACATTTTAAGAGGTTTAACAATAGCTTTAATGATAATTGTGAATACCCCGGGAAGCTGGGGAAGCATTTACGCACCATTTAGACATGCTGCCTGGCATGGTTTTACTATAACCGATCTCGTTTTTCCAAGTTTTCTATTTGTAATTGGTAATGCCATGAGTTTTAGCCTTAGGAAGTATGAAGCTAAAGGAGAAGCTTCTTTTTTAAGAAAACTCTTTACCCGGGCCTTAATAATTTTTCTTATAGGCTTATTTCTAAACGGCTTTCCGTTTATTTATCACGAGGCTCAGGAAGGCTGGCAGCTTATTAATTTTGCAGATATTAGAATTATGGGGGTACTGCAACGTATTGCCCTTTGTTACTTAATAGCAGGCCTTTTAATAAGATATTTAGCTGTTAAACCATTAGTATTAGTGGGAGCACTGCTTTTAGGCGCCTATTGGGGGCTGATGTATTATTTTGGTGATACGGGTGATCCTTATAGTTTAGAAGGTAATGCTGCATTAAAGTTTGATTTGTTGTTGCTCGATCCTAAAAATCTTTATCAGGGTTATGGGATCCCTTTTGATCCTGAAGGATTCTTAAGCACTCTTCCTGCAATAGTAAATGTTATAGGAGGATACGTGGCGGGAATATTTATTCAGAAGTCGGGAAATAACTTTAAGACAGTGTGGAAGCTGGCGCTGGCGGGAATCCTTTTACTGGGTGTAGCTCTTATGTGGGATTTTGTTTTTCCTATAAATAAACCCATTTGGACCAGTTCCTATGTTCTTTACACAATTGGGTGGGACATCATAGGTTTGGGAGCCTTAATCTTTATTACCGAAATAATTAATTTTAAAAAGGGAGCTTATTTCTTTGAGGTTTTTGGCAGAAACCCTCTCTTTATCTATATTTTATCTGGAATCATTATTGAAATCATAGGACTTATCCAAATAGGCGGGGAAAGTCTAAAAAGTATCATTTACGAGAATCTTTTTCTTAGCTGGTTATCGGCATTAAACGCTTCTCTTCTTTTTGCGATTTGTTATACTTTAGTACTTTGGTTAATTGCCTTGTGGATGGACAGGCGTTCTATCTATATTAAAGTGTGAGATTGCATTTTGCAGAAGATCCTATTACCTCCTCTCCTGGGGAGGGAGTCGATCGCTGCCGTAATAGTCTCAACCTGGTTGTGAGTAATTATCTGAATTGATTCCTTACCTTCCTGGGATGGAAGAAGAAGAATTAAAGAAGATCGTAAAAAAAGTAAAGGAGATTTCTGATTCTCACTTTTCAGATTATGCAGGATTTCATTCGGAGGTGCAGGGGAAGGACCAGTTCCATCATTGCTTTATCGTGAATGATCAAAAAAATCATTCTTCCAATTTTTCGGTTAAGCTGGACAATGTAGAGGATGCCCATAAAATTGTAAATGCTCTTACCGGAAAAAATGAGAAAGAGGTCATGAAAGATTTAGAAAATAACGGATCTTATTTTAATTCAGGGATCCTGTATCTGCATTATCTCAAACTCCTTAAAGAATGCGATCAACCTTAAATCAGTTAGACGCTGGATTTAAATAATTTTTTTCTGCTGCGTCTTTAGCCGCGGCAAAAAAAACTTTCCTTCCACGGAATATCGTGCTGCAGGCCAATCCCACTCTGGTATTGCCTCAGCTTCCGGTGAAATTTTATCCACGATAAAAAATTTAATATAAAGCAGAATATCCTGCCAAAATCATTAAAGCCAGTTACTACAGCTGCTAAAAGAGGATGTGGTAAACAAAAATTTCCTTTTTAATATATTTGAATTCTGAACCGGAATTAATATGAAAAGAGCTGCGGAAGTTATTGAGCACCAAAAAGGAGAGATCATGAGGCGTTGGAAAAATGACGTCAAAGGAAATGTAAAAGGAGCCGAATTTTCCAATGATATGGTTCTACTGGATCACCTGCCCGATCTTTTGAACAGCTTTATTAAAGCTCTCAACCTGCCTAAAACTTCCCCACAGATGCTGGCGAACGATAATAGTGAACTCTTCAGGTTAAGTATGGAACACGGCAGGCATAGATCGGCCTCTTATGGGTATACCATTGACCAGGTAATTCATGAGTTTATTATTTTTCAAAGAGTTATTACAGATGTATTAATTTCAGAAGAGGCCTTCACCCAGGAAGTGAATCAGGTTATTAAATATGGTATAGAGACCTCGATGATGTATTCAGCTGCAGCATTTAATAAATCTATAAATGAGATGCGGCAGAAGTTGATACGCATTTTGGCTCATGATCTTCGAAATCCTGTTTCCTCTGCCATGTTGGGAATTGAATTGATGGAAAGCGGAGGGGAAACAGAACGTTTTGAGAAGATAAAAGGACTCGCATCAAACAGTCTTAAAAGAGCACTGGACCTACTGGAAGATCTACTGGAATCAATGTCTATTGAAGCAGGTGAGGGGATGACGGTAAATTTTTCTGAACTGGATTTAATGGATTACTTACACTCCGTGCATTTTGAAGCTTCAGAAATTTACACTAATGAAATTCAACTGGAGACAAAAGGAGTGGAATCAATAAAGGGAATTTTTGACGGGGCTATGATAAGGCGTGTGCTGGAAAATTTTATCTCTAATGCTGTTAAATATGGAGATAATGACACTCCCGTAAAAATAATAGTAGAGGATTCAGATGAAATAGTTACCATTAAAGTTCACAATTTAGGAGATCCCATTCCGGAAGAGAAGAAGGAAGAAATTTTTCAGTATTTAAAAACCAGCGGTAATAGAGATGGCGGTAAAAGACTTAAAAGCTGGGGAATAGGGCTGGCATTGGTTAAGGCGGTGATTGAAGCTCACGATGGAAAATTAAGTTTGGACAGCAACAGGGAGAACGGTACCACCTTCGGGGTGGAATTGCCAAAAAATAAAAACCGCCCCGGACAAATAAGAGCCCAGGTTAATTTTTCATAAGCTTGAATTCATGTTTGAAAAAGTTTTTGAAGGAATTTCCATTTAAACGGTGTCCACTGAATTTCAAATCTTCGTGGACACCGAATTGTACACAGAATAGAATGATATTAATTGATATTATTTGATATCAAGGAAAATGAAAAAGCCCGAAACATCAGTAGTTTCGGGCTTTTTGTGTTAAAATGGTATGGAACCAGCGGAGAAAGAGGGATTCGAACCCCCGGAGGTGTTACCCTCAACAGTTTTCAAGACTGCCGCAATCGACCACTCTGCCATTTCTCCCGAGCGTATCATCAGGTTTCCCTGATTGCGGGTGCAAATATAAAAAGCTTTTTTCTTTCAAACAGGATTTTTCAGGCTTTTTTTAAAATTTTAATTTTGAAAAGCTGTTTGCAAATTTAACCCCTTCAGGCAATGGGTTTTATAAGGTTACTTATTTCTGAAAGGAAAATAAGAATAAAGTTAAGATTTCGTTAGCAGCTCCTGCTAAACTTTTTCATTTAATTAAATTAGGCTTATACCATTTTCGAAAAAATATAAATTTGGATTTCTTCAGTGGAAATTAAAAGCTTTTCTTAATGCAAATCTTACTTTTTCCCTGGGAATAATATTATTCCTGGGTGTTGCTCTTGATATTGTTCAAACTACACTCTCCCTGCGGGGGAGGGTGGTTTACCACCCGGTATTATTACGCACTCTGGACGGTTCTTTTAAAATTATCTGGTAGGGATGGTAAATCTCCCTTACTTTCTAAAACTAGTTACCTACTTCTTATATCCACGGCTCTAATATGGGTTATAATGCTTTGGGGAAGTTTCGTACTTATCCTTTCTTCAACACCCGATTCAATTGTGAATAGCAGTACCAAATTACCAGCAGATTTGTATGAAAAAATATACTATTCAGGATTTACGATCTCCACCCTGGGAGTAGGTGATTTTACAGCCACTTCTGATCTTTGGAGGTTTTTTACAATCCTTTTTTCATTTTCAGGTTTGATACTTTTAACTATGTCTGTAACTTATCTTCTGCTAGCTGTCTCTGCTGCATTGGATCAGCGTAAACTGGGAGTGAATATCAGTAGTTATGGAAGTAATCCACAGGACATCATAATTAATAGCTGGAACGGAAAGAACTTTGGTAAGCTCTTTGCTCAGGCCCCCACAATGTCTGACACTCTTATTATGCACAGCCAGCACCATAGGGCGTATCCTGTTATTCAATATTTTCATAACCCCGATATGTCAAATACAATTATTCTCCAAATGACGAGATTGTATGAAGCTATTTATATTATGAAAAACTTCCTGAAGAAAGATATGAAACCTTCAGATTTTGAAGTTTCTACCCTCTCGGTAGCATTTGATAATTATTTAAAGGTGATTAGGACCATTACCAAAACTGATATTATTGATGACGTAGAACCCGGAATAGAATTGGACAGGTTAATAGAAAAAGGCTTTGTTTCACCGGAAACCGAAGTTTCAAACTTAAAAGATAAATTTAAGAGTGATAGGAAAGTATTTTTTACCCTGTTATACAGGAATGGCTGGAGGTGGAAAGATGTGTACCAGACTAACAGCGCGAACAGTGACAGCTTTAATTCTTAATTCAATTAAGGATCTTAGTCAGTAATTATAATATTCCAGGATTCCAGTAAGTAAGCAATATTTCTTGAGGAAAATTTAGCTCCCGAAATTCTGTTTTTCGTAGGATCGATAGAGAAATATGAGGCTGAACGAAAATCACATTTTTCCAGATTTGTATCCTGAAAGGTAGAACCTGCCATATTACAGTCTTTAAATGCTGAAAAACTAAGATCTGCTGCCGAAAAATCTACCTGTTCAATTTTGCAGCCATAGAAGCGCGTAGTTTTGATCTTAAGCTTGTAAAATGAAGAAAAATTCAGAATGCAATCGGTAAAGCTGAAAGAGAGCAGGAAAGGATTACATTCATCAAATCGCAGCCCCAACAGTTTACAATTCTTAAAATTCACATCCCGAAAAGTTGTACCTGCCATTGAGGCATTGCTTAGATCGCAGTTAATAAACTCACAATCACTAAAAGTTATTCCTCGCAAATTTCCAGTGGAAAAACCGCAGTTTATAAATGTACAGGAGTCGTATTCGGCAGTGGGAAAGCTTTGGGAGAAGTTTTCATTCTTGTACTCCTGGTTCTCAATGTAATTCACAATAAAAATAATTAAAGTACCAATTCACTAAAAAGACGGTTGAGCGTATGATCAAGTTCTTCACAAAAACCCGGGTGTGGCCTGGAAGTTTGAATAACTGAACTGCGTACGGCTGTAAGCCATCGAAACCGGGAAGGAACATCCAGCTGTGCAATTGGACCACCATCATTAGTGCCAAGGCATATTTTCTTAAAAGATTCCAGGTTTTTCTCCATCTGGTTAAGGTCAAAATCTTCAGCAAGGCATCTTAATCTGGCTTCATCCAGTTTATAGAGCACTTGCAGATATTTTCTCTTTTGCAAAAGATAATAATTCCCACATTCAGAAATTCTTCCCGTTCTACCCTTGGTAAAACCCGAATTACTGCATATTCATATAAGTGCTTTCCTTGCATTCTCTGCTTCTTTTATAAATATTTCTGAATGTTCCAGCCTGCTGGATAAAAACCGGATGTAAACTTCTTTAATTTCTTCAGGACTTTCGTCACTTCCTTCCCATTCTAACCAGTTATCGGGAATAAGGTTGACTATTTCCCTCACTTTTTCTGGAGGAAGTAGTTTTTTAAATTCCGCATCTTTTTCCTGAAGAAGGCTGGCTTGTGGTAACAGCACGTGGTCTTTTATAAGCGCAAAAGGGCTTTTGGCATGTTTTTCCATATTTGTCCAGGAGTAATGGAAATAAAATGCAGCTCCATGGTCTATTAACCAAAGCTCCTTATTCCAAATGAGCATATTTGTATTTCTGAAGGTTCTGTCAACATTGGTAATCAAAGCATCCAGCCATACGATCTTTGTTGCCAGTACGGGATCTACGAGGGTCACAACAGGATCAAAATTGATAGCGCCAGAGAGGAAATGAAGCGCGAGGTTGAGACCCTGGCTTCCCTGCAGCAGGTCCTGGATTTCTTCATCCCCTTCGGTACGGCCGAAAGCTTCATCAAGATTGGCAAAGACCAGCTCCGGAACTTTTAAGCCCAAAGCTCTTGCTATTTCACCTCCCAGAAATTCAGAAATTAAAGCCTTTACCCCATGGTAGCTCCTCTGAATTTTAAAACGTATTTAAAGTCGTCATCAGCTTCGGCAAGTGCAGGTAAAGAGCCTCCTTCCCGGAGCGGAGTAATATAGCGGGTAACTGTAACTGTGCGAACTTCTAACTGGCTCATCAATATTTTCTGAATGAGCACAAATTTAAACAATTAATAGTTGCAGGATTGAATACCCTGGCATTTTCAAAAAAGAGAAAGAAATATAGGTTCTATTTCTTCTGAAGAATTTAAAACAAAAATCTATTTTACCCGTTCGTAAGTTTTTGTGGGATAATCACAGGCATTTGCCGTTCCTCTAATTTTCATAGGAGAATCTATGATAAGATGTTCAGTATCATCTGAAGAACAACTTTCTATTAGATCGTTAGTTAAATCGTAATTCAACTTAAAATAATTTTCGTCGCTCATACTCACTCTGGAGTACTCTCCTTCAAGTTGCAAAGTTTCTCCATTTTCGGTTCTGCTTTTGGTAAAAGTGAGATCTTCCCTAAATATATATTTTTCCCGATAAGGCAGATCCTCTCCGGTAACCTGGGAATCCACCATCATTGTGCTGAACTCGGTTAATACAAATTCCATAGGATATTGATCTATAGAAAAATCTACTGGTTCAAGTTTTTCTTCTTTCCCGGAGGAGCAGGAAGAGAAACCAATTAGTATAGCTATAATATAGAAATAGGTTTTCATTTTTATAAATTTTTATGAATTTACAAATTTCCTGATTACAGTAGTATTCTTTTACCACCTTTTGCTGCGGACTCGTAAATCTTTTCTACAATGATTACATCTTTTAATCCCTCTTCCCCCGGAACCATTACAGGCTTATTCAATTTAATTGCCAGAGCGTCATCATCCATTTGAACTGCCTGTTGATTTTTGCCAAAAGGCTCTAAGATCGTTCCATCACTGGCCTTTCCTTTTACTCCGGAATAAGATTGGAACGGACGGAGATAATAACCGCCATTCTTGCATGTCACTTCCAGGTTATTAAGATTTTCTCCAAAACTGGTACGGCAGTTCGCAATAATGTCATTTGGAAATTCCAGTTGAAAAATAGTAGTCTCATCTACTTCATTAAACATCTGTGGACGTTTTGTAGTGTGAGTTGCAGTAACAGCCAGAGGTTCCAGGCCTGTGGAATATCTTGCGCCATTTAGGGAATAAACGCCCATATCATACATTGCTCCTCCACCCATTTCTTTTTCCAGCCTCCAGGGAGTTATGGAAGTTCCATAAAAACCAGCATCCGCATCAACTTCTGTAATCTGTCCAAAGGGTTTTGTTTCTGCCCATTTCATTATTGTTTGTGTATTGGGTTCATGTTGCATACGGTACCCAATGGACAATTTTACTTTGTTCTTATTACAGGCGTCAATTATATCTCCGCATTCTTCAGCAGTTTTTGCCATAGGTTTTTCGCACCAAACATGTTTCCCGGCGTTAGCAGCCTTAATGGCGTATTCGGCGTGTAAGCTGTTGGGAAGGACGATATATATTACGTCAATATCGTCATTATCGGCAATAGTGTGCATATTTTCATAGTTGTACACATTCTTGTCTTTAATACCATAATTTTTCTGCCAAAGAGGAATTTTTTCAGGGCTTCCGGTTACAATTCCTCTTAACTCACAATGTTCAGTTTTTTGCAAAGCAGGAGCGAGAAGATTGGTACTGTAGTACCCAAGGCCAACAAGAGCCACTCCAAGTTTCTTCTGTTGTTTTCCCGCCAGGAAATTCCAGGAGGGGAGGGCAGTGGCCGCTAAAAAAAGTCCGCTTCTTTTTATAAAGATTCTTCTGTTATTCATGGGAGATTTAGTTCTAAGTTATTGGTTATAAGTTATTAGTTATGTTTTAAAAGTAATTTAAATTGGTTTAACTCCTTCAGTTATCTACAGAAGGTTTTTAATTACTAACACCCGTACCTGGGTTATACTGAATTTCTTCAGAATCTAACATAGAAAAGATCTTCAATAATCTAAAACTAAAATTTTCTCTTTCTAACTTCCTTGTCCGGACGCGGGAAACTTATCCCTGGGACATTCCTTTTTTGACCCATCCGGCTATGGTTAAGGTTCGTTTTACCTGGTGATTTACTGCTTTTCGTGTATTATCCTTAAGGCCTTCTCCATTTGCCGTTACACTCACTCCATAAGGGTTTCCTCCGGCTTCAAAGAGAACAGGATCGGTATAAGATGGAGCAGCAACTATTGCTCCCCAGTGGTGCATGGTTTTGTACAGAGACAGGATAGTCGTTTCCTGTCCTCCATGAGGATTTTGTGCACTTGTCATAGCACTTACTACCTTATTTGCCAATTTTCCCTGGAACCATAGTCCCCCTGTGGTATCGAAAAAAGAACTCACCTGTGACGGGAGATTTCCGTAACGAGTGGGAGCACTAAAAATTATTGCATCTGCCCATTCCAGATCATTAAGACTTACCTTTTGAACATCTTTAGTTGCTTCTACATGCGCCTGCCAGTCTTTATTTTGGGCTATAGCTTCTTTCGGGGCGGTCTCTTCAATTTTTAAAAATTTTACTTCAGCCGCACCAGCATCTTTGGCAGCTTTTTCTGCCCACCTCGCCAGTTGATAATTTGTTCCTGTAGCACTGTAATAAATTATTGCAAGTTTTACGTCTTTCATGGTTCTCTCTTTTTTTATGATTCTGAATTTTAAGTCTTTATCAAGATAAAATTTAAACCTGCAAATTCTTTTAATTTTATTATAAAGTTTTAGTTGCTAAACCACCTAACTATTATTAAGTAGAGTAGCCTGGGAACAGAATTTGGAAAAGCCTTCCCCTAATAAAATCTTGTTGTTGAAATTTCTACTGCTTCCTGAATTTTGAAAATTTGTTGGAGAGGTTTATATTCAGTTTAAAAGAACTAATTTCGCAAATTAATTAAAGTATGTCAATATGGGCAATATAGTAGCCATTGTAGGAAGACCAAACGTTGGAAAATCTACCTTTTTTAACCGACTTATCCAGCGCCGGGAGGCCATTGTTGATGCCGTGAGTGGTGTAACAAGAGACAGGCATTACGGAAAGTCTGACTGGAATGGAAAGACTTTTTCTATTATTGACACAGGAGGTTACGTTAAAGGCAGTGATGATGTCTTTGAAACTGAAATAGACAAACAGGTAGAACTGGCTATTGACGAAGCTGATGCGATCATTTTTATGGTGGACGTTGAAAGTGGCATAACTGGAATGGATGAGGATGTTGCTAAACTTTTGAGGAAGGTTGAAAAACCTGTATTCCTCGCCGTAAATAAGGTGGATAATTCCAAAAGGCTGGAGAATGCAGTCGAATTTTACAACTTAGGGCTGGGGGATTATTTTCCAATTGCGAGCACTAATGGTAGTGGAACAGGAGAATTACTGGATGCCCTTGTTGAAGCCCTGCCCGAACAGGAGGATGATGATGAGACTGAGCTGCCGCGATTTGCTGTTGTGGGAAGGCCTAATGCAGGAAAATCCTCTTTTATAAATTCACTTATTGGAGAAGACCGATATATTGTGACTGATATTGCAGGCACCACCCGTGACTCAATTGATACCAGGTACAACAGGTTTGGGTTTGAATTTAATCTTGTAGATACTGCCGGGATCAGGAGAAAATCCAAGGTTAAGGAAGATCTTGAATTTTACTCGGTTATGCGATCTGTAAGAGCTATTGAGAACTGTGATGTGTGTTTAATAGTACTGGATGCCACCCGGGGATTCGATGGCCAGGTCCAGAATATTTTCTGGCTGGCGCAGCGCAATCGCAAAGGAATAGTCATTCTTGTTAATAAGTGGGATCTTTTAGAAAAAGAAACCAATACCTTAAAGGAGTACGAACAAAACATAAGGAAAGAGATCGAACCTTTTACCGATGTACCTATTGTGTTCATTTCGGTACTGGAAAAGCAAAGGATATATAAAGCAATTGAGACTGCAGTAGAGGTATATCATAACCGAAGCAAAAAAGTCAAAACGAGCGAATTAAATGATAAAATGCTTCCCATTATTGAACACTATCCACCGCCTGCCTTAAAAGGAAAATATGTAAAGATCAAATATTGTATGCAGTTGCCTACTCCGCAACCGCAATTTGCTTTTTTCTGCAACCTGCCTCAATATGTAAAAGATCCTTACAAACGCTTTTTGGAAAACAAATTAAGAGAGGAATTTAACTTTACAGGAGTGCCAATCTCAGTTTATTTTAGAAAAAAATAAATACTCATTAAACTTTGTAACAAAAAAGTGGTCTTAACAACTAATGTTTGAGACCACTTTTTTTTTAATCCGTACAATCGCTCTCCCTTAATGAAAAATTTATTTTTTGCTCTCCTTTGCTTAACTGGTTTTCAGTTAAGCGCCCAAACCTTTGAATTTTCCGGAAAAATTACAGATTCTGAAACAAAGCAACCTCTGGAAGCCGCAACCGTCTACATAGAAGATCCTGCAGATAGTACTGTTGTTAGCTACACGATTTCAGAAAAAGATGGAAATTTCTTGTTGACGGGAAATTCTTCAGCTCAAAAACTTAACCTTCTTGTTTCTTTTACAGGTTATCAGGTACATAAACAAAATATTTCACTGGCAGATGGTCTTGTAAAAACAGTTGGAACTATAGAAATGAAAATTGCAGATAATGCTTTGGATGAGGTACAGCTGGTAGGGGCAAGAGCACCTATCGTTATTAAAAAAGATACTCTCGAGTTCAATGCTTCCTCTTTTGCTACAAGGCCGGATGCTAATCTTGAGGAGCTAATGAAAAAACTCCCCGGGGTAGAAGTAGACTCTCAGGGAAATATCACCGTTAACGGTAAGTAAGTATCCCGCATCCTTGTGAACGGCAAAGAGTTCTTTGGGAATGATCCAAAAATAGCTACCAAAAACCTTCCGAAGGAAATAATCGATAAGATCCAGGTTACCGATACGAAGACCAGGAGTGAGGAGTTCACGGGAAAAGCAGGTAATCCTGATGATAAAACTATAAATATTACGATCCAGGAAGATAAAAACAAAGGCTACTTTGCACGGGCGACAGTAGGTGGCGGTACAGATGATCGTTATGAGCTAAGTGGAATTGGAAATTATTTCAAGGATAAATTGAGAGTTAGTGTGCTGGCCAGTTCAAATAATATCAATAGCTCAGGTTTTAGCTTTGATGAAGTATTTGATATGATGGGAAGAAATGCCCGAAGTTTGTCATTTAACAGCAGTGGAGGTTCTTTTGGTATTAACGGAATTAATTTTGGTAGTGGAGCTGGAATAACCAAAGCCGAAACTGCAGGAGTTAACTTTGTAAATGAGTGGGGTAAAGAATATGAACTCAGCGCCGATTATTTCTTCGGAAGAAACGATACTGAAACCAGAACAGTTATTGAACGTGAAAATATATTGCCCGATTCCCGATTCTTTTACAATTCTACCAGTGCCAGTAATCTTGTAAATGATAGTCACAGGGCAAATGCCAGGTTTGAATGGGAACCCGATACGCTTACACGTATCTCTATAGCGCCACGATTTAATTCCAATACTAGTTATTCTAATAGAAGCAGCAGTGCAACCTCACTTGATGAAGACCGCGAGTTGGTGAATTCAACTGAAACCCGGGATAATGAATATCTAAACAGCCAGAGCTTTAGTAACAGACTGGATATGATTAGGAGGTACGGCCGTCGTGGAGCTTATTCCCAGTTATTTTTTGAAAACAGCCATCAACTTCAGGAAAATGAAAATTATTTCTTTTCAGAGAGTGAGTTTTTTGAAGATGATGTGGTTGAGGTTCAGGACCAGTTTATTGATGAGGACCAAAATGAGAATCAGTACAACCTGGGAGCGACACAACGATTTGTAATGGCTGATAAGTTTTTCCTTGATGCATCCTATAACTTCTCCAGCACCAACAGCAGTAATAAGAGATATGTTTTCGACCTGGAACCGGAAACCGGAGATTATTCAATTTTAAATAATTTTTTAAGCAGTGATTTCAATTCCCGGAGCTATAAAAATATTCCCAATGTAGGAGTTAATTATGAAGGTGAGAAGTGGAGATTAGGTACAGAGATTGGCCTTCTTAATACCACATTGGAAACTTCCAACTTTCTGGAGGAGGATTCATTTTCCAATTCCTATAATAACCTTTTTTTAGAGGCAAATGTGCGGTATGAGATTTCGAGATCTAAAAGTGTCTATTTGAATTATAACAGTGATGCCGGGATACCCTCCATAAATCAATTACAACCTGTTGTAAACCTTACCAACCCGCTAAATGTTTTCATAGGGAACCCCGATCTTCGTCCTTCTTATACTCAAACGCTTCGTGGAGGTTACAGGAATTATGACTTTTCAAAACGAAGCGGTTTTTTTAGCTACGGTTCGGTTACTTTTATTGATAACAGTATTGTTTCTGTCACTACTACAGAGGAGGATCTTGTGCGAACAACAACTTATGCAAACGTAGATGGTGCTATAAATTCCAATATTGGAGCTTCTTATTCCAAGCAGTTTAAGAAAGAGAAGAGGGAATTTAGCTATCGTTTGGGAATGAATGCTAACTATGATAAAAGAGTGGGTTATACAAACGAATTTTTATTTAATGCTAAAAGGTACACCCTGGGACCCTCACTTAATCTTACTTATGCTATAGAGGATTATTTTTCTCTTAACCCCGGTTACAGGCTATCCTATACCGAAAGTCAATACGATATAAACGCCAGCAGGAATGAAAGTTTCACCAATCACTATCTTACTCTGGAAGCAACCACCTTTTGGCCTAAGAATTTTATCCTGGGTAATGATATCTCTTTTAATTACTTCGGAAATGTTTCCCCGGGATTTGATAATACTTCCCTTCTATGGAATATAAGTTTGGGATATAAATTCCTGAATGATGATGCAACATTAAAAATTAAGGTTTACGATATGCTGAATCAAAACGTTTCAACCCAAAGAATGGTAGGAGATGATTTTATTCAGGACACTCAGAATCTTATTCTTAGAAGATATGCAATGCTGAGTTTTACTTATAAATTAAGCAAATTTGGAGGAAAAGATCCTAATGATAAAGGTAGCGGTACCAGAATTATTAGAATGTAAATAATGTAATAAGGGGAAGTAAAGCCCAGTTAATAAAAATCACACCTGTTTCTGAAAAAAGCTCTTCTTCACTTTTGGTGAAGAGGAGTTTTTTATTAACTGAAAGTCTCTGATTAATATGAACCTGAAGATGTGCAGTGTGAATAATAAAGTTGTTGCAGATGAGTTTCCGTGGTCTAGTATTTAGTGCGGATGAAAATCATCCTTATTAACCCCGCTTATCTTTTCTAAATTTCTCTATCAGGAAGAGGTAATTAGAAAGGTTTTTCGCAACTTAAGTTTGTAAGAAAAGGGCATTAGAGATTACCAGCTTCCGCTAGCACCACCTCCACCGAAGCCACCTCCGCCGAAGCCACCTCCAAATCCGCCGCCACCGCCGAATCCACCACCTCCACCAAAGCCGCTACCGCCTCCCAGGCCACCACGGCCAAGGCTGCTAAGAATAACAACATCAAGTAGGGAAGGGCCTCTGCCGCCACGACCACCGCGGCCTCCACCACGCAGGTTCTTGTTGCTTAAAGAAACCAGAAATACGAGAAATACAATACCCAGAATAAGAAATTGTATAGGAATTCCTCCTGAGCTTTGCTTTCTCTGTGGGGTAGCCTCAAAAGTTCCGCTTAGCACATCGAAAATAGCTGTAGTACCATTGTCCAGCCCCTGGAAATAATTTCCATTCCTGAATTCAGGTAAAATGTAATTATCTATAATGTCTTTAGTTCGGGCATCCGTTAGGTATTCTTCCAGCCCGTAGCCAGTGGTAATCCAGATCTCCCGGTCACTTTCAGATAACAGTACTAATAACCCATTATCTTCCTCGGCTTGTCCTATTCCCCATTCGTGAGCCCATTTTGGGGCATATAATCCTATATATTCTCCGTCCAGGGACTCAATGGTAGCTACAACAATTTGTGTCGATGTAGTGTCAGCAAAATTTATCAGCTTTCTCTCCAGGCGTTGTTCTTCATCGGGAGTAAGAACATCTGCAGCATCGTAAACACTGGTTTGCATGGAGGGCCTGGGGGGTATTTCCTTTTGAGCGAAACCTGCAAAAGAGAATGCAATTAGGAATAGTAATAAAAAAAAACAGGATTTATTGGTTTTTAGCATCTCCTCTTGATATGTTGTTGGGAAGCTCATTTACAGTTTCTTCACTCCAGGGGAAATGGGTTTTTAACTGTTCTCCCGCTTTTAAAATTCCATCGATAAGACCTTGCTTATAATTCCCCAATTTAAATTGAGCAACAATAGCATCTTTAGTGCTCTCCCAGAAGTCATTGGGAACAACCTTATTAATTCCCCTGTCGCCGTAGATAACAAAATCCCTGTCTTCAACAGCTACATAAATTAAAACTCCGTTCTCGTGTTTGGTATTATCCATTTTAAGGATATGAAAAACCTCCATAGATCTTTCAAAGATGTCCTGTTTCCCATGAGTTCGTTCAATATGAACTCTAATTTCACCTGAAGTAGATTTCTCAGCTGTTCTTATCGCTTCAATAATTTGCTCCTCTTCATTGGCCGATAAAAATTTCTCTACTTTACTCATGAAAAAATATTTTTAGAAACTAAATTCTACTTCTGGAGCATCTTCAGCCCCGGGATCTGCAGTATATCTTGGCATTTGATCAAAACCGTAAATACTAGTTACAATATTATTAGGAAACTGCCTGATGTAAATATTATAGTCATTTACACTTTCATTGTAGCGGTTCCTTTCCACATTTATCCTATTCTCAGTGCCTTCAAGTTGTGACTGCAGTTGTTGGAAATTTTGTGTAGCCCTAAGTTCAGGATATCGCTCTACAGTTACCAATAACCTGGAAAGAGCAGATGAAACACCTTGCTGAGCCTGCTGAAACTGTTCCAGTTGCTGTTCATTAAGATTATCTGCATCAACATTGATAGATGTCGCTTTAGATCGGGCTTCTATTACTTCAGTTAAAGTTTCTCTTTCAAAATCGGCAGCACCTTTAACTGTGTTAACCAGGTTTGGAATAAGATCATTCCTGCGTTGGTAAGCGTTTTCAACCTGTGACCAGGCTGTTTTGGCATTCTCTTCTTTCTGGACAGCAGAATTATATACTCCTGCAAACAGTGAATAAGCTATAATTGCGATTACCACAATAATTATAACAGGAATGAGCCACTTTTTCATATTACAGATTATTTTTAATATTTATTAATTCTGCCTTGACGTTTTGCAGTTTTCTAATGATTTCAAAGTTACTAAGAGTTTTCTTCTTTTCCTCTTTTAAATGGGTTTTTGCACCTTCCAGGGTAAAACCACGCTCTTTTACGAGGTGAAAAATAAGCTCTAAATTCTTGATATCCTGTGGAGTGAAAAGGCGATTGCCTTTTGCATTTTTTTTTGGTTTCAGGACGTCAAACTCTTTTTCCCAAAACCTGATGAGAGAGGTGTTGACACCAAAGGCATCGGCTACTTCGCCTATTGCGTAATATCTCTTTTCAGGAAGGTTTTGTTGCATTAATCCAGAGATTGATTTTCTTGCTGAGCTTTGGCTAAAACCTGGTCAAATTCTTCAGGAGAAAGGTTACCGTAGTAAAAATTAATGGGATTGATTCGCTCTTCATCTTTAAAAATCTCATAATGCAGGTGAGGTGCTTCAGATCTGCCTGTACTTCCCACAAATCCTATTAGATCCCCTCTTTGAACCTTTTGACTAAGCACGTACATTGTATTTATAGAGGTGAGCGTAAAGACTTACATAACCATACCCGTGATCTATTCTTATATGATTTCCATAGCCTGTAGAGCGATTATCTGCTCTCTCAACACGCCCGTCTCCCGTAGCATAAACGGGAGTACCACGGGGAGCAGTAAAATCCATTCCATAATGGAACTTCTTCACCTTTGTAAAAGGATCGTTTCTCCAACCATATCCTGAAGCAATCCTTTTTAAATTTTCATTTTTTACAGGTTGTATAGCTAAGTACAGATGCTAATAGTTTTTCTTTTTCTTTTGCAAGTTCGGCAATCTCATCCAGGGATTTTGATTGAACCACTACCTGCTTTGTGAGGATATCCATCCTTTTGCTGGTTTCTATAATAATGCGGGAGTTATCAAATCCTTCCAGGTTTTTATACCTGTTTATCCCTCCAAAACCAGCCCTGCGTTGTTCCTCAGGAATAGGATTTGTTTCAAAATATAATCGGTATATATTATTATCACGGTCTTCAACATTTGCCAGCACGTCCTGGATCTGGTTCATCTTTCTGTTTAAGATACCGTATTGAAGCTGCATATTTTCAAGTTCCCTTTTTAAGGCTTTTTCTTTGGGAGTTTCAACTTGAGGAAGGTTTAAATAAATAACAACCAAAACAAAGGCGGCAAGAAATACACCAAGAGTACTCAGCAAGGCAATTCCAAGGCGGCGCCCCCTTTTTGCGCTCGATCTTCCTATAGGAGAGTGTCTCGCTGTCGTAATAATATTTAACCTTCGCCATAAACTAAAATATGCTATTTTTGCCAGTATAAGCGCTGCAAAAACCTTGCAACAGCTTATGAGAAACGAACAAATATAAAAATTGTTTTCTCACCTGCATAATTTAAAACTAATAAGACCTTTTCGGCCCACAAGTTAGACTTATGAAATCTAAAGAGATACGTGCTGCATACCTCAATTTTTTTAATTCAAAATCTCATACCATTGTTCCTTCTGCACCTATGGTAATTAAGGATGATCCAAGCCTTATGTTCACCAATGCGGGTATGAATCAATTTAAAGAGTTTTTCTTAGGAAATACCGTGCCAAAACATAAGCGGGTGACCGATACTCAAAAATGCCTGAGAGTAAGCGGGAAGCATAATGACCTGGAGGAAGTGGGAATGGATACGTACCACCATACCATGTTTGAAATGCTTGGGAACTGGAGCTTTGGAGACTATTTTAAAAAAGAAGCTATCCAGTGGGCATGGGAATTGTTGACAGAAGTTTTCAGGATAGATAAGGATAAGCTATATGTATCAGTTTTTGAAGGAAGTGAAGATGATAAGCTGGAGATGGACAGGGACGACTTATGCGCTTTGGAAGGAAATCGTACCTGAGGACCGGATCATTATGGGCAACAAGAAGGACAATTTCTGGGAAATGGGCGACCAGGGCCCGTGCGGTCCATGTTCTGAAATTCATGTAGACATTCGTTCAGAGGAAGAGAAACAAAAAATTCCGGGGAGAGAATTAGTAAATGCAGATCATCCCCAGGTTGTGGAGATTTGGAACCTCGTTTTTATGGAGTTTAACCGCAAGGCAAATGGTTCGCTGGAAAGGCTTCCTGCAAAACATGTGGATACAGGAATGGGTTTTGAACGCCTGTGCATGGTGCTTCAGGGTACAAAATCTAACTATGATACAGATGTTTTTACTCCGCTAATTTCTTCAATAGAGAAAGTAACTAATTCCAAATACGGAAATTCAGAAAAAACAGATATTGCCATACGGGTTATAGCTGATCATATAAGAGCAGTTGCTTTTTCTATTGCCGACGGGCAGTTGCCTGGCAATACTAAGTGCTAAGCTATGTTATTCGACGAATTCTTAGAAGGGCAATAAGATATGGCTTTACCTTTCTGGACACGAAAGAGCCTTTTATTTATAAGCTGGTAGATACCCTGGGCGATCAAATGGGAGATTCTTTTCCTGAACTTAAAGCCCAGAAAAATCTTATACAAAATGTGATTAAGGAGGAGGAACAGTCGTTTCTACGAACCCTGGACCAGGGATTGGTATTGCTGGAGAATATTATTGAAAATACTAATGGCAAAACTGTATCGGGTAAAAAAGCTTTTGAACTTTATGATACTTTTGGTTTTCCTATAGACCTTACTGCTTTAATATTGAGGGAAAGAGGTTATGATCTTGATGAGAAGGAATTTAAAGCAGAACTACAGGAACAAAAAGACCGTTCCCGGGCAGCATCGGTTATTACTGCAGGGGACTGGAACATTATAGGTGAAGAGGAAGATCATAATTTTATAGGTTATGATAAGCTGGAGGCAGATGTAAAGATCACCAGGTACCGAAAAGTAGAAGGAAAGAAGGAAGGTGCATTATACCAAATTGTTTTGAACCAAACTCCCTTCTATCCTGAAGGCGGGGGACAGGTAGGGGACAAAGGACTGCTACGAACTTCATCCGGGGAAGAAATTCCGGTTTTGGACACAAAGAAGGAAAACAATCTTATAATTCATTATATAAAGAAATTACCTGAGGATCCTTCAGCAAAAATAACCGCTGTTGTAGATTCAGGAAAAAGAGCGAGAACTCAGGCAAATCATTCAGCAACTCACTTATTACATCAGGGTCTGCGGAAGGTTCTTGGAGGCCACGTAGAGCAAAAAGGTTCTATGGTGAGCCATGAATATTTGAGATTCGATTTTTCCCATTTTAGTAAAGTCTCTTCCGAAGAATTAAAAAAGGTTGAAGATTTTGTGAATGAGAAAGTAAGGGAGAAGCACCAGCTTCTTGAGCAGCGGGAAATTCCTTATTTGGAAGCGATAGAGCAGGGGGCAATTGCGCTGTTTGGTGAGAAATATGGAGATTCTGTGAGGGCCATAAAATTTGGTGACTCTATGGAACTGTGTGGAGGAACTCACGTGCAAAATACCGGAGACATCTGGTATTTTAAAATTATTTCTGAAGTAGCTGTGGCAGCCGGAATAAGACGTATAGAAGCAATTACGGGAGATGCAGTAATGGAATATTTTTCTGAAGAAGGTGAAACATTATCTGCCATTAAAGCTGAATTAAAAAATTCCAGGGATCCACTTAAAGCTATTCAGGGCCTTCAGGAGGAAAATAACCAGCTTAAAAAACAAATTGACAGTCTATTAAGAGATAAAGCTAAAAATTTAAAAGGGGAGCTCCAAGCTGAAATAACCGAAATAAACGGTGTCAACTTCCTGGCCAAAAAAGTAGACCTTGATGCTTAAGCGGAATTAAGGATCTGGCATTTCAATTAGGGGAGACGAATGATAATCTTTTCTTATTACTGGCTTCTCAACAGGATGATAAGGCTTTGCTGTCCTGTTATATTTCGAAAGAACTGGTAGCTTCCAGGAATTTACATGCGGGAATGGTAGTAAAAGAACTGGGTAAACACATCAACGGTGGTGGTGGTGGACAACCCTTCTTCGCAACTGCCGGAGGTAAAAAACCTGAAGGAATAGAACAGGCATTGCAGGAAGCTAAAAAGTTTGTTCAATAAAAGTAAGATATAGACCTCACAGGTTTCCAAAACCTGTGAGGTCTTAAATACATACATAAAACGTGCAATTCAGGACTACTTTCTCAATACCACCACAGGAGCCAAAAATAGATCACTATTCTGAGGTCTTCTTATTAGGTTCCTGTTTTGTCGAAAATATTGGAGAAAAACTGGATTATTATAAGCTGCCCAATCTTAGAAATCCTTTTGGAATTCTTTATCATCCGGCAGCTTTGGAGAACTTTATTGACAAAGCGGTAAAGAATCTCGGGTACAGTGCAGAAGATGTTATACAGCACAATGAGCGTTGGCATAGTTTTGAAGCTCATTCTATAATGAGCAATATAGACAGGGAAGAACTGGTGAAAAACCTGAATATAAATTTAACTTTTACCAGGGAATATCTCGAAAAGGCCAGTCATGTAATCCTTACCCTGGGAACTTCTATAGGATATATTCTGCAGGAAACGGGATATTACGTTGCAAATTGCCACAAATTTCCTCAGCATAGATTTCATAAAAATATGATGGAAATTGCAGACATTATTGTTTGTCTTCAAAATATCATTTCTGCTTTGCAGAGCATTAATCCGGGAATTGCAATAATTTTTACAATTTCTCCCGTGCGCCACATAAAGGATGGTGTAGTTCAAAACCAGGTAAGCAAATCAAGATTAATAGAGGCAGTTTCTAAAATTGTAGAGAAATTTGCTGAGGTAAGTTATTTTCCTGCATATGAAATTGTGATGGACGAATTAAGGGATTACCGCTTTTATTCCGAAGATATGTTACATCCCAATTCTACGGCAATAGAGTACATCTGGCAAAAGTTTACAGAGACCTGGATGTCTAAAGAGTCAATTCCTGTTTTAAAAGAAATAGGGTCTATTCAAAGAGGATTAAATCATCGTTCCTTCAATTCAGAATCTGAAGCTCATCAAAAATTTCTTGTTGGGTTACAGGCTTCAATAGAAAAATTGAGAAATAAATTCCCCCATTTGAATTTTTAAGTAATCTTTAAAAATTAGATTCCACAATCGTTATTCTTTTCCTAAAGTATACATATGTGGGTCAAAAACGTTATCTCTACTTGAACTTTTGAGCTACATTTGTTTCACATTAATTGATAAATCGCTTTAAAAGCGGCTTTTAATTAATGTATGATTCAAAAATTCTTTGGGGTAGAATTTGAGAAAAACGAAAATGGATGGTGGGGGCCATCCATTTTTTTTTTGCTAAAATAAGAAGATTTTAATTTTAGTAAGGAAGTAAGGAAGCTCTATGTAGTTGGTTAACAAAAAATTAAGTCTTCGAAAAAGTATTAAATTTCTTGTGCAAGAAAGAAATTTTTGTATTTTTATAGTCTCTTTGATCAACAGGTTGTTTAAAACAGCATTACAATCAAAGAACTGTTTCTAAAATTTGTTGGGGTAGATTTTAGAATTAAAACGTAAATGGACGGGTGGGGCCGTCCATTTACATTTTATAAATCTGCCTTTCTTCAATTAATTGTTAATGGCACTTTTCTTATTTTTGTAGCCTTAATACCTCTGAATGAAAAAAACTATTGCAATAGTCCTTTTCGGCCTGGTGGCCATTTTTTTTGCCTGGAAATATTTTGAAACCAAAGAGGAACAGCGCGATCAACTTGTTGAAAGTACTCAGTTTAATAGAAAAGCAAATAAAAAATGTTGGAAAACTGGTAGTGACTGAAGGTAATTTTGCTCAGGTATATTCTTATAATGACTCCAAAAGATTTTATCTTGATGTCTTTTCTGCAAGAAAGAAGGCTCTTATAATTGTAAATGCAGATGTTACCGTGGCCTACGACTTAAGTAAACTAAGAACAGAAGTAGATCCTGAAACCAAAACTGTAAGGATTCATCATATTCCTAAGGAAGAAATCTCTATAAATCCTAATATTCAATATTATGATGTTACCCAGGATTATTTAAATCAATTTGAAGCTAAAGATTATAACAAGATCCAGGAGCGAATTAAAAAGTCGCTCATGACCAAGATTGAAAATTCGACCATAAAGTCTAATGCACAGAATCGCCTGATAAGTGAACTTCAAAAAATCTATATTCTTACCAATTCTATGGGATGGTCTCTGGAGTACAATGGAAACAAGATCCAAAGTCCTGAGGCGATGGATCGTATAAAAGTATAATTTTTAAGCGTCTCTGTTGATCACCAAATTTTGATTTATTAGTTCCATTCCTCCATCAATAAGGTGAGATATCTCCGGCCTCTTTCCTTTTAAAGCATCAAGATATTCCTTTACTTCTTTGGCTAATCTCTGATCACTGTCAACCGCCAATTCAAAAATTTCAACTGAAAGTAACCAGTCGCTGGAGTGATGTTTCTTCAAAATATCAAAAGCAGCCTGCAATGAGAATTTGGTGTTTTCACCATTTCGTATATTCCGAACTGCCTGATAGAGACTCTCCAGTTCTTCTCTTTCAGCTGTCTTTTTGCTTTTGATAGTAGTACTTGAAGGGGTGTGAGTAATAAGGTCAAAGGATAAAGGATCTGCAGGTCCCGAGAAGGCAGATATAATTTCTTTTCCTATAGCCATATCGTAATTTCCCCATTCAGGTTTAAAAAGAATTTCTTCTTTATAAGAAACAGTACAATCTTTTAAGCTTATCAGGATTATTTTTCCCTGCAGGTTTCGTGTAACATTAATTATCTCTCCTGTAACTACCACCCCGCCTTCAAATTCTAAAGTGATCTTCTCTCCTTCGTATATATCATAAGCTCGAAGATCGCGAGGGCTCATGTCCTCTATTGCTAAATTTATACCCTTAAGTTTTCCCACTGGTGAGCCGAAACCTTTTGGATGGTTTAAACTGCCATGTCCCACTAATTCTTTTTCCCGGTAAGATAATGCTGTTTTACCGTTGGTTTGAATATAAATTGGTTTTCCCTGATGTTCTATTACCCGGGTAAAGTCACCGGATAGTTGAATTCCTGTACTTAATTCTATTGTTCCAAGGCCTTTGGAATCTATTAGTTTTTGGATACCCTCCAGCCCTCCACGACGTAAAGCCATAGTATTAGCAAATTCTTCCAGAACCAGACTCAGGTGAGCAAAATCTGGAGTAATATAAAGTTGTGGTTGTGGTTTGGTAATATCAAACTCCTGCTGTGCCGCTTCGATCGTATACGGAATTTTTTTCACCTTATCTGTCATACACCAGGCACTTTCTCCAATGGAGGATAATAATCCCGCACCGTAAATTTTCGGATGTTCCGGGGTACCTATTAGACCATATTCTACAGTCCACCAGTGAAGGTTTCTTATTTGAGCCATTTCACTCTGCTCTCCCATATTATTCTGAAGGTAATCTACTTTTTCCTCTGCTTTTTTTATCTCTTCTTCAGGAGTGTCTTCAGCTTCTTTAATAATGGACAGGTGCCGGATTGCCTCATACATCTCATAATCTTTCCCGCTGGAAATGGCTTTGCAACCAATTTCGCCGAACCTTCTCAAATATTCAGCATATTCAGGATTGGCAATAATAGGCGCGTGTCCTGCACCTTCGTGAATGATATCTGGGGCAGGTGTGTATTCAATATGTTCCAGTTGGCGAATGTCACTGGCGATCACCAGAACATTGTAAGCCTGAAATTCCATAAAAGCCGATGGCGGAATAAATCCGTCAACAGCAACCGCTGCCCATCCTATTTCCTTCAGGATTCGGTTCATCCCATACATATTCGGGATGCTGTCTATAGAAATACCTGTTTGCTTGAGGCCGGATAAATAGGAATCATGAGCTACTCTGCTTAAATAATCGACATTTTTCCGCATAACATATCTCCAGACTGCCTGGTTGATGGCATTATAATCAGCGTAATTCTGCGGTTTTATAAATTGTTGCAGATGAGCAGGAAGCCTGTCTAATATTTCATTAGATTCTATTTTCTCTAGCATGAACAGTTATTATAGTAATATAAAGATACAAAAAGGCAAAGGATGTTTTTTTAAGAATAAGAAGATCCAAATCTGAAATAAAATAAAAATGCCTCCGTAGGGGGAGGCATTTTAGCTGATTCTATTTCCTTGTTCCGGGTGGGTAGGTTTCTAATATTTCCTCTACGATTTCATTAATTCTTTCCTGTTTCCGGTCAACTTTTTTGGCGAGGGCTCCAGTACCCATTCCCTGCCAAACCAGTTCTTTACCTTCAGCATCAACTAAATCTATATACAAAGTACCTTCACTTGTGGTATTTACAGTATTAGGGCCTGCTCCCCAAAACCACGGATTCCATCCCCAGCCGTAACCCCAGCCCATCATGTTATGCTGGTAAATGTTGATGTTTTCTTTCGTTTTGGTAAAGATGCTTACTAATACATCGGGATCTTCAGATTTTGTAAATCCTTTTTCGGCCATTTCAGTTTCTATGGCTCGTAATATCCTTTTCTTATCCAGATCAGAAATTTCTGCCTTATCAATTCCGGGCTTAAAAAAAGCATAGGTTTTATACTGATTAAAATCAACCTGTTGATCATAATCTGAAGCTACTCTTACCGAAGAACATGAAGACATCATTACTACGAAGAGGAGCAAAACGGTGGTAATTTTTACGATTTTCATAATTATTAGTTTATGGGTTACATTAAGAATCTAAGAACAAGGAATCTTCCACAAGATTAGGAAGGGTGATTTGGAGCTTTGGTTCCTGTTGCATAGCCCGTTTTATAGAAAACATAGCTTCTTTATTTCTTGCCCACGAACGTCTCGCTAACCCGTTATTAACATCCCAAAAAAGCATAGATCGTAACCTGTCATCAGACTCTCTAGAACCATCAAGAACCATTCCAAATCCGCCATTTATAACTTCTCCCCAACCAACTCCACCTCCGTTATGAATGCTCACCCATGTGGCTCCTCGAAAACTATCTCCTATAACATTTTGAATAGCCATGTCTGCAGTATATCTGGACCCATCGTAGATATTGGAAGTTTCCCGATAAGGTGAGTCTGTTCCCGAAACGTCGTGATGATCTCTTCCCAGAGCAACCACTCCTATTTCTCCTTTGGCAATTGCTTTATTAAAAGCTTTCGCAATTTCTATTCTTCCGGAAGCGTCTGCGTATAGAATTCTGGCTTTAGAACCAACTACAAGTTTGTTTTTCGCGGCATTCTTTATCCAGTGAATGTTGTCCTGCAATTGGGACTGAATTTCTTCAGGAGCATCCTTTTTTAGAGTTTGCAATACTTCTGCTGCAATAGCATCGGTTTTATCGAGATCTTCCTGTTTCCCTGAAGTACATACCCAGCGAAAAGGACCAAAGCCATAGTCAAAGCACATGGGGCCCATAATATCCTGCACGTAGGAAGGATATGCAAAATGAAGTTCCTCTCCTTGTTTGGCTTCAGATTTTACAGGAGTTCCTTCATTATTTTTGTGAATATTGGCGCCTGCACGGGAAGCCTCTAATAAAAAAGCATTTCCATAATCGAAAAAGTAAGTGCCACGGGAAGTGTGTATATTAATAGCATCAACCTGTCTTCTCAAACTTTCACGAACAGCGTATTTAAATCTTTCAGGATCTTCTGCAATTAAAATTTGAGATTCTTCAAGACTTAATCCCACAGGATAATACCCTCCGGCCCAAGGATTGTGAAGAGAAGTTTGGTCACTTCCCAGATCCACATAAACATTGTGCTCGGCAAAATATTCCCAAACGTCTACTATATTTCCCTGGTAAGCAATAGAAACAGTTTCTGCCTGTTCTTTAGCTTTTTTTACGCGGAGGGCCAACTCTTTGAGATCTGTTATAACTTCATCTACCCAGCCTTGAGAGTGACGGGTTTTTACAGCTTTCGGATTAATTTCGGCACACACCGTAATACATCCTGCGATATTACCTAGCTTTAGGTTGAGCGCCACTCATCCCGCCAAGACCGGAGGTAAGAAACAGAGCAGTTTTATTTTTTTCAGATAAAGAAGAGCCCTGGATTTTCCTCAAAGCGTTTAGGACTGTAATCGTTGTGCCATGAACGATTCCCTGTGGACCTATATACATATAGCTTCCGGCAGTCATTTGCCCATACTGCGTAACTCCCAGTGCATTAAATTTTTCCCAGTCATCTTGTGAGGAATAGTTGGGAATTACCATTCCGTTAGTTACTACTACCCTTGGAGCATTTTTATGTGAAGGAAAAAGACCCATAGGATGCCCGGAATAGATTACGAGCGTTTGGTCATCTTCCATTTGGGCCAGGTACTTCATTACTAACCTGTATTGTGCCCAATTTTGAAAAACTGCTCCATTGCCACCATACGTTATTAGTTCATGAGGATGTTGTGCCACAGCAGGGTCCAGGTTGTTCTGGATCATCAGCATAATGGCCTTAGCCTGAGTAGATCTTCCCGGATATTCTTCGATTGGTCTCGCATACATCCCATAATCAGGGCGAAATCTATACATATAAATTCTTCCGTACTTTTCCAGTTCTTCCCGGAATTCAGGGAGAAGAATGGCATGATGCTGAGGCTCAAAATACCGTAGAGCATTCCTTAGAGCCAGTTCCTTTTCGTCTTTGTTTAAGATATCTTTCCGCTTTGGCGCGTTATTTACAGAGGGATCATAGGCCTGAGCAGGCGGCAGTTCAGCGGGAATTCCCTCCAGGATCTGTTCTTTAAAATTCATTGATGTGGTATTATTTTTTTCAACTTAAAAGAAATATTAAACACTGAGAAATATTTTTGCAGGAGCAATAGACCCGTATTTTTTCTAACTTCTAACTTCTAACTTCTCAAGTCTCACTACTCAATACTCACTACTAATTAAAGCTATCAGTTTTCCTGTCGTACCCGTAAGGACAATGCCTGCAGCCACTCTTACAGCAATAACCCCTTTTGAGGAGATATTTAGCAGTGAAACATCGAAAACCTTCGGGGGTAAGGTAATAATCTCCTTCTTCTAAAGGGATTTTTTTGTTAAAAGAGCTCATAGTGCTAAATTACAATTCTTATCTTGATCGCATGATCGTGGTGGTAAACAAATATCTGCTCTCGAAGGGCTTTTTGGGGATAAGTCTTTGGCCTTTTATAATTGTAAGGCACCAAAACCTTAAAAAAGATCAGGTTTTTCTAAATCATGAAAGAATTCATTTAAGACAACAAGCAGAAATGCTGGTTCTTCCATTTTATCTTTGGTACACTTTAGAATTTTTTCTGAAACTATTGATTTACAAAAATGCTCTGGTAGCTTACCGCAATATTTCTTTTGAAAGAGAAGCATATATGAATGAAAAAGATCCTGACTACTGCAGGAGAAGAAAATTCTGGAATTTTACCCGCTACCTCAGGAGAGGAAAATAGCAGAATTTTGCCTAATGTTTTTAATATTTGCAAAATGGAAGCGAATCTGGATTTTCAGGTAAGGGATTCACCTGTTCAGCATATAAAAACCTGGAAAGGCAGTGGGATTTCTCTTTATCTTAAGAGGGAAGACCAACTTCATTCAATTGTTTCCGGAAATAAATTCAGGAAGCTGAAATACAATCTGCAGGAAGCAACCCGGCAGGGAATAGATCAAATTCTCACCTTTGGAGGAGCATTCTCCAATCATATAGCTGCAGTTGCAGCTGCAGGAAATCTTATGGGCTTTAAAACTTTGGGAATTATTCGGGGTGAGGAACTAGGTATTAATTTTGAACAGACTTTAGCTGAGAACTCTACTCTTAACTTCGCTGCCCAACAGGGAATGAAGTTGGAATTTGTAACCCGCGAGCAATATCGTGCAAAGGATGAAGCGGTTTTTCAGAATGAATTAAGAGAAAAATTTGGAGATTTTTACTTAGTTCCTGAAGGAGGTACAAATAAACTGGCAGTTAAGGGTTGTGAAGAAATATTGGCGGCATCAGATAAAAAGATGGATTTTGTATGTACAGCCGTAGGTACAGGCGGAACAATTTCCGGAATAATAAATTCTTCTGAAAAGCATCAGCAAATAATAGGCTTTCCTAGTTTAAAGGGAGATTTTCTTACTTCTGAAATAAGAAAGTGGACTTCCGCAGAAAACTGGAAATTAGTTCCTGACTATCATTTTGGCGGCTATGCAAAAATTTCTCCGGAATTAGTGGAATTTATAAACCATTTCAGGGAAACATACCAAGTCCAGTTAGATCCCGTTTATACAGGTAAAATGCTCTATGGAATTTTTGATTTGGTGAAAAAATCTTATTTTCCTCCAAATTCCCTTATTTTAGCCATTCATACGGGAGGGCTACAGGGGCTCCCGGGAATGAATGCTTATTTAAGAAAGAAGAATCTTCCTCTAATCCACATGTAATATGAAGTTGATAAAAGTTTTTTTCCTTCTAATCACAATTTCCCTTCTCGCTTCCTGCGGAAGTAAAAAAAAGACTGTTACACAAAGGGACAGGGATAGAAATGTACCTGCCAGGGTAACCGTTAACGAGCGAAATGTTCCTCTAGTTCCTATGCTGATGTTGTAGAGGAGTATATTGCTAATTATGCATTCATTGCCCAGGAAGAGATGCGGCTTTACAAAATCCCTGCAAGTATTACACTAGCCCAGGGAATTCTGGAATCTGGAGCGGGGAGGGGAGAACTTACCCGACGGGCCAATAATCATTTTGGGATTAAATGTCACGACTGGAAAGGGGAAATGGTTTACCACGATGATGACCGTAACCAGGAGTGTTTCAGAAAGTATAAAGATCCTCAAAATTCTTTCCGGGATCATTCCCTTTTCCTTGCTGAACGTAGAAGATATGCTGATTTGTTTGAACTTGATATAGATGATTATAAAGGCTGGGCGAAGGGGTTAAGAGCTGCTAGGTTATGCAACAGACAGGTTATACCCGCGAAAACTGATCGACCTCATTGAGAGATATCAGTTATACAATTATGATGCTGAAGTCTCAGGTTCTCCCATACGAAGAAATTCTCCTATAGTCCGCAGTAGCGGGGCAAGGCATGTAGTGCAAAAAGGAGATACTCTATATTCAATAGCTAAAAAATACAATACGACGGTAGAACTGCTTCAAAGAAATAATAATCTTAGTTCCACAGATATTTCAATAGGACAGGAGCTTAGCGTTCAGCCTGAATAAAAAGACAATATGATATATAAGAGAAGTAGTGATTTATTTGCAGAAGCTCAAAAGGTAATTCCCGGTGGGGTTAACTCTCCTGTAAGGGCTTTTAATGCTGTAGGAGGACATCCGCTTTTTATAGAAAGAGCAATAGGTCCATATTTATATGATTCTGACGGAAATAAATTAATTGACTATATCAATTCCTGGGGGCCTATGATCCTGGGACATGCTCACAAACCTGTAGTAGAAGCTGTCATTGAACGTGCAAGAAAAGGAACTTCGTTTGGAACTCCCACTCAAATAGAGACAGAAATTGCTGAACTCGCAGTAAAAATGGTTCCTAATATTGAGAAAATAAGATTTGTTAATTCGGGAACCGAAGCTTGTATGAGTGCAGTAAGACTTGCCCGTGGCTTTACCGGAAGAGAAAAGATCATTAAGTTTGCTTAGCTGTTATCATGGCCACAGTGATTCCTTTTTAATTCAGGCAGGAAGTGGTGCGGTTACTTTTGGAACCCCCAATAGTCCTGGAGTAACAGAAGGTACAGCAAAAGATACTCTACTTGCTGCTTACAATGATTTGGAGAACGTAAAGGAAGTAATTGAGGCAAACAAGAATAAAATTGCCTGTATAATTCTGGAGCCTGTCGCAGGAAATATGGGTTGCATTCCTCCTGCTGAAGGTTTTTTGCAGGGTTTACGCAAACTTTGTGACGAAAACGAAATCCTGTTAATTTTTGATGAGGTAATGACAGGTTTTAGACTTGCTCCGGGAGGAGTTCAGGAACGAATGGGAGTTAAAGCTGATATTGTCACGTTTGGAAAGGTAATTGGCGGTGGTTTACCCGTCGGGGCCTTCGCAGGAAGAGCCGAAATTATGGATTACCTGGCTCCTGTAGGTCCCGTGTATCAGGCAGGAACCCTAAGTGGAAATCCGTTAGCAATGGCAGCCAGTCTAGCAATGCTAACAGAACTTAACGAGAACAGAGAGATCTACAAAAGCATTGATGAAAAGACGGAATATCTTCACCAGGGTATATACAAAGCCTTACAGGAAAATAATGTGACCCATACGATCAACAGAATGGGATCAATGATCTCTGTTCATTTTAATGATATACCGGTTACAGATTTTGTTACTGCAGCCAAAGCTAATAATGAAACCTTCAAAAAGTTTTTCCACGGTTTACTTGGAGAGGGAATTTATATAGCTCCCAGTGCCTTCGAAACCTGGTTTATTACAGAGGCGCTGACCTATGAAGATTTGGACACTACTATAGAAGCAGTTAGAAAAGTCGCGAAAACATTATAAAGGTTCCAGGTTTCAAGTTTCTGATTTCAGGTTTTTATACGGTCTTACAGGTTTGACTGCTTTGCAGAAGATATTAGTATTCCTTTCTGCACCCTGACCTAAGAATTAATAAGTAACTAAAATTGAATTTTAAATAAAATAAGTAATAACCATCTTCATAAAATAGTCAACTCTATTTAGGACTTTACAAACCTATAACCTATAACCTATAACCTATAACCTATAACAGTAACCTATAACCTATAACCTACAACCTACAACCTACAACCTATAACTAATACCCCTACCTCGTAAAAATCCTCAGCATCTCTTCTGTAATTTTCACGGGTTTTTTCGTTTCGTAATCCATCAGGCACCAGGTAGATTTTGCTTTTACAATAGTAGAATTATCTTTTTTGTTAAGGATATTGACATGCCTAACAGAGGTGACGTGCGTATGTTTGCCCACGAAAGTTTGTAGGAGGAGATCATCATCCAGAAACGCCTGATTCTTGTAATCTATCTCGTGCCGAATTACCACCCAAAAATATTTATCTAAAACATCTTTTCCTGCTCTTTGTTCCCAATGAGCTTTAGCAATATCCTGAATCCACTGTACATACCTCACATTATTTACGTGACGGTTTTGGTCCAGGTCCTCCTCGTTTACTTTCTTTTCCTGTTCAAAGACTTCTGGTGTAAAATTCATTTTTCTATAATTTCAACTTCAAATAATTTATCCCAGTTTTTTCCGGTTACGTATAACTTCTTCGTGGAAGGATTATAAGCAATTCCATTGAGAACATCAAGATTTTCATGTTGGGTTACTTTTTCCCTCAACCCATTGAAGTTTATTAGCCCTTCGATCGCCCCGTTTTCAGGATTAATAATAGCTACTCCGTCTTTTTGGTAAGTATTAGCATATATCTTTCCTTCCACCCATTCCAGTTCATTGAGTTGAGTAGAAATTGATTTATGAGTGGTGGGCTGAATATAAGTTTCTTCGGCAAGAGTTTGAGCGTTTAAGATCCAGATCTTCTCTGTGCCATCACTTTTATAAAATTGTTGACCGTCATTTGTTAGTCCCCAGCCTTCCTTACTTTGGTTGAATTTAAAGACACCTCCTCTTTTTAAAGTTTCAACATCGTAGATAAGGCCTTCCCCTTCATTCCACGTGAGTTGGTAAATTTTATTATTTAAAATAGAAATTCCTTCTCCAAAATATTTATCGGCCAAATCTACTTTTTGCAGGACCTCACCTGTCTCAAAATTCGTCTTTCTCAAGGAAGATTTTCCGTACTGCCCGGTACTTTCATACAAGGTGTCCCTAAAAAATTCAAGACCCTGGGTGTAAGCTGTTCGGTCGTGAGGAAAAGTGTTTACAATATTATAAGTATATACTTTAGGAGCCGTATTATTATATATTTTGATGGGAAGTTGTAGGGTATCTGCTTCTCCTTCAGAAAAAACAATTGTTCTTATTAATTGATTTCCGAGTTTTTGGTCCTGAAGGTTAAGCTGAAGGTTGTTTGACCCGGAAGAACTTGGCAGGATTTCATTTCCGAAGTAAAATCGGGTGGAATCAATTTTTCTTTCTTTCGGATTTTTTACGCTGATGTTTAGCGTCTCTCCAAGCTGAAATTCTCTTTTCGAAGAGTCAATTTCCAAAGAAAAATCAGATTTTTTTTTACCGGAATTACTTCCGCAGGAAAAGAGGAGAAGATTTAAAATAAACAGGCAGAGGAACTTAAGTTTAATCATGAAAAAGTGCTATTATACTTGGTGCTAAATTAAATAATTCAAATTAAAAAAGTCTTGTCAAATGTTGTAAAGATTGTATATTTGCAGCGGCAAGTCCCACACAACCAGCTCCTGCTGACTCCCCCAGGGCGGGAACGCAGCAAGGGTAAGTGGTCGTAGCGGTGTGATGTGGGTAGCTTGCCATTTTTTGTATCTGTATATTTTGATTTTTATCGCATCTTTGTGATCTATGAAAACAGATACTTCTTCCAAAGTAGTCCTTATTACCTAGGTGGTTCTTCAGGCATAGGAAAATCAATAGGTGAATACCTGTCAGCAAGAGATTTTAAAGTCTATGGTACCAGTCGAGCCCCTGAAAGAAATATAAATTCTCAATTCCCTTTGGTTGCCCTGGATGTGACTAAAAAAGAAACCATTATTTCTGCAGTTTCTGAAGTTATTGCAAGAGAAGGAAGGATAGACATTCTTATTAATAACGCCGGGATAGGAATTACCGGACCTATTGAAGAAACTCCCGATGAAGAGATAAGGAAAGCCTTTGATACAAATTATTTTGGTCCTTTAAACCTCATTAAAAAAGTCTTACCTCATATGAGGTCTCAGGGCGGCGGGCTTATCATAAATATAACGTCTATTGCAGGATATATGGGCCTTCCTTACCGCGGAATATATTCTGCAACCAAAGGAGCGTTAGAACTTACTACAGAAGCTTTTAGAATGGAGCTGAAGGATCATAATATAAAAATGACCAATATTGCACCAGGGGATTTCGCAACAAACATTGCTGCCGGAAGATATCACGCTCCTGTTCTGGACACTTCTCCTTATAAAAAAGCCTATTCCAGTACATTAAAGATCATGAACCAGCACGTGGATAGCGGCAAGGATCCCGAACTTATGGCAAAGGCTGTTTATAAAATTATTAAAACTGAAGATCCTAAGGGTCATTACAAAGTGGGGGAACCACTTCAAAAATTCTCGATTGCACTTAAGCGGATTTTACCCGATAAAGTCTATGAGAAAATGTTGCTTAAACATTATAAGTTGTAAATTTGTATTACAGCAAATCAACAGGCAAAAATATTAGCTATGAAATTTTTTATAGACACAGCAAACCTTGATCAAATTAGAGAGGCTCAAAACCTTGGGGTTCTGGATGGTGTTACTACAAATCCTTCTTTAATGGCAAAAGAAGGTATAAAAGGAAAAGAAAACATCCTCGAGCATTACAAGAAAATTTGTGAAATAGTAGATGGAGATTTAAGTGCAGAAGTTATAGCTGTAGATTTTGACGAGATAGTTAAAGAAGGAGAAGAACTTGCAGCTTTGCACAAGCAAATTATCGTAAAAGTTCCTATGATAAAAGAAGGAATTAAAGCTATAAAATATTTTAGTGATAAAGGGATAAAAACCAATTGTACCCTTGTATTTTCTGCGGGCCAGGCTTTACTGGCGGCAAAAGCAGGTGCAACTTATGTTTCACCCTTTATAGGAAGGCTGGATGATATTTCTACTAACGGGTTAAGTCTTATTGAGGAAATAAGGCTTATATATGATAATTACGGCTTTGAAACTCAAATTTTAGCGGCCTCTATTAGACATACGATGCACGTTATTGATTGTGCAAAAATTGGAGCCGATGTTATGACCGGACCTCTTTCTTCTATCGAAGGTTTATTAAAACATCCTTTGACAGATATTGGCCTTGAAAAATTTCTTTCAGATCACAGAGGAGGTAACTAAGAGAGAATAAATTTGAAATAGAAAAACCCTGAATATTTAGTTCAGGTTTTTTTTATGCCTTTTTATACGGAAATAATTCGTCCAGAAATTCTTCAATGTTATCTTCAAAATCGGGCGAATTTATTTGTGCGTCACCCTTAATTATTTTTCCAGACTGGTCTAAAAAAATGGATTTATAAAGATAAATTTTTAAGAGGTCTTCATTTAAACTTAAGACGTTCAGCTTATATTCATTGATCTCATTATAACCCTGGTCTGCAATTATATTGTGCCATTCTTCAAAATGATTTTTATCAATATTAATACCCACAAATTCCACCTCGGGAAATCTTTTCTTTAATTCCTCAATCCTTTTGTGTTGCCATTTGTAATGTGACTGGGAATTAACTGTCCAATGAAATGTAATCTTTGGTTTTGAAGAAATATCATTTAACAGGATAGTGTCTTTTTGGAAATTGAGAAGTTTTAATTCACCAATATTATTGCCTGGTAACAAACTATTTTGAATGCCTGCCATTTGTCTTAGGTCTGTCCTTCTGTCTCCAGTATAATTAACTTTATCCAACAGCTTTAGAATCGCAATAAGATCTTCAGTAGATTGGGAATATATAATTCCCTGGGCGGCAAACCGATCAATAAAATTGTTTTTTATTCTCTCGTTAAGGATTAAAGAATCAGCAAGGACAATACGACGTTCAAGATTTTCAAATTTTTCAAAATCCGCACAATCAGTTCCGGGTAAAGCATCTTCGCAGTACTCTAAAGATTTGATTCGTAAAAAATCATCCAGAAAATTTAAGTAGACATAATAGTCTTCCAATTTTTCATCATTAAAGGAGATTTCTTTCCGGTATTCGTGAAAATCAGAAGGAATATTTTTAATGGCATCCTTCCCCGAATATTTTCGAATAAGAAAGGCGTATCGCTCTCTTAAATCATAAAATTCATAATCAATACTGGCTTCAGCCAGGTCAAAAAACTCATTGGAAAATTTATATTTTTTATGAAGTTTATCCAAATGTTCTTTGCGCAAACTTCTTATAGAATCAGTCTTTTTGGAAAATTCTTCAGCGCCCAGCTTGAAACAGGAAAGGATGAGATTATTGTTTTCCTGATTGAGCAAATACATCCTGTTAAGATAATTGCTCTTCTCAGCTCCTTTGCCGCTAAAATTTAAGGATTCATCAAAGTCCAGAGTATTAAGAAGTACCAGCGTACTGTCTCCGGGTTCCAGGTACAAAATTTGATGTTCAGGGGGATGTTTAAAGACGTAGAGGCCTTTTTCTACCCCTATTAATTTACCTCCAAATTGATTTTTACTATTCAGAAAAAACGTGTCTACAACAACATCCTTTTTAAGTAGAACGACATATTTGCTAGTAGGGTTTACGATTAATCCTCCAAAGTAGACGTCATTGGCAGAAGATTTCTCTTTGTTGCAGGAAAAGCACATCATGAGCAACAGGAACACCAAAAGCGATCTTAATTTCATGTGGGGAATGAGGGTATTACCATTTAATGCAACACAAACAAATATATGTTGAGGACATGTTGCTGCCGTGTTAATCGTGAGTTAAAAGGATTATTTAAATTGTTAATCTTTTAGCAAGTGCGCAATTATACCTACTTTTGCAAAAATTTACAAGAGAAAAGGGAAAAATATGTTAACAGTTTCAAATCTTTCGGTGCAATTTGGAAAGCGGGTGTTGTTTGATGAGGTGAACACTACGTTTACCCAGGGGAATTGCTATGGAATTATAGGTGCCAATGGTGCCGGAAAATCTACTTTTTTAAATATCCTCTCAGGTAAGTCTGATCCTACCAGTGGAAGGGTTTTTCTTGAACCGGGAAAAAGAATGTCTGTTCTGGAACAAAATCATAACCTTTATGATGAACATCCGGTTCTTGAGACAGTAGTTATGGGAAATAAACCCCTATACAAGATCAAGAAGGAGATGGACGATATCTATGCTAAAGCTGATTTTAACGATGCTGATGGTGAGCGGGTAGGAGTGCTACAGGTAGAATTTGAAGAAATGGATGGCTGGAATGCCGACAGTAACGCTGCTTCTCTTCTTTCAAGTCTTGGTATAAAAGAAGAACTTCATTATAACCTGATGAAAGATCTTGACGGGCAGCAAAAGGTGAGGGTATTGCTCGCACAGGCACTTTTTGGAAATCCGGATGTTCTTATTATGGATGAGCCTACTAACGATTTGGATTATGAAGCAATAATCTGGCTGGAAAACTTTTTGGCCAATTATGAGAATACGGTAATTGTTGTTTCTCACGACCGTCACTTCCTGGATTCTGTTTGTACCCATATTTCTGATATTGATTTCGGAAAAATAAATCATTACAGCGGGAACTATACTTTCTGGTATGAGTCTTCTCAGTTAGCAGCAAGACAGCGATCCCAGCAGAATAAGAAAGCTGAAGAAAAGAAAAAGGAGTTACAGGAGTTTATTATGAGGTTTAGTGCAAACGTGGCTAAATCCAAGCAGGCGACCTCCCGTAAGAAAATGATTGAAAAATTAAACATAGAGGAGATTAAGCCTTCCAGTAGAAGGTATCCTGCTATAATTTTTGAAAGGGAAAGAGAAGCCGGGGATCAAATCTTAAATGTTGATGGGCTGGAAGCTTCTATTGAGGGAGAGACTCTGTTCAAAAATGTTGATCTTAATCTTAAGAAGGGCGATAAGGTTGTGGTATTCTCAAGGGACTCCCGGGCTACTACAGCTTTCTATGAGATCATTAACGGAAATCAAAAACCTGTTTCAGGTAAATTCTCCTGGGGAGTAACTACTAATCAGTCTTATTTGCCATTAGATAACTCGCAGTATTTTGATAATGATCTCACTCTGGTTGACTGGCTTAGACAATGGGCAAAAACCGATGAAGAACGTGAAGAAGTTTATATAAGAGGCTTCCTGGGGAAAATGATCTTTAGCGGGGAAGAGGCTCTCAAAACCTCAAGAGTACTGTCGGGAGGTGAAAAAGTACGCTGTATGTTGAGCCGAATGATGATGATGCGTGCTAACGTGTTAATGCTTGACGAACCAACTAACCATTTAGATCTGGAATCAATTACAGCCTTCAACAATTCGTTAAAGAATTTTAAAGGAACAGTGTTGTTTACTACACATGACCACGAATTTGCTCAAACTGTAGCTAATCGTGTTATAGAATTAACTCCTTCCGGTTTAATTGATAGGTATACTACCTTTGATGAGTATATGGATGACAAGAAATTAAAAGAGCTTCGGGATAAGATGTATGCTGTAGAAGCTTAATTTACTCGGAAGAAAAATAAGAAAAAGGATGTGCGTTAGTACATCCTTTTTTAATTTGTTCTGCTGTTGTTGTAATATTTCCAAAGATCGTATAACCCCAGTACAACAAATAATATTGCCAATACATAGCTGAAGGTTGATCCTTCTACGCTGTTGCTCAACACATATAATCTATAGGAGCCATAGATAACGAAAATGAGACCGAGGACAAGGTTCCACATATTTCTCCTGCCAGGTATCTTATTCTCCATCTCTAAACTCTTCGTTATTATAATCGTTTGGAAAAGTTGTTCTTGCAATTTTTAATGCTTCATCGTAATGTGAATTTACGACGAAAAGCAGTACCTGCCCGGGCATACCTCCTCCAAACCCTGCGCGAAGACCAGAGTCAAAATCATTGCGTACTCTTGATGAAATACCCGCTTTGTCAAAAAGCTGCTGTAGGTATTGCACATTAACATCAGATCCTGTATAAACTCTTTTGTAATTATCCTCTGTATCCATAGTATGTATTTATTTAACTAAAATACATATTAGACCTGATAAGAATGGGGACTTTAGAGAGAGTTTAACGTTAAGCGTTGTAATACTTGCTTTGCCAGATGGCCGAGCTGAAGTTTTTTCCGCATTTAAAGCCGTAGAAGATTGCAAGGCCAGTTACCCACTTGAACATAAAAAAGAAAATAATAATAAATTCTGTTGTAGACTTTTCCTTTCCAAAAAGGCTATCGGGTACCATAGTTGCAAATAGAAAACTTAATATTAAAAGGAAAAACATGAAATTCTCCAGGTGACGAAAAGGCCACATGAGCAATTTTCTAAAGGGGTGAAGATCTTTACCCCACGAATGAATTAAATAATAATAGTCATTACCAATAGGAGCGAACAAAAGTGGATCATCTGTATTCTCCAGCCTAAAAAGACTGGCTAAGTGCCATAAGCTTAAAACCTTTCAGATTAATATTATGTTTTTTTTCCAGTTCTTTAATCTTTATAACCGCTTCATAGGGAAACTCTCCCTTATATAGCGCAGAATTCAGGAACCGAAGTCTATAGATGGTACAAATTTGCTCTATGTCAGATATATGAAAGATCTGATTGCCTTCAAGTTTATCAATTATAAAGTTATTGGAAATAATTTCACCGCCGTCATTATAGTTGGTCAATTCCTTTAGGACCAATTCATCTTTAATGCTTTCCCTGGCAATAATATCCTTTACCTGTTGCAACAAGCTCTGTTCAGAAATACGCTTGTTACGGTTAAGAAGAAGTTTTTCGGGTATATGTGTGCGACGCAGTTTCATCCTCAATTGCATAAAGCAACTAATTTAAAGAATTGAGGCTGAACAAACAAAGCAACAAAAGTTAATTTAATTGAAGATAATTATAAGGTTCTTCTCCAGGTACTACAGCTGTTAATCCTGTGCTAATTTTTAATGCAATTATAATTTGTTTAATAATAACAAGATATCTTTAAACAAAATAAACTATGTATTATGAAAAATTTTAAATTATTTACTCTTTCGTTAATGGTTATGGCTCTTTCCTTTGGTAATGCTATGCTTGCCCAGGATATGAAACAAAAAACCAAAATGGTTGGTGGGGCAGAGATGTACCCCTCAAAAAACATTGTAGAAAATGCTGCGAATTCAAAGGATCACACAACTTTGGTTGCTGCTGTAAAGGCTGCTGATCTGGCAGTTGTTCTCCAGGGAAATGGACCTTTTACTGTTTTTGCACCTACTAACGCTGCTTTTGCAAAATTACCCGGTGGTACTGTTGAGACTTTGTTGAAACCTGAAAACAAGAACATGCTTCAGGGGATTTTAACCTACCACGTTATTGCTTAGTGATTTTAAGGCAGGAGATGTTGTTGCGGCAATTAAGAAAAGTAATGGAACAGCAACTTTTAAAACAGTGAACGGAACAGAGTTAAAAGCTATGATGGATGGAAAAAATGTTAAGATCCAGGATGCTGCCGGAAATGTTGCGACGGTAACAATGGCAGATGTTAACCAGTCTAATGGTGTTATTCACGTAATCGATACGGTACTATTACCAGGTAAATAGTACCTGCCATAAATTTAAATTAATAAAGTCCTTTCCTGAATTATCAGGAAAGGACTTTTTTAATTTATCGAAGTTATAATTACCTCAGTTCAGCCTGAAGTTCAGTTTCAAATCGCTGCTGCAGTTTTTTCATAACCTTATCTACCTGGTTATCTGTAAGAGTTTTGTGCTCATCCTGGAACATAAAACTTATTGCATAACTTTTTTTGCCTTCAGGAAGGTTTTTGCCCTGGTATACATCAAAGAGATTAACTTCTTTTAATAATTTTTTTCCGTTTGAAGTGCAATATCTTCAATTTGTTCATACGGGATAGCATTATCCAATAGCAGTGCAAAATCCCTACGTACCATTGGAAACCGTGGGATAGCGCTGAATTTTATCTTTTGTGCCCTGGCTGTTTCCAGGATCAGGTCCCAGTTAAGATCGGCATACAGGACTTCCTGCTCTATATCAAAATGCTTTAGAACAGACTTTTTGACAACCCCAAATTCCCCCAGTTTTGATTTTCCATAAGAAATGGATGATCCTTCAGAAAGAACATCGGTTTTAAAACTGCCAAATTTAAGTTCATTAATTCCGAGTCGGCTAAATAAACTCTCCAAAGTTCCTTTCAGAAAAAAGAAGTTTCCCTTTGAGTAAAGCATTCCAGCGTTCAGCACTTCTGCTACTAGTAACAAAAACACAAAGATGCTTGTTCTCCTGCCTGCCGTTTTCGTAATTGTGATAGCTTTTTCCGAATTCAAACAGTTTTAGGTCACTCTGCTTTCTATTAATGTTGTAACTCACTGTTTCAAGGCCCGAGAATAACAAAGATTGCCGCATGACCGACAGGTCCTGGCTCAATGGGTTTAGAATATTGACATTATATTCTTCTTTTATTTGTTCGCTTAGTTTAACATAGGTAAGTGAAGTGAGTGAGTTTGCCATGGTTTCATGGAAGCCCTGCCCAATTAATTGATTCGCAATTACGTTCTGCATTTTATAATCCTCAAATTTTGAAGAATTGGAGACAGAAGCATTAAATTTTGAGCCAAATTCAATATTGTTGTAACCGTAAATTCTTAGAATTTCTTCAATAACATCTGCCTCCCGTTGAACATCTACCCGATATGAAGGAATGGTTAATCCCATTCCTGTTTCGGTTACATTGTTTACCCTTATCTCCAGGGAAGCAAGAATCGACTTAATGGTTTCCTGTGCCAGGTTTTGGCCTATAAGTTTATTTACTTTCTCAAAAGTGAGGAATACCTGGAAATCTTCAATTTTCCTAAAATAAAGATCGTCTATGTCGCTGGTAATTTCTCCATTAAGCGAGCTCCTTAATAAGCAGAGCAGCTCTTTTTATAGCATATTCTGTAATAGTAGGGTCTATTCCTCTTTCGTATCTAAAAGAGGCATCTGTGCTCAGCCCGTGCCTTTTTGCAGATTTCCTAATGCTCACGGGATTAAAATATGCGCTCTCTAAGAATAATTTAGTGGTATCTTTTGAAACTCCACTGCCCAGTCCTCCAAAAATACCTGCAAGTGCGAGAGGCTTTTCTGTATCACAAATCATCAGGTCCTCTTCGTGCAGTTCTCTCTCTACTTCATCAAGAGTTGTAAATTTTGTTCCGGCAGGAAGCGTTTTTACGTGAATTTCCCTGCCGGTAATTTTATCCGCATCAAAAAAGTGGAGCGGCTGGCCCAATTCGTGCATCACGTAATTGGATATATCCACAATGTTGTTTTTTGAATTGATCCCTATTGCTTTTAATCTGTTCTGAAGCCACTTAGGAGATTCCTTAACTGTTACTCCGGACATTGTTAATCCACAATATCGTGGTGCCAAAGAAGAGTCCTGAATATGAATTGGAATTCTGAAGCTTCTACTGTCTACGTGAAAACTGCTTACTGAAGGTGTAATTAATTCGAGACTAAGATCCTGTTGCTGGTAACCTGCTTTTAAGTCTCTTGCCACTCCCCAGTGGCTCATAGCATCCGCCCTGTTGGGAGTAAGACCTATTTCAATAACATGATCATTTTCGACTTCAAAGAGATCTGAAACAGGAGTACCGGGATGAAGATCTGGTTTTAGAACCATTATGCCTTCATGGCTGCCTCCCAGACCCAATTCCTTTTCTGAACATACCATTCCTTCACTTACTTCCCCACGAATTTTGCCCTTTTTAATTTCCCAGCTTTCTCCTTTTTCATCATATAATAGAGTCCCTATAGTAGCCACTGGTACTTTTTGACCTTCAGCAATATTGGGTGCTCCACAAACAATTTGCAGAAGTTCTCCCTTTCCTACCTCTATTTTTGTTAACTGAAGCCTGTCAGCATTGGGATGAGGGTCACAAGAAAGTACATGACCAACTACAACACCTTCCAGACCTCCTTTGATACTTTGGAACTTATTAATTCCCTCTACCTCAAGTCCAAGATCAGTAAGTAATTCTCCTGTTTTTTCAGGATCATTGGGTAATTTAATGAATTGTTTAAGCCAGTTGTATGAAATTTTCATTGGTAGATTTTTTCCGGCTGTAAAGATAACATTACAATTAGTTTCTGCATAATCTGAATTTTGGTTTTTAGACTGAATTAAGTGAAAAGAAAAAGGAGGCAGCGAGCCTCCTTTTGATGATGATGACAATCCTGTTCGTTATTGTTTTTTAGTCATATCCATGGCATAAACTTTTTTCCAGTCCTGCCCGTCTTTTCCAGATTCAAAAATAACCCAGTCCACTTTATTTTCTCCGCTCTTCTTTAGTTCGTGTCTCATCTTTTTCTTCGCACCTTCTTCCTCATATTCTTCTATAAGTTCATATTCTCCATTTCCGAGGTCTTTCAATTTTAAAGCTGAATGTTCAATCCCCATAGGGGCAGAAGTGCTGATATATGCCATGTCATATTCATCATTTACCGCATCATATGCCATTATTCTTTTTGCCATCACATTTCCCTGCGGATTCTTGTGGTTAATAATTACCATGTCTGCACTGTCATCCTGAATATATTCATCTGTACCGGAATATTCACTAAGCACCTATTCCCTGAAAGTTAGTTGAATTCACGTCCCAGTTACCAATCAGGAAGTCCAGTTGTTTATGTTTATTTTCGAGTTTGGCAAGTTTAGCCTTAGAGGCTTTCAGGAGCTGTTTTTCATCTTCTCTTTTATTCTTTTCATTTTGGGCAATAGATTTTTGAAGGTAGTTTTTGGCTTCTTCCGGATTCCCTTTTTCAATCAGATAATCGGCATAGGAATCCATGGGATTAGCTGCCTGGGGATATTCTTCCATATTTAAACTGAAAACATTTTCTGCTGCCTCGAGATCCCCATCATCGTGCATTAATTGATACCCTATTCTATTCAGTTCCCATTCGGTTACTTCATAATCTTTATTGGCTTTGAGGTCGCGATATTTTGCAAGAGCCTTGTCTATGCCGTTTTGCTTATATTCTTCGTAAACAGCATCTCCTATAGAATTTTTTTCTCTGTCTCCTGCCCAAAAGCAGTGGTAACAAAACATATGAGCATGATGCTCATGATCCGGCGAAGATTTAATTTTGATTCCATAACATTGATTATTAATTAGTTACAGATTAAATTTAATCAATATTAAGCTTATCGTCAATTTAGAAGTGAAAAGGAAGGTAAGTAGGAGGAGAGATAGTATTTAGCTTATCATAAGATTTAAGTTAAAAATTTAATTACAACAAGGTTTCACGCTTCATTATTCTCTTTAGACAATGCCATAGACAAACTTTTGTGAAAAGTTCTGTTTTGGCTCCTTAAAGGAGAATAAGACAGAATTGGGGGTAAACCCTCATCCAATGTAGATTCTAATTTTTAGAAATGAAAAGGTCCGCAGGCACTTTTCAAGTAATTCATTTCCTGTTTGACGTGTTCAGTCCATCCATTCCTTATATTCTTCACCTCTTGTAGAACTGGGCTTTGTCTATATTATTAATCCCTGTGAAGATTATTTACAAATACCTCTTCACTAAAACAGCTGGACCTGGAGATTGTGATAAGTAAAAGTGCATCCTGTTTAACTAATGTAGTTCCAAATGTTCTTGAATCTGGTTAACTGCTTGTATGCAAAGCGAACCATTCTATTCTTTTCCAGCTGCAAACCAGGATCTTCTGTTAAAAGTTGTTTGGCGTGATATCGGGCTACCTGTAATAGCTGATTATCTTTGACGATATCTGCAATTTTTAGATTGAGAACACCACTTTGCTGAGTTCCCATCATATCTCCCGGGCCTCTTAGCTTCAAATCAACTTCAGCAATTTCAAATCCGTCACTTGTGGAAGTCATAGTTTGCAATCTCACTTTGGCATCTTCAGAAAGTTTGTGGCTCGTCATTAAAATACAATAGCTTTGTTCTGCTCCCCGTCCAACACGACCACGCAACTGGTGCAATTGCGAGAGACCGAATCTCTCAGCACTCTCAATGATCATTACACTGGCATTGGGAACATTTACGCCTACTTCTATTACAGTTGTAGCGACCATGATTTGAGTTTCACCTTTTACAAACCGTTCCATCTCGTAATCTTTATCTGCTTAGCTTCATTTGCCCGTGCACTATGGAGATTTGGTAATCGGGTAAAGGAAACTCTCTAATCACACTTTCATAGCCATCCATAAGATCTTTATAATCCATTGTAGCCGATTCCTGGATGAGTGGATAAACTATATAAACCTGTCTTCCTTTTTTTATTTCATCCCTTAAAAATGCAAAAACTTTTAACCTGTTACTATCGTATCTGTGTACAGTTTTTATCTCCTGTCTTCCGGGAGGTAACTCGTCAATTACAGAGACATCCAAATCGCCATATAAACTCATGGAAAGGGTACGCGGAATAGGGGTGGCGGTCATCACCAAAATGTGCGGAGGCAGTTCATTTTTTTTCCACAATTTCGCTCTTTGTGCAACTCCAAATCGATGCTGTTCATCTATAATTGCCAGCCCCAAATTTTTAAATTTTACCTTGTCCTCAAGCAGCGCATGTTGTGCCAATTAAGATGTCTATTTCTCCGTTTTCAAGTTTTTCGTGAATTTCTCTTCTCTTTGGAAGCTTTAGTTGAACCAGTAAGCAAAAAAACACTGGTCTTCAATTCTTTACATAATTCAGAAATTCCCTGATAGTGTTGGACTGACAAAATTTCAGTCGGAGCCATTAAGCAGGCTTGGAATCCGTTGTCAAGTGCTATGAACATTGACATGAGCGCCACTATGGTCTTCCCGGAACCCACATCTCCTTGCAAAAGACGATTCATCTGTGCTCCGCTACCCAAATCACTCCTTATTTCTTTGATCACCCGCTTCTGTGCACCTAGTTAATTCAAAGGGTAAATGTTCCTGATAAAACTCTGAAAAGTTGTTCCCAATCTGATCAAAAACATAGCCTTTGATCTTCTTTTTTTGGATCATATTTTTGATCAAAAGCTGGAGCTGGATGTAAAATAATTCTTCAAATTTGAGTCTGATCTGTGCCTTCGAAAGTAGCTCCGGACTCTTCGGGAAATGGACATTAAAAAGTGCCTCTGCCCGGGAAATAAGTTTTAATTCCTGTTTGATTTCTTCGGGTAAAGTATCGTAAAATTTTCCTCCCGATTCCAGGAAAAGTTGCTGCATTAATTTGTTAATAACCCTATTCGTGATCCCCAGTTTTACCAGTTTTTCGGTGGAAGGATAAATAGGTTGCATTGCGCTGCGGAGACTTTTTTCATGCTCTTCGAGAGATTCCATTTCGGGATGAGGCATGCTGAAGAGGCCATTAAACCAATTAGTTTTTCCGAAAATGACATAAGGAGTGCTTACTTTTAGATTCTCCCTAATCCATTTATGCCCCCGGAACCAAACCAATTCCATTTTACCTGTATCGTCAACAAATTCCGCCACTAATCGTTTTCCCCGCTTTTGCTCCACAGTCCTTAAATGCACGATCTTTCCCACCACCTGAACTTCAGCTGAGTTCTGCTGAAGTTCATTGATCTTATAATACCTGGTTTTGTCGAGGTAGCGGTTTGGAAAAAAATGTATGAGATCCTGGTAGGTGTGAATGCCCAGTTCCTTCCGCAGCAGTTCGGCGCGATTAGGTCCAACTCCCTTTAAATAATCTATAGGAGTTTGCAACAGGTTGTTTACATTCATAAAACGAAGATATTAAAAAGCATCTTTTATTTAAGCTTAAGCGGAATCCGGTGTTTCTGAAAAATTTAATAATATGGACCTGTTTTTGTTTGAGGATCAATGATAATGATGGTTTTTGTAATTTGCAGGTCATTTAATCCCACTATGAGAAGTTATATTTTTTTGATTTTTATATTTTTTTCTTTGCAGGTTCTATCACAGGATGCTCAAAAAGAAAACGTCGATTTTAAGGCGGTTTCAGCCGAGGTTACGGTTTTACCTAAGGAGGAGATGGTCACAGGTAGTGTTGAATATTCGTTTCAAGTCCTAAAGGAAACTGATTCAATCTATATCGATGCCCGAAATATGGAAGTTACAAAGTTGCAGGTAAATGGGAATGTAGCTGATTTCAGTAATACTGGCTCCCGAATTTGGGTAAAGAAAAAGTTCTTTCCTTCCGAAGAAAATATAATAAATCTGGAATATTCTGCAACGCCAAAGCAGGCGCTGTATTTCATTAACTGGAATGCACCTGACTCTCTAAATGCAATGAAACAGGTTTGGACGCAGGGGCAGGGGAAAAATACTTCTCACTGGCTCCCTAGCTTTGATGATATGGCTGAAAAAGCCACTTTTTCAATGAAAATTAGTTTTCCTGAAGACTATAAAGTAATTGCAAACGGGGAGCTTAAGAATAGAAAAGCCATTAATGATTCTCTTGTGCAGTGGCATTATGCGATGGAGAAGCCAATGAGTAGTTATTTGGTTGCCTTCGCCGCCGGAGATTTTGAAGAGGCAAAAATTCCTTCTAATTCAGGGATTTCACTGATCAACTATTACGAACCAACGGACAAAAACAAGGTGGAACCGACATACCGATATTCTGCTGAAATTTTTGAATTTTTAGAAAAAGAAACGGGTGTCGATTATCCTTGGCAGAACTATAAGCAAGTGCTTAGGTTCGGGATTTTTTGTATTCCGGAATGGAGAATACGGGTACAACAATTTTTTCAAGAGCCCTGATGGTGGATTCTATTGCCTACAATGATCAAAACTACGTAACAGTAAACGCTCACGAACTTGCACATCAATGGTTTGGGAATTATGTTACGGCTGCTAATGGGGATCATCACTGGTTGCATGAGGGCTTTGCAACCTTTTTCGCCCTCCTGGCAGAAAAGAAGCTTTTTGGAGAAGATTATTATTACTGGAAACTATTTCAATCAGCCGAAGAGTTAAAGGCCCTGAGCGATGAGGGGAAAGGAGAGGCCCTGATAAATTCCAAAGCGAGTTCCCTTACCTATTACCAAAAAGGAGCCTGGGCTCTGCACATTTTAAGAGAGAGGATTGGTGCTGAAGCTTTTAAAAAGGCTATAAAAAATTATCTCGAGAAATATGCCTATGGAAATGCTACAACAGATGAATTTCTTGCTGAAGTTGAAGCAGCTTCAGGAAAAGATATGGATGAATTTAAAGCCGATTGGTTGACACAATCTGCCTTTCAGGGAACTGCAGCATTGACATCTTTAAAGAATTCAGAATTCATTCGGAAATATATGGAAATAGCAGCTTTACGGGAGGTTCCTTTTCAGAATAAAAAAGAAATGCTTTTGGAAGCACTTAAATTTCCTGTCAACGATTATATAGGTCAGGAGGTAATTCTACAATTAGCCGATGTAGACATAGCTGAAGCTTTACCACTTTACAACATAGCCTTGGAAAGCGGAAATCTATATGTACGGCAGGCAATTGCCATGAGCAGGCAGGATGTTCCTGAAGCTCTTAAATCTGCTTTTGAGGACTTGCTGAAGGATAACTCTTATCTAACAAAAGAAAATGCGTTAATGAATCTTAATTTGACTTATCCTGAAGAAGCAGAAAAATGGCTGACGCAAACCAAAGGGATCATAGGATTTTCAAACTTGAATGTACGAATGCTATGGCTGGTGATTAATTTAGTCTCCCCACAGGTAGATCCTGAAAGTACGCAGGAATATTTTGAAGAACTTTCAGCCTATACCAGGTCATATTATCCTTTTGAAGTGAGGCAAAATGCCTTTGGCTATTTATATCAAATTAATGCATTTACTAACGAAAATCTAAAGGATCTGTTGCAGGCTTCTCAGCACCACAACACACGTTTCCGGGACTTTTCGCGAAAGTTGCTCGAAACCCTGCTTCAAAATCCTGACTATCGGCAAAAATACGTAGATTTAAAAGGACAATTGTCAGAAAAGGATCGGGCATTTTTAGATACCAGGTTGCCAGATCAACAATAAGAAAGCCATTCCGGAAGATTCATATCCGGTTAATTTTTAATAAATAAAATGCGGGCATTGGTAATCTCAGGTGGGGGCAGTAAAGGAGCATTTGCTTATGGTGTAGCCCAATATTTAATAGATGACAAAAAGAGGGAATATGACCTTTATCTTGGAACTTCTACCGGAAGTTTACTTATTCCACATCTTGCTTTAGGTAAATGTAAAAAATTACATGAAGTCTACACCTCCGTCAATCAAAGCAGTATTTTTAGTAATCTACCTTTTACCATTAAAAGAATTCACGGCTACGATCAAATAAGTATTAATCATTTTCAGATGGCGCGGAACTTTCTAAAAGGGAAGAAAACATTTGGAGAGAGCCTAAACCTAAAAAAACTTATAAAAGAAACTTTTACTTTTCAGGAATTTGAAGAATTAAAAGCATCAAACAAGGATGTTGTTGTAACAGTTTCTAATCTTTCCCTCAACGAGGTAGAATACAAATCCATCAGGGACTTTGGGTATGAAGATTTTTGTGAATGGATATGGATCTCCTGTAACTATACCCCCTTTATGAGTCTGGTAAAAAAAGATGGATGCGAATACGCTGATGGGGGATTAGGTTCCATGGTTCCAATTGAAGAAGCAATAAAGCGGGGTGCTACAGAAATTGATGCCGTAGTTTTACAAACAGAAGTAAGTTATTATAACAGGATGCCTTCTAAAAATGTTTTTGGCCTTATTTCCACTTTATTTACTTTTATGCTGGACAGAATTGAAAATCAGAATATCCGTATTGGAAAATTTGCAGCTGCAAACAAAAACGTGATAATAAATTTTTACTATACGCCTACAGTTTTAACTACCAATTCCCTTATTTTTGACAAGGAGAAGATGAAAAGCTGGTGGAAGAGTGGATACACTTTTGCCCAATTAAAGAATGACGAATTAAATCAAATTGAACCGTAGTGAGGGCATTGGTAATCTCAGGTGGGGGCAGCAAAGGAGCATTTGCTTAAGTGGTGTAGCCCAATATTTAATAGAAGAAAAGGGTAAGAAGTACGATATTTATCTGGGGACTTCCACGGGAAGTCTGTTGATCCCGCACCTGGCTGATGGTAACATTGAAAAGGTATATGATATTTATACTAATGTGACCCAGCGAAAGATCTTTAATATTAATCCTTTTATTGTAAAGAAAAAAGATGGTCGCGAATACGTCACCATCAACTACTTCAATATGTTGTGGCAATTCCTGAAGAAGAAAAGGACTTTTGGAGAAAGTCGTAATCTTCATAAGGAAATAAAAAAACATTTCTCTCCCGGTAATTTTGAGTCCATCAAAACCAAATGCCATGATGTGGTGGTTACGGTATCCAATTTATCAAAGAACCGGGTGGAATATAAATCGATCAATGAATTTTCATATGACGATTTTTGTGACTGGATATGGATAAGCTGTAACTATATTCCGTTTATGAGTCTGGCCACAAAGAATGGCTATGAGTATGCCGACGGTGGTTTGGGTTGTGTGGTCCCTATTAGGGAAGCAATTAAACGCGGCGCTAAAGAAGTGGATGCGATAATCCTTGAAGCAGAAAATATGGAATATCATAAAGTGTTGGGGAAAAATCCCTTTTCACTCATGATCAACCTATTTGGATTTTTGCTTGACCAGGTGGAATATCACGACGTTGTTGAAGGTAAACTAACTGCTCTTAACAAGAAGGTGAAGCTTACCACTTATTATACGCCCGTGCAATTAACAGAGAATTCCCTGGTCTTCAATAAGGATTCCATGAAAAAATGGTGGCAGCAGGGCTTCGAGTACGCGAAGGAGAAAGATATTGAGCAAAAATCTTCAAAAAGGTTCTGGAGGACTTTCTTCTAAATAATATCTCTTACCTCTTTTTTAATATATTCCAGAGCAGCATCTGTAGGTGCAGCCTGATCCATTAGGTTTGTGAGAAGTACTTCCCGAAGCTTATCTGCTGTATCAACGTCTTCTCTTTTTACTGCTTTCCTTATCATTCCTATAGTAGCATTTTTAGCAGTTTTTATAACGTTCCAGCATTCAGAGGAAATATAGATCTGCTGAGCAAGGTTGTGTTCAAATTCCATGTCTATGGTATGGGTAAGAAGGGTTTCGTATTCTTCCAGGCTGTTGGAAGCAGGTTTTACTCTCAGTAACAATTTTCCAAGGGAGATGCGTTCTATAAAAAGGGTCATTCTCTCGAATGCCTGTAGTTTTACGGGAAGTGCCGATTTTTGATTCTCCTGCCTTAAAACGAATCTTCTTCTTTTTTCCTCATTGCTGGTGTGCATTTGAAAAAAATAAAAGGATACAACTCCAACGACCACTGCGGGCAATAAATAAAAAAATAACTGCAATAATTGATTATCTGCCATAAGAACTAAAACTATTGTTTAGAAACAGAGGTATCTTCTGTTTCTACCTCTTTAACATCGGTTTCTTCTCCTTTTCTGTAGGAGCCCCCTAAGTTAGCACATCCTACTAAAGTTTCAGTGGAAGTAAAAGGAACTTCTGTTTTATTGTATACGAAGGTCTGTGCCAGGGACTTAGCAATAAATCTATCTCCTAAATTGATCTCCACATCGTCCATAGTAAACTGGCATGGGTGCTCATAACCGCAGGCATGTATTATTTCCAGTAATTCTTTTCTAAAATTTGTGAAGTAATAATTCACCCGCTCCGCTTTATTTTTCACATTAATCCCTGCCTGTAACCACCTGTTTTGTGTTGCAACCCCTGTAGGGCAGGTATTGGTATGGCAAGCCTGTGCCTGAATACAGCCCACACTTAACATAGCCTCTCTTGCAACGTTGATAATGTCTACACCCATAGCAAAAGCCATGGCTGCTTTGGCAGGGAATCCTAATTTTCCGGCCCCGATGAAGACAATTCTGTTCGTCAAATTCTTACGTTGAAAGATCTTGTAAATATCTGTAAACCCATACACAAAGGGCAGGGCCACGTGATCTGCAAAACTGGGAGGAGCTGCACCTGTACCACCTTCACCACCATCAACTGCAATAAAATCGGGTCCTCTGTTGTCTCTGGCCATAATTTCTGCAAGTTCTTCCCATTCATCCAGTTTTCCTATGGCCGCTTTAATACCCACAGGCAAACCTGTATTTGCCGCTATATCTTCTATAAATTGCACCAGCTCCTCCATATTGCCGAAAGTGCTGTGGTTAGGAGGGGAGAGTACATCTTTGCCCAAAGGAACATGCCGAATACCCGCAATCTCAGGGGTAATTTTGGAAGCCAGTAAAACTCCTCCTTTTCCGGGCTTGGCTCCCTGGGAAAGTTTTACTTCTAAAGCTCTTATCTGCGGAAAATCTTTCGTCAATTTGACCAACTTTTCCATAGAAAAGGATCCATCTTCATTCCTGATCCCAAAATATCCTGTTCCTATCTGGAAGACAACGTCTGCTCCCTTCTGGTGGTAAGGCGATAATCCTCCTTCGTAGTATTATGATATGCATAAGCTTTTTTACAACCTTCATTTAGAGATTCAATTGCTTTGGCTGAAAGTGATCCAAAACTCATTGCTGAGACATTAATTACAGAGGCAGGCCTGTATGGTCTCTTTCTCTTATTGAATTCACCCATTACCTTAGCACAGGCCAGGAAGTAAGGATCCTTCAGGTAGTGGTGATTCTCCGGAACCTTATAAGGAATGACGGCATTATTAATAAAGACATAATTGACCTCATATATATCCTGGTCTGTTCCAAAACCCTCATAATTATTAACATTTTTAGAGGAGGCATATACCCAGCCGCGTTCCACCCGGTTAAAGGGTAATTCTTCCCTGTTTCCGGCTACAATATATTGCCGTAATTCAGGACCTATACTTTCGAGAAAATATCTCAGGTGGCCTACAACCGGAAAGTTGTGGGTTATAATATGTTTTTTATTGAAAAATATGTCTCTTATGGCAACGACTGCCAGAAATATGAGAATCCAGCCCCACCAGGGTATTGAACTTAATATTTCTATAAATCTGTCCATTTTTATTGGTTTAAATAATCAAGAGCGAGTTGTGACATTACTTTGACACCTAATAATAATCCGCTATCGTCGATAAAGAAATCCGGGGTGTGATGGGGTGCAGGATCGGTAGAATCCAAGGGTTGTCCTCCAAGGAAGAAATAGAACCCCGGAACCTTTTCCTGGAAAAACGAAAAATCTTCCCCATAAGGGTCGCATTTTGAAGTTCAACTTTTTCTGCGCTAAGCAACCTTTTGAAGAGTTGGCAGCATTTGACGGGTCAATTCAGGATCGTTATAGGTAATTGCAGTATTATTTTCAATTTCTATAGTGGCACTTCCCCCATAAGCTTCGGCAATTGCAGGAACCATTTCTCTCATTCTTCTTAAGATCAATTCCTTCATATCAGGATCTAATGTTCTCACTGTTCCAATCATTTCCGCAGTTTTAGGTATTATGTTAAAGCGTACCCCACTGGAAATTTTACCCACAGTTATAACTGCTGCTCCGTCAACAAGCTTGGCCTCCCGGCTGATAATGGTTTGTAATCCATCAATAATTTTTGCTGAAATGAGAATAGGATCTGTTCCGCTCCAGGGAGCTGAGCCATGTGTTCCTTTACCCTGCACGTTTATCACAAACCTTTCTACGGCAGCCATAGTGCCTTCCGGTTTATAGCGAATCGTTCCAACAGGAGTACTTGAATTAATATGGAGTCCGAAGATCGCATCAACGTCAGGATTCTGAAGGACACCTTCTTTTATCATTAAGGACGCTCCTCCTTCTTCCCCGGGTGGCGGACCTTCTTCTGCGGGCTGGAATATGAATTTTACGGTTCCGTTGATCTTGTCTTTATTTTCAGAAAGAATTTCAGCAACACCCATTAAAATAGCAGTATGTGTATCGTGCCCACAGGCGTGCATAACTCCGGTTTCAGTCCCAAGAAATTCAGTGGTTACTTTCGATCTATAGGGCAGATCATTCCTTTCAGTAACAGGAAGGGCATCAATATCGGCTCTTAAAGCTACTACCTTTCCCGACTTATCATCTTTTAAAATTCCTACCACACCTAAGTTTTTCCAACGCCTGTTTGCACCTCCATTCCCAATCTTTTAAGGTGGGCTGCTATTTTTTTTGCTGTTTCAAATTCCCGGTTAGACAGCTCGGGGTTTTGGTGAAAATCCCGGCGCCATTCTATAACCTTAGGTTCCAGTGCGTCTGCTGCAGATGCAATTTCAGGATCTATTTGTTGTGCAGAAGCAGCTGTAAAGCAAAGGCAGCAAAAGGCAACACCTATTTTTTTCATTTGTTATAATTAAACAGAGGGATAAGGGTTAATACTCCTAAGATATTTAAAATTTCAGGTTTGTCATAATTTGCGGCTACTTTGTTCAAAAGTATAAGGCCCTAAGATTTACATAAAAGCTTTAAATTGGTTAAATTCACGCCTTAAAAGAAAAAAGGAAATTGGAATCTTATTTAGCTGAATTAAATGATGCCCAGCGGGCGCTTACTGCAAAAAGACGGTGCAATGATAGTAATTGCAGGAGCCGGATCGGGGAAAACGCGGGTGCTTACCTATAGGATCGCATACCTAATGAGCAAAGGAGTGGATCCCTTTAATATTCTGGCGCTCACCTTTACCAATAAGGCGGCCCGGGAGATGAAAAAACGTATTGCCCAAATCGTGGGAAATAGTGAGGCCAAGAATCTTTGGATGGGCACTTTCCATTCCATTTTTGCCAAGATGTTACGCTTTGAGGCAGATAAACTTGGTTACCCTTCAAATTTCACTATTTATGACACCCAGGATTCCCAGCGACTAATAAGCGCTATTATAAAAGAGATGGGCTTAGATAAGGATGTATATAAGTACAAACAGGTTTATTCAAGGATCTCATCATATAAGAACAGTCTCATCACGGTAAAAGCCTATTTCCAGAACCCGGAATTAATGGAGGCCGATGCAATGTCTAAAAAGCCGAGAATGGGAGAGATTTACAGGAACTATGTGGAGCGTTGTTTCAAGGCCGGAGCAATGGATTTTGATGACCTTCTTCTGAAAACCAATGAACTTCTAAACAGGTTTCCCCAGGTGCTTCAGAAATACCAAAACAGGTTCAGATACATTCTGGTGGATGAGTACCAGGATACAAACCATTCGCAGTATTTAATTGTAAAAGCATTATCAGATAAATTTCAGAATATATGTGTGGTAGGAGATGACGCACAGAGTATTTACGCCTTCCGTGGAGCAAACATTAATAACATTCTGAACTTTCAGAAGGATTACGAAAATGTGCAGATGTACAGGCTGGAACAGAATTACCGCTCTACCCGAAACATAGTAAACGCTGCCAATTCAATCATAGAAAAGAACAAGACAAAACTGGATAAAGTTGTATGGACAGCCAATGATGATGGATCCCGGATTGTTGTTAATCGCCTGATAAATGATGGGGAAGAAGGAAGATTTGTAGCAAGTTCCATATTTGAAAACAAAATGCAGAATCAACTGAGCAATGGGGATTTTGCAATTTTATACAGAACAAACGCCCAAAGCCGGGCAATGGAAGACGCTTTGAGGAAAAGAGATATTCCATACAGGATCTACGGCGGACTATCATTTTATCAGCGGAAAGAGATAAAAGATGTCCTGGCTTATTTAAGGCTTCTAATTAATCCGAATGATGAAGAAGCTTTGAAGCGGGTGATCAATTATCCGGCGCGTGGGATTGGACAGACTACAATTGATAAACTTACCATTTTGGCCAATCAATATGGCCGTTCAATTTTTGAGGTAATTGAAAATCTGGATCAGCTAAACATTAAGATCAATTCCGGAACAAGAAATAAGCTCTCCAATTTTGTAAATATGATCAAGAGCTTTACCATTCTCAATGAGAATGCTGATGCTTTCACCGTGGCTGATACTGTAGCCAAAAAACCTAGTCTCGTACAGGAGCTGAAGAAAGATGGTACTCCTGAAGGTGTTGCCAGAATAGAAAACATCGAGGAACTGCTGAATGGTATCAGAGATTTTGTGGAAGGGCAGAAAGAACTTGCAGATGCTACGGGATCATTGACAGAATTTCTTGAGGATGTAGCCCTTGCTACAGATATGGATAAAGATACAGGAGATGATGACAGGGTAGCTCTAATGACGATTCACCTCGCTAAGGGACTTGAATTTCCATATGTTTATATTGTAGGAATGGAAGAAGATCTTTTTCCATCTGCAATGAGTATGAATACAAGGACTGAATTGGAGGAAGAACGTCGCTTGTTCTATGTCGCCTTAACCCGTGCTGAAAAACAGGCATATCTTACGTACACACAATCCAGGTACAGGTGGGGAAAATTAGTAGATGCTGAACCGAGCAGATTTATTGAAGAAATTGAAAACCAGTTTCTCGATTATATGATCCCTCAGGATGATTATAAGTACAAACCTTTAATAGATACTGACATTTTTGGAGAAGTAGATAAAAGCAAACTTCGACAATCTAAACCTGTTTCAGGATCTCCGCCATCTAAGCACACAAGCCAAGTGAGGAACAGTTGAGGAAACTCCGCAAGTTACGACCTGCAACAGCCTCTCATGCTGCAAATGATATTACCGATGGTGTAAAACTTATAGAAGGCAATGAAGTTGAACACATCCGGTTTGGAAAAGGAAAAGTGCTAAAAATAGACGGAGTAGGACAGGATAAAAAAGCAGAAATTGATTTTGAGAATGGAGGCATTAAAAAGCTCCTGCTAAGGTTTGCCAAATTAAAGTTGTTGTCCTAATTCAGGAAAGCCTTAACAGTTAAATTTCTGTTACTCAACATGCCTACTACTGCAGGTTTTATTATCTTGATTTAAAAAATGATAAGGACTGGCAGTAAAGTTAGCTGGAAGTGGGGCAAAGGTACCGCAACAGGCACGGTTAAGGACACTTTTGACCGGAAGATCACGACCACTATAAAAGGCTCTAAGATCACCCGAAATGGGGAACCCGGCAATAAAGCTCTTTTCATTCAGCAGGAGAACGGAAATGAAGTTTTAAAGCTGGAAAGTGAGGTAGAACACCTGGAGCAATAGATTTTTCTGCAACTCCTATTTATCATTTTAAAAACTAAAAGAATGGCTGAATTAATAAGGATCTACGAAGAAAACCCTAATCCAAAAGACATAAAAAAAGTAGGAGACGTACTCCGTAAAGGAGGAATTATAATTTACCCGACAGATACGGTATATGGATTAGGTTGTGATATTACTAATACCTCTGCCCTGGAAAAAATTGCCCAGTTAAAAGGAGTAAAACTGGATAAGGCAAACTTTTCATTTATTTGTGAAGACTTAAGTAATCTTTCAGATTATGTAAAGCAGATAGATACTCATACCTTTAAGATACTTAAAAGATGTTTACCGGGACCGTACACATTTATTCTACCGGGGAATAGTAATTTGCCAACAGTTTTTAAAAAGAAGAAGACCGTTGGTATAAGAGTTCCCAACAACAATATTTGTAAAGCTATAGTACACGAACTGGGTAACCCTATTGTTTCCACATCTATTAGAGATGAAGATGAGGTAATTGAGTACACAACAGATCCCGAACTTATCCTTGAAAAATGGGATAAACTTGTGGATATTGTTATTGACGGAGGCTATGGAGATAATACTCCTTCTACCGTAATAGATCTTACCACTAACTCTCCGGAAGTTATTAGGCAGGGAAAAGGAAGCCTGGAAATAATGTAAAAAGATTTTCCCAAAAATAGAAATGCCATTTTCAATTAAGAAAATGGCATTCTTTCATTTGTGGTATTGAGACTATTTAGTCGATCCCGGTGCAGGAATAACTTCTGAAATCTGTTCAACAAAAATTTCATGAAGTTCCTCTACAGTAAGGATGTGCCCTTGTTTTTGCGCGTCATTTGCGAGTTCAAATCCTAAACGAGCAGCTTCCATTCTTTGTGCAGGAGTACCGTGGTGACCATTTGATGTAAAGCTACAATCTCCAATTTGGAAGAACAATTCAAAGAATTCTTCAACTCTTTTCCAGTTGTACGTAGCTCCTCTTTTGTGCGTCATATAATATGCAGCGAAAAAGTCTGCTTCCAATTCTGTAAATCTTGTTGCTTCCGGAAGATTATCTGCCGCACCTATTGGATACCATTCCCCGTAATTGTTGAATTGTACCTGGTGTGACCACTCATGAGCAAGAATCCCTGTCCATACAATACTTTCTTCTACTCCGGCTTCAGCAAGCCATCTAACTAAACCATCACCAATTACTATTGTTCCATTGCTGGATGCGAAACCATCTGTAGCAAAATATGGATTTTCTGGTAAATTTGGAGATGCTTCATTTAATGCTAAATATTGATCTGCAATTTGTGCCGCTTGCTGAACCGTCAGAGGCAAGAAACTTCCATCAGGCAGATTATATCCATAAAAATTTGATAATACACTAATCCAAACATTTCTATCATTTAAATTAGCAGTGTGCTGTCCATTTACCCTAATGTCTATTGGCAGTTCAAAGAATTTAGAAAGTTCTCTTTCACGTTTTACCATTAAGGATGTGAATTTTCCTTCAGCCCCAAAAGTTTGTTCTCCTTTATCTATTAAATAACTGTAATAATAATTGATGTTAGAATATATCCCATTATTAGCCAAAGCTATGGGGTCTGCTATTATTTGCTGTATGTATACACCTACTACTTCATCAAGCTCTGTTGGGGCACATTCACTAGGTTCAACTGCATTTCTAACAGCAATCCCAATGTTTTCGCTAACCTGAATTTCAGCTGATTTTCCACTGTTTGGGTTAAGAATTAATTCTTTGTTCATAGTCTCGGCATTTAAATTTGTCGTAGACTGTTCTAAATTTTCTTTCTCGCATGAAACAGCAAAAGTTCCTACTGCAAGAATTAATAAGGTAGCTTTAATTTTGTGTAAATTCATTTTCATATTTAAAATAGTTAATAATCCGTTAAAAATAGGTTTATGAAAACTATTGAACAAATGAATTTTAATCAACAAATGTTAATGTTTGATAAACAGTAACAACAATCTTAAATGGATACTTTACTAAAATAAAAAAAGCCCCGAATTTCGGGGCTTCTAAATTTATTCAGGTGGCTTTATTATTTAGCACTCTGCATTCCTTGTTCGATCAGGTCATAGAACTGATCTAACTTAGGAAGAATAACGATTCTGGTTCTTCTGTTTTGAGCACGTCCATCTTCTGTCGCATTGCTAGCTAAAGGCACGTAGTAACTTCTACCTGCAGCTGTCATTCTTTCAGCTAAGTACATTAAACTCATTTTGAAGTGTTCTAACTACAGAAGTAGCACGTTTAACACTTAAATCCCAGTTATCTTCGATACAGTTGGTGCTTATAGCTTTATCATCTGTATGACCTTCAACCATAAACTCGATATTTGGACGGTTGTTAACTACCTGGGCTACTTTTCCTAAAACTTCTTTAGCACGGTTAGAAAGATTCCAACGACCGCTTTCGAATAAAAGTTTGTCAGAAATAGAAACATAAACTACACCTTTTTCAACATTAATCTGGATGTCTTCATCATTCATGTTACCAAGAACTCCTTTAAGACTTGTAACTAAAGCAAGAGTTACAGAATCTTTTTTGGTAATAGCATCCTGCATACGCTGGATCTTGATATCTTTTTCCTTGATGCTCTCTAGAGATTTTTCAAGGTTTTCAGCTTCTTTCTTTGACAATGTGGCCAAATCACCAACGTTGTTAAGTAGGGCAGCATTTGTGTTGTTTAAAGTGTTAATCTGTTGACCAAGACGTTCTTTTTCATCCAAACAGGAATTTAACTTCACGGTGGCCGTGTTAAGTTGGTCTCTTGTTTCTTTGTGTTGGGCTTCCAGTTCAGCATATTTCTTTTGTGAAACACAAGAAGAAAGTAAAATTGCCGCAGTAGCCGATAAAAGCATGATTTTCTTCATAATCGGTGTAATTAAATTTATTTGTTAGAATTTTCCAAAGTTATCAAATCTAGTGCCAATAAAATAGTTTTTAAGGGCAAAACCTTAAAAGTTTGAAAATTTTTTTTCTCCCTTTAAAAAGTAAGTGCAAACAACGGAATTTTTGGAGAAATAATTAAGCTTTTTTGGAAAATTTTTTCTCTTTCGCAGCAGCAGCGGCAGACGTTTGTAGAAATTGATATGTGCTTTAAGGACAGCGCTGAAATGATTGGCTTTTCCTTCAAATAAAAATTGTATTCCCGCAACTCCATCCAGGATCATGCGTAGAAATATTACCCAAATTAATTGATGAGAAGGAAGATTCTTTATTAAGTTGTATAAACTATTCCTGAAATTATAAAACGTTTTTTGAGGGTTCATACTATTCAAAGTGGCCCCACCAACATGGTAGACTACAGATGTAGAAACATATCTTACTTTATAACCTAAACTGTTCAGTCTCCAGCAGAGGTCGATCTCCTCCTGATGTGCAAAATAATCCTCATCAAAAGCTCCGGCTTCATAAAAAACTTCTCTTCTTATAGCCAGACAGGCACCACTGCCCCAGAATATTTCCTGCTCATCGTCGTACTGTCCTTCATCTTTTTCGATAGTCTCAAAAACCCTTCCGCGGCAGTAAGGATATCCAAACCTGTCAATATAGCCTCCGGCTGCACCAGCGTATTCAAAATATTCAGGTCTTTTAAAATCTAATAGTTTAGGCTGCACGGCACCTGCCACGGGATATTTCTTAAAAGTTGCTAAAATTGGTTCGAGCCAATGAGGGGTTACCTGTACATCGCTATTTAGCAGAACAAAAATGTCTTCTTTAACACTTGCCAGCGCATCATTATAGCCTTTAGCATATCCTCCGTTAACTTCATTTCGAATAATTTTTACTCCCGGAAAATTTAATTCCACGTATTTAATTGAATTGTCTGTAGAAGCATTATCGGCAACATACACGGTTGCTTCAGATGAAAAAGACACTACATCGGGCAAAAATTGCTTCAGAAGTTTAAGCCCATTCCAGTTTAAAATAACTACTCCTATTGTCATTAAGGTGATTTAAAAGAAGAAGAAGCAAAAGTACATAGAATAATAGTTTGCCTCTTTACTTAAGTGTTCAACTTTGGATAGGATCATAATCCGGGAGCTGTGGCAAAAAATTATACTTTTCCTTTTGGTAATCCATTTGGCAGACATAATGCTGCAGGCCATTCGTTACCATTAAGAATTGAGCGTTTAACTTCATGTTGTACCGTGCAATTTGATCAAAAGTGGCTTGAGTAATAGTGATTTCAGGTGCTTTACATTCCACAACGAGGTGAACTTCACCAGAGGAATTAAAAACCACAATATCATATCGCTTCACTATTTTTCCAATTTTCACCTGCTTTTCCACATTTATCAGGCTGGTGGGATATTTCTTTTGCTGCTTCAGGTATTGAACAGTATTAAGCCGAACCCATTCTTCAGGAGTCAGAATGACGAATTTTTTCCTTATTTCATCAAAAACAGCTATTTTATTTTCGCTATTTTTGAACCGAAACGAATAGTCGGGAAAATTTAATTTTTGCATAGCCTCAAAATTAGTAAAAAGGATGAGGCCTCAGTTTAATCTGAACAAATATTGAAATTTCCAGATTGTTTAAACCCACTAATGGAAGAAGCACTGCAAATAGTTAAAGCGATTCAAAAAGGAGATATAAAGCCAATCTATTTCCTGATGGGAGAAGAGCCTTATTACATTGATAAAATATCAGATTACCTGGAGGAGAACCTTTTACAGGAAGAGGAGAAAGGGTTTAACCAAATGGTACTTTATGGTAGGGACACCAGTGTAGATGATATTGTTAGCAATGCAAAACGCTACCCTATGATGGCTCCAAGGCAGGTTATTATTATAAAAGAGGCTCAGGATCTTTCAAGGACTATTGATAAATTGGAAAAATATGCAGAAAATCCTCAGGAAACCACTACTCTGGTTTTTTGCTATAAGTATAAAAAGATAGATAAGCGGAAAAAGCTGTATAAACTGGTTTCCAAAAATGGGGTACTATTTGAGGGAAAAAAATTATATGAGAATCAGGTGGCGGAGTGGATCCAGAAAACTTTAAAATCGCGTAACTATCAAATCTCTCCTAAAGCTTCCCAGATGCTGGTTGAGTTCCTGGGAACCGATCTTGGAAAGATAGATAATGAACTGCAAAAATTACAGCTTATCTCTCCGGTAGGTTCTACTATTACTCCGGAATTAATTGAAGAAAATATAGGAATTAGTAAGGATTTCAACAATTTCGAACTTCGGAAAGCTCTGGGACAAAGAGATGTGGTGAAAGCTCACAGGATCATTAATTACTTTTCACAAAATCCTAAGGACAATCCAATGATAGTGACAATTTCTTTACTCTATGGTTTCTTCTCTCAAATATTACAGTACCACGGGCTGGTTGATAAATCAAAAGCTAATGTGGCAAAATATTTAAAAGTAAGCCCCTATTTCGTAAGCGATTACGTCCTGGCTGCAGGAAATTATCCTATGAAAAAGGCGAGTAATGCAATTGCACTTTTGCGGGATGCAGATGTAAAAAGTAAAGGAGTGGGAGCGGCTAATATTCCTCAGGGAGATTTATTGAAAGAACTTTTGGTTAAACTCATGGCTTAATGGGAAAAGTAAGTTCATGGTTAAATGCTGCCCGCTTAAGGACTTTGCCTTTATCAATCTCAGGAATAATTGTGGGTACTACGATTGCTGCACAGGAAGGGTATTTTAATATAGTCATTTTTAGTCTTGCCCTGGGAACAACTTTAGGGCTCCAAATTCTATCTAATTTTGCAAATGATTACGGAGACGGGGTAAAAGGCACTGATAATGATGACCGCATTGGCCCTGCAAGAGCTATACAAAGTGGTCTTATTACAACAAAAGAAATGAAGCAGGGAATTATAGCCACCACAGTAATAACTTTATTTTTGGCTGTTCTTCTCATTTATACTGCTTTTGGAAGTGAAAATTTTCTTTTTGCTGTAATTTTCTTTTTGCTGGGAATTGGTGCTGTTGCAGCAGCCATAAAGTATACAGTCGGCAATAACGCCTATGGGTACAGGGGAATGGGGGATATTTTTGTATTTCTTTTCTTTGGTCTCGTAGCAGTTTTTGGCTCGTACTTTCTTTATGCTATGGCTTTAGAATGGACCGTTCTTCTTCCTGCATCGTCAATAGGACTTTTAAGTACGGGTGTTTTGAACCTTAATAACATGAGGGACAGGTTGAGTGATGAGAAAGCCGGAAAAAATACTCTTGTGGTAAAAATGGGAGCAGGTAATGCAAAAAATTACCATTACTTCTTAATATTGGGAGCTGTTTTGTGTTTAGTACTCTACGCAATTTTGACTGCAAAAGAGTGGAACGATTTTTTATTCGTAATTGCTTTTGTACCCCTATTTTTACATCTAGCTCGCGTTGGAAAAAATGAAAGTCCAATGCTTCTTGATCCGGAGTTGAAAATTTTGGCTTTAACAACATTTTTTCTATCCCTTTTATTAGGATTGGGCTTAATTATTTAAATATAACTGGGAGGGACAATAAATTATACTGCATATTGCTGAAAAAATGAATTCTAGCCGTATTTTTATAAACCACCAAAATATTAATACAATGAAAATTACCTTTTACGGACATAATTCCTTCGGAATCCAAATTGGACAGATCAATCTTCTTGTTGATCCATTTATCACGGGGAATGAAAATTCTAAAGATAAAATTGATATTAATGATCTAAAGCCCGATTATATTCTTCTTACACACGCTCATCAGGATCACACGCTGGATGCAGAAGAAATAGCGAGAAATACTGGTGCTGTGATTGTAAGCAATTTTGAAATTGCTAATCATTACGAGCAAAAAGGCCTTGAGGTGCATCCAATGAACCACGGTGGAAGTTGGGATTTTGAGTTTGGTAAAGTAAAATATGTCAATGCTATTCATACCAGTTCTTTTCCTGATGGTAGTTATGGAGGACAGCCTGGCGGTTTTGTAATTGAGAGCGAACATAAAAATATTTATATCGCCGGGGACACAGCCCTTACAATGGATATGAAGTTGATCCCTATGAGAACAAGTTTAGATCTGGCTATTCTTCCTATTGGTGATAATTTTACAATGGGAGTAGAAGATGCAATTATTGCAAGTGATTTCATTGAGTGTGATAAAATTATTGGCTGCCATTACGATACTTTTGGATACATAGAAATAGATCACGAGGAAGCCAAGAGAAAATTTTATGAAAAAGACAAGGATTTGATGCTGCTGGAAATTGGTGAAAGCATAGAACTCTAATTATTGCGGGAATTTAATGCAGGCATCTTACTATAAGTATATTTTAAATTTTAAACGCCCCAGCGGAACTTCGCGGGGCGTTCTTACGACTAAAGAGGCCTGGTTCCTCATTTTGGAAGACAACGGTAAACGTGGCATTGGAGAATGTGGTTTATTGCGGTCCCTAAGCTTTGATGACTTAGCCGGGTTATGAAGAAAAATTACAATGGGTCTGTGAAAACGTTCACCTTGGTCCAGTAGAGCTTTGGGAGCAGTTAAAGGAATTTCCCTCTATTCAATTTGGGGTGGAGATGGCATTTCTATCTTTATCTTCCAATGACGAATTTGTCCTATTCCCTTCAAAATTTACCTTGGGTAAAGCCTCCATTCCTATCAATGGATTAGTTTGGATGGGGAAAAAATCATTTATGAAAGATCAAATTTCAGAAAAAATAAAAGAAGGATTTAGTTGTATTAAACTAAAAATAGGGGCCATAGATTTTGATGCTGAAATTGATTTACTCAAATACATAAGATCCCAGTTTTCTTCTGAAGAAATAGAGCTAAGAGTAGATGCTAATGGTGCTTTTTCTGCATCTGAGGCATTGGAAAAGATCAACAGGCTAAGCGATTTTCAAATACATAGTATTGAACAACCCATAAAACAGGGCCAGTATTATGAAATGGCAGATTTATGCAGTAAAACACCTGTTCCTATCGCACTGGACGAAGAATTAATTGGAGTAACAACTGTAACCAAAAAGAAGGAATTGCTACAAACAATACAGCCACAATATTTAATTTTTAAACCCAGTCTTATAGGCGGTTTTCAAGGTACACAGGAATGGATCGACTTGGTAAAAGATTCAGGAGAGGGTTGGTGGGTCACCAGTGCTTTAGAGAGCAACGTGGGTTTAAATGCTATTAGCCAGTGGACATATACTACTGGTTCTCCTTTGCCTCAGGGATTAGGCACTGGTAGTCTTTACACTAACAATTTTGACAGTCCTCTTGAAATAAGAACAGGAAATATTTCTTACAATCCAGAAAAGGCCTGGAATTTTAAATTATAAAATAATATGTACATAGCACAAGCTTATAAATATCAGCATGATTTTTGGAGATATCTCATAGGAGTTTTAATAGTCATTGCTGCGATCTTTGCCTAGGTCAAATCCCATTTGTTATTGCTATTTTTCTTGAAACGGGCTTTGACATGGAGGGAATGGACGAATCCCAACTCATGCAAATTCTTGATTCGAACTGGTCCTTTTTCCTGATGCTGCTGGCTTTTGCAGTGGCATTGTTTGCCTTATTCTTTGTGGTAAGACTTATCCATAGCCAAAGTATAACGAGTCTTACAACTACAAGAAGAAAGATTGATTGGGGAAGGTTCTTTTTTGCTTTTGGTCTCGTGGCAATTTTTTCAGTGACAGTTACTTTAATAGATTATTTTTCTAATCCCGAAGATTACGTGTTTAATTTTCAGCCTTTGCCATTTTTTATAATGCTGGCAATTGCAGTGGTCATGGTACCCCTTCAAACAAGCTTTGAAGAATATTTTTTTAGAGGTTATCTAATGCAGGGAATTGGAATACTGGCAGGAAACCTAGGTGGCTGCCTTTATTTATTACTTCTGTATTTTTTGGAGGTCTTCATTTCTTTAATCCTGAGGTAACTAAACTTGGGAATATCATTATGATCTACTACATAGGAACAGGGTTTTTACTGGGGATCATGGCTTTAATGGACGACGGGCTGGAGCTGGCCCTGGGTTTTCACGCAGGAAATAATCTGGTTACAGCGATCCTGGTAACTGCGGACTGGACTGCCTTTCAAACTAATTCTATACTAAAAGATATTTCTGAGCCTTCAGCAGGGTGGGATGTGCTAATACTAGTACTTGTTGTATATCCTATTTTCCTCTTTATTATGGCCCGTAAATATAAATGGTCCAATTGGGGATATAAGCTTTTTGGTAAAGTAGAAAAACCAGTAATGTTAAATCCTTCAGAAGAAGTTTAAGAATTTTCGGACATTTTGTTAAATTTAGCAATTCATGTAAAAAATACTGTTTTTATACAGCACATATGAATGAAAAATTTGAAGTACCGGAAGTTCATCCAGATTTTAGGCTAAATAAACTTCATTCTTCAATTGCCGATCTTCGGAAAATTGCCTACAACTTTATTAAAGAGGGAGAACCCTATGAAGGACTGGTGGGTGACTTCATCCTGGATTGGGTAAAACCATCTGCTTTCCTTGTAGTACAAACATCAGGTTCTACCGGAAAACCGAAAAAAATAAAGATTAAGAAGGAGCACATGGTCAATTCAGCCATTGCTACAGGTAAATTTTTTGAACTTCCGGCAAAATCTAAAGCTTTAATGTGCTTACCAGCAAATTACATAGCAGGTAAGATGATGGTGGTGAGAGCAATGGTCCTGGGCTGGGAGTTAGATCTTGTTCCACCGTCTTCCAATCCACTGGACCAGGTTTTCAAGATCTATGATTTTTGTGCTATGACTCCATTTCAACTGGACAATTCTGTAGGACGTTTACACCTTATTAAGAAGTTGATAGTGGGTGGGGGTGCGGTTTCTCCACATTTACAAAACATGGTTAAAGATCTTGACACTAAAGTTTATGAAACTTTTGGTATGACTGAAACTGTCTCACATATAGCTGCCAAGAGACTTAATTCACAAAAAAAGAAATCTCAATCTATTCCTTTTAAAGTTCTGCCAGACGTTGGTATTTCTACAGATAAAAGAGGCTGTCTTGTGGTAAAAGCTCCAAAAGTGGCAGAGGGAATAATAACTACCAACGATGTGGTAGAAATTGTTACTTATAAGAAATTCTACTGGAAAGGACGATATGATAACGTGGTTAACTCCGGCGGAATTAAATTATTTCCTGAAGAAATAGAAAGCAAGCTTAATAATGCTATAGACAACAGGTTCTTTGTAACAGGTATGCCAGATGATGCATTAGGAGAAAAACTGGTGCTATTTGTTGAAGCAGATTTTTCTGAAGAACTTTTGATACAATTAAAGGAAAGTATTCAAAACCTTAATACACTGGAAAAATACGAGGTGCCAAAGAAAATTTATCTTCTGCAAAAATTTGAAGAAACTCCTAACGGTAAGATCCATAGGGAAAACACCGTTAAGAGTCGAAATTAGAATTTTTCCCTTGATAATATCAGATTATAAATTGGTGGTGATGAAAAATTCCTTTTCATTAAGCTGTATTGCATCTAAAGAATTTATAGATTTTAATTTCTTCCAATCGGTAGTAGGCTGTAGCCTTGTTTCTTTATCATTTATAAAAACATCAACCTAAGCATTTTAAAGTTTTCAACATCAACTTTCCAACGATAGGAGATGGTATTAGCTTCCTTTTTAAACTCGAGGTGAGGTAAAGCTGTATGCCTCAGGTATTGATCAAAAACTGGCTGAAGGTCAACTTTAGTGGCTTTATCAAAGAAAGTTTCTGTAGTTTGGGTGTCAATGATCTTGTGCTTATTGGACACTGTATAATCCTTAAGTGTTTTCCACCACAGTTTGTCGTCATTGTAGATGCTTCTTATTGTATTTAAAAGATTGGCTCCTTTCATATACATATCGCCGGAACCTTCACTATTTACGCCATAATCTCCAATAATAGGAGCACGGTTGCTAACCCCCCTTCTAACACCTTTCAGGTATTCAAGAGCTTTTTCTTTTCCCCATCTAAGCATTCCACGTAAACAGCTTCAGTATAAGCAGTAAAACCTTCGTGGATCCACATATCGGCAATATCTTTTGCAGTAATGCTATTGCCATACCATTCGTGACCGGATTCGTGGATAATAATATAATCCCAAAGAAGGCCAATTCCGGTACCTGATAAGTCATTCCCCAGGTAACCTTTCATATAATTATTTCCGTATGCTACAGCGCTTTGATGTTCCATTCCCAAATAAGGTGTTTCAACTAGTTTGAAACCATCTTCAGCAAATGGATATTCTCCAAATTTTTCATAAAAACATTCCATCATTGGCTTTACCTCTTCAAATTGCTTTTTTGCTTTGTCCAGGTTGTACGGCAGGACGTAGTAATCCAGGTCGAGATCTTTATAGTTATCGGAAAAATGGGTGTAGTTTGCAATGTTAACTACAATATTGTAGTTGTTAATGGGGTTAGTAACTTTCCAACTCCAGCGGGTATAACCGTCTCCCATATCTTTTTCCCCCTGAAATTTCCCGTTGGACACGTTCATCAACCCATTGGGTACTTCTACTTCAATTAGGGCTGCCTCTGGTTCGTCACTTTGATGATCTTTATTTGGATACCAAAGGCTTGCACCTGTTCCCTGTACTGCAACAGCTATCCAGTGGTTACCCTCCTTATCTTTAGTAAAAACAAATCCACCATCCCAGGGAGCATTTTTCGCAACAATAGGGTGGCCGGAAAAATATACTTTTATAGAGTCTGTTTTTGAAGCTTTAACAGGATCCTTCAAATCTACAAAAACAGCGTTATGTCGTCGGTTATATTTTAACTGCTGATCCTTCCGAAGGATAGAATCAATAGTCATATTCTCAAAAAGATCTATCTGCATCACCGGGAGATCTTTTTCAGCCTTAAAACTGATCGTATTAAATCCGGAAATAAATCTTTCCTCAGGATCAACTCTTACCTGCAGGTGATACTTTTGAACATCATAAGCTCTTTCAGAGCGTAAAGATCCTCTCAGGGTATCAGCTTCAGTATATTTTTGCTGCTTATTACTTAGTACCTGAGCCTGTATGGGATAAAAACCTAAAAAGGCAAAAACAAAAAGTATTCCTGCACATTTGTATATTGACCTATTCTGAATGGACGACATATAGTTGGGCTTTTGGATTATGGCGCAATGTTTTTTGCATGCTTTCATGTAACTCGTTAAAAGTCTTTAAGATAACACCTTTACAAATTCCATAGGAATAATGATATTTAAGAATTTCTCTATCTGATTGCGTGAGTCTTCGGGGAACTCTACAGGCTGATAAATAGCTTTCACAGTTCAGTTTTTCTGAACTTTTAAAATACCCCAGGGATTTAAAGAAGTGGAAAAACAAAAGTTGTACTTGGTCATTTTCATTCTTAACAAATTCTGTATTGATCTTTACATATCCTTTATAAATTTGTTGTTTTGCATTCCAGTTAATATAGTATCCCCCGTTTCTATTATTAATACGAGGCTCATAATCAATATTGTATTCCCGGTTAAGGTAATAGATCATAAAATTGGACTGTTCTTTATTGTCTACTTTGGTTATTTTAAGGGAATCTATTTCTGATGAAATTTCTTTTGCAAATTCCATCAATTTTTGGGAGTGGTCTTGTGGTACACCGGAAGCAAAAAAGATCTTGATTTCATCCTTCCAGTATTTCATAGTTTCTTTCTCCCTCTGTTCACTGTTCATTTTGCCATAAACCACATCCTTGTAAATCTCTAAGAACAGGGAATCTTTGGGTTCATATTCAACCCTAATTCCATTGTTATTCCTTTCTAAAAAATCCGGAGAAACCAAGACCAATGTGTCTTCTCCTTTAAATTGAAAATTTAATGAGTCCTGCTTTGTAAGATTATTGCCAAGTTTTACATATTGCTCGAGTAAAATGTAATGTCTGTGAAGAGTATCCTGTGAATACCCTGATATTGTAAAAAGAATTAATAAAAAGTATAGGCTAAATTTCATAGAAGGATTTTAAGTAATTCCCTGTTAAGCATTAAAAAATATCAAGTCTGAATCACTCCTAAATTAAAATCTTTGGTAATAGGAGCGTGGTTAGCGGCTTCAATTCCATTGGAGATCCACTTCCTCGTATCGAGCGGATCAATAACAGCATCTGTCCATAACCGTGCCGCTGCATAATAAGGAGAAGTTTGAGCATCATATCTATTTTTGATCTTTTCAAATACTTCTTTTTCTTTTTCAGCGTCTACCTTTTCACCTTTTTTTGACATTGAAGCAGTTTCTATTTGTGCCAGCACTTTTGCCGCCTGGGTACCACCCATTACTGCAAGTTCGGCGCTTGGCCATGCTACTATTAATCGGGGGTCATAAGCTTTTCCGCACATCGCATAATTTCCTGCACCGTAAGAGTTTCCAATAATTATGGTAAACTTTGGTACGACCGAATTGCTTACTGCACTTACCATTTTAGCACCGTCTTTAATGATCCCACCATGTTCACTTTTACTTCCCACCATAAAGCCTGTCACATCCTGCAGAAACACCAGCGGGATTTTCTTCTGATTACAATTAGCAATAAATCTTGTGGCTTTATCGGCAGAATCTGAATATATCACTCCGCCAAATTGCATTTCGCCTTTTTTTGTTTTTACAACTTTACGCTGATTTGCCACTATTCCTACAGCCCAGCCATCTATTCTTGCATAGCTAGTAATAATTGTTTGTCCGTAACCTTCTTTATATTCTTCAAATTCTGAAGCATCTACCAGTCGTTTAATAATCTCCCGCATATCATATTGGTCTGTACGCTTTTGGGGCAGGATTCCGTAAATTTCCTTCGGCTCATCTTTCGGCTCTACAGGATCTTTTCGGTTATAACCTGCTTTGTCAAAATCTCCAATTTTGTCAATTATATTTTTAATGGTGTCAAGAGCATCCTTGTCATCTTTCGCCTTATAATCGGTAACCCCGCTAATTTCTGAATGTGTAGTAGCTCCTCCTAAAGTTTCATTGTCGATTGATTCCCCAATAGCTGCTTTAACAAGATAACTTCCTGCCAGAAAAATACTTCCGGTTTTTTCCACAATTATAGCTTCATCGCTCATTATAGGCAGGTAAGCGCCACTAAGCAACACAACTTCCCATTATGGCAGAGATCTGGGTAATTCCCATGCTGCTCATAATGGCATTATTTCGAAAGATCCTTCCGAAGTGCTCTTTATCGGGGAAAATATCGTCCTGCATAGGCAGGTACACCCCTGCACTGTCTACAAGGTATATTATTGGCAATCTATTTTCTATAGAGATTTCCTGGGCGCGCAGATTTTTTTTAGCAGTAATAGGGAACCAGGCATAGCTTTTACAGTGGCATCATTGGCAACAACTATACATTGTGTGCCTCTTACCCGGCCTATTTTTACAACCACGCCACCACTTGGGCAGCCGCCGTGTTCCTTATACATCCCGTCTCCTGCAAAAGCTCCTATTTCAATAGCTTCCTTTGAATCATCGAGTAAATAGTCGATTCTTTCCCGGGCGGTCATTTTTCCCTTGGCATGATGCTTTTCTATGCGTTTTTCACCGCCTCCAAGTTTTACTTCAGAAAGCCTGTGCCTGAGAGTTGAAAGTAAAAGTTTGTTATGATCTTCATTTTTATTGAAGTTAATATCCATACCTGCTATGTTAGTTCCGGTTGTAAAGTTGTTGTCCCCGAAAAATTCCGGTAAGTACCCGGGGCTTTTGTATCTTGGCTAAAATACGAAATCGGGCTTATTTAAAAAGACTAATAAATCATTAAAATATTCGATATTTGTATAGAACAGGCGCAGGAAAGCACGGGGAAATCTATCAGGTAAGAACGTGTTGGGAATTCAGGAAATGATTTAGGCGCGACAAAGACAATTTTTTATGGGAATGAATAAGAACACCATATTTGCATGGGCGTCATTTTGCACGCTTATAATTGGTATTGCACTGGTTCTATTAGGGGTATTAAAATATCTTGACTACGCAATTGGTTTTTGTACTGTAGGAATTGGATTTTTTGTTATGTCCTGGGCATTTAATGCTTTAAAGGGAAGAGTGTAAGATGGAGGAAATGCAGAAAATCAGGGAACAGCTTGTAAAGCACCTGAAGGGAGGAGAAGCTTTTATGGCTGTTGAAAAAATGCTTGACAAAATTTCTTTTGAGAAACTGGGGGAAAAGCCATCAGGCTTGCCTTATTCCTTTTACTCTCTTTTTTACCACATGTGGTATGCCCAGCAGGATATTCTGGAATATTGTAAAGCTGAAGATTATAAAGAATCTAATTGGCCCAAAGATTATTGGCCGCAAAATGAAGCTCCCGATACTGAAGCTCAATGGAAGGAATTACAGCAGGCTTTTTTTGACAATAGAAAAGAACTGTCTTCTTTCCTGCTGGACTCGAAAAATCAATTATTACTTCCTGTAAGAACTGGAACAGATCATACGTTACTTAGAGAGGTGTTATTGGTGATCGAACACAATGCTTATCACACGGGGCAGTTGCTTGTAGTGCTGAGAGAATTGGGGCTCTACGCTGAATAAATCTGAGTATAGAGATAGCAATATCCTCGTAATTTTGTGATATTTGCTTAATAAATTATGATCAGCATTTTTGAAATTCTGAACTTACAAACGATAAAAAATACATTGAAATGGCAGATGATAAAAAGGTGATTTTTTCCATGAGTGGAGTCACCAAGTCTTACCCCGGTGCAAACACTCCGGTTATTAAAAATATATACTTAAGCTTTTTCTACGGTGCTAAGATCGGGATTCTTGGTTTGAATGGATCAGGAAAATCCACTTTGCTTCGCATTATTGCAGGAGAAGAAAAAAACTTCCAGGGAGATGTTGTTTTCTCACCGGGGTACACTGTAGGATATCTTGAGCAGGAGCCAAAGCTAGATGATGAAAAAACTGTACTGGAAGTAGTAAAAGAAGGTGCTGCGGAAACTGTTGCCATCCTTGATGAATACAACAAGATCAACGATATGTTCGGGCTTCCGGAAGTTTACGAGGATGCCGATAAGATGCAGAAGTTGATGGACAAGCAGGCAGAGCTTCAGGATAAAATAGACGCTTCCAACGCCTGGGAACTTGACACCAAGCTGGAAATTGCAATGGATGCTTTAAGAACTCCTGAACCTGATAAAAAGATCGGGGTTTTATCGGGAGGAGAAAGAAGAAGGGTCGCCTTATGTCGACTTCTTTTGCAAGAGCCTGATGTATTACTCCTGGATGAGCCTACAAACCACCTGGATGCCGAATCTGTACACTGGTTGGAACATCATTTAGCCGAATATAAAGGAACTGTTATTGCCGTTACTCACGACCGTTATTTCCTTGATAATGTTGCAGGATGGATCCTGGAGTTGGATAGGGGAGAAGGTATTCCATGGAAAGGAAATTATTCTTCCTGGCTGGATCAAAAATCGAAGCGTCTTGCACAGGAGCAAAAGCAGGCTAGCAAGCGCCAGAAAACTCTTGAACGGGAATTGGAATGGGCGAGGATGTCTCCTAAAGGAAGGCAGACGAAGCAAAAAGCCCGTTTAAATAATTACGATAAATTAATGAGCCAGGATCAAAAGCAAATGGATGAAAAGCTGGAGATCTATATTCCTAACGGCCCTCGTTTAGGAACCAATGTTATTGAAGCTAAAGGGGTGAGCAAGGCCTTTGGTGACAAGTTGCTTTATGAAGACCTAAATTTCACTCTGCCACAAGCGGGAATCGTAGGAATTATAGGTCCTAACGGTGCTAAGTAAAACCACTATTTTCAAGATGATCATGGGCGAAGAACAGCCGGACAAAGGGAATTTTGAAGTAGGGGATACTGTAAAGATCGCTTATGTAGATCAAAGTCATTCTAATATAGATCCTAACAGGTCCATTTGGGAGAACTTTTGTGATGGTCAGGAACTGGTGATGATGGGAGGAAGACAGGTAAATTCCCGTGCATACCTTAGCAGATTCAACTTTGGAGGAAGTGAGCAAAACAAAAAAGTAAGCGCATTATCGGGTGGGGAAAGAAACAGGCTTCACCTCGCAATGACCTTAAAAGAAGAAGGGAACGTACTGTTACTGGATGAGCCTTCAAACGACCTTGACGTAAACACGTTGAGAGCTTTGGAAGAAGGTTTGGAAAACTTTGCAGGTTGTGCGGTGGTAATCTCTCACGACAGGTGGTTTATGGATAGGGTTTGTACCCATATCCTGGCTTTTGAAGGAGACTCACAAGTTTACTTTTTTGAAGGAAGTTTTTCTGAATATGAAGAGAACAAGAAAAAACGTTTAGGTGGAGATTTAATGCCGAAGCGAATCAAATACAAGAAACTGGTAAGATAATCCAGGTATTAACAGAAAAACTCCGAAAGATCTTCGGAGTTTTTTTTGTTATGTTAGTACTGAATATTAGTTTCCCGCTCTTTCATAAATTAGATAAAGTTCATCATCAGCAATTGCAGGATCATCAATGCGGGTTAAATAAAGTTTAGATCCCTGAAGTTCGTAATAAAAAGAATCTCCACCAATGACTTTAATTATAGATCCTGTTTCCAGTACATACTCATAAGCCCCTGATTCTGCAATGTAAAAATAATCTTCAGTTGGGTTGTTTAGATAAAGTACTTTTTCAGAATCGTCAATCCTGAGTTTGAAATCCTTTATTTCTATGGAAGAATCAAATCCGCAAAAACAGTCAATATCAGTTAAAAACCAGTTTCCATTTAACTGCTGGTCATTAATGGGTTCTTCATCGCTACTACAGGAAATAAAAAGCATTAATGACAGAAAAAATAAAATGTTTTTCATTTTTCGGGTATGGTTTATCTATATGTATCCAAAATGCCTGAAAGGTGCTTGAAAATTGTAGTTATAACAATATTTTTTAAGGTTAAAGTCTTATGGTTTCAGATTTCATTTTTTAATTTTATAACCTATAACCTATAACCTATAACCTATAACCTATAACCTATAACCTATAACCTATAACCTATAACCTATAACCTATAACCTATAACCTATAACCTATAACCTATAACCTATAACCAACCCTAGTACCAGCGCTTCTTATTTTCTTTTGAACCACTCCCTTTTCTTCCTTTTTTATGTTTGCTGCCTTTCTTTTTATGAACAGGAGGAGTAGCATCTTTAGCCTGCGGGTAAGGATGGTTCTCTTCCATAGGAATTGTTGTACCAATTAGCTTCTCGATATTTTTAATATAGTCTCTTTCATCTGCACTGCAAAAGGAGATGGAAGCTCCTACATTCCCTGCCCTGCTTAGTTCGGCCAATGCGGTGCACGTATACTTCCGGTAGATTGGGAATATCAAAATTTATTACGTAATCCAGTAGATCAATATCCAGTCCTCTCGCAGCAACATCGGTGGCTACCAGGATGTTTACCTCTTTGTTCTTGAATTTGTTTAAAGCGATAGAACGTTCGCTTTGACTCTTATCCCCGTGCAGAGCTTCAGCTTTAAAACCGTTCTTATTGAGGGAATCAAAAGCTTTCTCCACGCCGAATTTTGTTCTTCGGAAAATCAATACCGATTTTTCCTTCACCACATTCCGCATAACAAAAAGGAGAAGTTCGGTTTTGTCCTGTTTTGGAACCAGGTAGAGTTTCTGTTGTACTTCCGGGGCGGCAGAAGAATTTTGATCCACCTCAATTCTTTCGGGCTCCTGAAGTAGTGTTTTCGCGAGGTCCTGTACTTTAGGAGGAATAGTGGCAGAAAACATCAGCCTTTGTACAAGATTAGATGATAACCGGATTATCTTTTGAACTTCATCAATAAAGCCCATATCCAACATGAGGTCAGCTTCATCAAGCACCAGCACTTCTATCTTATCAAGATCAATATATCCCTGTTTTCTCAGATCCAGCAATCTTCCCGGAGTCGCTACAAGGATATGAAGCCCATCGCGCAGCAAATTGATTTGAGGCTGCATTGATGCACCACCAAAAACAACTCCTGATTTAACATCAGTAAACCTTGCATAAGATCTTATGTTTTCCTCGATCTGTACCGCCAGTTCCCTGGTGGGGCTAATTATAAGGACAGTAGGATGTTTTTCTGAACTTTCCTTTGCCACCTGCTTCTGTAAAAGCTGCAAAAGCGGAATAGCAAAAGCTCCCGTTTTTCCTGTACCTGTTTGAGCCGAAGCCAAAACATCATTCCTTCTCAGAACCTCAGGAATTACCTTTTCCTGAACCGGAGTAGGAGTATTGTGACCAAGTTCTGCTATTCCTTGTAGGATATTTTGGGATAAAGGAAGGTCTTCAAATGTCATTTATTTAAATTTCGATTTATAGGCAAGATACGGGAAACCGGATACAAGAGCCAGAATTTAGTAACCAGAATTGAAGAACAGTAAATTTTAATTTATGTAAAGCACTTCAGAAGTCTTTGTTCCGTTTGGCATTAGCGTAACAATAAATAAACTTCCGCTTTCGCTCTCTTCTATATCTTTGTATTTTTTCTCTTCCAGAATATAATTCACAAAAGCGGGATTAGTGTTGCTGTGACCCACAACAAGAACCGTTTTTCCTTTCGTGTTTTTTTGAAAATTTTCATCATTCAGCTTACTAACATCGTAAAGCTGAACTTCCTTTTCCTGAAAATCTGCAATTTTTTGGGCAGTATTTCTTGTACGTTTAAAATCGGAACTGTAGATAGCATCAAAGGAAATATCTCTAAAAACCTCTGCCCACTTTTCTGATCGTTTTATTCCTTCTTCAGTAAGTTCAGGATCAGGATTATTTGGATTGGAAATGTCTTTCTCGGCGTGGCGGATAAAATAGTAAGTAGTCGGTTCTTCTGAAGTTTCCTGGGGTGTAGTGTTTTTATCTCCAAAGCTACAGGAGAAGAAGAGGGGTAAAAAGAATAATATTAGTTTTTCCATAGTTTAGTTCTTTATTATTAACTCCATTAAGATTATCTGGGAAATTTGTCTCCCCAAAGAATTAAAGTTGTTATCTGACGCTAACAGAAGTGTTTTGTTACCATTTGGAAGATCCGGTCCAAAAGTTATTGATTCAAGATTGTCGATTATTTGTTCTTTAAGGTCTTTCCTGATGGATTTAAAATCAAAAACGAGAGTTTTTTTCGCAGCTATATAATCTATCTTTCTTAAGTTGTCGGCACCGAGCGTATTTGTGGCATTCCGTGCGTCTACATCAAAAATTCTCACAGTATTGCCATTGCTGCCGTGGCTAAGCAGAGAATGCCCTTTCGAGAACGAGAAATTGGCCTGGCGCGTATTCCAGTAATTCAGTCAAACCATTTACTGCAAAATACAACCATGGAATTTTAGTGATTCCTTCAAGTTGCATTACAAATTGTTTCGTAGCTTCTCCATCTTTATTATAAAAGGATATTCGGATAGGGGATTTGGTAGGGAATAATTTAGGTTTAGATCCATCCTTCTTAAGTGGTAATTCCATACCCACCCAATATCCTGTCTTATCATAACCTGGAGCTAAACCTTCAAATACGCCATTATTCCGGGGTGACTGTTCTCCTGAAGATTTAAAGTATGCAGGAAGTTCATAATGGGAAATATATTCTCCCGATGAGGTCGTACTAAAAACAGACGGATCTTTACCATTTTGAATGGAACCTTCACTAGTGAAAATAAATTCTTCTGTTTTGGGATTGAAGCGGATAGACTCCAGGTCAAGGGTGTTCAATTTTAAAAAATCGGAGGATTCTCTTTTAAGTTCAATTACTTCAGAAATAATTACTGAATCTATTTTACGTTCTCTTATTTCTATCCTGGCTTTATAGAACCTTGGATTGCCCGGATGATCTGCCACAAGGTAATAAGTTCCGTCGTGATAATCTATACCAGACAATCCACCCACTTTTGTGCCTCCTACTTCAAGATCTTCAGAAATAATAAAATCATCCAGAAATTTTACCTGGACATTAGCGGAAATCAGCTTTTTGTTAGTTCCACACGAGCACAATATCAAAACCATGAGGAGAAGGATGATCTTCTTTAGCATATATGAAAATTTGAATGCAAAAATAACACTCCCTTAAGAGAAAAATGTGATATCGTTGAGATAAAAACTTTTTATTAAGGGGTAAATTTATTTATTATTAACCCTCAAAAATGAAAGTTATGAATAATGATCAATTAGAAGGAAAATGGAAACAGGTAAAAGGTAAGTTCAAACAAAATTATGGAGATCTTACCGATGATGATACTACGTATTCCGAAGGGAAATTTGATGAGATGCTCGGTAGACTTCAGGAAAAAACCGGAAAGTCTAAGGAAGAACTCAAAAGAGAAATTGACCGACTATAGGTAACATATAATAAAGGAAAAGGGCTGTAAAAACAGCCCTTTTTTATGTATATACCTGATACTAACTTTCAATTTCAACCGCATCCTGATTTCTAAAGACCAGGTTATCGTTGAACTCATCAAGAAGGATAATACTATCTGTAGTTACTTTTCCTGAAAGGATTTCTTTAGATAGTTTGTTTAATACTTCTCTTTGCACTACACGTTTTACAGGACGTGCACCAAATTGAGGATCAAAACCACGTGTAGCAAGGAATTTTATGGCTTCTTCTGTTGCGTCCAATACAATTCCCTGTTTTGCCAGCATCTTTTTCACATCTTTTAATTGGAGATCAACGATCTTTCGGATATCCTTCTGCGATAGCGGCGTGAACATTACTATATCGTCTATCCTGTTGATGAATTCCGGTCTTACACTTTGTTTTAACAGCCCGAGTACTTCAGTTTTTGCGCTTTCCATCGCTGTTTCTATATCCTTTACTGCCTCAAATTTCTCCTGAATAATTTGAGAACCCATGTTGGAGGTCATAATAATAATGGTGTTCTTAAAATCAGCAAGTCTTCCTTTGTTATCGGTAAGTCTTCCCTCATCCAACACCTGTAACAGGATGTTAAAGGTGTCGGGATGCGCCTTTTCAATTTCATCCAGAAGGACGACTGAATAAGGTTTTCTTCTTACAGCCTCAGTTAATTGTCCTCCTTCATCATAACCAACATATCCCGGAGGTGCACCCACAAGGCGACTTACAGCGTGGCGCTCCTGGTACTCACTCATATCTATCCTCGTCATTGCTGCCTCATCGTCAAAGAGATATTCTGCCAGAGCTTTAGCTAATTCGGTCTTACCAACACCTGTTGTTCCCAGGAAAAGGAATGTCCCGATAGGCTTTTTCTGATCCTGTAGGCCTGCACGGCTTCTTCGCACCGCGTCACTCACTGCCTGAATAGCTTCTTCCTGACCTACAACACGCTTATGAAGTTCATCTTCCAGTTTTAGAAGTTTTTCACGCTCGCTTTGCAGCATTTTGGTCACAGGCACTCCTGTCCATTTTGCGACAACTTCTGCAATATCTTCGTAAGTCACCTCCTCTTTTATAAGGGTGTGGCTGTCCTGATTTTCATCAAGCTGTTTCTGAAGTTTTTCCAGCCGTTCTTGTGCCTCTTTTATTTTGCCATACCGCAACTCCGCAACCTTACCATAATCTCCTTCACGTTCAGCTCTTTCAGCTTCCAGTTTAAATTGCTCAATATCAGACTTTGCGGTCTGGATATTATCTACTACTTCTTTTTCATTCTTCCAGCGAGCATTTAACTCGTTTCTTTCTTCTTTAAGGTTGGCAAGGTCAGCTCTAAGGGATTTCAGTTTATTTTCATCATTTTCTCTCTTAATTGCTTCCAGTTCGATTTCCAGCTGAGTGATCTTCCTGTCAAGAACATCCAGTTCTTCAGGCTTGGAGTTGATCTCCATCCGTAATTTAGAAGCTGATTCATCCATAAGGTCAATAGCCTTATCAGGTAAGAACCTGTTGGTTATGTAGCGTTGTGATAACTCCACGGCAGCAATAATTGCTTCGTCTTTAATTCGAACCTTATGGTGGGTTTCGTATTTTTCCTTTATACCTCTAAGGATCGAAATTGCACTCTCAGTGTCCGGCTCATCTACCATGACCTTCTGGAACCTTCTTTCCAGTGCTTTATCCTTTTCAAAATATTTTTGATACTCATCCAGAGTAGTAGCTCCTATCGCACGAAGTTCTCCTCGTGCAAGTGCAGGTTTAAGAATATTAGCGGCATCCATTGCACCCTGACCTCCACCTGCTCCTACGAGAGTGTGGATCTCATCTATAAAAAGGACTATATTACCTTCACTACCATGGTAACTTCTTTCACTACTGCTTTTAAACGCTCTTCAAATTCGCCTTTATATTTGGCACCTGCGATTAATGCTCCCATATCCAGGGAATAGATTTGCTTATCCCTAAGATTTTCAGGAATATCTCCTGCAATTATTCTATGGGCAAGTCCTTCAGCAATTGCTGTTTTTCCAACCCCCGGTTCACCCACGAGCATTGGGTTGTTCTTGGTCCTTCGGGAAAGGATTTGCAAAACTCTTCGTATTTCTTCGTCCCGGCCGATTACCGGATCAAGCTTTCCTTCTTCAGCAAGCTGATTGAGATTTTTGGCATATTTGTTTAAGGAATTGTAAGTTTCTTCTGCACTTTGTGAAGTAACTCTATCTCCTTTTCTTAGTTCCTCTATAGCTGATTTTAAACCTTTTTCAGTAGCACCCTGGTCTTTTAAAATTTGAGCGACTTTACTGGAGGATTTAAAGATGGCCAGGATAAGGTGTTCTACAGAAACAAACTCATCGTTCATTTTTTTAGCAACACTGGAGGCTTCATTTAAAGTTTTGGAGGCCTCTCTTGACAACATAATGTCTCCACCGCTAACTTTCGGGAAACTTTGTAACGTGTTATCAATGATCTGATTAAACAGGTTGACGTTAATATTTAATTTCTTCAGTAAAAATGGGGTCACGTTTTCATCAACTAAAGTAATAGCTTTAAAAATGTGTTCATTTTCAATTTGCTGGTGGCCAAGCTCTTGTGCAAGCTGTTGAGCTTGCTGGATGGCCTCCTGTGATTTTATAGTAAAGTTGTTAAGATTCATAGCTTTCAGTTTATGTTCAAACCTAATTAGCAAAGCATATACCAGCAGCAAGAGACTGCCTAAATGGCTGGTTATTTTGCTTTTAAACCGACAAAATGACTGGTGCCTTACTTATATTATCGTAAAATTAAGGCTTAAAATATTTGGATCCTGATCTTATAGAAACTTTAATAGTTCTATAGGCAAGATTTTATCGTACATCCTTTAAATTTATATTTTTAAAAACAAGAGAAATGGGATTTTTTGATAAAATGTTTAAAAGTGAAAGAGATATTGCAAAGCGTGAGATAATTAATGTGCCGTGGGAGGAGTTGACAAGTGTAGATACCCTTGATGAAATAGAGCAAATTTCGAAAGAGAAACCTGTAGTTATATTAAAGCACTCAACCAGTTGCGGGATTAGTAGAATGGTACTAAGACAGTTTGAGCAGGAATACGATTTGAAGGAAGGACAGGCAAAACTTTATTTTCTGGATCTCCTGAGTCACCGGGAGATTTCCAATAAAATTGCGTCTAAATTTAATGTACCTCACGAAAGTCCACAATTAATTGTCATTAAGAACGGTAAAGTGGTTTATGACGCCTCCCACAGCGAAGTAAAGGCCTAGGTAGTTTAAACCAATTTGTTGCATAGATTTCCCCCTTTATACAAATTTTTGATTTGGCTGTTAAAGTTTATTAATCGGTTTAATGATAGGAAGTTGAGGATGTAAATTGAAGGTGGAATTTTATTAACCATTTAAAAATAATATCATGGAAAATCAAAATCGAAACCAGGATCAAAAGAATCAACAGAAGGATAATGACCGCCAGAAGTCTCAGGGGCAAAACGGTGGATATGGAGGACAGAATCAACAATCAGGTAATCGAAAAAATCAGGCACAAAATCAGGAAAGAGGACAGCAGGGCGGAAAACAAGGCTCTGTAGATAATCAGGTGACTGACCATAGAAAAGACAGGAGCCGGGAAGAGGAAGAGTAGTCATTTTTGACTGGATAATCAAAAAAGCCATCGGGGATAATTCCGGTGGTTTTTTGTATAAAAATGGTGGGTCTTCTTAGGGTTTCACCTTTATATAAATTTAGTAATTCGTTGTTAAAGTTTATTAATCGATTCGGGGAGAATTGGTTGAGGTTTGTAAATTGAAGAAGAATTTAAATTATAGGAGTCATGGAAAACAACTTGAATAGAGATCAAAAATTCGATAAAGCTGATAAAGATCAAGAGCGGGGAAATTCTCAGGAAAATCAAAAGCAGCAGACGGAAATAAATCAGGAGGAGCGAAAAAATAAAAATTGGGATCAGGTCCAGAGAAGACAACAGGCTTAGTCCAAGAAGTTACAATACGAGTACTGAAGAGGAAAATGTAGAAAACCAAAATACCCTTGCAGATCAGGAACAAACAAATCGTCCCGAGGGTGTGGATCCGGAGGATTATAAAAAGAATAAGAAGCAAAACAACTATTTAGTTGGTGATCGAGCTACCGAGCGCCAACAAACACGAGATGATGAGGAGGATGAACCTAATAGTGGTGGATCTAAAGCTTGAAAGCTTGATTAGCAATTATTTACACGCAAAAAAGCCACCCATGCGGTGGCTTTTTTATTATTCTTGTTTTCAATTATTTCTTCTTGTGTTGAAAAACCGGAAGGAGTTTCGTTCGCACCTCGCCAAAACCTATCCTTCTGTCTTTCCCTTCACAATAGCCGCGCATTATTACAGTGTCATTATCTTCAATAAATTTTCTTTCAGAACCGTCCTTTAGCTTAAGTGGTTTTTCCCCTTTCCAGGAAAGTTCCAGCATCGAACCGTATGTATCGGGAGTAGGACCCGAAATGGTTCCTGATCCCATCATGTCTCCTGAATTTACAGGACAGCCATTAATGGTATGATGCGCCAGTTGCTGACTCATATTCCAGTACATGTATTTAAAGTTGGACCGGGATAGAGTCGTTTCTTCGTTATCTTCAGGTTGTATGGCTACTTCCAGTTTTATGTCAAAACTCTTTTTTCCTTTGTATTGCAGGTAGGGAAGGAGTTCTTTTTCAGGTTTTGGCCCTTCAGTTCTAAATGGCTCCAGCGCATCTAAAGTTACAATCCAGGGAGAAACTGAAGAAGCGAAATTCTTTGCAAGAAAAGGCCCCAGTGGTACATATTCCCATTTCTGGATGTCCCTTGCGCTCCAGTCATTAAAAAGCACAAGACCAAAAATATATTCTTCGGCTTCTTCAATAGGAATAGGTTCACCTAAAAGATTTGCATCTGTAGTAATAAAAGCCATTTCCAACTCAAAGTCTACATTTTTAGACGGTCCAAAACCTAGTTCTTTGGCACCCGGAGGTAAAGTTTGTCCCTGAGGACGGTGAACAGGAATTCCGCTGGGAATTATTGATGAACTTCTCCCGTGGTATCCAACGGGAATGTGAAGCCAGTTAGGCAATAAAGCATTTTCGGGATCCCGAAACATGGTTCCCACGTTAGTAGCATGTTCTTTACTTGAATAAAAATCAGTATAATCTCCTACCAGTACAGGGAGTTGCATCTCAATCTCATCAAGGGTAAATAGAACAATATTTCTATGGTCCTGATTTTCTTTTAATTTATTGTTATTGGCATCAAAAATTTCGGCAATTCGATTTCTTACAAGTCTCCAGGTTTTCTTTCCGTCAGAAATAAAATCGTTCAGCGTATCCTGTAAGAAAATATCATCGGTTAAAGGTATACCTTCAAAATATCCCAACTGGTGCAGTGCTCCAAGATCGATGGCATAATCTCCTATCCTCGTTCCAATAGTAATAATATCGTCCCTTGTTAAAAAGACTCCAAATGGGATATTTTGTATTGGAAAGTCGGTATTGTCAGGAGTGTCCAGCCACGTTTTGCGCTTAGGATCATTTGCTGTAATTGGCATAAATTTTAGATTTTATTCTTAATTCAATTCCATTCAAATATATTATTTTCCCTTTATTAACCGAATGTAATTATTACTTTTGGTGAATATTTAACGTAAAAAATTAACATGCAACGAGATACCGAAATTTTTGATCTAATTAAAGAAGAAAAGAAACGTCAAATCAATGGATTAGAACTAATTGCAAGTGAAAATTTCGTAAGTGAACAAGTGCTGGAAGCAGCAGGTTCTGTCCTTACAAATAAATACGCTGAAGGATATCCAGGGAAACGTTATTATGGAGGATGCGAGGTAGTCGACAAGGTAGAGACTTTAGCTATAAAACGCCTTAAAGAATTATTTAATGCGGAATATGCAAATGTGCAGCCGCATTCCGGTTCTCAGGCTAATACAGCCGTATTTCATGCATGTATGAAACCTGGTGATAAATTCTTAGGATTTGATCTTTCTCATGGTGGTCATTTAACTCACGGTTCTCCTGTAAATTTTTCGGGAAGATTGTATCAGCTTATATTTTATGGAGTTGATGAAGAATCAGGATTATTGAATTATGATAAAATAGCAGAGCTTGCTCAAAAAGAGAAGCCCAAAATGATCATTGCCGGAGCATCTGCATATTCGAGAGAAATAGATTATAAAAGATTCCGGGAAATAGCAGATAGTGTAGGAGCAATTTTGTTTGCTGATATTGCACATCCGGCGGGACTTATTGCAAAAGGATTACTTAGCGATCCAATTCCTCATTGTCATGTTGTTACTTCCACCACTCACAAAACCCTGCGTGGTCCAAGAGGAGGAGTAATAATGATGGGTGAAGATTTTGATAACCCATTTGGAGAAAAGCTGAAGAATGGGAACTTAAAGAAAATGTCTTCTTTGCTTGACAGCGGAGTTTTCCCAGGGAATCAGGGTGGACCTTTAGAACATATTATTGCAGCTAAGGCAGTTGCGTTTGGAGAAGCTTTGACCGATGAATTTTTGTATTACACCGTCCAGGTTAAGAAAAATGCTAAAGCTTTGGCCAAAGCATTTATGGATAAAGATTATAATGTTATCTCCGGCGGAACCGATAACCACATGATGTTGATCGATTTAAGAAGCAAAAATGTAACCGGAAAACAGGCTGAAGAAGCATTAGGAAAAGCTGAAATTACGGTGAATAAGAATATGGTTCCTTTTGATGATAAATCTCCTTTTGTTACTTCAGGAATTAGAATTGGTACAGCTGCCGTTACTACGCGGGGTCTTAAAGAAGAGGATATGGCACGTATCGTAGATTTTATTGATACGGCAATTACTAACCCTGAAAATGAAAGTAAACTTTCAGAAGTTAAGGCAAGTGTGGTTGAAATGATGCAGGGGCGACCTCTCTTTACAGCTTAAGAGATTCAAAAGAAAAAGAATTAGAGGAGTATTATTTTTAAGAATAGTACTCCTTTTTTTATTGTTTCTTCTTAATTTTCCATCACTTAGAACAATCAGATGAAGAGGATCCTTCTGGCCCTGGGTTTTTGTTTTCCATTTTTTGTTGCTGAAGCACAAAATTATGAGCCAGGATATATTGTACATACAGATCAGGACACTATTCACGGCTATATTCTGAATGCACCGGATTCTGAATACTCAAATGGAGTGAACTTTAGGATCGATCCTCAATCGATGGATGAATTTTTTGAACCGGGAGATATTCAAGCTTTCGGATTCAGCAATGGAAGAACATTTAGTACCAGAGTTATTCCTGGAAACAGGAACAAACCAGCTAAACCTGTCTTTGCAAAAAATCTTGTAAAAGGGAAAATTGATCTCTATATCTGGAACCATCCGCAGAGGTATAAACCCGATTTCTTTGTTGTTAATACTACTACTGGGGAGGAAGTTCATCTTAAGAGGCCGGAAATAAATCCTGCCGACAGGAAACAGAGAAAGGTAAGGCGGCCTGAAAAAATCTGGCAGGAGGACCTGAAAAGAGTACTTCAGGATAATGAGGCTGTTTCCGAAGATTTGAAATATTCAGAAAAGGCTATAAAAAAGGAAATTCTCGCTTATAACAGCCAGTTTGAGGAAGCCTTTCCGGTAGAAGCGTATTCCGATAAAACTTCCTACAATCTGAATATTTTGGTAGGGGTTCCGGTAAGTTTTGATATCAATTTTAAAAGTTTCAGGGGAGCTGTTTTTCTGGAAAAATTTAACCCTGACCGCACAAATAACTTTATTCTAACCCGGGGAATAATATATCATCACAATACAGAGCCAAAAGAGACACCTGTAGGTCTGGAAAATGGAGAATTTCTTTTTAGAACTCAGCTCATAAACCTCGTTCCCATAGCTGTCAAATTTCAGGGGAATTCCAAAAGAATTCAGCCTTACGGATACGCAGGAGTTGGTGCTGCGGTCTCATGGGAGGAAAATGTGGTCGTAGAAAACGGCAGTCAGGCAGGTACCTCTAAAGACACAAAATTTCTTCCCACGGTTAACGCCGGAATTGGAGCCAGGATTAAAAGCGGTTCGCATGCTTTAATAGCGGAATTAACACCCACCCTTAATAGAGTCTTCTTCAATATTGGTTTTTCCTTTTAGCTCATATCCAATTGTTCAAAAGCGGCAATAAGTACAGTAGCTACTCTTTCTACCAGGAAATATGTAAATTAGAGCTACTTAATATTTAATAATGAAAAAAAATTACTCTTACAGATCCCTCTTCGGAATCATATTTCTTTTTCTCGTCTCCTGTGCCCAGGTTAAGGAAGCCAGCCTTGAGAGGAAAGTCCAGATCCTGCCCCCTGAAGAGCTATATGGAGAACTTTTTTATGATGTACAATCGAATGAAGAGCTTTTCCCGGATAGTAAAACCTTTGTAGATGTTGTTCCTCTTTATGATGTACAGGAAATAAGGCAGAGGTACGCAGCCCTGGAAAATAAAACCACCCCTTTTCAACTGGACTTTTTAGAAGAACATTTTGCTATTCCCAGTACTCAAAATAATTTTCAGACAGATTCGGCTTCTATTCAAAAACATATTGCCTATTTATGGGATGTCCTGAAAAGACCTGCAGATGAGGCGATTTCAGGAACTTTGATTCCTCTTCCCAATCCCTATATAGTTCCCGGTGGCAGGTTCAGAGAAATTTACTACTGGGATAGCTATTTTAGTATGCTGGGGCTCCAGGAAGACGGTGAGTACGGCACTATAGAAAATATGGTCGATAACTTCTCCTACCTGATTAAAAACTATGGCTTCATTCCAAATGGAAACCGCACCTATTACCTTGGCCGTTCCCAACCTCCTTTTTATGCAAAGATGGTTGAGGTTTTAGCTGAAATAGAAGGAGACGATATTTATGAAAAGTATCTCCCGTATCTTGAGAAGGAATACCAGTTTTGGATGGATGGTGCCGAAGAGCTTTCAGAAATAAATTCTGCAGATAAACGTGTGGTGAGATTACCGGGAGGCGAAATCCTCAATAGATATTGGGATAACTATGCCACCCCCAGACCTGAAAGTTACCGGGAAGACGTAAAAACAGCCGACAAGGCTCTGGAGATGTTCCCGGGAAAATCCCGCGAAGAAGTATACAGAAATTTAAGGGCTGGAGCAGAATCAGGTTGGGATTTTTCAAGCTAAGTGGTTAAGTCGTGACGTGGAGGGCAATTTTTATCTTTCTACTATTCATACGACTGATATCCTTCCTGTTGATCTGAATTCTCTTTTGTTTAATCTTGAAAAAACTATTGCCAAAGCTTATGAACTCTCGGGAAATTCAGCTCAAGCTGAAGAATTTTTGAAAAAAGTGAAGCACGCCGAGTAGCTATAGAGAAATACTTCTGGAATAATGTAGAGGAATATTACATGGATTACAATTTTGTTGATCGTAAAACCACACCTAAGTTCTTTCTCTTGCAGGCGTATATCCATTATTCTTCAAACTGGCTGCAGATAATCGTGCTGCCATGGTCGCCACAAAAATTGAGCAAATTTTTATCCAACCCGGAGGTGTGGTTACGACACCATATAATACAGGGCAGCAATGGGATGCTCCTAATGGCTGGGCTCCACTTCAATGGATCACAATTCAGGGCCTCAGGAACTATAATCAATTTGAAATGGCTACTGATATTAAGAATAAGTGGCTTCAGTTAAATACGGGTGTGTATAAAAGAACTTATAAACTACTGGAGAAATACAATGTTGAAGATCTTTCCAGGGAAAGTGGGGGAGGAGAGTATCCCACGCAGGATGGATTTGGTTGGACGAATGGTGTTTACCAGAAATTGGTGAGAGAAAAAAGTAAGAATGAGAAACGCCGGGAGTGTTTTGTGGATAATGATTTTAATCCTTATGAGTAATTGTAAACCAACAAACGTAGAATTTAAATTACTGGAGATAAATGAGCTGAATGAAATTCCTTCAGCATCAGGAATAGAAGAAACCAGGAACGGTAGATATATTATAGGAGATAATTCTCCCTGGCTGTTTAAGCTGAATAAAAATAACGAAGTCATTGATAGGATTTCATTATTGCCGGAACGCACTTTACCCGATAGTATTTTTGAGAAGCTGGTAAAGCCGGATTTTGAAGCAATGACCAAAGTTGATCCTGAAGGAAATGTTCTCCTCATTTTTGGTTCAGGATCTAAATCTCCGGAAAGGGATGTGCTGGTAGAGGTAAATCTTTCTTCAGAAGAAATTGTGCCGAAAGAATTTTCTATTACAGAAATTTATGACGGTTTAAGAGCTGCGGCTGAAATACCTTCTGAACATCTTAATATTGAGGCTGCAGAGGTTGTAGAAGATGATCTTTACCTGTTTAACAGAGGAAAAAATTTAATTGCTAAATATTCTCTTTCCACATTCAGGAGATACCTGGAAGAAAAAGGAGAAGTTCCATTGCCGGAGATCATACGGTTTAAGTTACCCGAAATTCAAGGCATAGAATCAGGTTTTTCAGGAGCTTCTTATATAGAGGGAGCAGAAATAATTGTCTTTACTGCAACTGTGGAAAACACAGCAAACTGGATTGATGACGGGGAAGTGCTGGGAAGTTTTATTGGAGCTTTTAAAATTAATGATCTTTCTGTAAATAACACTCCGGCCTCGGCTTTAATACAGCAGGGAGGAAAATCGTTGATGATAAAAGTAGAATCGGTGACTGTTCTTTCAGAAAAAGAAGGGGAGGCAGAACTTCTACTGGTAACCGACAGCGATGGAGGTGTTTCTGAAATTTTAAGAGGAACTTTGACTTATTCTGAATAATTTTCGGCCAAAAAAAGAGACCGTCTATACAGCCTCTTTAATCAACGAGATTTAAAATTTTTAGTGTCTCCCGAGCGCAGTCGAGGGGTCCCTCTTGAGCAGAGGTCTCGACTGCGCTCGACCAGACTATTCAGAAGGTCTCAACTACACTCGACCAAACAATTTAGAAGGTCTCGACTGCGCTCGACCTGACACCCGAAAACTTAACCGCCTTCTATTAATAATTGTTACTCCTGTCTGTCCGGATACCAGTAAGCCAGTACTACTTCAATTTCAGGATTTTGCTGATTAATGAGTTCTTTAAACTTTTCTACATCGGCAAAGTCATCCTGACCGCGGAAATGATATGGGTAAACCTGTTTCGGTTCAAAGGCCAAAACTCCTTCTGCTGCCTGCTCGACTTCCATAGTGTAAGGTAAATTCATTGGAATAAGGGCAATATCAATGTCCTGAAGATTTCTCATTTCAGGAATAGCTTCAGTGTCTCCGGCTATATAGATTCTGTTCCCATCTTTTTCCAGTACATATCCGTTCCCTCGTCCTTTAGGGTGAAAACCTTCAGGATCTTCAGGTAAATTATACATGGGAATAGCTTCTATATTAATTCCCTGAACATCCAGACTTTCTCCATTGTTCATTACCGTAACCTGTCCCTGTAGCTCCTGCGGTAGCTGATCTTTTACAGCCTGCGGCGCAATAATCTGAGTGCTTCCCAATTGTAGTGCAGTAAGTGTTTTAGCATCCATATGATCTCCATGGATATCTGTAATTAAAACAAAGCCCGGCTTCTCACTTCCCTGAAAAGCTTCTGCTCCTCCTGTGGGATCTAGATAAATAACGGTGTTATCCCAGGTCAACACAGCAGTTGCATGGGAAATTGGCTTAATTTCAACAGGAATAGAGTCGTTTTCCTGTTCCACTTTTTGAGATGCTTCTGTCACTTCCGAATTATATTCTTCGGTGTTTTCACGGTTCTCATTTTTGCATGCCATAATGGAAATGCAAATTAAAAGAGTTAGTAATTGTTTCATAATTAGCGTATTTTCAGTTAAAGTTACGCAACGAAAAACTGAGGTTTACTCATTTAGGAATATTTTAAGAGAGTAGCAGTTCCAGTTTTATGTCTCCGCGGGCATAGGGATTGTTTACCTCTATAGGAATTTCAATAAAGCCATACTTTCTGTAAATGTGAAGAGCATTTACCAGTTTTCGGCTCGAGTAGATTATTAATTTTTTCCAACCTTGTGCTTTTGCGTATCCAAGGGTGTGTTCCATTAATTTCTGACCTATTTTTTTACCTTGTGAATCAGGTGTAATTGCCATTTTTGTGAGTTCAAATACACCATCTTCTAACTTCATAAGAGCCACTGTTCCAATTATCCTGTCGCCTTCCTTTACGAAAAATATGTTTCCTCCGGGATCTAAAATATATTTTTGAGGCTTTCCAAGCACTTCTTCATCGTGTGGCTCTACCCAGAAAAATTTATTTAGCCATGCAAGATTTAATTCCTTAAAATCTTCAGCATGTTTAGGGTCAAAATCGATAATCTCCATAATTAATCTCCAATGGTTTTTTTCTGCCACGGCCAGCGTCCTTCAAGCTCGACCTGAAGTGAAAGGCTAAGAAAAGTTCTTATAAGAACAATTATACCCAGCACCAATACTTTTTCTATAGTAGGATCTGTACTTACCGTGGCAATTATGTCTCCTGCAACAAGAAATTCCAAACCAAGCAAAATGGCCTTTCCCAGATCATGGCGAAACGTACGGTAAGAACTTCCATCGTTGTGTTTATTAAATGCATAACGCCATAAAGCGAAAAGAGGCCCAATTACCATCACTATTACACCTGCGATTTCAATCCCAAGGGCTGCATATTCAATGTAATCCTGTATTTTTTCCAGCATTAGATTTTTGGATTTAAGAAATCTGTTATTAAATAGCTTAAAGCTTTTCCTACTTTCCCTTCTGTTAAAGGCGAAACGGCAGCCTCACAAATATGAAGGTATTTAATTTTCTCGTTTTTCCCTGCAATAGTTATAAAGTTTCTCACCATATTAAATGGAAATCCGCTGGGAGTTTGTGCGCTGCTGGGGAAGTCTTCAATGGCGTCGACGTCCAGTTCCAAACCAAAGTTGGCATTGGATATTAAAGCCAGTTCTTCTGTATAAGCTTCAAGGATCTGCTTTGAGGATTTCAGTATAAGATGTTCAAAGAGCTTAGGTATTGATCATTTTCTGAAGCATCCATATTTTCAAAAATATATGCCGGGGTATAATTTTGATGCACACCAAAAACCCTGTATTTTGCCAGGTAGTTTTCTTTTCTGCAGTAACTAAAGCCATTTCCGCTATGCCTGTGCTCGAGCTTCCGCATATCGGTATGAGCATCAATATTTAAAATATTTACAGGCTTTTTGAGTGCCAGGCTGGTGCCTTTGATATTGCCATAAGCGTTATTATGTCCCCCACCTATAATAATCGGAATCTTTCCTGCAGCTACAATTACTTCCACTATATCACTCACTACAAGATCAATTTCTTTTACCAGGTCTCCCAGTTTTGCAAGATAATTAGGATCATTTTCATCAATATTCGCAGCTTTAGTCATGGCTTCGCTACAATCAACTTCTCCTAATAATAGTAGATTTTCGGGATTTGTATATTTATTGGCCTGTATATTCAGCAGAGTTTTAAGCATCACCTGCCAGGTTCCTGTTGTTCCCGGTTTTCCTTTGTTTGCCCTCACCCCAATATCTTCAGGTATTCCAAGAAGCACATAACGGGCAGGACTATTTTGTAATTGTGATAGATCCTGAATAGAAACTATTTTCTCACCAAACTTTATTTCTCCCTCTCTTTTAGAAATCAATCTCTCAATTATGGCCGAATTATAAATTTTGAACTTCACCATCAATTAACCTTTTTACCATTTATGAAAACGGAATCAATTTCGTTGTTTCCAAATGAGTAGGGGAGGTGAGCGTAAGAAGGTATTTTTTCTGTAACAATAAAATTAGCAGCCTTACCTTTAGTAATACTTCCGTGGGTGGAGGAAAGGCCCATCGCATAAGCAGCATTAATGGTGGCGGCATTAATAGCCTCCTCGGGAGTCATTTTCATTTTCATACAGGCCAGGGAAACCACTAAATTCATATTTCCACTGGGAGCACTTCCGGGATTGTAATCTGTCGCAAGCGCAAGAGGTAATCCTGCGTCTATCATTTCTCTTGCAGGAGTATACGGGATACCGAGGAAAAGTGAACATCCGGGAAGAGCTACTAGCATTGTAGCTGAATTTTTCAGCACTTCAATATCCTCATCTCTCATTACTTCCAGATGATCCACACTAAGAGCATTATTATTTACTCCTGTTTTTACTCCCCCAATGGCGTTAAACTGATTAACATGGATTTTTGGAACCAGTCCACATTCCCTTGCTGCTTTAAGTAGTTTTTCTGTGTCGGCCGTAGTGAAATATCCTTCCTCACAAAAAATATCAATATATTCTGCTAGGTCCTGTTTTGCTACTTCCGGTAAAATTTCGTCTATTACATAGTCGACATATTCTTCTCTTCTATTTTTAAATTCCGTCGGAAGGGCATGTGCTCCCAAAAAAGTAGCTTTAATGGGTAAAGAATAATTCTGTTTCAACTTTTTAATAACCCGAAGCATTTTTAATTCTGCTTCCTTTGTAAGTCCATAACCTGATTTAATTTCTATGGCTCCTGTACCAAGTTTCATGACCTGCTCCAGTCTTGCAGCCGACTGTTGGTATATATCTTCTTCGGAAGTTTCCTGAAGTGTTTTAGCACTATTTAATATACCGCCACCGCGGTTGGCAATTTCAGTATAGGTGAGGCCATTTATTCTGTCTACAAATTCCTGCTCCCGGTTCCTAGCATAGACAAGATGAGTATGAGAATCGCACCAGGTGGGAACTACTATTTTTCCTGAAAGATCTTCAGCCTGAATATTATCGAACTCCGGAAGAGAGTCCATCTTACCGTAGTCGGCTATTTTATCATTTTCTATAAGTAACCAGGCATTTTTTATGCAGGGTAACTCCTTCATTTCTTCACCTGAAAGTTTTTCTACAGAGGTTTCCCTTACCTGTACCAGATCCTGAATATTTATAAATAGTGATTTCATTAGGTAAAGATAAAAAAGTAGCTCTTAAAGAAAAAGACAAGCTCTCTAATACTCTGGTAAAACTTCATATTGGCGAAAGCTTAACAGGGAGAAGAAGCCTCCCGCCAAAGAGATTTAGAATAATTATTTTTACCTTAGGGGCAGAATTAAATTAACCTTAATTACCTCTTTATGTACCATAAATCCCACGGACTTAACACTGTTTGTACCCACGCCGGAGAATTGGAAGATTCTCAATATAAAGGTGCAGTATCGCCTCTTTATATGTCTACTTCTTATGCATTTGAAGATGTTGAGGTGAAACGCTATCCTCGTTACTTTAATACTCCAAATCAGGTAGCATTGGCAAAAAAAATGGCAGCTCTGGAACACGGGGAGGAAGCATTGATTTTCGGGAGCGGAATGGCTGCAGTGAGTACTTCCTTAATGGCATTTTTACATAAAGGAGATCACGTTGTTTTCCAGAATACATTATACGGAGGCACCAGCAATTTAGTGGTGGAGGAATTTGAAAAATTCGGAATAGAATATTCTTTTACGACAGGATCTTCACCGGAAGAATTTGAAGCAGAAATTAAAGATAACACTAAAGTTATTTATATAGAAACTCCTTCAAACCCATTGCTAACAATTACAGATGTAAAAGCAGTTGCTGAAATTGCAAAGCGTCACAACCTGGTAAGTATGATTGACAATACTTTTGCGTCCCCGGTTAATCAAAATCCGATAGACTTTGGAATTGACGTTGTAATTCATTCGGCCACGAAATATATGGGAGGCCACAGTGATATTCTGGCGGGAACGGTTATTTCTTCAGAAAAACACATAGATACTATTTTCCAACTGGCCAAAAATTTTGGCGGGAGTCTTAGTGATTACACTGTCTGGATGTTAGAACGAAGTATTAAGACAATGGGATTAAGAGTTAAAGCTCAAAATAAAAACGCTCAAAAGCTGGCAAAATATCTTGAGAATCATCCTGATGTTGCAAGAGTATATTATCCCGGGCTGGAATCCCACCCGGATCATGAACTTGCAAAGGCACAAATGAAGGGTTTTGGAGGAATGCTTTCTTTTGAACTAAGAGACGGCCTGGATTCTTCTTTCTTCTCCAAATCCTTGAAATTAATAAAATCAAGTATGAGCCTTGCCGGAGTAGAATCAACAATAGTAGCTCCAACTCTAACTTCACATGCGCTGTTAACTCCTGAGGAAAGGGAGAAGCAGGGAATAAAAAATGGTCTTTTAAGATTTTCTGTGGGTATAGAAGATAAAAAAGATCTTATTGCTGATATTGAGCAAGCTTTAAAGGTTGTGAGAACTGAAGTAAAAGAACTACAGGATAATTAGCAGATTTAAAAGTTAAAGAGGAAAAGAGTTAAGAAGTCAAAGAGTTAAGAAGTCAAAGAGTTAAAGAGGAAAGTTTAAAGAGTAAAAGAAGGGAAGACATACAAATTGGAATATTGACATTTTTTAGAATCTCTCACAAAAATATTAGTGCATTAGTGGCTCTTTTAAAGAATAGGAAACAAACCCAGATCTCATTCTGGTGGAAAAATAAAAAACAATAAATATTAATGAAGTTAGATATTCTGGCAATTGGTGCTCACCCCGATGATGTTGAATTAAGTTGTTCAGGGACTTTGGCAAAGGAAGTAGACCGTGGTAAGAAAATTGGCATTTTGGATCTTACGCGGGGAGAAATGGGTACAAGAGGTACAGCCGAAACAAGAAAAGAAGAAGCTGCCGCAGCCGCAGAAATATTGAGACTGAGTGTAAGAGAAAATCTGGGCTTCCGGGATGCTTTTTTCGTTAATGACGAGGCTCACCAAATAGAAATTATCAAAATGCTGCGTAAATATAGGCCGGAGATCGTTTTATGTAATGCAGTTGAAGATAGGCATATAGATCATGGTAGAAGTGCAAAACTGGTAAGTGATGCCTGTTTTTTAAGCGGACTAAGAAGGATTGAAACTTCGATTAACGGAGAGGAACAGGAGGCCTGGAGGCCAAAACATGTTTATCACTATATACAGTGGCAAAATATTGAACCTGATATAGTTATTGATATTTCAGGATATATGGATGTTAAACTTGCTGCTGTTAAAGCCTACAAAACTCAATTTTGGAATGAGAACAGCAAAGAACCCGCCACTCCCATTTCAAGTGATAATTTTTTAGATAGTATAACTTATAGAGCAAGGGATTTAGGAAGATTAATAGGAACAGATCACGCTGAGGGCTTTACCGTAGAGCGTTATGCTGCAGTCGATTCCATATTTGACCTAATTTAATTTACTTTTTTTCTTTGTTGAAATATAGAAATAATATACATTTGCAACCGCAAATAAATGGTAGTTGTAGCTCAGCTGGTTAGAGCGCTTGATTGTGGTTCAAGAGGTCGCTTAGTTCGAACCCGGTCTTCTACCCTTTTTAAACTCCTTGGGAAACTAAGGAGTTTTTTTATTCTTTACATTGAGCTTTCTAGCTGAAATGTATTTTTCAAGGAACGAGAAAGGTTTTATCCCATCCCTCTTCTGTTTTTGTGAAAGTAGCTCGAAGTCTGTTAGGTTCTGCGCGTAATTTTAAGTAATCTATCTGCTCCGGGATTAATTCGATGACTGAAAAATGCAACTCTCTGGTTCTGGTCACATCAATGGGATTTTTAATTTTTTTACCTGGAGGAGATTTTGTATTGTAATCCTGAACAGATCTTCCTTCTATTTCAAGTTTGTGATCTTCATAAATTTCATCCTGCTCGTGTACTACCACTTTTCCGCAGATGGAGACCTGAAGCTGTAAAAGTGGGTGATAAAAAATTACACTTCCATAAGGGTTAAGTTTTAACTGTTGCACTTTAAAAGAACGTGCATCAGTATAAAAAAGAAAGGTATCATTATGGGTAATTTTTCTAAGCCTTAACATGCGCTGCTTGATTTTCCCCGATTCTTCCAAACTGGCTAAAGCACAAACTTTAAATGGATGGCCAGAATCTTCAATACCGCACTTTAATTCTTTCCAGGTTTCAGAAAAAAGATCATTAATCATATTGCCCATTTTAATTTTTCTTCTGCTCTAAATGAAGGGTTTATCCGGAAGAAAAGTAGCTGTGAAATCAGGACAATCCTCCGTGCTATCTTAATACAGAGAAGCATTCCTTAAATTTAATTAAAATCTAAAGAAGTTCAAGTAGTTACAGTTAATTAACTGAAGGAATAAAGGTGAATATGATATGTACCGGAATCCCTCAAATTAATCAATATCGTACTCGAGGCGCATTGTAATAGAAGCTGTTTTATTTTTGTCGTGGGTGTTGTAGGCTCCACTCCAGCTGTAATCTTCCCCGCTATTCTGCCCGGTGATTTGAAAAACACCCATCACGGCATTATTTAATTCCCCCAGAGAACCACCACTGTTTTCCGCAATTCTTTCTGCCCGCAAACGAGCATCTTCTGTGGCTTTAGATATCATCTCGATTTTAAGATCAGCAATCTTCGTGTAGTAATAACGTGGAGGAGTGGAATTAAACTGTACCCCGAGATTAAGTAATTCTGTAATTTCCCTGAAACATTTTCAATAAGTTCAACATCGGTCGATTCAATTTTTATCGTTTGAACTAATTCATAGCCTTTGAAAATGCTGCCGACATAATTTCCGTTTTGATATTGGTTTTCCTGTTGCTCAATGGTTTCTACAGAATTAAAAACAAAATTTTCGGCTTTAATGCCGTTGTTGATCAGGTAATTGCGAACTGTTTCCTTGTCGGAATTTAGATCTTCGTACGCCTGCTTTAAATTAGGACTCATCCTGCTAAAGCGGCCTTCCCAGACAATAAGATCTGAAGTAAAATTTTCGCTGCCCGGTAGCTTAACAGATATGACTCCTTTAGGATGGGCTCTTTCAACATAGGCATTTCCTAAAAAATATGCCGCAATCACAATGGCGACGGCAAAAATAATAGCACTTAGGTATTTCATAGAGGGATTTTTTTGAAGATAATAAAGATATAAATTTAAAGAACTGCTAGGCCGTTTAAAGTTCAAATTATTACTTTTGCCTATGCAAAAAAACGTACTTATTTTAGACTTCGGTTCCCAGTATACACAACTAATTGCAAGGCGTGTAAGAGAACTAAACATTTACTGTGAGATCCACCCATACAACAAATTACCTGATGACCTTTCCGGCTATAAAGCTGTAATTCTTTCCGGAAGTCCATTTTCAGTAAGAGGAGAAAATGCTCCACATCCTGATCTTTCAGAAATTCGGGGGAAAAAACCTCTACTTGCTGTGTGTTATGGAGCGCAGTACCTGGCCCAGTTTAATGGAGGAAAAGTAGAAGCTTCAGAAATAAGAGAATACGGTCGTGCTAACTTATCTGTTATCAAAGACAGCGAAGCATTGTTTGACAATATCCTGGAGAATTCGCAGGTGTGGATGAGCCACAGTGATACTATAAAGGAACTTCCTCAAGGCGGCGTAAGGCTTGCCAGTACTACAGATGTTCTCAACGCTGCCTATAGATTAGAGGGAGAGGATACATTTGCGATTCAATTTCATCCAGAAGTTTATCATTCTACAGACGGGAAACAGTTACTGGAGAATTTCCTTGTGAATATAGCAGGGGTTCCCCAAACCTGGACACCTGAGGCTTTTGTGGATATGACGGTTGCAGAATTAAAAGAGAAAGTAGGAAATGACAAAGTGGTACTGGGTTTAAGCGGAGGAGTAGATTCCTCGGTAGCAGCAGTATTGCTTCACAAGGCAATTGGTAAAAACCTATATTGCATTTTTGTAAATAACGGATTGCTGAGAAAGGGCGAATTTGAAAGCGTTCTGGATCAATACAAGCATATGGGGCTGAATGTAAAAGGAGTTGATGCTTCGGCACGTTTCTTGGAAGCTCTTGCCGGAGTAAGTGATCCCGAGGAAAAACGTAAAGCGATCGGGAATGCATTTATCGAAGTTTTTGATGATGAAGCCCATCGTATTGAAGATGTAAAATATCTGGCCCAGGGAACGATTTATCCTGATGTTATAGAATCGGTTTCAGTTAACGGAGGACCTTCAGCAACAATAAAATCTCACCATAATGTTGGGGGATTGCCCGATTTTATGAAGCTGAAAGTGGTAGAACCATTGAAGATGTTGTTTAAGGATGAAGTGAGAAGAGTAGGAGCAGAACTGGAAATTTCAGAAGATATCTTAGGAAGACATCCATTTCCGGGACCGGGACTTGCAATAAGGATTCTGGGAGATGTCACGGCTGAAAAGGTTAGGATATTACAGGAGGTAGATGCTATTTTTATAAATGGATTGAAAGACTGGATGTTATATGATAAAGTTTGGCAGGCAGGAGCAATTCTTTTACTCGGTAAGTTCCGTAGGAGTTATGGGAGATGAGCGCACCTATGAAAAGGTCGTGGCATTAAGAGCTGTAGAATCTACAGATGGGATGACGGCAGATTGGGTGAACTTACCTTATGACTTTCTCCAAAAAATCTCTAACACAATAATAAACCGGGTAAAAGGCGTTAATAGAGTAGTTTATGATATAAGCTCAAAACCGCCCGCCACCATTGAGTGGGAATAAAAATTAATCCTCAGGGATTTCGCTTAAAAATAAAAGATGAGACCAATGAAGCATTTAATTGCGATTTGCCTGTTTTTTCAGGTTTTTTCCCTTACCGCCTTCGCACAGGCGTACAAATATCATACAGTAGCTCCTGAAGAAAATGTTTACAGGATTGCTCAACAATATAATATAACTGTAGAATCAATTTACAAATACAATCCTGATGCCCGCAATGGGGTTAACGTGGGGAGTAAACTGGTCATACCCTTACAAAATGAAGCGGTAGAAAAACCGGATGCTCCTGTTACCTTTAAAGCACATAAGGTCGAAAAAAAGGAAACCCTGTTTTCTCTTTCTCAGCGATATAATGTTAGTATTGATGATATAAAAAGGTTCAATAAGCAACTATATTCAAAAGAACTGCAGCAGGGAGAGACTATAAATATTCCTGTTTTGCCAACTGTTGATACCCCTGTTACCAAAGCTGTTGCACAACCACCTAAGCACCTGTTCAAATTACCAAGACCAGGGAACATATTATTTTGCCAAAAGAAACAAAGTATGGGATTGCCAGAAAATATGGAATGACGGTAGATGAGCTTGAAAAATTAAATCCAAAAGTGGACGTTCTGCAGCCGGGGGTGATGATAAAAGTAGCTACAAATGTTATTGATGACCAGGTGGTTATTACGAATGATGATTTTCAGTTTTACGAAGTGCAGCCAAAAGAGACCATTTTTGGACTGACTCAAAAATTTCAGGTTGATCAGGATTCTCTCCTGGCGTTAAACCCAGGATTAAAGGATGGTCTTAAATGGGGAATGGTACTAAAGGTGCCAACTAAAGATCCCCGGGGAAAAGAACTTAAGGACATAGATGTAGAGGTGGTGGAGAATGAGGCTTATGATAAGACCAGCCTGGCATCTAACCTGAAGGATTTTAGCCCTAAAAACTTAGTATTAATGCTTCCTTTTAACCTGTCTAAAGTTAAAAATGATTCTATTTCAAATTCAAGAGAAGTTATTTTAAATGACCGAGTTATGAGAGTTTCTTTAGACTTTAATAGCGGAGTTTTAATGGCTGTAGAAAGAGCAAAAGAATTGGGGATCTCTACTAACCTGAAGGTTTACGATACTCAACAACAGCCGGGGAAAGTATCTTCAATTATTGCTTCTAATAACTTTTCTAATGTAGATGCTGTTATAGGACCTTTATTCCAGGCAACATCTGAAGAAGCCGCAGCTCAACTTGCCGATTCTAAAGTTCCTGTAATTTCTCCTATAACCAACAGGGATTTGCGCTGGTTACCAAATCTCTACCAGGCGAGGCCAAGTGACGAGATGTTAAGGGAAGCAATGATAAATTATATCAAAGAAAACTCTCAGGGAAAAAATGTTATTATAGTGGCAGATGCTGCCCATGCAGGAGTGCGTAACCTAGGTTAACTGCGGCTATACCAAATGCACGCGTGGTAATTCCCGGAGAAAATAATATTACAGAAGGTGCTCTTAGTACTTCAATTCTTAAAGACAAAGACAATTGGGTAATTCTGGAGTCGGAAAGTGTTGGTTTGTTAAGCAGTGCTACTTCCGCCTTAAACCGTTTGGCCAGAGGCAACAGGATAACCCTGTTTACAACTAATAGAAATGCATCTTTTCAAAGCAACATCCTTTCTAATGAACATCTGGGTAGGCTAAGCTTTCACTTCCCTTCAGAATACAGAGAATTCAACGAAACAGGTAGTGATACCTTTGTAGATGCCTATAAAGAGAAATATGGGGTGCTTCCAAACAATTATACAGTGCGGGGATATGATCTTACTCTGGATGTATTATTGAGGTTGGGAGCTATGAGTTCTTTGGAGGAATCTGTTCGTGCGAATGTTATTACTGAATATGTTGAAAATAAATTTGCATACAGGCCAAAATCGAACGGTGGATTCTATAACGATGCAGTCTATATTATGCACTATAATAATGATCTAACTTTAAGTGTAGCCAGATAATTATGACATCAAGAGTAGTATATAAAGGAGATTTGCGTACGGAATGTGAGCATCTTCAAAGCGGCAATACATTTATTACAGATGCTCCTGTGGACAATCAGGGAAAAGGGGAGGCCTTTTCACCTACCGATACGGTTGCTACTGCACTCGCCTCCTGTATGTTGACTATTATGGGAATTAAAGCGAGAGATCTGGGTATAAATATTGAAGATACTTCTGCCCGGGTGACCAAACATATGGCGGCAGATCCAAGGAGAATTTCTAAAATTGAAATTGAATTTACTTTTACTAAGGAACTCGAACTTAAACACCGGGCTATTCTGGAAAATGCGGCAAAAACCTGTCCGGTAATTTATAGTCTTCACCCCGATATTGAGAAACTTATCAGCTTTAATTACTGATACTACAAACACACATGAAATTCTTATTCTGTTTTGCCCTGTGGGTTGCTTCAGCCAGTCTAGAGGCACAGCAAGTTCCTGAAAAATTGTTTTGGAAGGAGGATCCTTTAACAGGGGAAGATTTTCAGGCACCTGTCAATAAAAATTCTTCTTTTCAGGCAAATACAAATGCAGGCCTTTCCTATTCCTGGTGAGTAAAGAACGATAATGGGGTAATATCCCTTCAATATGAAGTAATAAGTTTTTTTAATCCGCACTTGTCCTGGGTAATGCCCTCTTCAAAAAGTGATTATTTACTAAGCCACGAACAGCTGCACTTTGATATTACAGAGCTCCACGCACGCAAACTTCGCAAACATCTTTCCCATCTTTCTATTGATCAATTGAGTAAAAAGCCAAAGGAGGTATTGAATTCTTTTTATACTAAAGTTGAAAAAGAGAGAGCAGCTATGCAGTTGCAATACGACAGGGAGACTAAGCACAGTTTAAACAAAGAGGCGGAAGCTAAGTGGCAGCTGTTTGTGAAGGAGGAGTTACAGAAGTTAGAGGATTACCAGGAATAAGAAGAAAGCTCTTCTTTAGCTATTTCAAACTCTGATACGATTTCCTGAACTATTTGTGCAGCTAAGTTTAATGTCGTTAATTAATCCTGCAATTTGTCCAATTTCAAGTTCTCCTTCTTCAAGATCACCTTCAAACATACCTCGTTTAGAACGGGCTCGTCCTAATAATTTAATAAGGTCCTCTTTGGAAGGATTGTTTTTGTATAACTCCTGAACATCCTGATAAAATTTGTTTTTCAGAAGCCGGACTGGTGCAAGTTCTTTAAGCGTTAGCTGAGTGTCACCTTCTTTTGCTCTTACCACTTCATTTTTGAAATTAGGATGAGAGGAAGCCTCCTCACTCGCCACAAACCTGGAGCCGATTTGTACGGCATCTGCTCCAAGGACCATAGCAGCAAGCATCCCCCGGCTAAGTGGCAATACCTCCTGCAGCTATCAGCGGGATTTCCAGTTTTTCTTTTACCATGGGAATTAGAGTAAAAGTAGTGGTTTCGTCACGTCCATTATGTCCTCCGGCTTCAAATCCTTCGGCTACTACAGCATCAACAATGCTTCCTGGCTTTTTAACGCAAATTTGACACTGCTTACCACATGCACAACTTTAATTCCGTGAGATTGAAGGTGTTTCGTCCAAACTTTGGGATTTCCGGCTGAAGTAAAAACGATTTTAACCCCTTCAGCAATAATTATATCCATTAGCTTTTCAATCTCCGGATACAGCATTGGCACATTAACCCCAAAAGGATTGGTAGTTGCAGCTTTACATTTTTGAATATGTTCTTTAAGAACTTCAGGATACATGGATCCCGCACCTATTAGTCCCAAACCTCCCTCATTACTAACTGAACTGGCAAGTTTCCAACCACTTGCCCATATCATTCCGGCCTGTATAAGGGGGTATTTGATGTTGAATAAGGAGGTAATTCTATTGGTCATATTTGGTCTTCAGTCGCAGTTTATGAGATGACTCCCGAGCCGATTAGTTCATCATCAAGATACCATGCCACAAATTGACCCTCAGTAATTGATGCCTGGGCCTCTTGAAAAACTATATACATTCCATTTTCTGTAGGGTAAAGAGTAGCATCCTGTAAGGGTTGGCGGTATCGTATCCTGGCTTTTACTTTTAGTTCCTCATCAAAACCGATTTTTAGGTCGGGTCTTACCCAATGAACTTCTTCAGGATTTATAAACAGCGCTTTCCTATATAGTCCAGGATGATCTTTTCCCTGTCCGGTATAAATAATATTGGAATCGACATCTGTCTCTATTACGAAAAGGGGCTCCGGAGTTCCACCTACAGCAAGGCCTTTTCTTTGGCCCTTGGTGAAATAATGAGCTCCCTGATGTTCTCCAACAACTTTCCCATCAGAAGCAGCATATCTGTATTTTTGAGAAAGATGATTTAATTCCTCTTGTTTAGAGGTATGTTCCGGGGCAGGAGTTGCATACAACTCTTTATCAGCACCAATTTCTACTATAACTCCTTTTTTAGGCTGAAGTTTTTGCTGAAGAAATTCCGGTAAACGTACTTTTCCAATAAAACATAAGCCCTGAGAGTCTTTTTTGTCTGCGGTCACCAATCCCTGTTCTGAAGCAATTCTGCGAACTTCAGGTTTTAGAAGTTCTCCAACAGGAAACAAGGTTTTTGAAAGTTGCTCCTGGGTTAGCTGACAAAGGAAGTAAGATTGATCTTTATTAGGATCTTTTCCTGAAAGCAGCCTGTAGTAAGTCTTTCCTTTTTCAGAAATTTCTTCCTTGCGGCAGTAGTGGTAAGTAGCCACAAAATCGGCACCCAGCGAAAGTGCAATTTTCATGAAAACATCAAATTTGATCTCTCTGTTACAAAGAACATCGGGATTAGGAGTACGGCCTCTTTCATACTCCCGGAACATATAATCTACTATTCGTTCCTTATACTGTTCACTAAGATCTACAGTTTGAAAAGGTATACCGAGTTTTTCTGCAACTATCATTGCGTCATTGCTGTCTTCCAGCCATGGACATTCCTTGGATATTGTGACGGAGTCATCGTGCCAGTTCTTCATAAAAAGACCTATTACCTCATATCCCTGTTGCTGCAATAAATAAGCTGCAACACTGGAATCTACGCCACCTGATAAACCTACTACTACTTTTTTCATTTCACTTTAATCCCATTTCATATGGACTCTTAAAAAGAGTCGGGATTCTGATTGCAAAATTACGAAATAAAAAAAGGTGGCAAAAGCCACCTTCTATAAGTGTTGTGTTAAGGCTATTGTTGCTCAAAAGTTAACACTCCCATGTTTGAAGTAAAAATAAACTCATCTCCATCAAAATTTGCTGTACCAGTTATATTACCAAGTACAGGAACAGTTATCTGGTAAGACGAGTTTCCATTATTTGTCCAACTTCCGGCAGATTCTGTCACTGCGCATTCATTTGCTTCCAAATAAAAAGAACCTGTCCCGGTGTTATCAGGCTTAAAAGTGATGGTAGATTCCTGTTCACAAGCGGTAACATCAATAAGGGGAGGAGTGACATTAACTAATACCCAGGTACCTAAAATAGGATCTGGTCCTGTTGCATCTGTGTCATCATCATCTTCACTACAGGCAGCGAAAACTGCGAGGCTTAAAAATAAAACGAGAAATTTTTTCATAGAAATAGGTTTTATTAAATGTAAATATAAACATCTAACGCTTTAGTAATAAATTTATGTTCCGGAGTGAACTAAATATAATTTTATTTTAACGGGTGTTTAATTTTATTTAACTTAAGTTAAACACTTTGATGAAACGAAGATGTTTACTTTTATTGAATAAATCTTAAACATAAAAAAATGCTATTTCAATCTTATTTAAAACGAACAGCTTTAATAGCTTTTCTAAGTTTTGGTCTCTTTGCGTGCAACAGTGATGATGAAGCAGGAGATGTCGTAGAACCTTCTAACAGTATTGTAGATTTCGTAGAATCCAATCCTGATTATTCAAGCTTAAATGCCGCCCTGGAAGCTGCAGATCTAAAATCTACACTTTCCGGTAGTACTGATTACACAGTTTTCGCCCCTAACAATGCTGCTTTTAATGCTTTTTTATCGGCTAATGGATTTTCAGGGCTTAGTGCAGTTCCCGTAGATGTATTGACTCAAATTCTTTTAAATCACGTACAGCAAGGTTCAATATACGCTGCAGACCTTTCAACAGGTTACATTATGAGTATGGCAACAGGTGAAGCATCTGACGAAAATCTGAGCATGTATGTTAATACAGAAGATGGCGTTGTGATCAATGGGACTTCTACTGTTACTACTGCAGATATAGAGGTGGATAATGGGGTAATACATGCTGTTAATTCCGTAATAGGATTACCTGATATAACAACCTTTGCAACTGCAGATCCTAACTTTGAAATCTTAGTTGCGGCACTTACCCGTGAAGAAAGTTTTGATTTCGTATCCACTTTGCAAATGCAGGATGCTCCTGCACCTTTTACCGTATTTGCACCTACTAATGAGGCTTTTGTAGATCTTCTGGAGGAACTGGAGGTAGGAAGCCTGGATGATATTCCTACCAATGTTCTTGCTTCTGCATTAAGTTATCACGTAGTTACTGGTGCAAACGTGAGAAGTGCCAATATAATGGACGGAATGGAAGTTACCACATTTGAATCTGGAATGTTTACAATTAATACAGGAGACCCAGTTACCATTACCGATGAAAATGATCGAATGGCTAATATTGTAGCGGTAGATGTACAGGCTACCAACGGTGTTATACACGTTATTGATACCGTACTCCTTCCAGCTATGGAATAACTCCGGCACATTGAAAAAGAGAAAAGCCCGGTAAATTTTTACCGGGCTCTCTTTTTATACTTTATATTACTTTTTGTTCTTCTTTTGTTGTTGTTCTGCCTGCTCCATCATTTCCTGCATCTTTCTGGCGAACTTCCCTTGCTTTCGGGGCTTTTTCTTGTTCTCCTGGATCTTAGCGTGAATTTTGTCCTCATCTATAATTGCATATTTTATGACCAACATAATTCCAATTGTAATTAGGTTAGACGTAAAGTAGTACAGGGAAAGACCACTCGCATAGTTATTAAAGAAGAATAACATAAGAAGAGGAGATAGGTACATTATAAATTTCATGTTAGGCATTCCCGGCTGCTGATTTTGCTGCATAGTTTGTCCTGTAGTCATCATCATATAAATGAAGATTGCTATGGAAGCAAGAATTGGGAATAAACTCACGTGGTCCCCGTAAAATGGAATTTTAAAAGGAAGTTGTGCAATAGTATCATAACTTGAGAGATCATCTGCCCATAAAAATCCTTTTTGTCTTAACTGGAAAGCACTCGGGAAAAATTGAAAGAGAGCATAGAACACAGGAATTTGCATTAAAGCAGGTAGACACCCACTCATAGGACTGGCCCCGGCTTTACTGTACAGCTTCATTGTTTCCTGCTGCTTTTTCATTGGGTTGTCCTTATACTTTTCGTTAAGCTCATTGATCTCAGGTCTAAGAACTTTCATCTTTGCCTGTGACAGGTAAGATTTGTAGGTCACAGGTGACAACACAATTCTAACCACAATAGTCATTACAATGATCGCAATTCCATAACTGGGAAGGAAGCTGTTTAAGAAACTAAAGAATGGAATAAAAATATATTGATTGATCCATCCAAATATCCCCCAACCAAGAGGAACAATTTCGTCAAGGTTACGGTCGTAATCATTTAAGATTTTATAATCCGTTGGACCATAATACCAGTTCATATTATAATTTAACTCTCCTCCATTTAAAGAAAGTGGCAGGTGAGCTGCAAATTCTTTAGTGTACAGGGTGTCAACATCCTCATCCTGAACCAGGTTCCTGGATTCAAAAGCTCCTCTTTCAAAAGGTGTATCTGTTAATAGAATAGAAGTAAAAAAGTGCTGTTTAAAAGCAACATAAGAAATATCTTCTTCTTCGTCATCGGCTAAGTCTCCCTGCCCGAGGTAATCATCACTTCCATCACCGTATTCATAAATGAGTTCTGTATATCGATTCTCGTAGGAGATACTTTTCGCATGGCGATAACCCTTCAGTTTCCAGTCGAGGCTAATATCCTGGTTATTATTAAACACGCGGTTAAGTCCCTGAGAACGAATACTGAAATCTAACATATATTCGCCCGGTTTCAGTACATACCGATATTCCAAAAACTCATTTTCAGAAACTTTCAGTTTCATGGAAAGCACCTGATTTTCTCCGTTTTGAGAAACCGTTGGTTCAAAATAAAGGTTTTCAGTATCTAAAACTCTTCCGTCAGTTGTAGTGAAGTTAATATTAAAAGAAGCGTTGCCATCTTTTATGAGATAAACCGGGATAGAGTCAAAAGTTTTAAATTCAATAAGCCTTGCTTCTGAGATATAACCACCTTTGTTATCAATCTTTAATTCAAGAACATCATTTGAAATAGTGGTGGTATTTTCAGTTGCCGAAGGTAGTCCTGCTGAATATCCAAAAGCCCCCAGCTCTTTTTGTGCTTGTGCAATTTGGGTAGAATCTGAAGTAGTTGCAGGTAAATTCTCAGTGTTTAAAGGAACTGCTGTTTCCTGAACGAGTTCTGTATTCTCCTTTTCAGCTTCAACGGGTTGATTTTCAAAGGAATTGTTGTACAACATCCAGATTAAAATTCCTCCAATAAGGAAAAACCCGATGAGGGATTGTACGTCAAATTTTTTTCTTCCATGTGTAATGATAAAAATAATTGCGAATGTATCGCTCTATGAGTGCTTTGTCAAAAAAGCGACCCTTTAGTTACTTTGTGCCACATTGACACTTTTTTTCTTGCCCGAATGATTTAAGGCAGCTTCAATAAAAGCTATGAATAACGGGTGGGGATTTGCAACGGTACTTTTGTACTCAGGATGGTATTGTACTCCTACAAACCACGGGTGGTCTTCCAGTTCAATAATTTCAACAAGACCTGTCTCAGGATTAACTCCGGAGCTCTTAAGTCCTGCGTGCTCAAGTTCGTTCTTGTATTTGTTATTATATTCATAGCGGTGCCTGTGCCGCTCTTTAATATTTTTAGCCCCGTAGATCTTTTGTACCAGAGAACCTTCAGCTAATTCACAATCCCAGGCTCCCAAACGCATTGTTCCTCCTTTATGGGTAATGTTTTTTTGCTCTTCCATAATGTCAATGACAGGATGCTTGGTTCCCGGATCCATCTCTGTAGAATTCGCATTTTTGAGCTGAAGAACATTTCTCGCAAATTCAATAACCGCCATTTGCATTCCCAGACATATTCCAAAAAACGGAATTTTATGTTCTCTGGCATAACGAACAGCATCTATCTTCCCTTCAATTCCACGCTCCCCAAAGCCGGGAGCAACCAGGATACCATCCAAATGAGCAATTTTGTTGTTGATGGTGTTCTCATTTATAAATTCTGAATGGATGCTTTCTACAACTACTTTTACCTCGTTTTCGGCACCAGCGTGTATAAAAGCTTCCTGAATAGATTTATAAGAATCCTGTAGTTCAACATATTTTCCAATGAGGCCAATTCTCACCTCGTTTTTTGGATTCTTATGTCGTTTTAAGAACTGGTTCCAACGCTCCAGGTTTGGAGTGTTAGCGTCAGATAACATTAATTTTTTAAGGACAACTTTATCAAGTCCCTCATCCAGCATCATATTAGGTACATCGTAAATAGTGGAAGCATCAATAGACTGAATGACAGCTTCCTGTCTTACATTGCAAAAAATCGCAAGTTTTCTCCTAATATCGTCAGAGAGTTCGTGTTCTGTACGGCAAACCAGGATATCAGCCTTAATCCCGCTTTCCATTAAGGTTTTTACACTGTGTTGAGTCGGTTTGGTCTTAAGCTCCCCGGCTGCAGCCAGGTAGGGCACGAGGGTAAGGTGAATGACAAGGGCATTATCATCACCCAGCTCCCATTTTAGTTGTCTTACAGCCTCTATATATGGAAGGGATTCAATGTCACCCACAGTTCCACCTATTTCAGTAATAATTATATCATAATCACCGCTTTGCCCTAATAACTGTACCCGCTCTTTTATTTCATTGGTAATGTGAGGTACAACCTGTACAGTTTTTCCCAGGAATTCACCGCGTCTCTCTTTCTCAATTACACTTTGGTAAATTCGGCTAGGTAGTAACGTTATTGGCCTGTGAGGTATTTACATTTAAAAAACGCTCATAATGGCCAAGGTCAAGGTCAGTTTCTGCACCATCTTCAGTCACATAACATTCCCCGTGCTCATAAGGATTTAAAGTTCCCGGGTCAACATTTATGTAAGGATCAAGTTTCTGAATAGTGGTTCTAAAACCACGCGCTTGTAGTAATTTTGCCAGCGAAGCAGCGATGATCCCTTTTCCTAGAGAAGAAGAAACCCCGCCTGTGACAAAAATATACTTGGTTTCGGCCATTGTGTTGTGAGTTTGGTGCGTTGTATTATTCAGCGCGCTAAATTACAAAGAAGAATATAAAAATCCCCTGAATAATCTGCCTATTATTTTTGCTGAAAAAAAGAAACACCAGTATTTTAATTTATTGATTCTTAGGGTATTTGGATCGTATAGTGCGCAGGATATGCTCCATTCCGTTTACCTTTAAATCGGTCACCTGTCTTAACTGATCTCCTAATTTACCTTCAGGAAAACCTTTTTGCTGAAACCAAATGAGATAATATTCAGGAATTTCAGATAAATAATAATCCTTGTATTTCCCAAAATACATCCTGGCATAGGCCAATTCTATGAGAGCTTTATAATCAGGTTTTACTTCCATAGGACAAAATTAAGAAGAACTTCTTCGGAAGCAATAAAAACACCGTTTCTTATTCCATCCTGAAAAGATTATTTTTGCTGAATATTATAATTAAATGAAGTATCAATATCAACTACAGGTTTCCCCTGAAGCTGCGGCACGGGAAGACTTACTGCGGAAGGAAGTTTCAAAACATTCAGGAATCTCTGTTTCAGAAATGGCTCACGTAGAAGTTTTAAAACGTTCTATTGATGCCCGCCAAAAAGCTGTAAAGGTGAACCTGAAGGTTGAGGTGTTCGTGGGAGAAGACTTTCAAAAAACGGTTTTCAATTTACCGGACTATCCTAATGTTTCAAATAAAGAAGAAATTTTTATAATTGGGGCAGGCCCTGCAGGTTTGTTTGCCGCTCTACGTTGTATTGAAGCAGGAATTAAACCAATTATTATAGAAAGAGGTAAAGATGTGAGAAGCCGCAGGAGAGATCTCAAAGCTTTAAATATTGAACATATCGTAAACGGAGACTCTAATTACTGCTTTGGAGAAGGCGGGGCAGGTACCTATAGTGACGGGAAATTATATACCAGATCTAAAAAGAGAGGTGACGTGCAGCGTATTCTCAATTTATTAGTCGCATTTGGGGCAACAAATCAAATACTTGTAGATGCTCATCCTCATATTGGTACCAATAAACTTCCCGCGATCATAACCCAAATTCGCGAAATAATTATAGAAAGGGGAGGGGAAGTTAGGTTCGAAACCCGGGTCACAGATATTCTGCTAAGTGGTAATAATATTAGTGGAATTCGCACTCATAAAGGAGAAACGTTTTCTGCAAAAAAAGTAATTCTAGCTACAGGCCATTCTGCAAGAGATATTTTTGAACTTCTGCAGGAAAAAGGAATAGAAATAGAGGCTAAACCTTTTGCTCTGGGAGTACGGGTAGAACATCCACAACAATTAATAGATAAAATCCAGTATAAATGTGATGACCGCGGGGAATTTTTACCCCCTTCACCCTATAGTATAGTAAAGCAAATTAATGGCAGGGGGATGTATTCTTTTTGTATGTGTCCCGGGGGGATCATTGCTCCCTGTGCCACAAGTCCTGGGGAAGTTGTTACAAATGGATGGTCTCCAAGTAAGCGTGATCAGCCAACAGCAAATTCAGGAATTGTTGTGGAACTCAGGATGAACGATTTTAGAAACAATGGAAATTCTCCACTTTCCGGAATGTTTTTTCAGAAAGAGATTGAGCAAAGAGCCTGGGAAATGGGAGGGAAAACCCAAAGAGTACCTGCGCAGCGCCTGGTAGATTTTGTAGAAGGGAAAATATCTTTGGATCTACCGCAAACTTCCTATACCCCCGGAGTTACTTCCGCAGATTTAAAAGAAGTATTTCCCGCCTTTATTCATCAAACTCTAAAAGCGGGTTTTAAGGAATTTGGTAAAACAATGAAAGGTTATCTTACCAATGATGCTGTTATTCACGCTCCCGAATCCCGAACTTCCTCTCCTGTTAGGATTCCCCGTAATCCTGCAACCCTGGAACACATTAGGATCAAAGGCTTGTTTCCCTGTGGGGAAGGAGCGGGTTATGCAGGTGGAATTGTTTCTGCAGCAATTGATGGGGAAAAGTGTGCAGAAGCCTGTATAGGTATACTTGATCAACAGTGATATAGTTTAAAATCAAAGGTTAAATTCTTGATAATTTGTGGAATATCTAATAGGGATTTTCCACTTTTGTTGAGAATTTAAGTGGAACAAAATCAGGTGAGAAAATGGCTATAGTAGGATCTATTATAAAAGGTTTAATTGAGTTAAGGGATAAAATAGTTTCTGAACCCGATGCTGAAAAGGCTCAACTTGATGTTCTTAAAAACCTGTTGGAAAAGGCAAAGAATACTGCTTTTGGAAAACACTATAAATTTGAAGAAATACTGGCCGAAGATGACATTCCCAAAGCTTATGCTGAAAGAGTTCCATATTTCGATTATAATAAACTGAACGATGAATGGTGGCACAGGTTGCATGAAGGCGAAGAAGATATTACCTGGCCGGGAAGACCTCCTTATTTTGCTTTAAGCTCTGGTACTACCGGAAAAACCAGTAAACGTATTCCTGTAAGCGAGGAAATGGTAGAAGCCATTCGCCAGGCAGGAATTAAACAAATTGGTGCTTTAAGTAATTTTGACCTTCCTTCCGATTTCTTTGAGAAGGAGATCATGATGCTGGGTAGTTCTACTGATCTTCATAAAGAAGGGGATCATAAAGAAGGAGAAATAAGTGGAATTTCGGCAAGCAGGATTCCTTTTTGGTTTAGAGGATATTATAAGCCCGGGGAGGAAATTGCTTCAATTGAAGATTGGGATGAGAGAGTACAAAAGATAGCCGAAAACGCAAAAAACTGGGATATTGGAGCCCTTACAGGAATTCCTTCCTGGATGGAATTGATGCTTAAAAAGGTAATTGAACACCACAAAGTTAAGAACATCCATGAAGTATGGCCCAATTTACAGGTGTACACAAGCGGGGGAGTAGCTTTTGAACCATATGAGAAGAGTTTTAATTCGTTGCTGGCGTTTCCAATCACGGTTATAGACACTTATCTGGCTTCAGAAGGTTTTCTTGCTTACCAACAAAGGCCCGAGACACATTCCATGAAGCTTATCCTCGACAATGGGGTTTATTTTGAATTTGTGCCTTTTAAGCCGGAATATGTTAATGAAGATGGTTCTATTAAAGATAATGCTCCTGTAATTTCTTTAGCCGATGTCAAAGAAGAAGAGGATTATATCCTGTTAATCACTACAGTCTCGGGCGCATGGAGATATCTTATAGGTGACACTATTAAATTTACAGATGTTGAAAGACACGAAATAAAAATTACCGGAAGGACAAAATTCTTCCTGAATGTGGTAGGATCTCAACTTTCAGTAAATAAAATGAATGATGCCGTTCAGGAACTGGAGAAAAAATTTGATATTGAAATTCCTGAGTTTACACTCGCAGCTGTGAGAATAGAGGGCGAGTTTTACCATTCCTGGTACTTGGGAACAGATGCCCATGACCTGGACGATAAAGAACTTGCAGACGCCCTGGACCAGGCTTTGATGGATGCTAATAAAAATTATAAGGTGGCAAGGAGCAAAGCCTTAAAAGGAGTAAAAGTAAAAACCATTTCACCAGATCTTTTTCCGGAATGGAATGCGGCCAACAAAAAGAAAGGTGGCCAGGTGAAAATGGAAAAAGTAATGAATGAGGAGAAGTTTGCGCAGTGGGAAGAATTTATCAAAGAACAACTTGCTTCCAGATAAAACTCTTATTCCAGTTCTTCAACAAGTTCTACAATCTCTTCCGGAGACAGGTATAATCTTTTGATCCTTCCCTTATAAACTTCAGAGAGGTGAGCGTGGTTTAATATAAAATCCTTCGTTGCCAGGATATATTCTCCCATACCGTGATTAACGGCATAGGTATCTGCAGCTCTTTCAGCTTCACGAATGTATCTTTTTGAGAAGATATATTTAACTCCAAATACCAGCATATTAAATCCTTTCCTGTCGCGATAATCCATAATGTGTCCCAGTTCGTGGCCAATCCACCCAATTAGCACGTCTTTTGGAATATCCTCAACCCCAAATTCCTCATGCTCTATGTGCAATCTTTCACTTATATATACAAAGTAAGATCTATTCTTTCGCTTCCTAAAAAGTGACGAAAATTTCGGCTGTGCCTGCATAAAAGACTTTTTAATATTCTTCTTGAACTTAAATTCAATAGGAGTATCTATAAGTTCAGGATAATGTGAGAGAGCGATGCGCACCTCATCTTCTATGGAAGAGGGAATAATTTTATTGGTAAGGACAATTCGGTCGTTATTTTTCATAGCTTCTGGAGCGCCAAAACCCAAAATTTGTACAAAGAAAATGAAACCTGCACATATTAAAATTCGTGAAGATCTCATATTAATTTAGTAGAGGCGGGTAATGTCAATTTCTCTTTTTTATAAAGATAACATTATTGAATGGTTTATAAAAACCATTGCCCTTATAAGAAAAAAAGCCCTGCACAATGTGCAGGGCTTGAAACTTTCATAAGTATAGTAACTATATAAACAAAGCCTAAGCTTGTTTTACGTTTACTGCATTTAATCCTTTTCTTCCTTCTTCAAGATCAAACGTAACTTCGTCATTCTCTCTGATGTCATCAACAAGACCATTTGCATGTACAAAATATTCTTTGTTTGATTCTTCGTCTGTAATAAATCCAAATCCTTTAGTATCGTTAAAGAATTTCACAGTTCCTCTATTCATTATATATAAATTTAATTTGCACAAATGTATATCAAATTAATGACTTTTCAGCAGAATTTAAATTTTATTTAAAATATTTTAAAAAATCATCTTTTGCTGTGAAAATAATTTAAAGTTCACAAAATGTATAATGGAGAGTGGCTTTATATTTAAAGCCTCTGCTTCCAGATTATTTTATTATGAGGACATAATCTTTTGAAGTCTTTGAAGGATTTCAGGATTGGATTGCATGGCAGTATTGATTTGTTCGAAACGTTCTACTGTAAGTCCTGCATCGGTAATAATTTTTTCCATTTGAGCCTGAATCTCAGGCTGGAGTTTATCCAGGGTTTCAACCGCTTTTGCATGTTTTTCCTGGTCCTCTTTAGAAGCTTCCACTTTTTTATTCTGCATCTTAGCCTGGTGAATTTCATTAAAAGTTTCAATTTTTAAGTCTTGTTCTTCCACAGCGGCTATCATCTTCTTTTGCGCATCCTGATTTGCCACCTGTATACCCTGGTATGCAGCTGCAAATTTTTCCAGTTCGGCATCTGTAACCTTTACCTGTTGTTCCTGTTGCTGGTTCGCTTGCGGTACCTGGGCTATTACAGCTGTTCCCGAAAATAAGCCTGCACACACCAATAGAGTGCTCAATTTCCTTTTCATTTTTAGCATCTTCATCATTTTCTTTTTTAAGAATATTTTCGCAAGCTAAGAGGGAGAGCTTGGAATAGCTAATTTGCGTCGTTAAAAGTTTGTTAGAAATGCCAGCTGCAATTTTGATAATATTATCTTCATCTTATAATATCAATTTCAGTAGATCATAAATTTTAGAAAGGTAAGGTATTGCCGGACGACTAAATTTTGCACTAAAGCCCCTCATATTGAAAACGGACTTTTCCTTTGTTAACCGAAAATTTTATTTTTTCCCATTCGCGGTAATTCTTATATTCCTCTTTTCGTGTGCTGATGATCGTTCCGAAGAAAAACAGGAGATAATTGAAAAGGAGAGGATTAGAGACAGCCTTCATAGGGATTCCCTGAAAATTGCAGAAGAAGAATTGATAATCCCACCTCTGGTAATAAAATATCGATTAGATTCGCTAATAGATGCCAATTCCCGGGATAGTATTTTGGGACTGTACAGTGAGGAACAGCAAAGAATTATATTTGCTTTAAATCGCATTGAGTAAGTACGGGTAGGAGTGGGGACAAGCCTTGTTTTTCCTGATACCCTTCTTGCTGATTTTAATAAATATGCTCCTTTTCCCGCATCACTGGGGATCCTTGATTCCATTCCAAAAGTGGTCCTTATTTCACAAAGGGTACAGGCTTTTGGACTGTATGAAAAAGGTGAGTTAATACGGTGGGGGCTAAGTAAGCTCAGGAAAGCAGTCTACTCCCACACCCAATGGCTTACACTACGGAAATTATAAAGCCCAGCGGAAAGTAAGTACAGTGAACCGCGATTGGATCCTGCCTTATTACTTTAATTTCATGAACTTTGAAGGTGTAGGAACACATCAATACCTTTTGCCCGGTTTCCCCGCCAGTCACGCGTGTGTAAGACTATATATGGATGACGCCAAATTTATTTATGACTGGGCCCGGCAATGGGAGCTGGATAAAGCTGGGCAAAAAATTGTCAAAAATGGTACACCATTTATGGTTTATGGAGAGTACAATTATCAGGATCCTTTTCCCTGGCAGCAACTACCGGAGAATCCGGAGGCAAATTCTATATCAAATGAGGAGCTGGCCATTTTAAAGAAATATGCCGAAAACTATTTTAAGGATGAAAGAAATTTTCAGGAAATAGATAACGACTCCATTAACCTTGTTCAGGAATAACTTCTTTAAATTTGTACTTTGGAGAATATTTAATTGCAAGAATGAAAACTATAAACAAAATACCCAGGGTAGTATCTCTTTTATTGCTATTTCTGATTTTTCAGAATATAACAGCACAAGAAACAACTGTAATGATAAGGGTACAGAGTAAAGATGCCAAATTTATTGGGAGCTCTATAGGAGGTGCGCAAATAGTGGTACGAGACGCTACAACAGGTGAAATTTTAGCTGAAGGTCTAACCAGGGGATCTACTGGAGATACCGATAAAATAATGAAGGAGCCCAGAACGAGAGGAAAACAACTTACAGATGATAAAACAGCCGGATTTTTGGCCCGGCTAACTATTGAAAAGCCAGTTTTTGTTACTGTAGATGCAATAGCACCTGTAAATAAAAAACAGGCAAGCGTGAGGTCCAGTACCCAGCTGTGGGTTATCCCCGGAAAAAATATTACAGGAGACGGAGTTATTCTTGAAATTCCCGGATTTGTGGTAGATATTTTGTCCCCTCAAACCCACGAACGAATTGGAGCTGAAGAAGAGATAAAAATTACTGCTAATGTTGTAATGATGTGTGGTTGTCCCGTCACTCCAGGCGGAATTTGGAATTCCGATAATTATGATGTTTCAGCAACAATTACCAAAGACAGTGGAGAATCAAATACAATAAAACTAAAAGCCGATGAAAAAGCCAGTACTTTTTCTGCCAAGACCTCGCTTACAGCAGGGAACTATGAAGTAGTGGTTTACTCCTTTGATCCCGCTACAGGAAATACGGGATTGGATAAAACCAATATTATAGTTCAATAATGTGAACTATTTTACCACGGGAAAATCAATAAGTTCTAGTTCCAGGATAGTTTTTAATACTCCGTTTTCATTGTTATCAAATTTTGTGGAATGTTTACCTGCCTTTAAAATTTCTGGATGAGCATTCTTCATAGCATAGCTGTAGGAAGCATTTTGCATCATTTCAAGGTCGTTTAAATAATCACCAAAAACCAGGGTTTCTTCAGGAGATATTTTCAATTTTTCCTGTACTTTTTTTATAGCATTTCCTTTATTAGCAGTTTTTGAAGTGATGTCCAGAAAGATCCTCGCAGCAACTGCAACTTTATAATCCTGTTCAAACTCTTTAAAAGATTTGTAACTGTTTTCTTCCACACCCTTCCATTCACAGATGGTCACTTTTAAAATGGTATCTTCAACAGTTGTGAGGTCTTCTACAAACTCCAGGCGCTCGTAATACTTTTTTATTTCTGAAATAAATTTCTCATCCTTATTTTCAACATAAGCAGAGGTTTTTCCGCAGAGCACAACCTGCACACCATTCAAGGTTCTTCCTATTTCAATAAATTTCTTTGCTGCTTCAGCATCCAGTTCATTTACATAAAGTTCTTTGTCCTGATGAACTACGTGAGTACCATTTTCAGCAAAGAATATCATTCTGTCTTTGATCCTTTTAAAATTGGATTCAAGATTATAATATTGGCGCCCGCTAGCCACAGCAAAAAGAATATCGTTCTTGTGGAGGGCCTCTTCTATCTCCCAAAAGTCGGGATGTAATTCGTGTTTGTCATTTAATAAGGTGCCGTCCATATCGGCTACTATCAATTTAATCATTTTCAGCTTTTTATTAATTTCAAAGATAAAACATAATGAATTTACACCTATGGAATTGGGATAATAATAACCACTTAAGGTATAGCTAATCCTAATTGCTTATATAAAAAAACCCGCACCAGGTGCGGGTTATGGAAGATCTCAAAATATAATTTAAAATAGGATTGCGTCTAAGATAGCACTAACTATGGCTAGTATAACGGCCAGCCATAAGGAAGGTAAAAAACCAACAGTGTTAAAATCTTTACTTAGTTTATCTGCAATTTCTATAATAATAGCATTGACTATTATTCTAATTATAAAGCCAAGTCCAATAAAATAGAAAAGCCCCAGAGTTGCAATATTGAGAACAGCAGTAAGGATCCAGCTGAGCAGAAAACTTAAAACTCCAATAATAAGTGCCACTATAATGGCCGTTTTAAAGCCCTTAAGTTCAACTTTGGACATATATTTTGCAGCAATTAGCAACACAACTGCATCAAGAAGGATGTGAAAAAGCCATTGTAACATATAATTTTCAGTTTTGGTTAGTCCTATTAAAGATACCAAATATTACGAGATAAGCAATTCTTATTCTTTTGGGATAAAGCTAATAGTTTTGGTTTCATTCCCGGTTCGGGAAGATATATTGCGAATGAATACGTCATAAACAGCTTTAAAGTTGGCGAGTTTTTCCCGAAAAATAAGTTTCTTTTCAGTTTTATATTCAACTGATGCAGCAGGAAAACCGGAATAATCCAGACCTAAATTTTGAGCAATGAATATAGTGCGGGGAAGGTGGAATGGTTGTGTTACGACTACCGCGTTTGAAACATCAAAAACGTTTTGAGACCTATGCATGCTTTCAAAGGTGTTTAGCCCGGCAGGATCTGTAGAAATATCTTTAAGGGGTACTCCTCTTTTCATCAGGTAATTTCGCATTGCACTAACCTCGTCATAATCATCTGTCCTATGATCGCTAGTAAGAAGAAATTGTTTAACTTTTCCCTTTCTATATAAATAAAAACCCGTGTCAACCCTATCCTGTAACACAGGAGAGAGCTTTCCATTCGCGTGAACACTGGCTCCTAAAATTATAACTGTGTTAGCCTCTGGAAGTGCTTCTACCGTTTTATATATCTTTTCATTGGTACTTGAGTAGATATATAAATTTAAAGCAATAACAACCAGAATTCCCGACAGGAATGAGAATAAAAGGAAAAATAAAATCTTTTTTAGTTTTTTCATTTTCAAGTAGGGGAAACTTCTGATTGAAATGAAATATAAAAATAACATTTAAACTGCTATAATAGCACTATAAATAATTTTTCTATGTTGAGACATCAACAGAATTTACCGAACTGTCTTTTTACGGGGAAAACTATTATGTAAGTTTGTTGAGTGAGCACCTAAAAGAGACCATGATGGAAAATATTAAAGCACTAAAGTGGCGTTATGCAACAAAAAAATTTGATAGTCAAAAACTTCTCCCAAAGGGAAAAATTGAGGTACTTAAAAATGCTTTTAATTTAACTGCTACTTCTTATGGGTTGCAACCTATTAAATTGGTTATTATTCAAAACAAAGAGTTGCAGGAGAAACTGGTGAAATATTCTTTTAACCAAAAACAGGTAGCTACGGCCTCACACGTTTTGGTGATTTGTATTGAGAACAAAGTTGACAGGGAATTCATAGAACGTTATTTTAAACGTGTACACGCAATCAGAGCTACCCCCGCCGATATTCTCCAACCCTTTCAAAATTTTCTTATTGGAGATTTTGAAAAAAAACATATTGATGAAATATCTGTATGGGCCACCAATCAGGCCTATCTTGCTCTGGGAACCTTAATGACAGTTTGTGCAACAGAGGCTATAGATGCCTGTCCCATGGAAGGTTTTGAACCCAAAGAATATAATGATCTTCTGGGGTTGGAAGACAGGAACCTTGAAAGCGTACTTGTGCTACCTGTGGGTTACAGGGCAAAAGATGATATGTTTTCAGAATTTGAAAAGGTGAGGCGCCCGCTTAGCGATGTAATTATTGAATTGTAAATTAATAAGGAACGTATTCGGTTATCTCCAAACCGTAACCTATCATTCCCACCCGTTTCGTTTGTCCCGAATTTGATAACAAACGTATTTTATGAATTTCGAGGTCGTGCAGGATTTGTGCGCCTATTCCAAAATCTTTATTATCCATAGAAATAGGTGGTGCCTTCATTTCTCCTTTTTTCTGGCGCTCTTTTAATTCCTTGAGGCGTTTTAAAAGATTCAAAGACTGGCTTTCCTGATTAATAAATACTATAGCCCCACGTCCTTCTTCATTAATTGCCCTGAACATATCCTCCAGCTTTTTCTCAGGATTGTTGGTAAGGGTTCCTAGCATATCATTATTTACCAGGGTAGAATTTACCCGTACTAAAATTTCCTGGTTAGGTCCCCAGGATCCTTTGGTAAGGGCAATGTGAACCTGATTATTTGTAGTTTGTTTATAGGCCCTTAACCTAAAAGTGCCAAATCTGGTGTTAATGTCAAAATCTTCCATCTTTTCTATAAGAGAATCGTGTTGCATCCTGTATGCAACCAGATCTTCAATAGAGACTATTTTAAGGTCGAATTTATTAGCGACTTCTATTAGCTGAGGTAGTCGGGCCATGCTCCCGTCTTCATTCATGATTTCTACAATTACACCTGTAAGCTGGAAACCTGCAAGCCTGGCGAAATCTATTGCAGCTTCAGTATGCCCGGTCCTTCTTAAAACACCACCTTCTTTGGCCTTAAGGGGAAAAATATGACCAGGACGACCAAGGTCATGGGGTTTTACATCTGGATCTATAAGAGCCTTTACAGTCTTCGCTCTGTCTAAAGCTGAAATTCCCGTTGTTACACCTTTTCCCTTAAGGTCAACAGAAATTGTAAAAGCAGTTTCCATAGGATCTGTATTGTTTCCTACCATCATTTCCAGCTTCAGTTCCTTACAACGTTCTTCAGTAATGGGAGCACAAATGAGCCCGCGGCCATGTGTGGCCATGAAATTAATTATTTCGGGAGTTACTTTTTCTGCTGCGGCGAGGAAATCTCCTTCATTTTCACGATCAATATCATCTACTACTATAATAACTTTTCCTTCACGTATATCATCTATAGCTTCTTTTATAGTATGAAGAACAATCATATTTTCAGTTGAAGTATTTTGCACAATACAGGGGATTATATTTAAAGCTGCAAAGGTATTTAATCTATTTCTTTTCCTTTCGAATAAGGGCGAGTTTTTTCAGCTGTTTGCTAATGGGCCTGATAAGATTTCCAAAAGCCAACAGTCCCTGATCTGTGGTTGCGCGGTAGGTAAAGAATACTCCGAGGGGTAACATAATTAAGGTTGACAACCAGGCTGCCAAAACCGGGCTTATTGTTCCGTCTTCTGCACTATTTTTGGCAAAAATTCCAATAAAGTGATAAGTAAGGAAAATTAGAATGGCAATTACCATTGGCAGGCCCATTCCTCCTTTTCTTATAATTGCTCCCAGGGGTGCACCCACGAAGAACAATATTATACAGGCAAAAGCGAGCACATATTTCTCGTGCAGGGCAATTTCAAATTTATTCAGCTGTTTGGTACTGGTCTTGAATTCCTGCTTTTTAATATTTGCTGTAGAAACAAGAGCGTCTACAGAGCCTATGGAGAGATTTAATATCTGTAAAGCTTCCTCTGTATCGTAAAGTTCAAGTATTGAATTGTCAACTTCGGGCAAACTATCATTCGGAAAAAAATTGCTGTTATACTGTGTCGCTCCCGACCTGGTGTAAATAACATCAGCAAATTTTCTCCTCTCCTGGTTGTAGGCAGTGGAAAAAGAATCGATACTTTGAGTAAGTTCCGAGATCTTAAGCATATTTTGAGAATTTTTGTAATTCTCGTCATCCAGGTCAACATCATTAAAATCTGAAATATCAATGTTGATGGTGTGCTTTTCAAAAGAACTCTTGGCAAAAGGTTTGTTAGCCCGTCTGGAAGGATCATTTTGAGGAATATCATTATAATAATTACCATCGAAAAGGATAAGAGAAAGCACATCGGAATCTGTGCTTCCCACTAATTCTCCTCTATTGGCTTTTATTACAGTTAAGTTTCCTCCACGTGCAGTTTTTTGATGAATAATTACATCGTTAAGAAATTGGTCATTTTCTCCTGTTTTATCTTCTACTTTAATATTAAAATCTCCTACATCATTAAAAGTTCCTTCAGAAATTGCCATTGCAGGTTTTAACTGGGCAATATTCTTCCGAAGGTTAATAGATTTAAATTCTGAAGCAGGAATCACATTATTCGCGAAGAAAAAGGCAATTCCACTAAGCAGAAGGATAAAAAAGGTAAGACTTCGCATGGCCCGCTGTAAAGAAATCCCCGATGATTTCATCGCAGCAAATTCATAATTTTCAGCAAAACTCCCAAAAACCATGATCGAAGTAAGAAGAATGGATAATGGAAGGACAAGCGGAATTAATTTTGGGGAAAAATAAAGCAGAAATTTTAGAATAATTTCTACATCCAGATCTTTTCCTGCTAGTTCTCCAATGTACAACCATATGGTTTGGAGTACAAAAATGAACATGAGGATGATAAATACCGTAAAGAATGTCTTTAAATAACTTACCAGTATGTATCTGTCAAGTATCTTCAAAATTAATCCAGTCTGTTGATGTAGTAATCGCTATATCTGTCTTCGGAAAAGCTGAAGAGATTTTTTGCTAAAGGTTGATTGGTCTTAAAACTTTTTACCGTGATGGTAATTTTTGTACCATTATCCTGGGTTTGAATAAGGTTATAAATATGTTTGGTTTGTGTGTCTATTCCCAATAAAATATTTTTTACATCTGCATTACTGTCAATAGGGGTCAACTTAATATACTGGATTTTACGGCCTTTTACATCCTGAACAATATCCCATTTGTACGTGTAGCCATTTTCGTAAAAACTGAACATCTTGGAAGGGGTAATATTAGTGTCATCTTCTTCAACGTAGGTTGAGACATTGATTTCCTGATCTTCCGGAATTATAGTGTAGATCTTTTTTCCATCAAAAAGCTGCGAAGTACCCATAAGATTAAGAAAATATTTGTCTCCCTTAATACTAACATCTCCCCGCGTTTCCTGGTTTACTTTTTCTGCGGTATTTTCAAGAGTGTATTTAAAGTCAATCACCATATTGTCATAGGACTTAACTTTTGAGGATACTTCATTAAGAAGCGCTTTTGCCTTATCTGCATTTTGAGCGTTAACAGAAAATAATGTCACTAATGCAATAAGGAAAATAGGTAATCTTTTCATTTTTCTTTGTTTTATTTATGCTTCATCGTTTAGCAATTGATCTAATGAAGCGATATCTGTAACCAATACCTGTCTCGCTTTACTTCCTTCAAATGGTCCTACAACCCCGGCGGCTTCTAATTGATCTATTAACCTTCCTGCACGGTTGTAACCTAACTTTAATTTTCTTTGAAGTAAAGAAGCAGATCCCTGTTGAGCTATTACTATAACTTCTGCAGCTTCACGAAACAGTTTATCGCGTTCGCTCACATCAATATCAAGTCCTGTGCCACTTTCCTCTGTCTCATATTCCGGCAGGAGGTGAGCATCAGGATAAGCCTTTTGGGAACCAATAAACTCAGTTATTCTATCCACTTCAGGAGTATCTACAAAAGCACATTGTAAACGTATTAGATCATTTCCCTGGGTAAATAACATATCCCCGCGCCCAATCAACTGGTCTGCTCCCTGATTGTCAAGAATAGTACGGGAGTCAATTTTGGAAGTTACCCTAAAGGCTATTCTGGCAGGGAAGTTAGCTTTTATAATACCTGTAATTACGTTTACCGATGGTCTTTGAGTGGCAATAATCAAATGGATACCTATTGCCCGTGCTAATTGTGCCAGACGCGCTATGGGGGTTTCCACTTCTTTAAGCAGTCATAATAAGATCTGCAAATTCATCGACCACAAGGATGATATATGGTAGAAATTTATGGCCCTGTTCAGGATTAAGTTTTCTGGCTTTAAATTTTACGTTGTACTCTTTTATGTTTCTCACCATCGCATCCTTCAACAGGTTGTAACGGTCATCCATTTCAATACATAGAGAATTCAGGGTATTGATTACCTTAGTATTGTCAGTAATAATAGCATCTTCCGTATTAGGTAATTTTGCGAGGTAGTGACGTTCAATCTTATTGAAAAGAGTAAGCTCCACCTTTTTTGGATCAACCAACACAAATTTTACTTCCGCAGGATGTTTACAGTAAAGAAGAGAAGTAAGAATGGCGTTAAGTCCAACAGATTTTCCCTGACCTGTAGCACCCGCCATTAAAAGGTGAGGCATTTTTGCAAGATCTACAACAAATGTTTCATTGGAAATTGTCTTTCCAAGTGCCATAGGTAATTCCATCTCGGCCTTTTGAAATTTAGGAGATGCAATTACAGATCTCATAGAGACAATGGTCGAATTTTTATTGGGAACTTCTATACCAATAGTTCCTTTTCCAGGAATAGGGGCAATAATACGTATCCCTAATGCCGAAAGTGAAAGAGCAATATCGTCTTCCAGGTTTTTGATCTTGGAAATCCTGATTCCGGCTTCAGGTACTATTTCGTAAAGGGTAACCGTTGGTCCAACCGTCGCTTTGATTTGCGCAATTTCGATCTTGTAATTCTTTAGAGTTGCGACAATAGTATTCTTGTTTTCTTCAAGTTCCTGTTGGTCTACAGTTATTCCACCACTGTTGCTGTTGTAATCTTTTAGAAGATCTATAGTAGGCCATTTGTAATTCTTAAGTTCCAGGGTGGGGTCAAATTCTCCAAAATCTTTCACCAGTTTTTCACTAAGAGTGTCTTCCATTTCCTCCTCTTCTACAGTCTCAACCTCCATTTGCACATCTTCCTCAGCTGTTACTGCAGCTGTACGTGCAGGTGTGGGAGAGGGAGTAGCTGGAGCTGTTCTCGTTTCTTTAGGTTTATCCTCATTAATAGAAAATGCCGGGATTTTTTCCTCTTTCTGCGGAACAGTTTTCTCTACCCAGTCCTTTTCTTCAGTAGTTACTTTTGCTGAAGTTGGTTTGTTCTCAAAATCATCTGAAAAACTTTCCTTTTTGGACTGAAGATAAGATCCAATCATTTCAGGAGTAATCTTTAACCTAATGACGAAATATATTATGAAAAGGAAAGTGAGCAGTAGTATTGTTCCTATAAAACCAATGTAATCCTGCAAATAATCATTTACTTCAAAACCAACTCTGCCCCCTAAAAGCGTACTGCTTCCGGCAAAAAATCCGAAGAAAACGGCCCACCACAACATCATGATCAAGCCCCAAAACCAGTAGCTAAAAAGGTTCTTTAATTTGAAATTGAAGAAAAGATAGACGCCCGACAGCGTTATGAGGCCAGCCAGAATAAATGCTGCGAGGCCAAAACCGTTATAGATAAAAAAATTACTTACTGAAGCTCCAAACTTGCTCAGCCAGTTTTTTGCTGCCAGTTCACGATTTCCTACTTCCTGTAAAATACTTTGATCTGCCTGCCAGGTAAATAAGAAGGAAATAAAAGCGATAAATAGCGCCAGGCCTAATAACATTAGAAAACTTCCCAGAACTACTTTTTGTTGTCGGGAAACTTTCAACGGTGATTTCCTGGGGCCTGCGGGATTCTTCTTTTTAGTGGAGGCTTTCTTACTGGCCATATATCTTCTGGGGAATTTTTGCAAAAATACAAATTAGCATTAGTCTAAAATAAATAAAAGAACACCAATTTTTGAAATGGTCTTTTTGCTTTATCTACCCAAATCTAACGATTTATTTCTTTAAATATTCCAGGAGTGGATCGATGAATTTATCAAAGGCTTCTATATGTGGAAGATGTCCTACATTTTCAATTTCTACCAATTGCGCATTAGGAATTTTATCTCGAGTGATTTCCCCCAATTGGTCATAAAGTCCCATCGTCTTTTTAACCTCTTCAGAAACCAGATTTTTACCAAGAGCGGTTCTATCCCGGGTGCCAATGATTAGGAGGGTAGGGACCTGTAATTCTTTAAATTCATACACAACGGGTTGGGTGAAGATCATGTCATACGTGAGAGCAGAGTTCCAGGCGATCAATGGATAATTTTCATTGAAGGTCCAACTAAGCCAGTAATTTTGCCCATTCCGCATAATCTTCGTTCCAGTCTCCCGCGTAATAATTCTCCTGTTGATAGGCTTTAATTCCCGAATAGTCCTGTTTCAGCTGATTTTGATACCAGTCGTCAACACTTTGATAGGGAACTTTGAGTTTCCAGTCTTCAAGTCCAATGGGATTAAGAAGTATTAATTTTTCCGTTTTTTCCGGGTACATGAGAGCGAAGCGCGTGGCGAGCATTCCTCCCATAGAATGTCCCAAAACTACAGTTTTGTTTATGTTGAGGGAATCAAGTAGATTTCTTGTATTTAGAGCGAGTTGCTGAAATGTAAATTGGAAATATTCAGGTTTTGAAGATTTGCCAAATCCAATTTGATCAGGAACAAGAACATTGTATCCATTTTTAATTAAAGCTTCTATAGTTGTACCCCAATATGCACCGTTAAAATTTTTCCCGTGAAGAAGGCTAACTACTACTCCATTAGGTTCTGGAGCTTCTAGGAACATATAGGCCATAGAATATATCTCCTGCTGTGCTTTTATTTCAAAATATTCAACCGGATATGGATATTTATAATTAGTTAACAAAATATCCCGCTCCTCCACATCCTGTGCCCAGGAAATAGAAGTAATTAAAGCGAGAACGAGAAATAAAATTTTCATTTAGGGAAATAGATTAAAAAATATAGGGCAGGTAAATAAAGCCAAGCAATAAATATGGCTGTTACTGCAGCAAAAAGTACAGCACCCGCAGCTACATCTTTAATATAGCCGATTTTAGTATGAAAGTCGGGATGAATAAAATCGGCTATTCCTTCCACTGCACTGTTAAGGCCTTCGCTACTAAGAACGAGGCCTATTGCAAAAATTTGGAACATCCATTCTGTTCGGGTAATATCAAAATAAAATCCTGCAACGGTTACTACTATAGAAATGACTGCCTGGACTTGTATACTAGGTTCAGATTTAAGTAAAATCCAGGCACCTTTTATAGCGTAACCGCCGCCTCTTATTCTTTTTCCCAGAAAACTATTGCGCATTACAGCAGCGATTTGAGCGCCGAAAGGTAATCGGGCTCATCTCCAATATCTCCTACCTGTTGGCTGTGCAGAACCTTTCCCTCCTCGTCCAGAACTATTACCACGCGTGATAAAAGGCCTGCCATAGGACCATCTATCATTTCGACTCCATAGTCTTTTCCAAAATCACCCTGGCGAAAATCAGATAGATTTGTGACATTTTTTAGACCTTCATCATCTACAAATCTTTTTTGGGCAAAGGGAAGATCTCTGGAAATACACAGGATCTCGGTATTATTTAATTTAGATGCCCTTTCATTAAAATTTCGAACCGAAGTTGCGCACACATTGGTATCTATACTTGGAAAAATATTCATAATGACCCTTTTTCCTCTAAAGTCTTTTAAAGTTGCAGTAGAAAGATCAGAACGAACAAGTTCAAAGTGAGGTGCTTTTTCTCCGGTCTCAGGCAAATTGCCGTACGTATTAATTTTTTTATCTTTTAATGTGATTTGTGACATTGTATTCAGGATTTTTTTGTTGATACCTAAAATTAATGCTTATGACACAGGCTTTTACTAAAATTATCATAAAAACAAGAAAGGCTGTTTTAAAAATTAAAACAGCCTTTCTAAAGGATTAATATTTAGGTTTTAACGGTCTATGGCACCTATAACTTTTTTCATAAAATTGTTACAGGCATCTTTTTCCGGTGTTCCCTCTTCAATCATATTATGTACTTCAACTGCACCACATAAGTTGGAGATCAATTCCCCAATAACATCCATTTCTTCATCGGTTACTGAACGGTGTTCAGTAAAACTTTCCAAAACTTCGATGCTATGCTCCAGTTTCTGTTTATCATTGTTACGTTGCAAATGTCTAATTACTGGTAACTTCATTTACTAGATCTTTTAAAAGGTCAAACTTATTAGTTTGCACCTGATTTATTAAACTTCCATTCTTAAAAGCTGCAAAGGTTGGAAGGTTGTTCACATTTGCCATTTTGCGAGATTCGGGAAACTTTTCAGCATCTACCATTATAAATGTAGCCTGCTGATTTTCACCCGCCAGTTTTTTAAATTTTGGTTTCATAACGCGGCAGTTTCCACACCACCCGGCCATATACTGAACAACTACTGTCTCACTTCCTTCAACTATCTCATTCAAATTATCCTGTTCCAGTTCTTTTACCATATTGTATGTTTTTTAGTTTACGCTTGAGCTCAAATAAGAGGCAACACCTTCACGGTTGGCATTCATTGCCTCTTTACCTTCTTCCCAGTTTGCAGGACATACTTCTCCTTTTTCCTGTACATGAGTGTAAGCATCAATAAGGCGCAAAAATTCTTTTACATTTCTACCAAGTGGCATATGGTTTACGCTTTCGTGAAAGATCGTTCCCTCTTCGTCAACAAGATATGTTGCGCGATAAGTCACGTTGTCTCCTTCTACTGTTACGGCACCTGTTTCTTCGTCATAATTTTCATTAGTAATGTCCAGAATACCAAGTTGAGAACTAAGATTTCTGTTAGAATCTGCAAGGATAGGATAAGTCACACCTTCAATTCCGCCATTGTCCTTTGCCGTGTTCAACCAGGCAAAGTGAACTTCAGCTGTATCACAGGAAGCTCCAATAACTTTTACATTTCTTTTCTCAAATTCCCCCAAAGCTTCCTGGAAAGCATGAAGTTCAGTTGGGCAAACAAAAGTGAAATCTTTAGGATACCAGAAGAGCAAAACTTTTTTATTGTTCTTTTGAGCCTCTTCAAGAACATTTAACTTGAAAGTATCACCCATTTCGTCCATTGCGTTTACACTTAAATTTGGAAATTTTCTTCCTACTAAAGCCATAAATATATTGTTTAAGTTGTTATTATTTTTCGTGTGCAAATTTATGGATTAACACGTCTTAAAAAAGGGGTAAAAATTTTTAATTCCTATTAAAGAATAGTCTTTGCTTATAGGTGGCAAAATTTTACATAGGAAATTTCTATAAGTTAATTTATAGGAATTTGAGACTTAGGAAGTTGCTGTCTTAAGTTCTTTAATTTTGATACTAAAGGCTGCAAACAGCAGAGTAGTAAAAGGGCTTAAATAATTAAAAAAAGCATAGGCAGCATATGAAAGAGTGGGTACTCCAAGAACTCCACTGTGATAAGCACCACAAGTATTCCAGGGTACCAGAACCGAAGTAACTGTTCCTGAATCTTCCAGGGTACGGCTTAGATTTTCAGGAGCCAGTCCTTTGTCGCGGTAAGCTTTGGAAAACATTTTTCCTGGCACTACAATGGCCAGGTATTGATCTGATGCAGTTGCATTTAATGCAAGACAACTAAAGACGGTGCTGGCAAACAAACCGAAGGTGGTGTGAAACATATTAAGAAGAGCCCGGCTGATTGTGGCCAGTGCGCCAATAGCTTCCATTACGCCACCAAAAACCATGGCACAAATGATAAGCCAGATAGTTCCTAACATTCCTGCCATTCCACCAGAGGAAAACAGGTCGTTTAAATTCTCATTGTCTGTAACTACAGCAGTATCTACGGTGATGGAATTCATTATCCCCTTGTAACCGCTTACAAAATCCAGAGTTTCACTTCCGGCAATTTGTGCTACGATCGTAAGCTGGAAAATTAGAGCGGCTAAAGCACCTAAAAGAGTTCCCAATAATAGAGCAATTAAAGGAGAAACTTTTCTTACAATTAAAGCTATTACAATAATGGGCACTAAAAATAGCCAGGGAGTAATTGTAAAAGTAGAATCAATAGATCCCAAAATTGCAGAAGTATCTGTAGTTCCTGAGATATCCAAATTCAACCCAATAATAATGAAAATGACTATCGTCAATAATATAGTAGGAACGGTAGTGAGCATCATATACTTAATATGGGTGAAAAGATCGGTTCCTGCCATTGCGGGTGCAAGATTGGTGGTATCGCTTAAGGGAGAAAGTTTGTCTCCAAAATAAGCTCCCGATAAAATGGCGCTAAGCCGTCATTCCTGCTGAAATTCCTAATGCTTCTGCAATACCAATGAGTGCTATCCCTACGGTTGCTGATGTTGTCCAGCTGCTTCCGGTAGCCACAGAGATTACAGAACATATAATGACACACGCTGCCAGAAAAATGGTTGGATTTAAAATTTGAAGTCCGTAATAGATCATCGTGGGTATGATCCCGCTAACCAGCCAGGTTCCTGCTAAAGCTCCTACCATTAAAAGTATTAAAATAGCACCTGCAGTACTCTGAATGTTTCCTGCAATAGCATCTATTATTACATCATACTTTACTTTATTAAAGTATCCTACAATAGCCGCGATAGCACCTCCCAGTAAAAGGATGAATTGATTTGAACCACTTAGAGAATCATCTCCGTACACATAAACATTAAAAGCTAACATGGCCACCAGAGCTACTACTGGTAATAAAGCTTCCCAAATATTAAGTTCTCTGTTTTCTACGATAGGCTCATTTGCGAAGGAAGTATCCTGGTTCTCCATTAACGTTAGGTGTAAGGACTTTCAGATTTTAATTATTCTGAAGGTTACCAAATTTAGTGTTGCTTGAATTTTGGTTTGTAATGTTACGATTTTAACCGAAATTTTGCAACCTATAGCTGAAATCAACAGGAAGAGTACGCATTAATAATTGAGAAAAATAGAGCTTAATAAATTGTTATCTACTAATAAACAATAGAAACACAAGTCATTAGAAAAAAAGGGAGACGTGTTATCCCCGTCTCCCTTTTCCAAAATCAAACTAATCATTTCTTAGTTTTCCTGTAAAGCCAGTATTTCTACTTTTTCCATACAGGCTTTCATTCGCTGGTATGTTCTTTCAATATCATTATCCAGTCCAATCGAGAACCTGATAAGGCCATCGGTTAATCCCATCTCTTTCTGTTCTTCAAGAGGAATTTCTGAAGAAGTGGAACTTCCGGGTGCGCTGAACAAGGTTTTATAAAACCCGAGACTCACGGCAAGATATCCAAGATTCTCATTCTGCATTAATTCCATTAATTCATTGGCTTTGTCCAGGGTTCCAACATCTATAGTTAACATTCCGCCAAAACCGTAATCCGGATTCATCATCCTTTTGAAAAGTTCATGACTGGGGTGGGAGGGAAGTCCGGGATAAACTGTTCTTAATCCATCTTCTTCAAATTTTTGAGCCAGATACATTGCATTATTACTGTGCTGTTTCATTCTTATATGTAGTGTCCTCATATTTTTAAGAATAGAGGCAGAGCGTAAACTATCCATAGTAGGTCCTAGCAGCATATTGGCACCATCATTTACGCTTCTAAGGGAGTTGATGAAATTTTGGGATCCACAGGTAACTCCGCCCACCGTGTCACTACTACCATTTATAAATTTGGTGAGGCTGTGTATAATAACATCGGCACCAAGTTCTTTTGGAGTTATTGACAGTGGTGAAAAAGTATTGTCTACAACAAGAGTGAGATTGTGCTTTTTTGCAATTTTAGACAGGGCTTCAATATCTGCAACTTCAAGCAAGGGATTGCTTACAGATTCACAGTACAACACTTTTGTATTTTTTGTGACAGCTGCTTCCACAGCTTCCGGTTTAGTAATGTCTACAAAGGAAGTGGTAATATTCAACCTGGGTGCAAAATTCTTCAGAAAAGCATAGGTTCCGCCATAGATTGTTCTGCTGGAAACTACGTGATCGCCTGCCATACATAACTGTAAAAGAGTTGAAGTTATGGCTCCCATACCTGATGCTGCTACGTTAGCAGTTTCTGTTCCTTCCATTGCAGCGAGAGCCTCTCCTAAATAAAGATTTGAGGGAGAGGAATGCCGGGAATATAAGTAACAACCATCTGCATTCCCCTCAAAAGTGTCAAACATGGTTTTTGCTGAAAGAAACGTATAAGTAGAAGAATCTGAAATTGATGGATTTACTCCTCCAAATTCTCCAAAGTATTGGAGATCCTGGATATGATTGGCGGGTTTATATTTCATAGTATTAGTTTTATTCTATTCAAATCTCTACTTTTAATATTATTTAATCAATAGATTGCGATATATTTAGAAAAAAAAACTACCACATTTGATTTTTATAGGAAATATTTCTCCCAAAGCGAACCTCCGCAAGCTTATGTAGTTTTTTTATTTTCAGTAATTGAAATGGGAGGTGCTAAACTCTTTCTTTATGTGGAAATGCATCGGAATAGAGTGGGATGTTCTATTTTAAGCACTGGATTTTAAAATAAAAAAGTTTTGTTCTTGAATTTTTCACACATAATTGCCCTGGCACTTTAAAACTTAATCAGTATGCATCTGGATAACATTGATATAAAAATACTGAGACAACTTCAAAAGGATAGTAAGATCACCAACAAACAACTTTCAGCAAAATTAAACCTTTCGGTTACCGCAATTTATGAGCGGGTAAAAAGGCTGGAAAGGAATGGCGTAATTTCAGGATATATTGCGGTGGTAGAGCCGGAAAAAGTGGAGAGATCTTTTATGGTTCTTTGCCAGATCAAATTGACTCAGCACACGAAAGCTTATATGATGAAGTTTGAAGCCGAAGTTGCAAAACTTCCTGAGGTAATGGAATGTTATCATGTAAGTGGGGAATATGATTATAATCTAAAAGTACGGGTAAAGAATATGGAGGCCTATCGTGAATTTATGGTAACCAAACTCACCACGCTGGAGCATATTGGTAGTACACAAAGCACATTCGTTATTAACCAGGTTAAACATACTTCAGCTTTACCATTATAGCCGCCTATTGTTAAACCTACACTATAGAGATCCTAAAATCCCCAGGTTTCTCTTCCTTTTATTTTATCTTTCTTAAAATAGGAATTTTAATTTATATGATGCTGATCCTTCCGGATCAAAATCAACATAAAAAAAATAAAATCATGGGAAAGCCAAATGTACCAAAGACAGAAGGAACTATAGCGGGACAACCGGAAAGCAGGGGAACTACAAAATCTGAGAAAGAACCCATCTCTCCCGAAACCAGTGCCAAAGCTCAAAAGAATTTTACTACAGAGGAATCAACATCAATAAAAGGAAAAGATTCTGTACCGCCAGACTCAACCGCCCAAAGAGGCAAAACTCCTTCCTCCACTTCCGAAGAGAATACTAAGAAGAAATAAATTTTCAATTAAAGGCTCTCTTTTTTACACACCGCTTTAAAAGCAAATAGCGCTCCTTTGAAGGGTTTTATTCGTTGTTCATTGAAGAGAATAATTGTACTTTTGTTACAATCTTGCAAATAAAACAAAAATTAGACTTATGAGTAAATATGATGTAGTGGTAATAGGATCAGGTCCCGGAGGATACGTAGCTGCCATTCGTTGTGCGCAACTGGGGATGAAAACTGCAATCATTGAAAAATATTCCACTCTTGGTGGTACCTGTTTAAACGTGGGCTGTATTCCAAGTAAAGCCTTGTTGGATTCTTCGCACCATTACGAGGACGCTGTAAAACATTTTGAAGAACACGGTATCGAACTTTCGGGAGATGTAAAAATCAATCTTGAAAAAATGATGAACCGTAAATCTGCAGTTGTACAACAAACCTGCGATGGCGTAAAATATCTGATGGACAAGAACAAGATTGAGGTTTTTCAAGGAGTTGGATCTTTTAAAGACGCTACACATATTAATATAGATAAAGCTGAAGGTGGTACAGAAACCATTGAAGCAACAAATACTATTATCGCAACGGGCTCAAAACCGTCCTCTCTGCCGTTTATTAAGCTTGATAAAGAGAGAGTAATAACTTCTACTGAAGCATTAAAACTGAAGGAAATTCCTAAACACATGTTAGTAATTGGTGGTGGTGTAATTGGTCTGGAATTAGGACAGGTTTACAGCAGACTTGGAGCCGAAGTTACCGTAGTGGAGTATATGGACAGGATCATTCCCACAATGGATTCTGCTTTAGCCAAGGAATTGGCGAAGGTGCTTAAGAAGCAGGGAATAACTCTTAATGTGAGCCATAAAGTAAAATCTGTTGAAAGAAATGGAGATGAGGTGATTGTTAAAGCAGATGATAAAAAAGGAAATGAAGTAGAATTTAAAGGAGATTATTGTCTTGTTTCTGTGGGAAGAAGACCTTTTACCGACGGACTAAATGCTGAAGCTGCAGGGGTTGAAGTTGGAGAACGCGGAATGATCACCGTGAATGAGCATTTGCAAACTAATGTGAAAAATATTTATGCTATTGGAGATGTAGTAAAAGGAGCAATGCTGGCACATAAAGCTTCTGAAGAAGGTTCTTTTGTTGCTGAAGTAATTGCGGGACAAAAACCACACATCAATTATAATCTTATCCCGGGAGTTGTCTACACCTGGCCGGAAGTTGCCGCAGTAGGTAAATCGGAAGAAGAATTAAAAGAAGCAGGAGTTGAATACAAAGCAGGGAAATTCCCGATGCGGGCATTAGGACGTTCAAGAGCCAGTGGTGACACGGATGGTTTTGTAAAAATTCTTTCCGATGCTAAAACTGATGAAGTATTAGGAGTACATATGATTGGAGCAAGAACAGCCGATCTTATTGCTGAAGCGGTTACTGCCATGGAATTCAGAGCCTCTGCTGAAGACATTGCGCGTATGAGCCACGCCCATCCAACTTATGCTGAAGCTATTAAAGAAGCAGCTTTAGCGGCAACCGGAGACCGTGCATTGCACGTTTAATTGAAAAAAAGTTGAATAAAAAACGCTTCAGAACTCCGAAGCGTTTTTTATTTTTTAGAGTGTTTCTAATTCTTCCGGGTCTTGCCTCGTATCCCAAATTCCCAGTATGGTAATTGGTTTGGATTTAAATTCGTAAAAAAATTTATACGATTTAAAAATTTTCACTCTAATAAATTTATCACTAGTAGATATGCCTAAATAGGGATATGCATCTAATAAATATATGATCTGTATTATTTCTTTATAGAGTTTCTTGCTATATGTATTGGATTTATTTCTACTTCTCCAGTAAGCTAAAATTTCCTGAAGATCTTCTGTAGCTTTTTTGGACCATTTTATTCTCCCAGCCATTTTTTCATGCTCTCATCCACTTCTTCCTGGGTAAAATATTGTCCGTTTTTAACTTCCTCCCTGGCTATATTTAGTTCAGTTTTCTCTTCAAAAGATAGTTCATAAATAACCTTTCCAGAATTTTCCGGATCAATTAATCTATAGATATCTTCCAGTAGAGATTTATCTTCAGTACTATTTATTCTGTTTATCAGTTCCTTTTTAAGCTCCTCGGTTTTCATAGATTTAATTTAGGGAAATTTTATTTTGTAGTGCGAATTTCGGCCCCAAATTTTTCTGCTTTGGTGTTATAAGTTTTATTACTTTTATTCCATAAACTCTTAATAACAGAGAAACCATGGCAAAAGAAAAATCCCCTTCAAAGAATTCGGTTAAAAAGGAACTTAGTTCTTACTTTAAAGGAAAAACGCGCTGCGAAAGAAGCGAAGAAAAAGAACAGAAGTTAATCTATAATCGGCAGATCTTACTCTATAGTTATGGTGTAAGACGCTTCAAATTTCTCAGAAGGCATTATTTCGATAATGCCTTCTTTTGTTTTTATATTACCTGTAGCATCTTCAGAATCGGCTATTCCCAGCCAGGGTTCAATGCAAACATATGGCGCAGCTAGGGTTTGCCCAAAGACCTAAATTTTTAAAATCATCATACTCCACAGTTAATACAGGCCCAGATCTTTTACTCTTTAAAACCACCTTCTTAGACTGGATATCTTTAAAAACCAGTGCATCCTTGTTAAAAAGGTCCTTGTGTAAATGAATCTTATCATCATTTTCAGTTACCGGAGTAGTCCTGGCCGTTATTAGTCCTTCTTCATTCAGCACGTGAGTCTTTAAGTCCAATTTTTTATCGAACTGGAGAAAATGATCCTCATAAACTTCTCCCTCATTTAACGGAACGTTAAAAGCAGGATGTCCTCCCAGGGAGAAATAAATGTATTTGTCATCCACATTGGTCACACGGTGAGAAATCTCCAGTTGCTTTTTAAATAAAGTAAATTGGATCTCCAGTTGAAACTTAAAGGGATAAACTTTTAATGTTTCTTCGGAATATTCACGAAAGAAAATCAGGCTCTCGTTGGTCTTCTCCTTCAGGATAATTTTATCATTATGCCTTACGAAACCGTGTCGGGGTAGGCTGTATTCTTTGCCGTCAAAAGAATAAGAACCGTTTTTTAATTCTCCAATAATTGGGAAAAGTATTGGGGCGTGGTTCGCCCAGATTTCAGGATTCGCCTGCCAGATATATTCTTTTTGCGTTTCACGATCAATTATGCTGCACAGTTCTGCACCAATCGGTTTAACGCCAATACTTAAAAATTCATTCTGTAACTGATGCATATTCTACTTTTTTCTTCTTCTGTTGGCATTTTTATCGCCCCGGGTTTTCGGTTTCTTGTATTTCTTGGCTATTTCCCGTCGATAAGATCCTCCAAGATTCACCTTTTTGTTTTTCTCGCTTTTCTCGTGGAAAGCTGGTCCGGGAGCATCTTCAGAATTTTTTCCGGGATTATTGATCTCAAAGACTTTTGGCTGTTCTTCAGGAATAAGTTCAGTAGAAATGGATACTTCAGGCGGTAACTCATTTTGAGGCACCTTCATATTCATTAGGTTTTCAATCTTCTCCAGGTTCTCTTCTTCTTTTTCAGTAGTAAGCACAATAGAAATTCCCTGTTTTTCGGCACGTCCTGTTCTTCCTATTCTGTGCATGTAATTTTCAGGATATTCCGGAGTGTCAAAATTTATCACGTGGGAAACGTTTTCTATATCAAGACCACGGGCCATAACATCTGTAGCTACAAGAATTCTGCAAAACCCCTCTCCAAATTGTCTCACACTTCGCAATCTGTAATTCTGAGTCTTATTGGAATGGATTACCGTTAGTTCCTCTGCATATTTTTCATTCAGCATTTCAAACAGACGGTCTGCCATTCTTTTGTAGCCTACGAAGATCAGTACTTTGCTGTAGGTTTCCCGGTCTTGCAGAATGTGCTTCAGGAAATTTACTTTGGTATGGAAATTTGGAATTTTGTAACCTCTTTGCTCAATATTCTCTAGCGGAGTCCCACTCATTGCTACCGAAATTTTCTCCGGAGCTTTAAAATTTGCGTCAATAAGCTCTTCCACAGCTTCTGTCATTGTAGCTGAAAACATAATACTTTGCTTAGTGTCCGGAAGTAGCTCAAGAATATTATTGATTTGAAACCGAAAGCCTAAATCCAGCATCACATCTACTTCATCTATCACCAGCTTTTGAACCGATTTCAGCTGAATTGCCCGTCTTAACACCAGATCATACAATCTTCCAGGAGTCGCCACCACAATATCCTGTCCCTGTAAAACATCCTGATGCTGAGTATTAATGTTTACACCTCCATAAACGGCAACTATTCTCACATTCATATATGCAGTAAGCTTTTCAATCTCCTCTGCCACCTGTACTGCAAGTTCCCGTGTTGGCACCAGCACCAGTACCCGCGGATTCTTTTGTTCGGAATATTTGAGCATCCGTAGAATCGGAAGCATATATCCAAATGTTTTCCCTGTACCCGTTTGTGCAATTCCCACTACATCTTTTCCGGACATAATAGAAGAAAATGCCTTTTCCTGGATAGGAGTAGGAGTGTGGAATTTAAGATCTTCCAGCGCGTTGAGTAAAGGAGTATTTAAATTGAGGTCTTGAAAAGTCACAGTATGAATATTAATCTGTTTGCAAAGGTAAGGGAATTATTGTGGAGAGAGAAGTATCGTGGTGCAGTAGTAGAGGAGAGAGGAAAGTGAAGAGAGGAAAGTCAGAGCGCCTTTAGAGAGGTGACTGAAGATTGGACAGGAAAAGAGGATGATTTTCTCTTTCCCGGGACGATCTGCGAAAATCACCATTTTTGATCTGCGGGCTCTGCGGGAAATTTAGGATGCAACTTAATATCTTGCAGCAGAACTTCAAGTTCTAAAACCCGACATACCTCAATCTCAAATCTCATGTCTCACATCTCAAGTCTCATATCTATCTTTAAAACAACTTTAAGAGGGCGCTTCTATATTTTTAGGTAATTTTGAACAGAATTAATAATTATGAAGAAAATTCTCGCCTTTGCAGGCTCCAATAGCAGTACATCTATTAACCACACTTTTTTGACTCACGTAGTAGATAGAATTCAGGGGCACGAAATTAAAATTCTAAAATTGCGAGAGTTTGATATCCCAATTTACAGTATAGATTTGGAGAAGGAGCGGGGAATACCTACAGATATCAGGATATTAAAAAATCTTATTGATGAACATGACGCGCTTGTTATTTCGGTAAATGAACACAATGGTACTGTATCAGCTTTTTTCAAAAATATTATTGACTGGCTTTCCAGAATGGACAGAAGTTTTCTCACAGGAAAGCATATTCTTCTTATGAGTACCTCCCCGGGAGCCAGAGGAGCTGCTGCTGCTCTTGATTACACAAAGCATATGTTACCGCGATTTGGCGGAAAAATCATTCAGAGTTTCAGCTTTCCCTCTTTTAAAGATAATCTTGAGGATGGCAAAATTCAGAATGAAGTTCTGGATATGGGAATTGAAGATGTCTTAACTACTTTTGCACATGAAATTGAAGATTAAGTGCGAACCACCAAAGAATTTCTTTTAACCAATCCCGCTGAATTTAAACTGAAGCTGCTTTCCTGGAGCAAACAGTTTGAAGAAGTTGTTTGGCTGGACAGTAATGATTACCCGCAGAAATATACCGGATTTGAAGCAGTACTTGCTGTTGAAGCCTTTACTTCAATTAAAACCGATTCTTTTAATGCTTTTGATAATCTAAAAGAATACCAGGAAATAACTGCCGACTGGATCTTTGGATACCTTTCTTACGATCTCAAAAACGATGTCGAAGAGCTTTCGTCCAATAATTTTGACGGACTTCAATTTCCGGAACTTTACTTTTTCCAACCTGCAAAAATGATCCAGATCAAAAATGGCAAAGCTGTTTTTCATTATCTGAAAATGGTAGATGAAGAAATGGAAGAAGATTTTTTCGACATTTTGGGAATTGGGAAAGAAAGTGAGGAAAGTGGAGAGAGGAAAGAGGAAAGTGGAGAGAGTTCCGAGGTTAGAGAAGAGAGAAGAGAGGAAAGAGAAGCAACGAGAGAAGAAAGAGAAGAGAGCAGAGAGAAGAGAGAAGAGAGAACACCGAACCAGAAACTAGAAACCTCAAACCTTGAACCAGAAACTTCAAACCTTAAACCTGGAATCTTAAACCAGAAGCCAGAAACCTCAAACCTTAAACCTGAAACCTTAAACTTTGAACCAGAAACCTCAAACCTTAAACCAGAAACCTTAAACCAAAAACCGCTTCCACGCATATCAAAAGAAGATTATCTTAAAAAGGTAAAGACGATTCTGCACCACATCCATCGCGGAGATATCTATGAAGCCAATTTCTGTCAGGAATTTTATGCTGAAGAAACTGAAATTGATGCTCTTGAAGTTTTCAAAAAATTAAATGCGATTTCTGTTTCACCATTTGCAGTTTTTCTGAAATTTGATAAAAATTACCTCCTTTCAGCTTCACCCGAAAGGTATCTCAGGAAAGATGGGAGCAAGATTTTCTCTCAACCCATTAAAGGCACAGCAAGACGTTCAGAAGATCCATTGGAAGATAAAGAAATATCAAAGGTTCTTTCAAACGATCCAAAGGAAAGATCAGAAAATATTATGATCGTGGATTTAGTGCGAAATGATCTTTCCAAAGTTGCAAAAAGAGGAACTGTCCAGGTGGAGGAGCTTTGCGAAGTGTATTCTTTCAGGCAGGTTCACCAATTAATCTCCACAGTTTCGGCTGAACTAGATATTGGAATTCCTCCGGTTGAAGTTTTAAGAGCTACTTTTCCAATGGGTAGTATGACAGGTGCACCAAAAATTTCGGCAATGAAAATTATTGAAGAAATGGAAGAAACCAGGCGCGGACTGTATAGTGGCGCAGTGGGATATTTTACTCCCCAGGGTAACTTTGATTTTAATGTGGTAATTCGCAGCATTCTTTACAATGCTGAAAATAAATATATATCTTTTTCTGTAGGAGGAGCAATAACTTCAGGTTCTGTGCCTGAAAGAGAATACGAAGAATGTCTCCTTAAGGCAAAAGCTATGAGAGAAGTCTTAGGCGATTTTTAGACAACGCTTTCTTCGGCTTTTTATCTATCTATAAAAATTTCTTTTAACCCGATTAGGAAGGGCTTTTGTATCTTTACTTTTCGATGGAAAAGGAATTCAAGAACATTATAAAATCAGATTTTAAAGACCTTTCAAACTCAAAGCTCTTGCTGGCGGTGAGTGGGGGAGTAGATAGTGTTGTGCTTGCACACCTTTGTAAAACTTCTCACCTCAATTTTTCCATAGCCCATTGCAATTTTAATTTGAGGGGAGAGGAAAGCGATGCTGACGAGGAATTTGTAGTAGATCTGGCTGATGCTTTGGAAGTAGAGGTTTTTAGTCAAAGGTTTGATACAGAAGCTTATGCTGAAGAAATGGGAGTTTCAATTCAAATGGCTGCCCGGGATCTGCGGTATGAATGGTTTTCTCAGCTAAGATCTACTCTTAATTTTGATTATATTCTAACAGCTCATCACGCCAATGATAACCTGGAAACTTTTCTGATTAACCTGGTAAGGGGGAGTGGTTTAGAAGGTTTTACCAGTATTAAAGCTGAAAATAATTATATAGTAAGGCCCCTGCTGAAGTTCTCGCGGAAAGAAATAGAAGCCTTTGCAAAATCAAATAATATATCCTGGAGGGAAGACAGCACCAATGCTTCTTCAAAATATCTTCGGAATAAAATAAGGCACGAAGTAGTTCCTGTATTGGAAGAAATGAATCCGCAGTTACTGGATAGTTTTGCCCAAACGCAGGAACATCTTAAGGAAAGTTTTGATCTTCTTGAAGATTATATTGGTCTTCTCTACAACGAAATTGTCACAAAATCCAATTTTGGGTATGAATTAAAGATTCCGGTATTACAAAGAATTCCAAACAGGAAAGCTGTGTTATATCACTTGCTTAAATCTTTCGGCTTTACCGAGTGGAATGATGTTTACGACCTCCTTTCAGCTCAACCGGGAAAAATGGTGTTTTCTAATACGCACCGCCTTATAAAAGATCGGGAGGTTCTAATCCTTACTGAGAAACCTTCAGCTAATAAAGGAACGAGATATGAAATTCCTGAAGGAGAGGAAATAGTCATGTTGCCCCCGGGTACTTTTACTTTACACGAGGCAGAAGAAATTCAGGAAACGACACCTAATATTATTTACGTGGCTAAGGAAAAAATTCAATTCCCCCTGGTACTGAGAAGATGGGAGAAGGGTGATTTTTTCTATCCTTTTGGAATGAAAGGAAAGAAGAAAATTAGTGACTTTTTTAAGGACAAAAAATTATCTTTGCCCGAGAAAGAAGAATCCTGGCTCCTCTGTTCCGGAGAAAAGATCTTATGGGTGGTAAACCACAGAGCCGATGGCCGATTTGCCATCACAGATCCTTCCCAGGAAATATTAAAAATTACCTATTCTCTATGAAATATCTTTGGACCCTGGCCTTTCTTATAATATCTTTTTTTACTGTACAGGCACAGGTTTTCAGTTCCTCTAGCGAATCTCAAATTGCAGACCCCATTGAGTGGGATGCAAGGATAGAAAAACAAAATGACAGTATCGCCACTCTTTTCTTAACTGCCACTTTGGAGAAAGGCTGGCACCTTTACTCTCAGCACGTAGAAGAGGGCGGTCCCATTCCTACTACCTTTACTTTTATAAATTCTGAAGGCATAGAACTTATAGGTGAAATGGAGGAACCAAACGTTCCTGCAGTTTTTGATGAGGTCTTTGAAATGGATGTTATTTATTTTGAAGATGAAGCAGTTTTTAGTCAGAATATTAGAATTTTAGATCCTGAAGCGAAAATTGAAGTAGAGGTATACTTTAGTGTATGCGATGATGCGCAATGTTTGCCTCCGGATACGGTGCCTTTTCAAATTTCTGTAAATCAGAATAAAGCTACCCAAGGTTATACAGATGTAGAATTAACCGACCGTGACCGAGGACAAACAGAGGCTTTAAATATTCAAATTCAGGGTTGGGAGGAATACCAGCCGGAAGAGGAAGAAGGAAACGGCTATATTACTATTTTTCTTTTGGGCTTCTTTGGAGGACTTATCGCGTTACTTACTCCCTGCGTTTTTCCAATGATCCCACTAACAGTATCTTTTTTTACCAAAGGTGCCAGAACAAGAAAAAAAGGTTTAGTCAACGCTATATTGTACGGGCTGTTTATTTTCCTGATATACCTTTTATTGAGCGTTCCGTTTCATTTACTGGACAGTATTGCACCGGAGATCCTTAATAACATTTCAACTAACGTGACGCTTAACGTCGTGTTCTTCGTAATTTTTATAGCCTTTGCTTTCTCTTTCTTCGGTTATTATGAAATAACTCTTCCAAGCTCGTGGAGTAGCAGGATGGATGATAAAGCTTCGAGTTTTGGTGGTGTAGTCGGAATATTTTTTATGGCTTTAACCCTTGCCCTGGTTTCATTTTCCTGTACCGGACCAATTTTAGGTTCTTTACTGGGTGGTTCTTTAACTACCGATGGTGGTGCAACCCAATTATCTTTTGGAATGGGAGGTTTCGGTCTCGCCCTTGCTCTTCCTTTTGCTCTTTTTGCCCTTTTCCCAAACTGGCTAAATTCTCTTCCTAAAAGTGGAGGATGGCTTAATACTGTAAAGGTTGTTTTAGGTTTTATCGAACTGGCACTGGCCTTTAAATTCCTTTCTAACGCAGATCTTGTAGAACACTGGGGTATCCTTAAAAGGGAGATCTTCATAGGAATATGGATCATTATCGCTATTGGATTAATGTTATATCTCTTCGGAATAATTAGATTTCCACACGATGGGCCTAAGAAAAGAATAAGTAAAGGGCGGTTTGCTTTTGGGACCCTCACCTTCATTTTTGTTCTCTATCTCTTCCCCGGCCTTACCAACACTGGTTTTGCAAATCTGAAATTACTGAGTGGTTTTCCTCCACCTTTATTTTATAGCGTTTACGATAAACCGACGGAAGGCCCGTTGGGATTAAAAGCATATAAGGATTGGGAGGAAGGACTGGCTGTTGCCCGTGAAGAGAATAAACCTATTTTACTGGATTTTACTTAGCTGGGCCTGTGTTAATTGCCGAAAAATGGAAGAACAGGTTTGGAGTCATCCTGAGGTTTACGATGTTATAAAGAATGACTATGTCCTTATCTCTCTATATGTCGACGACAAAGAGGATCTTCCAGAGGAGGAGCAGTTTAATTATCTGCGGGAAAAAGGTGGCATTAAGAAAATAAAGACGATCGGCGATAAATGGGCCACATTTCAAACTGTCAATTTTAAAAACAATTCACAACCTTTCTACGTTCTTTTAGATCCGGAAGTAAATCTTTTAAATCCCCCTGTAGGTTATACACCCGATGAAAAAGAATTTCTTGGCTGGCTGGAACAGGGGCTTGATAAATTTGGAGCAGCTGCAATAAACTAAGGGTATTCTTCCTTAAATTTCTATCTTTAGGATCAAATCAAAACCCTAGTTGATGAAATTTGTGAAAATCCAATTCAGCCTAATCCTGAGCCTGTTTTTAGTTGTCTCAGGCTTGGCACAGGATACTATAGAGTACCAGGTAAAAGAAAATTATACTAAGCAGGAGGTTACTATAACTATGAGGGATGGGGTAAAACTTCATACCACTATCTATTCACCTAAGGACACCTCACAGGAATATCCCATTTTAATGCAAAGGACCCCGTACAGCTCCCGGCCGTACGGGGAAGATCAATTTCGGTCTAAAATTGGACCCAATGATTATTTAATGAAGGAAGGTAATATTATTGTTTACCAGGATGTGCGGGGAAGGTGGATGAGTGAAGGTACTTATGACAATATGAGGCCATTTCTTCCGAAGAAAAACGGAAATAAAAACATAGATGAGGCAACTGATACTTATGATACTATTGAATGGCTTCTAAAAAATATTAGCAACAATAATGGAAGAGTAGGAGTATGGGGAATTTCATATCCGGGATTTTACTCAACCTATTCTCTTTTAAGTCGGCACCCTGCCCTTAAAGCGGTCTCCCCGCAGGCACCTATCGGGGATTTCTTTTTTGATGACTTTCACCATAACGGAGCTTATCTTTTAAGTTACTGGCGTGCGACTGCCTTATTTGGTTACGAGAAGACAGAACCTACAGCCGAGGCCTGGTACGAACTACCTGAACTTGGAACACAGGATCAATATCAGTTTTTTCTGGATGCAGGCCCTCTAAGTAATCTGAACAAATATTACAAGGAAGACAATGTCTTCTGGCAACAGCTTAAGGAGCATCCAAACTACGATGAATTTTGGCAAAAAAGGGGAATCATTCAGCATTTGGATGATATAGAACTTACCGTTATGACCGTAGGCGGATTGTTTGATGCTGAAGATTTTTACGGTCCTTTTCAAACTTATAAGACAATTGAAAAGAACAGCGACAATTTCAATATCCTGGTAATGGGGCCCTGGAGCCATGGAGACTGGGCCAGGACCAGTAAAAGACAGGCTGTAGGAAACATCTATTTTGGAGATGATATTTCTGAAGCTTATCAGAGGGAAACAGAGACCGTGTTTTTTAATCACTTTCTAAAAGGCAGCGGAGATAAAACTGTTTCTCTACCTGAAGCTCATATGTACGACACTAAGTCTTATGACCTGGAAATCTTTTGAATCATGGCCTCCGGAAGGTGTAAGGAGTAAAAGATTTTATTTAGGGGAAGATGAGAAATTGACCAGTATACCTTCAAAGGCAGAAGTTTCTTTTGTGAGTGATCCTAAAAAGTAGGTGCCGTATTCAGAAGATATAAAGGCTGTGTTTACACCAAGAAAATACATGACAGATGATCAACGCTTTGCCGCGCGACGTCCTGATGTGCTTGTGTATGAGACTCCGGTTTTGGATAAAGATATGACTCTTGCTAAGTGCTATAGAAGCACATTTAAAGGTTGCTACCACGGGTACTGCGGCAGACTGGATCGTGAAAATAATAGATGTATATCCTCCTGATGCTGAGGATTCTGAAGAAATGCAGGACCATCTGCGAATGAGCAACTATCATATGATGGTTAGGAGTGAAGTTATAAGGGGCCGCTTTAGAAACAGTTTTGAAAAACCAGAACCTTTTGAAGCCAATAAGAAGACTGATGTCACGTTTAATTTACAGGACGTGAATCATACTTTTAAAAAGGGACATAAGCTTCAGGTACAGGTTCAGAGTACCTGGTTTCCTCTGATTGATCTTAATCCGCAAATTTATGTCCCTAACATTTTTGAGGCAAAAGAAGAAGATTTTAAGAAGCAGACTCACAAAGTATACGGAGATTCATTTATTAAATTTTCTGTTTTAGAATAATTGAATATGAAAAGACTTAAAGTAGCAGTTATCCTCTTCATTTTTTCAGGCTTTATGTCGTGTAAAGATAAAACGGAGGGAAATTTTTCCGAAGAAGAGATTGAAAGGCAGTCATTAGAATTTAATCAATATCTGGACGACCAATTTCAGGAAGATTTGGCAGATTCTCCTATGCTTCAAACGCAGTTGGGGCTTAAAACCGATTATGGAAAATTTGATGATTTCTCGAATATTAAACTTGCTGAAGATCTCGAAAAGTATAAAAGACGCTTAAGTTACCTCAAAGATGAGGTAGACGAAGAAGCTCTGGACGAGGAGGCTAATCTTAGTTACAGGCTGTACAGACAGGATCTTGAAAATAGGATCGAAGACTATAAATACAGGTTTTATGATTATCCTATAAATCAAATGAGGGGGCAGCATACCAGCCTACCTAGCTTTTCTTATTAATATGCACCGAATTGATTCTGTAGCCGATGCTAAGAATTATATTTCGCGTCTTAATGATCTACCGAGAGTGTTTGATGAAATTATCGAAGGTATGAACCTAAGGGAGCAAAATGGAATAGTGCCACCAGCCTTTGTATTTGAGAGAACGGTTGATGCCTCCAAAAATATTCTGAAAGGGAAACCTTTTGAGACTTCTAAGGAAGCCAGTACCCTTCTTCATGATTTTAAAGAAAAAGTGGAAGCTTTGGATCTGGAAGATGAGGTGGAAAGAGAATTGTTAGTAAGTGCAGAGCAGGCCCTTTTAACATCAGTAAAGCCTGCTTATGAAAAATTAATAGCCAAACTGGAAGATCAGCAACAACGGGCTACTACCGATCATGGTGCCTGGAAATTCCCTAAAGGAGATGCTTTTTATAATAATGCTTTAAAAAGGACAACTACAACAGATCTTACTGCTGAAGAAATTCATGAAATTGGGTTGAATGAAGTTTCCCGAATTCATGGAGAAATGGAGAAAATTATGGATACGGTGGGATTTGACGGAACACTTCAGGACTTTTTTGAATTCCTGAGAACTGATCCCCAATTTTATTATGAAAATACTCCGGAAGGGAAACAAACTTACCTTGCTGAAGCAACGGAAGTCATAAATACAATGAAAGGACGCCTCGATGATTTATTCCAGACTTTACCTGAAGCAGACATAGTTGTAAAGGCCGTAGAACCGTTTCGAGAACGAAGTGCGGGTAAAGCTTTCTATCAGCCACCCGCTTTAGACGGTTCCAGGCCCGGTACTTACTATGCGAATTTGTATGATATGTCTGCAATGCCAAAATATCAACTGGAAGCTTTGGCTTATCATGAAGGAATACCAGGGCATCACATGCAAATTGCGATCGCACAGGAACTTGACAGTATTCCGGATTTCAGAAAGTTTTCTTTTTATACAGCCTATATTGAAGGCTGGGGATTGTACAGTGAACTACTTCCAAAGGAAATAGGATTATTTTATGAAGATCCTTATTCAGATTTTGGGCGGCTCGCAATGGAGCTTTGGAGAGCTGTAAGGCTGGTGGTAGACACGGGTATTCATGCCAAAAAGTGGACTCGTGAAGAAGGAATAGACTATTACAAAAAGAATACGCCAAATGCTGAAAGCGATGCAGTAAAAATGGTGGAAAGGCATATAGTGTTTCCGGGACAGGCTACTGCATATAAAATTGGAATGATAAAAATTCTGGAGCTAAGGGAGTTTGCCAAGACCGAACTTGGTGAAGAATTCGATCTTAGGGAATTTCATGATGTAGTTCTTCTAAATGGGGCAGTACCATTAAATATTCTGGAAGAGAACGTGCAGGAGTGGGTGAATACCAGGAAGTAGTAATATATTTCTTTTTCGTTATTAACAAAAGGAGCTTTTTCAGTTGTGAAAAAGCTCCTCTTTAAGTTTATAGTTTCCTGGTGAGTTGAAGATTGGTTTCAAAACCATAACTTCTGGCTAACTTAAAGATTGCTTCAATGTCCCTTGAATTAGAAACAGAATTTTTTACATCAATAAGAAGCGTATGAACTTCTTTTTCAATGCTGTCGAGGTAGCGATTATCTTTATTCCCGCGAGCTTTAAGGTACTTAAACATAACTAATAACTTCTGGACAAGAATAATATCGTGTTTGCAGTATGTCCTTATAGAAGCCATTATATTGTATAGTAACTCATCAAAGCTTAGAGTTTTTATTTTAATTAATGCTTTTCCCTCTTTACATATAAGGTCATTCTCCTTATGCTGTAATCTCAGAGAAAATAATTCTGTAAGATAATCTATTCCGTTTATTGCTGTACCTGGATCGTTAATACCGGGAGACATTGCTTTTACTATTATCTCAGTAATTTGTTTAAATGCATATAAATAATTATCCTCTACAAGCTCCCCCGGGAGAAATGCAAGTTAGAAAGGATCGAACTCAAAGTTTTTTCATCCAACTCTTTTTCTGACCTGAAAAGTGGTAAATCTTCCAGGACAAAAAATCCCCGTACAGGTAAGATTGATAGTCTGGTTTTATTTTCAGTACATATTACCATTAAGTTAGAATAGGAAATATGTTGGAAATAACCACTGTTCGTCGCGTAATACTCGTACCACTCCTCATCTGCCGGAAACTCTTCATTAATTTCCTCTTCCTCCTTTATCCACTGCTTCAATCTCTTCCTGGCTTCCCTGTAACGCTGCTCCAGGATATTATTAATCTGGATATTCTGAGAAATATTATGAATGAAATAGATAAAGGAATAAATACAGGCAACAGTAAAAAGAATTCCTACAAGGACAGAGAATCCGGGAATAGTGTATTTTTCTTCTGCAGGTTCAATTGAGAACAATACAAAAATGAGGTACAGAATAGTTGCCAGAAATATCCCCAGCACGATTTGGTGAACTTTATTAGATATTAAGCCCGGCAGGAGGCGTGGGGAATAATTATTGGAAGCCTGGCTCAATAGTAACATTACCATTGAAAAGCTGAAAACCATCATTGAAATAAGACTAGTAATGAGAGAGCCTAATATTGCCAGTGCAGTATCTCCATTGTCTACCATTAGCACAGGTAATTTTTCAAAAAAATATTGCGATATACCTGTTCTTTCCAGGTATAACATAAAAAAAGCAAAGGAAATTCCAAATATGGCTAAAGCAGTAGGATAAAATGCTATTTTATTTCTTACACCCTTGAGAATATTGACAACTTTGAAATAGATGTTTTTCATTCATATGTAATAGAATTTAAAAGTAAGGAATTTCAAAGAATATTAAGATGTGTGTCAAAAAGACAGCAATATTGTAAGAATTCACGACAAACTGGCGCAATAATTCAATTGGAATTTAATTTGCTAATATGTTTTCAAAAAATAAAAAGTCTAATTAAAAAATAAGAGTTATGAGTTTAGTAAAAAGAAATGAGGCCAATTGGCTGCCATCAGTTTTTGACGATATGTTTAAAACAGATTGGTTAGGTGGTACAACAAATGGAAATAATATTGGTACCAGCATTCCTGCTGTAAATATTCAGGAAACAGATGAAAACTTTTTGGTTGCTGTAGCTGCACCAGGCAAAACAAAAGAAGATTTTAAAATTGAATTAGATAACGGTGTCCTTACTATTTCTTCGGAAATAAAACAGGAAAACGAATCTAATGAAAAGAATGGTAGATATACGCGAAGGGAATTTAGCTATAGCAGTTTCAGAAGAGCATTCAGCTTACCCGATTCAGTGGATAATGAGAAAATCTCTGCGTCATACAAAAATGGGGTATTGGAAATTAGCCTGCCTAAGCGTGAAGAGGCTAAAGTTCAGCCGAAGAGAAGTATAGAAATAGGTTAATTCTATTCATTTGATTAGCAGGATAAAAGTCATTTGATTAGTAGAATAAAAGCGCCGGAGACGGCGCTTTTTATTTTCTGATATCGAGAAGAACCCAACGATTTCCGGCACTTTGCATTGTTAAGATTTCACCACCCGCAATTGAGCTCACAGAGACATCATTTACCACGTCATAAATGTCATCTGTCCCTGAAAATATTAAAGGTTTTGTTTTAGTTCCTTTCCAGGCTATTAATCTGATGATTCTGCCTTTGTTCAAATTCGCCGGAGGGATAACAAGACCGGAAATCTGGTCATTAATTCGTAGAGTAGAAACATCATCTGAAATAATAAATTGTCCCGTCATACTTCCGGTAGAGGAGTAATTTTGGTTATTAGGATAGCTCCAGTTCATGTTTCCGTTGCTGTCCAGAACGAGAGTTTGGTCTGCTTTTCCCCGGGTAGCCGGAAATATGTATTCTTCCTGCGGAGTTGCTCCAATACCTAATCTACCCGCAAAGTATCCGGCAAAAACATTGGCATTAGGATCTCCAAGGGCACTGCTATAAATTCCGTAGATGTTTCCACTTCCCTGAACAGTTCCAATCTGGCTATAGATTCCGAAATTATTACTCCGGGCACCAAAAGTTCTTCCTACCCGATTGAAAATGCCATAGATATCGCTCGTTCCGGTATTTTGGTATGCCTCATTGAAAATGCCGTAATGAACTCCCAGTCCTAAGCCACCAACATTATTTTTAATTCCATATTTCGTCCCATTGGTGGCACTTCGGTTATCACTGATGATTCCGTAGGTTGTCAAATTATCTACAGTTGGATTATTATTATCCACTTCAAGACCTTTTTTAATAGCAGCATCTGCCGGAGAGTTTAAAGCTATTTGCAATTTTGAAGTTATTTCCTGAGTGCCTATACCTATGTTTCCGTTTCTGTACATGGGATCTTCGATGTTTCCGGGATTTGTAGAAGTCCCGGTCTTATAAAAATTTCCTGTTCCGTTGGAGCCTATGGATTTCCATCTAATATCAGTTGCATCCCAATAATAAAAACCCGGTGGCCTCTCCTGCTGTTCTTTGGTAAGGAACACCATCATTCCGTGCTGCTCCACACCGGGATTAGTTGCAGGGAATTTCGAAATTCGCGGTATTAGAATCCCGTCCTTTACTCCCGGAGTATCAGGAGTGTGGGAAATGATATCAAGTTGGGCCTGAGGATTTTCCGTTCCTATCCCAACCTGGCAATAGAATGGAAGAGACAGGGAAAATAGAAAAAATACAAATAAAGATTTCATAGTAACTGTTTTTAAAGCAGTCACGATAGATTATTGGAACATCCTAGGGAAGACCTTTAAATATAAGTAAATATAAAGCTGAAGCTGAAGCAGTTATAAAAGTATTAACCAACTTTATATTTTCATTTAGAAATTTCTCAGGCCATAGATTTCGTTTTTTCCTGAAGCATCTTTATCTCATCTCTTAAGCGCGCGGCAGTCATAAAGTCAAGATCTTTCGCTGCAGCTTCCATTTCCTTTCTCTTATCCCTGATCCTTTTTTCAAGTTGATTTTTGCTGAAATAAGCCGTTTCCTTTTCCGCTGCTTTTAAGGTTGGTGCACTTTCAATTTTATAGGCTTCTTCTTTTTTGCGAATAAGTGTTTCATTAAAAGCTTTGACGAGGGCAGTGGGGGTAATATTGTTTTTCGTGTTATAAGCGATCTGTTTCTCCCTCCTGTATTCCGTTTCGTCAATAGTCTTCTGCATACTGTCTGTAATTTTATCAGCATACATTATTGCTTTTCCCTCAAGGTGTCTTGCCGCTCTACCAATTGTTTGTGTAAGTGAACGGTTACTCCTTAAGAAACCTTCTTTGTCTGCATCCAAAATGGCAACAAGTGAGACTTCAGGAAGGTCGAGTCCTTCTCTTAAAAGGTTTACTCCAATTAGTACGTCAAAAATTCCCCGTCTCAAATCATTCATAATTTCAACCCTCTCCAAAGTGTCAACATCAGAATGAATGTACCTACATCTCACGTCTATTCTTGTAAGATACTTAGTTAATTCCTCTGCCATTCGTTTGGTTAAGGTTGTTACCAGGACCCGCTGATCCTTTTCTGCCCTTATTTGAATTTCTTCAATTAGATCATCAATCTGATTCAAACTTGGCCTGATTTCTATTACAGGATCCAAAAGCCCTGTAGGCCTTATAACCTGTTCTACGTAGATTCCCTCAGTTTTTTGCAGTTCATAATCTGCAGGAGTAGCACTTACATAGATCACCTGATTTTGAAGAGCTTCAAATTCTTCAAATTTGAGTGGCTAAGTTATCCATAGCTGCTAGGTAAACGAAAACCATAATCTACCAGTGTCTCTTTTCGAGATCTGTCTCCGCCATACATTGCATGAACTTGTGGAATGGTCACGTGACTTTCATCTACTACCATTAAATAATCATTCGGAAAATAATCTAAAAGACAGAAAGGTCTTGTTCCCGGAAGTCGGCCGTCGAGGTAACGGGAATAGTTTTCAATTCCTGAACAGTAACCTAATTCCCGAATCATCTCCAGATCAAAATTCGTTCGTTCATCAAGTCGCTTTGCCTCCAGATGTTTCCCAATGTCCTGGAAGTAATCCACCTGCTTAACAAGATCATCCTGAATTTCTCTTATTGCTCCGTTAAGAACATCAGGAGATGTTACAAACATATTGGCAGGATAAATATTCAGGCGGTCGTATTTTTCAACAATTTCATTCGTTTGTGGATCAAAAGCCTCAATTTCTTCAATATCATCTCCGAAGAAATGTATTCTGAATGCATTGTCGGCGTAGCTGGGGAAGACATCAACCGTGTCTCCTTTTATTCTGAAGTTCCCGTGATTAAAGTCGGCTTCTGTTCTTGAATATAAACTCTGCACCAGTCTGTGAAGAAACTTTGTTCGGGAGATACGCATATCTCTTTCTATAGAGACCACGTTCTTCTGAAATTCCACCGGGTTACCAATACCATATAAACAGGAAACAGAAGCTACTACAAGCACATCCCGTCTTCCGCTTAAAAGGGAAGAGGTAGTACTCAATCGCAGTTTTTCTATTTCCTCATTAATCGAAAGATCTTTCTCAATATATGTTCCCGAAGAAGGAATAAAGGCTTCCGGCTGATAATAATCGTAGTAACTCACAAAATATTCTATCGCATTATCCGGAAAGAACTGCTTAAATTCTGAATAAAGCTGGGCAGCCAAAGTTTTGTTGTGAGCCAGGACCAAAGTCGGCTTCTGTACCGTTTCAACTACATTGGCAACGGTAAAGGTTTTTCCTGAACCTGTAACCCCCAGAAGAGTTTGATATTGATCGTTTTTATTAATTCCGTCAACCAGCTGCCGGATGGCTCCAGGCTGATCTCCGGTTGGTTTGTAATCTGACTTTATTGTAAATCTCATTTTCTTTTTCTTAACCCCACGAATTTAAGCAATAATCCTGCCTATTAAAAGCGGAGATGAAAAATGAAATTCCCTTCTTGAAAAGGTGTAGATATGGCAGGATTGGCGCGAAATGCACTTTCTTTAAAACCTGATCTTATAGATCCCTCTTCTTCAACAAAGCAAAAGATAGATAAATAAATAAGGTGGTCCAGACGAGTACTATTAATAATTGATACCAGTGTACACCATAATCCTTATCAAGTTCAGACCCAATTTGTGAGGCGGCAGTCTGAATAAAGTTAAGACGGGAGATAGGCTCAACTACCAGGTTACTCATCGATGAAAGTGGAAAAAACTGCATTATATTATCTGCAATATCAGTATTTCTGAAAAGTTTCCATTTTAGCACCCCATAAGCAATGGATTCCAGGATCCACCAGATGAATAAGAAACCCAGAGCAAAGGCTGACCTTTTTACAAGGATACCCAAAAACATACAGAAGGCAAAGAACCCCATAAGTTTAATGAAGTACGCAAAGAGATATTCCATATCTGAAAATATGATCGAAATCTCATTATAATCAGAAAAAGAAAGTCCCAGGATCATCGTAACAATGAAAAGGAATAGAGTTGAAATAACTGCAAACAGGAGGACAGCGAGAAATTTGGACATAACGAATTCCTTCTTGCTAAGTCCATCAATTAAGTTCTGTTTTAGAGTCCTGTTGCTGTATTCATTAGACATCATTGAGACTATCACAATTGCGAGAAATAATTTGAGAGTGGCTGCAATATAGCTGTTGAAGTGCCAGATAAATGGAAAGTTAAAGATCCCCTGATCGGCAAGCCGGAAATGTACCTGTCCCAGATCAAATTCAATGGAGGCAATAAGAGCAATAAAGGTGATAAGGATAAAATAGGTAAGTGTCAGGACTTTTGCAGAACGGCTATATTTCAGCTTGTGTAATTCTATATCTAATAATCGTAGCATCTTAATTGGAGGTTTGGTTGGTTAACTGTAAAAACTGCTCTTCAAGACTTTCTTTTCTCTTCACCAGATATGAAAGGACAATTCCTTTGCTGAAAAGGAAAGAGTTTAAAGCCTCTGCATCCATTGGTTCATCGAGAAAAGCAGTTACAAGTCCTTCAGTAAAAGTAATTTTTCCTATTGATGGATGGTTCTCAAGAAGTTCCTGTAGTTTTTGTGGATCACTACTTTTTAGTTCAAAGAAACCATGACTTGCATTCATTCGGTCTACACGGCCACTATATAGTTTTACTCCTTTTCTAATGATCACAACATGAGAACAAACCTTTTCAACTTCATCCAGTAGGTGAGAAGCGAGAAGAATGGTTGTTCCTGTGGCAGCAATTTTCCTTATAATTTCCCGAATTTGATGGATACCTTGGGGGTCAAGTCCATTTGTAGGTTCATCAAGAATAAGAATTTCAGGGTCGTTAAGCAGGGCAGAGGCAATAGCTAAACGCTGTTTCATACCAAGGGAGAACGTGCGGAATTTGCTGTCCTTCCTGTCCAGTAATCCTACTATTTCAAGTTTCTCGTCTATCTTTTCCGGGGCTACACCTTTGATCTTACAAACAAGAGCAAGATTTTGAGCCGCTGTCATATAAGGGTAAAAATTGGGATGTTCGATGATGGCCCCTACTTTCTTCAAAGCTTCGTGGGTAGAATCACTGCCATCAAACCAAAAGAATTCTCCGGAAGTTTTATTTACAACATTGAGAACCATTCCAAGGGTGGTGGACTTGCCACTCCCGTTGGGTCCTAATATTCCGTAGACATTTCCTTTCTTTATGGTAAAAGAGAGGTCGTTTACAGCTGTTAAAGAGCCGTACTTCTTCGTTAAATTTTTGATGGTAAGAATAGTCTCCAAGATGGTCGTAGTTTCTTATGTGACGACTAACTTAACGTTTTGTTACAAGAGAACTGATTGAGAATCTCTATTTTTGCAAAAACCCGTCTATGCAAGAAAGATTAATGTCCAGGAAAAAGCCTTCTTTTCCCATTAATGAAAGATTTAACACATACCTGGCAAAATATAATCGCAACACTAAAATCCCGGTTTTTTACGAAGATCTTCTTAGGTTTTCAGGTTCAATAGTAGTTTATAGTAAAGCATGATGAAGATACATTATGGGTGCGCTGCTATTATTCTGATTCTGAAAGAGTAGAAATAGACGAGTCCTTAAAACACGTTTATACCATTCTACATTCAGACGGGAGTGATGATGCCCTAGATTACCTGAATATTGATGCTATAGATTACTGCACCTTCGGAAACTCGAAACCCTTCCGTATAAAAGTCAGGAATATACTCAATGACAGTTTTACTTACTTTTACGTGAAAACGGCTGATGCTTCCAGAATTTACGGTCTGGAGGTGGAACATATACTTTCTCCTCACCGAATCAATTTTTTGGTTTATAAGGATACGCTAATCGAGGAACATATCGCGGGAATTCCCGGAGATGTATTTATAGAAAATGAACTTCCGCTTTGTGATGACAGGGCTAAAACCCAAATTGCCAAACAATTTGTAAAATTTAATGAACGCTGTATGGTGCGTCTTTTAGGCGATATGCGTTCTTATAATTACGTAGTAATTCCTACCCATGATTTTGATCATGTAGATTATACCATTCGTGCAATAGATTTTGACCAGCAGTGTTATGAAGGCAATTTGAAGGTATACTTAGCCCCAGTTCTTCAAAGAGAATTTTAAGATGGTGCAATTGGTGACGGACAGGCTTCAGGAGAATTCTATTGAACAATATCGAAAAGAGGAACGATCTCTTTTGGCAAAAAGGATGATCAATGCCAGTACCCGGTTTAAAGAATTAATCAGGTGTATGATCAACGATCACGTCTCAACCGAGGAGAATGTGCGGCAACTGCGAAAAGATCTTTATCAATTCACTACAGACATGAAATTTAAAAGAGCCAGAACGATGGGGCAAATCCTTCGTACGGCTCTTGAATTTGTAAAGAGGAATTATGAAGATGTAAATACGAAGAAAGGCTAGACTAACTTTTTTCCTCTTTGTTAAAGTAAACCAGGTAGTAATACATCTGCTTTTCTTCATCCCATCCTTTTTCCACAAATTTTTGAGCAGATTCAGGATTGATAAAATCCAGCTTTATCTGGATATTTGTGTCCAGATTAATAACATTTTTTATAGATTTTCTCGCAGCAGTTACAGCGGTATTTGCAATAGGAAATTCTGTTAGGTCTTCTATTTTATATTTTGGTGCTTTTTCGGTTTTGTAATTTTTAAACTCCGGAATAAGATCGGGATTGTCTAAAACCGAATTTAAAAAGTTTGTTTCCTCAAAAGAATCGTTTTTTGCAAAGTAGTCCACACTTCGGTTCATGAACATGACCTCTTCTTTTTTGTCTTCCGCAGGTAGAACTACATCTTTTGCGAAATTTTGACAAAACTTGAGATATTTCTTGGTGTAGAAGTTATCGTCAGCCAGTACATCTACTCCCAAAAAGTTTTCCAGCCAGTACTTAGTATCGTATTTGTTGGAGTCTACGGAAAGGATTTTATAACCTTCAGCTCTGTTCTTATTGAAGATAATAGCACCTTTGTCAAGCTTATTCAGATTAATCCCTTGCTGAATGATCATCTCCAAAATACTTCCTTTTTCCTGAAACTGAAGGAAATCGTGTTTTAATTCAGATTTAAAAATACCAATGGCCGATACTTTCTCGTTGTCCAGCAACATATTTTCAAAATAAACTATATACACCTCACCACTCTTGATGTGCGGATGAGCAGATTGCTCAAAGAGAAGCGTATTTATCTTTTTAGAAACCTCATGAACATTTTCAGGAGAATCAAAAATTTGATTTGCGAGGTTGTACAGCTCGTTAAATTCAAGATCAGTTTCGTTGAAGAACTGATAATAATTTTCTTCTTTTTCCCGGAAAGGCTTCAGAAAATATTCTTTGATAAGCGGCATAATCTCATCATTAAGCTGAAATGGTTCAGCAGACAAAAATATGTTTTCGTTGCGGCTTTTATTTCCTACCCTGTGAATTGAAAGGGATTCAATCTGGGCGTTATATAAATTGATCATACTGTGGTGATGAGTATTGAGTAGTGAGTATTTAGTATTGAGAAAAAGTATTAACTAATCAGAATTTTTTAGGCACAGAATACAGCTGCACAATGGCAGGGGCAATTATAGTAAAATCCTGAGAAAATAGTGCTGCGGGTGTCTGTTAGTAATTACAACTTATTAACTATCCTGTAGCGACAAGGGGTGCTGCGATCAATTCCAGTTTTCATCGAACGGAAGGTCGTCGTAATCTTCGAGATCAAAGTCAGAATCTATATCATCGGCAAATTCATCCTTGTCGGCAATAAATTCTTTATCCGGTGCTTCCATAGGGATCTGGCCGTGAACAAACATTAGATTAGGATAGTCTCTTCCTTCTTCTATTTCGGCTATTTCACCTAACTCAATAAGGAAAGTCCACATATTTAGAAAGTCATAGACATAGATGAGCTTAGTCTGGTCTTCAGAAACTACACTGTCCAGGGTGGTTTCATTCATTAGCCTTACAGAGTCTTCTCCATCGCTAATATCAAACTGAGATATCTCCTCGCCCTGGTTCCAGGTATCATCGCTTATATAAAATGACGCCATTTCATTACCATCAAATCCAAAGGCATTTACAATTGAATTATGAAAATCTTCAAGGGTACTTTCCTGCAGGAGTTCTATGTCGCGAAAAACGTCTTCCTCAGCATCAAGAATAATACGGAATCTATAAACCATAGTAAAAATTTAGGACTGCAAAGATACAGCTTTAGATTAGAAATCTATATTATCTGGTGAATCTGTGTAAAGTAAAAGTCATTCCTGTAAGCAGGAAAAATGCGCCTACCTGGTGAGCAACCCCTAACCATACGGGAACGGCGTATACTAATGTAAGGACCCCAAGCAGGAATTGTACAAAGACCAGAATCAACAGGGAATTTACAGCTTTTTGTTGCAGAGATGTAAGAACTAGTTCGCGGGACCTGTACCAGATCAAACCAATTATTCCAACTACAAAATATGCCAAATACCTGTGAACAAACTGAACTCCGCTTTTTCCTTCTACAAAATTCCTCCAGACTGGATTTTGTTCAATATAAACAGTTTCATGAATAAATTTCCCATCGTTCATCGTAGGCCAGGTATTGTGGATCCAGTAAGCATCGAGACTATAGCAACAAATGCTCCCCAGATAATCTGAAGCAGCAGGATTACCATTCCTATTCTTACAAGATTTCTAAAACTCTTTTCTATTACTTTCCTTTCAGGATAAATTAGATCCAGAGCTACCCAATAGGTGTATGCAAAAGTTAGAAATGCAGTAGTCAAGTGAGCTGCCAGCCTGTAGTGGCTTACTGCGGGCATATCTACCAGGCCACTTTTCACCATATACCAGCCTAAGAATCCCTGAAAAGCTCCCAGGGTAAGAAGGATCAGTGATTTCCTGATCGTGGATTTAGCAAGCTGTTTTGTAAGAAGGAAATAAATAAACGGAATAATAAAAACGATCCCTATTAACCTCCCTATAACCCTATGCAGCCATTCCCAAAAATAAATTTGCTTAAAATCTTCAAGTTCAAAATGATAATGAAGTTTTTGATATTCGGGATATTGTTTGTACAATTCAAAAGCTTCCACCCATTCCTGTTCATTTAAAGGAGGAATCGTACCGCTAATGAGTTTATATTCTGAAATGGAGAGTCCCGATTGTGTGAGCCGGGTAATACCGCCTACAATGACCATTATAAAAATTAGAAAACAACCTGTAAAAAGCCAGTAGACAACCTTTTTATTATCTTTCATCATTAAAACGGTAAAATTTATTGGGCAGTATCATTATTTTCCACAGGAGTTAATCCCAACGACTCTCCTTTTTTTAGCATATATTTCCTGGCTGCGTGATATTCGTTCGGGATTTCTCCCTCCAAAATTGCCTCTTTAATGGCATCTTTAATTAATCCAATTTCCCGGGAAGGTTTTAGATCAAAAGTTTCCATAATCTCTTCCCCGCTTACCGGGGGCTGGAAATTGCGGATATGATCTTTTTCTTCAACTTCCTTGATCTTTTTCCGGACCTTCTTAAAGTTGTTGTGGTATTTTTTAAATCGCTTTGGATTTTTAGTTGTGATATCAGCTTCACAGAGTGTCATAAGATCTTCAATATCGTCTCCGGCATCAAAAACCAATCTTCGTACAGCAGAATCGGTTACACTTTCATCAGCAATTACAATGGGCCTACTGCTCATTAGAACCATTTTTTGTACATATTTCATCTTCTCGTTTAAAGGAAGACGCATTTGCTTGAAAAGTTTATAAACCATTTTCGCTCCCACAAACTCGTGGCCGTGGAATGTCCAGCCAATCTTTTTATCGAATTTCTTAGTGGGCGCTTTACCAATGTCGTGCAAAAGAGCAGCCCATCTAAGCCAAAGATCGTTCGTGTTTTCTGAAATATTGTCAACAACTTCAAGTGTGTGCCAGAAGTTATCTTTATGACGCTGGCCTTCAATTTCCTCTATACCTTCAAGGTCGGTAAGCTGTGGCAGTATGAGGGGTAATAACCCGGTTTCGTGTAAAAGTGCGAATCCTACTGAGGGTTTTTCAGCAAGAAGAATTTTATGCAGCTCGTCTACAATCCTCTCCCTCGAAATTATCTGAATTCGCTCCTTATTGCGTGAAATAGCTTCCAGAGAATCTTTTTCTATTTTGAAACCAAGTTGAGTAGCAAACCGAATTGCCCGAAGCATTCTCAAAGGATCATCAGAATAAGTGATATCAGGATCCAATGGTGTCCGGATGATCTTGTTCTTTAGATCTTTAATTCCGTTGAAAGGATCGACAAGAGTTCCAAAATCTTCAGGATTTAAACTTAGAGCGAGAGCGTTAATGGTAAAGTCACGCCTGTTTTGGTCATCCTCCAGACTTCCGTTCTCCACAACCTAGGTTTCCTGCTGTCATGATTGTAGCTCTCTTTCCTGGCACCTACAAATTCTACTTCAAGATGATCTGCTTTAAGCATTGCAGTACCAAAATTTTTAAATACCTGAACTTTAGGTTTTTTAGGTAAAAGTTTTGAGACTTTTTTTGCCAGTTCAATTCCACTGCCAACAGCAACAATATCAATATCTTTAGGTTCTCCTCTTTTAAGAAGATGATCTCTTACAAAACCTCCAATTACATAGCTTTCAAGGGTTTCCTCTGCAGCTTTAGAAATAACTTTAAAAATATTTTGTTGCAGCGCCTGCGTGTAATTGTTGATTTTGGGCATGTCTTATTTTCGGATCACTTTCACACTTAGGTCATTTCCAATCCTGATAATGGCCGAAGGTTTATTTGATGTTTTTGAACGCTGCAAATTTACTACATAGTCCACACCTTTTAAAATTTCAGGGGCTATTTGGGAAAAAGATTCGGGGGAAGGTTCTCCGCTTATATTTGCCGAAGTAGAAACTAGTGGCCTCCTGAATTTATAGATCAGTTTTTCACAAAATTCCTCTTTCACTACTCGTATTGCGAGGGTGTTATCTGCCGCCACTAAATTATTGGCTACGCGTAATGGATTATCATAGATTATGGTAGTAGGTTTGTCAGAAAAGTCTATAATGTCATATGCAGGTTCAGGAACCTGGTCTACATACTGCTCCAGCATCTTTACACTGTTAACAAGGCAAATCATGGCTTTAGTTTCGCTGCGCTTTTTAAGCTTATAAACTTTCTCCACGGCAGTAGGATTAGTAGCGTCGCATCCAATTCCCCAAACAGTATCTGTGGGATATAATATAATACCTCCTTTTTTAAGAACCTCCAGGGTATTTTCAATCTCTTCCTTCATTAATTATAAATTTAAATAGTTAAAAACCTGTTCTGAAAATTTTTTGTTTCGCTCTCTGCAATCATCCAGGGCCCCGGTGTAACTCTGAGCATTTCGCGTATCTTTTATAGAAGACTTATATGTGGAAATAACAGGTGGATATTTAAAATCGAAAAATTTAGAAGAATTTGGTACAACCACCACCTTTCTATTAAGCAAAACACCCCAGTACATAGCGTGGTAACTATCAGTAATGATAGTTTCACTGCTACCAATAAAGTTGACAAAATCCTCCAGGTTTTCTGTATTAGATATAGCAGGAAAGTCCTGAAAAATAAGTGGGATACGAGAGTTTTTCAGGGTGCTTTTATGTAGTACTACTCCAATTTCCTGTGTAGTGTCGTATTTTTTATCAAAAACAGGATTAAGGCAGCTAACGCAGGGCACCCAGTTTTTGCTGAGGCTGTAATCCCGTATACCTGCAAGACCAAAATTATTTGGGTCGATATTATACTCCTGTAATTTTGAAAAGTCTTTTTTGTGTTTGGAATTGTGTCCTACCCCCCATAAAACTGTCTTTTTACCTTTTAATTTTAGCTGTTCAAATGTCTTCATTTGCAGTTCAAAGCTGCTTCTGTTCAGGAGCCCGCCTCCCCCGATTACGAGGGAGTTGTTTGAAATTACTTCCTTAATATTATTAGAATACCTTTTTTTAAAGTCAAAAATGTCTACTTCAATATCTCCGAGTTCTTTAAAGTAATTCTTTGGAGAACTGTAATAGTCTCCCACATTATCTGTATCTATCCTGTAAATATTGGCAATGCTCCTGTTTTTTTGAGGAGTATTTATTATCCCGTCTCTAACCTCTCTTTTTTTCAACGAGCGGGCAGGGGAGGTAAGTAGATTTTTTACAAAGGGGAAAATTCTTTTCATCAGTGCCTGCTCTTTAAGACTTTGCGGTATTCCTGTAAAGTCTTTTGAGCCATATATTCTGTCGAAAATTCCGGAAATAATTTTTTATGGCTCCTTTCTGCAAAGGTCTTACCTAATTCAGGATTTGCCAAAAGTACTTCAACATTTTCAGCTAATCCCACAGCATCTTCCTTTCCGGAAAGGAGTCCGTTGACTTTATGATCTATAAATTCCGGAATTCCACCTACGTTTGTACTTACCATAAGCACTTTATATTTAGCTGCTTCAAAGATTACCTGCGGAAGACCTTCGCTTTTTGAACTGAGCATCAGTATTTCAAATTCTGGCATAAAGGCAGAAGCATCGGGTAAGTAACCCAAAATCTTTATAGATTCCTCCAGATTATATTCTTCTACCTTCTGTTGAATGGCCGGAGTCAACTTCGAAAAAGTACCTATTTGGACGAAGAATAGATTTTGGTTCTTTCTGATATTCACCAATTCGTTAATCGCAGCAATCCAGGTTTCAAGATCTTTTGCTTTAATATGGTTTCCTATATGTCCAATTATCTTTGTTTCTGCTGAAAGGTTCAACATTTTCCGAAGTTCATAAGACTGAGAAATCGGCTTTTCATCTGTTCTGGTGCCATCATAGATGGTCACTAACTTCTCCTTATCAACAATTGCAGATTCTGTTATTCTGCGGACTTCTTCGGAAACACAAATTATCTTCTTTATTTGGGGGTGGTTGTATTTGAAAAGAGTTCGCTTCCTGTTTTTGATAGGAAAAGATGTTTTTTTACTGAAGATGAAGGGAGGTAATTCAGCCATTTTTGTTGCAATAACAGCCAGAGTTAACGAAGTCGCTCCATGCAGATGGACCAAATCAATTCTATGTTTTTTACAAAGGGAGATAAGTTTAAATACGGCTCTTGGATCTACATTAATAGCAAGCGGAACTGTAGAATACAAAAATTGACTATTCTTCAGGCGATCGTGAAACTGCCCATCCCTTGCAACTACGATTAAACTCTTAACCTCCGGATTTGATTTTGAAAGTTCATAGACAAGATTTTCAATATAATTTCCACCACCGCCCCAACTTTTTACTGCTGAAAAATGGAGAATATTCATATCTTTTGAATAGGTGAGTTCTTATGGCTAACTGACTAGTAAAATAAAGGTTTAAAATTACATTAATATTCCGAATTGATTGAAGTGAAGCGGTGACTGAATGATTATAAAAGAAGAGGTTAATTATTAAAATTATATTTTTGCTACTCCTATAAAGATAATACATGAGAACAGCCTTACTAATATCCACCTATAACTGGCCGGAAGCTTTAGAAGTTGTGCTAAAAAGTGTGAAAAGGCAGGTTCAGTTGCCCGATGAAATTCTCATTGCAGATGATGGATCTGGAAAGGAAACGCAAAATATAATTGAACAATTTCAGAATTCTCTTTCAATACCTATTAAACATTTTTGGCAGGAGGATAAAGGATTTAGAAAATCAGAGATCTTAAATAAAGCTATAGCTCAAACTAATGTTGATTATATTATTCAAATAGACGGAGATTGTATTGTACATCCTTTTTTTGTTCAGGATCATCGTAATACTGCTCAGGAAGGATCTTATGTTTTTGGTTCCCGTGTCAATATAAAACCTTCTGCCGTACCTGGTATTTATAAAAATAAACATACCCATTTTTCCGTCTTGTCACCTTCAATAAAAAACCGCACACGTAATTTTCACATCCCGATCCTGCAAAAGATTTACACACCCAAACCTACATTTTCCACTAAAACCCGTGGCTGTAATCTGGCTTACTGGAGAAAAGATTTTATTGGGGTAAACGGTTATGATGAAGCTATGGAAGGTTGGGGTAGAGAAGATACTGAATTTGTCTGGCGAATGGTAAATAAGGGAATTTACGGTAAAAGGTTACGCTATGGAGGCATAGTATATCATATTTTTCACCCGGAGAATTCAAGGAATAATCTGGATAAAAATGATAAAATACAGAAAGCGACTGAGCGTGAGAAAAGAACCTGGTGTAACGATGGAATTGATAAATATCTTAGAGCTTAAATAGAATATAAAACTGTTCCTAAATACAATTAAAACAAGTTTAGGTAATTCTCAATCCTATTTATCTTCTTAATTTGGTTCTTTCTTAAAGTTCCAGTTAACATGTTTTTCTAAGAGAATTGAAAAGCTTTAAAATACGTGATTTGAAAATAACTATAATAGCACCCTTTACCTTTGGATATATAGAAGCATTGGTGGCAGAGTTGGCCGCAAAGCCTTCAGTTGAAGTGACGCTAATTAATACAGGTGAATTCAGGTTTAAGTATCAGTCAGTTTTTGAGAGGGTATATAATGTTTATCTTAAGGTAATTAAAAGTAAAAATTTAAAGATCCAGTTTCAATCCAGGGAAATTGTCAAAATTTTAAATGAGCAGCCTCCTCAGGATATTATCATGGTTATTAGACCAGATAAGCTTGAAAGATCTCTTCTTGGTACTCTAAGGAAGTATTCGTCTAAATTAATTTCCTACTATTTTGACAGCGTAAGTAATTTCCCCCAAAAAATAAAACTTATACCTCTCTTCGATGAAGTATATAGTTATGACAAAGAGGATGCACAAAAATATAATTTGAAATTTATCACAAATTATATTCCCTATGATAGTTCAGGTTCCAAAGAGGTTTCTGGCGGTGTTTTTAATATTTCATCGTATGACAGGCGGTTTCCCGTTTTAGTTACTTTGGCAAATCAGTTAAAACAAATGAATTATCCATTTAAATTCATTGTGAGAAAAGAGAAGCTGATAAAGGTCCCGGATATTGAAATAGTAAAAGAATATATTCCTTTAACTGAGGTTAAGAAATTAATTGAAGAAGCTGAAGTTTTACTTGACATTCAAAAAGAAAATCAAATGGGATTGTCTTTCCGGGTTTTTGAAGCCCTGGGTTATGACAAGAAACTTATAACCACCAATCAGGACATAAAAACATATGATTTCTACGATTCAGATAATATCCTGGTGCTTGACAAAGAAAATTTACAAATTCCGGAATCCTTCTTAAAAAAGCAATATAAAGAGGTGCCGGAAAAGATTAAAGAGAAATACAGAAGGAAAGCCTGGTCAAAAGAAGTATTTGGTATTTAGATTTTTTGCTCGCGTATTTCTTTAAGGTTTTTATAAAAGGAATAATACTCCCGCTGCATTACGTCCAGTGTAAAATATGTGGAAACCATATGATAAGCGCTTTCTATAAGAAGTTCTTTAAGGGATGGATCGTTAATTACCTCAAGGGCATTTTCAGCAAGTTTGGCCGCATCTTTAACCGGAGACAGCATTCCTGTTTCCCTGTTCTTTACTGCTTCTCCTGTTCCACCTGCCGCTGTGGCGACCACTGGTATTTTACAGGCAAATGCTTCCAGGACAGATAGTGGTAATCCTTCAGTGTCCGAAGAAATAAGAAAAAGATCAAATTCCGGAAGTACTTTATGCACGTCATTCCTAAAACCTAGTGAATATCACATCTTTTGTCAGATCTAAATTTTTACAATAATCCTTTATTTCATTCTCCATGGGACCCTCACCGATTATTAAAAATTTAATGTTTTTGTCACTGTTACTCAGGATTATTTTGGCCGCATCCAAAAATGTAAAAAGGTCTTTTTGTTTTGTGAGACTTGGCTACATTTCCAATTAAGATGGTGTTTGGGTCAATATGATATTCACTTCTCAGGATGCCCTGGGGTTTGTTACGGGAAAGATTCTCTACATCAATTCCATCATAAATGACTTTTGCTTTTTCAGGATCATTAAGAACCTAAGCACAAGGACATCTTTAACGGCTTGTGAAACACATAAGATATTTGAAATGCGGGAGTTATTGTATTTAACTCTTTTAAAGTAATTATTCTTTATTCGGTTATTCCGTTTTCGGGAGTATATAAGGCTAACATCCGGTAAAAATTTTATTGCCAGGGATGAAAGGCTAAGTGCAATAGAATCGTGCACGTGAATTACATCAATTTCTTCCTGGCGTGTTATTTTTATAATTTCTTTTAAAAATGATAAAGAAAATTTTGATTTCCTGGAGGCGGTAAAATACTCTATCCCTATACTTTTACATTTTTCGGAAAGAACGGAATGTTTTGGACAAAGAACGACATGTTGAATATCCTTAAAATTTTTTAAAACTTCATAAGTGGTAAGCAACTGTTTGTCGCCGCCCCTCCATTCTATAGTAGTTGAAATATGTAGAACTTTCATAGAATTAAATTAAGGCTTTTATATTCAAAGGTTATTTAGCTGCAATTATACGCTATTATGTTAAATTTGCCTTATGGAATGGACATTTTCCCCTTTTTTTAAGGCAGCGGCAGACAGAAAGAGAATTAAATTCTTTGTGCACGAATTTTCTGAGCAGGGAATGCTGCTAAATGATGGACAACGTAACAGTATTAAACTGTTTATACTTGGAGAGAAAACAATAAATATTAAATCGTTTAAAATACCCAATGCCGTTAATAAGATAGCTTACAGGTTTTTTAGAAAATCTAAAGCTGAACGTTCATTTGCTTATGCAGAACATCTTCTCTCGAAAAATATAGGGACTCCTCAACCCATTGCTTATGCTGAAGAAAAGTCTGTCGTTGCTTTTCAAAGAAGCTACTACGTTAGTGAGCACCTGGAATATAATCTGACCTATCGGGAGCTGGTGCAGGAGCCGGACTTTCCTGATAATGAGAAAATTTTGCGTGCTTTCACGAGGTTCACTTATGATCTTCATGAAAAAGGGGTGGAGTTTCTTGACCATTCTCCGGGAAACACCCTTATACAATTAAATGGAGGAGCTTATAAATTCTATCTTGTAGATCTTAACAGGATGAACTTTAAGGAACTCAATTTTGAGGAGAGGATGAAAAATTTCTCCCGGCTTACTCCAAAGAAAGAAATGGTGGAAGTCATGGCCAATGAATATTCCAAATTAATAAACAAACCTGAAGCCGAAGTATTCGGGAAAATGTGGTTATACACGGTACAATTTCAGGAGAAGTTCCAGCGGAAGCAAAGAATGAAGAAAAAGATAAAGTTTTGGAAAGGGGACTAGGTGGTTTTTCCTTCTGGTTTTTTCTCCTTCGGAAGAATCTTCAAAAATGTTGACAGTTTCTCTGAAATAAATTCCGGTGTAAACTCTAAATAAAGTTCAGCCGATCTTTTTTTGAGGGTGCTTTTTGATTCCTCAGGAAATAGGTCTGGCTGAAAATCTTTTAGATGTACCGCAACGTTCTCTTCACTTTCAAAAAGAGACCAGTCCTCCTTATTAACTGCTGGCGAAAAAATAGCAAAGCTAGGAACATCCAGAGCTTTAGCCATGTTTACAGCACCGCCTTCGTTGCCAAATAATGCATCGCATTGTGAAGTTAAACCCATAAATTCCCTGAGGCTCTTACCAAAAACATTTAGGAATATGTGTTCCTGTGTCTTAGATTTACAGTATCTAAAAATCTGTTGCGCATCCTCCAGCTGATTAGGAATATAATTGAAAAGAAGCTGAGCCTCTGTTTCCTCAACTATTTGATTCAGAAGAGTTGCCAGGTATTTGTGAGGATATGTTTTTTCAGTAGAACTTCCAAGAACAGAAACCATTAGCAGCAGTTTTTCTGATGATATTCCTGCATTTCGGAGCGTATCCTTTGCCTGCTCAATTTCTGCTTCTGTAAGATAAATCTTCGGTTTAATGAGCTTTGGAATATTTTCTACAATTGGAGAAAGTAATCTTAATCGATTCTCAATAGCAAGGGCTTAAGCCGCAGTTTCCGCTTTGGTATTTCGAGAGACGGTATGGGTATAAAATTTACGGGTGTACCATTTGTCGTAGGAAACAGTAATTTTTGCTCCGGAAGAAGAAGAAATGATTGCCGTTCCTATTTTCGAATAAACATCAATGATGACATCATATTTTTCCCGCTTAATTCCCTTAAGAAAAGTATAAAGCCTAAGAGGTTTCTCAGTTTGTTTATCAAACGGAATAATTTTGTCTATAAAAGGATTATTTTCTACAACAGCGAGGGTATGTCTGTATATAAGATAATGCAGTTCAGCTTTAGGATACTCTTTTTTCAGAGCTTCAAATAAAATTGAGGACGTAAGTACGTCCCCAATCATTTTTTGCTGAATTACAAGTATCTTCATTGGCCCCACCCAACCTCCCCAAAGGGGAGGAGCTTTTATTTGTTGAAATATGATTTTCTCTTATTCATGATCAAAAATTATTTTCCCGCAATAATTCCCCCTCGTATGTTTGAATCTTGATTACTATTTCAAATATAAGATTTTGTTAGTAGAGATTATCTTGGTTATTTTAATTATAACTAAGGAAGGAACAGGATTAGCAACTCCCCCTAGATAACTCTTTTGATGTATATCGACCCGAAGATTTTGCTCCTGTTTCTTTTCTTCTCAAAATCTGAATAGTATCTAGGGAACTTGTATATCACTTGTATCCCGTATAATTACGAGGAAAGATAAAAAGAAGAATTCCTTTAATTTAAAAAACCTTTTATGAAAAAGCTTGTGGTTGGCATTGATATCTCTATGAATGATTTTCATGCCTGTATTAAATTAAGAACAGAAAATGATGTTATTAAGATTAAAGGCACCCGTACTTTTGAAAATACAGAAAAAGGATTCCAGGAATTCTATTCTTGGGCTTTAAAACAGCAAAAGAATAATTATTCTCTCAAGTTCGTAATGGAGGCCACAGGGATCTATTATGAGAATCTGGCATATTTTCTATATGCTAATGACCAGAATGTATCTGTAGTGCTGGCTAATAAAATCAAGAACTACGCTAAGAGCCTTAATATCAAAACAAAAACAGACAAGGGTGACTCAAAGATGATTAGTTTTGGAATAGAAAGAAAACTGGAAGAATGGCAACCAATGTCCCCAGGCTATAAAGATCTTAGGGATCTATGTAGAGAACTTCTTAGTATTAAAAAAGAAAAGCAACGAGCCCAATCGCAACTTCATGCCCTTGAAAAGTCTCATAGAAAGCTGGAAGTCGTTTTAAAATTAAAGAGAGAACAAATTGAATTCTTTGAAAAAGCCATTAAGCTCATTAAAAAAGATATTAAAGCCAAGGTAAATCAGGATGTGGTTTTAAAAGAGAAAATAAGAAAAATAAAAACCACCCCAGGATTAGGGTTTGAAACAGCAGTGATTTTAGTATGTGAAACAAATGGATTTGCTCTTTTTAATAACATTAGCCAATTGGTAAGCTATGCGGGATTAGATGTAACACAAAATGAGTCTGGAAAATATAAAGGGAAAACAAGAATCTCAAAACGAGGTAACACAAGGATACGCCAGGCTTTATATATGCCTTCTATGAGTGCTGTTCAAGCTAATGAGCCTATTAAAAAATTATATGAAAGAGTGAAAGAGAGAAATCCAGATATTAAAAGAAAAGGCATAGTAGCCGGAATGAGAAAATTATTGATCCTTGCCTATACCCTCTGGAAAAAAGATGAAGAATATAGAAAGGATTATGACTGGACCCAATCAAAAAAAGAAAATAAAAGTATAAACCAAATTCCAAAAAAAGCGGAGCCCAAAGCCCCGCACTAGATAGACTTCGAATCAACGAATTGACCGAAGCCTTCTTTTAAACAAAATTAAAAAAAAGAAGAGATAATCTCTATATAATTAGGAATTCACCATAGTATCTTCGGGGGTTAGGGGGATTTTAAACCGCCACGTTATATTCCCTTAGTGCATCATTTAAGGATGTTTTTTTGTTGGTGCTCTCTTTTCTTTTTCCAATAATTAAAGCACAAGGCACCTGGTATTCTCCTGCAGGAAATTTTTTGGTATAACTTCCGGGAATCACCACAGATCTTGATGGGACATAACCTTTAAATTCCTTTGGTTCGTCTCCTGTAACATCAATAATCTTAGTAGAGGCTGTTAGAACGACATTAGCTCCAAGAACGGCTTCTTTTTCTACTCTTATTCCCTCTACCACAATACATCTTGAGCCTATAAAAGCATTATCTTCAATAATTACAGGTGCAGCCTGTAAAGGCTCCAGAACTCCCCCAATACCAACTCCACCGCTCAGGTGAACATTTTTTCCTATTTGAGCGCAGCTTCCCACTGTCGCCCATGTGTCTACCATTGTCCCTTCGTCTACATAAGCGCCAATGTTGACATAGCTCGGCATCAATATCACTCCTGACGAAATATATGCACCGTATCTTGCCACTGCATTAGGCACTACTCTTATCCCTTTTTCAGCATATCCTGTCTTGAGAGGCATCTTATCGTGGTACTCGAATATTCCGGCTTCCAGGGTTTTCATTTTTTGAATAGGGAAATAAAGAACCACTGCTTTTTTCACCCATTCATTTACCTGCCAGCCATTTGAAGTAGGCTCGGCAACGCGTAATTCTCCTGAATCCAGGAGATGGATTACCCTGCGAATGGCATCTATAGTATTTGATTCGCCGAGGAGACTTCTGTCTTCCCAGGCTTTCTCGATCTGTTCCTGTAAATTTTTCATTAATGGTTGTTTTGTGCAAATATAAATATTTGAATTAAGTACACTTTAATGTTGCTTGCGTTGTTTATCTGAAGTTCCTAAAACAAAAATCATCTTATGGTGAAAAATCCCGGAGACAATCTTTTACCCAGGCTTCCTTCGGTTTTAATATTGCCTATTTAAGCTTACATTTGCCAAAAATATTTTCATGGCGAGAATAATGGCTCTAGATTACGGGATGAAACGCACAGGAATAGCAGTGACTGATGAGATGCAGATCATTGCTTCCGGACTGGGGACAGTTCCTACTGCAGAGTTGATGCCTTACCTGGAGAAATATTTTAAGGAAGAAAATGTGGAGCTTGTCCTTGTAGGGGAACCTAAGCAAATGGATAATACAGCTTCCCAAAGTGAAGGCGCTATTCTTGAATTTTTGAAGAAGTTTCAGGAAAAATTTCCGCAGATGGAGATGAAGAGAGTTGATGAACGCTTTACTTCAAAAATGGCTGTAAGAACTATGATTGACAGCGGATTGAAAAAGAAGAAGCGTCAGGATAAGTCCCTGCTTGATGAGATAAGCGCGACTATTATTCTTCAGTCATATTTATATAAATAATAATAAATGCCCGATGCAAACTAAAGCAGGTAGAGGCGAAAAGGAATAAAATGATTTTACCGATTGTAGCTTATGGAGATCCTGTTCTCAGGAAAAAAGCGAAAGAAATAGAAGAGGACTATCCTAACTTAAAAGAGCTTATTGAAAATATGTGGGAAACCATGTACGAAGCCTACGGCGTTGGGCTTGCGGCACCGCAAATAGGACTTCCCATACGTCTTTTTATTATTGATCCTACGGCATTTTCTGAAGATGAATCTCTGGAAGAGTCTGAAAAGGCAGTTTTAAAAGATCTAAAAAAGGTTTTTATAAATGCTGAGATAATTAGTGAAGAAGGGGAGGAGTGGGCTTTTAATGAAGGATGTCTTAGTATTCCTGATGTTCGGGAAGACGTATTCCGGAAACCTAAGATTACTATAGAATATCAGGATGAAAACTTTGATACACATCGGGAAGTATACGAAGGGGTAGCTGCCAGGGTCATTCAGCATGAGTACGATCATATTGAAGGGATCCTGTTTACTGATAAACTCTCAAGCCTGAAGAAAAGGCTTATAAAGGGGAAACTCAGCAATATATCAAAAGGGAAGATACAGTGCGATTACAGGATGCGCTTTCCGGCAATGAAAAAAGGCCGTTGAATCCTTTGATATTACTTGAAGAGATATGATATTTGCCAGCCAAAATTAAGATGACGCGATGGGTTTAGAAAAAATATTATCAATTTCCGGTAAACCGGGATTATATGAATTAACGGCACAAACAAGAGGAGGTTTTGTAGCAAAATCTATAACTGAAGGAAAAAAGATTTCAGTTAGTGTACGTAACAATGTAAGCCTCTTAAGTGAAATAGCGGTTTATACTTATTCTGAAGAAGTGCCTTTGGGGACAATTTTTCAGAAAATATATGAGAAAGAAGATGGAGGACAGGCTATAGATCACAAGGCATCGAAAAAAGAACTTGAGAATTATTTTGCTGAAGTCCTACCTGATTATGATGTTGACAGAGTTTACCAGAGCGATATCAAAAAAATTATTCAATGGTATAATCTTTTGGTTAGCAATGGATTTACTGATTTTTCTAAGGAATCTGACAAAGAATCCACCGAAGAAGCAGATAAAACTAAAGAGAAAGTAGATAAAACAAAAGACGAAGAGGAATAGAATCTTCTCTTAGAAACAAATCTGAAAGCAGTTTTATTTATAATAAAGCTGCTTTTTTTGTTGATAGAATTGAATATTGAAATAGCTAATATTTCCTCACAATCGTATTTTTACAAAAATGAAGATTATGAATTCCAGAAAAGATCAATTACTTGCCTTTGACAGATTACTAACCATTATGGATGAACTGCGGGAGCAATGCCCGTGGGACAGGAAGCAAACAATGGAAAGCTTGAGGCATCTTACGATAGAAGAGGTTTATGAACTGGGAGATGCCATTCTTGAAAAAGACAGGGAAGAGATCAAAAAGGAACTGGGTGATATTTTATTACACCTGGTATTCTACGCCAAAATTGGGAGTGAAACAAATGATTTTGATATAGCCGATGTCGCCAACAGTATCTGCGATAAGTTAATTGACAGGCATCCTCATATCTATGGTGATGTAGAAGTGGCCGACGAAGAAGATGTAAAGAAGAATTGGGAAAAATTGAAGTTGAAGGAAGGGAAGAAAAGCGTTCTGGAAGGAGTGCTTCTCTACCTGCCCTGGTTAAGGCCAGCAGGATCCAGGATAAAGTGGCAGGGGTAGGATTTGACTGGGAAGAACCGGAACAGGTTTTTGAAAAGCTGAAAGAGGAACTGGATGAACTGCATCATGAACTTCAGGTTCAGGACCAGGATAAAATGGAAGCAGAATTTGGAGACGTTTTGTTTTCGCTGATAAATTATGCCCGTTTTTTAAATATAAACCCTGAAAACGCCCTGGAGCGTACCAACAAGAAATTTATCAAGAGATTCAAATATCTGGAAAACAAAGCCAAAGAAAAGAACAAGCCGTTAAGCGAAATGACTTTGGCTGAAATGGATGTATTCTGGGAAGAGGCAAAGAAATTGTAGTAAGGGATCTTTGTCGTTTGTTGTCGATGACTATTCCACCTCTCTTAATACTTGTATAAAGTTATATACAAATTTATCACGTTTCTCATTTTCGAGTAGATCCAGTGAAAGATAAGGGTTAAGATCTTCAAGCTCTACAAGAAGCAGGGAACCATCTGGTAAACGGCACGCATCTACCCTTGTAATCCCCCGCTCAATATTATTCCATTCGATGAATAGCTTTGCAAATTTCAGATCCTCCGGAGTTGCTTTATATTCTTCCAGTTGCCAGCGTTTCTCCTTGTTGGGTGCGTATAAGGCGTATTGAAATTCTTTATTTAAATAATAAAAGGAAACTTCGTGTTTAAAATCTGTAAACGGCTGGATCAGCTTTCCTTTTAGGTCAGTCTCCTCAAGCTCTTTTTTAGTGAGAATTTCCATTCCTATAGAGTCTGCCCCATTTTTAATCTTCACAATATATTTATCCGAAATTCCTAACCGCGGCAATTCTTCTAAAGTGCTAACTGTTGGTATTACAGGGTAATTCAAATTTGTAAGATCAACTAAATACTGTTTTCCCTGGATGTCGGCTTTTCCGTCAAAGGAATTAAAAGTAAGAATATTCCTTTTCTTAATCTCCTTCAGAAATTTTTGAAAATATTCCTGATATTCCAAAACCGGATTAGTGTTTCTAAAAACTATAAGATCGGCACAATCCAGAAATTCCAGGGCTTGTTGTGGATGTGCAATAAGTAGATGAAAGTGCTCCTTCAGTTTGGAGGTTATATAGAGATCTTCTCTAAAATATTCCCTTCCGTTTGCCTCATAATAGAAGTTTGTGAGGTATAAAATTTTCTTCATCTTTTGCTGCATGTATAGGCTGTAATTTTTTGGTTTTACCGATTAAGTTCTTACTAATTTTTAGGGTTTCTTTTTTCTAAAGAGAAGGGCAAGAATTCGTGGTGGTGTAGATTTTTCAGGATTATCAAAATGCTCCTCCAATTTGATAAGTTCCAGTCCGTTTTTTTCAGTGGCCCGGGTAAAGTCTGAAATGTGATGAGTGAAACAATTTACTTCCTGTAGGCCCATCTCTGTTTCAAATCTTGCTTTTGTGCCGAGGTACTGCTTAAATGGATGAAGTTCCCCCAGATAAACCATTCCTTCGGAATGTAAAATTTGGGAAACTTTTTCAAATATGGGATTCAGATTTTCGATATGCTCCAGAACAAGACTAAAAACTACCAGATCGTATTTTGTGTTATCGATGAAATTCCATTCTTCAGTAATATCTGCCTGAACAAATTGCACTCTCTCAAAACTCACCTTTTTCTGCGCTCTGGCAAGCATTTCATCAGAAAGGTCGACTGCAGTAATTTTTTCTGCCTTTGTTAGTAGCCATTCAGTATTTTTGCCCGTTCCACATCCAATTTCCAAACACTCCTTAAATGAAATGTGTGCCAAAGCAGATCTCAAAGATAAAGCCTCAAGGTCGCGGGTTCTGTTCTTGTTACTGTCATATTGGCTAGCCCAAAGGTTGTATGCCAGTTTAACATTCATAGATTTTCTCTATTTAGGCGATTTAAAAAAAATTACGGATTTTGTTTCTGGATCTACCTTACTTAAATGGAAAATACTTTACTGGGTTAACGTACAATCGCTTTTCCGGCGGGAAACTGTAGGAGACCCGCGCCTGGAGAAGGCTTATGGAAAATAAAATTTTCTATAGAGATTAATTTTGTGGAGGTGTAATCATAATATGCGCCCTATGAGTCCCGGGATCCATGAGCCAGGGCATTCCGGGAGCATGAGGTTTATCTGGAAGACCAGTCGATTCTACTGTGGCGTAGGGAATGTAAATAACATATCTAAGACTACCGTCCTTGAGTTCCCCGGTAGAACGATCATAATTTTCTTCAGTTCCGGAAAAGATATACGTCATACTGGGAGCATCAGGCAAAATCAATTCCCCTGATTCTGCTTCTTTTCTTCTAATCTCTCTTTTCTCGGTTTCAGATTTTCCTTCAGCAGCCAATGCTCTTCCGCGGGACATAAAAGGATCCAGTTTTTTAGAATAGCAACTCACACTAATTCCTTTACGAGTGGGATCATCGGCAATACACACTAAATTATTAGTGCCTTCTCTTAATATTATCATTTTCCCTTGCTTATCATACCCATAAACCATGGCTCCCTCTCGTAATTGTTCGGGAGCAGGAAGAACAGCAGTGGTAATTTGAACCTCAGAGGGTAAAATTTCAGAACTTTTTTGTTGGGATGAAACAAGAAAGCTACTAAAACAAAATACAATGCAAAGAATAACTGATTTCATATTATTGGAATTATTAGTACCCTTAAAGATAAACATTATGAACTCCCTTAAGGATAATGTGGTACAGGAAAATATTTATTTAAAAAATAAGGACAAAAAAATATTATAATCTTTTCAGATCAAATAATCTAAGAATTATAATCTACTTTAATTTAACTTTTTTGAAGCTTTTCCTGACACAGGTCTTTGAGGTTTTTGTGCACAGCCAATTTTAGTAATTGCAATTATTCTTTGCCCACAGTCTCCCATTCTCGTGATTTCACTCATAGCTTCTTTGCGGGAACTATAGATCTTCGCATTCTGGATTCTTCCAATTTCAGTCTTCCCGGAAGATCCTTTAAAACCGGAAAAATACCAGCCCTCTCTTTGTAATTTGATTAGAAATTTCATTTGGCAATAATAATTTAGACCCAGGTAAAATTTAACCAAGTGAGGGTCTAAATATTACCGCGTGTCGAATTAATAATAAGGATAAATAATGGTGGAAATTTAGAGGAATTTATTTCCAAATATTGCTTCTCTAATTTACTTGCGAAAGGCGAAACTTCAAATTCTTTTATTTTTTTTAACGGTTGTTTAACATTTAGGAGTCTATATATAAGCGTTTTCTACAATCTACACTCATATAAATTGGAAGATCACAAATTGCACATTTCTTAAATGAATATGGAATATGAAGAGAAGAATTAGTAAATAGAAAATATTTGTCAATGTAAATTTCATAAAAGGTTGAAATTGCGAAAATCTATTTGAGTAAAACAAGACTTTAAAATTTCAACGGAACCTCTTTCAAAAATGGGAAAATTTTAATAATCAGCAAGTTATACCTATTCTATAATCAGTTATATTTAAATTTAATTATTAAACATTTATAAGATGGTGCAGTTCGGAATTTGGGAGGTCGATTTAAATTTCGGCCTAATCGGCAGGCCTCTTAACTTGCCGGAATTTTACCTGGAAATAAATAAACTGTGGGAAACTGAAGAAACAGGAAGTGGTACAACATGGAAGTGGCCTATCTATTATGCTCATTATTCCTGGTTTACTCCCCAGGTTGCTCACGACTTTAATAAAGCTTTTTTTTATGCTCATACATATTTCGAAAGTCAGAGGCCCCATCCTCCGCTTGATAGTTTTGATTATGATGCCAGGACCATTCAGCAACAAACAGAAATTTTAGGAGATTATCTATATGGACCAGATGAAGAAATGATTTTGGAAGCCTGAAAAATGTTGAGTTGATGTTTTTGTATTCTATAGTAGAAAGGTGGAAAATCGTATAAAAGGAAAGGCAGGATTTTATTCCTGCCCTTTTTAAAATATTCTTATATTAAATGTTATTCATGGCATACTAAAGAACAAGCTTCAATTGCAGTAAACCAACCTTTTCCATTAGTAAGAGCAATTGTTGGTACTCCTCCTGTGTTAGAACAGGAATTTAGTGCTGCTCTACATTGCTTTACATTCTCGGCTTCAGATAATTCAATTAAAGCCCCAATAACTGGTGAAGGCTCCTTAATTAAAGGATCGCCATGCCATTTGTTTGAAGAAGAACTAGCAGTTCCAGGTTTATATTTTACCGAGGAAATAAGCTGACCATTACTTAACTCTACATCAAATCTGAAAAAACCGCTTTTCAATTCTTCAAAATTTGAGAAGATCATAAATTCTCCTGTTTCTGGATTTGTAATAGTTAAACCTTCAATTGCATGTTTGTCTTCAGTAGTAGTGTAGGACAAATCATTTACAAATTTGAAGTTATAGTCTCTGTTCTCACTAAGAAATTTGGCGGTCTCACCTGTTTGTTTGAAAATGTAGGTTGTAGATTCAATTGCAAGTATACCGTTATTCTCTAGTGCCAGCTCATTCTCAAGAGCATTTACTGCAGTTTCTTCTGAATCTGAACTGCAGGAGTAGAGGGTGAGGGTTAACAGGAATATCCCTGTAACTAATTTTATTTTATTTTTCATTTTGATTTGGGGTTGAATTTTTTTCCTACTCTTTTGATTTTCAGATAGCAAGATTGCTCCTCAGTTAATCTTTTATTTAGTGTCGATTTTTACTTTCACATACTCGACGTTGGAGGGTGAGTCCCTTATCACCATATAACCACTAATAGTGGTTGTCATTTCAAGTTAAATAAAGGTAAATATTTAAAGTAATTTTTTTCAAATTAACGAAAGGTAAAATTATTAAAAAATTGTTAATATTTATAAAATTTGCAAAAAATTTTATATGGGTAAATTCCTTAAATATAATGATCAAAGGTTTTGTTTCTTATCCGGGATGTACTATGAAGTATTGAAATATCTAATTTACTACATTGAATATTTTAATAATTTCTATTTCGGAAATGGTAAAATATTATAAGTTTTTAATTGCTGCCTTTTTACTACTGGTGGTTTTTTTGGGATATATAAATTATCCAAAATTAAATATTATAACGGGGTTTGCCGCTAAAAACGCCTGTTCCTGCATCTTTGAAGCGGGAAGAGATCTGGAATTGGTGGAGACAACAGATAATAATTTTGACCCTGTTAGTTATGCAACTAATAAAGTTAATTACCAACATAAAACAGTAACTTCAACTATTATAGGTCTAAAGGAGAGAAAGGCGGTATATAATAAAGGAATCGGCTGTATTCTGTTACCGGAAGAAAAAACAGAAGAGGAAATAAGTATTCCCAGGCCTGCCCGCCAATTCCATCCAAAAAGCCTTCCCTATCCTTATGGGAACTTAGATCCAGTCGATTCTACTTTTGCTAATATTAATTACATTATGCTGGAACAGGCGATAAATAATGCCTTTGATCCAAATGAGGAGGATATAAAACGTACCCGGGCGGTAGTCGTACTTTACAAGGGCCATTTAATAGCTGAAAAATATGGACCCGGAATAAACAGTGATACAAAACTTTTAGGATGGTCTATGACGAAAAGTATTACTAGTGCAATTCTGGGGATACTTGAGAAGCAGGGGAAAATTTCACTATACCAGGACGAGCTGTTTGAATCCTGGAGCAAAGATGAACGCTCTGCCATTACTTTGGACAATCTTCTACAAATGAATAGTGGTCTGGAATGGGAGGAGGATTACAGTACAATTTCAGATGTTACAAGGATGCTTTTTCAGGAGGAAAATATGGCCGGGGTACAATTATCAAAACCTTTGACAGGAATACGCGGAGTCACCTGGAATTACTCATCAGGAACAACGAATTTATTATCGGCCTTTATTCGCAATCAATTTAAAACTCATCAGGAGTATTTGGATTTTTGGTATAAAGAATTGATAGACAAAATTAGTATGCACTCTATGACTCTAGAACCAGATTTGGCAGGGAATTATGTATGCTCTTCCTATTCCTGGGCTACAGCACGAGATTGGGCTAAATTTGGGCTGTTGTATCTAAATAAAGGATCCTGGCATGGGGAGCAGTTATTTAAAGAATCCTGGGTAGACTATACCACCCGTCCCGCGAACGGTTCTAAGGGAAAATATGGGGCCCACTTTTGGCTAAATGCAGGAGGCAAATATCCCAACATTCCCACTGACTTATATTCCTGTAATGGTTTCCAGGGGCAGCACGTATTTATTATTCCATCTAAAGATTTAGTCGTTGTTCGATTTGGTCTCGCAGAACATCCCCAATTCAATGTTGATACTTTTCTTTATGAAATATTAGAGACAATAGAATAGAAAAGTAAACATATATTAAACGGGTGCTTTAAGCACCCGTTTATAAGTTAATCAATAACTAAGACCTTTTTTTATTCTCATATTTTAGCTCATACCGTTAAATGTGAGAATGGTTATAATCCATACAACTAAACAGGACAAAAAAATGCCAATCGTATTAGCTAAAAAAGCTCTTTTTCTTTCAATTCCAAAGAGATAAGCCGCAATAGAACCTGCATAAACACCTGTTCCGGGGATGGGTAACATTACAAATATGAGCAAGCCCCAAAATCCATATTTTTGAACATTTTTGCCTGCACCAATTTTGGCTTTTCTTGCAACGTAGATTGCAGATTTTTTATAGAATCTCCACTTTAGAAAATACCTGTTTATGTAATCCAGAAATACACTCATAATAGGAAAAATGAGCACATTCGCCAGGAAACAAACCAGGAAAGCCACATAAATATTTATGTTATTAAAAATGGCATAAGGAATTCCTACCTTGGCTTCTCCAAAAGGTGAGACGCTCCACAACATGGCCATTATTACCTCTGTTATCATCTTTAATATCTTATAATTCTTTTGTAATCAACCAGGTCGTATAGGCGATATAGGCAAAAAGCAAAATTGCAGCTTCCCATAAGTCCAAAATTTTCTTTCCTGAAGTAAACATTACTATGAACAGAAATATTGTGCCGCCAAATAAAAGATAGAGGTCAATATTAAACACCTCATCAAATTCTATAGGTCGTACCACGGAACTTACTCCCAGGATGAAAAAAACATTGAAAATGTTTGATCCTATAATATTTCCAACTGCTATATCACAATTCCTTTTAACGGCTGCAACAACAGTAGTTGCTAATTCTGGTAATGAAGTTCCTGCGGCTACTATTGTAAGGCCAATGAGCTTTTCACTTACACCCATCTCGGTGGCTACATCTACAGCTGCAGTTACCACCAGTCTACCACCAACAACCAGGTAAGCGAGCCCAATCGTCAGTAGTATCCAGTTTTTTCCCTGAGAAGTTTGGATTTCGGTTGCTTCAGTTTTGTCCGGTTCTCTCTTTAGCTGTTTATATACATAGAATAAGAACAGGCAAAAGAATATAAGAAGCACAATGCCATCAATTCTCGAAAGAATTTGTTGATCTGTAAAAAAGCTGTTTGCCAATACGAATAAAAGTATCGCAGCTAATAAAGAAATAGGGATTTCCTTATATACTGTACTTCGTTGTACAACCAAAGGTGTAATTAAACCTGCAATACCAAGGATCATAAGGAGATTAAAATTGTTGCTTCCAATTACATTTCCAAAAACAATATCCTGATGATCCTTTACAGAGGCTACCACGTTTACAACGAGCTCGGGAGCAGAAGTGCCAAAAGCTACAATGGTCAAACCAATCGCAAGATCTGATACATTTTTCTTTTTGGCAATTGCAGAAGCCCCGCCAACAAGCCAGTCAGCACCTTTAATTAAAAGCACCAATCCAAGGATTAAGAACCCTATATTAATGACCATTTATTAAAAATTATGCACTTTTTTTCAGGAGAGGTTGGCTATTTAGGAAACCTGCAATTTGGGTGTTCCATTTTTCAGCATGTTTTAATTCAAGGTCTTGAGCAAAATTGATATCTCTGTCATACAAATTAATCAATTTAGTTCCCTGTCCACCAAAGAAGGAAAATTCCAAATCTAACTTTTGAAGTTCACTCTCTTCTTTTTTGCCATTTTTTTTATGGATCTCTGTTACTACAACTCTTGATTGTTTAACTGTAGCCAGGTCTACAAATTCTGAAATAAAATTTTCTTCAATTTTCTGAACAAAGAGTAATTTTTTCTGATTGGTATCAATGCCAATAAAATTGCAGCTCCAATTTTCTTTCAAGTCTATGTTCAGGCCAAGACGAACTGCCTCATCGCGGAATTTATTTTTTAGATTTTTACTTCCACGGTTTTGCACAAATGGAACCAGGATAAATGGTAGGAAAACAAGGCATACTAAGAGTATGGATATAATTATTAATTCAGTATTCATTTTTTTATATTTTAATTTTCTTTTAGGTATAAGACGAAGGTGTACTTACCTGCGATAGGTTGTACACTAATTTAATTTAAGCCCCGTGAGAGCTTGAGCTAAAAGATAAATTAGATAAAAGAATGAAAGGGAAAAATTATTTTAGACACATTGAGCCCGGGATCTATTGACCTTGAGAATTCAATATATCTAATTGCTTTCCTTGCGACATAGGAACTCTGAAAGTAAAAGTTCCCTGCGCCGTTGGAAAAAAGACGAAGTGTATCAAAAGAATTTTCTCCGGATAATGTGCTGAAAAAAAGATCCTGTATATCTTCAGAAATATCATATGATATTCCCTTTTTTTCAAAATCTTCAGTGTTCTCAGTTGAAGGAAATGCAAAACCAGTATTACCCGCAAAGAGCAGAATAAATAAACTTAGCCTCTTTAAAATTAAGAAATTCATTTCCTGAAAATAACAAACAAATGTATTAGATATTTCTGTTAAAAAAACAAAAATTAATTGAGCCTATAAAATAAATTTTAATTTGTTTATTATACAGCAATCATCATTGGTACAACTGTTTTTTCAGAATAAAAAGATCTAGAAAAGCTTAAAATGATTTTTCAAAGTTACCAATTGAGATAGTAAAACAGAGATAGCTCCTGTTACCTATAACAATTTCTGAATATATTTTTCAAGACTCTCCGGTTTTGTTGTGGGAGAAAATCTCTTTACTGGTTTTCCTTCCCGGTTAATCAAAAATTTAGTGAAATTCCACTTTATTCTACTGCCAAAAATTCCACCTAATTCTCCTTTCAAATATTTATAAATAGGATGCGCGTGATCACCATTCACATCAACTTTAGAAAACATTAAAAAATTCACTCCATAATTGATTATACACCCTTCTTCAATAGATTTCTCGTCTCCGGGCTCCTGCTTACCAAATTGATTACAGGGAAATCAATGAATAACCAATCCATCCTTTGTGTACTTCTTATTAAGCATTTCAAGTCCCTCCAGTTGAGGAGTAAAACCGCACTTTGAGGCGGTGTTTACAATTAATACTATTTTTCCTTTAAATGCGCTCATATTAATTTCCTTACCCTTTATGTCAATGGCAGAGATATCGTAGAACTTACTATTCATAGTTACATATTTTCACAAAGATAATAGCCACCTGAAGGGAAACCCTGTGTTTAGCTAAAAATTAAGAGGTAATTATAGAAGCTTATGATCAACTTTTTTAAATGAAAAAACTCTTTGAAATAAAGGTAGAAAAAGGGGGATGAGGGGATAGCAAAAACAAAATTATCTTCTTTCTTATTTATGTGCCATTAACCTTTCTTTTACTACGAGCAGATTTTTCTGTTTTACCTAGCTCCTTTTTACTTTTGCAAAATTTAGTGTGGTACTTGTGGTTTGAAAGGAAATTTATCTGTAATTCATCCCAGGCCCGGTCTTTTATATCTGGTTCAAAATGAAGGATTTCACGGTGTAGATTTCTACTAAAGCTATTAAAAAGTTCGGTTCCCAGGTATTCAAGATCAGCATCTGCTACAATTTTTTCTAGCAGGGTGTTAGGATTTTGCGGCACCTTGGTAGCCTTAATTATTTTGCAGATCTTTTCTTTTTCAACAGGAGAAAAATGTGAAACTTTAAAATCTTTTATGAAAATTTCGCAGCTTAGCTTTTCGTGATCCGGGCGATCCTTAAGGAATCCTGTGTCGTGATAAAGCGCGGCAACCTTTACCAGTAGTAAATCCTGTCCAAAAACATTTTCTTCTTTGGCAATTTCTTCTGCTTTTTGTAATACATACCTGGTGTGATTTGCATTGTGATAAGTAAGCCAGGGGGGAAGGCCCTGTTCCAAATCAGTAATTACCTTGTCGTAAACCTTTTGAAAAAATTCCATTTAATGTTGCAGGTTATTATGTTTCCCTATTCCTCCTGTAACTTCTTTGATCCTTTGCACATAGAAGAATGCCTGGGGATCTATTTCTTTTATAGCCACTTTCATCCTGTGAATTTCAAGCCGTGTTACTATAGTCATAACAATATCACAATCATGCTTAACATTGAATGCGTTTGGAAGATAACCTCTTTCTCCTTTATATACTGTTATAGCTTTACCAAAATCATTAACGATAAGAGACTTAACCTTGTCAAAATCTTTTGAAATGATAGATAAAGCAGTAAATTCTTCGAAGCCGTCAACAATATAATCTGATGTCTTCATGGCAGTATAATAGACCAAAATGGAATACATTGCAGTCTCAATCCCAAATTCAAAGGCTGCACCTATAAAAAGCAGAGAATTGAATGCCATAATAATTTCACTTGTGGAAAAGCCAAATTTCTTGTTTGTGTAATGAGCAATGATTTCTAAGCCGTCAATTACACCGCCTCCTCTAATTACCAATCCTATTCCAAGACCAATAAATAAACCGCCAAAAACCGCAATAAGTACTTTATCACTGGTAACCTGAGGGAAGGTGATGAAATTCATTAAAATTGAAAGTAGAAATACAGCCAGGAGGGCATTCACACTAAAAGTTTTTCCAATTTTTTTATATCCCAGGTAGAGGAAGGGGATATTAAATATTATTAAGGATACACTAACAGGAATATGAAAGATTTCTTCTAAAAGTATAGAAATACTTAGTTACCCCGCCATCAAGAAGATGATTGGGTATCATAAACCCCTGTAATGCGATGAGGGCGCAAAAAACTCCCAGGATCGTATAAATAATTGAAGAGAGAGAAAATATAGATTTCCAGTGTATCTTATTTGAAGAGTTCATATGTAAAATAGTTGTAAAGCATTATTATTTTATTTTCTAATTTTTTAGCTCAATACTTCATAAACCACCACGGGATCTTTTTTATTCTTCATAGAAATAGTCCCGACTTCCCGGCAGCTGAATGACTCCTTGATCAGGTTGTAATTTTGTTGGGTAATAAGGATTTGGTCCACTGTAGCAGCTGCCTGTAACCGGGCCGCGATATTTACGATATCTCCAATGACTGTATAGTCCAGGCGTCTAAGGGTGCAGGAACCAATATTTCCCGATACCATTTCTCCACTGTTTACACCTATGGAAATTTTTGGCTTAAAACCTTCCTCCAGTCGTTCCGGAAGTTCCTGTAATTTACTTTTAATTGAAAGGCAGGCATCCACCGCTCTGTCACAATGGTATTCTCCCTTAAAAACTGCCATTATACAATCACCCATAAATTTGTCCACTATTCCTTTTTGGTTAATGATCTCCTTAACCATTACATCGAAATATTCGTTCAGGAGGTTCACCACTACATCTGGAGACCGGGTTTCACTAATTTTTGTGAATTCAACAATATCAATAAAAACCACCGTGGCTTCTAAAGTTTCATTTTCAAACATAGATGACTCTATTTCCTTTTGACCCATGAAATTAAGAACGGTTTCATCAACATACATTCTTAAAATATCATTTTCTTTGAGGGCTTTAAGAGTTTGACGTATTTGTTTCACATGAGCAAGAGTTCTTTCAATAGTTATTTCGAGATCTTTAAAATCTCTCAGTTTTGTCACAAAATCAAAAGCACCACGATTCATGGCCAGCCGAATGTTTTCCAGGTCCCCATAAGCAGAGACAATTACAGATTTTAAGAGAGCGTTACTTTCATTAATTTTAGATAGCAGGGTAAGACCATCCATCTCAGGCATATTAATATCACTTAGAACAACATCAACATCTTTATGTTGCTCCAGTTGTTCCAGGGCCTGCCTGCCATTAAGGGCAAAAATAAATTCATATTCATTTTGCCTTATCTTTTGTCTAAACTTCTGTTTGATCAGGATCTCTAAGTCTGCCTCGTCGTCAACAACTAAAATTTTGGCCATAATCCTGTATTTAATTGGTCATAATCTCTCTTATTTCTTTTTTTAGGGAAAGAAAGTCAATGGGTTTTGTAAAAAACTCTTTTGCTCCGGAGGAAATAGCTTTATCGTGATTTTCAGTATCACCATAAGCCGAGATCATACTCACTTTTATTGCCGGAAAGCGGGATTTGATCTTTTCAAGTAATTCCAAACCTGTCATTCCCGGCATATTAATATCTGAAAATACGTATACCACATTTGGCGGATCAAATGCTGCGAGTATTTCAAGAGCCTCACTTCCCGAAAAGGCAAAGATCAATTCCAGGTTTTCATTCTTAATTTCCTTTCTAAATTTTTGACGGAATAACATCTCTACATCTCTTTCGTCATCTACTATCAATATCTTCATGGCACTGATTTTTAATTTTCTCTATTTAGAAAAATGGTGAATTTGGTGTAGGACCCTTCGTTAGTTTCTATTTTTAAAACTCCGTTGTGATCTTTAATTATATCCTGAGAAATGCTTAAGCCCAAACCTGTGCCATCACTTCCTTTTTTAGTGGTGAAAAATGGTAGCATCATTTTTTCGCGAATAGCCCCGGGTACTCCCGGACCATTATCTTCTACTTCTACAAGCACTTTATTAACTTCCCGTTTGGTCCTTACTACCAGTTGTGGTAAATAATCTTTGTTATCTCCCTGCTCCAATTTTTCTCTCATAGCATCAAAAGCATTCTTACAGAGATTAAGTATTACACGACTAAAATTTTCAGGATTAATTTTCACCGGGCCTAAATTCTCATCTGTTTCGACTTTTATATCCACGTTAATAGGATTTTTGTTTGCTCGCATTCCGTGGAAGGAAAGATTTACATACTCCCTAATAAGTGCATTAAGATCGGTTTCTTCCATTTTACCACTGCCTCCCCGGCTATGGAGGAGCATAGATTTTACAATACCATCGGCTCTGGTGCCGTGCTGGTGGATTTTTTCTAGATTTGCCTTAACGTCCTTAAGTAAGGAACCTATTTCGTCTGTAATTTCATTAGTTTCTAATTTTTGAAGATTTTCTTCAATTTCATCCAGAAACTCTGCACTCAGTTCAGAAAAGTTATTGATAAAATTTAGTGGATTTTTTATTTCGTGAGCTATTCCCGCAGTTAATTGGCCAAGGCTGGCAAGTTTCTCCTGTCGTAATAACTGGGCCTGGTTTTCCTCTAATTTTTCTGAAAGCTTACCTATCGCAATCGCCTGCTCCTGTAAAAGCTTTTCCTTTTCGGCATCTGGTTTTTGGGAATTTTTCTTCGGAAGAGTTTCAGCTAAAACAAAAGATTTTAAACCGAAGACCTGAAGGCTGGTAGCTTTATAACCTTCTTCAAATTTGTACAGTACAACGGAAACTCTAAAAAAAGGGGGTAAATTAGTTTCATTTTTGGAGGAAGCGAGCTGTAATTCATCAATACACACTGCGCTATCTTCAATCGGGGATACAGATCTAAAAACAGGTTTTACGATCAGTGATCCATTTTTTTCTATATTTTTTACTTTATCTCTTAGATTCCTGAAGCTCTTTTCAAGATCTTTTAAATTGTTTGTTTTAGTGTTTCCAATGTCTGAAAGAAACAGAAAAGAGGGAGCAAAAAGTTCCCCTAAGCTTTTGACCTCAGGATTGGGGATGGGAGATAGGTCTATTATAGCAGTTAAGATGTCTCTATGAACAGTCTCCGGTCTACTCATTTTTGTTGTTTTCATCCTATAGGTATTTAATAATCCTAAAATTTTATGCTGAAGTTTATTTTAAGTATGCTTGTGATTTACTGGATTCTTCCATTCGTAAATGCACCAATAAATTTTCCTTAACCAGATACAGTAACTCCAATAATCCGGAGTTGATGAAAACATCTTTTAAAGGGGAAGTAAGATGTTGTATAATTTTTAGTTAAAACGCCTTGAAAAAATAATATTAATAAGAAAACACTTACAATACCGGGAATTATGTTAAATATTTCTTACATAGTATAAGCAAATGTATAATTATTATGTTAAATATTTTTAAAAATAAGAATAATATTTTATATCTTTCCCGAAGTTATTATACTAGTTTATAACGACTTAGCCCTATTGACTTTGTTGCTGTACCAACCATATTAATACTCTACGATTAAATGGTCATTGAGAAAGGATGAGGAAATCCCGCTCCTTTATTCAAATATTTTGTTAAAGAATTTCTCCTCCCATAACCATTTTTGGACCATTTTAATCTAATTATTATGAAACAATGTATTTCTCTTGTAACAGCTGTGCTGTTATTGGGATTCATGTTTGCAGGTTGTGAAGCAGACGAATCTATTCAACTAATTGAAGCCGACTCAGGAACATCCACGGCTGAAGAAATTTTTCCAACAAATAAACTTCAGGAAGATCATTTACCTGCCTATTTTGTTGCTCAACTCGAAAAATATGAAACTGTTATGCTTAATACCTATACAGTAAACTTCATAGGCAGGACAGTAACAGGAACCGGAAATAACGTAACAACCACTTTTAAGTACAAGGTAAGTGGAGGAGGAGCTACTCCCCAGTTAGACAGTTTTACTCTTGAAATTCCTGGTTGTGCAGGTAATCTACAAAACCAGTCACCCAACAGGGCTTTCAATTTATATGAAGATGCTATTAAATGGAACAAATCGGTTTCTAAAGATGGCAGCCAGGATTATTCAATGACTATGCGAGGAAATATACCTTTAGGGGTTATCAATGTTACAGCCACAAGGGGAAGTATATCTGACACTAAAGAGATTTTGGGTCCCTGCAAAGGGGTATTTACTCTAAATGGTAGTATTTATATTGATGCTAATTCCGATGGTTTTAAACAGGCTTCAGAATCTGGAATACCTTCCTTTCTCATCGATCTATTCGATGAAAATGACAAGTTAATTGCTACAGTTCCCACTTCAGCAAACGGTTCATATTCCTTTATGGTTCTTCAGGGAACCTACAAAATCGCTGTAAATGGAGACCTTCTTAACGACGAAAATTATACAGCTGCTGGTAATACGTTCTTCACTATTGAAAATTTACAGGAAAATGGACTTAATTATAACTTTGGTTATTTAGTTAATACCTCCAAAATTATACAACAGCTGGATGATGGAAAAATTAGAGTCAATACTGAACCTACTAAATTCTGGGTCCAACAAATTAGACATGCCGGAAAGAAAGGAAGTTTATATTCAAAAGAAGATATCAGAAATCTTTTAATAGAAGTTGAAGGCATGTTACTGCCAGAACCATTTCAATTTGGTAATGATAAAGAGGCTATGGCCCTAAGTATATTGTCAAGGCCAATAAGAACAGAGCTGGATGAATTTCTACAGCAGCTTCTCACTGCAGAATTAAACATTGCGAGTGACCGAGGAGCTTTTAATCCTGAAACCAATGAATTGAATTCTGGATTTAATACAGCATTGTTAATTTATTCTGAGGCCGTAGCCTGTACCGATCTGGAAATTTGTCCTGCAGAAACAACAAGTACTTCCCGCAGAGTGGAAGAGATTAAAGCATTAAGATCTAGTGACACTAAAATGCTTTTATCTTTTAATGGCTCCGGGGGTGTCTAGAAACTGAGTATTCACAAATACCATAATTAATGAATTGGAGGTTATATCTACCAATTATTCTCTTATTATCATTGTGGTGTAAAGCGGGAGCACAGGAGCTTCCGCTTACTCACTTTACAAGTGATAGTGAAGTAAACGCTCTACCCTCTGCCCTTGTAACTCATATTTACCAGGACAGGCAGGGCTATATTTGGTTTGCGGTTTTCACATCGGGATTGTTGAGGTATGATGGTTCGGGAATGGAACTTTATGGAAAAGAAAAAGGTTTAAGGGATTTAGGAGTTTGGCAAATAATTGAAGATGGAGAAGGCTATTTATGGGTTTCTTCCGGTTCAGGTCTCGTTGTTTCTGAGAAACCCTGCACGAATATTCAGGTGAAAAAGAAATCAGGTTTACACCACTATTCAAAGGAATTTTATTGGCCAGAGATGAAGCAAGAACAAATCAACATCTAGCAGTAGATAAAGAGGGAAGGGTATGGGTGGCAACCTCAGATAAAGGAATACTTCGATATCATATTGGCGGAGACGCAAAAATTAGTGTTGATACCCTTTCTACTGCTATAACTAGTGAGGGAATGCTCGCCGTTACATCATTGACATCATCCAAAGAGGGAAAAATTCTTGTAGGTCTTGATGGAGGAATTCTGGCAAAATTCGAAAAGGATAAATTTAAAATTATATACGCTTCAGGAGATGTTGATGTTAGCTATAATTTTAATTCCCTGTTCCACGATGATATAGGTTTTATTTGGGTTCAAAGGCAAAATGGGGAACTGCTTAGGTTTACTCCGGGGTCTTCTGTTCCCCATATAATTTACAATGGTTCTCCATCAAATATATCGTCCATTATATCCCTTGGGGACGGTACGATCTTAGTGGGTAACGGAGAATCAGGAATTACCCGGATTGATCAAAAAACAGCTGAAGTAAAAAAAACTTACTCCAGGTCCAGCGGCTTATTAAGTAATAACGTCTACCACGCTTTAAAAGACGAAGAAGGAAATATCTGGATAGCCCAATCGGGAGGGGTATCTAAACTACGGTATAATTTTAATGCTTTTGAAAATTTTACTGCACGATCAGTAACAGGTGAAAAACCTGTTTTGCCTTCAGGAAAGGTTAACACGGTTCTTATTTCAGAAAAGAGCAGTAGTCCCTGTAGATTTTGGGCTGGAACAGAAGGCGGGGGTGCAGTGTGTGTAGACGAATATGGCAATTCAAAATTTATTACCACGGCAGACGGTTTACTGGGAGATTGGGTAAATGGGATTACTACTGACAGTAAAGGCCGTATTTGGATCGCAACTACTCAGGGTCTTAGTGCTGTAGTCTTTGATGAAGAATTACTTCCAAATGAGGCTTTCAATGTGAGGGAAATAGATATTTTTGGCCGTGAAGCTTTTTTATTCTCAATCTGGCAAAGCCCTCCTTTTATTGCTTCAGAAAATTTAAAACTTAGGGATGCAAAGAAAAACTTTTCTGTAGAAAGTCTCTGGTTTCTGGGCAGGAGGATCATTTATGTAATTGTAGATGAGGAGATTTATGAGTTGGGGCCAACGCAGGGACTTCCTGCAACCCGATATAACTCTGTGACTATGGATGAGGAGGGGCATCTTTGGGTAGGAACAGAGGATCGGGGACTTTTTCGAAGTAATGTAATTTTGAACCGTCAAAATATTCCGGTAATAGCAACGGCAGAAAAGAATGTTTTTGAGCAGGTATGGTCTCTTGAGAAAGGTGCACCCACGAACAGTATCGAAAAACTTCTGGTTTACAAGAACAAACTCTGGATGGGCACCCAGTTTGGTTTATTTAAAATGGACCCTACCACTTTTGAAGTAGATGATCACATAAACTCAGCAAAAGGATTACCTGCAGATAATGCTGTGAGCTTTGCTTTTTCTCCCAAAACAGGAAATTTATGGGTGGGTACGAATAATGGACTTGCAGAAGTTGATCCCGAAAAAGGGCAGGTCCTCGATGTAGTGACCCGGCAGGATGGCCTGGTAGATAATGAGGTTTGGCTCTACGGCTCAGTAAAAGTAGATGAAAATGGAAATGTTTTTTATGGTACTTCAAACGGTCTTTCCATTTATCATCCTGAAAAGGATAAACCAAATTTTGTTCCTCCAAGGTTGCAGTTAACCTCGGCAGAAATATCCTATAAAAGTGACAGCCGGAATGAAGTTACATTTGAATACGCCGCTTTAAGCTTTGCGAATGTTTCAAAAGTACAGTACAAAACACGGCTTTTAGGTTATGAGAACAGCTGGTCATTACCTACCTCTGTAAAACGTTTACGATATACCAATCTTCCCGCATATCTGTGGCCAAAGAAATATACTCTTGAAGTCATGGCAGTAAACGAGAGTGGCATTCAGGCCACTGAACCTTTGAAGTATGAATTTGTTGTTCAACCTGTTTGGTGGTTGCAATGGTGGGCATTCTTAACTTATATTATTATTCTGGGGCTCCTGGTCTTTACCATAGATAAGATACAACGTCGAAGACTTATAAAAAAAGAAAGGGATAATGCCCGTTTAAGGGAAGCGGAACTGCAGGCCGAAACCGCCATTGCAAGATCTAACGCCGCAGAGTCCCAGGCTTTGGCTCTTCGTGCCGAAAATGAAAGGAAGGCCCTGGAGCTTGAGAAGGTAAAGGAACTGGAGGTGGCATATAATGAATTAAAAACTACTCAAAACCAACTTATCCAGGCCGAAAAAATGGCTTCCCTTGGTAGATTGGCAACAGGAGTCGCACATGAGATAAAGAATCCGCTTAATTTTATTAACAATTTTGCTGAACTTTCCGTGGATTTGGTTGAAGAACTGGAGGAAGCGAGAAAGAATGGAGATGAAGAAGAAGTTGCTCTTTTAATGCAGGATCTCAGGCAAAACACAACAAAGATTGGCGAACATGGAAAAAGGGCAGATGCAATTGTAAAATCTATGATGCAGCACGCAAGAGGAGGTAAGCCAATTTTTGAACTCTTTGATATTAATGAACTTGTGAGAAAATATATTGATTTGGCTTACCAGGGAAAACGAAAGCAACTTTCTGGCATAGAAATAAATATCAAAAAAGATCTTGAACCGGGAATAGGAGAAATTAAGGTAGTGGGTCAGGAAATAGGTCAGGTATTGATTAATGTTATTGGAAATTCGCTTGATGCTGTTGTTGATAAAAAGAAAAAACTGCAAAATAATTACGACCCCTTCATAAAAATTATGACCCGGAAGTCAGCCAGCTATGTTGAAATTATTATTGCAGATAATGGACCCGGAATTCCAGAAGAAATCAGAGAAAGAATTTTTGAGCCATTCTTCACCACTAAACCTACTGGAGAAGGGACAGGATTGGGATTGAGCTTGAGTTATAATATTATAAAGGGGCACAATGGCTCTTTAAAGTTGATTAATAACGAGACTGAAGGTGCCACATTCATAATTGCATTACCTGTACTTAGAGACCATCCTACAAAAAAGATACTGGTAAAATAAAATACCTTTCCGCAAAAAGATTTTATTCTTATACCTGTCTACTTCTTCATTCTTCGTACCCGGGAAAAGAAAAACCAATCCAGGATTTAAACTTTAAATGCGGTATTTTAAACCTAAAATCCTTCCTTTCGCAGTACTTCAAGAGGAGGGCTTTTAATCACGCTAAGGCTATTGGATAGGCCTATTATCAACACCAATATTACAATTCCCGGAAAAAGGACAAGAAAAGGAACCCAGGAAGGAACAAATGGCGTATCGAATAAATACCAGGCAAGAAATTGGCTGCTTATAAGGGACAACAAAATTCCTGAAAGTGCTCCTAACACTCCCAGATAAAAATATTCCAGAGCAAGTATTTTGAGGATCTGTTCACTTTTTGCTCCTATTGTTCGTAGTAATACACTTTCTCTTATTCTTTGGTATTTACTTGTTCTTACAGCTCCCAGCAGAACAATAATACCTGTAAGAATACTAAAAAAGGCCATAAAATTTATGAGCCATGATATCTTGTCCAAAAGACCTTCGATCACAGTAAGGACCTGCCGAAGATCAATAATGGTAACATTTGGAAATTTACGTACTAATTCCTGCTGCAGTTCTGCAGATGCATTTTCTCCAGGAATATTTGTAGTAAGGACCCTAAACTGGGGTGCTTCCTCCAGTACTCCCACCGGAAAGACAATTGAAAAATTCATTTGCATCCTGCTCCAGTCTACAGTTCTTACACTTCCCACAATTGTTTTGAGCAATACTCCCTGTACATTAAATGTTACCCTGTCTCCCACCGAGACTTTAGCATCATCTGCAAAATTATCACTGATGGAAATAGGAACAGGATCCTCGTTAGTTACCCTGGGTTGCCAATTTCCCTGTTCAAGAGTTTCTGAATTTATAAGAGAATCCCTGTAGGTAACACGAAATTCGTGACTTAAAACCCACCGATTTACACCTGAAGCTGTATCCTCTCTTATTTCATTAACCGTTTTTCCCTTAATACTTTGTACCCGCATCGTTACAATAGGAATGTCATTTATAACAGGTAACTGCTGGTTTTTTATAGTGGCGGCGACCTCTTCTCTTTGCTCACTCTGCACATCGAGGAGGATCATATTAGGACTATCGGCCTGGGCTTCAACAGAAGCCTGTGCCAGCAGGACATCTTTGGTAAAGTAGAGGGTGCTTATTAAAAAACTACCTACTCCAATTGCCAAAACGAGAGTTAGCGTTTGGTTTTGAGGGCGGAAAAGATTTAATAAACTTTGCCTGGCTGGGAAACTCCAGCTCCCTGGAAAAAATTTCCTAATAGCTTTCATAAAAAGTTTTGCTATACCTGCCAGTATAGAAAAGGTGACAATAATTCCTGCTACGAAGCCTAGAGAATACCGCCATTCCTCCAGTAGCCAATAGGAGAAGAAAAGGATGAATAGAAAGATTGCAGTAAGAACTAAAATTCCTGCTTTGCCGGAATTCTCCTTTCCTTCTGCCTGGACCCTTAATGCCTGCAGCGGTGAAACATACAGGGTACTCATAAGAGGATAAGCCGCAAAGAGAATTGACATTGAGATGCCTAATAGTAATCCCATAAATATAATCCGCGGTGAAAAAGTCATCTGCACATCAACGGGAAGAAGATCACCCAGGAAAAGAGGAAATAATTGTTGAAGTACCAACCCAAGAGCAGTTCCAAGGATTCCCCCTAAAAGTCCAATTGCTGCTATTTGAAGTAAAAAAACAAGGAATGTTTGCTTCCTGGTAGCACCAAGACACTTAAGGACCGCCACAGATTTAAGTTTTCCTTTAATGTATATGTTTATAGCACTTGCTATTCCCACACAACCTAACAGAAGAGCAATAAATGCAACCAGATTAAGAAATTTGCCGAAGTTTTCATACCAGCGTCCCAGGCGTTCACTCGTTGAGGTGTGGGTATCTAAATCGGCATTGTTTTCATCCAGTTTGGATCCTAAGGTCTCATCCAGTTCTTCCATATCCATTCCACTATCGGCCAGGAAATAGAAGTCATAGCCAACACGACTACCGGGCTGGATGAGCCCCGTTTCATTGATAAATCTATATGGAATTAGAACAGGAGGGGCCACAGAACTAAAAATAGCAGTGCTTCCGGGAACAGTATTTAAAGCTCCCGAAATAGGCAGCGTTACATTTCCTATTTTAATACTGTCCCCGGTTTTAATTCCAAGTTGCAACATCACCGTTGCATCTACCAAAGCAGCTCCCTCGTCTTTATAATTTTGAGCAGAATTTGGAGGAACAGTTTCCAGTTCGCCATAGAGGGGAAAATCACCTTCTATTCCTCTTACCTGAACTAATTTGGCGGCACCATTTTTTGTAAAAGCTGCCATTGAGACGAAACTTATCTCCCGGGCATCTGCACCTCCAAGAGAATCCATGATCTCCGTCACTCTTTCATTAGGAACATTGTCACTATCTATCCTGTAATCTGCACCCATTAAAGCTTTTGATTGAAGCTGGATGTTCTCCTTTAGGTTTTCCCCAAAGGATTGTATAGAAACAACGGCAGCAATCCCCAGTACAATAGAAGCCATAAATAGACTTAGTTTTTTAGCACTGGCTTTACCGTCCCGCCAGGCCATTGCTGTAAGCCATTTAAATCCTGCTGTTTGGGCTTTTTTATTTTTCATTAAGTTGCAGAAATTGCGTTATCCACTATTTTTCCACCCTTCAGCCTTAATATACGCTGCGTTTTTTGAGCGAGTTCAAGATCATGGGTAACAATAACTAATGTGGTTCCGGCTTCTTTATTTAAATTAAAGAGAAGTTCTATGACTTTTTCTCCAGTTTCAGCATCCAGATTTCCCGTGGGTTCATCGGCAAATAAAATTGAAGGCTGATTTGAAAACGCCCTGGCGACTGCCACCCGCTGCTGTTCACCGCCGGAAAGTTGAGTTGGATAATGGTTTTTGCGTGCTCCCAATCCTACTTTTTCGAGTAATTCCCTACTTATTGCAGATGCATCTTTTGAACCCTGTAATTCGAGTGGAACTGCTACATTCTCTAAGGCTGTAAGAGTGGGCAGCAATTGAAAATCCTGGAATACAAAACCCACTTTTCGATTCCTTAAAACCGCTCTTTCATCTTCACTAAGATTTTCGAGTGCAGTGCCACAAAGTTCTATACTTCCGGAATCTGGCCTATCCAACCCTGCGCAAAGACCTAAGAGAGTCGTTTTTCCGCTACCAGAAGGGCCTACTATAGAAAATGTTTCCCGTTCTTCAATGTCAAAGTTAATATTGTGCAGAACAGTAAGTTTTTTGGAACCGCTGGAATAGGTTTTCTCCAGGTTGCGAACGTTTAATATCTTTGACATGATTCAGATTTGTTTCTTTTCTTCAGAAGTATGACAAAATAAAGAAATGATTTTGATTAAAAACCCGGTGCTATGAGAATCTTACCAGTATTTTGTGCTTTGTTGTGTTTTCTAATATGTTTTTCCTGTAAAGAAAATTCTGATAAACAAGCCGAAAAAAATGAACAGGAGGTTGCTGAGAATTCGGTTGATAACAAAAGTGTTATTCTGTTTTTTGGAGATAGTCTTACCGCCGGAATGGGCCTGGAGCAGGAGGAAGCTTTCCCCGCACTTATCCAAAACAAGATCGATTCCCTTAATTTACCGTACCAGGTGGTAAACGCGGGATTAAGTGGTGAAACTACAGCTTATGGGAAGAAACAGGATTGAGTGGGTGTTAAACCAGGATGTCGAGGTTTTTATTCTTGAACTTGGAGCAAACGACGGATTAAGGGGGGTACCTGTAGAAGAAACCAGAAAAAATTTGCAGGCTATAATCGAGACTGTACGTAAGAAAAATCCGGAGACAGAAATTATTCTTGCGGGAATGCAAATGCCGCCAAATATGGGGCAGGAATATTCTACAAGTTTTAAAAATGTTTTTCCTGATCTGGCTGAAGAAAATGATCTTTATCTTATCCCCTTTCTGTTGGAAGATGTTGGAGGTGTAGCTGAATTAAACCAAAACGATGGTATTCATCCAACAGCTGAAGGACAGAAAATCCTTGCAGATAATGTTTGGGAAGTCCTAAAACCTATCATTGAGGAATAAATGGCATTTTTGCCATATATTTTTAAAATCAGGATATCTATTTTTTTCGAATAACAAATTATTTATTTTATTCTGAAACTGACTACCTCTTTGTTTCATCTCAACAAAATTTTTTCTGCAATTCATCCTCTTTATTACAGTAAAATATTTGAAGTTTTCTGTAACAAATTTCCAGGGTAAGTAACATATAGATAGTTTTCATTAAAAATTTGATTAATCCAGGTAAACGGGATCATATGATAAAAACTTTCTTTTCTCTGGAATGGAAATCCTTCACCAGATCTGCTGCTTTTAGGGCGAACCTATTTTTAAAAATTATAATGGCCCTGGCTGTTCTATATTTTATAGGAATTTTTTCAATTTTAGGGATAGGTCTTTTCTACATCCTTGAGGAGCAGGGTTTGCCTCCGCTGGAAACAGTGAACCGATTTTTGATTATTTTATTAGTATTTGATTTTATATTCAGGTATTTCCTTCAAAAGATGCTGTAATGAATATTCGGCCATTGCTGGGTCAAAATATTGTAAAGAACAACATTGTCGGTTTCAGCCTGGGGAAAACGGTTTTCTCTATGTTTAACTGGATCTACATTTTTTTCCTGTTACCATTTACAATAGTTCTTATAAGAGAAGGTTTTGATGTTTTAGGTGCCCTTGCCTGGTTCATTGGAGTCTTTTCTTTGATTTTTTTAAATAACTTCCTCAATATACTTAGTAATAATAAGGCGCCGCTATTGTATTTTCTTGCAGCTCTAATTGTCACCTCTGCTTTACTGAGGTACTATGGAATTCTGGACCTCACGCAGTATACCCAACCTTTATTTTCCTCTTTATATGAGTCACCAGTTTGGGTTTTTGTACCATTGTTTTTACTGTTAGCAGCCGTGGCAATTACATTCAGGTATTTTAAAAAGAATCTTTACCTGGATGCAGGATTAAAGGTAAAACAGCAGGATGCTCAAACTGAAGATTATACCTGGTTAAATAAGTATGGAGTACTGGGAACTTTTATAAAGAATGATATAAAATTGATAAAGAGGAATAAGCGGTCAAAGACAACTATTTTCATAAGTGTTCTTTTCATTTTCTACGGTCTTCTTTTCTTTACGCTGGTATTGAGGCCTATGAAGGACTTAGTTTGGCGAATTTTTGCAGGAATTTTTGTTACTGGAGGATTTTTGTTCACTTTCGGCCAATTTGTTCCCAGCTGGGACAGTTCTTATTATCCATTAATGATGAGCCAGAATATTCAATACAGGGAATATCTTAATGCCAAATGGTGGTTAATGATTATTGCAACAATAGTCACAACTCTTTTAAGCAGCTTCTATCTCTATTTTGGGTGGGAAGTTTACCTGGCCATTTTGGTGGGTGCTATTTATAATATGGGAGTAAATGCTCATCTTGTTCTTTGGGGTGGTGCCTATATTAGAACCCCAATAGATCTCACTCAAAATAAAAATGTACTGGGGAATAAACAGGCTTTTAATTCAAAGACTTTATTGCTGTCTCTTCCAAAACTAGTATTGCCTCTCATTTTGTATGCTATTGGACATTATTTTTTTGAACCTCGTGCAGGTTATATTATCGTCGCAGCTGTAGGTATTCTGGGATTTACTTTTAAAAACAAGGTATTTGCCATTATTGAAAATATCTACAAAACCCAGAAGTACAAAACCCTTGCAGCTTATAAACAATCAAATTAAATTTTCCTGAAATGATACAAGTAGAAAATTTGACTAAAACTTACGGAGGAACTACTGTCCTTGATATTGAACATTTAGAAATTCCTAAGGGCCAAAGTTTTGGACTGGTTGGGAATAATGGAGCAGGTAAAACCACATTCTTCAGTCTATTGCTGGACCTTATTCAGCCAGATTCGGGGAAGATCACCAGTAATAACATACATATTAGTGAAGATGAAGGGTGGAAGCCTTTTACTTCGGCTTTTATAGATGATACTTTTCTTATAGGTTATCTTACTCCTGAAGAATACTTTTATTTTATTGGGGAACTTCGCGGCCGGAACAAATCTGATGTTGATTCCTTTCTTACCAGGTTTTCTGAATTTTTTAATGGAGAAATATTGAACGGGAAGAAATATTTAAGGGATCTTTCTAAAGGAAATTCAAAAAAGGTAGGGATAGTGGCAGCACTTATTGGCAGTCCTGAAATTATTATACTGGATGAGCCTTTTGCAAACCTTGACCCTACTACCCAATTCCGGCTGAAGAAAATTATTCGGGAACTGGCGGAGTCAAAAGAGGTTACTATTCTTGTATCCAGTCATGATCTTCAACATACTGTGGAAATTTCTAACAGGGTAGTGGTATTGGAGAAAGGAAGGATAGTGAAAGATATTAAGACTTCGCAGGAAACGATGCAGGAACTGGAAACATTTTTTTCGGTCTAGTCCAGACATTAATTCTTAGTTTATATCTAAAGCCCGGTTTACGGGCTTTTTAATTGATAGAACCGCTTGGTTAATCTTCCATAAATGTAAAATAACGGGTATTTATATGGCTGGATTTCAAGAAGATGTTGAGGTTTCATACTACATCGTTTTCTAAAAATTATACTTCAAAAAGGTATATCGGCAGCGTTATTTTATATTTTAGCACTTCTGGAAAAAACGACATTATGAATTTTAATAATAATATAATTAAAAGTTACTTAACCCAATCAGGTTCAGGAGGAGGGCGTACGGGACTTTCCAAGGATGAAATAAAAGCATCATTTTTAGATAATTTGTTATATGGAATCGGTCGGGTTCCACAAGTTGCAACTCGCAGGGATTTGTACACAGCTCTGGCACTAACTATTAGAGACCGGGTCTTTAGACAATCTGTAAGATCTACTGCAGAGTTTTCAGGACAGGATGCACGGGCAGTTGCTTATCTTTCAGCAGAATACCTGCCTGGTCCACATTTAGGAAATAATCTACTTAACCTTGGAATATTTAAAGAAACCAGGGAAGCATTAGAAGAACTTGATCTTGAATTAGATGACCTTCTTGAGCAGGAAGAAGAACCGGGCCTTGGAAATGGAGGTCTTGGAAGATTAGCATCCTGTTACATGGATTCTCTGGCAACCCTTGGAATTCCTTCTATGGGTTATGGAATACGATATGAATTTGGAATCTTCAACCAAATAATTAAAGAAGGTAAGCAGGAAGAGGCTACAGATAAATGGCTTCAGTATGGAAATCCCTGGGAGGTCATGCGGCCTGAAATTACTTATCAGGTTAAATTTGGTGGTAGAATTGAGCACCGGGAAAGTAATAGCCGCGTGTTTGAAGTAGATTGGATTCCTGATTCCGTGGTTAAAGGAACAGCTTATGACACCCCTATCCTTGGCTACCGCAGTAATGCAATTGCCCTAAGACTATGGAAAGCTGAAGCTATAGAGTCTTTCGATTTTTCTGCATTTAATCAGGGAGATTATTATAAAGCGGTCGAGGCAAAAATGATTTCTGAAAATATTACAAAAGTTCTTTATCCCAATGATGAGACCCTTTCAGGAAAGGAACTTAGATTAAAACAGCAGTACTTCTTTGTCTCCTGCTCCTTACAGGATATAATCCATCTTAATACAGAACAGGGCAGAGAATTAAATAAGCTTCATGAAAAATTTACTATACAATTAAACGACACTCATCCCTCTATTGCAGTTGCTGAACTTATGCGGCTGCTGGTGGACGAGCATCAAATTGAGTGGGAAGAGGCCTGGGAAATTACCAAAAATACTTTTGCCTATACAAACCATACGCTGCTGCCCGAAGCTTTGGAAAGATGGCTTAGTGAGTATTATTAGAAAATTACTACCCCGCCACCTGGATATTATTTTTGAAATTAATGGTAGATTCTTAAGTGAACTTAGAGAAAATGGCAGCTATTCTGAAGAGCAAATAAGCAGGATGTCAATTATTGGTGAGGGTGGAGAACAAACCGTTCGAATGGCTAATTTGGCTACTATAGGGAGTTACAAAATAAATGGAGTGTCGGCTTTACACTCCGGTTTGCTTAAGGAACAGGTTTTAAAAGATTTTGCTGAGCTGTGGCCGGAAAAATTCACCAATGTAACCAATGGTGTGACACACAGGAGGTTCCTTGCCGTTAGTAATCCGGGTCTTTCAGGTCTTATTTCTGAAAAAACAGGAAAAGAATGGCTTACTCATCTCGAGCAACTTCACAAGCTTGAACCTCTGGCTACAGATACAGAATTTCAACAAAAATGGCTGGAAGTAAAACTGGAAAACAAAAAGTTTCTTTCGAGATTTATAAAAGAAAAAACAGGAGTAGAGGTAGATCCATCCATGCTATTTGATGTACAGGTAAAAAGGATCCACGAATACAAGCGCCAGCATCTTAAAGTACTTCACATTTTAAGTTTATATAAAAGGATTAAAAACGGAGATACAGAAGGTATTTCTCCCTCAGCTTTTATTTTTGCAGGAAAGGCTGCTCCGGGTTATTTTATGGCAAAATTGATCATCAGGCTTGTAACTTCGGTTGCAGAACTCGTGAACAATGATGAGGATACAAAGCATCTGCTTAAAGTGGTGTTTTTACCAAACTTCAGTGTAAAGCAGGCTCAACACATTTATCCCGCAGCCGATCTTTCTGAACAAATCTCTTTGGCAGGAATGGAAGCATCGGGTACAGGAAATATGAAATTCGCACTAAATGGAGCGCTTACGGTAGGAACGCTTGATGGTGCCAATGTAGAAATAAGGGAGGAAGTAGGAGACGATAATTTCTTCCTTTTCGGCTTAACCACAGAGGAGGTTCAAAATACTAAATCTGCGGGATACCATCCGTATAAGATTTACGATCAGGATCAGGAATTGTGTGAGGTTCTGGATATGCTTGTTTCAGGAGAGATCTCTAAAGGCGATACAGAATTGTTCCGGCCTATTTATGATAATTTACTGGGCCGTGACCCTTATCTTCTTTTAAAAGATTACCGCTCCTATATTGAAGCAATGGAAGAAGTTCACAGTGTTTGGAGACAACCCAATGAATGGGCAAAAAGATCTATACTTAATGTCGCAAATATGGGTAAATTTTCCTCTGACCGTTCTATCCAGGATTACTGTGATAAGATTTGGAAAGTGGGAGCCGTAAAGGTAAATTAAGGTTCGGTTTCTGATTTAACTGAATGAATACAAATCCTACGGGCAGAAGACTATTTCTGCCCGTTTTTTATACCGAATAATTCTTTATTTCTTCCAGTACATCCTGCACACTTTTTTCAGTTTTAAATAATTTGTCTTTACAAATTTTCAGCAGTTCTGCGGCACGTTTTATTTTTGAATCGAGTTCATCAATTGTAATTTCAGAATTTTCCATTTCTGAAACTATTTCCTGCAGCTCATTATGGGCCGCGGTATATGTTAAATCTTCATTCATTTTATGGCTTCTTTAATTGTTCAATCCGGCTGCTAACAGTTCCCGAATATAATTGTGTTTCTAGCAGAAGGTCGGGCTGTAACTCATCGGCAGCTTTTATAAGCTTTCCATTTTGCCTGGTAATGCTGTACCCTCTTTTCAAAATGTTTTCCGGAGATAGCATTCTTATTTTTTCTTCGGTAAATTTCAGATTCTTTTTTTCAATTTCCACAGGCATCCTTGCAGCAGAAATAATGCATTGTTGTGACTGGAGTAAAAGGTTTCGCTGGTTCCTAAAATTTTGTGTGCTCAGGTTCATAAGCCTGAAAATAATTTGCTGAAGACTGGATCTGGAATTATCGGTTGCCCTGCTCGTAAGAGAACTAAATAGCCTGGCAGTTTCCCTGAGATTCGTTTTCCGGGTTTTAAACATCCAGTTGACACCGTTTTTTAATTTTTCTTCTCCTTCTTTTAAAGGCAAAGCAAAGTCGTGAAATTTCTGCAACAGGAATTCGGCAATTTTAGTTGGGGTAATAAAACTTTGATAGCTTACCAGTTCGGTTACAGTCTCATTTGTGGAATGACCTATTCCAGTTAATACAGGAATGGGAAACGTGGCTATTTTTTCTGCCAGCACAAAGGAGTCAAAACAACTTAGACCTATTTCTCCACCTCCACCGCGTATTATGGCAACTGCATCAAAAACCTCTGCGTGGATGCGGATTTTCTCTAACTGTTGATTTATAGTAGCAACCGCACGCTCCCCCTGCAGGATTGCAGGAAAAAGCAAAAAATGAAATTTATATTTCCAGGGATTCTTTTTTATTACATCCATAAAGTCACCATAACCTTTACTGGTTTCCACAGAAATTATTGCGATCGTCTTAGGTAGGGTTGCGAGGCTTTGTCTCCGGTTAGCATCAAATATGTTAGCTTCTTTCAGTCGGCTAATAGTCTCGGCTTTCTCCCGTGCAAGTTCTCCCAGCGTATATTCAGGATCAATATCAGTGATATTTATCGCAAGGCCGTGGACAGGATGGTAGTTGACTGAACCCTGAATTACAACCGTCATATCGTCGCGAAGTTCTTCCTTTAGAACAGTTTTAAATTTTTGGTTGATCATTTGAAACTGTTCAGCCCAAATGTTCCCTTTAAGTTCGGCAATTACCTTCCCATTCTTCTTTTCTACAAGGGTAGGATATGAGTGGCCACTTTTGGGATAATAATTTAATTTTACTATTTCTGCTTTTATCCAAACCACCTTACTGCACTGTGTGTTTATCACATTTTGAATCGACTGCGTAAGGCTGGACAAAGTATAAACTTTCTTTTGTGACATAATACTGTGGAATGCTGCGGGAAGATATTAATATTTTCAGCAAAAGGGAAGAGAGCTGAAAAACAAAAAAGATTGTGGGTCATTTTCTGAAGACTTTAAGGAAATAAATTAACCTTTGAGCAAGTTCTGATCCGGTTTCATAATGTTGTGACAGAACACTATAGGTGGAATTTTAAACCAAAAATACTGGAAAACCCTACTTTTAATTGAGAATATAAATAGGTAATTTAAAGCAGTCTATAATGGGGAAATAGCAAATCAATCTGGATGGTATAACTTTACTCTAAACTTATTTATCGGCCTTGTTCTAACAGCTCTTGAAAAAATCTGAAGCCGATCCACAATGTATTTTAAAGTGCTACTAATCCTGGTGAATGATAGGGAATCTTCTTTTATAGTGAATTTTATTAAAACTTAATTTTTATTACTATGGAAGCAATGAACATGTTTATCAGAAATTACAAGACTGCGACTTCCGGTTTAAATTTAATAACTAAGGTTATAATAGCCCTGGTTCTATTGTTTATCTTTGGTGCTGTCCTTTTTGCTCTAATTGGAGTTATAAAAGATTTTACTGCATAAGAACCTGATGTTTTCCCTCCCTTTTTTCCGGATAAAAATTTAAACTTTATCTGGAGTGATTCGCTTTGTCTTCTGGAGAAACTAAAATTAAATTCGTTGTTAGGTCTCAATAAAATCACGATTTATTTACCATTATTTAACCCGGAGTTCAAATACTCCATTGTTTATAAGCTTTACCAAAGCACTAGGTTTCCTGGTAATTTTCAGATGAAAAATGGCCTTTAATATAATTACCATCATCTTCGGTGATTTCAATGTAATTCAGTAATTCTCCATCCACATAATGATCGAATAAACTACTCCATAATTCTGGCGGAACAGTTTGAGCATAATTTATCCAGTGCCCGTTTGTAAAATTGCCTTCAACAGAACCAGTACGATCTCCTATAGAATAAAGTTTCTTTCCCTGGTAATTCTCAATTAAAAATTCAATAGATTTTCCATTTGTAGAAAGAACTTTGACTGAAAGATTTAGAGTCCCAAAAGGGGTTATTTGTTTTTCACCTTTTAATGTGCCGTTAGAGGAATTAATATATAATTCCTGACCATCTATCATAGCTGTAAGAAACTCTTCCCGCACTCCGGGATCATTATTTTTAGTGCAACCAATAATTAAAGAAAGTGAGAATAAAATTCCCTTTAAAGGTGGAGAAAAGGATTTCATGAGAAAGAGTATAAATTAATAGCTTGTTAAATGTACCTGATCAGGGGGTGAATAAGTAGGGGGGTTTTTACTTATTTTTTGGAAATATTTAACATTTTGTAAATGAGTTAAAAATTCATTCAATTAAGCCTCTTTTACCTTTTCCGCTTAATTTCTAGCTTTATAGTAGGAAATGACTATTTTTGATTTTGGAAAATTCAACGGGGGCGTCAATTTTAAATTTTTATATTTTTTAATAACCTTCCTGCAATTACTGTGTATGAATACTATTTTTACGTTGATTAATCTTTCCTGTTTTCTTTTGAAAAAATCCATCCTTCAATGTGGCGATTAAATTTTAAAATCATTTCCCATATTATGGGGTTGCTTTTATTATGTAATGGCGCCTTTATGCTTTTTGCCGCACTTGTGAGCTGGTATTACCAGGATGGAGTGACATTGGAAATTTCAGCAGCTTCGATAATTACTATGTTTTCTGGTATTCTATTGATGTTTTTTACCCGTGGGCACAGGAAGGAGATTAAACAAAGGGAAGGTTATATTGTAGTGACTTTTGGTTGGATTTTCATGGCTTTAAGTGGTACTCTACCATATGTTTTAAGTGAGTCAATTCCTTCATTTACCAATGCTTTTTTCGAAACCATGTCTGGATACACCACTACTGGGGCTTCCATACTTAATGATATAGAAATTGTTCCTAAAGGGGTGCTTTTTTGGAGAAGTCTTACCCACTGGATTGGGGGAATGGGAATCATAGTTTTGGCAATCGCAATACTGCCACTGCTTGGAGTAGGAGGGATGCAGTTATTTTCTGCAGAATCTCCCGGACCAAGTTCCGATAAATTAAAACCCAGGATTACAGATACTGCGAAGCGTTTATGGTTTATATATGCTTAGTTTTACTCTCATTGAAACTGTCCTTCTTAAGATCGCCGGGATGAGTATGTTTGACGCAATAAATCACGCCTTGAGTACTATGGCAACCGGGGGGTTTTCTACAAAAAACACCAGTGCAGCCTACTGGAATGATAATCCAGCAATACAATATATCATAAGCATTTTCATGTTCCTCGCAGGAACAAACTTTGTTATAAGTTATTTTGGTTTTAAAGGAAAATTTTCTAAGGTAATTAGCGATGATGAATTTAAATGGTATACTGGCTTCGTCCTGATGTTCAGTGTTATTGCTGCGGTTGTTATTCATTTTCAGGCAGATTTTGGGCTGTCATCTATAACCCATCCTCAAGTATGGGGAGAAGCTGAAAGTGCTTTTAGACATGCCTTATTCCAGGTGCTTGCCATTGTAACTACAATAAGCTTCGTAAGTGCTGATTATACCCTTTGGACACCATTTTTAACCGTCTTTTTCTTCGGAATGTTTTTCCTTGGGGGCTGTGCGGGATCTACTGCAGGAGGAGTTAAAGTTATGAGGCACATGATTATGATTAAAAACGGGGTGACAGAATTTAAAAGAACCCTTCATCCCAATGCAATTCTTCCTGTGCGCTTCAATGGTAAGGCAGTTAGGAACAATATTGTTTTTAATATTCTTGGCTTCTTCATCCTTTATATGCTTTCCTTTATTATTGGAGCAGTAGTCCTGGCTTTTATGGGACTGGATTTTGAAACGGCAATTGGTGGCGCGGCATCGTCTCTAGGTAATATAGGACCTGCATTTGGATCTCTTGGTCCCGTTAATAATTACGATTCTCTCCCGGCTGCGGGAAAATGGTGGTGTAGTTTTTTAATGCTAATTGGAAGACTTGAATTATTTACAGTGCTAATATTACTAACTCCTTTTTTCTGGAGGAATAGATAAGCGAGGAATGATTTAATTTAATTCTTGTTTTAACTTCTCAAGGGTCTGAGGATCTTTTTTGCCTTCAAAAAATTTTTCCAGGACTTTTTGAAAAACAGGAATTGTATTAGGTACTTCAGCAAATAATGTCATGGAAGATTTCAGTTTCAAATCATCGGGTTTGCCAAATATGCTGGTAGCATTATCACCTGGTAGATCGAGCAGTGCCGAGGAAATTTCGACAAGCCTTTTTCCCAGGACAGGATGTTTGAGGTATTGTTGTGCCTGTTCAAGATGTTCAAGGGCATAAAACTGCGAGGTTTCACTATATCCCAATCCCCTAATCTGCGGAAAAATGTACCACATCCAGTGAGTTTGTTTTCTTCCGTTCTTTATTTCAGCCAGTGCGACTGAGTAAGTTGACTCTTGAGCTGCCACAAATTTGTTTAACTGTTCCATTTTTTGACCTTAAAGATTAATATCAGATTAAAAATCCCGCACATAGATCCAGCCTGGTAATAATTAGCAATAATAAATCTTATAAAGTAGGAGCTATAAATTTTTTCTGTTGAACCTTTCCTGTATATTTTTAATTCAGAATTAAAATATAATTTATGGATCTTTTAAAGATAAAACTGCTGTAAAATTTCTTCAGCTTTAAAAAATATATCCTCCTGGATTCTGAAAAAATACTGTTTTTAAACTTATTTAATTTTCTTCCGTCAACCATTAATTTCTTTTTTAATATTTTTGAGCCCCCCCCCTTGGTATCGATTAACGGCTATAAATTATCGTTAAACGGACGGCAGAGCGTATAAATTTTTGTAATATTATAAATTAGTTAAATCTCTCACCTTCCTTATTTTAGGTTAAGGTCAGGTTTATTATTGTTATGACGGAATATCAGGAAATTTTCAAGACTCTCCCTTTCCCTGCTTTACTGCTTGGCTGCCGTGAGAATGTTTTTATAGTCAAAGATGTTAGCAAAAAGTTTTGCGATCTGTCGGGAAAAAAAGCTGATGAAATTATTGGAAAGAGCTATCCGTGGGAAATTTCTGCTTTCCCGAAATCACATTTTTATTTAGCGAAAAGACTCAAGTCAATTGAAACTGCGTTTGCCACAGGGAAAGCTCACCATATTGACTGCTTGCAACACGACCTTAATACCGCAGAAAGGGAAGGGAGGAAGGAAAGTTATTGGCAAATTCAAAATATACCTTTAAAAGACAATTATGGTAGGGTATTATATATCCTGAATATTGCTATAGAGCGTACTCCCGAAATTTTAGTTGAGAGGGAAAAAAATGAATTTAGAAAGAAATTACATAGTCAGCAGGAAGAACAGAAGCATTTTATAGAAAATAATCCTGATGGTCTATATTCGTTGGATACAAAAGGAAATTTTTTGAGCTTAAACAATGGCCTGGCAAATATTGCCGAATTACCAAGGGAAGAAATGCTGCATATGAATTTTCTTCCTTTTTGCACTGCTCACCACCGGGAACTAACCTTAAATAATTTTCAAAAAGTACTAAAGGGGGAAGAGCAGGAGTTTGAGGCTGAATTTATAACGGCAAGGAAAAATATCGTTGTGTTGCGGGTAAGTATGATTCCCATGAAGATAAACGGAAAGATTTCGGGCTTATACGGTATTGCAAAAGACATAACCAACTTAAGATCGGCCGAAGAGGAATTAGTCTCTCTGGAAAGGGTTTACAAAGCGTTGGTACAGGAAGGATCTGATCTTACAACTATTTTAAATCTTGACGGGACGTTTAAATATGTAAGCGACTCCAGCGTTTCTGTTTTAGGAATTTCTCCTGAAAGTTTTATAGGTAAAAACGCTTTTGATTTTATACATCCTGAAGATAAAGACCGCGTCCTTAATAAATTCTCCCTACTGGTCAATGATGAACAGGTGCGGGTTGAAGCATTTAGATTTCAGGATAAGGAAGGAAACTGGAGGTGGCTGGAATCTACAGCCACTAATTTTTGTGAAGATCCTCATGTCAACGGAATCGTAGTAAATTCAAAAGAAGTTACCGAGCTTGTAGAGAGAAACGGGGAAATAAAACAATTGTTCGAAAGATACCGTTTAGCTGTAACAGCTACGGAGGACCTGGTATACGATTGGGACCTGAGGAATGATGAGGTGGTGAGGTTACATAAAGGTACTGTGAAACCATTTGGGTATAGTCCCGGGGAGGTGGAAAAAAAGGAATTCTGGAAAGAAAATGTTCATCCACAGGAAATTGATAAGGTAAAAAATCAAATAGAGCGTGCGATGGAGACTCCAGATCGTGATCAGGTAAAGACTAAATACCGCTTTAAAAGAGCTAACGGTACCTATGCAAATATTATCGACAGGGCGCATATTGTTAGAAATGAAAAAGGTGAAGCAATAAGATTAATAGGAGCTACAAGTGATATTTCAGATATAGTTGAAAATCAAAAGGAATTAAAAGCAGCTAACCGTCGATTTAGCTTCGTCATGCAGGCTACGAAAGAAATTATTTGGGACTGGGATTTAATTAAAAAACAAATTAAAAGAAGCGGTTCTTTTAAAAAGCTATTTGGTTATAGTACACCAAGAGAAACTTCTGTAGAAGAATTTTGGTGTCAAAAAATAGTTGAAAGAGATAGAAACCGTGTTATTAATTCCATTAAAACAGCTCTTGATAATCCTGAAATAAAAAAGTGGGAAGAAGAATATTGTTTTATAAAGAGAAATGGGGAAGAAGCTTATATAGTAGATCGAGGCTACATTTTAAGAGATCCATCAGGTAAGGCCATACGAATGGTAGGGGCTGCATTGGATGTCTCAGAATCGAAGAGGATGGTGAAAGAGATTCAGAAACAAAACAAAGTACTACAGGAGGTGGCCTGGGAACAGGCACATATCGTTAGGGCTCCTCTTGCAAGACTAAAAGGACTTCTGGGATTACTGGAAATGGAATCTTATGAAGAATGGAGCAGAGAAGAACTTTTAAAGTTGATTAATGATTCAGCAACAGAGCTGGATGAAGTAATAAGAAATATAATAAAAAGGACAGAAGAGAATGAAAGAAAAGCGGGATGAACTTCTGGAAATCTTACTTGTAGAAGATGATGATGTTGTAGGACGCCTGCATAGATTTGCTGTGGAGAACCTTGTTGATAATGAGGTTAGGATAATGGAGAATGGCAAAGAAGCAATTGATTACCTGGAGAATACCAGGTGCGCTAACAAAAATTTTCTGATACTGTTGGATCTTAATATGCCTGTAATGAACGGCTGGCAATTTCTGGAATCACTTCATGAAAAAGAGTATACTCATAAAATTTTTGTACACATTCTCACTTCCTCCTCTTACAAAGAAGATTATATTAAATCTCAAAGGTATGACAGGGTAATGGGATATCATACAAAACCCCTCACCCGTACAAAGCTTCTGGAAATATTGGAATCTAATGGACAGGTTTCTGAATATTTAGAAAAACAGGTGGTAAAGAAAAGCTGATTTTATTTTCTATTTTTCTGAATTCCCGGAACCTAGGTATTAAATAAAAAAGTTACTGACGGAAGATCAGTAACTTTTTTTATGGACTATTGTTTGTTCTTTACCGCATAAACTCTTTCATCTGTTATTTCTTTTGTGGCAACTCTCTTGTTAACCAACCTCTACGGTTGGCGGTAGCCATTGCGTAAGGTGTAATCCAGAACAGGCCAAAGGTGTAAAAAATACTATAGGAATAGGCCCAGAAAGCTTCAGAAATATTATAATTTTTTGCGTAAAAGAATGCAGGCAGTGTTGAAAATATAAGAATACCCAGTAAAGTTGAACTAATAAAAAGAATTGGATGGGTAGCCAGTAATACGAACATTATTAATAATAACGGATAGGTAGTAATCATTTGCATCCATTGATTTATTAATAATAACCTGGGACCAGATTGGGATCCGTCTCTAAAGGTTTTAAAGGCAAATTTCGACATCATGAGATTTTCACGCACATTACTTCTTTCCCAACGGGTGAACATCTTGTGTAATCCACTAAATCTTTCTGGTATATTAGTTAAAACATAGGCATTCTTTTGAAACAGAACGTGGTAACCTTGTTTCAGGATCATATTTGTCATTGCCCTATCCTCTCCAATATCTGTAGGCTGTCCCATAAAAGTTTGGTTTATCCACTCCGGCAGGCAATTCATTACAGCTTTGCTGCGATAGGCTGCAAGAGCACCGGGAGTACACAGTACCGATCCCAGAACACTTTGTGCAGAACGAATGAATTCAAAACTAAATACAAAACTCACGTTCAACATTCGTGGTATTATAGCTTTTTCGTTATTAAGAACCCTAACGTTTCCGGCTACGGCTCCACAGTTTTCATTGGTAATAAAAGGTGATACAAGATTGCGAAGTGTGTCTAATTCTACAATAGAATCACTGTCTACCGTTACAAAAACATCTCCTGTGGCGAGGTGAAACCCACGGTATAATGCATGTCGCTTCCCCTGGTTGTTTGGTTGCTGATATATGGAAACCCGATCTCCCAGTTGTTCTTTGGCTTTCTTCATCCATTCCCATGTATCATCTTTACTACCATCATCAATAGCAATTAACTGTAGTTTTTCTGCTGGGTATTTGCTGTTAACAAGGCTTAATAAAGTAGAATAAACCTGTTTACCCTCATTATATGCAGGAACAATAACGGTGCAGGAAGGCAATTCCTCATCGCTCACGGAGGTTACAGGCTTATAGCGGAAAAATAATCTTGCAATGTATGCTAAAAAACTAAGTCTGAAAATTAGTAGGAAAGTGGTTAATCCAAGAATGATTATACCTCCAATAGTATTCATCCGGTTCATATTAAATTCCTCAAATTCGGCCTGCAAGAGGTAAACGAGGAAAACGGCTCCTATTAATAATAAAAAGGTCCCTGATAAGACGAGAAGATCCTTTTTATTAAAAGTTGCTTTTTTGTAATTATTAGTAATTGTTTCTCCTTTTGTTTGAGATGGAATATTTACTTCCTTTTGTTTAAACTGAAATTCATCATCCTTTTTCATTTTTTTTGTTGAAGCTGAAGAAGGTAATTTTAAGTCTTGTGTTATCATGATTTTTTTTAAACGTTTTTTATCCCACTTCTTAATAGTTCCTTATTAAACTACTTAAGAACATCGGGTCGTATTTCGATGTTGGGGAAAACCAATTATTGTACCGCCAGAGAATAGGTTGGAAATCAGGCCATATTTAAGTTTAAGCTGTGGGAATAACTGTGGCGGAAGTGTAAAAGTGTAGATAGATTCCCCACTCCCCGGCTTTTTCTTATCCTTAAAGAAATTACAGCCAGGAAAATAGTTTTGATATTTATAATATATAAGTTGGACACCAACCCAGTAATAGGAATAATGGAAAACATCCTAGGAAAAAGTTATTGAGAATTTTGTGGAAGTCTTATTCTATAGTTGAACTCTTTCACGTAAAATAGTAATCTACTGTTTGATAAGGAAACTGGATGCTTAAATGCACCTCCACTATCTTTTCTTTTTATGGATTTTTGATTTGGCTTCAACAGATGTTATTATTGTTTAAACTTTCATAGGGAAAATTAAACATAATAAAATTAGGTAATATCTTTATTTATATAAATCTTAAAATCAATTATTTATGAAAAATTACTTCTTTAATTTTGGTCGTTTTAAGCATGTGCAGCATTTTTTTCTGTTATTCCTGCTATCAGTATTTATTGTTTCCTGTGAAAGTACGGAAGTTGATGCACCTGAAGAATTAACTGTTTTAAATGTCCTGGAAAGTTTTGATGGGGAAAGTTCTACAGCAGTAAAAAAAGCAGCACCTGCACCCGGTAAAACTCCTATTGCCCAAATAGCGATAGAGAATGCCGATTTTAATGAACTTGTGGCTGCCCTTCTTTACGTAGATGCAGAACTTAATGCTAAGCCTCGTTGATCTTTTCCTCAATGGTAAAGACCAATATACTGTATTTGCTCCCACAGATGAAGCATTTATGAATCTATATGAGGCCTTAGGTCCGGAGGTAGATGAAATTACCGATTTACCTGCAGAATTGGTACTAAGCGTTCTCCAATACCATGTGACTGAAGGTCGCAGAGCATCAAATAGTGTTGTTCCTAAAAGAAATATGAGAACCATAGAAACACTTCTTGAAGGAACCACATTTAAGGTTGCGCCAGATCTTCAAATTACAGCTATTGGAAACACAGGAAATATAGTTGCTGCTGATATTTCAGCATCCAATGGGATTATACACATAATTGACACTGTACTTTTGCCAATTAATTAAATCCTGACCCCTCTATTTTGGTATCTAAGTTTGATACTTTTTAAATTAACTTCTCCAGGGGATAATGTCCAATTAGAATGGAAAACCCTCAGAACCTAAATTCTGAGGGTTTTTTTACAGAAATTTTAGTCCCACGCATATTATCTGAACGTCAATCTGGTTATTAGTTTTTAATTTGGGGTCTTAAAATATGATTGTTAATTGACTGAATCTAATTTTTTAAAATTGTTTGAAGGATCAATAGAAGCCACTGAAAGGGAAAATCTTTTTAACATTTAGTTTTCCTTAACGTTATTTCTGTACATTTATCTCACCTCATTTTCAGGAGATAAAATTATTAATATGGCCAATCACCCCGGTATAGAAGAACTTCTTGAAAGGCTGGAGTTACTTCAAAAAAAGCAGAATGAATTTTCCCGGGAGATCAATGAGCTGAAAAAGGAAATTTACAATCTTGGAAAAAAACCTTCTATAGAGTCTTCAGAAGAAATCTATGTTAAGCCTGAAGGTCTAAAAAATTCACCTGAAGAAGCGGAAGTTGCAACACAAGCTTTTTCAGCCATAGAGACACCTCCTAAGCCTACAATAAATATTCCGAAGAAAAGATCTGATCTGGAGAAGTTTATAGGGGAGAACCTTATCAATAAAATTGGTATTATAATTACCATTCTTGGAATTGCAATAGGCGCAAAATATTCTATAGAAAATAACCTCATAAGTCCTCTTACCCGAATTATCCTGGGCTACCTCTCGGGGGCAGCACTTTTGGGGTTTGGCTTAAAATTCAAAAAAAGCTATGAGAATTACAGTGCGGTACTTGTAAGTGGGGCAATAGCTATTATGTATTTTATTACTTACGCAGCTTATGGCTTTTACGCTCTTTTTCCACAGGCACTGGCTTTTGGATTGATGCTGGTTTTTACCGCTCTCACTGTTTTTAGTGCTTTTAGCTATAACAGGCAGGTAATTGCACATATAGGTATGGTGGGGGCATATGCCATTCCATTTCTACTTAGTAATGGGTCGGGAAGGGCAGAAATCCTGTTTATGTATATGGCAATTATCAATGTGGGGATTTTGGTGATTTCTTTTAAAAAATATTGGAAATCTTTGTTATACGCTGCCTTTGTCTTTACCTGGTTGATATTTATGATGTGGCTCTTTGAAAGTTACACCTCAAGCGATTTTATTCTGGCACTTGGGTTTGGGTTCATATTTTTCGGAATTTTTTACCTTACCTTCCTTGGTTACAGATTGATGCATAAGGAAAATTATAACTTTGGAGATGTTGTACTTCTTCTTTCAAATTCCTTCATATTTTATGCTATTGGATACTATCTGCTAAGTGATACAATAGGCAAGGATCAATTTCTTGGGATTTTTACTGTTACTAATTCTGCATTACATGCAATGGTTGCTTATCTCATCTTCCGCAGGAAAGAATCCGATCGCTCCTTATTCTACTTAATATCAGGTTTGGCAATCGTATTTTTCACAATTTCAATTCCGGTTCAACTGGAATCCAACTGGGTTACTCTTTTGTGGTCGTTGGAAGCAGCTGTGTTATTTTGGATAGGAAGGACCAGGAAGGCAGAAGTGTACGAAAAGATCTCTTATGCAGTAATGCTTTTTGCTTTTGTAAGTTTAATTGAAGACTGGTCAACTTTTTATAGGGTAACAAATTCAGAAGAATTTATAGCGCCGTTAATAAATAATGGTTTTTTAACTTCAGTTTTATTTTTGATCGCTTTTGGCTTTATAACCTGGCTCAATAGAAAAACCAAAGGATTAAATTTCCCGGCATCTTTTTCTGAATTTGGAAATGTTTTATCTTATTCTATTCCGGGAGTTTTCATTTTTTGCCTGTATTATTCCTTTCGACTGGAAATCGAATTTTACTGGCAGCAGCTTTATATGGCTTCAGCAAAGGAAATTATACCAACAGACGGAATGGGGGTTGTGGAGTATTACAATTTTGATCTCCTTTCCTTTCAATCAATTTGGATAATTAATTACTCCCTGTTTTTCCTCGCTGCTTTAACTTTTATCAATATTAGAAAGTTTAAGAATTATAAATCTGGAATTGTTCTGGTAATCTTCAGTGTTATTACCCTGTTGGTATTCCTTACTCAAGGTCTCATTTCTCTTGCAGATCTAAGAGAAAGCCATTTCAAGCAAACAATGGCAGAATATTATACTACAGGAGAATTCCACTTCTGGATTCGTTATATATCCATAGCTTTTGCTCTGCTTCTTCTGGTACTAACTTATAAACTACTGAGACAGGATTTTATGAAAAAGAATTTCTCGACTGCTTTTGAGATTTTTCTCCACCTCTGTATAATATCGATAGCGAGTTCTGAATTATTCTTGTGGATAGATGCTAAGAACCCCGGCAACTCCTTCAAGTTGGGACTAAGCATTCTATGGGGAGTTTATTCTTTACTGCTAATAGGCCTGGGGATTCAGCAAAACAAAAAGTACCTTAGGGTTGCCGCAATGATATTGTTTGGTGGAACCCTCGTCAAATTATTTTTTTACGACATTTCAAATCTTGACACAATTTCAAAGACTATAGTATTTGTTTGCCTTGGAATACTCCTTTTGATTATTTCCTTTTTGTACAACAAGTATAAAAACAAAATTTCTGTATAAGAATTTGTTAATCAGCAAGATAAATAAGATTTAGGAACTGTTATTTTTCCTAAATTGCTGGTGAAACCGACTTTAATTTTGAAGAACATCCTTTTCATATTGCTATTCGTTCTACCCGTTTCACTAGTATTTTGCCAGAAGGTGGAACTCTTAAGTGTAGATATGCTAAATGAGCGGTTGGAGAAGGGGAAGGACACTATATATGTAATAAACTTCTGGGCTACCTGGTGCGCTCCCTGTATCAGGGAACTTCCACATTTTGAGCAACTGCAACAGGAAAAGTTAGATGAAAAGCTAAAGGTTCTGCTGGTAAGTGTAGATTTTAAATCGCATCTCAAAAACAGAGTTGAGCCATTTGTAATTAAGCGGGGGCTGAAAAATGAAGTGTTTCTTCTGGATGAGACAGATCAACAGGAATATATAGACAGGATTGACAAATCCTGGAGCGGAGCAATTCCTGCAACATTATTCGTTAAGGGCCTGAAAAGAAAATTTACAGAAACTGAATTTACGTATCCCTCCCTTCTAAAAGAGTATCAAAACTTTAAATAATGGCATATGAAAAAATTCGCTTTCCTCAGTATTTTTATTGTTTGTATTACCACTAATGCACAAGTCCAAACAATTGAACCGGGAAATACAGCATCTGGTTTTTCCCTTAAGAACATTGACGGGAAAATGATTTCTGTTAATGATTTTCCCGAAGCCAAAGGATTCATCCTCGTGTTTACCGCGAACACCTGTCCTTATGCTATTGCTTATGAAGACAGGCTTATAGCCTTGAATGAAAGATTTGCTCCCCGGGGTTATCCCGTGATTGCGATAAATCCCAATCCACCAAAATTATCTCTAGTGACAGTTTTGAAAAAATGCAGGAAAAGGCGAAGAAAAAAGGTTTCAGTTTCCCTTACCTGTTTGATGAGAATCAAAAAGTAACCAATCAATATGGAGCAAGGGTAACTCCCCATGTTTTTCTTCTGAAAAAAGAAGGTTCCCAATTAAAAGTAGTATACACAGGAGCTATAGATAACGACACTCAGGATGAAAAGCCTGAAAAAACAACATATGTAGAAAATGCTATTGCTGCCTTGGAAAAAGGAAAGGTTCCCGTGGTCGCTTCTACAAAAGCTATTGGCTGTACGGTAAAAAGAGCGAAGTAACTGTCTATTCAGCAAATAATTTTCCTATTGAATAGGTGCGTGCTTTTCCGCTAATAGCCACTCTTTCTCCATTTAGCTTACAATGTAGGCTACCACCACGGGAAGAGATCTGCCTGGCATTAAGTTCTATCTTATCCAGTTTTTTACTCCAGTAGGGGATAAGGGAACAGTGGGCAGAGCAGGTAACGGGATCTTCGAAAACAGAAGCTCCCGGAGTAAAGAATCGTGATACAAAGTCTACTTCTTTTCCCCTGGAGGTAATTATAACGCCACCTGTGCCCAGTTCCAGTTTATCAAAATGAATACGGTTGATCTCAATATTTTTTACATCTTCCTCATCAGGATAGACCAGGACATAATCCCGGGCTTTAAGAACTTCCTCCGGCTGGATATTGAGGGAATCTTTGAGCAGCTCAGGTAAATGTGTGGGCTTAGGAGTGCGGGTGGGGAAGTTTAGTATATAATGATCGTTTTCCACATTTACTTCCAGATTTCCACTTTTGGTTTCAAAAAGGATTTTCCTACTGGTGCTCTTCCTTATCTCTTTTATGGCATGAGCCGCGGCCAGAGTCGCATGGCCGCACAAGTCCATTTCCATTTCCGGGGTGAACCAGCGTAGGGGATAGCTGTAACCTTTATCCAGAAAAAAAGCTGTTTCTGCCACTGCATTTTCCCTGGCAATCTTCAGTAAAAGCTCGTCAGGGAGCCATTCCGATAAGGGTACTACGCAAGCCGGGTTTCCTTGGAAAATCTTATCTGTAAAAGCATCAATTTGGTATAGGTGGAGTTGCATAGCTGTTTTTTCTTTAAAGATAATCTTTTTGGAAATTCGGGGCATATAGACTTTTTTGCACTTCCATAAAATGTTTTTCAGGAAAGTTCATTACTTAACGGTTCTGTAGCAAAATATCAGGATGAAGAAATGTTTTTTCAATCCCTATATTTTAATTTTCAGTACAATACAAATAGATAGTGTATTAAATCCTGGGATTAGGAATTAAATGAGGCAATAACTACTTCTGGTTAACAAAATTGAAAAGAAATCATAGAAATTCATCTGGAGTGAATGTGATGAACCTCCCAATAGGATAATATTCTTAAGTAGAAAATTTTTCTAAATATTCTTGACCTTATGATCGCGAAGTTTTGAAACTTCAACAATTTAAAGTTTCAGAGTTAACTTAATAGTTAAGATTTCAACTTTTTCCAAACCTTGCTAATAAGTTTTATAATCAACAATACAAGAATCCCCACTACTAAACCTGTAAGAAACTCCAGTACAATACCAGGAAGATGGAGGTTCTCAAACAAGTCGTGGATATAATGAATGTTGTGAACAAAGATTCCTCCCGAAACCAGAAGTAAGGCTATAGTTCCAATTACAGAGAGGCTTTTAATCACTTTCGGCAATGCATTTACCAGGAACAAACCTATTTTATCAGAAAAAGTATTTTCTTTTTCGTTAAAATCTATAAGTTTAGCTCCAAATTCATCCATTCTCACAATAAGTGCTACCAGCCCATAAACCCCAACAGTGGCTACAATAGCAATAATGGTAACCACGAGAATTTGGTTGAGTAATGGTTCATTTGTCACACTTCCCAGAGCTATAATTACTATTTCAACTGAAAGAATAAAATCGGTCACAATTGCCGATTTAATTTTTCCTTTTTCCATGCTCAAAACTTCTTCTTCGGAAAGTTCTTCAAGTTTTGGCGTTTCCGCGTGGTGAGGATGAGGAAAGATCCATTCATAAATTTTTTCGGCTCCTTCGTAAGCGAGATAGAGCCCCCCGATAATTAAAATAATAGTAATGGCAGCTGGTAAAAATGCACTGAGCAAAAATGCCAGGGGTAAGATTATAAGCTTGTTTAAGGCTGAACCTTTTGTAATTGCCCAAAGCATAAGTAATTCTCTGTCAGATAAAAATCCGGAAGCTTTTTCTGCATTAACTGCAAGGTCGTCACCCAGGATTCCCGCCGTTTTCTTGTAAGCGACTTTTCCCATCACCGCTACATCATCCATTAAAGTTGCAATATCATCGAGAAGGGCAAAAAATCCTGAGGCCATATTTATTTTTGTGTTAGGGGGAGCAAGATAAGTTTATTTACGAAATTGAAATTTATAGAATTCTTAAATATAAGTTTCTTCAGAAGATTTTTTTCGAACAGATTTTTCGAAGAAAAATATTAGCGATTTTCTTCCGCCCGTAAAGTTTAGGTTTTTAAAGTGCCTTAAATTATTAAATCTTCTATTACCGTCTGCCAATCAAATGTGTTTTGCCTTTTTTTTTATAATGAAATTACGAAACAGGAATTTATCTTGAATTGACAAGGTGGATTTTGAGCAGTGAATGGAAGAATTTCAGGAAATTTTTTAAGTCGTTGCAGTAAGCCTGTATAATTTATGTGGAAAAAATAAGGAAAAAGAAGTCGTTGCTCTAAGTCCATTATGGACATACATTTTAAGCTAAAATTTGAATAATAAAATATTTAGTTTAACTTAACTTCAGGATTTCATAAATATACCTTTTCCCTACCTCGGTTTTCCAGTTCCAAATAATATTAAAAATTTTAAAAAATGAAGATTCTTGCCTCGCTAATGCTGTTTTTTCTATTAACTGCTGCTCCTTCAGTTAAGACAATTTCAGGTGTTGTTTCAGATGAAAGTGGTACACCCATTCCTGGAGTTAATATTACAATTAAAGGTAAGAGCAAAGGGGTTCAGACAGATTTTGACGGGAGGTATAAAATAGAAGCGCAGGAGGGGGATATATTGTTATTCACCTACCTTGGATTTTATCAGGAAAAGAGGGAAGTAAAGCAAAAGGATAAGATTAATGTTACTTTAAGAGCTGATAACTCATCATTAGAAGAGGTAGTGGTAATTAGCTACGGGGGCAGGCGAAGACTATTTGGAAGAGCTTCTTCTTCAAAAATTACTCAAAACGAATCTTACAGAAAAATTGAGGAAAATATTTTTAAGAGGGTCAGTACTGCTCCTTTATCCACATTTTCTATTGATGTTGATAAAGCTGCCTATAGCAATATTCGCAGGATGATTAATAACGGTCAGGAGATTCCTGAGGATGCGGTAAAAATTGAGGAAATGATTAACTATTTCAACTATAATTACCCCCAGCCAGAAGACGAGCATCCGTTTTCCATTCACACAGAAGTAGCGCAAACTACGTGGAATTCTGATACCCGACTTGTTAAGATTGGACTACAGGGTAAGACAATACCTTTGGATGATGTTCCTGCTTCAAATCTGGTTTTTCTAGTCGATGTTTCCGGATCAATGGATGAACCTAACCGATTGCCTCTTCTAAAATCTGCTTTTAAATTACTTACAAATCAATTGCGCCCACAGGATAAAGTTGCAATTGTTGTATATGCTTAAGTGCGGCGGGTCTTGTGCTGCCATCGACCAGCGGAAGCGAAAAGTCAAAGATCCAGGCTGCGCTTGAAGAGCTTTCCGCCGGAGGATCAACTGCTTAGTGGAGCAGGAATACAATTAGCATATGAAGTTGCCAAAGAAAATTTTATTGAAGGAGGAAATAACCGTATAATCATTGCAACCGATGGAGATTTCAATGTTGGTGCCAGTAGTGACAACGCTATGGAAAAACTTATTGAGGAAAAAAGAGAAACGGGAATATTTTTTACTGCACTTGGCTTTGGGATGGATAATTACAGAGGTTCAAAATTAGAAACCCTGGCAGAAAAAGGTAATGGGAATCACGCGTATATTGATAGTATGCAGGAGGCTCAAAAAGTTTTGGGAACTGAATTTGGAGGAACTATCTACACTATTGCCAAAGATGTAAAAATCCAGGTAGAATTCAATCCTGCAAAGGTCCAGGCATACAGGCTTTTAGGATATGAAAGTAGATTGCTTGAAGATGAAGATTTTAATGATGATAAAAAAGATGCCGGAGAATTGGGAAGTGGGCATACTGTTACAGCAATTTATGAGATAATACCTGTAGGAGTTAAAAGTAAGTTTGTGAAAGACGTGGATGATCTTAAATATTCGGAACGGAAAGTAAGCAAATTTGGTGACGAATTACTCACAGTAAAATTTAGATATAAAAATCCAGATGGAAATAAAAGCAGACTTTTGGAAAAATCTGTAAAGGATGCCGATTTAGCTTTTTCTGCAGCTGGAGAGGATTTTAAATTTTCAAGTGCTGTTGCGCTTTTTGGAATGATCCTCCGAAATTCCGAATATGCTAACGGGGCAGAGTTATCAAAAGTGGTAGATATGGCAGAGAATGCTCGAGGTAAAGATGAAGACGGATATAGAGCAGAATTTATTAGGCTGGTGAAATTGATGCAATAAAGTTTTAGGAAAGGTCTCCCAGCAACAAATAGAATGCAATACCAGCAAGCAAGATCCCACCAAGGATCAATTGTCCTTTAAGGATCCACCAGTCCCTGTTGATGTGGGACAGGTAATTCTTTGTATGATCCTTTTCTTTCCAAATGTTCTCTCTTGCTTCCATGATTCTAAAGTTTAGCTTTGCTTTAATCCATTTTTTCTTCCTGATTTAAACAGAATTTAATTAATAGACGCTGAAAAGCCAAAAATGTTTCATCCTTGGGAATTTTTTAACGAAGAATAAGAGAAAATTAGGAAAATTGAAGGTCTGTCCCCTAAAAATATGGATGTCATATAGAATAAAAGCCGCAGGGCAGAAATGAAAAGATTACCAAAATCTTATTTTCCTGATACGATTTACTGCTTTACAAAATCCAGATCCTGGAAATCAAAACTAAAGTCGGTCATTGGGGAGACAGGTTCCATTTTAAAAGCGACTGCTTCTCCTTCGCGGTTGAGGGAGAATATTACAAAAGCATCTCCGTTAAGGCTTCGGTCATCCCACTTCACTACAAACGAGTTGCCTTTGTAGTAGCTCATATCCCCTTGTAAATCGGGAGCTTTTTCAGCTTCAAAACGGAGTTTTCCATTTCTGTGGGAAATAGTCACTTTTCCAAACCACGGATCCTGATAAGTACCGGTGTAACCAGATAGAGCTTCAGCACTCATTTTGTTCTTTTTCTGAACTTCAGCCACGTTCCTCCATACTTCAGCTACAACAGAATCTGCTCTTTTTTCGGCTCTTAACCTATTATCATTGTACTGCTTTATCCTGTCCTTGCCTTTTATTCCGAAGTAAGAATCTTTAATAGAGTTAGTAACCGAACTAAATGCCGCACCGCTTTGCTGATTGGTCAAAACAATTATCCCCAGTTCCAGTTCCGGTATCATAGTTACCTGACTCACAATTCCCAGAAGCCCACTAAGTGTGGGTAACTTCTTTGTAGCCATTTACATCGCTAAGGAACCAGCCTAATCCGTAGGCCTTAAAGTTTGTGTTATAATTTCCCCTTCCAGTATGCACCAAAGTCTGCGGACTCCACATCTCGTAATGTTGTTCTTCACTAAAGAGGCTGTTTTGTAAATTTTCACCGTATTTGCCGCTGTTTAGCTGTGTCTGCACCCATTTGCTCATATCGCTTACAGAAGAATAAACCCCTGCGGCAGGATTGGCAGCTTCAGTAAAGCTTAGGCCAACCGTTACCAGCTTACCGTCTGTGGGCGCATGTCCATCAATTACATTCGTTTTATCTTCAATAAGATTATAATTTACTGCAGAATCATCCATACCAAGCGGTTTGAAAATATTTTCTTCTATAAACGTCTCATAATCCTGCCCTGATACCCTTTCTACAATAACTCCTGCCACAATATAGAGCAGGTTATCGTAATCATACTGTGACCTAAAGGAGGAAACGGGTTTTAAGTACCTAAGATTATAAATAAGTTCATCCCTGGTGGTTTTGTTTTGGGAAGGCCATACCATTAAGTCCCCTGCACCAAGTCCGAGTCCGCTGCGGTGGGTGAGAAGATCCCGAACCGTAAATTCACTCGTTACGTAAGGATCATAAAGTTTGAATTCAGGAATAACTTCGGTGACTTTTGTATCCCACTCCAGCTTTCCCTGATCAATTAGAATTGCGAGAGCTGCACTTGTCATAGCTTTCGTATTAGAAGCCACGCCGAATAAAGTATTTTCATCAACCTTTCCGCCAGATTTAAGAGATCGCGTACCGTAACCTTCCATATGAATTACCTCCCCATCCTTTAATACAGCTACCGCCATTCCAGGCACGTCGAAAGTCTTCATAGATTTTTGTACAAGGCTATCAATTTGTTGATTGGTGAGACCCTGGGAATAACCTAGGTTTGAATGAAAAAAAATATAGTAGTAAGTACCGTGAAGAAGGTGATTTTCATCAAAATTGTTTTTAAATGTGCTGATAAATATAAGAAAAAGTGGAATGTGGAAGGATGCCTGAGAATAAGGCTATCGGGAGAAACGCCTTAAGGAGGAGTAGATGGATATTGAAGGCCAGAACTATAATAGCTTCTATACCTGATGAATTATTTCATCTTAAATAATGGGAATTTAATATTTTTAGTTTTAATTCAAATCCACTTGGAATAAAATGGGAGCTCGTTATATTGGAGCCGTCCAAAAATAGAAGAATACAAGACCAGCTAACATTATCCCTCCAAATAGGAGGAGACATTTAAAAAAGATTCGGTCACCATTTATCTGCATAACATAAGTATCCAGAAACTTCTTTTTTCCTTGTTTTGGTGTTAAAGCTTTCATATTTCAGGTTTAGGGGGTTTAAACCTAATAAAAGCAACACTGGTTCCACAAATTTTTAAATGTATTGCAACTTCATATAAAAGAATGAAAAAATCCTAAGTGTTTATTAAATATAATTTCTTGCCATAAGAGGGAATCTCTGTTCAACACTCCTTTCTAGGGTGATTAGGAGAATATAAACATTACTGGTTATTAAGGATTTTTAATATAACAATTAGATTTTGTTTAACAGGGGTGATGAAACACTTTAGGATGGCAATTCGTCTGGTTGACCTAAAATTCTACAATAATAAATTGAAGTCCACACGAAAATCCCGGGGTATGAGTGAATATGGACTGCTGGAACAGGGAAAGGGAATACCATAAAATTTGAGAAGTATCCTGTGAACGCATGTAAAAGAATTAATACTTATAGAACCAAAAATTTAATCTGGTAATAAAGGGGCATTACTTTACAACTTTTAATCCATTGCTATTCCACTCTCCTTAGATCCAAATCCTGAAAATCGTAACTAAAATCTATGTGGGGAGAGATTCCTCTCATTTTAATGCTCTCTCCTTTTCCGGCTTTATTTAAATTAAAGGTCGCAAAGGCATCGGCATCTAAGTTAGGGGTGGCCCAGGCAATTGCAAAGGTGTGGTCTTTATATAATTTCATAGGCCCGTTTAGTTTAGGAGAGCGTTTGGAAGTAAACCAAAGCTGCCCATCTTTTTCAGAAATTTTTACTTCCCCAAACCAATCATCCTTGTAAGTTCCTGTATAATTTTCAGGATTAATAATGGAATTATCGTTTGTTTCGACTGTTTTCCAAACTTCTTCGGTATAAGTATCTCCCTGAGTTTTTAGATAATCGTTAGTTCGAGCAATCTTTTTTATCCAACCTTGATCTTCAAGCCCAAGGTAGCTGTCGACAATGCTATTGCTTACAGCAGAAAATAAAGCGCCTCCACCACTGTCTGTATTGGTAAGTACAACAATCCCCAGTTCGAGATCTGGTATTAAAGTAGTTTGGGATAACATACCCGGTAGCCCGCTTAATATGCGATACTTCAAGGTTGCCCAGCTTATCTGTTAAAAACCAACCCAGACCATAGCCCGCGAAGTGAGAATTATATGGAGTACCAAATTGTGGATCTAGAACGGTGTGCACCTTCCACATCTCGTAGTGGTTCTTTTCAGAAAATAAAGATTTGCTGAGGTTTTCTCCATACCTACCTTTATTGAGTTGGAGCAGTAACCATTTGCTGAGATCATCAACATTAGAAAAAATTCCGCTTAGCTGCACCATTGATGCTTTTTATAATGTGTTCTATTTGCCGTATTTCTCCTGATGCCGTGGAATGTGGCATTGCAAGGCTGCTTTTATCTTCTACTCTTTTTAAGGAGGCAAAAGAGTTATTCATTGCTAATGGCTGCAAAATTCGCTGCTCAATAAATTCTTCATAAGAAAGACCGCTGACTCTTGAAATCAATTCCCCCGCCACCAGGTACAGGAGATTGTCATAATCAAATTGTGTCCTGAATGCCGAAACAGGTTCGAAATACTGGAAATTTGTCATTACATCCTGAATTGTAAAATCGGCACCGTCTGGAAAGAACATAAGGTCTCCGGCCCCCAGGCCAAGTCCGCTGCGGTGGGTGAGGAGGTCCTGGATATTAAAATTTTCCGTTACGTAGTCGTTATACATTTTGAATTCCGGTAAATATTCCTTTACCTTATCATTCCAGTTGATTTTTCCTTCTTCTTCCAGAATAGCCAGTGCAGCGGCAGTAAAAGCTTTAGTATTGGAAGCAATAGCAAAATTGGAATTTTTGGTCACTAAGTTCCTTAGTCTTAATAGATTGCACACCATAGCCTTTTTGGTGAACTACTTTTCCGTCTTTTACAACAGCTACAGCTGCACCTGCAACTTTAAATGTATTCATAGCCTCTTGTACCAAACTATCAATTTCTGCTGAAGAGAGTTGTGGATAAATTAGATGAGAAGTAAATAAAAATAGTAGCAGAAGGAATTTGTTGTTTTTCATTGAGAGATTATCAGAATCATAAATATCAGAAAAATTTGCCTGGCAGACTAAATATCCAAAAAGAAGCTTTAGAAGAGGTATTTCAGGTATAGAAATGATAGAGGGCGCGGCTTATTATTCTCCAGTAATAGGAGTCAAAGAGCAGCACTTCCAAAATGTGCTCCAGAACAATAAAGGAACCTGTATATAGGAGAACCGGATGTATTTTTCCGTGAACAATTTTATCCCACAGCATTGCAACCAGGATAAAACTGTCAGCCAGAATAAACCCGAACCAGACATCAGGTCTTGGAACAGCAGGAAAATAATGTCGGAACCTGAACCAGGCGGGCCAGATAATAACTAGCGTTGCTAAAAGCATCAGCCTTTTATGAGCTTGCGGATTTTTACGATAAGCCATTCCGCCTAGAAAAAGAAAAAGGAAAATAAAGGCAGAAAGTGTAGCCCCAAGAATAGTTGAAATGGCGGTATCCCCAAGTCCTTCTTTCAGCTCTCTTTCAGCCTGAAAAAGTCCCGCTTGTGATAATTGTTATTGCTGAACCAAAAGCAAGAATCACACCTAAAGCTCCCAGTGAAATGTGTAAGCGATGCTTCCTGTACCTAATGAGTAAGCTCTGCACCAAAAACAGTAATACCCAACCAAAAGCCAATGCACCGTGGAAATATATTGAGAATGGAGCTCTAAAAGTGCCGGAGGTAACAGGAAGTAGAAATGGTTTTGCAAATCCAATAAAAACAGCTAAAAGAGCAATTATTCCAATGACGACAAAAAATAAAGGTTTCCGTTTTTTTGCAGCCCTTTTCCCAGTTAACAAAGAAGCTCTCAATTTATTTGGAATTGATGAAAGATTTTCTTCGATTTTTCAGGTAAGAAAAATGGTAAGACATAAAATTGCCATTTAAAATATTAAATTTAAATTAAAAATTCATAGATATAGAGAAATTTGAAAATATATTACTGAAAAACAATTGTTTAAGGGTTGATTTAAAAACTCTTCTCTTTTAATAAATGATAATTTTACTCCAGGGAAACTGAGGAACAAAAGCGTGGAGGAGGAATAATTCCTAAATCTCCGGCCTGACAAAATTATGAGTTTAGTTTTACAGCTTTTGAGATCACACCTGTTTCAAAGGGTTTGTCATTTTAATACAGGCTTAGTTAAAGAAATTTATTAAAGCGTTGGTCTGTTGAAAATACTTTTAAAACTGAAATTTCTTATCATACATTAAAAAATATCAAGTTTTCATCTTATTTTTGTGGGGTAATATCTGAACAATTCCCTACTTCAATTGGTTCAGGTCCTGAACCTTAAGGTGAAGTTTCTCCACCTCCTAATAAATATCTCGTTACACAATAGCAGAACGTCTCCAGTACATCATGAATTTTATTACCATTATTTTATTCCTTTTTTTGAACAATACTCCAGATGCGCTCATCGGGATCTGGCTGTATAAAGAAGATACCTCACGGATTGAGATATATAAAAAGGACGGCAAAATTTGCGGAAAATTAATTTCCTCGAAAAACCCTGAATTTAATGCAGGAACAGAAATTTTGAAAGATTTTATATTGATCGAAGGAAAATGGCAGGGAAAGTATTTTCTTATTAAAAAGGATCAATGGATAAATGCGATGATTTATCAGAAAAAGAATATCCTGCATTTTGAATTAAACTATGGCTTCATCAATAAAAAGTTTCACTGGTATAAGGAGGCAAAGAATTGACATGCAAGTCTAATCTCAATAATTGTTTTATCATCCTATACCTTTGATAAAGCTCAACAACTTCCTTAACAATCATTTTCCTGCAGAGTGCGGTTTAGTACCTAAAGGAATTGATGAAGAGTTTAAACGGATCTCAATATTCTCAATCCCGGGTTGAACTTTAGAACGCTTGAGGTGCTCTTCAATAAACCAATTCAATAGATTTGAATGATTTAAATTCCCGGGGTGTATTAATTTTCTCTACTGAAAAAAATCTTCCCGGTAGCTAAAGAGCAGGATTATAAGGAGCAATAGAGAAACCATAAATGTAACATCAATTAATTTCTTCTTGCTGTTATATTTTTCAGGAGAGTAGTTAGAAAAGAACTCCTCTGATTTTTTCATTTCTATGTATTGATGGGCTCCCATTTTACGGGCATACAATCCTTGTTCGGTAATGATATAAGTACCGTTTGAAAGCTTTTTAATAAGATTAAAATCTTCCAGTTCATTCAACATATCTTCCCGAAAAGAATCCTGCGGAATTACATTTTCTCTTTCTTCTCTAATATATCGTAATGCCATATCTATTTCCTTAATAGCGAAAAGAGAAGTACCTGTTTGGGGGGCGGTCATTTGCATAAGATGTGTCAGACAATTTTTTGAAAATCTGTAAGACAAATATCGTTAATAAAAATATTAAAATCGCTTAAAGATAAATTTAATCGATGAAATACACTATATGCGCTTTTAAAATTGTATGAATTGCTCCTCACGGAGAGAATTCCCATTTTTAAACAAAAAATGGGCCGGGCCATTTTGCCTGTGCGAATAATATGGAGAAGTATTTCGTATTTTTAGAAGCATATGATTGAACAGTTGCCGCAGAAGGTATGCAAATTTTAACCTGTTGAAAAATAAGTCGAATTATGAAAAAAACTCCTATAGATACCATTCAGAAAATTCACGAAGAGCAACGAAAATTTTTCGGTACTCATAGAACCAAGGAGACAGACTTCAGGATAAATCAGTTAAAGAAATTCAGGCAGGTCATCTTTGATAATGAAGAAAGGATATTAACTGCACTTTGGAAAGATTTACACAAATCCAGGGAGGAGGCTTATCTTACAGAAATAGCTATCGTTCTTCAGGAAATCGATTTACACATCAAAAAGCTGGAGAAATGGTCAAAGCCGAAAAAAGTACCAACTCCGGTTCATCTCCGCCCATCGTCCAGCAGGATCTATTTTGAACCTTTAGGGCAGGCATTGATCATTGCTCCTTGGAATTACCCTTTTCAACTCCTTATGAATCCTTTAGTAGGAGCAATTTCTGCCGGATGTTGTGCGATATTAAAACCTTCAGAATTTACTATGAATATTGCCACTGTAATGGAAGATATTGTTAAGGAGGCATTCGACGAGACCTACGTAGCACTTGTACAGGGAGGACAACAAGTGGGAGAGGCGTTGCTGAATCTAAAATTTGATCTCATCTTTTTTACCGGAAGCACAAGAGTAGGTAAAATTGTAATGAAAGCAGCAGCCGAATTTCTTACTCCTGTGATCCTCGAGCTGGGAGGAAAAAGTCCCTGTATAGTAGATCATACGGCCAATATTGATCTTGCTGCAAAGAGAATTGTCTGGGGTAAAACAATAAACGCTAAGCCAAACCTGTATCGCTCCCGATTACCTGCTGGTACAGAAATCTGTAAAAGAAGCGCTCCTTCAAAAAATAGAAAAGCATCTGCGAGAAATGTACGGGGACGACATTAGTAAAAGCTAGGTTCTATCCTCGCATTGTGAATGAGAAAACTTTTAATGCCTTAGCTAAGTCAAATTGATGAAACAAAGGGAACTTTGCGGTTTGGAGGAAAAATTAAAAAGGAAGAATTGTATATCGAACCCACGATCGTGGATCAAATTACACCGGAAGATGTCCTGATGCAGGAGGAAATTTTTGGACCCATTCTCCCGGTGATGGAGTATACTGAAATTGATGAGGCAATTAATTTTATAAATTCCAGGGAGAAGCCCCTGGCCTTATACTACTTTGGAAAAGGAAATGCCGGGGAAATTTTAAAAAAGACAAGTTCTGGTGGAGCTGCTTTAAATGACACCTTAATGCATATCACAAATCACCATCTCCCATTTGGAGGCGTAGGTCATAGTGGGCAGGGGAATTATCATGGGAAACAGAGTTTTTTGGCTTTTAGTCATCAACGTGCTGTAGTTAAAACCCCCACCTGGATTGATTTACCCTTTAAGTATGCACCCTTCAAATACTTTAAATTTGTAAAACGATTATTGTAAAATTCCATTGGAAGCTCCTTGCAAAATGAATGATTCTTACAAAGAAGAAAATCATTTTGTAAAAACTTTTTTCTTTTTGTTCATTGGTCATTAAACCTTTTCTTCTCTACCAAGTCTTATGTGCAGTCGGAGTCACAATTAAAAGTGTAAGTACTATTAATTTTCACAACTCCCTTCCTCAGGATTATTGTTATGTCGCTTTTGCAGATGGAATTATCAAAGAAAACAATGATGTTAAGGAAAATTTTTGAGTAAGAAGATTTAGATTTGTTAATTAAGAATTTCAGGAATTAAGCCTGAGTTACCTCACAATTAAATGAAAGTCAAATATGTAGTTTTTATTCTCCTTGCTGTTGGTTTTATAGGATTAGTGGCCTATAGGATTTCAAATAACAGTGAAAGTGCAAATCAGGGGAAAACAGGAGGTGCACTAGCTCCGGTTAAGGTTGGAGGCCTGGTCCTGCAGCCGCGAGAATTTGCAGATAATTTATCTCTGTCAGGTTCGCTGGAGGCGAATGAAACTATCGAAATTCGCAGTGAAGTTTCAGGAATTGTTGAAAACATAAATTTTGAGGAGGGGAGCAGGGTCTCGAAAGGACAGGTTCTTTTTCGGGTGAACGATCAGGAATTGAGAGCTCAACTGGCAAAGGTGCAAACTTCAGAAAAACTGGCTTCAGAAAATGAGCGAAGGGCAAAACTGCTTCTGGAGAAAGAAGCTATAAGCAGGGAAGAATATGATATGGCTGAAGCTGATCTTGCATCGGCAAAAGCAGAATCACAGTTAATGGCAGCTCAACTTTCCAAAGCAACTGTACGAGCTCCTTTTTCAGGAATTATAGGTTTGAGATCTATATCGCAAGGTACTTATGTGACTCCTTCTACTCTCATCGCAAAACTTGTGAATACTGACAGGCTGAAAATCACTTTTTCAATTCCTGAAAAATATTCTTCACAGGTGAAATTGGGCGATACCATCTCTTTTTCTACCTCAAACTCTTCAATGGAACACAAGGCAGAAATCTATGCTATGGAACCCGAAGTTGAAGTATCTACAAGGACTCTAAAAATGAGAGCGGTTGCAGAAAATGCTGAAGGAAAATTGATCCCCGGTAGTTTTGCCAATGTTTTCGTCCCTCTGGCTAAAGTAAACAACGCTTTAATGGTTCCTTCAGAAGCATTAATCCCAATCCAAAATGGAAAGAAGATCTTTGTTTCTGAAAACGGAAAAGCAAAGGAGATCGTTGTGGAAACAGGTGCCAGGACAGAAAACCTGGTAAGGGTGCTTTCAGGTCTAAAACCAGGAGACACTATTCTTACTTCCGGAGTAATGATCCTTAAAAATGGAACTCCTCTAAAGGTAGATTTAAGACAACCAGTTGCTAATGCCCAATTGTAATGAGTTTATCTACACTTAGTATTAAGCGTCCCGTGCTCACAATTGTAATGAACATTGCAATTGTGCTTTTTGGGATCATTGGCTTTACCTATCTCGGAGTTCGGGAATTCCCAAGTATTGATCCTGCGATAATTTCGGTACGTACAAGCTATACAGGTGCCAATCCCGATATTATTGAATCCCAGATAACAGAACCTCTTGAAAAGGAGATCAACTCCATAGACGGGATAAGGAATATTAGTTCCACCAGTAGCCAGGGATCCAGCAACATTAACATTGAATTTAATCTTGATAAAGATCTTGAAGCTGCGGCAAATGATGTTCGGGACAAAGTATCGCAAGCAGTACGTAAGCTTCCGCAGGATATAGATGCACCCCCGGTAGTATCTAAAGCTGATGCTGATTCCCAGCCCATCATAGCGATGACGGTTCAGAGCAAGGAGAAGAATGTGCTGGAGCTAAGCGATTATGCCGAAAATGTCATTGCTCCCCGATTACAAACGATACCCGGAGTAAGTAGTGTTCAAATATGGGGACAGCGCAGGTACGCGATGAGGTTGTGGATTGATCCGGTAAAACTGGCTTCATACGGTGCAACAGTAAGCGACGTACGTGCGGCACTGAGTGCACAAAATGTGGAACTGCCAACGGGGAAACTTTCAGGTTCCAATACTGAACTGGCAGTAAAGACTATTGGAAATCTTTCAACAGTTGAACAATTCAATAATATAATAATCCGGTCAGACGGGGATAAACTAATAAGATTTAGTGACGTAGGATCTGCAGCCCTGGAGGCGGAAAATCTAGAGACAAAGCTCAGTGATTCCGGTCAGGAAATGGTTTCTATGGTAATTATTCCCCAGCCGGGGACTAACTACCTCGACATTGCTGATGCTTTTTATGAGCAGTACGAGATGTTGCAGAAAGATCTGCCGGAGGATTTCAATCTTAATATCGCATTCGATAATACAACATTTGTAAAAAAATCTGTAACTGAGGTTGTGGAAACCCTTGCTATTGCTATTATTCTGGTAATCCTGGTGATCTATCTTTTCTTCAGGAACTGGTCAATTGCGTTACGGCCACTAATTGATATTCCGGTGTCTTTAATTGCCACCTTTTTCATTATGTGGATCTTTGGTTTCTCAATCAATGTACTTACACTTTTAGCTATTGTTCTGGCAACGGGTCTGGTGGTAGATGACGGTATCGTGGTCACTGAAAATATTTATAAGAAAGTAGAGGAGGGGATGAGCCCGATCAAAGCAGCAATTGAAGGATCCAACGAGATATTTTTTGCGGTAATTTCTATTTCTGTTACTCTGGCGGCAGTATTCCTTCCGGTAATTTTTCTTGAAGGATTTGTGGGAAGATTATTCCGGGAATTTGGAGTAGTATTAGCGGCTGCAGTTCTTATTTCGGCATTTGTAGCTCTTACTTTGACTCCAATGTTGAACGCATACCTTATGAAACCCGGGAAGCAGAACAACTCCAAATTTTACAATTTTACTGAGAAGTATTTTGTGAAGATGAATAATAGTTATGCTGAATCGCTTCGGTCTTTTATGAATAAGAAGTGGATAAGCTTTCCCATTCTGGGATTATGTTTAGTTGCTACTGTTGTTTTTTACAGTCTGCTTCAGAAGGAAACAGCTCCCTATGAGGACAGAAGTTTTATTAGTATTAATGCGACAGCTCCTGAAGGTTCTTCCTATGAATATATGGATAGGTATATGACTGAGCTTACTCAGCTAATTAATGATTCTATTCCGGAGAAAAAAGTAAGTTTAATAATTACCTCTCCCGGATGGGGATCAAATTCGGTTAACAGTGGCTTTGGAAGAATAGCTCTTGTAGAACCCGGAGAGAGGGAGCGTTCACAGGAAGAAATAGCAAACAAATTAACTGCCTGGACCAAACAATATCCCGATGCAAGGACGAATGTTAGCCAGAGCCCCACTATTGCAGTTAACAGGAGGGGAGGAATGCCTATTCAGTATATTATTCAGGCACAGAATTTCCAGCAACTGGAAGAAAAGATTCCGGAGTTTATGGAAGAAGTGGAGAACGACCCAACTTTTTCAAATTCAGATCTTAATCTGAAGTTCAACAAACCTGAAATATATGTAACAATTGACAGGGAGAAAGCTCAAACAATGGGAGTTTCAGTTCTTGACGTGGCACAAACGCTGCAGCTTGCTTTGAGCGGACAAAGATTCGGATACTTTATGATGAATGGTAAACAGTATCAGGTAATGGGGCAGTTTGATAAAAAAGACAGGAATGCTCCCATGGATCTTACTTCAATGTTTGTGAGAAACAGGGATGGTCTTTTAATTCAGCTGGATAACCTGGTTACAACAGAAGAACAAAGTAGCCCGCCTACTTTATACCACAACAACCGCTATATGAGTGCGACTGTTTCTGCCAGTCTTGCACCAGGAAAGAGTATGGGAGACGGGATAGACGCAATGGAGAGAATAAGAGAAAAAGTGCTGAATGATTCTTTTACTACAGATCTTGGAGGAGAGTCAAGGGATTTTGTGGAAAGTAGTTCCAATACAATGTTTGCTTTTGGACTCGCATTATTGCTAATTTTTCTTCTTCTGGCTGCCCAGTTTGAAAGTTTTATGGATCCACTTATAATTATTCTTACTGTTCCCATGGCAGTAGCGGGAGCTTTATTTAGTCTCTGGCTCTTTGGACAATCCTGGAATATTTTCAGCCAGATTGGAACTGTAATGTTAATAGGCCTTGTGACGAAAAACGGAATTTTAATAGTTGAATTTGCCAATCAATTACGGGAGCAGGGAATGAATAAAAGAGATGCAATTTTAAAGGCATCAGAAAGCCGTCTGCGTCCAATCCTTATGACCAGCTTAACAATCGCACTTGGTGCTCTTCCAATTGCAGTTGCTTTTGGTGCTGCATCGACCAGCCGTATAGGAATGGGAGTTGTAATTATTGGTGGAACAATGTTCTCCCTGATTTTAACCCTTTTCATTATACCTGCAGTGTACTTAATGTGGTCCAGGGAAAAGAAGCACAGGCCAGAATTTGCCGAATTAGAAACTCAAGTAAGCCCGGAAATCAGAAGAAATCCGGAACCCCAGTTCCATGAATAAATTACTCAGCTTTTCAATATTATTTCTTTTTGTTTTTAATTCTCAATCGCAGGAGCTTTTAACCGTTGAAGAAGCTGTTAAAATTGCTTTGGAAAATAATTTCCAAATTCGGTTAGCTTCCAATGAGCTTGAAATAGACCAAACCCAGGTAAGTATAGGTAACGCTGGAATGTTACCCACTGTGGGCATAGCAGGAACAACAAATAGTAGTATCCAAAATAGTTCACAAACCCGTGCAGATGGCAATCTTATAGAGCTTGATGATGCCCGGAACAACAATATAAACTACGGGGTTGTCATGGACTGGACAATTTTTGACGGGTTCAGGATGTTTGCACGTCATGATCAATTGCAGGAATTGGAGAAACTTGGGGAGGCAGAGTTGCAGCAAACCATACTTGAGAGAGTGAGTGATGTAATGATCACGTACTATGATATGGTACAGCAGCAGCAGCAGCTGGCAGCCCTGGACAGTACACTTGTAATATCAGAACAACGGCTTGAACTTGCGCAAAACAGGTTCACTATCGGGAAATCTTCTAAGCTGGAAGTACTCAATGCGCAGGTGGATATGAATACAGACAGGACCGAGATGTTGCGGCAGCAGGAACAGTATAGAAATACAATGATCCGCCTTAACCAGATCCTCGCCCGGGATCCTCAAATTATTTTTGAAGTAATAGAGGATTTTGAAGTGGACCAGGATCTTTTCCTTCCTGAATTGGAGGCTATGGCCTTACAACAAAATCCCACTTTACAGGCACAGGTAATTAATAATAATATTGCAAAACTGGAACTGAAACAGGTAAAGGCGGGTCGCTATCCCAGTCTTGTCGCAACCACTAAGCTACCAGTTTAATGAGTCAGAATCTAGTTTAGGATTTACCACCAGTGCCAACTCCCGCGGCTGGAACTATGGTTTTACCGCAAGGATGAACATTTTTGACGGTTTTAACCAGAACAGGAATGAAAAAGTTGCCCGGATCCAAATTGAGAATACCGAGTTACTTGTAGAGGAGCAGATCTTAAATTTGCAATCGCAACTGGGAATAGCTTACCAAACCTACCTTACCAATATTAGTCTTATTGAGCTGGAAAGAAATAATGAGGCTATTGCCAAAGAGAATCTGGAAATTACAATGGACAAATTTAGGATAGGGACTATTCCAACTATAGAATTTAGGACTGCACAATTAAACTATATAAATGCTGTAGTAAGACGCAGTAACGCAATTTTTCAGGCAAAACTTTCAGAAATAAATCTGAAGGAATTCGCAGGAAATCTAATGTTGTAATTCTTCAAAAAATTCCAAAAGCTTAGACAGTCAGCCAATCGGAAACAAATTCCAGGATTTCATATCAACCAGATTAAGAAATTCAATAATCGCCCGTGAGCAGCTTTAAGGAAATATCAAAACCGGGTTCTTACGAATTGGATCTTTTTTTCGTTTTCTAATTTTAAATAGGCCCATTTTCAGTGACAGGTTCTCCAGGAAGTGCTCAATTTTCCCGTTATTTTCATCTCCTTTATATAAAGAATAAACAAAAGATAAAAAAAACATTAGCAGAAAGAAAGATCCAAGAAAGAAGAAGTAGTGATATTGATGAGAAAAAGAAATAATATCAAAGAGGCAAAAAATTGTTAGCGCATAGCATATTAAGAAGAGGCTAAAAAACAATAATCTGAACTTCAACAGAGGTCTCATAGAGTGAATAAAATATGGGGGAAATCTCTACCAAAGATAATGTTAATTTTTCGCAAATATCTGTTAAATTCTAATTAACTGAAAAAATTGGGTGATTTCCCTTATATTATTTCAAGGTAATAGTTTTAAAGATATTAGGGACCTGAGAAATTATACTCTATTTCGGAATAATGCTAAATGCTGAATAATTTTTCGACTTTCAAGACCACCTGCCAGGGCTCCGGTGGTGACGCCAATGGTACTGATAAATACTGCAATTCTTAATTGATCTTCAAGGGTAATTTCAGGGCGATTAAGAGTGGGCCAGGTTTGCATAAGATCGGGAGGAAAAACATACAGCATTAATATTAGGGCCATCACAGCTACCAGAAGAAAGAGACCAATACAGGCGAAAAATATACTAAAGTAGATCACAGAATTTGCAACTGCGAGGTGCTCGGTGATAATTCTTTTCTCCTTTCTGGGCAGGAATAGAGACTGTACCCTTACCAGGTAAAAACTGGCCAGCATGATACTTATTACTGCAAAAAAAGCTGCAGTTCCATTTGTTAATCCCAAACCTACATCCCAGATTTCTGAACTAAAAACCAGAATAATAGATGGCGCTACCGCAGCAGTTGCTAGGCCGGGGAGGGAAAGGGGTAAAAACAAGGCGCGGTTTTTTAAAAGGGGACGGAAGAATTTACCGGGGTGCCTAAGCGTCATAAGAATATGGAAAATAAAGGTTTCTATATCATTACCGTTTTGCAATTCCCTGTCGGGGGTTTTTTTTGCTTTTTGTTTTAATTTCCGTTTTTCTTCTGTTGAAAATGATGGAAATTTTTTTAGGTCTTGCTGAAAACTTTCTGCTCCCATTATCCTGCTGGATGCGGGAGAATTAGCAGTTTTTAACCCTAATATATGCCCTGCCTGGCGAAGGAAGAGCGTGGCAGTGTTCTTCCTCACAGTCTCATTTGTAAGGTCCAGGGAAGCTTTATTTTTTCCTGTGGCAGTAAGTCTTCGGGTGGAGATCACAATTACGCGGGTAACAGTGGAGCTCAAAGCCGCGACGAGATTATTGCGGCGTGACATAAGTCCAACATCTGTAATTACGGTAACCAGGTCGTAAGGACCTTCAGCCATACTCGTACTCGCTCTGTCTAAAAACTCTGAAGGACTTCGGGAGGAATCACTCTCCAGCCTAAAATCTTCAGCAACATCAAAATTCCATTTTAACCCTGTGCTCTCCTCCAATTCTATTTTTACGTCCTGTGTAATTTGTTCAGCAAAAGAAATTAAAGCTTCTTTGTCTTCCTTCCTGGTATAAGCAATTAAAAGTCCTACGTCCATCTCGGGATTCGGGCTTGGTCCCTGAGCCTCGTTTAATGCAGAAAAAAATCTTTTACCTGAAGTTATAGCTCTAATAACACGTGTAGAATTAATTACTCTAACCGTTCTAAGGATGCGCAGAGCGTTAAAGATCCTCAGCATTCTAAAAGCAGGAATGAGTAAGGCAATAAGGGTAATCCAGTTTTGCTTAATGAACTGCATCTTTCGGGGCGCTACAATAAGCTTAATTAGAAATTCCAGTATAAATAGGCCCCAGATAACGTAAATGAGAGTTTCCTGAAATTGACTTAGTCCCTTTACAAGCTCAGCTATAAAAAGATATAACCAAACCAGGGCGAGTATGAACATGGGTATCTCAAGATGTTCCTCAAGCTTATAAAACACCCTATAGGCCTTCCTGTTTTTCTGCAATTTGTGATTTTATTTTTTAAGGAGAATACAATAAGAAACTTTCTAATTTAGGAATAATTTAAATATAACTATGGATAGGCAGGAGGATAAGATTCCAAGATTACTTAAATTGCAATTGCTTCCAAAGGCACTTCGTACGGAAAAGCAAAAGCAGATATTTCATTCCCGTATAGCCATGATTTACGATCTTCCTTTCTTAGAACTACTAAGCATCCTTTTTTTTGTATTATGTATTTTAGCCATAGTCTCATTGGCTTCGGTAGTAAGAATTGTATAAGAGTTGATGAGATCGCCATTTTCAGGATGAATCCATGAGGAATAAATTCCGGCAAAAGCAAATATTTTCTGATCCTTTGGGTAAATAAGGTACTTCTGTTTATTTTTTCCCTTTGCATCCAGCCACTGCCATTCATAATACCCATCAGCAAGTATAAGACAACGATTTTTTACAGAGTTTCTGAATGCAGGTTTTTCTGTAACAGTTTCTATTTTGCCATTCAGGGTCATTTTCTTTATGTTCTCATCCTTCGCCCATTGCGGAATTAATCCCCAGTGATACAAATTTATTTCTTCGGGATTTTCATTAGTTATTACAGGCGTTCGGCAGAAGTCAAACGCATTGATCTCCTCTCTGGGAGTATGAGCCTCCGGTTCAATAAATTTAGCATCAAAGGTTTTTTCAAGATCCTTTATTTTAGCATTTAATTTTGTCCTGTAACACATTTCTAGAATTTTTTCTCCAAGTTAAAAAATTACCTTTATACATTTGAATAGGGGCATTTATTAATTTGAATACTATCGAGTTCCCTGATCTCCTTTTTATATTCGGAAGGAAGGAAAATATCTCTCATTATATAATTCAGTTTTATAAATCTGCTTAATTTATAGACAACAATTACAGGACTTAATAGGGAAACTTTTCTGAAGTTTAACAACTCCCTTACCCTGGGCGGACTTACAAGAGTCTGTGCCTCTTTAAGGATTTGAAACCGCATTGGCCCGAGATGTTTGCGATATTGCTTGTATAGATCTTTTGTAAGTTTGCTGTATTCGAGATCCTGTTCAAGGTGCTCCTCCCTCATTATTTCATAAGCCCGATAGTTTTCCGGTAATCCTTTTATTCCCATTCTGGTTCCAAGTCGGTTAAAAACATCAAAAACTTCCTCTTTTTCAGCTAAAATCAGCTCACGTTCCAACACTTCATAGGAGCGGATGGAATAATCAATTAGCAGAAACAGGACATCCCTGTAAGCCCATTCGGGAATCTTAGCTCCGCGTTTTTTTTCTACTGCGGAATGTATTGCGGCTATGGAATCTATCGCGCGAAGTGCTGCTTCTTTTTCTGAAAATATTATTTTTCTACCGTATTCAACCGTGGAAAATAGTCTTCCCAAAGGATCGGCGGGTAACTAAGCCAGTAAAGTACAGCCAGTCTACAGTTTTGTTTAAAGCAAATTCTGAAGACGCCCCGGCAAAAATGAACAGAATAGTATCTCCCTTTCCCCAAATCTCCCGGACTATTGAATCCTTATCAACAAAATATTCCATCTTCATCATTACTAATTAGCTTCTATTATTTCTTTCGACTCTATAACTGCAAAAACCTTACCCCTGCTCCCGGATTTTAAATCAGATCAGGTTCGTCTTCCTCAACATCGACCCCGTCAATTTTAACTTTCTCTGTATTGTTATTCAAATTGAGATCGATCAGCAGGTGTTTTGCATCAATCCCCGCACTTTTCGGCTGTTCAGAAACCTCTATAATAACCGTCTGCTTCCCTGATTTTATTTTATTTCAAAATTCAATTTTACATTAAATCTCTCCTCATTAATTCGATCTTATCGAACAATTCCCCCACCCCTAAAACTGCCATAATGATGAAAACTGTCAAAAGGAGCTTCACTAAAACAGGAATTGAAAAGCCGAATAAGATGTAGACAAAAGAGGTCACCGGGGGAAAATAAACGAAGGAAAGAAGGATCAAAAGTATTCCGAAGAAAAGATCATTCCCCCAAAAAGTATTAATAATGCTTAGCGGTGAAGACAGCTATTCCAAAGATCCAGCTGAGAAGGTTCAACACATTTGAGGCGATATCTGTTAGTACATTTGTTGATGTCATAATATTTATATTCAAGGTTCGATTAATTAGATTCCGAAGATCAATGGAAAAGTGAACGTGACTACGATCGCCCATATGATATAAATTGGCAGGTAGCGGGCAATTACATTTCCAACACTGTCTAAATCTGCTTTTTTGGAAGTCGATTTTAGTAGTTGTGCAGTTACCATCATTAGATTTACAAGCACCAGGAGATTGGCTCCCAGTACAGCAATACGGTTTGGAGTGATACCCCATTCAGAAATCCTGAACAGTATTGCCGAAAGAGCGATTCCGTTCACGAGAATTGTTACTACAGAAAGCAAGATGAGGATCAATACTTCAGGTTTGCTTTTCCTGGTTCCCGAAGAGCTAAGCAACCGAAAAGAAAATGATCGCCATTACTCCAATTAGCAGGACGTTAAATATGAGAAGGAATTCTCTGTCGTTGTAAGGATCTTTGCCCGAGTATAGCATTGCCACCAGATAGATCACGAGCATTACCAGGACTAACGGACTAAATATTCTGGCAATAACAGGAGAAATTTTTCCTACCAGATGCGGGTTGGTTTGTGTGAGGTATGTGCCGAGAATGGGTATAGCTGGAAGTCCAAAAACTACAACATATTCAAAATAAAATTGTTCAATATTTATACCTATCAGAGAAAAAAGCCCAATAGTTATTCCTGTCATAATTGCGCTAAGCAATACCTATTAGAGCAGAAATGACCAGGAGGTCTCCATTATATTTTAAGAAATTAAGACGTTTCTCGTCGCTCTCACGTTTTCCACCTACGTAAGCGAAACCAAGTATAGCCCACAGGAAAATCAACAAATGAATGCAGGCTAAAGTAAGGGTGTCACTATCGGGAAGATCGGGTAGGGCATTGATATAAACAACTCCTACTACTAATGAGATAACAATAACCGCGATCTTGCCTGAAGATAATTTTCTCTTCCAGGCAAACCAGGCCGCTAACATTGGAAAGAGAATGAACCCGATATTTCTGGGATAGAAAAATTCTTCATCTATTCCAAAAAATGCGGGGAATTTTGCAATTATTCCGGCAAGAAGAGAGGCAACTAGAATGAAAATTAAATCTCTGGCCGATCCCCGGTTGAGGTCATCAGTTTCGTAATTGAGTCTTTCATTCCAGAAGTCAGCTAACGGGTTGCCTTTAATTTCAGAGTAAAGGGTATTGAACTCTTTTTTAAAGTTGGTTTTGTTTGATCTGTAAAGCTTTTCCAGCTGTTCAGGATAGTCTAGTTGGGTTAAAATTTGTTCTTTCATGGTTTTTTTGTTTTTCTAAAATTTTGATACTGACTTTATCTAATTGGGTTGACAAAATCTGAAATAATCCTTTTTGAAAAGTACTTTGAATTTCAAAGTAATATGGTAAATTTTTTTATTTGCATAACTTCCTATTTTTGGGATTTGATCAATTTTTCCAGTGCCGAAATATGTTCTTCAAAAGCTTTTTTCCCTGCCTGGTCATAAAATATTTTGTGTTTGGTTTTCTATCTACAAATGCTTTTTTTACTCTAATAAATTCTTCTTTTTCCAGAGCTTTAATATGACTGGCCAGGTTACCATCAGTTACGTCTAAAAACTCCTTTAGTGCAGTAAAGTCAAGAGTATCATTTACTGCCAGGGCAGACATGATACCCAATCTTACCCTACTTTCGAAGGCTTTATGTAGATCATTCAGGTAGGTTTTCATTTCTCGTACTTCAGGTGCATAACAATTCCATACACGATGTGCATCAATCCAAAGCCTAAAGCCCAGAATAAAAGTCCGTAACCAATAAAGTAGGAAGCAAAAAGCCCCAGGATTATCTGGACAATTCCTAAAGATCTTAATTCCTCAAAGGTGAATTTACTGGCATTTACCAGGGCAAGTCCGTAAAAAAGCAGAGTTGCGGGAGCCAGAAATCCATAAAGCCCTTTGGTGAGAAGAATCAAAATAAATATTCCCCCTGTTACCAATGGAATAGCCATATTAATTACAACTCTCCTCGCAGCTGTATTCCAGATTTTTTTCCCCTCTTTTTTAGATTTTTTCCAGGATAAATAAATAGCTGTTCCCACGGCCAACACAAGAATTACGAAAGCTAAAATTAAAACATTTATTATATCACCATTTATTTCCTGCCTGTCAATCGAATTGTAAAAAACAGAATCATTTTCCACATAAAATAACCGATATGCTACATAGGCTCCAACCAATGCATATATACCCGCCATAATCCCGGACAGGCCAGATAGGGAAAGAAATTTAGTAGATCGTTCCATCATGGAACGGATCTCTGTGAGATCTTTTATATATTTTTGATCTGTTTCCATAGAAAGTACTTTGAAATACAAAGTTAAAAATTAAATTGAATTATTGACCCGGTGGTAAAAAAAGAGCAAATAATTTATTAAGCAAGATACACCGCTCTATTATTGAGGTTTTTTACTGTTGGTGTAGGAAGAGTCGTAAGAAACCTCGCATAATTAGAAGAGGAAGCGAAGAGGAATAAATCCGTAAAGGATTGAGATTAAATTATTTTGTAAAAATAATAAGCTTGGGATCTATTTGGAGTTCTGTAAACCCAAAATCTAACCTGATCCATTTTAAAGTGTCTTCAGTATAAAGAAAAACATGGGTTGGATCGTTTTTATAATACCAGCTCCCAAAATCGTTTTCTTCTCTATATAAAGAAGTTTTACAGTAAAGTTTTCCTCCTGGATTTAAAAGCTTGTGTAATAATTTAAATTCGCGCCGGGGATTTTGGAAATGCTCCATTACTTCGCAGCACATAATGAAGTCATATTTCTTTTTTAATACCTCAGGATGATCTTCAAAAAAAGGATCATAAAGATTAATGGAAAACCCCTGTCTTCTTAAAAAGACTGAAGCTACCGGGCCTGTACCACAACCAAAGTCCAAAAGTCGATGTTACAGGAAAATCTTCCTGAACAGCATTTGTTATAGGACTTATAAAGTGCAGGTAATTTAAGTCCTCAACATTATTATTGTGAAGGAGGTATCTCTTTTCCTCTTCCTCGGCAGTAAGAAAATACCGGGGTAGCAGCATAATTGCCTTGCAAACAGTACATCTGGCAAACTCGCGCTCGTCCCGGTAAAAATCTATTGTAGAACCTTTACAAAGGGGGCAGCGCATGGCAGGTAAAGACCTAATACAGAGATTTTATTTTCTCTAGTTTTTCCTTCCAAATCTCCAGCTGCTCTTTATGTTCCGCAATATTTTTATGCACATCTCTTACCAGGGGATTATCATCATCTACATTGGAAAAGAACTGAAGATTATTCTCCAACTGCATAATTTCAGCTTTGGTTTCTTCTATCTTCTTTGTGAGGAAGTAATGTTCATTGCGTAACTTTTTATCATCATCTGCATCATTTAAAGTTTGAATTTTATTTTCATACTTCATCATCTCGGCCTTTGTATTGTCTACATCCAGTTTTGAAAATAATTGATCCAGCAGCTTATTGAACTTTCCTTCTATAAACCTTTTGTTGTAAGGGACCCTTCCAATGTTTTTCCATTCCTCGATGGCAGACTTAATTTTAGGAAGGTCCTGCTTCTTTTCCCCGGTAAGTTCCAGAGACTTTAAATTGTCAAGGATCTCTTTTTTCTGCTCAAAGGCTTTTAACTCTTCAGAGTTTTCCTCATTGTTGTTCTTGTGTAAGCGATCAAAATAATGGTTACAGGCTGCCTTAAATTGTTTCCATACCTTATCACTATCTTTTCGGGGTACATGACCAATCTTTTTCCAGTCCGTCTGGATCTTTTTCATTAGAGGAGTAGTGACTTTAAAATCTTCACTCTCTTTATTGTCCTCAGCTATTTTGATCAATTCCCGTTTCTTTTCGAGATTTTCATATTGGTCTTTTTTAAGGCCTTTGTAGTAAGCATTTTTGTTACGGTTAAACTGCCTTACATTTTGCTTAAATACCGTCCAGGTCTCTTCATTTTTATCCCTTGGAACCTTTCCTGCCTTGAAAAATTCTTCTCTTAAGGCTTCCAGTTCCTTAATCTTTTGCTGCCACTGGTTATGGGAAGTATGTTCAGTTTCTGCAAGCGCTTTTATTTTGGAATTGATCTCCTGTTTAATTTCAAGATTTTTTTCATATTGTTGATCCTGTTGATCATAATATGCCTGTCTAAGGTCGTGGATCTTTTTTGTTGCTTCACTAAACCTGTTCCATATATCTTCCCGGTATTCTTTAGCTACAGGTCCCAGTTCCTCTTTCCACATTTTGTGCAACATCTGTAATTCCCTAAAGGCACGGCTGGTATCTTTTTCCTGCGTCAATTCCTCTGCCCGGTCGATAACTTTTAGCTTCTGTTCCAGGTTATGTTTAAAATCCAGATCCCGGAATTCCCTGTTAAGGTGAAGGAAATCATAGAAATTTTCTACGTGATGATGGTAAGTATTCCAAACAGTGTTGTATTTATCACGTGGAATGGGACCTGCCGTTCGCCATTTGTCCTGCAGCTCCTTAAAGTGTTTGTATGTGGTATTGATATTTTCCTCTACATCAAGCAAACCTTTAAGCTCCTCAATAATTTCCTGGCGCTTGTTAAGATTTTGATTCAAATCCTGTTTAAGCTGCTGTAATAATTATTTCGTTTTTCTTTATAATCGAAATAAACTGAATTGAATTGTTTTTTAAGAGGAGTAGAGTAGTGGAAGTCTATAATATTTCCGCCATCTGCAAGAAAATCCTCTTTTTTCTCCTCAAGCTCTTCGTCAAATTTTGCATTAAACTCTGCGCGTATTTCCTCTACGTGCTCTTTTATAGCCTGCACTTTTTCATTCTTTACCAGGCGCTCCAACTCACTTACCAATTCTTCCTTAGACATAGAATGGTAATCTTTCTTCTCTATTCCATGGCGCTCACTGGCTGTTTCATCCTCGCTTTCTTCAGCAACAGATTCTTCAAATTCTGAATGTGCGTCTTTTTTATTTCCGGCTGAAGATGATTCCGTCTTTTCATCTTCCTCTTTATGAGAAGTTTCGGCTGAAGAATTTTCTTTCTCTTTATTCTTTTCGGAAGGTGACTTTTCTGAACGCATTTTTTCCAATGCAGCGTCTACTGCTTCTATATCACTGGCAGAAATATCTTCAGAATTTTTGATAGCCTCAGTTGTTGGTTTCTCGCTGCGCATCTTTTCCAGGGCAGAGTCTGTAGGATCTTTTTCTGTTGTAGATCCTTCTGAAGCAGTTTTTTCTGATGATTTATCTTCAGAAAGTGTTTTGGCTGCTTCTTCCTCAGAATTTTCCTGAGCATCAGGAACTTCAGAATTTTTTACATTAGATTGATCTTCAGGAGATTTTAAAGGTTCATCTTCTTTTTGAGCATCAGAATATTCTTTTTCCTGAGCCTCACTCCTGGCTCTCATTCCTGTAGACTGGTTTTCCTCCAGCATTGCATTTTCAAGCTGGTCTTCTTCCTTACCCGGTTGTGGAGTGGAAGAAATAGAATTTTCAGCAGAATAAGAAAATGCACTTTTCCCGGTGTTTTCTTTCTTCCCGTTCTCCTGTCCCTTGGTATCCTCACTGCCCTTTGCCGGGGAGTCTACTTCAGGATTTTTTGGATTTGTTTCGGGGAGATCTTTTTTCGTGTGGTCATTTTCTTGCTGAGACATATCTTTCAATGTTATAGTTCTTGCTGGTATGAATTAGCCTGAAAGATACTAACTCCCTAAAAATAAGCCAAGCTTTTCCTTGAAATTATAAGTTGCCGCCGCTCCTTCCCCTGCCTTATTTCAAAGTCCAGATGCTCCATGCTTTCTCTGCCTGAAGCTTTAACATTTGTTCTCCGTTAATTGCCGTGGCTCCTTTCTTAAGTGCCAATTGCATTAATTTAGTTTCTGCGGGATTGTAAATAAGATCGTAAAGTAAATGTTGTGAGCTAAGAAAATCCAGAGGTATTGATGGAAAATTTGATGTATTGGGATGGGTTCCTAATGGGGTGCAGTTAATGATCAATTTATACTCCTGCATAATATGTTCAGAAAGATCTGAATAAGAGTATTGATCTTTTTCGGAGGATCTTGAAACAAAGGTGTAGGAAATTCCCAGTAATTTAAGTGCGTAAGCCACAGCTTTTGAAGCACCACCTAGGTTCCCAGGATCAGTGCTTTTTGATGCTCGGGTTTCAGGAAAGGTTTTAAGGATTCCATAAATCCGAAGTAATCTGTGTTATAGCCTGTAAGACTACCGTCATTTTCAAATTTAATAGTGTTTACAGCACTCAATGTCGCTTGCAACAGGATCCAATCTGTCCAGGTAAGGAATAATTTGTTCTTTATAAGGAATTGTAACATTACAGCCGGAGGGCGGGGAGGATAGTATTTCAGAAAATTCTTCTATCGTTTGCAGATCAAAATTGACATATTGAGCATCAACTCCTTCAGCCTCAAATTTCTTGCTAAAGTATGCGCGTGAGAATGAATAGCTGATATTTTTACCTATAAGTCCGTATGTTTTCATTTTACTGAATTTCTTTTTTCATACCATCCTAAACCCAAAACGATGGTAATACCGAAAATAATTAATAGAGCAGCTATCCAGGTACTGCTGTCGTAAGGATCGGGAAAATACCTGTCATAGTTATCCAGCACCTTGTTACCCGCTTTATCTATAGCTATTTCCCCCTGTGCGTTTAACTTATAGATCTTTTCTTTCCAGGGCCATACTACCCCCAGAGATCCCGTTATAAATCCTATAATTACTGCATAAGTTTGCCTTTTATAGTTCTTAAGCACGAACCCCAGTAAGTGTGAAAGGGAAACAAGTCCGGCCAGGGAACCAATGGAAAAGACAGCTAAAACCTCTAACATTCTTATTCTTACAGGATCCTGAAGAAAAGAAAAGTCCCACATGAGCATATCCTTAATGGTTATGTAAAGAGCAGTGACAGAATCTACCAGGAGCAATACATAATTTCCAAAAAGAATTAGAATAAAAGAACCGGAAAGACCTGGCAGTGTCATACCTGAAACTCCTACCATTCCACAGAAAAAGACGAACCAGAGATTGTCATTTTCTTTTGCAGGCTCAAGAAAACTTATTGCCACCCCTACAATAATTCCGGCCAGGACGTACAACAAACTTTTTCCTGTCCAGTCATCAAAATCTTTACTTATGTAATAAATAGAGCCCACGATCATCCCAAAGAAGGCAGCCCAAACATAAAGTTCATAATGTAGAATTAAATAATCGAGTAGGAGGGAAACACTAAAATAGCTTATCACCATTCCAAGGATCAACAAACCCAGGAATTTTCCATTGGTATAATTGTAAAGGCTTCTAAATCTTCCGTTTATAAGAAGTTTAAAAGCCTTTAAATTTATTTTTTGAAGTGAGTAAATAAATTCTTCGTAAAACATTAGCTACGAAAGCAACCACCCCCCCAGATACGCCGGGAACTTTATTTGCAGCTCCCATTGCCAAACCTTTGAGTACTAAGAAAAATTTATCACTAAAGGTCCGGGTTTTCTGCATTTGCTGGCACAGGCTTTTTTGTTGCGATTTTCTCTAAGATAAGGATTAAAAGAAATCCTGCAAGCATTAATATTACAGCAAGAATGAGCTGAGGATCACCCTCAAAATTTCCCGGTAAGACAGAAGCTTCTCTAAGGACCACACTCTTATCACCATACTCTGCAGTCTCTAATACTTTCTTCCAGGGCCAAATCTTATTAAGTGATCCCGCGATAAAACCTGTGAGAACGGCAAGGGTGATATTGCTGTAATTTTCGAACAGCCATTTTAAAATTTTTGAAAAGGCAAGGAGTCCAAAAACGGCACTTAGCAGCGACGATCCCCAGAGTTTTAATATCAAAGTCGTGGGCGGCTTCAGTAATGGTCTTATAAGCTCCAAGGAGCACCAGAATGAATGCTCCGGAAATTCCCGGCAGGATCATAGCACATATCGCAATAGCACCAGACATGAATAAATACCCGTTCCCCGGTACTCCTGTAGATGGAGGAAGGGAAACAATTAAATATGCTACCGCAGCACCAATGATAAGTGCCAGGACAATTTTAAAGTTCCATTTAGGAATTTGTTTGGCTACAAACCAAATACTGGCGAGAATTAAACCAAAAAAGAAAGACCAGATTAAAACGGGATGCTCTTCCAGAAGATAATTAGCAATTCTCATAAGAGAAAATATACTAATTAGTATACCCAGAAGTAAGGAAATAATGAAAGGCCCATTAAGTTTTTCCCAGGCAATTTTTACTCCTTCGGTTCTCCAAACCTGGATCAAAGAATAATTTACACCACTAATGGTAGTAATTAATTCCTGATAAATTCCGGTAATAAAAGCAATGGTACCTCCCGATACTCCGGGCACAACATCTGCGGCACCCATTGCCATTCCTTTAAGAGTTATAGTAACGTAATCTTTTATGCTGCGTTGCATCCTGAACATTTATTTCCCACCAAAGGTAAATAAATCAGGAGGCTTTCAGGTAAGAATTAATCATTTCCTTAACACTTTTTCTGCTAAAGATCTTTGGAAATAATTCTTCTATGATAATATAATATTCAGCGTCTATTTTTAAACCGTTATTCAGGTGGAAGTAGCCTTTGTCGCCTTCATTTAAATTAAAATATAAACCTGCAAGGCGATATTCAACTTCTGCCGTTTCAGGATAAAATTCTACTGCCTGCAATAAATTTTGGACAGCCGTTTCATACTCTCCCAGGTTAATAAGGATATCACATCTCTTGATCCAGGTTTCCAATTCATAATTTCCCAGGTCAATCGTTTTTTGGTATCCTCGTTCGGCCTCTTCAAAAAGATTAAGCCTGCTGTTTATTTTAGCATAACGCTTCCAGTAAAGCACATTTTCCTCATCTATATTAATAGCTTTATTAATATAGTAAAGTGCTTTTTGAAAGTTACCTTTTCGATAATAAAAATCTGTAATAGCGATCCACCCTTTGTCCAGTAATGGATCTTCATGAACTGTTTTAGAATAATGTTCTAATGCCAGTTCTTCAAGACCAAGTTTCTCAAAACATTTTCCTATTCTTAAATAAGCAAAAGATGTTGGGTCATCAAGATCCAGAGTGATACGATAATTTTCTATGGCCTCATTAAACTTACCAAGTTTCTCCAGGACCTTTCCCTTTTCCAGGTATGCACCAATAAACATATCATCACTTATAATAGCAAAATCAAAAGCAGTAAGTGCTTTGTCAAATTGTTTAAGGTCAAAATATTGTTTTCCTATCTGGTGCCAGGCAACTTCGCAGTATGGATTCTTGTTAAGGAACATATTGAGGTATTCAATTGCTTCGTTCTTCTGTTCCAGGAAATCAAAGCAATACATTATATTATAGAGAGCAGAATAATCTTCCTCATCTGCCTCCAAACATTTCATAAAACTGAACTTGGCATTCTCAAAATCTTCAAGAAATAAATATTCCATACCCAGCAGGGAATAAACATCTGCCTCATCCATTGTTATATCGAGCGCCTTCTCCAGCATCTTAATCGCTTTTTGGTGGTCATCGCGCTTGGAAAATATATTGGCTTTTTGAATGTAAACCTCTTCATTTGAAGATTCCAGTTCGTGCAGTTCATTAAGTAAACCATCTGCAAGATCCAGTTTGTCTTCAAATACTAATATCTCAACTTTAAAAAGTTTTAAGTTGGTAGAAGTAGGATGTTGGGCAAGGCCCATCTTAACGGCTTTTTTAGCTAATGCAATCTTCCCATTTTCAAGATAATGGTGAATGATATCCTCAAATTCTTCAGAGTCAAAGAATAAAACGTCATTAGTCTTAAGCATTGATTCGAAGCGTGTAAGTGAGAAATTGTTTTCTTCGTTATGACTTAATTGCATACACCGGGGATTACTGGATTTCTACTGATTTAAAGTTATAAAGGTATACCTGTAAAACCTGTAGAATAACATATTGTTTTTAACAAAGTAATTAACAGATCAAATCTGTTTACTTATATCATCTAGGACGTCAAGAATAATGCCACATCCTTCTTTTATTTCTTCAGGAGAAATAGTTAGGGGAGGAGTGATACGCACCGCTTTTTTATCGAATAGTAACCAGAATAGAATAAGACCTTTATTCTGGCTTCTTAATATAACTTCTGTAGCAATTTCTTCGGAAGGGGTCATCATTGCCAGCATTAGGCCGTTTCCTCTAACTTCGGAAATTAGCGGATGAACCAGTAATTTTCGAAAGAGTTTTTCCTTCTGAAGGGTTTCTGCCATAAGGTCAGACTCTGTAATTTCCTGAAGGGTAGCTAAAGCAGCTGCAGCAATTACAGGATTTCCCCCAAAGGTAGTTATATGACCCAGCTTTGGATTATCCATTAAACTGTCCATGATTTCTGTAGAGGAGGTAAAGGCTCCAATGGGCAATCCGCCTCCCATGCCTTTCCCCATTACCAAAATGTCTGGAACAACATCAAAATTTTCAAAACCGAACAAGGTTCCCGTTCTTCCAAAGCCAGGCTGAATTTCGTCCAGGATTAACAATGCTCCGGTCTCTTTGCAACGTTCTTTAACCTTTCCCAGGTAATCATTAGTTGGTAAAATAAACCCTGCACCGCCCTGGATAGTTTCTAAAATGACCGCTGCCGTTTTGGAAGTAATCTTCTGTAAATCTTTTTCAAGATTAAATTCTATATGGGAAATTTCTCCTATAAGCGGCCGAAAGGGTTTTTGTCTTTCTTCCAGGCTCATGAGGCTTAAAGAACCCATGGTATTGCCATGATAGGCATCTTTTGCTGCTATTATTTCCTTCCTGTAGAGTATACCTTCTGGCAAGCTTTAAGGCTCCTTCAATTGCCTCTGTCCCGCTATTGGTAAGATAAGTTTTCTCTAAAGGTTCAGGTAAATTTTGAGCTAATAAGCGGGTAAGATCCACTGCAGGTCCCTGGGCGTATTCTCCATAAACCATTACGTGCAGGTAACTTTCTGCCTGGTCTTTAATGGCTTTTACCACCCGGGGGTGACAGTGGCCAAGACTGGTAGCAGAGACTCCTGCCACAAAATCTAAATATTGCTTTCCTTCAGTTGAATATATATAAGAACCTTTGGCATGAGAAATTTCCAGTGCCAACGGGTGGGGTGTTGTCTGTGCCTGGTACTTTAAAAAATCCTGTCTCAATTTGTTTCTCCTTCTTCTTTATTTTCTGTCTCTTCCTGTTCCTTGTTTTGCTCAAGTGGCTTTACCGTTCCCGGCTCTATATTTTGCTGAACTTGTGGAATACTATCAATTTTTTTATCCTTTAAATCCTCAGGTTTTAACCTTGAATTTTCGTTTAATAAAGGTTTGTTTTCATTGGTTTCATCAAAAAAGTCTTCAGGAGTTTCTGGTAAAGGGATCCCTTTAATTCTTACAAGTTCCGGAGGTGCCTTTCCGGCAAAAAGATCTTCTTTGGAATGCAGTTCTTCATCGCCTCTCCAGTTAAAGCCCTTGAGCCTACGCGCATTTTCCGGAAATTCTTCTTCGGGAGTTAGTGTTCCATCTACGCTGGTAATGTAGTCTATATAATTAATTTCCCTGTTCTCAAACATTATTTTAATTGAGCTGGAAAGGGTTTTATTAATCCCAATAAGCTCCTGTTCTGAATTTCTGGAATAATAAATTGTTTCTGTATTTTTTACAATGTCGACCTGGTATAGTTCATTATCCACAAACAGGCTAAGTGAGCTCTTTCCCTTTGACCTGGTTAAATCCTTCTATACTATCCTTCTGAATGAGAAAGGCATTATCAAAAACCTTGAGGGAGTCCAGTTTTTCTGTTTTAGGATCACTCAGCAGGTGTATGGTATCGCCTGTCATTTGGCTGCCACTGCTCCACAATACAGGACTTCGTTTTACTGTTACAGAAGTGACAGGCCCGGCCTGAAGGTTTATTAATTTGGTTAGACCTAGGGTTTTTTGGTTAACATATATGGAGTCGCTTTTCCCGCTCATATCGCTCTTGTACATCCTCACATCATAGAATCCCCGAATGATCCGGTTTTCAGGTTTACTAGTGATCATGAGGGTATCACTATGAATAAAGATAGAATCATTATCCTGAACCGTAGCTGCCACTGCTCTTTTTGTAATAAAAACTGAATCCCGGTCGCGAAATACTTCAGCATAATGCCCGGTTATTAAACTTTTATTAAGGGTATCAGTAACCCGTATATTATTTGTGGCAGAGGCGAAACTGTTACTTCGATTAAAATAAAGACTATCTCCCTCCAGGATCCTGTTCTCGTAATCAATTCTGGAATTCTTTACAAAGTAACCCTCATCTGCACGCGTGTCATAAAAGCCGCGCTCACAATAAACGGTGCTGGTTTCACTTTCTATTGTCGTGGGCCCGTAGAAGTAAGCGTGTCCCGTATCTGAATAAAAATCCAGTTGAGCTGAATTAATAACATACTCAGGATTGGTAAGAACCACATTAGTCACAAAGGAGTATTTGTCTTCCTCCATAAAATATCTGCCAATTAGGCTTTTTAAGACACTGGCAGTATCTGTCACCGTTCCACCACTCGTAAAGTAAGCCTGCTGTTTTACACGGTTAAAAAAGAGGGTGTCAGTTTCCAGAGTGGTTTGAGGGCGGGTCATTTTTACTTTCCCACTTGCAAAAGCAAATTGCGTGGTGCCGTTATATTCAGCATAATTACTCTGCATTGTTACCGTATCTCCCTGTTGCATCCTAACATCACCGTATGCTTTAAAAAAATTTGCTTCCCGGTAAAAGACTGCGTTATTACACCATACCTCAATTCCTTCGTGATTAAAATAAACCTGTTCGTTTATACCGCTAAGAACAACTGCACCGGGATATTGCTCCTCATTAATAATTTGTCGCTCGCTTTCATAATCTATCAGCCTTCCCTGAGCATTAGCTTCAGGGATCACAGCCAAAAGTATTATGACAAGAAACAAAAAAGAATTTGCTGAAAATTTCAATTAAATAATATTTGGATCAAAAGTAATTAAAAGAGCACAAATTGTGCCTTTAATATTTCCTTATGTACAGACTACTATATCTATGATTAGCACTATTATTTTTGAAAAAATTTTATCATTTTCCTCAAAATACTGATTTTTCAACAATAAACAGAACATAAAGTTTACTTAAAATTATGATTATTTAAGGTTTTAGGATTTTCGTTAATAAAAGTTTAACTGCGAGAATTCTCCTTCAGCAGCAAAGACAGGTAAGTTTGGTGAGATCAAAAACACATATTATGAAAAAACCCCTTTTAAAAGTGCAAAAGGAAGATTTGCAGCAAAATTCAAACAACTCCCGTCGGAAATTTCTTAAGATGGGTAGCCTTGTCGTGGTTACTCAGGCTTAATGCTTTATTCGTGCAGCGATAATGATGACATGGACAATATGCCAGAGACACCTTCAGGAGAAATATTTGACCTGGGTAGTGGCGACGTGGGAATTTTAAATTATGCTTATGCACTGGAACAGCTGGAAGCAGCTTTTTACACCAATGTTATGGATGGCTCTTACTGGGCATCGGCAACTGCAGAAGAAAAACTGATTCTGGAGGACCTTTATAAACATGAAGTAATTCACCGGGAATTCTTTAAAGCTGCAATTACGGCTGCAGCACCAAATATGGTTTTACCGGAACTTGAATTCGATTTTAGCGGTGTAAATTTTAGCAGTAGAGATTCTGTTCTATCAACTGCACAAGTACTTGAAGATACCGGGGTGGCAGCATATAATGGTGCGGGAAGTTTACTGGAAACTCCCAATTATCTTGTGATTGCAGGAAAAATTGTTTCTGTAGAAGCGCGGCACGCTGCGGCGATAAGATCTTTGTTCCTTGAAAGCGATACAGCTTTTGCAGGAGATGAGATAATAGATGAGAATGGTCTTGACCTGGCGAAAACACCTGCCCAGGTATTACAGGAAGTTGGAGACAAAGGCTTTATTGTAACTGAATTTACAGCTAATAACCTGCCAACCGGATCTTAAGACGTACCTCTAATTTAAAAGAAATCACACTATGAATATTATAAAATTTTTAGACGAATTTACTTCTGAAAGTCTAACAAAAAAGACTGCTTCCAGAAGAGAAATGTTTGGAACCCTTGGTTCTTTAAGTAAGAAAGCTGCAATGGTAGCAGTTCCTTTTGGCCTTGCATCGGGTTCTTCAAAAGCTTTTGCTGCCCAGGATGCAAATTCTGCGGTTTCTGCCTTACAACTTGCTCTCACACTTGAATATCTTGAAGCTGAATTTTACATGAAAGCTCTGGATTCCGGAGTACTTCCTGCAGGAAGTAAAGCTGAAGCTATTTACATGCAAATATCAAAACATGAAGACGCTCACGTTGATTTCCTGCAAAGCGGGCTGGGAGATAACTCAGTTGAATCTCCTGAATTTGACTTTACAGTGGGAGGAATGTTTGATCCTTTCAATGAAAATGGAATTGGCCAGGAAATGGCTTATGCTCAATTATTAGCCCTTGCACAGGCTTTTGAAGATACTGGTGTACGAGCTTATAAAGGACAGGCTGGTAACCTTATGGGAACTCAATTTCTTAGGCCTGCACTCCAAATTCATTCCGTGGAAGCGAGACATGCTTCAGAAATAAGAAGACTTAGAGCTAATGTAATAGGAGAAGATCTTAATCAAAACGCGCTGGGCTGGATTACGCTCGACAACAGAGGACCCGGAATGCCGGAAGCCACTCAGGATGTGTATAACGGTGAAGAAAATGTTACTCAGGGAGGTGTAAACCTTGTTGATGCTACAGATTTTCAAGCTGTTGCAGTATCTCAGGCATTTGATGAACCAATGTCTGGTGAAACAGCGAGTAGGATTGCCGGTTTATTTATTGTGAACCCTTAGTACTTACCAATTGAAAATAAAAAATGCTTTTCAGTTTCTGAAAAGCATTTTTTTATTCTACAGTTTTAAATTTATCTTCGGATGGTTTGTTTTCGGTCCGGTCCTACAGATACAACCGAAATTGGCACTTGTAGTTCCTTTTCAAGAAAGGCTACGTAATCCTTAAATTCCTGTGGAAGATCATCTTCAGATGTCATTTTAGTGAGATCTTCTTTCCAACCTTTCATCGTAGTATACACAGGGGTTACATTTTCAGCTTCAATATTGTATGGGAAATGAGAAATTTCCTCACCCTTATAATTATAAGCTGTACAAACTTTTAAAGTTTCAAAACCGCTAAGAACATCTCCTTTCATCATAATTAGCTGGGTGATCCCATTAATCTCAACGGCATATTTTAAAGCTACCAAATCCAGCCATCCGCAACGGCGGGGCCTACCTGTTGTAGCTCCAAATTCTTTCCCAACCCGTCCCATGATCTCACCGTCTTCATCAAAAAGTTCAGTAGGGAAGGGGCCGCTACCGACTCTCGTGGTATAAGCTTTAAAAATTCCGAAAGCTTCTTTTATTTTATTAGGAGCTACACCCAAACCAGTACAGGCTCCTGCAGCTGTGGTATTTGAAGAAGTAACAAATGGATATGTTCCAAAGTCTATATCTAGTAATGATCCCTGAGCACCTTCTGCAAGAATGGTCTTTCCTTCCTTTTGTGCCTGGTAAAGATATTCTTCGCTGTCAATGAACTTTAAAGATTTTAAAACTTTTATGGCTTCAAAAAATTCCTGTTCAAGTTCTGCAAGATTGTATTGAATATCAACGTTGTAGAAGCTAATCATAGCTTCGTGTTTATCGGCAAGAGTTCTGTATTTTTCTTTCCAGTCTGCCATCTCCAAATCGCCAACCCGCAGTCCATTTCTTCCTGTCTTGTCCATATAAGTAGGCCCAATTCCTTTTAAGGTAGAACCTATTTTAGCTTTCCCCTTAGAGGCTTCAGAAGCTGCATCTAGCAGGCGATGGGTTGGTAATATCAAATGGGCTTTCCGGGAAATAAGAAGGTTTGTCTTATAATTGATATTAAATCTGTCAAGATTTTCCAATTCCCTTCTAAAGATAACAGGGTCTATTACTACCCCATTCCCAACCAGGTTAATGGTGTTTTCATGAAAAATTCCCGAGGGAATTGTATGAAGAACATGCTTTTGTCCGTCAAACTCAAGAGTATGACCCGCATTTGGACCTCCCTGGAACCTTGCGATGATGTCATATTTTTCGGTAAAAACATCTACTATTTTACCCTTTCCTTCATCACCCCATTGTAATCCAAGTAGTAAGTCTACTGCCATAAAATTTTAATTTGTTGATTGTTTTTTGGTGCCGTAAAAATATAAAGAATGTTTAGAAACATCAATATTAAAAACCTCCTCAATTGTTTGTTTGATACTTTGTATCCTTGGATCACAAAATTCTATAACCTCACCTGTATCGGTAAGAATTATATGATCGTGATTCCTGTCAAAATAGGATTTTTCATACTGAGACTGGTTTTGGCCAAACTGGTGTTTCCTTACAAGACCACATTCAAGAAGAAGTTCTATAGTATTGTATAATGTGGCACGACTAACCCGGTATTTTTTGTTTTTCATTTTAATATAAAGAGACTCTATATCAAAATGTTCTTCATTGTTGTATATCTCCTGAAGAATAGCAAAGCGTTCCGGAGTTTTCCGGTGGCCTTTTTCCTCAAGAAATTTTGTAAAAACATTTTTTACAACTGCCTGGTCGTTCTTATTAACTATTTTTTTGCTCATATTTTACCTCCCTTGCAAATGTATTGGTTTATTCTCTGGACACCTTATCAATGCCATTAATTTTTTTAAGATGCTGGATGAGAGTATTCAGGATTGTGTTATTTTTTACTATAACTGTAATTTTACCTCTAAATAAACCTTCATAGCTCTCAAAGTTAATACTTCTCATATTCACGTTGAGGCTTTTTGAGATCTCCCGGGTCACTTCACTCACTAATCCCAGGTTATCTATACCCGTTAAGTTCAACACAGCTTTAAAATCCTGCTGGGTTGAATCTATCCATTTTGCCTGGATTATCCTATAGGCATAATTGCTTTGAAATTGAATAGCGTTAGGACAATCTTTTTTATGAACCTTAATTCCTTCACTTACAGTAATAAACCCAAAAACAGTATCCCCGGGAATAGGGTTACAACAATTGGCCAGTTTATAATCGAGGATATCTTCCTCCTTCCCAAATACCAATTGATCGTACTTGCTGGTGATCTCTTCTTTGTCAAGATCTTCAGCAATGGAAGGTTTTTTGATCTTACTTTTAATATAGCTAACAAAGGCGTTACTCCTTGAGGCAGTAAATTCTTTTAGTTTTGTATTGTCAATTTTACCAATACCTACCCTGTAAAAAAGGTCAAGGCTTGTTTTAAGCTTAAAATAAATGACAAGTTCATTGATCATTCTCTCATTAAAACTCAGCTTTTGAGCTTTCAGCTTACGGGCCAAAATAGCTTTTCCTTCTTCAGCTATTTCTTTTTTCTCTTCCCTTAAAGAAGATTTTATCTTAGCTCTTGCTCTTGCTGTAGTAGCATAATCTAACCAGTTAACATTCGGTTTGGCATTTTCTGAAGTAATTATCTCTATCTGGTCCCCGCTCTTAAGTTCATGGCTTAAAGGCACCAGTTTATTATTGACTTTAGCGCCTCTTGTATGTAAACCTACTTCTGTGTGAATGCTGAAAGCAAAGTCCAGCGGTGTGGAACCTTTCGGAAGAGATTTCAGGTCCCCCTGGGGCGTAAAAACAAATATTTCCTTGGCATATAGGTTTAGTTTGAATTGCTCAACAAAATCTACGGCGTTAGTTTCAGAATTTTCCAGAGCTTCCTGTAACCTGTTAAGCCATTCTTCCATATCCTTTTCTTCCTGCTCCTCACCGTGCTTGTACTTGTAATGTGCGGCATATCCTTTTTCAGCAATCTCATTCATTCGCTGACTGCGGATTTGCACTTCTACCCATCGCCCTTTAGGCCCCATTACAGTAATGTGCAGTGCCTCGTATCCTGTAGATTTTGGAGAAGAGATCCAATCCCTTAAACGAATAGGGTTTGGCCGGAAGTGATCTGTTACGATAGAATATATTTTCCAGGCCAGGAACTTTTCGTTGGCAACATCGCTTTTGTAGATGATCCTCACCGCAAATTTGTCGAAAACTTCATCAAAAGTGACATGTTGAGCCTTCATCTTTCTCCTGATGGAGAAAATAGATTTTGGTCTTCCTTTTATTTCATAATCCAGGTTTTCGTGATCCAGGGAATCTTTTAAGACCTTAGTAAAATCATTTATATAAGCATCCTGCTCCTCTTTACTTTCCCTTATTTTGGTAAGAATATCAGTATAAACTTCCGGCTCGGTATATTTTAGGCCAAGATCTTCCAGTTCTGTCTTTACGCTGTACAAACCAATCCTGTGGGCCAGTGGTGCATAAATGTAAAGTGTTTCTGAAGCAATTTTTATTTGCTTGTCCGGCCGCATGGACTCCATGGTTTGCATGTTGTGCAACCTGTCTGCAATCTTGATAATAATAACTCTTACGTCGTCATTTAAGGTGAGTAACATTTTCCTGAAATTCTCTGCCTGTAAAGAGACATCTTTGTCCTTTTTGAGGTGAGAAATTTTAGTTAAGCCGTCAACAATTCGTGCAACGGTCTTACCAAACATTCTTTTAATATCGTCCAGCGTGTAACTGGTATCCTCTACGACGTCGTGTAAAAGAGCGGCTGCAATAGAAGTGGCATCCAGTCCAATTTCTGAGGCTACTATTTTAGCCACGGCGATAGGATGGAAGATATAAGCTTCTCCAGATTTACGGCGCTGATCCTTGTGAGCATCTACAGCAGTGTCAAAAGCCAGCCTTATCAGCTTTTTATCATCATCAGTAAGAGAGCGGTAACTTATGCGCAGCAATTCCTTATACTGTCTTGCAATATCCTTATTCTCCTGTTCAATAGCAGCTTCTGTCATAGTTTAAAATTACGATTAAGATTGTAAAGAAACAACTAAAGACTTCCTTTGAGGTTTTTATACCGCAGCAATAATGGCGGGTGAGAATAGTGTAAAAATACATATGCCTTATGCGGAGTCAAATTACTAAGGCTGGTTTTTGAGAGCTTTTTTAAACTTGAGATCAGGGCGTTTTCATTGTAGGTATTTTTAGCAAAATCATCGGCCTGATATTCAAATTTTCTTGACAGATAATTCATGAGAAGTCCTGTTATTTCTGAAATAGGACTATACAATATTCCGAAGGCAATCAAACCAATGTGAAAACTAGGTTCATTTACTCCCAATGCCTGTGAAAGCAGAGGATTCCCCACAAAAACTGAAAGCAGCCACAAAGTAAAACCTGTTGTAATAACTGCCGCAGCAAGGTTCGCGATCACGTGCTTCTTTTTATAGTGCCCAACCTCATGCGCCAGGACACTTACAATCTCCTCTTCCTCAAGGTCATTAATGAGGGTGTCATATAAAGTAATACGTTTTTCCTTACCAAAACCTGGAAAATACGCATTGGCTTTGGTACTTCTTTTAGAACCGTCTATTACAAATATATTGTGAAGGGTAAACCCAACTTTATCTGCATAAGCTTCTATTTTTTCCCGTAGCGATCCTTCGGGAAGCGGTGTTTGCTTATTAAATAGCGGCACGATCAATTTGGCGTAGAACATATTTACAAAAACAGTAAAAATGCTTACGACAATCCAGGTATACCACCAAAAATCATTTCCTGCCCATTGATAGAACCAAACAATTAGCGCCAGGATTCCACCACCACCAACAATCATTAAACCCCAGGATTTTAATTTATCCAGAAAGAATAGCTTTTTGGTAGTTTTATTAAAACCATATTTTTCTTCTATGACAAAAGTGCTGTACCAGGAAAAAGGTAAACTAAGAATATCACTCGCCAGCATTATAATTCCAAAGAAAATAAGAGCTATGACAATAGGATTATCTGAAATATTCCGTGCAATGGAATCTACCCAGGCAAAGCCATCAAATAAGAGAAAGCCAAGCATTAATAAAAAAGAAAATACTGAAGATGCCAAACCAAAGCGGTAACGTTCCTTTTTGTACTGCTGGGATCGTTTGTATTCTTCCTCATCATATACGTCTTCAAGTTCCTTAGGAATAGGGTCACTAAAATGTTTGGCATTTAATGCCTCCACAATTTTATCAATCACAAAATCAATAACAATTATGAAAATAATTATATAGAAAAGAGTTTCTGGATTCAAGATTTAAAGTTTAAAGTTCGGGGTTTAAGGTTCAAGGTATTTCTAACGTTCCTTAATTTACTTCCTCTGCGCACTATACGTTAAATAAGAGAAAGGTTTTTAGGGCTCTAAGATCAATCATAGCATAATCAAATTTTAATCCAAATATTTTTTGTCAGGTGAGATTTTTGCTGGAATATTTGTCAATAGAAATTATCCAAATCTTTTCAGTTCGTACTTATCTTTCAAAAATTCGTAGTTCAAAACCCTCTTTGCCGTTTAGCTTCAAAAATGAGAATACCTGCAGCGACAGAAACGTTCATAGAATCAATTTCCCCCTGCATCGGGATGACAATGTTTTGAGTGGAACTCTGCAGCCATTCTTTACTTAATCCTGTTGCTTCAGTTCCAACCACTATGGCGCTTGCAGCTGTAAAGTCAATTAGGGTATATGATTTTGAGGCCTGCAGGGCAGCAGCATAAATGTTTATTTGCTTTTCCTGCAGGAAAGCAATAATTTCTGAAGTTGTGCCAGTTGCTATATCATTTGTAAAAACACATCCTACACTGGAACGGATGATATTAGGATTAAAAAGATCTGTTTTTGGATTGGCAATTAGTACCGCATCTATTGCAGCTGCATCGGCTGTTCTTAGTAAGGCACCAATGTTCCCGGGCTTTTCCGGTGCCTCGGCCACCAGGATCAACGGATTTTTATTCTTTAGCTGAAGATTTTTTAAACTCAGGTCCCGGTTTCTAATTATAGCAAGTAAACCTTCTGTACTTCCGCGGTATGCGATTTTGTTGTAAACATCAGCTGAAATTTCAGTTATTTCCGGTTTTTCAGAAGTATTACTTATTAGACCTTCCAGTTTTTCAGAAGGAAATAATTCAGAACAAAAAAAAAGATCTGTAACGTCATATCCACCTTTTGTAGCAAGTTCAACTTCTCTTATTCCTTCAACAACAAAAACTCCTTCCTTTTTTCTTTGTCGTGATTTTTCCTGAAGCTGAAGGATCCTTTTTATAGTTGGATTGCTAAGACTTGAAATGTTTTTGATCATACAGCTAAAATAATTGCTTTAAAGGAAGAAACTACCTGAAAATCTGCTTTCGTAAAACTGAACCTGTTTCAGCTTCCAATTATGTATAGCCTTTACAAGTTAGATCCTGAAATAAATTCAGGATGACGAATTTCAGGAATTTTCAGGCAGTTTCGTTAGAGACTTTGGTATTAGGCTTACTATTTTTTCTTGGACTGATATTTGTTAGAATACCGCTCATACAATTCTGTCTGGTGGCTGTCCAGACTAATTTCCCTGCCCTGGATCCAGGCTTTAACGAGTACATTCCCTCTCATATCAAGAGCATCTCCTTCACTTATAAAAAGAGTAGCGTCTTTTCCTGCTTCCAGCGTGCCCACAATATTATCGATGCCAAGAATTTTGGCGGTATTGGAGGTAATGAGCTTCAAAGCTTCTTCCTTATCCAAACCGCTGGCAGCAACGGTACCTGCATAAAAGGGAAGGTTCCTGGTGTTCATAGTTTCCATTGCCCCGCTACTTTCCAGTCCCACTAATACCCCTTTTTCAACAAGTAAACGTGCGCTTTTATAGGAGAAGTCATAGTCGTCGTCATCCTGGTCCGGTGTGGTATGTGGCCTTTTAGAAAGCACCGGAATGTTGTTTTCTCTTAATTGATCTGCTACTTTGTGAGCGTCATTCCCTCCAACTATCACAAAATTCTCAAGATTTTGTTCCTTTTTGAACTGAATTGCATCCAGAATTTCCTTTTCCCCATCTACGTGTACAAAAACTTTTTTCGTGCCGTCGAATACCGGGCCCATTGCTTTATAGGGCAAATGAATAGCATTCTGGCCTCCGGCAAGATATGCCCGTGAGTTTTTAAAGAAGGAGGTGATTTCTGCAACTTCTACTGGATATTCTTTATTGGGCTTCATTCCCCGTGGTTCTCCTTCCCACCATCTTCCACTGGTAAAACTGTTGGGCCAGTTAAGGTGAATACCGTCATCCTTTTTAATTACAGCATCTTCCCAGTTCCACGCATCAAATTGAACAATTGAAGAAGTACAAGCAATAGTGCTTCCCCGCGGAGTGATCTGTCCAATTAAAACTCCATTCGGCCTCATACTTTCAACAATCTTGCTTTCAGCATTGTAAGCAATTAAACTTCTTACGTGAGGCAGCATATCTCCAATTTCATCTTCATCATCTGTAGCTCTTACTGATGATATTTCCACTAAACCAAGCGTGGAATTTGGTGCAATAAAACCGGGATAAACGTGTTTTCCTTCGGCATTTATTACATTTCCTCTGTATTGCATTTTGGTAGTAAGGGCATCCAGCACCTGAGTTAGTTTTCCATCTTCAAAAATGATCAGGCTGTTTGCAATAACTTTTCCGTTTCCAAGATGTGCTGTTGCTCCAACAATAGTAACTGCTTCAGTTTGTTTAGGTGCGGGAGTTTGCTGTGCGAATACAGCTGTGGCCACAAGCAACATTACCAGGGTAACCTTATATTTAAAATTTTTCATTGCTCTCATTTTTAGTGAATTTCCAAAGTGTTACAGTGGATGTGTTGTGCTTCTTTTTTTGTAGCAGGTTTTGTAGTAGCTCCTCCATTTTTTGCTTCCAGCATTTGGTGGATCAACTTATTTTTTTGCTTTGCAATCTCTTCCCTAAGCTGTTCATCTTTTTCAACATCAAAATAAACTGCGCCTTCTACCAAAGTTTTTTCGGCTCTGGAATAGATGGAAAGGGGATGATCGCTCCACAATACAAGGTCTGCCTGCTTTCCAGGTTCTATACTTCCCACGTATTGGTCTATGTGTAACAATTTTGCCGGATTAAGAGTGACAAATTTCCAGGCTTCTTCTTCAGAAATATCACCATATTTCATAGACTTCGCTGCTTCCTGATTAAGTCTGCGGCTCATCTCGCTGTCATCACTATTAATTGCTACAGTAACTCCTGCATTGTGAAGAATTGCAGCATTATGAGGAATTGCGTCATTTACTTCATATTTATAGGCCCACCAGTCAGAAAAAGTAGATGCACCCACCCCGTGTTCTTTCATTTTATCGGCCACTTTATAGCCTTCAAGAATATGGGTAAAGGTGTTGATCCTGAAATCAAAGGCTTCCGCAACTTTCATTAACATATTAATTTCACTCTGTACATAAGAGTGACTGGTTACATAACGTTCTCCGTTTAGGACCTCTACAAGAGTTTCCATTTCCAGATCCTTTCTGTAGTTCTTGTTGTTTTTCTTTTCCTGTTCGTAGATCCTTGCGCGGGTAAAATAATCTGTAAACACCTGTTCTACTCCCATCCGGGTTTGCGGGAACCTAGCTGTTACTGCCCCAATTTGATTGTTTCACATTTTCTCCAAGAGCAAACTTGATATATTTTGGCGCTTCTTTAAAAATTAGATCATCAGCAGAACCACCCCATTTAAGTTTAAGAATAGCAGACCTTCCACCAATAGGGTTAGCAGAACCGTGCAGTAACTGTACGGTTGTAACTCCTCCTGCAAGATTCCTGTAAATATTAATGTCAGTAGGGTCTACTACATCTTCCATAGTCACCTCTGCACTGGAGTTGTGACCAGATTCATTTATTGCTGAAGCGGCAATGTGGGAGTGCTCATCAATAATTCCGGAAGTTAGGTGTTTCCCGGTGGCGTCAATAACTTTCGCATTTCCTGCGTTAAGATTCTTTCCAACCTTCGATATCTTTCCGTCTCTCACCTTAACATCTGTTCCTTCGAGAATTCCTTCGTTTGTATTAGTCCAAACGGTAGCGTTCTTAAACAGAATATTTTCAGGTTGTGGTAAACTAGCAAAACCGTAAGCCATGTTCGGGTAAGAAACTGCAACTATTTCCATTGCTTTTTTCTCTTCTTCCTCATCTTCTTTTTTGGCTTCTTCTTTGGTCTGTGTTTTTTCCGCAGTAAATGAAGTTTCGCTTCCGTTGTGCAAAATAGCGCGACCTTTTATGGTATTTGAACTCTCACGAACTTGTGCAACCAATCGTGTAAATTCAGTCTTTGTAGAATCGTCAGATGTGGAGGTTAGCATCAAATTCATCCAGCCATCAGCATAATTAAGTTTTGACTGAATTTTAGTATCTCCTTGTTTTACTTCGGCTTTAGGGGAAGTAGGTTTCCCCGTAATCTTAAGTTCATAATTGTTGTTATTCACTTTCAAATTGTATGTACCAGCAAGATCTACAGTGTTCATGTTCTCCAGAATTGCCAGTTGTCCCTGTACCCAATTCTCGTAAATAACAGTCTCTTCATCAAAAAGGTCACCAGAGGTAATTATGAAATTTGCCCATGCACCTTGTTTTAAGGTACCAAGGGTATTTTCTTTTCCAAGTGTTTTTGCTGGTACCGTAGTAAGAGCGGCAAGTGCTTTACTCTTGTCAAGTCCATTTTCCACTGCCTTTAAAAGATTGGCACGAAAAGTCTTCTCATCTTTTGAACCATTATAGGTTATCACAAAAGGAACATTATTTTGTGCAAGAATTTTTAGATTGGCAGGTGCCTGGTTCCATCGCTTCATTTCCTGAAGACTAATGAAATCAACCATAAAAGGATCTTCCACATCATAAGCATCGGGGAAATTTACAGGAATAATGAAGGTGGCATTTGAATTTTTTACCTCATTTATTCTTTCATATTCATTTCCGCTACCAAGGATCACGTAATTCAGGTTGAATTCTTTGGCAATTTTATCGGCACGTAATGCATCCAGTAAATTGTCGGTCTTAAAGATTTGCACAAGGCTTTTGTTTCGGTTCAATGCCTCCAATGCGAGATCTTTATTCTGGGAATTTCCTTTAGAATACCATTCAGCATCCATATAGCTTTGACGAATTAGAGCCATTGCTCCCATAATAGAAGTAGGGTAGGACTGCCTTGACAGGACGCTTTTATCAAATGAAAGATATTGAGCAGATCGATCAGAAAGTACTCTGTCTCCCTCTGTACCTTCAGGATTCAAAGCGACAAGGACACCTGTCCCTCTTATAATTCCATCGGGTACATGGGTGTTGACCACTCCAAATCCGCTTTTGTGATATTTTTCAGCTTCTTCTTTATTGAAGCTGAAATGTTGTACCGCATCAGTTTCGGGCCTAAGATGGTCATTCCAATAATAACCTTCTCTTGCAGCTTCATACTGGGGCTGGTTTGAATTATTGCTTACACGTTGAAGTTTTTGGATCCCGAATTCACTATAAAGATCTATAAATGATGCATAAACCTCTTTACCCTTTAGATCTATCCTCACGCTGTTTGGTGGAACATCAATAGATTTTCCTATGGCAGTTATCTTTCCTTCTTTAACTGCAAACATAGCATTGTCTATCGTGGTAGAAGGATCGACGTGAATTTTGGCATTTTCAAATACGGTGTAGTTTGTATTCTTTGTTTTGACGCCATCATTCTTCGGAAAGTAATCCTGGGCGTGCAAATTCACCCCGACAAGAAAAAGGGTGAACATGAATAATTTTAATCTCATGAACTTATGGGTTATTTGTTTAGCTGAAAAAAGGCGAAAATTTAAGGAATTTTAAAGAATCTAAACGAAAATTTTAGAAAGCATTTTCTACATCATCAAAGTAATTTACAAGGAGAGCAACAACATAACTGTAACTTTTCATACCTTCTTTTTGATTATTTGCTTTTAAAAATCCGTTATAACTGTACTGGAAAATAGGTTCAAAAGGATTTGTGTGCAGGGCCCAGAATTCCCGCACTTCCCTGTAATTCTCCATTATTCCGAAGTTAATGGTCTTCAACAAAGCATCGGCCTGGACTTTGTCCCGTGCGTATAACTCATTTAGACAATAGCGCAGTGCAAAGGTGAGTCCTGAGTAACGAAAGTAAGGATCAGGATGATTAATTGTTGCAAGACAGGCAATAAAATTGGCTTCATTTTCCTTTGCAAATCCTAGCTGATGGCCAATTTCATGACTGGCTGTAGTTGGAAGTTTGTATTTGATGATATTGGTATTAACCTGCGCCTCATTGGTGAGCGGGTTTAAGTATCCGTTGAAACCCATATAGGTAAGAGGAATGCTGTAAATAGACCTCTTCAGGCTTTTTCCGTTATAAGTAAGTTTTGGGTATTCCTCCTGAAGAAAATCAAAACCGTCAATGGTATTCTTTAAAATTTGGCTCTTTTTAAAATTATAGGGGACTTTTAAACTGTCATCACCCATCAATTTCATTTGCACTTCGTTTGATCTTTTTATAAGAGTCCTGGTTAGTTCAACCAACTCCTCTGTATTATAGTCATTTTTTATTCTGAGAGTCTTGTGCAATGGAAGCTAGTAGTAATTTAATCCCCAGAAAAGGTGAAAACAACCATAGATTATAGACGCAAAAGCAAAGATCTCAAGGATCCATTTCCTCGGATTTTTAAATTTATTCCTGAACCTGAGGTACAACCACCGAAAAATCGAAAAAATAAAGAAGGCATATAATAGATCTCCAAGTGAAAAAGGCAGTACTCCCAGAGGGTACCTCATAAATTGGGAAATGAAAGGGTAGAGGCTAAGTGCTATACCAGGTCTCCACGAATTGAGGATAATTCGAGATAACTTTAACTGCAAAGTATTGCAGTGGTAACAAAATTGCGAGAATGAGGCCTGCGTATTTCTTCACGTGCTAAAATTACAAACTAATATAGGACCCGCAAATTTTACTGCTTTGTTAAATACCAATATCTTTGTGAAGATATCAAAAAAAGCAGAGTATGAATGAAGAAATAAGATCTCTTGAGCCAAAAAATCTTTGGAATAAGTTTGCTGACCTAAACCAGGTACCACGGCCATCTAAAAAAGAAGAACAGGTGATTGAATTCATCAAGAAGTTTGGAAACGATCTTCAATTGGAAACAATGGTGGATGAAGTGGGTAACGTGATTATAAAAAAACCTGCCACTTCAGGAATGGAAAACAGAAAAGCTGTAATCCTCCAGTCTCACCTGGATATGGTTCATCAAAAGAACAACAATACTCAGTTTGATTTTGATAATCAGGGTATTGAAATGTTTGTGGATGGAGATTGGGTAAAGGCAAAAGGTACTACCCTGGGAGCAGATAATGGCCTGGGAGTGGCAACAATAATGGCTATTCTTGAAAGTGATTCAATCGCTCATCCTCCACTTGAAGCACTTTTTACTATAGATGAGGAAACCGGAATGACCGGGGCAAAAGGACTAAAACCCGGATTTTTAAATGGTGAGATCCTGTTAAACCTGGATACAGAGGAAGATGATGAAATAGGAATTGGATGTGCGGGAGGAGTAGATGTTACAGCTTCAGGAGCTTATAACCAAGAGGAAGTACCAGACGGAGTAAAAGCTTTTAAAGTTATAGTAAATGGTCTACAGGGAGGCCATTCGGGAATGGACATTATTAAAGGCCTTGGAAATGCCAATAAATTGATGAACAGGCTGCTCTTTAATGCTTCGGAAAATTTAGAGCTTCGTATAACGGAAATTAACGGCGGAGGACTAAGAAATGCAATTCCGAGAGAGAGTGAAGCTTTGGTTGTGGTTGATGATCTTCAGGTTCAAGCTTTCAATGCTGAAATTGAAGACGCTGCAGAAGCCATTAAAGCTGAATATGCTCACTTAGAGCCAAAGCTGAACATTGTAATTACAGAAACAGAGATTCCGGATCTGGTAATGAATATGCAGGCCCAGGAACAATTATTGAAAGCGCTCTATGCTGCCCATAACGGGGTATACAGAATGAGCCCGGAGATTGATGGTTTGGTGGAGACGTCAAACAATGTCGCCAGGGTAGAGGTGAAGAACGGAAAAATCGAGATTAGATGCCTTACCAGGTCTTCTGTAGAATCTTCAAAGGATGATCTTGCCAACGGTTTAAGATCAGTTTTTGAGCTCGCAGGTTACGAAGTAGAACTGGCAGGAGATTATCCCGGTTGGGCACCCGACAGAAACTCTGATATTCTAAAAGTTCTGGATGAGCTTTACCAGAAAATGAATGGAGAGAAAGCCAATATTGCAGCCTGTCATGCAGGTTTGGAATGCGGTATTATTGGTCAACATTATCCCAACCTGGATATGATCTCTTTTGGACCCACAATTCGCGGTGCACATTCTCCTGATGAGCGGGCAAGTATTTCTTCAGCTCAGAAATACTGGGAGTTCGTATTGGAAATACTAAAGAATATTCCTGAGAATTAATTACTATTTCTGAATAAATAAGCCACTAATGCACTAATATTTATAAAAATTTATTCGTGGATTGGTGGCTTTTCAATTTGAAAATTTAGATAACTTTCTAAATATTTATCTGAAATAGTAGTACTTCTTCAGAACTAAATTTTCAGATAGTTTATTTCAAATTACACTTCTGCATTATGATTTTTTCCTAACTGAAATATGCCCTGACCTAATAAAATTACTAGTGCATTAGTGGCTAAAATTCTTCAGACATAAGAATAAAAAAAGTAGGTTTTTCAACCAGCCTTTTCTATATAATTTAATAATCTAATATATTTTATTGTTCTGCGATTCCTATCATTTCTACGTTGAAGATCAAATCGGCATTTGGAGGGATTACTCCACCAGCACCACCTGGACCATAAGCCAAATGAGAAGGAATAAATAAAACAGCTTTGTCTCCAACACTCATTTGTTGTAGTCCTTCTTTAAACCCTGGGATCATTCCTGCATCTGAACCTATACCTGTAGTCATAGGACCGTAACCTCCCTGGGCAGCTCTTTGTGGATTAAATATTCCCAATTCCTGCGCCAGTTCCTCTTTGTTAGTATCGAAAATAGTTCCGTCGTCAAAGTATCCTTCATATAAAACCTGTACCATATCTGTAGCTTCAGGTTTTGGTCCTTCACCTTTTTCGAGATAGTGAATTTGAAGTCCGCTCTCAAGTGTTTCGGCTTCTTCTTTTAAAGAAGCATATTTTTCAGCATTTGCAGCCTTAGCTTCTTCCTGTTTTTTTGTTGCTTCTTCTTCATCAGCCTTTATTTTTGCCAATCTGTCTTCAAAAACCTGGGAAGCGTTAAAGTCCTTTGCTTCTTTTCCTTTTCGAATTATGTTGACAGTTTCTATTTTAATATCTTTTAAAGGACGATCCTGAGGTCCGGTTTCTACCTGGCCTATGCTATCAACAACTTCCTGACCCTGTACTACTTTTCCGAAGATCGTGTGCCTTCCGTTAAGCCATGGAGTTTCGGCCAGAGTAACAAAGAACTGGCTTCCGTTTGTACCAGGTCCTGCATTTGCCATTGATAAATATCCTTTAGAATCGTGAGTGAGAGAATCTACGATTTCATCAGGAAATCTATAACCAGGATCTCCGCTTCCGGTTCCTGTTGGATCTCCACCCTGGATCATAAAATCTTTAATGACTCTATGAAAAACTAATCCGTCATAAAATTTCTTTCCTTTATAAGTGCTATCTACCATACTATGGCTCTTACCTTCAGCAAGAGACACAAAATTAGCTACAGTAGTGGGTGTTGCATCATAATAAAGTTCAGCAACGAAGGTCCCATAATTGGTATTAAATTCAGCATACAGGCCGTCTTCAAGATCAGGATAATCTTCTTTGCAGCCTACCAGGCCAAGAAGCATTGTAAATACAATAAGTAAACTTGTTTTTTTCATTTTTTTAATTAGGATTTATATTGCTTTCGTCAGTTATTGAATGGAGATGAACTCTCGTAATTATAGGAATGTTGGTTCCTATTTTATTTTTATCGCCATAGTAGCCAAATGCTTTGTGTGAGGGGAAAATGAATGTAATTATTTCACCTTCTTTCATTAATTTCAATCCTTCCCGTAAACCACCAAAGAGTTCTTCTTTATCCATGGCATAGCGTCGTGTAGGGATTTCTCCTTCAGCATAAATTACATTTCCATCAATATCGGTAATATTGTAATCAAAAAGTACAACATCACCAAACTCTGGTGTTTCTGTATTAGTGGAATCGGTAGATTTCTTATTATAAAAGTACCAGAAGCCGTTATTGGATGCTGTATAAAGGTTGGAAGAATCTTTTTCTATTAGTTCCAGGATTTCTGCTTCCTCGCGTGCTACTAATTCGCGGTTTCGTTCTATAGATTCATTTATAAATGATCCCGATGATTGCGTCACCTAAGCCTTCTCGCTTCGGGAGATTTACAGCCTGCAAATAAAGAAATTAACAGGATTAGTATGCTTATTTTTTTCATAGACTTAATTCTTCACGGTATAGCGGGAGAATTTCATTAAATTTCTCAACAGTGGCTTCAAGAGAAAGATCGCTTTTTCCACCCGCGGCATTTAAATGCCCGCCTCCGTTAAAGTGGTTCCTGGCAAACTGATTGACAGAAAAATTCCCCTTGGATCTCAAGCTCATCTTCACTATTCCATCGGTTTTATGTTCAATAAAAATGGCTGCAAATATAATTCCTTCCATGGATAAACCATAGTTTACAAAACCTTCAGTATCTCCTTTTCTAAAATTATGCTTAGTCAAGTTCTTCCTGGGACAATGTGATGTAGGCAGTGCGATATTCTTTATTAACCCTTAGATTTTGTAGGGCCACTCCAAGTAAATGTAATTTACTATGTGTTAAAGTGTCAAAAACATTTTGGTGAATTGCAGTATTATCTGCGCCTTTGTCTATAAGATCTGCTATCACCCTGTGAGTGTCACTGGATGTGGAACGATATCTAAAAGAGCTAGAGTATCTGTCATAATTCCAGTGTAAAGGCAGGTTGCAATTTCTGGAGTTATATGTTTTAAAGCTCTTAACTTCTGAATAAATTTATACACCATTTGGCAGGTGGAACTCATTTGTGCATCACTATAAGTATGATCTGCATAATCTGATGGTTCCGGATGGTGATCTATCATTATAAAAGTAGCCTGCGCTGCTTTTAGAGGTTCTACCAGGTCGCCTGCACGCTCCAGCATATTGAAGTCCAGGGTAAAAATAATATCGGCATTAGAAATAAGTTCATTACAAACTTCTTTCTCATTTTCATAATTGAGGACTCCTTCCTGCCCGGGCAGCCACTTAAGGAAATGCGGAAAGTCATTAGGCACAACGACGTGAGTGGTATGGCCCTTGTCTTTAAGGAAATGATATAGCCCAAGAGAGGAACCCATTGCGTCACCATCGGGTCCTTTATGAGGTACAATGACTATTTTATTAGATTGTGAAAGGGCAGAGGTAATCTCTAATATACTTTGTTCTATCATACTGGGGTCAAAGATACAATTTAAAAATACTTGTGTTAAGCAGGCTAGCTTATTTTTGGTTTGAAACGATTTTCAGTTGTTAATCATAATTAAACAATAATGGGTTTGAAAAGTAGAGAGAGGGAGTATACTGGTGAAAGGGTGGAGGTATAGTTTTATTTGTACCTAAATAAATTAATACTTCTAAAATTAAGTTTTATAACGTAGAACCTGGGAGCAGGTTAAGAGCAGCCTGCGCAGGAATTAAAAAACCTTAAAAGCCTTGCACAAAGGTTTCTATTGGTTATTTTTGCACCAAATTTAAAAAAAACAAAATGGCTACAAATAGAACATTTACAATGCTAAAACCCGATGCGGTTGAAAAGGGACACATAGGTGCTATCCTGGAACAGATCAATTCTTCAGGTTTTAGAATTGTGGCAATGAAGTTAACACAAATGACGCAGGATGATGCCAGGATTTTCTACGCTGTTCACAAAGAGAGACCTTTCTTTGGGGAATTAGTAGAATATATGACACGCGGGCCAATAGTTGCAGCTGTGTTAGAGAAGGAAAATGCTGTTGAAGATTTTAGGACTTTAATTGGAGCTACCAATCCTGATGAAGCGGCTGAAGGCACAATTCGTAAAAAATATGCGGCTTCTATTGGTGAAAATGCTGTGCACGGAAGTGACAGTAATGAAAATGCCAGAATAGAATCTGCTTTTCATTTCTCAGGTAGAGAGATGTTCTAAGTCTTATAAAATTTATACAAAAAGCCCGCTTTTTAGAGCGGGTTTTTTTATGGGATACTCAAGAACTACCGTAAAACTATTTTTTTTATTAAATTTTTCCCCAGAGCTTCGTTGAGGTTTCTAATTATTTTTTCTTTTCCATAACTTAATTCTTCTCTCAAAACTGAAGAACTTAGCTGGACATATAATGTATCTCTCTCCAGTTTTAAGGAGGTTGTGTACTTTTCTATAGCAGGTCCCATCTGTTGTGTCCATACATCCCTGGCATTTACCTTATCTAATCCTTTTTCCAGTTTATTTTCTAAAACAAAATTTTTTAATGCTTCGCTTAGAGTAATATTGTCATTGTTCCTTTTCATAGTTATTGTTTAAGAGAGGTGTAAATCTTTTGTAATGGTAAATTAACCCCTGCTCGTTTTTTAATTCCATTTCATCTTCTTCGGCTTTTAATACTTTTTCTTTCCAGGAGGTAAATGGGGTAGTATAGTAAAGAAAAAGTTCGTCTTCTTCAATTTTTAATTCGATTTGTTCCTCATCATCGGTAATTTGGTATGAACCGTCAAATTGGGGCCTTACCTTTTTTCTGAAGCCAACTTTTCCATCTACCTGAAAATAGTCTATAGTTTCATTGAACTTATAGGTTCTCAAAGAATCTCCGGGAAACTCTACCTGTTCGATCTCCCAATATCCTTCCAGATTTTTTACCTGTTCCTCAGGGCTCTGATCATTGCAGGCCAATAGCAGCAGTGGAAAAACAAAAAGGATCAGTAATTTTTTCATTTTTTGATATTTACAACTTAAAGATCTTATACGACTGGTTACTCTCTTTTACTACCTTTTCTGTTCTGTCGGCATGAGTGTCACTTATAAAGATCTGCCCCAGTTCGTTTTGGGCCACAAGAGCGACAATATGGGAAACCCGTTGTTCGTCAAGTTTATCAAATATATCGTCAAGTAATAAAATAGGATTCGCCTTATTGATGTTCTTAATAAAATCAAATTGCGCCAGTTTTAGTGCAATTAAAAAAGATTTCTGCTGTCCCTGGGAACCAAATTTTTTGATAGGATGCCCTTCAATTTCAAAACTCAAATCATCTTTGTGTACCCCCACACTTGTGTACTGCAGCACCATATCCTTCTGTAAATTTTCCTCCAGCAATTCACCAATTGGTTTTTCGAATAGCCTGCTTTTGTAGTCTATACTTACGTTCTCCTTCCCATTGGTAATTTCAGCATAACGGGTATTGAAGATAGGGATAAACTCTTTTAAAAAAGCTTTTCTTCTGCTAAAAAGAAGGTTTCCGGCTTCTGCCATTTGCCCATTATAGATTTCCAGGGTATCTCTGTCAAACTTAGTATTGGCTGCAAAAAATTTAAGCAGCGCATTTCTTTGGGCAACCACTTTATTATAATGTATAAGAGAGTTAAGATATAATTGGTCACTTTGGGAAATTACACCGTCTATAAATTTTCTTCGGGTTTCACTACCTTCTAAAATAAGATCCCTGTCCCCGGGAGAGATCATAACTACCGGAATAAAGCCTATGTGTTCACTGAATTTTTCATAGGGCTTGTTATTGCGCTTTATAATTTTTTTGTTTCCACGCCTCGCGCTAACAAGAATATGTACTTCCCTGTCATTTTTTTGAAGAGAGCCTTCAATCACGAAAAAATCTGCATCATGATTAATATTTTGACTCGTGATGGGGTTAAAATAACTTTTCCCAAAAGACAGGTGATATATACTGTCCAGCACATTGGTTTTACCTACACCATTATGACCTACCAAACAGTTTATTTTGGAATCGAAATCAAAGGAGGCAGAATCAAAATTTTTATAATTGACTAAGGAAAGGGATTTTAAAAACATAAAATGCTGTAATTCAGCTTTATAGATTCGGTAAACATTTAAAGTAAAGGTATAAGAATAGGTCCGAAAATATTAAAAAATAAGAAAAAAATTCCCTTTTAAATAAGAATAAAAATTTTATTTTTGCCACTCATTAAACAGATTTTATGGCGACTTACAAGAAAAAAGGACATAAACCAGCTAATAAAGAGGAGCAAGCTCAACACGTGGAAGATCACTCCACAACCGCAGAAGTTTTTAATACCCTTGATGAAGGCGCAAATAAGACAGAGGAGTGGGTTGCTCATAATCAAAAATACATTTATGTTATTATTGGATTAGCTGCGGTAGTTATCCTTGGATACCTTGCTTATGACCGCTTTGTACAGGAGCCTAATGAAAGAGAAGCTGCAAATGAAATGTTCCAGGCTCAGGAATATTTTGACACTGCAATTGCAAGTACAGGAGCTCAAAGTGATTCTTTATTTAATATGGCTCTTACTGGAGGTGAGGGTAAATATGGATTTCTGGATATTATTGAAGATTATAGCAGTACCAATGCTGCAAACCTTGCTAACTACTATGCTTAGGTTTCGCATATTTGCGTACCAACAGATACCAGGAAGCAATAGAATATCTTGAAGATTTTAAAAGCGATGATGAAATTTTAGCACCTTTGGCAACAGCCGGAATTGGTGATGCCTTTCTTCAATTAGAGCAGCCTGCAGAAGCTTTAAATTACTATGACAAGGCAGCTTCTATGAGATCAAATGAATTTACAACTCCAAAGGCCCTTCTTAAGGCGGCAATAACTGCGATACAACTAGGAAAGGGCGAACAGGCCACAGAATACCTGAATAGGATTAAAGATGATTATTCTGAAAGCCCTGAGGCAGATCAGGTTCCTGTTTATCTTGGGCGTGCCCAGGCAATGAAATAAATTATGGCTACTGAAGGTAAAAATCTTTCTGAATACGATAAAAACAAAATCCCTGATGCAAAGGATTTTCGCTTTGGTATCGTAGTATCAGAATGGAACGATAATATTACCGAAGGCTTATTTAAAGGAGCCTACGAAGTTTTAAGGGAAAATGGTGTAATGGAACGAAAGATCCTTCGCTGGAATGTTCCCGGAAGCTTCGAACTCGTATACGGTTGTAAGAAAATGCAGGAGAGTTACGACATGCTGGATGCCATTATTGCCATAGGAAGTGTAATAGAAGGTGAAACTAAACATTTTGATTTTGTATGTCAGGGGGTGACCCAGGGGATAAAAGATTTGAATGTTTTACACGATACCCCGGTAATCTTCTGCGTTTTGACCGATCAAAATATGCAGCAGGCAATAGACTAAGTCCGGTGGAAAACATGGCAATAAAGGAGCTGAAGCTGCCGTAACTGCCATTAAAATGGCTCAGCTTAGAAAAGACGCCCGCTTTTAAAATCTCTCTTCGGCATTATTGTTGCTTTTGTTATTTTGCTTAGACAAGCTTTATTTTCTGTGGCTTTTTAAGTAAATTTGAAACATCTGTAAAGCAACCAATTTTGAAAATCAATTTTTATAAACTCAGGAGGAATACCCGTTATAATTATACCCCAAGGTATTATAATGGTAAGGAGACGGGAAATATGTATGAGTTTGATTCAAAATTCAACAAATACAAGAACACCACCAATTCTATAGATTTTGGAGCCCAATGGGCAGACGCACGGGGAGCGAGCAGGAACAGGGGTAACCGTGAAATAAATAATCGCGTTGTCATAATTATTGCTATCCTGCTGCTCATAGTTTTATGGATATTAGACTTCGATTTATCCATTTTTTCGAATTAAGCAGTCCATGAATGACGTTATACATTTGCTGCCGGATCACGTGGCCAACCAGATCGCTGCCGGAGAAGTTGTACAGCGGCCAGCATCAGTTATAAAGGAATTGCTGGAAAATTCCATTGATGCAAAAGCCCAGTCTATACAGGTTTTTATCAAGGAAGCAGGCAAGATACTGATTAAAGTAGTAGATGACGGAATGGGTATGAGCATGACTGATGCCCGACTTTCGTTTGAACGTCACGCTACTTCAAAAATCACTTCTGCTGAAGATCTTTTCAGGTTGAACACCAAAGGCTTTCGGGGGGAAGCACTCGCTTCTATTGCCGCTATAGCTCATGTGGAGTTAAATACCCGAAGAGCAGGAGATGAGATAGGAACCTGTATTAAGATTGAAGGTAGTGAAGTAGTGTCTCAAGAGCCCTGTACAACTGCAACGGGAACTTCGATCTCGGTAAAAAATCTTTTTTATAACATCCCGGCCAGAAGAAATTTCTTAAAAAGTGACACTGTTGAATTGAGGCATATTATTGATGAATTTCAACGGGTTGCACTTGCTCATCCACAAATTTCTTTTTCCCTTATTCATAATTCCAGCGAACTCTTCCAGTTACCCGGTACAAATTATCGGCAAAGGATTACCAATATACTTGGAGGTAAGACTAATGAAAAACTGGTACTTAGTCAATGAAGAAACTGAAATTTTAAAAATTTCGGGCTTTGTAGGGAAACCTGAATTTGCAAAACGAACGCGAGGGGAACAATTTTTCTTTGTGAATGACAGGTTTATAAAAAGTCCATATTTAAATCACGCTGTAACTGCTGCTTTTGAAGGTTTGCTGAAGGATAAAGCTTACCCTAGCTATTTCCTTTACCTGCAGGTAGATCCCGGTAGTATAGATATTAATATTCATCCTACCAAGACTGAAATAAAATTTGATGATGAGCATGCTTTGTATGCTATTTTAAGAAGCTCCATTAAACACAGCCTGGGACAATTTAATGTTTCTCCGGTCCTTGATTTTGACAGGGATCCAAATCTCGATACACCTTATGAATATGAGAGACGGCCTGTTTCAACACCAAAGGTAGAGGTCGATCGTAATTTTAATCCCTTTAAAACAGAAGGAGGGGGAAGCAAAAGTTTTTCATCTAGTTTTGGGCAACAGGTTAGGAAAGATGCGGGAAATTGGGAAAGTCTATATACAGGACTGAATAACGACAGGATTGGCACAGATCAGGATCTTCGGGAAATAGAATTTGAAAGCGAGGAAGTAACAGGGAATTTGTTCAATGCAGGAAAGATAGAAGAAAATTCCGGTTCTACTTTTCAGCTGAATAAGAGATTCATTATTAGCACCCTTAAGAACGGGATGCTGGTGATAGATCAACACCGGGCCCACACCCGGATATTATACGAGGAGTTGCTAAAAAGCATAACAGTCTCAGCAGCAGTAAGTCAACAATTGTTATTTCCACTAATACTTCAGTTTAGCCAAAACGAAATTGCTTTACTTAAAGGGATAAAAGATTCCCTGGAACAAACAGGATTTATTTTTTCTGAAATTAAATTAGATTCAGTAGAAATTACCGGGATACCAACTTCTGTTTCAGAAAGTGAGGTGGAGATTCTTCTTGAGCAGCTTCTATCAGACTTTGAAAATGAAATTCCGGGAAATAATTTTTCTCAAACAGATTTACTGGCGAAATCTCTCGCAAGGAGTATGGCTGTAAAATCGGGAAATCTCTTAAATACAACAGAACAGCAACATATTGTAAATGGTTTATTCGCCTGTAAGGAACCGGGATTAACGCCTTTTAACAAGCCTAGGTTTTATTACCTTGCTAAGTAGAAGAACTTGAAAAAAAATTCATATAAATGGGAAGAATGACAGAGACCGTTAAGGTCCTATTGATCGTAAATGTTATATTTTTTATAGGGACCCTAATGGTAGGAGAATCAACTTACAGGTTGTTCTCTCTATTTTTCTTCCAGAATGATAATTTTGGATTCTGGCAAATCATTACTCACATGTTTATGCATGGGAGTTTTATGCACATCCTGTTTAACATGTATGCTTTATGGGCATTTGGTAGTCCTATTGAGCAAATGCTGGGAAAGAACAAGTTTCTTTTCTTTTATTTTTCCTGCGGAATTGGAGCTGCAATAATTCACAGTCTTGTAAATTATTTTCACGTGCAGTCAGGTGTTAATACTCTACTGGAAGCAGGAATGACTCCTGGTGGTATCCAGCAATTATTGGAAACCGGAGAATACTCAACAGCAATTTTACAAAGTGTTTCCAAGGATACACTAACTTCAATGTATACAGCCTTTAATACTCCGGCCGTCGGAGCTTCAGGTGCTATTTATGGGATTTTGGTTGCTTTCGGGATGTTATTCCCCAACGTAGAGCTTTTCTTGTTGTTTGTTCCAATTCCAATAAAAGCAAAGATTTTTATTCCAATATTAATTGCAATTGACTTATTTTCGGGATTCACAGGCTACTCATTATTTGGAGGAGGAATTGCTCACTTTGCCCACGTTGGAGGAGCCCTCTTTGGATTTATAATGATGTGGTACTGGAAGAAAAATCAATTTAATCAAAATAGATGGGATTAATGGGGACTGCAGATAAGTTTAGATATAAGCTGCAAACAGCGACGGTTGTTGAAAAACTTATTGCGCTTAACGTTCTCATTTTTATTCTTTTCTTTTTTGCAAAAACTATTGCCTTCCTTTTCCAGTGGCCTTCAGACTTTTTGCTGGAATGGTTCGTTTTTCCTAAAGAGCCCGGAGAGTATATTCTTAAGCCCTGGTCTATAATTACTTATTCTTTTCTGCATTCCGGTATCTGGCATATCCTTTCTAATATGTTGATCCTGTATTATGCGGGGATCTATTTTCTTACCTATTTTTCTCCGAAGAAGTTGCTAACTTTTTACTTTATGGGAGTAATTATAGGGGCCTTAATTTATATGCTCAGTTATAATTTGTTTCCAGCCTTTCAGGGGACAGGCAAATCTTATCTTATGGGAGCTTCAGCAGGGGTAATGGCTGTTCTTGTAGGAATAGCAACTCATGTTCCAAATCTTAAAATAAGGTTGCTCATTTTAGGGAGTATCAAGTTCTGGTACATTGCAGCTTTTCTTGTTCTACTGGATGTGATACAAATACCTATAAGCAATTCCGGTGGTCACCTGGCTCACCTGGGAGGTGCTTTATTCGGTTATATTTATGCTTCGCAATTAGGAAGAGGAAATGATATAGCAGGAGGTTTTGAGAAAGCAATCGGTGCCTTCCTTTCATTATTTGATAGCGGGAAAAAGAACAAATCTACCATGAGGACGGTGTATAGAAAGCCTGCACAATCTCCCACGTCTACGGCGAGAGCTACACGGTTTAGCAAGAGTGAGAAACAGGAAAAAATTGATGCTATCCTCGATAAAATTAGTAAGAGTGGCTACGACAGTCTTACCAAGCAGGAAAAGGATTTTTTATTTCAGGTTAGTAAAGAAAATTAGATGAGGAATCTGAATTTTTTTGACAAGTTTGTTTATTTTTTGAATATCCTTTTAGCTGCCTGCCTCTTATTTTCTTATGCTCTGCCATACATTCCTCCCAGAACCTTTGCTCTACTCTCTGTGCTTAGTTTGGGAGTACCTTTTTTAATTCTTATTAATATTGCTTTTTTGATTTACTGGCTATTGAGGTTTAAAAAACAAATCCTTTTGCCCTTGGTGGTATTGCTCCTGGGTTTTAACCATCTTAGCAGCATCTATGAAATCCCTGCTTTTGAAGATGAAGACATTGTTGAAGAAGAACTTAAAATAATAAGTTATAACGTTCGACAGTTCAATCAATATGGATTTGATAAACAGAAAAATGTACCGGAAAAAATAACTGTCTTTTTTAAAGAAGAAGATCCAGACATTATAGGTATGCAGGAGTACTTTAGAGGAGAGCTGGCTGTTGCTGAAAGATTTCCTCACAGGTATATAAAACTGAAAACAGAATCGGCAGAATTTGGCCTTGCAATTTTTTCCAAATTCCCCATAATAAATTCGGGATCTTTGGATTTTGCTACTGTTAGCAATAACAACGGAATCTTCGCTGATATTGCTACTCCTACAGATACTATTAGAGTAATTAATGTTCATTTGCAATCCTACAGCCTCAAGCCAGACCTTAATAACCTGGAAAAGGAAAAGTCTAAAAGAGTATTTCTTGGGATGGGACAAACCTTTGCCAAGCAACAGGACCAGATGGAACAGGTTTTTAAATTAATTGATGAGTCTACGTATCCTGTGATCCTGCTTGGAGACTTCAATAATACAGCCTATTCTTATATTTATCGTGAAGTCCTTGCAAGAGGTTTAAAAGATTCCTTTAAAGAAGGTGGGAGTGGTTTTGGGAGAACTTTCGATTTTGATTTCTTTCCTCTCAGGATTGATTTTATACTTGTTGATGAATCTATGCAGGTAAATTCTTTTGAGACCGAAGAAGTTCACTACTCAGATCATTTTCCTGTTAAAGCAAAAATCAGTCTCTAAGGCCGGAAAGATAATTCTCTTAGATAATTGATAGTGTTAGGCCCTTCATTGAACACCAGATCGAGAATACTAAGATTACTTAAAAATCCTTTTTTCTCCTGAAAGACCTGATTGTATGCCGGGGTTCTACTGTCAACTTTGGCATTGATCAAATCTCTCCTGTCATTTTTTTCCAGGGGTTCTTTAATATATTCTGAAGTTTTTTCAAAAGGAATATCCAGCTGAAGGCATTCACAAAGCTTTTCAAAACATCGGTAATTAAAGTCCGTCAGAAACTCAAAATCGGTATGATAAAGAGGAGCCAGATCATCCTCGTAAAATTCAAAAAATGGCGAAGTTTGGTATGCTGATTTTAAGGATTTCCAATGCTGTTTCTGCCAGTCAAAATCCTTTTCCATCCTTACATCCCGGTACTTCTGATGCTGTTTTACACCGGGAGAATTAAGGTGCTTAATTGGAATATTCAGCAGAAGTTTTCCATTTGCCCCATAGATATACATCCTGTTCCTGTAGGTTTGCTTCTGATAATTATCGTCGTTTTCAAACCAAAGCTGTTCTGCATTTACTACTTCAGCAAAATGAGTAACAGGTCCAAAATAGGGAAGATGCAAAAGTGTCCCGTGCATAAACTTAGGATTTTCTTCTTTGCCTGAAAAAATTAAAGGCTATAATTATCACAACGATGATCAGGAAGTAGGGGAGGTAAGAAACCGGGTTTCCGTTTCCTCCAACAGTGGTGAACATCCGTTCCCATCTTATTTTGTCAAGTCCACTGGCATTGCTGTCAATGCTTAGCCAAACGAATACAGGTTTACCAACAATATGAGTTTCAGGTACAAAACCAAAATAACGACTATCAAGACTGTTGTGCCTGTTATCTCCCATCATCCAGTAATAATCTTGTTTAAAAGTATAAGAATCTAATGGCTGCCCGTTAAGCTGCACCTGGGTGCCGTTAAAACTCAGCCTATTATCAATATTCATTTCTGAACCTTCGTAGACTTCTATAATCCTCCTGTAGCGCTCAATATTTTCTGCATTAATTGTAACTGTGGTACCTTCCTTTGGAATAAATATAGGTCCCATATTATCTCTGTTCCAGTCCTTTTCTTCCTTTGCCGGAAATATGTCTGCTTCAGAACTTAGGTAGTGTCTATGACCCTTTCTATAGATGCTACGTTAGGATGATTTTTGAAACGTTCGTAAGCTTCATCTGTGAGATTAATATATGTAGGACTGGACATTGGGTTAAATCCATCTGTAATATCATAGGTCTCATAGAGCGCCATTGGATTGAACGGCTGACCTTTTGAGGTAACTTTATAAGAGAACTGCGGTTTAGCCCTTTCTGGCAATTCAAGGGGCCGGGAGTTTATATGTATTTTTCCGTTGATGATTTCAAGTGAGTCTCCCGGTATACCTACCGCTCTTTTAACGTAATTGGTTTTTTTGTCAATTGGTTTATAGTAGTATTTATCTGTGTAATACATATTCATCATTGTATCTACAGGCCAGTTAAATACTACTATGTCTGTACGTTCAATGTCCTGAAAACCAGGAAGCCTGAAGTAAGGAATCTGCGGTTTTTCCAGATAAGACTTCACCCCAAGTACAGGTATGGTATCGTGTACCATTGGAAAAGCTACTGCTGTCAAAGGTGTACGTGCCCCATAATGAAACTTACTAACGAAGAGGAAGTCACCCACTAATAGAGTTTTTTCCAGGGAGGAAGTGGGTATGGTAAAAGGCTGAATTAAATAAGTATGAACAATAGTAGCGGCAATAACAGCAAAAAGAATTGAACTCACCCATTCTCCAGCCGCGGAACGAGGTTTTAAACTTCGGTCTTCAATATAAGTAACATCAAGTGCATAATTTACATAAAAGATATAGAGGCCAAGGGTAAATATTACTAGAAAGGTCTCTGGAGTACTGTTACGGCCAAAACTTCTTATCGTTTCCACCCATACCACAGGGATCATGATCAGGTTTACAATTGGGATGAACAATAATATAACCCACCACCAGGACTGATTAATGATCTTCATCAGGACTACGGCGTTATAAACCGGTATTGCTGCCTCCCAGGCGCTACGACCTGCTTTTTTATATAGCCTCCAGGTTCCGAGGAAATGAATAACCTGTACAACAAGGAAAAACAGGAGCCATTGGGTAACTGTCATATGTATATCTTTACTACAATAAGTATTATAAAAAGTCTAAGCGTTACAAATTATTTTACGCCTGAAAGTACATCTTTCATTGTGAAAACGCCTTTTTTGGTTTTAAGCCATTCTGCAGCGATAACTGCTCCTAAAGCAAATCCTTCTCTACTATGGGCGGTGTGTTTAATCTCAATATCATCTATCGCCGACTTATAAGAGACAGTATGAGTGCCCGGAACGTTTTCAATCCGCTTTGCATACACGGGAATTTCATTTTCCTCTGCACTATCCAATTTCCAGCTATTTTATCTGAATTGGCTATTATTTGTTGAGCCAGACTAATCGCTGTACCGCTAGGGGTATCAAGTTTTTGTGTATGATGCACTTCTTCAATTTCTACAGCATATTCCCGGAAGGGACTCATTAGCTTTGCCAGTGTTTGATTAAGCTCAAAGAATAGATTCACTCCTATGCTAAAATTGGAGGCTGAAATAAAAGCCCCATTTTCCTCTTTACATTTTTGAACCGCCTCTTCATATTTTTCCAGCCAACCTGTTGTACCGCTTACGACCGGAAGATCATTTTTAAAACAGGTGGTAATGTTTTCAAAGGCCGCAGCCGGGACACTAAAATCTATCGCAACGTTGGCTATAGAAAGGTCGTACTCCTTTATGTTTTTTTCCTGATCAATTTTCAGTACAATCTCATGGCCTCTTTCAAGAGCAATTTTTTCAATGGTCTTACCCATTTTACCATAGCCTAAAAGTGCTATTTTCATATTCTTCTGCTAAAAATTATAGTTTAAAGAAACGCCGTAGCCAGTCTTTCCGGTATATTCATCAAATCTAAACGCTAAGCTTTAAAGAAAGATCCTCACTTACGTTAAACTGTTGAAGGTGAGCATCAACGTTTGCATCAATAATATTGAGAGCGTATATTCCAACAATTACCAGAATGGATATTTCTTTATTTTGCTGATAAAATCGCTGCGCCCTTATTAATCCGTCAGTTGTAACCCTTTCCTGCCCGTTTACAATGAATTCATCATCCCGGAAACCTAGCCAGTCTTCTTTTGTAAATAGAGCGGTACAGTCATACTGCTCGTCGTTGGACAGGTAAAAATAGACGCCCACACCAAGCCCGGCATAGGCAATCGGGATTTTCCAGTATTTTCCATTGTAAGCCTGCCCCAAACCTGGTAAGACTGCTGAATAAAAAGCGGCACGTGCAGGAGCCAGTGGGTCATACTCCTTGTAATCCCTTTCAGGTACCTGTTCAACCACGGGTGGATCTACAGGGGTGATTGCAAGAGTATCTTCCTGGGCAGCCGCTAAGCCTGTCATCAGCAATAGTACAATTGCAGTAAGAGTTTACTAAGACTCACCCTGGATTAATTTTTTTATTCTGTTGAAATCTTCTTCTGAAGTGAAAGGGATAATAAGTTTTCCTTTGCCTTTTTGTGCAACCTTGATATCTACTTTAGTTCCAAGATAATCTGAAAATTCCTTAAGACCTTTTTTAAATTCATTGGGAAGGGCTTTTGCCTTGGGAGCTAGTTTCTCTGTAGTTACACCGCCTATCTCTCTTACGAGTTTTTCGGTATCTCTTACTGAAAGTGACTTCTCCAGGATTTTTTCATAAATATCCAGTTGTACCTGTGGGTCTTCAATATTTATTATTGCTCTTCCGTGGCCCATTGAAAGAAAACCATCTCTCATCCCGGTTTGGATAATTGGGTCTAGTTTTAGTAACCTCAGGTAATTGGCAATTGTAGAACGATTTTTCCCGACCCTTTCACTTAATTGTTCCTGGGTAAGGTTGATCTCGTCAATCAGTCTTTGGTAGGATAAAGCGATTTCGATAGGATCTAAATCCTGTCGCTGAATATTCTCCACCAGCGCCATCTCCAGCGATTCCTGGTCATTGGCAATCCTGATATATGCCGGGATGGTTTCCAGCCCAATTAATTTTGAAGCCCTGAACCTTCTTTCCCCGGAAACCAACTGATATTTGTTGAATTCAAGTTTTCTAACCGTAATAGGTTGGATTACTCCAAGCTCCTTTATGGAAGAAGCTAGTTCCCGAAGCGATTCCTCGTTAAAACTGGTCCTTGGCTGAAATGGATTTACTTCAATAGAAGTCAGTTCCAGTTCGACAATATGGCCAACGAGTTTATCGGCGTTTTTGTCTTCAGCAGATTTTATGTCTTGTTCGGGATCCTTCAGCAATGCTGAAAGTCCTCGTCCTAATGCTTGTTTCTTGGTAGCTTTCGCCATTTTTAAGCGTTTTTCTTAATAATTTCGTGCGCCAGGCTTAAATAATTTGTTGCACCCTTACTTCCCGCATCATAGTTGATTATACTTTCTCCATAACTGGGGGCTTCACTTAAACGCACATTTCTTTGTATGATTGTGGTAAAGACCATTTCATTAAAATGCTTCTGTACTTCTTCCACTACCTGATTAGAGAGTCTTAATCTTGAATCATACATAGTGAGTAGTAAGCCTTCAATGTCCAATGTTTTGTTGTGGATCTTCTGTACACTTTTTATAGTGTTGAGAAGTTTACCAAGTCCTTCCAGAGCAAAGTACTCGCACTGGATTGGAATAATAACAGAATCAGAAGCCGTGAGGGCGTTTAGAGTAAGCAGTCCAAGAGATGGTGCACAATCTATCAGGATGTAATCATAGCTGTCTTTGAGATGAGTAATAGCTTTTTTAAGCATATATTCTCTTTCATCCTGATCCACCAGCTCTATTTCTATAGCTACCAAATCTATATGCGACGGAATGATATCCAGGTTAGGGGAGCTGGTCTTCATAATGGCTTCTTCAGCCTTTATTGAATGTTCCAGAAGTTGATAAGTACCTAATTCTACCTGCTCAACATCTATTCCCAATCCCGAAGTCGCATTGGCCTGTGGGTCTGCATCTATTAAAAGAACTTTCTTCTCAAGTACTCCCAGAGAAGCCGCCAGATTCACAGAAGTGGTCGTTTTTCCAACCCCTCCTTTTTGGTTTGCAATAGCAATGATTTTACCCATTAATTTAATATCGGTTTTAAAAGGTAAAAATACAATTTATTACAGGTTTAGAAAATGATTTTGTTAACAGTTATACAGGAGTTGTTGGTTGGGGGGAATTAGTTATAGGTTATTAGTTTAGGTTATAAGTTATAAGTTATAGGTTATTTGTTATTGGTTATCTGTTATAGGTTGTTTGTTCTCTGTTCTCGGTTTGCAGTTAATTGTAGAAAGAGGAGTTGCAGTGGAAAGAGGAGAGAGGAAAGTGGATAGTCAGGACGTGTTAAAGGAGAGAAAAGGTGGAAATTATGCCGAAAAACAATAATCTCGGGATTCTGATCTTTACCAGGAAATTAATGGTAAGAAATAGTTTTATGTGTTAATAATTTGATATTTAGGGTATATACAGGTATTATTTAAAGTTTTATTTTAATTTTACAACCTACAACCTACAACCTACAACCTACAACCTACAACTTACAACTTAAAACCTATTTTTTCTTCGCCTTGATCATCGCCTCAAGCTGATCCCACATCTCTTCCGGGATCGCTTCCAGTAGATTAAATTGTCCGGCTCCTTTAAGCCATTCGCCGCCATCAATTGTAATTACTTCTCCATTAACATAGGCTGAAAAATCTGAAACAAGATAAGCGGCAAGGTTTGCCAGTTCCTGATGTTCTCCCACTCGTTTTAGTGGAACCTTTTTGGAAAGGTCGAACTTCTCCTTTAAATCACCCGGCAGTAATCTGTCCCAGGCTCCTTTTGTAGGAAAGGGTCCCGGAGCAATAGCATTAAATCTAATTCCATATTTTGCCCATTCCACAGCCAGGGAACGGGTCATGGCAAGGACACCAGCTTTTGCAGTTGCACTGGGAACCACATAGGCAGAACTAGGTCCAGGCATACGTAGTAACAATATTAAGTACAGTTTTATTTTTTTCTTTCTTATCTATCCAGTGTTTACCAAAAGCGAGTGTGCAGTTTTTACTTCCTTTTAGGACAATGTCGATAATAGTATCAAATGCATTTGCACTTAATCTTTCTGTAGGAGAAATGAAATTTCCGGCTGCATTGTTCAGTAGTACCTCTACACTTCCAAACTCGTTCACTGAAGCCCTGACCATAGCTTCTACTTCCTCATAATTCCGCACATCACATTGCACAGGCAAAACATTGCCGCTATTTTTTGCTCAAGTTCCCCTGCGGTATTTTTTAATTTTTCAATATCCCGGGAGGTGATTACCACGTTTGCACCTAATTCAAGGAAATAAGTGCTCATTGCTTTTCCAAGTCCGCTGCCACCACCTGTTACAACTATTGTTTTTCCTTGTAAAGCATCATCTCTGAGCATTTTTTTCGTGTAGTCCATTTGCCTATTTTAGAAGAGGAAGTTACTTATTCTTTTCTAAAATATCGGGCAATTTTGAGGTGAAATTGTGCATCGGGAAATTACCATCAATGAGCTCACCTTTTTTATTTAATACCACATATCGTGGAATACCGTTAAACTGAAATAATTGTCTGAACCTGTTATAAGTATCAGTATTTACTCTATGAATGTTTGTCATTTCCTGTTCTTTAGTAAATTTATTATAATACTCTAAAGGAGATTGAGCTTCGTCTGTAATAAATACAAACTCAATATCAGGATTATTTTCATGTGTTTTTCGTATTCCCTTCATTTCTTTAATTGTTGCCACACAAGGACCGCAGCTTGTAGCCCAGAAATCTATAAAAAGTATTTTACCTCTATATTGGTCGGCAATATCATAAAATAGATCTTTAGCTTTTCCTTTTAGTAAGGGAATTATCTCAAAATTTAGAGTAATTGAAGGAGGATTTGCTCCATCAGCAGTTTTCTTTTTCCCGGGAAATTTTTTCTTTACAATCCTTTCTCCTTCTTTTTTTAAAAAATCATTTTCAATAGTAGCAGAAAGATCCTTCCAGTAATGGTGAGCTTCATCTGCTTCTGTTATTCTCTCAAGAATACTTTTTAAATTTCTCGTTTTTGTGATGTCATAAATTAAATCATTCTTTAATTTAAAATGGTTCACCATAACTGAATCTTTTTTGTGCCAGGGATCCATATAATCCGTAGATTTTTTAAAATCGGCTATATAAGGTGAAATATACTTATCTGCATATTCTTTGATTTGATCTCCATATTTTTCCCGAAATTCCATTCGATCTTTCATGTTTTGCATCACCTCTTCCTGTGAATAAAATATTTTCTTTGCTAATAATTTTCTTTCCTCTTCGGTAATTTTAATACTTTGTTTTTCCAAATATTCCAGTTCCGTAATTTCAGGAGTAAAAGAAGTTTCTTTAGGATGGAAGCTTAATGGCTTTGTAAATTCAAACTGGTTTATAAATTCGCCGAAATTCTTATTGATAAGAAGTGCCCTTTCATTGAGTGGAAGGTCCTGTAGAAAGCTATAAAATTCCATTCCGATTTTCTCTTTTAGATATTCATTCTCCGGATTTTGTCTTTGATAATAATCACGATCCCTTAAGTAATTCATCATCATAATAACCCCTTGTAGTTTATTCTCATTTCGTAAGATCCATTCAGCATTACCTGAAATTTCACTGTGTTTAAGAAAAGCGTCCAATTTCTTTTTATTCTCTTCTCGGAAATTAAAAACATATTTTTTAAATTCCTCTGCAGAAAGGCTTAAGCGGTTCTTTTGGTATTCATCATAATCAAACTGCGGAAATTGAAATTGGGACAAATTTTTATTGATTTCAGCCATTCTGCCTTTAAATTCAATAGCAGCTTGTGCATAATATATATTATCCTTATGCTCTGCTTCTAAAAAATCTTTCCAGTCCAAAACCATTCCCAGGGTATGACCCGGTTCCAGATAAAAATTTAATATCCTGTTATTGAATACGATATATGATGTTGTGGGATGAATTAAAGGAATATCTGCCTCAAATCTTCCATCCTCATAAATTTCAATTGTGACAGGGTACTCTTCCCTGGTAAGTTCATTGGAAGCATAATAAATCCCGGTTTCAAAACCCAGTCTCGAATCATACCCTTTAATATATCCTATAATTTTAGCTGGTTCTTTGCTGAAGAATTTGTCGCTTTCGTAATCCTGAAGAGGGTCTTTTTTTACTTTTGCCAGCTCTGTATCCATCCATTTCTTCATATTTTCAGGAACTTCAGAAGATTTTTGAGGCTTTTTTCCATTGAGATAAAGCCCATAAAACTGGTCGTTATAATCGATCTTTTCTATTCCTTTTTCCAGAGGAGGGAATATGAATATGCTATGGTGGGTTCCGCTTGCACCAATATCAATCCGGGTGTCGAATTCTTCATCCTCTATTTTAATAACAGTAAATTTTTCCCCGGTTTCCGGATTTTTTAAAAAAGTATCGGCAGCGTACTGGATCCACCATCCCTCCGGTATACTCCATTCAAGGTGTACTTTGGTTTCTTTTTCAGACAGTTCTATTTTTGAAATCCTAAATCGTTTCGTTGTTGCGAGATCGTAGGAAGGATTGTCCACGACCTGAACTTTAGTTTTTGCAGGGACTTCTATGAAAAAAATGCAGAACAGGATTGTGAAAACTAAGGTCTTCATTCAGCGATTATTAAATGGATGAATAAAAATAACAATTAATTTAAAGGAGTTGCAGGAATAAAAATTCCGGGCAAAAACCGGAATTTAAACTTGTTGATTTAAACTTTTCCTGTTACTGGTTCTCCTGGTAATTTTAAGTAGTCATTTTACAATATTTTTTGTAGAAAGATTTACTTATTCTTTTCTAAAATATCGGGCAATTTTGAGGTGAAATTGTGCATCGGGAAATTACCATCAATGAGCTCACCTTTTTTATTTAGTACCACATATCGTGGAATACCGTTAAATTGAAATAATTGTCTAAACCTGTTATAGATATCGGTATCTACTCTATGAAGGTTTGTCATTTCTTGTTCTTTAGTAAATTTATTATAATACTCTAAAGGAGATTGAGCTTCGTCTGTAATAAATACAAATTCGAAATCGGGATTATTTTTATATTTTTTTCGAGTGTCTTTCATACTTTTTATTGTTCCCACACAAGGCCCACAGGTAGTTGCCCAAAAGTCTATAAAAACGATTTTTCCTTTGTATTTATCTGCAATCTCATAAAACAGCTTTTTAGGTTTTCCTTCGGGTAAGGGAATTGTTACAGATTTAACTGCCATTATTGGAGAACTATTTTCTCCGTTAGCCTTGATTTCTTTTTTCGGAAATTTACTTAGCACTATTCTTTCCCCTTCCTTTTTTAGAAAATCATTTTCAATAGTTGCAGAAAGTTCGTTCCAGTATTTATAAGCCTGATCTGCATCTGTTATTCTATTTTCAACATCATACTTTAAGCTTCTTGTTTTAGTAATATCATAGATCAAGTCATTTCGTAAATTAAAATGATTAGCCATGACAGAATCTTTTTTATGCCAGGGCTCCATAAAATCTATAGATTCAGATTTGCGCATATAAGGTGTAATATATTTTGCTACATAGGCTGATATCTCGCTTGAATACTTGTGTGTAAAAGCCTCCATATCCTTTTTAAACTTTTCTATGCTCTTCCGGTGTTTCAAATGATTGAAGTTTCCATAGATTTTTTTCCTCTTCAGTAAGAGGAATATTCTGTAACTCAAAATATTCTAACTGGCTAACTTCAGGAGTAAATTTTTTATAAGATGCATGAAAGTTTATAGGATCTGCATATTCAAACCTATTAATAAATTCAGGAAAATCCCTAATAATTAATAACGACTGTTTGTTCATATCAAGATCCTTAATGAAAGAATAAAATTCAATAGGAATTTCTTCTCTCAAAATATCATTATCGGGATATTGCCTTTGAAAATCCTTTTTATACATCAAATAATTAAAAAGAAGTGTAGCAGTTATTAACTTCTTTTTTTGGGTGAGAACAATTTTTGTTTTTTCCAGTAAATCATTTTCTGCAAAATACTGATCTAAAAGTTGATCGTTCTTTTTCCTCTCTTTTAAAGCTTCCTTTTTTAAATCTGTTGCCTTTAGATTAAGAACATTGTCTTCAAAAACTTCATAATCAAAAGAAGAAAATTCTAAATTAAAAAGCTCTTCATTAATCCTTGCCAGGTTGCCGCCAAAAATTACCGAATCTGCAGGATAATATCTGCTATTAAAATGTTCGGCTTGTAAAAAATGTTTCCAATTTAAAGTGAGGGCCAGCGTTTGTCCTGGTTCTAAATAGAATTTCATTAATCTATTATTAATAATGAGAAAGGATTCAACTGGATGTATTAGAGGAATATCTGTTTCGAACCTACCGTCTTCCGAAATCTCAATAGTAACTGGATAATCCTCCCGGGTAAGTTGATTAGAAGCATAATAAATACCTGTTTCAAACCCTAGTCTGGGATCATAACCTTTTATATAACCAATAATTTTTGCTGGTTCTTTGCTGAAAAATCTTTCGCTTTCGTAATTCTGAATTGGCTCTTTTTTGACTTTGGCTAATTCCGAATTCAGCCATTTGGTGACATTGTCAGGAACTTCAGAGGATTTCTCCGGCTGCTTGCCATTTAAGTAAAGCCCATAAAATTGATCGTTGTAATCAATTTTTTCAATTCCTTCTTTTAAAGGAGGGAAAACGAAAACGCTATGGTGGGTGCCACTAGGACCGATATCAATTCGGGTATCAAACTCTTCATTTTCGATCTTAATGATCGTGAATTTTTCTCCTGTCTCAGGGTCTCTAAGGAAAGTGTCTGCGCCATATTGAACCCACCACCCTTCAGGGATGTTCCATTCAAGGTGCACTTTAGTTTCACTATTACTCAGTTCAATTTTGGAGATTTTGAATCGCTCGGTCACTGCAAGATCAAATGCAGGATCTTCAATTATCGTATTGCTATTCTGAGCTAAGTAAATCGATTGTGCAAATGATGCAAAAGAGGGAATAAAGTAAGAATGTTTTCATAAATTGAGGTTGGAAGAGAAAAGTAGGGAAATTAAATATAATAAATTTTTAATTGTAAATCCCTCAAAATCAAAAAATCCCGATATTTCCGGGATTTTATAAGTAACCTTTTCAGGATTCCTAATCTATTAAAATCTGCAGAAGTTCTATCGCAGCCTCACTTATTTTAGTGCCCGGGCCAAAGACTGCGACTGCGCTTAAGCATCAAATAGAAACTGATAATCCTGTGACGGAATAACTCCACCTACAATTACCATTATATCTTCCCGGCCATGCTTTTTTAGTTCTTCAATAACCTGCGGAACTAATGTTTTATGTCCTGCGGCCAGGGAGGAAACTCCTAAAATATGCACGTCATTTTCAACTGCCTGTTTTGCAGCTTCGGCCGGAGTTTGGAACAGCGGACCAATATCCACATCAAATCCAAGATCGGCGTAACCTGTTGCAACTACTTTGGCACCGCGATCGTGCCCGTCCTGTCCCATTTTTGCAATCATAATGCGAGGCTAAGCGCCCATCTTGTTCAGCAAATTGGTCGGCTAATTCCCGGGCCTTGTGAAAAGAAGTGTCATTTTTCATTTCCTTTGAATATACTCCACTAAAAGATTGAATTTTCGCTTTATACCTGCCATAAACTTCCTCGAGGGCGTCGCTAATCTCTCCTAAAGTAGCCCTTTCCCGGGCAGCTTCTACGGCGAGTGCCAAAAGATTACCTTCCTTACTTTTTGCAGCTTTGGTAAGAGCTTTAAGAGCTGTTATTACTTTTACAGTATCGCGTTCTTTCCTTATTTTTTCAAGTCTCTCTACCTGTTGTTTTCTTACAGTTTGATTGTCGACCTCAAGAGTCACCAGCGGATCTTCTTTTTCTAATCTATATTTATTGGTGCCGACAATAATATCTGTTCCGCTGTCAATTCTTGCCTGTTTTCTTGCTGCAGCTTCCTCAATTCTCATTTTCGGAATACCTGCTTCAATAGCTTTGGTCATCCCGCCGAGATCTTCCACCTCCTGAATTAGTTGCCAGGCTTTTTGAGCAATTTGATGGGTAAGACTTTCTACATAATAACTACTAAGCCCAGGGATCTACGGTTTTTGTGATCTTTGTTTCCTGTTGCAGATAAAGCTGAGTATTCCTGGCAATCCTTGCTGAAAAATCTGTAGGCAAAGCTATTGCTTCGTCAAGCGCATTGGTGTGCAAACTTTGGGTACCTCCAAATGCTGCAGCAGCTGCTTCTATACAGGTTCTGGCAACGTTGTTAAACGGATCCTGCTCTGTTAAACTCCAGCCACTGGTTTGGGAATGAGTTCGCAGTGCGAGGGATTTTTCGTTTTTAGGATCAAATTGCTTTACAAGTTTGGCCCAAAGCATTCTTGCTGCCCTCATTTTGGCAATTTCCATAAAATGGTTCATCCCGATTCCCCAGAAAAAAGAGAGTCGGGGAGCAAAGGAATCAATATCCATTCCGGCTTCCAGGCCTTTGCGGATGTATTCTAGCCCGTCCGCCAGTGTATAGGCCAATTCTATATCACAGGTCGCCCCGGCCTCCTGCATGTGGTATCCTGAAATACTGATGCTGTTAAACCGCGGCATATTCTTCGAAGTGTATTCAAAAATATCTGAAATGATCTTCATCGAAGGAGTAGGAGGGTAGATGTAGGTATTCCTAACCATGAACTCCTTAAGGATATCGTTTTGAATGGTTCCCGAAAGCTGTTCCGGCTTCACGCCCTGTTCTTCAGCAGCGACAATATAAAATGCCATAATAGGAAGAACAGCTCCGTTCATAGTCATAGAGACAGACATCTTATCAAGGGGAATTTGATCAAAAAGGATCTTCATGTCCTCTACAGTATCAATAGCCACTCCTGCTTTCCCAACGTCACCAACAACCCGTTCATGGTCACTGTCATACCCGCGGTGGGTAGGAAGATCAAAAGCCACAGAAAGCCCTTTTTGCCCTGCGGCGAGATTCCTCCTGTAAAAAGCATTACTTTCTTCGGCAGTAGAAAAACCTGCATACTGGCGAATTGTCCAGGGTCGGCTTACATACATTGTGGTGTATGGACCGCGAAGAAAGGGCGGAATTCCGGCAGCAAAATTTAAATGTTCTGCTTCTGAAATATCTGCTTCGGAATAAGTTGGTTTTAGGTTAATCTCTTCAGCAGTAGCAAAAGATTCTTCAGGATTTTTCTCTGTTAAAACTGAAACCTGTTTCTTTAATTCTAAATGTTGAAGATCTTTTCGACTCATATTATATTCTTCTGCTAAATCAACTTCAGCTAAATTATCTTTTATTTTTTATTCTTTTTCAAGCCTTTCCTGCTCATACTTTTCAGCTAACCTTCGTTCCAGGATGGGCTGAATTAATGTCTTTCGTGGCTTGTTTTTCAGAAAAGGAAATAATTCCAATTCTCCCTTCATCTTGTCTGCAGGATTGGGGTATTTGTTTGTGCCAATGAGAACAAGTTCTCCTTTGTCAAATTGCTCCTGTTCCTTTTGCACGCTTTCTTCAATTTTCCGCTGTATAACACCTTCCTGTAATTGCTTCAGGAAACCACCACCTTTTTCTATTTCTTTAAATATTTCGAGAGCTTTTTCAGCAAATTGAGTCGTCAGGCTTTCAATATAGTAAGCTCCTTCCGCAGCATTAGAGACTTTATCGAGGTAGCTTTCATTTTTTAGAACGAGTAATTGATTTCTCGCAATCCTGTCTCCAAACTCGTTATTCTTATGATAAATAGCATCATAGGGAGAGTTGTATACAGCATCAGCCCCACCTAAAACAGCACTCATACTCTGCATTGTAGTACGCAGAAGATTTACGTTGTAGTCATACAAAGTCTTATCCCGTTTTGTAGGTTGCGCGAGAATAAAACAAGAGTCGTTCAAATTATATTCGGAAGCCAGACTGCTGAACAATAGGCGCAGTGCCCGTACCTTGGCAATTTCGAAAAAGTAATTGGCTCCTGTTGAAACCAAAAACTGAAATTTTAAGTTAGTTGAAATTTCTTTATTGCTGAAGTGGTTACAATATTCATTGGCGTGAGCTAAACTGTATGCCAACTCCTGCGGAATTGTTGCCCCCGCGTTTTGATAAAGGGTTGAATCTATACTTAAAACAGATTCAAATTTCTCTGAATTACCGATGATCTTCTCCAAAACCTGGTGATCCTGTTGCATATTCGCATACCAGTTCCCGGTTTTCGCAAGATTTCCGATAATATCTAAATTTAAATGCACTCCGGTAGATTTCTCCGGAAGAAAATCTGCCAGTTTTTTGATGTATTCTTCAGAAAGAAATAAGAAGCTGAAATATAATTTTACCTGATCAACCGGAATATTTTTGAGTAATTTTTCAATTCTTGTCTCATCAGAAGGGATGACGAACCAAAGACTTTCAGCTCCTTTCTTCAGAACTTCTTTTGCACGGTGATTACTTATTTCTTCAGAAGCCACATAGATCTTCTCGCAGATTTCCCAGTGTTGAGGGGAAGGAACCCGGGCAGGTTCTTTAATATCTTCAGAATTATAAAAGGGTTTGATATTGATACCGTCACGACTCTTGTAGATCAATTCCTTATTATAGTCGGCTCCCTTTAGATCAAACTGGATTTTTTGTTTCCATTGCTTTGCAGATATTTCTTCAAATTCCTCAAATAAAGGCTGGCTCATTTTACGTTGTTTAACTTATGAATTAGGAAAAGAGAGTTAATCTATGGTATCATATTCTATTATAAATATATCTTCATCTGGCCTTTTCATATAATAATTCTGGCGCGCATAACTCTCAAGTTCAAAAGAATCATTCAGTTTCTCTATCACCGTCTTATCTTTTGCAATTTCTTTTTGATAATATTTTTTGTTGGTCTCCAGCTCATTTATCTCCTGGTCCAGCTCATGGTGAATAAGCCAGGAATTACTATCCAGAAAAAACATCCAGAATGCAAAAATGATCAATACAAGAACATAGCGGTTGCTTAGTATCCTGAACCATCTTTTAGTACGAATATCTTTCAATTTCATTTGCTAACAATATAGTTTTAACTGGGAGAATATAGAAATTTGTAGCTCTTTGAACGGTTTTTAGACGTTTTCAAGATAGCTTAAAATTAGTAAATTATCCTAACCTGTCTTTTATAATTGTTTGCACAATATCAACAGCAACGGTATTGTACTTGTTAGTTGGAATAATAATATCTGCAAATTCTTTGGTTGGTTCAATAAACTGCTGGTGCATAGGTTTAAGAGTGGTTTGGTATCTCCACAAAACTTCATCCAGGTCACGCCCCCGGTCGTTGATATCTCTCTTTAACCTCCTGATTAACCGCTCATCACTATCGGCATGTACATAGATCTTAATATCAAACATGTTCCTAACTTCGGTGTGGGTGAGAATAAGGATTCCTTCCACAATTAAAACCTTCCGAGGATGAATCGTCCTGGTTTCCCCTGTGCGATTGTGTTCTGTAAAAGAATATATGGGTTCCTGAATAGTGTTGCCTGCTTTAAGCTCCTCAAGATGAGAAAGGAGTAATTCAAAGTCTATTGATTTAGGGTGATCAAAATTGATCTTTTTTCGATCTTCAAAACTTAAATGGCTGGTGTCCTGATAATAGGAATCCTGGGAGATCACATCGACTTCTTCATTTTTTAATTCTTCAATGATCTGACTTACAACCGTGGTTTTTCCGCTTCCCGTTCCTCCGGCAATTCCTATAATGAGCATAGCAAATATTTTTTTTGCCAAAGTTAATTAATCCTGATAAACCCTGATGTGTCGCAACGTGAAAGTCTAAGAAAATAGAAAGGTTTAAAAATGGAAAGGAAAATTTTCTCGACGTCATCCTGAATTTATTTCAGGATACAACATGTGCAAGTTTTAATGCAGGTTAGAAGCAAAAACAAGTTCAGCTTGACGCTGGGTTGAGTTTAGTGTAATTTTAGCTACGTCATCCTGAATATATTTCAGGATATAGCATGTGCAAGTTTTAATGCCGTTAGAAGCTGAAACAAGTTCAGCTTGACGTTGGGTTGAGTTTAATGTAATTTGATCGCCGTCATCCTGAATTTTATTTCAGAAGATAGTTGTCGTTACGTCATCCTGAATTTATTTCAGGATCTAGCGTGTGCAAGTTTTAATGCATGTTAGAAGCTGAAACAAGTTCAGCTTGACGCCGGGTTGAGTTTATTGTAATTTTAGCTACGTCATCCTGAATTTATTTCAGGATATAACATGTGCAAGTTTTAATGCAGGCTAGAAGCTGAAACAAGTTCAGCTTGACGTAATGGTGGTAATGATAAAAAAACTCTTTTTGTATTGCGACTAAAGAAAAAAATTACTTTTCAACTTTTGCAACTTCTTCCACAGTCACGGGTTCTTCAATTCTATTACTCCAGGAGTTGTTGATATAGTTCATAACATCAGCTACTTCCTCATCAGTGAGTCCAAGATCTACCATAACACTGTTGTACTCTTCACCGTTCACTTCTATTGGTCCTTTCAGGCCGTGCTTAACGGCACTTATACTTTCGGTTCTTTTCTTCGTAAGCCAGTTAGATCCATCCAGGGGTGGAAAAGCCCCGGAAATTCCTTTTCCATTGGCAAGGTGACAGGTAACACAAAAATCGTTGTAAACTTCCTTACCCCGTTTATAGCTCTCGCTTTGTTGCACCGGGTTTGCCTGGGCCTGTTCCTGGCCTGCCATTATATAAAGGTCGTCTTCCTGTTTTTCTTCTTTATTGGATTTACAACTAAGTAAAGCTGCAATTAAGAATATCTTTAAAACTATTTTCATTCTTCAGTTTTTTCGATTTCCTTCTCTATTAATCTGGCGATTCCCTTTCCCTCTACAGAAATATAAATGTTGCCATCTGGTGCCTGTACAACATCGCGTACCCGGCCTATTTCTTCCAGAAGTTTTTCTCTTCTTACAACTTCTTCGCCATCCAAAACATCGTGCTCCAGGTATTGAAATTTTAGGGAGCCCACTAACAGATTACCTTTTAATGAAGGATATTTATCTGATGTTACAAAAGCCATCCCACTGGGTGCTATTGAAGGGATCCAGTAATGAACAGGGTCTTCAACATCTTCTCTTGTGGTAAGATCAGATATTGCGCCACCTCCATAGTTTTCTCCGTAGGTAACTTCGGCCCAGCCATAATTTTTACCTTTTTTTACGATATTTATTTCGTCTCCTCCCTGTGGACCATGTTCGTGTACCCAAACTTCCCCGGTTTCAGGATGTAGGATCATTCCCTGCGGATTCCTATGTCCATAGCTATAGATAGCTTCTTTTGCATTTGGTTCTCCCACAAAAGGATTATCCTGTGGAATACTGCCGTCGTCATTGATACGATAAACTTTTCCTCCATCCCGGGTAATGTCCTGCGGATTTTCATTTGTTCCTCCTCTGTCACCAATCGAGAAATAGAGGTAACCCTCCCTGTCAAAAACCATTCGGGAGCCAAAGTGCTGTCCACGGGTGGTATTTGGAGTAGCTTTATATAGCACCTCCTGATTAGTAAACTGGGCGCCGTCCAGTTTTGCTCTCATAACAGCGGTATTTCCGCCTTCCCCTTCTCCTTCCGAAGAAGCATAAGTCATATAGATCCATCCATTATTTTCATAATCGGGATGTAATACTATGTCCAGTAATCCGCCCTGACCGCGGTTATAAACTTCCGGTCCCCCGGTAATCGTCTGTTTTTGTCCGTTTTTGAATTTAATAATTTCTCCGCTTTTTTCAGTAATAAGAATACTTCCATCAGGCAGAAAAGCCATACCCCACGGGATCTCCAGGCCTTCTACCACCATTTCATGATCTATAGCAGTTTCGGGTTTTTGAATATTTGTGTCCTTTTGAGCGCAGGCTGTAACTGAAACTATAGCAGCGCTAAACATTAATAATAAGGTCGATTTCATTACAATTTTATTTAGCCACAAGTTAAGTAAAAATTGAAAAGCTTGTTTTAAAACCTTGTTAATGGAATTTTTTGTTTCTAACTAGGGGAAGTGATTAGAAAAACTATTAGTTGAAACTATAAAAAACAAATCCTGGATGTTTCTGTACTACATAAGTGGGAAAAAATAATAAAATATTAGCAAACATTAAAAAAAGAATTATCCTTGAACTGTATTAGTGAAGTAACACAGTAAACAAATTTTATGATTACTATTCGGTCTTTAGAATTCTCACATTTAAAACGTGCAAGATTATTTCAAAATCTCTCCCTCAACTTAGAACCGGGAAGTATCACGGGTCTCCTGGGAAAGAATGGTGCCGGGAAAACGAGCTTGTTGAAATTAATAGCCGGAATGCTCTTCCCTAAAAAAGGGGAAATTGAAGTGCTGGGTTATCAACCAAAAAAACGACTGCCTGACTTTTTGGAGATGGTATCCTACCTTCCGGAGGAATTTTACCTTCCCAATACTTCTGTAAAAAATTATATTAAAGCAAATGCCGGGTTCTATCCTCATTTTGATCACGAATTGATGAAATATCAATTACAGGAATTTGAAATACCAGTGGAAAACCTAGGTTGGAAAAAATGTCTTACGGTCAAAAAAAGAAGTTTTTGATCTCCTTTTCCCTGGCAACTAAATGTAAGCTATTAATACTTGATGAACCAACCAACGGACTTGACATTCCTTCAAAAACTATTTTTAGAAAGGTGCTGGCAGGAACTTTGACTGATGATCAATTGGTTTTAATCTCCACCCACCAAATTAAAGACGTAGAAAACCTTATTGATCGTATTATGGTCTTGAACAATGGTGAAATCATTTTAGACGAGAAGATTATGAATATTTCAGATAAGTTTCGATTTACCACTGTGCCAGACCTAAATTCATATGACGTCCTTTACCATGAAACAAGCCCGGGTGGTTATCGGGTAATTTTGCCGGGTGCAGGTAAAAGTTCACAGGTAGATATGGAGCTCTTGTTTAACGCCACTACTAAAGGCATAAAATTAAATTAATTATGAAACAAGGTTCTCTATTCAGTGGTAAACGGTTTTTCAGTCTTCTTAGGCAACATATTTTTCACAATTACATGGCCCTTTTATTAGGTTTGGTTGTAGGTTTTGGGATTTCTTTTCTGGTGATTGCCTTTCTGCAATTTCTTAATGGAAACAACCAAAGTAGTAACAATGAATTTTTGATTATGTTAATCTTTGGCTACGCCTTCCTGGGAGGTTTTTACATTAGCTCGGCTTTTTCCCCATTTCGTAATAAGGAAAGGGCTCAGACTTACCTAATGACTCCGGGGACTACGTTTGAAAAATATTTAGTGGAATTTATTTTCTATCCTCTATTATACTTATTGGCATTTCCAATACTGTACTTAATTGCCTATGAACTTAGTTCTTCCTTAATATCTATTTTTAAGGATGGCTTTTTACCTTTTGATCTTCTGGATAAAATCAACAGTGAATTTCTATTTTCAGAGGAATTCATGTATAAGGATGGAGTAAAAATAATTATTGAAGAACGTCCTTACTGGAAACTGGTTGCTTCCATAAGTTTTTCCCTGGCGATGGCGTTTTTCCTAGGGGCTGCTTCCTTTAAAAAATATGCAATGCTAAAAACCTTACTGGGTTTGGCAGTATATTTTGGACTCTGTTTATGGATGTTCTTTTGGCTTATAAGCGAATTGGAATGGGGCCAGTATAGTTTGTCATCCCATCAAAGTTATTTAACACCTTTTGGTACTGGTGGTGTGGACCAGCAAAAACTTATAAATTTTTTTAGCATTTGGATTTTGTGCTGGGGACTTGTCCTTGGTGTAGTAACATATTTAAAATTAAGGGAAAAGGAGGTGTAAGATGGAATTTGAAAACAATCAAAGTATTTATATTCAAATTGCTGATAATCTATCGGATAAAATTATCAATGAAGAATATAAACCCGGTGAAAAGATACCCTCTGTGCGTGAACTTGCGGCAGAAGTAGGTGTAAATCCCAATACTATTATGAGAACTTATACTGAGTTACAATCAAAAGGAATAATTGAGAATAAAAGGGGGATTGGTTATTTCGTTACTTCTATAGCTCCTGAATGCATTATCAAAGAAAGGAAAATTAACTTTTTTGAAAAGATTTTACCTCAATTCATTAAAGAAGCTTCCCAATTAGGTATTACCCAGGAAGAACTTAAGAAACACTTAGACCTCTAATTTAGAATTATTAAAATATGAAAACCAGCAATATCATACTCACAGCGTTCTGCATTTTATTCATAGCTTATATATTCGGGATTGCTGCGGAAATCCGCTTCAGGGGTGAGAAAAAGGAAAGGTTTTTTGATCCTAACTCTCAGGAGTTACAGGTAGGTTGTTCTTCCAATTTCCGAAAAGACATTCCTCTTCCGTCATTCAAGATCTTAAAAATAAAAAAAATCAGTCAGGTCGGCAATATTACATTCAGCGCACAGGCCAGCAATACCTTTTCAGTATTTGCAGAAAGTGAAATAGAATTACCAGAGCTTGAATACCATGTATCTGGAGATACGCTTATTATTGACCGAATGAACAAACCCGGTCTTTGCAATCAATTTAAAATGGAGTTGGTTGAATCAAAAACTAAAATTATCGTTGACACAATGAGTATAAATTTATACAGCACTTTGGACAGTTTAAAAGGTTTGGAACTTAAAGGCATGAATGCGTCGTTTCATTTTTCAGGAAATGGTACAAATTTGAAAGTTATTGATAGTCTCCTGGTTGATTTGAAATATGATTCTTCAATTTATTCCCATTCAGTAATTTCAATAAAACACGTGGCGGGAGAAATTCAAAACAATTCAAGAATAGAGCTTTGGAATTCCAAAGTAGAATCGGGCCAGGTTCAAATCGGCGGGAATTCCACAATTACCATAGATGCTAATCATTATAATAACCCAGACCCCTCTGTACAACTAATTTATCAGAAAATAAAGCCCTAAAATTTGAAAACCTGAATTTATTTTTTATAAATTTTCTGCTTATGAAGGAGAAATGACTGGTAGGAGGGGGACAAATAGTTCCTCTTTTAAACGAATAAAAAAAAAGAAACAGAAAAAATTAGTTTGTGACAGGAATTAGATGAAATAATATATATTTGCAGCCGCTAAGTTGGTTCAAGACTTAAAGTTCAAAGTTTCAGATTTAAAGTTGGAATTTAAAATTTGACTTATTGAGATTTACAACGCAAGCTGTTCTCGGGGTGTAGCGTAGCCCGGTTATCGCGCCTGCTTTGGGAGCAGGAGGCCGCAGGTTCGAATCCTGCCACCCCGACGAACCACCTAAAAAGTGGATATATAACACTGTTAATCAATTGATTTTCAGTGTTTTTTATTTTTATTGATATCAGATGATATCATATAATATCACCCTGTTTAGTGAATGATTCGGTGAATACTTTCTTTTCACTAATTCACTATCTTAGAAGAACCTTTCGGTTAATTTGACTTTCGTCTTTAAAAACTATTGTTTCACTTAAAGACGTATAAAATGCCTGATTTTACTACCTTTTCCGTTCTTTTCTTTACCAGAAAACTGAACCGGAACACAAAAGATTTATCCATTTACGCAAGGATTACAGTAAATGGAAAATGCTCTGAAATGAGTCTTCAAAGAAAGACTTCCGTGAATGAATGGGATAATTCCAAAGGTAGACTCAAAGGAACTACTCCCCGAATTAAAAAAGTTAATAGCTACCTGGATCAAGTTTATTCTAAACTCCTTGACACGCACAAGAAACTTTTAGATAAAGATTCCCTGATTACCCCAGCTAAGATAAAAGCCTCTTACATGGGTCTGGATGAAGATCATAAGACCATTAAGGACATAGTTGCTTATCATAATGAAAAAATGAAAGACGTCCTGAAATGGGGAACCCTTAAAAACTATCGTACTACTGCAAATTACTTAGAAGAGTTTTTAAAAAAGAAAAAGAAAACGGACAACATCTACCTAAAACATATCAATTATCAATTCATTACAGAATTTGAAATGTTCCTCAGAAGCTACAGCCCGAAAAAAGGTCGGAAGACCTGTGGAACCAACGGAACTATGAAACATCTGGAACGGTTAAAGAAACTCCTCAACCTAGCAATCAAATTAGAATGGCTTGAGAAAAATCCTTTTAGGAGCTATAGCTTTAAATTTGAAAAAAATGATCGGCAATTTCTCACAGAGCGTGAGCTTCATAAAATGGAAGAAACAGTTTTTACCAGTGATTCATTGGAACGGGTAAAAGATATGTTTTTATTCTCTTGCTACTCCGGCTTATCCTATATTGATTTAAAAGAACTTACTACTGATCAAATTGTGAAAGGGATAGATGGGAAAGATTGGATCTATACCAAGAGGGAAAAAACGCAGCAATCCGTGAAAATCCCGTTGCTCGAATCTGCTAAGGAAATCATCAATAAATATCAGGAACAGCATTTAAAAGAAGCCAAGGAAGTTTTTCCGGTTATTTCGAACCAGAAGATCAATAAGTATTTGAAAGATATAATGGATAGCATAGGAATAAGGAAGAAAATCACCTTTCATTCTGCTAGGCATACCTTTGCTACGGTAATCACTCTGTCTAATGGAGTTCCAATAGAAACGGTTTCTAAGCTGTTAGGACATACAAAAATCTCCACTACCCAGATTTATGCGAGAGTGCTTGAAAGTAAGCTCAGTTCAGATATTTATAATTTGGATCAAATTATAAGTAATAAAAAGCAGGGGAATATTAAAGGATAATTGTATCTACCGAGAAAAGGAGGATACTTCTCTCTCCATACTTCGAAAAAAAAATTAAAAAGTTCGAAAATTCTGTATCTACAATGAATCATTCCTATTTTAAGAGAGTCGAGAAAAAATTCGTAGCCGAAGCCAAAAATTTAGACAACCATTCCTGAGTTTAGAAATCAGGCCCGGCTTTTCAGACTGAAAAACACTATTACTAAACAAGGTCAATAGGGTATAAAGATATCTAAACCCCATATAGTTTTCCTTCTCTATAAGTGGCGCATGAAAAGACCGTTAGGATATTAATAAAAAAATTTACCAACAATTAATTTTTATACGGTTTTAGCCGTAATTTCTTTCTTTGAAAATTTTTAGTTGCCTCAAATCATCTTATAAGTAATATTAAAAACTTATATTGAACAATATTGCATTTGGCACCCTACTGAACGATGCAAATTTTCTAATTCAAAAATCTAAATCAAATGAAGAAAATTTACTGTTTAGTCGTGTTAATTATTTTGTTTATTGGCTGTTCTAAAGATAACCCCGAAACAGGAGCTGAAAAAAAGTTTGAAAAATCTCCTTTTTCAATGGAGCTCATTCCTCACAAGGAAATAATATCCAATCCCCAAATTCAGGAAAAACTTCAAAAGATTTCCTCTAATCAAAAGAAATCTGATGAACGAACGGTATTTCTAGAAGCTCATGATATATTTATTTTTACCGACTCTGCAACTTACATTACGAATGGAAAATTTGATTCCTACACCTTCCGGACTGTTCAAGGAGATAATGAAAAAATTAAAAATATTCTATTTAATAAAAATAAGGAAGGAGATTATGATGCATATCTGGTGGAGTATAATTATAGCTGGAAAGAATTTCGCGAATCAGACCCTACGGAAAATACAAATGAATTTCGCCTTACACCTTTAAAATTAACTCTGGATTCCCTGAATCAAAAACAAATGGCGAGCATCTGGGTTTGTACTTATGAATATCTTTGGACCCCTGATCAAGGGCAACTTCAAGCTAATCACCTTTCAGGTTGGGTACTTGTAGCCACCGATTGTAGAGTGGTAAGGTATGAGATAGTAGATAATAATTATTCCCCATCTTATTACTCTGACTTTATACCGAATGGTGAAACAGCTACCTACACTTCAGGAGGAAGTACTTATACCAGCCCAACAGGTGGTGGAGCTATGTATGACGAAGATTATCTACTCTGGTTACAAACGGTAAAAAGTGAATTAGGATCTAGACTCAATAATATCCAAAGAAATTATTTAGATAGTCATGTGTCAGTTACCATGCAAAATTTAATGTTTTTAAGAGAAAATTCATTTTCTGAAGAAGCTAAGGATTTTAGTGCGGAGGCTATTAAGGCAGTTATATATGGAGGTGAAGTGGATTTTGATGAGAGGGTTATTTTAGATACCTCTTTCCGTAGTAATGCGAAAACCAAAAAAGTATATGATAATTTAAAAAATTTATCTAGCACCATTTTTAACGATATAATAAATGATCACTTCCAAAGTTCAAAAGAAGCAAATATTAAATTTGACATAGGAGCAATTCCTGATGAAAATGGTTTTTCCTATAAAGCTCGAACTTACGCTTCCTATAATGGGTCCGATAAATATATAAGGATCAGACTGAAAGATACATTTGTTCAAAACGCTTCTACTATGGAAATCGCATTAGCCATTATTCACGAATTGGTTCACGCTGAACTTTTAGTTCGTAGCATTGAATCAGGTTTAATTTTAAATATTACTCCAAGTGGTGCATATAGTTTTTCTAATTATGGAAATCCAAGTCCTTTCACAAGTTTTAACGTTTTTAATGCTTTGGCTACCTATTACAAAAATTTGGGCAGTGGCAATCCCCAATGGAATCATGATCTATTCAACATTCTTGAGCTACGGGAAGGTATTGCAGCAAATCTTATGGCAGTCCACCCCTGGTTGGATGATCCGCAAGATCCATTTGAGAATTATATCTCCTCTGGATTAATTACTTTTAGTAGTCTTTCAAATTATTTTGAATACTTAGCTTGGGCAGGTCTGGAAGGAACTCAAGAGTATATTAATTTAAGCAGTACCGAAAAAGCAAAAATTTCTTATTCAATTAATTTACTAAATAATTATAATCAAAATTGATGGACCTATGAGAACTCAATATTTCTATTATTTACTCATTTTTTTTCTGATTTTACCATTTAGTTTAATTGCTCAAAATTCGAAACAAAAGACGACAGAATTAAATATTTATGATAAGGATGGTGTTGTAAATTCTGATGAACAAGGCTTATTTCATTACTTAATAAGCATTAAAAGTAAAGATACCCTATTTCAAAGAGACGGTTATAAATTCATAATTGATAATAGAAAAGGATTTAATGAGTATGTGAATCTTGAAGAAGTAGGCCAAAAGTTCTCAATGGACACTATTAAATGTTTAACTATTTCAGATTTAGAAAAATTTTCAGCCTGCGAGCTACATAATTTTCTAAGTTCTAAAAAATCTATTTTTCTCACTTTAGGACCGAAAAACAAAAATTCCTCCGGTGAACGTCGAAAAATTTATACGAGATATCCATTAATTTATAAGGGTACACAAAAGAATATAGAAATGATGGAAAATGATTTTTAAGTTTTACTTTATTAACTCTGTCAATAAAGATGAATTTTTAAAATAACATTTCTGTAATTTAATAGGCAAGATGGAATAGCAAGAGGGAATAGCAAGAGGGTAACACCCCGACGAACCACCTAATAAGTGGAGATAAAACACTGTTAATCATTTGATTTTCAGTGTTTTTTATTTTTATTGATATCAGATGATATCATATAATATCAACCTGTTTAGTGAATGATTCGGTGAATACTTTCTTTTCACTAATTCACTATCTTAGAAGAACCTTTCGGTTAATTTGACTTTCGTCTTTAAAAACTATTGTTTCACTTAAAGACGTATAAAATGCCTGATTTTACTACCTTTTCCGTTCTTTTCTTTACCAGAAAACTGAACCGGAACACAAAAGATTTATCCATTTACGCAAGGATTACAGTAAATGGAAAATGCTCTGAAATGAGTCTTCAAAGAAAGACTTCCGTGAATGAATGGGATAATTCCAAAGGTAGACTCAAAGGAACTACTCCCAGAGTTAAAAAGTTGAATAGCTACCTGGACCAAGTCTATTCAAAACTCCTCGAAACCCATAAGAAACTTTTAGATAAAGATTCCTTAATTACCCCAGCTAAGGTAAAAGCCTCTTACCTGGGACTGGATGAAGATCATAAAACCATCAAGGACATAGTTGCTTATCATAATGAAAAAATGAAAGGCACTCTTAAATGGGGAACCCTTAAAAATTACCACACTACTGCAAAGTATCTTGAAGAGTTTTTAAAGAAGAAAAAGAAAACCGACAATATTTACCTGAAACATATCAATTACCAGTTCGTTACAGTATTTGAAATGTTCCTGAGAAGCTACAGTCCAAAAAAAGATCGTAAAACCTGTGGAACCAATGGAACTATGAAACATCTGGAACGGTTAAAGAAACTCCTCAACCTAGCAATCAAATTAGAATGGCTTGAGAAAAATCCTTTTAGGAGCTATAGTGGCTATTTCGGAGTGATGGTGCCACCTGTTTCGGTCAAACAGTGCCACTTTAAAAGATACTACAATTATATAAAAAATTACTCTTACTCGTTTTTTAAAGCTCCTTTTCTTAATGACTCTCCTTTCAGATCTATTCGATGCGAGGAGTTCACGATCCTATCCAAAATAGCATCTGCTATAGTTCCCTCACCAATAATATCATACCAAGCAGATACAGGTAATTGAGAGGATATAATAGTAGAAGCTTTATTATACCTATCGTCAATGATATCCATTAAAGTTTCCCTGGCATGGTTATCAAAGCTCTGCAGGCCAAAATCATCAAGAATCAGCAAATCTGCTTTCAGGAGTTTTCCTAATTCTTTAAGGTAGGTTCCGTCCACTTTACTGAGTTTTAGTTTTTTTAAAAGCCGGGCGGTATTGGTGTAGATGGTTTTGTATTCCATCATACATCCCTGATGTCCTAAAGCCTGAGCCAAATAACTTTTACCTACCCCGGAAGCTCCGGTAAGAATAATATTCTCCTTCCTGGTGATAAAATCCAGGCTCCCTAAGCGGGTAAACATATTCTTGTCCAGATTGCGGTTCTGGGTGTAGTTCACATCGGCAAGGCTGGCCTGTTGCTTGAACCCCGCTTGTTTTAAGAGCCGCTCTATCTTTCGGTTCTGCCAGTCTTCCCATTGGTGGTCAGTTAGCAGTGCCAGGTATTCATCTGCAGTGATGTTTTCTATGCGGTTGTCCTTTACATGTTGCAGGTGTAACTGGGCCATAGCCCCCAGGCGCATTTGTTTTAGTTTTTCAATAGTCTGATTGTTGTTCATATTTCATTGGATTAATGATACGTTATTGATATGCCGAGGCACCCCGGATGTTATCGTGTTTGGGGATATGGGATTTATCTTCTTCCAGGTCCTGGTAGAACAGGGAGGTTTTATCCAGGTTATTCTTCAGGATATTCTTGATGCGCTGGTAGGTAGCGGCATCTGCCTGAAGTGCTCTTTTACAGGCATTGTCCAGACGCTGCGTGCCATAGGATTTATGGAGCTGGATCACCCCCATAGCTCGTTTGTAGCCTATCTCCGGGTAGTCCACTCCGGCCATTATTTTCTCTACACAACCCAGTACGTGCTTGCCATGCGCGGCCGCTTTCTTCTTAAAAAATTCCGGGCTCCAGTCGCTATAGAATTTATGGGTACTGCTAAGATGCTCTTTGTTGGTATTATAGCTTCCTTTGGAGGGGTTACGCTGGTGCAAGCCAATCCGTTGATGGTAATAATAGACTTCGACTGAAGAACCAGTATAATGGATAGTGGTTTCTTTTCCGATGTAACGATAGGGTACGCTGTAGTAGCTTTTATCCGGGGAGAAGTACACATAGCCCATCTTCTGGACTTTAGCCCTTCGATAGCCTTTGAGTTCATAAGCCATCTCTGGCAAGGGTTTTAGATATTCCCGTTCCACCGATTGGAACAGTTCCAGGCGACTAGCTTCCTTACGCCGGAACAGCAGGTTATTGTATCGTTCCAGCAGCCGTCTTATCTCTCGGTTCAGGTCTTCCAAAGAGAAGAAGCGCATCTCCCGAAGTGGGTAATAGATGCGCTGGTAGGCAAGGTTTACCGCATTCTCTACCAGCGCCTTGTCCTGAGGAGCATATCCCCGCGTAGGATTGATCACACAGTTATAATGCCGGGCAAAGTCTTTAAAGCTCCGGTTGATATCGGCCTCGTACTTACTGGCTCGGGTTACAGCAGATTTTAGATTGTCCGATACGATGGCCTTGGGCACTCCTCTATAAAACTGCAGCGCATTTTTGCAGCAGTTAATCAGGTCTTCCCGTTTCTGACTCCTGCAGGCTTCCACATAGGTGTATTGGCTATTGGGAAGGATGGCTACAAATACTTCTACCGGGATCACCTCTCCGGTTTGCTTATCAATAATATGAAGTTTCTTACCCGCAAAATCAATAAATAATTCTTTCCCAGGGTCATGTTCAAGTTTCATCGACCCCTTCTCCCTGGCATATTTGCGCCAGTAATGTTCCATAAACTGGGTATACCCATAAGGATCTTTGGCCTGTTGTACATACTCCTGGTAATGGTATAAAAAGGTAAATCCGGGATGATTCCGGGCTTTATTGACCCCCTCAAAATAGAGCATAAGTTCCTCGTAGCGCGCATTGTCAATCGTGGTGTGGGAAGGAAAAAGTGCTTCTAAAGCTGCATTGTCGAGGGCTAACAATTCTTTATAAGAATAGTCACTAGCCTTGAACAAACGCATATAATTATTTACCGTATTGCGAGAGATTCCAAGGGTTGTACCAATTTTACGGTTACTAAGCCCATCGAGGTGTAAAGAAAGAATTTGTTTTAAGTCCATCGGATCAAGTGTGTTGGCCATATCGCTTATTTTAAGCGACAAGGTATTATTTACCTGATCTTTTAAAGTGGCACAAATAGAACCGAAATCACTGGCACAAAACGAACTAGGTATAAGTCCTACCAACCAGTAAAAAGTGGCACAATTTAAACCGAAATGTCTGGCACTAACCGACCGAAATCACTGGCACAATTTGATCCGTTATATCCACTATAGCTTTAAATTTGAAAAAAATGATCGGCAATTTCTAACAGAGCGTGAGCTCCATATTTTAGAAGAAACGAAATTTACCAGTGAATCCCTTGAACGGGTAAAAGATATGTTCTTATTCTCTTGCTACTCAGGCTTATCTTATACCGACTTAAAGGAACTTACTACTGATCAAATTGTGAAAGGGATAGATGGGAAGGACTGGATTTACACAAAGAGGGAAAAAACGCAGCAATCTGTGAAAATCCCTCTGCTCGAATGTGCTAAGGATATCATCAAAAAATATCAGGAACAGGTTTTTAAAGAGGCCAAGAAAGTTTTTCCGGTTATTTCGAACCAGAAGATCAATAAATATTTAAAAGATATAATAGATAGTATAGGAATAAGAAAGAAAATCACATTTCATTCTGCCAGACACACTTTTGCTACTGTAATTACACTTTCAAATGGAGTTCCTATTGAAACTGTCTCAAAACTACTAGGACATAAGAAACTCTCCACTACCCAGATTTATGCCAGGGTGCTGGAGAAAAAATTGAGCTTGGATATTAGTAAATTGGATCAAATCATGTTGAATAAAAAGCAGAATAAAGTTAAAGCTGGATGTTCAAAATAATCATGGACAAATTTATATTCGTCTCCTTCCATACTAATAGAATATGCCAAAGATTTGAAATCTCTCTTAAACAATATTACGAAAAATTAGTTTAAAGGAACGTATTCTTAAATCTAGTGCTCCGTTGTATATCTTATAATTCCTAATTTCTTCTTATGATAGATTTAAGTAACTCTTCAAATCTAATGAAAAGAATTTTTCAAACTGTTTGTCATTTTTTTTAAAGGTATTCCACATGATTACATTCTTCTCGACGTAAGCATATTCTCCAATACTAAGTTTGTACTTTTTATCCTGTTTATTAATATCTGTAATTTTTATTTTATATAATCTTTTCAATTGCATTTGATTATCCACAAAATTTGGACTTATCGCCATGTTCATTCCTGTTAATTGGGTATATATACTGGGATACATTAAAATATCAGTTCTTAAATTATGTTTTGCGTACAAGAAATTATAGGCAATTGCTGCGGAGAGTTTATGCTTAGCATCAGTAATAAAAGTGGTTCGGAAAAAGTCTAACAATTTTAGTAATCCAGCTTTTTTGTCCAAATCTAATTTGTTTTCAAATGTTTCATCAAGTTTTAGTGTTTCCATTTCTTTAATAGCACTAAATCCATTTTCTTTTGGTAAACCTGAATGAAAAAAAGGTTGAATCGCTACTGGAGTATCAGATTTTAAAATCTCCCATTTCGTTAGACAGAATTCTTTTTCTTTATAATCAGATTCTCTAATAATTTCCAGAAGACAAGTTATTGGATGATCAGAACCATAGAAGACTGGATTTTCAGGAAAATTACATCTTCCAAAGCTAGTAATATTAAGCGGGGGATAACTATGCTCCGAAATCAAGTCAATATTCTTAAATGTACTTGTTTCTCTTGCACGGAATATTGATAAATTAAATTTATCAGGTTTAAAAAATTGTAAAGCTGAAGGAATTATTTCGAATTCTTGAAAAATAATATCTTCTATTGCCTTCACATAATCCTCCGTTTGTTTAAAATTTTCAAAAATTGGCCATTCAATATTTTTTAATTTTTCAATTCCTTTAATTGCTTGGTTATAAGTCGGGAAATTCCTGAAATCTTCACTCATAATAAGGTGCTAAACGATATATGTATAAAGTTTACTCTGTAGGTATGAAAAATACACAGACCGCTGAGGGTAGTTCTTACTCAATTTTGATACACCCTTTTTTATCTCGCGGTCTTTTACTTTTTAATAAATAGCAATAACTATTGTCTTGAGAGATAGCTATGTAATTTGAACCATTCTCGTTTAATAAATTTTCTTCCTTAATTAATTTTAGTTTCCAATTAGGAAAACTGTTGTCGGGATTAAAGTTATTGACTATCTCCTTCAAACTGTTACTTCTAAGTCTATGAATTAGAATTTTGAAATATTCGCTAAACTCAGAGTGGATCAGATATTCGATCTCACGATATTTGTCTATCAATCTTCTCTTATCACTATCTACTACATTCCAAAAAGACCACCAATAGTGATAAAATTCATACCTACCGTTAACTGATATGGTCAGTAAAGCTCTTCTTAAATCATTTGTTAAGCATGTGTCGGTACTCAAGTTGTCTATGAATACGTTTTTAATTTCTTCTAAAAATTCAGTATCAATACTGTCTTGTTGTTTGTCAATATCCAAACAGTAAAAAATAAAATCAATTCTTCCCCTTAATAAATCTGTATCTTCTAACTCAAAAAGTATTTTTTTAGAGTCAGGATTTTTGAATATTATTTTAGCTTTAAATTTCTCCTCTTCAACTTGTTCTTTAGCAAATGTTGAACTTAGATTACTAATATTTGATAAATGGCCATAAATATCCTTACACCCGGTTGATAACTCAGATATAAGGTATATAACACCATCAAATGTTGCTGGACTTCTTACGATGTCAGGTCTCTTACCACTTTTTTCTATGTCCCCTCTAGAAATTATATTTCTAACTACTCTCATCCACTCTAAGTATTTTTGAGTATCTATAATTTTCACTTTTCTGAAATATTCTAATTGAGCAAAAAGAAGTACCTTCTGAGTATATGAAGCGTCTGATTCAAGTGTGATGGTTTTAATTAAACTTTCTTTTGGCTCATGCCTAAAAAGGGGGAAATTGAACTTAATCGCTTCAATTTCAACAAAATGATCGTCAATAAGATTAAGGCATTCAACTAGATAGTTGAAATCATCAACTTCAAAAAGTTTGGGAGAGATGTTATTTGAATCCTCTTGCAATTTTGAGATGATTCTCAATCTTTCTTCTGTTTTTTTATTTCTTTCAACGGACTGTCTAATCATTAATAGGGTAGAAATAAAGTTAACGAACGAAGTATCAACTGCATTATCTTTTCTAAAATGTTTCCAAAATAGATCCGTCCAAGTAGTATCTATTTTAAATGCAAATGATTTTGTGAAGTCCGAAAAAGACTCCCATTTTTCATCTCGAATTCTTTTCTCAAATCCAGCTTTAAAGTTTTCAAATGTTGAAAGCAATTTCCCCCTTGCATTCATTTTGATATAGAGATCATCAGTTAAACCGATATTTTCTAATTCTACGTGATAAAATCGGATTAAGTCAAATTCTTTAGACGTTAATTTATACCAAAGATTAGGGGTGTTATAAAATTTAAGATGAATGTCATCTATTGTCCTAAGCATTGCATCGATGGTAGGGTCATTCTTCCAGGATAAATAAAACCAAGGTGAATCAATTATAGTTTCACTAGGAGGTGAATCTTGTGTTAAAATAAGGCTGTTTTCTACCAGAGAATTACAAAAATCTCGGGAGGAAATTCTTGTTTCATATGTAAATTTTATTAAAATATTTTTTTCATCGACTAATTTTTTATCTTTTTGTGCAGCGTACCAATGTAAAAGAAATAATGTTGTTAATCTTTGCTGGCCATCTAATGGTTGAAATGCATCGTCTGTATTACTCCCGTATACGAAATCAAGCATTATTTTTTCTTCTTTGTCAATGCTATCATACAAAGCTTCTAAAAAATTTTGTCTTATTTTCTTTTTATCCTTCCTTCCTTGTGCGTAATCACGCTGGATAATGGGGATTTCAATTTTATTGGATGCTAATAGTTCATAAAAACTGAAGATTTTACCTTTGTATTTTTCGTTTTGCATAGAATTTATGATAAGTAAGAATTTAATACGTCATTTAAATCATTCTCGTAATTCTCACGGTCTTCCTGGGACCAAAAAGAAATTTTAGGAGGATATTCGCTGAAATATTTTAAGAAAACATTCTTTGTGCAGATAGGAATGAAAACACCTTGCTTATCGCGGTTGATAATGGTTTTTCTCTTAAAGGGAAATACTGCGTTTTTGTAGCTTCTGTTAGTTCCAGCATCGAGCAATGTGAGGTTTGATAAATCATTAATGTCATCATCCTCTCTTAACTCAGAATTAAAATATGAAACAACTTCTTCGAATAAACTTTTAAATCCTTCATCATCATCTTCTTTCCAATTGTTTATTTTTTTCTAAGACTCTTTTCTATTTTACTTTCATTACCAACAAATACAATAGCATCATCTATCCACTGTTTTTTATTTTTTTCAGGCAATTTATCCTTGACAGAAGTAATATGTTCGATATCCCATTTTTCATTTTTATATAAATCAAAAGGAAAGTAAGAGTTGTCTTTTGAACTTGCCAGCATAGTAAGAATATTGTATAGCAAAAGGATTTTTCTTACGTCATTTCCATCCGAATATTGAAGCTCATTAATGTCAACATTTTTTAGATCCTTTTTGATAAGTTTATCTAAATATTCTTTAAACTCAGATTTACTTATATCATCAGACATGATGTAAAGTTCCTTAATGCTTGTAGATTCAGTGCTAATTAGAAAACCGATTTTATGATAAAGTTCCCTTTCACTAAACCATTCACTAAAACGTTGATAATACCTTTTTACTTCATTCCAATTTTTTGTTAACTCCTCATTATTACCTTTTGAAAATTTCTTACTAAAATATCTAAAGGTATCATAGTTGTCATTAGGGTCTGGCTCTTCATTCATTAAGTTAAAAATGAATTCTATTCTGTTTGTTGCAACATTGTTTTGATTTAAAAAGAACCAAAATTTGTCATCTTGTAATGAATTCTCAATGTTGTCCCATTCAGTTGCGATTTCTAATTGCCGCAACCTAAGCTTATTTTCCTGGTTTTGAAAATTTGAACTATTAAGGAAAAGTGCTTTAATTAATTCAGAATTTGTTAAAGGAATTTTTCCAATATTTATTCTTGTGAAAATTGAAATTGAATCAGTCTCATTACTTAAATACCAAATGACTTTAGAATTGAATTTAAATTTAGAACGATAATCACCTGTGTCAAAATTACTCCCTTTGCTTTCAAACCAATCAGTAATTGCTTTAAAAGCATTTGAGATATAATAAAAGTCAATATTCGTTTTGTTATCAATATCGTCTTCTAATTGGCTCAGAAAAACTTTTGAACCGCTCCTCGTTTGGTAATCTAATTGAAATAACTTATCTCTTTTTTTTCAACAAAATCTTGATTTAAATAATAGAGAATCAAATATATGGTAGTAAGTCTTTGTTGCCCATCTATAACCTCATATTTGCCATTCTCAATTTTCTTTACAACAATGGGTTGAAGACAATACCATGTTTTTTCATCACTATGTTCCTCTATTAATCTAGGTGTAAAATTGGAAATATCATTTAATAACTCGACAACTTCTTTAGTACTCCATCTATAACCTCTTTGGTAAGATGGTATAAAGAAATTAAATTCTTGAAGTTCACTTATGGTTTTTAGTTCTAATATATTATCCATTTCTATTTCATTTGGGCATTTATGACAACTTTACGTTGAAGAACTGCAATCCTATGCATTTTTTCTTTTTAAAAAAAATGATACTTATATTTTATATAAATTTTTCTATTAAGGTGGGTAGTAAAGATCTAAAAGAGACCTATAAAATGGTATAAAAGAAATAAGTTTAAAATAAATGGGGAATAGCAAGAGGGTAACGGGCAGAGCCCCGTTACATTCCCCCACACTATTGATTATCAGGTATTTAATTCACTGTCAAACATAGTTTAGATGTAAATTTGCGTCAAATGCTTTGTAAAGCATCATATACAGGAAGAAATTTGCGTCAAATCTTATAAAAGGGCTATTTAAAAACTCCTTACCACCCAAAGGTTAAGGGAATTTTTGTGGGACTGGAAAGGGGTAATTACCTCTGTCCCCTTATTATTTTTTACAAACGGGGGAAATGCTCAGCTCAATAAGCTTTGAAATTCCCTGTTCAAATCGGCAATAATATCATCAAGAATATCAGGAACAGACTAAGGAAGTGCTTCCGTTAGTTACAAACAGAAGATCAATAAGGATTAACGATTAACTATTTTATTCCACCAAAAGCTCCGAAACACATATTCTTGTGAAGAATCTCAACCTTCCTAAAACCTACTTTCTTCATAAGATCCAATTGATAATTCATTGACCTAGGGGAATCTTCTTTTGCAATATAATCTAGGACCTTTTCGCGGTATTCTTTCCCACCCAAGCGTTCTAAATAGTCGCCATACTTTTCCCAAGTATAGTCATTTATTACTTCGGTGTCTTGTGTAATCAGATCAGAAATCATTAAACAACCACCTAGTTTTAATAACTTAAAAAGTTTAGTAAAGGTAGTTTCCCAGTCTCTGTCATCTCTCAAATGGTGCAAGACTGCACTTACTAAGATGATGTCAAAATGTTCTTCAGGCAGCTCTATAACTCTAATGTCCCCCTGCACAATTTCTACTTTTCTTTTTGCCTGTTGTAATACTCTTTCTAATGCTCTTTCCAGCATAGGCTGACTTAAATCAACTAAGGTGCAATTCAAATTTGGTAATTTTGAAAGCATCATAAGAGAATAATTTCCTGCACCACAACCAATATCTAATAAATTCTCAGCTTTAGGTGTAATACGTTTAGAGGCTTCTGTAATAAGTTCTAGCGAAACCTTTGCGTCAATTGTAGCAAGTTGACCTGTACCAAGGTTGGAGAACCGTTCTATATCATTGTCAAACCGCTCTCTAATTTCTTCTACTGTTGATTTTTTCATATGCTATTTCGTATTTATGAGTAATCCTTTAGGCTTTAAATTATTTTCAAACTCTTTTATGTAGTAATTTCCAGTCCTTCTAAATGCCAAGAGATAAATTCCCAAACCATTTTGGGATCAGACATTCTTGTCTTATCCAAAAATTTTTATTTTACTCTTTGAAATGTCAGCGTTTTATTATCACTTGAAGTCAACTTTAAGTGATCATCCTGTACAGTAAATGATTTGTTGTTTTTCAGTAAATTCAAGTATTCTGCTTCCCAGGTTCCCCCACATCCTTGTTCGTGCTTTTCTATAGAATCAATAAAAACAATCGAATTATCAACAATATTTAACGTTGTTCCCCAAGTGTTACATCCTGTAAAACCTCCAATTTTTCTTTCATCTGTATCTATGGCTATTTTAGGTTGACCTCCATAATTAATTGGATACACATTTTCAATAGTAAATGAGGTGTCGTTTACTCTAATTAACTTCCAACTACCATTCAACCTATCTATTACCGAGGTAGAATCACTAGTACTATCCAAAACAACTTTTCCACTATGATCCTCATTTTTACAGGAAGTAAAAATTACAAGAATTGAAATAAATAAAATTCTAATTTTCGTATTCAACTTTTAGAAGAAAGATAAATAATATTCTCCTCTATTGTATTTCAACGATAATTTAAAGTGAAAATCTGGTTCAACTTTTTGCTAAATTAAAATTAAAAGGTTCTAATAGTTAGTCTTTAAATTAAAGTTTATTTAAGGTTCAATTGTAGAAAATCAGCCGCGCAACATAGTATTAGTTATAGTAGATTTTGGGGCTTGCAGCACTTCGCTTTGCTTCGTTCGCTTTTTTCTTGCAACACTAGAAAATTTTTGCCCCATATCTACCGAACTAATACTATAAAATGTGTGGTAAAAGGAACGACTTTCTTCCATCCCTCTACAGAGTAACATTTACCATCGGCACTCAGAAAAATAGTGTTTTAAGTGAATTTACTGTAAATAATTCTTGAATTTACAGGCCTTCCCAAAGTTTTTACAGTATATCTCATCTAAAAGTTTCTAATCCCAATTCATACAACTGTGAAAATGAGGGGAATATAAATAATAACATTGCGTCAGCGTGTTATCCTCTTGCTATTTCCCTCCCACCTAAGAATAAGAAATACAGTCCTCAATTTTTGTTAAATTATTGATTATATTAGCCTCAACAGCATATGAGATTGCTTCTGTAATTGATCAAGAAATTAGACATGACATGTAAAAATGATTGTTCTTTTATGTAAAAAAATTGACAATTCGTTTAGCACTAGTTCAACCTGTGGCCTAATAAATTTTATAGGTTAGACTTGAGAATTCAAAAAAAATAAACATAAATAAACCTCTAAAAAATGAATAAATTATGGCTAGTCTTATTTGTGGCTTTGACAATAAACCTGACGTCGCAAGCTCAATTAAAAGTATTAGAGAGTAATCCCATTAAAATAGGATCTTTAAAAAATATAGAAGTATACAAATTAAATGAGGTATATACAGTACAATATAGAGACACTCAATATGAACATATCGATGAGTTCAAGAATTTCTCAATAAATGAGGAAAGTTTCGATCAGTTGTATACTTTAATAATAACTAATTGGGATAATCCACCAGAAGAAGACATTACCGTACAGTTTAATGACGGCTACTTATCCCTTGACTATTATTCCGTTATGGGAATGACTTCAGTGAGATTTATTCATGGAAGTAATAGTGGAAATGTTGGTTTTTCTAAAGCCTTAACGAAGAAACAAATAGATAAGCTATTCGGCAAGAAATAACTTACCACCTATTTTAATTCTATTTATAAGAACTTGCCAATTATTTGAACATAACCAAGAGGAATTGAATGACACCAACACCTGAACAAGAAAAAATTTACAATTTCATAAAGTTTGATTCGAATCACGGAATTATAGATGCAGTTGCTGGTTCTGGAAAAACAACGACTATAATTGAGAGTATTGGCTTTGTTGAAAAAAGTAATTCAATTCTATTTTGTGCTTTTAATAAGAGCATTAGAGATGAAATTCAAGAAAGAATATCACAAAAAAAGAATGACAATATTGTTGTTAAAAACCTTCATCAACTTGGATTTGAAATTTTAAAATCAAATTCAGAACTTCCATATAATGTAAAAACTAGAAAATATAATGACTTAATATCTAGATCAATTGAAAGTTATAATAAGGAAGCATTCTTTCGCTACTTGAAATTATATGACATTAATCCTGAACCAGAAAACAATTTCGAAAAAAGCCAACTGAATAACTATTTCAATTATTTTAAGAATAAACTCCTTGATTCAGTTGACAAATTTAGGTTAACATTAGAAAAAAATGACTTCTTTAAATTTAAGGAGATGGTTATTCATTTCAACATAATTGACCCAAACAAAACAAGCGAAAAAATTCTAGACTCAGTTATCGATATATTATTTAAAGGCACAGAAAGACTTTTAGAGGAAGGAAATAAAATTGCTACAAGCCATAATACAATTGATTTAACTGATATGCTTTACTTACCAAAAGTTTTTGAAGTTTACCCCATTAAAAAGTACGATTTACTCTTTGTTGACGAATGTCAAGATCTATCGAAAGCTCAATTAGCAGTGGCCTTAAAATATGTGAAAAAATCTGGTCGGGTCATTGCAGTTGGTGATCCTTGTCAATCGATTTATGGATTTACTGGAGCAGACATTGAATCTTTTAGCTAGTTTGAGAATTTATTAAAGAATTGTACTAAACTAACTTTATCATTTTGTTTTAGGTGTCCAAATAATGTTATCGAATATGCACAAAACTTTAGAGCGGATATAAAACCTTTTAGAGATAAAGAAGGAATTATTGAAAAACTTAAATTTAATCAAGTTATTGGAGTCGCTAAAGATGGAGATTTAATAATCAGCCGAACAAAAGCACCCTTAACAACATTGCTTTTTGTCCTACTTGAGAATAATAGAAAAGTAAATATTCACCAGGATGATGTAAAAGACCTATTTAATGAACTCCGCTTTTTATTTTCCAAACAAGAATTAAATACAAGGTTTGTATATAAAAACGGTTATGATTTCTTTGAAAAAGTTAAAGAAAGGAATATTTATTTTGTTCAGAATAAAGCAAAAAAAATGGTGAATGATTCCTCAAAGGAAGAGTTTATAAAAGAAGAGACTGAATATATTGAAAGAAGAATAAATTTTTTACAAAGGCAAGCATCAATTCATGTGGATGTATTGACAATAAACGAGCTGGTAAAACGGATAGAAGGACTTGTTACTGAAAGTGAAGATGCAATTAAACTTTCTACTATACATAAAGCTAAAGGACTTGAAAATAACAGAGTTTTCATCTTGGATTATGACAAACTTCCTTTGAAAAAGGACAATCACAAATCTTGGGAAACGATCCAAGAAAACAATTTAAAATATGTTGCCTTAACACGAGCAAGAGAATCTTTATTTTTAGTAAATACTATTAAAGAAGATGTTGAAACTGAGGAAGGAAATTTATTTGATGAGTTAGATGATATATGGTAAAAATTTATTGACGACCAATGCTTCACCCCACCATAAACTTTTTAAAATTTACGCATTAAAAAAATATAATACACATTTAAAAAAATTCGGTGTCTTCAATTTATATCGTTGATCCGGAGACTTGCAATATTTCGCAATTACTACTGTTGAAATTATTCATAAAAATCCACCATCCTCGTGTTTTATTATAATTAGTGAAAACACAGAATTCACACAGCTCACCGAATTGAAACCTTTTATAATTAGAAATTTAGGTGCAAGCGGACAAAAAAGTAGAAATGAAAGCAAAAGAAGAATTTCAAGAATTAGACTTTGAACAATATTTAATAAATATTGACAAATTAGAAACAGTGAAAATAGGAAATACGGAGGTGCCTGAATTTGAGCAAAATTTCGAGCAACCTTTTCTTGGAGCTTTTGACACCCTGAATTTTCTCGTGGGCACACCGGAAAATAACCTTCTCAAAAGTTAAATATTGCGTCAGCAACGTTTTGGAATCAATTCGGACAACTCACTATTAAACAAATGGAATATGTAGTTAATTCGTTAATGATCCTTTGCGAGATGGATAATGATTATTGGACCGATGTGGATGAAATGAGAATCAATTCTGGTTTTTGGAGAGGAAGAAGTATAATTTCTGATGTAACGGTATTTATTGAATTAGATGAAATCAAAGGATTCAAAGTGACAATAATTGGTATGAATGAATTTCTAAACCACATTGCCCGCACCTAACAAGAATTTCCAAATTGGTTAAAATATGAAATTGAAAAAAATGTGAAAGAACAGGAAGTGAATAAATTATGAAACATCTTTAATTTAATTCTAAAACGTAACTAATTTAAATATATCAGATCATCAAGTGATATATTTTATTATTCTACATGTTTTGCTTACGGTTTTTTTCTTTAATTAAAACTTGGCACGAAAACGAGTTGATTAGGCCTGCTTTAACCTTAAAGACCTTTTCAAAAACTTCATTATTTTTCACCTCATAATTTATATTTATACCTGATGAAGACGCTGCAATTCTTCGAGTTTTAATATTCCTTGCATTTTCGCTTTGTTTAAAAATTTAATCAGGAGATGATGCACATAGTCAGTATCCTCTTCTGATATATCTACATAGGATTTATAGTAAAGATTGTATTGGGCTTGAACCAATGCATTATAAACCCTCTGGGATCGAAAGGATTTTTTTGGAAATATTATGCTGGGGCTGCTACTAAAATGGTTACAAAGGTTTAATAGAAAATTCAGGTCGAAAATTGACGGCTTATACTCCCAGAAAACCGCTAACAATGCGGCACAAGTTTGTTGGAAGGCCTGGGACAGCAAGAATATTTTGGCAGCTTCATCACGGAAAGTTGCACAAGTATCAACTTTATCTTCAAAATATGAGGCTCTATTCAGACGAAATTCCCACTCCTTCTTGATCTTGGCGTAGATAAAAGGATGAGCACAATAACCAGTTACTACTAACTTGTCTGTAGAATATAGTTCTGTTTCTGGGGATATGACACGTGCCAGGAAATTATCACCATAGTTCAGCTGTAATTGACCTCATTAGTAGTATAAAGAATAGGATATATCTTTATTTTCTGCCCCAGCTTAGTAAACACTTTATTAATAAAGTGTTTCGGCTCAGCAACATATTCCTTACTAATAATTATAATGGTAATACCATAGTTGTGCCTCTTTGAAGATTTTTTCTGTTTATCGAAAATATAGGAGGAAAAAGTGTTTTCATGTTGAGCACCAATAAAATATATTGAGTGCACATCAAGAATAGAACAAATCACTTGTACGAGATCTTTTAGGTATTTCTTAGGGATTGATTGTTTTCTCATAGCTGATTAATTTTAATTTGGTTTTTGAAAACTGGGAGTTTTCCTTTTAATAAGGATAAAATCCTATATTTGAATAATCCTTCATGATGCTGATTATTATTCTTTGTTGAAGGTAGATAGATTCAAAGCCGTGCCCTACCAATAGGCTTTGTGTAGTACTCATTCGGGGTTGTAATTTACCCGTAAGGATAATCCGAAATTGTTAGAGAAAGAATTATTTATATTTGAATTATGACAACAGCTACTAAATCAAACCATATCGGCCGCAAGATTGCTCGTATACGAGAACTTCGTGGGATGAAACAGGAAACTCTTGCCGAGGAACTAGGCATTAGTCAACAAAGTGTTTCGCACCTGGAACAGAGTGAAACAGTAGAAGAAGAAAAGCTTGAAAAAATAGCGAAGGTTCTAGGAGTAACAAAGGAGGTTATTGAAAAGTTTTCCGAAGAAGCTATCTTTAACAACATCCAAAATAATTATGAAGGTTCAACCATTAATGCGGGTCCAACAGTAAACCACCATTGTACCTTTAATCCCTTGGATAAACTTGTAGAAGCTTATGAAGAAAATAAGAAACTCTATGAGCGCTTAGTTCAGGCGGAGAAGGATAAGGTTGCTTATTTGGAGAAATTAAATAATAATAAATAACTACATTTTCAAAGATTGGAAATTAAGTATCTCCAAAATAATTTAGTTCAATTAAAAAAGGCTATTAATCAGGACAGATTAGTCATTTTTGCAGGAGCTGGAGTTTCATTTGATTCTGGTTTGCCTTTGGGAAATAATTTATTAGAAAAAATAAAGAAAAAATTAAACTTTGATACCCAAGAGGATGATCCATTAAAGTTAGCTCAATTATTACATATCGAAAAAGGTGAAAAAGATTATAATGAAATTCTCAAAAATTTAATTTTTGAATCTTGTACTACTGCAAATCCTATTCATGAAATATTATTTACATTAAATCCTCAACATATTGTAACCACAAATTATGACTATTTTTTTGAGGAAATTATAGATCAGGACGGCCTACCTTTTTCAATTATTTCAAAGGATCAGGATTTGCCCTATGCGGAACATAAAAATCTTGTAATTAAATATCATGGAGATTTTCAAAATAAAAATATTGTTCTCAAGGAAACCGATTATTTGGAGTATTCTAAAACAAATATTTTAAAAGAAACATTTGTAAAATCCTTATTTAGCAATAAAGTTATATTATTTGTTGGATACAGTTTTTCAGACATAAACTTGAAAATTTTACTTAGAGAAGTCCAACACTTATTAAAAAAACATCAGCAGAAATCTTATTTGATCATTCCCGATGAAAATGTGCCTAATTCCGAAATTTCTTATTTTAATAATTTTGGTATCAATATTATAAATTTTGATCCTAATCTTTTTTTAGACGATTATCAAAAAGATAAATTATCAAAAAAGGGCCAGAAGGTATATTCAATCCTAAATTTCTTAGCTAAACTAGAAATTTTTGATCATGATTATTTTTTGACGGAGGAAGCTGACGCTGAGAACATTATAGAATCTGCCTTTCAGTCGTTGAAGAGATTTGAGATTTTTGGTGTTCTTCCTAAAATATTTATAGCAGACTTATATCCCTTTAATAAAGCAATTAAACAACCCCCAGATTATAACATCATTGAGGATAGAATACTTGTCTTTAGTAAAAATGTTTATGAAGCTTTACTACAAGGATTTAGCAGTGAAAAAGAACTTGATGATTTTACCGATAAATCATTTCGCATTAAGAAAATTCTTTTAATGTCTGGAATTAATGAAATTGCATATGTAGACAAACCCAAATCCCTTGGACAGTTTATTCCCGAAGATGAAAATATATTTAGATTAAGTACAAGAAAAACTGGGATAAATTGTAAATGTTTTGACTGCTCCCTAAATCGGTTTGAATATCAAGAAATTCAGAAAAAACAGAAGGCTTATAGGATTTCGAGTACAACCGACATCTTTGAGGATTTAAAGTATTCATATGTTCTTTATGAAATTGGTGACTACCTTAATAGTTTTAAGGCCTTTCAAAATTTGCTCCAGAAGTCCAATAAACAGCGAAGGTTCGATATAAGCTTTCTTTCCAAATTCAATTTGGTTAATTTATCAAAATATCTTTATAGATCCTATACAGCAAATGATGAAATCGAAGAAGACGATTATGAGAAATTTAAACAGGTTGTAGATTCAATAAACTTAGATAAAGAACTTGAAAAACTGAAATTCTTTTATGACAAAGATGTATACAATCTTTATAAAAATTTAAATAATGGTAAAATTGTACATCGGCTTTGTATAGAAATAGACAGTTTGAAATTCACCACTTTAGAAACTTTGGACAGGATTAAAGGCGGCGGTTCTGGGGGTAAAAGCTTTATTGAATTATTGAATAGAATGAAGGAATTAGATAATTTTTTGAGAGTTAACCATATTATCGCTGATAATCCTTATGAAGTAAATCATTCATTTCAAAAATCAATCGAAAGTTTAATTATAGGTTACAAATTAAAAAATATTCCACACATCAGTCGAGGTTTAAATCTTGGGAAGCCTCATTTGAAATGTTTCAATTACTGGATCTGCGTTACTATTATTAGAAGATCCATTCCTGAAATATTATATAAAGCATTGCGAAATTGGGAAATAGAAAACATTGAACTCTGTAAAAGTGATAGGAATAAAATTTTTAATCAAATTTCTCAATTCTTAAAAAACGGCTATGACAATAATAAATTTTTTGGCGGCTCGCGAAGGAGTGAAATGTTCAATACTAATTACCAGGGAAAAACAACTTTTAAATTAGTTATTGATCGGCAGTTTAGTAATATATGTATTTTATTATCTTATTTGGACATAGAGGAAGAGAATTTCATTAGTTATATCGATTCAATGACAGAATTTTTGAGATATATTGTGTTTAATGAAACCTCAGATAGTTTAAAATATCTTAATATATTTTTCCTTAAGAAATCCCATTTATTTTCCCAAAAGAATCTGAATGAAATTTTAGCTATTATTTATGAGAATTATGGACTAAATAATATATTCTACACACTTTTAAAAAATTCGAAGGAAGAAACCACGCTTGGATTTGTGGATGTAAATAGAGTAAATTTCCATGTCCTAAATTTTAGCTCTACAAATTTATTTCCTCTTTTAAACAATCAACAGCAGAAGGTATACAAAGAAAATCTTAGAGCAGAAATTGAGATAAAAAATGGATCATATTATTTGTATTTTGATGCCATTAATAATAATATTATAACTGAACCTGAATTCATTCAAAAGTTTAAAGAGGACATTAATTCTCTATTACAACTAGAAATAGATAACAATAGCAGAAACTTAATTTTTTATAACCACCAAATACATTTATTTCTAACTTTATTATTTGAAAATAAAATTGATTTATCCTTTCTTGATTTAGATAAAATTCATTATAAATATTATCAATTCTTATTTAATTTAAATAATTTCCCAGAAAGTGATTTTGATTTAAATTGGTTAAAATATAAACGCCCTAAAATTATTGATGATCAGGTAAGTAATATTTCCTTTGTATATGATAAGATTGAAAAATATTTATTAGATAATGATGATCCTGAATATAGGCAGATATATTTTCAATTAAAGAAAAGGCAGAGTCGCATAGCGAAACTTGAATAGGAACATAAGTGTCGATATCCAGATCTAATAGCTGAGAATTGACACTTTTTTGATTAAAAATAAATGGATTAAGGTATTGTATACTTTAATCCATCTCAAAAGAAAAAAATGAAAATAAATTCGAGAGAAAAATCGTATAGCTCTAATCCACAAGCACTTTCATTCATAAACCATTTAAAATCTAATGAAAGTAAATTGGATTTTGTAGAATCGAATTTATATTACGACTTTCCTATTTTTAAAGATTTCGATGGTGACATTCTCATTTCACAACTCCTAATCATCTCGAAAAGTCACGGAATAATACTAGTCTCATTTGATGATTCAAAAAACACTATAAAAAGTATAGACGGTGAATTTTTAATTCAGGAAATAGAACAACTTCATTCTGTCATCTTTAGTCGCTTATTGAGGAACAGGAATTTACGCAAATCTAAAACCGAACTTCTATTTCCCATTACTTCATTCATATTCAATACCAATTTACAAGCTGATAGTCAGTTAGAGGATTTAAATTGTATTTCAAACTTTTCTGGCTTGGAGAGCTTTTTTGAAGAGCTGAATAACAATGAAATTAGTGACTCAAAGTATATAGAGCTTATTGCTACTATTGAAGGTGCAAATGGACTATTAAAACCTAAAGAAAGACCGCATTTAAATGATAATACTAAAAAAGGACTTACAGCAACTGAAATTGAAAAAGAGATAAATACATTTGATGAGTTTCAGAAGAAGGCTTTTATGAATGAGATTATCGGTCCAGAAAGGATACGGGGTCTGGCTGGATCTGGAAAAACCGTAGTACTTGCTTTAAAAGCAGCTATTACACATTTAAGAGAGCCTGATGCTAATATTGTTTATACATTTTACACTAAGAGTTTATACCAACATATTCAAAGATTAATCACTCGATTTTATAGACAGTATGATGACAAAGATCCTGATTGGAACAAGTTAAAGATCGTTCATGCGTGGGGAAATGCTACAAATACAGGAATTTATTATGAAGCATGTGAAAAAAATGAAGTTCCCTTTTTCTCCTTTTCAAAAGCAGCTTCTAAGGATCCTACACACCCATTTGACTACGTCTGCAAATCCTTATTAGAAGTTGAAGAACTGGAAAAAGTTTATGATTATATGTTTATTGACGAAGGGCAAGATTTCCCTCAATCATTTATTAAGCTATGTCTAAGAATATGCAATAAAGGAAGAATAGTTTGGGCTTATGACGAACTCCAAACGATTTTTCAAGTAAAAACTCCCAGTATTGATACAGTTTTAGAAGGAACTGAATATAAAGGTCTGGAAGAAGACATAATTCTCTATAAATGCTATCGCAATCCTCGAGAAGTTTTGGTGACAGCTCATGCTGTAGGCTTTGGTATCTATGGTGAAATTGTTCAAATGCTAGATGAAAAGGACTACTGGAATGATATAGGTTATAAAGTAGTTGAAGGTGAGTTTAAGGAGGGAGATCAAATTATTATAGAAAGACCCCAAGAAAATTCATTAGAAACTATTTCTAAACATTTCAAAAAAAATGAAATCGTAAGTTTTAATTCTTATAGGGATTTTGAAGAAGAATTAACAGAATGTGTAAAGAACATTTTAGATGATTTATCTAATGGTCTCTTACCGGATGATATCTTAGTAATTGTGGTGGATGATAGAAATGCTAAATCTTATCTGAATAATATTCAAGGATTGTTAGCAGCACATAAAATTAAATCCAATAATATTCACGCAGACAAATTTAGTATTAAAGATTTTTCTATGACAAATCACGTAACCTTAAGCACCATTCATAAAGCAAAGGGCAACGAAGCCTATTCTGTACATGTTGTAGGAATCGATTCATTGTACTCACTAAAGCCTACTATTAGAGAACGAAATTTAATGTTTACTGCTATGACTAGGACAAAAGGGTGGTTATCACTAAGCGGTGTAGGAAAGTCAGCCGATAAGTGGGTTAAAGAACTGACTGTGGCTTTAGAGAAGTTCCCAAATATAGAATTTGAGTATCCTAGTAAAAGGGCTCTTAACATTATGAAAAGAGATATGGAAGCAAAAGCTACCAGAAAGAGTAAGCAGGCCAAAATGTTGGATGACTTGTTATCAGAAATGTCTCCTGATGAAATAAAACAATTTTTGGAGCAACGAGAAGTTAATAAAAAGAAGAAGTAGAAATGTCGTTTGCGAAAGGAAAATTCGAAGCAGAATTGAACGATATAGAAAAATTACTACGGAATATCGATTTTTTCGAAGAGAGAAATTTTTATCCTAGTAATGACTTTGACCCCTCTGTATATCGAAAGAAGAATTATTTAGAGAATTGGAAATCTTTAATTTCAGATAACATATATAGCTTTATGCTAACTGATAATTCCATATTGAATTTTAAATTAGATATAGACAATAGAAAAATAAGTTACACATATTATGAATGCCCCTTTAAATCTTTATCATACAAGGAGTATTTAATTGATAATGATATTGATTTCGAAGAAGATAGTAAAATTTTTATTGATTATTACGAGGTTTACCTTCATCAATGTGAACAAAAGGAAAATCCTTTAATGATAAGATATGACTATGATGAAAATTCATATTTTGAAGGAGTGCATCCCGCTTCACATCTACATGTAGGTCATAAAAACCAGGTAAGATTGGGATTAAATAAAATACTTACTCCTAAATCATTCACAAGTATAATTTTAAGACAAAATTACCCAGCATATTGGAAAACATTAATCATTAGCAAGAACACCTGGCGGGAAGCATTTCTAAAGGAAAAATCAGCTCTTTTAGACATCAGTTCATCCCATTGGAAAAAGTTGGATAAATCAGAATTCCACTTGAATTAAATTTTTAACTTAAGCTCACATCACCTAAATTTTATTTATAATTATTTTTATCTTTATGATATAAAAGACGATCAAATTAAATTAGTCTTAAAGTTCTTTCTAGTTTAGTGAATGATTCAGTGAATATTTCCACTTGATAATGTGCCAAGTGGCTGGTAGTAAGCTTTCCGAAGGGAACAGAGTTTCCTGCCACCCCGACGAACCACCTAAAAAGTGGCTATAAAACACTGTTAATCTATTGATTTACAGTGTTTTTTGTTTATAATGATATCAGATGATATCATATGATATCACCCTGTTTAGTTAATGATTCGGTGAATACATTCTTTACATTAAATTACTACAAGTAAATTGTGCTTTTCTATTTTCCTGATATTAAAAGCCAAAGCAGTAGATAATTTCTATCTCCACAAGTTTTAATAAAATTAGCACCACATCGTTTAAAACTTGTGGAATAGTCTTTGTACTTCTCATGCTCTGCAGAATAAACTCCTATATTTGTTAACACCCTTCAGAATGTTGATCTTTTTGATTCTTGTTGAAGGTAAATTTGTCGGCTTACCCGGTCTAATTTTTAGAATTGCAAGATACCAAAGCCGATTATGTGATTAGTTTTGCTGGTTTTGAAGAATTGCTACACGGATAGATTAGTAAATTTATGCCTAAAAAATCTAAGGATTTCAAAAAGAATAGACTTCTGGAGGTAATAGAAATATATGAAAATGATCCTGGTAGTTATATCATAATCCCGTAGGTGAGGGCGGTAAGACGATGAGAAGAAAGATAATTTAAGAAAGCATCAAGCAGAATTGGCTAAAAAGAATAATTTTATTGAACTTTAGAAATGAGAAAACTTATAATCGCTGTGCTTTTCCTTAGTTTAGGAAATTTACAGGCACAAAATCCATATTCCTATAAAGCTACTTATCAATTAGAATTTCAGGAGGATTCGACAGATGAGAATTCCATAAAATCTGAAATAGGTGTACTTTATTTAGGTAAAGGCCACTCGCGATATTCCAGCTTGGGTAAAGCGGTTAAGGATTCTTTAGAGAATATGAACAATCCTGTATTTATGAGGATGGATGAGTACCAACAAATGACCGACTTTAAATACAAGATCTTTAAAAATTATAAGGAAAACGAAATTGTTTTAGCCGAAGAAGTTTTCAAATATAAACTGAAATATAAACAGGATCTAAAAACGATCGATTGGGAAAATACAGCCGGAGAATAAAGAAATTTTAGGCTTTAGTGTTCAAAAAGCTACAGGCTCTTATGCTTAGGTAGAAATTATGTCGCCTGGTTTGCCCCAGAATTGCCATTTTTAGACGGACCTTATAAATTCAGTGGTTTGCCGGGACTCATTTTAGAGATTTCAGACCTGAAGAATCATTATCATTTTAGCTTAACTGCATTTCAGGAATTAGCAAATCCGGTAGATAAACTATTGAATTTAGAAAATTATAAAGCTGTTTCTCAAAAAGAACTTGATCAATTTCGAGACGATTATGACCGCGATCCTATTGGAACAATGCAAAAGGCAGGTGTCCAGTTTGGTTGGAGCGAAGAAGATGAAGCTAAAGCAAGAAAAGAACTAAGCGAAAAGTATAAAAGGCAAAATAATCCAATCGAGCTTCAGCCATAATACATCATCATCAATCCAAAAAAAAGACATTTGGGTCATTTAAGACAGATCTTCCTTTTCCTGGTATCAATATTCATTATTTCAACTAGCTATTCTCAAATAGAAATTTCGGGACAGGTTTTTGACGATCAGGATGAAAAACTTATTGGGGCAACGGTGATGGTTAGTAAAGATTCTGTTTCTTCGATATTGGCTTATGGCATTTCAGATGCAAATGGAAAATTCAAAATAGCTGTCAATAATGAGAGTGATGTCCTGTTTTTAAAGGTTTCATACATAGGTTTTGGTACTTTTAAAAAAACGATTCAGAATAAAGCACAAACACTGGAAGTTAAGCTTTCGCCCTCTTCAGAATCTTTAAAAGAGGTGATAGTGAAATCTGAAATTTTACGGCAGCGTGGCGATACGCTTAGTTTTTCAATAGCAGCCTTTAAGGGTAAGAACGACCGTGTGATCGCTGATGTTCTAAAAAAAATACCCGGCATCCATATACGGCCAAACGGGCAGATCCTTTATAAAAATGAGCCTATCCAGAAATATTATATCGAAGGTTTAGATCTGCTGGAAGGGCGTTATAATCTGGCTAATAATAATCTTTCTGTAGAAGCGGTTTCAAAAGTCGAGATCCTGGAAAATCATCAGCTAGTAAGAGTTCTGGATAGTTTGGAATTTTCAGACCGGGCTTCGATAAATATCAGGCTTAAAAAAGATATCACTCTTAGCGCAACGGCCACTGCAGGGATTGGCGCTGCACCCTTGCTGTGGCAAACAAAAGTAACGCCTATGATCTTCACCAAAAAACAACAGGCGATCGTTACCTATCAAAGTAATAATACCGGGACAGACGTCTCAGGAGAAATCAGCAATTTTACGATCAAATATGCCGGGGTAAACTTTGATATCGATAAAAAGGATTGGCTCTCGATCCAGAAAGTATTGGTGCCTCCATTTTCTCCGGAACGCTGGCTGGATAATAATGTGCATTTAGGTTCAGTAAACATTTTACAGCGCATTTAGGATAATACCGATCTAAAACTGAATATTTCTTATCTAAATGATTACCAGCAACAGGATGGAAGCTTACAAACACGCTATTTTACACCTACAGATACCATTGATGTGATCGAAAATAGCAATAATCATACTTTTGTAAATAAGTTAGAGGGGGAACTTACTTTTGAGAATAATAACGATAAGAATTACCTTAAAAATCAATTAAGATTTAATGGTAGCAGGAATACTAATCGCGGGTTTATCTACTAAGCCTGATACAGAAATTAAGCAACATCTGGAGGATCCCTTCTTCGGAATTAAAAACGATCTACGCCTGCTTCGCACTGTAGGAAAACAATTGATTACTTTCAATTCGAGCACTGGTCTTACACAAAGCAATCAGGATTTATTGGTGCAACCAGGGCAATTTGAAGCTATTTTTAATGATGGTGAACCCTATAATGTAATACAGCAACTGGTATCAGCCAGGAAAATGTATACCGATAATTCGGCTGGCTTAACAAAAGCGCTTGGCAAATTTACCATATCGCCTAAATTTGGATTTTCGATCCAAAACCAGCAATTAGATACAGATATTTTTCTTGATAACGGTGAAGAGGTTGTAGATACCGATTTTAAGAACAGAACAAATTTTGTGGAATCTTCGGTTTATTTTGAAAACTCTTTCAATTTTAAAAGTAAGGATGAAACCTGGAATTTACGTTTAAGTACACCCCTTCAATTTAAAAGTTTTCAGCTTGATGACGGGAATTTTGAAGAAACGAGGGATTTAGACCGATTGGTTTTTGAACCCTATTTTTATGCAATGAAAAAGCTTTCAGCATATTGGGAGGCAAATGCTTCGGCAGGATTGCGTAATGATTTTGGTGAACTTCAGCAATTATATTATGGGTTTTTACTTAATGGATACCGAAACCTGCATCGCTACAACGCACCAATTTCTGAAGAAACACAGCAAAACTATAGCGGGGGCCTCGCCTATCGAAATCCGTTAAAGCAATTGTTTTTAAATGCCTCTTACTCATATGCGTATTCTGAAAATAATCTATTATACAGTTCTAAAATTGGTGAAAACGGAACAATCATTTTAGAAGCTGTAGCTCGCAATAATAGTTTTGATAACCATAGTTTCAAAGTAAGCGGAAGTAAATATTTCAGGAAACTAAAAACAACACTTAAACTAAATACTTCATATAATTTATCCAGGCGGCAACAGCTTTTAAATAACACGCTGGCCGAAGTAAATACGCAAAGTTTTAATCTACAGGGAAATTTGGAAGCCGATGTTCTAAGTTGGCTAATTGCGAGTTATTCAGGTAATTTTTCAACGTATACTTCTGGTTTTGAAGATATTGATTTCCAACAAATTGAAAATCATCAACATACGCTCGATCTTTATTTTTATCCGAAAGAGAATCAGTACTTAAGTGTGGGTGGTGAATATTATGGGAATTCTTTATCTGAAAATGGAGATAATTTCTTTATGAACCTGGGCTATCAGTTTACTTTTGAAAAACCAAAAATGGATCTAAATATCAGTTGGCGAAATATTTTGAATACTGATGAATTTATTAATGTTTATAATAATCAAAATTATTACGTAGAAAGTAGTTATCGATTACGGCCATCGCAGGTGTTAGCAACATTAAAATTTACCTTATAAAATTACCAATTTCGTCAGGGAAGCCTGTATAGAATCTTTAGGAGGAGCCTTAAACGCCGAAAATCCTGGCGCAGATCGAGTAGAATTGTACGCAAACCTAGTGCAGGATAGAATTCAAAGTAATCAGTTTCCTGCCACCCCGACCTATTTAAATGCCCTAAAAAGTGTCTAACTTTTTGGGGGCACTCTAAAGTGTAGGGGTTTCTTTTTCAATCCCGAACCATTATCGCATGCCGCCGGAGGCAAAAAGGAAACAAAAAAGTTCTTATTTTATATTTTTTAAGCCTCCTTCAAGATTGTATATTTTTTTTTCGGGAAATAAAATTTCCAGTTTAGAAATGGCTTTTGAACTTCGTATCCCTGATGCGCAGTAGACGAGCAAATTGTCTTCGAAAACCAGCTCACTGTACCTCTTTTCAAGATCGGAAAGAGGAATGTGCAATCCACCAATATGATATACGGCCCGTTCATTGGAATTCCTTATGTCGAGTAAGGTAAAAGATTTTGGAGATTTTAGATACTCCTTAAAGGAAAGCGAATTGATTAGGTTATTTTCGCAGGAAAAATTTATTTCTTTCAAATTCGTTACCACCAGATCAGGATTTTTGGAGAACGGCAGGATCTGGATTTGTATATCAAGAGCGTCAAAAAGAAGTAGTTTTCCTGATAATATGTTTCCTATTCCTAAAATCATTTTTAGCACTTCATTTGCCTGCAAGTTTCCGATAATTCCCGGTAATATACCCAAAACTCCCACTTCGCTACAGGACGGCATCTCTTCGGCAAGACCGGGTTTCGGGAAGAGGCATCGGTACGTAGGCCCATTTTGATAATTGAAAACAGAAACCTGACCATCAAATTTAAATATAGAACCAAATACCAAAGGTTTTCCTGACAGGACTGCGGCATCGTTTGCCAAATATTTAGTGGAAAAATTGTCGCTCCCGTCCACGATTATGTCGTATGCAGAAAAAAGAGCGAGGGCATTTCCAGCCGATAACCTTTCCTTATAAGCCACTATTTCTATCGAACCATTCATTTCCTGAAGCCGATTTTTCGCAGCAATTACTTTTGGCTCCCCTACATTTTTTTCAGAAAAAAGGATCTGCCGCTGTAAATTTGAGCGGTCTACCAGATCATCATCTACAATTCCTATTTTTCCCACTCCTGCGGCTGTGAGGTATTGTAGAACAGGGCAGCCCAGACCATAAGCGCCAATGACCAGTACCTTTGCCTGCTTTAGTTTTAGTTGCCCCGCTTCCCCGATTTCCTCTAAAAGTATGTGCCGGAGGTAGCGTTGTTTTTCAATTTCTGTCAACATTATTACCAGCTTTTCTCCCAGTCCTTCCAAACTGGTTCTATTCCTCTTTCAGAAAGCATTTTTGCAATGATCTCTGTACTTCTTTCATCTGAAATTTCAAATTGCTCCAGAGATTGCGGCTCCACTACATAACCGCCGGGATTTGTTTTAGATTCAGCACTCATCGAGGTGATCCCCAGGTGGACAATATTATTTCTAAAAATTTCATTTTCCCTGGTAGAAATAGACAACTCCACCTCTTCATCCAGCAGCCTGTATGCGCAAATTACCTGAAGTAGATCAGGATCTGTCATCTCAACTTTGGGTTCGAGTCCGCCGCTGAAGGGTCGTAAACGTGGAAATGAAATGGAATACCTCGTTTTCCAATAGGTTTTTTGCAGATATTTGAGGTGCAGAGCAGTAAAAAAACTATCTGCTCTCCAATCTTCAAGACCAAATAACGCGCCAATCCCGATCTTATGGATTCCGGCCCCTCCTAACCTATCGGCAGTTTCCAAACGATAATCAAAATTTGATTTCTTTCCTTTTGGATGATGAATTTTATAGGTCTCTCTATGATAAGTTTCCTGGTAAACCAGCGTGGCATAAAGACCGCTTTTAATCAGTTTTTCATATTCATTCTGATCCAGTGGCTGAATTTCAATAGAAATATTCGAGAAATAAGGCCTCAGCAGTTTCACTGCATTACACATATATTCAACTCCCACGGTTTTGTTCGCTTCTCCCGTTACCAGCAGAATATGATCATATCCTTTTGATTTTAAAAATTCGGCTTCTTTAATAATTTCGGAATCGCTCAAAGTTTTCCTGGGTATTTTATTTGTCATACTGAAACCGCAATAGGTGCAAATATTTTGGCATTCATTGCTCAGGTACATTGGGGCGTACATCTGCATGGTATTCCCAAACCGCTTTTTGGTGATCATCCTGCTCTGCTGCGCCATTTGTTCGAGGAATGGTTTTGCGGCAGGGGAGATGAGGGCTTTAAAATCTTCAAGATTTCTTTTCCTGTTCTGCAGTGCAGCACGCACGTCGGCTTCTGTTTTGGAGAAAATACTTTGCAGCACCTCATCCCAGGAATATTTACTCAAAGTATCTTTAAAACTACTCATAAAGAAATTGTGTTAGAGGACTGCTTGCTTCAGCTTCTTGTTTTTGTGGAGCTAATTTTGCGTTGTAAGCCATTCTTCCGGCTTCTACAGCCATTTTAAAAGCTTTTGCTATTTCTACCGGGTTCCGGGAAACTGCAATCGCGGTATTTACCAAAACGGCGTCGGCTCCAATTTCCATCGCGTAAGCAGCATGGGACGGACTTCCAATTCCCGCATCTATAATCACCTAAGCACATTACTTTGTTCGATTATGATTTCCAGGAAATCCAGGGTTTTTAGTCCTTTGTTACTCCCGATTGGTGCTCCTAAAGGCATCACACATTGTGCTCCCACTTCTTCCAGTCGCTTGCACAAAACAGGATCGGCATGGATGTAAGGCATTACCACAAAACCCAATTTTACCAGCTCCTCACAAGCTTTTAAAGTCTCTACAGGATCTGGCAGTAAATATTTAGGATCTGGATGTATTTCCACTTTCACCCAATTCGTTTTGAGCGCTTCCCTGGCCAATTGAGCAGCAAATACTGCTTCTTTGGCATCCCGGACTCCTGACGTATTGGGGAGAAGGTTAATATAAGGATCGTTCAAAGCTGCGATCATTTTATCATTGTCATTCCCCGGTTCTACTCTTTTTAAAGCCACGGTCACCAGCTCACTTTCTGATGCTAAAACCGCCTGTTGCATTACTTCTGAAGAGCTGAATTTTCCTGTTCCCGTAAACAAACGGGAAACAAAGGTTTTGTCTGCTATTTTTAATGGATCTGTTTTGCTCATGAATGTTCTATTATAAATTGTTGTTGGATTTCCTGAAAGATTATCTCAGGTTGTGGATGCGAGGTGAGCCATCCCGAAACAGCTACTCCATGCAACCCTATTTCAGCCAGCGCCGGAATATCATTTGGTGTAATTCCCCCAATTGCGATCACCGGAATGGATTTTCCGCTAAGCACGAAGGCTACACAAAAGCTCCTGGTAACCTGCTGTGCCTAATATTGGGCTCAAATTCTTTTTAGTGGTAGTAAACCTAAACGGGCCAAGGCCAATGTAATCCACCTGCTTTTCACACAGGCTTTCACAATCCTCCAGTGTGTTTGCCGTTCCTCCAATGATCTTATCTTTTCCCAAAAGTCTCCTGGCTTCCAAAGGGCAGCTGTCTAATTTCCCCAGATGTACACCATCAGCATTTATTTTTTTTGCCACTTCAGGAAAGTCATTAATGATCAATTTCACCTGAAAGGCATCACAAATGTTTTTTACTGCTTTTGCTGTTTCCAGGACTCTCTCAAAAGTTTCATTTTTGAGCCGTAACTGAACCCAGTCTGCCCCGGCTGCACACATCCTACGGATGTTTTCCAGGTGTTCTTCAGGAATTTTTCCCTGTGAGATGTAGTGCAATTTTGAGATCATAAGTTGTGGTAGGCTAGTAAGGTGTTATTTGATGCTAAAATCTTTTCAATATATTTTTTTGCATTTTTTGAAGCTTCAACAAGGGAATTACCCAAAGCTAAATGTGCTGCCAGTGCCGATGAAAAAACACATCCGCTGCCGTGCTTTTCTGAACAATCTCGTCGAACGGGTTCTAAACGAAAGCAGTTCCCTTCTGTAGTAAACAATTCGTCCAGGCCAATATCTGCGGGGCGGTGTCCTCCCTTGAGGTATAAATTGGTCTTGCTGCTGATTTTCCTGACCGTTTCTTCAAAATTTAGTTCAGGGTAAAACAGTTTTAACTCATCAAAATTCGGAGTGACAACGTAAATTTTTTCCAGAATCGATTCCAGATCTATTTGAAATTCACCAGGTTCCTGAAATGAAAAGCCGCTACTGGATTTCAAAACCGGATCCCAAATGATCTTGGTTTTTTTATTCCTGATCATCAGTTTGTCAATTACTTTATTTAAGATCTGAAGGTTCTCCACAATTCCCATTTTCACCACTTCCACAGGATACCTTTCCATTAAAAGTGCCAGTTGCTGAAGTATGATGGCTTCAGAAGTCCAGTAGCAGGCTTCAAATTTGATATCATTCTGGATCGTATTTGCGGTGTTAACTGCCAGACCGTTACAGTTCAGCATTTCTAATGTTTTGGCATCAGCTAGCAATCCGGCTCCACCTGAAGGATCAAATCCGGCGATGCTTAAGACAAAGGGTCTGTTATTGGTAAACATTTCTGTACTCTTTAAAAATTTCAGTAAAAGCTTTATGTTTATTTCCAGAGAGCCATACGCCTCCCATAACTGCTACTCCTGAATATCCCATTTTTTTTGCCTTTAATATTTTATCAATTTCAATTCCGCCTAAAGCGATCACTTTATGCGGAAAATTTTCCACCCTGAAAGCCTGCCCCTCATATCCGGTTTTGGAAACAGAAGTAAAAACCGGGCTCAAAAAAATATAATCAAATGCCGAAGCTTCCTTCTTCACTTTTTCAGGATCGTGAAACGAGGAACTTACTGTAAGACCTTCCGATTGAAACCGCTCGATATAACTCTTTAAATCTTCTTTTTTGCTTCTGAAGCTTTCCTTTATATTAATTCCTTTCACTTGAAGAATTTCGGCTAAATGATGGTGTTGATGGAGGACCATTTTCCGAAGGTGTTTTTCATCAAATTGTGATAACCATATCTTCAGGTCTTCTTCAGTCATTCCGGGTTTTCGAACGTGCAAAAGGGGAAGCCCATTCTCGAAAAAATGAATGAGCTCTTTCTTTTCAGCACTGCCGTTTTCTTCCGAAGTAAAAAGAATGAACATCTAAATGTGTTTTTACAGGTAGACTTCACTTCCTTTTGCCTTAAATTCTTCCGACTTCTTTTTCATTCCTTCCTCAATTGCTTCCTGCGTATCCATTCCGTTTTCTTCAGCAAAATTCCGAACGTCCTGCGTGATCTTCATAGAGCAAAAATTGGGTCCGCACATAGAGCAGAAGTGGGCAACTTTAGCATTGTCAGAAGGTAAAGTCTCATCGTGGTATGATCTCGCGGTATCAGGATCAAGAGCCAGATTAAACTGATCTTCCCACCTAAATTCAAATCGGGCTTTACTCAGTGCATCATCCCTGTGTTGTGCCCCGGGGTGACCTTTCGCTAAATCGGCCGCGTGGGCAGCGATCTTATAAGTGATCACTCCTTCTTTTACATCGTCTCTGTTAGGCAATCCCAAATGCTCTTTAGGTGTCACATAGCATAGCATAGCACAGCCGAACCATCCTATCATAGCCGCACCAATCCCACTTGTAATGTGGTCGTAACCGGGAGCAATATCGGTGGTCAATGGTCCTAAGGTGTAGAAAGGAGCTTCCCCACATACTTCCAGTTGTTTATCCATATTTTCCTTGATCATGTGCATTGGAATATGGCCGGGACCTTCAATAATACATTGCACGTCGTGTTTCCAGGCAATTTTTGTGAGTTCACCTAAAGTTTCAAGTTCAGCGAACTGCGCATAATCATTAGCGTCGGCAATACTTCCGGGACGCAGGCCATCTCCAAGAGAAAATGAAACATCATAAGCTTTCATGATCTCACAGATATCTTCAAAATGGGTATACAGGAAACTTTCCTTGTGATGGGCCAAACACCATTTTGCCATGATAGAACCGCCCCGGGAGACAAGTCCGGTTACCCTTTTAGCCGTATGCGGGACGTATGCCAGACGAACTCCGGCATGAATGGTAAAATAATCCACTCCCTGCTCGGCCTGCTCAATAAGCGTATCCCTAAAAATTTTCCAGGTGAGGTCTTCGGCCTTTCCGTTTACTTTTTCCAGGGCCTGGTAAATAGGTACTGTTCCAATGGGCACCGGGGAATTCCTTAGGATCCATTCTCGAGTCTCGTGAATGTTCTTTCCGGTGGAAAGATCCATAATCGTATCTGCTCCCCAACGGCAGGCCCAGACGGCTTTTTCAACTTCTTCTTCAATTGAAGAGGACACTGCAGAATTCCCAATATTGGCGTTTATCTTCACAAGGAAATTCCGGCCAATGATCATAGGCTCATTTTCGGGGTGATTGATGTTGGAAGGAATAACTGCTCTCCCACGGGCAACTTCATCCCTTACAAATTCCGGAATGATAACCTTTGGGATACTGGCTCCAAAACTGTTCCCGGGGTGCTGTTCAGAGATTTTTTTGATCTCCTCCAACTTCTGGTTTTCCCGAATGGCGATGTATTCCATTTCCGGAGTGATAATGCCTTTCCTGGCATAATGCATCTGGGTCACATTATGTCCGGGCTTTGCTTTAAGGGGTTTTCTGTTCCTTTTGAAACGTAACTCATCAAGCTTGGGATTTTCTTCTCTTTCGCGCCCGTAAGCTGAAGAAAGGCCCTGTAGTTGTTCTACATCTTCCCGGCCCGCAATCCAGCTGTTGCGGATAGGCTCTAGTCCTACTCGCACATCGATATCTACTGACGGATCTGTATACGGTCCGCTGGTGTCATAGACTAAAACAGGATCATTCTTCTCAACTTTTCCGTTGAATTTGTCCACGGTGTCACTGAGGGAGATCTTCCGCATCGGGACTTTTATGTGGGGATGGATCTTTCCGCTTACATAGATCTTTTCTGAGTTGGGAAAGGGTTCACGGCTAAGGGTTTGCTGTTTTGGAATCTGGTCCTTTTTCATAATTACTTCTGTTTAGTGCTGTTTTTCTGCTTCCGGAAATCATTCCGTAGTAAATTTTATCCTCCCTGAGTGGCCCTAATAATGAGCACATTCTCGCCATCAGCCAATTCATGGCTATTCCAATTTGTTCGGGAAATAATTTGATTATTAACGGCAACAGCAATCCCTTTTTCGGAAATAGCAAGCTGAGTCAAAAGGTCCTGAAGACTGGATGGTGAATTAAAGGTGTGGGCGGTATTGTTGACGTTTACAGTTATCATTTTTATGATATTTAATAGCTGTAAACTGCAGGGGAGGCTCCCTAAAGAAAAAGTAAATACAAGCCAAAATTTCTCTAAAAAGAAATCATGGCAGAAAATATGTAGATAACACTTTTCCCTTCGCGGGTATTAACCGGATCAGGTTCAAAGGGTCTTATCTCAGCCGATTAGTAACAATCAGCACCCCTAAAGTTTACGTTTTCAAATATAAGGGAATTACTGGGAAAGGGAAAAATATTTTAATTAAAGCCTTCAATAATTTCTATAACTGCTGAGAGAAATGGGGCAGGATGGAAAGGAAGAGCGGCTCGACAATAAGACAAAAATTGTTATCCCAACCAAATTGTAACCTGCACTGTAATGCACTTCTTTCTTATTTTAGATCAGCTTGTTGTTCCGCGGTAATTTGGCCCCAAGGATTATAGGCGCGGGCTTCAAAATAACACCAAATTCTTTTTTGGAATATTTTCTTAATTATTCCTTAAAAATTTATACTTTTCCAGTCCCCAAATCCCCCAAAATGAAAAAAGCTCTGGTTATCCAGGAGGATATTATTATTCTGAAAATCCTGGAAAGGCTTATGAAGGTCAATTCCTATGACTGTAAAGCCATTCGTTCACTTTATGATCTTAATATAGAAGATCAAAATTACAATTACGACATAATTATATCTGATATCCTTTTTGATGGTATTGCTCCCCTGGATTTTATCTATCAAATAAAGGAAATCATCCTGCACCGCTCCCTGCTAATTGTTACCGATATGGGGCAGGATAAAATCGAACAGGATCTTTTTGCTTCTAAAAATATTGACGGTTTTTTTGCTGCACCTTTTGATATGCAGGGAATTACCAAGTTGATTGCCTGATGTCGATATTTATTCTTTCAATCGTAATAAAGCTTCTTTTGCTGCTGCTGGCGGGATGCTGGCTAACGATTGCGGTAAGTTTAATTTACAGGAAAAAAAGAACTAAACATTTAGCCTTAATAGAAGCAGCTTTTGCTGATATCACCTCGCAATACCTGTACCCATCTCCAGAGGAGCCTTTTGACCTAATTGCAGTTCAAAGAACTTTTCGCAAGCTGGGGATTGTACCTAATAAGCCGGGCAATGTGCAATACCTGGTAAATCTAATGATAAGAACGCAGCGCTCTCTTTTAGGAGAAAATTACCATAAGATTCAGGAACTTTATAAGCAAATCCCTCCTTACAGAGTTTCTTTTAATAAGCTTAAAAGTAAGAAATGGCATGTCAAGGGAAGAGGTATACGGGAGATCTATGAAATGGATCAGCAACAATACGTTAAGGAAGTATTACGGGAGATAAATAACAAGAATATTTATGTGAGAAGGGAGGCTCAAATTGCCATGGTTGTTTTTTTAGGTTGGGACAGCCTAAGATTTCTACCCTATTTAAAAAGAGAAATGACCCTGTGGCAGCAAATAAAAGTAGTTGAAAAATTACATGATTTGTATCCCGTTCCCAAATTAAAATATCTGCGGAAAGCATATGACAGTGATAAGCAGTACGCCACCGAATTAATAATGAGGATCATTAGGAAGTTTAGAATACAGGAAGAAGTAGATTTTATTCTTCGTTTTCTGGATTCCCCGAAATTTGATACACGAGAGACAGCACTCTATTGTATATCTTCATTTAAACTTAACGAGGATCAAATAAATGTTGTAAAACAGAAGTTTCACAACATTTCAAATATTGAGCAGCAGGTACAGCTGCTAAAGTATATAGATCGAATATCTCTTAATGTTGATCTTGAGTTTTATAGGTTATTACTGTACCAGAGTAATGATGTTATTAAATTAAGTACTGCAGAGATACTGTGGAACAGAGAATATAAGGAAGATATAGAGGAGTTTTACTAAGCAGTATTCTCCAGAACCTTCGCAGGTAAAAGATGGAGTCAAATTACTTTAAATACACCTATTTCGTAGTCAATTGCTTCTTCTTTTTGTATGGGCTTGTTCTCACATTGATCTATTTTGCGGGGATTATACTTTCTCACCGGGCAGTTCAAAGAAATAAGCGAAGAGCCCAATTTCTTCAGGTAAAAGATATCGTTAGCGCTACAGATATTCCTTCAGTCACCCTTGTTGCACCTGCCTATAATGAAGGGCTTACTATAGTAGAGAATGTAAAATCCCTGCTATCCATACAGTATCCTTTTTATGAACTAATAATTGTAAATGATGGAAGTAAGGATGATTCACTTGAAAAACTTATTAAGGAATATGCCCTGGAACCATTTGACGCTGCTTTTATTACGCAACCTATTCCCACTGCCACAGTAAACAGAATTTATAAGAGCAGGAAGGTGCAGTATAAGCATTTAACTGTTATTGATAAGAATAACGGTGGCCGTGCCGATGCCCTCAATGCGGGAATTAATTTTGCTAATACAGAACTTGTACTGTGTACCGATGCAGATTGCATTATTGAACAGGATGCTCTTATAAAAATGGTGCGGCCTTACCTGGAAGAAAGTGAAGAGGAAATAATTGCCTGTGGAGGTGCGATAGGGATTGCCAATGATTCAATAATCCACAACGGAGTCCTGAAGGAGCTACGCCTGCCAAAAGATCTTGTCCCAATGGTACAGGTGGTGGAGTATATTAGAGCTTTTTTAATAGGCAGGATGGGTTGGGGAGAAGTGAATGGTTTAATGTTGGTCTCCGGTGCTTTTGGAATGTATCCCAGGACAAGAATGATTGAAGTTGGTGGATTTAATCACAAAACAGTGGGAGAAGATCTAGAACTGTGCATTCGCCTGCGGGTCCATATGGAAAATCAAAAATTACCTTACAAGGTTGTTTACGTACCGGAAACCTTATGCTGGACTGAAGCACCACCAGATTACAATGTTCTTGTGAAGCAAAGAGACCGCTGGGCCAGGGGACTATGGGAGACTATAAAACTTCACAAGTATTTATTTTTTAATCCCCGCTACAGGAAAATGGGACTTATCTTTTTTCCTTACTGGTGTTTTTTTGAATTTGGAGCTCCAATTGTAGAATTCCTGGGGCTTATATGCATTATTGTTTTTGGGTTTATGGGATGGATAAGCTGGAGCACTGCTATTCTTTTCTTTCTAATGGTCTACCTGGTGGGATGCCTGTTCTCAACAGTCTCTGTATTTATGTATGTGAAAAACTTTCGGCATTATTCTACAGGGAAACAGGTTGCCGAACTTCTACTGGCGTGTTATCTTGAGCCGTTTCTATACCATCCCGTGATGTTATATGGACAAATGAAGGGTTATTACAAAAAATTATTCGGAATAAAATCTGGTTGGGGAACTATGACCCGGAAAGGTTTTCAGTCAGCAACTAAATAATAATTCATCACTTCTGCTTCAACCGGACTTTTGAAGAGTTGGATTTTCCCGGATTAAAATCTGTATCGGTAACTAATATTTCCAAGAAGTTGGGTGCCGGAGGTTTTATTAGTAATATCTTCATATAATGTCCCGCCACCAATCTGGAAGATATGATGCACTCCGGCAGTGAAATTAAAGCCTGCTGTTATGTAATAGGCATTTAGAGAAGGATTTTCCTGTACCTGGGAGAAAAGAGTGCGTTCATCTGGAGAGATGCCACTACCTAAACGCACAAAAGAATAATTATCGGCATTTGAGAAATAATATCTAATGTTCCCCTGGTAGTTCTGTACCATTTGGTTTCCTCTTTCGGGACCTATAAAGCTTCTTGCATTAAAATAAAATTTACCCGAATAAAGGCTAAGACCAATAATTCCTGTAAAATAGCTGCTTTCATTAAAGACGAGTAATCAAGCCTCCGGCTTCTGCCTCAAAGACACTGGCAAAGTTGTAAAATAATGATAAGCTGCTTCGCAGATCGGGAAAAATAGTACCATTTGAAAATCCAATATTGGTAAAGGCATAAAGCCTGTCATTGAAAACCGGGTAAGCTTCAAGTTCGTAAAGTGCGGCATCATCGTAGCCTCTATTGGAGTAATTTACTCTTCCTATAACTGCAGTTCTATCAAAATTATGTTGATACTCTGCACTGATGGTATGCCAGGGATCAGTTCGGGAATAATCTTTACTGAAGTTGATGAATTGATATGTAAATCCTATTTCATCTGAAACACTTCGGTTTAGGATAATTTGCAGGTCATATCTTTCTGCACCCGTTAATCCTTCAGAAGAAATTAGATTCATGGCAATTTCCCTGGCTTTTTTCCTTTCTCCTTCGGCTATTAAGAGTTGTGCTTTTTTTACCTGAAGGCCTTTGTCTGCCGGATAAATTATTTCAGCCATTTTTAAATAATCCAGTGCCCCGGTATTATTGGTAAACAAATTAATTCTTCTGTATACGAGAGGTTTAAGATCTGCATACTCAGGGGCTTCAGTCAATAGATACTCCAGTTCGTCATCTGCTTTGGAAAGTTCATTTACAGCCCAAAGATTTCGAATTTGTAATATCCTAATATCGTGGTATTTAGGTGCGAGCTCCAGTCCACGATTGGTGAGTTGAAGAGATTTTTGATACTCTTCATTTTTATAATGTTCCAGGGCTTTTTGGTAAAGGATATCTGTATTTGTTTCTGTCACCTCCTGGGCGTTTATTATAAAAGGACAGAGTAACAAGACCAGGGTAAAAAGCAGGTTTTTCATTGAAGGGGGATTCAGAATATTTTTCAAATTTATGTTTTTCGCTATAATTCCTGCCTTTTTTGGAAAACAACTTTAAAAAGAGTTTTAAGAATTGATCTATAGCTTCAAAAATGAGAAGGATTTTCCAATTTTCTGGAATTTACAATTCACACAAAATCCTGCACAAATCAAGCTGTGCAGGATTTTCCTGGTAATTTTAAGTTAATTCCTGTTTCAGGAGCGTTACTTTTGATAAAAGGGAAATTTTAGTCCCACGTAAACATCTGTTGTTCTACTGGAGTCTGAAATTAAATTTGTAATTGCTGATCCCGATCCTACCATTAGTGGGCCCAGTCTAAATCCAGCACCCATCGCAAAACCATCATATTGGCGGATGCTTAGTGGAAGGTAAAAACTAAACCAGCGGGTTTCCAGTCGGGGAGTGGCAGTAAGGGTGTTTAAGAGCCTGCTTGCCTGTTGTTCTTCTTCAGAAACCAGAGAAAGTGATCCCTGTAAGCTTATATAAAAATTATTTCTGAATCGGTAATCTGCAAGGAGGTGTAAAGCAGTGGGAAGATTAATTTTACTTTCAACTATTTCTTCTGTCCCTTCATAGTTTTCCTTCAGAATTGTTTCCAGGTCATCTTCTTCGCCATTGGTTTCTCTAAATTTGTTTGTATCCAGGGTTTGATCGAGGTTGTAGCGATTTACTGTAGATCCTTCATAAGAAATACTTCCTATATCAGTTATTGAAATCCCAAGTTTAAAATTGTATTTATTTTTTGCCCGTGAAAGAGAGTCAGGAGAAATATTGGGTCGGTATTCATAGGTAAAACCAAGATCAGCACCAATTCCGGAGCTAAGATTACTAAATTCTATATCTTGATTATCAAAACCTTCACTCGTTCCATACATAAGCGATCCGGTAGTGGTAAGTGTTTCATTGGTAGCATCAAACTGCCCTGATACTGAGGGAGCATTTGTAAAAAGAGTCCCTGCACCCTGGAGATATTTTAGACTTAGCCCGCCTTTCAAAAAATTACTTCCACCGTCCACCAGGATCCTCCCATATGTAAGTCCTATTTCTCCCCATACGTGCATCGTACCCGTTAAATCCTTGATTTCAAAGTCAAAATCGTCTTCCTCATCAAAATTGTTTGTGAGACTTTCATATAAGGTTCCATTGATATTATTGAGGTTGAAGAACGTTCTTACTCTTGTAGTAATTGCCAGACTACTCCGTGCATTGAGATTAAACATTGCCGAAGGTCCTAAAACATCAAGATTGACAAAAAATTTATTATCATTTAAGGGACTTTTCACTACATCATCATCAATATTAAAACCATCTTCAGCTTTAAGAATGCTGTTAAGATCGATGGCGAAATAGTCACTTCCAGCAAAACTACTTACAGAGAAAATATTAATATCACTTCTTAACCGGGAGTCAACTACAGATGACGGATTATAAATTACACCATGTACCCCGCTGTAATTATCTGCAGTATAGCCAATATATCTTTGGGAAAATAATGAGAAACTCGTGAGATAGAAGCAAACAAAAAGCAATTTGGAAATAGTAGTTTTCATAATTTTAGGTTGTTAGTTGAAGATTAAACCTAATTATTATGTGACTGTTAAAAAATACCCAATTTCGGGTATTTTCTGTATGAGTGACAGGAGTATTTTGGCCAGTGACTAATAAGGAAAACGGGGAGATATGATAGGGATCATAATAATTGATATGAAAATAAACTTGCTTTACATCTTTAAATTTTCGCACTTAAGGCAATGAAAAAAACTACTTCTTTACTTATTCTTTTTTTCTTTAGTTTTCCAATACTCAAGGCTCAGGAATTTACTGCCGGAATACAAATAAGGCCTCGATTTGAATACAGAAATGGGTTTAAAACGCTTCTGGAAAATGAACAGGAGGCTGCTGGATTTATTTCTCAACGATCGCGGTTGAACCTGCAATACCAGGAGGAGAAAATTAGTGTGAAGTTATCTATGCAGAATGTGAGAACATGGGGTGATGTTCCTACTGTCACCACGGCTGATAAGAATGGGATTGCTATTTTTGAAGCATTCGGGCAGTATAACATTCAGCCGGGCATATTTGTAAGATTAGGAAGACAGGTTTTAGCTTATGATAATCAACGAATTCTTGGAGGACTTGATTGGGCGCAGCAGGGCCAGAGTCATGATGCTTTGCTTTTTAATCTGTCATCTGGCGGTACTCATGAATTCCAACTGGCACTTGGTTTAAATGAGGATGGGGAAGATCTATATGAAGCTCCTTACCTTGTGAACACTTATAAAAATTTACAAATGGCACTTTATCGATTTGCTGCTAAAAATTCCGGGATTAGCCTGTTGGTTCTAAACACAGGTTATGAAACAGAAACCGCTGCCGATGAGAGGAAAACGCAGTATTTACAAACTTTTGGATCCTACTATTCCTTTATTTCTGAAAAATGGTCGGGAGATATATCACTTTATGGTCAAACCGGAAAAAGAAATAATCAGGAAATCCAGGGCTGGTATGTGGGAGGCAATCTCAATTATATGGTTACTTCAGCATTTACAGTAGGGGTGGGAGCAGAATATATTTCGGGAACTGATTCTTTTGAAGATATGGAAACGAGCTTTTCTTTTACCCCGTTATTTGGTACAAACCACGGGTTTAATGGTTTTATGGATTATTTCTATGTGGGTAATCATTTTAATTCTGTTGGAATTCAGGATTATTATGGAAAGTTTTCCTTCCGCTTAAAAAATGCAGAACTGGCTTTAGTACCTCACTTATTTTATACAGCAGCAAAACTTCAGGAGGGTATAAATAATTTAGATCCCTATCTTGGAACTGAAATTGACGTTGTTGGTTCCCACAGAATAAGTAAAAGTTTAACGGGCAGTCTTGGTTATTCCCAAATGTTTGGTACAAATTCCCTGGAATTTTTAAAAGGAGGAGACGCAGATAGAATTCAAAACTGGGCCTGGGTGATGATCTCTTTTCATCCGGAAGTTTTTACCGTGCGAAAAGAAGGAAAGGAAATCATAAAATAGGGGGACAAAAATTATTTTTGCTTTTTCAGAAGGTCATCCAGCTTATTTTTTATTTTAAATATTTCCTGATTAATGGAATCCAGATTCTCCTGAAAAACTTTAATTTTTCCCTTGTAAGCCAGTTCCTTATGAGGTATAAGAATATTGCTCACTTTTCCAATGATCATTAAAAGTTGCTTAATGTCAGACCGTTTAATTTTTTTCTTATTTGTCTCCCCGGGGTTGTCACTTTCCAGCCAGAAATAGTCAGAATTTTCGTGTTTAAAAATTCTTTTTGTAAAGAGATCTTCCTCGGTCACTATAACTACAAGAGAGCCATCAACAACATAAGAAAGGTTATGTTGGGTTTGACAAATAAGAACATCGCCAGATAAAATAGTAGGTTGCATACTATCTCCCTCAATTTCGATAAGGACACTGTCTTTTGTAGGGTTATACCCAGGTATTTTATAATACTCAAAATCGTCCATAAGATCCTCCTTGTGGATGTTTCTAATAAGCCCGGCGTGAGCTTTGGCGTCTATTAGGGGTAAGAAACCGTTTTTGGGTGTCATATTAACAAGTTTTTTGTTGCTTAGAGAAGATAATCTGCTGTTACATTAAATAGTTTACTTAGTCTAATAATATGGTCTGAAGTTGTGCCATTTTGAGAATTTTCCAGGAGGGAAAAAGCAGCCTGAGAAATAAATAATTTTTCGGCAACAAAAGACTGAGAGAAATGGCACCCGGTGCGAAGCTCTTTAATTCTTATGCCAATTTCTTGTTTCTCTACCACCTGGTGTATTGTTGATTTATAATTATCAATGATAAGGTAGGCAATAAAAGGAGGCACAGGGTTAAACCACTGTTAAATAAAGCTTTTAACCCAAAGCTAACCTGGCCTGTTGTAATTAAAGTTTAAACTAATATTTTTACACCTTCATTTGATGAACAGCCTGCTTCCCCATTTCGGGTGGTAAATAATCCAGTTTTCATTTTGAATATTGTAAATAACCTGTTTAATTTGCACTTCCAAAATCGGGATGTGGCGCAGTCTGGTAGCGTATACGTCTGGGGGGCGTAGGGTCGCAGGTTCAAATCCTGTCATCCCGACAATTGTAGTGTCAATAGACATCAATACATAGCTAATCTTATGAAAATCAATCATTTGTATTTTTATTGAAATTATAAGATTAGCTTTATTATCAAATGAAAGGTTACCTATTCGGTTACCTAAATTGTTGCCAGAATATTCACTAATTTGGTAATTTCACAGACTTGACTTTCGTCTCGGTTTGACTTTCCTTAAATTCTATAGAATAATTTCCATCAAACATCTTAGTATATCCATAGAGGTTGAAGTGATAATTTCGGAAATGTTACTAAAAAACAAACCCCGGAAATCAGATTTCCAGGGTTGAGAGGCAAATCGATCCCTCACTTCAATTTACCTCTATAATGTTTTTAGGGCTTTATAACCATTCCTTTTAAGTAATTAAAACGTTTTTGTAACCGTTTGTACAAACTAATGTAAAAAAGAGATATTAAGTTATAAATACTGCCATTGATAATTAACCAATTTTTAACAATAATTTTGCTGGAAGCGGGTGGTTTTTATAATGAACCATTATAAGCTGAACGCGTAAAAATAATTCAGACTATTTTTTTAATCTTAGGTTTGGAATTAAGAGTAAACAAAAAATGGTAGAAGATTGAAAGATATAAATGAAATATTGTCGTTCTGCTGGTGCAATACCACTTTTCCCTAATGAAATTTTATACTAGCTGGTTTTAAAAAGTTAGGGTCTGGAGTCGTTTAACAATTCTAACAAAAAATTTAATTGATATCTCCAGACCCTAAAATGCTAATCTTTTTTCTTTCCTTTTGTAAGTAAAAGAATTCCTGCTGTAGCAACAGTTGCTGTCAACGCAGCCTTAAGTATAAAGTTCTTCCTGTTATATTTCCATTCTGCAATCCAGCCTCTTTCAACAAAGACGTTAGGAATATATCCTTTCGAAAAATCATCTATATACCCTTCAACAACTCCTATTCTGTCTGCAAGAACGAGTTGCATCCAGCGGGCATAACTGCTTTCACTGTATTTAAAAGCAAATCTTCGTATAGCTCCACTTAAACCTTTAGGAGGCATGGCCGTTCCAAAAACCGCGGTAATATTAGGCCTTTCAACAGATTTTAATACCTCAATATTAACTGGTTGTTGAGGTGGCCTTTCCCAGGTGTACCCCTTAATTTCTTCATCTGTTCGTTTTTTCATGGGGTAGGTAGGATCATTTTTAGGATCGGCATCTATTCCCCAACCTTTAATATGGCTGTAATCTCCACCTCTTTTATTTACAAAATCTTCCGGATTTGTTTCATCTGTCATAACAAATAATGTTTTAGTTTCTTAAGAATTTATATTTCTTCTTTATGCTGAAGGCGGTATGAGAACTTAGTTTAATGCAGTTATCCAGTTTGGTAGACATTATATGATAACCTTCTGCAACTTCTTCAAGTGGAATGCGGTGCGTTATAAGTTGCTTCGGATCTATAATTCCGTTCTTTACGTGCTCAATGAGCCTGGGCAGTAACTTTTTGACTGAAGCCTGATTAGCTCTAATGGTAATACCTTTATTAAGAACATTTCCTATAGGAACTAAGGCGTCGATAGGACCATAAACTCCCACAATGGAAACAATTCCTCCTTTTTTAACCGAATTGATAGCCCAATGTAAGGCAGTAGTAGAACCTCCCTGCAGTAATAATTTCCGGCCCAGCAGAGTATTCATTGTATCTCCGGCTGCTTCTGCTCCCACAGCATCAATACAAACGTCAGCACCAAGAGAATCTGTAGTTTTCTTAATAAATACTACGGGATCCTCTAACTCTTTAAAGTTATAAACTTCAGCATCTGCATAATCCCGGGCAAATTCGAGTCTATAATCATACTGGTCAATAACAATAACACGCCCTGCACCAAATAACCAGCAACATTTGGCTGCCATTATCCCCACAGGACCCGCTCCAAAAACCACCACAGTATCCCCGGGTTGAATTCCACCCATTTGTGCTGCCTGGTAACCCGTGGGCACAACATCTGTCAACATTACTGCGTCATCCAGGTCCATCCAATCGGGAATTACTGTTGGTCCCACATCGGCATAAGGTACTCTCACATATTCTGCCTGTCCACCATTATAGCCTCCTGCGGTATGAGAATACCCAAAAATACCACCCACTGCTGTGGCCTGCGAATTTGCTTCGTGGCAATTTCCATAAAGTTCTTGTTTACAAAATGCGCATTTTCCACAGGCTATATTAAAAGGAACCATCACTTTATCTCCTACTTTTACATTTTGTATAGAAGAACCAACCTCCACAATTTCTCCTATAAATTCATGTCCAAAAGTGGATCCCACACGAGTATCTGGCACAAGTCCATGATATAAATGCAGGTCACTCCCGCAAATACAACTTCTTAAAACCCTTACAATGGCATCTTCGGGATGTTCTATTTCTGGATATGGTTGATTGTGATCTGCCCGGACACGGAATGGTCCTCTAAAATTCATTGCTAACATAATTCCTCCTTTTGATTAGTTAATTTCTTTTTCATCCTGCTATTTCACAAGATTCATAGCACTTTATGATGTTGTACTACTGAAATTACAAAAACAAGAAACCTGGGAAAAGTATTTAACTAGACTTTAGAAATACCTTAGGAAGGAACGTTAAGATATAGGCACCTATAAAAACATCGGCAGAAGGAGTAAATTTTTGAAGAAATTAAATTTAAAAATAATCAACTATTGCTTTCTAATAATTATTGCCAGAAGAACTGTATTAAAAGCATGAGTAGTATTCCCAATATTAGTAAGATGTAATACGGTACATTAGAAGTATTTATTTTTTTTGGACCAGCTTCCACCGGAATTGCCAGTACTGTTGCTTTCTTTGATTTAAGGTCAGTTAATGCTTTCTCAACTCCCACTATTAATGCAGTTTTCCCAATTTCAGTTAAATAAATATGATCATTTTTTATAACGATCAATTCAAACTTCAAAAGTTCAGAAATACAATTTTGTAAATTTTCTTCAGAAAGAATTATAGCTGCATCACCTTGTTCAATCAATTTTAATAACCTATCCTTTGGGTCAATATTTTGCGTGCAAAGAGAGCTTTGTGCCACTTCCATATTTCTATTAATTCTACAGCAAATTTAAAGTGTATTTATATTAGAAAATTTTAATAATTTTAATCTTAATCATAAAACATATTAATGAACTTTAGCCTTCATCAACTCCAGATCTTTTTAAAAGTTGCACAAACCAAATCGATTACAAAGGCAGCAGCGGAGTTATTGTTGACACAACCTGCTGTATCAATACAAATTAAAAATTTACAGGACCAATTTGAAATTCCTCTTATAGAAGTAGTGGGAAGGAAAATCTTTATTACTGGTTTTGGAAAGGAAATTGCAGCTTCTGCTGAAAGTATTTTTGAAGAGGTAAAAATTATAAATTCCAAAGCGGCGGCCTATAAAAGTAATATAGTTGGAAAACTGAAGATTACTTCTGTTTCAACTGGCAAATATATAATGCCCTACTTTTTGTCAGATTTTATGAGGCACAATAATGAAGTTGATTTAGTTATGGATGTGACAAATCGGGATAAAGTTATTGAGAGCCTTTCAAATAACGAAATAGATTTTGCCCTGGTTTCAGTCCTGCCCGAAAAGTTAAAGGTTGAGCAAATAGATCTTCTTGAAAATAATTTGTATCTCGTAGGAAGTAAATATTTAAAATACGAAGAAGAACCTCTGGATAAGACAATATTCAATAAAATTCCTTTAATTTTTAGAGAGCAGGGCTCCGGGACGCGCAATACTATGGAGAAGTTTCTAAAACAGAATAATATTAATGCAATAAAAAAAATGGAACTCACCTCTAATGAAGCAGTAAAACAAGCAGTTATTGCAGGTCTTGGTTACTCCATTATGCCTATAATTGGTATTCGTAATGAACTGGGCAGGGGAGATGTGCACATAATTAAGGTGAAAGGCCTTCCTTTAAAATCCAATTGGAGTTTAATTTGGCTGAAGAGTAAAAAACTGGCTCCTGTGGCTAATGCTTTTATTGAATTTATTCAAAATGAAAAGGAAAGGATTGTCAAAGATTATTTTTTGAAGAATAGTAAGGGAGAAATTTAGTTGCTAATTGAAGGAGGAATAGGTAATAACGGGAGGTATTTTTTGTATTAACTAAAAAAATGTGTAAATTTTTAATAGACCGCCTTTCGGTGCTAAAGTAGTTTTCTGGTTTGTAGGGAAGCCGGAAAGTGAAAAATGGTATCGGAGGCGGTTTTTTTTATTTGAAATGATAAAGATTTCACCAGGGTTGAATACAGATTACGTAACTTAGAAAATATAAAAAAACAATATGAGTCAGGTAAAAGCATACGCAGCAAAGGATCCCGAATCTAATCTTGAGCCATTCGAGATCAATAGAAGGAGTATTCTACCTAATGATGTGGAATTGGAAATTGACTACTGCGGGGTATGCCACAGCGATCTTCATACTGTGAAAAACGATTGGGGTGGAGCACAATATCCTGTAGTGCCGGGACATGAAATAATTGGTCGTGTAACAAAAACAGGAAAAAAAGTTACGCGTTTTAAGAGCGGAGATTTAGTAGGAGTGGGATGTATGGTTGACTCCTGTCAACATTGTAATTCCTGTAAGGAGGGCCTGGAGCAGTATTGTGAAAATGGAGCAGTTTTTACTTACAACGGGAAGGATGAACACCTGGGAGGGCAAACTTTTGGCGGTTATACAGAAAGAATAGTTGTAGATGAAAAATTCGTTTTAAGGATTCCGGAGAATATTGATGCCAAAGCTGCCGCACCTCTTCTTTGTGCCGGAATTACTACCTGGTCCCCCTTGAGACAATGGAAGGTAAAAAAAGGGGATAAGGTAGGAATAATTGGTCTGGGGGGTCTTGGACATATGGGAGTAAAATTTGCTCATGCCCTGGGGGCCCACGTGGTGATGATCACAACCTCTCCTGAAAAAAGCAAAGATGCTGAAGAATTAGGAGCTCATGAGGTTTTGATTTCTAAAGATGACAAACAGATGGCCGAACATCGTAATTCCTTTGATTTCCTCTTAAATACCGTTCCCGTAGGACATGATGTAAATCCTTATTTAAGCTTACTTAAAAGAGATGCGACCATGGTTCTCGTTGGTGCAGTTGAACCTTTGAAGCCCATGCATGGAGGAGCATTAATAATGGGCCGTAAAAGAATTGCAGGATCACTAATAGGAGGAATAAAGGAAACTCAGGAAATGTTAGACTTTTGCGAGGAACACACTATTGTGTCTGATATTGAAATGATAAAGATCCAGGACATTAATAATGCCTACACCCGTATGCTTAAATCTGATGTGAAATACAGATTTGTAATAGATATGAAATCGCTTCGCAACGGGTAAAAATGAGAATTAAGCAGAATACCCACAGGTTATAGGGTGGGTTCTTTCGTTCAGATTTTTCAGAGGGAAGAATTGTTTTTTTGAAGCTGCCTTATAGACTGTGATTCTTTATCTATTAAAATTTTCTGCTTTCTGTTATCCTTCCGGAGAAGGAACAGTAATATTAATGCGACGGTAAAGAGACCGATGAAAAGTAAGTTTAACATTATTGAGATTCAGGTAAATAAAAATACCGAAATCTTTTATACTTCTTTACGGAAAACCACTTATATTGTGTTAAAGTTCTTCAGGCTCAGCATTTAGCGGCTTCAGAAGAAAATTTTAAGCCCTCATATTTTATGACAGCTTTTTATAAGACGGGGCGAGAAATTTCCTTTTCCAGATGTAATACCTCATAGTAATATACAACGGGGCTGCAATGAAACCTAATGCAACTCCTAACAGAAAGAGAAGAAAAGTAAGGAATTTAATTAAAAGCCTGGTTACAAAAGAGCTTGCTTTGGGTACATAACGACGGTAAGGGGAAAACAAATATATATTTGCCAGTACTGCGCTTACTAGAAACCCCACAAAAGGAATAAATCCTAAAACGAATGAGAGGCCAGTAAGTTTATAAAACTAGCGATCCTGGCTCCTTACAAATTCATTTATTCCTGGGGATTTAAACAAACTGGCTCCACATACGCTGCAGTCCTGGTACAATCTGTGACTTTTTAATGTATTTCCACAATCTGGACATTTTCTCTGGGATATTAGGGCAATTTGATGTTTTTCCCTGTTGGTCACCAATTCCTCTTTCTTCTGCCCAAATACACCAATTGAATGCACACGAGATAAAGAATTCTTGCAGTTAAAACACTTTACAGCATAAGGTAGATTCTTTTCCCCACAGCTTTCACAGGTTAATTTTTGTTGTTCAATTTTAGTTTCATACCTCCTTCTTAGGATCACAAAAAACAAGATACCTGCAAAATAGAGAATCAACATCAGGAATCCTGTCCATATTAGCAGCACAAAACCAAATACGACCAAACTGTCTTCTACCCAACTGCTTATTTTACCTATAAACAAATTATCATCTTCATCTATGTCCTCCAGGAAAGAGATAAAATCTCTTCTTAGGCGAGACAGCCAGTGAACCGATAAAGCTCCAAAAGCGAGAAGAAGGTAACCAGGATCAAAAGCTGCCCACTGAATGTCTTTTAAAACTTCATTTGAAGCTTCATCCAGCAAGTTGAGATTAATGATTAAGAAAAATAGAGGCTTAAGATAAGTTTCAGCATTTTTCATTAAATTTCTTATAGTGGTGCTTTTATCACCTATAATCTCAAGCAAACTAAGTATCCCTAAAGTTATAAGTACCCAGTTCCGGGTAATAAAGGCGTCCTCCCCCAGAGGTGGAACATCTCCCATTCCTGGAAAATATTGAGGATATGCCAAAAGAAGTGCTGTGAGAAATGCAGGGAGAAAAGTTCTTAAGGAGAACAACGGGATCGTTCCTAAAATGGCAATTATTTGGACTAAAGTCATTACTTCACAAGGTTGAGAATTCTAATATAGAAACTCTATTTGATTCTTTCTTTTGGAATTATAAAAAAACAGGGAGTATTGTTTTGAAAAGGAAAAATCTTCAGGATAACTTTAGCAGGTAATACATTAATAAATAACTCAATTAATTAAAATTCCAGGGGCAAATGAAGATTGATAAAATTACTTAGCTTTAGTTGTAGATTTCTGTTTGCGTGCTCATTCCAGTCTCCATGACCGCCATTAAATATCGTCAGGCTGTTCTCAATCCCTGCATGTTCGAGTTGTTTTTGCAGTAATATTCCATTGCTTACAGGTACCAGAGGGTCTTCTTTTCCGTAGAAAAGGATTGTGGCACTGTTCTTATCACTTACCAGGTAAGCGGGACTAACTGCTTTAGCAAAATCTGAAACACCGGGATAAGCATTTTCATCTACTAAAAATTGCAGGGCAAGAAGGAAGTCTGGATTTTGTTTAAAAAAAGGATCAGTTAAATCTGTGGGACCCACAATGCTGCAAACAAGTTTTACCTGATCAAAATTATCGTAAACACTATCAAACTGAAGTGCTAAATGGGCACCCGCACTAACTCCTATTAATCCAAACTCAGCAAGGATTCCATAATCTACTGCTGCTTCGGTCAAATGTTGCAGTGCCCTTTGAATGTCTAAAAACTGATTGGGAAATGCTGCCCGTGTTGGTAACTTGGCCAGCCTGTAATTTAAATTGACAATGGCATAATCTGGATGATCTTCTGCCAAAATAGGGATATATTCTTCCATGTCATTTTTATCCCCCTGTATCCACCCACCGCCGTGAATGAATATTAAAACCTTGGTAATGGCTGTTGATCTGTTTGCAGGTAAATAAATGTCATATTTTTGAGCCTGATCTTCACCATAGCTTATGTTTAAAATTGATCTGGCTGTTTTTTGTTGGTCATCGTTTGAAATAACAGGAGAGTCTATACTTTCCTTTGAACAGCTAAGCAATTAGGAAAAGAACCGCTGTATAGAAAATATACTTTAGAAGAAGATTCATTTAAATTTAGAAGGGGATTGTACTTCTTTATAAAGGTGCTTATTACGAAGCCCGCTTACAACAGGGGAATTCCCCCATTTTCACAGAATTTTTTATTGGAAAAGAAGAATTGCATTGAAGGAGCTGTAACAAAAAAATATAAGGACCGTATAAGAGATACAAAGTTTTAATTATGAGAACATTACTCTATATTTTTTGTCTTTTAATCTTACCTGCCGGATGTGCAGCAGTTCAACCTGCACTTTCTATTTCCAATAGTGAAAACCTTGAAACTTTTGCTGTAAAAGGCAGGCAGGGTATTTTAATTAATCAAGAGCTGGAATTTGGGGAATTTGAAACCTCAAAAGTGAAACGTTCCTGGACAAAGGGAGGAAACTCCAGGTTACAGGTACCAGTAGGAGACGCAGGAACGACGGGTTATCCCGATCTTCCTTCTCTAAATTATATTGACCGCAATCAAACCTTTCATTTCCAAATGAAAGACTCTACAGGCCAGGAAAGTGATGTATACGCAGCTTCTGAATTTTCTTCTGAAGATCTTCAATTAGAAGAGAGAAGTAGTGTTCTGGAGGAAATACTTGGTTTTTCTCTGAAATCAGAAAACTTTTTTTATCTGCAGATATTTTTAAACAAAAATTTGCAGCCCTGGCAACTAATTTTAGATAATGAAGCAGCACAGGTCTTTCCCGGCAAGTACAGGGGTATTTTAGTTCTTGATGAAAATACATATTATTCCCTTGAGCCAATTTCAAAAGTGCAGGGAAAGAAAGGGCCAAAGAGTCTTTTATTGGGATCAATAGGATACGAAATCTTCAATAGTAGGAATCACTCTATTGCCGCAGTTTCTCTGGTAGATAATGGGAAGGTTTACTTTAATACTAATGATCCTGAGGAGAGATTTTTACTGGCTAATTTATGTGCTGCACTACTGCTACAGGAGAATATTTCAGAAGAATAAAAGCTATTTGGTCATTTTACTGTTAATACAGTTGGGGTAGGTGGAGTTTTATTATCTTGGTTTTTCCGTAGGTAACATACAAATATTTCCATGAGAGCATTTAATCTTATTATTTTTACACTTCTTATTTCTTCCAGGGCTTTTCCGCAGGAACCTGTAAAAGTCGCGGTTGCAGGATTAACCCATGGCCACGTAGACTGGATCTTCAACAGGGAAAATGCTAAAGATATTTTATTGGTGGGTATATACGAACCCAATAAAGCTCTTTCTAAAAAATATGCTGAAAGATATAAGTTAAACCCGAATATATTTTTTACAGATCTTGAGGATATGCTGGAGAAGGTTAAACCTGAAGCTGTGACAGCATTTGGTGCTACAAATGAACATATAGAAGTTGTAAGAAAAAGTGCTCCTCGTGGTATTCATGTCATGGTTGAAAAACCTTTGGCTACAAACTTAAAAGATGCCAAAGACATTCAGAGATTAGCCGCAAAACATAAAATTCACGTTCTTACTAATTATGAAACTTCCTGGTATCCCAGTAACAGGGAAGTAAAGACCATGCTTGAAGATGGCAAACTGGGTGAAATAAAGAAAGTTATCGTAAATGATGGCCATGAAGGTCCTAAGGAAATTGGGGTAAGCGATGAATTTCTTGAGATCCTTACAGATCCCGTTAAAAATGGGGCTGGAGCATTAATGGATTTTGGATGTTATGGAGCCAATCTTATGACCTGGTTAATGGAGGGTGAAAAACCCCAATCTGTTACAGCTGTTATTAACCAAAATAAACCCGGAATCTATTCCAAAGTAGATGACGAAGCTACAATTATTTTACAGTATCCTAAATCACAGTGCATTATCCAGGCTTCCTGGAACTGGCCTTTTTCCAGGAAAGATATGGAAGTGTACGGCGTGACTGGGTATGCAGTAGCAAAAGATGCAACTACATTAAAATATCGCGTTGCTGCAAACTCGCCCGAAGAAACAAAAAAGTTAAACTACAGCGGTGAAATTTATGAAGATCCTTTCAACTTTCTTGCTGCAATTGTACGTGGAAATGAGGAAATAGAAGTCAATAACCTCTATGGCTTACCTATTAATATAACTGTTGTGGAAATTCTTGAAGCGGCAAAGAAATCTGCTGCTCAGGGAAAGACCATTTATTTAGAGTAATATTTTTTCCAATATTTATTATTCTCTGCTTATAGTTTAAAATCGAAGATACTTTTCTCTTGGCATTCTTATTTTACTGCACACCTTAGATCAAGTTCATATCTCCTCGCTTGCAAAAGCGTAGGATAGGTGAATTACTTCTTTTATGCTGTGAAATATATTCAAAACCCTGTAAATCAGAAATTTTTAATTTTTTCAGGGGGGGGTGATTCCCTTTAAATCTTTTACTGCATTAAATATACTATTGGCTATCACAATTAAGGTGGTCACATCTTTCTTCCCTTAAACACTGGAGGTGTTATCTATTTTTATTCTGTAAAACAATTGGAACCAAATTCAACTCAAAATTTACACGAAAAAAATATTAAACTTTTAAAACTTAACACTTATGAAAACTCTGGTTATTTTTCTCTTTTTAGGATTCTCGGCTTTAATAACAAATGCACAGGGAGTCATTGAACTTAATGAAGCAAGGGTAGATTACAATCCCGTTTTTACTCAGGTAACCCATAAAGGAAACACTTTTACGGCACAAATAAAAGAATCTTACCTGGGACAATTTGAAAAGGATCCAATGGCATTTATGAAGGAAAATTTCAATGTAAACCAACTAATTGCCCAAACTAATAACAAAGATTTTGACGCTTATATTGTAAGTTTTCGAAGTAGAAAGGGCGAACTAAAAGTTAATTATGATAAAGAAGGAAACATTGTAAACGCCTACCAACGCTTTAAAAATGTTTCTCTTCCACAAGCCGTTGCACAGCAGTTATTTAGAGAAAATAAAGGTTGGTCTATGGTGAAAAACGTTCACGTAGCATTTGGCAGAAATGGAGAAGTAGATAAAGATTTTTACCGCATTACTATGGAGAATGGCAAAGACCGCAAAAAAGTTAAACTTGATACCAAAGAAGCACGGGAATTAGGAGTTGCAGGCAATTTCTAGAAAGGTAAACCTCAGGAATAGTTATCCAAAGTTTCATCCGGCTGAGATCCTCAGCACAACCTGATACCGCTGGGTCAGAGTCAAACGGATGTTAACCTTGGATAACTTTTTTATACCCTTAAAAGCTTTTTATGGATTGCTTCCATATCAAAATTAGGATCGTTCACCGCATTAATAAGTCAACTCACATCAGATTTAAGTGTTGTAACTGCTTTTTTACTAAATTCCCTGTTTGAAGTATCAGCCACTTATCGTTTGGACAGAAAAATAATAGGTCATGATAAAATATTACTTTTAAACACTCTTCAGGATTAATATGAAAACCATAATTATTGATGATGAAGAGCTGGCCCGTAAAAGAGTCCTTAACCTCCTGGAAGATGTTCCTGAAATTGAGGTGCTGGGAGAATGTACTAACGGGAAAACTGCTATTGAAAAAATAGACAAACTAAAGCCAAATTTGATCTTTCTGGATATTAATATGAAGGATATGAATGGCTTTGAAGTTTTACAAAAAATTCAAATTTCACCTAAACCCATTGTAATTTTTGTTACAGCATATGATAATTATGCAAGCAGAGCCTTTGATGTAGATGCCTTTGATTTTTTACTGAAACCGTTTAAGGATCAGCGTTTTTTTAGGACAATTAATAAAGTGCTTAAAATTTCCCGGACTGAAGCTGATACCAATTTCGAGAAAAGGATTAAAGACCTCTTCACGATCTATTCTGAAGAGGCCAAAGCCTCTAATCCGGCAGCTAAAATTCCTATAAAACAAGGAAATAAAACTGCGCTTTTAGATCCTTATAGTATTCTTTATATCATTGCGTCGGGTTATTATGCAGAAATTTATACAATTAATTCCAGGAAGTTCGTATTGAGGGAATCTTTAAACAGCCTGGAAGAAATGTTGGATTCCAAAATCTTTTTAAGGATACACAGGTCCACCATTATAAACATAAATCATATAAAAGAAATTGTTCATTCCGAATTTTCGGAGCTTGATGTAAAGATGAGCGATGACAAACTTTTGCATATAAGTAAATCCAACAAAAAACAGTTCCTGGAAAAAATAGGAATTTAGAATGAGTAAGTTTCACCTTAAAAAGTATCTGGATCTCAATCTGGTCCTTCTTTTAGCCGGATTTTATACACTTTTTGATATTATTTATGTTGGTAAAATGGCTTATTTCCGGGCTCATTTTCCCAGCGGGAATGAAGAATCCTGGCTGGATCTACTGGTATTCACTATTCTGGTAGACTGGTTGGTCGTAGTAACTTATATGACCCTTATTTCTGTAAGCACGAAAAGACTTTTGGACCGCAAATATCCCTGGATAAAAATTATTACAATTCATACTATTTTATCTATACTTATAGGTTTAATAATCAGGATGATCTTCGATCTTTTTGGAATGATCACAGGATATATTAATCCTTCAGATTATAAAATAGAGGAGAGTGTGCACAGGTTCATGTCTGTTATTGATCTTAACTTTCTTATCTATTTTGCAATGGTGTTCATTATCTACACCTACTATTATCTTAAGCAGGTAAAAGAAACAGAGAAGCAGCGTAACTTACTGGAAACTCAATTGGTGAACACGAGAATGAAAATGCTTTCCTCCCAGTTGCAGCCTCATTTTTTATTTAATACTCTTAATAGTATTTCTGTTCTTGCAGATATTGATGCAGGCAAAGCAAAAGATACAATAGCAGACCTCAGTGATTTTCTAAGGGAAATTTTATATTGTAGTGATACCAACGAAATTACGCTGGAGAAGGAATTACGAACCCTGGAGTATTATTTAAACATCCTCACGGTTCGCTTTTCAAATGATCTTAAAATAAGAAAGGACATTGATCAAAATCTTCTTAATAAAAAAGTTCCTGCCTTGTTGTTACAGCCATTAATAGAAAATTCCATTAAACACGGTTATTCCTATAATCATACCGAACTGGAAGTTCTAATCTCTGTTAAGTCCCTGGGAAATTATTTAATTGTTAAAGTGACAAATAATGGAGAGCCTGTAAAGCTTTCTTCTTCGGAATTAATGCAGAAGGGGGTAGGCCTCGCAAATATAAAAGACAGGTTGAAAAACCTTTACAACGACAATTTCTTTTTCGAAATAAAAAATAAATCTGAAGGTGTTGAGGGAGTTGAGACAATTGTAAAAATCCCTTTGTAAGGATTATTATTAATCTACTCATTAATATTTACCCTTAATCCCTTAGTATGGCTTGAAAATTCGGGTGCATACATACTTTCTAAAAGGGTAATTCCATTAGAAAAATTTCCGGAATTATTTGCCCGTACGGTATATTCCAGGACATAGGTTCCTTTAGCCAAAGTGTCAAAGAAAAAATGAGTAGCAGCGTCTTTTGTGCTTTCATAATAGGCGGCACCATCCTGATATTTATACTCACTTAGAACATTTGTAGGTTCAAATCCGCTGGCACGCATGTCCTTCAGGTGAATAAAATCCATATCTGCTGTAGTTCTCACTACTAATCTTATGGTTACGAGATCGCCTGTCTTCAATTGAGTTTCTTCTGAAATTCTTTTTATTGTACCTCCATCTTTACCTTTTACATTTAAATATAGCTCTTTTTCAACATTCAAAGGACTGTCAAAGTCTTCCTGAATCTTATCAAGATCTTCAAAATACTGCCAGTATGCTCCCCCATAACCTGCAGTTGAATTTTCGTTTTCTACTTCAATTTTACTAAAACTATTTTCTATAGCATTTCCTTGCCAGTTGAGTTTAAAATAACCTGTTCCGGCTTCTTTATTACCTTCAGAAAGATTTTCAGATTTAATGACATTTCCCCCCACTTTTATTGAAGTGTGGTCTTTATCCTGCAGCCATTCCTTCCCCCGCATGAGCAGTGCGTAACTCGCCTCTGTAGTAGATTTTGTAGTAGGCCAGTGGTTAGTTCTTTTATTCTGAAGAAGCCAAATTTTCATTTCCTCCACTGCTTCCTCTTCTCCGCCAACTTCAGAAAAAGCTTCTATAATTAAAGCTTGCGTTTCTATGGGAGCCCGGTACCAGTACCAGCTCACCTGGTTTTCTTTCCAGTACATCCCGTAATCCTCAGATCTTACAGCACTTTCTTTGAGGGAGGCAATAATGGTTCTGGCTAACTCTTTCTCCTGCATCTTCGAAAGAACTATAGTGAGAAGAGCTTTATTGTATAGCTCCAATTCCTGCCAGTTAGCTTTTTGAACCTCTAAAATTGTATCGGAAATTTTAGCAACATCTTCTGGCAAAGCATGTTCATCCTGAAAAAATTGACGGACGTAAAGATGATGAAGACTACTTATACTTTTATAAAATGAGTTTGAATTGGGCGACCAAATCTGGTGATGCTTTTCTGCTTTTAGAAGAGCTTTATCAAGGTAAGCAACAGCTTTTTCGAGCATGCCTTCAGTATTAGATTTTATTCCCAGGTCTTCCATATGCCCAAACCCACCAAGAATGTAGCGTGTCACAAAATAATTATCTTCTCCACCCGGAAACCATGGCCAGGCACCAGAGAAATTCTGCATTTGAAAAAGCTTCTTCAGGAGGTCATCATTATTTTTTGAAACCCTGGCCGCGTCAAAAAGCTCTGCCAATCTTTCTTTTTGTTCAGTGTCATTTTTCGCATCCAATAACCACGGGGTTTCAGAAAGAACTAAAGATTTTAGCTCTTCATTTTTTTCAAGATCACTCACAAGAGTACTGTCACCTTTCCACGATTGAAAAACCTCCTTTAATTTAGGCTGGCTTTGCATAATATGTCCTGCAATACTATTAGCATATAAACTGGAAAAAATTTGATCTGAACATTCAAACTTTGGTTCCATTAAGTATGGAAGACTCTGTAACGCATACCAGGCAGGATTTGAAGAGTATTCAATTGTAAATTTATGATGATCTAATGTTGTTGAAGAATTGTCCTGCAGATTTTTAAAGGTATAAGATTCTGTGGTCCCGGCACGAACAAAAAAGGCAAGGCTCTCGCTCACCAACATCCTGTTGGAAAGAACGGGAAGGAAATTTTCCTCCCCATCGGTAAAATCTCCTGCCTTTGCAAGGATTTTATAGGTAACGGCATCTATTCCCTCAGTAATATTCAACTTCCAGGAAACTACTGTACTTTCGGTTGAGTCAACTTTAAAATTTCTGGTATTAACTGTATTCCCGAGGTTCTCATCTATAGGTTCCATAGTGAGGGCATTAAATAATTGTAAAACTTCGGTACCGGTAAGATTTCTTTTAGATAGATTATTTATTTTAGATTTAAAGGTTATTGTGTCACCCTGCCTTAAAAAGCGTGGTGGGTTTGGGATAAGGCTCAGCTCTTTTTGCGTGGTCACAGTGGCTTCCAATTTTCCAGTGGTCCATCCTGTCGTATGGGCTAAAAGCCGGAGTTTCCATTGAGTCAAAGCTTCGGGAGAGGTAAAGGTAAATTGGAGCTTACCCTCCTTTCCTAATTGAAGATTAGGATAAAAAAACGCCGTCTCATCAAAATTTTTCCTCGTTTCTAAATTTTGAAGTTTACTTAATCCTGCTTTGGTATTTATTATTACTGCTCCATTTGCAGCCTGGGCACCATAAATACTTGTTGCCGCTTCCCCTTCAAGAAATTCTATATTGGCAATTTCATCCTCGCTTAAGTCGTAACTGCTAACGATCTCTCCATCGATTACAAAGATGGAAGCAGACTTCCCATCAACTGTAGAAGCACCTCTTATTACAATTTTTGTCTCACTTCCTGTTGGATTTTCCTGTATGGAAACCCCCGCCACTTTCCCCTGTAGTAAACTGCCTACACTTCCTGCAACCTCTTGAACAGCCTGGTTACCGTATCCAACAGTAACTACTTCATCCAGCTGAGACACATCCTCCTCCAGGACAATATAAATTTCCTTCTGTTCGCTTATTTTATAATGTTGGGAAGCAAATCCTATAAATGATATAATTAATTCATCCCCTTTTTTAGTGTCCAGAGCAAATTCTCCATTAAAGTTAGTTTCGGTGCTAGTAGTTGTTCCCTTAATTATAATTATTACTCCGGGTAAAGGTATTCCTTCTTCATCGGTAACTCTTCCCCGGGTATTTCCTGAAAGCGTGGTAGATTCCGCTTTTATTTTTTTATTGTTGAGGTACCTCCGGTAATTGTAATTGTTGGGACTGGAAAAATAGAATCCGAATAAATTTAGTTGGTCAAATATTCGTGCAGTTGAACGATACCTCCTGGTATGGGAAAATGTACTTTGTAAGGCTAACGTTTTTCCTATATTGTTAATATTGAAGGTAGGAAAACCCTGATGGTTCGGGCCAAAACCAGTAGATGTATTCCAATTTTGGGTAACGAACTGGTCCAGGGAAGCATCATACATAGAGGCTAAAATTTCAGCATCAGGTATAGCATTCTTCTCGTTCTTAACACTAAAACTCCAGGTTTCTTCAATCCCGGGCTGTAACTTATTGCGAAAAGTTTCAGTTTCAATTTTTAAGCTTTTTTCGGTTTGAGGAAGCTGAACTCTCCTGGTAACTACAATGGCAGAATTATTTTTAATACCTGTAACCTGTATTTCCATTTGCTGAGAAGAAAGACCTGAAAAAGGAATTGTAATTTCCCTATTCCCATCCAGGTTAATGAATTGGCTATAAATCTTGTTAAAGCCATCATAAGCTGCTACTTCTAAATTAATATTGGAGTATGCCGTTTGGAGTAATATGCGAACTTCTTTGTCTTCTTCAAAATTTTTATTTTGAATGCTGAAGGTGAACCGCTGATTATCTGGCAGATACTTGCCTTTTGGATTTACCAGATCAAAAGTGTGTTTTGCAGTAGAAGTATTGTCCCCATTGTAGCTTTCAGTTTCTATAAAATATTTCCCCGATTTCCAATCGAAAGGCATCGGGATTTCAGTCTCATAAATTCCATCAGATTGATATTCTGCCTCAAAAACCAGTCTTCCTTTAGACCATTCTTCAGGAGTTAATTGAGTTTTATAAGGTTCTTCGGGAAAGAGATCTATAAATTCTTTTTCAGAAATTAAATTTATTTCCGGGGCTTCCCATAAACGTTCTTTTAATATTCTATCTGGCCCAATTAACTTGAAGATCCTGATATTTCCTGTTACAGTACAGGATTTTCATTTAAGTTGGTATTTTCAATTTTGAGATCTAAGGTATCACCTGTTATAACAGATTCCGGCAGCACCAAATTGGTAAGCAGGTTTTGTGCTCCTATTTTAATGGAAGTGGAAGCTTCTCTTGTTTCACCAGTCACATCAACAACAGTAGCTTTTATTTTATATTTATATAAATAGTTTTCATTTAAATCTTCCTGAGCCTCCAATATAACAGGAAATGTTATTTGATACTTGCCTTCGGCATCTGTGGTGGTGGTATCTACAACAATTGTGACAGGATCACCATAACTGGAATACCACCATCTCCTAATTAGTTTTTGACGTGTGACTTCGTAAATAAGATTAGTATTGCTAATACCCGCACCCATAAACGATTTGGCACTTCCGGAAACTACAGCCGTGTCTCCCGGATGAAATGTTTCATTAATATCATCAAATTTCACCTCAAATGTGGGACGCTTATATTCTTCCACCTTAAAAGAGAGACTATTATATCCAAAATCTCCATTATCCAGAATGTCATTCCAAAATTCTGACTCTTCTTCTGTATCCTCTTCAGCATAAATTTCAAATTCTCCTGTAATTCCTGAAGTTGGAAGACTAAAGCTTCCGTTGAAAGATCCGTATTTATTAGTTTTTAGTCTGTAATAAGCTATTTCCTCTCCATTTGGATCGTCTACATATATTTCTACATACTCGTTAGCAACAGTAGTGGTTTTATCCTTTATATGCTTTAATAGTATTCCTTTAAAAAAAACTTTCTGCCCGGGACGATAGATAGCACGGTCAAGATAAATTAGCGTCTTAGCCAAAGGTATAAACTCTTCATCCTCATAATCATGAAAATACCCGGGCCAGTAATTGGTATTCAAAGTATCTCCATTTATACTTGCTCTAATTCTTCCGGAACGGCTGGAAGATTTTGTTTTTACCTCATTGGCAGAGCCTTCCTTATCTGTATATTTTACTGAGGGAGAACTATATTCATTAAAGAATTCCAGTTTTACACCTTCCAATAATTCTCCCGTGGCCCTGTCAAGACTTTGATAAAGAGCATATTTATCAAAATTCTTTTGTGTTAGAGCAATTTGTGAAACCTGCAGGAAACCAAAACTATAACCTTTTTTCTCTTCTGTTCCCGAAAGATAAATTAGGTAACTACCTTTTTCTAAACCTGGAATGAGAATTTCTGTAGAATGGGGATTATAATCTTTGGCTTTTGGAAGAATATATTGCTTTTTAAAAAGCGGTTCTTTTTGAGTGATTCCCTGGATTATTGAATCTCTTTTTTTGTAAGTGAGCTAAGCTTGGAAAATTTTCGGGTATTTGAAAAATTTTTATTTCTAAAGAATCCAGGGCTTTATAGGAAATATACACCCTTCCCGGTTCTTTGGGCGAAAGAGTTTGAGGGATTTTAGCATCCAGTTTTACTGCAGTTATTGCGCTTATTAGTTGATAAGCTCTTTGTGCAGCATCAGTATTGGGATAGTCGTTTGTAATTTTTTCTGCCAGGTACAGGGCCTGTTTAAGAAAATCGGGATTTTCGAGTTTTCCTTCCTCATCAGTTACAATAGAACGTTCATATAAATCTAAAGCACGGGTAACCAAAATGAGAGAGGTCCCTTGTTTGTTTTTATACCGTTTTTTTAGCCTGTCCAGAGCTGTATTAAATAATTGCCATTTATCGCTCGCTGAATAGTTGTCATTTACATATTGTAACCGACTTAATTGTGCGAAAATCAAAGGGAGAGTATTCCTTTCTTCTAAATGAAGCTTTTCAAGTTTTTGATAAATTTTCAAAACTTTTACTGTCGAAGTATTCTTAGATGCTTCAGGGAATGGAAAACTGGCAAAATCGGGAGTCGGGGAGTATAGTTCGGGTGAGTTTAAAGAAAAGAATCCCTGTGGTTTAGGAGTGGTAAAATTGGAGGTATTGGAATAATATTCTATGGCCCGGTGAGCCAATACATCAAAAAGAGTTGGCTTGAATTGCCTGTTCAAATAGTTAGGATTAAGCAGGGTTTCTACCTCTCCCGTAAATGTGGAAATCAACTCCTTTTCCTGCTTCAAAGATTTTTCAAATATACTTTGTATAGAATCCTGAAGGTTATGGAGTGACCAGGTTTCCAAATCTCCGGAATCAGGATTATCTATAGTACTGCGGTTACGGGATTTCCACCTGATCTCCTGAAAGTATTGTTCTAAAAAACTTGCTTTGTAACTTAAAAGAATGTTTTCGTAGGGCGCAGGAACTTTTTCTATAACATCATTTAAATCATTAAGAATATAATTCGTGCTGTTCTCGTGTCTTATTTGATGAAATTTGTAATGGTAGATCTTTGCTTTAAGAAAGTTGAGATGATCTTCCTTTTGTTTAGCTGAAGCAATTAGGTCCTTTGTTAATTCATCTGCCGATTCTACAAGGCCGAGAATTTCGAGAGAATCAATTTTCTGCCATTTTTCTGAACTTTCTTCCACCTGTGCATGGGTAAGACAGGTAAGCAGCAGCAAAGCTGTAATTAGAATATTTTTCATAAGTACCATTAAGCCATCCGGGGGTAGGGTTTCCGGTAGAATCTGTAAGGTAATAAAAACTACTATAATTCCTAAAGAAGGAGATCATTTGAAAAGTTTCTATTAATATATCTCAAAGAACCGTAACAAATCGAGGAAAAATTCATCTAACAGGAGGGAGTAATTAATTTTCTGTTCCTATTTTAAAATTATAAGGTCGTTTTGCCAAATAAAAAAATGGAGAATTAAACAGTTTCCTGTCAATTCAAGAGAACTGAGGAACAAATAATTAAACTTGGAATTGAAGATATGATAAATGAATTTCAAAATTTAAACAACAAATATTTTGGAATAATATCCCGAATGTATATGGAAAAGATAAAAAGTAAATACATTTTTATTGTACTACTGATAATTTTATCGGCTGTTATGATTTTCGAATTTGGGAAAAGAGCTGGTGAGTTTTTTCATTACCTTTTTAACTAAAGAAAACTTGGCCCAACAGTAGTAACCGTTGCACAAGCCTATAATTTCCTCTACAAACAAGATTTCCTATTATATTTAAAGCTTTTTAAGCAAGTGATGCTCTATTCACAAACACTTTTTGGGAAGAAAAAAGGAGGATCAAAACAGCTTGAAAAGCCATTAATTCAGCTTTTATAATAGAAGGAGCGGCGTCTTGGCATTTTTGCAGGGCATTTGCCCCGGACTTGACTTTCCTTGTGGTAAACTTCAGGTACTTCTTCAGGTTATACGCAATGGCGGCCAGGTGCATACATTTGTTGGCCTGGCGAATTCCGATGGTATTTACTTTTCTTAGTCCCAGGAATTCTTTAAGGGTACCAAAAACGGGTTCTACCGTGCCTTGTCGTTTGCCTTTCATATAGCGGCCACGCCTGCTTTTTACCCGTTCAATATTTCTTTCGTATTCTTCCCGAAAGGCGGTAATATTGATCCTTTTTTCGTGGCTCTTGCCAATGCAGGCTTTTTTTATTGGGCAGTCTTTACAATCTGCTCTTGTAGTAAAATAGTTATCCTTTAAGTTTCCATTCTCCATTTTCTGCTTCCGGAAGGTTACCTTTTTTCCTTGCGGGCACAGCCAGTAGTTGCCCTCTTTAAAATATTGGAACCCTTCAGGTCCTCCTTTGTAAGTGCCGTGTGGTGGAATATAGGGTGTAAGACCTTTATTTTCCAGGTATGCATAATTCTCCCCACTGCTATAACCTGCATCTGCCAGCAGATTTTCCCAGATCAATCCTTCCCTGCGTAAACGCCTGTTCAATCTTGTAACAGTATCCTTTAAATATTTTGTGTCTTTCTTATCTGCATGGTAGGCCTGTACATCTGTTATTACGTGGGCTTTAGTATCTACGGCTATATTGCAGAGGTAGTTAAGTTTCCTGGCTTTTCCGGGTTTGACACTGATCCTTGCATCAGGATCTGTGGGGCTGTAGTGGGTTTTGTTGCTGGTATATTTACTGCCTTTGTTCTTTGCACCGGGTTTCATATCCTGGTCCTTACTCCATCTTTTATTACGGCTCTTAATTTCCTGTAATTCTTGTTTACTGGCGGTAATTTCCTGTTGTTCTTTAGGGGCTTTGTTCTCTTTGGCTTTTCGGTCCCTGCTGCTTTGCACACGCAGCTTTGAGAGATGCTCTTCAAGATCTTCTGCCGGGACTTTAAGCTCCAGGCTATCCATAGAAGCATTGGCTTTAACAGGAGCTGAATCAATGGCTTGTGTATGCCCGCTTACCAATCCTGCTTCTACACATAGTTTAAAAACCCGGGTGAATACTTCCTCAAAGACATCATCGTTAAAAAGCTTTCGGGTACGGCTTATGGTGCTGTGCCAGGGTAGTTCTTCATCTACATCATACCCAAGGAAATAAAGGATGTCCAGCCGCATTGCACAATGATCCATTACGCCACGATCTGTAGTAATATTCTCAAGATATCCCACCAGGCAGATCTTGAAATACACCACGGGGTCGATACTTTTTTGTCCGCTCTCCCCATAGAACTGGTGGGTGAGTGGATAAAGGAAATCCAGGTTGAGAGCCTCTTTTAACCTGCGATAAAAATTTTCTTTTGGGATTCGATCACTTAACCTAAAGGAAGTGAAGAGTTTTTCCTGATAGTCTTTTTTGCCTTGCATTCCATGAAATTACCTAATTTCGGTAACTTGTGCAACAGGCACAGTATTTAAAAACAATGCTTATTTAAGTCTCAAATCGAAGGTCCGGAATCTCTTGCTACGCCTGATTGTCCTGCGGACAATCAAGCTCGCCCGCTGGCACTCATTTTATAAGAGACCTTAGGCAAATTACCCCAAAGGAAAATTTCGAAAATTAAATCGCAATTGTAAATCACGCTTAAGTGAATGTAAACTTTTTAAAAATGAATTATAAATAAGAATAACGGGAGATTACGGAAAACCGTAACTAATCCCTCTGTAGATATCTTAACTTTGAATTCAGAAATTAAAAAACAATCCAATTGTCTTTGACGTGTTAAAGAATTTATATGTTTAAAAAAGTACTGGTAGCTGAAGACATGGATAGTGTAAATCATGCTGTGGCAAGTGTTCTTACTGATTTAAATATACAAGAGGTTGCTCACGCACAGTATTGTGATAAAGCTTTTGTTCTGGCTAAGAAAGCAATACAGGATAATAACCCATTTGATCTTTTAATTTGCGATTTATCCTTTAAACCCGATCATCGCGATGAGAAGATTACCTCTGGCCAGGAACTTATAAAAACTTTAAAAACAGAAGATAATAAACTTAAAATTCTCGTTCACTCAATTGAGGATCACCCTCAAACGGTAATTAACCTTTTTAACTCGGGTAGCGTTAACGGTTATGTTTGTAAAGACAGGAATGGAATGAGGGAGCTTAAAGAAGCTATTATTGCTCTTGGAAATGGATTTTCCTATAAATCACCACAAATAGAAGCTCTTATAAAACAGGACAATCTCCTAATACTTAACGACTTTGAAGTAAACCTTCTTTCCTGCATAGCAAATGGATTAACCCAGGATGAGATTCCTGATTATTTCAAAAGAAATAGTATTTCTCCCAATAGTAAAAGCTCAATTGAGAAACGCTTAAAGGAACTAAGAGAAGAGTTTAATGCTAATACAACACCACATCTAATTAGTATTGTAAAGGATCTTAAACTTATATAATGAAATGCTTAGTTCTTGTGAAGTAAACAGTGTAGGGACTGTTTGCGGAGCCTGGGCTAAGCATCTTTTTTTGCCATATTTTTAATGTCATTATCCTACCCAGAAGCCGAAATACCTCCCCCGTAGAAAAGCCTAATTTGTTGACATCACAAATTTAAAACAGGTTTCTTCTTCAGTTGAAGTTACAAGAATTTCACCGTCGTGAGCACGGGCAATTTCAGAAGCTATAAAAAGACCTAATCCCAATCCTTCTTTTCCGGGATTTACACTGTTTTTATAAAACGGCTGAAATAGGTGTTCCATAGCAGTTTCAGAAATTTTTTCTCCTTTATTAATTACAGAAAGTTTAAACTCTCCGTTTCTGGATATGACACTGGCCTTGATAGGAGTATCCTCAGAACCGTGGGTATCAGCATTTCCAAGTAAATTAGAAAAAAGTTGTGCAACCCTGTCAGGATCATTGTTGGCACTCTCTTCCAGGATAATTTCTGTTTCTATTTTCCTTCCGGGTGACATTGCTTTTATTTCATTGATAACTTGTAATAAGGCTTTTTCCAGTTCCCCAATGTCATCTGTCTTCGTCAACTTTATACCTTCTCCTAATTTTCCTCTAGCAAAATCTAAAATATTTTCAATCAATGCCTGCATCCTAAAAGTTGTGGATTTTATCATTTTGGCATTGCGCAGCACAAGATCCTCCTTTGAAAGTTTTAAAAGAATATCGGAACACATTCTCATTGTTGCTATAGGATTTTTTAAATCGTGTCCTAAAATTGCAATAAACTGCTCCCGAAGTTCAGAATTATAGAGTTCCTCTTCAAGTTGCTTTTCAGCAATTTCCTTTTCCTGAACAGCATCAAGATGGAATGATATTAAATCAGCAAACAGGTTGAACATTCCCCTGACTTCTTCAGTATTTACTTTTGCAGGTTCCGGATCGAGCGCACAAAGAGTTCCAAAGAAGGATCCATTCTTCCTGTAAATTGGAACAGAAACATAACTTTTAAAGCCATAAAGAGCAGGGGTGGGGTGATCACAAAAAAATTCGTCTTCAGGAACATTTTCAATATACACGGCTTCTTTTTTGCTTCGAACCTCTGTACAAATTGTTGTTTCAACTTGAAGTTCGTCTCCCGGTTTAAGCCCGAAGGAAAGATCGTCTCTTGTTGTGCAGGTGACCCATTTGTCTTCGGTAACACGGGCAATAGCTGCAAAACGAAGACTTGATTGTTCGGCATACAACGTCGAGCAATTGAGGTACAATAGGAATTCTATTGACAGCAGCAACGTCTGCTATGATCGATGGGTATTCTGTTGTTGAATTGATACTGTTATGGTTTTTAATGGTAGAGAATTTTTAAAAATAGTTTATTTTTTAATATCCCGCAAGAATAGTATTTTTAGTCTTCTATTTCAATTTTCCAAGTCTTAAAACTTTTCCATTTTTGTCATCTGTTATGACAATTACAGAACCATCTGGTGCTTGTTCAACATCTCTAATTCGTGCTACAAGAGGAATTCTTTCCACCTCTTCAGCATTTTCTTCATTAACTTTTACCACAACTATTCCGCTGCTGGTCAAACCCCCTATAAGTGCGTGATTTTGCCATTCCGGATACATCTTTCCATCATAGAAAATCATTCCTGAAGGAGAAATTGTAGGCGTCCAAACAATTTTTGCATTTTCGAATTCCAGTCTGGTGTCAGGGTCGGGAATTTCACTTCCATCATAATTATCACCCCAACTTACCAGCGGCCAGCCATAATTTTTTCCGGCTTTAACCAGGTTAAATTCATCACCTCCCATAGGTCCCATTTCAGCTATCCAAAAATTTCCTGTTTTGGGATCTATTGCTGCACTTTCAATATTTCGATGGCCATAAGACCATATCTCATTTTTTGCATTTTCCTCTTTTACAAATGGATTGTCCTGCGGAACAGAACCATCCTTATTTATCCTTACAATTGTTCCCAAATGATTTGAATTATCCTGTGCAGGATCAAATTGAAATCTTTCCGCCAGAGTTAAAAGGATATGACCATCGGGTGTGAAGGAGATTCTTCCACCAAAATGGTTAGGCCCTTTAATGGCAGGTTCCATTCTAAAAATAACTTTAAAGTCGTTAAGGCGGTCATTTTCAAAAATTCCTATACCCAGGGCTGTAGTGGCCGTACTATCTTTCCCGGGTTCTGCAAAAGTTAAATAGACCTTTTTGTTTTCGTTGAAATCAGGATCAAGTGCTACATCAAATAATCCTCCCTGTCCCCGGGCAAAAACTTCAGGAGTTCCCTGCAAAGGTTGAGAAAGTCCTTCTACGGAATCTAAAATTCTTAAATTTCCCGAACGTTCAGTGACCAGTAATCTTTCATCGGGAAGGAATGTCATTCCCCATGGATGCTCAAGTTCTTCTGCTATTACTTCAATAGTAATGGCTCCTTCCTCTCTTTGCACTGTGGATTTCTGCGCAAAAGAAGGACTTGTTAGAAGGAAACAAAAAAATAATAAATTAATAGATAATAGTAAATTTTTAAATTCCATAGCCGTGATTATTGTGTTACTTACCTAATATAGTACTAGTTAGCTAGTAATCCAACCTGCTTAATAAACACTTAACAGTTGTTGTACCAGTTAAACTAAAAATAGAAAGTTCAAAATAATCCCAGGGCGGGAAATACTGTTCCTCTCCTTCAGCCAATAACTTTCAGGCTGCTGTAACCCTGACCATTTCTGGTAAGTTGAATTTGAGTGGCTATACGTTCTTTTAAAGAATCCACGTGACTAATTATTCCAATAGTTTTGGAGGACTCTGCCTGCAATTTTTCTAAAGTATCTAATGTCTGGTCCAGTGTTTCAGGATCCAGGGTGCCAAATCCCTCATCAATGAACAAACTATTGATCTCCACATTTTTGGATGCAAGGTCACTTAATGCCAATGCCATAGAAAGACTAAGAATAAATGTTTCCCCTCCCGAAAGTGTTTTGACAGATCTTCGCTGGCCGCCCATATGTTCATCAATTGCTACCAGGCCATCGTCTTCTTCGTTTCGCGGTTTATCTATACGGTACCTGTCACTTAAGTCCTTTAATCGAATATTAGCCAGGTGTAGTAATTGGGTGAGGCTAAGGTCCTGGGCAAAATCATTAAATTTTTTACCTGTAGAATCTCCAATAAGTTCATTGAGTAACCGCCAACGCTTAATTTGCTTCTCTTTTTCACCAATTTCTTCCTTGATCTTAATTATTTTCTCCCGGTTTTCCCTGTCGTTCATAAGTTTGCGCTTCAACTCCTGGCAATCATCTTTAACTTTTTCAAACCTTAGGGATTTTTCCCGTTGCAACTGCCTTAGCTCCTCTGCAGGTTGTTCCACATCATCTTTCTTAGATTTTTCTAATTGGCTATTGAGCAGCCTTAAAGATTCGTTATTCCTGTCAATAGATTTTTGGATCTTATCTTTTTGGCTATGCAGCCTATAATATTCCGGCTCAGGCAAGAGTGATTCTCCGGCAAGTGAAATACTTTCAAAACCCTGCGCAGTCACTTTTGAGGTAAGGTCATTTTCAAGTTCTTTCAGGTTTTTTCCAGTTCTGTCAATTTTTTCCTGGAGTTCCTTTAATTGTTCCCCCACTGCTTTTTCCAGTTCCCGTAATTTCGTCCAGCGGGTTTGAAATCTTTGAGTGTCAAAGTTTATATCTTTCCCACTATAGAGGGAAGTAAGTTTTTCCCGCAATTCCTTTCCCTCTGCACTTACCTGCATCATTTGTTTTATAAGCGGTAAACCTATTTCAACGCAGGTGAGGCTTCGGTTTTGTCTTTCAAATAGATCTAACTTATATAGCAGGTTATCTAACCTATCACAAATTTCCCTCCATTCCTTTTGTCCCCCTTTTTGAAGAAAGGAGTATTTATTAGAAAACTTTTCTTCCAGGATCACAAGTTTTTCTGCCAGCTCATTTTTTTGAAAGTTAACTTCTTTCAGGTTCCTTTCATGATGAGCTAAAGTAGCCTTTAAAGCGGCTATTTTTCCATGGCGTGAGGAGAACTCTTCTTCTGCGGTTTTTAATTCGTTGTCAAGGGAATGGTCTTTTTTAGGGAGATCCTTAGCATAAGGATGATTTTCTGATCCGCAAAGAGGGCAGGGATTTCCGTCTTTTAAATGGGTACGGTAATCTTCAAGATTAGCTAACAATAACTGATTTTCCCTTTTCAGGCTTATAATTTCAATTTTATCTCTAAGGCTAATAAGATTCTTTTCACCTTCTTTAATTTCGTTTGGAAGATTTTGTACCAGGGGCTTTAGCTTTTCTGCTTCAACTTTTAACCGCTCAATTTCAGCAGCTGTACGGCTAAGTTTTTCTGCTTCGGCCTGGGCCTCCCTGGCTTCTGCCAGGTTCTTTCTTATCCTTGTTCTTTCTTTGTCAGGCTCCTCAAGATCTAAATCTTTAAGATCTTCCTTTAATTCAGAAATCTTAGTATGTGCCTTAGTTTTCAACTCCTCAAGCTGTTGCCGGGTACCTTCAGGATCTTTTTCATTTAGTTTACACGGCAGTTCCCGGGTTTCTGTTTGGAACACGTCCTGAAGCCGTTTGTATTCCACCAGCTTTTGGTCCAGATCATTTTGGATAGCTCTAACCCGCGACGCAAATTCATTCAATCGCTCTTCTACTTCTTCCTGGGCTATTTCAAGGCGGGTAAAGCCGCTAACATCCTTCAGGCAGTTTTGGATCTCCCGGATGTTTTCTTCGCGCCTGTTTCTTTTTCCGCCGTAATCTATATCGAGATCGGCACATTCTTTCGTAAGTACTCCAGTTTCGCAATTCTTCAGCATAATCCCGCAATTTCTCATGCTGCTGAATTTTTAAACCATTTGCATCAACAAATTCCTTCAGGCTCAGCTCGGCAGATTCTCTTTCAGCTGAAAGATTGTCAATCTCCTTTAGTTGTTCTTCTATAGTTTTTTTTAGCTGAAGGTTTCTCTCAAGATCTTTAAGTTCTTCCTCGAGAGGTTTGCAGTTATTCTCCTTTTGTTGAAGTTCTTCAGTAAGGTCTATAACCTGTTCCTCCTCAAGCAGATCTTTTCTGATAACCTCAATAGTATCCTGTTGCTTTTGAATTTCTACATTTACCCTCTTAAATTTTTCAAAAGCCATCCTTCCTAACTGCTTAAGTAAATTCCTGTCCCCGTAATTTTCTCCAGCAATTCTCCCCGTTCATCTTTTTTTGCTTTAAGAAACTGAGCAAATTCTCCCTGTGCAAGAAGTACAGATTTTATGAACTGGTTGTAATTTAAACCTATAAGCTCCTCATTTTTTGCTGGCACATCAGATTTTTTGAGATCGAGAACAGCACCTGTTGCCTCGTTAATGATCTCCAGTTCATACTCGCGGAGATTTCCCGTTCTTGCTGTGGAAATACTCCAGTGTGAGGTATAAATACCCGATTTACTTTCATAAGTTACTTTGGCAAAAGCTTCCTGCTGGTTTCTTGTAAGAATTGCCCCCTTTGAAATAATCTCGTTCCTCGTTATTTTTCCCAGTCGTGGAACCTGGTTGAACAGTGCGAGAGAAATTACATCCAGAATAGTGCTTTTCCCACTTCCGGTAGGACCTGTAATTGCAAAGAGCGAATTGGTAGTAAAAGGTTCTGCAGTAAAATCAATAAGATTTGTTCCCCGTAAGGAATTAATATTTCGAAATTCAATTTTTAAAATTTTCATTAAGCTGCAGGGTTTTCGGTTTGATTTACTTCCTCCAGCAGTTCGTCAAAAGCGCTTAGTGATCTCCCTATGTGTTTCCCCGTCATAATCATGATTTGCTATGAGTTCATGAAAAACTTCTCTGGGAGTTAGATCTTCCAGTTGACGATCTTCATAAAGTTGAGCTGCACCTTTTATTTGATTTTTAAAAGTTGCACGGTGTTTTACAATTTCAAAACCGGGTTTATCGAAATTAGTAACCAGTTCATCAAGTAAAAAGATCTTATTAGCATCGTAATTTTCTTCTTTTAGCTCAATCTCCAGGAGTGAGTTTAATTCAAAATTTTCCCCCGGGTCCCTTAGTTTAATTTCCAGGTCTTCCAGGTTTCCGCTTATCTTTAACAGTTTCCTGAAAACGGGAACCGGAAGGCTTTTTGGGTCTACAGCATTGCCTGATTCAAAGATAAGGACCCTCTTTTCATCTTTTCGTTCACTAAAAGAAAGGGGAATTGGTGAGCCGCTGTAATACGCAGGGACAGCAGCATTCACCTTTTGAGGTTTATGAATGTGACCCAGGGCTATATAATTAAAATAATCTCCGAACTGCAGTGCATTAAATGCTGCCTGATTTCCTATTTGGATATCCCTTTCACTTTCTGATGTTTCTGCTCCGGCAGCAAAAAGATGCCCCATTGCAACTGCAGGCACACCGGGATACTTCTCTCTGCAGATTTCCGCAGCATTAGAAAATACTTTTTGAATGCCTTTTCTCACAGCTTCAAGTCGGTCCTCATAGTTGGTCCCGTCAGCAGCGGTGCGAAGATCAGAATCCCGAAGGAAGGGGAGTGCTACAATCACAACTTCTGTATTTCCTGCTGTATTATTTACGGGAATGATCACCTCTTCCAGTTTTTCCGGCAAACCTCCAATCACGTGCATGTCCAGTTCCCGAAGAATTTCTCCCGGAGCATCAAGCATGGAGGGAGAGTCGTGGTTTCCACCTGTGAGTATGATCTTTACATTCAGCTTTTTCAGCTCCATTAGAGAACGATAGTATTGCTTGCGAGCCTCAGAAGAAGGATTAGCAAGATCAAAAACATCTCCGGATACGAGAAGCACATCTACCTTTTCAGTTTCGACTGTTCGTTTCAGCCATTTAATAAATAGATTGAAATCGGCTGAAAGATCATGTTTATGTAATTTCTTTCCTATATGCCAGTCGGCGGTATGAAGGATCTTCATATTAGTGTAAATTCTGGATTTATGCGGTGTCCCGAAAATAATAAAATCTACAGGAATAGTCCTGAAAAATTAAAATGGATACATAATTAATAAGTAGTGGTGACATTCCATGGCGTTTTAAAAAATGTTTTTATTCTGAAAGAATTTATGGAGAGATTATTGCTTTCTTCAACTGTTGTTTATAAAGAATATACCCCTATTTTGTTGATTAATAAGCGGAATATTCTGAAATTTAAACTCTTTTAGATTGAGTATCATGAAGACTGAACCCTCACCGGGATATTACCCTCCCTATGAAGAAAAACTAAACATTATCACTCACGGCTTTGGCTTTGGTTTGAGTATACTGGGCCTTATCCTGCTTATAGTAAAAGCCGCCCGTTTAGAAAGTTCGCTGCTACTTGTAAGTTTTAGTATTTTTGGTGCCAGCATGGTATTACTGTATGCGGCTTCAACTTTTTACCACAGTGCCACCAATCCAAAAATAAGATACAGGTTAAATATATTAGATCATGCATCTATCTATCTTCTTATTGCTGGTACTTATACTCCATTTGCCCTGGTTACACTCAGCGGATGGATAGGGTGGACAATATTTGGCGTTGTGTGGGCTATGGCTCTCACGGGAATTATACTAAAATTATTTTACACCGGGCGATACAATCTACTTTCAACCATCATGTATGTCGTTATGGGCTGGATCATAGTTTTCGCAGTAAAACCGCTTATCAGCAACCTGGATATGCATGGTCTTATGTGGCTCGTTGCCGGGGGATTATCCTATACAGTAGGTGCAGGATTTTTTCTTTTGGACAAGGTCAGGTATAATCATGCAATCTTTCACCTGTTCGTGCTTTTGGGCAGTTTTTGCCACTTTATTTCTATTTATTTTTATGTTCTTCCGGGTTAAAATCTCTCATTTCTCCTAAGATTATGGGACTTGATTCAAAATATGTAATACTAACTTTACTTCTGTGAAGTTTTAATTTTAATTTTATATCATATCAACATCCAAAAATGTATAGAATTGAAATTTGGAGTTTACGGCTGCCTTACTTAGGGGTAGTATTCCAAAACTAATTGGCGGTGGAGGATCCATTCTCACTGTCCCGCTTCTGATCTGTTTTTTAGTTATAAATATTTTGACAGCAACAGCTTATTCTCTCTTTGCTGTGATGGCCGTTTCGTAACCAGGAGCTATTAATAAAATGCAGAGAATCTCGTAAATATTCCCATTGCAATTGTATTTTCAATACGGTTTCTATTGCTGTCTATATAACCCGAAAATATATTCTACCTGCTATTCCCAAGAAGGCTTGGTTATGACAAATTTTATCACCTTTAAAGAGATTGGTACTATTGGGTTTTAGCTGTAGAGAGAACTCCGGTTGCTTTAAAATTTTTCTATAAATAGAAACTAATTACCAGTACATATTCCGGTAAACGGGATGATTTTTACGTAAATTTATTTCCTGAAAATTACGTCAAAGAAAGCCTGTAGTTTTCTCTTGAATTCACCTGAATGGAAAATTTAGATTTCGCGAGGCTGCAAATGGCCTTTACCCTTGGCTTCCATATCATCTTTGCCTGTATAGGAATGGTAATGCCGTTCTTCATGGTAGTCTCCCATAAAAAATGGTTAAATACCCGCAATCCTGTTTATCTGCAACTTACTAAAAGCTGGCAAAAAGGAGTAGCCATATTCTTCGTTACAGGTGCAGTATCAGGAACTGCTTTGTCCTTTGAACTTGGAATGCTTTGGCCGGAATTTATGAAGCATGCGGGACCTATTATTGGAATGCCATTTTCCCTGGAAGGTGCGGCGTTTTTTGTGGAAGCAATTGCTCTGGGATTCTACCTCTACGGCTGGGGAAAAATACCAGAAAAATTCCATTGGTTTACTGGTGTTATTATAGGGCTTTCGGGAGTGGCATCGGGAATTCTGGTAGTTTCTGCAAATGGCTGGATGAACGCCCCCGTTGGATTTGATTATGTTGATGGACGTTTCCTAAATATTGATCCTGTTCAGGCTTTTCTAAATCCCGCATGGTTTACACAGGCGCTGCATATGACCCTGGCAGCATTTGTCGCCACGAGCTTTGGAGTCGCAGGTATTCACGCTTTCCAGATCTTTAAAGGAAGAAAAGTAGATCTTCATACAAAGGCCTTTAAAATAGCCATCGTCTTTGGAGCTGTAGCTGCCTTCCTGCAACCTCTGAGCGGAGATCTTTCTGCTAAGGATGTCGCACAGCGACAGCCCGTAAAACTGGCCGCAATGGAAGCTCATTACGAAACAGGTAAGGGTGTTCCTCTTTATCTTGGCGGAATCGTGGATGAGAAAAACCGCCTTGTAACCCACAAAATTGAAATTCCTAAAGCACTTTCTTTCCTGGCCTTCGGAGATTTTGATGCAGAAGTTAAAGGTCTTAATGACTTTCCTGATGATGAATTACCACCTGTGGCTATTGTACATACAGCATTTCAAATTATGGTAGGAATAGGTACATTATTAATGGTGGCTGGATTAATTTATTTTATCAGTCTTAAAAAGAAATCCTGGTTTAAATCAAAAATTTACTGGTTACTTTTTATTGTCCTTGCACCAATGGGATTTATTGCTATTGAAGCAGGATGGGTAGTTACTGAAGTAGGGAGGCAACCCTGGATAATCCATAAGATCATGCGTACGAAAGATGCGGTAACACCAATGCCTGGAATGGAATACAGCTTCTATATGTATGTTGTTCTCTATAGCATCTTGGCAATCACAGTCACATGGCTTATGAACCGTCAAATAAAGGCTCTAAATTCTTCAACTGTATGATATGCTATATGTAGTTCTGTTTTTTCTGATGTTCTCCTTTTTCCTGTACGTCTTACTGGGAGGAGCTGACTTTGGGGCGGGGATAGTAGAATTATTTTCTTCAGGAAAAGAAAAGGAAACAACCAGGAATACGGTTTACAGGGTTATGGGACCAATTTGGGAGGCAAACCATATTTGGCTCATCATTTTGCTAGTTATTCTGTGGGTAGCTTTCCCCATTTACTTTAATCTTGTAGTTATTTATCTTCATATCCCGCTAACGCTTGTTCTGCTCGGTATTACTATGAGAGGAGTTTCTTTTGTTTTCAGGCATTACGATGCTGTAATTGATAAATCTCAGGTGCTATACAACTGGATGTTCAGGATTTCAAGTTTTATAACACCTATTTTTTTGGGAATGTCTTTTGGAGCTCTTATAGGAGGAAAAATTATTGTTACTGAAGATTACATTAACTATGGGTTTCGAGACATCTTTATGGAACCGTGGTTAAACCTATTTGCTTTTTTGGTAGGATTATTCTATGCTGCTCTCTGCGCCTTCCTGGCGTCAACACTTCTAATTGGAGAAGCAACAGGGGAAGATAAAAAATTATATAGCCGGAAATCTGCTATTTTTACAATCGTTCTGGTAATAATTGGATTTATACTTATTGCCTGGGGATATTTTAATGAAGTGGAGTTCATCTCAGATTTCCTGAAAAATCCGGTTTCTGTGGGGGCTGTTCTTCTTTCAGGTCTTTTACTTTTTCCTTTGTGGAAATTTATTAAAAAAGAAAATAGGGTCGGCAGTAGATTTATGGCAGGGCTGCAGGTAGTCTTGATATTGTTTGCAGCAATTGTTGCACATTTCCCATATCTTATAATTACGAGTGATGGCGGAGTGAGCCTTCTTGATGACCTTGCGCCACAATCCAGTATCACCAACCTTGCGATCATGCTGCTCGTTGGAGGGCTTGTAATATTACCGGGACTCTTTCATTTATTGAAATCATTTAAAATGATAAAAATACTTGAGGGGGACGAAAGAGAATACGAAGAATATAATCCGAAGGAGAATTGAAATTATGTTTAAAAGAGTAGGTAAAGCACCTTCAGGGGAAAGACTGGAGAAAATTAAGAAACAGTCCAATTACAGGGATGGAAAATTCCATAATGTGGAGCCAACTTCCATGAATCCTGATGATGTTCCTTTCTATGTTATTATGAAAGCAATGATAAGCCGTCCGGCTACAGTGACTCCTTCAGAAGAAATACCGCACATAAAAACCGATCTTTCCGCATTAAGCAATGATAGAACAACGTTTGTATGGTTCGGGCACTCGTCTTATTTTATAAATCATAACGGCTTTAGAATCCTTATTGATCCTGTTTTTAGTGGAAATGCTTCGCCTGTAAAATTCTTCGGAAAACCTTTTGCAGGAACAGATATTTATAAAGCAGCAGATATTCCTGAAATTGATTTATTGATCCTCACGCACGATCATTACGATCATCTCGATTATCCTTTGATAAAGCAGATTCACCCCAAGGTGAAAAAAGTAGTCACTTCCCTGGGAGTAGGAGAGCATCTGGAGCTTTGGGGCGTAGAGAAGAATAAGATCGTAGAACTGGGCTGGAGGGAAGAACATCAGATTAAGAACCTTACTATAACAGCTATGCCTTCAAGACATTTTTCCGGCAGAAGTTTTACAAGGTTTAATACGCTATGGTCATCATTTGTTCTTCAGTGGCCGGATCAAAAGATCTATGTTGGCGGAGATTCCGGTTACAGCGCTGAGTTCAAAAAAATAGGAGAGGAATACGGCCCCTTTGATCTTGTGTTTTTGGAATGTGGTCAATACAGCAAATATTGGCCACAGATCCACATGATGCCCGAAGAAACGGTTTTAGCCGCTAAAGACCTGAACGCAAAAATATTAGTACCTGTGCATTGGGGAAAATTTGTACTCTCTTTACATCCATGGAATGAACCCATACGGCGCCTGTTGACTGCAGCAAAAAAGGAGGGACAAAAATTTGTTGCTCCCAGATTAGGAGAGGCCTGGGACACAAGGAAAGAGTATACGCAAAAGAATTGGTGGAATTTTGAAGATAAGCAATGACAAAAAATAATAAAGATCACTGGGAAAAGATCTATAAGAGCAAAAATATCGATGAGGTAAGCTGGTATCAGGAAAAACCTTTAGTAGCACTTGATTTTATTAAAAGTTTTAAACTCAAAAAGGAGGCTGCAATAATAGATATAGGGGGAGGCGACAGTTTGCTGGCAGATCATCTTTTAGCTGAAGGATATAAAAATATTACAGTTTTGGATATTTCAGAAGAGGCTCTGGAAAAAGCTAAAGAAAGATTGGGGAAAAAAGCCTAGGTGATTTGAAGTGGATAGTAGCTGATATTACTACTTACGAGCCCAAACAACAGTATGACGTATGGCACGACCGGGCTGCACTGCATTTTCTTACCAGGGAGAGTGATATTATTAGATATGTAGAAACCCTGCAAAAATCAGTAAAAGATAATGGCTTCGTCATCCTGGGGACGTTTTCAGAAAAAGGACCTGAGAAATGTAGCGGCTTGAAAATTAAACAATATTCCCTTAGCGAAATGACAGATTTACTCAAGGAGCAATTTGAGATTATGCAGTGCGAGAATGTTGATCATGTGACTCCCACAGGAGATGTTCAAAATTTCAGTTTTTGCAGATTTAAACGAAAGCTGGCTGAAGACAATTAATAGATGCAGGTTGGATAATAAGTAACTTTTGTTACCAAATAGATCTGCGTTAAAATGTAATTTTGCCAAAGAATTTATATAATTGAAATATATAAAAATAATACAGGATTCGTTTACAGGTTATTTTAACTACCTGCTAGAGGAAATTGCCAATCCTTCCTGGGGAAATTACTTTTACTGGTTAATAGCTCTTTCACTCCTTGTATGGGCAATTGAAATTGTTATACCCTGGAGGAAAGATCAAAAGATCTTTAGAAAAGGTTTTTGGCTGGATTCTTTTTATATCCTTTTTAATTTTTTCCTGTTCTCATTGGTTGGGTATAATGCGCTTTCTAATGTAGCTGTTGAATTATTTAATGATTTTCTTCACCTTTTCGGGATTACTAATATTGTTGCTTTGCAGGTTCAGGATCTTCCTGTATGGTCACAGCTTCTAATTATGTTCGTTCTTGCAGATTTTATACAGTGGAATGTTCACTTAAGCAACTTCATAAACAGCCGTGGCTTTGGGAATTTCATAAAGTTCACCACAGCGTAAAGGAGATGGGGTTCGCGGCGCAGTTCCGTTTTCATTTTATGGAAACCATTATTTACAAAACTGTACAATATGTACCACTGGCAATGATCGGTTTCGGAATTCAGGAATTTATATTAGTACATATGCTGGGGGTTTTCATAGGGCATCTCAATCATGCTAATGTAGGCTGGAGCTATGGTCCTTTTGGTTATATCTTTAACAACCCGCGAATGCACATCTGGCACCACTCCAAAGCTTTGCCCAAAGACAGGCAGCAGGGAATGAATTTTGGTCTTAGTCTTAGCTTATGGGATTATATTTTTGGAACTGCTTACATCCCGGAGGAAGGAAGAGATATAGAACTAGGTTTTGAAGGAGATGAAGATTTCCCTGAAGATTTTAAAGATCAGGTAGTTTTTCCGTTCAGAAAATCGCGGAGAACAAATAGAGAATAAGACTTAAAGTAGTTCAGGAATGAAATGCAACCGATAAAAATTAAACATCCGTCTTCTCCTGCTGGTATAAGTAATAAAAAATTGGAATTATAAACATCTTATTAAATTAGGAATAGTTTCAATTATAAAACCGAAAAATTCCAGGTGAAGATTAACTGAGGAATTAAGAGAATACACAATTCGATTTTTCAATAAATGCCTTAGCTGATTTAAATCGGTTAAGGTTTTTTTATCTAATTATTTGTTGATTCCCCGCAAAGGGCCTCAACTATTTTTATATTTACACAAATCCTGTTTAAAAGAGCTTATAAACCAACGAAAATGGAAAAAAAATATAAAGTGAGGGTGAATGATTCTCTGGAATTTGAATTTTCCGAAGAGGAATTAAATTCTCTGGATGACAGAGAAATAACCGCAGGTAATTTTCATATTTTGGAAAATAACAGATCTGTCAAAGGGGAAATTATTAATTCTGAATTCCTGAAGCGTGCTTATCGCGTTAAGATTAATAATAGTGGTTACGACGTAAAGATTTTCAATGAACTGGACCAATTGATTGAAAAAATGGGATTGTCTTTAAGTGCAGGCAAGGTACAAAATGATCTAAAGGCGCCCATGCCAGGACTAATCCTGGAAGTTAATGTAAAAGAGGGAGATGAGGTCAATGAGGGAGATTATTTACTGGTCCTTGAAGCAATGAAAATGGAGAACACTTTAACAGCACCAAGAGACGGCGTCGTAAAATCTGTTTCAGTAGAAAAAGGACAAACAGTAGATAAGAATCAGTTACTTATTGAAATGGAATAAGGTATCCAGCCACCAAAATGCGGGATAGAAAACGCAATACTTAAAAAATATGAAGAAAATATTAGTAGCAAACAGGGGTGAGATTGCACTTAGAGTGATGAAGACGGTGCAGAAAATGGGAATTAAAACTGTAGCCGTTTTTTCAACAGCTGACAGGAATGCACCTCATGTAAAATTTGCCGATGAAGCAATTTGTATAGGAGAAGCATCCTCAACTGAATCTTACTTAAGGGGAGATAAAATTATTGCTGCAGCAAAGCAACTGGGAGTAGATGGAATTCATCCCGGTTATGGATTCTTAAGTGAAAATGCGGGTTTTGCAGAGAAGGTGGAGCAAAACGGTATCACCTGGATTGGACCTGGCTCAAAGGCCATTACCATTATGGGAAGCAAACTTGCCGCTAAGGATGCAGTAAAAGAATATGATATTCCTATGGTTCCGGGAATTGATGAGGCTATAACAGATACCGTGAAGGCCAGGAAAATTGCTAATGAAATAGGTTATCCAATCCTTATTAAAGCATCTGCTTATGGGGGAGGAAAAGGAATGAGGATAGTAGAAAAAGAAAAGGACCTGGAAAGCCAGATGAAAAGAGCAATAAGTGAAGCAGAATCTGCTTTTGGTGATGGCGCTGTCTTTATCGAAAAATACATTGGCTCTCCCCGTCACGTAGAGATCCAGATCCTTGCTGACACCCACGGTAACACTCTTCATCTTTTCGAAAGAGAGTGCAGTATCCAGAGGAGGCATCAAAAAGTAGTAGAGGAAGCTCCATCTGTAGTGTTAACAGAGGAATTGCGAAAAAAAATGGGAGAGGCAGCTGTAAAAGTCGCAGAAGCCTGTGATTATGTAGGTGCTGGTACAGTTGAATTTTTGGTAGACGAAAACAATAATTTTTATTTCCTTGAAATGAATACCCGCTTGCAGGTGGAACATCCGGTAACCGAACTTATCACGGGACTGGATCTTGTAGAACAACAAATTAGAATTGCGCGGGGTGAGGCATTTTCTTTTACCCAGGAGGATCTTGAAATAAAGGGTCACGCTTTAGAATTGCGGGTTTATGCAGAAGACCCGATAGATGATTTTATGCCCAGTGTAGGCCTGTTGAAAAAATACAAATTGCCGGAAGGACCAGGGGTGAGGGTCGATAATGGATTTGAGGAGGGAATGGAAGTTCCTATATATTACGACCCAATGCTGGCCAAACTTATTACCTATGGAGCTAACCGGGAAGAAGCAATACAATTGATGCTGAAGGCTATAAGTAGTTATGAAGTGGAAGGAATTAGTACCACTCTTCCTTTTGGAAAATTTGTGTTTGAACACGAAGCCTTCCGCAGCGGGAATTTTGACACTCATTTTGTAAAAAATTATTATTCTGCTGAAAAGCTTCAGGAAGAAACCTGCGAAGAAGCGAGAATTGCCGCAATGATAGCCCTTAGCCAGTATTTAAAGGACCAAAAGAAGCTGAGGTTACCATCAGTCAAACATTAATAAGGAAATCACGAAAATAAAACTCCGGTTAATTGATTTAGATAATGAGCCAAAACATAGAGAAATTAAATGAAAAAGTTCGCCAGGCACATCTTGGCGGTGGTATAAAGCGAATAGAAAAACAACATCATAAAAAAAGCTCACGGCAAGAGAACGTGTTGAATATTTACTGGATGAGGGATCATTTGAAGAAATTGGAATTTTGGTGACACATCGCAGTATTGACTTTGGAATGGATAAGCAAAAGATCTATGGTGACGGGGTTGTTACTGGATATGGAACTATTGAGAATAAGCTGGTATATATTTACGCCCAGGATTTTACGGTTTTTGGAGGATCGTTATCTGAAACTCATGCGGAAAAGATCTGTAAAGTAATGGAACACGCAATGAAAGTAGGTGCTCCCATTATTGGTCTTAATGATTCCGGTGGAGCGAGGATCCAGGAAGGTGTGAGATCTTTGGGTGGTTATGCCGACATATTTTACAGAAATGTACAGGCTAGTGGGGTTATCCCCCAAATTTCAGCTATTATGGGACCTTGCGCCGGAGGAGCGGTGTACAGCCCCGCCATAACAGATTTTACTTTTATGGTGGAAGGCAGTAGTTATATGTTTGTCACTAAGCCCCAATGTTGTCAAAACTGTTACTAATGAGGAGGTAACCAGTGAGGAATTAGGAGGTGCCAGCACCCATTCTACGAAATCGGGTGTTACTCATCTCACTTCTCCTAATGACATCACCTGCCTTGAAGAAATTAAAAAATTACTAAGCTATATTCCCCAAAATAATAAACAGGTTACGAAAAAACTTAATTATGAATTTGGGGATGAAGTAAGGGAGAAACTCGATAATATCGTGCCTGACAGTGCTAACAAACCTTACGATATGCACGAGGTGATCAAAGAAATAATTGATCATAATTCATTTTTTGAAATACATAAAAATTATGCCGATAATATTATTGTTGGTTTTGCAAGGCTGGGCGGTCGCAGCATAGGTATTGTTGCAAATCAACCCATGAGTCTCGCTTATGTTTTAGATGTGGATTCTTCAAAAAAGGCCGCACGCTTTACCAGGTTTTGTGACTGCTTTAATATTCCTCTTCTGGTGCTCGTGGACGTGCCCGGGTTTTTACCGGGAACCGATCAGGAATGGAATGGGATAATTCTCGAAGGAGCAAAACTGCTCTATGCCCTCAGCGAAGCCACTGTACCAAGAGTCACTGTAATTACCAGGAAAGCTTACGGTGGAGCTTACGATGTTATGAATTCCAAACATATTGGAGCCGATCTAAACTTTGCCTGGCCCACTGCTGAAATTGCTGTTATGGGAGCAAAAGGAGCATCAGAAATTATTTTCAAAAAAGAGATTGAAGAGGCAGAAGATCCGGAACTAAAATTATCTGAGAAGGAAGCAGAATACGCTGAAAAGTTTGCGAATCCATTTGAAGCAGCCCGTCGCGGATTTATAGATGAGGTCATAATGCCACGGGATACAAGAAGGAAACTTTTAAAGGCCTTTAGTATGCTTGAAAATAAATCAATTTTGAGGGCTGACAGAAAGCACGGGAATATTCCTCTTTAAAGAGCAGTTCAAGGTTAAAGGTTTAAAGATTCAAGGTTACAAGTTTCAAGTTCCATGTTGAAAATTTCAATGTTCAAAAGTTTGAAATGTTGAAAAAGAGATTTTCATCAGGTTTGACTACAAAAGTGAAAAATAGAATGAAATTTAATAAGATCGTATGCGTAGACAAGACCAAAATTCAGGATTGGGCAATTGAGGAGCTACAGAGTCTGAGTGAACAGGAAGTTTTAAATTATACTGATTACCCGGAGAGCAAAGAAGAAATACAGGACAGGATAGGTGATGCTGAAGCAATTTTTGTGTCCTGGCACACTCAAATAGATGAAGAAATTATCGGGAAGTGTACAAATTTGAAGTACATAGGAATGTGTTGCAGTTTATATGATGATGAGTCAGCAAACGTAGCAGTGAATTTTGCGCGTGAAAGAGGAATAGTAGTTAAGGGCATAAAGGACTATGGTGATCCCGGAGTTGTAGAATTTATCGTTTCAGAATTAGTGCGTTTACTTCATGGCCTGGGGAAGCATCAGTGGAAAGAGATGCCAATGGAACTTACGAATAGAAAAATAGGAATTATAGGTTTGGGTACTACGGGGCAACTTTTAGCTCAATGCCTGCTGCCGTTTGGGGGAGAACTGTATTACTACAGTCGAACCAGGAAAGAGGAGTGGGAAGCGAGAGGAGTGAACTATTTGCCGCTGAACCACTTATTACAAACTGTAGAAATTATTTCTCTTCATCTGCCCAAAAACACTCCCTTACTTACAGAAAAAAACTTTGTCGCATTTGGTTCCGGAAAAATTTTAATTAATACCTCCCTTGGCCTACCCTTTGAAAAAGAAGCCTTTCAGCACTGGATTAATAACCCTTCAAATTTTTCGATTTTTGATGGAGACGGGAAAAAAGAACTCAATCAGGAAGTAGAAGGAAGAAATAATATTATTACTACACAAAAAAGTGCTTAGTTGGAGCGCAGAAACTCACCAGCGACTTTCAGAAAAAGTTATAGAGAATGTAAAAGAATACCTTTCAGCAGAGACTTAAATAATATTTTTAAATGACATTGAGGGATTTCTCGGTATCTGAACTTTTTCTTGTTTCCATGAATTCAACACACTTTGTTATCGAACTTATAGAAGAGGGGTGAGGAGTCCTATTGTAATAAGTATCCAGATCCCATAGACCACAGTTGCTCCAGGAGTTGAGATCGTCCCAATCTGGACGGTCAATAACGGGATAAATACAAATTCCTCTAAGGTCAACTCCCATAGACATTGCACGATCACATTCCAAAGAGATCTCTTCTAGCCATTGAGAACGAAGATCCCCGAAATGTCCGGTTTCTGTAATAATTGTGGGTTTATTATATCTTTTGTAGGCCTTGAACAAAAGCTTTGAAAAGGGGGTCATCTTGTTTCCGGCAGATGGCCAGGCAAGGATGGGTCCCTCGTGTTCCCATTGATTATTATAGTAATAATTAAAACCTACCATATCGAAAAGATCTGGAGAACCTCCCAACTCAGGACAAAGGCTGCCACTTATAATATCCATGGCCTGGTGTTGGTGTGAATTTAGTTCTTCCAGTTCTTCATTGGAAATTTCAAGTTCTCCTCTGTGAATTTCAACCAGAGGTTCAACTAAAATAATTTTACAGGAATCATCGCTTTGCTTCAGGACTTTTATACCTTCTATTGCTGCCTTACAAAGGTGATATTTTATATCAAACCCACTGTTAACAGCAAAGGGTACGGTCCCTCTCACATCCCCGGAATGCCAGGAGAGAAAGCTTATTTCATTTATTGGGACCACCAACAAAGGGTCTTCGCAGTACTTCTTATGAAATAGCGCAAATGCCCTGCAAAGTGACATAAATCTTGAAGGAAACAGGGGATGAGTGGGTACAAGCCCATCAGGATATCCAAAATGACATAGATCCCACATAATTTGTATTCCCAGCTCTTTTGCTGCATCTATTCTGGGTTTTAAAGAACTAAAATCCAGAACGTAAGGAGATTTTTCTACTGTACTCCAGCAAATTCCTTCACGAACTACTTTTATTCCCACATCTTTAAGCAGGGAATAATCTTCCCTGGCCCTAAGGTGATGTTGAGTTTCCTCCAGCAGGTTTATTCTTTTTCCTGACCGATTGATATGATCTGCACATTCGAATCCGCCAAAGAAAAAGCTATTGAACCCTGTGAACTGTTTTCTTTTCATTGCGTGCGATTCTTGTTCTTTTAGATTTACCTTCAAGATTTTTAAAAAGATCCAGTGCATTCTTAAATGCCTGATCCATATTAAAATATTTATAATTTGCCAGCCTCCCTACAAAGTAGATATCCTTCAGCTGGTCAGCCTCTTTTTTGTACCGCTCATAGATCTCCCTGTTTTTTTGATTTGGTACAGGATAATAAGGTTCGCCTGTATCTACGGTAAATTCTTTTACTATTGTAGTTTTACCCGCTTGTTGGTGACCAAAATGCTTGTACTCAATAATACGAGTGTATTCTACTTCCATTCCGGGATAATTTACAACAGAATTTTCCTGAAAAAAATCCTTGTTAACTGTTTCGCTTACAAAATTGATAGAGCGATATTCTAACTTGTCTTCAAGGCTATATTTAAATTCAAAGAACCTGTCAATAGGACCAGTATAAAATAATTTAGAATATCCTTCTATCTTATCCTTTACGTCAAAGTAATCTGTGTTAAGTTCTATATGAATGTTTGGGTGAGAAAGTATCTTCTCGAACAATTTAGTGTAACCGCCCTTTGGTAATGCCTGATATTTATCTGAAAAATACCTGTCATCATAGTTTGTCCTAACCGGGATTCGGTCAAGTACAGAAGCATCTAATTCCTCGGGGTATTTATCCCATTGCTTTTTCGTATAATGCCGGAACATTTTCTCATATAATTCCGGACCTACTTTAGAGAGTACTGCTTCTTTTCCATTCTGCGGATCCTGAATATCAATTCTGTTCTTTTCCAGCCAGTCTTTCATCTCTTCTTCCGAAGAAATATTTTCATTAAATAGCTTGTTAACAGTAGTGATATTTACCGGGATAGGAACCAGCTTGCCATCTACTTTAGCAATAACCTTATGTTCCCAGTCGTACCATTCAGAAAATTTGTTTACATATTTCCAAACCTCTTCTTCATTAGTGTGAAATAAATGTGCCCCATATTTTGAAACTAAAATTCCGTTCTCGTCTATATAGTCATAACAGTTCCCGGCGATATGAGATCTTTTTTCCAGAATTAAAACTTTTTTTCCAATTGCAGCATATCTTTCTGCCAGTACAGCTCCAGATATTCCCGCCCCAATAATTAGAACATCTACTTTCATTGTGCTTTCGTTTTTAATAATTGTTTCATTTGAGCAGCTGTTGAATCCCACGAGGTGTTGTTCAAAATAGTATTGTATTCACCTGTTGTTTGGCTACTCTTGTTGTCATTTAATATTTCTTTAATTTGTTTGGCAAATTCTTCAGCAGTTGCAACAATGGGAATGCAGTGACTGTAGTCTCTTTGTACATCTTTTATTGCAGTGGAGATTATAGGTTTTCCTGCGGCCATATATTCCAGAGTTTTAGTAGGGCTAATAAATTTTGTGGCATCATTAAGTGCGAAGGGCATCATAGCTATATCAAAGGCTTTTAAGTAATTAGGCAATTCCTTATAAGATTTCATTCCTAAATAGTGAATATTTTCCTCCCTTGGCAGATCCTCCTCTCCAATTTTTGCGAGAGGTCCAATCATAACAAAAGAAATTTCGGGTTGAAGTAAAGCAGTTTTATGTAGGAGGTCCAGATTAATTCTTTCGTCTATTACGCCAAAATAACCTACGATAGGACTTTTGATATTTTCTATATCCCCTGGAACCGGGATATTTGTTCTTGCTTTTTCAAAATGTTCTCTTTCTACTGAACTTGGGAAACAATGGACATTGTTGTGATGTTTTTCTTTAGATTCGTAAAGAGATTTTCCCCCTGTAAAAATTACATCAGCTTCAGAAATCAGGAACTTTTCCTGATGCATTAATTCAGGAGCTGCACCTTTAAAAAGTGATAATTCATCCATACAATCATATACAACTTTCTCAAAATTAAAGTCGGCTAAAAGAGGGCTAAAAGCAGCAGAATAGAACCACGCCACCTCTGGTCTACTGTCTTTAAGTAATTTTTCCAGGATGGGTTTAATTGAAGCAATATCTTTAACTCGGGGTTTTAGAATATGAAGATTTTCATTTATGATTTCCAGTTGATATTCTCCTTCCTCATTTATATTATATCCTATGGGTTCTTCAATGAAAAGGATTTTATAATCTTTTGCCATCCTGCTAATGAGGTGTTGCGGACGTTGATAAACGAATTCCCACCTCAAGTGACAAAAAACAACCATAGTGTATTCCTGTTGTTCTTTTTTAAATTCTTTACTAAGTAATTTTCTTTTGGAATTTTTTTCCTGCTGGACTGGTTTCTTTAACATAGACTAATCTTTTTTGAGCATACGAGGGTTTTCCCGCGACAGAAAAAACTATTCTGCCAGGTTCATACCAGGTACATAATTGTTATAAATAAAAGTTTAAATTGAAATCCCCATCACTGATTTCAGAGGGAAGTGCTGCTCAGTGAATTGTAAATTAAAAGTAGAACCTCAACCAAAAGATTCAAAATCAATTGTGAATTTATTGGGGAAAATTTTTAGCAAAATTAACAGGTAGGTGCAGGAAAAGCTGGAACCTAACTCATGTTTAATTTCCGGGATTTGAAGATCCTTTTAATTTAAATGAAGGTAGGGAGATTTCATATCTCACAACCACCAGTCTTATTATTATGATGATAAGTGAGGTAATAACATAAATGACGTCTGTATTAACCCCAAAAGAATATAAGATGATAAAAGCGAGGCCACTAAGTAAGAGATGCTGTGGCATATATTTCTTTTCTAAAAATTACGGGAATTTCTGTTACCAGAATGTCCCTTATAACACCACCAAAGGTTCCGGTCATGGTACCAAGGGCAATACAAACGATAGGATCGAGGTTATTTCTAAGTCCCATTTCTACGCCCGTTATTGTAAATACTCCAAGTCCAATAGTGTCAAAAAGGAAAAGAGATGTTTTAAGATGGTAAATTTTATCTCTAAAAATTATTGTGAGTACAGTCACCACCCCAATTAGATAAAAATATATATTATCCTCCATCCAGGTTACTGGAGTGTTTCCTATGAGAATATCTCTTAGCGTTCCACCACCTATTGCTGTCACAAATGCTATAATGAAGATTCCAAAAAGATCTAACTTCCTGTTCATTGCTGCCAAAGCTCCCGAAATGGCAAATGCAATAGTTCCCAGGAGATCGAGGGTGTAAAAAAGTGAAATTTCCATAAAGAACAAATATAATTTAAAAGCAGTAATAAGTGAGGAGGTTTATTAAAAAGGAGATTTTTGAGAATAGGCTTATAATACTTATATTGTTACTAAGGTAGGAGTTCAAAAACTATGGGTTTTACCGTAAGGTTTTACTTAAAGTTCCTACTTTTACAATATTAAATAAATACAGAAATGACCGATAAACTGGAAAGAATAAAATGTCTAATAATTGGCTCGGGACCTGCGGGATATACAGCGGCTATTTATGCTGCACGAGCAGATATGCATCCTGTAATGTATACAGGAATGGAACCCGGCGGCCAACTTACCACTACAACTGAAGTTGATAACTTCCCCGGTTATCCCCACGGAGTTGATGGACCTTCAATGATGATAGACCTTCAAAATCAGGCAGAGCGGTTTGGGACTCAGGTGAGAATAGGAATGGTGACTGAAGTTGAATTTAACAAAGAACCGGGTGGAATTCACAAAGCCCAAATAGATAATGCCAAATGGGTAGAGGCAGAAACTGTTATTATTTCTACAGGTGCAACAGCAAAATATTTAGGTTTACCCAGTGAACAAAGATTAAGAGGTGGGGGAGTATCTGCCTGTGCAGTATGCGACGGGTTTTTCTATAAAAATCAGGAAGTAGCTATTGTAGGTGGGGGAGACACTGCTGCTGAAGAGGCCACTTACCTGGCAAATATTTGTAAAAAAGTGACAATGCTTGTGAGAGGTGATGAAATGAGAGCATCTAAAGCAATGCAACACCGGGTTACCAGCACGAAAAATATTGATCTTCGCTATAATACTGAAGTTGATGAAGTAATTGGAGAACAAGTCGTGGAAGGTTTGAGGATGGTCAATAGTAAGACTGGAGTAAAAGAACAAATAGAAATTACAGGTTTATTTATAGCAATTGGCCATAAACCAAATACTGATATTTTTAAGGGGCAGTTGGATATGGATGAAATGGGTTATCTTATTACTCCCGGAAAATCTACAAAGACAAATATTCCGGGTGTTTTTGCTTCTGGAGATGTACAAGATAAAGAGTACCGCCAGGCTATAACTGCTGCGGGTACAGGTTGTATGGCCGCACTGGATGCAGAGAGATATTTGAGCGCTGTTGAGGAAGTTTCAGAAAAGGAAATTACAGCCTAAACACAAGAAAGTATAAAACAAAAAAGTCCCTGAAAGGGGACTTTTTAATTTGTGGGTAGGTACATAGATCTAACAAACTCTAACCGGACTGTAATAATATACTTTTTCACAATCAAACCACTGGCTCTCTTCTTCAGGTAAAAATACTGTAAAGAAATATTCTTTTATTTCTAAATTCTCTTTAGGCAAGGAGGATAACACACTTGGGGCTTCTTCAGCAATGCTAAAGCTGCTTAAAATTGCAGTTATTAATAATTGAATTAAATTATTCATAATTTTTAATTTTTTGATTCTTTCCTGTAGCTCCTACCTCGTTGAATGGGTTACCTTCCTGTTTTTTAAAATGTGACCTCAATGTTTACCTCATCTGTAGTATCTGCAGGAGTGCTTAGAGTATCTTCTTCTATCTCTCTTTCTTCCCAGGATTCATCGCTTTCAGATTCGGTTTCCCAGTTATTTAATTCTTCCTCGGGACAATCTTCACAAACAGCAGAGTTGGTTTGAATCTTCAGAAACTTTTCTTCAGAGTCGTAATTGAGAATATTCCCGAAGTAATCTGATGACCTGTGGAAGGATGAAATATTTTCTTCAGCATAAAGGGTGCTTCCTTCAGGTAAATAAACTACAACTCTAACTTCCTGATTTCGGAAATTCTCCTTAAGATCTGATGTTAAATAAGAATCCAGGAGAAGCTTTCCGTCTTTAAAACTGGTAGAGTAATTTATTCTTTCAGCTCGATCTCTGGCATTTTTCATATTTCCACCCTGGGCAATTTTAATAATTTCGATACGTCCTGTAGAATCTCTTGTTGATTTTACTACCAGTCTTACATCTGTAGTATATATAACCTTTTGATCATTCTCATCGTATTTCACTGATACATCTCCATGAAAAGGACCCGAAGAAAACTGTGGATTACTGTTCATCGATAGATACAGCGTGTCCTGAGAAGTTATGGGCAGGGTCTCGGTAAGAATAACTTCACCAGTAAAAGCTCTTTGCGTAGCTTGTTGTATTCCTATAACGGCAAGCCCTATAACAGAAAGTAACCATAATCCTAGTAGAACCAGTTTAGCAGGAGTTCCAATGGTCTTTAATTTTTTAACCAGGATCTTCAGTCCTAAAATGAACAGAAAGAAAAATGGAATTCCTATTGCAAAAAAGACTAACAAGGACACCACCCAAATGGGGACACCTATTGCAGTCATTTCAATATAATCGGCCCAGGGAGCTTCAAATAAGCCAAAAGTACCTACTGTAAATAGGCCAATGAAGAGTCCAATAAGAGTTGTTCCGGCAATTAGGAGGAGCATTACTCCAATTAATTTTACAAAAATGTTGAGAATAAAAAGAATTACAGACCCCAGACCTGTAGCGGCAGAGGAGGCTCCGTTTTTGGCTTTGGTGCCGTACTTTTGATAATCTACACTGCGTACTCGTCCTGAGACATCTTCAAATCCTTCTCTTATCTTTTTCTCAATATTAGTTATATTGACTTCTTCACCTCGCATGGACAGTTTATCGGCAGTGGTTTTTGCTTCGGGAACAAAGATCCATAAGGCAATATAGATAAGGATAAATGCACCACTGGACAGAATAGTCAATAAAATCCAAAGTAATCTAACCCAAAGGGTCTGTATGCCAAGATAATGGCCTAAGCCCGATGATACACCTCCAATATAGGAGCGCTCTGTATCGCGAAAAAGTTGTTTTCCGGAAGTACGGGGACGGGAATAAACAGGTTCATCTTCAAAGATTTCCTCATCAACCATATAATCTTCAGGTTGACCCATAGTGGCAATCACTTCGTCAACTTCTTTAGAGCTTACGACCTGGCGATCATTTTTAAGTTTCTCACTAAAAAGTTCTGCTATACGTGCTTCTATATCTGCAATAATCTCCTCCCTGCCCTGGGTATTCATTAAAGAGCGCTTAATAGCCTCCAGATAGTGCTGCAATTTGGCATAAGCATCCTCGTCTATATGGAAGAATACGCTAGCAAGATTTATATTTACTGTCTTATTCATGATTCCTGTTTTTTTGGGTGGTTACAATGGTTACAGCTGTTTGAAGTTCGTCCCAGGTATGGGTTAATTCTTTTAAAAATATTTTACCATCTGCTGTAAGTCCGTAATATTTCCTTGGAGGACCGCTGGTGGATTCTTCCCACCTGTAATTAAGAAGTCCGGCATTTTTGAGGCGGGTTAGAAGGGGGTAAATGGTTCCTTCAACCACGAGCAGCTTAGCGTCTTTGAGCGTTTCTAGGATTTCTGCGACATATGCATCGTTGTCTCTAAGCACTGACAGGATGCAATATTCCAGAACGCCCTTGCGCATCTGCGCCTTGGTGTTTTCAATGTTCATAACATTTAAATTTGAGTGTTGTTAAACTGTTCATTTTTTGATTGATGATTTTCAACCGAAGTTGGAGTGATGAAATTGATGGTAAATGGATAGTTGTAAGCTTCGCCGTTACTCGCTTTTACTGTTGCAGTTATAACAGCCACTATTTCCAGGATAAATAAACCTAATAACAGCAAGCCAATTATACCTATAAAAATAAGAAGGGGCACAGCCTGGGTGAGTTGAAATAATTCGTGAAAATGATTATGGAAAATTAAATTGTCCAGCGAGTCTAATTTTACTCCTATAAAAATAATTCCCGCTATTCCCAGGCAAACCAGAAAGATAAAGTACAAAAAGATGCTAATTTGAAAATTTAGCGCTTGTTTGCCGTGATGATCAACAAACGGGTCTTGTTGTTTTGCGGTCCAAAGTACTAATGGAAAAATAAAATTTCCAAAGGGTAAAAAATACTTTGAGAAAGTTGAAATGTGAATAAAGGCGGCGATGGTTTTGTCAGGATTTTTGAGTGATGATTCCATGATGAGTTATTTTCTTATACAAATATATGGTCAAAGAATGGTATTATGCAAAACAAAGTACTAAATATTCTGAAAATTTAACATTTCGGTATATCTGAAAAATTGAATACTTTTAAAAAAAACTACTATGAAACTCTCTCCCGGCAGGCTTAATAAGTATTTAATGCTAAAACTTCCCAGTGCCTGGATTTGTGGAGTGAGGGTAAGAGAGATCAATGATACTACCTGTAAAGTAGAAGTGAAGCACTTAAGTGGATAAACCAAAACCCTTTTAATTCTATGTATTTTGCCGTACAGGCTATGGCAGCGGAGTTAAGTACAGGTGCTTTAGTAATGAATGAAGTAAATAAAAGTGACAGGAAAATCTCCATGCTGGTAGCCCAAAATAAATCTTCTTTTTCTAAGAAAGCTACAGGAAGAATAAGCTTTATATGTGCAGAGGGCCAAAAAGCAGAAGAGGCAGTAAACAGAACAATAAATACTGGATTAGGTGAAACCTTCTGGATGAAATCTATAGGTATAAATGAAGAAGGTATAGAAGTCTCTGTCTTCGAGTTTGAATGGACAGTAAAGGTTAAAAGTTAATTATTAGTAGGTTTTAGTTTATGTCTAAATAGTTATTCCCATCAAGACTCCAGAAATCTTAAACTTTAACCTGAACCTAAAACTATATTTTTGTAACAGAAACTTCCAAAGCGGTACTAATAACTTATAAATAACATTAACAACTAAATCATGAATGCACACGAAATAGATTATCAAATATTTGGAGAGGAGATGCAATATGTAGAGCTTGAGCTGGATCCACGGGAAGCAGTAATTGCTGAAGCAGGTAACTTCATGATGATGGATAGCGGAGTAAAAATGGATACAATCTTTGGAGATGGTTCCAAACAAGATGAAGGATTTTTGGGAAAAGTATTGGGAGCAGGTAAAAGATTGTTAACTGGCGAAAGTCTTTTTATGACCTCTTTTACTAATGAAGTACAGGGAAAGAAGAAAGTAAGTTTTGCATCTCCTTATCCTGGTAAAATTATTCCAATAGACCTTACAAAGTATAGTGGAAAATTTATTTGTCAAAAAGATGCTTTTTTATGTGCTGCCAAAGGCGTTTCTATTGGTATAGAATTCAGTAGGAAGTTAGGAAGAGGATTCTTTGGCGGGGAAGGGTTTATAATGCAAAAGATCGAAGGTGACGGAATGGCATTTGTGCATGCGGGAGGAACAATGGCTCGTAAAGAATTGCAACCGGGGGAAAAGTTAAATGTCGATACGGGATGTATTATTGGTTTTACCCGTGATATAAATTATGATATAGAATTTATTGGAGGTATCCGCAATTCCCTGTTTGGAGGGGAAGGACTATTCTATGCTTCCCTTACTGGTCCAGGAATTGTTTACGTACAATCCTTACCATTTAGCCGATTAGCGAATAGAGTCCTGCAAGCTGCACCACAAGGAGGTGGAAAAGATAAAGGAGAAGGCAGTATTCTAGGGGGATTAGGTGACGTTATTGGAGGAGACAGGAGATTCTAAATGTTAAAAGTGCCTAACTATATCGTTGTAGTAAATATTATGAGTATATTTAAACACTTTAAAAAAGAACATCATTGCTTCACTTTTACTTTTCTAAACTTTATTCAATCCTAAATAATTTCAAATTATGGCGAGAGCGATGTTTGAATACACCAAAACTATACTTTCCAAAGTGAGTTTTGATGCGGTATTGTTCTGCAAAGAAGTAAAGAAGGCACTCCAAAGATTATTACCTCATGAAATTGAGGAATTAAAGATCTGGATTGTTTCTTTAACCAGGCAGAACCCCGAATTAAATCAGTGTCTAATCCTTTTAAATTAAATAAAAAGCGGCCCCCGGGCCGCTTTTTATTTTTAGATATAAATGCCCGGGTAGGGCTTATCTCATTAAGTATAAATACGTGTTTATCTAAAAAATACTACAGGGATTTACCATACAGAAATTAATTTTCTTAGATCAAACCTCAGGTTTCCTGTGTTGTTTTTTCTAAATAGAGCCTTTTTTTTATACTGCTTTATGAGCTAGCCAGGGGAAACAATACATAAATTATAAGCAGGTGTTTTATTTAATCTTTCTGCTTTTTTACAGGACTAATAATTTTTATGTTTTGATAAGTTATAGCTCCTTTAATAACTCCTGCTATAGTACTTCTTAAAGCTTCAATAATTTGAATTTTTAGTTCGCTTTTATTAAAAATAAGACTTACCTCTCTTGCTTAAGTGCGGATCTTTAAACATTTTAAGTCTTTTGCTTTCACTGTCTCTCATTTCAAGCGTGTGGAGGTATGGTAATAAAGTCATTCCCAAACCTTCATTTGAAAGTTTTACCAAAGTTTCAAAACTTCCACTTTCTAATTGAAAGTTTTCTCCCTCATAATTTCGGGAAGCTTTACAAAGATTGACAATCCCATCTTTAAAACAATGTCCATCTTCAAGTAAAAGCATATCGTCAATATCCAAATCTTCCACCTCAATTTTTTCAGGTTTTGAGAGCCTGTGACCTTCTGGAACATAAGCTACAAATGGTTCATAATAGAGCACCTGCTCTTTTATAGTAAGTAATTCCAGAGGTGTGGCTGCTATGGCTGCATCAAGATGCCCATCCCGTAATCTTTCTACAATAGCCTCGGTATTTAACTCTTCAATCTTCAGTTTTACTTTGGGGTACTTCTTAATGAAATTGTTTAGGAACATTGGCAATAAAGTGGGCATGATCGTTGGAATTACTCCCAGGCGAAAGGGCCCACCTATAAAACCTTTTTGTTGATCAACGATGTCGTGAATGCGTTCGCTTTCGTTGACTATATTTCGGGCTTGCGTTACAATCTTACGGCCAGTCTCTGTTAACTGAATTGGTTTCTTTGTCCTGTCAAAAATCTGCACATCCAACTCTTCTTCAAGTTTTTGGATCTGCATACTCAAAGTGGGCTGAGTAACAAATACTTTTTGCGCTGCTTTGGTAAAGTTTTGGTGCTCAGCAACGGCTAATACATACTGTAATTGGGTGATAGTCATGATCGTCAATTAAAATCAACCTCAAAGGTATTGATTTTTTCTATTCGATATTACCCTATCTCCTAATTTCATCTATAGTTTAACGTGTAAGTTTAATGTTAAATTCAAGAGGTTGACCATTGACTTCAAATTTTGCATCACTCCATACCGGGGGACCGTAGGGATTTATTTTATTATTGGAAATGCCATAATTTTCGGTTGGCATCCCAGAAGAATCAAAGTCCATTCTGGAATTGTCATTCTCATCATGAACGACCGTGATTCCGTAGAAACCGGGTCCAATATTTTCAAAGGTTACAGTGGCTTTTCCATTTGAAATTTTACTGGTTAAGGTATACTCGGGCTTTGCTTTCATAAAAGTTTCTTCGGAAGACAGGCTTACTATAAGAGTTCCTTCACTAGATTGTAAATTTTCTACAACTACAGTAATACTTGTTGCTTCGTTTAAATGTGTGGTCTGCTGAAACATTAGCAATGAAAAAAATAAAATAACAGTTGTCATAACTTTTGATTTTGAGATTAGTACAAAACAAAACTACCAGAGTTCTTCAGGTAAGAAAAATGCAAAGGGCTGAAGTGTGGAAATATAAGGACGAATTGTTATATAAGTCCCCGGGCCTTTATCTCGAGATATTTATTGATAGTGTTTACAGTAAGATCTTCAGGTTTTGTAAGAACAGTTTGGATACCGTGTTGTTGAAGTTTTTTTGCCATTAATCGTTTTTCAAAAGCAAAATCTTCAGCAATTGTTTGATGAGCAATATCAGGAATATTATCAGTTTTTGCTTTTATAACCTTGTCTAATTCAACATTTTCAAAGAAAATAACCACCAGAATATGTTGTTTGGAAAGAGCCTGCAGATAAGGCAAATTCCTGTCCAGCCCATTCATGTGCTCAAAATTCGTGTAGACCAGAAGAAGACTTCTTTGCTTAATTTTTCTCTTTACCCAGGCATACAGTAATCCAAAATCAGTATCTAAAAACTGAGTGTTTATATTATAAAGATTTTCTAAAATTTGGTAAAGGTGAGACTTCTTGGAGTTCGCTGCCAAAAGGTTTCCCGTTTCATTGGAAAATGAAAGCATTCCTACCTTATCTTTTTTCTGGAGAGCAACATTTGAAAAAGCGAGTGTACTATTAATAGAATAATCTAATAGGCTAAGGCCGTTGAAAGGCATTTTCATTACACGCCCCGTGTCAATGAGAGAATAAATTGGCTGGGCTTTCTCATCCTGGTATTGATTAACCATTAGGCTTGCCTGTTTTGCAGTGGCCTTCCAGTTTATACTTCTTACATCGTCTCCAGCTACATATTCTTTTATCTGTTCAAACTCCTGGGTGTGTCCTATACGCCTAATTTTTTTTAATCCCGGTTGCTTAAGCTTGTTATCTATGGCGAGAAAATCATACTTTCTCATTTGAATAAAGGAAGGATAGACCTTGGTAGCCTGGTCTTCATTAAATATGAGTCGCTTCTTAACCAATTTCAGGACTGTGGAGACATATACGTTTAATTTTCCGAAGTAATATTCTCCACGTTCCACGGGTCGTAAAGAATAACTAAAATCTGATTTTCCTTTAGCTGAAATTGAGAGAAGTTGTTTAAAATCTCTCTTTTGAAACTGAATAGGGATTTCATCAATAACTTCTACAAATACCTTAAAGCCGAACTTAGTTTTCCAGATTTACATAAATTGAATTTTTATCTGAATTTGACAGCTTTTCAGGAACTATTCGTTTTGCAGATATTCCTTGTTTTTGATAAAGACTAATAGTATCAATTAAAATAAAAATTACCAAAAGTACTGCCAGGATCCAGGTGGGTGCATACAAAAATGGAAACCAGTATGAAAACAGAAATAAAACTGCTATACTAAAGACAGCGGTGAAAACCCGCTGGTGAAAATAAAGCGACTTCAGGAATTTAACCACTTACCTGGGAATTTCTATAGTGTTGGCAATAATATCTATCACATTCTCCTGTGTAATCCCTTCCATTTCTTTTTCCGGAGATAAGATAACTCTGTGTGCAAGTACAGGAACAAGAACTTTTTTAATATCCTCGGGAATTACAAAATCTCTACCTTCAATTGCTGCCATTGCTTTGGATGCATTCATAACAGCGATGGTTGCACGGGGAGAGGCACCAAGATATAAATGAGGATGATTCCTTGTTTTTATTACCAGTTGAGTTATGTAGGTGAGCAGTTTTTCTTCTACCAATACTTCCCTAATTTGTACCTGTAGCGCCAGGAGCTTTTCGGGGGTAAGAACAGGAGTAATTTCAGCTTCAGGAAGAGCACCTTTCCTCTCGTGGTGTGACTGGAGGATTTGCATTTCCTCTTCGGGAGTGGGGTAATTTACTTTAATCTTGAATAGAAACTAGGTCTAGTTGGGCTTCCGGCAGCGCGTAAGTTCCTTCCTGTTCAATTGGGTTTTGAGTGGCAAGTACCATAAATGGAGGTTGCATAGCGTACTTTTTACCATCTATTGTAATTTGTCGTTCCTCCATAACTTCAAAGAGCGCAGCCTGGGTCTTTGCAGGTGCCCGGTTGATCTCGTCAATTAAAACTATGTTGGAAAAAATAGGACCCTGTCGGAATTCAAAATCTGATGTTTTCGCATTTAAGACCGATGTTCCCAATACGTCACTGGGCATAAGATCTGGAGTGAACTGGATCCTGCTAAAATCTGTTTCCAAAGTTTTTGCAAAGAGCTTGGCTGTTACCGTTTTTGCCACACCCGGAACGCCTTCAATTAAAACATGTCCATTTGCCAGGAGACCTGTGATAAGTAATTCCACAAATTTTTCCTGTCCTATAATTACTTTCCCCAGTTGAGTTTTTAGATCCTGAACTGCCTGTTGAAGATCTTCCAGAGGTATTCTATTACTAAAGTTTATTTCGGAATTTGGTTCGGGGTTTCCGGTAATTTCGTTTTCCATTATGTTATTGTTTATAGGAATCAATCTTTTGATTAAGGTCCTGTAATTCTTCTTTGGTTATTTCGGTTTTGTTGGTGATCTCCTGAAATTTTCTGAATAAGTATTTTGTATCTTCTTCGGTATGGCTACTTTTTTCAGCTAATTCTTTATAAAATTTGTCTTCTTTCCAATTGGAAAAGATCCTGTACCTGTTTCTAAGGTAGTCATTAAAATGATCTATTTTTTTTATGGCAAGTGCCTTATAATCTTTCTGCTCCAGGTAGAGATCTGCTATTGTACGGGAGTATTCATAGGTTTGATTCTTCAGGGGGTTTATGACAGGAACAGGTCGCTGTTTTCTTTTCCCCTCAAAAATTATAAATACAATACATCCCAGGAGAAGGAAGTAATACGCCCATTTTAAGGCGCGGTTATTTAAAAGCACATATAGTGGTGAAGTAAAATAGGTTTTTCCTGTTTTGTAGTACCCATCCCAATATACTGTTTCGTTTTTTGGCAAATATGAAAGTATTCCCTGGGCATACCTGTAATTGGAATTGGTGAGAAGAAAATAATTACCAAAGGCTTCGGGAAAGGTGTGAAGGTATAAAGTTCCCTTACCCCAGGAGGATTTTAGAAAAACAGGATAGGCATCTTTGGGATCCTTAAAGAATTCCAAATCTGCTACCCCCAGCAAAGTATGTTTAAGGGTATCAATTTTGCTGAAGTACTCAAGACCTACATCATGGGAGTACTGGTAAGGTTCAGCACTTCTAAGATCGGGATTTACAAGATCGAGGTATGGCATTGAGGTAAAATCTTCACCGGGAATATAGGTCTTTGTCTCTAATTTGAGAGTGTCAAGAAGGTTCTGGCCAAAATAACCTGCTGAAAGAAAAACAGTATTTCCCGATTCTATCCATTTCAAAAGCTTCTTTAATTCGGCATCATCAAAATCGAGATAATTGTTTAGAAAAAAATAAGTTCCTGTAGGACCCTGCTCCAGAAATTCAAAAGGAGGTAGTTCAATTTTCTCAATAGGTATTGTTGTATTTTCTTTCCAGGATTCATAAAATACATAACTACCCAGCGCAATCTTATCTGTCTCGAGGTAGCTGGGATTCCAGTTTACAGGCTGCGGCTCAGAGGCTTCCAGGTAGGTAAGAAATAAGACCAGAAGAAGGAAAAGTCCAAATGCAATCTTGCCGATCTTACTCATTTCCTGCTTGGTTTTAGCAAAGATTTAAAATTTAAGAATGAACTTTGTACCCGCGAAAAATCTTCAGCAGTAACAGGGAAGTTTCCATACCAGATGAAGTCGTAAAGCCGCATTATTTTTTTTAAAGGACTTTTGAATTCATTATTTACTTCAGCTAAATATTCTGAATCTGTTTTCTGGTATTCGTAATTTATTAAATCTTTATCATCGAGAATTCGTAATAGCTGCAGGTAATAATATCTCACCGCCAGCCTGTAGTCACCACTATTGATCGCATTTTCGATCAATTCTGAAATATCTCCTGAGCGTACTAATTCTTCTTCTTCGTTAAAACTTACCTGTGGTGCTTTTTGTTCCTCCAAAATGGATGCTCCGGGATTCAGTTTCAGAAAAAGCCACACGAAGAAACCCAGGACCAAACCTATAATGAGGTAAGGTAAAATTCTTAACAGGAAAGCGAAAAAAGAATTGGGTTCATACTCTCCAAATAACCAGCTGGTGAGCTGATTAAACTTTAGATCCAGCCACCTCTTAAACCTTGTCCACCAGGAATCATTCTCAACTTCCTCTAAATAAGCAAAAGCACTTTGCTCTTTATAAGCCTCTATTTTTTCTGAATCAAATTCTACTGGCTGCCGGGGAGACACAGTATCATACTGCACTCCAGGTTGACTTATACCAACAGAATCCTGAGCAGCAAAATGACTTGTGCTGTAAAAAAACAGTAAAAGAATGATCAGCCGAATATTCATACTTAATTTCCCAGGTTCTCGATAGTTTCAAAGGTTCCAGTAAGGTTTTTATGTTCATTGAGATTAAAATATATAAACCCAATGGCTATTACCGATATAACCGAAAGTAAATATTGAATAACTGAAGAAATTACATTCAGGACTAAAAACGGCCAGTCTGTAAATGCAGAGGGATCTGCAACCGAACCTTCCTGTACCATTGTAAAAGTTTTTACGATCATGTAGATAATTAGCGGAATCTGGAAGACCAATCCAATGATGTACACCAACATCATTATAACCAGTAAAGTAAGAAAGGTCATCCACCAATGATTTTTTACCAGATCAAAAGAGTAAGAAATAGCATCTGTAACGCTATATCTTTTAAAGACCAGTATAGCAGCTGCCAGGCTAAGTGGCACCATTACATAAATACCGGGAATCACAAAAAGGACTAATCCTGCCAGAATTAGAATTCCCGTAAGGAAGAATAACAAAAGTAATTTTAAAAAGTCCTCTTGTACTCCCTGCTTAACGGCTTCATCTACTACAGCACCATCATTCTCCACATAAGATTTTATATAATGGAAAACAGTGCCGTACAGGGCGGAGTAGAATAACAGCAGGGCAAAAGCAAGGACTGAGAAAGAAATTATAAAATTTCCAAATCCGTTACTAAGAGCTTCAAAAGGGCTCCCGGCTACAGACCAGGTATAGTATCCTAAGGCGGCCACCATAATTAAAAAAAAGGGACCTGTCACTTTTAAAATATTCCTGAACAGTGCTTTATAATTTTCTCTTATAAATTTAAATGTTACCGTAAGAATGTCTCCTAATTCTCTTTGTTTCTTAAACTGTATGTAATTTGTCTTTTGCATTATGGGCTTTATAATTTAGAAGAATAGGATAGTAAACGTAATAAAATAATATTAGCAATAAAGAAGCACATATAATAAGGATTGCAAGCCAGTCTGGCATCCCGGTTAACCTGGTAACAAATCCCTCAAGAAAACCTGCAATTATAAAAAATGGAATTGTACTTAAAACAATTTTCAGGCCTTGTTTTACCCCTTTCACAAAAGAAGTGAGACGCGTGTAGGTACCGGAAACAAAATACTCTTTCCCACAACCAAACCTGCACAACCAGCAATAACTATAACCGAAATTTCAATAGTTCCATGTATCCATATCGTCCTTGCAGACTCCCATAATAATCCCTGCTCATAAAAAAAGTATTGAAAGGACCCAAGCATAATAGCATTTTGCATAAGCACAAAAGCAGTTCCTAAGCCCGCAAGGATGCCAAACGTATAAGCCATAAGCGCCACTCTAATATTATTGATGGTGATTCCCAGAAACATATCCAATTCTCCCATTTGTTTGTAAACGGCCATAGGATCTTCATTAGCAATGTTCTCCAGCGTCATATTAATATATGCATCTCCCAAAATTGCCCTTACAAAAGCGCCATCGCCTGAAGCTGAAAAAACATAGCAGCTACAAAGGTGGCAAAGATCGCAAAGCTGAGTAAAAGTTGCTTTTGATGACCATAAAACATCTTTGGAAAGTCCCTGGCGTAAAAATTCCAGAAGACATTCCCGGGTTCTTTTCTATTGGTATATATCTTTTGATGGGCAGTGGCTGCCAGCCCGTTTAAATAAGTAACAGTATTACTACCGGAATAAAATGTTTTGGCAAAGCTAAGGTCATCGGTAATTTCCAGGTATAACTTTGAAATTTCTCCGGGAATTACCTTTTTTTATTGCGAAGCTCCTGCTCAAATTTCAGCCATTTATTCTTATTTTGCTTCACGAATGCAGCCTCGCGCATAGATACAGGTATTTGTCTCAAAGAAACGTATTAAATGGATAATTTTCAAATAGAAACTGCTCAAAATATTGGTATACATCAAAACGTTGCGGGCATAGGTGAACGTATAGTAGCCTTTATAATAGATTCTATTATTCTCATCTTTTATTCTATATTATCTTCCCTTGCTATAGCAGGATTGGGCCTTGACGGTGGGGAACTCTGGGTTTATTACCTCGTGATAGGATTACCTCTTTTTTTATACTATTTGCTATGGGAAACCTTCAACAACGGTAGAACTCCGGGAAAAGCAGCAATGCAGTTAAGAGTGGTAAGAATGGATGGGGCAAGGCCGCGATTCAACCAGTACATTGTTAGATGGCTTCTTAGAATTATAGATATAAGTTTAACCAGTGGGGGAGTAGCGGTAGTGACTATTCTCTTAAATGGAAAGGGTCAACGGCTTGGAGATCTGGCAGCAGGCACAACCGTTATTACAGAAAAACAGCAGGTTGGGCTTTCGCAAACCCTTTTAATAGATCTTCCTGATGACTATGAGCCTTCCTACCCACAGGTAACAGTTTTAAAGGATAAAGACGTGCAGGAGATAAAAAGATTGTATACAGATGCGAAGCAATTTGGAAACCAAAAGATTATAGATATTCTATCTAAAAAGGTTTCGGAACTTCTTGAGGTAGAGCCCAGGGAGCGACCTTATGATTTCATCCAGATCATCCTGGAGGATTATAATTACTATACGCGACAATAATTATTCAAGCACCTCTACATCAATATAAATATTCAATAAAGGCCATTCCCCCTCTCCAACTTCCTGTTGGGCAATTTCATCTACTACATCCATTCCACTAACCACTCTGCCAAAAACGGTGTGGTCGTTATCTAAATGATGTGCACCGCGATCACTTTGTACGATAAAAAATTCATAAGGTGAAGAAGCTTTACTCACATTTTGCTCAGCGTATTTTGCTGCGGAAAATGCGCCACGAGTATGCTTGTGTCCCGCCTCAAATTCACTGGGAATTAGAAAAGATCCTATGTTGGTTCTCTTTTTACTGGTAGAAATATTGTCAGAATTTCCCCCCTGAATAACAAAGTCTTTAGCTACCCTGTGAAAGAAAGTATCATCAAAATATCCCTGTTTAGCCAGAAAAATAAAATTTGCCCTGTGCAACGGAGTATCCCGGTAGAGCACTACATCAATATCACCAAAACGGGTTTTGATCCTGACCCTGGTCTGAGGATTTTCTTCTCCGTATTTAGTTAAGAACGGAATTAACTCTTCCTGTACCAGCATAGGTCCCTCCCGGTAAGGAGTTTTCTGATCTTCTTTTCCTGCTGGGGCTGATCCTTTCTTCTCTTTTTCTTTGATAGTGTCTTTGCTTGTGAGAGTAGGGTTTGATGGGGAATCTACATTACTATTATTCGACTTTTCCTTATCTTCACAACTTGCAAAAATTAGAACAACCGCGACAAGCAGGATTGAAAAGTATCTTCCCATGGATTTTAATGAATTTAAGTATAGGATAACAAATTTAGCAAAATTAGAACTTCCCGGGGAGGAAGCCCAGCACAAATTGGCTCCGGTCCTTCGCATACAGGAGATGGAAACAGTGGATTTTACTAATATTAATCCGAATAAAGCGGGAGTGTTGGCAGTGTTTTATCCTGATGCACAAAATCAAACACATTTCGTGTTAATCCTTAGAAAAACCTACAGGGGAGTACATTCTAATCAGGTGGGTTTTCCGGGAGGAAGGGTGGAAGATCTGGACAGGGATTTGAGACATACAGCTCTTAGGGAAACTGAAGAAGAAGTAGGTATTTCTCAAACCGATGTTGTTGTGGTCAAAGAATTAACCCCCTTGTATATCCCGCCAAGTAATTTTTGGGTATATCCATTTATAGGTTATGTAGAAAAGACTCCACTATTAATTCCACAGGAAAGTGAGGTGGAGCTTGTTCTTGAAATTAATCTGGATGAGTTCCTTGATGATAAGAATTTAATAAATCAAATTCTAACCACTTCTTATGCCGATGAGATAGAAGTGCTTAGCGTTTTCATTGAATGGCCATGTGGTTTGGGGTGCAACTGCTATGATGTTGAGCGAAATAAAAGAATTGCTTAAAATGCTGCTGTAATAATTGATTTTTTATATTTGCTCCCGCTTTTTATTGGTAAATTGGTAATATCCGGCAACTCGCAATAGTATGGGATTGTTCAAAAGAAATCCATTTGGTCATATACTTTTCATTAAAAAGTGGCTCATAAGGATTTTTGGTGTTCTCACTCACCGAAGGTACCGAGGGTTTAATGAACTTAAAATAGAAGGTTCTGAAATTATAAAGAATCTTCCCCATACTAATGTCCTTTTCGTCTCTAATCACCAGACATATTTTGCCGATGTTACGGCAATGTTTCATGTATTTAATGCCAGCTTAAGTGGAAGGGTAGATTCGATAAAGAACGTGGGATATCTATGGCAACCAAAGCTTAATATTTATTATGTAGCTGCAAAAGAAACTATGCAGGCGGGATTATTAACCAGGATCATGGCCTATGCAGGTGCTATAACAGTGGAACGTACCTGGCGGGCAAAAGGAGAAGATGTCCAAAGGGAAGTTAATCTAAATGATTCTGAGAATATTGGTATTGCTTTAAAGGACGGGTGGGTAATAACTTTTCCCCAGGGCACCACAAAACCATTTAAACCTATTAGAAAAGGTACCGCTCACATAATAAAGCAACATAAACCCATTGTTATTCCAATAGTAATAGATGGATTTAGAAGATCTTTTGATAAGAAGGGCATAAGGATCAAGAAAAGAGGAATACTTCAGTCTTTTCAGATTAAACCGCCGCTGGAAATAGATTACGAGAATGAAACTATCGAGCAGATTGTGGAAAAACTGGAATACTCTATTGAACAGCATCCCTCGTTTTTAAAAGTAATTTCAAAGGAAGAATTGCAGGCAATGGAAGAACTGAATAAAGCGAGGCGTTGGGAGTATTAATTTTTCACCTGATCCCACTTTTAAAAACTCCCCTCTTATTTATTTCGAAAAGCTGATGCTGGAATTTGTTTTCCGCTTCAGCATTTATGCAGGAGTTTTTTCTTCTTTATGAGACACGGGAACAGGTTGGGTTACACTATTGTTTCCTTCCTGTAATACAGCATTCATTTCTGCCTGCATTTCTTTGACGGTTTTGGTACTGCCGTCGTGACTCCAGCCTGGAGGTCCAAATACATACATGAACTTATGATACCAATTTTTTGATTTTTTGGTGTCTCTCCAAATATTTTTATACTCGTGAGATAAGATCACCCAGATATTATATGAATTAGGCGGGGTAGAGACTCCATATTCTATTTCAATAGTATCATCAAGCTCCTTCCAGGTGCCAAATATTCGGTCAAAAACGTTTAAAATTCCTCCGTGATTTTTGTCCATATATTCCAGGTTGCGGGCGTGATGTACCTGGTGCATTGTATGGGTGTTTATAAATTTTTCTATTATCCCCAATTTGGGTACATATTTAGTGTGAAGTTGAAATTGCCATAAAGCTTCTATACCTAAACACACCGCAAGCATCTCAGGAGGAAAACCAATCATTACGATCCAAACGTAAAAGAACGGTTTATACAAAATGGTAAACCAGCCATTGCGAATAGCGGTTCCCAAATTAAAATTATCTGAAGAATGATGTACAATGTGTGCTGCCCAAAAGAACCTTATCATATGGTTTTGACGGTGAAACCAGTAGTAGGTGAAATCATCTGCCAGCATGCATAAGATCCACACATACCAGGCGTAGCCAAAAGAATTCCATCCAAAAATATTCTCCCTTACTCCATCAACTACAGGATTAAAGATTTCATACACAAAATTAAAGATGAGAATAATGGCCACTGTTTTTACCAGGGCTCCCAGTACTGCAGAGCCTATCCCCAGCATTAAACTGGAGGTAAGGTCTTTCCATTTATAAAGGTCTTTATTATCGTGCGACCTGCTATAGGTAAGTTCTAAAAGGATGAGGCCCAGAAAAACAGGCACCCCATATACTAATGGGTTGGTAAAATCCATAAAATTTGCTTATTGAGTAAAGATTATCCGGATATTCCAAAGTTAGCAATAAGCCTTTCTATAGTCTAATTATTTGTAGATTATCTTCTAAATTATATTGTTTAGGAGTCAAGCTTTTTAAGTTCTTTATAATTTCTGTTTAGTCTTTTTAGGAGGATACCATAGAGTAGCCTGTAAAAAACCCAAACCAATCCCAGTAGTAGAGCGAAAAATATTGCCATGATTCCCAAAAATATAACCCATTGAGTGAGAGTGAAGGTATATTTGGAAACTTCCTCCACCTGGGTATTTTCAGAATGAAAACTGAAGGCAAAGCAGGTAAATACTAAAGACGTAATGGCTGTTGAGATGAGTACATATCCAATATAATATTTAACAGTCTTGCGAGTCCTTAAAATATTTTCCATTAAGGTGGAAGCATTATCTGTCGCAGAAATTTTCCTGTAATTCTTGTAAAACCTGTAAATAAAATAGAAGGTTATACTATAACTTATAACATAAGAGACGATAGTAAACTCTTTGAGGTGGAGTCTTTCCATTTCATTCCAGTAATCATTATCGGCAAGGAATATTGTAACAATTCCCCAAAACAAGAATTCAATTATGCTTATTACAAATATCCACTTAACTATAGAGGATGATCTCTTCCATAGCATATTATAAATTTCATCATAGCTAAGCTTAGGATAATTAACATCCTGCTTTTGCCAGTCTTTTTTTAATAATTCTAATTCATCCATATTATTTTACGGATTAAGTATATTTTTAAGTTTCGTTTTGACCCGGTTCATTTTTACTCTTGCATTCACTTCAGTAATACCTAAAGTTTCCGAGATTTCCTTGTAATTTTTGTCTTCCAGATATAAAAAAATCAGGGCCTTTTCAATGTCATTTAATTCTTTTACCGCACTATACATCAACTTTAATTGCTGCTCTGTAGCATCATCATATTCCTCAACATGGATTCTGAAATGAACAGAATCGTAATCCTGAGTCTGAATTCCTCGCTTTTTCTTACGATATAGTGTAATTGCCGTATTAAGAGCTACCCGATACATCCAGGTGCTAAATTTTGCGTCTCCTCTAAACTTAGGATATGCCTTCCAGAGTTGGATCGTTATTTCCTGAAATAAATCGTTATGTGACGCCTGATCGTTGGTATAAATCCGACAGATTTTGTGCACAATGTTCTGGTGCTTTTCCAGATTGCTCACAAATTTATGTTCGAGTTCCTTGTTCACTGAAGAGGGTTAACAGGATATATGTCTTACCAGGTTAGTATTTGTTACAAAGATGCTTTAATAACTCCTTAGATTATTAATATTTTAATCCGCTCCAGGCATTTCTATAGCGAAAAATTAATATGAACATTTAATCTTCCATTATTTAAGTCATAACTTTGGAAAAACCTCGACATGAATATTCCCAAAAGTGAATTACCCCGCATAGTAATTATAGGAGGTGGGTTTGCAGGAATCAGCCTTACAAATAAGTTACTTAAGGAACAAGTACAAACGGTTCTTCTGGATAGAAATAATTATCACACATTTCAACCTTTACTTTACCAGGTTTCCACCTCTGGCCTGGAGCCTGATTCCATAGCATATCCTTTGAGAAAAATTACACGAGCCAGTAATCGTGCTTTTTTTAGAATGGCCGAGGTCCAAAGTATTGATCCGGAAGCCAGAGTTGTTTATACGAATATTGGAGAAGTTGGCTATGACTATCTTGTTATCGCCACAGGATCCCGTACTAATTTCTTCGGAAATAAAAGTATAGAAAAGAACGGGATGTGGATGAAGACCATTCCGCAGGCACTAAACATACGCAGTTTAATTCTGGAAAATCTTGAGCAGGCAGTTATAACCGATGATCCTGCCGAAAGAAAAGCGCTACTTACATTTATTTTAGTTGGTGCGGGTCCTACAGGGGTAGAGCTAAGCGGTGCTATTGCAGAACTACGAAATAATGTGGTGCCCAATGACTATCCCGATATTGATACAGGCGAAATGGAAATTCATTTACTGGAAGGGCTGGGCCGGGTACTTCCTCCTATGAGCGAAGAAGCTTCAGCCAAAGCTGAAAAATTTTTAAAGGAGCTCGGCGTCCAGGTGCACGTGAATACAATGGTGGAATCCTACGATGGAATTACAGTCAAAACAAATACCGATCGCGAATTTAAAACCTCTACGTTTATATGGAGTGCAGGTGTTACCGGAGCTCCTGTGAAAGGATTAAATGCTTCAGCTTTAATTGAAAAAGCTAACTTAAGTACGAAGTAAATACATTTAATCAGGTAAATGGATACGAAAATATTTTTGCAATAGGTGATATAGCGGTCATGCAAAGCAGCGATTACCCAAGGGGACATCCTATGGTTGCTCAACCTGCAATACAGCAGGGTAAACATCTTGCAAAAAATTTAATGAGGATCTTAAAAGGAGAAAACCTGAAACCTTTTAATTATAAAGATAAGGGTACTATGGCCACCGTAGGTAGAAACCGGGCTGTAGTAGATCTGGAAAATTTTAAGTTTGGTGGTTTCTTTGCCTGGTTCATCTGGATGTTTATTCACTTGTGGTATTTAATAGGTTTTCGAAATCGTTTAGTGACATTTTTTAACTGGATATATAATTACGTTAATTATGATAAGGCATCAAGGCTAATCATTAGGCCGTTCAAAGGCAATGAAAAGCGAATGGAGGATAAAAAGGCGTAATAATTATATTTAATATTTCTTTTTTACATTTCAGCTCCCAAAAACTACAGTTGAGGAAATCTTAGTTGCCAGGAATTCTCTTTGAGATGATATTTGTTTAGTAAATGTGCGCGACTGCAAATAATTATACTACTGAAGTTAATATTTCCCAATGGAACTGAGGTAGAGGCACAAAAAAAGAAATAGAATATGAGAAAGTATTACAAAGCCATAGGTATAGGCTTTATAATTGGACTGGTTCTTTTTTTTCTGGAACAAAGTTTCAGGATCATATCCGGGGGTGAAGTCATTTTGAATTTAAGGTTATTAGAAAGCCTGAGCCTTTATGTTTTATACAGCGTGCCGCTAAGTTTTGTCAATGGTTATTATTTTGGATTTTTGAATACCCTTGAGTGGAAGAGAAATGGCAAATGGCGGTTTGGGATTGGTTTGCTGGGATCAATATTTCTTACCCTTTTCACAATCTTCCTTATAAGGATAATTCATAAGGTTGGTTTCACTTAGTAAGAGTTTCGAAGAATTTTTTGCTACAGAAAATCTTCAGTTCTACTTCATTGCTCTTATTATAACTTTGGTAATTTCTCTCTTTTTCCATGCAATTTATTTTTACCGAATGTTGCAGGAAAAAAAGGTTACCGAGCAAAAGATAATTGCAGGTACTGCTTCAGCTAAGTTTGAAAGTTTAAAGAATCAAATAGATCCCCACTTTTTATTTAATAGTTTAAATGTACTTACTTCCTTAATAGAGGAGAGCCCAGAGATTGCCCAAAGGTTTACAACATCACTTTCAAAAATATATAGGTACGTTCTGGAACAAAAGGATAAGGAACTTGTAAATTTAAGCGAAGAACTGGAGTTTGCTGTTACTTATATGAATCTGCTTAAAATGAGATTTGAAGATAGTATTTCATATAGTATTCCGCAGGAAATAGAAAATCCTGAGGCCAAGGTGGTGCCTCTATCTCTTCAGCTACTCCTGGAAAACACAGTAAAACATAATATAGTAAGTGAAGCAAAACCTCTCTACATTAAACTTTATGAAGAAGTAGGGTATCTGGTTGTTGAGAATAATCTGCAAAAAAAGGAAGTAATGCAATCCAGGCGCGGTGTGGGTTTAAAAAATATTGTTGACTAAGTATTCCCTTATAACATCAAGAGAAATTACAATTGAAGAAAACAGCGAGATATTTCGTATTAAAATACCACTATTAACCAAGCAAATTACAGTTATGGAAAAAAGTAAAACTAATGAAGATAATTCATATTTAAGAGCAAGGGCACGGGTTAAAGAAATAAAAGAATTTTATGGGAACCTTACTTCTTACTGCCTGGTTATTCCTTTTCTTATATTTATTAACTATAAGACCTATTTTGGGTTTCAATGGTTTTGGTTTCCACTTTTTGGATGGGGAATTGGGTTAGCGATCCATGGCCTCACTGTTTATGGGTATGGAAAGAGATGGGAAGAGAGAAAAATAAGAGAGATTTTAGACAAAGAGGAGAAACTGAATAAAAGCTGGAAATAATGGAAAACAGGTACATAGAGAATAATAGATATAAAGCCGCTCAAAAAAGAGTTAAAGAGATAAAAGGTTTTTACGTGCACCTCCTGGTTTATATCCTTGTGAATTTGTTTATTATTTTAGGAGGCTCCTGGGATGAAAGTTTTTCCAGCAGGTTTCTGGATCTGGAGAATTACATTACCGCATTTCTTTGGGGTATAGGTTTACTGGCGCATTGGGCGGGAGTTTTTGGGACTTAGTTTATTTTTGGAAGGAAATGGGAAGAAAGAAAGATCCAGGAATTTATGGATCAGGAAAAACTGGAAAGAAAACGCTGGGAATAATTTAAGAAGAAAAATAATTCAGCTAAATAATTCTAAATGAAGGCTATCATTATAGAAGATGAAAAACCATCTGCAAGACGGCTCAACAGGATGCTTGAAAAAAAGGAGGTAAAGGTATCTACTACTTTACATTCTGTAGAAGAGTCTATATCATGGTTTAAAGAGAACGAGCACCCGGATATTATTTTTCTTGATATTCAGCTAAATGATGGTCTTTCCTTTGAAATTTTTGAATCTATTGATATCAAAAGTGCGATTATTTTTACCACAGCTTATGATGAATATGCACTCCAGGCATTTAAACTTAACAGCATTGATTATCTACTAAAGCCTATTGATGAGGAAGAATTGGATGCGGCTGTTAAAAAATATGAAAATTTGATAGATAATTATCAGGGTAAGATTCCCGCTTCCCAAAACGTCCAATTAAATTTTGAAGATATAAGGAAGCTACTGGTAAATCCTTTGGAACGTGAGTATAAGAGACGCTTTACCATTAAAGTGGGACAACATCTTAAAATGATCCCGATAGAGGAAATAGAATGCCTTTATAGCGAGAATAAAGGTACTTACCTTTACACAACAGAAAGCAGATGTTTTCCCCTGGATATAAGTCTCGAAAATCTTGAGGATGAGTTGCCCCCTCAAACTTTTTTTAGAGTAAACAGAAAATTTTTTATTAACATCAATTCAATTAGTGATATTATTAGCTACAGCAACTCCCGGCTTAAAATTAAATTAAATAGGTTTAATGAGCAGGAAATAATCGTTGCAAGAGAGCGGGTTAAAGAGTTCCGGGATTGGTTGGAATAGGAGGGAAGCCACATTTATATAACACAAAAGCAACCGTTTGGTTGCTTTTGTGTTATAATGTTATAAATCTTATTCTGTTATTGTTCCACAACCAACTCTGGTAATAGCATCACCAGACGGTTGAGAAGTGAAATCGTCTACACCGTCATGAATTACAACTGCTTTACCAACTATGTTTTTTGTGTCATCATCACAACCAATACACCACTGGTCTGTAGTCATAGTAATTGTTCCGTTTCCATTTGCATCAACTTTGAAATTACCTATATCTCCACGATGGTAACCTTCAGGATCACCCCATTTTCCATGTTTTTCAAAGGTGGGATTCCAGTAGCCATAGCAGAGATGATCCGTCTTCTGCAGAACAATCAGCATTTTCATGAATATGAATAGCGTGCATTCCTTCGGCAAGGCCGTCAATAATTGCAGTTACAGTCACTTCTCCATTTTCTTCAGTGAATACGGCATTTCCCGAAAGTTCACTTCCACTTTTTGGCTCCAGGGTGACCTGTATCTTCTTAGCCTCTTGAGTTTGTTCCTGTGTCATCTCAGTATCAGTGTTCATACTGTCTGCCTCTGTAGTATTTTCTTTGTTTTCGTTTTTACATCCTACAATAAGTATGGAGGCTGCAAACAAAAAAGTAAAGCTAAATTTTTTCATAATTTGAAAGATTGGTTTATCTGGGAACTAAATTAAAGTGATTGTCGATATTCACCAAAGTTTTAAGCTTAGCTTAACAAAAGAATTTTTCTTTTTTTAACTAAAAACATGTAAAATATCTTACTTCAAAATTATCTATTCTTTTCCATTTTCCCTTTTCTAAATGAAAATAATTATTAATTTTTTTTTAAAATTCGTCTTTTAGAAAGATTAGCAGGAAGAATTATAAAGGATTTAACTATAAAATTATACAAATTATTTTATTATAGTTATTACTAATTCTAACAAATCCATGTGAAAGGATCTCTACAACACGCCAATTCCATACTTTTATTCTGCTTCCTTATTATTGCCGCATTGTGGTTTGGAGCCAGTATATTTATTCCTATAACCTTTGCTGTTTTTTTCTCAACTCTCCTTGTTCCTGTCTCTAATTTTCTTGAGCAAAAAGGATGGGGCAGGATTTCCTCCTCTTTTATTAGTACTTTTTTGTTATTCCTGGGAATTGGTATTATTTTCTTTTTCATTATTCGGCAACTGGGAATATTTGTAAATGACCTGGTCGAGAAAAAGGAGGAAATAGGAGGCTATATTTTGGTGTTGCAGGAGAAAGTAGTTTACCTCACAGGTTATTCCCTGCAGGAACAGGAGGAAATATTTCAGGGCAGATTAGCAGAAATATTAGACTTTGTTCAAAACTTTGTTTCTAACCTTCTCGCTGATTTTACAGGTATCACCCTGAAATTTCTGCTGGTTCTAATTTATATCTTTCTGCTTTTAATCAACCGGGATAAATTTGTGCAATTTATAATGATGTACGTTCCCAAAGAAAAGAAGGAGGAAACACGGGAGATACTAGGCCAAACTCAAAAAATTGCCCATAAATATTTATGGGGCAGGCTCCAGGTAATGTTACTTCTGGGGGTAATGTATACCATTACATTTTTTGGTTATGACCTGCCTCACGCCCTTTTATTAATAATATTTGGAATGGTCATAACGGTTATTCCCTATGTTGGACCGTTTATAAGCGGATTGCTTCCCATTCTATTCATGATCATATTTGGAGGCAGTACTTTGGAAATAGTATCTTTTACAATTATTGTTATCATTATTCAGTTAATAGAAAGTTATGTTCTGGAGCTAATTATTGGGTCTGAAGTTCAGCAGAGTCCATTATTTGTAATTATTGCAGTCATAATAGGAGGTGCCCTATGGGGAGCAGCAGGACTCATTTTATTTGTTCCACTCTTTGGAATTTTAAAAATTCTATTTGACCATACTCAAGACCTAAAACCCTTAGGGTTTTTGATAGGTTATGCAAGGCCGGGAGCTAAAGAAACATTCCTTGATAAAATCATTAAAAAATTAAAGAAGTAACCTTAAAGATCTTTTAGCTTCGTTTTTATTTCTACCTTTTCGTGAAGAGTTTTGTGAACGGGACATTTATCTGCTATTTGAAGAATTCGCTGTTTTTGTTTCTCGTCGAGCTCCCCCTGCACAATTATCTCCCTTTCAAAAAGGTCAATTTTGGCTGAAGGTTTTTCACATTCCTCACAATCAACTGAGTGAGATTTAGAGTGATTCACATGCGTTTCAACAGTTTCCAGCTTCCAGTTTTTTCTTCTCGCATACATTTGAATGGTCATAGAAGTACAGGAGGCAAGTGCTGCAGAAAGAAGATCATAAGGAGAGGGTCCATAATTACTTCCTCCGGCACTTTCGGGTTCATCAACAATTAACTGGTGATTTCGCGTCTTTACATAAGTAGTAAAGCCTTCGCTTCCCAGGTGTGCGACCACCTCATGTTCCGATTTTGGCTGTGGAACTTCAGGAATCTCAAGATAACGGTAAGCCCAGCTGCCAATTAGCTGTCCCACATACAAAGAGTCTTCTTTTTTAGATAAAAGATGATCTGCACCGTCAAGAGAAACAAAGCTTTTAGGATGCCTCGAAATGCGGTATAGTTCTTCAGCATTTTTTACTTCAACAATAGTGTCCTGGGGGGAGTGAAGTATAAGAAGAGATTTGTTAAGTTCCGGTAAAATTGAACTAAGTTTCTTTTCGTCTAAATCGTTTAGGAATTGTTTTTTTATACTAAAAGGTCGTCCACCAATATTTACTGATGCCATTCCTTTTGAATTTATTTCCTCTATTTCGTCTTGAAGCAGGTGAGTGACGTGTTTTATACTTGCTGGAGTTCCAATAGTAGCGACGGCTTTTACATTTGACAGGTGCTGTGCAGCAAATAATACTGCAGCGCCACCCAAAGAATGTCCTACTAAAAGGGTGGGGGTTTTGTAATTTTCTTTTAAATAATCTGCCGCGGCTAAAAGGTCTTCAATATTTCCTGAAAAATTAGAATTGGCAAACTCTCCCTCACTTTCACCAAGACCAGTAAAATCAAATCTTAGAACTCCAAAACCTTTAGAGGTTAAACCGGAGCAGATATTTTTGACTGCTTTAAAATTTTTGTTACAGGTAAAACAATGGGCGAAAAGAACAAAATTATGGGCTTGGGTATTAAATGGCATTTCCAGATAACCTGCCAGTTTATCTCCGTTTTTATTCTCAAAAAATATTTTGGACGAGTTCATTCTTGCAATTTTTTCTAAAATAAGTATTTTTTTAGATATGGGTCCTAAAGAAAAAAGCTGCAGGATTCTCCCGCAGCTTTTTATATAAGGGATAACTTAAATTCTATTCCAATTCTTTAATTCTTATATTACGGTAGGATACTTTATCCCCGTGATCCTGAAGAGCGATATGGCCTGTTCTTTCTTTTCCAAAGTTCTCCCAGTCTTTAAACTTAGAGTTTTCAACCAGCTTATTCCATTCTTCACCATGAAGAGGGAATTGGTTCACCTGGGTTCCGTTCAAAGTTACAGTTCCCTGATTCTCTTCGTAATTTATTCTTAAGGTCATTTCGTTCCATTCACCTGCAGGCTTCGTAACGTCCTCTGAAGGTTCAGACATGTCATATAATGCTCCAGTCTGGCGGATTGGACCATTTTTACCATCAGGATGTCTTTCATTATCAAGAACCTGAATTTCGGGACTAGGTTAAATAAGGCTCACCAAATTTCTCATCCTCCTGTACTCCCCACATAATTCCACTGTTTCCTCCTTCGGCAATCTTATATTCCAGGGAAAGTTCAAAATTCGTGTATTCATCCTTAGAGATGAGATTTTGAGATCCTTCTCTACCTTCCGTAGGAGAAAAAGCTAAGGCATTATCCTCAATCTTCCATTCGGTAATTTCATCTGCATTATAAGCTTTCCAGTTATCCATATTTTGACCATCAAATAGCGCGATATCGCTATCTTGATCTTCCGGAATGTTTTCTTCCTGTGGCTCCATATTTACACTCTCTTCCTGTGATTCTTTGTCATTTTTACAGCTTAATGTAAATACAGCAACTGCCATTAATAATAAACTTGTTTTCTTCATTTTATTTGGTTTTTAATTAATTCCTAAGATCTTTTTTAATTTGTTTTCATCAATGGCAGTTCCTGCGAAATCATCAAATTTCTTTTCTGTTGCCTCAATTATATGGCTTTGAATAAATGGCGCTCCTTCACGTGCTCCCTGTTCAGGTGACTTAATGCAGCATTCCCATTCCATTACAGCCCATACGTCGCATCCATACCTGGTGAGCTTGGAGAAAATAGTCTTGAAATCCACCTGCCCGTCACCCGGATGTCGATATCTCCCGGCTCTGTCTATCCAATCTTCATAACCACCAAAAGTACCTTTCTTTCCTGTTGGATTAAATTCAGCATCCTTTACGTGGAACATTTTTATATATTCGTGGTAAAGATCTATATATTCAATGTAATCTAATTGTTGCAGAACAAAATGACTGGGGTCGTAGAGAATATTTACTCTTTTATGATTATTTGTTGCAGCAAGAAATCGTTCAAAGGTCACTCCATCGTGCAGATCTTCACCGGGATGTACCTCATAGCATACATCTACTCCCTGCTCATCAAAAGCGTCCAGAATAGGCATCCATCTGTCGGCCAATTCTTTAAAGCCTAATTCTACCAGGCCTTTTGGTCGTTGAGGCCAGGGATGTGCGGTGTGCCAAAGTAGTGAGCCGCTAAAGGTGCCGTGAACGTCCAACCCAAGATTTCTGCTGGCTTTTGCTGCACTTTTTAATTGTTCCACTGCCCATTTTGTTCGCTCTTTGGGATTATTGTGTAATTCTTCAGGAGCAAAATTGTCAAACATAGTATCATAAGCCGGATGAACTGCCACGAGCTGACCTTGCAGGTGAGTCGATAGTTCAGTTATTTCCAGTCCATAAGAATTAATTTTGCCCTTTAATTCATCGCAATAGGTCTTGCTCTCTGCAGCTTTTGTAAGATCGATCAAAGCGTTTTCCCAGGTAGGAATTTGTATCCCTTTATAACCCAGATCTGCTGCCCATTTACATAAACCATCGAGAGTATTAAATGGTGGCTTACTGTCCATAAACTGTGCTAGAAATACCGCAGGTCCTTTAATAGTTTTCATGTTAGTTATTTATAAATTGATTATTCGTCGATTTTAACCCAAACATTTCCATTTTGGTGAGATTCTACGGCCTTTTCAATGAAGTTCATACCTCTTATTCCATCCTTCATAGTAGGAAATTCTGCAGGATGATATTCTTCTCCTTTAATAGCTTTGGCTACTCCTTTATAAATATTTCCCATTGAATCAAATATACCTTCAGGATGTCCCGGAGGTAATTTTGTGCCGTCAAGGGATAGCTTGCTATTATAGGTGTGACCAGGTTTTAATACTTTTAAAGGTTTGCCTTCTTCAAGTAAATATAAATAATTAGGATTTTCCTGTTCCCATTTTAATGCTGCTTTTTCTCCATAGATACTTACTGAAAAATTATTTTCCTCACCAGTAGCAATCTGGCTAGTTCGGATAATGCCTTTGACAAATTCTGAAAATCTAAGTAGAATAGTGCCATCAATGTCCATTCTATTATCCTCGTAGAGATAATTAAGGTCAGCTAAAATTTCTTTTATTTCCAAACCTGTAAGGAACTCAATCATATCAAAAGCATGAGTTCCAATATCACCTACGCAACAGCTTATCCCCGATTTTTCCGGATCAAGTCTCCAGGCATTCTTTCTTTTAGTTTCATCGTGAATTATTGAATTGATCCAACCCTGGTAATATTGTACATCCACCTTCTGGATTTTTCCAATAAGCCCGTTAGAGATCATTTCTCTCATTTGCCTTACCATAGGGTACCCTGTATAAGTATAGGTAACAGCAAAAACTGTTTTTGATTTCCGAAGTGCTTCTTCAAGAACCTTAGCTTCTTTGTAAGTGGTAGTAAGGGGTTTTTCGCAAATTACATTGAAGCCCCCTTCCAATAATTGCTTGGCCATGGGAAAGTGGAGAAAATTAGGCGTAAGTATGGAAATCACCTGCATTCTCTCATTTTCAGGAAGGGCAGACTCCTCTTGTATTAAAGTAGCGAGATCTTTATAAACCCTGTTTGTTCTTATTCCTATTTCCTTTGCGAAGGAAATACTTTGTTCCAGTTCTATATTAAAGACTCCACCTATCAGTTCGAATTGGTCGTACATAACAGAGGCAACACGGTGGAGAACACCTATAAGGGAATCTCCACCACCGCCCAGAATACCTAATCTTATTTTATTACTCATCATTGTTTATAGCTAATTTCAACTATAGATTGTCCACTACCTTTTTATCCAGTTTTTCATTCTTGAAGAAAATAGCAAATAATATCATCACTACAAAAGCAAATCCCGCCGGAACTATCCAAATTTGTTCCCAATTGTGGCTGCCATCAGGATTGAGATGCATGTCACTAATGAGTCCTGCAACATAAAAACCTACTAACATTCCAACTCCATAAGTGGCCAGTGTAATTAATCCCTGGGCAGCACTTTTTATTTTTGGACCAGCTTTTGAATCGGTATAAATCTGGCCGGAAACAAAGAAAAAGTCATAACAAATACCATGTAAGGCTATTCCTATAATGAGCATGTAAACCAGTTCTCCTGCATTTCCATAGGCGAAAAGAAAATATCTTATAACCCATGAGAGCATCCCTGCTAATAAGGTGATTTTAAATCCAAATTTCTTAAAGAAAAAGGGAAGTAGCAGTAAAAACAGGGCTTCAGAAATTTGCCCAATGGTCATCATTGCAGTTGGATCTTCCATGCCTACTTCCGCAAGAAAAGGGTTGGCATTTTGATAATAGAAAGCAAGAGGAATACATATAAGTATAGAGGATAGAAAGAACATCAGGAAATTTCTTCCTTTTAAAAGAGCCAGTGCTTCTAATCCTAGAAGGTCAGAGATCTTCACTTTTTCACCTTTACTACTTGGAGGTGTTTTAGGTAGAGTAAAACTAAAAAGCCCTAAAACGAGAGAGGCAATTGAGACCATTAAAAAAGTATATCTTAACATACCTTCTGCACGAGCTTCAGGAGCGTCCCAGGCAAAGACAAGGCTTATTACCAAACCTGCAATGATCCATCCCAAGGTTCCAAAAACCCTTATGCCGGAAAATTGCTTTTCAGGATCGGTCATCTGGAAAAAAGAGATAGAGTTAACCAGAGCAAGTGTGGGCATATAAATGATCATGTATCCCAGAACATACGGATAGAAACTACCAAAATCCTGAGATTGGTACATCATATATAGTAATACTGCACCTATAAGGTGAAGAAATCCTAAAATTCTTTCTGCATTAAAAAACCTATCGGCTATTAAACCAATAATAAAGGGAGCTATTATTGCTCCCCAGGACTGAGTTGAAAATGCCATGGCCGTTTGAGAATCGAGTAGCTTCAAGATTATTGCCCAGAAAAGTTCCAAGCGTTACAAACCATCCTCCCCAAATGAAGAACTCAAGGAACATCATTGTGGATAATTGAAAACGAACTAAAGCTTTCATCTAATTTTGTTTTATTTTTATTTGGTTAATTTTTGTCCTTCTTCTATTAATAATTTCTTTGTGGCAAGAATACCTTCTTCTGCTGAAAGATTTTCACCTTCGAATTCTATACCTATATAGCCTGTATATCCTGCGTCCTTAACTATTTTCAACATTCTGCCAAAGTCTATAGTAGTTTCTTGGCCCTGTTCATTAAAATCATAGGATTTGGCACTTACGGCTTTTGCATTTTCCATTAATTCCTCAACGCCCTGATATTTAGGATATTCTTCAACACAGGGGGCTTGCCAAAGTTCGCCACCTTCACGTTTTAAACAAAAATTTCCAAAATCAGGAAGGGTGCTTAAGCATTTTTACGATCAACGCTTTCCATTACCTCGGTTAGAAGTTTAGCGTTGGAGGAAAGATATCCGTGGTTCTCCACAAGCACATTAATGTTCTTCTGTGCCGCATAATCAGATAATTTCTGAAGTCCGTCAGTAGCTGCTGTTTTCCATTCCTCAGGATCATTTGTTCCAAAAAGATTAACCCTTATTGCATGAGCACCTAAAAATTCTGCGGCATCTACCCATTTCTTGTGATTTTCTACAGCCTGATTGCGTTTTTCTTCCTCAGGAGAAGCAAGATCGCCTTCCCCGTCTACCATGATTAATACGTTCTCAACATTATATTGTTCGCTTTTACTTTTTAGACTGTCAAGCAGTTTTTGCATTGCTTCCGGAGTATTTCCTCCTTCCTCCAACTGGCGGGAGTATAGTTGACTTACGTATTCAATTCCTGTAAAACCTAATTCATTGGCCTTTTGTGCAAAATCCATGGGATCTATCTTCCCTTCCATTATAGGTTTACTTAGTGACCACTGTGCCAGTGAAATTTTAAAAAACAGACTATCATTGGGATTTGCATTGACTACCTGCTCATCCTGGATTTCTGATTTTTCTTCATTTTTACACGAAATAATACTTACGGAGAGAAAGAGAGTTAGAATTAAAAAGGTTAAATTTTGTGTTAATTTGGATCTCATAAAAGAAGCTTTAAGGTTAATTATTACTAAAAGGATTGAGCAAAATTTTGGAATCTTAAAAGTAGACTTTTTTTTAAACCTGTGAAATACTAAGTTATTTTGATATATTTGACAATACAGTTTTTTCTTAAAACTAAATTAAAATCCAGATTGTGAGCAAATTTTATGAAAATGACACCTATGACGCAATCGTTGTAGGCACAGGGATTAGCGGTGGATGGGCTGCTAAAGAACTATGTGAAAAAGGTTTTAAAACGTTGGTTCTGGAAAGAGGACGAATGGTGAAACACATTGAAGATTATCCTACAATGTACCACGACCCGTGGGATTACAAATATAAAGGGCAGGTTTCTATAGAAGAGCAAAAAGAACAACATAAGCAGGCAAGAACTAGGTTATACTGTAAATGAAGCAAGCCGTCACTGGTTTGTTAATGACCTCAAACATCCATATAATGAGGTTAAGCGATTTGACTGGATGCGTGGATATCATGTTGGTGGAAGATCTATTATGTGGGGTAGACACAGTTACCGCCTTAGTGATCTTGACTTTACAGCAAATCAAAAAGATGGAATAGCTGTAGACTGGCCTATTCGCTACAAAGATATTGCGCCATGGTACAATTATGTTGAATCTTACATTGGTGTTAGTGGAGAACAATTAGGTTTAAACCAATTACCAGACGGAAACTTTCTTCCTCCCATGGAGTTGAACTGTGTGGAAGATCACCTGAGAAAGAGTATAGCCGAAAGTTTTGAGGATGGAAGGGTTTTAACTTCGGGAAGGGTGGCTCATATTACCGGAAATCAGGAATTTGAAGGGAGATCTCCCTGTCAATACAGAAATCGATGTATAAGAGGTTGTCCTTATGGAGCTTATTTTAGCAGCAATGCCTCAACTTTACAAGCTGCGGAACGAACAGGTAATATGACCTTAAGACCCAATTCTGTAGTACATGAAGTAATTTATGATCCTAATACTCAAAGAGCAACAGGAGTAAGAATTATTGATGCTGAAACTAAAGAAACCCTGGAATTTAAAGCCAATGTTATTTTCCTTTGTGCCTCTGCAATAGCATCTACCAGTATTTTGATGCAATCAAAATCTGACAGATTTCCTGATGGAATGGGTAACGACAGCGGCGAATTGGGCCATAATATTATGGACCACCACTTTAAAGCTGGTGCTACAGGTAAATTTGATGGTTTCCACGATTCCTATTATAAAGGAAGAAAACCAAACGGGATATATCTTCCACGATTCAGAAATCTTTCTGATAATGAAAATCTAAGCTTTAAGCGTGGTTATGGTTATCAGGGAGGTGCAAGTAGAGGAGACTGGTCACAAATAGTTGCTGAAGCAGGGTATGGTAAAGCTTTAAAAGATGCTATTTTAGAACCAGGTGGCTGGCAAATGGGACTAATGGGATTTGGTGAAACTTTACCTTACCACGAAAATAAAATGACCCTTAATTATGATAATTTAGATGAATGGGGATTACCAACTGTTACCTTCGATGCCGAATTCAAAGAAAATGAATTGGAAATGCGAAAAGATATGGTAGAGCAGGCGGTAGCGATGTTGGAAAAAGGAGGATTTAAGGATATTTCCCGCGATGATGATATTGGAGCTCCGGGATTGGGAATCCATGAAATGGGAACTGCCAGAATGGGCCGTGATCCTAAAACTTCTGTCCTCAATGGAAATAACCAGGTTCATGCAGTGCCAAACGTTTACGTGACCGATGGATCCTTTATGACTTCTTCTGCCTGCCAGAATCCGTCATTAACCTATATGGCTATGACAGCAAGAGCAGCAGATCATGCTTCTAAGAATTTTAAAAAGTCCAACGCATAAAACATCTAAGATGAATAGAAGACAAGCATTAAAAAATATAGGATTAGGTGCGGGAATAATGGTAGTAGGCCCTTCAACTTTGAGTTTACTTCAAAGTTGCAAGAATGATCCCACTTATGATTGGGAACCAAGCTTTTTGAGTGCTGCAAATGGATTTGCACTAAAAAATATTTTGGAAGTCATTTTGCCAACAACAGATACTCCTGGTGCCGGAGACCTTAATCTGGCTCAGTTTATTGATTCCTATATGAACGAAGTGGCACACGAGGAAAGGCAGAAGGTTTTTAAACAGGGAGCTGAAGATTTTTCAGCTGCTTTTAAAAATGAATTTGATAAGGAATTAGGAGAAGGAACTCCTGAAGAATACGAAAAGTTGGTTGCAAGGTTTCTCACTTCTTCAGAAGACAAAGAGGAAGCTAATATGCGAAATACCGAAACTCAGGATCCTATGGATAATGATCCGGCAGATAAACTAACGTTTACTAAAGGATCAAGATCCTATGTTAATAATGTTAGAGACATGGGAATATGGGCCTGGAAAACCAGCGAACAGGTTGGGGAAAACGTATTATGGTATGATCCAATCCCTGGGCAATACATTGCCTGCGGCCCTCTTGAAGAACTAAGTAACGGGAGAGCAATGTCTTTATAATAGATATTGACAGCAAAATCTAAATGCCTCCGGAGAATTTTTATTCCGGAGGCATTTTTACTTGGAATTGCCGTAACAAATTAAAGAGATTCAAGAGGTAAGTAAATTTCAGTTTCCCACAATCTGGCATCACCTCCCATTTCTGGATTATTATTAAATATTTCCAAAGGTTCATTTAGAACAGGAATTTTTTCCTTTTCAGCATAACTCAGTAATTTTACCCAGGCAAGATGTGAGTACATATAGTTGCCATTATATTTAGCCAAAAGAGATTTTCTTGCAGGTAGGTTTTTCAGATAAATCCTGCGGGTTTCTTCAGGTGCATTTTCAGGATCAATAGGAAAGCAGAATTCAAATTTGATCCTATTACTTTTTATATCCCAATGAAGGACATTTATCCTTGGCCTGGCGGTCATATCAAGTTCATTTTTTTGGATATAGGCAGATAGATATTTTATATTTTTCATCATATCTGTGGCTTTATTTTTTACATCATTTTCAAATTTAATACAGGCACAGGTTGCGGCAGGTGAGCTTGTAATCCCTTCAATTTTTACTTCGTATAAATCTTTTTCTTCGTTTAAAGCGATTTGAAATTGTTGTACTTCTTCAGTAATTATTTTTTTGGCATCGTCCTGTCCAAATAATGACTTAAGCCTGGCAAACGAATTGTTTTCAATGGAATTAACACGGGCAGTAATCTGGCTGGAGGAGTCACTTTCTCTTATAAAATTCCAGGTGAGTTGTAGGTCACGATCATTTACGCTTACCTGCTGAACCAGTTGCTTGAAAGGAGTTTTTTGGGTGTATTTTGCTTCTTCCAAAAAATTGTATTTATAATACAACAGCTGCTGGTATACTTCCCCGGGAGTTTCATCAATTTTGAAGCTAATAGAATAATTATATTCTTTTATTAAAAAGTACCAGGCAGTAATAAAGCTGAGGACCACGATTAAAGTCCACAGGGTAAGGGTTTTTACCATTCAAATAAGAAATTAAATATTTAAGGGTTTCAATTCCAGATCTTTTACAACAAAGGATCCCAGTTTCAATCCTTGAGAAAGGCCTTCTTCTATTGCAGAACGATAATGAATTCCCCCATACAGTCGGCTTAAAGCGGCTTCATTTGCAGCCTGGTGGAAAGATTTAAAAGATCTTACTCGGTAAACCAAATTGTACTTCGGTATCATCTTCATAAGAAAAATCTTCGCCAAACAATTGAGTTAGAACAGTAGCAGCTGCTCCTGAAACAACCGAATGTCCACTTGGATATTCGGGAAATGGTGGGGTTTGAAGTACCGGGGCCCAGTTTTCATCTACGTTAGTGTTAATAAGAGTTTCCGGGCGTATCAGTTCACTTCTGTATTTCTCTTCCCAGCAGCTAATAAAAGCATCGGCTATTGCAAGAGAAGTTGCTGTATATGCATATACGGTTTTATCAAAATCCAGATCTTTTTTCCTACTGGCAATTTTAGTGACACCAATCCAGTGCCCGCCGGGAGTTATTTTTTTTGTAGCGAACATGAGATGACCTCGTTGAGTAGAAACATAAGGATTGCAGTCCCAAAAACGTGCGATTTGAATTTCTTCAGATTCGTCTCCTTCTTTGTCCATCTCCCGTCTTATATTGTACACTTCCATTAGCTCATTATAGAACTTTGAGCCTTCTTCAAGAGAAAATGCAGGATATGTATTGGGTCTGAACTGTGCAGCCGAGTCTATGGCGAACGTTCTTATTTTTGCCCAATGAGGTTCAATACCATCCATATACAGAGGAGGAGTAGGCTGCCATCTGTGAGGTTCATCAGAGTAGACCGAGAATTTCGGCATGGTACGGGTTTCCTTATAATTATCAGAATTAATCCAGGATTTCATATGTTCTGCAACCTGCATTCCATAGTCTCGGGAGTCGACGAAATTCTGCTCATTCAAACTAAGTCCATACGTTATAGAGACTGTCACGGTACATATTAATCTCTTTTTCAGAAAAAATGAGTTGTTTTCCTATTTCCATTTGGGCAATAAGAGCCGCTAATCTGTAATTTACCTGCTTTGTAGAGTCAGCTTTGGGAATTGAAGAAAATCCTTTATAGGTATGGGAAAAAGAATTTAAATTGGCATTATTGGCTGCTATGATCTCGTAAGCAGCAACATTTGAATAGGCATAGATCCTGCTGGCGACAGGAGGTGAAAAGATATCATGAACCATTATATTTGTCAATCTATCGACTGCAGCATGGTAATCTTCAGCAGTTATTTCAATAGGTTTTACTTCTTTTGAACAACTACCCAGGAGTAACGTGAATATTAGAGTATATAATAAGTTTTTCATGTTAGTTATCCAGCTTATAGAATTGTGGAGTGTCATTGTTTATGATAACCATAAGATATTTGGCTCCCTGAAAATTAATTAATTTAAGATTCCTCACTGCTTTTTGAGTGAAATTTAATCCTAATGCATTTCCTTCAATAGTTGTTTTTTCATTTACTATAACGTTTCCTGCCAAACTACTAAGCCTACCGTGATATGGCGTGACCCCAAAATAGTTACCACCAATAAGCACTTCTTCCTTTCCATCATTATTAAAATCTCCAGCCAGGAAGGAGGTAATTGGGGCCACCTGCAGGTTCTCTTTAAAAGGTTTAAAAGTATACTTTTCACCGAAATTAAGCAAATATCCGGAAGATAAGGTGTTCACTTCCAGTAAGTTTGATTTATTTAGCTGTGCTTTATCGAAAATATCCTCAATAGATTTTCCTGCAAAATCTTTATAGGAAGGAAATTTTTTTCTGAGGTAAGATAATTGACCCACCAGTTCATCCAATCCCGCGACCGTATAATACTTTCCCTCCCTTGCATAAGTGGTTATAGTTTCTGTACTTCCATTCCCGTCAAAATCGGAATAGTACATCTTTAACGGAAATTCCTTAGTTGCACTAAATTTGGAATTTAACCCCCAGTTGCCAAGTAGATAATCCATATTTCCATCACCATTTATATCAAAAGGAATAATGGTTTGCCAGAGGCCTCTTAATTCCTCCATTAAATAGTCTGAAGTTACATCTTCAAGATTTCCCCTGTTGTTTCTGAAGAATTTTGGAGACATCCATTCTCCTATTACTATAAGATCAATCCAGCCGTCTCCATCGAAATCAGTCCATTCCGCATCTGTTACCATACCAGATGTTTTCACGTTATCATTATCCGCAATGGTAAATCTGCCGTTATTGTTGATCAAAAGAAAAGATTGGGGAATACGCCCGAAGTCATTGGGAACTGCGGCACCTCCAACAAAAAGATCTACATCGCCATCCTTGTCAAAATCTGCAGCCTTAACTATGGAGCCATTTTCGAAATAGGAGGGAAGCTCTGTTTTTTCAAAAGTTCCATTTTTTCCTATGTACAATCGGTCCTGTAAAGGACTACTCTCTCCAGAAAATTCTCCTCCACCAGAGACGACAAAAAGATCTGTAGATCCATCTTTGTTGAAATCTTCTGCAATGACTGAAATATCTTCTGAAACTGAATCCTGTTTAAAAGCTTTAATTTCTCTTTCAAAAAAACCTTTTTGGGTTTGATAAAAAATCTTCGCTGGCTGATGTTTGGAGCCTCCAAAGAAGATATCATCCATGCCATCGTTATTAAGATCACTAACTTCCACAGCCGGGCCTCTGTCAGAAACTTGGTATGGTATAAGCTTCTGCTTAGTTAAAGTCAATATAATTATTCTCCTTATGCTCGTAATCGAGTCCCGGAAGAGAATCTACTTTAGTAAACCAGGGTGAATTCTTCGGAAAATTATTCAGGAAATTTTCTCTTTCCGAAGAAGGAGATAAAATAAGGGTTTGATTTACCGCGACATTTAGAAATTTTTCAGTTGTATTGTCAGGCCAAACTATTATTAAAGAATCCACCTTTTGTACATCTCCATAACCAAAACTTATAACAGGTTCAGAGGATGACTGGAACCCACGGGCTGTGAATAATTGTTTTGTTTGCATTTTCCCCTGGTGGTAAGAAAAAGCTTTTGTTCCAAAACCAAAATTATTAGGTGGTGTATATTGAAATTTTATCTTTAAATAAGCTGAATTTCCCGCTGTTGTGTTAATATATACGCTTGCAGGTTGATTTATATTATTTGTGACGATATCGAGGTCACCGTCATTGTCCAGATCTCCCCAGGCAGCTCCTGTAGAGACGATGGAGTCCCGTGGAAACCAGTTGCCGGATTGGTTTGAAAATTTTAGAAATTCCTCACCACGCAAAACATAGTTATGCACCTTTCCTGAAGGCATCATATCCAATGCTTTTTGGTCTACCAGGTTGGTATTATTAATTTTCTTCTGTATCTGCTCATTAGACACATATTTTATATAATCCAGGTCATTAGGCCTTCTGGGAATACCTGTAGCAATAAATACATCCTGTCTACCGTCCAAATCATAATCTCCAAAAAGAGGGCTCCAGCTCCAGTCAGTAGCTGCAAGCCCACTATAAAGACCCATTTCCTGAAAATAAACTCCTCCCCGGTTTATCTGGAGCATATTGCGGGTGTACTGGTGATGATAATTAAACCTGTTGATCTTCATATTATATAAATCTACAGGATCGTCAGACATAGAAGCTTTAAGGATTTTTTCATCTTCCGGAAGCATATCCAGAGTAAGTATATCCAAATACCCATCACTGTTAACATCTGCCACGTCATTACCCATGGAGAACCTGCTAACATGACTGAATTTTTCTTTAAGCATTTCAAAAAATGTACCGTCGCCGTTGTTGATGTAGTAATAATCATCTTCGTGAAAATCGTTACTCACGTAAATATCAGTAAAACCATCATTATTAAAATCTGCAGTGGCGAGCCCAAGACCATAACCATTGGCACCACCGTAAATTCCGGCTTCTTCACTTACATCTATAAATTTTCCGGAATCATTTCTCAACAATTTATCTCCACTCTCTGCAGTTCGGTTATTTCTAATTTCCGCAGGACCGTAGGTGTTCACCGTATGAACAGCGTGATTTAAAAGATACATATCTAAATCCCCATCATTGTCATAGTCAAAAAATGCTGCAGTTGAGGAATAGTTTTTATAGTCCAGGCCATACTCTTCACCCTTTTCTGTAAAAGTGTTGTCACCATTGTTTATAAACAATTCATTCTTTCCCCTTAACCCATTTATGCCGACAACTGCGCACACATATAAATCCAGATATCCATCCCCATTTACGTCAGCCATTGTGACGCTTGTATTCCAGGAGGATTCTCCACCAACACCTGCCGTTTCTGTTATGTCTTCAAATTTTAAATTACCCTGATTGAGAAACAATTTGTTCGCGGTTTGATTGGCAGTAAAATATATATCCTGTAAACCATCATTGTTAATGTCTCCTATTGCAATACCGCCCCCATTATAAAAATACAGGTAGTCAAGGATGTTTAGCGCATTTGTTTCAGTAAGTTCGTTAGTGAAATGAATTCCTGTTGCCTCAGGTCCCGGGGTTTGAAACAAATAATTCTCCTCTTTATCCCTGGAGCAACTTATTAGGAATATAATCGATGTATAGAAGATAACTCGTTTCATTCAATTCAGTTTAAACAATTTTGGGGCTTCGTTATTCACTCCCGCAATTATATATTTGTCACCAGTTTTGTTCTTCAGTAATTTTAATGCCCGTACCTGTCCTTTGATGTTAAACCCACTTTCACTTGTCTTGAGTACTTTAAAAGACCCCTCAGGTTGACGTGTGAGAATAATTCCCTGATTTGCATCGAGCCGGGTGTACTGAGGTTTAAAATTAAAATTATTTCCAGCAAGGAAAATTTGTTGTTGGCCTTCATCTGTGGTGATAACTTCTATGGCATGAATGCTGGAAAGTTGCACTTCCACAGGAAGTTCTTCTATTTTGAAAGTGCCATCTCCGTTATTATATGCAATTACACTTTTAAAAGTTGAAATATTCCTGACAATTGAATTTTGAATGATTTCTTCTGAAAAAAGATCCTGAATTGACTTTTTTGCATATTCAGAAAATTTCAAATTTTGCTTTTTAACTGAAGCTATTTGCCCTGAAATTTCCCGTCTTAGGTGAACCGGGATATCTCTTCCATCAATAGGCCTGGTAAGGATTTGCTCAATTGTCCCATTATTATCAAAATCATTCACATACATTTTTACGGGTTCTCCGGAACTAGCGCGATAAAAAGAGTTAGTACCTCTGTTTCCAAGTATTAAGTCAGGATAGCCATTGCCATCCACATCTGCCGTAGCCAGGGCAGACCATGCTCCCGTGAGTCTATCAAGATTGGTTTTGTAAGGAGCAATGCCATCTTTTCCGGTTTTAAAAATCTTAGGAGCCATCCAGTCCCCCGTAATTATGAGCTCCGATTTTTCATCACCATCTATGTCCTGCCAAACCGCTGCGGTTATCATTCCAATTTCCTTTAGATCAAAAGCTTTTGCTTCTGTAACATCAGTAAAATTAAGCACCGTCATTCTCTAACAGTTGATGGTTTGGGTTAATTCCGTAAATTCCCGGAACACTTCTTCTCCCAATAAAGAGATCAATATCTCTGTCATTATCAAAATCGTGTGCTAAAACAACAGCTGCATTGTGTTGTGAGGAAGGAATGTCGGCAGTATACTTTACAAACCTACCAGATCCCTCATTTTTATAAATACGTGTATTAAAAAGGCTCTTATCAGCATAGATGTTATTTCCGCCGGAAACCACTATTAAATCCGGTTTATCATCCCCGTTTACATCTGCAAAGACTGCATCAATATCTTCATACTGCATATCGGTGTGAAAAACAGGATTACTAACTGCGCTAAATTTCCCTGAATTATTATGCAGGTAAATTCCGCCTGCCTGATTACGGGCACCACCCAAAAACAGATCTTCATTGCCGTCTCCATTTACATCAGCCACGGCAATAGCAGGTCCTTCTTTAGAAAGCATTTGTGAGATTAAACCTTCGTAATCAAAATCAACATAATTATCTTCTTTGTGGGAGGGAAGAGCATGTTCAATTTCGGTTAAAAGGGTTTCAGCGGTGGGGGAGGGAGCCTTAAATTCCCGATTGGCATCTTTTTGATTTAACATCAACACCTGATTAGCTTTGATATCCTTTACAACCTGAGTTTTTTTATTTGGCCATATTACCTGGAGAGAATCTACAGCAGTTGCATCTCCAATTCCAAAAGTAAGAGCATAATCAATGGAAGATTGAAACCCACGAGTGGGAATCAATTCCTGGCTTACTACCTGGTTATCATAAAATAGATTAACACGACTTCCAATTGCGAAGGTGTTTTTTCCTTCTCCTTTTAAATTAACCTTCAGGTAGTTATTATTATTCATCTTTTCTGAATTGTTGCGGTAAACGAACAATTCCTGATTTACATTATTTACAATGAGATCCAAATCTCCATCTCCATCCAGGTCTCCATAAGCAGATCCATTAGAAAAGCTGGGTTCGCTAAATCCCCATTTCTCAGTAACCTTCTCAAAGGAAAGATTTGCCTGATTTTTAAATGCATAATTTGGAATAGGAGTACTTGGCATTTGGTTTAAAATAGAGTCAAATTCTTTCTTTTTTCCAGTAAGAACCATCTCCTGTAAAATTTCGTTGGCAAAAAAGTCCATAAAATCCTGATTTGTGAGGTCGTGGTAGATACCGTTGCTCACAAAGATGTCCTTATAACCATCATTATCCATATCAAAAATGAGAGCACCCCAGCTCCAGTCAGTTTCTGCAACACCACTGTGAAAGGCTATTTCAGAAAAACTATTGTTTGCATTATTTAACTGCAGCGTATTTTGCATGTACTGGTGATAAAAATCACTATCTAACTTACGTTTATATAGATCATATCTTTCAAAATCACTGGTGTTTTTTAGTCTCTCATCATTTTCCGGAAGCATGTCTGTCACAAAGATCTCGGGATATCCATCATTATTTATATCTGCCATGTCAGCACCCATCGAGGAAAGGCTTAAATGAGAAATGTAATCTTTAATTTGTTCTTTAAAGCTTCCGTCTCCAGTATTTATGTAAAGGTAATCCCGTTCGTAAAAATCATTAGAAACATAAATGTCCGGTAATAGATCATTATTTACATCTCCTATAGTTACTCCCAGGCCAAAGCCTATTAAACTACCGTGAATCCCGGCTTCTTTACTTACATCTTTAAATTTTCCGTTGTCGTTTCGCAAAAGTTTATCACCGCCACCTTTGAGAACCTCAGGCAAATTCCAGTCCTCGCTTCTTAAGTCCCGCTTATTAGCATATCCAAGACTTGAAACCGGAATAAAACTGTTGTTGAGAATATAAACGTCAAGATCACCGTCCATGTCATAATCAAAAAATGCTGCGTGTGTAGTAAAGCCATTTTCATCAAGATTAAAACTGGCTGCTGCTTCGGTAAAAGTGAGGTCTCCGTTATTAAGGAATAGTTCATTTCTACGGTCGTCTCCTTCAATATTGCCCGCATTACTTACATAGATATCTAAGTAACCGTCGTTATTAATATCTACCATGGTTACTCCAGTTGACCAGGACCTTTTTCCTCCTGTACCAGATGAAGTTGTAATATCTTCAAACTTGAAATTCCCTCTATTAAGGTATAGTTTATTCTCCTCCATGTTGGAGGTAAGATAAACATCAGGTAGGCCGTCATTGTTAATGTCACCTATTCCAACTCCCGCGCCGTTATAGAAATTCCTGTACTTAAAAATATTGAAGTCCTTTTCATTCCTGACCTTGTTATTAAATTGTATTCCAGTAGAAGAACCTTCCAATTTTGAAAAAAGATATGTTTTATCCTCAGTTGTAACTTCTGTTTTTCTTTTATCCGTTGAACAGGAGAAGGGAAGGACAAAAAAAGATAGAAGACAAAAAAACCGGGAGAGAGGTAGTTTTAGTTGAAAAGGATTCTGCATTTTTAAACTTAAGGAAATCAATATTTTCGTAACATTTTGATGTTACAATTTAATGGAAATTAATGGAGGTAGAATAAAAAAGAGACTTAATAAGCTGTTACTTCTTAAGTCTCTTTAATTTAAAAATTTTAAAGTTAATACCCTTCGTTCTGTACTAAATTGGGGTTAGAAAGAATGGCAGTAGTTGGAATAGGAAATAAAACCCTGAAATCACCAGATTCAGGTTTTAGACCCCATTCATCTGTAAATTGACCAAATCTTATAAGATCCTGTCTTCTCCACATCTCATTATATAATTCTCTTCCTCTTTCATCAAGCATATCCTGCTCTGTTAAAGAAGCCAAAGGAGTAGCCCTTCTTAATTCCCGTAATTCATTGATCATTTGAAGAGCAGTGACATTAGCCGTCCCACCTCTCATTATAGCTTCAGCTTTCATTAAATGTGCATCGGCATATCTAAATAGAACCATGTGTTCTCTATAAGCGCCATTTGAAGGATGATATTTCAAAACTCTTATCCCTGTATTATCAGGATTTCCCACTAAAGCTGGTATTTCTTTGGTGTAAAACAAGGGATTTAACCCTCTATCTACCGTTACACTTCCATCTAGTTCATATTGCTGCCCATATAAAAATCCTATTCCAATATCTGAACCGTCAATTAAACCATCTCCATCTGCGTCGTTATTACCTTCAAAAAACCCATCTGCTTCACTTACAGATGTTCCTTCAAGTGGCACAAAACCTCTTCGCTCTTCCTGGCCTACGTTGGGATGATTAGTATCGGCTGGCCCTTCAAAAAGTTCATAGAATTCAGCCAGTGTAGAAAATCCATTCCACCCACCTAGGCGTCCTGTCCTACGGCACCCTGGTTATAGTGTAAACCATTCCAGATCCTGGAACCCACTCCAGTGTTAGTAAACCAAATAGTTTCTGAATCTACTGTAGGCTCAAATATTTCAAAAAAGCCGCTTTGTAAACCAAATCCCATATCTCTAATAGCATCTACACGTTCAATTACCCTGTTCATATCTTCTGTAGCGGGTTCTCCTCCTGTGTAAACGTGCTTGTTTAAGAACATTTTAGCCATAAGATAATGTGCTGAAGCTTTACTTGCAAAGTTAGCCTCTGGTCCTGGTCCTATACTGGCCAGGTTGGGAAGAGCATCATTAAGATCCTGCATAATAAAGTCAAATGCTTCACTTCTGGACATTACGCGAGGATCCACATTGGCTCCTTCGTCCACTTCCCTAAAGGGAACCTGGCCAAAGAGGTCCATTATCCAATACATGCTAAACGCCCTTAAAAACTTTGCCTGAGCTAGTTGTTCTGGATTAGCATTACTTTCCGGTGCAATAATTTCTGATAAATTGAACACGTTCCTATTATGGTTATTCCAGGTATTTAATAAAAACTGGTGGTTTGCATCCCAGGTGTGTTGGTGGAGTGATCTCCATAAACCATTATCTCCCCAATCTGTTCCTCTTGTAGGAACAACCATTTCATCAGATGTCACTTCCTGTAGGGCATAAAGGTTTTCCTGAGTATTAAGTTGATCTCTTAGAGCATTATAATTATTAGCCAGGGCCGAGGGTACATCACTTACTCCAGAAAAACCTTCTCCTGAATCTTCCCGAAAAACAGAATCGGTTTCTTCAAGTTCCAGGTCAGTACAAGCTGTAAAGCTAAGTACAGCCCCAAATAATAAAGTTATTTTTAAGAATTTATTTTTCATGTTATATTTTTTTAAAATGATACGTTCAATCCTAAAGTTACAGTTCTCGCTCTTGGATATGAAGTATATTCAATACCTGCAGTAGGAATTCCATTTAAGGATTTATCGGTATTCACTTCAGGATCGAGTCCGGAATAATCGGTGATCAGGAACAGGTTTTGCCCAGTTACGCTTATTCTAAAAGCATTTAAGAAACTGTCTTCCCCTATTTCAAAATTGTATCCCAGCGTAGCATTCTGTAGTCTTAAAAAGTCCCCTTTTTCCAAAAAGCGTGTAGAAACATCTGGATTATTACCAAAACCTTCTCCATTTCCAATTACGTTTCGGGTTACGTTAGCACCAGAGGCAAGAGATCCTGCTGTAAAGAAGGCATTTTCAGTGTTATTATACACCCAAAATCCAAATTGACCTGTTAAAAAAGCAGATAGGTCCCAGTTGCCATATTCTACCCGGCTGGATATACCCAAATTGGTGGTAGGTAACGCACTTTTACCAACAAATTGTTGCTCGTCTCCATTAGGGTAAACAGATAATCCATTTTCATCAAATCCGGCAAATTCTCTTAAATAATAGGAGAATAAAGGTTGACCACCTGCCAATAACTGGGCATAAGCGTTCGTTAGTCCTTGCCCATTAATTCCTCCGGTTTGAATTGCTCCCTCAAAATCTTCAACCATGTTATCATTATAAGCAATGTTAAATCCTAAATTCCAGAAGACGTTCTCTTCCTGGATAATATTGTAATCTATTGCGAATTCAACTCCTTTATTAATAACATTCGCATCCAGATTTTCCCAAACAAAATCCTGTGCTGCTTAGTTGTGCTTCAAAAGTTTGGAAAAGTAAATCGGTAGTTGATTTATGGTAGAAGTCCAAAGAACCACTTAATCGATCGTTCATGAACCCAAAATCTAAACCAATGTTCGATTGGGTTGTAGTCTCCCATTTTAGGTCGGCATTTGGCCAGGTAATTTGTCCTGTACCAGGTACATTTACTGTTCCCGCATCACTTATTCCTATACCACCAAACCTTTCACGAGCGATATAAAGGTTGTATGGGATTTCCTGGTTTCCAGTAACACCATACCCTAACCTTAATTTTAGGGTGGAAAAGGTCTCTGGAATAAAATCCTCATCCCCTAATTGCCATGCAAAAGCACCCGAGGGGAAATAACCGTATTTATTATTTCCTCCAAACCTTGTTGATCCATCTGCTCTTAAAGTAGCGGTGAACAGGTATTTTTCGGCAATAGTATAATTTAGTCTCCCGAAGAAGGATTGTAACTCATCTGTAGTATGAAAAGTGTCTCCTGCAACTGCATTAACATTTAATCCAGTGGGGGCAGTGGGTCTATCAGTAGCTATATCAGGAAATAGTCTGTTAACAAAGAAGCCATTGGTATCATAACCGTACTGCTGGTATGAACCCTGAATATTACCTTCAAGAACATCTCTTGCACCCTGGAGGTTATTAATCATCGTACCCATATTCATGTCCTGAAAACCCCAACCCTGAGCGTTTATTCCTTTACGATCAAACTCCTGGTATGAATAACCAACTAAAGCATCAAGTTTAGAATTTTCAAAGGGCAGCTCGTAGTTTAAAGTTATTTCCATTAACTTGTTAGTACTTTCGATTTCATTTATTTGTGCTCTTCCATTTCCGGGAACGGCGCTTCCTATCCCTACAACGTCACCCGAAATTCCGAAGCCTCTGTAGGAATCGGCTTTATCGTATCCAAGATTAAGCTTGGCAGATAAACCTTCCAGAATTGTATAATCCGTGGAAAAGTTGATTAAAAATCGGTCAGTTTCTGTTTCATCCAGAGTATATTTTAGTAAACCATTAGGATTTATCTGTCCTTCGTAGAAGTCAGGATCTGACGGAGAAGTGGGAGTAATCATATAAGTAGCACCTAAAAGATCCCCCTCAGAGCCTGCATTATTGGAGATAGGAGCTCTTTCATCATTTATTCGGGATATGGAAGTTTGGAGGCTAAATTTTAGTCTATCATCAAACATTCTGTGATTAACATTTAATCTACCGGATAATCTTTCCATTGAAGAGTTTTCAACAATCCCCATAAGGTCAGAGTATCCCAGGGATACTCTGTAATTACCCTGGTTGTATGAACTGGAGTAGGCGAGATTGTGTTCTTGTGTGAAAGCAGTTCTTGTAATTTCATCCTGCCAGTCTGTATCCCCACCATAATCTAAAGGTTCGGGGTCTAGACCAGTTTCAGCATATGCTTCCAGCCATTCCTCACGATTTAGAAGATCATATTTATTTGCTTGTGTTGCTACACCAAGATTTGTGCTATAATCAAACCTGCCATCCATTCCGCGGCCTGATTTCGTAGTAATGATTACAACTCCATTTGCACCCCTTGAACCATAAATAGCGGTAGCAGAAGCATCTTTAAGAACACTCATGCTCTCAATATCCTGTGGGTTAAGGAAGTTAAGCGGGTTTTTCGGTGAGCTGGAACCGAAACCTACATCGCCTCCCCCGGCAGATACGTCATCCCCTGATAATGGTACGCCATCAACAACAAATAGTGGGTCATTACCACCTCGAACAGAAGTAGTACCTCTAATTCTAATGTTAACTCCACCACCCGGTTCTCCACTGGTAGTAGTTACTTGTAAACCTGCTGTTCTCCCCTGGATAAGCTCCTCTGGTGATGCAACCACACCACGGTTAAAATCTTCTGAAGTTACAGTCGCTACGGCGCTAGTAGCATCTCTTACTGTAGTTTGACCGTAACCAATTACCACTACCTCACTTAAGGCTGCAGCATCTTCTTGCATGGTTACATTAATAGTTTGCCTGCCATTTACAAGTACTTCCTGACTACCATAACCTAAAAAGCTAAAAACAAGTACAGCATCATCCGGTACATTATTTAGAGTATAGTTTCCGTCGAAATCGGTAGTTGTACCATTAGTAGTGCCCTGCACAATGATGTTTACACCTGGTATTGGCATCGTACCATCTGTTACCGTTCCCGAAACTGTTCCCTGAGCCTGAATGAAGCCAAAACTGAAAACAGCAAAAAGAAAGAAACAGATCTTCAAATAATTGTTTTTCATATAAATTAATTTTTCAATGATTAATTGGTAAGCGAATCTAGAGACTAAATTTAATGAAAAATTTCTCTAAGATTCAAACTAAATAAAAATCTCAAACCTTTGAGTAATGAATATTGTGCAATTAAATAGAGTGTTTTCTTACAATTTAGTAATTTAGTAGAGGAAGCTAAGCTTCCTTTTAATTGTAAAATGCTTGAATTTGCAAGGTCTCCCGGAGATTTAAAGAGGAAGTTGAATAGTGGATAAATATTTGGTAATAATGTGTTGATAATTTTATAAGACTTTATTGCAGGGGAGAAGCTATCTTAACTTTATGAGGTAAAATACTTACCTCGACGAATTTTCTTTTGCCTATATACTCCCCATCTACCTGAAAGGCAACGGGGTTTTTGCAACTTATACGGGCATTTTGAGTAGAAATTATTTCAATAAAATCGGGATTAAGTTCCACCTCGTTCCGCAGGGTTTTAAGAATTTCCAGAAAATCAAAATTTTTAAAAACTAAAATTTCAAAGAAGCCATCATCTATCTTTCCATTGGGATTAACGGTAGCACCTGTTCCATAGGATTTGGCATTTGCAATCGCCAAAAGAATTCCTTCTTTTTGAAGTACCTGTCCATTGGCTTTAATTTGGAACTGAAAAGGATAATTACTCTGCACAAGAGTAGGAATGGAATTTAGGAAGTAACCTATCTTTCCTCTTATTTTTGAATGCTCGTATTTCCTTATCAGCTCAGCATTTACTCCGAAATCGCTCATGTGCAGGCAATACTCATCATTAATGAGAATGATATCCATGCCTTTTACATTTGCATCAAGTGCGACTTCAATCTGTTCCTGAGGACTGGATGGCAGGTTAAGATTCACGGCCAGTCCATTAGCAGAACTAAGCAGGTATGATGCCTATAGGAATATCCTTTCCTTTAAGTGCTTCAGCAGCAATTTTTATAGTACCATCACCTCCAACTACCAGTATCCTACCAGGCTGCAATTCTGCAATATTATTATTTAAATTAAAAGTGTCCTCTTCTCCTGTGGTCTCGAAAATAAATAGAGTAAGATTTCTCTTAATTATTTCGTTTTTTATCTCCTTTATCAAATCAGATTTATTTACAGCTCCGGAAATTGGATTTACCACGAGCAAAACCTTCTTTATGTCTGCCATTTCTTCAATTTGTCTTTAAAATTAATTAATTTGGAGAATATTGTGAGTTAACAAAAACCAAAGGTGAAATTAGATTTAAAATTATACAGGGGCTACGTAAATGAAAATCAATTAGTAGTTTTTGGACATGTTTTTGAATCCTGGGCTCCCGACAAATACAGGACAGACAGGCGCGGTATTAAACATGCCTTTTCAATCATTCATATGTTTAGGATTAAACCTCTCCAGAACATCACTGTAAAACTGGAATTTAAAAATATTGAAGTTACTACTAAAACATTAGATGATGGATATTTTCGATTTGAAATTCCCTTCAATGAGGAGCTAAAAAGCGGGTGGCATGAATACTGCGTTAGTTGTAAAATAAATGATATTGGAATAATAGAAACAGGAGAACTCCTCAAGCCTTTTCCCGGTAAAGTGGGAATAATATCAGATATTGATGATACTTTTCTCATTTCTCATAGTAACAGCTTTTTTAAAAAGCTTTATGTTATGCTCCTCAAGAATATTAATAAAAGGAAGATCTTTGACGATGTTGTACAACATTACAGCATTTGAGTATTTCTGGACAGGATAGTGAAGAAGCATCAAATTCATTTTTCTACGTCTCCAGCAGTGAATGGAATCTTTATGGTTTTATAAATGATTTCGCCAAAATGCACAATTTGCCTAAAGCTGTTATCAAACTGAAAAAGATAAAAACTAGTATTTCAGATTTTCTATTGACAGGAAGAGGCAGTCACGATCATAAATTTGAGAAGATTAAGGACATAATTGCTTTTTATCCTCATTTGCAATATGTATTGTTGGGAGATGATTCTCAAAAAGATGCCTTTATTTATGAAAGGATTTGCAAGATTTTTCCAATGAATATAAAGGCTGTTTATTTGCGTCAAACAGGAAGAAAGGAAAATATTAAAGTTTATTCGGTACTTAAAAATATTGAAAGTCTAAATGTCTCTACCTGTTACTTTAAAGGCAGTGACAAAGCTTTACTGCATTCTAAGAATATAGGTATAATTTGATTATAATCTATTAGAGACAGAGAAATTTTTGGGTGCAAGAGTCTATCTTTGCCACCTCCTTATCAAATTTTCAAATTTTGACTTCAGAAAAATATATATTAAAATATTCAGGTTTACCTGAACGCTCTATAAAAAATACGGTCGAATTACTAGATTCTGATGCCACTGTTCCTTTTATCGCCAGATATAGAAAGGAACAAACCGGAAACCTGGATGAAGTACAAATAGAACAAGTGGCGAGTCTACTTAAGACACATGGAATTTTAGAAAGTCGAAAGTCAGCTATTATAAAAGCCATTGGGGAGCAGGAAGCTCTAACACCTGAACTTGAAAGGGCAATTAATAAGGCTGGCAATCTTACTGAAGTTGAAGATCTTTATCTACCCTATAAAAAGAAAAGAAAAACAAAAGCAGATAGTGCCCGCGAAGCAGGTCTTGAACCACTGGCAAGAATAATTGTAGCTCAACAGGAAATAAATTTAAGTAATGCTGCATCACGATTTCTGAATACAAAAATAAATTCAGAAGAGGAAGCCTTGCAGGGAGCCAAAGATATTATTGCCGAATGGGTAAATGAAGACCAGAAAATACGCGCAGACCTTCGTTCTTTATACAGCAGGAAAGCTACCATAACTTCTGTCGTGGTTAAGAAGAAAGCTGATGATCCTGCTTCCCAAAAATTTAACCAATATTTTAATTGGGAGGAGGCATTAAATAAGATACCCTCCCATCGATTTCTGGCAATTTATCGTGCTGCAAATGAGGGGATCCTGAGGTTGAAGATTGAAATTGAACCCGAGGAAGCTCTTTCCAGAATTTCAAGGATCTTCATAAAAAACCAACGACATACTTCAGCAACAGTTATTAAAGAAGCTATTGAAGATGCTTATAATCGACTTTTGAAACCTTCGTTTTTTACAGAATTTCTTGGAGAGGCAAAAAATAAAGCAGATGAGGAAGCAATTAAAGTATTTGCCACTAATCTTGAGCAATTACTCTTGTCTCCACCTTTAGGAGGAAAGCGAATATTAGGAATTGATCCCGGCTTTAGATCGGGTTGTAAGATCGTATGTCTTGATGAAAATGGTTCTCTCCTTTACAACGAAACCATTTATCCGCATCCGCCTCAAAAGGAGATTGCAATGGCCACAAAGAAAGTGAAATCTCTGGTTAATGCGTATAAGATAGAAGCAATAGCGATTGGTAATGGAACAGCTTCCAGGGAAACAGAAGAATTTATTAAAAAGGTTCAACTTGACAGGGAGGTTGAAATTTTTGTAGTAAATGAGGCAGGAGCCTCGGTTTATTCCGCTTCAAAAATAGCGAGGGATGAATTTCCTGACTACGACGTAACAGTAAGAGGTTCTGTTTCAATAGGAAGAAGGTTGAGCGACCCTTTGGCTGAACTTGTGAAAATTGAACCAAAGGCAATAGGAGTGGGGCAGTATCAACATGAGGTGGATCAAACAAGGTTAAAAGAAAAACTAGATGGGGTTGTTGTTAGTTGTGTTAACAGAATAGGAGTTAATGTGAATACCGCAAGTAAAGAACTGCTTTCTTATGTTTCAGGAATAGGTCCTTCTTTGGCAGAAAATATTGTGAATTACCGGAAGGAAAAAGGAAATTTAAAGGACAGGAAGGAATTACTTAAGATTCCCAGGTTAGGGGCAAAAGCGTTTGAACAGGCTGCAGGTTTCCTTAGAATAAGAAATGGTAAAAATCCCCTGGACAATTCCTCTGTACATCCAGAGCGATATGATGTAGTGGAGAAAATGGCCAAAGATGAAAGTCTCACCATTAATGACTTGATTGGCAATAAGGATATTTTAAAAAAGATCCAACGGGAAAAATATGTGACAGGGGATTTGGGTTTACCTACTCTTGAAGATATTTTTAGAGAACTGGAAAAGCCCGGAATAGATCCACGTAAATCCCTTAGAAAATTTTCCTTTGATCCTTCAGTAAAAAAAATTGAAGATCTTCATACGGGAATGAGGTTACCCGGAATAGTAAATAACATTACAAATTTTGGATGTTTTGTAGATATTGGAATTAAAGAGAGTGGATTAATTCATATTTCCAAATTGGCGAATGAATTTATTAGCGATGTTAACGCTGTAGTTAAACTTAATCAACAGCTTGTAGTAAAGGTTCTTGACGTAGATATAGATAATAAACGAATCCAGTTATCTCTAATTGACTAAAATAAAAAAGGGGAAACATTGCGTTTCCCCTTTCTGTTCATTTCAATACTAATTTTATCGATTTCTGCGGAAGTGAGAACCGTTAAATTCTCTTCTTTCGTAAAAATCATCATCAGAGTGTCTCCTGTCTCTGTCACTGCGGTAGTCATCATTTCTGTCTCTGTCCGATATTCCGCTGTCGTTATCATTGCGATCGTGTCCATAGGTACTTCCGGTACGGCTAATATCTTTATCCTCGTCAAATCGATTTCCGGTTGTTCCGGAAGTCCGGCTATACTCACGGTCATCAGAAAATTTATCTTCAGATGATCTCTCTGTTCTTGTACGATCCCTATCGTCAGAGAATGTACTTCCGGTAGTTCCTGAAGTCCTGTCGAAATCTCTGTCATCAGAGAAGGTATCTTTTCCCGCACGGTTACGGTCCCTGTCACTTGAAAAAGTATCTCCTGTTCTGTCAAAATTATCATCATCGTTGAAGGTACTCCTGGAGGTAGTTCCGGTAGTTGTTCTATCGCCGAGGCTACTTCCTGAATCTCCACTTATTCTGTCATTCCTTCTATCATATGATTCCAAGACAACCACTTCATATTCTCTATTGACATTAGTTCCTTTTTCATAGCGTTTCGTTTCAGCAAAGGTCCTGTGATCAATTTGATCGGTATAAACAAATTTTTGATCATTATTAAGACTAACTAGGCCTACAGGAATAATAATGTGATTTTCACCCTCCTTATTAATAAATTCGCGAATGTCGTTATTGGCAGATTTACCATATGGATCATGATCTGCTTCAATAATCGTCTTATCAACTTCCACATCCAGGTATACCACTCTTTCTGCTACTTTATTCACAAGAAGATTATCTACCTTTCCTATAACGCGGTTATCTTTATCTTTTACCTGCCAACCCCTCACATCGGGATCGTGACTTGCTACTTTATAGTCAGACAATTCATTAAGGTAAAATAAATGTTTATTGGTGTTTCTATCTTTAGTCGACATAATTTCAATTTTTATTTTTATTAGCTCATTTTTTTAAGCACATCGGCCGCTTCATCAAAGAATTTATTGACTTGATCTTTTTGTTCTAAAGTTTGAACAGACGGCTTAATATTATTGGCAGCTGTCTTCACTTCTTCTACATCACCTGCCAGGTTGGGAAACTGTTGTTCCTGAATTTTTTTCAAAACATCGGCCAGCTTTGTCCCTGCATCTTTAATTTTATTTGCGTGGTTTGTAGCCTGAGGATTTTGAGTAATTTGTTGAGCATCCTGTCTTATTGACTGCATATCTGTACTCACATTAACGTTGAGTTCACTTGCTTTAGAATTAACTGCTTCAACAAGATGAATAAGAGCATTGTTAGTATATTCATGATCTATACCCATTCTACTTTTATCTCCTACATGAGCAATATAATTAGAAACATTATCTCCATTTAATGTATCACTTGTGGTACTTAGCCAATGTTCCAACTTCACCTGCACTTGTTTGTGTACTGGTATAGGTTGTATCCTCAATTTGCTCAGTATTATTTTCGTCTACGTCATCTATTTCGTTATCATTGTCTGCGAAAACAAAATATAGAATAATACCTAAGATTATTAAAGCCAGTAATATCCAAGGCCATACTGGTTTTTTCTTTTCAATTTTAATTTCTGCCATAATTCAATTTTTTGGTTTTTAAATATGTGTTTATAAAAAAATAAAATTACTATTTAGATACAGGCCTGTATATTAATGTTTGGCTAAACCTTTGTTAATAATGCATTAAAGCAGCATTTTGAAGATAAAAACGAAGATTTTTAACAGGTTTTTTTGAAAAATGAGAAAAATCTGACTGGTGTCCATTTAATAATAATGCCCTCTGCCGGGATTATACTGAAATACTATATTGAACTTATATAATAAAAAAGGCTCCTGTGAAGGAGCCATTGAAGGTTTTGAATTATTGTTTTACGACTGCTCTTCGAGCCATTTACGGGCATTTACAAAGGCCTCGAGCCAGGGGGTAACCTTATCTTTTCGTCCTTTAGGATAATAAGCCCAATTCCAGGGAAAAGTAGATCGTTCTAAATGCGGCATCATCACGAGGTGTCTTCCTGTGTCATCTGTAAGCATGGCAGTATTGTGATTTGAGCCGTTGGGATTTGAGGGATATTTGTCATAGCCGTATTCTCCCACTATATTATAGCGATCTTTAGTATAAGGGAAGCTGAACTTTCCTTCCCCATGTGCAGCCCAAATTCCCAATTTAGTTCCGGCCAGGGAACCTAACATTATTGATTTATTTTCTTTAATTTCAACTGAAGTAAAAGTACATTCAAATTTCTTTGAAGCGTTGTGAAGCATCTTTGGTTTTTCATCGTGATCGGGATTAATTAGTCCTAATTCCATAAATAGCTGGCAGCCATTACAAACTCCAATAGACAAGGTATCTTCTTTTTGAAAAAAGTTGTCAAGTGCCGTTTTCGCTTTCTCATTGTATAGAAAAGCTCCCGCCCAACCTTTGGCACTTCCCAACACATCTGAATTTGAGAATCCACCAACTGCAGCAATAAATTTTATGTCCTCAAGATTTTCCCTGCCCGTGATAAGATCTGTCATATGTACGTCCTTCACATCAAAACCCGCGAAATGCATCGCTCTGGCCATTTCTCGTTCACTATTAGATCCTTTCTCTCTAATTATAGCCGCTTTTATCCTGGGTGCAGATTTATCAATGTCGGGAAGTTGTCCCGTGAAACCTTCAGGAAAAATAAACTGCAGCGGCTGCAGCGCGTAATTCTTATATCTTTCTGTCGCTTTATCTATTCCACTTTGTTTTTGGTCAAGCAGGAAGGAAGTTTTGAACCACGTATTTCTTAAATCAGAAATATTAAAATTCAGGGATTCTTCGCCGTTCTTAATGTTTAACGAATTTCCTTCTGTTACTGTCCCAATCCGGAAGAAGTCTATACCATTCTCTTTTAAAAATCTTTCAGCAAGATTATCTTTTGCCTGAAAAACAATTCCGCAGTTTTCATTAAAAAGAAGCTTCACCAGGTCTTTCTCATTTAATTCTGAAAGATCAATGTCTGCCCCCAAATTAACATCTGCAAAACACATTTCTAAAAGTGTCGTAATTAATCCTCCTGAAGCAACATCGTGACCAGCCACTATCATTTCCTGTTTTACAAGGGCCTGAATGTTATTAAAAGCTTCTGCAAATTTCTTTTCGTCTTTAATAGTAGGTGCTTCATTGCCCACTTTATTTAATACCTGAGCCAAAGAAGAACCACCTAATTTAAAATCGTCCCGGGAAAGATTTATATAGTAAATCGCACCCCCGTCCTTTTGTAATACAGGCTCAATTACTTTTGTAACATCATCACAATGTCCTGCAGCCGAAATAATGACAGTTCCCGGGGCAAGTACATCTCCTTCTTTATACTTTTGTTTCATAGAAAGAGAATCTTTACCTGTAGGAACATTAATTCCGAGGGCAATTGCAAAGTCTGAAACTCCTTTTACAGCCTCATATAACCTGGCATCTTCTCCTTCATTGTTACAGGGCCACATCCAGTTAGCAGAAAGTGAAACAGATTTTAATCCTTTTTCCAAAGGTGCCCAAACAATATTACTTAATGCTTCGGCAATAGAATTTCTTGATCCCGCTACTGGATCTATAAGAGCCGAAACAGGGGAGTGGCCAAGACTGGTCGCAACACCTTCTTTACCATTAAAATCCAAAGCCATCACTCCACAGTTATTTAATGGTAACTGCAGGGGACCTAGCAGTTTGCTGTTTTGCAACCCGGCCGCTAACACAACGGTCAACTTTGTTTGTTAACCAATCTTTACAGGCCACGGCTTCCAGTTGAAGGACCTGCTCGAGATAAGTTGGAATTTTTGAGGATTGATAAACCAGGCCTTCATAATCTCTTTTTACCGTTTTATCGGCCATAACGGTCTTAGGAGAACTTCCAAACATATCGGCCAAAGAAAGATCCATAGGTTTTTCTCCACTGGTTTTGCTCTCGAATTTAAAGTTGCGGTCATCGGTAACCTCACCAACGCTGTACATAGGGGCTTTTTCTCTTTCAGAAACTCTTCTAAGAATTTCCATATCTTTTTCAGAAATAATAAGTCCCATTCTCTCCTGGGATTCATTGCCAATAATTTCTTTGGCAGAAAGGGTAGGGTCACCTACAGGAAGTGCGTCAAGATCTATGTTACCACCCGTGTCTTCCACAAGTTCGCTAAGGCAGTTTAAATGTCCGCCCGCTCCGTGATCATGAATGGAAACAATAGGATTATGGTCACTTTCCACCATTCCACGAATAGCGTTTGAAGCGCGTTTTTGCATTTCGGGATTTGCACGTTGAATCGCGTTTAATTCAATTCCGCTGCTGAATTCTCCGGTGTCTGCAGAAGAAACTGCGGCTCCACCCATACCAATGCGGTAATTTTCACCACCCAGTACAACTATTTTATCCCCTTTCTTCGGAACGTCCTTAATTGCCTGATCGGCTTTTCCATATCCCACTCCGCCTGCCAGCATAATTACCTTATCAAAACCAAGGGTACGATTGTGTTCCTTGTGTTCAAAAGTGAGTACAGAACCTGTTATCAAAGGCTGCCCAAATTTGTTTCCAAAATCTGATGCTCCGTTTGATGCTTTAATTAAAATTTCCAGAGGTGTTTGGTAAAGCCATTCTCTTTCGGCTACTCCTTTTTCCCAGTCGCGGTCTTCTTCCAGTCTCGAATAAGATGTCATATAAACAGCAGTTCCTGCAAGTGGAAGTGAACCTTTTCCTCCGGCAAGCCTGTCTCTTATTTCTCCACCACTTCCTGTAGCAGCACCATTAAAAGGTTCTACAGTTGTCGGAAAATTATGAGTTTCCGCTTTTAGGGATATTACAGACTCAAAGTCTTTGGAATAATAATAATCTGGTACATCTGCAGATTTTGGTGCAAATTGTTCTATTCTCGGCCCTTTTATAAAAGCGACATTATCTTTATAAGCTGAAACTATTTCGTTCGGGTTTACTTCGGAAGTTTTTTTGATAAGCTTGAATAAACTGGAAGGTTTTTCTTCTCCATCAATGACAAACCTTCCATTAAAAATTTTGTGCCGACAGTGCTCAGAATTAACCTGGGAAAATCCGAAGACTTCAGAATCTGTAAGTTTTCTTTCCACCTTCTTTGACAGATCTTGCAGGTACTCAACTTCTTCATCATTTAAAGCTAAACCTTCCTGTTTATTAAAAGCAGCTATGTCTTCCACTTCAATAACCGGATGTGGATCAGTCTTAACAGTAAAAATATCCTGATCAAGACCATTGAACTTTTGAGAGAGCATTGGATCAAAATTGGTGAATTTCGAATCTACTTTTAAAAATTCCTCAATTCTCAAAATTCCTCTTATTCCCATAGTTTGTGTAATCTCCACCGCATTTGTGCTCCAGGGGGAGATCATTGCGGCACGCGGACCAACAAAAAAATCTGCCAGTGCAGATTTATTGAGATATTGGGAGTTGCCAAAAAGCCAGTTTAATTTTGAAATATCCGAGGCTGTAAGTGCAGAGTGCGTTTGCACTGCATAAACCCGGGAGGTTTGGGTTCCGAAGAAGAGGATCATTCTGCGTTATTTTTTGTTGAAAAAAGAAAGACCAAATTTAAGATTTTTAAAAGGAAATACTCTAGCAAGTTCAGGAATAAATTCTACTAAGGAAGAATATTTATTCAGGAAAGCTTATTGCAAAGAATGGCTGCCAAGGCCAGAAAAATCGTCCACTTCGAAGGCTTCCCATTCCCCTGAATTAAATATTGCAGAGGGTTCTGTTATTTCAGTCACCCTTCTTAGAGTAACATCTTTTCCATAATCTTCGACTTCATCTAAGACTCCAATGACATCTATAAGGACATCATCTTTAAAAAGTCCAATGGCGTCATTCCCATTAAAGTCCATAGGAGCGCCAGATTTTAATTGTTGAGCAGAGTTTAAAAGGTCTGGTTCTGTGGAAGATTCGTTACCAATGACAAATACTTCCTCGTTGAGAATACTTCCGGTAAGTATAAGTTCTCCCATCCAGTTTCCTTCACCGTTGGATTGTTTTCTAATGGAATACCCTGAGGCCTCCAAATCTATTGTCTCTCCTGTAAAATTGGCTATTTCCAGAGCTTTATTAAAAGATGTTCCCTCAACATATTCAGAGAAAAAAAGGTCTATTGAAAATTCTTCTTCAATAAGTATGGGGTCCATGGCATCATCTCCTTCGCAGGAACTAAATAATAGTATGAGGATTGGGAATAAAATGAATGTTTGTCTCATATACCTTAAATCTAAAAGGAAGATAATAATTTTTTTAGAAGAGGTATCTCAATAAAAACAGATTTAGATAAAAAGAAGGACCTGGTTTCCGGAAACATTTACTATTCCTTCTTCTCCAGTAGTGCCATATAAAATCCGTCAAAACCTGATTCTGATGAGAGAATCTTCTGGTCCTTTATAAAGCTAAAGTCTTTTCCTGCATCTCCTTTCAGGAATTTCTCTACCTGTTCCTGGTTCTCTGAAGGTAGAACTGAACAGGTCGCGTATACCATTTTTCCTCCCGATTTTACTATTCGGGAATATTGATCAAGAATTTGAGACTGGGTTATTTTTATTGTTTCAATAAACTCCGGCTGTAGTTTCCATTTAGCATCGGGATTACGGCTTAAGACTCCAAGGCCACTGCAGGGAGCATCAATTAAAACCCTGTCTGCAGTACCATACAATTTCTTCACCACTTTTGTGGAATCAATTGCCCGTGGTTCAATATTATGTGCCCCGGCTCGTTTTGCCCGTCGCTTTAATTCTTTTAGCTTATTCTCATAAATATCTGTGGCTATGATCTGGCCTTTATTTTCCATTATAGCGGCTATGTGCAATGTCTTTCCACCTAAGCACCAGCACAGGTATCTACAACGCGCATTCCCGGCTCAACATTCAGGAAATTAGCGACCAGTTGTGAGGAAGCATCCTGAACTTCAAAAAATCCATTTTTAAAAGCTTCAGTCTTAAAAACATTTGCTCTCTCTTCCAGTTGAAGAGCTTCAGGAAAACCTTTTACTAGCTCGGTGACAATACCTTCATCTTTAAGTACGCTACGCAGCTTATCCCTCGTAATTTTAAGAGTGTTGGTTCTTAGAACAATAGCGCCTGTTGGTTAAGAGCATGTATCTCTTTTTCCCAAACCTTTTCGCCCAATTCTTTTACCCCCAACTCATCCAGCCAGTCTGGCACAGATTCTCTATACTTTCTTATTTTGCTAAGTTCATCAAATTTTCCTTTAATCCTTCTGCTCGGTGTAGGTTCTATCTGCTTCCAGTCCGGTAATTCCACTCCGCGTAAAGTCGCCCAAACAGCAAACATTCTGAAAAGATTTTCCCGGGAATAAGGAGCTTTTACTTCAGCAATTTCAGCATATAATCGCTTCCATCTAACAATGTCATAAGTGGTTTCAGCAATAAAGCTACGGTCACGGGAGCCCCATCGTTTGTCCCTCTTCAAGGTTTTTTCTATAACCTTATCGGCATAATTTCCTTCATTAAAAATTTCTGAGAGTGCGTCAATGGTTGCAAAGACTAAATTCCTGTGTAAGCGCATAAAGTTTTTATAAGCTGCAAAGGTACTTAATTTTGACGGCGAAATTTTATATTAGCCTAAATTATGGAAATGAAAGCAATATACCTGGTATCAATTTTATTTATAATAGGTTGTAGTTCCGAAGAAAAAAAGGATTTACTAATGTAGAAATTGAAGATTTACTGGAAGACACTATTAGTATACGTGCCATTGAATTAATGGGAGAAGATTTAGCATTTGCTGTAATTATGGAACTTATGGATTATACGACTCTAATGCAGGTGTAGTACGAACGAATAAGCAAAGGTTTGATTCCATCTCCCCGGAATTTCGTGCCGTTGCCAGTACTTCATCTGACTTTTTTATGCTAAGCGTGGGAAACCCTGCACTTTTATATAAAACTTAGTGAAAACGGAAGCATGGAGCTGGTTTATAAGGAGGAAAACGAAAAGGTATTCTATGATTCCATGACCTTTTGGAACGCTAAAGAAGGAATAGCTATGGGGGATCCTACAGAAGACTGTTTGTCAATAATTATTACCAGGAATGGGGGAGAGAGCTGGAAAAAACTTTCTTGCGGCCTTTTGCCGAAAGCAGCTAAAGGAGAAGCAGCATTTGCAGCGAGCAACTCGAATATTGCTGTTGTGGGAGACCATACATGGATCCTTTCAGGTGGTATTAAGTCAAGGGTTTTTTATTCTCCAGATAAAGGGAACAGCTGGGAGGTTTACGACACTCCTTTGATCCATGGAACTCCCACTACAGGAGGATATAGTATTGATTTCTATGACGAAAACAACGGAATAATAATAGGAGGAGATTACTTAAATCCTGAGGCTAATAAAGCCAATAAAGCAATAACCGTAGATGGAGGCAGGACCTGGGCTCTTATTAGCGATTCAAAGCCTCCCGGGTATATGAGTAGTGTAAGATACGTTCCGGCAGGTGAGAGTAAAGAAATTGTTTCAGTAGGGAATTCAGGTATATATTATTCGGGGGACACAGGGGGAGAATGGATAAAACTGAGTGACGAGGGCTTTTATACCATCAGGTTTTTGAACGACAGTATTGCTTATGCTGCAGGAAAACACAGGCTGGCAAAACTTAAATTTAAGAGGTGAAAATTGGAAAAAGTACTGCGAACACTTAGCTGTTCGCAGTGTGTTATAATTCAGGTGTTATTTACTCCTTATTTTTAGAAGTCTTTCGGGTGCGGTATTCTTTAAGCAACTTCTTGTTAAAATCTGCCTCCAGCTTGTGAAGTTTAATTATATCTTTTGCCGTCAGGAACTTTTTAAGATCAGAGAAAAGTTCCCTTTTTATAATATATTCTTCTTTTTCAACAGCAAGATATTCCTTCAGCATTTCTTCCGCTTTACTCTCAGAGATAGATGCGGCATCATTCAGGTCAATATGTTCCCTCCTATATAAGGCCCATTTTTGCTGTTCGTAGCGATTATAAATCGGCCAAAATTTTTGCGCCAATTCTGTACTCATATTAAGACCTTCAGTAATAAAAGCCACTTTAAGCGCTTTTATTTTTTCCCTGTGATCTTCCCTATCTTCTTTATCCTGAGCGTATAAACCCGGAATCGCGGTAAGGAACAGGAAAATAATAAGTATATTTTTTTTCATAGTTTTATTCAATTAGCAACCCGGGATCCTCAACATCCTGGCTTAAATAAATGAAAACCTCTTCATCACTAAGTGCAGAAACATTAAAATTTTCGGTAGGGTTTCCCTCTTCGGTTATGTAGGATGAGATTTCATCAAAGGTAAAATCCATATAACCATTATCTATATAGTCCTCAAGAGCAGACAGTTCTACAGAATCAATGGTATATTGAGGGGCATTATTGTTAAACAAATTGGTGGAAAGTAGCAATACAATTATAGCTGCGGCTGCTGCTGCATAATAAAAAATTTGTTGATTAAATAGGGAGTATATTTTTCCTCTTTCCTGTTCTTTAGTCACTCTTTTAAGTACCCGCTCCTCTAATTTTTCAAAATAATCCTGAGGAACAATAAAGCCAGGTGCGACTTTTAAGTTATCAACATCAATATCTTCCTGCGAGATTTTACGCATCAAATTTTCTTCAAGATCCTCAAAATAATTTTGAGGGATCCTGAATCCCGTTTTTTGCTGATATGATAACTTATTCTTTTTCATTTGTTTATTTGACTAATTTTCTTAACAATGGTTTAATGGGTTTTTAAAAATTCTTCTATTTTTTTTGCTGCTATATGATAGGAAGCTTTAAGGGCTCCTTCGCTAGTGCTTAAAATTTCTGCCATTTCCCTGTATTTTAATTCCTCAAAATACTTCATATTGAAAACCTGTTGTTGTTTCTGCGGAAGAGAGGCGATAGCTTTTTGAAGCTTCATTTGAATTTCATCTCCTTCGAAATACACATCAGATTCCAGATTATTTATCAGGTTATTCTGAAGTTCTTCTGAAGATAATTGCAACCCCCGGGATTTTTTTTGAGGAAAGTGATCGCTTCATTAGTTGCAATACGGTACATCCAGGAGTATAGTTTACTTTCCCCCTTGAAGGTATCAATGTTATTATAAATTTTAATAAATGTGTTTTGAAGAACATCATCAGCATCCTGGTGATCTTTGACAATATTCCTAAGGTGCCAGTACAAACTTTCTTTATATGTTGAAAGCAATTCCCGAAAGGCTTCATGTCTGGTTTTATGGTCCTGAAGCCTTTCTATAAGTATATCTTCCACTTTTTGCAAGGGAGTAAGTTTTAGCGGTTAAAGTTATTGAATCTTTTTAAACCTCTGCTATGGGAGAATCATTCTAATTTTGTAGGAATTTATGTAGGAATAAAACACAATTTGTCGACTAAAAACAAAAAATTAAGATTAAAAGCAATAATTTTTTGGAGAATTAGATTTTTAGCTTATCTTTGAATTATCAAAACGATTTAATCTTTTTTTGCCCCAACGAAAAAATTTAATTGAATCAAGTTTTATTTTCATTTGCCCCAAGGTGAAAATAGTTTTAAAAATGGATGAACCTACTTCATCCATTTTTTTTTGCTGAAGATCCAGAAAAATGTAAATCATTTAATTTTAGCGGAGAGGCAAAAAAAATCTCCTCACTTAATTAATAAAGGAGGAGATTTTCAAAAAAATAGTTTTTTATCTAAGACGAAATTGTTCCCAGAGCATAGAGTTTTTCTAAAGTAGGGGATTCACTTCCTCCGGCAGGCTCTAAGGTAATCCCAAAACCTTCAGAAGGTTGGGAATTTTGTAGCCTGAAGATCTTGTTTTCATCTTCTTTAAAATTTTCCAGAAGCCCCAGACTGGTAGGAGTAAGGGGACTTAATTTTAATGACCAAACCTGGTAAACCATTCCTCTGGGCGGTTCGGGAAGGTTCTTTGCATCGATAAATGTGATATTTTGCTCTTTATCCCAATAAGCAGTGGCATAAGCATCAGGAGCTATATCCTGGCCGCCAAGATCAACTTCTATAATGTTTTTATCTCTAAGCACATTCAATAATTCCTGCTTCTTTGTGACATCTCTTCGGGCATCTGCAATTTCATTTTCTATTTCGTTATTCCTTTGTTCAAGAGCCTGTAAAGATTCTTTTAAATGTTGGTTTTGATTATATAGAGCAAAAAGACCTATTAAAAAAAGGAAGCTTGCTGCCCATCCTAAATATGCTTAGCCAATTCGTTTTGCTTTGTGCCATCTTTACCACTTCTTTGCCTCCTGCACCATCCACAGGGGAAGGAGCTAATAGAGGTTTGGGATCTGATGGTGCTGCGGCTGCTGATAAACTTTGAAGTGCAGCTTCTATTTTTTCTACTTCAGCTTTAACTTCGGGGTAATCCCTGACCATACGTGTCACTTCCCGGCTTTCTGGTTCTGAAAGAGAACCATAGACGTACAATTCTAAAATTCCGGAGGATATATATTCCTGTATGTCCATTATTCTACTATATAAGCTCTTAATTTATCAATACAAATCCTGTTCCTGGTTTTAACTGTACCCAAAGGTATCTGCAGTTCTTCAGCACTCTCTTTTTGAGTAAATCCTTTAAAAAATAATAGGTCGATAAGTTTTTTACATACAGGCTCCAGAATATCCACATATTTTTGAAGACCAATGGCGTCCAGTTTTCCGGCTGTATTAGATTTAGATTCCAGGATATCGGTAAAATTTTCAGTTTTGATATTGGATCTTTTATTTTTAAAGTCTTTGGATCTTAAGCGATCAATGGAGGCATTCCTCGCTATATTAAGGATCCAGGTGAAAAATCTTCCTTTATTAAAATCGTAAGAAGATGCATTGTCCCAAATTTTCATAAAAACGTCCTGAAGGATTTCTTCTGAAACAGTTTCATCCCGGGTGATATTAAATATGATTCCATACAGGCTCCTGGAATACATTTGATAAACTTTTTCAAAAGCCTTTTCGTCACCTGCCTGAAGCTGGTAAATTAGTTGGTCTTCTTGCATTGAGGGATAATTATTTTCTAAATGTAAAGAATAATGAGCAATATCTACTGTGGTTTTTCTCAGGTAGAATTTTAAAAGGTAAACACTATTGTGCAGGAGTTTTCTTTTTGCCAAAAAGAATAATAAGAAAAGACCACCTGATTTTCACCAGGCGATCTTTCCAGCAGGTACAGAATTATGAACATTAAGAAACTATGAACAAACCTGCGATGGTAGAGGCTGTTTGCCCGTCCATAGGCTCATCATAAGCCTGTGAAACGGCAACTGCATCAAATTCTGTGGCATCTGTAAGATTTACACCGCCCTGTATAACATTTTCTTCTCCGTCGTATACGGCCTGGGTGGCTTCAGGCATTCCCGGCCCTCTGTTATCAAGGGTAATCCATCCCAGTGCATTTTGGTTGAGATCTTCACCTAATACTTTTGCTCTTAACCTCCTGATTTCGGAAGCATGTCTTGCTTCTACAGAGTGAATTTGGAGAGCAGGGGTGAGGAATGGGGTGCCCATTAGATTTCCGGCCTGCCCTTTGTAAGCACGAACACCAGTGTCTTCAAAAGCCTGGGCCAATGCAAGAAGTTGCGCGTAGGCTACTTCCTGACCTGCTCCATTTTCATTAAAGGGGTCAAACATTCCTCCTACTGTAAAATCAAATTCAGGTGAATCAATAGAATTGTCTCCCAATCCACTTTTAAGGAAGGTAACGTGTGCATTTTCATGTTTTGAAATCTGCATATAAATGGCTTCAGCTTTACTCCCTGAAGGTAATACTCCTGAGTCAAGAGCTTTCATATAAAACTCAGCTTCCAGATATTCTAAAGTTAAGGCCAGCTGTAGTGCAGACACTGCAGCATTTCCATCCTGGGCTGCAAATGCTTTTGAAGAACCTGATGCCAGGCCGAATGGTACAGCGACCATAGCTGCTTTTTTGCTCAAATTACCAAAAGTACCAAGCATTTCACGTCTTGAAGAAGTCTTACGGGTAAGATTGTCTGAAGTAAATTCGTCTAAAAATTTTATGATATTCATAATGATGTCTTTTAAGGTGATTAAAAATTATCCTGTTGGCAATTGATTTGCAGTGAATTCGGTTTTAACAAAACCCGTTTGGCCTACTGCAGTTAAAATTTCTGATGGTGATTTAGCTAGATCAAGGCCATTGGCATCTATTACATCATCCCCTGCAAAAGCTTTGGGATCTTCAAGGAATAAAGATCGAATTGCAGCGGCATGTCTGGCTTCTACTGAAACAATTTTCCCTGCCAGTACAAGGTAGCCGGGAGTTTCCAGTAAACTGCCAGCACCGTTATAAGCTGCTACACCTGTATCTTCCAAAATATTGGCCGTTCTTAAAACTGAGTTTCTACTACTAAAATCTACTGATGAAAAGTCGAATTCCAGTTCCGGTAATACTTTTGACGTATCACTACCAACTGCGCCTGTTATAGCTGCTTTAAAAAACTCTCTGTGAATCACTTCGTGCTTATAAAGATCTTCCAGTATCAATTTTTCTTCTGGAGTAGCATTCATCCAGTAAGAGCCATTAAGTACATTGGTATAAAAAGCAGCTTCCAGTTGTTCTAAAGCATAGGCATAATTTAAAATTCCCAGGTCGCCACTTCCCAGGTCAAACACGTCACCTGGGGGCATTGGATTCATCATTAAATCATCGTCGCTACTGCAGGAAAGCAAGAATCCTGAGCCTACGACTACTAAACTTCCCATTTTCAGGAATTTTCTTCGGGAATTGTTGTTTTCTTTGGGTGCAACTAATTTTGTTTGCACCTGGATTTCTGTTTTTTTCATAATTCTTATTTTGTTGTTACACCTATACCTACGCAGGAGAATGGGCAGCGGTTTTCCTGTTCTAGTTAATAATCTGTTAAAACAGAAATGAGGAGTTTTCCGAAGAAAAAATTTCAATTTAAAGTTTAATAATCAGGTGCTTTTGAAATTTAATTGTTAAACGTTCTTCTATTCCGTTCAAATAAACTTAACTTCCCAAAAAATGTCAATTATGGAAACTCTTATTTTACCCTTATTTATAGGAATGCCACAGGTGATCCTGATAGCAGTTATTTTACTTCTGATTTTTGGAGGTAAAAAGATCCCTGAACTTATGAGAGGATTGGGTAGCGGAATTAAAGAATTTAAGGATGCTACAAAAGAAGAAGAAATTAAAATTCCAGTAGAGGATAAAAAATAACTTTAAATTGAGCTGAAATAAAAAAACCTTCAAAGAGATCTTTGAAGGTTTTTCAGTTTTAGTTATAAGGTTTTATTCAAAGGACTGCATTTCTACAAGTTTTCGATAGGTACCATTATGAAGAAGTAATTCTTCGTGTTTTCCCTGTTCAACGATTTCTCCTTTATTCATAACCACAATTTTATCTGCATTTTGAATGGTGGATAACCTGTGAGCAATTACAATAGAAGTTCGATTCTTCATCATATTTTCCAATGCTTTCTGAACAAGTTTTTCGCTTTCCGTATCAAGGGCAGAGGTGGCCTCATCCAGGATCATTATCGGCGGATTTTTAAGAACAGCACGGGCAATGGAAAGCCTTTGTTTTTGACCCCCACTTAATTTATTGCCGCTGTCCCCAATATTTGTTTCCAAACCTAAGGGCAAATCTTTTACAAATTCCCAGGCGTTTGCGACTTTAAGAGCTTCTGTTATTTCTTCTTCTGTCGCGCCGGGTTTTCCCAGGGATATATTATTTTTAATAGTATCATTAAACAAAATAGAATCCTGAGTAACTAGTCCCATTTGATCCCGAAGAGATTTTTTAGTAATATTCCGTATATCAATCCCATCAATTTTAATATTCCCCTTGTTTACATCGTAAAATCTGGTAATTAGATTTGCAATAGTAGATTTTCCACTACCCGATTGACCTACAAGAGCAACAGTACTTCCTTTTGGCACATGTAAACTGAAATTTTTGAGGACTGGCTCATCCTCATACATAAAGGATACATTTTCTATATCTACAGCATTTCCAAAAGTATTGATCTCCTTAGCATCGGGAGAATTAGTAATTGAAGGCTCTGTTTCCAGCACATCCAAAATTCTTTCAGCAGCGGCATTTCCTTTTTTCACACTGTAGGAAGCTTTGGAAATTTGTTTTGCAGGGGTAAGAATATTATAAGAGAGCGCCAGGAAAGCAATAAAAGCAGCAGCATCCAGAGTGCCTTCTACGAGTACCATATTTCCTCCAAACCAAAGTATTACCACGATAACAAAAATCCCAAGGAATTCACTGGCAGGTGAAGCCAGATTTTGTCTGTTCACCAGGCTGTTTAAAATGGTATTCAACCTGTTGGTAGAATCCTCAAATTTCTTTTGAAAACTTTCTTCAGCATTAAATCCTTTAACAATTTTTAGGCTGGAGAGGGTTTCTTCTACTATTGACAGAAAATGCCCATTTTCTTCCTGGGCTTTATGAGATTGGCTTTTAAGTTTTTTACCTATAATTGAAATAAGAAAACCCGATACGGGTAAAAACACGAATACAAAGATGGTAAGTTTCGCACTTATAGTCAACATTGCGATGATGGTGAAAATTATGAGTAGCGGTTCTCTAACAATTAATTCCAGGATGGAAAGGAAAGAAAACTGGACTTCGTTCACATCGGCCGTTATTCTGGAAATTGTATCACCTTTTTTCTTTTCAGAAAAATAGGAAATGGGTAAAGAAAGAATCTTCTTGTATATAGCATTTCTTAGATCCCGTAGAACACCATTGCGTAAAAAAGTAAGAAAAAATGCAGCTAAATATCCAAAAAGATTTTTCAGAAAAAAAAGTAGTACGACTATTCCACAAACAAACACGAGTGCAGAGACTTCATCCTGTGCAACCCTCTGGCTTATATCATAATTAAATATACCTTCATAATATTCAGGAGCATCTCTCCAGCCACTCCATACCTGCTTTTGTACAACTCTTTCCTCGGGGTCTACCAGGATCCTAATTACTGGAATAAGTGCTATAAAGGATAGCGTGCTAAAAAGAGCATATAAAATGTTACAAATAATATTGAGGACTGCGAACCTCTTATATGGTTTCGCAAATTCAAGAATTTTTCTGAAATACGTCATTAAGTATTGTTAATCTACCTTTAGATCTTTTTTAATTCTTAAGATCTTTTCAGCCAGTTGCCCGTTAATTTCCTCATACTGTTCTACAGCTTTAAGCTCATCGCTTATACTTATATAAAACTTGATCTTTGGCTCTGTACCACTGGGCCTTGCCGCAACTTTTGTTCCGGCTTCGGTGTAATAAATAAGCACATTAGATTTGGGAATGTCTATGGAAGCTTCTGTATTGTCCTGGAGATTTTTTGAAACTGAAGATTGATAGTCTTCGATAAGTACAACTTTTTCTCCATCAATCTCTTTAAGTGGCTGCTCCCTTAGATCGATCATCATCTGCTTTATTTCTGCTTCCCCTTCAATTCCTTTTTTGACAAGGGAAATTAGTTCCTCCCTGTAAAGATCATATTCAACATATAGTTCCAGGAGTTTTTGATAGACAGAGCTTCCCTGGGCTTTCATTTGAGCGGCAATTTCACAGGCAAGAAGGGTAGACGTAGCTGCATCCTTATCCCTTACAAAATCACCTACCATATATCCAAAACTTTCTTCACCACCACCAATGAAATTTAATTGTGGGTTGTCTTTTATAAGCTTGGCTATCCATTTAAATCCAGTTAGAACCTCAAGGTATTGAGCGCCATAATCTTCAGTAATACTTTTTAGCATTGGAGTAGAAACTATGGTGGAAGCAACAAAGGTATCTTTGTTTAATTTGTTTTGCTTTTTCCATTGCTCCAGGAGGAACCAACTCATTATGATCATGGTTTGGTTTCCATTGAGAAGAATGAGTTTTCCTTCCAGATCTCTTACTGCAATTCCCAATCGGTCTGCATCTGGATCTGTACCAATCACTATATCGGCATTTTTTTCTTCGGCAAGTTTCATAGCCATTTCCATGGCTTCAGGCTCTTCGGGATTTGGAGATTTTACGGTGGGAAAATTTCCATCAGGTTTTTCCTGTTCTTTTACCAGGAAAACATTTTTATATCCGGCTTTCTCAAGAATATCGGGATTAGTGGTAATCGAGGTACCGTGAAGGGAGGTAAAAACAATATTTAAATTGTCTTTAGCTTCAGAAGAAGTATTAAAACTTCCATTTTTTACAGAAGCTTCAATAAAAGCCTTATCTACTTCCTCTCCAATATATTCTATAAGATCATCGTTGGTGTTGTAATTTATTTCAGAAAAATCTATACTTTCTATTTCATTAATTATTCTGCTGTCCATAGGAGGAACTAACTGTCCTCCATCCTGCCAATATACTTTATATCCATTATATTCCGGCGGATTATGGCTTGCAGTAAGAACTATTCCGCAGTGACAATTGAGATGTCGAACAGCAAACGAAAGCTCGGGAGTAGGTCTAAGTTCTGAAAACAGATATACTTTTATTCCATTGGCAGAAAAAACATTTGCCACTACCTGGGCCAGCTCTTTACTGTTGTTCCTGCAGTCGTAAGCTATAACGACCTTTTGTTGCTCATCAGGAAACTCTTTTTTCAGGATATTTGAAATACCCTGAGAATTACGACCGAGAGTATATTTATTTATTCTATTTGGTCCAACCCCCATAATGCCACGCATTCCACTAAGTACCAAAAGCCGCATTTTTATAAAAACTTTCTTCCAGTTCTTTTGGATGATTCTCAATGAGGTTATTTACTTCCTGTTGAGTCTCAGTATCAAAATGATCAGAGAGCCATGCTTTAGCTTTTGTAAGTATTTCCGATTTTATCTGTGTCATAGCTTAGAAAATTAGAGAAACAAAAATAATCATTTAAGCTGAAAGCGCTTAATTTATCCCGGTTGTTTTGCTAATGAGGTAACGGTCTTTTTCTCTCTTACTTCTCAAAATTAACTCTCCAAGAAAACCTGCGAGAAATAATTGAGTACCTATTACCATTAAAGTGAGGGAAATATAAAACCACGGGTTCTGAGTAACAAGAATGTTAGGCAGGCCGTGATAAAGTTTGTATAGTTTGGAAAGACCTATCCAGGCAGCAGCAATAAAACCGAAGAAAAACATTAAAACTCCCAGGGCACCGAAAAGGTGCATAGGTCTTTTTCCAAATTTTGATAAAAACCAAATGCTTATAAGATCGAGAAAGCCGTTAATAAAACGTTCAATTCCAAACTTGGTTTTACCATATTTTCTTGCCTGGTGTTTAACCTCTTTTTCAGTTATTTTTGAAAATCCTGCATTTTTTGCAAGTACAGGAATATACCTGTGCATCTCTCCATATACATCGATATTTTTAATCACCTCGCGGCGGTAAGCTTTTAGGCCGCAGTTAAAGTCATGGAGTTTTACACCCGATGTTTTTCTTGCGGCTGCATTGAAGAGTTTGGAAGGTAAATTTTTGGTGAGAACAGAATCATAACGTTTCTTTTTCCACCCTGAGACCAAATCGAATTTTTGTTTGTTTATTAGGTCATAAAGCTCAGGAATTTCATCGGGATTATCCTGGAGGTCTGCATCCATTGTAATAACAACATCTCCCTGGGCGGCAAGAAAACTAGCGTGGAGAGCCTGGGATTTACCATAATTTCGATTAAACTTTATTCCTTTAACCGAAGGATCTTCTGCCGAAATATGATTTATTATCTTCCAGGAACCATCTGTACTGCCGTCATCTATAAATATGATCTCGTAAGAATAAGAATTGGATTGCATCACCGATACAATCCAATTATATAACTCTTGTAAAGATTCCTCCTCGTTTAGCAGGGGAATAACTATAGATAATTGCATTAAATTTTAATTTACGCGCTATAAGGATTTTCTTTTTTCATTGCAAGACCAGCAAGGAGGGAATAAATCAAGCCAAAAAATGCACTCATGGCAATAAAAATAGCTCCTCCCAAAAATGGATTGGACATCCATCTTATCCACCCCAGGCTCATTTCTATCTGTTCATCTGTTAGAGTGCTTAGTTTCTGCCATTTGGTTTCTGGCAATTTCTATCATTTGTTCGGCAAACTCCGGTTCAATTAAATAGTTAAAGATAAGATTATAGATAAGAAATAATATACCACTTATTACTCCTATAGAAACTCCAACTTTTAATGCTTCACTTAAACTTAAAAAGGAATTATTCTCTTTTTTATATGCCCTTATTCCTAAGATTATTAAAACGGGGAATAGAACATAATATACATACATGGGCCACTGTGCTCCTTCATAGGCTAAGCCTGTGACATACATTATCACGGAAATAAGAATGAGAATGAAGCCTAATATAATGCCATAATTTGCGCCAATCTTTCCTGGCGATACTGTAGTAGTTTTTTCCATTTGTTAAAGTAATTTGGTTATATGGCGTTAGTAGGCAAATATAGGAAAACGTTACATACAGCAGCTTTAATTGTACAAAAGCGGTTCGCTTAAAATTTTTGGGTATAAATAGTTGTTTTTTATTAAAAATGCTTAAATTTGCCACTCGAAAAAACGAACAAGATTAAAGATTAAAGAGATGAAGCAGGGAATCCATCCGGAAAATTATAGATTGGTAGCATTTAAAGACATGTCTAACGAAGAGGTGTTTATTACAAAATCTACCGCGAACACTAAAGAAACTATTGAAGTTGAAGGACAAGAATATCCATTGGTAAAAATGGAAATTTCAAGAACCTCTCATCCTTTCTATACTGGTAAATCTAAATTATTGGATACTGCAGGTAGAATTGACAAGTTCAAGAACAAATATTCTAAGTTCAAGAAATAAGAATTTAGTGACATAGATTATTACGCCTTCATTTATTGGAGGCTTTTTTTATTTTATTTTTTGAAAAGGTGCTGAATAAGGTGATGCTGTAATTTTTTCTTTTTTCCTTGTACCTTAACCCTCTAAAAAGTAATACATGAATTTTATTTTATTTGACGGTTCGGTAAGAAAACAGTTATTACCCTTTACCTTTACCCGTCCCGTAGCTGATATTCGCGTAGGTATACTTACAATTCGCGAAAAGTGGGAGCGCTGGCTGGGTTCTACGACATCTACTGTTACCGAGGATTATCTTTCTCATAAATGGCCCCTGGTGGAAATGAGTGAGAACATCATGATAAATGCTTCCTTTCTTCCCACTCCTGAATTAGTAGCACAAATAGAATCTCTCGAAGAGGGGCAGGCTATCTTTTTCGACGAGGAAGTTGTTGCATTTTACACACTCGAAGATCAGGAAGTTAATTTTGAGGAATATCTACAACTTGAACTTTCGGGGGATCCTTTAAGAATAGAGCACACCTGGGATATTTTTTCTAAAAATGGAGAAGCACTTACGGCAGATTTTGAATTAATTACCGCTAACCGGAATAGTTGTACAATTCCTTCCTCAAATAATGTTTTGGCAGCAGAAAATATTTTTATAGAAGAAGGCGCCAAGGTAGAATTTTGTATCCTAAATGCTTCAACAGGTCCAATTTATATAGGAGCAAAAACCGAAATAATGGAAGGTTCTCTAATTAGGGGACCTTTTGCTCTGGGTGAAAGTTCTGTAGTTAAAATGGGTGCGAAAATTTATGGGCCCACCACGGTTGGACCTTTTTCAAAAGTAGGAGGGGAGATTACTAATTCGGTTATTTTTGGTAATTCTAATAAAAGTCATGAAGGATACCTGGGAAATTCAGTTCTTGGGGAGTGGTGTAATTTGGGAGCCGATACTAATACTTCTAATTTGAAGAATAACTATGCAGTGGTGAAACTTTGGGATTACGAGACAGAAAAATTTGCGTCTACAGGTCTTCAATTCTGCGGATTAATGATGGGAGATCACAGTAAATGTTCTATTAATACCATGTTCAATACGGGTACAGTAGTGGGCGTGAGTGCAAACATTTTTGGAAGTGGGTTTCCACGTAATTTTATTCCTAGTTTTAGCTGGGGAGGTAGTGGAGGTATAACTACTTATAAGACGTCTAAAGCTTTTGAAGTTGCCGAAATTGTTTTAAACCGAAGAAATCTTCTGTTCTCTAATGAAGATAAAGAAATTCTGGAACAGGTTTTTGAGGATACCAAAAAATGGAGACGGGAGTAAGAACTGAAATTTCAGAATAAAATATTCAATAGCCCAAAGCAGAAAATTACAAAAAAGACAAAGAAGAAAGCAACAATCTTTACCTGTCTTTGCTTATGTTCTTTTTGAAGCCGGGTTCTAAGTTGTTCAAGCTCCTCCTTTGTGGGCGTTACATGACTTTTCACTCCCTCATCTAAAAGAGATTCTCCGGGAAGAACTCCTATTTTACGCTTTCTGCTTCTTTTATTGTTCTTCAGGCTTACAATTGCGCCAATAACACTTCCAAAACTCATCTCTTCAATGTTTGACGGAAGATAAGAGTTTTAAATCTAAAAGGAGAATTCAGGCTATCCTGGAAAAAGAAGTTTTGAGCTAATGCTTCTAATACTTTCGGTTTTAAAAGAGAATTTTAGTTGGTACCTTTGCATCTTCAAAAACAATGAAGTAGGAGCAGAAAGAACTATTCACAGGTGTTACTGTAACTATTTCTGAAGAAGAATTATGGAGAGTTTAAAAAAAGTTGCCTTTTATACCCTTGGCTGTAAACTGAATTTTTCAGAAACGTCTACTATTGCCCGTTCTTTTAAAGATGAAGGTTTTACCAGAGTAGATTTTTCAGAAAAAGCTGATATATATGTTATCAATACCTGCTCAGTCACAGAAAATGCTGATAAGAGATTTAAAAGTATTGTAAAGCAGGCGCAGAAGGTAAATGAAGATGCCTTTGTTATAGCAATAGGCTGCTATGCCCAGTTAAAACCTGAGGAATTAGCCGATGTTGAAGGAGTTGATTTGGTTTTAGGTGCTACCGAGAAATTTAAGATTACCCACTACCTGAATGATCTTGTGAAGCACGAGTCTGTACAAATTCATTCCTGTGAAATTGAAGATGCCGACTTTTATGTGGGTTCTTACTCTTTTGGCGACCGTACCAGAGCTTTTTTAAAAGTTCAGGATGGTTGTGATTATAAATGTACCTACTGTACAATTCCTTTGGCTCGAGGAATTTCGAGAAGCGATAAACTGGAAAACGTTCTTCAAAACGCTTCAACGATTTCAGAAAAAGGAATTAAGGAAATTGTATTGACCGGAGTTAATATAGGAGATTACGGGAAAGGGGAATTTGGAAATAAAAAGCATGAACATACTTTTCTCGACCTGGTAAGGGCATTGGATGAAGTAGAAGGAATTGAGAGACTAAGGATTTCGTCTATAGAACCAAATTTGCTTAAAAACGAGACTATTGAATTCGTGGCTAAGCAGTAACAGTTTTGTGCCTCACTTTCATATTCCCTTACAGAGTGGAAGCAATGATATCCTAAAGTTGATGAAACGCCGATACATGAGAGAATTATATGTAGACCGGGTAGCCAGGATCAAGTCTACTATGCCTCATGCCTGTATAGGAGTAGACATAATAGTAGGCTTCCCGGGAGAAACTGATGAAAAGTTTTTAGAGACCTACAATTTCCTGAACGACCTGGATATTTCCTATTTACATGTTTTCACGTATTCTGAAAGGGATAATACACCTGCTGCTATTATGGACGAGGTTGTGCCCCTAAAAGTCAGAAAAAAGCGCAGTAAAATGTTAAGAGGTTTATCAGCTAAAAAACGTCGTGCTTTTTATGAAAGCCAATTAGGAACAGCTCAAACCGTTTTATTTGAAGGTGAAAACAAAGAAGGTTATATTCATGGTTTCACCGGGAATTACGTGAAAGTAAAAACTCCCTGGAATCCTTCTCTTGTTAATACCTTGCATCAAATAGAGCTATCTAATATAGATGAAGACGGTATTGTACGCTTTAAATATTTAGAACCAGCAGTGGCAGTTTAAATGTTTATGCCAACAGGAAGAAGGTCTTTATACTTTCTTCTGTTCTTGCGCATAAATTTTGCAATCTCAGGACTGGTTGGTACTACCCTGTCCGTCCCTTCCTGGATTTTGCTTAGTAAAGTAGAAAGGAAATTTTCAAGATAACCTTCCTCCCTTAAATCTTCAGACATAGAAAGTTTGGTGAGGAATATTTTTCGTTCCTGTTGAGAATATTCCACAGTGACAAGTTCGTCTTTTATGACAGTTTCAAACTGTCTCAAGAATTCATTGTTGGTAATTACCATATCATCATCTATCATCGTTCTGATTTTTTAATTTAACAATTTCACTATTGGCTAAGTCTGAATCCAAAATGTGCAGGTGCAGAAATGATATCCAATAAAAAAGGAAATCCAAAAAAGATGCTCCGGGATCAAGACCTACTCCAAAAATTTTTTAGTGAGATACACAAAGTTAATGCTTTAATTCGCAATAAGCAATCTAACTTCCTGTTCATCATTGAAATGTAAGGATTCTCTTTTTTCTCTCTGTATTTTAGTCTCTCTGTAAAAATTGAATTATTTTTGGAAAGAGGCTTCTTCGGCGTAAATAACCTGCAATTATTTTATATGTTAGTAAATCAGGAAAAGATCCATGTTTATTTTATGCCCGGACTGGCAACAGATCGATCGATATTTGAAAACATTAAATTACCCCGGGATCAATTTGAAGTACACTACCTGGAGTGGATAATTCCTTTTAAGGATGAGAGTCTTAAGGAGTATGTAGAGAGATTAAAACCTTATGTAAAACATGATAATTGTGTTTTAATTGGAGTTTCCTTTGGAGGAGTTATAGTACAGGAACTAAGCAATTACATAAAACTCCAAAGACTCATTATCATTTCCAGCGTGAAGTGCAGAGAGGAGCTTCCAAGAAGGATGAAATTTGCAGCTAAAACTGGCTCCTTCAAATTATTACCCACAAGCCTCTTAGATTATCTGGATTATATTGAAAAACTTCCGCTAAATCAATTTCTGAAGAAGAGGGCACGTTTATATAATAAATATCTTGCTATTAGAAACAGGATCTATTTAAGTTGGGCAATTGAAAAAATGGTTCTTTGGGATTGTGAGAAAGCAAGGGAAAATGTAATCCATATTCATGGAGACAAGGATATGGTTTTTCCTTACAAATACATTAAAGGTTGTATTACGGTTAAGGGAGGAACTCATATTATGATAATAAACAGGTTTAAGTGGTTCAACCGCTACTTGCCCGAAATAATTTTACACGGAAAAATTTTAGACAAAAAGACAACAAAAAAGGTAGAGCAATGAAGTTATTAAAGATTATGTTGATGAGTATTGGACTTATTACCATTTGTGCCCTTAGCATCCAGGCCGTACAGCAAACTCCTGCAGCAAAAAGTACAACAGAGAAAATTCAAGAAAGGGATGAGGAAGGAAAAGTTACGAAAGATTATAATATTTATGCTTTACCCATGCCTGATGATCTGAATTTTGCAGGTGAGCCTGTTCCTTTAGATAATCCGGATATTTATGAAAGAATGGACAAGGAACTGCTTGTCAATACCTACTGGCAATCAAATGCATTATTGTTGATGAAACGGGCTAATAAATATTTTCCTGTTATAGAGCCTATTTTAAAAGAGAAGGGAGTACCAGATGATCTTAAATACATTGCTGTTATAGAAAGCAGTCTTACCCAGGCAGTCTCCCCGGCAAGAGCCACCGGGTTCTGGCAAATAATGGAGGGAACGGGCAAGGATTATAAGCTGGAAATTAACAGTAATGTGGATGAAAGGTACCATATTGAAAAAGCTACAAGAGTTGCTGCGGATTATCTTAAAAAATCAAAAGAAAAATTTGGAAGCTGGACATTGGCGGCTGCGGCCTATAATGCGGGGAATGCCGGAATTTCAAGGCAATTGGAGAGGCAGGATGTGAATGATTATTACGATTTATTGCTGGGGGAAGAGACAGGGAGGTATGTTTTCAGGATACTTGCATTGAAAGAAATTATGAAAGATCCGTACAAGTATGGATTCCATTACGAGGAAAAGGACCTTTATAAGCATATCCCTACTTATACAGTAGAAATTTCCTCTCCAGTTACGGATTTTGCAGGATTTGCAAAAGAGCATGGAATCAACTACAAAATCCTTAAACTTCACAATCCCTGGCTAAGAGAAGCACATTTGGATAATAACTCAGGTAAGAAGTATAAAATTGAAATCCCACAAAAGGGATATTATAATGTAGGAATGTAATTAGTTGGAGGCTACAGGACTGGCGGGTAAGTCATATCCTTTTATACCGAGCAAATGATTGGCAATACCGTCGTAAATAGAGTTGTAATTCGCATCTAAAGATTCTTCAAAACTTTTACCGTAGTAATGGGTTACGCCTCTCCTTATATTCAGAATTTTTTTGTTTCCATCTAAAAGAAAAGTTGTAGGAAGCCCCAGGGAATGTTTTAGGATACTAATAACGAAGGGATTCTTATTCTGTAGCTCATCCACATAAACAACAGTTATAGCTTTATTGTATGCCCTTGCAGCTTCTTTAGCAGCTTTTTGATCATCCCAGAATAAAACAACGAAATTTATTTGGGCACTGTATTTTTTGGCCAGTTCATTCAGAGCCGGGATCTCACCTTTGGAAGTTACGCACCAGGTTGCATATGTAATTAAATATAACGGTTTTTTAAACTCGTATAGGGAAGTGATTTTACCTTTAAGAGTAAAGAATTTGAAATTGTCCATATAGCTGCCGCTAAGCTGAAAGTTAACCAGAGAATCAAATAGTTCTCTTCCTCTTTCAAAATCTCTGTAAAAATAGGCGTCTTTCGCCTTCTTCTCATATTTGGGAAGATGCACAGCAAGAGCTTCAGTGAAAAAGATCCTCTCTTCTTCCTGTTGGGCTGAGGCTTTAAAAACCAATAATAATGTAAAAATTAGAAGTAAAATTCTTACCATTCAATGCATTTAACATTATAAATACAAATTTACTAAATGATAAAAGGTGTAAGAAAATTATTCGTTAAAATGCAGATATCCAGGGTAAAAAGCAGGTAATTTTATAAATTTTTAACTTTTTGTAAAGAAAATATTATCTAAATTTTCTTCATCTGCTGTTTCATCATCTGGATTTGTTCTTTCAGCATCCCGTGCTTATCCAGTTTTTTTGCTTCCACAAGAAGATTTTGGGCTTCTCGTTTCCGTCTCTTTGTCATTGCTATACCCGCCAGATTTAATTTAGCCATAGCCAAATCCTGATCCATTGAAAGTCCCAGTTTAATAGCTTTTTTAAAATATTTTTCGGCTTTTGTAATATTTGTTTGGGAAAGCATAAGTCCGTGCAGGTACCAGTAATAGCCTTGTTGTTTTTGAGTAAGTGCAGCTTCAGGATCCTTAATTTTGTCCAGCCATTTTTTAGCGCCGGGGAAATCCTGTTTTCTTAGCCTTAAAAAAGCCATCAGGATCATTTCGTTCTTGTAATACAGAAAGATGAAAATGAGTGAAAGCAGAATAAACATGATCCCGTTACCTATGTTTCCGAGGTAAAACTGCCAGATAGCAATGGCTACTATTACACTAAGCTAAAACTAATTTGATATTCTTATTGAACATGATGCCTTTATTTACAGGCGGCAAAGGTAATAAAAACAATTAAAATTATTTTTATTTAGTTTTTGCAAGAGATAAAAGTCTTTGTATATTTGCCCGCAGTTTTAAAAGAAGGTTTAGAACTAATTTAACTAAGGTTTCCACAGGAGATATAAAGAGATAATTAAAATGAAAAGAACGTTTCAGCCATCTAAAAGAAAAAGAAAAAATAAGCACGGTTTCAGAGAACGAATGGCCAGTGTGAACGGAAGAAAGGTATTAGCAAGAAGAAGAGCTAAAGGTAGAAAGAAATTATCTGTATCTTCAGAAAACAGACATAAGCACTAGTGAAAATTAGTCTCAAAATAATAAGGTGTTACTTTTTGAAGTAACGCCTTTTTTTATACCTAAACGCTTCCTATTTTTAACGGAATATAATTTTATTTAAAAATGCCTAAAAACAATCAGCTTAAATGTGTTCTAATAATTGGTTCAGGTCCCATTGTAATTGGTCAGGCTTGTGAATTTGATTATGCAGGAGCACAATCACTAAAATCTCTTAACGAAGAAGGAATTGAGACAATTCTTATTAATTCCAATCCGGCAACAATAATGACTGACCCTTCCATGGCAGATCATATTTATTTGAAACCGCTTACCACCAAATCTATAATAGAGATATTAAAAAAACACCCAAATATTGATGCTGTATTGCCAACTATGGGAGGTCAAACTGCATTGAATCTCTGTATAGAAGCCGATGAAAAAGGGATATGGAAAGATTTTGGAGTTAAGCTTATAGGGGTTGACATTGACGCAATAAATATTACAGAAGACAGGGAGAAGTTTAAACAATTAATGGGGAAAATTGGTGTTCCTGTAGCACCTGCAAAAACTGTTACTTCTTATCTACAGGGAAAAGAAGTTGCCCAGGAATTTGGATTTCCATTAGTAATAAGGGCTTCTTTTACATTGGGTGGTACAGGAGCAGCATTTGTACACAGGGCAGAAGATTTCGATGAACTGCTCACCCTGGGCCTCGAAGCTTCTCCAATTCATGAAGTACTTATTGATAAGGCTTTAATAGGCTGGAAAGAGTATGAGCTGGAACTTCTTCGTGACAGGAATGATAATGTGGTTATTATTTGTTCTATAGAAAATATGGATCCTATGGGTATTCATACCGGGGATTCTATTACAGTTGCTCCTGCAATGACTCTTAGCGACACGACCTACCAAAGAATGCGGGACCTGGCAATTCTTATGATGAGAAGCATTGGAGATTTTGCCGGGGGTTGTAATGTACAGTTCGCAGTGAGCCCAGATGAGAAAGAAGATATTATAGCCGTGGAAATTAATCCGCGAGTTTCCCGTTCATCAGCACTGGCATCCAAAGCTACTGGCTATCCTATCGCTAAAATAGCAACGAAATTAGCAATTGGATACAACCTCAATGAATTGCAAAACCAAATTACCAAGTCAACTTCAGCTTTATTTGAACCCACCCTGGATTACGTAATTGTGAAGATCCCGCGTTGGAACTTTGATAAATTTGAAGGCAGTGATCGTACTCTTGGACTTCAAATGAAATCTGTAGGAGAGGTAATGGGAATAGGAAGATCATTTCAGGAAGCTCTTCATAAAGCCACGCAGTCTCTGGAAATTAAGAGAAACGGATTGGGTGCAGATGGAAAAGGCTATAAGAAATACGATCAAATTATTGATAAACTAACTCATCCCAGCTGGGACAGAGTTTTTGTAATATATGATGCCATTCAGGCTGGGATCCCACTTAGCAGGATCCATGAAATTACTAAAATAGATATGTGGTTCCTTAAACAATATGAGGAACTATATGCTCTCGAGGTAGAAATTTCAAAATACAGTCTTGATACACTGTCGAAAGACCTGTTACTGGAAGCAAAGCAAAAAGGATTTGCTGACAGGCAGATCGCTTATATGTTGGATTGCCTGGAAAGTGAGGTTTATAACAGAAGAGAGGAACTGGGGGTAAAGAGGATCTTTAAATTAGTAGATACCTGTGCTGCCGAATTCCGTGCATATACTCCGTATTACTACTCCACTTTTGAAGCTGATATTGAGAAAGCTGATGGAACTCGTTTTATTGATAACGAAAGTAAGGTCACAGATAAGAAAAAGATCGTTGTATTAGGATCTGGTCCTAACAGAATAGGGCAGGGGATCGAATTTGATTACTGCTGTGTTCATGGTGTCCTGGCAGCTGCGGAATGTGGATATGAAACAATAATGATCAACTGTAATCCTGAAACGGTTTCAACAGATTTTGATGTAGCAGATAAGCTTTATTTTGAGGGATTTTCTGGGAGCATATTTATGATATAATTCGCCACGAAAAACCTGAAGGAGTGATCGTGCAGCTTGGAGGTCAAACAGCATTAAAATTGGCTGAAAAACTTGATCGCTACGGAATAAAAATAATGGGCACCAGCTATAAGTCTTTGGATTTAGCTGAAGACAGGGGTAGTTTCTCCAGATTGCTACAGGAAAATGATATTCCTTACCCGGAATTTGGTGTTGCCGAAACAGCCGATGAAGCACTGGAAGTGGCTAAAGAACTAAATTTCCCTATCCTTGTGAGGCCTTCTTATGTTTTAGGTGGTCAGGGTATGAAGATCGTGATAAATAAAGACGAGCTGGAGGAGCATGTTATTGATCTCCTAAGATCTATACCTAATAATAAACTCTTACTGGACCATTATTTAGACGGAGCTATTGAAGCGGAAGCAGATGCTATTTGCGACGGTGAAAACGTGTATATTATTGGAATTATGGAACATATTGAACCTTGTGGAATTCATTCCGGAGATTCAAATTCGCTACTTCCTCCTTTTAACCTGGGAGACCTGGTAATGCAGCAAATAAAAGATCACACTCATAAAATAGCTCTGGCACTTAACACAGTGGGACTAATTAATATACAATTTGCGATCAAGGACGATAAGGTTTACATCATTGAAGCCAATCCAAGAGCTTCCAGGACTGTTCCTTTTATTGCAAAAGCTTATGGTGAGCCTTATGTAAACTATGCTACTAAAATTATGTTGGGTGAGAAGAAGATCACAGATTTTGAATTCAATCCACAGCTTAAAGGCTATGCTATTAAGCAACCTGTATTTTCATTCAATAAATTTCCAAATGTAAATAAACAATTAGGACCGGAAATGAAGAGTACTGGTGAAAGTATACTTTTTATAGATAGCTTAAGAGATGATGCTTTTTATGATTTGTATTCTAGAAGAAAGATGTATTTAAGTAAGTAAACAATTTTAAACCTATAAAAAAAAGGCTGCCGATTGGCAGCCTTTTTTATTTCTTAAAAAGCAGAAAATTAATTTTTACTTAATTCTAAAGTTTGGACAGTGTTCTTACCATCTGTAGAACGCCATACTTGCTTATCCTTCTTTTTAGAAACAATGATCCAGGTTTTATCAAGATCAGAATTGGTGGAATTTGAACTTGTAAGGGTAATTAAATCCTCGCTGGGCATATTCCATCTAAAACTTTGTGTATCACTAAACTCTGTTTGAAACATAGCATAGTTTATATCTTTTTCTCCGGTACCATTTTTATTTATCTTTATCTGGTAAGCATTTGTTGTGTTCATTGTTCTTCCTTGCTGATTGTCTACTACGTATCGATCAACATTCCAGGTTCCCACTATTTTAGGACCACCACAACTGGTAAGAAAGAAAGCTAATATTGCAGCAATAAATAATGATTTTTTCATAATAATTCTATTTTTGTTTAAAGATACGACAAATTGAATCTACAAAAAATTAGGAACTGTTGTAGGGTCCTTATTTTCACGTAATTTTAGCACTATGAAAGAAAATCTGTTAATTTTAGGAGGCATTTATGGAGGTTTAGCTGTTTTATTTGGAGCCTTTGGAGCTCATGCCCTTAAAAAGATCCTCAATGAAACCTCACAATCCAGCTTTGAAACAGGAGTGAGATATCAAATGTATCACGCACTTGTTCTAATAATTTGTGCAATAATATTTCCCTTTACCACTTCCTCGCAAATTGTTATGGGGTGGTGCTTCGTACTTGGAACATTCCTGTTTTCCTTTAGAATTTATGCTCTAAGCTTGAGTGCTGCCCGAGGTAAAAAGATCAAATTTCTGGGTCCTGTCACCCCTTTGGGAGGATTACTCCTTTTGATTGGCTGGGCGATCTTTACCTACAATGCTATGGAGTATGGAATTAATCTTCTACAATAGCAGGATTAGACTGCTTTAGCCACTTTTGCCGATAGTTTTCAGCAAAAACCGAAACGAGCAGTAACTGAAGAATGTGATATAACATGATTGGCAGAAGAAAAAGACCCACACTGGCGCTGCTTCCGAAGATAATCTTCACCATTACCGAACCATGAACAAGAGATTTTTTAGTTCCACAAAATTTTACAGTTATAGTATCTTTTAAGCTGAAACCTAAAATTCTGCAGATATAGCTCATCATTCCATATACAAGGAAAAACAGGACAATTACAATAGCGAAAAGTTTCACAAGATCCAGTACCCCCACGGTTGCAAAAAGATTGGAATTGAAGGAGTTACTAAAACTCGAGTAAACGATCAATACTATAACTGCTTTATCAAATAAACCAAGACTTTTACTGTATTTAAGCGCAATATTTCCAAAGAACCTTTGTAATAAAAGACCTGCACATAATGGAAGAACAATTTGAAAAACCAGCTTTAGGACAACGTCCAGAAATTCAAATTTTCCGGAATCAGAAAGAAAGATGCTTAACAAAAGTGGAGTGGCCAGAATTCCGATTAATCCGGAGATACTGGCATTAAAAATTGCGGTAGGCAGGTTTCCTTTCGCAATGGCAACCATAACTACAGATGAGGAAACTGTAGAGGGAAGAACTCCTAGGAAAAAGATTGCCAACCATAGATCAGATTCAGTTCCTCCTTCAAAAAATGGAAAAAAGGCAAGGGTAATGAAGGGGAATAAGATAAAAGTTGTACCCTGTATTAAGAAATGGGAAGGATAATTAAAAAATCCCTGTTTAAGCTCTGCGGGAGCCATTTTAAGTCCGTAAAAGAAAAAGATAAGACCAATCCCAATATTTATAATTAAAGGAAGAGGCAGGCGACTTAAAGCAGTGGGAAAGAAATAGGCCAACAGGATTGCCGACAGTAAGGATAGTATAAAACCATTTATTTTCATTTCATTTCCAACTTCACGTTGTGATCTTTAAGTAAATGAAGGTATTCACTGGAGGTAAAATCGGTTTCATGAAATTCCTGCTTGCGCTTCTTTTTCATATTGCTTCGTTGAATGCTTTTGACGAACCTGCGTATATCATCATCAGTTTCTATTATGAGACCTGGAACTTTGACCGATTTTCCTTCTTTATCCTTTGCTACCATTGTAAAATGAGAGGAATTACAATGTTTTACTACTCCTGTTTGAATGTTTTCAGCCTCCACTCTAATACCTATGACCATGGAACTGGAACCCACGTAATTAACTGAAGCTTTCATTGTGACGAGTTCTCCAATTTCAATAGGATTTAAAAAATCTACTGTGTCCACGCTTGCTGTAACACAATAGACACCGGAGTGTTTGGAGGCACAGGCAAAGGCGATCTGGTCTAGGAGTGACAAAATATATCCTCCATGGATTTTCCCATTAAAATTGGAATGGGAGGGAAGCATTAATTCGGAAATTACTACCTGTGACTGGGTTATTTTTTTAAATTTTTCGTGCATTATCTGTCTCTAAAATGTGGCGATCTTGCCTCTTCAACTTCTGTAATAAAATAGCGGGTATCTCCCCAAAATATAAAGGTAGAATACCTTTCAACGTATGTGAGTTTTACATAATTACCTTCGTTTTCCCTTAGCTCCTTTATAACTTCTTTATTCCCGTCTAGAACGGAAAACTGGAAAATCTGGGCACCACTTATTCCCTGGCTAATTTCACCTTCCCAGGTTTTAGTAATAACACCTTTCCTGCTGAATTTTATTAATTCCCCGGTACGAGTCCCTTCGCTATAGGGTACAAAGTAAATGAAAGCAAAATAGAGAAGGTAAAGTAGTAGTAAACTTCCCAATATATAGTAAAGCGTCTTTTTCATGGTACGATGTGGTGAACCAAATTTACATTTTCATTTTATAATATATACGAACGGGAAAAATTACCTCAAAAAAGTCTTTGTGTACATGACAAAGTTATAAAGTAATATATCCTTAAAAACATTTATTTTATTCAGCATCATCAATTTCGTAACTATCACTGCTATTTTGGGCGCGGGTGAGAAGCTTTTGATCCAGCTGCTTGCTTGCTTTTGCACCCAATTTTTTCAATTTTTCAACCCGGTTCACTAAATTTCCTTTATTAGTTAACTTTTTAATGGCAGTATCATAACTTCCCTGCACAGTACCTAATTGACGACCAATCTTCTGAAGATCGTCTGTGAGATTTACAAAAGAATCATAAAGCGCACTTAGCCTGAGTTGCAATGTCAATGGCATTTTGTTTTTGTTTCTCATTTTGCCACATCGTATCCACAGTTTTCAAAACAGCTAAAAGAGTGGTGGGAGTAACTATAATAATGTTTTTATCAAATGCTTCAGAATACAAATTTGGATATTCACCCGATGCCATTGCAAATGCAGATTCTATTGGGATAAATAACAATACGAAATCAGGGCTCTCCATTTCGTAAAGTATGTGATAGTTTTTAGCACTCAATTCCTCCACCCGTTTTTTTACCGAAGTGAGATGATCTTTTATATGATTCCTGCGAAGAGATTCTTCAGGTTCATTCATACAGCGCTCATACGCCACAAGAGAGACTTTAGAATCTACGATCATTTTCTTATTTCCGGGTAAAAAGATCACTACATCAGGACGAATGTTCTTCCCTTCTTCTGTTTGAAAATTCTGCTGCACAAAATATTCGCTGTCTTTCTGCAAACCGCTTCGTTCCAGGACTCTTTCCAGAATCATTTCCCCCCAGTTCCCCTGCATTTGGGAATCTCCTTTTAATGCTTTTGTGAGATTGGTAGCTTCCTCACTAATCCTGATGTTTTGTTTATTAAGGAATTGAAGTTGCTCACCCAACTGTGCATGCCGCTCTATAAAGTCGGAATTATTCTTTTGAACCTTTTCTTCAAAACTTTTGATCTTCTCGTTTAGCGGGTGCAAAATATTTTGAATATTTTCCTTATTAAGGTTGGTAAATTTTTCTGATTTTTCTTCAAAGATCTTGTTCGCCAGATTTTCAAATTGCGCTTCAAATTTTTTCTGAAGTTGTTCTACTTCCTCTTTTTGTTCCAGATTTCTTTGCTGAAGGTTCTCAAATTCTGCATTTCTTCGGGTAAGATCATTGCTGAAAAAATCTCTTTCTTTCCTCAATAGATCTCTCTCTTTTTCTACTTTAAATAACAGGTTTTCGTGGTGAAGTAGTGCTTCAGACCTTTCTTTTTTAAATTCTTCAACACTGTTGATATGCTGATTATTAAGGTCTTCAATCTTAAGTTTTAATTGATTGTTTTTTTCAGCTAAATCACCCGATCTTGCTTTAGCTTTTAAACCAGCGATATAGTTGCCCAGCAAGTAACCCAGGGCGAGAGCAAGAAGTAAATAAAACGGGTTCAGAATAAAATCCATGATATCTGGCAGAGAAGAATTTACTCAAAGATAATTAAATGATCTTCTTGTAAAAGTTCTGTGCCCACTTCTCCTGAAGATTTTCAGTTAAGGTTTAATTTTAAATGATTGAGATGATTTATCAAAAACGATGAGATCTTCAGGAAAAATTCTGGAGAAGGCCTCATTTTCCATGAGTTGAAAAGGAGAACCTATCATTACGTCATCTTTTTTCATCAAAATGATCTTATCGCATAACTGCAGGGCCAGATTAATCTCGTGCGTAGAAAATACTATACTTTTCCTCGTTTGAATTGTAAGTCTTTTCAGGAGTTTTAATACGTACGCCTGGTGGTAAATATCAAGATGTGTGGTGGGTTCATCCAGCAGCACTACCGGAGTATCCTGTGCAAGTGCCCGGCCTATTAGTACCTTTTGAAGTTGACCGTCACTCAACTCATAACATTTCTTATGTTGTATATCTTCAATATCAATTAATTTCAGAGAATTCCTGATGTGCTCACTGTCCTTTTGTGATAATGTTCCTATCCAATTGGTATAAGGTTGTCTTCCCAAAGCAATTAGCTCAAGAACAGTTAGATTCTTAGAATAAGGTTGACTTAAGTAAGCACGACACTCACCAATTCTGCCAGTTCTAATGATGAAGTTTCCTGTAAAGGCTTCGATCTAATAAAAATTTCTCCCAGGAGAGCTTCCTGCACTCCACTTAATGTACGTAAGAGAGTAGATTTTCCAACCCCGTTAACACCCACTACGGCTACTAACTCCCCTTCATAAATATCTAGGTTAATTTGAGAAGCTATAACAGTATTCTTCTTTTTACTTTTATAACCTATTTCAAGGTTTTTAGTACTAAGGGTAATATGTGAATCAATCTTTTTTATAAATTAAAATATAAATTTTCGCTTCCTCACCAATAGCCATATGACTACAGGAGCTCCAACGAGAGAGGTGATGGCATTAATAGGTAAAGTATATTGACTGCCGGGTAATTGTGCAACTATATCACACACAAGCATTAAAATGGCTCCACCTAAAATCACAGCGGGAAGCAATATCCTGTGATCATTTAAAGAGATCACATTTCTTATCAAATGAGGGACCGCTAATCCTACAAATGCAATGGGACCTGCAAAGGCGGTGATACTTCCTGCCAACAAACTTGTGGCCAGTATTATCAAGAGTCTGTTTCTGCCAATGCTTACTCCCAGGCTCCTGGCATATTGCTCCCCCAGCAGAAGCGAATTTAAATTTTTAATGCAGAAGACAGAGATAATTATTCCCAGGATCCAGAAAATAAATAAAATTCCTACTTCTTCCCAGGAAAGATTTCCCAGGCTGCCAAAAGACCAAAAGACATATTGTTGCAATTGTGCTGCAGGACTAAAATAAGATAAAACGCTTACCACTGCAGCAGTGAGACTGGCGAACATAAGACCTATAATTAAAATAGCCATAGTATCCCGCAGTTTGGCTGAAGCGAGAAGTACCGCTAGTAAAACAAGTAAACTCCCCAAACTTGCGGCTATTACCAGGCTCCATTTGGAAAGTAAAAAGCTAGTGGCTACTCCTCCAAAAACGTACGAACCCATAATTATAAGAGCAACTCCCAGGCTGGCTCCACTGCTAAGTCCCAGGACGTAGGGACCTGCCAGAGGGTTGCGAAATAAGGTCTGCATTAAAAGCCCGCTAACCGCAAGACCAGATCCCGTGAGAATGGCCGTCATTACCTTTGGAAGACGAAATTCAATAAGAATATATTTCCAGCTTTCCCTGCTAACTTCCTCCCCAAGAAATGTGTTAAAAACTTCCCTCACCGGGATATTAACCGATCCCAGGCTTAAATTTAAAATTGAAAAGGCAATGACCGCTAAAAACAGAATGAGTAAAAGTATCTTATAATGGGTACTTCCTTGCATTAATCTAAGGGTTTAAAGAATGTCCTCTCATAATCCGGAAGTAAAGAGGGGTGGAATATCGAGATAAGGTCCTTCAAAACCAGATCTGGTCTATTGGGTGCCTGCTCATAAAAAATAACTCCGCCTGTTTCACCTTTAGTGTTAGCATAAGTGAATACATTTTTTGATGTTACTGCTTTAAATTGCTCGTAATGATGAGAAGCTTCCTGTAATTGTTCAAAAGATATAAATTGACCGGGAGCAACCCAATAATCAGCATTTTGAGCATCACTTAAGACGGTTTCAAAGGCCAGGGCAATACTACCACTTCCTTCAGTATCCTTGTAAATATATGAAGCATTAGAATCTTCAATGAATTGCGCAAGCCAGGAATTACCATAGGGAACGTACCACTGCTCCTTGTACATTGAGCCACTTAAGACAACAGGTTTTTCTTCAGCTGCCTTTGCAAGTGTTTTTGCTGCCTGATAATTTATCTCCACCCGGATGAAATATTCTTCAGCTTCTTTAGATTTATTAAAGAGTGCGCCAAAAAATTTTATCCATTCGGCTTTTCCTAAAGGTGAATTTTCTGTCCAGTCTCCATTGAAAATGACTAGTATTCCAGCTCTTTTTAATGTGTTGTAAGTTTTATTGTTACCGTTTACCGCGAAACCAATCACCAGGTCAGGATTTGAAGCAATTAGGATTTCAGTATTGATCGCTTCATTTTTTCCTAATTCGGTTATTTCTCCACTTTCAATCCTATTTCTTGTTTTTTGAGAAGAAACATAATCAAGTCCCGGGAATCCTATTAATTTTTCTTCACTTTCTAAAACTTCAAGTGAGGGGATATGGGTGGTGGATGTAACGACAATATTTTCTACAGGAATTTTAATTTTGTGCTCAAACTTTAAATCAGCAGGTACTTTTGCTTCATCCTCTACAAGTAAATAGCGGTAAATTTGATTGGCATCTGGCCAGGGATCTTTAACGATAAGGACTTTATAACCCTCATAAGATTCAATAGAAAATCCTTCAGCATATTTAATTTCAACCAGCTCAGCTTCAGTTGGTTTGGGAGAAGAGCCTTTTTCGCTTTCTCCTTTACAGGATAAGAATAGAACAGCGAAAATGAGTAAGAGATTATTTTTCAAGGCATGGGATTTACAGCTCAAAAGTAATATTATTTAATTTTTTTCAGCGTAAAGAAACTTAAATGTTTAAATTTGCACCAGAATTTTGGTTCGATACGGGTGCTATATTTATAGCGCCATTTCGATTAAAAGGGAATCAGGTGAATTGAAGATAGAATATTTTTAATTCGTATTTAATACTTCAATTAATCCTGAGCTGTTCCCGCAACTGTAAGCTTTGTCCCTTAAACAGGGATGCTTTTTGTTATTACTTCTTTACCACTGTTCCTTAAAATGGAATGGGAAGGTGAACAAAAAGACGCGAGCCAGGAGACCTGCCAAATCAAACTTAAAAGATTCGCGACTTTCGGGATAAAAGTCTGAGGCAGATGAAAAACGTATACTACTTTTTTACCTTAACGGCACTTGTATTTGCATTCCCTGCAATTGCACAACCGGATTCTATTACAGTACTTGAGGAAGTCTTTCTTGTAGACACCCGTCTTAAAGACTTTTCTACGGGCCAAACAGTAATTAAAATTTCTGATTCGGCTACCAAACATACCCGTCCTTTACTAACTTCTTTGTTAAATTTTAATACTCCTATTTTCTTCAAGGAAAACGGTAACGGGATGGTTTCTTCACTAAGCTTTTAGGGGTACTACTGCATCACAAACGGCTGTTTTGTGGAATGGGATCAATATTAATTCACAATTTAACGGGCAAATAGATTTTAATACTATTAATGCTGCAGGCTTTGATGAGATAGCAGTTAGGGGCGGCGGAGGAAGTGTTGCCTATGGCACTGGGGCAATTGGAGGAACCGTACATTTAAATACAAATTTGTCCTTTCGGGATAGACTGGAAAATGATCTTTTTCTTGAATACGGAAGCTTTAATACTCTTGATGCTCGTTACAGGCTAAAGGCAGGTTGGGAAAAATGGAGTATATCTGTGGCAGGAGCGCATAATAGTTCAGATAACGATTATGAATGGCCAAACGCCAGGAAAAATCTTAACGGACAGTTCTACAGTAATTCCATAAACTTTGGGATTGCATACTAGGTTTAACAATCGCAATATTTTTAAATATTACGGGGAACTTTTCGACAGTGAAAGACATTTTTCCTTAATAAGGCCTTCAGAAACGAGGACAAAGTATCAAAACTTCAATAATCGTAATTTGCTGGAGTGGGAGAGCAGGTTACAGAAATTTAAATCTATTACCAGGATTGCTTTTTTGGATGAAAATTACCGTTACTACGAGAACATAGATTCAAACCGTTATTCTTTTGGAGAGGCAAAAACTATTATTGGCAAATATGACCTCGAATATTCAGGTTTGGAAAAGTTCCAGTTCAATGCAATCTTAACGAACACCTACACCATGGGTGAGGGAAGTAGCATTGGAGAGAACAACAGGAATATATTTTCCGCTGCGCTTTTAATGAAACACCTAGCCTAATGACCACTTAACTTATGAGGCAGGTTTGCGGAAGGAAAGCACCAATAATTATAAAAGTCCCTTCCTTTTTTCAGCAGGAGGGCGCTATAAATTTTCAGAATTTTATATTCTTAAGCTGAACGTCTCCCGAAATTTTCGAATCCCAACCTATAATGATCTCTACTGGACAACATCTGGAAATACAGTTTTAAATCCGGAAGTTTCTCTGCAAGGGGAAATTGGAAACAGCTTTACCTGGAAAGGAATAGGTTTAGATCTTACTGCTTACTATATAGATATTAAAAATATGATCCAGTGGATTCCCGGAAGTAACGGTGAGTGGAGACCCAGAAATGTGGCAGAAGTTAGAACCTATGGGCTTGAAGGACTAATGAGGTGGAACAGGAAAATTGGAGATCAACAGTATGTAAACCTTAATGCTACCTATGCTTATACAGTTTCAGAAAACCGAGACACTTACCAACAGTTAATTTATGTGCCTTTTCATAAAACTACTGCTTCCCTGGAATATAAAAACAAGCGATGGGAGGTGAATTACCAACTTATGTTCAACGGTGAAGTTTTTACCCGGTCAAACAATGATACTCGCTATAATCTGTCTTCTTACTCAGTTTCAAATATAGCCTCTTCCTATGGTTTTGGAAATATGGCAAATTACAGACTGGGTGCGCGTGTAAATAATCTTTTTGATGAAGCCTATCAAAGTATGGAAAATCGCTGGATGCCCGGCATAAACTTTAATATATACCTAAACCTTAATTTTTAAACTATGAAGATTACCAGATCATTTTTATTCGGAATGCTTGGAGCGTTTTTATTAAACTCCTGTAGCAGTGACGATGATATTGTAGAATTACCTGAAGAAGGCAGCGAATATTCCAATGGATTTTTTGTGCTAAATGAGGGTTCACAGGCTGCTTAAGTACAGTTACATTTGTAAGTGATGATTTACAAACTGTAGAACAGGAAATTTTTGCGGCAGTGAGCGAAGGTGATGATCTTGGGAAGTACCTTCAATCTATGTTCTTTGATGAGAACAACGCATATATAATTTCTAACGGATCAAATATGATTACAGTTGTAGACAGGCACACCTTTGAACTGGTTGGAAGAGTAGAAAGTGATTTGCAGGTACCTTATTATGGTACTATAATTAACGGAAAAGCTTATGTAACCAACCTTGCAAGTTTTGATTCTAATACAGATGATTTTGTGGCCGTCATTAATTTGGAAACCCTGGAAGTTGAAGAAACAATTGAAATCAACAATACAGCATCCTATATAACTCAAGCTAAGGAGCTGCTTTATGTGCAAAATTCTTCCTTTGGTTCAGGTAATTCGATAAGCGTCCTTAATCCTGCTACAAACACGGTGGTAAATACTATAGAGGTTGCGGCTGGCCTTAACTCTATAAAAGTTGTGGGAGATCGTTTATACACTTTAAGCAGTGGAACCCTACAGGTGATCAATCTTAACAGTGGAGAGGTAGAATCCCAAATTATTTCTGCGGAAGGATTGGCAGGCGCTAGTAAAATTGATGTTGAAGGACAATCTATATATTACACAATTGGAAAAGGAGTATATTCTATTTCCACAGATGCCACAGAACTTAGCAGCAGAGCCTCTTTTTCAATATGAAAGCAATTCAGAATGGGGCATAATGTATGGTTTTGAGGTAGAAGATGGGAGAGTCTATGTTGCAGATGCTTAAGTGATTTTGCTTCAAATAGTTTTGTAGAAGTGTATTCTACAGCAGGAGAACTTCTTCAAAAAATCGAAGTTGGAGTAGCACCAAACGGATTTTACTTTAATAACTAAGTTATTGTTGTTCATATAAAAACGGCCACCGAAAATAAAGATTTCCGGTGGCCGTTTTAATTGATTTCTGTTTCATTTTACTCTATTACTTCAGGCAATTTGTCTATATACATTCTTTGATATTCCGGCTCAAACATTCCGCTTTCTCCTATATTTTTATATTCTTTAACTTCAGGAATGGAAACTCTGTTGCCTTTAATTACATCCAGCGCCACCTTTAGTAAAGGTTCTGAAGGGTCTCCCAGTATTCCCAGATTCCTAACATTCTCTTTTAAAGTAATATCAGGAGTAAGTCCATTTACGTAATCTGATACATCATGGGCATTATGAGATTTTAAAACGAGGGGTTGCATGGCATACTTATGCGTGGTTTTTAAAGATGCGTGATCTTTGGAAAAATCTTCAGAATCATATAGAGTGACCGAAGCCTGAAATTTTCCTGTAGTTACATCTCCAATTTGTACGACATCAATATAAGGATCTAGTCCATTAATAATTAATTCACTTGCTGAAGCAGAAGATGCAGTTGTTAAAACAAACACACGGGAAAGATTAAGACTATTAATGGGAGTTCCTGTTCTCAAGGTCTTATTAAAATTATTCAACAAATACTCCGGTTTATTTTGCTCGTAATATTTCTGATATTTTTGATTCCATTTCTCTTTCATAAAGAGCTGGCCAGGAATTGGCTTAGTAATCATTGCAGCAAGATCAGTCGCAGTTCTTACAGAACCTCCACCGTTGTACCTTAGATCTAAGACCAGCTCAGTAACTCCGGCTCCTTTTAATTCCTTAAAAGCATTGTTTAGATCTTCATCGTAATCTTCATCAAAACTATTATAGTATAAATAACCAACTTTTTCACCATCGATATCCATAACTTTATTGTAGGCAATTGGATTTTCTTTTTGCTCACGTTCAGAAATGGTGATAGTTTGATCTAACTCACTTATTGTATTATCTTCGATTTTAGCAAGACCAATGCTAAAGCTGTTAGAATCCAACAGTTCATTGTAATTGGAAGTAGTTATTTGTTGCCCGTCGATCCTGTTAAAGATCATTCCTCTTTTTACTCCTTTATCGTCTGCATTAGATCCCGGCAGTACTAATTTCACATAACCAAATACTTCAGAACAATTAGTACAGTAGCTTACCAATCCATAGCTCATTCCTGTAATGGCATCTAAGCCTCCTGAAGTTTTATTATAATCATTATAATCATCCATAATATAACTAAAGCGATCATGGGATGCCATAAGTCTTTCGAATAAGTCTTCGGGTTTGGTGTAGTTGTCCAAAAAATCTTCTTTATCCTCCTGGGTCGCAAAATAATCAGAGGCAAGTAAATCCACGTCACTGTTGTATAAATAAATATCACTCATCCCACGATATATAAATTTTTGTACCTCAAGATCCTTCTTAATTATTGTACTGGCAGGATTATCAATATTATTTTCAGTTTCCTCCTCAATAAATTCCTCATTATCGGCTGAACAACTGAACAGCAAACCTAGCAGGAAGATCAATAAAAAGTTATTATTTTTTGTCAATTTCATATTGTTTATTTAAATATATGAATAGTCAATAAGAGGAGGGGGAAGTAAATTTACAGATTATTTTCTACACATTAAGTCGCTTAGGCTACCCCAAGCTTACAATGGAAGTACAACATATGATAAGGTTTAAAGCTAAAAAGCTGACATAATTAAAAATCGGCCTTTTTACTAAAAGTATAACGATCTAGTCAACAGGAATTTGTGGAATATCGTGTATATACATTCTCTGGTAAGTTGGTTGAAACATTCCATCTTCACCAGCAAACTTGTAGGTTTGAAATTGAGGAACAGAAACTCTATTTTCCTGAATAAGATTTAGAGCAGCTCTTAATAAAGGTTCGTCAAGATCACCCAGTATTCCATAGTTTCTAATATTTTCTTTAAGTTCAAGATCAGGACTTAAACCATTAATATAATCTGAAACTCCATTCTTGTTTACAGATTTTAATATTAACGGCTGAATAGCATAAGTATGTTTCGTATTTGCATTTTGTCTCCTAAAATTGGGTGAATCGTATAAGGTAGTGGATGCCGTAAATTTGCTTAGTTGTTTTATCTCCAACCTGAACTACATCAATATAAGGATCCAAACCATTAATTATTAACTCACTTGCAGAAGCAGATCGAGAGGAAGTTAATACATAAACTCTCTCCAGCATCAAACTATTTATTTGTGTTCCACTTCTTAAAGTGGTATTAAATTTATTGACCAATCCATTAGGATCATTTTCTTCCCAATATTCCTGAAGTTCAGCATTCCATTCTTCTTTCATAAATACCTGTCCCGGAAACTGGTAAGTAATCATGGCTGCAAGATCTGTGGCAGTTCTAACGTCTCCACCGCTGTTGTAACGAAGATCAAGAATTAATTCTTCAACATTATCTGCTTTAAATTGTCCAAAGGCAGTATTTAATTGTTCATCAAACTCATTTGTAAAACTATTATACATTAGGTACCCAATCTTTTTACCGTCAATGGTTAAAGTTTTAGCTATGTAAACGGGATTTGATTGATAAACTGCAGTTGTAAGATTTACTGTTTCTCCTGAATCTATAATAGTGTTTTCCTCAATACTGGCGATATTAAGGGTATAGCTATCACCGCCTAACAACGCCCCGTAATTAGTATCAGTTAATTGTTCCCCATTTACCTTTGTGAAGATATCTCCTCTCTTAACACCTGCAACCTGAGCAGAAGTTCCGGGTTCAACAAATCGCACCACTCCAAAAATATTATTTGAATCTTCAGAGTAATAACTAAGGACATAAGACATTCCCGAAGTTTTAGTTATTCCCGCGAAAGAATTTTCAAGCTCTATATAATCATCTACAATCCAGCTAAACCTATCTTGTGATGCTACAACTCCATCGTAGAAAAAATCTTCGGGAGTAGGGTAGTTATCAATAAAATCATTCAGTTGGGACTGCGTGTCAAAATAATCATTTGCTAATTGCGGAATATCAGCCTTATAGAGATAATATAAATTCATTCCTTTATAAATAAAGTTCTCAACTGTAAAATCTCTCTTATCACCCGGTTTTACTGCCTGAGGACCTATGTCATCTTCATCTTTAGAACAAGAAATAGTAGAGCTACTTACAAGTAGGGCCAGTAAAAAAAGCTTTAATAATTTCATATATGTAATTTTGATTTAAGTAACCTTTAAAAATAGTTACAATTTTTTGACATTTCAATTCCCCTTGTAACAAATTCACAAGTGGTTCGTCGTAAAGATGTAGAGGTACTAACAACCAACCAATGAACCAAAACACCTTTGTTAAACTAATTGATCCCGTTAAGGATAAAATTTATCGTTTGGCACTGCGATTGCTAACGTCAAGGGAAGCAGCCGAGGATGCGACCCAAGATGTAATATTAAAATTGTGGAGCCGGAATGATAAACTCAATCACTATGCCAATCTTGAGGCCTTTGCGATGACAGTAACGAAAAACCACTGCCTTGATCAGTTGAAATTGAAGCAGAACAATAATTTAAAAATAGTTCACAGCAATTACGATAGTAAAGAAAATAACCAACATCAACAGCTGGAGATAAGTGATGAACTGGACCAGGTAAATAAGATTCTGAATGCCTTGCCGGAACAGCAAAAACTAATTTTTCAACTAAGGGATGTAGAGCAATATGATTATGAAGAAATATCAGAAATAACCCAAATGAATGAAACCGCAATTCGTGTGGCACTTTCAAGGGCGAGAAAAAAAATAAGAGAAGAATTAATAAAAAAACACAACTATGGAATTAACTAAAATAGAAGCTCTTCTGCAAAAATATGAGGATGGGAACACCAGCCTTGCTGAAGAAAAGCTTTTGCGGGAATATTTTACCTCTGGAAAAGTGCTTAAGCACATTTAGAAGAATATATATTGCTATTTTCTTATGTAGCAAGAGAAAATTCTGCTTCTTATCCGGGAGAGATTAAAGTGAGATCGCATAGAAAGAAATATGCCTTCACCGGGATTGCAGCAAGTATTATCCTGGCAGTAGGATTATTTGTGGGACTTAATAATGGGCAGGAAGATCTAAATCAGCAGGATTTAGGGACTATAGAAGACCCCCAGGAAGCATATGAAAAAGCAAAAGAAAGCCTGCAGTTAATTTCTGCCGCATTAAACTCCGGCAGGGAAGACCTGGCTTACATAGAAGAATTTGATAAAGCCAAAAACAAGTACATAAAAGAATAATTAAAACCAAAAACAATGAAAAAGATAGCAATTTTAGTCGCCGTAGCCCTAATATCTTTAACGGGATACTCGCAAAGTTTTGAGAAGTACGATTCAATGAAGGAAGTAGATGCCGTGGTCATGACAAGCAAAATGTTTAAACTATTGTCAAAAGTAGATTTAAGTGCAGATGATCCCGAGGCCCAGCAATACCTTAATTTAATCGATAATTTAAAGGAAATTAGAGTGTATAGTTCCCACCAGCAAGGGGTGCGGTCACAAATGGCCACAGATGTTGCCTCTTATCTTAAAAAAGGTACGCTGGATGAATTAATGAGAGTGAGTGAAGGTGGAAATAATATCAAGTTCTATTCTAAACCCGGCCGTAATGACAATTTTGTAAGTGAACTGTTTATGTTTATGGAAGGGCAGAAAGATGGAAAACCTGTTTCTGTAATAATGAGTATTACAGGAGACTTGGATCTTACAAAGATTTCTAAACTAACTTCTGATCTTAAAGTACCAGGGTCTGAAGAATTGAAAAATGTAAAAGCAAATAAGTCTAAATAATAAATATTATGAGACTGCTTAAATCAATAGGTGTCGCTTTCCTGGTTACGTGGATGATCTCCTGTGACAACCAGCAAACGCTGCAGGAATATTATGTAGACAACCAGGAAAGCAAAGATTTCGTAGCTTTTGACATTCCTGCAAGTATGTTTGCAAATGCAGAAAGCCTGGATCTTGAACAGCGGGAAATTCTTGAAACAGTTAAGAAAATTAATATTCTTGCTATTCCAAAAAAAGACGCCAATACTGAGACTATTGAAGTAGAAAAAAATAATCTTTTCAATATACTTAAGGAGGAAAAGTACCAGCTGCTAATGAGGTATGGAGGTGGAACTTCCAGGATGGAAATTTACTTTACTAGCGAAGAAGAGGCAGTAGATGAAGTCATTATTTATGGATTTGATGACTCAAAAGGTATGGGTATTGCCCGCTTACTGGGTAAGGATATGAATCCCGGGGACATTATGCAACTTGTACGTTCTCTGCAGGAAGGGGATCTAAATCTGGAGGCATTCTCTGGGGTAAAAGAGATCTTTGCTTCAACTGGTGGAGCAGAAGAAGAAACACAGGAAATTGAAGAAACCGATGGAAAAGAATAAACGTTAGGAGAAATTCTTTATGCATTAAAAAGCCCGGTAATAAAATATCGGGCTTTTTGTATTTCAGAATGAATATATTTTAAAGACCTGTATAATTTTGAGGAGTGATAGATTTTAATTCCACTTTAATTTCCTCAGTTACTCTCAAAGTCTCAATAAAGTTTGCAATACTTTCCTGGTTAATTGCTTCGTTTGTTCTCGTGAGTCCTTTCAATGCTTCATAAGGGTTTGGATAGCCTTCCCTTCTTAAAATAGTTTGAATTGCTTCTGCCACAACTGCCCAATTGTTTTCCAGGTCTTGTTGAATTTTACTTTCGTTTAGTAGTAGCTTATTCAATCCCTTAAGGGTAGACTGAAACGCAATTAAAGTATGTCCAATAGGAACACCAATATTTCTTAAAACAGTGCTGTCCGTTAGATCCCTTTGAAGTCGGCTCACAGGTAATTTTGCCGATAAATGTTCAAATATTGCATTAGCGAGACCCAAATTTCCTTCGCTGTTCTCAAAATCTATAGGATTAACTTTATGAGGCATGGCAGAAGATCCCACTTCTCCTTCTTTTATCTTCTGTTTAAAGTAATCCATGGAGATATATGTCCAGAAATCGCGATTAAGATCGATAAGGATAGTATTCAGCCTTTTAAGATTATCAAATAAGGCTGCCATATTATCGTAATGTTCAATTTGAGTGGTAGGGAAAGAATGATTAAGCCCAAGATCCTTTTCCACAAAGTCGGTTCCAAATTTTCTCCAATCTATAGTTGGATAAGCAACTTTATGAGCATTATAATTTCCTGTTGCTCCTCCAAACTTTGAGGAGTGAGGTACAGTCTCTAATTGCGTTTTTTGAATTTGCAAACGAGTTATAAAAACTTCCATTTCTTTGCCTAAGCGGGTGGGAGAGGCGGGCTGTCCATGAGTACGGGCCAGTAATGGAATTTTTTCCCATTCCTTTGACAAATCTGTTAACTTCTGAATTATTTGATCAAGGCCTGGAAGATACACATCTGTAACAGCCTCTTTTAAACTTAAAGGTACTGCAGTATTATTAATATCCTGGGAGGTAAGGCCAAAATGAATAAATTCTTTGTATTCCCCAAGCTCAAGGTCGTCAAATTTTTGTTTTATAAAATATTCAACCGCCTTTACATCGTGATTGGTTGTTTTTTCAATTTCTTTTACAGCAGCTGCATCAATAGAGGTGAAATTTTTAAAGATGTTCCGTAGATCATCAAATCTCTCTTCTGCCACATTTTTAAGCTGGGGTAAAGGCAATTTACATAAGGCAATAAAATATTCGATTTCCACCCGTACCCGATATTGGATAAGGGCTTCTTCGCTAAAATATTTTATAAGTTCCCGGGTTTTTTGATGATATCTTCCGTCAATAGGTGAAATTGCTTTAAGCGGTGTCATTTATGGGTGTTTAAATTAAAAAGGCTAAGATAAGTCATTAACAATTTTTATTTAATCACACGGCATTTTTATTTTGTGGATCCGTTAAGCTTACTCACGAAGCAATTCTTTTACTAGTTGAGGGACTCCCACAGATGCTTTTTTGTCTATTACAGTAATATCCTGGCGGTGCCTGAGGGAAGGATTAGGATCAATGAAATATATTTCAGCATCTGCTTTAGCATAATCCAGAAGGGCAGCTGCAGGATAAACCTGCATAGAAGTTCCTACGATAATTAAAATATCAGCTTTCTCTGTTATTTCGAAAGCTACAGGAAACATAGGAACTTCTTCTCCAAACCAAACAATATGAGGGCGAAGTTGATGATTGTGTTCACAAAAGTCACCGGGATTGAGGTCCTTTCTCCAGTCAAGCACTAAATCGGGATCAAAGGTGCTTCTTACTTTTAAGAGTTCCCCATGTAAATGTAGTATCCTGGAGCTGCCAGCTCTTTCGTGAAGATCATCTACATTTTGAGTTATAATATTTACTTTGAACTTTTTTTCCAGGTCAGCTAAAGCAAAATGAGCAGGATTTGGCTCTACCTCCTGGAGTTGCCTTCGTCGTTGATTGTAGAATTCAAGAACGGTTTCAGGGTTTTTATTCCAGCCGAGAGGGGATGCGACTTCCATTACATCGTGGCCTTCCCACAACCCATTTGCATCACGAAAAGTATTTATTCCACTTTCGGCACTAATACCTGCTCCAGTCAAGACCACTACCTGTTTCATAATATTCTTGTATTTATAATTGTTTTCAATGTTTTTCACTCCATTTCTTCCGCAGGAACGGCAGTAGGGAGCTTCTTTTATTTATCACGTCTACAGCCACTCAATTTGAATTGGAATTAAATTGAATAAGTACCGAAAACTTAATTTCTGCATCAACCACTCTCGATTTTATTCTTGTAAATGATCAAGGTCCGGATTTAATTTTCTTTCCTTTTGTAAATTTATAAAATATATCTTTTTAAATATCTGACAATAATTTATCGGAAATTTTAAAAATAGGGAGATGGGTGAACGAAAGTTCTGGTGCCATTTCAGAAATTTTAAAAAGAAGGCGAGTTACTATTCTGTAGAAAATTACAGGAAGTAGTAAGGATCTAAGAAAGGCACAATGAGAGTATATATGAAACTTACCTGGACTGTTATTACTTTATAACCTGCATTAGAAAGTACTCAGTAACCTTCATTTGTCCCATTCCTAATTGGAAACTCCAGCTAATTTTATTTTTATCATGGATTTGAGATCCATAATCTCTTTGCTTGTTTAAGTAATTATCAATAGCATCTACAACCACTACACTAATTATAATACTCACTCCCACGTCAGAAAACCAATGTGCACCTGCCCAAAGCCTTGATATTGGAGCTACCAGTCCAAATCCATATATTCCCGCTTTTATAAAAGGATTATTAAATTGTTTTCCAATAGCGTAGGCAGTAGTAAACGACAATATGGTATGACCTGATGGGAAACTGTGATACTCCCCTTTATTACTAAAAGGTTTAAAACTGGCAGATCCTTCCCCCGTTGTGGGACGTCCCCTTCCTGCAACAGTTTTAGAAAAAGTTTGGAGGAGGCCTGCAGTTGAGGCTGCGGAAATTAACAGAACACCTGTTTTCCTGATTTTCTGATTTTTCGTGAATAAACCGTATAAATATACAGCTCCATTTAAGGCATAATTGTTTTGTGGACTACCATAATACCATCCTGCCTCTTTAATAAGATTTGGAATGTCTTCTTCCTGAGCCATGAACCATTCAGTAGAATTTTCGTCAATTAAAAACATAGCTCCTGTGCCTAAAACTATTGCACCTGCAGTAAGATAATCTTCCTTTTCCCATTCCAGAGGTTTCGCGTAAGTTGTTGTTAAACCTTGAAAGGCACTTATCCCATCATATTTTAGAAGTTGCCAGGTATTAGGGACAGAATCTTTAGTCTCACCCTGTGCAAAGCTTGTGATGGAAGTAAGAAAAAGGAAAACGAAAAACGGAAAAAATTTTAAAACTTGAAAAGGATTCATCAGGTAATTGAATAAAAATACAGTTTGAAGATTGTATTAAACTTGTAAAATTCAGGAGTGGCCTAGTGCCTCATATTTAAGGCTGTACATTTTTTATTTTTCGCGATAAAAATGGAAATTTTTGGTGTCAAACCCATATTTGCAGGTAATAAACAGGATATCTTCCTTTACCAAAAATTCGGCCTGTACCCATCTTTTACTCTTGTGGTTATAGAACTCTCCCACCCATTTCCCCTCCAGAAATTCCATATTTCTCAAAATCTCCTTTTCTCCTTTTCGATGAGGATTATCTGAGGATATTAATTCACCAGTCAATTTTCCCTGGTAGGTCTTAATCTCCACCCGGGTGTTATCTTCCTTAAATTCCCAAATACCCACAGGGGAGGAGATGTCTTGCAGCCAGATTAGAGAGAAAAGGATAAAAATTAATTCTTTCATTATTGCTGGATTTTTGCATTTATCCTGGTTTCAGCCCAGTTTATAAAATCGATTATCTTCACAAAATCTGTGCGGTTCACCGGACTTTCCAAAAGGTTTATAGAAAATTTCAATTCTCCTATGAGCATCATTTCAATAAAATCCAGTTCACACAAGCATACGGTATCAAAGTCATCTATAAGATCCAGAGTATCTCCAAACCATTGGGAAAGAAGTTCAAGATAACGGCGAGTAAATTCCGGTTTCCCTTCTATAGATTTCTTTTCCTCCGAGGTTTTATGAACTCCAGGTAGCCATAATCTTCTGTTATGGATTCTCATTTTTTCAAGTATCATATCTAAAGTTATTATTGTTTGTTTTAGCTATTTCCATCCTCCTCCTAAAGCACGATATAACTCAATTCTTGCTTCCATTTCACTTTTTTCGATAGCCACGAGTTCCAGCTGACTTTGTAACAAATTGGTTTGGGCTGTAATTACTTCTAAGTAGGTCGCAACTCCATTTTTAAAGAGCATATCTGCATCACTAACAGATTCATTCAGAACCTGCTCACGTTCCATAATAACCTGTTGCTGGTTTTGAAGCTTTTCTATACTTACCAAAGCATTTGACACCTCCTGTACCGCTTCCAACACTTTTTGCCGGAATTGGAGTTCTGTTTTTTCCTTCTCAATAATTGCAATTTTGTAATCTGTTTTAAGTTGTTTCCCATTAAGCAATGGTTGTCCAACACTACCTGCTACCATCCCAAATAGGGAGCCGGGAACATTCCACCAGTTACTTCTTATAAATGCATTAACCCCTCCAGCTGCTGTAATGCGTAAAGAAGGATAGAGGGAAGCCTTGGTAATTCCTACACTTGCCTGTGCAGCTCTTACCTTAAATTCAGCAGCCAGAATATCGGGCCTTAATTGTAAGAGTTCTGCTTAGTACTCCCGTTTGTACTTCTTCCATTGGAGAAAGCAGGCTATTTAGTTCTCCTCTTTTCATTTCTGAAGGAAAATTTCCAGTTAAAATACTTAATGCATTTTCCTGAATAATTATTTGTTGTTCAAGTTGAGGAATGAGCTGAGCAGCCTGTAGACGTAGGGCTTCTGTTTGTTTTTTGGCAAGGGAGGTTACCGCGCCCGATTCATATTGTAAGGCAATAATTGCATTTGTTCGCTCTCTAAGCTCCAGGTTTTTTTGGCTACTTCTAACTGTGCATCCAGCATAAGTAAATTGAAGTAGCTTTCGGCTACTCGTGCCACTATAGAGGTTTGAATTGCCTTTTTCACTTCGTCCGTCTGTATATATTCAGCCAGGGCTTTCCGTTTTTGATTTTTCAGTTTTCCCCAAATATCAGCCTCCCAGGATAAAACTCCCTGAGCGGTATAATCTTCCAAATGGTTCTGTTCTAAAAAAGTGGCAGTACTTAATCCATTGAGACTATTATCTGAAAAATAAGTATAGGTACCTGTAACTTCAGCATTTAGAGTAGGGACATTCACCCATTTCGATTTTTTTAGCAGGAGTTGAGAAGCTTCTACATTCTTCATCGCTTCCAGGAGATCATTATTTCTTACAACAGCACTGTCAATCAAATTCTTTAATTGAGGGTCTTTATAAAATTGCCTCCATTGAAGATTTCCAATACTCAAAGAATCAGGATTTTTTTCTCCCATAAATTTAGAGGGAAGATCCGCAGGGACGGTTTTTTCAACTATAGATGTCTTACAGGAAATGCTTAACTGTAAAAGCAGGATTGCTATAATGAGATATGATTTTTTATTCATTTTATTAATGATTGATAATTATTGGAGTTTGCTTAGAAGAGGTTCCGGGCTTTACAACCTCTGATTTACTGAATTTTTCCTGCAGGGACTGGAAGACTACAAAAAGCACCGGAATTATAAATATTCCCAGGATCACACCTGCAAGCATACCGTAAGCAGCACCTATACTTATAGAGTGATTTCCCATTGCCGAAGGTCCTTTAGCAAACATCATTGGAGTCAATCCTGCAACAAAGGCAAATGAGGTCATCAGGATTGGACGCAGCCTGAGTTTTGCTGCTTCTATGGACGCTTCTACTATGGACTTTCCACTGCGCCTTTTTTGTGAAGCAAATTCTACAATAAGAATTGCATTTTTAGCCAGTAACCCTATGAGCATTACTAAAGCCACCTGTACATAAATGTTATTTTCGATTCCCGTAATTCCAATTGCAAGAAAAACTCCCAGGATACCCGTAGGTATAGATAGTATTACTGCCAGTGGAAGTATGTAACTTTCATACTGGGCTGCGAGAAGGAAATAGATAAACAATAAGGATAAAATAAAAATCAACACAGATTGCCCCCCTGAACCAATTTCCTCGCGGGTCATTCCTGAAAATTCGTAGGAATATCCACCCGGTAATTGTTGCATCGCAACTTCTCTTACAGCTTGTATTGCATCTCCCGAACTAAACCCGGGGCTTGCAATAGCATTCACTCCTATTGATGTAAAAAGATTGTATCTTGAAATATTCTCTGCCCCGTATACCCGCTCCAGGCTTACCAATGTTGTTATAGGTACTTTTTCACCGTTCCTGTTTTTTACGAAAATGCCATTCATAGAGCTTATATCTGTACGTGCGTCCTTATCTGCCTGTACTATAACCCTGTAATATTTTCCAAAACGATTAAAATCTGATGCCTGGGTACTTCCGAAGTAAGCCTGCATTGTTTGCAGAATATCCTGTACGTTTACCTTCAATTGCGCGGCCTTTACTTCATCAATGATAAGATCATACTGTGGATAATCTGATTTAAAGGAAGTAAATGCTACCGCTATCTCCTCCCTTTTCATAAGCTCTCCTATAAAATTATTTCCTATAGCACTAAATTTTTGTAAATCTCCTCCTGTTTTGTCCTGCAGGACAATATCAAGACCGTCAATGTTACTAAACCCGGGAACAGTTGGAAATGTAAAAACAAAGAAACTGGCGCCATTTATGCTCGAAAGTTTTTGATTTACGACGGCCATTATTTCATAATTATATCTGATATCTCGCCTCTTTCTTCGGTTGGTTTCAGCAATACAAATGCCACTCCCGATGAAGGACTTGATGACTGGGTAAGGATATTAAAGCCTGATAATCCCATCAACGTTTTCTTGGATTCCAAATCTCCCAGCAGGATTTCTACTTCCTCCATAACCTCCTGTGTACGTTGCAGGGAAGCACCAGTAAGCATGGATAAGGAAATAGCCATAAATCCCTGATCTTCTGAAGGTATAAATCCAGTAGGGGTTCTATTTACCATAAAAATAGTTGCAGCGATTACCAGTGCAAGTGCTCCAAGGCTCAACCATTTTTTTCGTACCAAAAAGCCCAGGCTTTTCACATAATTATTCGTGAGTCTATCAAAACCTGTATTGAAACCTATAAAGAACTTTTCTTTATAGGTTAGTTTCTTTTTAGGTTCTTCTCCGTTGCTGTGTTTATCTTTTAAGAACAAAGCAGCCAAAGCAGGACTTAACGTAAGGGCATTTATTGCCGAAATAATAATTGCAATGGCAAGGGTAAACGCGAATTGTTGATAAAAGACTCCTGTTGAACCTTCTATAAAGCCTACTGGAAGAAATACTGCCGCCATCACCAGGGTAATAGAGATTATGGCTCCCGTAATCTCGCTCATAGCAGTAGTGGTAGCTTCCTTTGGAGGTAGATGCTCATTCTCCATTTTTGCGTGCACTGCCTCTACGACAACAATGGCATCATCTACCACAATGCCTATTGCCAGAATTAATGCAAAGAGGGTTAGTAGATTAATAGAGAAACCAAAGAGCATCATAAAAAAGAAGGTCCCCAAAATTGCTACAGGTACGGCAATTGCCGGGATTAAAGTAGACCTGAAATCCTGGAGAAATAGAAATACTACAATAAACACTAAAATAAATGCTTCAATTAAAGTAGTTTTTACCTGACTTATTGATTGGTCCAGGGAATCTTTGGTGTTATATAATGTGAGGTATTTCACCCCTTTAGGAAAATCTTTTGAGGCTTTCTCCATAAGTTCGCTTATTGCCACCTGTATTTCACTGGCGTTGGAACTAGCCAGCTGGAAAGAGGCAATGTTAACTCCTGCCTTACCATTGACGCGGGTAAAATTTCCGTAGCTATAGGCACCCAGTTCTACTTTGGCGACGTCTTTAAGCCGCAACATAGAACCGTCGTCGTTTGACCTTATAATAATTTCCTCATACTGCTTCGCTTCATTTAGTTTTCCCTGGTATTTAATTATATATTCAAACGATTCCTCACTGCTTTCTCCAAATTTCCCGGGAGCTGCTTCTAAACTTTTGTCCTGGATAGCAGCTACAATTTCTTTGGGGGTAATATTATACGAAGCCATTTGACCAGGATTCATCCAAATCCTGATAGAGTAGTCTTTACTTCCTCCAAAGATCAGGGATTGACCTACCCCAGGGATTCTTTTAATTTCAGGAATAATATTTATTTGGGCATAATTAGCCAGGAAAGTTTGGTCATAAACATCAGGGTCTTCGGAATATAAGTCGACCACCATTAACAAACTGTTTTGTTGTTTGGAGGTTGTTATTCCTGCCTGGACTACTTCTGCTGTAACTGGCTGGTAGCCTGGGCCACCCTGTTTTGAACATTTACCGCAGCCTGATCGGGATCTGTCCCCAGTTTAAAGTAAACTGTTACTATGAGGGTGCCATCGTTGCTTGCAGTAGAACTCATATAGCTCATATTTTCTACACCATTAATAGATTCTTCTATTGAAGGTGCTACCGAACGAATTAAGGTTTCTGCATTGGCTCCGGGATACAGAGCAAGTACCTGGACTGCTTAGTGGTGCAATGTCAGGAAATTGTTGGAGCGGCAAACTATAAAGTCCCAGAACCCCCACGATCACCAGTAAAATGGATATTACTGTTGCCAGAACGGGCCTGCTTATAAATCTTTTAAACATATTTTTACTTTTAAGTATTGAATTTATTTTTTTGCAATTGTTTTCTTCATTTTTTCCGGTTGGATAACAGTACCGTCCACCAGGTAATCAAAGCCTTTGTACACAATGCGATTACCATGTAAAAGTCCTTTTTTAACTAAGTAGTTATCCCCAGACTTTCCTGTTACCTCAATGGGTTGTCTTGCCACTACATTGTCCTTATCCACTACGAATACAAAGATCTTATCCTGTACTTCTACCGTAGCCTGCTGAGGGACCAGGATTACATTTTCATGAGGAATATCAAGCTGAATTTTCCCGGTATTTCCTGATCGTAGTATTCCCTGGGAATTTGAGAAGGTGGCTCTAAGGGTAATCGTTCCGGTATTGGAATTAAATTGTCCTGCTATCATATCTATCTTTCCTTTTTCAGGATAAATTTTTCCGTCTGCAAGAAGCAGTGAAACGGCGGGTAAAGCCTCTGCATTAGCTGCTGACGACTTTTCCTTAAACCTAAAGAAGCCTTTCTCCCCAAGTGCAAAATATACATGCACCTCATGAACATCAGAAAGACTGGTTAAAGGTTCAACATCTGCAGGAGAAATAATACTTCCCTGTTTTTTAGGAAACCTCCCAATATAGCCGTTGACCGGGGCTTTAATAGTGGTATACCCCATGTTAATCTTTGCAGAACTTACCATAGCTTTTGCCTGATTCAATTTTGCCTCAGCCACTTTTTTGGTGGCTTCGGCCGTTTTTAACTGGTAAGGAGAAACTACCTCATTTTTAACAAGGGGTTCCAGTTTTTCAATTTCGAGGTTGCGCTGTAATAACTCTGCCTCTGCAGCATGTAAATTAGCGTATGCATTGTTTAAGGCTTCCGAAAAGGGTTGTTGGTTAATCTTTAAAATTGATTGACCTTTTTGAACATAGGCTCCTTCATCTACATAAATTTCCTCGACCGTCTTACGGCTACCTGCGGTCGTAATTCAACATCTATAATTCCCTCTATTGTGGCTGGATATTGGACTATTGTTTGAGCAGAAGTTTCAAACACTTCCACTACAGGCAATGTTTGCAATGGAGCAGGAGAGAGGTTCTCCTCATTTTCTTTACATCCATACGCAAAAGCAATTATTATAAAAGAATAGACTATTTTTTTCATTTTTTAAAGAGTGTTTAACATTAGTAGTTTTTCTAACAGTGTTAATTGTTAGATTAAAAATTTTTAATTATTATTTTTCTGCCGACTAGCAGAAGGTTTGTATATCAAATTAATTACTGGCGAATTCTAAACCAGGTGGTACGCGTAGTTTATCTTTTGAATGATTATTTATGTAGAGATAAATGGTATCCTTTCCTTTAGAATGAAGTGTATATAATTCAATAAATCGTCCGTTTTTTTTATTAATAATTTCATTGGTGAAAATATTGTATAATTTTATCCGGGGCTCAGTATAACCCGGGTTGGGAACTAATTCTTTTGAAATTATCTCCAAATTCTCTCCGTTTTCAGTTCTTAAATTTTTTATATATTCTAAAGTTTTAGATTCTCTTTCCTTCTTTTTAGGTGCCCAAATTGCTATTGGATTTTGAGGGGAGTAACCAATTTGAGAAGTTGAGTATAAAGATTGGTCATTTGAACTTTTGGTTATGCTACATCCCTGGAGAAGGAATAGGAACAGCATAGCTTTAAAATAGGTTTTAATTGTAAGATTCATAATAAAGATATTTTTAATTGAAGTTTGTAATGTTATTTCATGCACTAAGTTTTTGCAGTTCAAGAGCCTGATAATCAAAAAAGGTGAAGCAAAGGTTTTTTAAGCCACTGTATTTATCACAAATTTGTTTATTGAAAGAATTTTTCCCGTTTTCGGTCATGGCAGGAACATTGTCTTCCAAAAGCTCATCTGTAATTAAAACATAGGTATGACTTTCTATTTTGTTCTTTAATAGGTGATGAGCCTCTATGACTGTTTCGCCATATAATTTTTGAAATTTTCCAATTTTGTAATCGGCCAGCTTTCCGTAGTGGGCTATTAATTTTAGAGTCAGGTCAATCTCTTCTCCCAATTCCTCACTTATTAGAGCAAGTTCATGATTAAAGCTCTCAAGCATTATTTCATATTGATCCAGGATTTCTTTAACCGTAAATTTCTTTTCGTAGCTATAAAAAAGAATGGCGTCACCTTCAATTTCTGACACCTGTAGTCCAAGGTTATTGCTACGGATAATAGAGGAAAGCAATCTTAAAATTATAGTTTTACCAAGGATCATATCGGTCGTATGAACAAATTTTGTGAAGCCACTTATGTCTGGTATGAGTAGAGTACCCTTATAAACTTTTGGTTCGTAAAATTTCGAATTAATCCTGTTTCTTCTTCTTATGGGTTTTCTAAGTAAATTCATAATTCCATATTTTGATATTTCTATGCGTGTTTATATATCTAACAGTGTTAAGTAAATGGGCAAAAAAAAGTTTAATCGCTTATTGATTTAATTATTCCGTTAATAGCATCTTTTAATATTTGATCATTTAAAGAAGACGGAAGTCCAGCTCCAACGAGATTAACTGAAATTAAACCATGAATCACTGAAAAAAAGGTAAAATACTTTTCCCGGACTAAATCTTCAGATGGATTTTTATCTTCCATTACTTTCATTATGGCATTAATAAATCTGTTTCGTGGGGATTCTGCTTCTGAAAGCCCGTGACGACAACAAGATATTTCTACACCAAACATAACCTGGTACAATTCTTTATTTTCAAAAGCAAATCTCCAGAATTCCATCCAAAGGGTTTCTAGTTGTTCAGTAGGATCTTCAATTTTTTCCTGAACCATTGCTAATTGTCCGTCCAGGCAAATAAATCCTTTTACAGTCAAAGCTTTCAGGATAGCCTCTTTGTTAGAATAGTATTCATAGATAATTGGAGCAGTATATTCAATCCTGTCCGCTATTTTTCGCATGCTAAGGCCATTCCATCCTTCTTCTTTTACAATAAGGTAAGCAGCTTCCAGTATCTTCTCCTTCGTCTCTTTCTTCAATCGTAAAATACGTTCCTTACTTCCCATTTTAAATCTATTAATCTATTTAACAGCGTTAGGCAAAGATCTAAATTCTTTTTCAATTAAAAAGATAATTCACACTTTTTTAAGTTTTTTTTATTCCTACTCTAATTTTCAAAAAAATATTTTAAAGCTGAAGTAGGTGGGAGCTACCCTTGTATGGATATCCCGGTCTATTTTATTCGTTTATCGTTTAAATTTATAAAGGACATCCAATTTCTCATAAGCTCTTTATATATTTATTCCACAGGATTAAATGATATTGAATATAAACTGCATTACCACAAATAATCAAAATTAAATGGTGAAACTCGTAATTGAATCAAGAAAAGCTTCTCTTGGTGAGGGGATGAAAGTAAAAAGAATTTTACCGTTTCGTCAAAAAAGGATGGTTGGTCCCTTTATATTTATGGATCACGGCGGACCTGTGGCTCTTAATCCTAAAACAAAGAGTTCGCTGGATGTTTTGCCTCATCCTCATATTGGACTTTCAACCGTAAGCTATCTCTTTAGTGGAGAGCTTGTTCACAGAGACAGTTTAGGTGTTAATCAGGTAATACGTCCGGGAGAAGTTAACTGGATGACTGCTTAAGCAGTGGAATATCACATTCTGAACGTTTTGAAGATCCAGGAATATTAGCAACAAATTCTCTGGAATTAATCCAAACCTGGGTAGCACTGCCGGAAAAGAATGAAGAAGATGCTCCCAGTTTCCATAATTACAAACCGGAAAAACTTCCTGTTTTTACAGATAAAGCTGTATGGATGCGATTAATTGCTTAAGCGAGGCTTTTGGTCTTCAAAATGATGTTAAAACACATTCCTCTCTCTTTTATCTACATGTAAAACTGGAAAAGGGCGCGCATTTTGGCTTACCGGAAAAACACCCAGAAAGAGCTATTTATATTGCAAAAGGAACATTAGCAATAAACAGCATTAACTATACCGAAGGGCAAATGCTGGTATTTGAAGAAGGTAGCGATCCCATTATAGTTGCTAACGAGTACTGTGATCTAATGGTTCTTGGAGGGGAGCCGTTAGGAGAAAGATTTATTTGGTGGAATTTTGTTTCTTCAAGAAAAGAGAGAATAGAACAGGCTAAGGAAGATTGGAAACAGGGAAAGATCCTTCTGCCTCCTACAGATGATAAAGAATTCATTCCACTTCCCGAAGATCCCTTTAAAAAGAAGAATGCTCCCCCGCCTGAACCACTTTCCTGAGATCATAGATTTACAAAGGAAATGAGGATAAAGATTATAGATGATTCTGCACCTATTCTGTACTTGTAGAAAATAAAAAAGGCTTCCAATTTCTCAGAAGCCCTTTATTACTGTAGCGAGAACGAGATTTGAACTCGTGACCTCCGGGTTATGAACTTGATGTTTTACCTATACAATTTCAACTAAAACCCCATAAAACCAATGATTTACAGGTATTTATATAATACTTGATTTTAATTGTAACGCGTTAAAATCAAATTATTCTGTACTTATTCTGTACTAACTATTAAACATTTCATTATCTTTACTTAATTGTAAATTACATGGTTATGGCTAATGTAAAGATTGTTTTACGAAAGAATATGATAAGAAAGGATGGTACAATTCCCCTTGCATTGAGGATTAGTGAAAATTATAAAACAAATTATCATTGGCTTGGACAATATGTGTTCGAAAAGGATTGGGATAATACTGCTGGAAAAGTTAAGCGGACTCATCCCAATTCTAAAAAGTTGAACAATTTTTTGATGAAAAAGTTGACCGAGGTCAACGATATTTATTTTGATTCCAAAGTTCGTATTACTCCCAAACAAGCCAAAGAAAAATTAAAAGGTCCTGATGGATTAAAATCTTTTTTTGCATTAGCAGCTGAACGCATAAAGGAAAAATATGAAAGGGGGACATTCTCTGTAGCCAAATCCGAATTGTCAATCCTCTATAATTTACAAGAATTTTTAAACCTAAAAAGAACTAAGAACAAAGCTACAGTTATTAAGGAGATCAAAGAAAGGCGTACAGAGCGTATAAGTAGGGCTAAAAAATCCGAATATCTGTGGATGGATGGAGTGAACTATTTCCAAAAAAGTACAGCTTTACGATTTCAGGATATTGATGAGGCATTTCTAAATAAATATAAAACTTTTTGTCTTTCTTATCTAAATCAAAAAACAAGAACTGTTACAAATCAGCTTATTTTTATTAGAACACTTTTTAACTTAGCAATAAAAGAAGGTATTATTGATCAAAAATATTATCCTTTTGCAGGGGAAAAAGAGAAAATTCGAATTGGTTCTGGTAACAAAATTGGTCTGACTATAGAAGAGGTTGAAAAAATTGAAGCTCTAAAATTGAAAGAAGGTGCTTCAATTTGGCATACACATAATGTCTGGCTGTTCGCCTTCTATTTTGCAGGCATACGTATTTCCGATGTGGTTAAACTGAAATGGTCTGATTTTAAAGATAATCGTCTTTATTATGTAATGAATAAGAACGAAAAACCATTGAGCCTGAAAATCCCCCATAAAGCTGAGAAAATATTAAGCTATTATAGAAAGGACAAGACACATTATAATGGACATGTATTTCCATTTCTGAAAAATGTCCATCCTAAAGATGCTGAAAAAATTTATATTAAAACAAAAAATGCTACCAAGCTTCTCAATAAATATCTAAAACGAATTGCAGAGGAATGTGGTATAGAAAAAAATTTATCCAATCACATTGCAAGACACAGCTTTGGGAATATTGCAGGTGATAAAATACACCCCTTAATGCTGCAAAAGCTCTATCGACATAGTAATTTGAAAACTACTTTAATTTATCAGGCTAACTTCATTCATCGAGATGCTGATGATGCCTTGGATAGTGTCATTAATTTTTAGTTTTGAGGAAGTCCGAAATTTACATTTGCGAACTTCCTTTTTTCTTTTTGAATAGCAGAAATTCCAAGAATGAAGACAATTTCATTTCATAATTCCACTTAGCCCATTCCCACTCCATTCCACTGGCCCGGTTTAAAAAATATTTTAAGTTCTAATCCAGTTGGCATTCCTATTCCATTTCGTGAAAACCTACTCCGCAAGAGTAGGTTTTCTTTTTCAAATTGAAAAAGAGAAGTATATAGTATTCAATCAATATCGGCGCAAAGTTAAACTCGTAAAATATTCCCATCAAAAGACTACGGCATAAAGCCGCTCCCGCACTCGCTATTTATTCCGTTTCCTTTTGAGCCGAAATTTTATCTTCCGTTTGGTTCTAGCTTAAATATTAATTGTTTAACTAAAATCAAATGTTATGTATTTATCAAATTTACAGCAGGATCAAATCTTTGTTCCATCAGAAATGAAGTCTTTAAGAAGCCTGACACAAATGGAATCCCGAAGGGGACTTGAAAATGTCATTATCTCAAATGGCAAAATTGTCAACGTGGTGTCCAACAGCTACGGCCACGTACCCAATGAACTTTTCTTCAAGAAAGCCGAAGAAATGTTGACTTGGTGCTGGACTGAACTATCAGAAACGAACAATCAACAGGAACGATAGGTCGTTCATTACCGACTTTATAATCGATGACAACAGCCAATTTTCGGTCAAGAACGAAAAAGACCTGATACTGCCGATGCTGCGGTTCAAGAATTCCTATGATGGGAGCGAAAAAACTTCAGGACATTTTGGCTTTTACCGGGAAGTATGCTCCAATGGCCTGCACGTTTCACAATCGGAAATTGAGTTTGCTATCAAGCACAGTAAGAACAATACCGACCTGATAATGCCGAGGTTGATCAATTTATTCGATAAGTTCTTGGACAATGAATTTTACACCATTACCCAGAAGTTCGATAGAATGAAGGAATTTAAAATCATCGACACCAAAGAATTCGTGAAGGTAATTTTGGACAAAACAAAATTGTTCCGGTATGAATGTAGTGACAAAAACAATGATCCTTCAAAGAAATCCCGTGAAGTCCTTGAAATTCTGGATAATGAAGCTCTGCTGCTTAATGAAACCCCCAATTTATGGATAGGCTATAATGCTTTTAATCAAATGCTTCACAATACATTGAAGAAAAGCTTTTCACAACAGGAACACCTGGACAAAAAACTGTTCAATGCTGTCTATGAAATGGCTTAATGTCATTAAAGGTTTATCCAGTACCTTAAACTGGATTTTTTCCTATTCTCAACGAAAGGATTTATATGGGAAATGGGAGTTGCAATCCCACTCAGCCCATTCCCCTCCATTCCGCAGAAAAAGCTTCATTCCGGGAAATACGCTTCATTCAAAAATCTTGGACACAACTTCAAAGCTTCCGATTTCCATTTCGCTACCCCTGCCAAAAAAGGCAGGAATGCTACATTCCCAATCTCCATCTTTAAAATTAAGTCCGCTTTAAATCCTGCTAAGAATGGAATTTCGGTTCCATAACCCACTCAGCCCATTCCCCTTCATTCCGCAGAAAAAAGCTCCATTGCGGGGAAAGCGTTTCATTCAAAAATCTTGGACACAACTCCAAAGATTCCGCTGACCATTCCACTTGCCCGCTCATTCCCGGGAAAAGCCGGGAAGCGGCCAAACTCCATTCCCATCTACATCTTTGAAATCAAGTCCGCTTTAAATCCTACTTCAAGAGGATAATCCATTTTCATAAGTAGTAAGCACATTCCCACTTCATTCCGCAGAAAAAGCTCCATTGCGGGGAAAGAGCTTCACTATAAAAGTCTTGGACACCATCCCCAATTTCTCCTTTCCATTTCGTTAGCGCTTCCCGCTATGCTGGGAAGCGCACTTCATTCCAATTCCAAATCGGGAATGGAGTCCGCTTAATCGGATTTCCATCCTTGCTTTTGGCCCCGCTTCCAATGTTTTTGTACTTCACATAAAGACTTTAGACCCACTTCCGTGCCGTCACTGTCCCTTCCCTTTTTTTGTAAGCAAAATACCAACATTTGGAAGTTGAACAGACTGCATAACCGCTCGTGCCTCCCTTTTATAAGTCTTTATCAATTCCAAATATTGAAAATGTATAAGCAACAAAAAAAGGTACTGCGATAAAAAACAATCTTTTTTTTGTTTTTTTACATGGAGTACGTGGCATTGTTGAAATGGAACAACTCTTAAAAAGGAGTTGTTTCCAATCCAACAAGCACAACACCAAAATCATTATTTCTAATCTGAAAATAAATAATCTGGATTATACTCTGATCCATTTTTCCAAATCGTATAGATAAGCACTAGTAGTTTTCTTGCCACTGCAGTCACTGCAATCTTTTTTATGGATTTCTTCTCTGACAAGCGATTATAGAATATTTTCAGGTTTGGATTATGTTGTAGGGAAGATAATGCGGGCATATAGAGTGCAGATCTTATAAAACTGTTCCCCTTTTTACTTATGGTCGTCTTTCCAGCGTAAAGACCTGACTGCCGATGCTGTATGTCAAATCCACAATAGCTTACCAATTGTTTGGAATTGCGTACGAGCGCAAAAGCATTCGTCTCGCCCAAAATACAAGCGATGGTCATGAACCCTACTCCTGGTATGGTCTCCATCTTTCTGATCCGTTCGTCCAGAATGCTATCTTTTCTAACAACTAGCTTGATCTCAGATTCCACCTGTGAAATCTGCTTTTCCAGTAATTGGATTTGTTGTTTAAGTCTCTTACCAACTGTGGGGGGACATTTATGAGAATTGTCCTTTGCATGCAGTTGATTTTTGGTCATAGTAAGTTTGGCCTTAAGGCTACGGTAATCCCTTGTTAGGATCTTTAAAGTTCTCATTTGAAGGGAGGGAATTTCCCAATGATCCAATTTCCTTTCCAAGCCCATCCTGCACAAAAGCTTAGCATCCACACTATCGGTCTTTGTCTTTATGTTATGGCTCTTGGCAAAGTAGTTTACTTTGTTGGGAAGTACTACCGATAAGTAAAAATCCCTCTCTTGAAGCCAATAAGCCAAATTTTCATAATAGACACCAGTGGCTTCCATCACAAAAAAAATTTCTGCAGGATCTTTTTTCTTCTTCAACCATTCCAGTAGTTTTTTAAAACCTTTAAGGTCATTTGTAAACTTCTGCACCTTAGAAAATTGTAATTCACCGAATTCGGAATACAAACCATAGGAGCATTCAAGGGAATCTTTTGATACATCAATTCCCACACAAAATTGTACTGTATTCATAATACTAGGATTTAATGAGGCAGGAAGCTTCTTATGATCTATTCTCGTCTTTACGCGGGATGCATAAAAGCTCCCTAAGTACTGCCCAGATTCTGAGAAACGAATGGGAACAGGGTATGTGTCTTTTTTACGGTATATCTCACGGACTACCTGGTAACAGCTATATCTCCTATTCCCACTGCCTTTTTCTCCAAAGAAACTAAAAGAACCTTAATGAATTACAAACGTACGAGGTAACAGCGACGGCACTACGGGAAGTAAATCAAAAATGAACATTATGAAATCGTACAAAAACATCAGAAAGGAAGTGGGGCCAAAAAAACAAAAAAGGGAAAACGCTCAGGATACAATAAGTAAATCGCTTCAAAAAAATATAAACGAAAACTGCCTGAAAGGTTCAGGTAGTCTATTAATTAATCTTTAATTCTTTTATTATGAGTACTATCAAAAATCACGTACAGCTAATTGGAAACGTTGGTCAGGAACCAACCATTACCAACCTTGAAAACGGTAAAAAAGTAGCCCGTTTTTCACTTGCCACCAACGAGTATTACAAAAACGAGAAGGGCGAAAAAGTGCAAAATACGGAATGGCATACCGTAGTCGCCTGGGGAAAAACTGCAGAAATCATCGAGAAGTATGCAGGAAAGGGTAAGGAAATTGGAGTTAGCGGAAAATTGAAATCCCGTAGTTACGAGGATAACGATGGCATTAAACGCTATGTTACCGAAGTGGAAGCCAATGAAATCCTTTTGTTAGGCGTAAAGAACGGCAATACTTCAGCCGAGTAAATTAAAACAAAGAGGGCGTCTCTGTGGAAAGTACCGCCCTCTTTTCATTATCAATTCCTTAAAAGAAATCAAAATGAAAGCACAAGTTAATGAAATCGCAATAAGTTATAGTGGAAACCTTAAAACAAATCAGCTTCCCAAAATAACTTCCTCACAAAATGCAGCCGAACTCCTTTACGGACAATGGAACAAAAACAATATCGAACTGCACGAAACCTTTAAAGTGATGCTACTGAACAATGCCAATAAAGTAAAAGGTATTTATGAAGTATCCACAGGCGGCATTATAGCACCTGGTAGACTTAAGGATACTCTTTGCCGTAGTACTCAAAAGCCTTACCACGGCAGTAATCCTTGCTCATAACCATCCGAGCGGAACCTTGATACCGAGTGAACCCGATAAACGGCTGACCCAAAAAATTAAAAAGGCAGGGGAATTATTTGATATTAAGGTATTGGACCATTTGATCCTGATACCTGATGGAAATTATTTCAGTTTTGCAGATGAAGGAATCCTTTAAATGGAAAGCTTATGATTTATCTTAATTTTTCAGACCTGACCGAAGAAGCCCAAAACCGACTTTTGGAGAATTCCAAAAAGGATGTGGAACGAAAATTTGGGAATGATATCCGCACGTACGTAAGAGAAAATTATACCTGCTTTGAGACGATGGTAGAGGAAGAAGCATTGCGAAATTTATATTCCTATACTTTCATATTCAACATCTGATTATCTAAACTTTATAGTCCAGCACCTCCAAATTTTTGGAGGTGTTTTTCTGTTCAATTGTCTTCAGTTCAATAAAAATCATTATCTTTATTATGCTGAATTCCAGCATTTAATTTTACGTAGGGTTATCCATTTTTTGACTTTCGCTGATAACCGTACCCATCAAAAAAATACATAACAGGAAATTATTTCCCTGAAACTGGCAATTGGCTTTTGACTAAATTGTACGGAATTTTTGTTCGCCTGTGGCGAACGAAAAGGAGTAGCAAGAGGGTAACACGCGATGCGATGTTAAGCACTCCTTTTCATTTTCAAAATGCTGATATTCAGCAACTTGAAAAAATAAAAAATTCCCGACCTTTCACAATTTGCGACAAATGCCCTGTGAACGCCCATTTTTAGGGGAGGATTTGCGACAAATCGGCCAATTATGGACTCATTTATCGGCATCAGGTTCAAAAAGGAAACGGCAAAACGTTTTCAGGAATTTTCAAGGACACACTTCAAATCCCACACCGAGGCAATGGCAACAATGCTCGATTTTTTCTTCTACAACGAAATTTCCCCAAAGGAAAAATTGGGGCCTACGGGAAGGACAATCGAAGCTTCTTTAAAGAAACGTATAAATGCGGTGATTGCCATTATGAGGGATATGGAAAAGAGCCAGACCAAACCCACCGTCGCAATGTTGGAATCCCTTTTTCAAACCGAAGAACCTAAAAAGAAACCGTTGATTTTGGAAAAGAAAATTATTGAAGAGAAGAAGGAGGTACGTTTTCAGGAAAAGCAAAATAATAAGAATGAACTGTAAATTTTTGAGCTATGTACATTACCATCACACCTCAAAAATTAGGGAACAATTACTCGCAAAGTTCAGCGGATTTTGTGGGCTACCTGGAGAAGGAAAACCAGGATCTGGAACAGGGAGCCCTGCCTGCTTAAGCAAGGCAGGTATGGAACATTTTTTCAATCAATATGATGTTGAAATATCAGCGGATGAAGTTGTAAAGGAAATTGATGGAAATGGTGCCAAACTCAAAAAGACAGAACCGAAATTCTATTCGATTACGGTCAGCCCTTCCAAATACGAACTGAACTTATTACAGAACAACAGCGAGGATCTAAAAAGATACACCCGAGAACTGATGAAGGACTACGTGGCTTCCTTCAATCGGGAAATCAACGGAAGACCGATTAGCATCGATGATATTAAATATTACGCCAAAATAGAACACCAACGAACTTTTAAGGGAACGGACTGGCAGATTAGGGAAAACCAACCCTTTGCTACCAAAATATTGCAGCTCAAAACAGAAATCAGAAACATTAAAGAGGGGCGAGCTGAAGGCAATATCAAACTATTGCAGAATAAAATTGACCGATTGGAAAAGGAAGCTCCGCACCAACAGGACGGGAAGCGAATTGTCCAGGGGATGCCAAAGGCAGGAAATCAAAGCCATATCCATATCATCGTAAGCAGAAAGGATGCATCCAATACTTTCAGTCTTTCTCCTGGGAGCAAGCATAAGGCCTCGGAAGTCCAGATGCATGGTAAGAATGTAAAACGGGGCTTTGACCGTGATCAATTTTTTGACCGGGCAGAAAAGACCTTTGACAGGACTTTTGTCTATCAAAGAAACTTTGCCGAGACCTATAAGGCCCGAAAGGATTTCATCAAAAATCCTAAAATATATTTTGCATCGCTGATGAAATTGCCCACCAATGAAAGGGCGATTGCTTTTAAAATTATGAAGGAAAGTGGTGTTCCAATGCTACCAAGTATTCCGGTTACACAGGCACAACTGGCAATGAAAATATTCAACCGCCTGCGCCGTGGTGTGGAAGTGGCTATTAAATCAAGTTCAATAGGTATCTAAAGGAAAAACAATGATGCAACTAACCAATCCCCTACATATACTCTTAATTATCGTTTTGACAGCTTCAGTATTTTATGGACTATATCGGATTTCCAAATATGCCTTTTTCATAAATACTGTGCTGCTTTTGGGACTGATAGCCTATTTGTATTATCCGCATAATACGATAAAAGCACTACTTTATTTAGGTTGTCCTTTATTGTTGGTCAATACGGTATTTTACGTTTTTCTGCATAAACCGGATTTAAAGCAAAATACCTCTGAAAAATATCGGGTAACTTTTAAAACAGACAAGAAAAGTTTTAAAATTGAAAACATCAAACGTGGTGCATCCATTATTGGGTCTGCCGGAAGTGGAAAAACCGAAAGCGTCGTTTACGGATTTTTAAAACATTTCCAGGAACATGATTTCTGTGGGGTTATTCACGATTATAAGGATTTTGAACTTACCGAAATGGCGTACCCGTTATTTAAAAATTCGGATATTCCTTTTCGTATAATCTCCTTTGACAAAATTATTCATAGGGTAAACCCCATTGCACCCCGGTATCTCGAAAACGAAGAAAGTGTAAATGAAATTTCCCGGGTACTTATTGAAAATCTTCTGGAACAGCGGGAATCGGGAACCACGGGAACCTCGAAATTTTTTAACGATGCAGCTGAAGGTTTGATAGGCGGATTGATTTGGAAACTGAAAACATCCTATCCTAAATTCTGCACCTTACCCCATCTAATCGCCATCTATCAATATTTGGACACGGATAGTCTCATAAAGTTTTTAGAGACCAATACCACCTCCAGAGCCATGGCAGATGCTTTCATTAGCGGCAAAGATTCCGAAAGACAGACCGCAGGAGTGAAAAGTACCCTGGCCAATGTTCTGAAACGCATAAGCACACAAAATATTTTTATGGCCCTTTCTGCAGATGAAGTGCCATTAAACATTAATAGTCCAGAAAATCCTGCTGTGATTTCAGTAGTGAACAATCCTAAATTTGAGACCTCTTATTCGCTTAATGATTGCCACCATAATCCATACGATTACAAAGCAAATGAGTGTGCGTAATTCAAATTCTTCCTTTCTTTTAATGGAAGAAGCACCAACCATTCGGTTATTGAATATGCACCGCATTCCGGCTACTTTAAGAAGTTATGATATAGCAACTGTTTACGTCATGCAGGACAAGATCCAGAACGATATGATGTATGGTGATAAGGCCAGTAAAGCTATTTTAAGTAACCTTTCATATCAGTTCTTTGGGAAGGTCAATGACCCGGACACCGCTAAATATTATGAACGCTTTTTTGAGATCGTCAAAAAGGAAACAACCAGTATCAACCGTGGTTACAGTCTTGATTTTGATACTCGCATTACTACCGGGGAACGTGAAATCCCGAAAATAAGGGCAGATGCCTTTTTCCGATTAAGGCAGGGTGAATTTATTACCTATGCGGATGGGGAGGATAAAAAGGTACAGTTTAAGTTGTCAGAAATTGAAAGGGAGCTTCCACAAGAGACAAAGATGTTTATTAAAGCTGATTTAGAAGCTAACTTTGACAGGATCTATGGTGAAGCAAGATCTATTTTTGATTAAAAAAATAACCCAAAATTATCCAGCTTAATAAGAAGACAGTAGATTTGATGATTGTATTGTGGATAAGTGCGAAAAAATTATTACAAGGTTTTTATATTCGGTAATTTTACAAGATGTTTTATAGAAGAAAAATAGTTTTTGCGTTGTTGGAGAAGTTCAAAGAAGGATTGGAAAGTACACGCCTTCAGAAACTTATGTTTTTGTTGACTCAGATGAAAAAAGAACCCGACTACGAATTTGTGCCTTATAGATTTGGATGTTATTCTTATTCTTTAAAAGCAGATCTTGTTGCAATGGTTAAGCATAACTGGTTGGTTACAGCCGAAAAAAGTTATACTCTTAATATCAAAAAGAATTACTATAAGGAGTTGAAAGCAAGCGACCAAGAACTTGTCAATGAAACTTTTGAACTTTACGGTAAAATGAATACAGAGGTGATTACAAAACATACTTACCTCAATTTTCCTTACTATGCCACTAAGAGTGTAATAGCCGAAAAAATTCTTCCTGAGAAATTTTTTGAAAAAGTTTTGTCAGCGCGTGCTACTGAGGAAAGTACAGTTTTATTTACAATCGGTTATCAGGGTATATCGCTTGAAGAATACTTGAACAGATTAATAAGGAATAATGTTCATCTATTAGTTGATGTTAGACGTAATCCCTTAAGCCAAAAATATGGTTTTAGTAAAAAATTATTAAGCGGTTTCTGTCATAGATTAGGTATAGGTTATATTCATATTCCTGAAGTTGGAATTGATTCAAGTAAAAGGCGAGAATTAAAAATTCAATCTGATTATGATATGTTATTCGAAGAGTATAAAGCGACGGTTCTAACTGAAACGGTTGAGAATCAGGAACAGATTTTGTCACTTCTGGAAAAACATGGACGTATTGCCCTTACCTGTTTTGAAGCAGATCATTGTCAATGTCACAGAACTCATCTTGCAGAAAAAATAAAGCTTTCTCCAAACTTTAAGTACGAACTATTGCATATATAGATTAATGGCCCTTACCAAAATACTTATCACTGTAAAGACTTATCCTTCCCTTTCTGCTACATATGGAGAACTCGTTTGTACTGCCGGATTTCTGGAAGATGGAACTTGGATAAGATTATATCCAATACCCTTCAGGAAACTTAAAAATGAAGAAAAATATAAAAAGTATCAATGGATAGAATTGGAGATTGTAAAGAATGATAAGGATTTTAGACCAGAAAGTTTTCGTCCTGCCACTATTGATACGCCTATTACGCTCTTGAATACAATTGACACAAAAGGTAATTGGTTTAAAAGAAAGCAAATTGTATTCAATAATATCCATACAGATATTAAGAAACTAATAGCGGAAGCTCATGATAAAAATGTTTGTACTTCATTGGCTGTTTTCAAGCCAACAAAAGTAACCGATTTTAAAATTGAAAAAGTTGCTTCAAATTGGGATAAGAAAAAAGTTGCCCAGTTAAAAGCCCTGAATGATCAGGGTAATCTCTTTGACATGGAAGAATTGCCCTTTGAAATTGTAGAGAAACTTCCTTATAAATTTTCTTATGTAATTGAAGATGTAAATGGTGTTTCCAGTACTATGATGATAGAAGATTGGGAGATAGGCCAGCTTTACAGAAATACATTGGCAGCCGCAGAAGGAAATGAAGCAATAGCAGTTGAAAAAGTAAAAGAAAAATATTTTGATTATTTCGCTCTCAAGAAAGATCTACATCTCTACTTGGGCACTACCAAGGCGTTTCATTATCGGTCAAAAAATCCGTTTATGATTATAGGGACCTTCACCCCCGATATTGAAATTCAGACATCTCTTTTTTAAGTGTGCGCTGTATCTTCTGTAAAAAAAAATATCAAATTCCTCAAGCGTACATCTTATAATACCTGAATCTCTGGGGAATCAAGAATTACTTTTGCAAAAGGTGCTGTGTGTGATAACTGTACCCAATAATTTGCTTTCAAATTCGACAAACCTCTTTTGGAAATGAGATCCGGGACTCGGTGTGTTCCGGTTTATTAAATTTTCCAAAAATAATCTGCTCCATTTTCTTACCATTCAAAAGTCGTGGAGGTTATTTGACGATATTCGATATACTCATTCAATGAGATATTTAAGAAAATTTTATAAATTAGGACTTTCGTAAACTTCTGATAAGATGAACCGGATTAAAGCCGTTTTGCAGGAAAAAAATCACAATCAAAAATGGTTGGCGGAAAAATTGGGGAAGAGCTATAATATGGTGAATTCCTATGCCCAGAACAGACGTCAACCCAGTGTGGAAGATTTATACCGAATTTCGAAAATACTGGGAGTGGAAGCTAAAGAACTTTTATTGGAACATAAAGATTTAAAAACATAAATGGCTAAAGACAAAATCAAAAAGGAAAAATCTATTGAAGAAAGCCTGTGGGATGCTGCCAATAAATTGCGTGGCTCCATCGAACCTTCAGAATATAAACACGTGGTTCTAGGGCTTATTTTCTTAAAATTTGCCAGTGATAAATTTGAAGTACGTCGTGAGGAGCTTATAACCGAAGGGAAAGAAAAATACCTCGAAATGAAAGACTTCTACAATATGAAGAACGTCTTTTTTTTAGCAGAAACTTCCCGCTGGAACTACCTGATCAAAAATGCAAAACAAGACGATATTGCCTTAAAGATTGATACTGCCTTGAACCAGATCGAAAAAAACAATCCCTCTCTAAAAGGTGCATTGCCGGATAATTATTTTTCACGGTTAGGTCTGGACAAAAGTAAATTATCTTCGCTTTTAGATACCATCAATAAAATAGACACCCAAAAGGACAAATCACAGGATATTGTGGGGCGCGTGTATGAGTACTTTTTATCTAAATTCGCTTTGGCGGAAGGGAAAGGAAAGGGGGAATTTTATACTCCAAAAAGTATTGTAAACCTTATTGCTGAAATGATCGAACCCTATAAAGGGATTATTTATGACCCGGCTTGTGGTTCGGGTGGAATGTTTGTGCAATCCATCAAGTTTATCGAAAGCCACCACGGGAGCAAACAGGAGATTTCAATTTACGGTCAGGAATATACCAATACTACTTATAAACTGGCAAAAATGAATCTTGCAATTCGGGGAATATCTGCGAACCTGGGTGAAAAAGCAGCCGATACCTTTAGCAACGACCAGCATAAGGATTTAAAAGCAGATTATATTATGGCTAACCCGCCCTTTAATCAAAAAGATTGGCGGGGGCCGCAGGAATTAATTGATGATCCGCGATGGCAGGGTTATGAAGTACCTCCCAAAAGCAATGCAAATTATGGTTGGATCCTGAATATGGTTTCCAAACTATCAAACGAAGGTGTTGCCGGATTTATCTTAGCAAATGGTGCCCTTTCCGGGGGTGGCGAAGAATATAAAATCCGGAGAAAATTGGTGGAGAACAATCTTGTGGAAGCTATAGTGATTTTACCACAAAATATGTTTTATACCACTAACATAAGTGTAACCGTTTGGATCCTAAATAGGAATAAAACAGCACATTCACGTTCTATTGGTGATGAGGAACGCCATTACCGGGATAGGGAGGAGGAGGTTTTGTTTCTGGATTTACGGCAGATTGGTGAACCATTTGAGAAAAAATTCATTCAGTTTAGCCCAAAACATATTCAGGATATTGCTAAAACCTACCACGATTGGCAACAGGAAAATACAGATTATAAAGATATTCCGGAATATTGTTACAGTGCCACCAAAGTTGATATTGAAAAGAAAGACTTCTCCCTGGTGCCCAGTAAATATATTGAATTTGTAAACCGGGATGAGAATGTTGATTTTGACTCCAAAATGGCGGGTTTACAAAGCGAACTGTCCGATTTACTACAACAGGAAGAGCAATCTAAAAAGGAATTGTTAGACGTTTTTAATGAGCTGGGCTATGCGATCAAACTATAGGCCTATTGGAAATTACATACAGCTGGTTGATGAACGTAACAAGGAGTTAGAAATTTCTACGCTTCTAGGGTTAAGCATATCGAAAGATTTTATTCCTTCGGTTGCAAATACGGTTGGAACAAATATGCGCAACTATAAGATCATTCGTAAGAATCAATTTGCTTGTAGTATTATGCAGGTGAGGAGAGATGGTAAAATGCCAGTGGCATTACTTGAAGATATTGAAGAAGCTATTATTTCCCAAGCTTATCCAGTATTTGAAATTATAGATACTGAAGTTTTATTACCTCAATATTTGATGATGTGGTTTACACGCTCAGAATTTGACAGGCAAGCGACTTTTCACGCTGTTGGGGGTGTAAGAGGAAGCCTGGAATGGGAGGATTTTTTAGCTTTTGAACTTCCCGTACCATCCATCGAACAACAGCGGGAAATTGTAAGGGAATATAATGTAATAAAAAATCGCATCGCCCTAAATCAGCAACTCAACAAAAAACTGGAAGAAACTGCGCAGGCGCTTTATAGGCATTGGTTTGTAGATTTTGAGTTTCCTAATGAAGAAGGTGAACCTTATAAATCTTCCGGTGGGAAAATGGGTTATAATGTGGAACTGGATAATGAAATTCCGGAGGGGTGGGAAGTTAAAACAATTGGTGACTTTGCATTAAAAATGAAGAGTGGAAGTACTCCTAATCGTGGTAGGGAAGAATACTGGTCATCAAATGATCATCCTTGGATTAAAACGGGGGAACTTAATAACAGTGTGTTAATTGAAGTAGAGGAATATATTTCAGATTTAGCTTTAGGGGACTGTTCCGTAACTCTTTTACCAATAAATACTGTATTGGTGGCAATGTATGGACAAGGTAATACTAAAGGTCAAGTTGGATATTTAAAAATACCTGCTACAACCAATCAAGCTTGTTGTGCCATTATCTGTGACAATGAATATAAATCCACATTTATTTATTATTATCTCAGAGTAAATAGAGATGAGATTGTAAGTGTAGCGATTGGTGGAGCGCAACCAAATTTAAGTAAAGATATTATCGAAAACCTGAAAATGGTTGTCCCAAGTGAAGAAACTATTTTAAAGCATCCGTTTATTAAAATAATGAATCGCAAAGAAAAAATAATGCGTAAATCTCAACTCCTCGCGAAACTACAATTAATATTGTTGAGTAAAATGAGTACGGTAGAAGAGATTATCAAACCTGAATCAGTAGAAATTTAAAATATGACAAATAAAGGTTCAATATGGCGTAAATGGGACTTACAAGTAGGTACTAAAGATTACACAAGGTATACGGGAGTGCAATTTTCTGGGGAAAAGTTGTCAAATCTTTGTGACTTAACAAGTTTAAACGAACAACAAATAAATGGAAATCATAAAGATTTAAGTAATGATGATTATGCAAAATTATTTGTTGAACATTTTATACACTATAATGATACAGATGTAATCTCTTTAGCCAATCATAATACAGGTGAGGGAATAGAAGAAATTTTATCTCATCTAAAATTGAGAAAAGCAGAGAACCAAGACTCAATTTATACAGATAAATTTATTTTCCCAGGAATTGAAATAGGAGGAAATGATAGATGCCATATTATTATTGTTTTCAATCCTGAAACCAATAATAATAGGAAGTTTGAGTTTCAGGAAGATGGAAGAACTATTAAACGTGAGTTGTCTTGGAAAGAATATATTGATAGGTTTCTTGATGCTATTAATATTCCGTCAACAAGATTTAATAATGGACAACTAGAGTAAATTCAAGTTCTTTAGGCGCTAAGGATATAATTTCTAAGTCGAAAGATTGGGATTTTATACCTGTTTTTCCCCATATTGAAAATTCAGATGGACTCTGGAAGGAACTACAGGATAGTAACAAAAAAGAAATTTACTCTAATGATAACTTTGGGATTGTAGATATTTCATTAATCTCAAAAAATCAGGACTTAAAAAGAATATGCAGTGGCAATCACTCTAGTTGGGGAGATAAATGTATTGCAGTTATTAATACATCTGACTCAGAGTCTCTTGAAAAAATCGGCAGCAAGTTTAGTTACATAAAAGGCGACCCCTCAATTAAAGGTTTAAAGCACCTTTATATTGAACCAATTGATAGAGTAAGAACTGGTAAAGAACCAGAAATATTAGATAGAGTAAAATTAAACAGAACCAAATATTTAAAAAAGGTAAAGATTAATCAAATATCCAGCTATACTGGACAATATGGTAATTGTTTCAAGATTTGGAAATACCCCTTAATCCAGAATTGGTCGCTATCATAGGTAATAAAGGCAGTGGAAAAAGTGCATTGGCAGATATTATTGCTCTTTGTGGGAATTATAAAAATCAAGATGATTTTTCATTCTTACATAAGAATAAATTTAGAGATGGAAAACACGCTAAAAATTTTGAAGCAACCATAACCTGGGAAAGTGAAAGTTCAAATCATAAAAATCTAGGAGATTCATCGGTTAATGGAGAATTAGAACTCGTTAAATATTTACCACAAGGTTATTTTGAGAGGTTAACCAATGAAATAAGCTCAATTGAAGAATTTCGAAAAGAAATCGAAAATGTTGTATTTACTCATCTAAGTGAAGATGACAAAGTTGGTTATACTTCTTTTGAAGAATTAATTAATAGCAAAAAGGAATTAATAAACCACGAGATAAACAATCTGAAAGATAGATTGCAACCAATTAATTCTACAATTTTCGAAAAGGAGAAAAAGCTTAACACTTCGTATAAAAATAACATAATTGCCCAAATAGCAAAGAAAAAGGAGGAATTGACTGCTTTGGTAGAACCTATTGCTGTTCCCAATCCCAATGAAGACCTAGAAATTGCTAAGAAAAATGAGGAGGTAAATAACAAAATAGCTGAAATTAAAAATAGTATTGAGAAGTTAGAACAAGATATATCTAACGAAACTCAAAAAAAGCAATTATTGTTAACTGAAATTAATGATTTAAAAAGAATTAAGCAATTAATAAAAGGAAAAGAAGAAGACTTAGACTTTTTTAAAGAAACTAATAAAGAACCTTTATCAAAGTATAATATAGAGATAGATGAAGTTGTTAAATATCGATTTAATTACTCCACTCTTGACCTAGTTATTTCTAACAAAGAATCAACTTTAAAAGAGGTAAAGATAAAATTGGGTGAAGAAGCACCGACAACACCTAATTTTATTTCATTTAATAATCTATTGAAACAAAAAAAGAGGCCCTTAATACAATCCAAAAAGGTCTTGGTGAAGAGGAAAAGAAGTACCAGCAGTATTTGATTGATACAAAGAACTGGCAAGGGAAAAAAGATAATATAATAGGAAATGAAAATACACCAAATACTTTAAAATATTTCGAAAAGGAACTAAAGTATGTTGATGAAACTCTAAAAAGTGATATAGACGTTCTAAGAACTCAAAGATTAGAAATCTCAAAGTTGATTTTTGATAAAATGAAAGTTGTCTTGGATGTATATATCGAGGTGAAAACGAAAATTGACGATATTATTTCAGAGAATGGTGATTTATTAGATCAGTACAGGATTAATATTGAAGCCTCTTTTGGCGTAAAAGCCAACTTTGTTAGTAAGTTCTTGAATTACATTTCACTTAATAAAGTTGGAACTTTTTATGGTAAAGAGAATGCGGACATTCAAATACAAAAAATTTTAGAAAATAGAGATTTTAATGAATTTAATTCATTAAAAGAATTCCTAAAGGATATTGTTAAGGCTCTATTTGAAGATTTAAGGCAAGAGCCTACACAACAAGCTTTTATAGAGAATCAGGTTACAGAAGTAACCGAATTCTATGATTATCTATTTTCTTTAGATTTTTTAGATTACAACTATGAGTTAAGACAGGGAGAAAAAAGGTTAGAACTATTGTCTCCTGGAGAAAAAGGAGCATTACTTTTAATTTTCTACTTACTATTAGACAATAATGATATACCTCTAATTATTGACCAACCAGAGGACAATTTAGATAATAATAGTGTGGCTAATATTTTAGTTCCATTCATTAAAAAAGCAAAATGCAGGCGACAAATAATTTTAGTTACCCATAATCCAAACCTAGCAGTAGTAGCTGATGCGGAACAGGTTATTTATGTTGAATTAGACAAAGAAAATAATAACACCTTTAGTTTTAAATCAGGAGCTATAGAAAATCCTGCTATCAATGAAAGCATTGTAAAAGTCTTAGAGGGTACAATGCTTAGCATTTAATAAAAGAAAACTAAAATATTACGAGAATTAGATAATGCCCGAAACCAATCGCATAGAATATAAACGGGAACTTTCCGAAGGCCTGGAGAAGGAAGTTGTAGCTTTTTTGAATTACAGAGAAGGCGGCATAATCTATATAGGCATAGATAAAGAAGGCAAAATAGTTGGTGTTCAGGATGCCGATGGCGACCAGTTAAAAATAAAAGACCTAGTTAAAAAACAATATTCGCCCTTCTGCCCTCGGTCTTTTTGATATTGTAAGCGAAGAAAGAAATGGAAAGGAAATTCTAAAGATTATTGTGGCCAGCGGTTCTGAGAAACCGTACCATCTCAAAAAGTATGGGATGAGTGAAAAAGGCTGTTTTATACGTCTGGGTTCTGCAGCAGAACCAATGTCGCAAAAACTCATTGAAGAACTTTTTGCCTCGCGTACTCGAAATTCCATTGGAAAAATAAAGTCACACCGTCAGGACTTACGGTTCGAGCAGCTTCACATTTACTATCAGGAAAAACAAAAACCCCTTAACAAACAGTTCAGGAAAAATTTAGAGCTTACTACCACGGCAGGTGATTTGAATTACGCAGCTTATTTGTTGGCCGATGATAATAATGTTTCTGTAAAGGTTGCTAAATATAAAGGCGAAACACGTGTTGACTTAATGGAAAGTAACGAATATGGCTATTGTTCGCTTGTAAAAGCTACAAAAAGTGTATTGGATAAAATGAACCTGGAAAACCGGACGATCACACAAATTACTCACAAAGAACGAAAAGAACATCGTCTTTGGAATGCCATTGCGCTTCGGGAAGCAATTATTAATGCCTTTGTACATAATGACTATACGCGCGAAATAGCCCCAAAATTTGAGATTTTCAATGATCGAATAGAGATTACATCCGCAGGTTCCCTGCCGGACGGTTTAAGTAAAAGCGAATTTTTTGAAGGTTTTTCCATCCCCAGGAACAAGGAGCTTATGCGTATTTATAAAGATTTGGACCTGGTGGAGCAATTAGGTTCAGGCATTCCAAGAATATTGGAATATTATGAAACAAATAGCTTTAATTTTTCTGAGAATTTTTTAAGGATGGTTCTGCCTTCGGCAGAAGCTGTCCAATCTGATACCCCGCAAGTCACCCCGCAAGTCACCCCGCAAGTCACCCCGCAAGTCACCCCGCAAGTCACCCCGCAAGTACAGGACCTTTTAAATATTTTTAGGGGGGAACACAGTAGAACCGTGTTGCAAAACCACTTAGGACTTTCGGATAGGGAAAATTTTAGAATCAATTATTTAGTACCTAGCTATAGAAAATGGTTTTGTAGAGCTAACAATAGCTGATAAGCCAAAAAGCAGTAAACAGAAGTATAGACTAACTGAGAAAGGAAGAAAAGCAAAACAGGAATGAAATTTACCGAAGCACAATTGGAAGCCGTTTTTGCCACACAGTTGGAACAAGAAGGTTATAAGCATCAATTAGGAGGTAGCATATCACGAAAGGAAGATGAAGTGCTCATTGAAAGTGACCTTCGGGAATTTCTGTTGGCAAGGTATCGGAAGAACTGTATCACCAAAAATGAAGTGGAATCCATTATTCTTAAACTCAAAACTCTTCCGGCTTCAGATCTTTATGAAAGCAATAAAGAGTTTATGCGAATGCTCTCCGATGGTTTTTCTTTAAAGCGGGAAGACCGTTCCCAAAAAGATATCTGGATTTATTTAATTGATTATTCAAAAGAAAACCAGAACACCTATAAATTTGTTAATCAGCTTGAAATCACCGGAACCCAAAACCGTATTCCTGATGGGATTTTATATATTAATGGCATTCCTGTGGTTGTTTTTGAATTTAAAACTGCGATTCAGGAAAACACCACAATTCATGACGCCTATATTCAGTTGACCGTGCGTTACCAAAGGGACATACCGGAACTTTTTAAGTATAATGCATTTTGTGTGATCAGCGATGGCGTAAATACCAAATCAGGTTCTTTTTTTGCGCCTTACGAATTCTTCTATGCCTGGCGCAGAATCGCAGGATTGGCAAAAGACGTTGATGGTTTTGATAGTATGTTTACGCTTATTCAGGGAATGCTTCAGCAAGATCACATTCGCGATGTCATTAAAAACTTTATTTATTTACCGGACAGTTCCAAAAAAGATGAAAAGATTGTGTGCCGCTATCCTCAATATTATGCGGCGCGGGCTTTATTTGAAAATATCCAGAAAGCTCAAAAACCAAGCGGAAATGGAAAAGGAGGAACCTATTTTGGAGCAACTGGCTCAGGTAAAAGTTTCACAATGCTTTTCTTGACCCGGCTTTTAATGAAAAGTGATCATTTTGAAAGCCCCACCATTATCCTGATTACTGATCGAACCGATTTGGATGACCAGCTTACAGGGCAATTTACCAATGCCAAAGCCTTTATTGGAGATGATGCTATTGCCAGCGTAGAGAGCCGGGCAGATTTAAGGGAACGAATAAGAGGCAGGGAAAGTGGTGGCGTGTTCTTAACCACTATACATAAATTTACAGAAGATACCGAATTGCTTACCAATAGGAGCAATGTTATTTGCATATCTGATGAAGCACACCGGAGCCAGACGAACCTTGACCAAAAAATTAAAATCACTGAAAAGGGGGTGCAGAAAACTTTTGGCTTTGCCAAATACCTTCACGATTCTTTGCCTAATGCTACGTTTGTAGGTTTCATAAGTACGCCCATCGATGCTACTTTAGATGTATTTGGACAAGTGGTAGATGAATACACAATGACAGAATCAGTAAAAGATGAAATCACAGTACGAATTGTATATGAAGGAAGAGCAGCCAAAGTGGCCCTTGAAAACAGGGAATTAAAGAAAATTGAAGAATATTACCAGGTCGCTGAGGAAGAAGGTGCAAATGAGTACCAGGTAGAAGAGAGTAAAAAGCAATCGGCCAATATGAACGCCATTTTAGGTGATCCAGATCGTTTACAAGCTATTGCAGAAGATTTTGTCCAACATTATGAGAAAAGGCTGAAGGAAGGTGCTACCGTAAAAGGAAAAGCAATTTTTGTCTGTAGCAATCGCGAAATAGCTTATACGCTTTATAAGAACATCATAGAATTAAGACCTGGATGGGCGGAGGTTAGAATGGCAGAGAAAGGTGCCGAATTAACGGAAAAAGATAAAAAGCAACTCAAGCCTATTGAGCGTATAAAGATGATAATGACAAGGGGGAAAGACGATCCTAAAGTAATGTATAACTTATTAGGGACAAAAGAGTACCGTAAAGAATTGGATCGTCAATTTAAAAACGAGAAGTCAAATTTTAAAATTGCCATTGTAGTCGATATGTGGCTCATATAGGTTTCGATGTTCCATTTTTAGACAGTATTTATATTGATAAGCCTATTCAGCAGCATAACCTTATACAGACTATTTCCCGGGTAAACCGGAAATTTCAGGGTAAAAACAAGGGATTGGTGGTAGATTATATTGGCATTAAGAAACAAATGAACTTAGCACTTGCCAAGTATAATAAGGGAGAGCGGCAAAACTTTGAGGATATCAAAGAGTCCCTGAAAATAGTTAGAGATCACCTGGATTTACTGGCTAAGATATTTCACAAATTTGATAGCGAAGATTATTTCCGGGGAAATCCTTTGAGCCAATTAAATAACCTTAATCAAGCTGTTGAATACGTACAACAAACCAAGGAGCTGGAGACCCGTTTTATGGATTTGGTGAAACGTTTGAAGGCTGCCTATGATATTTGTGCGGGAAGTGAAAATTTAACACAGGAAGAACGGGATTACACTCATTTTTATTTAGCTGTTAAGTCTATAGTTTTTAAGCTTACCAAGGGAAATGCACCCGATACCGCACAGATGAATGCCAAAGTAAGGGAAATGATTAAAAATGCTCTGGCAAGCGAAGGTGTAGAAGAAATTTTTAAAATGGGTGATGAAACCAACAGCCAGCAAGATATTTTTGATGAAGATTATTTGGCCAAAATTGATAAGATTAAATTGCCCAATACGAAAATCAAACTTTTACAGCAATTACTGGCCAAGGCTATTGGGGAGATTAAAAAAGTAAATAAGGTAAAAGGGGTTGATTTTTCAAGAAAGATGGAAGGACTAGTCTCCCGATACAATGAACGAAAAGGAGATGTGCTACGGGGGGAGGTGTATGAAGAAATGGCTGAACAGCTCACAGATCTTATTTGGCAGGTGCAGAAAGAATTTTCGGCCGGGGAAAAATTAGGGATTGATTTTGAGGAAAAAGCTTTCTATGATATTTTAAAAGAACTTTGTATAAAATATGACTTTCAATATCCTGAAAACAAGCTCATCGATCTTTCAAAATCAATTAAAGATTTAGTAGATGAACAAGCAAAATTCCCGGACTGGAGCAAAAGAAATGACATTAAATCTGCCCTAAAAGTTGGGCTTATATTATTGCTCGACGAACATGGTTATCCCCCGTAGAACGGGATGAGGTTTATGAAGAAATCTTTGAACAAGCGGAGAATTTTAAGAGGAATAGAGCAGGATAAAAAATCAAACAAAATTCACAATACTCCACAGAAACAGATATTAACACGAGTCATATATGGAATTATCAAAAATAATTATTCACGAACTTCTTAAGGAGGCCAAAAGCAAAGAGGCAAAAACCATTTATTCTGATGAGTTAACAAAGAATAATGATCGCTCATTCAAGCTTATATCTGCTTTAAATAAAAATTATACAAAAGCAGGAATAGCACACGCAATTTTTGATAAAAGTGAGGGTAAAACCTTCCCAGAAAAATATTTAGAATACAGTAGATCCGAAAGAAAATCTAATCAGTTTATAAATTTTACCAAGCAGGTTACGGGTAATCTTGAGCAGTTGATTAAGAACAAAACTATGGCTACAGGAGGTTACTTGGTTTTTTCCGAATATATTGATAGACAAATAAATTATTTAGGTGTTTTTCTAATACGTGATGTAGAAGGGGAAATTCTTACTAAAACCAAAAAATCTTTTGAAATAAAACTAGTAGAATACGTAGATACTCGAAATCTTGCAATGGCCTGTCGTATAAATGAAAACAGGCTAAATGAGGAAGATAAAAACTATCTTTCATTTACCCGTTTTAAACAGAATAATGTTTCTGATTATTTTAAGAACTGGATTTCTATTGATAAGTTGGAAAGTAGTTCGGAATATACTCAAACGTTATACGACATTATTACTCAATTAGAGCGGCCTATTGATGATAATACTGGTAGAGAATATGATCTTCAGGTATTTAGGGATAAGATATACAGCGACATAAAGGCAAGCCCAAATAAAACCATTAACATTAGTAATCTTAGTGAAAAATATTATGGTGATCCCGAAATTATTAGCGAATATGCTCAAAACAACAATTTGATTATTGATACAGAGTTCAAATACAATCAAAAGAAACTTCGTCAGTTTACAACTTTGGAAATTGAGAGGGATGGTGTTAGTTTAAAATTTCCACGAGGGGAATATAGAGAAAAGGTTAGAGTAGATAAGAAAGATAAAAACTTGGTGATTATAGATTCCCATAAGTTTGCAGAAGCCTTAAGACAAGAAATGGAAAGAAATGACTCTAATTAGTCAAAAGATCATATATAGTCTATGGAAAGACTTCGGTCTAGAATTTTCCGATAGCACGATGATTTTTGAAGTCAATGGAAAAATAACTCAATCTATAGAAAAAATTGGAGGAAAATCAGAAACCGTTCGTGATAAGGAGATACGACTTGATATAATTAGCTTGCCATTTAACGTATTTTTAAATTCCAATGACTATCTTAAACGGAGTGTAGTTGACTTAAAAAAAGATACTCTTATCATTAATTCACCAAATCTTCCTTTATCATTAATACAGAATCAGACTTATATAAATTTTCAACAAGAAAATGATAATTATTTCTTTTCTAATGCTATAACGTTCTCAAAATTTATTGATTTTCTGGAAGACCAAGATCAAGATCAGGAAGCTGCTTTTCATTTTGTTGATTCTGTTAATACAGCAAGTAGAAGAATGGTCTTTACCAGTCCTACTGAAAAAGGTAGGGTAGTTATAGAATATAACAACAAGATACCCCCGCTAAATACGACCATAGATTATAACAAAACTCTACAAAAATTCGAGTATTGTTTTTTAGATCAATTAGGACATCTTCCCAAATTTTTAAAAAGTGCTTTAATTGAACAAGCATCACGCACCTCTAAGGATGAAAGAATTGTCAAATTATTTCTGAATTTAGATAATGTTATTGAAACAGCGTATTTAAATTTTGAGATCTATCTCAATAATCTATCTATCGATCACATCCGAAGGGACTACGATGAATTCAAATCAAAATATTTTAAAGAGGTATCTGAAATTTTGAAAAATGTAACTCAAAAAATAATTGGACTTCCATTGGTTGTGGCATCTACATTATTTGCTATGGATAGGATTAAAGCTAATGATGCTTTTTTGATAGTGTTACTTATCATCATCGTTATTACATCTGCATATTTAACGGTTCTTCTTCGAATAAATTTTAAAGACCTCAAGTATGTAAGTATCTTGTCTGATAAGGATTATGACGAATTAAAAAGGAATAAATTTTTCATAAAATATCCAGAAGAATTAAATACATTTCAAAGTATTAAACAGCGGATCTCTTCGAGAATTGAAAATTTAAAAATAATTTGCGAATCCTATTTCTGGATACTGAACATTATTAACACATTACTGGTTTCTTTTATTTTGTTCTATATAGGTATTCCAAAAAAAATCACATTAATTATCGGATTAATAATATTGTTTATAATTGCATTTGCTAGAAACTGGATATTAAATTCTGCGGAAGAAGAAAAATTGTGAGATTAAAATGATGATCGGGTCTGTAAATCAAACTCTTTTCAATTTACAGACCTATAAAGGTTCTGTCAATAACCGACGGTCTTTTGATTTATTTTCTGCTTAATAGGCATGTACATTGTTGTTATTGATTGAGGGGATATTCACAGTCAAAATCTGGGATCAAATTTCCCTTATTTTTATATAGGGGCTACATCAATCGTAAAAATTCCTTTTTTAGATTTTAGATAAATTTAAAAAGCAACCTTTTCCCGCGGTTTCTGCTCTGTTACCTTCCACTGCCCATCTTCTTTAACCAACTTGAATACGCTCGGTTTTTCTTCAAACGAAGTGGAATAGCGAACCCAGGCAACATCACCATCAATGGTATCCTCAATGACTTCAAAATTGATTTCGGAATTTTTATCTTCAGCAAATAAATCCTGAAGGCTTGATAAAATAGCATAACTTTCGGTGGTTGTGTGTTTTTCCAGGGTAGCAGTGTCGTTGTTGTAAAAACTTTCCGCAACAATTTTAGCCGTTTCGGTGTGGGTCATTTGTTTTTCATTACAAGCTACCAGGGCTATAATAACAGAATACAGGAGGATTCTTTTCATGACGTTTCTAGTTAGGGTTATTGATATATTTATGCGGTACTTTTAATTTAATATTTCTCCCACCGTTTTTTTCATTCAGTTCCAGTATGACTCTGCGGTCATCTCCCAAAGAAAATTTTGGGAGCACATAAACCAATTTTTCTGCTTCACCTTCTTTAATTTCAGAGGGCATACTATATTGGAAAGCAGGTTTTTGATAAATGGTCTGGGAGGATTTCCTTTTTCCTTTTTGCCTGGTCTCAATTCCAAAATTCAGGAAATTCAAGTCATAATCCAGAGATGATTTGTTTTCTATCTGGATAACGAAATAGAGTTCTTCTTTATCAAACACAATATTTTCAACACTTAAGACAATATCCTGATCCCGTTTTTTTAACCGCCCTATTTTTTGTTTGCGTTCAACCAGAAAGGAACAAAATTTGCCGTAATAGTAGGTCTTGTCCCTTTCTTTTATTCCTGTCTTATTTATCTCCGGTTCATCACTGATCACAGGCTTTTCGTTGCCTATGGTGTCAGATTTTGGAACAAAATAGTTCAGCTGATCAAGCTGTTCCTTATACTTTACAATATACGAAAAAACCGAACCATTTGAACTGATTACCAGTAGATTGCTTTCTTTTCCAGGTGTGGCCTGTAAGAGTCCGAAATATTGTTCCGCTTCTCGGTTATAAGTAAAAACAAAATTGTCAGAACCTGTTATTCCCTGCCGTATAGGTTTCGGAAAGAATAGGGCCACATTTTTTTGGTCATTTGCAAAAATGGTGTCGAGGATTTTTCTTTCTTGAGCCAAACAAGGACGAAATGCAAAAGAGGTGAAAAACAGGAGGAATAAGATATTAGTTTTCATAGTTCAGATTTTAAAATTAGTTTGTAATCATTAAGTACGGTTACTTTGACGTTCCGGTTATTGCGCCTAAGAACCTTGGTTATTCCACTAATTTGTGGCACACTTGGAATGTTTATATCCTGTATGATATCATCCAGAACCTCACTGGTTGCCTCAGCCCGGAAACTGTTTACTACATAAATACCTTCGCTACCATCCTGGAGGTCGAAAGCCTTCAGGTTTACCGGATGATGGTCTATATTTTTAACTTCGACCAATGTCCTGTTAGGCTTAAAGTTGATAAAGCCATAGATAATAGTATTTTTAGGAATCCATTGATCATTGATCTTAGCTGTCGATGTCAGGCGCATTCGGAGGCGAGAATTGGTCTTTACGACCTGGTTCCCATCGACCACAGCATATACAACCGAATGGGTATCCGCTGCAACAAGCCTATTGTCTGAAGTAGGGGAGGAGGCAAAGAACAGTTGGTGCTCCAGTCCCATTTCCTTAGCTTCAATTTTATGTTCCTGCTGTATCTCCTCAATTTCTAATTGAGGAGTGGGAGTGGTAATCTTTTGTTCTGGCGTGAATTCCTGGTCTATTCCTTCTGAATATTTTATACGTCCGGATTCATAGATACTGTCAACAATCCTTTCCTTTTCCTTTTCGGTTAATTCTGTGTCATAGAAACCCAGGGAATCTATCAGCTTCTCATCGTAAATACTGGGAGCATTGGTTTCCCGTACTTCCCTCAAATCATTTATAGCATCAAGTTTGGAATCGTATTCCTTCGATTCCTGTTCCAGTTCAGGGACCAAAGTTTGTTTCAAATTTTGGATCTCACTTTCGTCATCGCCCATAATCATTAGCGAATAGGAAATTAGAAATAGGAGTATTACTGCGATTACAGCCCCAAACACTATTTTATTCTTTTCAATTTTCATTATTTAGTTTCTTTAAAGTGTTTTCAAAGTAATTAGTGATAAGCAATCCGTGAGGGTTGTTGGGAAAATTTCGATCTACAGTGATCAAGTTTCCTGTGGAAACCAGCTCATAAGTATCGATTACAGATCCGCGGTTGATTTTAAAAATGGTAGTGGTTTTAAAGCTGTACGTTCCTTCTTGTTCGGCTACCTCAGAATTCATACTAAGTACCTTTTGCACCAGGGAATATTGAATCAACCTGTTGTAAACACCATCAGCTTTCTTCTGCTTAGGTATAGGTTGTCGACAGAGCTGTTTCCCAGCCAAAGCGCTTTTTCCAGGTTTTTTTCATAATTGCTGGCATCGATGTTATAGAAATAATTGTGAAATAACTCCAAATGTGCCAATGCTTCCACTTTGAAGTTTTCTTTTTGGGAAACCAGTTTTAACGGGATTACCTCTCCGTTTGTATTAACTGCAAAGGCACTGTTCAGTGCTCTTTTATGAATTGAAAATGCTATCCATCCCGAAAAGATGCTCGAAGAGAATGCGCAAATAACTACAGCAATAACTACAAGCCTATTTAGCTTTAATACGGAATATATATTTTGATAAGATGTTTTCATGATGTAAAAAGTCTTAGAGTGAAAGAAGTTGCCCGCCTGTAGAGTTTAAACTTGAGAAAAACGATAAACCCGATAGATCCCAGTTCCACTACCGGGGCAAAAAATCCACTACCCACGTCAGTACCGAACAAGTTTGTCCAGAAGTTGGTATTAATTTCTGTGTATATTGCATTGATAAAAACGTTTACCAGGAAAAATGCAGGTACAAGCATATAGACTGCGGCATATAACTTGAAGAAGTTATATGCCAGGGAGCGAAACTTCTCAAACACGGCCAGACTTATGACCAGTGGAAAAAAAGCCTGCATTAATCCTAGTAGAAAGTAACGTTCAGCCAAAAATAAGGGGTAAATGAACAGGTCCAATAACCAGAGAAACAAGCTAATTATAAATGCAAAGAATTTAAATCCATAAAGTGGAGTTACTAATGCTTCGTAAAGTAATGCCATAGCTTTTCTTGCCGCATCCACGATGCTTACATCTTCTTCAATGGGGATGTCCTGCATCTGCAAGGGAAGCAAAGCAGGAGCCGTATCCCGATAACGATCTTCAATGGCCACTAGAATTCCATCAAAAAATCCCAAAATTTGTGTGGAGAAAATTACCAGTAGCACTACTGCAAAATTCTTTGCAAGTTCCCCGGGACTCAATCCCCATGTATAACCGTCCTTATCGGCAATACCTTCATTGTATTTCTTAAGGATGTTCACAAGGAAAAAGAGCACAGCGAGCGTTTTCATTCCCACTATGGTGTACTGTGAAAATTCACTGTTCTGGATGGTCTGGAAAACCGTATCGACATATTCCAGTCCAATTCCTAAAATGATGTTAGCACTCATCTCTAAAAATTTGTTTCACGATTGTTGATCTTATCCTGCATCTTTCTGAAAGAAATGATATTCCGATAGCGTTTGGTTTTCATATTGATCTCCATAACCATTTCCCTGGACTGCATTTCCTTTTCCTGAAGCATTTCTGTACGCTCCCCGTCACTCATTTTTAGATAATCGCTGGACAAGATTTCATCTATGAAATCCATTGTTTCCAAAGAATTATCTACAATGGCATTAAAAGATTCCGATACCCGCGTAACTTCTTCCGGTTTGATATAGGGCGAGTTTAGGATTTCTCTTAGATCGTTTTGCATTATCCCGATAAGACGTTGATTGTTTCGGCCTATTTCGCGGACTGCCTTCAGTTGCTTCACGACCGTATTCACCTTCTCAAGATTTTCTTTCTGCTGTTTCAGGAATTCAGCAGTTTTTAAAAGTTGTGAGGTTTGCTTGGCAGATTCGACCAGCGACTTTACAAGACTTATAAAGTTCGTGTTATCGTACACGGGCATTCCCTGACAGCGGAACTGGCATTCACAAATAGTATCAGACTTAAGGTTAAAAGTAAATTCTTCATGATTTTAAATTTTTATAGTTAGCCGACTTTCTGTTGTATATAGCATAATGGCCTTTTCCATATCCTGATGTTCCCGGTAGAGCCTCATTATTTCTTCATTTTCGAATCCATCGGTTAAATAAGCTGCATAAACTTCTTTGGGCACTTCAAGACGGAAGACATTACTTTCCTTTCCAATCTTGATAAACATTTCAGTGTACTTCCGTTCCCCGGAAAGATTGTTCCTGATGGATTTTAACTGGTTAAGATCATGACTGGAAAGGTTTAACCGTTTTGCCAGCTCGTTATACCCTTTTTCGTTATGGAGGCTGTAAATGACCTGTGTGTTCTCCAGGATACTGGCCGAGGTGGCATTTTTTGGCAATTGGTTAATGGATTGCAGGATGATACCAATCGCCCCGTTCTGTTTCCGAATGGCCTGATAGTAGAATTCCACACTTTCCAGTACGTTGTCAAATTTCAGTTGCTTGGCAAATTCATCGAAGAGGATGATGCCTTTCTCGGTACGGTTTTTCCAAATGGTTCGTTGGATAGCAGATTTAATCAGCTTAAGCATTACCGAAAGGACTTCCTTATTGTCCTTTACTTCATCAAGCTCAAAAACAATCAATCGTTTATCCTCAATTTTATAGGTCTGGTCCTCGCTAATTTCAAAAAGGAAGCTGTACAGGCCATGCCCAACATATTCGGACATCACGTGTAGGAAGTTGACTATGTTGAAATAATCGGGATGGATCTTGAGTTTTGGAAGTAGATCTTTTTGATTGGTTTCTATAAACCGATAAAAACTATCCAGGGAATGTTTTTTAGGAACGTTGGAATAGTAGTGGAGCAATATTTTTTTGATCGAAACAGACTGGGCCTTGGTCACTTTTAAATCGGAACCGAACAATTCAAACAGGAACATTGACAAATCTTCCAGGCGTTATATCCTCTGAATTACTGATGTAAAACGGATTGATACCCAAATTTTTTCCGCTTTCATATCTCAGAACTGTATATTTCTCAGGATATAATTTTGCGAATTTTGTATAGGATCCACCAAGATCAATGATTACAAGGCGCACTCCGCTCTCAAAGTACTGCCGCAGAATATTATTGGCCAGAAAGGATTTTCCTTCCCCTGTAGGGGCAAAAATGGCAAAGTTTCGGGCTTTAATCCGTTTCTTTCCCTCGTCCCATACATCCTTTAGCACCGGAATGTTGTGCTCCCGATCATTGAAGATGATTCCTGTAGGATCAGATTTGTAATTCGTATTATTGATCAGCAGGCACAGCGCATGTTTTAAATCTGTAACATATACATCTGAATTGGAAAAATTAGAAGAAAAACAACAGTAGCTATTCAGCACATAATTTTTACGTTCTTCGCCGCGGGGGTAGTAGGGCGTAATATCCAGTTCCTTAAATTCAGTTTTTATTTTTGAAGCTATCTGTGTTAGTTCTCCGGCTTCCTTAGCCCAATAGATGACATTCAAGTGGCCTCGAATAATTCTTGAAGTGTCATCGGCGTTTATCTGGTCAAGGATGTGCTGAATTTTACCCAGCACAACCTTATTCTGGGATCCAAAATTTGAACTTTTATGGAGTTCTTCAATTTTGTTATCAAGGAGCTTCCGCCATTTTTGTTTGTCATCCAGGTAGAGAATCTGATTCACCATATGATTTTCATTAAGGGTCAAGCCGAGGCCGTCAATAAAACCCTGGTGGAATGTGAAATCATCAGAAGTAAACTTTTCATTGATCTTGCTGCTCTGAACAGTATCGCCAAAACAAAGCTCGCTGTTGATAGCCAGGGCATCAAAATATTGGTCGCCAACCTGAACATTAGATTTATTCAGCAGCATATCGGTATCAAAACCTTCATGAAAACCATTAAAGAAGCTATTGGTCAAAGCCTGAATTTCCACTTCACCAAGGGGTAGAAAAGACATCTTTCGGCTATTATTGATAAAGGAAACGGAATCGCTGACAGAGCTGATAAAACTTTTGAGATTATCATCCAGTTCCTGGCACATCCCTTTAGAAACCTTTCGAAATGGATTGACATACTTCGGGTTATTTAATGCTTTGTTTTTGGTGAGGATAAAAAACAGGTAGCAGCGATGTTCCATAAATTCCCTGCCTTTGAAATGATCGTGAGTGGCCTTTTCCAAAAAGGTGGTATTCGGCAACAAATCGGCAGCATATGATTTCTTTAAATAAATGTCCTGTTTGTGTACCACACTTCCAGTGGGCAAAGATTTTAGGGCCTGGAACCAAACCCCATGGATATCTTCTAAATCCTTTTCAGATAATGAGTAGATTTCAGGTAACTTCCCCTCATAACAAAGAACTACGTTCCCGTTATTGGCAAAAATGATATTGTCCTGAATATCCATTATGGGCGTAAAATCTGATAGATTAATCTTGTTCATAATTTAAATTTGAATTTCTTCTGTTGCTGATGATTTCTGGAAATTTTACCGACACCTGAAAGAGCTGTGATGTTCTGGTTATTCTGATTAGTACTAAATAAAGGATACAATTGAAGATCAAAGCACCAATGATGATCCAGAAGCTGAAAGAGAAAATGATGACCAATAATGAAGCTATTACGCAAATCATCATTAAAGCAAAGGAGGAGATGGGAAGCCCAAAAATGACAGCCCCTTTCCTAATGTTTCTATAGACTTCAAACTGTTTCATCAGACCACTATTGAAATCAAATAGGTGAAGATTCCCACTACCGCTCCTGCAATTAGAACAAAGACGAGCACCCGGGTAATTCCTTTTTTTAGATCTGCATTTTCACCAAAGAAGTGGCCTGCGTTAAACAGGAAACCGACAAGGAAAATCACTCCAAGGAGGATGGGGAAGATAGTCCGGATAGTATCGGCAATATCATTAACCGAATTTTCAATTCCCCCGATTTGTGCAAAAAGCGGGAAAGAAATCAGGGACAAAAAAAGTGTTGGATAGATTGATTTTTTCATAACGCACAGTTTTAAATTTTGTGTTGTTTTTGTTATAGAAAAAATACATATATTTCAATATAAAACATTGGGAATCAATGTAATAAATAAAAAATAATATTTGATTTTCAATAGGTTAGTTTGATATTATTTGATGTCAAATTGAATTAAAATCACCAGGAGAACTGGTAATAACCTGAAAAATTTTAATGCTCATGAGGCTGAAAAACGTCATTTTTCTGATTTTGCTCCTGAAAGTGTGGGTCATTTTTGGGCAGGAAAAAGAACATCAAAAAAGAATTATTGTAGATGTTGGTCATGGAGGAAAAGACCCTGGTGCGATCGGAATTAATGGAATCCGGGAAAAAGATGTTGTTCTGGCCATAGGAACAGAAATGATCAGGCTCAATAAATCAATATTTGGAGATGAGTATGATATTTATCTTACAAGATATGATGACGGTTTTTTCACCCTTTCAGAAAGAATCAACTTAGCAAAATCATTAAGGGGAGATGTATTTATTTCCTTGCATTGCAATTCATTTTATAGCGATGCCAGGGGAATGGAAATTTTTACATTTAATTCTGAATCCAGAAAAAATGGCTATAACACCAGGACTTCAATCGCTCTTGGTGATGAAATTCTGAGAGAGTCTACTCTTAATATAAACATTGAAAACAGGGGGATGAAGTTTGCCAATTTTCAGGTGCTGAGGGGAATGATTAAGTTTTGTCCCGCTATTCTAATTGAAGTAGGTTTTCTAAATAATCCGGTTGAGGCAGTGCATTATTCGAGACCATCAGGGATAAGAGCAATAGCATTGGCTATTTTGTCAGGAATAAATAATCATTTAAAATTGAAATAATGAAAGAAGCATTTTTAGAAATTATTAAAAGTATTGGGGATGTTGTAAAAGCTTTCGTTTCAGAAACTTTAAAGCAACTTTCAGACTTAAAAAAATAAACAATGGCTTGATGATAAGTTGTTATTATCTCTTCAAATTTATATCATAGATGCCCATTTCTATTTCCGCTTATCCCCTGCGGTTTCATCAAAAGCAACAAGATTGAATAATTCCCGCATTCGGCTGCGCACCCGGTTTCCGTAACGATCCTCCAGTTCCTCAGCGTTCAGGTTTGTTGTGGCGTGGGTTTTAATCTTTTGATTTGTCTGAAGAAAAAGTTCATGACGCGATAAAAGAACTTCCCCCATAACATTACAATCTTTTCCGTAGAACCTCCCGGGAGGTTCTACCCCTAAATCATCAAAGCAAAATAATTTATTGTTTCCGTAATCTTCAATCGTTTTATAGCCTAAATGGTTGAAGCTGAAGGTCACATTCCGGCAGGGAATCATTTCGTAGGGCCGCTGCAAAGAAGCCAGATGGTGTAATAACTTCATCAAACTTGTTTTGCCGCATCCGACCGGGCCGGACAGCAAAATACCTTTTTCAAGATCTATCCCAAATTTCTGGCAGTTCTCTTTTTCCTTTATGAAATATGAGCACAGCTTCAGTAAAATATCACGGTCGTCCTCATAGATCCGGAATTTTTGTCCGAATAGAAGTTTTCCTTTGGCATTTAGGTAGATGAGCATTTTTGGAAAATCGTAAACAACGGTTTTCCCATCAAACTTTCCCAGGGAATATTCTATACCACCTTCGATAATTTTAGAGGGGTTGTCCATAATCTTTTGCTTTAGTGGTTCTGAGGTTGTCCCGATTTTGGGACGCTCCCTTTTTGTTTTGTTTGTTTTTCTTGTCGAATAATTCGGTTCGATTCATCCAGTTTATAGCTAAGGCCCGCCAATCCCTCACCTCATTTTCATCCCTAGTTTTCCAATCTCTTTCCTGGTAGTGCTCAAAAAATTTTTTCCCTTCATCGGCAGGAAATCTTTTTTCTTTAAAAAAAATAAAACAGCCTGCCTGTCCTTTGGCTGTTTATTAATGTTTACTTGTTTAGTATTGTTTATATTAGATACCAATGCTTGTCCACTCACGGGACGGTGTTGGTACACAACTTGTCCATTGGTGGGATGGTGTGGGTACACAGCTTGTTCATCATTGGGACAGTGCTGGTACACAGCTTGTTCATTAATGGGATGGTACTGTTCCGAAAGCTGTTCCAATAGAGGATCGTCATCTCCCGTGAAAGATTGATCAGATGTCTTGATAATGAACATCTTGATTTTACTGCCTTTGTACGGATTGTTGGACGGAAAATATGAGAGATAATCCCACTTATCCAAGTCGACAATACACCGATGGTACGTCGATTTTGAACCAATTTTGGCCACACGCATCAGTTCGCGACGGTTTACAAAAAATTCATCTGCAAAGCGGCTGCTGTTCCATTCCTGGAATAAAGCCATATAAAGGCTGATGTGGGTTGGGTTCAAGCGGTCATCAAAAAAGAACTTTTCAAAAGCCGCGTTCAGTTGCTTAATGTAGTTCATAGTAGTTATTCAAATTTGTGATTTACCCGATTGGCGGTCATCAAGTTTTGGATTTCCTCGGCATCATAGTAAATAATTCCTCCAACTTTGGTGTAAGGTAGGGTGCCGTTAATTCTTAAGTTTTGAAGAGTTCCCGGACTTACCTGGAGCAGATCCATAACATCAGAAGATTTTAAATATTTCTTTAAAGTTCCTAATGATTGTTTGGTGATTAAACTTTTAATTTCCTCAAGTAGTTCTAATTTGAACTCCCGAAGATCGTCGGTGGTAATAATACTTGTTGGCATAATAGAACGGTTTTTAAAGAAAGGGGCTACCAATCGATTAAATCTTTTTAATTGATAGCCCCTATCAAGGTTTGACTTTCGTTCTACTAATTTGATATACTTTACCAAATATTTTTCCCTATATTCTTCGTACTACGAAAGAATTTAACAAGTGATAGAATTAGGATTATTTTGCTGCTATTTGAAGATGTGGCAAGGAATTATAAACTGTTATTTGGCATTGAGGCAGGTAGTAACCCAGATTTCGTAGAAACTCGTAACTACGAAAAGAAGAATTTTCCGCTGTTTCTCTTTAAATCTGAAAAAGAAGGATCCATGAAAGAAGCATAATAGAGGTAAACCCAGGGTTGGTGGCTGAAATTTAAGGCGGTTTTCTAGCTAATTTTCAACCACTAATTCTTTATTTCCAGACGATTATTTTTTTAATAAGAAATAATCAAGCTAAAACTACTGCTGCTTAATATAAAAAAATGAAAGAAAAGGAGATTACTGGAAATCGCATAGACAGAGATTAGTAATTAAAATATGGTATTAGGCATTTTTCTAGTTTCTACTGAGAAAATTAAAATCAAATTATTTTGGAGAGTGGCCATCAAGCCTTTAACTATTTATTTGCCTTCAAGCTCTGTAATTCGTTTCCTAAGTAACATTTTTGTTTCCTTTAATGAGTCATTGGCATCTTCTAAAGCGTTATTGGCTTTTTCTAACGCATCTAGTTGCCTTTGAAGATGAAGTAATTTTTCGCGCAGAACTTCTGGATCAGTTTCATTAATTATTGAGTCTGTTGAATCTTTTTGGAGCATTGGACCTTTACCCGTTAGTAACCATGCGGGACTTAGTTCTGGGCATTTTGAATATAGTAATTCAGCATCAAAAGAATTTCTTGATTTCCAATTCGATAAAGTCTGTCTGGTAATTTCTAAAAAATCCGCTAATTCTGCATCCCTTTTAAATCCATAATGAATCTTTATCTCATCAAGCATTTTAGATTTATTCATATTATGTAAACGAAATGTTTATAAAAAGTAAAAAAACAGTTGTTTTGTAAACAAAATGTTTATATATTTGATTTTGTTCCGATTAAAGGAACAAATCAATGAACAGGCAAACTTACGTAATTTATGCAGAAAACTTATAACACTGAGGTGGTAAAAGCCTTGGCATGTAAATATAAGGTGACTCCTCGTTACATACGATATTGTCTGAATGGTGATAGAACACCAATATACGCAGATGAATTAATTGCAGAGTATTACAAAAAACTGGATCAGGTAGAAAGGGCATTAAATTCAGATATATGAATGTATTATTTCCGAAAATTAAAATTGGAGTACTTGTAGACCTGAAAGGGAATTTTTTCCTTTAAATCAAGAGTAATAGTAGGGTATTATGTCACAGCATAATTTCAATTTATTAAAAAATGGCGATCCGACGGCTTTGGAGCATATACATGCCAGATACCACCGGAGTATATTCTGGGTAGGCAGGGGAATTCTTGATGATGATTTTGTTGTATCATCCCTGGTTCAGGATAGCTTTCTAAAATTATGGGTTCACCGGGATCGTATAGAAACCCCTAAACATATTTACTTTTTCCTGCGAATGGTCATGCAAAGGGAATGTTATTCCTATTACACATTGCCCAGAACCAAATTTTTCAGCAAAGTCAATTCCCTGGACAGTTATGAAAACTTCCAGGAGTACTTAGGGGGCTATGATCCAATAAGTGATTTAGAAAATTTTAGAGACCAGGAACGGGAACAAAAAGCCTTTGAAAAAATTATAAATGTCTTACCCTTACTAACGGCCGAGAGAAGGCACCTTATTGATCTCTGTCTTAAATATGGCTTCCGTTACAAAGAAATTTCCAAAGTTATGGGCACGAGCATTCCGGAAACTTTTAACGAGGTGCAACTGGCTATTTCAGATCTTAAAAATATCATTAATCCGGATTCCGTAGCTCAAACTAAACAAAAACCAGCCATGGTAATTAAGGTGCAGGCTAACATGACCCCGGAGCAGGAAGAAGTATTCCGCCTCCGCAATGAAAAGAAATTTTCTTTTGCAAGTATAGCTGCTGAGCTTAAGCTTTCCCAAAAGGAAGTTCATAAAGAATTTATGATCGCTTATAAGATCATGCAGGAGAAACACGAGCAGCAACAGCAAATAGCTTAAGATGGAAAAGTCTACGCTAAAACTAACCCGAAAGATCCAGCTATTGGTTGATCTGCCTACCCCGGAGGAAAGAAAGGAGGCTATTGGGAAGCTTTACCAGTGGCAGAACAGGTGCTTTAGGGCAGCTAATATGATCGTCTCCCATCTCTATGTACAGGAAATGATCAAGGACTTCTTCTATTTTTCTGAAGGGATAAAGTATAAACTGGCCGATGAAAAGAAGGATGAAAGCGGTATGCTGCAACGCTCCCGAATGAATACGACCTACCGAGTTGTATCAAATCATTTCAAAGGAGAGATCCCTACCAATATCCTGGGTAACCTGAATCAAACATTAATTAGAACCTTCCTCAAAAACAGGAAGGAATACGGGAGTGGTGAACGCTCGCTCATGAATTTCAGGAGAGACATCCCTATTCCGTTTGATATGGATGGTGTTAAGGGATTATGCTATATTGAAGAGAAGAAAGCCTTTTGTTTTCGATTATTTTCAATTCCTCTTAAGACGTACTTAGGTAAAGATACTGATAAACACAGGCTGTTGGAGCGTGTAGTAACTGGAGAAACCAAGCTTTGTTCCTCACATATTCAGTTGAAAGACGGCAAAACCTTTTTGCTTGCAGTTTTTGAAATTGAAAAAGACAAGCACGTCCTGAAACCGGAAGTGATTGCAGAGGCTTCGCTGTCACTTGAATACCCCGTTATAGTCAAAGTTGGTAAAACCAGGCTCACCATTGGCACCCGGGAAGAGTTTTTGTACAGAAGGCTTGCAATACAGGCAGCCAGGAAACGGGCGCTGGCAGGGGTAACCTATGCCAGATCGGGCAAAGGCCGAAAACGAAAAACCAAAGCGCTTGATAAGTTTGAAAATAAGGAAGGTAATTTTGTGGACAGCAGGTTACATCTCTACAGCCGGAAGTTGATCGACTTTTGCATTAAACACCAGGCGGGAACGCTGATTTTATTGAATCAACAGGATAAGATAGGGATAGCCAAAGAAGAGGAATTTGTACTAAGAAACTGGAGTTATTACAAGTTAATGACCAAGATAAAGTACAAGGCAGAGAAAGCAGGGATCGAAATTATTATAGATTGAATTAGTCTCGAGGGTGCTTGTACACCCGTAAGGTGAGGTGATTATCACACTCACTAAATGCAAACAGCATATACAACGGCGTGGGCTTTTTTATTTAAACATGATAAGTGGTTAGGATCATTTACTTGAATTTTTCTTTTATAGGATAATTTAGGTAAATGTATGTTGCCAATGATAATTTTTACAAAAGCAGTTGTATTCTTCCGGATATTTTTAAAACCTTGAACTTTACATGAATATAAGTTTAAGATTCTTTCTTTCCTTTAATAAGAAAAAATAATCTCCTTACACAAAAAAACGTTTCGTAGATAAAATTGTCGTTGTCCGGGCTTTTTCTATGCTAAATGTAAATGATAAATTTGCCTATTCCAGAAAATCTCTAATCAAAGTTGTAAGATTTGGGATTTTACGTACTAAAGATAAGATACTTACACTGTAGTAAATACTAATTGCCTGTAGCAAACAACGACAAAATTTCAGGGCTTGCCGCAGCTATCCCTACGAGGGCTCCTCCGGCAGCCACAGAAAAACCCCACTGCTTCCTTAGTTTTTTTAAAGGTGTTGCTAAATGTTCCGCGCCCCAATGTGCCAGCCATACGGCAGCAAGCAACACCAATGCCCAGATCCATGTACTCATATCTGCTTCTAAAGATTTTTTTAAGTTCTCAAAATAAATTTCGTTTTTCTAGCTGATGAACATCCTTTCTTGCGAAATAGTTTCTCAGACTTAACTTAGTCTTAATTAAAACCGAATAGAGAATTATCTCAATTTAAAAAAAGATAAAGGAACTTTCTCCTAAACTTCTGTTAGAACCTTTTTTATTTTTCTTCTTCCAAACCTTAAAAACAAATTCCAAGAAAAATTAGCCATGTAAGTTTTTCAAAACAAACCAAAAAAATAAAAATGCTAATACAAATACGCCTATAAGCATTAAAATTCCATTTATTCTGTCCTTTCTGGTAATTTTACTTTTCGGGGATTTTTTATACTTTATTTTTTTTGTTTTCCTTCTGGCTTTTGGATCTACAGTCATTTGGCTTTCTTTTTCTTAAAACTGGCTCTTTTGAAATATTCTTCGGAAAATAGAGAATTGCTTTAGTTCCAATTCATGGTTTCTTTACAATGTGCGTTCTTTGGAAATTCTTTTCTATAGTACCTATTCTAGCATAGATTTTTATCTTTATTTTTATTGTATATTGTTTGGCAGATAGCCTAACATGTTCAAATGGTATGTTAATTCTCCTCTTGTATTCTCAAATACAACTTGCCCCGTCACTTGGATAATTTTAATATTCTAAGGGCACCGCGCATTACGAAAGTGAACACAATCCCACCAATTACTAAATCCGGCCATTTGCTGTTTAGAAAATAGACCAGTACCCCTGCCACTATAACACCACCATTCACTATAATATCGTTGGAAGTGAAAATGGCACTGGCCTGCATATGCGCCTCATCGCTTTTAGCCTTATTGATTAGCCAAAGCGAAATCAAATTTCCCGCCAGGGCGAAAACCGAAACGATGATCATCCATTGAAATAATGGCGTTTCACTACTTAAGAAAAAGCGTCTTATAACTTCTACAAATCCCAGTAAAGCAAGCCCCATCTGAAGGTAACCGCTAATTCCCGCAACCTTCTTTTTTCTTGAAATGGATGTCCCAACGGCAAACAAGCTAAGGGCATAAACAATAGCATCGGCAAGCATATCCAGGGAATCAGCAATAAGACCCATGGAGGCTGATATCCATCCGGTGGTCATTTCTATGAGAAAGAAACCAAAGTTTATTCCAAGTACCCACCAAAGGATTTTTCGTTGGTGGGAATCATCTGAAGGTAAAGGCAACGCAGCTTCTGTGGTCTCTTCCAATTTATCATTTAAATCCAGCTGACGGATTTCCTGATGTACTTCCGTGCTGTCTCCGGTATGATAAACTTCCAATTTTCGATTAGAAATATCAAAAGCCAAATGTTGAACCTGTGCAACAGACTGCAACTTCATTCGGATCATCTGCTCTTCCGAAGGGCAATCCATTTTTTGAATGGTAAATGTGCTTTTATTCATTGTTAATATTTGTTATACGACCCGAACAAGAGAGGCCACTTTAAAGGAAGATCCTTTATTGAAAGTACTACACATCTTTGACTGTTACTTTAGCTCCTCTGTGGGCATCTCTTGTTTCTTTGGGGTTTTCAACCTCCTGTAGCACGACGCCAACAGTTATAAGGCTGATGATCAATCGGGAATTTTGGATTAAATATGCAAAGCCCTGTCATCTGTAGCTGCCAGACAGGCTTCTTTAAAGGTCTCGGAGAAGGTGGGGTGCCCGTGGGACATCCTTGCAATATCTTCGGCAGATGCCCTGAATTCCATTGCCACTACCGCTTCTGTATAACTGTCCGCGATGCGTGGGCCTATCATATGTACCCCCAATATCTCATCGGTTTCCTTATCTGCAATTACTTTTATAAAACCGTCTGTGTCCATACTTATTTTTGCCCTTGCATTAGCTTTAAAGGGAAAAGAGCCTGTTTTGATACTTCTTCCTGCTTTTTTTAGTTCTTCTTCAGTTGATCCTACGCTTAAGCAACCTCTGGTTGAGTGTACACGATATTTGGAATGAGCGAATAATTGATATGTGGTTTTTGGCCAACAATCCGTTCGGCTACAAAAACGCCCTCTTCACTGGCCTTATGGGCAAGCATTGCCCCACGGATTACGTCCCCTATAGCATAAACGCCTTTGACATTGGTTTCGAGGTTCTCATCTACTGTTATCTGTCCTTTTTCGTTGGTTTCCACTCCAATATTTTCAAGGCCTAAATTAGCGGTGTATGGTTTTCTGCCAATGGCCATAAGGCAATAATCGCCTTCTAAACTCATTTCTTTTTTATCGGATAGGTTTTCCGCTTTCAACGCCACTTTGCCTTCAGTTGCTGTTGCATTTGTCACCTTATGTTCCAAATAAAATTCAATTCCCTGTTTTCTTAGGGAACGGTGCAATTGATGTCCCAGTGCGCCATCCATAGTGGCAATGAGGCTATCAAAATATTCTACAATCGATACCTTTGAACCCAGGCGGGCGAAAATAGAACCTATCTCTACCCCGACAACACCGCCGCCAACGACCATTAAATGCTTTGGTATTTCCTGTAGGGCAAGGGCTTCGGTGGAAGAGATGATCCTTTTTTTATCGATTTCAATATTGGGCAGTGAAGCGGGTTTGGACCCTGTGGCAATGATGATTTTATTGGTTTCTATGGTTTCCGTTTTGTCCTCGCCCTTAATCTCAATCGTATTTTTGTCCTTAATAGTGCCGTGGCCTTCAAAAACGGTTACCTTGTTCTTTTTCATCAGGTAACCAACGCCATTGATGATTTCCTTTACCACATCCTGAACCCTTTGGTTCATTTTTAGAATATCGACATTGGCCTCTTTTACATCAATCCCAAAGTTTTCAAATTGATGTTTCAGTTTGTAATAATGCTCCGAGGCTTCCAGCCAGGCTTTTGAAGGGATACAGCCCACGTTAAGACAGGTGCCGCCAAGCGTGCTGTACCTTTCAACAATGGCTGTTTTTAGCCCTAATTGGGCGCAACGTATAGCGCTTACATACCCACCCGGTCCAGATCCTATAATAGTTACATCAAATTTTTCCATATCTTGAAATTAAAGTTTTAAATTAATATTGTTCACAACAACCCAAATATTAGGTCTACTTTTTAAGAAAGAGCGATTACATTCCACTTTGACCAATACTTTCTGATAAGTTTTACAGGAAAGTTATTGGTTTATGCCTTAGGTCTCATCCTTCCAGATCATAAAACCATTCTTCCGCCTGTTTAATGGCTTTGGTTATCGCTTCTTTTGTTGTATACTTTTCCTCTTTCATAAGATCGTTGGCTATTTCAAGAGCTTTCTCCCTCACTGCCGGGTTTAGGGAATCCAAGTCTGTCTTAAAATCTTCAAATGTCCAGTCCATAGTTACTTCTTTTTGTTAAACAATTTTTTCCTGTTTATTGACAGTTTCCCATCTTAAGAGGGCATTTTTTGCTGTAAGCTACTCCTTTATTAAACCAATCCGGGCTTTGGCCGTATCCTTTTCATTTATGTCAAAGTATTTTATTTGAGAGCCTGAAAAGAAATTTAAAACCTTTGTAGTTTTTTCCTGCCATTTTTTATCCCCAACAATAGCCATATTTCCGTAGTCGGAAATATGTGCAGCATCTATTTTTAGATCTACCCACAATCCTTCCAAATCGTATCCGTAGAAATCGTGCAGTTCAAAATAAAAATCCACTTTATTATTTTTAGCAATAATTTCATCGATAAGCGGATGCAAATTTTCCACCTCCTCTTTTGAAAGCTTACCGCTCACTTCCACGGCAATGAGGTTGTCCCTATTTGAATTTAAAAGGTTTATCATATACTTTATATGCTTGTCAGGTAAAAAACCTAATAAGCAAAATTGAATTATAATTGTCACGTCGAGCGCAGTCGAGACGTTTTTGTTTATTTTGATTTATACCTCGGCCCTCTCCAGCTATAGCAATTCCCATATCACTCAATGTTGCCGTTGTTGCATTTATTAATTCATTTTGAAGTTCCTAAGTATCCAACTCCTTCCTGTTTTTGGTTTGACTATCCTCCGGCTTTCACAGAATACCTTAAACAACTTCTCCCGGCTCCTGTTGCTTAACACTCCGAATCTTCCCCAGGCTAAGCACAAGCACACCCGCTATGGCTGCTATAAGTGAAGCGAGCAGTACACTTATTTTTGCTATCTGAACCAGGTTTTCATCTGCAAACGCCAGGTTCGTGATAAAAAGGGACATGGTAAATCCAATACCGGCTATTAGCCCTACTCCTACAATATGTTTCCAGCGGAGGCCATCCGGTAGCCGGGCAAAGCCCATTTTGACGCCCAGGTAGGAGAAGGCAGTAATGCCGCAGACTTTCCCCAGCACCAGGCCTGCTAAAATTCCGAGACCCAGCGGATTTGCCAGGACTTCCGAAATTCCAAGATCGAGCTTTACACCTGCATTGGCTAACGCAAAGACAGGAATGATAAAAAAGGCATTGAAACCAGTAAGCGCATTTTCCAGCCGCAGTAGGGGAGGGTGGGTATGCTTGGTGTCCCTTCGTATTGTTTCCAGAATACTTTGCTGCTTCTTATTGGTAAGCAGATAAGAATTTACAAGATCTGTTTTTTCCAGCTCATGCACATGGGTTTGGGTCCGTTGCTGAAAATCCTCACTTTCTAATCTCGGTTTAACGGGAATGGTAAGGGAAAACAGCACTCCGGCCAGGGTGGGATGAATTCCGGAGTCAAGGAAAGCCAGCCATAAAACAAGGCCCAGCAAAATATACAAAGACAGGTGTTTTATTCCTGCCCTGTTAAGTATTGCTAAAACAAGTAGAGTCCCTCCAGCAATCAGCAGGTTCATCCAGGCTATTTGGCTGCTGTAAAAAAAGGCAATGACCAGAATTGCGCCAATATCATCGGCAATGGCTAAAGCTACCAGAAATATTTTTAACTGTACAGGCACCCGTTTTCCTAAAAGTCCAAGGATTCCAAGAGAATAGGCAATATCTGTAGCCATGGGAATACCCCAGCCGCTGGAGGTGGGCGAATTGAGGTTTATCAGGAAAAAAAGCAAAGCAAGTACCAGCATGCCACCCAGGGCAGCGAATATAGGCATGGAAGCTTTTCTGAAATTAGACAGTTCTCCTACCATTACTTCTCTTTTCAATTCGAGCCCGGCCACCAGAAAGAAGATCACCATCAGGCCATCGTTAATCCATTCTTCCACAGAAAGGGAAATTTCCAGGTGCTCCGGTGCTCCTATTGATATTTCGTCAGTCAGGTAATGGTGATATATGTCGGCCGCCCCAGTATTGGCCAGCACCAGAGCCACCAAAGTAGCAACAATAAGCAGAAGACCGCCTGCGGTTTCCCGGTCAAGAAACTTCCGGGCAGTTTCCTTCATGTAGTCTACAGGGGTAGATTTCTTTGTTACTTTTCTATCCATATTTGTGCTTCGGTACCATGATTTATTTCAAAAAATTTTATTTCGGCAGAAGTAAAGGGCTTCATTATATCCGTCATCCATTCTTCCCATTTTTTATCCCCCACCATGGCCACTTTTTCAAAGTCGTTTACATGCTGGACATCGAATTTCAGATCTTCCCAAAAGGCTTTTAGTTTCCATCCTTCAAATCCCTCCATTTCAAAATACCAACGGATCTTCTGATTTTTCCCAACAATGTTGTTTAGCAGAGGCAAAAGCATATCATAATCGGCTTTGGTTAAATTTCCTGTTGCTTTGGTGGCAACTATGTTGCCTCCCGTTTGTTCTAATATTTGTAGCATAACTCCTTTTTTAGTCCCTTATTGAGGGTTTGATTCCCCGTCCCGATAGCTATCGGGATGCCTCGAATTTTTAAAAGTATTTGCAATTCAAACCTCATAAGCTTTCCCCCAAGGTTCTTGATTTTTTATTTGATTTATTCCTTTTTATAAAATTTGTTGCATTATGGGTGTTTTTTAAGCTCCTGAATTGCCTTTACGGGATCTTCGGAATTGAAAATACTACTTCCTGCTATAACAGCATCAGCACCTGAATTCCAAATTTCCTTAACGTTATTCCTGGTCACTCCTCCATCTACTTCAATAAAGGCCTTTGCATCCTTTCTTTTTATCAATTGCTTTAATTCCTTTATTTTCTCCAGCGTTTGAGGAATAAAACCTTGTCCGCCAAAACCCGGATTTACAGCCATCACGCAAACTGTATCCAAATCCCTGATCACGTATTCCAGGCTTTCCAGAGAAGTATGCGGATTTAAAGCTACCCCTGCTTTACAACCCAGGCTTTTTATTTGTTGCACCACGCTGTGCAAATGGAGACAAGCCTCGGCGTGCACTGTAATTTGCTCCACTCCATACTTAGAAAAAACTTCCAGATATCTTTCAGGCTGAGCAATCATTAAATGCAGTTCCACCGGTTTCTTATTGTGCTCCGCAATAGCTTTTAAAATTGGTGTGCCAAAGGAAATATTGGGAACAAACATCCCGTCCATAATATCCACATGCAGCCAATCTGCTCCGCTCCTGTTAATAATCTCGAGGGTTTTGCCCAGGTACGCAAAATCTGTCGAGAGAATGGAAGGGGCAACCATGAGATTTTTCATATAAGTTAGGTTTTAACGCTGGTTCAAAATTTAAACTAAAACCTTTGAACCCTGAATCTTCCTGAAGGAAATTATAAAAAAGGTTCCACTATAACCTCTGTTAGTACAGAGTTGGAGATAAAACATTCAGCATGTGCTTTATGGTGCATTTTTTTCATTTCTTCTTCATCAGGTATATGTTCACCGGAGAATTCTACTTGGGGCCGTAAAAAAACCCTGGTCACCGCCTGTTTACCGTCCTTGTTTTTCTCAACCACTGCAACGGTTTCATCTTTATAATTTTTTATAATATACTTTTTAAAGGAGGCAATAGCCAGAAAAGTCAATAAGTGGCAGCTGGAGAGGGAAGCAGCGAAAGCTTCTTCAGGATTTACAAATTCAGCTTTTCCCAGATATTCGGGAGCTGCAGATGCAGTAATTTGCGAGCCTCCTCCAAAAATCCATTGATGGGTACGGGTATACTTCTTATAGGAAAAATCTTCGGAATCGGATTTCCATTCTAGTTTAACTTTAAATTCTGACATCATTTTCTTGTTTTAAATTAAAATCTACTTTAGATAGTCTTTTGTTCTATTAGTTATATTTATTGATTTTAAATAATTGTGCCTGGAAAGGAAACCCGGGTTAACTAATACAAAAAATTCTTAATTTTCTTTAGAGAACTTCCTCATATTATATTTCTAGTTTTAAATTTGGTTCGCCCTCTATTTCTCTTGTAACACTTCTTTTTTTGTTTTTTTACTTTAAGGAAAATATGCGATGCTATAAACACCGCATACCTTTCATTACATTAGCTTAACTGCACATCACCGTGATGATTATGGCATGTTCCGCACATTCATTACAGGCTTGAGCACATTTCTTACAATGCTCATGATCGTGTTTTGCACATTCTTCAGCACACATCCTGCAAGCTTTTTCACAGATCAAAAGATATTCATGCGCAAGGGCAGAATTTCTCTGTAGCAACCTAGCTGCTTGTATACAAATGTCAGCACAGTCAATGTCCAACGGAATGCATCTTTGCATCATTCTGGTTTCTCCTTCTGCTAAGCTTTGAGCAGCACAGTTTTCACAAGCTAAAGCACAGTTTAGCAATGTTTGAACGAGTTGTTCATGATTTTCATTTTTCATAATTAAATAGATTTAAATTATATGTAGAACTATTTCTACCAAGGTTTATAATATTTATCCTTTTTCAGTATTATTTTTCATTTTTGAGACCAAATCAAATGCTCCCAATTCCCACTTGCTACGCCGATAAGGGCGGATAATACTCAAGAATTTCTTTATTAAGCCATCTTTTATTTCTTATACGCCAATAATCTCAAAGCATTGCCCACCACCAATAATGTAGAACCTTCGTGAACAAGTACTGCTATACCAATGTTGGCAAACCCGAAAATAGTGGCCGGAATTAGTAAAGCCACAATACCCAAGCTTACCCAAAGGTTTTGTTTGATGATGCTTTTGGCTTTCCTGCTCAAACCTATTGCAAAGGGCAGGGTCTCCAGCTTATCGGCCATCAGTGCGATATCGGCGGTTTCAAGTGCCACGTCAGATCCTGCTGCTCCCATTGCAATACCCACTGTACTGTGTGCCATAGCCGGGGCATCGTTCACTCCATCGCCTACCATGGCTACTTTGTCCTCCTGTTTCTTTAATTTTTTAATAGCATCTACCTTTTCCTCGGGAAGCAGGCTTCCCCAGGCATCGGTCAGGCCAATTTCACTGGCCACTGCATCAGCTACTTTTTGGTTGTCCCCGGTGAGCATGATCATACGTTTAATACCAATCTTTTTCAGTTCCACCAGGGTGGCTTTGGCTTCTTTCCGTGGTGTGTCCATAAGGGAAATAATACCTATATATTCCGCATTACTGCGTATCAACATTGTAGTGTTTCCTTCAGCTTCCTGTTCCCTTACTTTTTCTACGATTTCTTCTGAAGGTTTTTGATCATCGAGTGCATCAAAAAGATCAAGATTGCCTATGTACACCTTGTCTTCGCCAAGGCTTGCTTTTATACCTTTTCCCAAAACAGCTTCCAGGTCTTTTGCTTCCGGAATGTGTGTATCTCCCAGGCGTTCTTTTCCGTCCCGTACCACTGCTTTTGCCAGGGGGTGGTCACTCAGGGCCTCGACCGCTACCGCCGATTTTAGCAGTTCCTCTTCACTTAAGTCTGTTAAGGTAATAACTTTGGTGAGCTTTGGTTTACCTTCGGTAAGGGTACCGGTTTTGTCAAAAGCGATAGCGGTGAGCACACCCAGGTCTTCCAGTGGCCGCCCGCCCTTTACCAGAACACCACCCCTGGCTGCGCGGGCCACTCCGCTAAGTACGGCACTGGGTGTTGAAATGGCAAGTGCACAGGGACTGGCAGCAACTAAAACAGCCATTGCCCTGTAGAAACTTTCACTAAAAGGTTCATCGAGGACAAGGAAGGCGAAATTCAGCAAAACCACCAGGGCCAAAACCGATGGTACAAAATATTTCTCAAATTTATCGGTCAATAATTGGGTAGGCGATTTCTGCGTCTGGGCTTCATTCACCAGTTTCACCAACCTTGACAGCGTAGAATCCTGAGAGGTTTTAATTACCTTTACTTCCAGGGTACTATTGCCGTTAATGGTTCCCGCAAATACACGGTGTTCTTCTTTTATTTCACTTTCTTTTGAATAATCCCTGTCAGGGTCTGGTACAGGAGACTTATCCACAGGGACGCTCTCGCTTAAGTGATGGGTGCCTGGTTTACACTACTATTACCATTGACTACAACCCCATCGGCAGAAATTTTGGTGTTGGATCTCACTACAACAATATCACCTACCTGAAGTTCTTCTATTTTTACTTCCCGGGTCTTTCCATTTCGTTTTATCAGAGCAATTTTAGGTGCAAGGTCTGCTAAAGCTGCAATAGATTTTCGGGCCTTGTTCATGGCGTAATTTTCCAGTGCATGGCCCAGGCTAAAGAGGAAGAGGAGCAAAGCCCCTTCTGCCCATTCTCCCAAAATGGCCGCCCCGATGGCCGCAACCAGCATAAGGAAATCAATTTCGAAACCTCCTTTGGCAACCGTTTCAATGGCTTCTTTTGCCGTGTAATAGCCTCCAAAGAAATAGGCGCCAATATATAAGGCCAAACTTGCCCATTCAGGCACAGTTTCCAGGTAGGAAAGACCAAAACTTGCCCAACAAAACCCCGCAAAAAATGGAAAAGTACATCTCGGTATTTTTTCCTAAAATACCCCCGTGGTCATGGGCGTGGCCTTCATCTTTAAGCTCTACCTCCTCGTGAGAATGTTCAGGGGTTTCAGCCGTTTCAGGAGGCGCTTTTTCATTCTTTCTGGCAGTCTTGATTTTCAGGCCTTCGTTTTTCAGGATGTGACGAAAATCTTCTTCGTTGGTTTTAGCCTTTATGAATTCCAGCCTTACGATTCCCGATGCAGATACCGAAACTTCCATAACCTCCTCCAAACCTATTAACCCTTTTTCAATTTTTCTTGCATGTCTTGCATGTCTTATTCCCTCTACCTCCAGCAGGCTATGCCCAAACTCATTGGTCAATGATGCCCCTGCCTGTTTGGCCATTTTTTGAATGCGGTCAATGGAAATAATATCCGGGTCATAATGAAAGCAAAGCAGAGGGGTATCAACATCTTTTTCAGAAGAAATATGCACCTTTTCAATACCTTCCCTGTTTTCCAGTTGTTGAATAAGCCTGTTGACACAGGCATCTTTTTCATCGTGCACCTGTGGGAGCACCACCGGGATTTTGATTTGCAATTTTTTCATGGTCAAAATTTTAAATTCTCGCTCTCTCTAATTGTACAATGCCTTTCCTTTTCCTATATAGGCCAATGCCTCAGGAATATCCAGTTCGCGTTTGCCGTTTCCGGTACGGATAAAAAAATGGGACTAAGTCCCCGACATTGAGGAATACCTGTGTTTTTGAGGATTTTATATTTAAATGACAAATGTCCCTTCTTTCAAATTTGTAAAAAGTTACTTTTACCAAAGAACAAAACCTGGTGCCCAAAGTAACGGAGACCAGTTGCATGATATATTGTTCAAAACCATCCCTGCCGGGCTTCTTCACGGTTTGGTAATCTTCTTTAAGCCCTAAAACCAGGCCTTCATCATCAATACCAATCAACAGGTTGCCACCTTTGCAGTTCATAAAGCTTACTATGGTTTTGGCAACTACGTTTTCTAAAGCCTTATTTGGTTTTAGTTGTCGTAAGTCCCAACGCAAGGTTGATTTAAATTCTACTCCCTGATTTTCACCTTCGGTTATAAGCGCTTCTACAATATCCATTTCATTCTTCAATTTGCCAAGTTGGAAGATTTTTTTCCTGGTATAAAACATCAATGCCAGGCTGATGCCCAAACAACCAAAAAGGAGGTTCTTCAAAATCTGGTCAAAATCCCCAAAGCTACAGCAATTTGTTCAAAAACAATTTCCAGGATATACCACCAACTGCCCTGGTCGCCCTGATTGTCATACAAAAAAAGCCCAAGGGGATGAATGATAAATACCCCCATCACGATACCTACAATAACAGTAAAGAAAAACCCCTTGTTGTTCATCAGACAATTATTTTATTACATCATATTCAATGGTATTGGACCTATACTATTTTTTTGTGCCTCATCTTCAGTAATTTTTGCTCCCTTTAATCAACTGTTACATGATTGTGTTTTATCAAATTATGATTCAGTATTTGTTGATTACAACCTTGTCTCCTTACACTTTTGGCTTCCAATTTAGGCAAACTCCTTTTCCGTGTTTGTTTTCCTTTTAGGGGAATGCGCTACAGTTTTATCTAGAACTTTTGTTTCAGAAATTTTCTTTGCAGGGAAATCCATTTTCTGGATCCGCACGGCATTTAATATGGCCAGCAGGGTAACGCCCACATCGGCAAATACCGCTTCCCACATGTTTGCCATTCCAAAAGCCCCCAGGGACAACACCAAAAATTTTACCCCAAAGGCCAGGCCTATGTTTTGCCAAACAATCCGGTTTGTTGCTTTGCTTATTCTAATAGCGGTAGCGGTTTTGGAGGGCTGGTCATTTTGTATCACCACATCCGCAGTTTCGATAGCGGCATCGGAGCCCAAACCGCCCATGGCCACGCCAATGTCGGCAAGTGTGATAACGGGTGCGTCATTGATCCCGTCACCGATAAAAGCCAACATAGCCGATCTTTTTTTTAACTTTTCGGCTTCCTTGATCTTTCCTTCGGGCAGCAAACCACCAATAGCCAGGTCCAGCCCCAGCTCCCGGGCGAGTGCCTGCACTACCTTCTCTTTATCGCCGGAGAGCATGACCAGGTTTTTTACCCCAAGCTGGCGCAATTCATCCACGGCCAATTTCGCATCTTCTTTTATTTCATCTGCAATGGTAATAAAGCCACAATACTTTTCGTTGATGGCTATCACTACCGTTGTTTCCGCAAAATCGTCTATTTCCGTATCATAGGGGATACCATATTTTTTTAATAGCTTAGTGTTTCCAGCCAATATGTTAAATCCTTCTACCTGTCCTTTCATCCCCATCCCGGAAATCTCTTCTGCCTGCTCCACCCGAACTGCTTTGTAGCCCAAACCAGCACAATAAGCGGTCACCGCCCTGGCTACGGGATGATTGGAGCTGCTTTCGAGGCTTGTCACCAGGTTCAATATGAACTCCCGGTCAAATTCCACGGTCTTGATGTGCTGCACTTCAAAAACCCCTTTGGTAAGGGTGCCGGTTTTGTCCATCACCACGGTGTCCACCTTCCGCATCTGGTCCAGGTAATTGGAACCTTTAAAAAGAATGCCGTTGCGGGAAGCCGCGCCAATACCGCCAAAATATCCCAAAGGAATGGAGATCATCAGGGCACAGGGGCATGATACCACCAAAAATACCAGGGCCCGGTAAAGCCATTCCCCAAAAACATAGGTTTCCATAAAAAAGTACGGTAGCAAAGTGATCGCAGTGGCCAGCAAAAACACAATGGGGGTATAAATTTTAGCAAAACGGGTAATAAAACGTTGGGTTTTTGCCTTTCGGGAAGCCGCTTCCCGTACCATTTCCAAAATTTTTGAGAGTTTGCTGTCCTCAAAACGGCTGGTGACTTTTATGGCGCTCAAGTTTTCCAAATTGACCATTCCGGCCAAAACCTTTTCGCCCTCGTATTTACGATCTGGTGCGGGTTCGCCAGTAAGTGCCGCGGTGTTGAAAGTGGCCTTTTCAGAAATCAAGATTCCGTCAATGGCTACCTTCTCTCCCGGTTTTACCTGGATAATACTACCAATCGCCACCGTGGACGGGTGCACGATTTTTATAGTTCCGTCTGCTTCCACGACAGCCACCTCCTCGGCCTGGATTTTCAACAAACTTTCAATGGATTTTTTTGCCTTGTTTACCGCGGCCCCCTGGAACAATTCGCCCACGGAATAAAACAGCATTACCGCAACGCCCTCGGCATACTCGCCCAACAAAAAAGCACCTATGGTGGCAATTCCCATCAGGAAAAATTCGTTAAAGATATTTCCTTTCCCTATTTGCGTGATGGCTTTCCACAATACAGGCCCGCCCACAGGCAGATAGGCCAGGCCAAAAAACAATAGTTGAAGAGGTGCCGTAAACCAGTTAGGGGCCACAACTTCTTTTAAGACAATACCTACGGCCAAAAGAAGAAAAGCGGTAATTGCCAAACCGTATTCCCCATACTTTTGGAAAAAACCACTTTTAGTTTTATTGGGGGCTACCCCCCCTGTTGAACATGCACCGCTACCGCAACAATCGCCCATAATATTTTTCTTTTAAATCCTCAAAAACAGCTTATTCCAAAGGTACATTTAAAAACCTGCAATGAAATTGCATTTTTTTAGCCTGAACATTTGCCGCAAACCCCTTTTACCAACAACTCTGCCTCCTTTGATACAAAATGCTCCGGCAAGGGCACTTCGGGGACTTTTGATTTGGGCAGGCAAAAGGTTTCCCGGCAGTTTTGACAATAAAAATGTACGTGCATATTTTCGGGGGCGCATTCACAACCTTCTTCGCATAATGCATATTTGGTTGTTCCGGTCCCGTCCACTATACTGTGTATCAAACCTTTTCTCTCAAAAGTTTTTAGCGTACGGTACAGGGTTATTCTGTCGGCCTTTTCAAAAACCGATTCTAAATCCTGTAAACTCACCGTGAATTTTTGTTTTTGCAGTGTTTTAAGGACCAACAACCGCATGGCCGTTGCCCTTACTTTTTTTTCAGTCAGTAATTTTTCAAGCTCCTTCATTTTGGATTTATATTTCACATCAATACCGTAAATTGTGCCTGAAAAGGAAATCCGATTAGTAAGACAAACAGTTAGAACTTCCTTTACAGGACTTATTTTATTGTTGTTGCTCTCCGTCAATCAAATCTCTTTATGGATTTTCCGGTTTTTATCTGGAAGGCATCTTCGATATCAGAAACGTAGATGATCCCGTCGCCCGGGTCCGTTGTCTTTCCATTTTCGACTATGATGTCTATAGCTTTCTGAGCTTCTTCATTCTGGCATACCAGCTCCAATTTTATCACAGGACTATCTGTAATGCGAAAATCCAGTGAAGGACTGGCTCCTTTCGTCTTAAATGCACGGTTCCTTCCCCCTGTGAAAGGGTCATGCTTTTAAATCCATTATCACTAAGGGCTTCAACTACTTTTTGAACTCTTTTTGGTTTTATAAATGCTTTTATTTCTTTCATTTTGTAATAATTTTATTATTTTAACTCTTTTTTTAAACCCGGCCTGCCCTGTATTAAGACAAACAGTTGCGGACAAGCCAGGTTCCAAAAAATAACTTATTTTAATGCCCATGAGAAGTCTGGCTCTTCTTCATCTCTGCTATTAGGTAATATGCATTGTTCCAGGCCACTTTAGCCCCTTCCGGTAGTGGCTCCAGGAGTTTAATTTCAACCCAGCCTTCATTTTCTTCTCCTGTCACTACTTCCACCTACTTAAACGACCACTCGGTTTCCCCATCTTCCTCGTGCTTTTCAGCAATGAAGATGTAGGATTTCCCTTCTTCCTCCACTACCGCCCCTTCGGGCAAAGCCGTCACCTCCGTACTGAGCGCCTGTAATAATCCTTCCGTTGATATACATACCTGGAACAAGGTTTCCTGTTTCCTCCTGTATCTCTGCATGAACGTGAACAGCTTTGGGATTTTGCTCGAACTTTTTACCGACGGAATAGATCTCAGCAGTATAAGATCTTCCTGGTATGGATTCCATTTGAAGTAAAACCTTTTGCCCTTCTTTAATCTTGTATACATCTTTGGCAAATACCATTAAATCGGCATGTACATGTTCGGTATTAATCACTTCGAATAGCTCGGTTTGAGGATCAACATATTGTCCTATCTGCACACTAACATCTTCAATGTTCCCCTGGATTGGACTTACCACAGGTATATTCTCATTAATATTTCCTTCTCGTATGGACGCAACATTTAGGTTTAACCGTCTTAGCTGTGACTCCAGGCCTTTTACTTCTGCCTGTACCACCCGATAATCAGCCTGTGCCTGTTGAAACATTTTACCCGAACCAACTTCCTGTTCGTACAGCCTTTGCTGGCGATTAAATTCTTGTTCCAGGTTCTGCATACGACTATAAGCTGTCATATAATCAGTCTGTAACCTGGTGAGGTTAGGGTGGGAAAGATACGCCAGGGTTTGGCCTTTTCTAACTTCATCCCCCTCAATAACTTCAATAGAAGTCACGTTGGCGCCTAAAGTAGCGGTTACGGTAGCCTCGTACTGTGGCGGTACTTCCAGTTGCCCTGTAGCTTCCACTACCTCGGAAAGTGGCCGGGTGGGCAAAGTGTCCACTTTTATGTCCAGGCTGTTGAACTTGAGCTCGGAGAGATGCACTTCCCCCATCCCGCCTTCTTCTCCTTCTTCGTGCCCCGCTTCTTCTCCGGCATATGACCGGCTTCTTCGGTAGTATTACCTTCGCCTGATCCGGCAGCTTCTTCGCCTTCTCCGCCGTTGCAGGCAGAAAGGAAGGTTACCGTAATGAGCAGTGTGAACAGTTTTAAAATGTGCTTTTTCATTTTTATATCTTTGTCTATTAATTAATTGTTTTATTCCGAAGTATTTATATAATATTCGAGTTGAGAGCGGCTGTCGAGATAATTGCCCAATGCGTCCCAGGCATTTACTTCTATCCGTACAGCATCCCGGATGTTTTGCAGGAAAGTCACATAGTCAATAGCTCCCTCCCGATAAGCGATAATGGCTCCTGTCCGTTGCTCTATGGCTAATGGGAGCGCTTCTTCCTGATAATATGTCCAGGAATTAAGCCACTTCAGGTATTCTTCGCGTGCCTCAGCATAAGCTGTCTTTAGCTCAAACTGCGTTTGCTGTAAATTTGCCTCAGCTATTTCCCTGTCTATCCTGGCAGATTGTGTCCTCCCCAGCTCGGGTCCAAAGAACAAAGGAATGCTGATGCCAACCTGATACTGGTAGAAGCCTGTCTGCCCGTCGATTTTTTGTCTACCGTACTGCGCCTGAAATTTCGGAAGAAACTGCGATCGCCTTTCCCTTATAGTTGCATCAGCCACCTCTACCCGTTGCTCATACACATTGAGCAGGGGATGATTCCCAAGGGGTTGCAGTAATTCACTTATGGGCTCATCAAACTGATCGGCAGGAACATTAGGTACCGTATAAAGTGTGTCACTGGCAAACCACAGGTTGAATCGCTGCAGGGCACTTAAATAATCCCGATATGCCTGCTCTTTTTGTATTTCAACCTCATTGCCCTGGTTTACTGTAGCCAGGTATTCTAGCCTGGAAATAGTCTCGGTTTCCAGCCTGATCTGTGCAGCCCTTTCAATATCGGTAAAGGCTGAATCCAGACTCCTCAATGTTTCATATTCATTTTTAGCAGCATACACCGAAGCCCAGGCCTGACTTACCTCCAGCTCTACTTCAAGAATGGAAAGATCAAGGGCTTCTTTAGCAAGGGCCACTCTTTCTTTCTGCAACCTCAGGCGAGGGGCAATCCCGAAGATGTCGATATTCTGCTGCTGAACCCCGATTTGTGTATAAACCCCAAGGTCAGCATTACCCGAACCGTTGTTAATTTCTTCCGCCCCGGTAAATATTTGCGTATTTCCCAGGTCCCAGGCTGTTTTCTTTAAAGCCTGCTGGCTTTCTATCTCCAGGGCAGCGGCTCTTATTCTCGGAAAAGCTTCTATAGCAAGTTTTTTGGCCTCTTCTAACGAGAGGCTTGACAAAGAATCCTGTTGGACAATTGTCTCAGTCTGAGCCGGAAAATTTTCCTGTAAAGAATTGTTTTCCTGTGCCTGTGCAGGGGTGCTAAAACCAATTAAGCCTCCAATGGAAAGCAAGACCACTAAAATAGCTGGAACCGGAGCAAACCCATTATCATTATTTCTTTTATTTTTCATATTTTCTATTAAAGTATAAAGGACTGGCAACACCACAAGGGTGAGAAGGGTAGCTGTAAGCATTCCTCCAATTACTACTGTAGCTAATGGCTGCTGTACCTCTGCTCCTGCTGATGTGGAAAATGCCATAGGCATGAACCCTAAAATATCTGTTACCGCTGTAAGCATAATCGGCCTAATTCGTTCCTTGGTACCCATAAAAATCCGGTCTTTGATACTGGTTACGCCTTCTTCTTTCAAGGAATTGAAACGGTTCACCAGCACCAGCCCATTAAGAACTGCCACTCCAAAGAGCACGATAAAGCCTACACCTGCCGAAATACTGAACGGCATGTCCCGGAGCCAGAGGGCGAAAATACCCCCAATGGCCGCTAATGGAATGGCCATATAGATCATGATAGATTGCGAAAAAGATCCAAGTGCAAAATAAAGTAGTACAAAAATCAGGAATAAGGCGATTGGCACCACTATAACCAGGCGGTCTTTGGCACTTTGAAGGTTCTCAAATTCCCCCCCGTATTCAATGTAGTATCCCGGGGGTAAATCCAGTTCGGCATCCAGTTTTGCCTGGATGTCATTGACCACCGACTCTACGTCACGGCCCCTCACATTTACCCCAACGTATGTTCTTCGATAGGTGTCGTCCCTGGAAATTTGCATCGGTCCTGGTATATAACTTATATCGGCTACTTCATTAATTGGAACCTGGGTACCATTAGGCAGATCAATGTATAAGGTCCGTATATCTTCAATACTCTGTCGGTGCTCTTCATCAAAGCGCACTACCAAATCGAAACGCCTTTCTCCTTCAAAAACAACCCCGGCTACTCCACCTGCAAAAGCGGTATTTATATATTCATTTATTTTTTCGATTTCCAGTCCATACTGTGCTAACTTGTCCCGATTATAGCGTACCGTCATTTGTGGGAGACCAGAAGTTCTCTCTGCATTTACATCTCCTGTTCCGGGTACGGTTTGAATAATCTCTGCCATTTCCTGGACTTTAGTAGAAAGAACTTCTAAATCCTCCCCATAGAGTTTTACCGCAATATCTTCTCTTACCCCTTCCAAAAGCTCATTAAATCTAAGCTCTATAGGCTGGGTAAAAACCAGATTGACACCTGTGAGATGCTTGTCCAGCAGGTCCCTGATTTGTTCAATAAGTTCTTCTTTGCTATCAGCAGATACCCATTTGTCCCTGTCTTTTTCGAGAATTATGTACATATCTGCTATATCCATCGGCATGGGATCGGTAGGAATATCGGCCACCCCAATTCGGGCTGTTGCTGTTTCTATTTCCGGGAAGTTGTCCAACAGTAAGGTCTCAATTTTTTTAGAGACTTCAATAGATTCATTTAATGAACTACCTGGACGAATTAAAGCTTGCATGGCAATGTCCCCTTCATCAAGCTGCGGAATAAATTCTCCCCCCATCGTGGAAAAAATGTAACCTGCAGCCCCCAATAAAACGATAGATCCTATGATAACCGCAGCTTTGAGGCGAAGGGACGCTTTTAAGAGCGGAAGGTAGGCCCGATGGATACCACCAATAATTTTATCACTAACTTTTTCCAGCCAGCGTTCTAACTTGCCATACCAGTTTTTCTTGTTTTGAATTGGCTTCATAAACAATGCAGTCATCATAGGTACGTAGGTGAGGCACAAGATGATGGCACCTATCATTGCAAACCCGAAGGTGTAGGCCATGGGCTTGAACATTTTTCCTTCCACTCCTGTTAGGAACAGGATGGGCGCAAACACAATAAGAATGATAACCTGGCCGAAAAAGGCCGAGCCCATCATAGTGCTTCCAGAGTCGTAAGCTACCTCGTCCATGACAGCCTGATTAAATTTAACTTTTCCGGCTTTAACCCTTTTATGGATTTCATAAACGGCACCTTCTATGATAATAACCGCACCGTCAATGATTATCCCGAAGTCAATGGCACCCAAACTCATTAAGTTTGCCCAAACCCCAAACTGTTTCATTAGGATAAATGCAAACAGTAAAGAAAGAGGAATGGTGGTTGCAGTAATTAAACCTCCACGCAAACTCCCCAACAGGAATACCAATGCAAAGATTACGATCAAAGCACCTTCCAGCAGGTTTTTAGTTACAGTATCAGTAGTTCTGCCAATAAGGGCACTTTGGTCAATGATAGGTCTTATTTCAAGACCTTCCGGCAAGGAGCTTTCTACCTCCGCCATCCTTTCCTGGACCCTCTGTATCACTGCATTAGGATTGGAACCTTTCAACATCATAATAATACCTCCTACGGCTTCTTCTCCATCCTGGGTAAAAGCACCATAACGCACCTGACTTCCAAAACCCACTTCTTCGGCTATATCCCCAATGGTAACAGGAGTGCCATTTTCATTGGTGACAACTATTTTCCTGATGTCATCTAAAGACTGGATAAGGCCTTCTCCACGAATGAAGTTGGACATTTTGTTTTTTTCTATATAGGCTCCGTAAGTATTTACATTATTCCGGGCCAGGGCCTCATATACCTGGGAGATGCTTACATCCAGCGCATTTAATTTCTCAGGGCTAATAGCTACTTCGTACTGCTTGATGTATCCACCAAATGAATTCACTTCCACGACACCTTCCAGCAAGGTTAACTGTCTCTTGATTATCCAATCCTGAATGCTTCGAAGCTCCGTAGGAGTATACTCCTCTTCATAATCTGGTAGCGGCTGAACGGTATATTCATATATCTGTCCCAAACTAGTAGAAATTGGTCCCATAGTGGGGCTGCCAAAATTTTCCGGAATGGTTTCCTGCAGCTCGGTCAATTTTTCCTGAACCAGTTGCCGGGGCAAATAGGTGCCCATGTCATCTTCAAAAACAATGGTTACAACGGAGAGTCCGAAGCGGGAAACGGACCTTAATTCTATTACCCCGGGAAGGTTTCCCATAGCCAACTCGACGGGATAGGTGACAAATTGTTCAATATCTTCAGTACCTAAGCTGGGAGATTGGGTAATAACCTGTACCTGGTTATTTGTAATATCAGGAACCGAACCTAGGTTCACGGTCATCATAGACCAGATTCCGGCTCCAATTAGAGCCAATGTAAGTAGACCCACTATAAACTTGTTGTTTATAGAAAATCCAATGATCTTATTAATCATGTAAAAAAGTTTAATTCAGTTATAAAAAAGAGGGTAAGCCATTGAAGTGATCAATGACATTAGGATATAAGTATCCTATAAATAAAGGAAATTAAACTTGGGGAGGTTGAAAAATTCCGCCTAGGGCGGCAGAAGAAAACGGGGGCTGGTAAAAAACACTTATACTTTGATCCTCTAAAGGTTCAATTACAGCTAGCTCAAAAGTATCTGAGTTAACAAACGAAAATCCATGAGAACATACATGATGGCCCTGTAAGGGGAGTTCGCCGTCATGTCCATCGTCCTGGTGTCTATTCAAATTTTTCTGATCTCCGTAGTGGTAGTCTAGAAATTCAATAAAGCCAATACCGCTACCTGCTGTTTGTTCATTATAGTGCTCAACAAGATTTGGTATTTTTAGTAACTCACAACACCAATCCATTACTGGTCCCGAAGATTGGAACAAGAAAATGAAGGACAAAAAAGTGGTTGCTAATATTTTCATATGGGCACAAAAGTAATAAAAAAAAACTTGCAATTGGATTGCAAAAAATGAACTTCAAAAAAAGAGAGAGACTTTGCGGTTTTCTTTTGATGAATTTCTAAGAATTTAAATAGGCAGGACTTATGAGTAGTTTTCCCGAAACAGTGTCCCGGAAAAAATTTATTGGACAAAGGTAAATGTATTAAGTATTCTTTTCATCCATATTTAATAATTTGCTTAAATAAGAAATAAATTTTATATTAACAGCCTTAAAACAACTTATGAAACTTGAAATTACCTGTACACGTGCTGAAGCTAACCATGCACAGCTTTTAAATTGTCAAGCCACAATTGGAAATTTGGACAACGGTTTCCGGCAAATGACTAAACTCTTGTCTATTGTGGTAATGATGTGCGTTTGAAGATTCTCTTCCTTTTAAATATGGAGAATGAATTATGCCCCTGTGATATAGCAGACATTTTGAAAATGAGTATGCTTAGCGATTTCACAACATATCCGGAAAATGAAGGATGCGGGCTTTATTGCTTCCAGAAGGGAGGGACAAACTTTGTATTATTCGCTGGTAAAATCTGAAACTCAGATTTTGAATAACATCTTCACTTCAATTAAATCATTAAAAAAATCCGCTTAAAATGGATACATCCCAAAATAAATACAATAAAGCTGCTTTTGGCGGAGTAGTAGCAGCTATAGCGGCTTCTTTATGCTGTATTGCACCAGTTCTTGCCCTCGTAGCAGGTACAAGTGGCATGGCAACTACCTTCTCGTGGATGGAACCTTTCCGGCCTTATTTAATTGCTCTCACGGTTTTAATCCTGGGCCTGGCCTGGTATCGAAAGTTGAGGTCCCGAAAAGAAGCTGAAAGCGACTGCGGATGTGCAGAAGATGAAAAACAATCTTTTTTGCAGACAAAGAAGTTTTTATTAGGTGTAACATTATTTGCAGGCCTCATGCTGGCTTTTCCAAATTACTCCGAGGTATTTTACAGCCAACCCAAAAAAGAAATAGTCTATGTCTCACAATCAAATATTGTTAAGGAGGTATTTGTTGTAGAAGGAATGACCTGCGCAGGATGTGAAGCACCTGTGGAAGGTAAGGTAAGTAAACTCAATGGCATTATTTCGGTCAATGCCAGTTATGAAAATGCCAATACGGTAGTTGAATATGACAAAACAAAAGTAAATAGGGCTGCAATTATTACTGCCATAAGCAGTACTTATTATAAGGTAGTAGATAAGTGACCTAAAAAAGTGAGATGAAACCAGCATGATGCTGGGCGCAAAAAAGTCAACATTCAGAGGAATGATTAAAAACCTGTGCTGAATTCCCTAGGTTTGTGCCAAAATATAAACACATGAAAAAGTATGATGTATTTGTAATAGGTTCCGGAATGGCAGGAATGACTATTGCCAATAAATGTGCTTCTAGAGGTCTGAGGGTAGGAATAACAGATGAATTACCCTATGGTGGTACCTGTGCCCTTCGTGGATGTGACCCAAAAAAGATCATACTCGGCCCTACTGAAGCAAAACACTTGGCTGATAATTTATACGAGAAGCAAATTTCTGAAGTACCAGCTATTTTCTGGCAGGAAGCAATGAAATTCAAACAGGATTTTGTGGATGCTATGCCGTCTAAAATTGAAAAAGCTTACGAAAAAAACGAAATTGATACCTTTCATGAATCAGCAAAATTTATTTCTGAAACTCAATTGCAGGTAGGAAAAGAAACTATAGAAGCCGGGAAGATCATAATAGCTACGGGTGCAAAACCGAGAAAGCTGGATCTCCCGGGTGAGGAGTATACTATTAGTAGTACAGATTTTCTTAATTTCAAAACCCTGCCATCCTCTTTGCTGTTTATTGGCGGTGGGTACATCGCTTTTGAGTTTGCACATATGGCTGCCCGTTTTGGCAGTAAAGTGACAATAATTCACAGGGGGAAAAGGCCACTGGAGAATTTTGATCCTTTTATAGTAGATCAATTAACTGAAGCTACCAAAAAGTTAGACATACAATTAATTCTGAACACCAATGTTACGGCGATTGAAGAGGCGAATGGGGCTTTTCGCGTAACCGGAAAAGGTGAAAGTGGGGAAAAAATATGGGAGGCTGCGCAGGTGATCAATTCTGCCGGAAGGCCTCCTGCCATTTTTGATTTGGACCTCAAGAAAGCAAATATCGCCTTTGGTAAAAAAGGAGTTGAAGTGAATGAATATTTGCAAAGCACCACCAATCCAAATGTCTATGCTGCCGGGGATGCAGCAGATACAGATGGTATTCCCCTTACACTTAGTTGCCGTTATGGAAGCACATATTGTAGCATCCAATATTTTAAAAGGCAACACTAAGAAACCAGATTACACCGCAATTCCCACCGTTGTTTTTACGCTGCCCACAATGGCTTCGGTAGGACTTTCTGAAAAAGAAGCCACTAAAAAAGGTCTGGACTTTAAGGTGAACAAGGATCGTGTTCCCGACTGGTTTACCGCAAAAAGGATCAACGAGAAAACCTATGCCTATAAAACACTCGTTGAGAAAGAAACCGGAAAAATTTTGGGAGCACATCTTATTGGCCCACATGCCGAGGAAGTAATAAATCTATTTGCCCTGGCTATAAAAGCGGGATTTACTTCCAAAGATCTAAAAACTATGATCCTAACCTATCCTTCATCAAGTTCAGATGTTGTATATATGGTATGATTAACTAAAAATAATAAAAAAATGAATTCATTTATCACTCAGTCAAAAATCACTTGCCCTAATTGCGGCCACTCCAAGCAGGAAGAAATGCCAACAGATGCCTGCCAATTTTTTTATGAATGCGGGCAATGTAAAGAAGTTTTAAAACCCAAAGAGGGTGATTGTTGTATATTCTGTTCTTATGGCTCTGTTGCTTGTCCTCCTATTCAGGAGAATAAAAGCTGCTGTTAAATTATCTTTTAAAATTTGGTGACCACCCCAGGGCACGTTTTAAATTTGAAAAAATTAAACAAAATGATACCACGAGATTTAAGTAAAGACATCAAAACCAGGCTACAGAGCATCAATGGACAAATAAAAGGTCTCATAAAAATGCTTGATGAAGATATCAACCCCGAGAAGATCCTCATTCAGTTTAAGGCGGCACAAAAGGGACTGGATAAGGCCCACTTTTTATTGTTGGATGAAACCTACCGGAAAGCCCTGGCCATAAAAATTTCTGAAACCGTTGATGCCTGCCCTGGAGATTGTGGAAATGAAGATCGCATTGAATTTATAAGAAAACAATTCCCCGATTTAGAATTGGATACCCTTACTTCCAAAATGAGTGAAATAGCCGATTTACGGAGGAGAATAGACGGGAATAGCCAAAAGAATGAGTAAGGAAAATTAATTTTCTTCTTTCTGTCCTGGCAGAAAAAACTGCTTTAATTCTGGAGCTATGGGAATATAAAGAAACAATGCCCATAATACCCTATCTACAAATAAGATTATCTCCTTTTTTAGGCATTAGCTTGTTGCCCCTAATCTCATTTTACCTTACTAAAAAAATTCCTCAATTTTTTTAGAATTTCAGTTGGAGACCACCCCGGGGTCTCCCTTACCTTTAGATTCTTCTATTATTAATAGAATATAAAAATTGTTTAATAATTAAAACTTAAAAAGATGAAACGTCAAATAGAAATATTTACGGCAAATTGTCCGGTATGTGATCCGGTTGTGAAAATGGTGAAAGATCTCGCTTGTGATAATTGCGAGCTCACCACTTATGATTTGGTGAAACAGTGTGATGATAAGTCCTGTGTTTCCAAGATAAATGAATATGGGATCAAGAAATTACAAGCAATTGCAGTAGATGGAAAATTACTGGATTGCTGCAAAGGCAATGCCATCACAAAAGAAAAACTGTTTGAAGCCGGAATAGGAAAAGCTTAATTTATAGGAAAGGCACGGCTTATTTAAAACCAATGTTCCCCGCTCCCCTGTAAGCGGGGAAATCCATTAAAACCGACCTAATTATTGAACCATTAAATTCAAAATTAGAAATGTAATGATGTTTGAAACGATAGTATTACCGCTTCACTAATTATTTGGACCAGCACCTATGGGAACCGGATAGGAAAAAGTGCCATCAGTTTTGCTTAAAATGTATTGCTCTATGTACGGTCTGTGTGCAATTACTAGCCAGCCAGTCCGATTAATCAAGCCGTGTTTGCGCCATTTGCGCCGATCTTTGTAAAGCCTGTGCCGATCAATGTGCCAAATTTGATAGCGAAGTATGCCAACAATGTGCAGAGAAGTGCAGACAATGTGCGGAAAACTGTGGAAAAATGGCAGCTTAAGATTCATTTGAAGCTAAAAACATTCTTTGAGATTCGAGCAGTATCTTTTATGTTATTGTCCTTCTTTTTATTTTACCTCTACCCAATTATTTTAGGATCCATCGAGAATTATCGAGAAATGTTATATAAGAGTCAAAATTGGGTTAGTTGCGTCTGATTTTCCTGCGTTGTTCACTTTTATTTTAACCAAAACTACTACACATCACTTTCAGTCTTTGCAATTCAAAAGTTTTAATGTTTTTTCCATGAAAGTGAAAGAAATGAAGCACTTATAATAAATAAAAATTTTTAACTTTGTGCTTCATGAAAAAGGCGTTTCACAATATTGTTTCCTTTAGTATGGCCATTCTGGTGTTTGCTTCAACTACTTCGTTTACAGTTGACAAGCACTTTTGTGGAAAAATGCTGATGGATCTTGCAATCTTCTCGGAAGCGGAAAGCTGTGGCATGGAAATGCACTCCCATTCTGACGGAGATAGCTGCTCCCTTGAAGTGGATCCGTGTTGCAGCGATCAGACCACTGCGGTGGAAGGGCAGGACGAATTAAAAGTCTCCTTTGATTCCCTTAGTTTTGATCAACAGCTGTTCCTCAACAGTTTTACCTACTCTTATCTTAATCTTTTTGAAGGGCTGCCACAGCAGGTGGTGCCGTTTAAACATTACACTCCCCCTATTCTGGTCACGGATATTCAGATCCTTGACCAGGTCTTCCTTATTTGATCTTTTGCAATTCTCATAGATAACGGCTTCTGTACAGTCTCAGGACTTTATAGCGGGCCGGAAAATTCATTTATGATCCTAATTGTAAATAATCAAAATAATGTTCAATAGAATAATTAAATATTTTTTGCACAATAGGCTGGTAACCATCCTATTGTTAATAGCGATGACAGCCTGGGGGCTTGTTACCGCACCCTTTGACTGGAACACAGGGTTTCTTCCCAGTGATCCGGTACCTGTTGATGCCATCCCTGATATTGGGGAAAATCAGCAAATAGTTTTTACCGACTGGCCCGGCCGATCTCCACAGGATATAGAAGACCAGATTACGTATCCTTTGACGTCTTCTCTTTTGGGAATTTCTGGGGTCAAATCCATCCGCAGTACCTCTATGTTCGGGTTTTCCAGTATCGCCATCATTTTTGAAGAAGATGTGGATTTTTACTGGTCGCGCACACGGGTACTGGAGAAACTCAACTCCCTTCCGCCAGAATTACTTCCCGACGGGGTTACCCCGACTTTGGGTCCCGATGCCACAGGTTTAGGACAGGTTTATTGGTACACTCTTGAAGGACGCGACTCAGCTGTAACGTTACTGGAGGATGGGACCTGCACGAGATAAGAAAGGTTCAGGACTATTATGTAAAATTAGGTCTGAGCGGGGTACAGGGCGTTTCTGAAGTGGCCTCGGCAGGGGGATTTGTGCAGGAATATCAGATCGACGTCAATCCTGATGCTTTGAAAGCCTACAATATTGGAATTGATATGGTAATGATGGCCGTCAAAAATTCCAACCGCGATATTGGGGCCAAAACCCTGGAGATAAATAAGGTGGAATATCTTGTACGCGGCCTTGGATTTATAGAGTCTATAGAAGATATAGAGAATACCGTAGTTGCCGAAGTTGATAACGTGCCTGTCCTGATCAAGGATTTGGCGGTTGTAACTCTTGGGCCTGCCCAAAGGCGTGGAATGCTGGACAAAGGTGGTGCCGAGGTAGTCGGGGGCGTAGTATTGGCCAGGTACGGTTCCAACCCCAAAGAAGTCATTGAAAACGTCAAAGACAAAATTGAGGAGATCGCCCCCGGAATGCCGAAAAAAACACTGGCAGATGGTACCATTAGCCAATTGACCGTAGTCCCTTTTTATGATCGTACTGGGCTTATAAATGAAACTCTCCAAACTTTGGAGACGGCACTTTCCCACGAGATATTAATTAGTATCATTGTGATTGTGGTGCTGGTACTTAATTTAAGAGCATCAATTTTAATTTCGAGTTTACTTCCCATTGCGGTGCTGATGACCTTTATTGTAATGCGGTATTTTGGAGTAGATGCCAACGTAGTGGCACTTTCAGGAATAGCGATTTCCATTGGGGTGATGATCGATGTTGGAATCGTCTTTGTCGAAAATACCATTCGGCATCTGGAAATGGATGAAAACAAAGGTGCCAAAGGGAAAAAACTTCTGCTGGTAATTCAGAATGCTACTACAGAAGTGGGCCCCGCTGTTTTTACTGCTCTGGCCACAACCATAGTAAGTTTCCTTCCTATATTTTTTATGGAAAACGCTGAAGGAAAACTTTTCAGGCCTCTTGCCTTTACGAAGACCTTCGCTTTGACGGCATCATTTGTTCTCGGATTCGTGGTGCTGCCAACTCTTACCTATTTTATGTTCTCCTTAAGAACAGAGAGAGGCAAAATAGCGAAGATATGGAATGGTACCCTGATCGTTGCTGGATTGTTCCTGTCTATCTACTTTAATTTCTGGCTCGCTCTTGCCCTTACTGTAATTGGTATTCTGAAACTGGTTGAGGATAAAAACCCACAATTTTTAGGGAGGTACTCAAATGAGATAATGTTATTCATTATTCTGGCTGTTACTTTATTCCTTCTTGCTGAGGAATGGTTGCCCTTGGGATATAAAAATTCTCTGTTCTCAAGTTACATTTTTGTTATTGTACTTTTAGGTATTGTGTTGGCCTCCTTAATGTCCATGGTGAAATTCTATGAACCGATACTTAAATGGTGTCTTGCCAATAAGGGAAAATTTTTCATACTTCCAATTGTGACAGTTTTATTAGGAATCGTGATCTGGTTCGGGTTTGGCAGTATTTTTGGCTTTGTCGCCAATGGTTTTGACAAAGTTGGCGCGAATATCAGGACCACTTCTGTCTGGTCTGGCCTGACTCACAGTTTTCCAGGAGTTGGCAAGGAGTTTATGCCTTCGCTCAATGAAGGTAGCTTTCTGCTGATGCCCACTTCAATGCCACATGCGGGATTTGAGGAGAGCAAGGAAACCCTGCAGCAATTGGATATGGCCGTGGCAGCTATTCCCGAAATTGAAATGGTGGTAGGAAAACTTGGAAGGGCAGAAACAGCCATTGATCCGGCCCCTATTTCTATGTATGAGAATATCATTAATTACAGGCCCGAATATGCTCTTTCTCAGGAGGGAGAGCGGCTGAGTTTTAAGGTAGACGAGGAGAACAGGTTTATTTTAAAATCAGGAGATACTCTGACCAATGAAGAGGTTCTAGAGCAGGGATATACTGCAGAAGATCTGGTTTTGGATGAAGACGGAACTTACTTCAGGAACTGGAGGGAGCATATAGAGAGTCCAGATGACATTTGGACTGAAATAGTAAATGCCACTCAACTGCCCGGAGTCACATCTGCACCCAAATTACAGCCTATTGAGACGCGACTGGTGATGTTGCAAACTGGAATGCGGGCTCCTATGGGAATAAAGGTTTATGGACCCGATTTGCAAACCATTCAGGAATTTGGAATGGAACTGGAAACGATCCTTAAAACTGTTCCTTCAGTTAAGGCTGAAGCTGTGTTTGCCGACAGGATCGTGGGAAAACCTTATTTGGAAATTGATATAGATCGTGATGCCATTGCACGTTATGGTTTAAGCATTGAAGATGTGCAACAGACAATAGAAACCGCTGTAGGCGGAATGCAGATCACTTCTACCGTCGAAGGCAGGCAACGGTTTCCGGTGAGGGTGCGCTACCCCAGGGAGCTCCGCGATGATCCCGCCAGCATTAAAAACATTCTGATTCCTACCAGTAGTGGAGCACAAATTCCTTTAGGCAATCTGGCGGACCTGAATTACGTGAGGGGTCCTCAAATGATCAAGAGTGAAGATACTTTCCTGACTGGTTATGTTCTTTTCGATAAAAGAGACGATTATGCCGAAGTTGATGTGGTAAATGATGCACAGGAGATGATCGAGAAGAAAATAGACAGTGGAGAGCTGGTAGTACCTTCAGGGGTGAGCTACAAGTTCTCAGGGAACTATGAGAATCAGGTACGGGCTATGAAACGCCTTTCCATTGTAATCCCAATAGCACTGATCATCATTTTTATGTTGCTGTACTTCCAATTTAAAACTGTCATAGCTTCTTCTATTCATTTCTCGGGAGTTTTTGTAGCCCTTTCAGGAGGTTTTATCATGATCTGGCTGTACGGGCAGCCCTGGTTTATGGATTTTGCCGTAGCAGGGGTAAATATGCGAGACCTCTTCCAAATGGGGACGGTAAATCTCAGTGTGGCCGTCTGGGTAGGTTTTATAGCTTTATTTGGAATTGCCACCGATGACGGGGTACTTATGGGAACTTACATTCACCAGATCTTTGAGGAAAAGGATCCTAAGACGGTTCCTGAAGTTCGTGCGGCAGTTTTGGAGGCTTAGTCTAAAGAGGGTCCGCCCGGCAATGATGACCACAGCCGTTACGGTTATTGCTTTTTTTCCGGTCTTGACCTCTACAGGTAAAGGTTCTGATATTATGGTTCCAATGGCCATTCCCATAGTCGGTGGTATGGTCATACAGGTCATGACAATATTTGTGGTACTTATGTTACAGGCTTATTGGCGTGAAACTGTGGTGAAAAAGAATCCGGTTTAATGGGCCTTACTAATTAAGAACAAAAAAAGTAAATGATGAATATATATATCAAATATAAACTGCTCTTTCTGTTGGCTGGCTTCTTAAGTCTTCCTATAACAGCTCAGGAAGATTTGGAGGATTATCTCCAGCTGGCAGCATCAAACAATCCTGGGGTACAGGCAGCTTATGCCCAATTTGAGGCTGCCCTTCAAAAGTCGCCTCAGGTTTCCAGTCTGCCCGACCCAACGCTTACCGTCAGTGCCTTTGGGCGGATGATGGAAAGTAGTATGGGAGCAGAGGAAGCCGTATTCAGTTTGATGCAGATGTTTCCCTGGTTTGGCACCCTGGAAGCCAGGGGGAACGTTGCCAACCTAATGGCCGAGGCTCAGTTTCAGAATTATCTGGATGTGCGCAACAAGTTGTTTTTTGAGGTTAAATCAGCCTACGCTCAGCTGTACGAAGTGGAGAAAACCATAGAGTTACAGGAGGAAAATCTGGAGATCCTGGATTCATACAAGGATCTTTCATTGAGCAGGTTCAGCAGCGGAGGCGGACAGATGGTAGACGTGGTGAGAATAGATATTCAGAAGGAGGGGGCTCTCACCGCCATTGAAGTTTTAAGGGATCAGTTGGAACCTTTAGAAGCCGATTTTAATCTTATGCTCAACCGGAGCCCGGAGCTGCCTGTTCAGATTGCTGATACCCTTGTTTTTAACTGGAATGAGAGCCAGCTGGATCCAGTACTGAAGGATCACCCGGCTGTACAGCAGTTTGAGAGTCAGAAAAGAGCTTATGAAGCACAACAGGAGCTGGCAAGAAAAGAAGGGATGCCGATGCTTGGCTTAGGCCTGGATTATACCATTATGTCAAAGACACCTATGGGAATGCCTGAAATGAACGGGGATGATGCTTTTATGCCGATGTTGTCTGTGAGTCTGCCCATCTTCCGGAAAAAGTACAAAGCCATAAGGAAAGAGGCTGAATTTATGACCACGGCCATGGAACAGGAAGGTCAGCGGCAACAGAATGAACTGCGGTCACAGTATGAGCTTTCTCTTTTCGAACTAAAAAAAGCTGAGACCTTAATAGATCTATACAACAGGCAAATTGAGAGTTCAGAACAGGCAAGAAGCCTTTTGATTTCCGCTTACAGTACCGCGACCGGGAATTTTGATGAAGTACTTAGAATGAATCAAGATATAATAATGCTCAAGACCCAGCGCCTAAATGCAATAAGAAGCGGGGTGACGGCACAAGCACGAATGGATTATTTATCCTCTAAAACAGAATAAAATGAACACAAAGTATAAGAATATAGTGAAAATTGGAGGAGTCCTCATTCTCGGATTTCTCATAGGCTGGCTGATCTTCGGGGGCAATAACGCAGCCAGGTTAGTTGAAAGTGAGCATGCGCATACAGAAGCTGAGGAAAATCAGATCTGGACTTGCTCAATGCACCCACAAATAAGACAAAATGGTCCAGGAGACTGTCCCATTTGTGGTATGGAGCTGATTCCTGCTGTGAATGCAGGGGCGGAAACGGATAATCCCGCTACTTTCCAGATGAGTGAGAATGCGATGAAGCTGGCCAATGTAAGTACTATGCAGGTGGGCAAAAGTGCAGCTGCAAGAACGCTTCGTTTGAATGGGAAAGTAGAACTGAATGAGACTAATACGGTTACGCAGTCCAGCCACATTCCAGGACGGATTGAAAGCCTGAAGGTAAATTTTACGGGGGAGCAGGTTCGACGAGGTCAAACCCTTGCCACCGTCTATTCGCCAGAACTTGTAACGGCGCAGGAGGAACTCCTCCAGGCGGCAAGGATTCGGGAAAGCCAACCAGAGTTATTTGAGGCTGCCAAGGAAAAACTTCGTAACTGGAGGATCGGAGAAAATCAGATCAACCAGATACTGAACAGTGGAAGACCTCTTGAGCGTTTCCCCGTAACGGCAGATGTAAGTGGAGTTGTAACAGAAAAGTTGGTCAATCTGGGGGATTATGTGCAACGCGGAATGCCTATATACCAAATCGCAGACCTTTCGGAAGTCTGGGTGCTATTTGACCTTTACGAGGGACAGGTAGGCTGGGTAGAAGAAGGCAGCAAGGTGGAATTCACTGTAAGAGCTCTTCCCGGTGAAACTTTTGAAGGGGAGATCACTTTTGTGGATCCCTTATTGAATTCCCAGTCTCGGGTTGCCAGGGCCAGAGTGGAAGTAGATAATAGCGAAGGTAAATTGAAACCTGAAATGTTTGTGTCGGGAACGGTACAGACAGCTCTTGGGGAAGCCAATTCTAATGAGTTAGTGGTTCCTAAATCTGCAGTTCTATGGACCGGGACCCGCTCGGTAGTGTATGTCAAGGAAAACCTCGGCAACAATGTGGGCTTTACCCTTAGGGAAATAGTCCTGGGGGCTTAAGCACTGGCTGATGCTTATATTATTGAAGAAGGTTTGGAAGCGGGAGAGGAAATTGTGGTCAATGGTACTTTTACCGTAGATGCGGCCGCACAATTGGCAGGCAAACCCAGTATGATGAATCCTGAAATGGAGAAAATTGACGATGCAGACATCATTCAGATTGAAATTCCAGAAAAAGCCAAATCTGAATTCAAACCGATTGTAGCAGGATATTTAGACTTGAAAGAGACTTTGGTCGCAGACAATTTTTCAGCAGCAAAAGAAAATGCCTCGGAACTGGAAGAAATTATGGAAGCTGTAAATACTTCAGTATTAAGCCAGGATGCCCTGGTTGTTTGGGAAAGTTACAGGGAGGCATTGGAAAACACCATTGAAGATTTGTCAACGGCAGGAAATATTAGTGAGATACGTAACGGATTTGTCGGCTTTTCAGAAACGATGATAGGATTGGTGAAAACCTTTCAACTCGTCAATGAAGGGTTGTATGTACTCCACTGCCCTATGGCAAACAGTGACCAAGGCGCAGATTGGTTAAGTGCTTCTCCTGAAGTACAAAATCCCTATTACGGTGCGGCAATGTTGAGATGTGGAGAAGTTACTGAAACAATTAATTAATTTTGAACATTTTAACTGAAAGTGATACCCGGTTGCTATTGCTTATCAACCTAAAGAATACTCATTTAATACTTTGGTAAAGAAATATTAGGATGTGGTAATGTGATGAAGAAGATTAATAAAAAGTCCTGCAGGAATGGGTTGGATCTCCCTACAAGTTCTCCAACCCATTGGCAGGCACAAAACAACGATAGATTAGCTAAAAAACTGAAAAATCTATGAAAGGTGATAGGAAGTTCAGGAGAGAACAAAAGAAAAAAGAAAATTTGAGGGGCCCAAAGTAACTAAAAAAGATAAGTTATATGCTTTTCTTATTATTTCAGGTCTTTTTCTGGCAGCAATATTTATCGCTTTATGGCTGGCATAATGAACAACCTGGAAGAAAATCTTAAAGTTGGTTTTGGGTACTAAAAAGAGATTTAAGATTATAGAAGTAATGAAAAAATAAAGATAAAAACGAAACCATGAAAAAACTCGGTACTTTAATAGGACTTATATTAATTACGTGGGGAATGTATCCCCAGCAGCAACAGCAGCAATCTGTTGAAGGAAACGTGGATAACCTACCAGTAAGGGAATATAACATCACCATAGATCAGGAGGAAGTAAATATTGGCGGAAAAAAGAAAATGGGAATGACCATTAACGGAAGTATTCCCGGCCCTACCTTAAGGTTTACAGAAGGAGAATATGCTGTAATCCACGTAAAAAATGAAATGGATGTAGAAACCTCGGTGCATTGGCACGGCCTATTACTTCCCAATTTTTTTGATGGCGTGCCCTATCTCACAACTCCTCCTATAAAACCGGGAGAAACTTTTACTTATGAATTTGCTTTAAAGCAAGCAGGAACCTACTGGTACCATTCCCATACAGGATTACAGGAACAAAGTGGAGTATACGGTTCTATTGTTATTGAAGATCCTGAAGAGGATCTTAATTATGACTCAGAGCTCGTCCTTGTCCTGGCAGACTGGACATTTGAAAAACCAAAAAATGTTTTAAGAAATCTAAAAAGAGGCAATGAGTGGTATGGGATCAAGAAAAATACAGTTACACCTCTTAATAGGGTGATAGCACGGGGTGCTTTGGGAGCCCAGCTGAACTTTTGGAAACAGCGAATGGAAGGGATGGATATTTCAGATGTGTATTATCCTGCTTTCATTATAAACGGAGCGACGAGCCAGGAGTATCCTGAGTTTGAACCGGGAGAAAGGGTAAGGTTAAGATTTATAAATGCAGCGGCCTCAACCCAGTTTTGGCTGACATTTGGAGGTGAAACCCCGTTATTGGTAGCTGCAGATGGACTGGACGTAGTACCTGTAGAGCGTAACAAGACTTTTATTGCCGTAGCTGAAACCTATGACTTTATTGTTACCATTCCCGAGAGCGGAAAATTGGAAGTTCGGGCTACTGCGCAAGACGGTACTGGCCAATCCTCGGCATTCCTTGGCCAGGGGCTAGTTATAAGGGCACCAGAGGTGTCCAAACCTGATTTAATTGGCATGATGAAACAAATGGCAGACATGGACATGAAAATGGGAGCCCCTGCAATGAAATTTAACCCTGGTAAAGAAACACCTTACGAAACGGCAGAGAAATACGGGATGCAGATGGACGGAATGGAAAGTATGGACCACGGTGAAATGGAGATGGATCACGAAGGAATGAATCACGGGATGAATAAGATGGATGAAATGAAAAAGTCCAACGACACGGTGATAATGGACCACGATAATATGGACGAGGAGGAAATGGAAAACATGAAGAGGGATAAAGATGCTAAAGAAAAAATGGGTCACGATATGGGTGAAAAGGAGGAAATGGACATGCAAGGCGGCATGTTTTCGGAGTTTAATTATAATTATTTAAAAGCCCCTGAAATAACAGATTTTTCTGAAGATAAACCCGTTAAAGAGATCCTCCTGAATTTAACCTAGTAATATGCAACGTTATATATGGAGCTTAAACGGTGTCCCTTTGTCTGAAGGTGATAAAATAAAAATAAAACAGGGGGAGGTTACTCGTATAACCCTTAACAACCTTACCATGATGCACCATCCCATGCATTTACATGGGCATTTTTTTAGGGTCATAAACGAGCACGGGGAATACTCGCCTTTGAAACACACCGTGAATGTGGCACCTATGCAAAAAGTGGTAATAGAATTTGATGCTAATGAATATGGCGACTGGTTCTTTCATTGTCATATTCTGTACCATTTGGATTCCGGCATGGCACGTATTTTTAGTTACGATACCCCAAGGGATGAACGCCTGAAAGATCATCCCCTCAAGATCCTTACCAATGCAAGCAATCATTTTTTTACCTGGGGGATAGTAGATGTCGCTTCGCATATGACAGAATTCAATGTTGTTTCATCGAACATTCGTAACCAATTTACTGCCCGTGCAGAATATGGCTGGAACCAAAACATGGAGGCAGAACTTACTTATGAACGTTATTTAAACGACTGGTTTCGGGTATTTGGAGGGATAAATATGGAAAACGAAAGTACCGGAAGTATGGATGAAATTGCAACAACTGCCGTTGCAGGAATACGATATTTTACTCCGTACATGTTTAATTTAGATGTGCGCCTTGACAATAAACTAAGGCCACAAGTAAGCCTGAGCAGGGAAATTCTGGTCTTTCGCAGGATCGTAGTCTTTGGAGAATATGAATTCCAGGCCGATTTTGGATGGGTCAATGATCTTTCTGAAGGAGTGAACTTTGAAAAAGAAGAAGTCCTCACTGTGGGGGCTGAATATTTCCTGGCAAAAAACTTTTCCATCATGGGAAGCTATGACAACCGTTTTGGTGCGGGGGGTGGACTTAGCATAAGGTTCTAGCCAAATACAAATAAGTATATAAATAAATAATCAGTAATAATTAAAAACAGTTTAAAACAACTAAAAATGAAGAATTTAAAAGTAAACTTAGGAATTGCAATGTTAGTAATTGCAAGCCTGGCAGCAGTATCCTGTAAGAACAACACTGAAGAAGGAAAGATGGACCATTCAACAATGGATCATGAAAATATGAACGCTTAGCTCAGATATGATGGAAGGTGGATCACAAGCTTCCCAAGATATGACTAGTGAAAACAAGAATTCGCAAACCGGGCGGATCGTTAATGACTATTTAAAATTAAAAGATGCGCTTGTAGCCGATAATACACAAGATGCAGCAAATGCTTAGTGAAAGCCTTGTAGCAGCTTTTGAAGAGTTTGACATGAGTGAATATGAGGGAGGGCAGCAAAAAGAGTTGACGGAAATAATAGAGGATGCCAAAGAACATGCTGAACATATTACCATGAGCGATATAGCTCATCAACGGGAACACTTTGATATCCTTAGCGTTGATCTTGTAGATATGTTGGAAATCACCGGAAGCCCCAAAACCCTTTACCAACAGTTTTGTCCTATGTACAACTCCAACAAAGGTGCAATATGGTTGAGTGCCAGTGAAGAAATAAAAAACCCTTATTTTGGACAAAAAATGCTTACCTGTGGAGAGGTCCAGAAAGAAATTTAGTACATGAAGTTCCTAAAGATCATTGGCTTGATTTTATTGGTTGTGTTTGTGGGAATACAATTTATTCCCACAAACCGCAATACGAGTGATTATATACCCCAATCCGATTTCACTGAGGTTTTTGAAGTGCCGGAAAACATTAATACAATCCTGCAAACCTCCTGCTATGACTGCCATAGCAATAACACCAATTATCCCTGGTATAATAAGATCCAGCCATTGACCTGGTATTTGAACGATCATATTGAAAAAGGCAAGGAAGAATTGAATTTTAGTGAGTTCGGGGAATATTCTTCCCGGCGGCAAAGCAGCAAACTGCGCTCTATAAGCAGCCAGGTGGAAGATGGGGAAATGCCACTTTCTTCCTATACCCTGGTGCATTGGGATGCGAAACTTTCGGCTAAAGAAAAGGAAGTATTCATTGCCTGGATGGATTCTTTGGCCATGGAATTAAGGTGAAAATTAAATTGATGCCCTGCGCCTGGAAATTGTTTGTTTAATTGGTTAGTTAGTATTCCAGGTGCAGGGTTTTTATATAAGTTTCACGAATTAATCAAGATAATATTGGTCAAAAGAAAAACAGCATTAAAATTAAGGAAAGCCCATCGTTATTTGGGGCTTTTCATTGGGATCCAATTTATTATGTGGACGGTAAGCGGCATGTATTTTAGCTGGACAGATATTGACGAGATCCACGGCGACCACTTCAGGAAACATCATGTGGAACAGGTATCCTTCAGTAGTTTAATAGCTCCTTCAGAATTGCCGGGTGGTGTAAAATCCCTTCAGCTTAAGGAAATAGCTGGTAAACCTTTTTATCTGGTAAACGATGAAAAACTGATAGATGCTCAAACCGGGGAGGAAAAACTCGGAATAACTGAAGGAGAGGCTCTCGAAATTGCAGAAAAATATATGCGGGAAGATCTTGGAATAGCTGGAATCGAAATGATTGAAGAAACGGGAGGTCATCATGAATACCGTGGCGGGTCGTTACCTGCTTATGTGATTTCTTACGAAACCGCGGGAAATATTAAAGCTTATGTTTCAGTCTCCGATGGTTCATTTCAAACTGTAAGACACCGGGATTGGCGCTGGTTTGATTTCTTGTGGATGACCCACACTATGGATTACGAAGGTAGAGATGATTTTAATAATCTTGTGCTGCGTATCTTTTCCCTGTTGGGACTTATAACGGTGCTGAGTGGCTTTGTACTATGGTACATCTCCTCTCCTTCGGTTAGAAAAATGCTCAAAAAATTTTAATATGGGAGTACCTAACATGAAAAACTTTTGTCACAAAAACATAGTCCTAACTGCTATACTGGTTTCAGTGTTATCGCTGTCTTGTGGAACTTCCGAAAAGAAATCAGAAGCTGAGAAAATTATAGAAAAAAGTATAGAGGTCTCGGGAGGAAAAAATTATGAAAATGCGGAGATTGGATTTACTTTTAGGAACAGGAGATATAAGAGCAAACGCAATGGGGACATGTTCCGGTTGGAACGCGTTGTAAAGGATTCCACCACTAAGTAAAACCACACATGATGTTCTCAGCAATGAGGGTCTGAAGCGTTTTGTAAACAATAAAGCTGTCACTGTTCCAGATTCGATGGTTACCAGGATAAGTGATGGGATAAATTCTGTTCACTACTTTGTGCAGGTACCTTATGTACTCAATTCCCCGGCCGCGATTAAAAAACTGTCAGGAGAGGATGAAGTTGAAGGCGAACCCTACTATGAAATTGAAGTGAGTTTTCGAAAAGAAGGCGGCGGGACAGATCACCATGATAAATTTGTGTATTGGATCCACAAAGAAAATTTCACTGTTGATTATCTGGCGTATCAGTTTTTCACCAACAATGGCGGGATAAGATTTAGGAAAGCGGTGAATCCAAGGGTCATAGAAGGTATCCGGTTTGTAGACTACCAAAACTATGAAACCGATGAGCTTTCCACCCCGTTAAATGAGCTGGACTCCCTTTATGAGGAAGGAGCCCTAAAATTTTTCTCAAAGATCAATACTGAAAATATTGATGTATCAATAAATAACAATTAATCTTAAAACCTGAATTATGAAAATCACAAAATCCATTTTTTACATACTGTTTGCATTGTTTACCATAAAGGGAATGCAAGCCCAACATGAAAACCATCAACAGGAAAAAAGTATCACCAACAAGAAAGTTTTAAGTCCGCACACCAGTGCTATGGCCATCATTAATGGTGCACATATCCATATCGATTATTCTTCACCGAGGGTACGGGACAGGATAATCTTTGGGGGACTGGTTGGCTATAATACGGTTTGGCAGGCGGGGGCTCACAAAGCCACCTGGATAGAAACCAGTAAAGATTTGGTTATTGGTGATGAAACATTGCCCGCCGGAAAGTACGGTTTTTTTGTAATCCCCGGAAAAGAAAATTGGACAGTAATGTTCAATTCCCGATGGGACCAGCACGGAAAAGACGAATATGATGAAAATGAGAACGTACTTAGCGTCGATGTAATACCTGAAGAATTGGCGGAAACACAGGAAGCACTAGAGTATGAGATAAGAAAAGAAAATGAGGATCAAGGAACTATATCTTTATCCTGGGAAAATACGAAAATTTCTATTCCATTCCAGGTTTTAACTGATTAAGAGCTTAAATCTGGATTAAGCTTTTGTTTTTACAAGGTCATCATTTAACGCTAACAACATTCCGGTATTATGGGGTGCAATTAAGTTTAATAGTCATTGAAATTACCAATATGGAAGAAAAAGTACTTTATATAAAAAACGTGGTTTGTCAGCGGTGCAAAAGCAGCGTCAGGGAAATATTGGAAGGATTAAAAATTCCCTATCAGGAAGTTTCATTGGGGCAAGCGGTACTGGTAAAGCCCTTGACTGCTGCAGAAATGTCTGCCATTCAGAAAGAATTCTTGAGGGTAGGTTTTGAGATACTTTTCGATAAAAATGAGCGGCTTGTGAACAAGATAAAATCAATTATTATAGCACGTATTTATAAAGAGGAAAACTATGGCAGCGGAAAATTATCAAAGGTTTTAAGTGAATATCTCTATTACGACTACAGTCATCTCACCAGGCTCTTTACAACAATAGAAGGTAAGACAATACAGGAATTTCAGAACCAGGTCAAAATTGAACGTATAAAGGAGTTACTTGAATATAATGAGTTGAACATCTCAGAGATTGCCAGGGAAACAGGATACAGCAGTGCGACTTACCTCTCCACCCAGTTTAGAAAAGTAACCTAGGTTTAAGTCCTTCTGATTATAGGCTTCAAAAGCTTAAAAGAGAAGAAGACCTGAACTTGTTATGAGTTCTACCGGAGTAATTTAAAATCTAAGAAAAGTAGTAAAAATACCATATTAATTTTTTAAAGCCCGCAAAGGCGAGAACACGCTTCTGGAACTTTTAAATTTAATAATATTTCCTAATCATTTATTTAGGTATTAAGGGAAGTGATAGTTGATTTTTTAATATTTGAGAGACTATTATTATAAGAACATCCATTTTATTTAACGGGCAACTACTTTTTATGATGCACAACAAAAAACGCCAAAACTGATAAAGATCATATTTTTCACCTTGTATTTTTGATAGTTTTGTTTCCAAGGAGCAGTTGCCTCGAATTTTATTATTTAGCAATGAAACTACTTTCTATTCTTCTTTCGCTGATTGTACTGTTTGCAACATCCTCAATTACTGTGGATATGCATTATTGCAGCGATAAGCTGGTAGATTTTGCATTTAACCAAAAATCTAAGAGTTGCAATGGGGAGATTAAAATCGAAAAATTTGCTGAAGATACCTGTTGTTTTGGTGTAAGTATCCGGAAGGCGGCTCAGAAAGATTTAAAAATCTCCTCACTTTCATTTGAAATTACAGCTGGTTTTGGAATTATTCCTTTCTCTCCTCTTTTTGGAACGCCAATTCTTCCGGGAAAATACGTGCCTTCCATTAGGCATATCCCACCTTTAGTAAAAAAAGACTACCAGGTATTGTTTGAAGTATTTTTGATTTAGGATTTATTGAACTTGGAAATCGAACCGAATTGATTCTAACTAGAGTGAATTACAGTTCTGCTTTTATTCAATTTCTTATTCTAAATTTTTAAAAATACAAAAATGAAAACTTCAATTTTATATTTGAGCACAATTGCCTTTGTGCTCTTAGCATCCCAGTTGCAGGCACAGCAACGGGATTTGGACAACTTTAGAGCACCAGATAAAAGAGGCATAAATACCTTTGAAGCACCCAAAGATACAATCAGTACTTTTGATGGGGTCGAAGTAAGGATTGGTGGTGCATCAACAATTCAATTTCAGGCCCTGGAACATGAAAATTCAGGTACTGTTCCTCTGTCAACAATAGGAAGCAATTTCAACTTGCCAACAGCCAATCTGGACCTTGATGTTCAGTTATACGACGGGGTGCGTATGCATCTTAGAACCTATTTGTCTTCACGTCACCATAATGAACCTTACGTAAAAAGTGGATACATTTTGATCGATAAATTGGATTTTATAAGCACCGGGTTCATGGAAGGTTTAATGAATAATGTAACCGTCAAAATTGGACATATGGAAAACAACTATGGTGATGCTCACTTCCGGCGAACAGATAATGCCCAGGCTATATATAATCCTTTTGTGGGGAATTACATTATGGATTCATTTACAACAGAAGTTGGTGCAGAAGTTTACTATAGGAACAACGGATTTATTGGAATGGTAGGTGCAACTAATGGCAAATTAAATCAAAGCGTTACAAATCCAGATGCAACAGGTCCTTCCTTTCTGGCGAAAGCAGGTTACGATGGATTACTGAGTAATAACATTAGATTCAGATTAACCTAAGCTCGGTTTACCATACCAATAAAAATGCTAATGTATCCTTGTATGGGGGTGATCGTGCAGGGTCGAGATATTATGAAGTAATGGAGTTACCAGATGTTCATGGATTCACTTCCGGTAGGTACAATCCACGATTTGGGAACGAGATGACTGCCTTTATGATCAACCCTTTTATTAAAATGGGAGGACTGGAATTTTTCGGAACTTTTGAAAGGGCTTCAGGTAAACGTACAACCGAAGCACAGGAAAGGACCATTACACAACTTGCCGGAGATCTTATTTATAGATTTGGGGCTGATGAAAACTATTACGTGGCCGGAAGATACAATACTGTGGACGGTGAGGAGGCCGGGAATGATATTGATATCGCAAGATACCAGTTGTCAGGAGGTTGGTTCATGACCAAAAATATACTTGCTAAAGTGGAGTATGTGAATCAGGAATATAACGGATTTTTACCGGGTACAAGGTTTGATGGAGGAAAATTCAATGGACTGGTGCTTGAAGCTGTAATAAGTTTTTAAGGTCGGAAAATTCTTAAATTTATTGAAAGTGGAGGCCGTTAGTAAGCTCTCCACTTTACTTTTCTTTTCAGTAAGACTGTGAAATTTTTGAAAATAACATACCCGGAAGTTTAAAGTTTGTCTATGTTATTATTTTTTTAATCGTCAGGTCAGAATTTTACCCTGAACCACTGAAGTCTCACGCTACTGAAATAATCTAAGAAAAAGAGGGAAATATGATTTTAATCACATTATTAAAGTGATAAACCTACTATTTTTGGGATATAAGATATACTTAAAACTTTTTTTACAAATAATCCAGCAGAAAATCTAACATCTCAAGAGTAAAAGAAAAAATACTGTGAAATCTATCCTGTATAAAATATCATCTTCTCTTTTGGCATCCTTGGTGCTTCTATCCACATTGTCCTTTACTGTGAATAAGCATTTCTGTGGAGATTTTCTTGTGGATCAGGCCATTTTTTCTGCAGCCGAAACCTGCGGAATGGAACATAGTCCTGGAATGTCTGACGAGAAAGGTTGCTGGGAGGATACAGTAGCTATTGATGGGCAGAAAGATCTGAAGATATCATTCTATGATCTTAATTTTGACCAGCAAGTGTTTCTTGCAGGTTTCACCTATTCCTTAACCAGTCTTTTCGAGGAACAGCTAAGCGCATAACGTTCCTTTTGCTGATTATATTCCACCTTTACTGGTCCATGATATACAGGTGCTCGACCAGACCTTCCTTATTTGATTACAGTCTGATTTCCGCATGACCACATTTGTCTTGTACAGTTGTGGTTGATTGTATTGCCTCTTTTGGCGAATATTAACTGTAATCAAAAATTATGCTTAACAGAACAATTAAATTCTTTTTAGAGAATAAGTTAGTGACCGCTTTACTTACGGTTGCGTTTATAGCCTGGGGGGTGGCTACAGCACCATTTAATTGGGAAATTGACTGGATGCCAAGAGATCCCGTTCCCGTAGATGCTATACCCGATATTGGTGAAAACCAACAAATAGTTTATACCGAGTGGATGGGGAAATCCCCGCAGGATATCGAGGACCAGATAACCTATCCCCTCACTACTTCCCTTCTGGGAGTGCCGGGAGTAAAGACTATTCGAAGCAGTTCGCTTTTCGGCCTTTCCAGTATATATGTAATTTTTGAGGAGGATGTGGAATTCTACTGGAGCTAGTCCCGGATTTTGGAGAAGCTTAATTCTCTTCCCGCGTAGTACCTTACCTGCAGATGTACAACCTGCTTTGGGTCCTGATGCGACAGCTTTGGGACAGGTGTATTGGTACACTCTTGAGGGTCGAAACCCAAAAACAGGAGAACCAACGGGGGGCTGGGATCCCCAGGAATTGAGATCCATCCAGGACTTCTATGTTAAAGATACCCCAGCTATTACTTCCAAATTTATTTCTGACAATCTAATAGCAATCAGGAACAATAATAAGGGATAGAGGATTAAAAAAATCAATTAAAACAGATATTATCAATTTTAAAAACAAAAAACAATGAAAAATCACTGGTTATGGATGGTCCTCGGTTGCGGGCTTCCCTTGTTATTCATTTTTTTAGCACCATCCATTGGAATTGGAGGCGGGACCTGGCTTTTTACATTTATCATAATAATGTTCGCCATACACTTACTGATGCCAATGCAACACGGGAGCCATACGCACGGATTATCTGATGAGAACTTAAATAAGAAGAACAAAAAAGAGGATGAAAAAAGAGATCATCATCACTAAAGTTTAAGATATGAAACGAAAATTTCAAATTAATGGCATCAGTTGCGGTGGATGCGTTAACAGGGTTAAGAAAGTTTTAGAGGCGCTCCCAGCTGTGGAAAAAACAGAAGTTTTTCTGAACCCAAAAGGAGCCACAATTATCACAATGAAGGAAACCCTAACAGTTGATGAACTACAAAAGCAACTAGACAACATAGAGGGCTATACTATTGAAGAAATTAAAAAATAACTTTAAAACTCAGCACTATGCACTATTACGACGGAACTTTTGGAGGTATGCACCTTATTTGGTGGTTTATCTGGTTAGCATTTATTATATGGATTTTCTTTATCCCAACAGATATTCCCTACCAAAGAACAAAAGAAGAAAAGCCATTGGACATCCTAAAAAATAGGTTTGCCAAGGGCGAAATTTCAAAGGAAGAATACGAAAAATCGAAGAAATTATTAAACTCAGGTAACTAATCTTAAAACACATTAATTATGTATCGATTAAATGTAAAAAAATTCGGTTTTGCCCTCGGTCTAACTGGAGCCTTGATATATCTGGGCTGTATGATCGTAATGGCTACAGCCGGACAAGGAGGATCCATAACATTTTTTAATAGCCTTGTGCACGGATTGGATGTTACCAGTATTATTAGAATGGATGTTCCTTTATGGGAAGCCAGTTTGGGAATTGTACAGATATTCATTTTAGGATGGCTTATAGGTGCCTGTATAGCGGCTTTTTATAATGCGCAAATTAAAAACAAATAAAAATTGTGAAAGTTGAGAAAGGATTTGACGAAAATTAAGATCATTTTTATTCATTTACTATTGGGTGCAGGCATTTTTTATTTCCTGGTACACCCCTTTACAATGGTGCTTTATTGGTTTGAATTTAGCGACACAGCCTTTTCAATTTCCTTGTTCCAGGATGTTTTAAAACAACGTTTTTTAGAGTCCTTCACTTTCGATATGCGGGGAATGGGTGGCCTTTTAACTTTATTGGGAATAGTTTCTGGTTTGTTATGGATAAACCTTAAAAGGAAAAATGAACTCATTGGAACACAACAACGGCTGCTTGTTCGTGATATTGAAGAATTAATTGAGTCGGACGAAAATGAACGGGTAGAATTTAAGTCTTTCATAAATTATGACTATTACCGCAAAACAACCAATAAGGAACTGGAACTGGTCATTGCCAAAACCATCACAGGTTTTATGAATGCTAAGGGTGGTAAATTAATTATTGGTGTTGATGATGAGGGAAATATACTGGGGCTCGAAAAGGATTATAAATCCCTTAAACATAAGAATAAAGATGGCCACTAGCGTGAGGTTATCAGGATAACAAATATTCTACCTTCGAACGAACTAGGTTTATGTTAGCGATGAAGAAAATACAACTTTTTATGTACTAACGGGAAATGCTACTTATCCTCGAACCGTAAAGGAAACCGTGGATTATTTAAAAACTCAAAAAGCATAAGCCTATGCAATATGTCTGGTTTATATGGTCACTTATCATTTTTGCTTTATGGCCTGTAATCTATCTGGCAGTAAATGATTTTACAAAAGAAATACTCAAAATAAACTGGATCATAAGTTCCTGCCTAAGATAATTAAATAAAATCCAGATCTGTTAGAACACTTGAAAAAATGAAGAATAATAAAGCATCGGACAATACGACAGAAGCTGCCTGCAAGGTAACAGATGATATCTGCCTGCCAGATTCCAACTTACCACGGGTAGTTATCATTGGTGGAGGATTTGCAGGTCTGGCATTGGTTGAAAAACTGAAACACAAAGAGGTGCAGGTTGTATTGTTTGATAAAAACAACTTCCATCAGTTTCAGCCTTTGTTCTATCAAGTGGCCACGAGTGCTTTGGAGCCAGACAGTATTGTTTTTCCATTCAGAAAACAATTTCGTGGTTATAAGAATGTAATATTTCGTTTGGCCGAAGTCGAGGAAATTCAATCCTCATCAAATATATTAATAACTTCCAGAGGAAAAATCCACTACGACTATCTTGTACTTGCAACTGGTACGACCACTAATTTTTTTGGTATGGATTCCGTAGCCCAAAACAGTTTGGGGATGAAGGATATTCGCGATTCCCTCAATATCCGTCATATGATGTTGCAAAATCTGGAACAAGCAGCGATTACCTGTGATGATGATGAACGGGATGCCCTAACAAATTTCGTTATCGTTGGAGGTGGTCCTGCTGGCGTGGAAATGGCAGGGGCTTTAGCTGAATTTCGTAAATATATTCTACCCAAAGATTACCCAGAATACCCTGCTTCCATTATGAACATTTACTTAATAGAAGCTATTGACGAGTTGTTAAGTACAATGTCAGACAAAGCATCATCAAAAACTTTAAAGTATTTAAAAGGCTTGAATGTAAAAGTACTATTCAATGAGTCGGTAAGTGATTATGACGGTTCAGAGGTTACTACAAAAAGCGGAAAGAAAATTTTAGCAAAAAACCTCATCTGGACAGCTGGCGTAAAAGGTCAATTCCCAAAAGGTGTCGATGAAAAACACGTGGTAAAAGGCAACCGGATTAAAACCGATGCTTATTTGAGAGTAGAAGGTTTTGAAAACATTTTTGCCATAGGTGACATAGCGGCTATGATTACCACAGACACACCAAAAGGACATCCGCAAGTAGCGCAAACAGCAATTCAACAAGGCAAATATCTTGGGGAATCCTTATTGGAATTTACGAAAAACAAGCACAAAAAACCTTTTCAATATAAAGACAAAGGTTCCTTGGCCACCGTAGGAAAGCGTAAGGCAGTAGCAGATTTGGGCAAGTTTAAATTTACAGGTTATTCCGCTTGGTTACTTTGGTCAGTTGTACACTTATTATCCATAAGTGGATTTAGAAACAAATTGATGGTTGGCTTTAATTGGGCGGTAAGCTATTTCACCTACGAAAAGAGCAACCGCCTGATTATTAGAAATTTTAATTCAAAATCATTAGTCGATAATACAGAAGAATAACTAATTAAAACAAAATTGATATGAAAAGTATAGCAGTTATAGGTTACGGAGTCATTGGAAAAAGGGTGGCAGATGCCATCAACCTACAAGAAGATATGAAGCTTTCGGGAGTATGCGATATCATTACCGACTGGCGAATTCAAAATGCCGTAAGAAAGGAATACGATATTTATGCAGCTACCCAGGAAGCTGAAGGTAAAATGAAATCCGAAGGAATTTCAGTAAAAGGAAATTTACAGGAGCTTTTAAAGAAATCAGACCTGGTTGTTGATTGTACACCCAAAAAGATTGCCGCTCAAAATGTGGCTATCTACAAGGAGCAAAACATCAAATTTATTGTACAAGGAGGTGAAAAACACGAAACTACAGGTCATTCCTTTAGTGCTGAAAATAATTACAAATCGGCTTTAAACTTGAATGCGACAAGAGTGGTTTCCTGTAATACTACGTCTATTTTAAGAACCTTGACCGCTTTAAAAAGAGCCGATTTATTGGATTATGCCAGAGGAACCCTCTTAAGAAGAGCTACAGATCCCTGGGAAAGTCATTTAGGTGGTATTATGAATACAATGGTTCCCGAAAAAGATATCCCAAGCCATCAAGGTCCAGATGCTAAAAGTGTAGATCCAGAATTGGATGTCATCACCGCAGCGGTAAAGGTACCCGAAACCTTAAGCCATATGCATTATTGGAATGTGAAATTAAAGAAAAAAGCGAATAAAGAAGAAGTGCTAAAAGCCTTCAAGACGTCGAGCCGTATTAAATTAATTCAATATGACCAGGGTCTGGTTTCTAACAATACCATTAAGGAAATGTTCTTGGATATGGGAAGGCCGTGGGGCGATATGTACGAAGTGGCTCTTTGGGAAGATATGCTGAAAGTACAGGGAGACGAACTTTTTTACGCTTATGTAGTCGATAACCAAGCCATTGTTATACCAGAGACCATAGATGCCATTAGGGCACTTACCGGAATTGAAATGGATGGGGCAAAATCCATTACCAGAACAAATAAAACCTTGGGAATTAATTAAAAAATAAGCGTTATGGACACATATAAAAACATAGTAGATCATTTAGGGGATAAAGCTTCCTTTTACCTTGAGTACGTTAGTAAAAAAATTACGAAAGATGAATTACAGCTACCTGGCAAAAACTTTATCGATAATGTATTTTTGAAAAGTAATCGTAATCCACAGGTTCTTCGTAGCCTTTCCCAATTATACAATCACGGCAACCTGGTAGGAAGTGGTTATTTAAGTATCCTTCCTGTGGACCAGGGTATTGAGCATAGCGCAGCATTTTCATTCTATAAAAACCCGGATTATTTTGACCCGGAAAATATTATAAAACTTGCTATTGAAGCTGGTTGTAATGGTGTGGCATCCACGTTTGGGGTTTTGGGTTTGAACGCCCGAAAATATGCCCATAAAATCCCTTTTATCGTAAAAATTAATCACAATGAGTTGCTCACCTATCCAAATAAATATGACCAAACACTTTTTGGTAAGGTAAAATCGGCCTGGGATATGGGAGCGGTTGCTATTGGCGCTACCATTTATTTTGGTTCAGCGGAGAGTAACAGACAGTTTAAAGAAATTGCTGAAGCTTTTGAAGAAGCCCACAATTTGGGAATGGCCACCATCTTATGGTGCTATACACGGAACGAGGCATTTAAAACCAACAAGGAAGATTATCACGCAGCTGCCGATTTAACCGGGCAGGCAAACCATTTGGGTGTTACTATTCAAGCAGACATCATCAAACAAAAATTACCCACCAATAATTTTGGTTTCAAAGAGATAGGATTTGGAAAATATGATGATAAAATGTATAAAACCCTCACAACCGACCACCCTATTGACTTATGTCGATTGCAAGTAGCAAACTGCTATATGGGCAAAATAGGACTGATTAATTCAGGAGGTGGGTCCAAAGGTGAATCTGATTTAGTTGAGGCGATAACAACTGCCGTCATCAATAAAAGAGCTGGTGGTTCTGGTTTGATAATGGGAAGAAAGGCATTTCAAAAACCTTTCAATAAGGGGATTGAGTTATTGCAAACCGTGCAACAAGTTTATTTGGAAAAAAGCATATCGGTAGCTTAAACTCTTTTTAAAAATGATATAAAAACCATGAATAAGAAAATTAAAAATATCGGGTTGTTTACTTCTGGGGGTGATTCGCCGGGAATGAACGCGGCCTTATATGGAATTGCTAAAGTGGCAGAGATAAATGGGATTAAAATTACCGGGATTCTAAAAGGTTACGAGGGAATGATTAATGGTGATTTTTCACCTCTTAAGAGCAGTGACTTAAAAAAAATGGTGCATAGGGGCGGAACATTACTTAAGACTGCCAGAAGTAAGAGATTTCTAACTATAGAAGGCAGGAAATTGGCCTTGAAACACCTACAGGAAAATAACATAGATGCCCTGATTGCCATTGGTGGCGATGGCACATTTAAAGGACTACTTACTTTTTCAGAAATATGCGACATTCCGTTTATCGGCATTCCTGGTACTATAGATAATGATATTTCAGGAACAGATTATACCCTTGGTTTTGATTCCGCAGTAAATACAGCCATTGAGAATATTGATAAAATAAAGGACACTGCGGAATCTCACAATCGGGTATTCATTGTGGAAGTAATGGGCAGGGATTCTGGCTACATCGCCATTCATTCAGGACTTACCACAGGAGCAGATGCCATTTTAATTCCCGAGAGTGGAAAGGACTTTATTTATCTATTGGATAAGGTTAAAAATTACGATAGCGAAGATGCTTTTCTTGTCGTGGTTTCAGAAGGCGATGAAATAGGTGCCGAACTTGTTTCTTCAAAAATAAAGGAAGTCAACCCCAATGTCGATTTACGAATTACAAAACTTGGGCACGTACAGCGTGGTGGAAATCCTTCTGCTTTAGATAGGATGTTGGGTATTAGGCTTGGGGTGGAAGCCGTAAAATCACTTTTACAAAGTAAAAAGAATGTAATGGTCGGGATTTTAAACAATCAATTGCACTTAACCCCTTTTAATGAAGTGGTCAAACAACATCAGGTCAATAAAGAATTGCACGAACTCTTAGAACTATTTGGAAAATAAAAACGAGAAAAATGAAAACATACATAGAGGAAAGACCTTGGGGAAACTTTGAACGCTTTACCCATAACGAGATTAGCACCGTAAAAATACTTACGGTTAATCCAAACGAAGAGCTAAGTCTACAGTTTCACCATAACAGGGAAGAATTCTGGAGAGTAATAGATGGAACGGGAACTTTCGTAATTGGCGACAATACCAAAGTTGGCCATAAAGGGGACGAATTTTTTATCCCGAAGGAAACCGTACATCAAATAAAAACATCTGATTCTTCTGTAAGTGTACTTGAAATTGCTTTTGGAAATTTTGATGAAAACGATATTGTCAGGCTAAAGGACAAATACAACAGGGAAGACCCCAAATAAATATTACAATATGGAACATACACATCAAATTAATACCAGAATACCCATAGAGAAAAAAGGGATACTGCTCAGTCCCACTAAATTGAAATTTGAGAGCAATGGGGTTTTAAACCCTGGAATATTTCAAGAAGGTGAAGAGGTGCATATCTTTTACCGTGCGGTGGAAGATGGCAATTACTCTACCATTGGATATGCCAAAACCAATGAGCATTTAGATCTCATAGAAAGGAAATCAAGCCCGTTAATAACTCGTGATTTTGATTATGAAAAACATGGTGTGGAAGATGCTCGTATTGTTAAAATTGAAGATATCTATTATTTAACTTATACAGCTTATGACGGGTTCAATGCCATGGGTGCTTTGGCAACTTCAAAAGACCTGAAACATTTTGAGAAAAAGGGGATAATCACACCATTCATTACCTACAAAGAATATAAATACCATTTGGAGCATTGTAATCAGGAAAGATTGAATCCAAAGTATTATTATTACTACAACTTGTTTGCACAAATTGGATTGGCAGATGAAAAACATAGGTATCTGAGGGATAAGGACATTGTCCTGTTCCCCAAAAAAATCAACGGTAAATTTGTAATGCTCCACCGTATATGGCCAGGAATACAAATAGTACAGTTTGAAAAGTGGGAAAACCTTACCAAAGAATTTTGGGAAAATCATATAAAGAACCTTCACGATCATATTCTTATAGATCCGTTCTACGATTTTGAAGTGAATTATCTCGGTGCCGGATGCCCTCCCATAGAAACAAAGGATGGTTGGCTGATGATTTACCACGGAGTTTGTGAAACCCACATTGGAAAGACTTATCACGCCGCCGCTGCGTTACTGGATATTGAAGACCCTATAAAAGTAATTGGGCGATTGCCCTATCCCTTATTTTCCCCTACCGAAGAATGGGAACTGCTTGGTGTTGTAGATCATGTAGTATTTCCTACCGGGACCGCATTGTTCGGGGACGACCTTCATATCTATTATGGAGCGGCCGACAAACATACGGCGGTAGCTAAAGTAAGCCTACAACTATTATTGAATGAATTAAAAAAAACAGCTATATCATGAAAAATCATAGAATTTTAATGGTTTGCTCATATCCTCCCCGCGAGTGCGGTATTGCTACTTATTCACAAGATTTGATACGGGCCTTGAAAAGATGCTTTGGCTCAACCATAGAGATCGAGGTTTGTGCTCTGGAAAATGAGTACTGCGACGCTAATGATTATCCAGAGGAAGTTAAATATAAAATAGATGCCCAAGAGTTAAGTTCCTTTTTCAAAGTAGCTAATAAGTTAAATGAAAGGGACGATATTGGGATGGTCTGTGTACAACACGAGTTTGGGCTGTTTGGAGGTGACTACGGTGGCCATTTAGTGGCTTTTCTGCTAAAGTTAGACATCCCTATTTCTTGTGTGTTTCATACCGTTCTTCCCTATCCAGATGAAAAAAGAACTAAAATAGTGCAAGTGTTGGGTGATCTTTCCGAGAAACTGATCGTTCTTACCAATAAATCCGCAGAAATATTAGAAAGTGATTATCATATTGATAATAACAAATTAGCTGTCATACCCCATGGCACCCATGTTGTACTATGGAAAGAAAAACAACGGCTTAAAAATAGATATGGCTTTCAAAATAAAAATGTACTCTCCACATTTGGATTATTAAGTGAGAATAAAAATATAGAAACAGCACTTCGTGCATTGCCAAAAATACTCCAAAAATTCCCTAACACAGTTTATCTGGTTATAGGCAAAACACATCCTGATATAATAAAGAGAGAAGGCGAATCATATAGAAATGCACTTTTAACAATAGTCGATGATTTAGATATTAAAGACCATGTCATTTTTATAAACGATTATTTGGAACTTTCCAGATTGTTGGAATACCTATCCTTGTCCGATGTTTACTTATTCTCATCTAAAGATCCCAACCAGGCCGTTAGCGGTACTTTTGCTTATGCCATGAGTTGCGGAACCCCTGTTATATCAACACCTATTCCCCATTCTAAAGAATACCTTGATTCCAGTACTGGTATTTTATTGAATGATTTTGAAGATCCCATAGCAATTAGTAACGCTGTTATCGATTTGTTGGAACAACCGCTAACAGCAACATCAATGGGAAAAAATGCTTTTCTTAAAATGCGTGCTTTTAGTTGGGAAAATGTAGCCATTTCCTATTCCGGTATTTTTCAGGATTATTTGCAACATAATAATTCTTTGGATTTTAGTTTACCACCCATAAAAACAGACCATATTGAAGATATGACTACTGACTTTGGGATGCTTCAATTTTCAAATTTTAGTGTCCCGGATACGTCTTTTGGTTATACACTTGATGATAATGCAAGGGCTCTTATAGCAATGCTTATGTATTATAAGAAAAAAGAAATGACAAAGTCCTGCGACTAATTGAAATTTATATGGACTTTATTGTGTTTTGTCAACAGGACGATGGACTGTTCTATAATTATGTGGATTATGAAAAGCAATTTACCAATCAGAATACCGAAGTGAACCTGGAAGATTCCAATGGCAGGGCCATTTGGGCACTTGGCTATGTATTGTCTGCTACAGAAAACCTGCCAAAAAGTTTAGTAGCCAAAGCAGAAAACTGTTTTAAAAACGTCATACGAAATGTAGCGGATTTCAAATCCCCAAGAGCCATTGGTTTTATATTAAAAGGACTCTATTATTATCAAGAAAATGAGCCTAAAACCCAATATAATCAATTAGCAGATACATTGGCTGAGGAGCTCTTGCGCGTTTTTAATATTTCCAGTGATAAAAAATGGGAATGGTTTGAAGATTACCTGACCTATGCCAATAGTATATTGCCAGAAGCGCTTTTTTATGCTTGGCTAATCACAAAAAATAAAAAATACAAGGACGTTGCCGAAACTACTTTTGACTTTTTATTATCACAATATTTTATGAAAGGGCAAATTAAAGTCATTTCTAATGACGGATGGTTTCACAAAAGAAACAAACGAACCTTTCACGGCGAACAACCCATTGAGGTGGCTTATACCATTCTTTCATTGGACCTATTCTGTAGCGTTACCCATAAAAAGAAATACTCCAAACAGCTTCATACCGCATTTAGTTGGTTTTTAGGCAATAACCATCTCAAGCAAATTATGTACAACCCTGTTAATGGTGCCTGTTATGATGGTCTTGAAAAAGAAAATATTAATATAAATCAAGGTGCGGAATCCAGCTTGTGCTACTTAATGGCGCGTTTAGTTGTTGAGGGTTACCCTTTGGAGGTTGGTCTTAAAGAAAATAAATCAGATTTAAGTTTAAAGATGGACTCGGCTTCAAAACGTGGCAGAAAGATCATGCAAGAAAAGTGCATCGGTAAAAGTTTAAAAATAGAACGCAATGTATTAAACAGTTAGCGATTTTATCAAACCAAGCAATAAAAAAGTAGTTATGACCGAGGCCTTTAAAAATATCAACCCATTTATCCTTGGATTATTTATTAGTATGGGTATAGGTTTAACCCTTGGATTGGAAGGTGAGTACGACAAGTTGAAGGAAGAACACGGTTTTGCAGGGATAATAACCTTCCCAATTGTCGCAATCATCGGTTTTATATTAGGCAACCTTACCGCAGCTTACACACCTTGGTTGGTCATTATTATTTCGGCAGCATTTCTCTTGTTTTTGACGTTTAGTCATCTTTCTGTTGTGCAAAAACACGTAATGACTGGGATAACCACTAATATGGCATTGTTCGCTACGCTGATTTTAGGTGTTATGGTTGCCAATCATTTGCATAAGGAAGCAGTTGCCACCGCAGTTATAGTGGTTACTCTGATATCATTAAAAGCCACCTTCAATACATTCATAAAAAATATTACTTCAGAAGAGCTTTTTGCCTTTATTAAGTTTTCAATTATTGCGCTTCTTATTTTGCCTTTCTTACCAGATCAAGACTATGGGCCGGAAGGATTGCTTAACCCTTTTGAGATAGGAGCAATTATAGTGATTGTCTTTTTTCTGAATTTCATCGGCTACTTTCTTGTAAAATATGTAGGTTCTAAACGTGGTATTCTGCTCACAGCAATTTTAGGCGGATTGATTTCAAGTACCGCAGTGGCGTGGATTTATGCATCCCGAAGTAAGGAATCGCCAGAGCTCTCAAAAAAATATGCAGCTGGCATCATCATAGCTTCTGCCATACTGTTTCCAAGACTGGCAATTCTGGCCTATATTTTCAATAGTGCCATACTTTCTTATTTAGCTATTCCATTTACCATATTTACACTCATTTGTTTGATTAGTGCACTCATATTTATCAAAAAGGATACAGATGTCACAAAAACAATTATCAATCTGGGTAGTCCGCTCAATATTTGGAACGCTCTTGGGTTTGGTGGTATTTATGTGGTCATCCTGTTTGCAGTTTTTTATGGAAATCAATTTTTTGGCGAAAGCGGTTTATACTATTCAGCCCTAATCGCAGGATTGGCAGATACGGATGCGATAACTATTAGTATGGCAAAATTTGGGTCATTGGAAGAAAAATTCACGCTGGCCACCAATGTCATTTTAACAGCAACCACAAGCAATATGATTGTAAAACTAGGGATTACCTATTTCAAAGGTTCTAAAAAAAACGGAAAATTCGTGATGCTAATTTTTTGAACTGTTGTCATCGTAGTGTTAGTATATAATTTAATACAGTTAGGAAATTAAAAAAAGTGAAATGAAAACAACAGTATTCAGTACACATAAGTTTGAAGAACCTTATCTGGTAAAGGCCAATAATGGCACACACCAATTAAAGCTATTGGAGAGTCGTTTGACCGAAGAAACAGCTATTCTCGCTACAGGCTCTAAAGCCGTTAGCCTTTTTACAGGTGATGATGCCACGGCGCATATCCTTGAAAAATTAAATGCTTTTGGCGTAAAATGTATCGCATTACGTTCGGCAGGGTTCAATCACGTCGATTTAATAAAAGCATCAGAACTAGGAATTAAAGTGGCTCGTGTCCCAGCCTATTCACCTTATGCCATTGCAGAACATACAATGGCTTTGATACTTGCGTTAAACCGAAAACTGATTAAAGCACACAATAGGGTACGTGAACAAAATTTTTCTTTGAACGGACTTACAGGTTTCGACTTAAACGGAAAAACAGTTGGTGTTATAGGTACAGGGAAAATCGGTTCTGTATTGGTCAAAATTCTACACGGTTTTGGCTGTAACATCCTTGTACAGGATATAGTTGAAGATGAAAACCTTATCAAATCATACGGTCTGCGCTATACAGATTGTGGGACAATTTGCAAACAGGCCGATATTATAAGTCTACACGTACCACTGGCACCATCAACAAAACATTTAATTGATAAAAAACACATTGAGCTTATGAAACCTGGTGTAATGTTAATAAATACAAGTCGTGGAGGACTTGTCGACACCAAAGCGGTTATTGAAGGCCTAAAGACGAAAAAAATAGGGTATTTCGGCATCGATGTGTATGAGGAAGAAGAAGGATTGTTCTTTGAAGACCATTCCGAAGATATTTTACAAGACGATGTCATTGCGCGGTTAATGACTTTCAATAATGTGCTAATAACAAGTCATCAAGCTTTTTTAACCAAAACCGCATTGACCAATATTGCAGAAACGACTATCTATAACCTGGATTGTTTTGAAAAGCAAATACCTTCTGTGAATGAAGTTTATTAAATAAAAGGAATAATCAAATAAAATTTTTAATCGATGAAAAATATACTCGTACCAACAGACTTTTCTGAAAACTGTAACAAGGCAGCAGAACTTGGAATTAAAATGGCAAAACTGTACAATTCAGAAATACATTTTTTCCATTTAATGAACACAACCAGTAGATTGGATAAACCTGGATAAGGAGAAAGAAAAAAGATATCCGCAAACGGTTCAACAAATAGGTAGCGCAAGAGCCGATTTGAGGGAACTGGGGTTAAAAGCGGAACGCGAAGGACTTAAATGCAGGACTTTTCTGGAATTTGATGGAGGCCAGGCCAATATTTTAAAACATTCCGGGCATTTTCATCACGATTTTATAGTTACGGGAAGTAGCGGTACGCAAGGCGGTGTAAGGGAATTATTGGGAAGCAACGTTGAGAAAATTGTGAGAAAAGCAGATGTGCCCGTAATTGTGGTGAAGAACAAAGAAGTATCCTTTCCTTTTAAAGATATCGTTTTTGTTTCAGATTTTCTGGAAGATGTGAGTGAAGCCTTTAAGCAGGTTATTTCTATTGCTAAAAAATGCGGTGCACATATCCACTTAGTAAGGGTCAATACACAGACTGATTTTAATAGTATTGAACAGGGTTTGAACCCCCTTAAGAAGTTCCTGGAAAGGTTTCCGGATTTGGAGAAGTACTCAATGAATGTATATAACGAACCTGCTGTAGAAACGGGTATAAACAATTACTTAAAGTATAATGATGCCGATTTGATAGCTATGTGTACCCACGGCCGTACAGGATTTTTGAGCCTATTTTCAAAAAGTATTGCCGAAGGTGTAACTAATCATTCAGAACTTCCTGTGATGACCATACATATTAAAAAATGAAACATCCAATCAACATAGTAAAATATTCAGGAGATGTGGTAGCTTTTGATGTGGAGAAACTTATCAATTCATTAAGACGTTCGCAAGCAAGTGAAGAATTGATTCAGCAAATAATAGGACAAGTTGAAGACCAATTATATGAAGGCATTACCACCAAAAAAATATATCAAATGGCATTTAAAATGCTAAAAGGTAAGTCGAGAGTAAGTGCTTCAAAATACAAACTCAAAAAAGCCCTGATGGAATTAGGCCCTTCTGGCTTCCCATTTGAAAAGTTAGTAGGCAAACTATTGGCACACGAAGGATTTTCAACACAGGTTGGTGTCATAGTTCAAGGCAATTGCGTTCAGCACGAAGTGGATGTGATAGCGCAAAAAGGAAATAAACATTATATGATTGAATGTAAATACCATAGTGACCAAGGCAGGTTTTGCAATGTAAAAATCCCATTATATATCCATTCACGGTTTTTGGACGTGGAAAAGCAATGGAAACACCAAAAAGGTCACGAGGCTAAACTTCATAAAGGCGGGGTTTACACCAATACGCGTTTCACAACCGATGCCATTCAGTACGGGAAATGTGTTGGAATGCTTATGACCAGTTGGGATTATCCAAGAGGAAATGGTCTCAAGGACAGAATAGATAAATCGGGGCTACATCCCTTAACCGCTTTAACAACACTTACCAAAGCTGAAAAAACAAAATTATTGGATCAAGGCATCATACTCTGCAAGGAGCTACACGAAAATCCAGACTTTTTGGAACAAATGGGTATCAGTAAGCTAAGGCAAAATAAGATACTCGAAGATTCAAGAGAATTATGTAGATCCCATTAATTCAAATAATGAATAATTACTAATTTTTAAAAATAATACAAATGAAAACTGAAGAATTGCAAAAACAGGGCAACATAGATTTAGAACCATTTTACCAGGCATTGGAAGATGACTCAAAACTACTTGAAGAAGCACTGGAAATATTATTAGATATGGTAAACCCAGAGCCTAAATCCGTAAAAAAATTAGCGCTTCTTATAAAAGAAGATTCGCGCAATCTATATAATGAAATAGTACTACTATATAAATCGGACCAGGATAAAGGAAACTCACCTTCCTGCTGCGGTGGTCACAAATTTGGGGAGCAGCTCTTGTAGTAAATTATGTACAACAACCTAAATAGATACCAATGAAAAAAAATAAAATAAACATCCATTTTTTAGGAGCGGCAGGCACAGTAACTCAAGCTCAAAATATTTAGTGGATACAGGAGATAAAAAGATACTCATAGACTGCGGACTTTTTCAAGGGCTAAAGGAATTACGCCTTAAAAACTGGGAGTACCCACCTGTTAATGTTGCTGATATTGATGCTGTTTTGCTCACCCACGGCCATATGGACCACACAGGTTATCTGCCGAGATTGGTAAAGCAAGGCTTTAATGGACCCATCTATGGTACCAACCCCACTTTGGATATAGCAAGAATCATATTGAACGATAGTGCCAAAATACAGGAACAGGAAGCCGAACGTGCCAATAAAGAAGGCTATTCCAAACATAATCCTGCTGAACCACTTTACGATGTAAAAGATGTAGAAAAAACAATCCCTTACTTCAAAGGAGTACCGACCTCGCAATGGCTACCCATTCTCAAAGATGTGAAAGCGAGGTTTCAATACAACGGACACATCCTTGGTGCCACATACATTGAGTTAGATATACGTGGAAAACGTTTCGTTTTTTCAGGTGATATCGGTAGAACAAACGATTTATTACTGTTTCCACCCTTAAAGCCAAAAAAAGCGGATGTACTTTTCATTGAATCCACTTATGGTGGAAGGTTTCATCCAGATGAAGCAGAAGCACTTCCGCAGATTGAAAAATTGGTCAACGAAACCATTGATAGAGGTGGCAGCTTATTTATCCCCAGTTTTTCGGTAGAGCGTGCCCAACTGATGATGCTCATCTTTTGGAAATTACTCAAGGAGAACAAAATTCCAAAAGTACAAATGATTATGGACAGTCCGATGGGTGCCAACGTATTGGAACTGTTTCATAGAACTCGTGATTGGCACAGATTGGAAGATAACGAATGTGACGAAATGTGCTCACACTTTACGGTCGTTAGCAGTTATCGGGAAACAATGGAGTTAAGAACAGACAACAAACCAAAAATCGTGATTGCAGGAAGCGGAATGCTCACTGGTGGCAGAATGCTAAACTATCTTGAAACACAGGCACAAAATCCAAATAACACCTTGCTTTTTGTAGGCTATCAAGCTGAAGGCACACGAGGTAGAAAATTATTGGAAGGTGAGAAAGAACTAAAAGTCTATGGAAAATGGGTGCCATTTAAAATGCAAGTTGCGGAAATTGAAGGTCTTTCAGCACACGCAGACCACGCTGAACTTATGGATTGGTTGAGCAAAATAAAAATCCAACCCGAACGTATTTTCATTGTACACGGTGAAAAAGAGAGTGCAGAAGCATTACAAAAAGGCATTAAGGAAACCTATGGGTGGGATGCAGAAATCCCGCAATTATATAATATAGAAGAAATAGAACAAATCGAAAAATTACAACAATCAATAAAATAGGCACAGAAAAAATTGCTACTCGCAATACTATTCCACACCCTTCAAATGTTATTGATTTGAGCGATGTAATGGCAAAAGAAGTAAAGAGATTTATGCACCATATATGAAAAAACAAAGCTTCATTCTGTTTTTTATCCTATCCATAGCAACAATGACTGGACAAACTGAAATGCTCATTGGGCAGATTTCAGGCAGAGTTGTTATTCGGGAAAACTTTGATGAAAATGGTTCTTTTTTAAATAAACAAACTTTCAAAGCCAGTGAAACAATAAAGAAAAATGGATACTATGAAATTGAGGTAGTTACGGAATTGTTTGATAAAGACAAAAAATTGACCGATAAATACACCACAACCTATCGTTGCAAGCCTGATGAAGCAAGTGTAGTGGTAATGGCTTTCCCGTTTTCCAATCCAAAATCAAAGGAGACCGAAATTAATACCACCTCTGAAAAATTTAAAGAGCTCTACGATTTGGACAACCTTGAAAATATAGAATTGGAAATGACTTTTGATTCGGGACTGTTGGATTTTTTTGGTTCAAAAAGCATCATAAAGATTTACGACCGAATATTTGAGGGCAACAAAAACAAGATTAATTCAAAAATCAATATAAAGGCCTATGCGTGGGGAATTCGCATCAAGCAACTCAACTATACCGTCAACGAAAAATTAAATGAAAAAGGTTTACTGACCTTTCAGAAATTTACAGAGGAAGATAATAGTTATTTTACAATGACATATAAATAAAATGAACAATTACAACACACTTTCAGAAGCCATAAACGATTTACAGGCAAACGATTATCCCTACGATTTCAATTTGAAGCCTGAATGCTTGGAATGTGCTTCGCTAAAAATTGAAATCCGGCCTGAAGATTTTAAAGTAGATAAAACCTTTCGCTTTGAAGGAATGAGCAGTACCGACGATAATAGCATTTTATATGCTATATCCTCCAATGATGGAATTAAAGGACTTCTGGTAGATGCCTATGGCGTCTATGCCGAAAACATTTCAGAAGAAATGCGAAAAAAATTAAGATAAAAATCAACAAAAACAGAAATTATGGAAAATCACAAACATCATCCCCACGAACATAATGGCAAAGGGAATAATTCAGCAAAGAATGAAGCATTAAAAAAAGAAGCTGATATAAAAGATAACCTAGTCGAAAAAACCAAACACGGCCATAACGAAGCAATGGATGAAAGTGACCATTCGGGACATAGTGGCCATTCCGATCATGATCCCGGTCACGGCGAGATGGGCCACGACCATCATAAAATGATGATTGCCGATTTTAGAAAACGGTTTTGGGTAACCCTTGTACTTACTATTCCCATACTGTTCTTCTCGCCGATGATTCAGGACTTTTTTGGATATGAGTTTTTGCTTCCCGGAAATCCATATATCCTTTTTGCACTTTCCACAATCGTATATTTCTATGGTGGTTGGCCATTTTTAAAAGGATTCTGGTCTGAAATCAAAAAAGGTGCGCCAGGAATGATGACCTTGATTTCTATGGCAATTTCTGTAGCTTATTTTTATAGCACCGCGACCGTATTTGGCTTAAGAGGCGAAGACTTTTTCTGGGAGCTATCAACACTTATAGCCATAATGTTGCTTGGTCATTGGATAGAAATGAAAAGTGTGTTAGGTGCGTCAAAAGCTTTACAGTTACTGGTAAGTATGATGCCTGCGGAAGCGCACAGGGTAAAAGGCGACATCATAGAAGACATCCCTCTTGAAGATTTACTAAAGGATGATGTGATTTTGGTTAAACCAGGTGAAAAAGTTCCTGCTGATGGGATTATAGTAGACGGTTCAAGTTACCTGAACGAATCTATGCTTACAGGCGAATCCAAACCTGTAAAAAAAGATGAAAACGATAAGGTTATTGGTGGTTCGGTAAATGGTAACAGTACCTTAAAAGTAAAGGTTGAGCATACTGGAAAAGATAGCTATCTCAACAAGGTCATCAAAATGGTCGAAGAAGCGCAAAAAACCAAATCCAAGATGCAAAATCTTTCAGACAGGGCTGCAAAATGGTTAACCTATATCGCTTTGGCTATTGGTTTTGGAACATTAGCGGTATGGCTGATTTTAGGCTTTCCATTTGTCTATGCTTTAGAAAGAATGGTTACCGTTATGGTCATTGCTTGTCCACACGCATTGGGTCTTGCCATTCCCCTTGTGGTTGCGATTTCTACGGCAGTATCTGCTCAAAATGGATTGCTTATCCGAAATAGAACTGCTTTTGAAGAGTCAAGAAAAATTTCAGCTTTGCTTTTTGATAAAACAGGAACACTAACCAAAGGTGATTTTGGTGTCACTCGAATCGAATCTGTTAAAGAAGCTTATTCAACAGAGGAAATTTTAAGACTTTCAAGTGCATTGGAACAAAGCTCAGAACACCCCATTGCAGTTGGTATTATTAAAAGAGTTAAAGAAGATAACATTACTATTCCAAAACCTGAAAACTTTAATGCAATTACAGGAAAAGGTGTAGAGGCAAATGTAGAAGGTATGCAAGTAAAAGTTGTAAGCCCGGGCTATTTAAGGGATGAAAAAATAGACATTCCCGAAGATGCTTATAGTGACGCTGCTGAAACTGTTGTATTTGTATTAATAGATGGCCAGCTAGCAGGATACATTGCTCTTGCTGATGAAATAAGACCTGAATCTGCGGAAGCTATAAAAATATTCAAAAAAAACAATATTAAAGTCTTGATGGCAACTGGCGATAATGAAAAAACCGCTAAGGCTGTGAGTGAAAAACTTGGATTGGATGGTTACTACGCCGAAGTATTGCCACATCAAAAAGTTGAAATTGTAGAAGAGTTACAGAACAAAGGCGATTTTGTAGCGATGACGGGTGATGGTGTTAATGACGCTCCTGCCCTTGCAAAAGCAGATGTGGGTATTGCTGTTGGTTCTGGTACAGATGTGGCTGCTGAAACAGCCGATATTATATTGGTAAATAGCAATCCACAAGATATTGCCAACCTAATTTTATTTGGAAAGGCAACATACAATAAAATGATTCAAAACCTAATATGGGCAACAGGATATAATGTGGTAGCCATTCCTTTAGCTGCTTAGCGTTCTATATTCTTCAGGCTTTGTTTTAGGACCAGCAGTAGGAGCTGTATTTATGAGTTTGAGTACGGTCATCGTTGCCATAAATGCCCAATTACTAAAGAGAAAGATCGGTAAAAAATAAATGGAAAGTAAAAAAAAACTCAACAGGATATTTTTAATTCTGTTGAGTTTATTTGTAGTGATGTTGGGCTATGGTATATTATTGCCAACCCTTCCCTACTATACCGAAAGATTAGCTTTAGAAGATAATCTTGACACCGATTTAATCAACTTCCATATTGGATTGCTCACAAGTATTTATCCATTTTTTCAGTTACTATTCGTAGTGGTTTGGGGAAAGCTATCAGACAAATATGGTCGTAAACCTATTATCATTTGTGGATTGATCGGTTTCGTAATTATGCAATTACTTACTGGTTTAGCCACATCCTTGACAATGCTCTATATCGCTCGGATTTTTGGAGGCATTTTTACATCTTCAGTTATTCCAGTTAGTAACGCCTATTTAAGCGACATTACTTCTGAAAAAAGGAGAACAAAAATAATGGCCTGGTCTGGTGTTGCCATTAGCTCTGGGGTTATTTTTGGTCCTGCTATTGGTGGCTTTCTATACCAAACAGACATTCATATAAAACATACTATTGGTCTGCTACATTTAGACCGATTTTCAGTGCCCTTTTTATTTGTTGCCCTACTAGGACTGATTGTCCTGTTCTTTGTGATGAAATGGTTAAAACACAGCACTCCCGTACACAAATTCACCATACAAAAAGTGAGCTTACGGTTTACATTTACCAAATATTTTATCGTATTACTAGCTCTTTCGTTTGTCATCCAATTTGTAGTGACGCTGTTTGAAACTGTCTTTTCAATCTACGGGAAAGATGAATTAGGATTTAATAGTAAACAAGTTGCTATTGGTTTTATGCTTTGTGGGTCTATAATGGCTGTTCTTCAGCCTGTTTTTGCATCTTACGGAGGGAATATTTTATCCTCTAAAAAACAAATTGCTCTGGGGTTGTTATTATCCGGGTTATCCTTAATTGCCTTTCCATTTTTCAGCAATGAATTCTTGGTATATGGATTAATCGTTGTTTTTGCTGCTGGAGGCGCTATGGTAACACCAAATTTGCTTTCTGCGGTTTCATTAATATCAAATAAAAATACTGGCAGGAATATTTCTATTCAAAGTTCAACCAATAGCATTGGTCAAATTTTAGGTCCCATTTTAGGGATTTGGCTAATTACTTAGTGGTTTTTACTATCCTTTCATAATTGCAGGTAGTATTATTCTGGTTGCTACCAGTTTTCTCATTTTTCTTAAAAAGTCCCCTATATGAGAAAACTATGAGTTACTAAAAAAATTAATAAGTAATCCATGTAAAAAGCCCATTATTTATTGTGCATAAACTTATTCTTACAAATTTCTACAAAGAAGAAATAAAATTGGTTGAAGAAACAAATCTGAAAGACTCGATAACATCGAAAAATGAATTTTCATGTTCAGGCGATATTTCCGAGCTGAGGCTATCCCTGGATTTATTGCATTTATACAAAGATTCATATAATGTCATGGCCGTTCCTTTAGCTGCCGGAGTTTTCTACTCCACAGGGTTTATTTTAGGCCCTTTAGGGGTCTTTCTTGATGGATTTGAGCATTTTTATTGTTGCGATTCATGTTCGAGGAAAAGACTCCAAAATAACAGGAAAACCATACCGGAACATCATTGATAAATTAAATACTTTTTTAAGAGTTCTTAATCAGCAAAAATTTCCTTTGGTAAAAGTGATTCAGTTTTAAAAAAAACTTATAATTCATTTATTAATTTTAAAGATCATTATTATTAATTTAGAGTAAAGAGTCTTTAGTTATTAACATCAAAAACAATACACATGACTAGACACAGAATTATGATACAGAAGTGGAAGTATGATGAGGTTGGTCAAGATATTCAAAGAGATACCTCAAGAGACCCTAATGAAATTTCTGCACCACTTGAACACCTGCAGGAACTGAAGAACAGTGACTACAAAATTGATGATCTTTTTTCCCGAATTTATGGATGGCCAGTAGTTGATGCTGTTGGCGCAAGAATGGGGATTCTAAAGGATTTTTTGTATGACAAAACTGATAAAAGAATTAGATACCTCGTTGTGAGTCTGGAGAAAGGGGCAAGATTAAAAGAAGAAAAGGACATTTTAATTCCCATAGGAAGAGCAGAATTAAATCAAAAGGAACAAAAAGTCTTTGTTCAGGAACAAGTAAGTTTTGAAAACCTTAAATCCTTGCCTACCTATAGAAGCGTAAAAAGCCTTGCTATTGAAGATGAAAAAAAGACTCTTCTGATTTTTTCATCTAAACAAAAGGAAGAATTAGATTACACCCAAGAAAATTTCTACAACCAGGAGGATTTCAATGAAAGGACTTTTTTCGGTTCTGATGAGGAATAGGTGATTTAGTGGCCAAAGACTTCACAACGGTCTTTGTGCTATATAGAAGCAGCCCTTTTTTTGTAGTAATCCTTAAGTGCAGACTTTGAGCAGAATGTTTATGAGCTAAGAGCTTTTTCAAGTTAACAAAAGAACAACAGTTGTTTTTGAACATTAATAGCTTACCAATATAGAAATAGAGAATTTAGAGATGAACAAGGTCTTTTTGAAAGCTCTTTGCAATGAATAGCTGGAGCTGGTCGATCCTTTTTCTAGTTGTAGCCTGGGTGCTTTGGTGGGAGTCGAATATCTTGAGAGGAAGGGACTTAAGCTATGGCAAATTGCAGTACTTGGAGTCGGGCTTCTTCTGTTGGTTTATCTTCTTCTCTTTTAGAACCTGAGTAGCAGAATTTCTTCAGTAGCTGAATTTAAGCATAGCCTCTTTCATTTCTTCTATTAATGTTGCTAACGAGGTGAAAAAAAACTGCTCTAAAATACAAACTGTTAAGTGCAGGTCCCAAAATCTTCACAGGAATAGGAATTGAATGAGAGGTAAAATCATTACATTCCAGAGAGGCCAATTATTTTTTCACAACCTATAGAAAAGATTTCCTTAAAATATATCTGAACTCCGAAATTTCTAGAATAAAAAAGTCCATATTAACTGGTAATTACCCACTGCAATACTATCCAAACCCTATAAGCAAAACAACATTTAGATCTTAAAAAAATCATAAACCCTTAATACCTAATGTTTTTACCATATTTTTTATATAATTCACTCTTTTGATGTTGTAACTTCGGAATACGTTTAACTAAAACCAAATAAAATGAGAAATCAAGAATTAATTAGTGCTTTGTATAATTGTGCCGCACATTGTTACCATTGTGCAGATGCCTGTTTAGATGAAGAGGATATCAAAATGATGGTAAGATGTATTCGTTTAGACAAAATTTGTGCTACGACTTGTACTGCAACAGCCGAAGCCTTAGCAGTGGATTCGCAAGACATATCAGGTTTAGTAAGGTATTGTCAGGAAATATGTCAAAAATGTGCTGATGAATGTGAAAAGCATAAATCAGATCATTGTAAGCAATGTGCCGAAGCTTGTAGAAAGTGTGCCGAGGCTTGTTCGCAGTATGCTGCTTAATTGAAGCACTGCTGTTAAAAAAGAAAAAGCCCGGAATTCCGGGCTTTGTTGTTTCAGAAGGGAAGCGAGGCACACTTAAAAGATACTGGAAGAAAGGCAGAAAAAAGGTTTGTTCAAAAAATAATATAATACCATTAAAACGTAAAATCATACAACAATTTTAGAAGAAAGTTCGTCTTCTAATCGGTAATTTTAAAGTCAAAAGCAAAAAATCATCCTTTATGAGAAATGCAGAATTGATTAAAATCTTGTATGAGTGCGCAGCAGAATGTAATAAGTGCGCTGGTGCCTGCTTAGATGAACAGGATGTAAAAGTAATGGTGAAAAGTATACGTTTGGATTTTATTTGTGCCACTACGTGTACTGCGACCGCGCAGGCGTTGTCTGTAAATTCAGAGGATGTAAAAGGACTAATATATTTTTGCTGGGAAATTTGTAAAAAATGTGCCAACGAATGTGCGAAACATGAGGTACAACATTGTAATGACTGTGCCGAAGCTTGCAAAAAATGTGCAGAGGCTTGTGGTAAATATGAACCTTGGTAGAAATCATAGACTTTAAAGGTGGTTTACACCACGAAATGTAATAACACTTCTAATTGTACTCACCAAAGCGGGTTTTTGGTAAATTTTGATATGAATAACTATAAAAAAAACAGCCTTTCCCTTACCGGAGCGGTAGCTATGGGAACAGGCGTTATGATTGGTGCCGGGATTTTTGCGCTCCTTGGGCAGGTGGCTGAACTCTCCGGGGAGTATTTCGCGTATGCTTTTATCCTGGGAGGAATTATTTCCGGTTTTAGTGCATACTCTTATATTAAAATGTCCAATGCTTATCCTTCAGCAGGAGGGATAGCTATGTATTTACAAAAAGCTTATGGCAAAGGAACCATCACAGCTGCCGCATCTTTGCTCATGGCCTTTTCTATGGTTATCAATGAAAGTCTTGTTGCAAGAACCTTTGGAAGTTATACCCTACAGCTATTCGACGCTGGGGAAAATAGTTTCTGGGTTCCTGTTTTAGGAGTAGCATTGCTTCTATGCGCTTTTATTGTAAACATCCTTGGAAATAAGGCTATAGGAAAAATTTCCCTCTATATGGCAGCGTTAAAAATAGGAGGTTTAATAATTTTTGCGGCAGGAGCTCTGTGGGCTTCCGGTGTGGATTTAGGTGCGGCTGTTCCTTCTGAAGATGCAGGTGGTAACCAGTTGGTGGATTACATTGCCGCACTGGCACTTTCTATTCTTGCATATAAAGGTTTTACCACCATTACCAATAGCGGGAGTGAAATTGAAAAGCCTCACAAAAACGTGAGTAGGGCCATAGTAATTTCTTTGGCAATCTGTGTGGTGATATATTTTTTAGTAGCTCTGGCTGTAGGATCGAATCTTTCTATTCCTCAAATAATAGAAGCCAAGGATTACTCGCTTGCGGAAGCTGCCAGGCCATTGTTTGGGGATTTCGGGTTGTGGTTTACTGTTGGGATCGCTGTTGTAGCAACAATTTCCGGGGTGATCGCAAGTATTTTTGCAGTCTCCCGAATGACAGGAATGCTGACAGATATGCATTTAATCCCACACAGCCATCTTGGAATGTCTGGAACTATTCAAAGGCATATGCTCGTATATATAGTAGTAATTGCAATTATCTTAACCATATTCTTTGACTTGAGCCGAATTGCTTCTTTGGGTGCTATTTTTTATTTAGTAATGGATATAATCGTGCATGTGGGGGTTTTTCGATATTTAAGAAAGGAAATAGATGCAAAGCCATCTATTTTAGTAACAGCGATCATTCTGGATGCGGTTGTACTTGCAGCCTTCTTAATCGTAAAGGCACGAACGGATGTCTTTATTATTTATATAGCGGTTCCTGCAATTATACTCATCTTTATTGCTGAATTTTTCTTTCTGAAAAAAAGATTAAATGATGAAGATAGTGTGGACCATTCCCATAATGATAATACGTAGCAAAGCTAATTTATAACAACCACATTTTACAGGATTTAAATATAATAATGTTTAATTTTTTTAAGGAAAACGAAATGGCAATGATACACACATATAAAATAACCGGGATGACCTGTAATGGCTGCCGAAGTCATGTAGAAAAAAACTTAAATGAAGTAGAAGGGGTCACAAAGGCCTCTGTAGATCTTGAAAAAGCTGAAGCTACCGTAGAAATGGAGCGCCATATTGAAATTGATAAATTTCAGGAGGCTTTAAAAGGGTCAAATTATAGTATTGCCCCGGGGCCAGAGGAGCCTGGGCGGGAAAAAATGATGAAACATTCTTATATAATATCGGGAATGACCTGCAATGGTTGCCGAAGTACGGTGGAGAAAGCTTTGCAGGGAGTTGAAGGAGTCTCTAAGGTTGAAGTAAACCTTCAGGATGAACAGGCAGTTATTGAGATGAAGCAGCATGTGCCCCTGGTAAGGCTACAACAGGCACTGGAAGAAACGAAAGGAAGCTATTCTATTGCTCTACCTCATGAGGAAGAAGGTGGTTCACACGCAAATATGACGCACACCTATGCTGTTCACGGCATGACCTGCAACGGCTGCCGAAGTCATGTCGAAAAAACCCTGAATGAAGTAGAGGGAGTCACAAAGGCCTCGGTAAATCTCGAAAAAGCTGAAGCTACTGTAGAAATGGAACGCCCTATTGAAATTGATAAATTTCAGGAGGCTTTAAAAGGTTCTAATTACAGTATTTATCAACCTTCAGAAGAGCATAGCGGAGGAAAAAAATGAAGCACGCTTATGCCGTTCATGGAATGACTTGTAGCGGTTGCAGAAATCATGTGGAAAAAGCTTTGAGTGAAGTAGAAGGGGTCATTAATGCATCGGTAAACCTGGAAAAGGAAGAGGCGGTGATAGAGATGGAAAAACATATTCCACTGAAAACTTTTCAGAATAAACTGGAGGCCGATGGAGGAACTTATTCCATCACTATGCCGGGAGAGAAACCTAAAAAACCGTCTAAAAAAAGTACAGAAAAAGCTACGGGAGGATCTGGAACCTTTTATTGTCCCATGCACTGTGAGGGAGAAAAAACCTATAACAAACCCGGTGATTGCCCGGTGTGTGGGATGGATCTCGTTGAAGCACCGTCCTCTCAAAAGATGCCTCAGCGATTTACCTGCCCCATGCATCCTGAAATAGTAGAGGATGAAATGGGTTCCTGCCCTATCTGCGGGATGGATCTTGTTCCTATGGAGGGAGGTGTGGATGAAGAGGACAAGACTTATAAGAAACTGCTGCAGAAGTTCTGGATTGCTACTGCCTTCACTATTCCTATTCTGATAATAGCGATGTCTGAAGAAATATTTTCAGATAATCCACTGTTGGAGGTAATGGATTGGGAGTACTGGAACTGGATTCAATTAGGTCTATCTATTCCTGTTGTTTTTTATGCAACGTGGATGTTTTTTGAACGTGCCTATAGATCTATAAAGACGTGGAACCTAAACATGTTTACGCTAATAGGGATAGGTGCAGGGGTTGCCTGGCTTTTCAGCGTGGCAGCTATGCTGTTTCCGGATGTTCTCCCTGCTCAATTTAAAACAGATCAGGGTACCGTTTTTGTCTATTATGAAGTTGCTACAATCATCCTAACCCTCGTGCTGCTGGGGCAGTTGCTGGAAGCACGAGCTCACGGAAAAACAAATTCAGCCATTAAGGAACTTTTAAAGCTGGCGCCAAACAAAGCTACTCGGATTGTGGATGGGAAGGAGCAAGTGGTTATGATAGACGATATCAACAAAGGAGATCTGCTTCGGGTTAAACCGGGGGAGAAAATCCCTGTAGACGGAAGTATAAAAGAAGGGGAAAGCAATATTGATGAGTCCATGATAACAGGGGAACCTATTCCGGTGGACAAGGAGGTAGGCGATAAAATAAGCTCGGGGACTATAAATGGAAACAAAACCTTCATTATGGTGGCTGAAAAGGTCGGATCAGAAACCCTCCTCTCTCAAATTATTGAAATGGTAAATGCTGCGAGTAGATCCCGGGCACCAATACAAAAACTCGCTGATAGAATTTCAGGTTATTTTGTTCCCGTTGTAGTTGCAGTGTCTGTCCTCACCTTTGTCATCTGGGCAATTTTTGGTCCCGAACTAGGCCTACGTGTATGCGTTGGTAAATGCCATCGCAGTATTAATCATTGCTTGTCCCTGTGCCCTGGGATTGGCTACTCCTATGTCTATTATGGTAGGAGTAGGAAAAGGTGCCCAATCGGGGGTTCTAATAAAAAATGCCGAATCACTGGAAAGGTTTAACAAGGTTGATGTGGTAATAATTGATAAGACAGGAACTGTCACTGAAGGAAAACCTTCAGTAGAAAAAGTAATTTCTGCATCATTAAAATATTCTGAAGAAGAGGTCCTTCAGAAGATAGCTTCGGTTAATAGCAGTAGTGAACATCCTTTGGCAGAGGCTACTATACGTTACGCTGAAGAAAAGGAAATAGAAGTGAAGTCAGTCTCTAATTTTAATTCGGTCACAGGAAAAGGTGTGACCGCTGAACTGGACGGGAAGAAAATATCTTTAGGAAATGATAGACTAATGGAGCAGGAAAACGCTCAAATTTCTGAAGAACTTCGTGAACAGGTAAAAGCAGAACAGCGATTAGGAAAAACCGTTTCTTATGTAGCTGAAGGAAACGGGATTATTGGATTTGTTGTTATATCAGATAGAATTAAAGCTTCAAGTAAGGAGGCTATCAAAGAGCTTCATGATCTGGGGATGGAAGTTTTTATGCTAACCGGGGACAATGAAGATACTGCCAAAGCTGTTAGTGAAACTTTAAACCTGGACGGTTTTAAAGCACAAATGCTTCCGGAGGACAAATTGAAGGAAGTGGAGCGCTTACAGATGGAAGGTAAAAAAGTCGCTATGGCAGGCGACGGAATAAATGATGCTCCTGCTTTAGCTCAGGCTGATATTGGAATAGCGATGGGTACCGGGACAGATGTTGCTATTGAAAGTGCAGGAATTACTCTAGTGAAAGGGGATTTAAAAGGCATTGCCAAGGCTAAAATTTTGAGCCAAAAGGTGATGAAGAATATTAAACAAAATCTTTTTTTCGCGCTGATATACAATACCCTGGGTATTCCAATTGCAGCAGGATTATTGTACCCATTTTTCGGATTATTGTTATCGCCAATGATTGCCGCTTTGGCTATGAGCCTGAGTTCTGTATCAGTGATAGCAAACGCCCTTCGTTTGAGAGCTGTAAAGCTTTAGGTAATTGCACGAGTTTAAGTAATGATAAAGAATAACTGCTATTAAAATTAAAAAAAATGAATAGCAAGAAAATTTCTTCTTTAAATAACCCATTGAAGAATCTCAGTAAGAACTATGAAATCAAAAAGAGAGAGAACAACAAATAGACGAATATGGTTTTTAATTCTCATTTCTTTGGTTATTGTGGAATTGGGGTGGTGGATTGCAGAAGAAGTCTTCTGCGATCCTAAAGTTCACATTAATTCCAGAGGAGCGAAGGAAGTCACACCAAATAATTCTTTTTTTTGTAGGCTCTCAAGATAAATTTTGTCTTTCATCAATTTACTAAATCCAAAGGCAAAACCTTAAGTTTAAAATTAAACTATTATAAACAAATAAAATGGCAGAAACCTTACTTATCCTTGGATTCATTATACTATTATTAGCTATACATGATTTCTTTTACACCACCCTTTCCGCTAGCGGAGGTGGTTTTATTTCTGAAAATGTGGCAATCTTATCCGATAGAATAATTCAGTTTGGTGCCTCGACTTTCGGGAGGAAGGCTTATGATTATCATGGCCTATTTGTTAATCTTATGATACTCTTTGTGTGGCTTCTCCTTATTTGGCTAGGCCTTTTCATGGTTTATTCTTCAAACCCCGAGGCTATAACCAACAGTAGCGGCAGGGCAGCATATAACTGGGAACGGCTCTATTTTACGGGATATACACTTTCCACTCTGGGGATGGGAAATTTTAAGCCTACTTCGCCTTTCTTTGAGCTGGTCACAAGTTGTTTTTCTTTCTTCGGCTTTATTTTTTTCACCAGCTCCATGACTTATTTTCTTTCTGTGTCATCTGCTGTAGTAAAAAAAAGAACCTTGGCAAAAAGCATCTATAATTTAGGTAAGAATCCAAAGGCCATAGCAAAGAAGATACTTGCACTGGATTCTTCTTATAGTTACCAACAAATTCATGACCTGCAGGAGAAGGTGGATCAACATTCAGTAAACCATCAAGCTTATCCGGTTGTTCATTTTTATAGTCGGTCTGAAGGAAAGGACTGTTTTAGTATCAACATCACAAGATTAGATGAGGCCTTGTCAATTTTATTCTATTCCGATAAAGGACAAAATTTACAGGAAGAGCTTGAACTTCTTCGTTCTTCTATATCAAATTTTCTTCAGAATCTTGATAAAAACTTTTCCCGCAGCCTGCCTAAAGTAGAAGGTGCCCACAGCAGTGAAGATTTACCACTAGGATTAACTGCAAGAAATTCACAGGAATTGGTTGAGCGTAGGCGGACTCTGGAGAGCTTACTTAAAAGTGAAGGATTTAGCTGGCGCCAGGTAGTGGAACAAAATCAAATAAACTGAAATATAAATATTCAATAATTGGCTAGTAAATTTACAACAAGCAATATTAATTAAAAAAGGACATTATGAAAATCAGATCATTTTTCTTCTTAACCTGTTTATTTATTTCGCTTTCGACTTTTTCGCAGGAACAAGTGGGCTCAAAATTAATAGCTGAAAACCTGGTTTCACCAGTCGCCTTGGTGGAATCACCGGATGAATCTAAAAGATATTTTATTGTAGATCAGGTGGGGGTGATAAGGATACATACCCCGGAAAGCGGTCTACTTCAAGAGCCATTTCTGGATTTAAGGGATAAAATAGTTCCTCTTAAAGATGCACATGAGGAAAGAGGACTTTTGGGACTTGCTTTTCATCCCAATTACGCCCAAAACGGCAGGTTCTTTGTCTACTACAGCGCCCCCTAGCGGATGAAGCCCCAGATAATTGGGATCACACCAGCCATATTTCGGAATTTCAGGCTTCGGCGAACAATAAGAATTTGGCTAACAAAACTTCTGAGAAGATTATCCTGAAAATCAACCAGCCGCAATACAACCACAACGGGGGTACTTTAGCATTTGGCCCAGATAATTATCTTTACATATCTGTGGGTGATGGCGGCGGTGCCAATGACATAGATCTTGGTCATGTTCCCGACTGGTACGAAGAAAATGGTGGAGGAAACGGTCAGGATGTAGAACAAAACCTTCTTGGTAGTATCCTTCGTATCGATGTTGACAGTGAATCTCGCTATGGTATTCCTGAAGATAACCCTTTTGTTAATCAAGAAGGAATGGACGAAATTTACGCCTATGGATTGCGAAATCCCTCAGGTTTTCCTTCGATCCCGAAGGGGACCATAAACTCATTGCCGGGGATGCTTACCAGGTACTGTGGGAAGAAATCGATGTAATAATTAAAGGTGGTAATTATGGTTGGAATGTGAAGGAAGGCACCCATTGCTTTAATGCTTACAACAATGACAAGACCAGAGAAAATTGTCCACAGCATGATAAGATGGGACAACCATTGATAGATCCAGTTCTTGAATTCAAACAAGGTGGAGTTGACAATGGTGGAAAAGGCCTTGTCGTCATTGGCGGTAACGTCTACAGAGGAAATGAGCTTAAGGAATTAGCTGGTGACTACATCTTTGGTACCTGGACCCAGCACCATGGAAAGCTACTGGAGCAGTTTTTGTTGCAGAAATGAAAGAGACAGGAATGTGGGACTTTCAACAACTGGATGTGAGAAAGAACAATTCGACTGGACTAGGACATTATCTGCTGGGATTCGGCCAAAACAATACGGGTGAAATTTTTGTTTTGACCACTGATGAAGAAGGACCTGTCGGAAATACAGGAAAGGTTTACAAACTGATACCTACCAATTAAAATTAAAAGTTTGGCAATCACCTAAGACAACTAAACCAGGAATAGAAAGGTTCAACTTTGGAAAAGTTGAACCTTTTATTTTTAACAATGCCTAAGCTAGATGTCCAAAGATAAAGTTACTCCCATAGTAGCAGGGTTGCCCAAGTGCACCGCGCCGAAGTTGTAGCCATAACTTATATACTGTTTGTCAAATATGTTCCGCCCCCATATCATTAGTTGTATGTCATTATAGGAAAGACCAAGATTTCCATTGTAAAGGCTGTAAGGTCCCTGTCTAAAGGAATTGGCCAGATCAAAATACTGCTCTCCCAAATACTTCCATTCTGCACGAGCGAAGAACTCCCAGTCCTTACCCAGTCCTAGATGTGATCTGTACTGGAGGGACAGCATGGAAGTCATTTCCGGGGTGTAAATCTGCTTATTACCCTGTAGATTAACTTCACCCCCGTCTTGTGCAACCAGCAAAGATCCATAACTGGCATTGGTCACGCCAAGATCATATTTGGCTTCTAAACCTGGAACCAGTAAGGCTTGCAATTCAACCTCCAAACCTTTTGAAGTAAGTCTTCCGGTATTACGGGTAATAATAACTCCGTCTGGCATCACCAGCGTCGGGACCTGCACGTCCGTCACCTCGGTATAGAAGAGGGTGGCATTCAGAAGCAGTTTATTTTCAAAAAATGCGTTCTTTGCACCTATTTCAAAGTTGTTACTGAATTCAGGTTTAAACTCAATTAAAGGTGGCTGGGAAGGATCTGCACTCAAGGGGGTAAGGCCTCCTGCCCGAAATCCACGGCTGTAAGTAAAAAAGAGCAGATTCTTTTCTGAAAAATTGTAAGTAAGACTTAGCTTTGGGAGAAAATGCTTTAAAGCTGGCCGTGGCACTAGAGTCTGACTGGTATTCAAATAGAGGTTGAGCATCGGTATCTGGTTGATACTCTCCTAACACAGACTGCTTTTTATACTCATGGTCGTACCTGAGTCCGGCTATTACGCCAATTTTTTCGAGCACCTGATAATTTAGCTGCCCAAAAAAGGCAATTCCTTTGTTTGTTCCTTCACTGGTATTAATGAGGGAGTAATTTATTTCTTCGGACCCCAGTAAAGGTGCATCCTCCCCGAAATGAGTCGCCTGTTTTACCGGACTTTCCTGGTAAAACATATAAGTTCCTGCAGTCCATTCCAGATCTCTGCCGGGACCGGAAGGAGAGGAGAACCTGAATTCCTGTGTAGCTACTTTCACATTATTCCAGTCTTTGCCGTAGTTATTGATAATCGAAATGCCGTCTAAAGGGGAAAAATCGGCATCAATAGGGTCTTCGTAATACTGGTAGTTCTTCTGATAGGAAGTTTGAGAACTGAAGTTGATATTCTGTCCTTTATGCTCGATAACAAGAGAGGTGTTGAAAGTATTATCTTTCATAGTAGAGATTTCATTCTGGTTAAGTGTATAAGGATTTTCAAATGCTGCATCTACTCCCATATTCAGAGGAAAGGCACCTTCATTTTCGGCTGAAAAGTGTTTAAAGTTGAGAGTGGCATCCCAGGTGGAATCAAAAAGGTACTGCAGGTAATAATTGCTGGAAATATTTTTTTGATCATCATAGCTTGAATTGGTAAATAAGTTAGTGTAGAATCCTTCTCTTTCCTAATACATGCCAGCAGCCCCAAAGAAAAGCCTATCCCCAACAGGAGTTCGTATTCCCCCCATAAATTGCTTCCGGCCGTAGTTTCCAAAAGTGGCTTCGGCAAATGCCGTAGTCTCTCTCTCCGGTTTTCGGGTAATTATATTTATCACTCCACCCATCGCATTTCTCCCGTAAAGGGTTCCCTGTGGCCCTCGCAGTACTTCTATTCTTTCAACGTCAAAAAGCTGCGTAATAGGTGTCCAGGTTGAATTGATTTACTCCATCAATGTAGACTGCAATTGCGGGGTCATAAGAAGTCGATACAATCCCCCTGATGGATGTTACAGTGCGTCTGTCTCCGGGATCACTTGCATAGAGATTTGGGGAAATTGCTGTGAGATCATTTATGTTCTGGATCCGGCTTTCCTTAACGGCATCATGTGACAGGCTGGTGATACTAAGAGGGATTTCCTGAGCAATCTCTTCTCTTTTTTGTGCCGTTACAGTTACAGCCTCCAGGCGATTCGTTTCCGGCTCTATAATTAGCCGTACTTCGCTTGTGTCGCTATTCAATTGGAAGTGCTTAGAGATTGTTGCAAAGCCAGGTTTTTTGGCTACAATAATATAGTGGCCATTAGGAACTTGTTGAAAGCCGAACTTACCGGAGTTATTTGTTCTGGTGGAAAAGGAAGTATTTAATAGTTCCACCTGCGCATTCTCTAAAGGGACCCCCTCATTATCAACCACGACTCCCTGAATGGCTAATCTTTGATCTGTCTGCCCGTATGAGAATGCCATAAAATACAATAAGGAGAGGGTAAGGGTAAAGAACTGCTTCATCTGGTTTAAATTTTTAAAATTTTACCATAATTTTATTGATGTATATGTTATGAACAAATAGGGGGAAGTAAAAGGACTCAAAATTAAAATGGTGTTTTGAGGAACACTTTTTATTTAACTAAAAGCGGGAAATCCATAGAGGAAATCCCGCTCTAAAAAGTTATTATTTGATAACACTCCTTAAACAGAAAGATTTATCTATTCTTCCTGATTCTCAAGTCTATAAATTATTTTTTTCATTTCTGCAATTTCCCGTTGTTGTGCCTCGATAATTTCCTTTGCAAGTTTTTGAGCTTCGGGGTCCGTAATATGAGCTCTCTTACTGGCTAAAATCGCAACTGAGTGATGCGGTATCATTGCTTTCATCCATAACACGTCATCAACTGGAATTTGTGCCCTTACTAAACCTAAAGCACTAAAAAAAATCAAAATGCTACCTGTGTATATAGCAATATTTTTTTTGCGGTTTTTGTACATTCCCAGCATCATGGATAGCATAATTACGGCCATTGCACAAATCCCTAAAACAGCCATATACAATCTTGTAAGGCTAAACCAAACATGGTCCCAATCATAGGTATGCATATACATAGTTATATACATTGCAATAAATGAAAGAACAAGCATGATTATAAATTTTCTATACATCCCTTTTTTCATTCCGCTGTGTTTTTCTTTTTCTTGATTCATTGTTATTAAATTTACAGTTGGTTACTTTTAAATTCCTTTTTTGCTTTTATGTACTATAGATTTAAGCGATAATAAAAGTTTTTATAATATTTTTGTTAAAAATTCATCATTAGGCCTGAGTTAATTGCACAAGAAATACCCCTATGAAAATAATGGCTACAATGAGGTAAATGATGTAAATCATCCAATTCCTAAATCCACTTTTATTTTTTTCATTTCCACCCTCTGTCTTACAACAGTCTTTCATCTGATGCTTTTTTTACAGTTTATTGTGCCTGTTAAGGGAAGGGGATTTACACTAATTAGATCAAGAACCCCCCTTTCCTTTAAGGACTTTAAGAATGAACTATAAAAGAAATTTCAACTAATTATTATGAGAAAATTAGTTTCTTTTTAAGGCTATTCTTTACTCTGTAAATTTCTTTACAGAATCAGACTTCAGCATTTTATTTCGTAAATTAGGGTTTGTTTTATTTTGAAATTGTTTTTTCAACAGATCCGCAATTAGGCATTTTATCTCCAAAATATGGATTTGAAATTTCTTTCACATCAGCATACCAATAAGCTCCTTTATTATTGAAAGCCATTGGACATAGCTTTTTATAGATGGTACCACTTGAGAGAGCATCTTCAAACAACGTTCCGATTTCTTCGGTGAGTTGGGCAAATAATTCCCTTTGCGCTTCAATATCGTCTGTCTCTGATAATTGTAGGGAAAGGGACTTCAATATAGCCAATTCTTCACTGAAAGTTTCTGCCATACTGTTTGCCGTTTGTTGCACCTGATTTTCATCAGATTCAGTTAATGCCATTTTTATTTCCAGATAATTGTGCCATATTTTACCAATCGATCCATCACTAAATTCCACATCGGCAATATCAGGAGTTTTACTTGCTTCTTTTTTAACTTCTGTCGGCGTGTTTATTTCTACGCTTTGCCTTTCTTTACATCCAATTAACGCTGTAACTGCGAACACTGTAATGACTGTTTTGAAGAGTAATTTCATATTTTTATTTAATTTACAAACATTTATATTGAGGTTTTAGATCTAGACCGAAATTATAGATTTTCACTAGATTGTTGTTTCGAAATTATGGAAAAAACATTCATAATTTGGTGGACTAATTAATTGTGTAGTATTCCTGGATTTAAAAATTAACGATTTTTAGATGTTATAAAGCTGTAGTTAATTTTAACAGGCATATATACCACTTTTTACGCTATTACATCTGGATATTTTCTCCCACCAGTATCACCTGGTACCAAAAAATAACTTGAAGAAAGACAAGAAGAGATTAAAGTATATATTTGATTCTTTATTCAAGGATTATGACACCAGCAAACCAGTTAGAACAAATTAGACAGACAATCAAATTCCTGGAGAGTTTAGAGGAGAGTTCTACTGAGTCATTCAGAATAGTAATAATTACTCTTAAACAAAAGGAAACCGCATTCGAAAAAGGAATGGTGCAACCAAAGCAGTAATTCTACTGAGATTTCCTTAGAGTACCTCAGGTGGAGCTTTTTTATTTCTGGCAAAAACCTGCAACTTCGCATTGAGCTTTGTACGGTAACACATATTCATGTTTTGTGTGAATTTAAGAGAAATCCCATTCGGGGAGAAAGTTCAATATTTAAAAAATTTTCTCTTTTTGATTTTAACGCTCCTTTTGATTTCTCTCTTCAATTAATTTTTACCTTTGGAAATATTCCAAAAATAGGAATATTTCCTAATAATGAAAAAGCGTGCAATTTTACATTTAGATCTGGATACTTTTTTTGTTTCTGTGGAACGTTTGCTCCATCCAGAATTGCAAAATAAGCCTCTTTTAGTAGGCGGATTGGGAGATCGAGGGGTGGTAGCTGCTTGCAGTTATGAAACCCGAAAATTCGGAGTGCATTCGGGAATGGCTATGAGGGTTGCTCGCCACCTTTGTCCACAAGCTACTGTAATAAAAGGTGATTCCGGAATTTATACAAAACATTCTCATATAGTTACAGAGCTAATTAAAAACCGTGTTCCCTCCTTTGAATAGGCAAGTATAGATGAATTTTACGCAGACCTTAGTGGAATGGACAAATTCTTCAGAACCTATAAATTTGCTACTGAGCTTAGGCAAGAAATAATTAAAGAAAGCGGACTTCCAATTTCCTTTGGACTCTCACAGAATAAAGTAGTTTCTAAAATAGCCACAGGGGAAGCGAAGCCTAATAATCAAATAATGATTCGGAGAGGGAATGAAAAATCTTTTCTGGCACCTTTGTCTGTACGGAAGATCCCAATGATTGGCAGTAAAACTTTTCAGAAGGTGTAAGGGATATCAGAATGGTTCAGGAGATGCCTGTGGAGGTGCTCGAAAGTCTTTTTGGCAAAAACGGCAGAAACATCTGGAAGAGAGCGAATGGCATAGATGATTCCCCTATTGTTCCTTTCCACGAGCGGAAATCTATTTCTGCAGAGCGTACTTTTCATAAGGATACAATCAATATGGTACAGCTGCATGCAACTTTCGTAGCGATGGCAGAGAATCTTGCATTCCAGTTAAGGCGTGGTAACAAACTAACCTCTAATGTAAGCGTGAAGATCAGGTATTCAGATTTTCAGACGTACACGAAACAGGCAAAAATCCCTTATACAAGTGCAGATCATATTATAATTCCAAAAATTGTAGAACTATTTAATCAGCTTTATAATCGACGGCTGCTCATTCGATTAATAGGAGTAAAATTCACCGGACTTGTAGGGGGCCACTACCAGATCAATCTTTTTGATGATTCTGAAGATATGCTAAACCTTTATAATGCATTGGATAAAATCCGGGAACGGTTTGGAGACCACAGTATATTCAAGGCAGCTACTCTTGGCGGCACCAGCGTTGGAAGAATGGAAAATCCTTTTAATGGAGAACCCCCAATGCTTCATGCGCATAGGCAACAATAACATACAACTATTTAAAAAAACTTATGTTTTTAAATTGCCACACCTGGTATTCTTTACGCTACGGAACTTTCTCTGTTGATGACCTTTGTAATCTTGCAGAAAAATTTGGGGTGCACAATATTGCGGTAACTGATATCAACAATACTTCAGCCTGTATGAATTTTGTGCAAACTGCATCAGAATACGGAATAAAGCCAATCATCGGCATCGATTTCAGGAATGGGGTACAGCAGCAGTATGTCGGGATCGCAAGGAACAATGAAGGTTTTCGGCAACTGAATGAACATCTTTCGGTTCATCTTCATAAAGGAATACCTTTTTTAAATAAGGCTCCAGAATTACCGGATTGTTATAAAATTTATCCTTTTGAAGAAGTTGTAAAGAATAAATTGAATGCTTTCAGAGCAAATGAATTCATCGGTGTTTCTGTAGAAACTTTACGTAAGCTCAAATTTTCGGAATATCTTAAGCTTCAGGATAAGCTGGTATTGTTGCAAACTGTTTCCTTCAGGAGCAAAAAAGATTACAACGCACACCGCCTATTACGTGCAATAGATAATAATACCCTTTTAAGTAAACTTTCAAAAACTGAAGAAGGTCAATATTCACAGCAAATGTTTTCCCCGGAAATAATTAAAGCTGAATTTGAAGATTACCCCTTTATCCTGGAGAATACGAGACATCTTATTGAAAACTGTAAAATAGAGTTCGGCGTTGGTCAGGATCGTCTCAACCGAAACCTTCAGGTTTATGGAGAAAGCAAAAAGGAGGATGAAGAATTGTTAAAGCAATTGTGCAGAGATAATCTTCTTAAACGCTATCCCAATGCTTCAGAAGTAGTTTTCGAGCGGGTAGAGAAAGAACTGAAAGCGATCATTGGCCTTGGCTTTGTCTCCTACTTCCTAATTAACTATGATATAATACAATATGCCAGGTCAAAAGAATATCCCTATATCGGACGTGGAAGTGGTGCAAATTCTATCGTCGCTTATATCCTTGGTATAACCAATGTAGATCCCATAGAACTCGATCTTTACTTTGAGCGTTTCCTCAACGAGAGCAGAAAATCTCCGCCCGATTTTGATATTGATTTTTCCTGGAAAGATCGACAAGATATTACTGCATATATCTTCAGACGGTATGAAAATACCGCCTTAATGGGAACGTACGTCACTTTCAAATATAGAGCAGTAGTGAGAGAGCTGGGAAAAGTATTCGGCCTCCCAAAGGAAAGCATTGATAAATTATCATCCGGCTATTTCAGTTATAATCAATTAGACCATTTGGAAAAGCTTGTGCTAAAGTATAGTGGATTGATTAAGGGATTTCCAAATTACGTGAGCGTACATTCAGGTGGGATCTTAATCTTGAATGATTCTGTTTACAATTACTCGGGTACATTTATGCCACCCAAAGGTTTCCCGACAGTCCAGATTGATATGAACATTAGTGAAGAAGTAAGGATCCATAAATTTGATATTCTTGCTCAACGAGGGCTTTCAAAAATCACCGATGCTATTGAAATCATAAAGCAGAACCAACCAGATGCGAAAATTGAAGATATTGAGAATGTATCTGTTTTTAAAAATGATCCTGAGATCAACCACCTGCTCAAAACAGGAGATTGTATGGGTGTATTTTATATTGAATCTCCTGCTATGCGAGGGTTATTTCAGAAGCTGCAAACCCAGACCTATCTTGGACTTGTGGCGGCAAGTTCCATCATACGACCGGGGGTTTCAAACGGCGGAATGAAAGAAGAATATATCAAACGCCACAGGGATCCCCAAAGAAGAAAACAGGCGCATCCTATTCTGTACGAAATCTTATCCGAAACCTATGGAGTTATGGTGTACCAGGAGGATGTGCTAAAAGTCGCTCATCATTTTGCAGGATTATCTTTTGAAGAGGCCGATGTTTTGAGGCGGGGAATGAGCGGAAAGAAAACTTCAAAAGGACAAATTGAAAAGATAGAACAAAAATTCAGGCAGAATTGCAGGGACAAAGGTTATGAGGAGAAACTTATAAATGAAGTTTGGGATCAAATAGCCTCCTTCGCAGGATATGCTTTTCCAAAAGGACATTCAGCCTCTTATGCAGTTGAGAGCTATCAAAGTCTATATTTAAAAAAATACTTCCCGCTGGAATTTATGGTAGCAGCACTGAACAATGGAGGCGGGTTTTATGATGTAGAAACTTATATTCAAGAAATAAGAAGGTGCGGTGGAACTGTTCATGCACCGTGTATCAATAACAGTGATCATCCAAATGTGATCTACGGAAAGGATATCTATTTAGGGCTTGGTTATGTCAAAGAACTTGAAACAAAGGTGGTACAGCGAATCATTGAGAATAGACAATTTTTTGGAGATTTTAGGTCATTAGATAATTTTATAGATCGGGTGGATATTTCAATTGAACAACTAAGCATACTCTTAAAAATAAACGCCTTCAGATTTACAGGTTTAGATAAGCATCACCTGTCATGGAAAGCACATTTCAAGTTGAAAAACAGTAAAACAAAATCAGATCAGCCTGTACTGTTCAGAACTGCTCACAAAGATTTTGATCTTCCCGAATTCCATTTTGATAGATTAGTTGAAGCTTATGACCAAATGGAACTATTGGGTTTTCCTCTTTGCAGTCATTTCGACCTCCTTAAAAACACCTTGAAACCTACCCTAAAAGTCAAAGATTTCAAAAACTACATTGGGCAGGATGTATACATTTATGGGAACTTGATCACAGCCAAGCGCGTTCCCACAGCTAATAATAAGTACATGTACTTTGGAACATTCTTCGATGAAGAAAATGAAATCTTTGATACTGTTTCTTTTCCCACAGTTGCGGAAAAATACCCGTTCCGAAGCAAAGGTATTTTTTTGTGTTATGGTACAATCGTTAATGAGCTGGATTATATTTCATTAAATCTGAAATGGATTTCCAGACAGGAAACGGTGGGAGACCCGAGGATGGTGAATGACTATAAATTAGTGAAAAATAATCCATAAATCATTAAAGTGCCAAAGCCGACAATTCAAAACAGGGAATATTATTTTCTAATTTTTATGGTCTTTTTTGGAAATAAAATCTGCCTACAAAAAGAATTAAAAAAAGGCAATTTAAATTCTAACCCTGAAAATATATAATTCTGTACTTATTCTGTACTAAATAGAAAAGACAAAGGCTTACAGTTTCCTGAAAGCCTTTGTCTGCTTGTAGCGAGAACGAGATTTGAACTCGTGACCTCCGGGTTATGAATCCGACGCTCTAACCAACTGAGCTACCTCGCCATTCTTTTTAAGACTATCAAAAAAAGCTGAAATATTAAGTAAGCTTCCCTGTTAGCGGGTGCAAATATAAAAACTATTTGAATTGAGGCAAACAATATTTTCTGAATTATTTATTTTGATTTCTTTTTATGTTAATAATTAATATTTATATTGCCCAAAATCTAACGAATAAAGCATGGAAGATAAAGTTAAGTACGAAATGGAATTCCCAATACAGGCCTCTCCATCGTTATTATATCAATATATTTCAACCCCCTCAGGCTTAAGCGAATGGTATGCAGATAATGTTAATTCCCGTGGGGAATTATTCACCTTTATTTGGGATGGTTCAGAAGAAAAAGCAAAATTGCTAAGTAAAAAGAACGGGGAAAGGATCAAATTTCGTTGGTTGGCAGATGAAGAGACTACCTACTTCTTTGAAATACGTATCCAGGTGGATGAAATTACAAAAGATGTTTCGGTCATGGTTACCGATTTTGCTGAAGAAGACGAAGTAAATGAGGGTAAAATGCTGTGGGAAAACATGATCTCCGACCTTAAACAGGTTCTTGGTTCGGTATAAAAATCCTTTATTATATAGTACCTTTGCCCCGTCAACAAAACGGGGCTTTTTTATGATCAATTTTAATGGTGCAGCCGTAGCAGAGGAAGATGTAAAATTACCTGTTGCCAACAGGGGTCTATTTTACGGTGATTCAGTTTTTGAAACGATAAGGGTGATTAACGGAAAAATTATTTTTTGGGAAGATCATTATTTCAGGTTAATGGCATCAATGAGAATAATGAGGATGGAAATTCCTTCAACTTTTTCTCCTGAATTTCTCGAATTAGAAATTTTAAATATCCTGAAGGAAAATAATTTAATTACAAAACCTGCCCGGGTACGTTTTACTGTACTACGCAAGGAAGGTGGCTTATATACTCCGGCATCCCGTGACATTGATTATTTAATTCATACTTCAGAACTGGAGGATCCTTTCTATCTCCTTAATGAGGAGCCGTATGAAGTTGAGCTTTTTAAAGATCACTATATCACCAGCGGCTTATTATCTACCATTAAAACGAATAATCGGGCGGTAAATGTATTAGGTAGTATCTTTGCAAAAGAAAATGCTTACAGCAATTGTTTTCTCTTAAATGAGCGCAAATCTATAGTAGAAGCTCTTAACGGAAACGTCTTCCTGGTATGCGACAGTAAGATCAAAACTCCATCCCTGGCCGAAGGAGTGTTAAATGGAATTGTAAGAAAACAACTTCTTTCCATAATTAAAACCATGCCCGATTTGGAAATAGAAGAAACCTCTATTTCCCCTTTTGAACTTCAAAAGGCAGATGAAATTTTTGTTACCAACATAATTGTAGGAATTCAACCTGTTACTAAATACAGGAAGAAGGAATTTGCAAATACGGTTTCTAAAGACTTACTTTCTAAACTAAATGTAAAGGCGAGATTAGGTTAGTTGTAACTTGGATTTTCGGGAGCGTTTGACCAGAGCATATAATTTCCTCCCAACTCCATCATTTTATCTTTCCAGAAGGATCTATATGGCCTTTCAATTATATCCTTAGCATCGTGATGCGTTGTTATGATCCAGGAATTGGAATCGAGTTCTTCTTTTAGTTGAGTAGCATCCCAGCCTGAATACCCTAGAAAGAATCGGATTTGCTTTTCAGAAATTAGCCCTTTAAGTATTAATTCTTTTACGGCATCAAAATTACCACCCCAGTAAATACCGTTGGCTATTTCTATACTCTCAGGAATTAAATCTGGCACTTTATGTATGAAGTAAAGATTATCCTGCTCTACAGGACCTCCGTTGTAAATTTTGAAACTTTTATTTAGTTCAGGGATTAATTCTTTGAGGGTAAAGTCAAGAACCTTATTCAAAATAAATCCTATGGAACCACTTTGAGAATGTTCTGCCAGTAAAACTACTGAACGGTTAAAAGAAGCATCTCCAAAAATAGAAGGCTCGGCTACTAAGAGGAGACCTTTGGCTGGTTGTAATGCTATCATAATGATGTCTTTTATTAAATCTAAAGATTTATTTAGCAAATTCAAATAAATTATAAAAAATTTATAATAAAAAAACCCTCCAATGGGAGGGTTAATAAGTTTTATCCTAATAATGAGGTTATTAGTTTACAGCTTTCTGTAAATCTGCTCCGGCTTTAAATTTTACTACATTTTTAGCAGCAATTTTTATTGTCTTTCCGGTTTGTGGATTTCTTCCTTCACGAGCTGCTCTCTTCGATACAGACCATGAACCAAATCCTACTAAAGATACACGATCTCCTTTTTTAAGGGATTTTTCTACGTTTTCAAGAAAAGATTCCAGTGCTTTTTTTGCCGCTGCTTTTGAAATCCCAGCGTTCTCAGCCATTGCATCGATTAAATCCGTTTTGTTCATAATTTAAATTTTAAAGATTGTTGGTTAAACATTGTGTTAATTTGCTTTACAAATTTATGTGGATTTCTCAGCCGTGCAAGTAATATCAAGGGAAATGACAGTTTTTGTTAATAACTCAAGTAAATTGTTAATAACTCTACTTGATTATTTCCAAAATCTTATAGAATCAACAGGGATAAGGGTTTAGAGAAATTTAGCTGATTTTTGAAAAGAGTAACCGTTAAGAAGATCTTTTGCCTTCATTCTCTTCTTTCCCGGTAATTGTAAATCTGTAATTTCAAAAAAACCGCCAGATGTTGCTACTTTTATTTTTCCTGATATTTGAATGATGGTCCCTGCCTCTATTTCATGAAATTCCTCTATTGGTAAACCATCAAAAATTTTTACCTGTAGCCTGTTTTCTTCTTCCAATAAAAAGGACCAGGCCCCGGGAAATGGATTCAAACCTCTAATAAAATTATATACTTCTAAAGGGGACATTTTCCAGTTTACTTCAGTATTCTCTTTGGTTAATTTTGGAGCTTCTTTTATTAGATCGAATTCCCGCTGTTTTTGAGTTTTTACGGTTTTACCTCTTATTTGTTCCAGGGTTTTAATTACAACCTTACTCCCCGTATGCATAAGTTTATCGTGGAGAGAACCAGCACTTTCCCGGGGTTCTATGGGAACGCTGAGCTGTAGGATCACATCTCCTGTATCAATTTTTTCATCCAAAAAAAACGTGGTTACTCCAGTAGTTTCTTCTCCACTTATAATTGCCCAATTTATTGGGGCGGCACCACGATACTGAGGCAGGAGGGAAGCGTGAAGGTTAAACGTCCCGTACTCAGGAAATTGCCAAACTACTTTCGGCAGCATTCTAAAAGCCACAACTACCTGCACATTAGGATTTAAATCTTGAAGTTCCTTTAAAAATTCTTCAGACTTAAGATTGGTAGGCTGCAAAATTTTGAGCCCGGCAGATGAGGCATACTTTTTAACTGCACTTTCGTGGACCTTTCTTCCCCTGTAAGCAGGTTTATCAGGTGCGGTTATCACTCCTATCACGTTAAATCCTTCTTTTAGTATCCCGTCCAGAATAGTTACAGCAAATTCCGGAGTACCCATAAAGACGATTCTTAGATCTCTCATAAATGTTTTAGTTTATAATTGTTGTTGCTGGTTAGTACAATTATTTCTTTTTCAAGAAGCAATTGTAAAACTTTTAAAATTCCCGCTTCGGGATATGGAATAGCAGCGACCAATTCCCGGGAATTTTTTTCCTTCTCCTCCAGCTGTTCAATAATTTCTTTATAAATCTGCTTTACTTTTTCTTTTCCTGTTATGTTCTCCGGTGGTTTGCAGACTGAGCAGATGCCACACTTAGACGGCGAGGTTTCTCCAAAATATTTTAATAATTGTTGGCTTCGGCAGTCTTTATCATTTGCTACATAAGCCAGTATAGCTTCTATTTTATCAATTTTACTCTTTGCCTGATTTCTAATATAAGTTGAAAAAGGATAAATAGCGGCTTCATCTTCCCGCGGAACAAGAAACGTTATAGATGCATCGTTTTGCTGATAATCAAAATCAACGATTTTATCATTATGTAATTTTTGAAGTGCAGCAATAAGAGTATTTTCCTGTTCCCCTGTTTTTTTAGAAATTGAACTAAGATTTAAAGTAAGCTTATTTTCAAAAATACCCCCGTATATTCTCAAGATAGACTTTACTATATTGTCATATTTAGGGTTTTCATCCAGGTACCGGAATAGCTCCGGGTTGGAAATCACAAATTGTAAATTAGTCGCTTTCCTAAATTGTTGAGATAACTGGATTATACTCAATCGGTCTAATAACTGTAGTGTGTTATAGGCTCTTTCTGTATGTAATTGGTAGTGGCTGCAAAAGTCAGCAAAATTAAAGTCAAAATTTTCCTCCTGTCCTTCTCCGTATGCAATTCGAAAATATGAGTTAAGTCTTTTATAGACAAGAATAGTAAATTCAAGATCTGGAAGAGTTTTTACAAATTGATTTTTTAACAAGGGCAAATCACTTCTATTAGTAATAATAGTTGCACTTGTAAGTTCGCTATCTCTTCCTGCTCTTCCTGCTTCCTGAAAATAACTTTCAATACTTTCGGGTAAATTCAAATGAACCACATGTCTAACGTTAGACTTATCTATGCCCATTCCAAAAGCATTTGTAGCCACCATTATTTTAACATCATCCTTAAGCCACGCCGCCAGTTTAGACGATTTCTCCCTGGCGCTAAGACCTCCATGAAAAGCGGCAACAGTGTAACCGTACTGCTGTAATTCCAGGGAAAGTTCCATAGTAGCTTTTCTGGTTCTAACATATATTATAGCTGTTTCCAGAGGGTCATTGAGAATTTGTCTTAGCCTGTAAATTTTATCTTCTGCGTGAACTACCTTGTAAGCAATATTTTTACGTTCCAAAGAACTTTTAAAAATCAAAGAATTTCGTAGAACTAACTGTTCCTGTATGTCTTCCACAACTGCTTTTGTTGCTGAAGCAGTCAAAGCCATAAAAGGTACATCGGGCTTTAACTCCCGTAAAACCGAAATATTAAGATAGGCTGGTCTAAAATCATGACCCCATTGAGAAATACAATGAGCTTCATCAATTGCAATTAAACTAATATTCATCTGTTTAATTCGGTGCTGTACAATATCCTGATTTAAACGCTCCGGAGAGAGGTAAAGAAATTTGTAGTTTCCATAAATGCAGTTATCCAGAAGTATATCAAGCTCGTGATACGAGATTCCTCCCGGTATGGCTAATGCTTTTATTTCTTTTTGCTGAAGAGCTTTTACCTGGTCTTCCATAAGGGCTACTAGTGGAGAAATTACAAGGCAAATGCCCTCTATGACCAGTGCCGGAATTTGAAAACAAATAGATTTGCCTCCGCCTGTAGGTAGTAAGGCAATTAAATCCCGTTTATTAACTGCAGCTGAAATTATCTCCTCCTGTAAAGGACGAAAATTATTATGCCCCCAGTATTTTTTTAATATAGTTCCCGCTTCCTTCACGTTTAAGCATGAAGTTTATTTAATATAAAATTGCTACGATTTTCTATAGCGCCAAAAGGGACTTCAATAGGAGAGTAGCCATAGGTAATATATGCCTTTTTTAAGAAGTTATGAATAAGCTTGGCTTGTTCAAAAGTTTCATACCTCTCATTATCGGTTTGGTAAATTTCTTTCCAGGGTGGTAGCAGGAATATATCATCATATCTGGATTCCTTACAGGCGACAGTAAATTTTTCCGGATAATCAGTATTAAAATAATCCATGTAAGCCACAATATCCGGGAGCCCTCTATCAAAAAAAATAACAGGCTCTTGAGCCAGGAGCGCTTGCTGATATTGGTTTTTTCTCGCCTCGAGCAATTTCTCACTAAATAAAATTGGTTTCTCGAGGAACAATTGTGATATACCTTCTTTCTGAGCTGTAGCTGTAATTTCTCGTGAAACTTCGTGAAGGCAGGGATAGCCATGCTGCTCCAAATGTTTAACGATAGAAGATTTTCCTGTACCGGGTCCATCAGTAATAACTATTTTCCTATTCTGCACACGCGAATTTCGGAATTTGTAATTGATTAAAAAAATGGTCTATAACTTGTATATTTGCAATTAAATGAAAGCTGAAAAAATATGGAGCCCGCGAGAAATCCTGAAGAATTTTATAAAAAATTAAAATCGCAATTACAGGATACGGCCATGTGGCCAACCGAATATCTTTATAAATTTATTGTACCTACTGAAAGAGAGAAGATCCTGCAGATTCAAAATATATTTGACAACATGGGAGCAGTTATTCACACACGAAAATCCAAGAAAGGTACCTACACAAGTGTATCGGTTAACGTGAGAATGAAGAATCCTGATGCTGTTATAGCTAAATACAAGAAGGTAGGGGAGGAAGTTGAAGGTGTTATTTCCCTGTAACCCAAGCTCCATTCACAATTGTTGCAGTAAATATAATTTTCATTAAGTTGAATTTTATTTAGTATTTTGCAGGCAGTATAAATTTTTCTTCAAACAAGAACACCCTTAAACTTCAATTTTGACATACGAATTAGAATATAACTCTGAAAGGAGTAAGTTAATAATACCCGAATATGGAAGACATTTGCAAAAAATGGTTGAACATGCAGTTGCCATTGAAGATGAGCAGGAGCGAAACAAAGTTGCAAAATCCATTATTGCTGTCATGGGAAATATGAATCCTCACCTTCGGGATGTTCCCGATTTTCAGCATAAATTATGGGATCAATTATTTATAATTAGTGACTTTAAGCTCGATGTTGACTCCCCCTTTCCCAAACCTTCAAAGGATTTACTGGAAGAAAGACCCGATCCTATGGGGTACCCTCAAAACTTTCCTAAATATCGTTTTTACGGGAACAATATTAAGAGGATGATAGATGAGGCCGTTAAAATGGAGGAGGGACCGCTAAAGGAAGCTCTTGTTTATTCCATTGCCAACCACATGAAAAAGTCATATCTCAACTGGAACAGGGAAACTGTAGAAGATGAAATAATTTTCGAACATTTAAGGGAACTGAGTGGTGGTACTATTAACTTAAAAAATAAAGAGGAAGATTTAAGCGAAGCTGCGAACCTTCTTAGAGGTAATAAAAAATTCAAAAGCAGCAATTCTTCCAAAAAAACTAACCGAAATACACGTAGTCGAAAACGTCATTAAAATATTAAAATTAAATGGGAACTTTTCGAATTGAAGGAGGGCATGCTCTAAGTGGAGAAATTCAACCACAGGGAGCAAAAAAATGAAGCCCTTCAAATACTTTGTGCTGTATTATTAACTCCAGAAAAGGTTGTTATTAATAACATACCTGATATTGTGGATGTGAATAAGCTTATTTCTCTACTTGGAAATCTTGGAGTGAAAATTGAGAAATTGAGTAAAGGGAGTTATAGTTTTCAAAGTGGTGAGCTAGATCTGGATTACCTGGAGAGCGAAGCATTTAAAAAAGACGGTAGTGGATTACGGGGCTCTATAATGATCGTAGGACCTTTATTGGGTCGCTTTGGGAAAGGATATATTCCCAGACCAGGAGGAGATAAAATTGGCCGCAGAAGACTGGATACTCATTTTGATGGTTTTATAAAACTTGGTGCCAAATTCCGTTACAATAAAGAAGAACGCTTTTATGGTGTGGAAGCACCAAATGGTCTTACAGGAGATTACATGCTTCTGGAAGAAGCCTCGGTCACAGGAACTGCAAATATCGTTATGGCAGCTGTTTGGGCAAAAGGAACTACAACTATCTATAATGCAGCCTGTGAACCATATCTCCAACAGCTCTGTAAAATGCTCAATTCCATGGGAGCAAACATACAGGGAATAGGTTCAAATCTTCTTACGATTCAGGGAGTAGATAGCTTCACCGGGTGTGAACACACTATTCTTCCGGATATGATTGAAATTGGATCCTGGATTGGTTTGGCTGCAATGACCAAAAGTGAAATAACTATAAAAAATGTAGGATGGGAACATCTTGGGGTAATTCCTAATACCTTCAGAAAATTAGGTATTACTGTAGAGAAAAGAGGGGATGATATTTTTATTCCGGCACATAAAGATGGTTATGAAGTTCAAAATTTTATAGATGGTTCTATAATGAACATCAGCGATGCTCCCTGGCCAGGATTTACTCCTGATCTATTAAGTATTATGCTGGTGGTCGCTACACAGGCACGGGGAAGTGTCCTTATTCATCAAAAAATGTTTGAAAGCAGGCTCTTCTTTGTAGATAAGCTTATAGATATGGGCGCAAAGATAATTCTTTGTGATCCCCACCGGGCTACTGTAATTGGGCATGATTTTAAATCTCGATTAAGAGCGACCACTATGACCTCTCCCGATATTCGTGCAGGAGTTTCACTATTAATTGCTGCAATGTCGGCTCAGGGAACTTCAATTATTCATAATATTGAGCAAATTGACAGAGGATATGAAAATATTGACGAAAGGCTTCGGGCAATTGGAGCAAAAATAGAAAGACTTAATTAAGAGTATAAAAATTCAACATAAAAAAAGGGCGGTAATTGATTTTACCGCCCTTTCCTATTTACTCATAAAGTTTAAGCACCCTGCTCCACTTTTTCCTTATATCCAAATAAGTTGTGTTCCTTAATCATTGAGGTAGTACGCTCTGGTAACATATTCTCCCAACCAGATTTGCCTTCACTAATCATTTGAAGCACTTCTCTGGAGAAAATATCCAGTATTTCCGGATTATAATCTTCAATATCAACCACTTTTCCATTATACTTAAAGAACTTATAAAGTTCCTTCATCCTTGGATGTACTTTAAGGTTGTCACTAGTGATAAGTTCTCCTGTTTCAGGATCTCTAAATGGATATAAATAAACCTTAAGATCTTTAAAGAATAGTTTACCAAAAGCTTCAAGAATACCACCGCTTAAGTGACGGTAATATTTCTCATCAAAGATATCCACAAGATTATTTACTCCCATTGCAAGTCCCATGCGTTCTTTTGAATAGCGAGAGAAGTATTCAACCACCCTGTAATATTCCTGAAAATTAGAAATCATAACTGTTTGGCCCAGGGAACATAACAATTCTGCTCTGTCCATAAAGTCTCTTTCATCAATTTCACCTTCAGCTCTTAAATTAGAAAGGGTTATCTCAAAAATTACTTCAGTGTTTTCTTCGGAAACTTTTTTCTCTTTTATAAATAATTCCAGAGAACGCTTATACATATCCATATTCACCTTGGTAACAGGGCGAAAACTTCCTCTTAGTGCAAGAATATTTTTCTTGTAAAGGATTTTGGCAGGTAAGACGTTATTCCCGTCAGGCGCAAACATAACGGCATCTGTCATTCCATTTTTCACCAATTGTAAACTCATCAATCTATTATCCACTTGCTCAAAACGAGGACCTGAAAAGTTTATCGTATCAATTTCAATTTGATCTTTGTCGATGTGATCATATAAATACCTTAGTAACTTTTTAGGATTGTCATATTTATAATAAGCTCCGTAAATAAGATTTACTCCCAGTATCCCTAAGGTATTCTGTTGCAGCCTCGCATCATTTTCATGAAATCTAATATGAAGACTAATTTCGTTGTAAGCTTCGTGAGGATCTACCTGGTATTTTATTCCCACCCATCCATGACCTTTGTACTGCTTTGCGAAATCTATAGTGGCTACTGTATTGGCGTAGGCAAAGAATAGCTTGTTAGGGTGTTTATCCCGGGTTATTCTTTCTTCTATTAGCGTTATCTCGTGAGAGAGCATTTTTTTAAGCCTTGCCTCAGTCACATATCTTTTATCATCTTCGACCCCGTAAATAGCATCACTAAAATCCTTATCATAAGCACTCATAGCCTTCGCTATAGTACCGGAAGCCCCGCCAGATCTAAAGAAGTTCCTTACGGTTTCCTGTCCTGCGCCAATTTCAGCAAAGGTTCCGTAGATGTTCTCATTTAGATTGATCCGCAATGCTTTACTCTTGATCGAGGGGACATTCTCAAATTCTCTGTCCCCCATTATGGTGATGGGCATAGTTGTATCTTTTAAGTCCAAGTTAAGTACGACAAAGGTACTAAAATGGAGGTCCATAGAAAAAATTATGCCTATTTTTGTAATAAATATAACAGGCTTGGAGGTAACATTTTTAGGCACTAAGTACTTCGCAGGGAATCCCTGTTATTGGTAGTGATCATCCGGTGTGTTTAAGCAAAGATTCAAAAGATAAACGCCTAAGGGTTTCTATATTAGTAGAGTGGGACGGCCAAAATATCCTGGTGGATTGCGGACCTGATTTTCGGCTTCAGATGTTGAACAACAATATTTCCCGAATCGATGCTATTTTGTACACCCACGAGCATAATGACCATACAGTAAGCCTGGATGATATAAGACCATTTTTTTTCAGGCAGGGAGATATTCCGGTTTTTGCACACAATAGAGTTCTGAATTCCCTTAAAACAAGATTTGAATATATATTTCAAACTGAAAATAAATATCCCGGTGCACCCAGTGTAGCCATAAGGGAAATTTCAAACAAACCTTTCTCCTTTGCCGGAAATCACATCGTCCCCATTGATGCAATGCATAACAGGGTACAGGTCTTCGGTTTCCGCTTTAAAGATTTCGCTTATTTAACCGATGTTAAGACGATTGAACAGGAAGAAATCGACAAGTTGCAGGGAGTAAAAGTTCTGGTTGTAAATGCTCTTCGCAAGGAGCCTCATCATTCTCATTTTAACCTGGAGGATGCCCTAAAATTTATTATCAAAATTAAACCTGAAAGAGCTTATCTCACTCATATAAGTCATGTAATGGGTTTTCACAGCGAAGTGCAGGAAAGCCTTCCTGAAAATGTTTTTCTAGCCTACGATAATCTAAAAATAAAAATTTAATGCGAAGCAAGATTTTTCTTTACCTGTTTATATTCACATTAATGTTTACCATTTTTATATACGTAAATGATAAAAAGATCTTAGATGCCCAAAGCCGGAAATTAGAAAACCTGGAGGAGAGACTAATTGAAGCTGAAGAATCAAATAAAACTTTAAAAGGTGAAAATCTTAATCTTCAATACTTCTCCCTGTCCAACAATGAAGAAGCTATCTCTTATTTTGAGGAGAGGGGAATAGACGCTATAGAACTCGCTCAACTGGTAGAAAATGAAATTATCAGCAGGAATCAGGCAGATAGAGATAATGAGCTGGTTCCTTTTGCAGGGATGGAAGGGAAAATGAGAATTAATAAAATCAAGATTCTAAACCACAAATGGATCATAGCAGATTTTACAGATGGTACTTATTGGGGGGAGCTGTTTATTACTTATGATATAGATGAAAACAGCAACCTGGTTCTAAACACCGAAAAATCTTTCCTTTATCCTTCTTCTAATTAGATCTTATTTTTAATCCACTGCTTAACCTCCATTAGATTTTGTGGGGCTACACCATGTCCCACAGGAAATTCAGAATAAGTATGGTCAATTCCCAGCTTCTTTAAGATTTGTGGACTGTTTCTAGCCCACGAAACCGGGATTACCTGGTCCTGAGTCCCGTGTGAAGCATAAACACTTAAGTTCGAAAAATCATTTGTCTCGTATCCTTCTTCCAGTATATTTTCATGGATATAACCGCTAAGAGCTATCACATTTTTAACTTTATTAGGATTGCTTAGAGCAACTGCATAACTTAAAATAGTACCCTGGCTAAATCCTAGTAGAGTTACATTTTCACTGTCTACAGGATAATTCTCGATTACTTCATCTATGAATTTTATGATCTTTTTCCTGGATTCTACAGCCTGAATGTCATCACTAAATTTTCCACCCTCATTTGTAAAATTTAAAGCATACCAAGCATTTCCATAAGGAGGAAGAGGGTAGGGGGCTTGAGCCGAAATTATAAAGAGTTCGTCTGGTAGTTCGTCTTTAAATCCAAATAAATCATTAGCGTCACTACCGTAGCCGTGCAACATTATTAGAACCGGAGACTTTGCGGTTTTAAGTTTTGGTTCTCTAATAAGATGATAAAGTGATAGTTCTTTTACAGTCATTAATTTATGGTACTAAACCAGTTTTGAAATTTATTTCCCAATATCGGGACTTCCCTTTGTTCTCCCTGGATGGCAGTTACTATACCATATCCCCATAGCACGAAGATAAAGATCCAAAAGGCATAGGTGATCATCCAGCTGTCAAAAATGCTTATAAGAGCACCCAGGAGAAAATAAGTAATGTGAATTCCTAAGGCCTGCCTAATATGAAAGCTTGCAAAAGTATTTTTTGTATCGTTGTTTAGAAAAAATGCAATAATAGTACCTACAATAGTAATATAAGCCACTATAGCAGCACTTTTTCCTGTTTCAGCTGAAGTATTCATGATGAAAAATTTTAATCTTTAAAAGATCTGAAAAATTAGCTATTATTCCTGGATTTCCCACTTATCCCCGGCTATAATTCCGTAGGTCTTTCCGGAAATTTCAGAATTAATAAAAATGCTGTTCTTGGAGGTTGAGAAGATTTCTTCTCTTGTAAATTCTCTTGTTCCCTTTGGGCTGAAAAGGCTCAAATCTGCTTCACTCCCCTCAGCTATTTGTGCTTCTTTAATTCCAAATCTACTTTTTCCTTTTGTGAGGAGACTTATGGTAAAATCTAAATCACCTGTAAGCTTTAATAAGGCACCAAAGGCTGTTTCTATTCCAATGGTTCCAAAGAGGGCATGTTCAAACTCAACTTTTTTATGTTCGATATCTACAGGAAAATGATCTGATGTTACCATGTCTATAACTCCTTCTTTTAAACCCTTAAACAACGCCGCTGTGTCTTTTTTTGTTCGCAAAGGAGGTAAGACTTTTGCACGGGTGTCAAAATTTGTTAGAAGATCATCGGTAAATATTAAATTGTGAATTGCAACACTGCAGGTGACATCTAAATCTTTCTTTTTTGCCTCTTTAATGAGTTTTACTGCTTTTGCGGTAGAAATTGTTGGAATATGTAATTTACCACCTGTATATTCCAATATTGCAAGATCTCTGGTGATATGTAATTCTTCAGCAAGTCCTGGTATTCCTTTAAGGCCTAGTTTGGTGCTGTTCTCATCTTCATTCACAAGGCCATTCCCAGCAATTTTGCTATCCTGTGGATAAGATTGTACTAATCCTCCAAAATTCTGTGCATATTGCAGTGCCAGTTTCAATAGATTGGAGTTCATAACAGGTTTCTTATAATCCCCAAAAGCAACTGCTCCTGCCTGTCTCATATCATATAACTCTGCCAGTTCCTTTCCTTTTGCCTGCCGGGTCAATGCTCCAATAGGATAAGCTATTGTTACTTCTCTGGCTGCCTTTGAAAGAAGAGAAGTTACAGCTCCATTATCATCTACAATAAGCTGCGTTTCAGGGTTTATTGCTACTCCTGTAAAACCGCTTTTTGCTGCGGTCTTTAATCCGTTCGATATTGTTTCTCTTTCTTCATATCCAGGCTCTCCAAAGTTAACACTGCTATCAAACCAACCCCGGGAAACATGAAGATCCTCAAGTTTTACTTCTTTGTCTACCTTTGATGGCTTTAAGGAAGAACCAATTTCTTCAATCCTGCCATTTACAATTAAAATATCCATTTTCTTTTTATGGAAAGAGGATTCCGAATCAATAATTTTAGCCGATTTAATTAGCAATCTCATTTAAGATATTTTAGTAGTAGTGTTTCAATTATTAGAAATATCAATGCAAAAGTAATAAACCATTTCCAAAGGAAGTCCCTCTCTTTATTAAACCCGGGGGATGAAAAAAATTCCTCCAGCTCATTGATTTCCTGTACATTTTTATTTTTATTCTCAGGAAAATATTCCATAGAAGATTCTTTTCGTGGTACATTAAAACTTATTCCTATAATTTCCTCCTCTTCATTTAAAACTTTATAGTTTCCCGGCTGCTGCGGAAGTTCCTCTGTTACCATTTCAATTTTCCCTGCAAACCTTTGTTGCTGCGGAATAAAATTAGTTGTAGCCGAGCTAATGTGAAGTATTCTATCTGATGGTAAATCGACAGGAACTTCTATGCTGTTTCTCTTTCCCATCAGGTAATATAATTCTCCCGGTTTTAAAGCAGAGAGGCCCATAGTATAAAACGTGGGAACGATTAAAGGTGATTGTGAAAAATTGGTGTTTTCCTTATTTAAAGCTGCGGTAAATAGAAAGTTGCCATTAACTTCAGCCAGAAATGGTGCGGTATCTTCAAAGCTAAGGATAGGAGAAAGATTTCTATTGAGCGTGTAAGCACTTTGAACCCGGGGATATTCAAAATTTTTTATTTCTTCTTCAAAAACATCAGAAAAAATTGGATGCTGAAAAGAAATTTGAGTGACCAGTTTTTCTTCTCTCCTTGAATCTCCTAATCCCGGGAAGCCCAGGGTGCTTAAAAATGAACGTAAATTTGTCCCGATATTTGCACTGTTGGGAATAATAATAAATATGGTATTATTCTGAAGTTTTTCCTGAAGATTTCCTGCAAGAGAAGGAGGAAGGTCTTCAATTTCATTAAGTATAATTACGCGGGCATCTACAATAGAATTATAGTCTATACCCGAAAGGGGCATTCCTTTAAATTCAAACTCGGGGGCCTGAAAAATCTTTCTTAGAAATGCATCATCAGTGCCATTGATACTGCTAATTTTAATGGGGTTGTTTTTATTTAAGGTGAAGAAAAGAATATTATCAAATTGAAGCCCGTTATCCTCAATTTGTACTTTGCCTTCAGCAATGTCATTTCTTTCTACAGGAAAATTAATTATTTGTTGATTGCCTTCAGCAAAATTCACACTTGCCTTTCCTATTAATTTTTCTTCTGAAAAAAGGAGACAGGGACATTTCCAGGGCTATTTCCCATAAAACTCAAATGCACAGAAATATTACCTGAAGTAGCCTGCGCAGATGAAAAATATACAGAATCCAGGCTCACATTGCTGAAGTTCTCAGGTTTAAGCGGTAAAGAATAAATAGAAACATCTAAATCTAAAATGTCTTCAGGATCAGGTAATTCTTGCTGAAAATCTGATATCAAAAGTAATTTTTTATTGGAGGTTGACTTCCTGGTAAAGTAATTTTCAGCTCTTAATAATACTGTTCTAAAATCTACATTATTTGCGGAATAGGAGATATTTTGAAGATCTGCCTTGGTAATTTCAGGATAGATTTCATCATTGGTCATCAAGAAGAAGGACCTGTCATTGGGAAGACTTTCCAGTAATTCCTGGACACTTCGTTCCAGCAATTTTCCACGCTGGCCTTCGGCCTGCATACTATAGGAGTTATCTAAATAAATTAAAGTATCAACTTCTCCCGTTACTTCCATCTCACCGGGAAAAAAAGGACGTGAAAATGCAAAAATTATACAGGATAGAAGTAATAATCGCGTAGCAAGAACTAACCACTTTTTAAGCCGGGAACTTTTTCGGGTTTGCCGGGAAAGCTTTTTTAAGAATTTGACATTGGTAAAATTCTCTCTTTGAAATTTTCTAAGTTGGAAGAGATGAACAATAACAGGAATAACCAGAAGAAATAAGGCATACAACACTTCGGGATTATGAAACTGCATAAATTGTTCTTATAGATCTTCAAAGATAGAGAAAGCCTTCTAAAAGGCAGAGGTAATTTAAAGTCTCTGTACGGTAAAACTAAAAGTACTTCCTTCTCCCGGTGTCGATCTCACCTTTACTTTGCCTCCCATGCTATCTACCAGTTTTTTAACTGTTGCCAGTCCTATCCCACTACCGGGATTACCTTCCCTGTCTGTAGTTTCCAAAGTTGTAAAAAGATCAAAAATACGGGAAGCCTCTTCCTCTGGAAATCCTTCCCCGTTATCTAGCACCTCAAAACAATAAAAATGTTCTTCCTCCCTGTATTTAATTTCAATTTTTCTTCTAGGTTTTTGGTTGTATTTAAGTCCATTACTTATAAGGTTAAGAAAAACCTGTGTTAAGGCAGCTTTATTAACGTGATGTAGAATTGTAGTGCCCGGATAGGTAATAATTACGTCCTCTTTTACATCATAGAGTTTTGCAATCCCCTTGAGAAGTTGATTTAAATCTACATTTTCATGATCTTTCTCGAGGATGTGTTCACTTCGGTAAAAACTCAGGATTCCGTCAACATAATTCCTTAGAGAATAAGAAGACTCCACGAGATAATTTAGGTATTGTGTCGTTTCTTCATCTAGTTTTCCCTGGTTTTCCTCCTTAAGAAGCTCAGTAAGTGAAATAATATTGGCAAGAGGAGATTTAATATCGTGAGAAACAAGGCTGGTAAATTTTTCAAGTTCTACATACTTTCTCTTAAGCATATTTTGAACTTTAATGAATTCCTGCTTTTGCTTGCCGTATTCTATTAATTTCCAGCTTTGGTTAGCCAGAGCATGAAGGGCTTTAACCTGGATTTCATCCAGCTGCCGCTCTTCAATGTCCAGAATAACTAATGAACCCAAAGGAAAACCTTTTGGGTCCTTTAATAGGACAGATGCAAAAAATTTAAAGTCCTGATGGTGGGTTACCGAAGCTTCCCTAAAAATTTCTGGTTGTTCAGAATAGTTAACAGTTAAAAAACTTTTCCCCGAATCAAGAGTGGCCTGGGTAAAACTTTTTTCCGTTTAAGCTTTTCAAGCTCAATCCCATACCGGGCTTTCAGGCAAATTGTATCTGGTTCAATAATGCTTAGATAAGCTACTGGTGCTTTACAAATTGCTGCAGTAAGGAAAACGAGTTGATCGTAATCCGGGTCGGGGTAACTTGTTGCTATATTATAATTTTCGAGAACAAATGAACGAATTCTTTCATTTGGTTCAAATGAGTTTTCCATAAGGTTATAGCCTTCAAACTACTAAATTAGCAAAATGAATATTAACTATGGGAATAATTATTAAATAGCAGGATTTGGCTGTTAACACAAGGCCGTTCTTTTCACTGAAAATCTAATTAAAGTGCCTTCATTCACCTTTGATTCCACACTAATTTCACCGCCTAAAGAATCAACCAGCTTTTTAACAGTAGAAAGCCCAATGCCATTACCTCTGTTCCCCTTCCTGTCTTTTTCGGCGACTACCGTAAAAAGATTAAAAATCTCCTCCTGCTTATCTCTTGGAATTCCAATCCCGTTATCTTTTACAGAGAAATAATAGAATTTTTCGTCTTCTTCGCAATTTACCGTAATTACAATTTTCTCGTGTTCATTATATTTTAAGCTATTCCCTATTAAATTCAGGAATATTTGCTCCAGGGCTGCACGATTACAATGCAACACCTTATTTATTTCAGGTAGGTTTATTTCACAATCATAATTAATATTTAACAAATCAATTATTTGTTCCAGAAGATCGTGAACATCAAATTCTTCGTGATTTATATCACTTACCACATCGCTCTCATAATGCTCAAGGATTCCCTGCACGTAATTGCTTAATTTAAAGGAAGATTGCTTTAAATAATTGAGATACTCCATACCCTGTTCATCAAAATGGGTTTTGTATTTAGCTTTTAAAAGATCTGCAGTTAATATAATATTTGCGAGGGGCATTTTCATATCGTGGGCCACTACACCTAAGCAAAATCTTTTAGTTGATGGTTCCTTTGCTTTAGTTCATTTTTTGTTTTATTAAGATCAAGATTTTGGCGCCTTAATTCAAACAGGTTTTCTACCTGGCGTGCAAGAGCCTTGAGAGCAATTTTCTCATCATTTTGAAGCTGTCGTGGTTGAGTATCGAGGACGCACAATGTACCTATTGCACTTCCGTTTGAAGCTTTAAGCGGCATACCAGCGTAGAACAGGATTGGTGGATTTCCAACGGTGTAAGGATTATTTGAAAACCGACTGTCTTCCCTGGTATCAGGAATCTCTAATAATTCTTCCGGATTAAGGATAGCGTGGGTACAATGAGAAATATCGCGATCTGCCTCTGTTAGTTCTGTTCCTACTTTAGACTTAAAATATTGTTTGTCTTTACCTATGAGAGTAATTAGAGATACAGGGGTTTTACAAATAAAAGAGGCCAGCTGGGTTATATTATCAAAGTTGTCTTCCTGAATTACCGGAAATAACTGAAGTTCCTCAAGGGCTGATAGACGTTGTTTCTCATTGACAGGATGCTGGTGTGTTTTCATAACTAACTTCGAAATTATTTCTGTAAAACCTTCAACAAAAGGTTTACCTACAAAGTTACTGAAATTATCCTTAGAAGTTAAAAAAACGTTAACGGGTAGTATCTAACTGAACCACCTTAAAAAATAAAACTGATGGTTATAATTGAAGAGAAACGCTTTAATGATTGGAACTGCTACTCCATTAGATTTTGTTAAATTTTTCAAAAACTCCTAAACCAAAAAGAGCAAAGTCATATTTCACCGGATCTTCAGCGTCCAGCTTTCTTAAAGCTTCATCAAGTTCTGTTAGTGCTTTCGCATCATTCTGCTTCCGCTTTAAGAGTCCTAATTTTCGTGCTGTATTTCCTGAATGCACATCTAAAGGACAGGAGAGTTGTGAAGGATGTATTTTCTCCCAAATTCCAAAATCCACATTGCGATTATCTTTTCTCACCATCCATCTAAGGAACATATTAATGCGTTTTGCAGCTGAATTTTTAAGAGGATCACTAACATGCTTTTCAGTTCTGGGTAAATGCTGAAGTTCAAAAAATATTTTCTTGAATTGATGAATACTTATTTGCAAATTATCCGGTTCAGCATATCTTTCAAATATCGATTCAAGCCCGTGGTGATTTGTATAAATGTTTTTAAGTGATAGAATAAAGTATTGCAAATCGGCCCCGTTAAAGGTGCGATGTACAAAATTATTAAGCTGTAGAAGGTCCCTGGTCGTATGGTTTAAAACAAAATCGTGTGGAGAATTCCATAACAAGTCCATTAAATGAGAAGCATTCTTTAAAATACTTTTTCTGTTTCCCCAGGCTATAGTAGAGGAGAGAAAGCCAGCGATTTCTATGTCCTCTTTTTTTGTAAACCTGTGGGGAATAGAAATAGGGTCAGTTTCAATAAAAGTGGGATTATTGTACTCGTTTACTTTTTGATCCAAAAAGTTTTTTAATTCGGCTTTTCTCAAATCTTGAATTTCCCTTTTTTATATAATTTCTCCGTCAACCATGGTTAACTTCCTGTCGGCCATATTAGCCAATTCTTCATTATGGGTTACAATAACAAATGTTTGCTGAAATTCTTCGCGAAGACGAAAGAACAATTTGTGAAGGTTTTCTGCAGATTCACTATCAAGATTTCCTGAAGGTTCGTCGGCATAAATTACTGCGGGATTATTTATAAGAGATCGTGCGACCGCAATTCTCTGTTGCTCTCCTCCGCTCATTTCTGAAGGTTTGTGGTGAGCTCTAGCGGTAAGCCCTAAAAATTCCAGCAATTCCATAGCTCGTTTCTCTGCTACTGTCTTTGAAGTGTTTTTTATAAAAGCCGGAATACAAATATTTTCAAGGGCTGTAAATTCAGGTAATAACTGATGAAACTGAAAGATAAATCCTATTTGTTCATTTCTGAACTTTGAAAGTTTCCTAGGGCTTTGAGAGTAAATATCAATGTCATTAATCTTTAAGATGCTGTTCTTTTCCTGTTCCGGCTGGTCCAGGGTACCTAATATTTGTAGCAGAGTAGTTTTCCCAGCCCCGGAAGCTCCCACAATTGAAACTATTTCACTTTTTTCGATAAGAAGATTAACACCCTTTAAAACGTGGAGGTCCCCGTAGTACTTATGGATATTTTCTGCGTAGATCATTAAAATCTTTATTGGAACGTGAAATTAGTTATATCTTTTTAAACATTAGTTTTAGATCGGAAAAAAATACATTTTTATACTTTTAATCTCCCGGGATGGTTCATCGCTTCTCAATTATTCGTTAAAAAATTTTATCTAAACAGTAATTGGTTTATTTTATAAAAAAAACTATTATGGAAGAAAGAGATTTAGAAAAGGCAACTCTGGCCGGAGGATGTTTCTGGTGTACAGAAGCGGTTTTTCAAAGATTGAAAGGTGTGTATAAAGTAATTCCGGGATTTACCGGAGGAACGATAAAAAATCCTGCATATCGGGAAGTTGTTACCACGGCAGGACTAAGCCATGCTGAGTCTATAGAAATTCAATTTGATCCTTCAGAAATTACCTATGCTGAGTTACTTTATATATTTTTCAGCACCCACGATCCTACAACATTAAACAGGCAGCAATATGACGTTGGGACTCACTATAGAAGTGCAATTTTCTACCATTCTGAAGAGCAAAAAACTATAGCACTTGAGGTAAAAAGAGAATTGGAAAATGAAAAGATATTTAAGAATGCCATAGTTACAGAAGTATCAGAGGCCGGAGGATTTTATCCTGCAGAACCTGAACATTTAGAATATTATAATAAACATAGGGAGCAGCAGTATTGCCAGGCAATTATTGATCCTAAAATCAAAAAATTAAAGGAACTATATTCTGAAAAACTTAAACAGGCAGAGGCATAGAGGAATTAGGTAGGAAAGGTGATGGCGGGAGTTTTGGCATTTTTTTTGCTCTTTAATATAAAAAACCAACAAAATGATAAACCTGAAAAAGAAGTTACTCGTTAAAGGATTAATTTATGATGCGATAGGTATGGCAACGTATGCGGTTCCTTTGGTTGGTCCATTTCTGGATCTTTTATGGGCACCTTATGCAGCTAAAAAAATGAGACAAATGTACTCTGGAAATAAAGGTAAAGTTGCATCGGTTTTAGTGTTTCTGGAAGAAATTCTCCCGGGTACAGATGTCATTCCCACCTTTACACTTATGTGGTTATACACCTTCGTATGGAAGAAAGAAACAGCCAACGAAATTGTTTTGGAAGCTGAAGTGATCTAAGAAAAGAGATTATATAAGTAAAAGGAGGAAACCGTGGTTTCCTCCTTTTTTATTCCGGGAATGTCTATACTTCATTCCTCGTTAGTAGATGTTTGAGTTAAAATATCTTCCTCCGAAGTGCTCTTGGGTTTTCCCGCTGAAATAGTACCTAGAGAGAAGCTTTTAAACTCACTGTCACATTTCTACCCATATTGGGAATCCCATCAGGTTTTAATCTGGATAAATGAGAAATATATGTTTTATCCAATAGATTTGAACCTGCTATACGCAATCCTAAATCTAATCCTCCAAGATTAAAATTTCCACCCAACCCTGCACTTAGAAGCGAATATCCTGGAGTAATAGTTTCAAAAACTCCGGTTTTATCCTGGTCCAGCGTAGTCTTTAGGGTGACGAATGTGTAAGTCTCCTTTAGAAAACTGGCCTTTTCAAGTTCTATTCTCAGAGTATTTGTAAAGGAAGTTGCGGGGATTAGGGGCAGATTTTCTCCATCACCTTGTTCCCCTTCCACTGTTTCTATGCTACTCTCTATATGCAGCCAGTGAATAGGGTGGGGGTGAATATGAATACCTAGCTTCTCCACCATATAACCTTGCATCATTCTGGAAATATTCAAAAACAGGATCTTCTTCAATAAATTCTCCGGTTGGGTTCAGGTAGATATAATTATTTATTTTGTTGTGGAAAGCATTTGCAAATAATTCAAAATGCTCGTTTCTATATTCCAATGCGAGGTCCAGCTGGAAATTTTGTTCATTGTCCAGAGAAGAATTTCCTATTTCATACCTGTTAGTACCTTCGTGGCTTCCATTGGCGGTAAGTTCGGCCAGGTTTGGGGCACGGAATCCTGACGCGCCGTTAATTCGAGCAGTCAGGGCAGGTAAAACCTGAAATTTTACACCCAGAGCGCCATTATAACTTGTAAAATTTCTTTCAATAGGTGCAAAAAATTCTTCTTCTCCTTCCTCTCCATGTTCTTTGGTCTCCAGTCTTCGGTTATCAAACCTTAGACTTAGCCTGAAAATCAAATTTATCCAGATGGTAATGGGTGGTGGCAAGAAAACCTATATCTCTAACCTGTGCGTCTGGAATTAAAATTTCTTCTCCAAAATTGGAGTTTGTCTGGAACATTCCCTGTACTCCAATAATGGTTTCAAAATTCCCCCATTGTGGAGTATTATACTTGATATCATAATTTAAAGTCTCCAGGTGCATCTCAAGAGCCGGATGCTCCTCTCCTTCAGGTATAACTTCTTCGTGCTCCTCTTCCTCGTGCTCCTCCTCGTGTTCCTCTTCCTCGTGATGATGGTGGTCTTCAAATTCTCTTCGATTATTAAAGAGGTAACCCACTTTAATATCAAGGCTTGAATTTCTAAAAAAGAGCCTGTTGTCAAAGCTTAAAATGTGATTTTCAACTTCCTGATAGGGCTCTAATAATTCCCTGGACGTAGATTGTTCTCCTATTTCCTCTGGTATTCCAACTCCTGAATTATTGTAATTATACCTAAGATCTCCACGGTATTTTGAATCCTGGTAACCAATTCCTCCCTTTAGATCAAATTCATTAAACCGGGAATTAGTAACCCTAAGGTCATTTCCGGTTTCGTAGTCACTGTGGGCGGCATAATTACCCCTAATGAGATACTTAAACCTATCTCCTGATGATTTTACTCCTGCATTATATTCTGTTCCCAGGGTATTGCTGTGATAGGCAACATTAAGCATCAACTGCTGTACTGTTAACTGCGCTGTATTTTTCAGGATTTAGGTAGAGAACTCCGCCAAGGGCATCACTCCCGTATAACAATGAAGCTAAGTCCTTTAATTACTTCTACACTTTCTACTCCACTGGAACTTAAACCCAGACCATGCTCATCTCCATATTGCTGATTTTCCAGCCTTACTCCCTGTGCATAGACTAAAACTCTGTTAGAACTTAATCCCCTTATTACTGGTTTTCCTATTCCCGCCCCCGTAGTTACTGTCTCTACGCCGGGAAGCTGCGAGATTCCATTTGCTAAAGTTACAGCGCCAGATCTATTTAAATCATCTACAGTAGCGCGAGTGACCATAACCACATTTTCACTCTGTAATCTATGAAAAGGAGTAGATACTATAACTTCCTCCATTTCTATTGCTGAAGGTTCCAGAGTAATACTAATGGGATTTTGTAAAGGAACAGTGACAGTAAGAGTTCTAGTTGCATACCCTAATGAGGATATTACCAGTTGGTGATTTCCGTTCGCAAGGTTTATTATTCTAAAATTACCGTCCGGAGAAGAAAGGCTTCCTTTTTCTTGTTTGGGTACTGAAACTGAAGCACCAAAAACAGGTTGTCCCGTTTCTGCATCAGTAATTTTTCCCTCAATTAAATTTTGTGACAGTGCCGAGCTTGCGATGAGCATGGCAAATACCATACATAAATATTTGTACATTTTATATTCTTCAAAAAATTATTAGTTAAATAAATTTCCCGGGGAATCGGGGCTGATATTACTAAACAACGGGAGGTGCACGCAACCCAAAGGAAAGCCTCTGGTATTCACTTAAAAACTGATAATGAAGAAAAAATTTTTTATTGAAAATTTCGGGCTGGAATAGCTCAAAATTAAAAGGAGCAAATGTAAAGAAGGAACTGTGTTGAAGATGACATAGTTCACAGTCAATGTTCTTTTTATGTAAGTGTACCTGCGATTCGTGATTGCATTCTACCTGGATCTCGTGGGCGTAAATGTGGGTAAGGCTAACTGCCGATGGGAACAGTAGGGCCAGAGCAAAGAATAGTATTATATGTTTTTTTAAACTACTCACTTTAATTTAAAAATCGTGCAAGTCCTATTCGGCTCAGCATTTTCTTTTCAAACTGCCAGAAAAATTTAAACTGGCCAAATAGCCATCCAAAAAACACGAGCAGTACCTGGTAAATTGGAAAAATAAGCATAATCCTGATAAGCCAGTAAAAATACCAGGGAGAAGAATCCTGATGAAGACCTAAAAAATCACACAATGGACCTGCAAGTTTTGTTGAAGTAGAACCCGTCAATGCGAAAACAATTAGAATGAGAATGATCTGAAAGTTAGATTCTATACCCCAACGCTGCTTCAATTTATTCATGCTGCAAATATATTACATCTACGCCCAATTAAAAAAATATCCTTTACAATCGTGTGGGTACAGAAAACCGCTGGTTATATTCCCTGGAAAAGAAGACAAAATAATTGTAGAGCAGGTAATTTACTTCATATCCATAATCAATGCTTGGCTCATAATTGATTTCCTGAACATAAAGATTGGGATTATACTGGAGAGGATTTCTCACCCGGGCATTATAGTCCTGGGTTAGAAATTGGTTTTTATTTTCAAGGTAAGACTGGCTGTGGTAACCTCTGGGCCTTGCGATGCTGTTAATAAAAGCATGAAAACCAGGTTCTATAATAATAATTTCATATTCCAGGCTGTCATTAGCGATTCTCACTGTGTCATTGGCAGTTACAGGGATTTCCTTATTATTAAAGTCCCTTTCCCTGCTTGAACCACAGCTATAGATCATTAAGCCAAGGAATATTAGATATAGAAAGTTTTTCATTTATTTTTTATTTACTAAGTAACAAAAATTATTCCTGTTATTTGCCACCCAGCATTCCACCAAGGATACCACCATCTTTTTTACCAGATTTTCCACCTCCAAGTGCCATTCCCTTCACATCATTTAAAATGTTGCCGTCTCCCTTACCATTTAAAATTGTTTCGATAAGAGAGTTATCAAATTTCCCCGATGCTCCCATTACCGAATTCAGAAGATCTTTTAGTCCTGATGAAGCTGTATTAGTTTTTTTCTTTTGACTGGACAGTATACTCATTAGAAGAGGTGCTGCCATTTTAATAATTTTAGAAACAGAAGATTTTTCAATTCCTAATGTATTGCTTATAACAGAAACAATATTACCCTGATTATCCCCCAGGATATGATCCAGAATTTTGTTTCCTTCTGCAGTCATTTCTGAAGAATTTCCATTACTGAGATTTGTAAGAAAATCATCTCCATGTTTTTCGCTATTGAGAGCGTTGTCGAGGCTTTTTTCACCTTCCGAAGAATTAATGTTATTTTTCATAGACCCTAAAAGAATGGGAAGTGCCATGCCTAAAACTCCTGTAACATTTTCCTTACTTTCAGATGTTGCCTCACTGGCCTTTGCTATAAATTCTTCTCCTTTTTGAGTACCTAACAAATCAAGTATTGATGCCATAACTAGTAATTTTAATGAAAAGAATGTACAATATTTTTGCGGGCTGAATTCCCAAAGTAGTTATAAAAAAAATGCCCCGAGGACGGAGCATTTCTATTGATCAACCAGTCTTTAAACATTTTTTCCATTTAAAATAGATATGATTTGTTCTGCCAGTTCTATACCAATTCTATCCTGGGCTTCAAGAGTTGCAGCTCCAATATGTGGGGAGAGCGAGATTTTCTGGTCCATTAGAACTTTTACCGCAGGTGTAGGTTCATTCTCAAAAACATCCAGGCCTGCAAATGAAATTTTGCCTGAAGCCAAACCTTCCAGAAGCGCCGCTTCATCTACTACTCCTCCCCGGGAGGTATTGATAATAGCTACGCCTTTCTTCATTTCCTGGATTTCTTCTTTACCAATAATAGGTTCCTGCTGTGCTTAAGCACATGGAGTGTAATAAAATCAGAGTGTTTAATAAGTTCCTGAACAGGTTCAGTTTTAATAGGGATTGTCACCACCTGGTCATTATAAAAATGTAACGTAATATCAGTGTGTCCAACTTCATCATCACTGGCTATAACTTTCATGCCAATACCAAGAGCAAGACGGGCAACTTCCTTCCCGATGCGTCCCATGCCAATAATTCCCAAAGTTTTGCCCCGTAATTCCCTTCCTCCTGCATAATTCTTCTTTAAGTTCTTAAATTCTAAATCTCCACTTAAAGGCATATTCCTGTTAGCGTCATATAAATATCTTACTCCTCCATAGAGATGCGCAAATACCAATTCTGCAACAGAGGATGAACTGGCTGCGGGAGTATTAATTACCTTTATTCCTTTGCTAAGAGCATAATCAACATCAATATTATCCAGGCCTACGCCACCGCGTCCTATTATTTTAAGATTCTTACAGGAGTCTATTAGATCTTTCCGCACCTGGGTGCCACTTCTTACGAGAATAACATCTATTTTTTCTTCATTCAGATAATTTTTAAGTTGCTCCTGTGCAACCTTGGTAATAATAACTTCAAACACTGGCTTTTTCAAGAGCAATTTTTCCGCTCTGCGAAATACCGTCATTTGCTAATACTCTCATTTTCTTTGATTTTCGGGAAACATTTTTCCTATTATTTATGCTCCACGTTCAAGATCGCTCATTACATCAACTAATACCTGTACGCTTTCCAGGGGTAAGGCATTATACATCGAAGCCCTGTAACCACCTACACTTCGGTGGCCATTTAACCCATTGATTCCTGCATCTTTCCACATTCTATCAAATTTATCTTTTAAAGAATCTTTGGATAGGTTAAAGGTTGCATTCATGATAGATCTGTCTTCTGTTGCAGTAAAACCTTTGAAAAGAGGATTAATATCTATTTCAGAATATAGCAAGGCCGCCTTTTTTTCATTCTGTTCTTCAATTGCTGCTATACCACCATTTGCTTTTAGCCAGCGCATTGTAAGCAACGAAACATAGACAGCATAAACGGCAGGAGTGTTATACATACTGTCTTTGCTAATATGCACTTTATAATCCAGCATCGAAGGTATTTTTCTTTCAACCTCACCTAAGATATCCTCTTTAACAACAACAAGAGTGGTTCCTGCAGGTCCCATATTCTTTTGAGCTCCTGCATAAATAAGATCAAACTTTGAAAAATCCAGCTGTCTTGAGAAGATATCACTACTCATATCGCAGACGACCGGAACTTTTGTAGAAGGAAATTTCTTTATTTGAGTCCCAAAAATTGTGTTGTTACTTGTACAGTGAAAATAATCTACATCATCAGGAATTTTAAATCCTTTAGGGATATAGCTGAAATTTTTATCTTCAGAAGAAGCCACTACATTAACTTCACCAAAAAGTTTTGCTTCTTTTATTGCTTTAGAAGACCAGGTGCTTGTATTAAGGTAAGCTGCTTTCTTTCCCAGTAAATTGTATGCCACCATAAGAAACTGCATGTTGGCACCACCTTGTAGAAAAAGAGCTTTATATCCTTTTCCTTCAAGACCCAGAAGCTCAAGAGAAAGGTTGCGGGCTTCTTCCATTACTTCCACGAAATCTTTGCTGCGATGTGAAATTTCAAGAATGGATAATCCGGAATTATTGAAGTTTAAAATTGCCTGGGAAGCTTCCTCAAATACTTCTTGTGGGAGAATACATGGGCCCGCACTATAGTTGTGTTTTTTCATAAAATCATAATTAAAAATATGCCGTCTTCGGCAATTATTTGTATCGATAGTTAGTCATCTGCCAAGTTACGAAAGTGGGGATTCAAATAAAAATAGAATGAAGTACAGAATACAGCCTACCTACTGAACTTTATAGATTCTGAAGAAATGCCAGCGTGTCTACATTATCTGCAAAATCAGATAAACCCGGTTGCTGACTTTTTCCGAAATCTATGGATACCGAATCGCCGGAAACCACGCACTGCAGGTTTTCAGAATTTTGCTGAAGCAGGTCCTTTAATGACGCATCATTAGAGTACTCCTCATAAAAAACAGTGGCAATTGGAGAACCAAAATTTTTATCCTCCTTAAGGATTAGAAAACCATTATCGAGGAAAGGAAATTCACTCATCAGGTATACCGCTTTATTGTAGTCGTAGTTGTTGGCATATTTCGCATGATCCAAAAGTCTTTCCCAGGGAGCAATTGCTTTATAGAAGGCGTCAAAATCATAACCTATAGGAACATAAAGTTTTGAAACGTTTCTGCAGCCAAGGCCAAAATATTTAAAAATGTCCTCTCCAAGTGCCTCTAGCTGTTCACGACTTTCTTCTCCGGTGAGAACAGCAACAGAATTGCGGTTCTTCCTGATAATAGAAGGTTTACTGGCAAAATAGTATTCAAAATATCGGGCGGTATTATTACTGCCCGTTGCAATAACAGCATCAAAATTTTGAAGTCGTCCTTCTGTAAAAGATATCCTGTTTCTGTATTCCGGTTCCAGGGAGTAGAGGTATTCAGCGATAAGAGGAAGTAATTTTTGATCATTGGAGGACTGTTTTGCTATGAGCCTGTTTCCTGAAATGAGAACTGAAAGAAAATCATGGAAGCCTACCAGGGGAATATTTCCTGCCATTATTATAGCAACAGTCTTTAATTGTTCTTCTTTGAAATTATAAGGAGCTATCCAGTTGTTAATGTTCTCTTCAGTTAAAGCCTGGCTCCATTGGTCAAGTGAAAACAAAATATTCTCCTTTGTAAACCATCCATTGTAATGAATTGCCCTTTCAATTTGCTCCTGCAGTGCTTTGAAAACCTTTTCATTCTTAGGGAACCCGGCGGGAACTGCTCCCCCCGCATTACTAAACTGATTAAGAAAAACGCCAAGTTCAATAAAATGTTCCTTCCGCTGCTGTATTGTCATCTGTCTTATTTGGTTATGAATTGATTTGGCTTTAAATTTGTGCACGAAAATAAAAGTTATTGATCACAATTCTCTTACAATTCCTATAAAAATAGAGGATAAATTCCTGCCAGTATTTTTAGGAAGTAAGAGATAATTAAATAAATAAAAAGCTATGGCAATTGTAATAACAGATGAATGCATAAACTGCGGAGCCTGTGAGCCGGAGTGCCCAAATACAGCGATTTACGAAGGTGCTGATGATTGGAGATATGCTGATGGAACAGATTTAGAAGGAAACGTAGTACTTTGGGATGGCCGTAAAGCTAATGCTAATGAACCACAGGAGCTTAGTGAGTGATGAGATCTATTATATAGTTCCTGATAAATGTACAGAATGTAAAGGTTTTCATGAGGAACCACAATGTGCTGCTGTATGTCCAGTAGATTGTTGCGTACCTGATGAGGATCATGTAGAAACAGAGGAAAAGCTTCTAACAAAACAGAGGTTCATGCACCATGACTAAAGTTTTCTCACAAAACAAAAATCCCGCTACTGGCGGGATTTTTTTGTTTTAGGTTCTTATGAAACCAGGAATTTTAATTCATTCCTATAAATTGAAGGTGTTTTACCCGTGAACTTCTTGAATTGTTTATTAAAATGGCTAAAATTATTAAATCCACTTTCAAAACAAACATCTAGAATACTCACTTGCTTTTCGTGAAGCAATTTAGCTGAATGTACCAACCTGTACTCATTAACAAACTGAACAAAGGTTTTTCCTGTTATTTTTTTAAAATAGCGACAAAATGATGGTACTGTCATACTCACCATATCGGCAACCTCTTCCAGGGTAATTAAACGATGAAATTCTTCCTTTACAAAATTAAAAATAATATTGATCCTGTTATTGTCCTGTAATTCGGCTTCCAGGACAAAGCCCTGGGCGTTGAGTATTGTATAATTTTCAGCTTCTTCAAGAAGTTTAAAAACCTGCAATAAACCCAGTAAGCGTTCATAATGATTTTTATCTTTTAGTTCTTCAATAGCATTACCTATCATACGTTTTTCATTGCCGTGATATACAATTCCCATTTTTGCACTGTTAAGGAGTGACTTTATGTTTCTCATTTCAGGAATATCAAAAAACGCAGATCCTAAAAAGTCCGGCTTGAGTTGTATTACAGTTTCGCATTCATTCTTGGTAAGCCCATCGGTAAACCCGCAATGAGGTAAATTAGAACCTATAAGTATAAGATCCCCTTTTCTATAATAAGAAATATGGCTTCCTATTTGTCTTTTGCCTGAACCTCCGTTTACGTACACCAATTCAATTTCGGGATGGTAATGCCAAAAGGTATGACTCTTATTTTGGTGAGTAGAATCATATCTACGGTATGAAAATGAACTGCCAAAAGCTCTACCTTTTCAAAAGTGGGTTTTATTAAAGTTTTCATTTCCTGCAATTTTAGAAGATAAAATTTACTATCATTCCTTTTTAGGCACGTAGCCGTTTTTAACGCAAAAATATGCTATTTTATCATTAATCGTTTGCGTAAAGAGATCTAAGGGTAAAATTGCAAATTAATTGGAATATTCTGGACTCAAATTAGATCTAAAGCTGCAGTAGGTTTGTAAGGAAGATAAGTATTAACCTTTAAACCTAAAATTATGAGAAATGTTTTTAAACTTTTAGTGATGCTGATTATGCTGGTAAATTTTGAAGTAAAAGCGGCCGATGGATTTGACGTAAAGGTGTCAAGTGATCAAATCCTTACTGTTGAACTTGCCGAAGAAGAAAAAGGAGCAATTCTTTTTTTCAGGATGAAAAAGGAGAAATCCTATTTAAGGATAATCTTCTATTAAAGAATAATTATAAAAAAACCTTTAATCTTGAAGTAATTCCAAATGGTGTCTATTTCCTTATTTTGGAAAAAGAGCACAGTTTCCAAACAACAGAAGTAACAAAAACTGTTTCAGGAATAGAGTTGACGGGGAAATCATCCAGGACTATTTTTAAACCACAATTTAAAGCGGAGAAAAATCTTGTAAAAGTTTTTCTAACCAACCCGGGTATGAAGGAAACTTCTTTTGTGGTCTATGACAAAAAGGGCGGTTTGGTCAATACTATATATTGTAATGATTTAATAGTAAAGAAAACATTAGATTTTTCTAAAGTGCCTGCGGGTAAATACACCATTACTGTTCATGTAAATGGCAGAAGTTTTACCAAAGAAGTTCAGGTAGGATAACAAACTCTTAAACAAATAAATAATCCTGCTCTAACGGCAGGATTATTTATTTTAAAACTTTTTAAAATTATAGTTCTTAATTATTTGTATCTCTTTTAAGATAGATAATACCCATAGGAGGAAGGGTAAGTGAAACTGAATGATCTTTTCCGTGAGTTGGCACAGCTTCAGAATTAACAGTATCAGAATTCCTGATGTTACTTCCTCCAAAGCCCTGGTCGTCACTGTTAAAAATTTCCCTCCAGTTCCCCTGGTAGGGCACTCCAATCCTGTAGTTTTCCCTTGGAACCGGAGTGAGATTACAAACCACAAGTATGTATTCTCTGGGATCGTCACCTTTTCGAAGGAAACTTATTACGCTGCTCTCAGCATCATTAAAGTCTACCCACTCAAAACCTTCAGCATCAAAACCTTTTTCGTACAGTGCTTAGTTCATTTTTATACAGTCGGTTTAAAGCGGAGATAGTTTGTTGGATTTGCCTATGAGGTTCTTCATTAGTAAGATGCCATTCCAGACTACCGTCATGGTTCCATTCGCTTGGCTGTGCAAATTCAGCACCCATAAACAACAATTTTGTTCCGGGATGGGCATACATATAGGAATAAAGGGACCTTAAATTGGCGAATTTATTCCAGTGATCGCCCGGCATTTTGTTAATAATGGATTGTTTACCATAAACCACTTCATCGTGGGATAGCGGCAACATAAAATTTTCAGTAAACGCGTAAGTTGTACTAAAAGTAATGGTATTCTGGTGATGCTTCCTGTGAATAGGATCTTTCTGAAAATACTCCAGGGTGTCATGCATCCAACCCATCATCCATTTCATACCAAAGCCTAAGCCGCCCATATAAGTTGGTTTTGAAACCATTGGCCAGGCGGTGGATTCTTCAGCTATAGTCATGGTATCGGGAAATTCCGAATAAACTACTTCATTGAATTCTTTGAGGAAGCTTATAGCTTCCAGGTTTTCATTACCTCCGTGTTCGTTTGCTTCCCATTCTCCATGTTTTCTGGAGTAATCGAGGTAAAGCATCGAAGCCACGGCATCTACCCGTAATCCGTCGGCATGGAATACGTCCAGCCAGTAGAGGGCATTACTGATAAGGAAGGATCGCACCTCGTTTCGACCATAGTTAAAGATATAGCTTTGCCAGTCCGGATGGAAACCTTTTCTTGGATCCTGATGTTCATATAGAAATGTACCATCAAAATAATGCAGACCGTGCATATCAGACGGGAAGTGGGAGGGAACCCAATCAAGAATTACCCCAATACCAGCCTGATGCAGGGAATCAATTAAGTGCATAAAATCCTGAGGTGTTCCAAACCTACTGGAAGGCGCAAAATATCCAGTAACCTGGTAACCCCAGGATCCAAAAATGGATGCTCCATCACGGGCATAAATTCTACGTGCGTAAATCCGGTTTCATTTAGGTACTGTGGCAGTTGATCAGCAAGTTCCCTGTAAGATAGAGATCTCATATCTTCTTCAGGCACTCTTTTCCAGGAGCCTACGTGTAATTCGTAAACTGAAACAGGTTTTGCATTTCCTGCATTCGCTTTCCTGTCAGCAAGCCATTTTTTATCATTCCAGCTTGCTTTTAGGTCCCAAACGACTGAGGCAGTATTTGGCGGAACTTCCCAGTAGAACGCGAAGGGATCTCCTTTTTCCACTTCATAGCCATTGTTGGATTTGATAAAATATTTATAAAGGCTACCATTTTTAGCTTCCGGTATAAAAGCTTCCCAAATTCCCGAACCATCTGGCCGGGCAGTCATTGGGTGAGCTTGCTGTACCAATCATTAAAATCTCCAATTACAGAAACCTGGCTGGCGTTAGGAGCCCAAAGGGCAAAGTATACACCGCTGGTACCGTTAAAGTCCATTACATGAGATCCTAATTTTTTATAGAGATGAAAATGTTTTCCTTCTTTAAAAAGATGGATATCTAAATCTGAAAGTAAAGAAATCTCATCAAACTTTTTTTCTGCTGCTTTCTCTTCATTTCTGGTTCTAATATCCTTTGCCGCCTTTTGAATTTTTCCTGCCTTTTCTTTTATCTCATCCTTCGGAATAATCTTGTCAACGGCTTTATTGACAAGGTCAATTTCAGGTGAAAGATCATTTTTAAGCTTTTTCGCTTTTTTCTGAACTTCTTCAGGGTCAGGTAGAATGTCTTTCGCAGTTTTTAAAATCGTATTCCGGGTCTCTTCATCCGGAAGAATTTTGTCGGCAATGTTCTTAGCAGTTGAAGTTGCAAGATTTTTAAGGTCTTCTGCAGTAGAAGTACCGGAGTCTTCATCTTTAGATTTTTTATTTGTGGTCCTTTTTCCACTTCCTTTTACCTCAGGACCAGGGGCAGATTTCTCTTCTGATTTTGCTGAGGATTTGGAGGTTTTACTTCCAGCAGTGGATTTAGTTGCTCTTTTTGCAGATTCTTTGCCAGCTCCAGCGCCTTTCCCTGTTTTCTTACCTTTTTGAGTACTACCTATTCCAGTGTTGTCGGCTTCATTTGAAGAAGTAGACTCCGGCAACTTCTTTTTTGGAACAGGTAACTTTTTAGGCTTGTCTCCCGAAGAATCCTTTTCGGCTCCAGGAAGGTTTGTTCCAATATCTGCAGTTTTGTCCTTACCGGAAAGACTTCCTTTTGCAGGTTGACTCACTTTAGCTTGCTTTTTAGCCCTGGCTGTTTTGCCGGAGGTGTTTACCGCAGGATCATTTCCGCTTACCAGCCCCGCATTGTTTGCATTACCATCTTCTAAACCCGTAGCTGTTCCTTTTTCTTTGTCAGAAAATCTACCTTCAGCTCCGTGAGTTATTTTTGATGGCTTTTTCACCTGTGCTTTTGTGCTTAGTTTTTCTTTTCTCTTCCCCTCTAGGTGAGCCGGAATCGTCTGTAGAACCCGTAGCTCCTGAAGGTGAAAAAGATCCTTCATTTTGCCCGGAAAACCCCGGCTCTTCCCTTTGCGGTAATTTACTTGTATCTTTTGGTTGTGGGGACTTATTATTAGCGTCCCCTGCATTATCGCTTAGTGGCAGAAGGCATTTTTAAGTCACTATCGGTAACCTTTTTGCTTTTTGCACCAGTTGTTGGTTTTTGATTCTCTATGTTGTTGTCGGTTGTATTTATTTCTTTTCGTTTAGCCATTTCTATACCTCCCTATTATTGTTTTAATGCCCCTTAGCGGTATTAATACCCAGTTAGGACGATTATTTAGTTCGTAATTCAGTTCATAAACTGCTTTTTCAAGCAGGAATGTTTCCATCAGTATCTTAAAATCTTCCTGATCCTGAGGGATAAAGTCGCTTTCTCCCACACTTTCGTTATAACCCTGCAGGTATAAACGTGTAATGTGGTAATACCAGGCTTCTGCCCAGGCTTCCAGATCGCCATCTTTTCTTTGTTGCTCAAATTCCGGCTCCATTATGCTACTGTAGGCGGCATAATGAAAGGAACGTACCATTCCGGCAACGTCTCGTAAAGGTGACCTTTTTAATCTTCGTTCGCTAAAAGCTCGTGCTGGTTCTCCTTCAAAATCAATGATTATGAAATCTTTTCCTGTCCACAATACCTGCCCGAGGTGATAATCACCGTGGGTACGTATTTTCATCACAGGAATCTTATGGTCATAGATCCTTTTGAATACCCGTAGCACCTCGTCCTTCATATCAAGCACTTCCTTTGCTTCCTTTTGGATCTCTTCAGGTAAATTTTTCAGACTTTTCTGAAGCATCTGAAAAGAATTCCTTGTAAGCGATTGTAAAGAAGAGTAAACCGATCTCTGATAATGTAACGAGAATTCTTCATGTTTAAAATCTTTTTGATCTGGTCGTGCGGCGAGGGCAGTGTGCATTTCAGCAGTACGTTGTCCCAGAAGATGAGCTCTTTCAGGATAAATTACTCCCAGGAATTCCTTCATGGATTCAGGAATGTCATCATATTTTATTGGTTGTGTAAGTTCTCCCTGTGCCTGCTCCAGTTTTACCTCTTTTGAACGAGTCATAACACCTTCAAAATATCTCTCCAGAGAATCTTTTGTGTAATCCCAGGCATCTCCCTGATTAGGAATAAGATCCTGCATCATACCCAAAACTATTATCTTATTAGGTCCCGGGTTAAATTCTATAGCTCCTACAAACTGAGGAGAATTTTTATAATCGGTTTTTTCTGAAAGATATCTTGTGATCTCCAGATCCGGGTTAATTGTACTGTCAAGTTTCCTGTATAGTTTAAGGAAGTACTTATTGTCGTAGATCAGGGATGTATTACTTTGTTCTGCATTTAAAACTCTGGAATGGATTTCACCTTTACCCAGGTCGTTTCCGTCATCGCTTTGATAGAAAACAAGATCACCCACGCCATTTTGAATCTTTTTCCCTTTTCTTATGTTGCTAAAGATTTGATTTCGGAAATTTTCATTGTAAACTGCATCAAACAGGATCCCTTCCTCGTTTCCAAGGTATGTAGTACAAATGATCCCTTTTTTAGGAATCTCTTTTACCTGTTCATCCTTGTGACAGGGCATATAAGCCAAAGGAAGTTGATAAGTTTCGGGCAAGCCATCATTATAATTGATTTCAAGCGTAATCCAGGAAGTAGGAATATCTTTTACAGGCATTTCTAAATGACTAACTATAGATATATTTTGAATAACCCTGGATTTACCTCCAAACCATCTACAGGAATTGAGATATGCTTAGTAAGATTTTATTTTCAAATTTTGCTCTTACTTTATTATCAAAAAGATCCTGCCATTCTCCCAACTTTAATGTTTGCTTCTTTTTTTCCGGTCCTTCAACCTGCCCCTTTTCCTTTTCTAAAAGGAACCAATAGTAGCCGTGAGGCGCCATTGTGAACAGGTAAGGGTTCTCTGTCACTTGTGGGAATTTATTATGACTAAAAACTTCAACAGGAGTATAACCTTCATAACCTTCCAGTTCGAGTTCCGCTGCCTGAGGGAATCTGGAAAGATTTGCAAGAACAAGAATTTCTTCTTCTTCAAATGAGCGGGTATAAGCAATGATTTTAGCATTGGCAGGAGACAGGAATTTTATATCCCCCCAGCCAAAAGCTTTAAATCTCTTTCTCATAGCGATAATTCGTTTCATCCACCATAATAAGGATGAAGAATTCATTAACTGCGATTCTACGTTAACAGACTCATATTTGTATTCAGGATCAATTATTACTTAAGCAGATACAGCTTGTGAGGATTAGCATGTGAAAATCCGGCATTTCTGTCTGCCGACCATTGCATTGGTGTACGAACACCGTCACGGTCTCCTAAATAAAAATTGTCTCCCATTCCTATTTCATCTCCGTAGTAAATTATAGGTGTACCGGGTAGAGAAAATAGCAGCACATTCATTAACTCGATCTTGCTGCGGTTGTTCTCTAAAAGAGGGGCAAGTCTGTGCCTGATACCTACATTGATCTTAGCCTGCGGGTCCTTTGTATATACTTTATACATGTAATCCCTTTCTTCATCAGTCACCATCTCGAGCGTTAGTTCATCATGGTTTCTAAGGAAGATACCCCACTGGCAGGATTCAGGTATTTCAGGAGTTTGATCAATAATATCAATTATAGGATACCTGTCTTCCATTTTTACAGCCATGAACATTCGCGGCATAATTGGGAAGTGGTAATTCATATGACACTCATCTCCATCACCAAAATAGGCTGCAGAATCCTCCGGCCACATATTTGCTTCAGCTAAAAGAAGTTTATCATCAAAATGTTCGTCTACATAAGATCTTAATTTCTTTAAAAACTCATGCGTAGGTTCTAAATTTTCACAGTTGGTATTTTCTCTTTCGAACAGATATGGTACCGCATCCAGGCGGAATCCATCCACTCCCATTTTGCACCAGAAATCGAGAATTTTAAAGATCTCCTTCTGAACATTTTCATTATCGAAATTAAGGTCTGGTTGATGAGAGAAGAACCTGTGCCAGAAGTAGGCTTTGGCTTCAGGATCCCAGGTCCAGTTGGAAGGCTCAGTATCAGTAAAAATGATCCTCGCATCTTTATATTTGTTAGGATCCTCACTCCAAACGTAATAATCTCTATGGTCAGACCCCTCAGGAGCTCTTCTTGCTCTCTGGAACCATGGATGCTGGTCTGAGGTGTGGTTAATTACAAGTTCCGTAATAATTTTTAATCCGCGTTTGTGAGCCTCTTTAATAAGTTTTTTGAAGATTTTGATATCTCCATATGAAGGATTTATAGAATAATAATCAGCTATATCATAGCCATCATCCCTAAGAGGAGAAGGGTAGAAGGGTAGTAGCCAAATTGCCGTAACTCCAAGATCTTCAAGGTAATCAAGTTTTTGCATGAGACCTGCAAAATCACCTATTCCATCTCCATTACTGTCAAAGAACGCTTTGATATGCAATTCATAGATTATGGCATCTTTGTACCAATATATTTGATCATCTTTATTAGTTTGGTCTGTCATAGTTTTCTTTTTTCTTCGCTTTTTATGCTTTTTCTACTTTAAAAATATGGGCTGGTATAGCCTGAGGGTGGAGTGCAACATAGTTCCATTCATTTTCCCAGAAGTACTTATTACCAGATAAAAGATCGGTTACAGAATAGGGTTCGTTTTCTTTTAATCCGAAATCCTTTAAAGGAACTTTAACCCAACCTGCCTGGCTGTGCTCAGGATCAAAGCTTACTGCAATTAATAATTTATTTTCTTTATCCTCGCTTATTTTGGAATAGCAAAGGAGTTGATTGTTATCGGTGTCACAAAATTCTACATTCCAGGTGCTTTGTAGTGCTTTATTTTCTTTTCTTATTTGGTTAAGACTGGTTATAACTTCTTTTATTTTATTTTGCCTGTTCCAGTCCCAATGTTTCACCTCATATTTTTCAGACCTGGTATATTCTTCTTTCCCGGGATAGGCTTCATTAAGACCAAATTCGAATAAAGGCCCATACATACCATAATTAGAGGATAAGGTCCCTGCCAGAAGAAGACGTATTAAAAAGGATGGTTCTCCTTTATTTTCCAAAGAAATGGGAAGAATATCGGGTGTGTTCGGCCAGAAATTAGGACGGAAGTAATCTCTCATATCGGTCTTTGTAAGTTCTGTCATATATTCTATAAATTCCTCTTTTGAATTTCTCCATGTAAAATAGGTGTACGATTGAGTAAAACCAATTTTCCCCAGTTTTTCCATTATTCTTGGACGGGTGAAAGCTTCAGCCAGAAATAATATTCCGTCATACTTCAGATTTATTTCCCTTATTAGCCATTCCCAAAATATAAAGGATTTTGTATGTGGATTATCAACCCTAAATATTTTGACTCCTTTGTCAATCCAGTATTCTACTACACTTTTTAACTCCTGCCATAGATTCTCCCAGTCGGCAGTTTCAAAATTCACTTAAGCAGAACGTCCTGGTATTTTTTCGGCGGATTTTCAGCATATTGTACAGTTCCATCGGGTCGCCATTTAAACCATTGCGGATGATCTTTAACGTAAGGATGATCGGGAGAACACTGGATAGCAAAGTCTAAGGCGATTTCCATTCCCAAATCATTGGCCTTACTAACAAAGTTTGTAAAATCATCTATGGTTCCCAATTCGGGATGAACGGCTTTGTGTCCTCCTTCTTTTGCACCAATTGCCCAGGGAGATCCGGGATCACCAGGCTGAGCTTCGGTGGCGTTATTCACACCTTTTCTATGACTTCGGCCAATTGGATGAATAGGTGGTAAGTAGATTACATCAAACCCCATACGGGCGATTTCAGGAAGAATTCTTTCACTGGTGGCAAAGTTCCCGTGAGTACCTTCCTCGGGAGACGTTGAACGTGGAAAAAATTCGTACCAGGAACTAAATAATGCTCTTTCTCTCTCCACCAGTACCTCAAGAACTTTATCATACTTAGTGAGCTTTTGTTCTGTCCCTGTTTTGATACATTACCTCGGTCACTTCCTCGTTAAGTGCGAGTTCAACAGATCTTTTGTCATTCTCATCCTTACGAAGTTCTTCTATCCACGATTGAAGTTTCTTCTTTTGAGGGGCAGAAGCACGTGCGATCGCCTCCTCCATCATTTGTGCTCCAATAAGAAGCTCAGTTTTTATTGGTTGCCTGTCGTCATATTTCTTTTTTAAACCATACTGCCAGGTTGCAAAATGGTCGACCCATGCCTCTATAGTGTATTCGTAAAATCCGGTTGCTTAGTAATTGAAAAGAACCACGCCAGCGATCATTGATTACAAATTCCAGTCGTTTTTCATTCCACTTTTTTTCCTTGTTCTTTCCTTTTACTTTTTCCCGATATAAAATAACTGCATCTACCTTTTCGTGGCCATCAGTAAAAATATCAGCCTTAATTTCTATACTTTCCTTAATTACTCTTTTAATGGGATATTTCCCACAATCTATTACTTAGTGAAACATTATCTATACTTACTCTTCTATGGCCTTCTATCTTCATTATGATCTTTTTGTTTTTACTCCTATTATGCTTAGTTTCGTTGAAAAATCTACCGTTTTTATTTTAAAGTACTTAAATTTAGATAAGTGTAGCTGACTTCACCGTTAAAAAATTACTAAACCTTAAAACATACCCCTATATCCTTCTTAGATTTGGAAAATTCAGAGAAATTGATAATATGTATAGAAAGATAGGAGCAGAATTTTTAAATGAAGACAATACAAAATTTACTGTTTGGGCACCCTCACAAGAAAATGTTGAGGTAATAATAAAAGGTAAAGAAAAAAGCGAAAAACTTCAAAAGGATAAACACGGCTATTGGGAAGGAACGATCTCAAATACTCCACCCGGCACTTTATATAAGTTTAAACTCAACAACAAAAATGAATTTCCAGATCCTGCTTCACGTTCTCAACCAGAGGGTGTGCACTCCTGGTCTCAGGTAGTGGATCAAAATGCTTTTAAGTGGGAAGAAAAATCCTGGAAAGGCATTTCTATTAAGGATATGGTGATCTATGAGCTTCACGTAGGAACTTTTACTTCAGAAGGAACCTTTAAAGCGGTCACAGAAAAATTAGACCATTTACTTGAATTAGGCATTAATACAATAGAAATACTACCTATTTCCCAATTTCCCGAGAACAGGAACTGGGGTTACGACGGGGTGTATCCATATGCTGCACAACATAGTTATGGTGGTGTGGAAGGATTAAAAAAAATGATCAATACCTGCCATCAAAAGGGTATTGCTGTTATACTGGACGCTGTATATAACCATATGGGGCCGGAAGGGAATTATCTTTCTCAATATGGTCCCTATTTTACTGAAAAGTATAAAACCCCCTGGGGAGCAGCTTTAAATTATGATGATAAACACAGTGACGAAGTAAGGAATTTTTTTATTCAGAATGTCCTTATGTGGCTTGAAGAATTTAGATTTGACGGGTTACGCCTGGATGCCATCCATGAAATTATAGACAGAGGTGCGCGGCATTTGCTTAAGGAAATGAGCCAGAAGGTGGATGGACTTCAGGAAAAGACGGTTAGAGGCAATATGTGCTCATTGCAGAAAGTGATCTTAATGACACTAAAATAATTAACGACTATGAAAAGGGCGGTTACGGTCTTGAAGGTCAATGGGTAGATGACTTCCATCACGCTCTACATACTGTTCTTACAGGCGAAACTGATGGATATTATAAAGACTTCGGAAAAATTTCACATCTGGAAAAAGCATTTAAACAGGCTTTTATATATGATGGAATTTATTCCAATTTTAGAAAGAGAACTGTGGGAAATAATCCTTTGGGATTACCACCATCAAAATTCGTGGTATGTATTCAAAATCACGACCAGATAGGTAACAGGATGCTGGGAGAACGGCTGCAGGAGTTAATTTCTTTTGAAGGATTAAAACTCGCAGCGGGAGTTTTACTCACTTCACCCTTTGTTCCTATGTTATTTATGGGTGAGGAATTCGCAGAAGATAGACCCTTTCAATATTTTGTAAGTCATGGAGATAAAGACCTGGTAAAAGCAGTGAGGGAAGGAAGAAAACGGGAATTTGAATACTTTTTTGACAATAATACAGGAGATTTCCCTGATCCGCAGGGAGAAGAAACTTTTGAAGCATCCAAATTAAACTGGGAATTTCAGAAGGATGAAAAGAAGAAATTCATTTTTCAGCTTTTATAAAAAGCTATTGGAGCTGCGAAAAAGCGGTGCTTTTGAACCCTTCAGAAGTAATGAAATAATATCTGATTCAAATGAGGAGAAGCGGTTGTTAACTCTTACTGCTGAAGGAGAAAAAAGTCTTTTTGCCGCTTTTAATTTTTCTGACAGTGATCAGGAGGTAAATGTTGCTGAAGGATCCTGGCAACTTTTACTGGCATCGGGAAACAAAGAATGGGGTGGAACCCAGGAGATCAAATTTCAAAGTATTTCCAATAATTTTCAAATACCTGCACATTCTTTCGTGCTTTTAAATAAATAACTATATCAATTAAAAACAAGGGGGAATGGGAGAGCAGGAAAATCTGGCTTTAAAAACATTCTGCCGAAACAATAAAAAATAAGATAATGAATAAGAAATATGTTTGTATCCACGGCCATTTTTATCAGCCGCCTAGAGAAAATCCCTGGTTGAATAAAGTAGAAATACAAGATTCAGCTTATCCTTACCATGACTGGAATCACAGGATCAATGCAGAATGTTATATAAGAAATACATCTTCCCGTATCTGGGACCACGAGGGCAAGATTGAGTCTATTATGAACAACTATGCCTATATGAGTTTCAATATGGGGCCAACCTTATTGGCGTGGATGGAGAACGAAGCTCCGGAAACCTATCGGGGAATTCTTGAAGCAGACAAAGAAAGCCAGGAACGCTTTTCGGGCCATGGTTCTGCTTTGGCACAGGCGTATAATCACCTTATTATGCCTTTGGCTAATGAGAGAGATAAGGAAACCCAGGTCATTTGGGGAATTGCGGATTTTCGGTCAAGATTTAACCGCGAGCCGGAAGGTATGTGGTTAGGTGAAACGGCTGTAAATACTGATACTTTGGAAATGCTGGCAAAGCATAATATTAAATTTACCATTCTTTCTCCATATCAGGCGAAACAGGTGAGGAAATTAGGTGAGGAAAAATGGACAGATGCCACAGATGCAAAAGTGAACACCAGGAGAGCATACGTTTGTAATCTTCCATCAGGCAGAACAATTAACCTGTTCTTTTACGATGGACCTAGCTTCTCAAGGGGTTGCCTTTGAAGGTTTGTTAAATGATGGGGAACGCTTTGCGGATAGGTTACAGGGACAATTTTCAGAAAAAGATGATGTTGAGCTTGTGAATATAGGTACTGATGGGGAGAGCTACGGTCACCACCATCACCTGGGAGAAATGGCGTTGAGCTATTGTCTAAATCATATAAATGAGCACGATGATGCCGAGCTTACTATTTATGGAGAGTTTTTAGAAAAATTTCCTCCTGAATATGAAGCTCAAATTATTGAAAATACTTCCTGGAGCTGTTACCACGGTGTGGAACGCTGGAGAAGCGACTGTGGCTGTAATACTGGAGGAAATGAAGGCTGGAACCAGAAATGGAGAGAACCCTTAAGAAATACCTTCGACTGGGTAAGGGATAATCTCATTGAGCTCTATGAAACCGAAATGGAAAAATACACATCGGAGCCATGGGAAGTAAGAAACCGTTACATCAAGGTAGTTTTAGACCGGGACAGGGATAATGTCCTGGAGTTTTTCAAAGAAAATTTTAAAGCAGATCTTACAGAAGAAGAACAAATAGATCTTTTGAAACTTCTGGAGATGCAATACCATACTATGTTAATGTACACCAGCTGTGGCTGGTTCTTTGATGAAGTCACCGGGATTGAATCTATGCAGGATATTTTCTATGCCAAAAGAGCTATTCAGTTGGCAGAGGAAATTAGTGGCAAAAGTTATGAAGAGGAGTTTGAACAGTTGCTGGAAAAAATACCCAGTAATCTCCCGGAGTATGACACAGCCCTTACAGCCTATAACCAGTTTGTAAAGCCTATGGCACTGGATATGCTTAGAATTGGTGCTCATTACGCTGTTTCATCTTTATTTGAAGATTTTCCGGAAGAGGTAAGCCTGTATAATTTTAGCGCAAGTGTTAAAACGAAATATTATTACGAAGCGGGAAAACAAAAACTCTTAATAGGCCGTACGCAGTTTAGATCTGATGTTACCTGGGAAAATGTAGATATTTCCTATGCGGTATTACATATGGGAGATCATCATTTATTTGGGGGAGTCCGCAAGTATATGGGAGAAGAGGCACTTGAGGAGATGCACAACAGTGTTGCAGGATTTTTTAATAAAGGAAACGTTTATGAGATCTTCAATATGATGGATAATTATTTTGGGAATCATAACTACTCTTTCTGGCACTTGTTCCGTGACGAGCAACGTAGTATCATGGAGCTTGTAATGGAAAATACTTTAAAATCTGTTGAAACCAGTATGCAACAAATCTATGATAACAGTTATCCTCTATTACAGACTTTCAAGGAAATTAATATGAAGGTGCCCAACAGGCTTAAGCTGCCCGTGGATATGGCTGTTAATAATAAACTGGTGAACGAACTCGAAAAGGATGACTTTAGTTTATCGAGATTTAAAAACCTACTTCAGTCTGCCGCACAAATTAATGTCACTTTAGATGTGGTCACTCTCAATTTCCTAACCGATAATCGGCTTAATTATCTAATGAGACAATTAAGGAAAGAGCCGGACAATTATGAGCTAATGAAATCTATTAATGAATTCCTTACCGTTATTAAGAAAAGTGTCTTAGAACCTAACGAATGGGAAGCTCAGAATATAGTTTTCGAGATTAAGGATGAACACTACGACAGATTTATTGACCAAAGTAAGGAGGGTAATGCCCAGGCTAAGGCCTGGCTTTCAGGGTTTGTTGATCTTGAAAAGAAACTAAATCTGGTACCTTAATGAGAAAGCCTGATACAACATATCGTTTACAGCTTTCGCCAGACTTCAAATTTGAAGATCTTAAAAAGATAGTTGATTATCTGGATAGGTTGGGGGTCTCTACTCTGTATTCAGCTCCATTTTTTCGGGCCAGGGAGGGAAGTACCCATGGTTATGACGTGATGGATCCTTTTTCTCTCAATAGGGAAATTGGGAAACTGGAAGAGTTCAGGGAGATTAGTGAAAGGTTGAAAGAATTGCAAATGACATGGTTACAGGACATTGTTCCTAACCACATGGCTTATGATGGAGAGAACGTTTGGCTTAATGAGATCTTTGAGTTGGGGCCATTATCGTCAAGGTACAATTTTTTCGATATTAATTGGGATTACAAAGGTTTAAATAAGGTTATGGCTCCTTTCCTTGGAGGAGAATTAGAAGAAATTCTCAGTAACAAAGAATTAAATATCCAGCTTGGTGAAGAGGGATTCTCACTTGCTTACTATGACAATATTTATCCTTTGAGCAGAGAGTCTTATGCCTACATTCTATCCAATGTATTAAACGGCAAATGGAAGGATCATTTTCAGAATTTTTCCGGGAATGCAGAGGAATGGAAGGATCTAAAAACTTCTTTTCTAAGAAAGGTATATGAAAAAGATGATCAAATTCAACTTGTAAATGACAATGTTAAGGCAATTAATGAGTCTGAAAGCCGAATGAAAGAGGTACTTGATCTTCAATACTTCCTTCCTACTTACTGGAAAAGGACAGAGAAGGAGATCAACTACAGGAGGTTCTTCACAATAAATGATCTTATTTGCCTTAGAATGGAGGATCCGCAGGTATTTGATTCTTACCATACCTATATTAAAGATCTTTGTGACGCAGGCTTAATTCAGGGTTTACGAATAGATCATATAGACGGGTTATTTGATCCTCTCAATTATCTTAAATCTCTAAGGAAGTTGGTGGGCGAAGATTTTTACATTGTAGTAGAAAAGATCTTAGAAGCCGGAGAGGAATTGCCTGAAGACTGGCCTGTAGAGGGAACAAGCGGATATGAATTCCTTGCCCAGATAAACCATCTTTTTACGAAATCATCCAGTGAAAAATATTTTTCTGAATCCTATGCTGAAATAGCACCGGATATTGCAGATTATCACTCGCTGGTCTATGATAAGAAATTATTCATTCTGAAAGAAAGAATGGGTGGAGAATTAGAGAATTTGATGACTCTTTTAAAGGAAATTAATCTACTACCTGAAGATCAAAAGGAAGATAGCTGGAAAGAAGCATTAAGTGCTGTTTTGGCAGCATTTCCTGTTTACAGGATATATCCGCATAATTTTCCGCTTACACCTTTGCAAAAGGGTGTAATTGACGAGGCAATAGAAAAAGCTACAGAAAAAGCGCCCGAATTTGAACAGCAAATTCAGGAGGTAAAAAAATTGTTCCTGGGTGAAGCAGGAAAAAATAAAGAGAACATGTTGTTTTTCCTGCAGAGGTGCCAGCAGTTCAGCGGTCCTCTGGCTGCAAAAGGGGTAGAAGATACTTCCTTCTATATATATAACAGGCTTGCCTCCCATAATGAGGTTGGTGATTCTCCCGAAAATTTCGGAATTACGGTAGAAGAATTTCATCAAAAGATGCTGCAGCGTCTGGAAAATTATCCTTTAGCTATTAGTGCCACAGCAACTCATGACACTAAAAGAGGAGAAGATGCCAGGATGAGGTTAGATGTGCTCAGCGAAATTCCTGAGGAATGGTTTTCAAAGGTTCAGGAATGGAAGATATTAAATCTGGAGGTGAGGAAAAATAAAGAAGTTCCCTCAGCCAATGAAGAATATTTTATTTACCAGGTACTTCTGGGAGGAATGACCTTCGAGAAGGAGGAAGATTTTCTATCCCGCTCAAGCGACTACTTACAAAAAGTTTTACGAGAGGCTAAGGTTCATTCCAATTGGGCACAACCTAATGAACAATATGAACAGGATGTTTTTGATTTTATCAGGGATATTTTAGCTAATGAGAACTTCAGAAAATCTTTTGATGAATTTCAGAAGAAAATTGCCGGGCTGGGAGCAGTAAAATCCCTATCTCAAACTCTCATTAAAATTACCTCCCCCGGTATCCCCGATGTATATCAGGGAACAGAATTGTGGGACCTTAGTTATGTAGATCCCGACAACAGAAGGAAAGTTAATTACGATTTAAGGAAAAAATATTTATCTGAATTTGAGAAATTTAATCATAACCATCTAAAGGAACAGTTAAATACTATTAAAAAGGATTATGGTAGTGGTAAAGTTAAGATGTACACCTTAAACAGAACATTATCTGATAGGAAAAGAAATTTCGATCTGTATCAAAAAGGGGATTACATCCCTCTGAAAATTACTGTAATTCTGCAGAAAGTTTTATAGCCTATGCACGTAGATTAGATGGAGAATATGCAATAATTGTTGCACCTGTGGAAGTATCAAACATCTTTAACCCCGTTGATCTTAATTTGACAAATATTAAGGATCTTCAGGTTATATTACCCGAAGATTTTCCCACCAATTGGACAAATATTTTTACGGAAACAAAATCAGAATCGGGCGATTTTTTACAGGTGAAGGAGCACATAGAACAGTTTCCTGTAGCACTATTTAGAAATAAAAGTAAATAATGGAATTAGAAAGAAGCAGTGGCGTACTATTACATATAACTTCTTTGCCTTCACCGTACGGCATCGGCGATCTTGGTCCTGATGCTTATGAATTCGTGGATTTTTTGGAAGCCTCAGGCCATACTTACTGGCAATTGCTGCCATTAAATCCCACCGATAAAGCTTATAGTTATTCTCCCTACAGCAGTGATTCAGCTTTTGCAGGGAATAAATTACTTATAAGTCCGCAATTGCTCGAGGAGGAGGGGCTGGTAAATTTGAAGAAACTTAAATTTTCCAAGGATAAAACTCCGGAAAAAGTAAATTTTAAGGCTGCGGAAAAATTCAGAGAGAAAGTTCTGGAGGAAGCTTTTCAAAATTTCAGGAATACCAAATCTACCGATTATAATTCATTTTTAAAGAACCACAAGTTTTGGCTGGATGATTATAGTCTCTACAAAGCTTTACACGAGAAACATAAATGCGCCTGGACGAAGTGGCCGGAGGGATTAAGAGATAAAGAAGCTTGTGCCATTAAAGAAGCTAAGGAGGAATTGAGTGAGAATATTAAGAAAACTAAGTTTATCCAGTTTATGTTCTTCACGCAGTGGGAGAAATTAAAAAATTATGCTTCAGTAAGAAGAAAATTAAATTATTTGGAGATATACCTTTTTATATAAATCACGACAGTGCCGACTGCTGGTCATATTCTGAATTCTTCAAGCTTGATGAAGAGAAACAACCTGAAAAAGTATCAGGTGTGCCTCCGGATTATTTCAGTGAAACAGGACAGTTATGGGGAACACCTAGTATACGACTGGAAGCAGCTGAAAGAAGATAAATTTAAATGGTGGGTAGAGAGGGTCAGGCAGAATTTATTGCTTTTCGATCTGGTTCGTTTAGACCATTTCCGCGCATTTGCAGCTTATTGGGAAGTGCCTGCAGGTGAGGACACCGCAATAAACGGAAAATGGGTAAGAACACCCGGAACAGATTTTTTCAGAATAGTAAAAAAAGAATTTCCGGATATGCCTTTAATTGCTGAAGATCTTGGACAGCTGGATGAGCTTAGTTTATAAGCTATTGGAAAAATTTAATTTTCCCGGAATGAATGTTTTGCAATTCGCCTTCGGTGAAGAAAAACGAGAAAATCCCTATTTGCCTTTCAATCACAAACCGCACAGTATAGTTTATACAGGCACTCACGATAACAATACTACAAAAGGATGGTTTAAAGGTGCTGACAAAGCGGCTAAAAAACATTTAAGAAAGTATACCGGGCATGATATTACTAAAGCCAATGCACATGAGGTTATGCATAAATTAGCTTTACAATCGGTAGCCAAAATTGCTGTGGTACCTATGCAGGATATTTTGGGATTGGGAAAGAAGGGTTTAATGAATATCCCGGGTAGTACAAAAGGTAACTGGAGCTGGAGGTTAAAGCCGGGACAACTGCCAGTAGACCGTGTGAAAAAATTGAAGTCTCAAAATAAATTGTACGGCCGCTATTTTTCAGAAAAGAAAAAAGATCAGATAGAAAATAGTAAAGGTTAAGTGTATAAAAAGATGACGAATCTTCTTAAACACTTAACCCTACCTTAAATCTAAAGTTCAATTATTGTTCTTTATCTGTCTTTGAATCTTTTCAATAGCATTTTCAATGGACTTATCGGGTTCTATAATATTATTTTCTCCCCAAAACCCAACATCTGAAAATCCTGAGACATCATCAGCCATAACAACTGTTTGACTTAGGAAATTTGCATCTCTTCTGGCAATTTCATCTGCTCGTTTTTCCCAGTCGGTAATCGCCATTTCACTGCTAACGAAATATTTGGTGTTAAACAATTTTCGTTTCCAGTTTATAACAAATTCGAGATTTGCATTTGCATAGCCATAATACCATTTGCCACCGCTTTCCCGGTAATCAACTTCGTATTGGACACTAACTGGATATACCCTGGCACTTAGCTGGTTTTTTCCTCACAAACATGTCACTGGCGATCTTACGATTATCAACATTTATTTCATAAACTGCTTTTACAAGAGAAGTGGTTTCTGCATCTATAAAAAGTTTACCGAAAAACCAGGGATAACTTTTGTCTTTTTGCTCAAAATCCACAACGTAGAGATAGCGATTGTTGATCCTTGTAGGTTCAGAGAAACTAAAGGTATAATCATCCAGTTCCTGAGGTTTAAAAAGGTATTCAGGATATTTCATAACATCACTATAGAGGTTATTAAAAGGCCCCCCTCGCAGTTTAAGAGCAACGGTATCCAGTCGCTTATAATCAGCACTTTTTCTTGCTTTTACCAAAGAGATATCATCTCTTCCAATGGACGTATAAGGCTTCTTGTGAATTTTTAAAACTGCTTCTGAAAGAGAGACATTTCTCCATCTGTTACTTATTGTTTCCCTGTAAAAAGCAGTCATAAGAGTAGGATCGCTAAAATAATTATCTCCTGTTTTTAAAAGCATATCTCTAACTAACTCATGCGCATTTTCTGCTTTAAAAATATTTACTGTTGAGAGCTCCTCTATAGTTTCGTCGAGTTCAATAGAAGTATTGTTTTTTCTAAAATTATCTAACGGCAGGGTTTTACTTTGATATCCCATATTGGAAATAGTAACAGTTCCCGTTGTTAAGGAAACAGGAATTTTCAGCAAGAATTCTCCATCGGCATTGGTTACCGTGGAGATATTAGTTCCGTTTACAGCCAGAAATGCGGAAACTATAGGATCTCCATTTCTGCTGTCTCGCACTTCCCCTTTAAATTCATTAAATTGGTCCTGAATAATTTCCTGAGCCTGTAAAGCCGGAAAAGAACAGATCAAAACTCCCGGTAAAATCCAGAGAATTGAGGAAACAATTAATTTTATAATTTTAGTTTTCATTTCTTTGAGATAAAGAATTACTCTTCCTAAGGTACTGAATTTTAGTTACTTGTTATGATCTTATATAATAAATATTTTATCTGCAAAACCGGAACTTAAGTAAGAAGTCTTAATAATGAGAATATGAAGAAGAAGTATCTTTTAGCAGGAATATTTTTCTTTTTGTTATTATACCCATCTATTCAGGCATATTTAGTTATGCAGTCTCTGGAATTAGGACAGGTTGTAAACAGAGTAGAACGCTCCATTCTATTCTATCAAATAAGTATCTGGTTAAGCTGGATAGTTTTTATGATAATAGCTGTTTATTATAAATGGACAACAGAAAACAACTTCTTTTTTATTCTTACCTACGCTTTTCTTCTGCTGACTTTCAGCTTTTTCGGTTATTTTGTTCAGGCAATGGTGAATTTCTTTGAATTGCCGTCAACTTTTGAAGATAATTATACTTTAGGAGTATTTACGGCACTCGAAAACTTTGCTATAGCAGCACTGCTGACAGCTTTTCTTCATGCGGCGGTTTGGTGGTTCACCCGAAGATGGCATAGAAGGTAAAAGATTATAAAATAAAATAATGAAAGATAATTTTTCCTCTGAATCTGATAAATATGCGCGATATCGGCCACAATATCCTTTGAAGCTGATCTCCTATATTACAAATATGGTGTCAGAAAAAGAAAAAGCATGGGATTGTGCTACCGGAAATGGTCAATTGGCTACAAAACTTTCAAAACATTTTACTACAGTAGAAGCTACAGATATTAGTAAAGAACAAATTAAACATGCACATCCAGGCAATAACATAAATTACTCCATACAGGCTGCAGAAGAAACTAGTTTTCCCAATGAATTTTTTGATCTCATCACAGTAGGGCAGGCGGTGCACTGGTTTAATTTCGAAAAGTTCTATGCGGAAGTAAATAGAGTTTTAAAATCTCAGGGAATTTTAGCATTAATAGGATATGGGCTGGTAAGGAGTAATAAGGAGACCAACAAAGTAATAGATCATTTTTACAAGGAAATTATAGGTCCTTATTGGGATTGGGAAAGGAAATACCTGGATGAGAAATATGAAACAATTCCTTTTCCTTTCGAAGAAATTATAGTTCCTGATTTCGAAATTAAATTGCATTGGACCTATGAACATCTCGTTGGTTATTTACGAACCTGGTCTGCAGTAAAACATTTTCAGGAAAAGAATGGAAAGGATCCTGTGGAATTAATTACCAAAAAACTTAAAAATTCTTATGGTGAGGGGGGAGAAGTAGTATTTCCTCTTTTGGTACGGGTGGGAAGGAAATAAATTTTTTATTAATTTCCTTCCTGTTGTGTAACAAAATTGTTCTCTACTTCAAAGTTTCTCAAAAATCGGCATAAAATATGATGCGTCCTAATCCGTAATAAATCAGCCAAACCAAACCATCTACTATGAATAAATCAATTTTTGGAATTTTATTGTTGTTTTTTCTGATGCCCCTAACCACCATTGGGCAAATTTCTGAAGAAAATCGTTCTGTTACAGATCTAGTTTTAACCGAGCTCAATCGACAATTACAGTTCGGCCGTTTTAAATCTTGCTTCCATGGAGCGGGAAATTAAACCCCTTAACCTCTTTAACAGTTCCCGTGAATTTTATACCACATTAGACAGGGTGAGTAATCCAATGACGTATGAAGGATATGCTGCCTGGTTTAAAGAATTTGAAAAGTATATAGAAGAAAACAAGAAAGACGAAGCGAGGCTTGCTGCTTTGAGTCACATTCTTGATGTGACCGGAAATCTTGCTGAAGGAACACCCTTCACCGGAATGTTCGCCGGAAGTTTATTTGATGGGATAGGTGGCTTTATTAATTCTCTTGGTCGCAGAGATAAGGAACTAAAGGAAAAAAGTTTAAAGATGTTTAAGCTTACAACTGCAGTCTCACAATTTACCCACGATAAAGATCTCATTGAAACTGAGTGGAAAGCAATAACAAAAAGTCTAGATGAGCTGAAGGAGCTACAGGACCAGGCGATGGAAAAAAATATTGTGGAAATCCTGGGTATTAACCGTGCAGATTTTAAACGAAACTTTACAGATGAAACTGATGCGAAGAAAAGAACGGAATATATTCTGAAAATTTCAAAAATTGCTGAAAATAAGATAGCAGAAGAAAAGGCCAAAAACCCCGAAAACTGGAAGCAGGATTATTATAATGAAATGGTAGCTGTCCAAAATTTAAAAATCAGATTCGGTACGCTTACTTTCAGAATAATGGAAAATTTAGATAAGTATAAAACCCTTATCAATAAATATAAAAATGACGAAAACTTGAAGGATAGGGTAGCGCAGCTTGATTTAAAACTAGACCTTGTTCGCAATAGTTTTGAATCAACTTTTAATCCGCAGGATTACATTAAGGCCAGTAACGAGATGTATATTGTTGAATAGTAGTGAGTATTGAGTATTGAGAAGTGAGTATTGAGACGAGAAATTACAATTAAAAAAAGGAGTTCGGGTTATACCGGACTCCTTTTTTTAAAGAAAATGTCAGTTCTCAATATGAATATCTCACATCTAGCTTATCCGCATTTAGAGGATCCACAATCAGGGCAGGTAAGACAGCCTTCCTGGTAGATTAAGTTTGTGGAATTACAATTAGAACATTTTTGGCCTTTTGCTGCGGTGCCATCTGCAACATATCTCTTTAGGGCACGGGCAACTCCATTTTTCCAGGTGTTGATAGACTCATTATCCAATTGTAAGCTGTTAATAAGGTCTACAGCTTTTTCAATTGGCATACCATGTCTTAGAGTACTGGAAATAAGTTTAGCGTAGTTCCAGAATTCAGGATCAAATTTGTGGGAGAGCCCTTCAATGGTAGTTTTATACCCACGCTGATTCTCGTAACAGAAGTCATAGCGGCTATTTCCTTCATCATCTTTATTCTTAATGATCAATCCTTTGTTCACCCAACGCGGAATTAATATTCCGTCTTCGTCATCAGAAAGTCCCGTGAATATTTCATAGGGTTTGTCATCAATAATTCCTATAAAAGCAATCCATTTCTCTTTGTTGTTTTGGAACCTGACAACATCTGCTTCTAAAGTCTGCGGACGTTTGGTAGGAAAAATTGAAGAAGTCTTTGCTTCCTCTTTCTTTTCTTCGTTGGAAATAAGTACTCCGGAACGGGAACCGTCACGATAAACAGTTACTCCTTTACAGCCTACTTCCCAGGCCTTAAGATAGAGCTCGCCTACAAGTTCCTCGGTAGCTTCGTTTGGAAGGTTTACAGTTACACTTATTGAGTGGTCAACCCACTTTTGTACAGCTCCCTGCATAGTCACCTTGCTAACCCAGTCAATATCGTTGGAAGTCGCTTTGTAATATGGAGATTTTTTCACCAGCTTATCAAGCTCCTTTTGCGTATAGTTTTTTGTAGTATCGTAACCTTTTATTTGCATCCATTCTTTAAACCTGTGGTGAAACACAACATATTCCTCCCAGGAATCCCCTGTTTCGTCTACAAAGTCGACTCTTGCTTCTTTATCATTAGGATTTACTTTTCTTCTTCTCTTATAGACAGGCAGGAAAACAGGTTCAATTCCTGATGATGTCTGGGTCATAAGACTGGTAGTACTGGTAGGTGCAATGGTAAGCAAAGCAATATTCCTTCGGCCGTACTCCATCATTTCGAAATACAACTTTTCATCTGCCTCTTTTAAACGCTGAATGAATGGATTGTTTTTCTCTCTTTCTGAATCGTATACACTAAAAGCACCTCTTTCTTTAGCACAATATACTGAAGCTCTGTAAGCCTCAATAGCCAGTGTCTTGTGAACTTCAACAGAAAAATCTATTCCTTTTTCGCTTCCGTAGGAGATTCCAAGAGCGGCAAGCATATCACCTTCTGCAGTAATACCTATTCCTGTTCTTCTTCCTTCGTAAGCTTTTTTACGAATTTCCAGCCACAGGTTTTTTTCAACTCTCTTTATTTCTTCGTTTTCAGGATCTGCATCTATTTTACCAAGAATGTCATCAATTTTTTCTAATTCAAGATCAATAATGTCATCCATTATTCTTTGTGCAGCACCTACATGCTTTTTGAAAAGCTTAAAATCAAAGGAAGCTTCTTCTGTAAATGGTTTATCTACATAAGAAAGCAGGTTAATAGCAAGTAATCTACAGGAATCGTAGGGGCAAAGCGGAATTTCACCACATGGATTTGTAGAAACTGTTTTATATCCTAAATCTGCATAAGAATCCGGTACAGATTCTCTTGTAATGGTATCCCAAAAAAGGATTCCCGGTTCTGCCGATTTCCACGCGTTGTGGACGATTTTATTCCAAATCTTTTGGGCTTCTACTTCTTTGGTATATTTAGGAGAGTCACTGTGGATGGGGAACTTTTGAACGTAAGGCGTATTGTGCTTAACCGATTTCATAAAAGCATCATCTATCCTTACAGATACATTGGCACCTGTTACTTTTCCCTGTTGCATTTTTGCATCTATAAAATCTTCAGCATCAGGATGGTTTATAGAAACTGAAAGCATTAAAGCTCCGCGACGACCGTCTTGTGCAACTTCCCGGGTTGAGTTAGAAAATCTTTCCATAAAAGGAACAAGACCAGTAGAGGTGAGGGCAGAGTTTTTAACAGGAGAACCTTTTGGGCGAATGTGAGAAAGGTCGTGACCAACACCACCACGTCTCTTCATTAATTGGACCTGCTCCTGGTCAATTTTCATGATACTCCCGTAAGAATCGTTATCACCGTTGTTCCCAATTACAAAACAATTAGATAGAGAAGCGATCTGGTATTTATTACCAATCCCTGCCATTGGGCTCCCCTGAGGTACTATATATTTGAAATTCTCGAGTAATCCCAGAACTTCTTCCTCACTCATGGGGTTAGGATATTTTTGCTCAATACGCGAAATTTCCTTAGCAATGCGAATGTGCATTTCCTGAGGGTTACTTTCGTATAAATTTCCATCAGAATCTTTAAGAGCATATTTATTGATCCATACTCTTGCGGCTAATTCATCGCCTTGAAAATAGTTCCTGGAGGCTTCAAAAGCTTCCTCCTGGGAATAAGTTTTTACAGGGGCTTGTTTTGCTTCTATCTTCATATTTTTTAGTTGTGAATTGTGTTTTTAGAACTGTTTCTTCGAGATTATAAAGGTAGAAAAATATACAGTTGTAAAAACCTTAACATTTAAAAAGTTTACAACTTTTATTAGTCAAAACATTGTTTTTCAGGTAGTTAAAGTTTTATGAACAAAAAAATGTTGACAAAAAGTGTAAATAATGAACCCGCTCCCCAGGCTTAAAAGTCAGTAATAGAGCGGGTTGAAAAGAATAAAAATAAAAGAGGAAAAAGCTATCCAAAAATTAGTGAATAACTTTGTTTTGCGATCTCCAGTTCCTCGTTTGTAGGAATTACAAAGACCCGTACTTTGGAGGTGTTATTATTGATGTTTCTAATCTCTTTAGATCTTACTTTATTTTTCTCTTCATCAATGGAAATTCCAAGGAAATCCATGTTTGAACAGATCATAGAACGTAATTTGCTGCTATTTTCTCCAATTCCTGCCGTGAAAACTATAGCATCCAGGCCATTCATTGCGGCTGTATAAGATCCTATGTACTTTTTGATACGGTAAGCGTTCATTTCCAGCGCCAGTTGACAGCGGTGGTTCCCTTTTTCCGCTTCAGCTTCTATATCGCGAAGATCACTAAATCCTGTAAGGCCTAACATGCCGCTTTTATGATGTAAAAGATCGCTCACCTCTTTAGCAGTGTAACCCATTTTTTCAATTAAATAGAATATTACAGACTGGTCTATATCTCCACTCCGGGTACCCATAATGAGTCCGTTAACAGGGCCAAAACCCAGGGAATGATCTACGCTTTTGCCATCTTGTACAGCAGTGATACTGCAGCCATTCCCAAGATGCACTGTAATAATTTTTGAATCTTTCTTTTGAAGCTTCTCAATTGCTTTTTCTGAAACATACTTGTGGCTGGTCCCATGAAAACCGTATACCTGAATGTGGTTCTCTTCAAGGAAGGAGAGGGGGATGGCATAGTGGTTTGCTTTGGCGGGAATACTCCTATGAAAGGCAGTGTCAAATACAGCAATTTGTTTTGCCTGCGGAAAAATCTCCTCGGCCACCTCAATTCCCTTAAGATTTGGCGGATTGTGCAGTGGAGCCAGCGAAAAGAGGTTTTTAATTTTTGATTTTACCTTTTCGTCAATAATTAATGTTTCTGAAAAAGCAGCGCCACCATGGACCACACGGTGGCTTATTGCAGGAATTTCTGAAGCTTCTCTTATTACTCCCCGATCTGGGTGAAGTAAAAAATCTGTAATTCTTTTTAAGGCTTCGGAATGATCCGGGATAGATAATTCTTCAGAAGTTGAATAAGCCAAAGAAGAATAGTGGAGCTTCGAAATTTCCTGCCCAATTCTTTCAACAAGTCCCGAAGCAAGAACTTTTTCCGAAGGCATTTCAATAAGTTGAAATTTAAGAGAGGAACTTCCGGAATTAATAATTAAAATATTCTGCATTTTTGTTAGATATGAGATATGAGATGTGAGATGTGAGAATTGAGATATGTATTGTGAAAAAATATCTTTTTGATAGGTCTTATCTGTTTCCAGAAAAGCACTGATTTCAATTTAATATATATTATAGCACATACACTTTACAATAAAAATTAAATTCCCTGTGCCTGAATAGCGGTAAGGATTACAGTATTAAATACATCATCTACAGTACAACCGCGGCTTAGGTCATTAACGGGCTTATTAAGTCCCTGTAGCATCGGGCCTATTGCCAAAGCTCCTGTTTCCCGCTGAACAGCCTTATAAGTGTTGTTCCCGGTATTAAGATCAGGAAAGATTAGAACACTTGCCTGGTAAGCAACTTCAGAATCGGGCAATTTGCTTTTACCCACACTTAAATCAACCGCAGCATCATATTGAATTGGACCTTCTATTTTAAGATCTGGTCTCAACCTTTTAGCAATTTCAGTTGCCTGCCGCACCCGGTCCACATCTTCACCTTTTCCGGATGTTCCTGAAGAATACGACAGCATAGCAATTTTAGGTTCTATACCAAAAGCCTGGCTGCTTTCTGCTGAAGAAATCGTGATTTCCGCCAGCTCTTCGGCCGTGGGATTTGGATTGATGGCGCAATCTCCAAAAACCGATACCCTGTCTTCAAGACACATAAAGAATACTGAAGATACCACAGATACTCCCGGTTTGGTCTTAATAAATTGTAAAGCAGGAATAATAGTGTGTTGGGTAGTATGAGCTGCACCGGAAACCATTCCGTCTGCATGGCCCTTATAGATCATCATCGTTCCAAAATAGGAGACATCGCTCATCCTGTCCTTAGCCATGTCCAAATTGACATTCTTATGTTTTCTCAACTCATAATAGGTGAGGGCATAATCTTCAAAGTGTAGGGAAGTTGATGGATTGATGATTTTAACCTTTTTGAGGTCCAGATTTAAAGCCAGCTTCATGATTTTGTTCTTGATCACCTCTTCATCTCCCAAAAGAGTAATATCAACAAGATCCATAGCTATAAGGCGGGCTGCGGCTGTCAATATTCTGTCATCGGTACCTTCAGGGAGGACGATGTGTTTTTTTACCTGTTGTGCCCGTTTAATAAGGCTGTACTGGAACATCCTGGGAGTAATTCCTTTTGGTTCAAAACTTATTAATTTTTCAGCAAGAGTATCAAAAGAAACATACCTTTCAAATGTGCTGATAGAGGTTTCGATCTTCTGAAGACTATCTGCATATATATTTGATTTTATAGCGCCTACTTTGTTGGCAACGTTGAAAGTACCATCTTCCACCGAAATAATTGGTACAACCTGAGAAAGTCCTTCAATAAGCTTTAAAATAGAATCTTCAGGAGTTAATCCATAAGTTAAAATAATGCCCGAAATCCGCGGATAATTTGAGGAAATATTTGCCTGTAAAGCGCCTAAAATTATATCAGCCCGATCTCCGGGAGTAATAACTAAACTTTCATTTTTTAGGTGAAGAAGGTAATTGCGTAACTGCATCGCTCCCACATTAAAATTCCCGGTTTGGTTATCTAAAAACTCATGCCCGAATAAAACCTTTCCATTAAGTGCTTTAATTATTTCCTTTAAAGTGGGATTGGATAAAGTGTCTATAGAAGGAATTGCAAAGACGCCGACACTATCAGGCAAAAAATCACGCATAGCATCCAGGGTTTCTTCCAGTTGCACAGCTTCAATTCTGTTACTTACCACTGCCATCACTCTTACATCCTTATTAGTAAATGCATGGTAGGCCATTTGGAGATTTCCCATTAGAATTTCACGGCTTTTTTCACGGCCACTAGCTATAATAATGGTGGGGATCCCTAAATTCTTGGCAATTAAAACATTTACATCAAATTCAAAAACGCTGCCTTCTCCTGAAAAATCACTTCCTTCTACGAGAACAATATCAAATTCCTCTTCCAGCTTTTTATATTTCCTGATGATGGTATCAATTATTTCACCGGAATTTCCTCCGTTTCTCTTTTGAATAATTTGGCTTCTTGTGAAAGCGTATGCATCATGGTAAGATAGATCTACATCAAAATAACTTAAAACGGTATCTATGTGATTATCTTTTTTTCCTTCTTCAGGATCATCAATAATAGGACGGAAATAACCTACTTTGGTTGTCTTTCCAAGCAGGGTGCGCATTAATCCCAATGAGATGAGAGATTTGCCGCTGTGCGACTCAAGGGTGGCAATATAAACTCCTTTATTCATAATTTTTAGATTCTGATGCAAATTTACAGTTATAAAAAAATCTCAGCCCCGGCTTATCTGTAAAATAGTATTAAATGTGGCTAAAACTGATGAAGATCATCAATTTCAACTTCCAATAGCTGGCTGTTATAAATAGTTAAAAAAAACGCACACTTTTTAGTGTGCGCCCCGAGTTTAAAAACGGTATTTAGCTAATTGTTATTTGAACTGTTGTTACTGTTAGATTTTTGAGTGGGGTTGTTCTTGTTTCGCTGGTTCTTATCATTGTTACTTCTTTCCCGTGCTCTTTCACTTCTGTTGTCACCGCGAATGTCACGTGGATTTACATTATAATAATCTTCTTCAGTTACTCTGTCAGCCGCCCGGTCATATTTATAGGTTCTAAAATTTCCCTGTTGATCAAATCTTCCGAAGGAAATATCAGGATCTGCGGTAGTGGTCATAATATAAAATCCATCTGAGGTGGTTCTGCGCAATTTGCCAATGGGAATTTCTTTGTTGTTCTCAATCCTGAAAATATTTATCCCCTTCTCATCGGGAGTAAACCTGAATTTTTCATCATTAAATGTATAATCTGAAGATTCCTGGATATTGTAATAGGAGGGGCGTTCGTATCCTATTTCTGAATTTTGGCTACTATTATCTTTGTCTTTTGAGGTTCTTTCATTGTTTTGTCCAAAAGTGAATCCTGAGAACAGAATGCACAATAAAATTAATGTCTTTCTCATAATTGCCTGATATTATTGTTCTTATAAAGATAAAACGCATTGCTGTTAAGTCTTAATAAAGCTTCGTTACAATTTTCCTAAAGCTTTGATTTTATCTTCTTTGAAGATGAATAAAGAAAGTTGATATGATCATTTTAGGCTTGTTGATAAACTTCACAATCTCAACATTAAAACCTATCTTTGCAGCCGCAAAAACAAAGCATCAATTCAATATGAAAGCAGGAATAGTAGGACTACCAAACGTAGGAAAATCGACTCTTTTTAACTGTTTATCCAACGCCAAAGCGCAAAGTGCAAATTTTCCATTTTGTACAATAGAACCAAATATAGGAGTGGTAAATGTGCCCGATTCAAGATTGGAAAAGCTGGAGTCACTGGTAAACCCGGAGCGGGTGCAACCTGCAACTGTTGAAATAGTGGATATTGCAGGGCTCGTTAAAGGAGCAAGCAAAGGAGAAGGTTTGGGCAATCAATTTCTTGGGAATATTAGAGAGACTGATGCTATTCTGCACGTCCTGCGTTGCTTTGAAAATGATAACATTGTTCACGTTGATGGTTCCGTTAACCCGGTAAGGGATAAAGAAACTATTGACATGGAATTACAGCTCAAGGATCTTGAAACGGTTGATAAGAAGCTGGAAAAGGTAAAAAGAGCTTCCAGAACAGGAAATAAAGATGCTCAAAAGGAAGAGGCTGCTCTTCTTAAAGTAAAGCAAGGGCTGGAAGCCGGAAAATCTGTTCGGGCAATAGATCTGGAAGAATCTGAAAGAGAAGAATTTATCACCAATTTACAATTGATTACAGATAAACCCGTAATGTATGTGTGTAACGTGGATGAAGGATCGGCTACTACAGGGAATGCTTTAGTTGATCAGGTAAAAGAAGCTGTAAAGGACGAAAATGCGGAAGTTTTAGTACTTGCTGTAGGAACTGAAGCTGATATTACTGAACTGGATGATTATGAAGAACGACAGATGTTTCTTCAGGATATAGGACTGGACGAACCGGGATCAGCAAAACTTATCCGCTCTGCATATCGACTTTTAAATTTACAAACATATTTCACAGCAGGGGTTAAGGAAGTAAGAGCCTGGACCATTCCCGTAGGAGCCAGCGCGCCTCAGGCAGCGGGTGTTATCCATACTGACTTCGAGAAAGGCTTTATTCGTGCTGAAGTTATTGCTTATGAAGATTTCGCCTCTTACGGAAGCGAAGCTAAAGTAAAAGAAGCCGGAAAAATGAAAGTTGAAGGGAAGGAGTACATAGTGAAGGACGGGGATGTAATGCACTTTAGGTTCAACGTGTAGGTTAGTATTGAGATTTTAGTATTGAGATAAGGTTGTTGAAACAGAGGGAGGGGCTTCAAAAGCTCAGACTGACTACAAAGTCCCAATGAGCCTGTCGAAGGGTATTTAGAGTTATTGTTACTTAAAATAAATTTTAACGGGAGTCATTATTTACTCACTACTCACCACTTCTTACTAACATTTTCTCTTAACCCTTTGTTAATTACTTTAAGTGGCCCCTATTTTAACTTTTTAAGGGAAACCTTATATTAGCGACTCAACCGCACCTACTAGTTATGAGTCAAGACACAAAATATACAGAGGATAATATCCGGTCGCTGGACTGGAAAGAGCATATTCGTATGCGTCCCGGTATGTATATAGGAAAACTTGGGGACGGTTCTACTGCCGATGACGGGATCTACATCTTACTAAAAGAGGTCATAGACAACAGTATCGACGAGTTTGTAATGGGCTCTGGAAAAACTATTGAGATCTCAGTTCAAAATCAGCGGGTAATTGTGAGGGACTATGGTAGAGGGATACCGCTGGGAAAAGTGGTGGATGTTGTTTCCAAAATGAATACCGGAGGTAAGTATGATTCCCGAGCCTTTAAAAAATCTGTTGGATTAAACGGAGTTGGAACAAAAGCAGTGAACGCTCTGTCCTCCAGCTTTAAGGTTGAATCCACACGTGATGGGAGGTCCCGTACTGCCGAATTTGAAAAAGGAAATTTGGTAAACGAGGAGGAGCTTGAAGAGACTTCAAGACGTCGTGGCACAAAGGTTACTTTTATTCCGGATGATTCCATCTTTAAAAACTTTAAGTATCGTGACGAGTACATTGAAAAGATGCTTAAGAATTACGTTTACCTCAATCCCGGGTTAACGATAATCTTTAATGGAGAAAAGTATTATTCTGAAAATGGTCTAAAAGATCTTCTTGGTGACAGCATCAAAGAAGATGATCAGTTATATAAGATTATCCACTTAAGGGGAGACGATATTGAAGTGGCTCTTACTCACAGCAAATCTCAATATTCTGAAGAATACCACTCCTTTGTTAACGGGCAAAATACTTCACAGGGAGGGACACATTTAGTTGCTTTTAGAGAAGCTCTTGTAAAAACCATTAGAGAATACTACGGAAAAAACTACGAAGCCTCAGATGTAAGAAAATCTGTGGTTGCAGCAATTAGTATTAAAGTAATGGAGCTAGGTTTTTGAAAGTCAGACAAAGACAAAGCTGGGATCTACAGATATGGGAGGGAAGCTTCCTACTGTGAGAACCTATATTAATGACTTTGTAAAAACTCAATTGGATAATTATCTCCATAAAAATCCTGAGACTGCAGATAAACTACAGCGTAAGATCCTTCAGGCAGAACGGGAAAGAAAAGAACTTTCAGGGATTCGAAAGCTGGCAAAAGATCGTGCTAAAAAAGCTAGTGTCCACAATAAAAAACTAAGGGACTGCCGTATTCACCTTGGCGACAGTAAAAAAGAAAGGTACCTGGAAACTACGCTTTTTATTACCGAGGGAGATTCAGCAAGTGGTTCAATTACGAAGTCCAGAGATGTTAATACTCAGGCGGTTTTCAGTCTAAAAGGAAAACCTTTGAATTCTTATGGGCTTACTAAAAAGATCGTTTATGAAAATGAAGAATTTAATCTTCTTCAGGCGGCGCTTAATATTGAAGAATCTATAGAAGACCTAAGGTATAACAACATTGTTATTGCTACAGATGCCGATGTGGATGGAATGCATATACGTTTACTTCTTATAACCTTCTTTTTACAATTTTTCCCGGAGATCATTAAAGAAAACCATTTATATATCCTGCAAACTCCACTGTTTAGGGTTAGAAATAAAAAAGAAACGATTTATTGCTACAGTGAGATGGAACGTCAATTGGCGGTTAATAAATTAAATGGGAAAGTGGAAATTACGAGATTTAAGGGGTTGGGTGAAATTTCACCAGATGAGTTTAAACATTTTATTGGTGAGGATATTCGTCTTGATCCCGTAATGCTGGATAAGGATATGTCTATAGAAGAATTATTAAGTTTTTATATGGGAAAAAACACTCCGGACAGGCAGGAGTTTATTATAGACAATCTAAAAGTTGAACTTGATCTTATCGCAGAGTAGCCTATGAGATTTAAAAATACTACTGAAACGAAGATAGTACCTTCGGTTTACATCTTAATAGTTGCTGCTTTTGTCACAAATATTTTTGTGAATATAGAAATTATGGCTTCAGATGATGAGAACAACATGACCTTCAGTCATTTTCTTCCGAATATCCTATTGCTTCTGTTCGGAATTTATTTTCACAGAATAGGCCAGTTGTTTGAATTTGATAGCGATGGAGAAACCCTCAATTTTAAGAACAATGGCGTTTTCTTTTCAAAATTTATGGAGTACAGGGTGAAAAGAGCCGAATTTCCGAAGTCAAAATTGATTAATTTTGAAGTCAGCGATTATGGCATCTGGAGCAGCTTGAAAATATTTATTCGCAGTCGTCGAAAAAAGGGCCCGCGAACTTACAGGTTCAATATTACTTTCCTGGGAAAGAAGAAAAAAAGAGGCATGATAGAATCCCTGAGAAAAGTATTGGAAAAAAATAAAGCACTTACTTAATGGACATCGATAATCCTGAAATTATACCCGAAGGCGGGGATGATCAACAAAAAGAGCAACTTATACGTGTTACTAAGCATGTATAAGGATTGGTTCCTTGATTATGCTTCCTATGTAATTTTAGAACGAGCGGTACCTAGCTGTTGAGGATGGTTTTAAACTAGTTCATCGCCGCATTATGCATTCCATGAAAGACCTGGATGATGGGCGGTATAATAAAGTAGCTAATATAGTTGGCCATACCATGCAGTATCATCCTCACGGAGATGCGAGTATTGGAGATGCCATGGTACAGATTGGTCAAAAAGATCTTTTGATAGATGCTCAGGGAAACTGGGGTAATATTCTCACAGGTGACCGGGCAGCTGCACCTCGTTATATCGAGGCGCGTTTATCCAAATTTGCTTTAGAGGTTCTTTTTAATCCCAAATTAACTGAATGGCAATTATCCTATGACGGCCGTAAAAAAGAGCTAGTTAATCTTCCGGTTAGATTTCCGCTTTTGCTTGCACAGGGAGCAGAAGGGATAGCAGTTGGTTTAAGCACCAGGATCCTGCCTCATAATTTTATTGAATTAATAGACGCTTCTATAAAACACCTCAAGGGGAAGAGCTTTAAACTTTTTCCCGATTTTCCCACTGCCGGAGAAGCTGATATCACAGATTATAACGACGGTAAGCGTGGTGGCCGCGTAAGAATTCGGGCGAAAATTTCACAATATGACAAGACCACTCTCGCCATAACTGAAATTCCTTACGGCACAACCACTACCACTCTTATTGAATCTATACTTAAAGCAAATGATAAGGGGAAGATCAAGATCAAGAAGATAGAAGATAACACAGCAGAAAATGTTGAGATTCTAATCTACCTTCCGCCAAACATTTCTCCGGACAAAACTATAGATGCATTATATGCTTTCACAACTTGTGAAAATGCCATTTCTCCTTTGGGTTGTGTCATTATAGATAACAAACCTGTTTTCCTGGGAGTAAGTGAAATATTAAGAAGATCAACAGATCATACTCTGAGTCTGCTAAAACAGGATTTGGAGATTAAGCTGGACGAATTTGAAGAGCAGTGGCATTTTGCTTCCCTGGAGCGAATTTTTATAGAGAACAGGATCTACCGTGACATTGAAGAAGAAGAGACCTGGGAAGGAGTAATAAGAGCTATAGATGAGGGATTAAAACCTCATATTTCGCATTTGAAACGTGCAATTACAGAGGAAGATATCGTTAGGCTTACGGAAATAAGGATTAAAAGGATCTCTAAATTTGACATTGACAAGGCCCAGCAAAAGATTGATGCCCTGGAAGGGGAAATCGCCCAGGTAAAGCATCACCTGGATCACCTTACCGATTATGCAATTGCTTATTTTGAGCGTTTAAAAAAAGAATACGGGGCAGGAAAAGAACGTAAGACAGATCTCCGGCTGTTTGATGATATTGAGGCTTCCAAGGTTGCCATGCGCAACACCAAATTATATGTAAACCGAAAAGAAGGGTTCATTGGGACCTCTCTTAAAAAGGATGAATTTGTCACTGATTGTTCAGATATTGACGATATAATTGTCTTTACAGGAGATGGTAATATGATGGTAACAAAGGTTGATGCCAAGACCTTTGTGGGAAAAGATATTATTCACGTTGCTGTCTTCAAGAAAAAAGATAAAAGAACAATTTATAACCTGGTTTACAGGGATGGGAAAAATGGTTCTTCATACATCAAGCGTTTTGCTGTTACTTCTGTTACCAGAGACAGGGAGTACGAGGTAACACAGGGAAAAAAAGATTCAAAAGTTCTTTATTTTTCAGCTAACCCCAATGGAGAAGCTGAAGTTATTACAGTTTACCTGAGGCAGGTAGGAAGTATTAAAAAGCTGCGATTCGAAGTAGACTTTGCTGATATGATGATCAAAGGCAGAAACGTAAAAGGAAATATTGTTACCAAATACGCAGTCAAAAAAATAGAATTAAAGGAAGAAGGAGTATCTACATTAAAGCCTCGTCGAATTTGGTTTGACGACAGTGTAAAACGACTTAATGTAGATGAAAGAGGAGAACTTCTGGGAGAATTTCGGGGAGAAGATCGTCTTTTGATCATTACCCAGGACGGTGTTGCCAAAACTATTAAGCCGGAGCTAACCACACGCTTTGATGATGAGATCATAGTCCTGGAAAAATGGGTTCCAAGAAAACCAATTTCAGCAATTTATTATGAAGCTGAAAAGGAAAAATATTACGTAAAAAGATTTCTAATTGAAAATCCCGACAGGGAGGAGAAATTTATTGGGGAGCATGAGAAGTCCTTTTTAGAAATTGTTTCTACAGATTACATTCCGCAGGCAGAGCTGGTTTTCTCTAAAATTAGAGGTAAAGATTCAAAACCTTCCGAAGTCATTAACCTTGAAGAATTCATTTCAGTAAAAGGAATTAAGGCTCTTGGAAACCAGTTGACTACAGAAAAAATAAAACAGATTAATCTTTTAGAACCAGTTCTTTACGAACCCGAAGAGCTGCCAACAGAAGAGCTGGAAGTTAAGGACGAGGAAACGGTTGAAGGGCAGGATATATTGGCAGGAGAAATTAGAAAATCAACTCCTGCAGAGAGCCAGACAAAATTATTTGATGAGTAATGGGATTGCTTAAAGAGTTTAAAGAATTTGCCATTAAAGGCAATATGATTGATATGGCGGTAGGTATTATTATAGGTACCGCTTTTAACCGTGTAGTTGATGTCCTGGTAAAGCAGGTAGTAATGCCTCCGCTTTCTATGATGACCGACGGTATTAATTATGCAGATCGTAAAATTGTGCTTAAAGAAGGAGTAGCTGAAGCTCCCGGAGTTGTTGCTGCAGAGGAAGTGGCCATTGGCTATGGAGTACTTATCGAGGCAATGATCGATTTCCTGGTAGTAGGTTTTACAATTTTTCTTGTAGTAAGACTAATGAACTAGGTTTAGAAGAAAAGCTGAAGATCCAAAAAACAAAACTGTTGAAACTCCCAAAGATATTCAGTTACTTTCCAATTTAAATGATCTATTGCAGGAACAAAATGAGATTTTAAAGAGAGGGAACAGCAAGAATTAATCCTGTAGTTTTTTTACCTCTCCTTTTTTCTTATTGCTCTCACCCACAAGACCGTATTCAAAGGTATATGAGTCTTTACTCGTTGTTAGGATTTTCATGTGGATAGGCTGCCTCTCTGCACGATTTTTAGGATTGAGATTTTTTAGTATGTACTCGCAGTTATTTATCCACCGCACCGAAGAAGTGTCGGTTTTTCCTCTAAAATGATCTATTTCTATAGAATCATTCCTTACAAAGGTGGATGTTATCATTTCTCCGTTTAAATAAGATTCAAACTGAAAGGTTCCTGTTTTGAAGCGATCACAGTCCCTTTCGGGAGAATAACAGGCAGTAAAAAGCATTAAAAGAAGTATTAGGTATGGGTAATTCTTCATTATTTAAATAATCTGATTAGTCTCGGGGCAAAGCTTTTATAACTTTCTACAAAATAAAGCTATTTAATCAGGAAATTCAATTTTCAAAGGCATCAAAACTACCATCAGTATAGAAGAAAACGATCTTTTGAATGGCTTTTCCCTTACCCGATCTTTCAGTTATTGTAGAACCAGTGTGATTTTCTTTTTCTATCACTAAGCTTCTCCTGTATAGCAGAAGAAGTGGAAGTGTTAGGCGTGGGTTGATTAGCTTTTTCAGATGGCACAGAAGTATTTCCTTTGGATGGAAAACTTCCTTTTCCATTAAGCAGCCAATATAATTCCACTTCGGGATATGCCTGAACAATTTTTAAGACAAAGTCCAGGCTGGGTTTATTTCTTCCTGAAAGTATATGCGATATAGAAGAGCGTCCTACGTCGATTGCATCAGCAAAAGTAGCAGCAGAAATATCGTAATACTCCAGTATCTTTTGAAGTCTTAAACTGAAATTTTCACTGTTTACCATTGTAAATAAATTACTCTTATTAGTAGTTTACAAATGTAATAATAAATATAATGAAACCAGATATACATTTGTAAACATATCTTAAGCGCTTATTCAAATACTTAAGATAGGTAATACTAATGATCTAAATATTAATGAAATAGAGCTATATAATATTGCTTTAGGATTATTTCCAAAGTTAAGAAGTCAAATTTAAAGGATGTTGTTTACTTCTGTAAACGATAAGCCTAAATTTCCTTGTTTACAATTGTAAAATTTGCTTTATTTACTTTTGTAAACTATGGAAACGACCTCATTATTCATCTCAGACGTAGCAAATAAATATTCCCAAATTAAAGTAGGAAAATTGTATGGCAGGTATATCACTGCTGAGCATATTGAACCAATTCTTGAAAGGCTGAAGTCTTCATTAAAAATTAGGGAGATTGGTAAATCTACCCTCGAAGCTTCTATTAAAATTGTAGAATTTGGTAAGGGGGCCAAAAAAATCCTTGCCTGGTCTCAAATGCACGGAAATGAATCCACAACCACAAAAGCAGTTTTTGATCTCCTAAACTTTTTTCTTCCTTTCCTGATGATCCGGCGGTTAAAATTATAGAAGAGCATTTTACAATCACTATTATTCCAATGCTTAATCCAGATGGTGCGCGGGCATATACCCGGATTAACGCTAATGGAATTGATTTAAATCGTGACGCCCACCAAAAATCCCAGATTGAAAGTCAGATTTTAAATCAAATCTTTTCAGAATTCCAGCCAGATTTTTGTTTTAACCTTCATGATCAACGAACTATTTTTAGTGCAGGCCAGGATAAGGTAATTGCAACGGTTTCATTTTTAACTCCGGCTTTAGATGAGGAATGTACAGTAGCTCCTTCCCGGATCATTTCAATGAAGTTAATTGCTGCAATGAATAATATTTTGCAGCAAACTATTCCTCGACAGGTTGGAAGGTATGATGATTCATACAATATTAATTGTACGGGAGATTCTTTTCAAACTTTAAACGTTCCTACTGTACTTTTTGAGGCTGGACATTATCCTGAGGATTACCCAAGGGAAAAAACCCGGGAATTGATCTTTATATCTCTTGTCACTGCACTTTTGTCTATTGCTACAGGAGAAATGGACGATATAGAATATACAGAATATTTCAAGATACCAGAAAATGACAAGCTGTTTTATGACTTGATTCTAAGGAATGTAAGTATAGAAGATAAGATTGTGGATGTAGCCATTCAATTCAGAGAAATTTTAGAGGAGGGCAGGATAATGTTTCAGCTGTAATAGAGAAAATTGGCGAGTCCTTATCATTTTTTGGCCATAAAGAAATTGAAGGCAATAAAAACGAACTTCAAAATTGGAATAAGGAAACACCAGCCGAAAACGATATAGTTCATAAACTTCTTCTTAAAAGTGAAGTTTTAATTATAAATTATGCAAATTATTGAAAAACGCTACTAAATATTTATCGAATTTGTATTATTTTTGTGTTTCATTAAAAAAGATTAAGAGTTATGGCAAAATATAAATTAGACGATACCGATCACCAGATTCTCGACATGTTAATTGAGAATACCAGGACCCCTTTTACAGATATAGCTAAAAAATTAAATATATCGGCAGGGACAGTTCATGTGAGAGTGAAGAAAATGGAAGAAGCTCAAATAATCTTAGGATCATCTTTGGTTCTTAATTATGAAAAATTGGGGTATGCGTTTATAGCGTATGTTGGTATATTCCTTAAAAATACTTCCCAAACAAAATTTGTTCTGGAAAGAATAAATGATATTCCATTCGTAACCGTTGCACATGTCACTACTAAGCAAATTTAATGTTTTCTGCAAAATACGGGCGCGTAACACCCAGCACGCCAAAGAAATCATATTTCAGCTAGATGATATAGAGGGAGTATATAGAACAGAGACTATGATCTCTTTGGAAGAAAGTATGAATGATAAGAAACGCTTAATGCACTCTATTTTCAAGAACCTGTAACTTCTCCTAAATTTATATTAAAACCCCTTTAAGCTGAAGTGTTTGAAGGGGTTTTTTATACCTTGGTATGGGATGTTTTAATTCTCATTTTAAAAATACAATTATGACACCTGCGCAACTTGATAAATTAGATTATCCGGAATACTATCAAAAATACATACGTCTTCTGCCTCAGGATGATTTGCTGGATCTTTTAAGTTCCCAGGCTGCAGAGATGAAGGAATTTATAAGCAAATTAACCAACAATGATCTTAAGTATTCTTATGCGGAAGGAAAGTGGACAGTAGGGCAGGTGCTGCAGCATATGTTGGACAATGAAAGAATTTTTCAATATAGAGCATTGTGTATCGCCAGGAAAGACCAATCCCAATTGCCGGGATACGACCAGGACGCTTACGTTTCCAATTCACTAATAGAGGAGCGTACAACTGAAGATTTTAAAGAGGAATTTGAGGTGGTACGTAATTCCGGAATTTTACTTTTTAAAAACTTTAATGAAAAAATGCTAAGATTAAGAGGTTCCTCCAACGGTTATCCTTTAAGTACAGCTGCAGCCGGATTTATAATTGTTGGTCATGAAAAGCATCATTTAAACCTTTTTAGATCAAGTTATAATTTATGATTCGGTTAAAAACATTTTGGCGACTGCTAAGAAGGGCCTATGGGAGTTGGGTTAATAATGATCCATGGGCAGAAAGTGCTATTATTGCGTATTACACAATATTTTCTTTGCCTTCACTTCTTATCATTGTAGTAACTATAGCGGGTTATTTCTTCGGAAGGGATGCTGTACAGGGAAGGATTAGTGATCAAATAGCTGAGTTTGTAGGTAATGATGCCGCGACTGCTGTAGAATCTATGATTAGCAGTGCCTGGATCAATAATAACTCAACCTGGGCAGTAATATTTGGGGTGGCTATTTTACTTTTTGGTGCAACAGGAGTATTTTTTAGGCTTAAGATCGCAATGAATAATATCTGGAATGTCGCTGCAAAAAAGGAGAATTTTGGCAGGATGATAATGGATAGGGTGATTTCTTTTGGTATGGTACTCGCCATTGGCTTTCTTTTGCTACTGGCATTGCTAATTTCGACCGCTGTGAAATTTTTGGGAGAATATATTTCCTCTTCTGCTCCTCTTCTTACTTCTTTAGGATTGGATTTTGTAAACTATATTTTATCATTCATTTTCATTACTTTTTTGTTTGGTGCAATATTTAAGCTCCTTCCCGATGTTGTTATAAAATGGAAGATCACATTATTGGGTGCTTCTTTAACTACTGTTTTGTTTTTAATAGGTGAGTTTCTCATTAGTTATTACTTTGGGCAGAGTAATCCCGGATCGGTTTACGGGGGTGCATCTTCTATAATTTTAATACTACTATGGGTAAATTATACCTGTCTTATTTTGTTCTTCGGCGCAGAATTTACTGTACAGTATGCTTTATATAAGAACGAATCTATTCGACCAAACAGATTTGGGCAGCTTAGCCATTTACAAGGAAATTGAAAAGTTACACAGTAAAAAAGTTAAACTGGCCGAGGACCACAGGATCCTAAAAAGGCTTAAGAACAGCCTCGATATTGAAAAACAAAGACCAGATTCAGCCGATTAATAAAGGTTTAACGTCTCTTCTTCATATTTTATAATCACTTTAATAGAGATTCTCTCCTTGAGGGTGTATCTTATTTTGGAATTAATTTAAACAGAAAATATGAAAAAGAGAATAGCCATTTTGGCAACCAACGGATTTGAAGAAAGCGAATTAAAATCTCCAAAAGAAGCTATGGAGAAAGAGGGATTCCAGGTAGATATTGTTAGTACAGAGTCGGGAAAAATTAAAGCATGGAACGATGGTAACTGGTCCAATGAATATAAAGTTGACCATACTCTGGAAGAGGTAACTGCAAAAGATTACAATGCTCTGGTTTTACCCGGAGGAGTAATTAATCCTGATTATTTAAGAAGAAGCGAGAAGGCACTGACTTTCGTTCGGGACTTTTTTGATCAACACAAACCTGTTGCTGCAATTTGTCATGCTCCCTGGACTTTAATAAGCGCAGGAGTTGTAAAAGGAAGAACAATGACTTCCTTTCATTCAATTGGAAAAGATGTTGAGAATGCAGGAGCACATTGGGTGGATAAAGAAGTAGTTGTAGATGAAGGATTTGTGACCAGTAGAAATCCAGATGATTTACCTAAGCCTTTAACTCTAAATTAATTGAAGAGATTAAGGAAGGTAAGCACCAGGAGCAACACGCTTAATCCTTTTAAAAATTAATTGAAGGCTGCTAAGACTTTGCTAAACAATTTCAGCAAAGTCTTAGCAGTCTTTTTTATTTATCATCTTCTTCCTCGTCTTCTCCATCTTCTTCTGCGGTTGCGGTGTCATCGTCTTCCACATCATCTTCCACATCCTCTTCTATACCTTTTTCTGGTATATCTACTATTGGCTCATTAAAGTCTGAATCTTCGTAGTCATCTTCATCATAATTTGCCATCGTATTCTCTAATCTGGTGCTCACTTTTACCAGATAAATTGAATCTTCGGTTCTTACTTCTACAGCTTCAATAGTCTCGTTCTTGGCATTTTTAAAAGAGATAATTTGGTCATCATCGTAACCATCAGGATACTTCTCAACAAGAAGGCTCAGGATCTCGGGAGTAAGTTTTTTGTAATCTACAATAACTCTTTTCATAACTAATTTTTGAGTGTGCAATTATAATAAAAATTGGATGACATGTGCAATTTCAAAAATAATTTATAAAAATTAAATTGAACTGCCACTACAATTAATGCTTTTTAAGATCTATATAGTACCTAAGTGCTTCAAACTGAAGATCCCGGGACACTTCGAGATCAATTACAGGCTTACCAATTTGCTCTAAAAGAACAAATTTGATCTTTCCGTGGGAATTCTTTTTATCGAATTTTAACAGCGCAAGGATCTCTTCAAGGTCCTCTTCTTCAAGGTCTACGCGGAAATACAATTGAAGGATATTATTAGTAATTTCTTCTAGTTCTTCCTCGTTCAAGCCTTGCTGCTTGTGAGAGAGATACGCGGCTATTACAATTCCTGCCGCAACCGCTTCCCCGTGTAGTAAAGTTTTTTTATGCGGGTGTGTAAGAAAATAAGATTCTATTGCATGACCAAAAGTATGGCCAAAATTTAATGTCTTTCTCAGGTTTTCCTCTAAAGGATCTTTCTGTACCACGGCAGATTTAATCTGCACCGATTCTACAATTAGATCATCCAGATCTTCAAGAGTAAGTTCCTTAAGATTTACCGCTTTTCTCCAGTAGTCTTTACTGGAAATTAAACCATGTTTTAAAATTTCGGCAAGGCCACTCCTCATTTCTGCGGAAGAAAGTGTGCTCAAATAATTGGAATCAATCATTACCATCTCTGGCTGAGTAATTACCCCCACCTGGTTCTTTAAATTCCCCAGATCAACACCTGTTTTACCACCAACTGAAGCATCAACCATAGATAGTAAAGTAGTGGGTATATTCACATATTTTATACCTCGTTTAAATGTACTGGCCACAAATCCTCCAAGATCTGTAACAACACCTCCGCCCAGGTTTAGCATAACGCTCTTCCTGTCTGCTTCCAGTTCTGATAATGCATTCCAAATCCCGCTACAGGTGTCAATGTTCTTGTGTTCTTCACCTGCTTCCATTTCAATTACCTCAATGTTTACTGAAGTTTCCAGGCGGGGTAGAAAGTCGGGAAGACAAAATTCCCTGGTGTTGCTGTCCACCAAAACAAACAGGATTGAAGGTGCACTTTCTTTTAGGAATTTATTAAGTTTTTCATAGGCTTCACCGGAGTAATAAACTGGTGCCTGCACTGCGTGGGTTCCCATATTTTTCAAGTATTTGCTGATGTTTTAAAGTTCGAAAATAAGGAGAATTTTAATAAAAATTCATTTACCAATAATTATCTTTGTTGTATTAATAAAACCGCAATGATAACACAAAAAATTTTCAATGATACAGAGACGGCTTTTAAGCTGAAATCTGATGATGAACTCAATAGAGCGTTATTTCTATTTGGGATGATCAACAGGCCTGCTTTGGTGAAAATTGGAACTTCTCTTACCAAAATGTCTTTAAAATTGCATTTGCTTAGTAGAGGGATTAATAAAAGCTACCATCTTTAACCAATTTAGTGGTGGCGAGTCTATGGAAGATTGTTTGCCTACCATAGAAAAAATGTATACTAAAAAACTACACAGTATATTAGATTACTCAGTAGAAGGGAAGGAGCAGGAGGAGCAGTTTGATGCTGCAATGAAGAAAAAGATAAGTATTATTGAATTTGCTGCGAAAAAGAAAGAGTTGCCATTTGCAGTCTTTAAGCCAACAGGTATAGGCCGATTTGAAATATGGGAAAAAGTTACTTCCAGAGTGACCCTTACTCCTGAAGAAGAGGAAGAGTGGAAAAGGGTGCAGCAACGTGTAGAAAATATTTGTGAAGCGGCCTATCAAAATGATATAAGTGTATTGGCAGACGGAGAAGAAACCTGGATGCAGGACTCTGCAGATGAGCTAATGGAACGAATGATGAGAAAGTACAATCAGGAAAAGACGATCGTATTTAATACTTTACAATGCTATAGATGGGATAGACTCCAGTATCTTCAGGATTTACATAAAAAAGGGCAACAAGAAGGATTTAAAATTGGTGCTAAAATCGTTCGTGGCGCTTATATGGAAAAGGAAAATGAACGTGCCAGGAAAATGGGTTATGCATCCCCTATCTGTGAGAACAAAGAAGCTACCGATGTAAGTTTTAATGGTGTACTGGCCTATTGCCTGGCTAATATAGATGATATCTCAGTATTCATTGGAACACATAATGAAGTAAGCAATTATCTCGCTCTTCAAATTATGGAAGATAAGGGCCTTGCAATTAACGATGACAGGGTTTGGTTTAGCCAGTTATATGGCATGAGTGATCATATTAGTTATAATCTTGCAAGAAAAGGATACAATTCAGTTAAACTGGTTCCCTTTGGTCCTGTTAGAGATGTAGTTCCTTACCTTATAAGGAGAGCGCAGGAAAATACATCGGTTCGAGGTCAAACAGGAAGAGAACTGTCTTTGTTAATTGAGGAAAAGAAAAGAAGAAAAGGAGAGACAACAAAAGCTACCAGAGAGAATAAAGCTGTCCGGGTAAAGGAAAAAGTGGAATAAATACCTGCTCCATATTTTAGTTTAAAAAATGAAACCGAAGATTAATCTTCGGTTTCTTCCATTGTATGATAGACGTTTTGAACATCATCGTCTTCTTCGAGCCGTTCTAAAAGTTTTTCTACATCTGCAGCATCTTCCGGAGATAATTTTTTGGTGACCTGCGGGATCCTTTCAAAGCCCGATGACAGAATTTCAATTTCCCGGTTTTCCAGTTCTTTCTGGATAGCTCCAAAACTTTCAAAAGGAGCATAGATGTGAATTCCATCTTCATCTTTAAAAACTTCTTCGGCACCAAAATCTATTAATTCCAGTTCGAGTTCTTCGGGATCTAATCCATCATCGGCAATACGGAAATTACAGGTATGATCAAACATGAATTCTACAGATCCCGATGTTCCCAGGTTTCCATCGCACTTACTAAAATGCATTCTCACATTTGCTACCGTCCTGTTATTATTATCTGTTGCTGTTTCAACAAGAACAGCAATCCCGTGCGGGGCATAACCTTCAAATAAAACAACCTTATAATCCCCCTGGTTTTTATCACTTGCTCTTTTTATTGCACGCTCAATATTATCCTTGGGCATATTGACACTTTTGGCATTTTGTATCACAGCCCTTAAACGAGAGTTGGTATCAGGATCTGGACCTCCCTCTTTAACAGCCATTACAATATCTTTACCAATACGTGTAAATGCTTTGGCCATTGCTGACCAGCGTTTCATTTTTCGTGCTTTTCTAAATTCGAATGCTCTTCCCATAATAGTTTGAAATGTGGCGTAAAAATAAAAAAAACGCTCTGGTTTTCATTAAAAAAACAAGCCTCATATAATATCTTCAGCAGCTTTTAATCGGCATTTACGATTTCTTCAATTGCCTGAGCCAATTTGAAATCTTTTTCGGTAACTCCCCCGGCATCATGAGTAGACAGGGTAATTTCAAGTTGATTATAGACATTGCTCCAGTTGGGATGATGATTAAGAGCTTCAGCTTCAAAAGCTATACGGGTCATTAAAGTGAAAGCTTCTTTAAAATTGGCAAATTCAAAAGAGGTTTGTATACCCGATCCTGAATAGGACCAACCTTCAAGAGATTCTAATTTTGAATTTATTTCCTGTTCTGATAATTTTTTCATTTTTTAAAAATTTAGGTGAATGTGCTGATATGAGTACGAAAGTTACGGAAATTAGTGTAGATGGATTGGCTATTTACTTACTATGCATTTTATATTATAACAGATGCTTTCACGACATCCTGAATGAAAACCTGAAGATTTTTAGGCAATAAATTATCTTTTGGTAAAACGGCCAGAAAACGGTCATAATTAGAATCGTACACCTGTTTTAGCAAAGGATTCTTATACCCCAAAGTTTCAGCTATATCGACAATAAGATCGTGTTGATGGGTTAAATCATTGCTTCCCAAATGAAAAACTCCCTGCTTTTTTCTGTTAATGATATAATGAATTTGCTGTGTTACTTTCATTATATCTGTAGCATTTACTACAACATTTGGAAAAACTTCCAATGCTTCACCAAATTCAATTTTATTTTTAATTTCTACCACCCTGGGAGAATTGGCTCCAAAAACCATGGGTAGTCTAATGATATTATACTTGTCATTAGGTAGCCTTAGAAGCGCATTTTCTATTTTTATTTTGAACCTTCCATAAATACTTTGAGATAATGTTTTATCATATTCGTAGGAAGGATAATTGGTAAAGGCATCAAATACGTTCGCTGAAGAAATAAAAATTAATTTACAGTCATTTCTCAATATATAATCTATAATAGAAAGATGAGTTTGAACCTGCGTCTCAAAATTCCCTCTAATTGCAGAAATTATAACTGTGGGCCGTAAATTTTCCAGGAGTATCTGGATGTTTTCCGTCTCCTGGTCATATTCAAAAAATTTTTTGTTGTTGCTGTAGGGAGAAGAATTATTAAAGTAGGTACCGTAAGTATCAAAATAGGAGCAGAGCTCTTTATATAAGGCGTTGCCTATAAAGCCGCTTGCTCCTAAGATCAATATTTTTTTCAATAGAATTATCCTTTATAAAAAGGCAACTTCACCTGGGTTGCAGGAATAGCCTTTTTCCTTATTTGGATATAGATCTTTTCCTGACTCTTAGCTATTTCTGAAGGAACATAGCCTAAACCTATTCCTTTATCCAGTGACGGTGACATAGTGCCTGATGTGACTACGCCAATAATCCTGCCATTCTTATCTACTATTTCATAGCCGTGTCGTGGAATACCTCTCTCATCCAGCTCAAATGCTATAAGTTTTCGTTTAGGACCTTCTTCTTTTTCTCTCTTCAAATTATCTGCATTGATGAAGTCTTTCGTGAACTTGGTGATCCAGCCCAGGCCTGCTTCAAGAGGGGAGGTGGTGTCATCTATATCATTTCCGTAAAGGCAATATCCCATCTCCAGTCGCAGGGTATCTCTTGCTGCTAATCCAATAGGTTTTATTCCATAATCTGCTCCTGCTTCCATTACGCGGTTCCAAATTTCTTCTGCATCATCATTCTTGAAATAAATTTCAAAACCACCACTACCCGTATATCCGGTAGCAGAAATAATTACATTCTTTACTCCTGCAAATTCTGCAACCTCAAAAGTGTAGAATTTCATCTCCTTAAGATTTACTTCAGTAAGAGACTGCATCGCTTCCGCTGCTTTTGGACCCTGAATGGCCAGTAAAGAAAACTCGTCCGATAGATCTCGCATGGTTGCATCCATGGTGTTATGTTGTGCAATCCAGTTCCAGTCTTTCTCGATATTTGAAGCGTTAACTACCAATAAATATTTTTCAGAATTAATCCTGTAAACAATAAGGTCATCTACAATACCACCCTCTTCATTAGGCATACAGGAATATTGCGCCTGGCCGTCTACAAGTTTTGAAGCATCATTGCTGCAAACTTTTTGAATGAGGTCCAGTGCACTTTCGCCAGTAATTAAAAATTCCCCCATGTGCGAAACATCAAAAACTCCCACTCCTTTTCTTACGGTCTCGTGTTCACTGTTTACTCCTTCGTAAGAGACAGGCATATTATAACCAGCAAAAGGAACTATTTTAGCATTTAGATCCTGGTGAATTTTATTAAGGGCAATTTCTTTCATTTGTGTAAAAATTTGGGCAAATTTATCTATTTCAGACTGATTAAGAAGTAAATTAAGGAAGATTTATAAAGAAATTATAAGTGTGCCGAAATGGCTGATCCCAGGATATCCTATATTTGAAGAAACCGAAAAACTAGAACGTATGAAAATTTTTGATGTTAAGCATTTGGCTGAAGCTGATAAAGTGACAATAGAAAAGCAAGGAATAACATCAGAACAACTCATGGAACGGGCCGCTACTAAAGTTTATGAGGAAGTACATAAAAGACTAAATAATAATCCTTTGCCAATAAAAATATTTTGTGGAATAGGAAATAATGGCGGTGACGGATTGGTTTTAGGGAGATTACTTTTAAAGGAGGGATATAATGTAAAAGTGTATGTAGTAAATTTCACCAACAGACGTTCTCCGGATTTCCTGCTGAATTATAATAGATTCCAGGAAATAAGCAAGAAATGGCCAATACTTTTAAAGGGAGAAGATGATTTCCCTGAAATTGCTAAAGGAGATTTTGTCATAGATGCTATTTTTGGAATTGGTCTTAATAAGCCCGCAGAAGATTGGGTGGCTACTTTGATCAGGCATATTAATAAAAGTGGAGCTTTTATTCTATCCATAGATATGCCTTCAGGTTTATTTTCAAATAAACCTCCGGGTAAAGACGATGCAATTATTTATTCAAATTTTACTCTTACTTTCCAGGCCCCAAAACTAGTTTTCTTTCTTCCCGGCACTGCAGAATATGTTGGTGATTTCCAGGTCCTCGACATTGGTCTGGACAGTGAGTATCTCGCATCGGCTCCTGCAGCGGCACAACTCATCAATAAATCTGAAGCAGTTAATCTTTACAAACCAAGAAAGCAGTTTTCTCATAAAGGAGATTACGGCCATAGCCTTATCATGGGAGGTAGCTACGGAAAAATAGGCAGCATTTCCCTTACAGCTACAGCGGCTTTGAAGGCTAAGTGCAGGAATGGTAACAATTTATGCTCCCTCCTGTGGTTATGAAATCCTTCAAACTGTACTTCCCGAGGCCATGGTGATCACAGATACAGGCGAGAGAGAACTCGAAAATATTCAGGTAGAAATGCAGCCTTCCGTAATTTGCTTCGGGATGGGTGCAGGAACTTCAGAAAAAACCCTGGAAACTTATGCAAAATTTCTTCAGAAGCTAAAGGAGCCTCTGGTTATTGATGCTGATGGTTTAAATATGCTTTCAAAAAATAAAAAATTAATTGATTATGTTCCTAAGGGCTCAGTTTTAACTCCACATCCTAAAGAACTGGAAAGGTTAATAGGGGAGTGGAAAGACGATTTTCATAAAATTAAAAAGGCTAAGGAATTTTCCAGGAAACACGAACTAATACTTGTTCTTAAAGATGCACACACTATAATTGTATCTGGCGACGATCTATATGTAAATAACACAGGAAACCCCGGGATGGCTACGGCAGGAGCTGGTGACGTGTTGGCAGGAATTATTACCGGGCTCATCTCTCAAAAATATGAACCTCTTATTGCTGCCGTCTTTGGAACTTATTTACATGGCAGGGCAGGAGATCTGGCTGCAGCCTCTATGGGTTTTGAAAGTATGGTAGCCGGGGATCTTACCCGTTTTCTTGGAGAAGCTTATAAGGATTTGTTTAAAAATGGTAATTAAAGGGCTTTCACTTGGAAATTTATAATTTATTTTTGCATTTGTTTAATGATGTAAATGATCAATTCTAATTGGCCAATTTACAGATTAAACCTTTTGGGTTAAGATTTTGAAACAGAAGATCCTGTTTTTGTACCCTGGAATTAACTAATAAATATCCCCTTAATGGAGCCCTATCACTATATAAGTTCAGACGTTTTAGACCTGCACATCATTTATAACATTATCAAAGAAAATAAAAAGCTGGAATTAAGTGAAGAAGCCCGGGCAAATATTGAGAAATCCCGGAATTATCTGGATGAAAAGGTAAAAAAGAATGAGAAACCAATCTACGGTATTAATACAGGTTTTGGCTCTTTATGTAACGTAAAAATTTCTGCTGAAAATCTTACAGAGCTTCAGGAAAATCTAGTAATGTCACACGCCTGTGGTACAGGAGATCTTGTGGCAAAACCCATTATAAAACTGATGTTGTTTTTAAAAATACAATCTCTAAGCTACGGTCATTCGGGTATTGCCCTTCAAACAGTAGAAAGATTAATTGAGTTTTATAACCGGGATATTCTCCCGGTCATTTATGAACAAGGTTCTCTTGGAGCTTCAGGTGACCTGGCGCCTTTGGCGCACCTGGCTTTACCATTAATAGGAAAGGGGGAAGTTTATTTTGAAGATAAAATTGTTGAAGGTGGTGAAATTCTTAAGCAATTTAACTGGGAACCCTTAAAACTGAGGTCTAAAGAAGGTTTGGCACTCTTAAACGGGACCCAGTTTATGAGTGCTCACGGTGTATATGCTTTATTGAAAGCCTATAAATTGTGTTACCTCGCCGACCTTGTTGGAGCTATATCTATTGATGCCTTTGATTGTAATATGTCTCCATTTGATGAACTGGTACATATGGTTAGACCGCACAGGGGACAAATCAAAACAGCAGAAAGATTAAGAGAATTTCTGGCAGGAAGTGAAATTGCTGTCAAAGAAAAGGAAACTGTGCAGGATCCTTATTCGTTTAGATGTATCCCGCAGGTACATGGTGCAACAAAAGACACTTTATCCTTTGTGCGAAAGACTTTTAAAACCGAAATTAATTCAGTTTCTGACAATCCCAATATCTTTATTGATGCCAATAAAATAATCTCCGGAGGGAATTTTCACGGACAGTCCCTGGCCCTTGGATTGGATTTTCTCGCCATCGCTATGGCAGAAATAGGAAATATTTCTGAAAGAAGAATTTACCAACTGGTATCAGGTCTCAGGGGTTTACCTACTTTTTTAGTTGAAAATCCGGGCCTCAACAGTGGATTTATGATTCCACAATATACCGCTGCCAGTATTGTTAGCCAGAATAAACTATATGCAAATCCATCCAGTACAGATTCTATAGTTTCCTCAAACGGGCAGGAGGATCACGTAAGCATGGGGGCAAATGGGGCTACAAAAATTTTGAAGGTACTTGATAACTTATCCACCATTCTTTCAATAGAACTTTTTAATGCTTCCCAGGCCCTTTACTTTAGAGAGCCTTCAAGAACATCCTCCATTCTTCAGAAGGTAATTGGAGATTTTAGAAAAAGAGTTCCTTTAATTATGGAAGACCAGGTAATGGCTGTTCACATAAAAAATGCTAAAAGCTTTATAGACTCTTTCGAAATAAAGGAAGACTTACTTTTTGATTAAATTTTGTGCTGTATCCAGTTAAAGGCATTGTCTAAAGTATCAAAGACTTCAAACGAATTAGCATCTTTATAGAACTGCCGCTCAAGTAAAGTATTCTTTTTGCAGGTGTCGTTCGTAGTAACAACAGCTATGGCCTTCAGGTTTTCAACATTGGCTGATTCCAGATACACCATTGGATTAACAGCATAGGAATGGATCCTGTGAGAGATATAACCGTAAGGTTTATTTACATAAAAATTTTTTCCTATTTCAAGAAGTTGACGGTTGTTATCAACGTCAAATAATATTCCTTCATTTAGTTCGGCAATAAGAATATTTTCTCTAAACCAAACTTTTCCAAAGTCCAGGTGAATAATCGATTTAGTCATAAGATTGTAGGGGAAATCATGAGCAACAAATGTAGTAATTAATGTTCTTGAGAAATTAGAAGAATAAAAATTTTTATGAGTTAAATAATAAAAAAATGCTTCCAAATTACTCTGGAAGCATTTAACAAATTATCATATTAAAACAGAGATTTATGACTCTGTTTCTTTTGCAGCTTTCTCAATGCTAATTGAAAGCTTCTCATTGGGCTCATCTAAATCCATAAAGATCTTATCTCCTTCACTTAGGTTTGAAGTAATAATTTCTTCAGCAAGAACATCTTCAATATATTTTTGAATAGCCCTGTTTAAAGGTCTTGCACCATAATCTTTATCAAAACCTTTTTCAGCTATATAATCTTTGGCTTTATCGCTCAAGGTTAATTGGTATCCAATAAGTCCAATCCTGTCATATAACTTCTTAAGCTCAATATCAATGATCTTGTGAATATCCTCTCTTTCTAAAGAATTAAAAATAACTACATCATCAATTCTGTTCAAGAATTCCGGTGCAAAGGCTTTTTTAAGTGCACTTTCAATTACGCTTCGGGTGTTTTCATCAATTTGAGATCGTTTTGCCGCAGTACCAAATCCCACTCCCTGTCCAAAATCTTTAAGTTTTCTGGAACCTATATTAGAAGTCATAATGATTATGGTATTCCTAAAGTCAATCTTTCTACCCAAACTGTCTGTCAAATACCCATCGTCCAGGACTTGTAGAAGCATATTAAAAACATCGGGGTGAGCTTTTTCAACCTCGTCCAGTAAAAGAACCGCATAAGGCTTTCTGCGCACTTTTTCAGTCAATTGTCCACCTTCTTCATATCCAATATATCCCGGAGGCGCTCCAATTAATCTCGAAACTGCGAATTTTTCCATATACTCACTCATATCAATTCTAATGAGTGTGTCTTCATTATCAAATAATTCTTTTGCAAGAATCTTTGCAAGTTGTGTTTTACCAACATCAGGTTTGTCCCAAAAAGATAAATGATCCAATTGGTTTATTAGGATCTTTAAGTCCTGCGCGGTTACGTTGAATTGCTTTTACTACTTTATTTACAGCGTCATCCTGGCCAATAACTTTACCTTTAATACGCTTTGGTAATTCTGCGAGCTTATTAATTTCAGTTTGAGCTATTCTGTTAACTAAGCACACCTGTCATCATAGATACAACATCAGCAACGTGGTCTTCAGTAACTGTCTCTTTATGCTTTTTAGACTCTTCTTCCCATTTTTCCTGGGCTACAGATAACTGCTTTTCAAGATTCTTTTCATCATCCCTTAATTTGGCAGCTTCTTCATATTTCTGCTTTTTAACAACGGCATTTTTACTCTCACGAACCTCTTCCAATTTGCGTTCAAGGTCAAGAATTTGCTTAGGCACTTCAATGTTCGTAATATGTACCCGGGCACCTGCTTCATCAAGAGCATCAATAGCCTTGTCTGGTAAAAAACGGTCGGTCATATACCTGTTGGTTAATTTAACACAGGCATCTATGGCTTCGGGGGTGTAAGAAACGTTGTGGTGCTCCTCATATTTATTCTTAATGTTATTAAGGATCTCCAGGGTCTCGTCTACAGAAGTTGGTTCTACAATAACCTTTTGAAATCTTCTCTCTAATGCCCCGTCTTTTTCAATATACTGCCTGTATTCATCCAGGGTTGTAGCACCAATACATTGAATTTCTCCTCTGGCTAAAGCCAGTTTGAACATGTTGCTCGCATCAAGGCTTCCTGTGGCACCATAAGCACCAACTATAGTATGAATTTCATCAATAAATAAAATGATGTCATCATTCTTTTCGAGTTCATTCATTACAGCCTTCATTCTTTCCTCAAACTGGCCCCGATATTTTGTACTAAGCTACAAGACTTGCCAGATCTAATGTAACTACACGCTTATCAAAAAGTATCCGTGACACCTTACGCTTTACTATTCTTAAAGCAAGTCCTTCTGCAATTGCAGATTTACCTACACCCGGTTCTCCAATAAGTAAGGGGTTGTTTTTCTTTCGTCTGCTAAGAATTTGGCTTACCCTTTCAATTTCCTTTTCTCTACCAACAACGGGGTCAAGCTTATCAATTTCGGCCATTGCAGTTAGATCCCGGCCAAAGTTGTCCAAAACAGGAGTTTTTGACTTCTTATTGGTTTTGCCAGTAGTGCTGCTAAAGGGATTATCTTTTGTAGCATCATCTGTACTGCTGTCTTCATCGCTAAAGGATTCAGCTCGCGGCGCTTCCAAAAAGTCGTCTTCGTTAGTGATCATGTATTTGAATTGGTCTTTAACCCCATCATAATCAATTTTTAGCTTATTAAGGAGTTTTGTTGTAGGGTCGTTCTCATTTCTGAGAATACATAACAGTAGGTGAGCTGTATTTATAGATGAACTTTGGAAAAGTTTAGCTTCCAGGAAAGTCGTTTTTAAAGCTCGCTCTGCCTGCCGAGTTAAATGCAAATTCTTCTTTTCATTAGAAATAGCACCAGAAGCAGGATTAGCGGGACTTAAAATTTCAACTTTTCGCCTTAAATGGCTAAGATCGATATCCAGGGCGTTCAATATATTTATAGCTTTACCGTCTCCGTCTCTAAGTAGGCCAAGCATCAAATGCTCAGTTCCTATAAAGTCATGACCCAGCCTAAGAGCTTCCTCTTTACTGTAGGCTATGACATCTTTGACTTTGGGTGAAAAATTATCATCCATCTTAATTTCCTTTCTCTTAAATTTTTAAATCATATTCAAAGGTTCAAAAACTGTACCTATTAATATGTCGTAAGCTAATTGACAAAATAACTTTTAATAATCAAAATTCAAGTTAGGTAACTTATTAACCACGGCAGCCTAAATATTTGTTAATAAAATTTGCCAAAACACCAGCAGTTACGCCTAATAACAACAGCAAAATGCGTAAATTGGCACGTTAGATTTTTGAACTAAATTAAAGTAATAAATATGGCTGAAGGAGAAAAATTAATTCCTATCAACATTGAAGATGAAATGAAATCGGCCTACATTGATTATTCAATGTCGGTCATTGTGTCACGTGCTCTTCCTGATGTTCGTGACGGTTTAAAACCAGTGCATAGAAGAGTCTTATTTGGAATGCATGAGTTGGGAATACGCTCCAACACTGCACATAAAAAATCTGCCAGGATTGTTGGAGAGGTATTAGGTAAATACCATCCCCACGGAGATACTTCAGTTTATGATACTATGGTTCGTATGGCCCAGGAATGGAGCTTACGTTATATGCTTGTTGATGGCCAGGGTAACTTTGGATCTGTTGATGGCGATAGTCCGGCTGCAATGCGATACACAGAGGCAAGAATGCGTAAGATCGCAGAAGATATGCTGGCAGATATTGACAAAGAGACTGTAGACTTTAGATTAAATTTTGATGATACCCTGGAAGAACCAACTGTTCTGCCAACCCGGGTTCCAAACCTGCTTGTAAACGGAGCCAGTGGAATTGCCGTTGGTATGGCAACCAATATGCCTCCACATAATCTTTCTGAAGTTATAGATGGCACCGTAGCCTATATTGAAAATAACGATATAGAAATAGATGAACTAATTACTCACATTAAAGCTCCCGATTTTCCAACTAGGTGGTACTATTTATGGATATGATGGAGTAAGAGAGGCCTTTAAAACAGGACGTGGAAGAATTATGGTTCGTGCTAAATCTTCACTAGAGGAAGTAAATGGCAGAGAGTCAATAATTGTAACTGAAATTCCCTACCAGGTGAACAAAGCCGAAATGATCAAAAAGACGGCAGATCTGGTAAACGAGAAGAGGATAGATGGAATTGCTTCTATAAGAGATGAATCTGATAGAAACGGGATGAGGATTGTTTATATTCTTAAAAAGGATGCCATTCCAAATATTGTTCTAAACACCCTTTATAAACATACTGCGCTTCAAACAAGCTTCAGTGTTAATAATATAGCTCTTGTAAAAGGTCGACCTGAGATGCTGAATCTTAAGGATATGATCTATCACTTCGTCGAGCACAGGCATGATGTAGTGGTAAGAAGAACTACGTATGAATTACGTAAGGCTGAAGAAAGAGCACATATCTTAGAGGGATTAATCATTGCTTCAGATAATATAGATGAAGTAATAGCCTTGATTAGATCCTCTTCAAATGCTGATGAGGCAAGAACGAAATTAATAGAACGATTCCAACTTTCAGAACTGCAGGCTAAGGCGATTGTAGAAATGCGATTGAGACAGCTTACTGAGTCTTGAGCAGGATAAATTACGTGCAGAATATGACGAACTTCTTAAGACGATAGAAGATTTAAAAGATATTCTTGCCCGTAAAGAGCGAAGAATGGAAGTTATAAAAGAAGAACTTCTGGAGATCAAATCTAAATATGGAGATGAGAGAAGATCTATAATTGAATATGCTTAGGTGGCGATCTAAGTATAGAAGATATGATTCCCGATGAGCAGGTGGTTATTACCATTTCCCATGCCGGGTATATCAAAAGAACTTCCCTTACAGAATATAAAACCCAGAATAGAGGAGGAGTAGGTCAAAAAGGTTCTACAACTCGAAGTGAAGATTTCCTTGAGCACTTGTTTGCAGGAACAAATCACCAGTATATGTTGTTCTTTACTCAAAAAGGAAAATGTTTCTGGATGAGGGTTTATGAAATTCCTGAAGGAAGTAAAACTTCAAAAGGCAGGGCAATTCAAAACCTTATAAACCTGGAGCCAGATGACAAAGTCAAAGCTTTCATTTGTACCCAGGACCTCAAAGATGAGGAATATATCAACAATCACTATGTTATTATGGCCACAAAAAAAGGCCAGGTGAAAAAAACTTCTCTGGAGCAATATTCGCGTCCAAGAATCAATGGGATCAATGCAATTACCATTCGTGAAGATGATGAACTTCTTGAAGCAAAGCTTACCACAGGCAATAGCCAGGTAATGCTGGCCATAAGAAGTGGTAAAGCCATACGTTTTGAGGAAAGCAAGACAAGGCCAATGGGACGTAACGCATCTGGAGTAAGAGGTATTACTTTAGCCGATGATAAGGATGAGGTGGTAGGAATGATTGCAGTAAATGACCAGGAAGCCGATGTACTGGTGGTGTCATCCAATGGCTATGGAAAGCGTTCAAAACTTGAGGATTACAGGATTACCAACCGCGGTGGTAAGGGTGTTAAAACTATATCTATAACTGAAAAAACAGGAGAACTTGTAGCTATAAAAAATGTGACAGATAGTGATGATCTTATGATCATTAACAGGTCTGGTTTGGCTATAAGGATGAGTGTGGACAATTTAAGAGTTATGGGTAGAGCTACTCAGGGAGTTAGACTTATAAAAGTTAAAGGAAATGATGCCATTGCAGCTGTTGCAAAAGTGATGCAAAATGAAGAGGGTGAAGTTGATCTGGATGATGCCGTGACTCCCGATAGCAATGACGCTATAGGAGATGGCACAACAATTGCTAATGATAGTGAAGAATAAATAATCATAAAACCAAAATCAATGAAAACTAAATTATTTTCTATAGCACTATCATTTTTATCGGTGGTTGCTGTAGCTCAAAAGAAGGAGATTCGAGATGCAGGTAAAGCTCTTGATAAAGGTAGTTATGCTGAAGCAAAAACACTTCTTCAACAGGCAGAATCCAGCATTTCAGGTGCGAATGATAAGGTAAAAGCTGATTTTTACTTATATAAAGGTCAGGCTTATCTAGGAGCAGGAGAAAATGCAACAGTTGAGGATTTGAGAACAGCAGCTGAAGCTTACAAAAAAGCGCAGGAATTTGGAAGTGATGAGGCAGTAAATGGTCTTGCTTCTGTAGGAAATGCACTGGTTCAAAGTGCTATTAAAGATCAAAATACCGAAAACTATTCCAGCGCTGCCGAAAAATTGTATACAGGTTACCAATTGAACAATAAGGATACTGTATATCTTTATTATGCGGCTTCAAATGCTATTAATGCTCAGGATTATAAAACTGCATTAAAGTATTACGAAACTCTTAGGGATCTGGGATATACCGGAATTGAAACCGAATATGTGGCTGTTAATAAAGCTACAGGAGAGGAAGAAGTAATGAACCAGGCTCAAAGAGATCTTATGGTAAAATCTGGAGAATATATTAATCCTCAGGATCGTGTTACTCCTGCGAAAAGTGGTGAAATAGCTAAAAACATCGCCCTTATTTACATTGCTGAAGGAAATAATGACAAGGCTGTCGCTGCTATGGAAGCTGCAAAACAAGCAAATCCTGATGATTTGACTCTATTACAATCTGAAGCAGATATGTACTACAAAATGGGGGATAAAGAAAAATATCGTGAGATTATGGAGAGTATTGTAGAGAAAGATCCGAAGAACCCTACTTTGTTTTACAACCTTGGGGTGACTGCTTTTGAAGTTAGTGATCACGATACAGCAATTAAGCATTACAAAAAGGCTTTGGAAATTGATCCTACTATGACAGATGCAAGATTGAACATTGCTGCTGCAATACTTTCAAAAGAAGCCTCTATTGTAGAAGAAATGAACAGCCTTGGAATGAGTAAAGCTGATACTAAAAAGTATGATGAACTTGGTGAAAAACGTAAAGAAATATATCGTGAAGCTTTGCCATACCTCGAAAAAGTAATGGAAAATAATCCAGATAACCGTGAGGCAATGCGTACTACAATGAATATCTACTACCAGTTAGGAGAAAATGCAAAAGCAGATGCCATACAGGAAAAGCTTGGAGAGCCACAGGCTCAGAACTAAAAATTATATTTTTTAGCAAAAAGAAGGCTGCCAAATGGCAGCCTTCTTTGTTTTATGCTTTCCAGGATAGGAATTAAATTATTTTTTTGATTACCCTCAGTTGGTGAGTATGTTTTTTTAAATCAACACTAAAAATTCCGGAATGATCTATTCTGTCAATACGAACTTTTCCGTCTACGTGGATTATATAATTATCTTTCATCATTATTCCTACGTGATTAATAACTCCTTCAGCATCATCAAAGAAAACAAGATCTCCGGGTTCACTTTCCTCAATAAAGCTTAAAGGCTCTCCCTGGGTGGCCTGTTGGGCAGAATCTCTTAGTAAGGAATACCCGTTCAACATATAAACAATTTGGGTAAGCCCACTACAATCAATACCAAATGGAGTTTTACCTCCCCACAAGTAAGGAGTGTTAAGGTAAAGTAAAGCAGTCTCTACAATAAAATCCTTATCTCTCTTTCCTGAAAGGATATTTCCTTCAAACACAAAATCTTCCCGGGCAGCATAATTAAGGACCGAGCCCATTGGAATAGCAAGTAAACTACCTGCCTCTTCAGAAACATATTCAATAAGATCTGAGGAATAGATCCTTGGTGAATTGAGGAATTCGTCAAAAACTTCTTCGCTAATTTTCAGGATTTGCCGATTGCTTATCCAGCCTTCATAAGAATCAAATGCAATACGAATTCTACTCCATCTTCCCCGCTCTTCGAGGATTTTGAAGTATTCACCATAAAGTAACTGGGTAACCATTTCTGCAGTATCGGCTGGTTGAATTCTAACCGGAACGATACTAAGATTGCAAATTCCGTATTGCATCAAGGATAGGGTGCAAAGTTTAACTTAGTCTCTTTGAATAATTATTGCAGAAGCACCACCACCACCATTGCATATGGCTGCAGCTCCTGTCCTGGCATTATTCTGTTCCAGCACACTTAAAAGAGTGATAATAATTCTTACACCTGAGCAGCCGAGGGGATGCCCCAGGGATACAGCTCCACCATTTACATTGGTGTTCTTATCTGTAAGTCCCATTAATTTCATATTAGCCAAACCAACTACAGAGAATGCTTCGTTAAATTCAAAGTAATCGATTTCATCTTTTGATATACCCGCTTTGTCCAGGGCACGTGGTAATGCCTTTGCAGGTGCAGTTGTAAATTTATTAGGATCCTGTGCAGCATCTGCATAACCTCTTATCGCTCCTAAAACTTTTAAACCTAACTCTTTTGCTTTTTCGCGAGACATGAGCACTACCGCACCTGCTCCATCATTAATTGTAGATGCATTTGCTGCAGTTACTGTACCTTCTTTAGAAAAAGCTGGTCGTAAAGATGATATTTTAGAAATATCAACATTCTTATATTCTTCATCTTCCTTTACTATAACTGCATCTCCCTTCCTTTGTGGTACTTCTACAGGGACAACTTCATTATCAAATTTACCTTCTTTCCAGGCTTTGGATGATCTCTCATAGGATTGAATTGCAAATTTATCCTGGTCTTCCCTGGTAAATTCGTGCTCTACCGCACATTCATCTGCACATACTCCCATTGCCATTTGTCCATATGCATCTACAAGCCCGTCCTTTTGGAGTCCATCGACCATTGTCGCTAAGTCCAAATTTTTGTCCGCTTCTTAAATGTATATAGTGAGGTATCATACTCATATTTTCCATTCCTCCGGCCACAATAATTTCAGCATCACCTAAAGCAATAGCCTGAGCTCCCTGCATCACAGCTTTCATCCCGCTTGCGCAAACTTTATTTACCGTTGTACAGGAAACGTTATAAGGAATCCCGGCTCCAAGAGCAGCCTGTCTTGCAGGAGCCTGTCCTAATCCTGCCTGTACCACATTTCCCATTATTACCTCATCTACAAGTTCTGGTTTAAGACCAATTTTATCTAATGCACCTTTTATTGCAATTGAACCTAATTTGGTTGCAGGCACAGTAGATAAACTGCCCAAAAAACTTCCTATGGGTGTACGTGCAGCACTTACTATAACAACTTCTCTCATGGCTTTCATTTGTTGAATTTCATTTGTTGCGAATTTAAACATTTTATGAAGAACAAACCAGGGCTTCCCAATGCATGAGGTTTTTTTATTACTTTTGATTAATTGGATTTTCCTAAATGAAAAACTTCGTCAATAATTTCTATAAAAATCAAGCCTTATTCTACAAGGTTTTTTTGTTTATACTTACCTCGGTATTAATAGTCTATCTTCTACCGAAGGGAGGAAAATTTAAATATGAGGTCACAAAAGGAAAACCCTGGCAATATGAAAACCTTTATGCACCTTTTGATTTTGCAATCCTTAAAACAGATGAGGAAATTGTAAAGGAGAAAGATCAAATAATTTCTAATCATATTCCATACTACAATTATAATGAGGAAGTTGTTGAAAAAGTAAAAGTTGAAGCGGAAGAGAAAATATCAGAAGTTTTCCCAGATAGCATTTTGTCTCGAAGAGAGCGAGCTATATCAAATTTTGTAGATGAAGCTCTGGAGGGATTATATGAAAATGGTATCCTGCAGGAAGATTCTCGTATAGAAGAAGATCAACAGGTATATCTAAAGCGAGGGAACATTGCTGACGAAATTAACTACGGAAAGATTTTTACCCAGGAGGAAATCCCCGAATATCTCACAACCAACATTAATAGAAGCAGTTTGTCTTCCTTACGACCGGAGCTGCTGGAATTGTTTTACGAAGTCATTGAACCAAATGTAACTTTTGACGGTACTTTTACTCAACGGGAATTAGACAGTAAGCTTAATGCCATTTCTTATACCCGCGGAAGCATAGAGAGAGGGACAATTATTATATCAAAAGGAGAAATAGTTGAAGGGGAGAAGCTCGATATTCTAAATTCGCTTAAACAGGAATATGAATCTCAATTATGGAGTGAATCCAGCTATAACTGGATCTTATTTGGGTATAGTCTCCTGGTAAGCCTCGCTTTGTTGATGCTGTTATTGTTTATTAGAAAGTATCGCAGGGAGATCTATGAGAACAATGTTAAGATTACGTTCATCTTTTTCAATATCCTGCTCATGGTCTTCCTCACCACCTTGGTAGTAAATTTTGAAGCCAAATATGTCTATGTTGTACCCCTGTGTATATTACCCTTAACCCTTAAAGCATTTTTCGATTCCCGGTTGGGTCTTTTTTCCCATGTGATCACGGTTCTCATTTTGGGCTTCGTAGTACCCAACAGTTATGAATATATGTTTCTCCAAATTATTGCGGGAATAGTGACTATTCTTACTGTTTCTGAACTTTACAAAAGAGCTAATCTCTTTATTTCGGTTGGGCAGATTACTTCTATATATATTGTTGTTTATTTTGCCTTCACAGTAATTCAGGAGGGAAATGTACTTGACCTGAATTCAGAAATGTTTTTAACTTTTGTTCTGGGAGGTTTGGCTACCCTTTTTGTACAACCTCTTATATATATCTATGAAAAGCTTTTTGGACTTGTTAGTGACATGTCGCTTCTGGAACTTTCAGATACTAATTCGAAGCTTTTAAAAGAATTATCAGAGAAAGCTCCGGGAACTTTTCACCACTCCCTTAATGTTGCAAACCTTGCTGAAGCTGCTGCCAACGAGATTGGAGCAAATGCAATGCTGGTGAGGGTAGGAGCTCTTTACCATGACCTGGGAAAAATGGAAAATCCTTCCTATTTTTCTGAAAATCAGGCGAGCTCCGTCAACTCCCATGATGAACTTTCTCCAAGGGAAAGTGCTGAAATTATCATAGGCCATGTTATCACAGGTATAGAAATTGCCAAAAAGAATAACCTGCCGGATAGGGTGATTGATTTTATTAGGACACACCACGGCACTAGCACAGTTTATTTCTTTTATATGAAAGAAAAACAATTAAATGATGAAGCCCTTGCAGCCGATTTTCGTTACCCGGGGCCAATTCCTTTTAGTCGGGAAACTGCTATTTTAATGATGTGTGATAGTGTAGAAGCAGCAAGCAAAAGTCTTAAAGAACCTACGACGGGAAAAATTAATGATTTTGTAGAGAAAATCGTAAATAAGCAAATGGAAGAGGGGCAGTTTATAAATGCAAATATTACTTTCAAAGAAATCCAGCTCATAAAAAAAATTCTCAAGCAAAAGCTCAAGAATATTTTTCATTTAAGAGTGGAGTATCCGGAATAATTTATTGAACATTAAGGATTTCTATTTCTTCATCGTTCAATTTAAAGGTATCTCCTTTTTTCTTCCCTTTTAATTTTTCAAATATTGGGGCATCTGTAGAAATTACCTGTACAGCACTTCCGTCGTCCATGTGGACTTTTCCCAACGGAACTGCTATGAAATAATAGTTCTTGTCTGTTTCTACTACACTTCCAAATTTTATAGTTTCACTATAATGCTCCCGGTCTACCTGATTTAGAGTTTGTTTCATCTTCCGCGCATTGTCCAGATGAGCTGCACTTCTTTCAAAATCGCCCAGAGTTTGTCCCCCGCTGCCTTCCTGATCATAATCTGTATGAATATCATTAGATGCCATGGACTCTTTTAAACTATCCATTTGATTTTGATATTGTTCTATGAGATTATTTATTTTTTCTAAGCTTTGATAGAAAATCTGTATTTTTTTATTACTCATTACTTTTTGTTTTGTTTTAAAAGTAATTATCCCTTTTCTATTGAAAGAATATTTTACAAAACTTTAATAGGGCCGCCTCATGATAAGAGACATTAGCCTCTATCCTTATTTTAATTCTTTATAAGTCTGTAGCCTAATATGCAATCATTATAAGTTTGTAGACTTATTTTTATTATTTATAAGGATAGGGACTTATTTTTGTTATATTTGATATATGATAGCAGTTCTTACAGCCGATCTTATTGATTCTACTCATTATGAGGAGGAGGTACTTGAAATTGTTCTTAATAAACTAAGGGAAGAATTTCAGGAAATTTATAGACAATATGGGGAAGATATGGTACGCTTCACTATCTACAGAGGAGATAGTTTCCAGGGTATAATTAAAAGACCCGAAGAAGCTCTGCAAATAGCTCTCCAAATCAAATCAGCAGTTAACAGTATTCACCTTAAGAAGACCCGTAAGAGTCGGAACTATTCAAAAATAGCCGACTTTAAATTAGCAATTGGATTAGGAACACAGGAGCTGGACCGGGAGGAGATAACAGAATCCAATGGGCAGGCCTTTCAATTTTCCGGCAGGACCCTGGATGAGATGAAAGGCAGCAGCAGGCATACCGGAATAAAAACGCCGCGGGACGATGTAGATGAAGAATTTAATACTTCCTTTTTACTGCTGGATACAATAACCGATAAATGGAGTACAGCCTCGGCAGAAGTGGTTTATTATCTCTTAAAGGGTTTAAAAGAAAGAGAAGTGGCTTCTGAAATTAATATCAGCCAGTCCGCAGTTAACCAGCGTAAAAAAGCTGCGGGATGGGAGGCAGTGTCACTTTTATTAACGAGATTTCGGGAGGTTATTAAAAAACAATTTATCAATGGAAAGTAGCCTTCTTCTAATACAACTTTTCCTCGCTCATATTTTAACCGATTTTGTGCTTCAGCCCACATCCTGGATTGAACATAAGAGAAAATATAAAGCAAGCTCTTATTTACTTATCATCCATGCCCTGCTGGCAGGAGGACTAAGTTTAATATTTCTTCAAAACTGGGAACTGTGGTATGTAGCGGCTTTTATTAGTATCACACACTATTTGATTGATCTGTGGAAATTGCTGCAGGAAAAAGACAATCTCACCTATTTTTTACTGGACCAGCTTTTTCACCTGGTAATAATTATTCTTGCGTGGCTCTATATAATCCAGGGATTTGATTCTGTTATACCCACTCTGCAATCTCTTCTTAATTCTACAGAATTTTTAGGAATTACGGCAGCATATATAATAGTTATATTCCCGGCAGGATTTCTAATAGGAAAAGCAACCCAGCGCTGGCAAAATGAAATTGCAGAAGAATATCAAAAAAACAGTCTCGAAGCTGCAGGAAGATATATAGGAATATTTGAAAGAATCCTCGTTCTCACGTTTATACTCACAAATAATTTTGCAGCAATAGGTTTGCTTATTGCTGCAAAGTCTATTTTAAGGTTCAGCGACAAATCTGAAACTTAGTGCCAGAAAACAAACTGAATATGTTCTTATAGGAACACTTATGAGTTTTGCACTAACTATTTTACTGGGCCTGCTTGTAAAGGCTCTGGTCCTCTAATAACTGGATATTACTAAAAACCCTCTCTTTTACAATATTCATCATTCTCTTGTTCAGGGCAGAGGAATTCTGGATATAAGTTTCATATTCCTCAAGAGTGAACTGTCCAATCATAATTCCTTTTAAGCTGTTCCTGAATTTAATATCCCTCTGTATGGCATTTTCAATAAACCTCATCTTTTTTTCTACAGTAAAACCGTAGAAAACATTTTTATGTTTAAAGATGTAATTCCTGAAAACTTCCACAAAAAGTTCATCCTGTAGCTTAGCTACGGTCTTAAGGTTTTGTTCTGGAATCTCTCGTCCCGGCTCATATTTTCTGAAATAATTGCTGAAGGAATTTCGGGCCTTAGACGAAGTAATCGTAAATCTCGCTGGTTCATAATAGTTGAGTTTCTTAAATATACCTTTTTCTTGAGCCTGGTCATAGAATTCAGTTTTAACTTTTAAACTACTTTATGAACAAATCCTTCAGTTAAAATCCTCTTAATCGCCCTATCCATTGACTCTCTAATTTTTACCTTTAAACAAACAGGAATAATCATGATCAAATCGAAAAATCCCTATACAGGAGAAGAGTTTGCAGAAGTTGAAGAATTTTCAAAAGATCAAATTGACGAAGCACTTGCAACTGCACAAGAAACTTATAAAAATTGGAAAAATACAGGTTTTGTACACAGGGCAGACTTAATGTCAAAAGCAGCAAAAGAATTGCGAACAAATAAGAAAAACTACTCTGAAACTATTACTAAAGAAATGGGAAAACCTATAACCCAATCTATAGCCGAAGTTGAAAAGTGTGCGTGGGTATGTGAATATTATGCTGAAAATGCAGAAAAACATCTGGCACCCGAAGAAATTGAAACTGATGCTTTAAAAAGCTATGTTTCTTATGAACCAATTGGGATCGTACTGGCGGTCATGCCCTGGAATTTTCCTTTTTGGCAGGTATTTAGGTTTGCGGTACCTTCTTTAATGGCGGGAAATGTAGGGGTTTTAAAACATGCCAGCAACGTCATGCAATCTGCAGGTAATATTCAGAAAATTTTTGAGCGGGCTGGTTTTCCTAAAGGTTGTTTCCAAAATTTACCTATTGGCAGTGACAAGGTGGAGCAGGTTATAAAGGATGAAAGGGTAAGGGCGGTGAGCTTAACAGGCAGTGCTCCGGCAGGACGTGCAGTTGCATCTTCAGCAGGAAAGGAAATTAAAAAATCTGTTCTGGAATTGGGTGGAAGTAATGCGCTCGTTGTTTTAAAAGATGCAAATTTAAAGGAGGCAGTAAAAACCTGTGTACAGGCAAGATTTCAAAATACAGGTCAAAGTTGTATTGCAGGAAAGAGAATACTTCTTCAGGAAAGTATTGCTGAAGATTTTATGAAGAGTTTTGTAGAAGCAGTAAAAGAATTGAAAGCTGGCGATCCTATGGATGAAGAGACTTATGTGGGGGTTATGGCAAGGGAGGATTTAGCTGAAGATCTCGAGGAACAGGTAAGGAAATCAATAGAGGCAGGGGCTAAAGTTGTCCTGGGAGGAAGTCGTCGGGGAACTTTTTTTTGAACCTACAATTCTTTCTGAAGTTACTGCTAAAATGCCTGTTTTTGAAGAAGAAACATTTGGACTGAGTAGTTTCAGTGACTACTTTTAAGGAGGTTCAGGAAGCAATTGACCTGGTGAATACATCAAAATTTGGACTTGGAGTTTCAGTCTTTACTGAAGACCTTAAGAGCGCAGAAGACCTGGTACCGCAGTTCGAGGATGGAGCTGTTTTTATAAATGAACTTGTAAAAAGTGATCCTCGACTTCCTTTTGGCGGTACAAAAGAATCTGGTTACGGGCGGGAACTTTCCCTGCATGGAATTAGGGAATTTGTAAATAAGAAAACTGTTTATATCAATAAATATTAGCAATGAAATTTGGGAAAGTAGAAAACCCGGAAGAGATTGATTTTACTCTGCCACCCACTCATAAGGTCACAAAAGAAACTTTTAAGCGGTACAAGACCAAAAATTTTAAAAATGTACGCGTTGGTTGCGCCAAATGGAACCTAAGCAGGAGCTCAAGAAATTTTATCCAAAAGGAACATCAGATGAGCTTCAGTATTATTCCTCACAATTCAACTCTATTGAGTTAAACGCTTCCTTCTACAGGATGTTCCCCGAAGAACAATTTAAAAACTGGAGAAAAAAAGCCGAAGGTGACTTTCAGTTTTTTCCGAAGGTACCAAGGATCATAAGTCACATCAAGCGATTGAAGAATTGTGAAACTTTGGTGGACGATTTTATAACAAATATTTCACCACTAAAGAAAAAATTAGGAATGGTATTTTTGCAAATGCCTGATAATTTCCAGCCTAAGTATAAAGATCGTTTAGAGCCATTTCTTAAACATTGGCCTAAAGAAATACCTTTGGCGGTTGAATTAAGACATACTTCCTGGTTTAATGATGAAGAAATCAATAAAGAGATCATCTCACTTTTTAAGAAGTATAAGGTTAGCAATATCCTTGTTGACAGTGCAGGCAGAAGAGATATTATGCATATGCAGTTAACAACTCCTACCGCATTTATACGCTATGTAGGGGCTAACCATCATGGTGATTATAAAAGATTGGATGACTGGTTAGATAAATTAGAAGAGTGGTATAATTTGGGATTGAGAAATGTGTATTTTTTTGTACACCAAAATGTAGAAATAGAATCTCCGCTTCTCACCGCGTATTTTATTAAAAACTTCAACAAAAGATTTAAGACCGATATTAAAATTCCAAATATCCTTAACGATGAGTAAACAAAATATTGCTGTAACTGTAGACGTAGTAGTTATCTATCAAAAGGAGGAGCCTATGCTTCTCCTTGTTCAACGGAAGAACGACCCATACAAAGGAAAGTGGGCGTTACCCGGCGGATTTTTAGAGGAGGAAGAAAACCTGGTAGAGGGTGCTATGAGAGAGCTTAAAGAAGAAACCAATCTTAATATCAAAAGCCTTACGCAAATTGGAGCGTTTGGAGAGCCGGGGAAGAGATCCCAGGGGCAGGAATATTTCCATTGCTTACCTGGGTATAGTTGATAATGAAGAGGAGGTAAGGGGAGGAGATGATGCTGCCGATGCAAAGTGGTTTGGATTTTCAGAATTACCCGACCTGGCATTTGATCATTACAAAATAGTCACAGCAGCAACCGCATTATTATAATTTTAAATTCAAAAATAGTTATGAGATTTCATACGAGAAAATGGGTAAAACCTCAGGATTTAAATCCTAATAGATCCTTGTTTGGAGGAAGGGTTTTGGAATGGATAGATGAGGAATGTGCTTTATATGCAATAATTCAATTGGAAAATCCCAAAGTAGTTACTAAATATATGAGCGAGATAAATTTCCAAAGTTCTGCCGTTGAAGGTGATATTATAGAAATAGGAATTGAAGTACTAAAGTTTGGGAGTTCTTCCCTAAGTCTTCGTTGTGAAGTGCGCAATAAAATGACGAGACAAACTATTCTAACAGTAGAGAACATTGTAATGGTTAGCCTGGGAATAGATGGGAAACTTAGCGCCTCATGGAAAAACGCAGGTAGAATTTGTAAAGGATAGATTGAAAGATTAGGATTTTGGGTTCTTTTCATCTTTAGATAAACGTACAGGAAAGTTTTTTTCTGGTCCGTATAGTTTGATTTCCTGAATATCGGCAGGCAGGTAATATCCAGCTTTTTCCAGCTCTTCTTTGACCTTTCTTATTACCATTCCTCTCTGTATAAGCGCGCCTCTTCGAAAATCTGTAGTGTCTACCCAAAAAAATACTTTCAGGTTTACAGTACTTGTTGCAAGTTCTTCTTCAATTACAAAATTTTGATGATCCTCATCCTCGATCACGTCTGGTATTTCTTCTATAACCTTCATAATTATAGCTTTTGCACCATCAATATCATTTTCATAAGCAATACCCACCACAAAATCCCAGCGGAAAAATCCATCTTCAGTAAAATTAGTTACAGGTTCTGTAAGTACATCGCTATTAGGAATATACACATCTTTCCCATCAAAAGTTTTTAATTTAGTGTACCTAAACTCCAGCGCCTTCACTTTTCCGAAGTTATTACCTACCTCAACCGTATCGTTAATATTAAAAGGCCTGTTGAACGACAGTTTTATTCCCGCTATAAAATTTTCACCAATATCTTTAAAGGCAAATCCTAAAACAACAGCACTTGCTCCCGCTGCGGTAAGTATTCCTGTAGCAATACCACCCAATCCTGCTGCTCTTAAACCTATCATTATTGATATTACAATGAAAAGGATCCTTATTGATTTTCCCAGGAATTTACTCATTAAAGGATCCCTGGTCCTGTAAGATATCCTGTTTTTGGCGAAATTTCCTATCCAGGTGCCCAGTAGTACTCCAAGTATAATAATGAGTATTCCCATTCCAATATTTGGAACTTGCTCTATGAAAGAATCATAAAAACTTTTGAAAGCTTCATCAATAGAAGTGACCTGAAAACTATCGTCCTGTTCCATTTCCTGAAGATACAATTAAAGATATTCAACTATTATTAAAGAAATGTTATGTGAGTCTAAGTCTTCTTTTTAGCTTCTTGAGAATTATCTTTTCGGGCTTCCCGGATTTGTTTATTGGCATCTTCTAAATCTTCACCTGAAGCGTCTTCCTGCTCCTGTTGACCTGCGCCTTCTGGTTCCAGGCTAATTTCAAAAACGGCAGGAAAATGATCGGAGCCTATTTCTTCTCCCAGAGTTATAGATTTTAGGCGGAATTCATCTGAAGCAAAGAAATGATCAAGAGGCCACCGCATTAAAGGATTTTTAGCATTGAAAGTATTGTAAAAACCACGTCCCACCCGCGGATCTAAAAGTTCGCTGATTTTCTTGAACATAGAAGTAGATTCAGACCAGGCTACATCATTAAAGTCTCCTGCTACTATTACGGGAATTTCTCTGTTCCTTACCTCTTTTGCAACTAACATCATTTCCGCATCTCTATCGGTAGAAGAAGGATTGTGTTGTGGCATTGGTGGAGTAGGATGAATAGCATAAAGTTTGAATTCCTTTCCATCCCGCAGTTGTATAATTGTATGAATAGAAGGAATACTGTCATCTACCAGATATTTTATTTTTGGATCTTTTAGTGGTAACCGGGAATAGAGCAACATACCGTAAGTATTATCAAGAGGTTCTTCAGCCCGGTATTTATAATCCTTAACAGCAGGTCTAAGTTTATTCATCCACTTACTGTCTGTTTCCATAAACAGTAAAACATCAGCATCTTCTTTTGCTATTTCAGCCTTTATCTTATCATAATTTTCGTTGGTTTGAAGTACATTTGCAATATAGAATTTAACTGAAGGAGCAGTAGTCCCGGAATTTGTTTCCTTCATTTCCACATTTCCGTGTGGAAGGTAGGGCAGGATCCGGACAACCTGAAAGGTAAGGCAGGCACCCAAAACTCCAACTAAAATATAATCCTCAGCTGCTTTTAAATTAAATCTGAAAAAATAAACGAGCAGCGCGACCAGGGTTAAAATGGTAAGTTGGGTATGAGGAAAATCAAAAATCCGAATCCACCAATAATCTGCAGCAATAAAGGGAGCAAGGGTGAGGATGATTGCCACCAGCGCAAAACCTTGTAAAAAGGGCTTTAATTCCATGTGCAATAGTTGTAGTTTTAACTGCTGAAGGTCTTTAATAATCTGCTAAAGTAAAGGATCGTAATCCTTATTTTATGTTCTGCTTTCTGCTGAAAAATACTCCCTGATATCATCCCCGGATGGAGATTCAAACAACTTAAGTCCAAAGTAAGGAACAGCGGCTATTACATGATCAAAAATATCAGCAGAAATATATTCAAAGTTTTCCCATCTTTTGTCCCTGCTAAAACATAAAATCTCCAGGGGTATACCCATAGAAGTAGGGGCGAGGTGCCTTACAATTATATACATCTCTTTATGAACTGCAGAATGTTCGTGAAGGTAAGCATCTACATACTTTCTAAAGATCCCAAGGTTGGTTTGATTTCTTCCGTTTATTGGCAGCTCCTTATTAACATTATTTGATAGATTATATCTCTCAATTTCCTTTTGCCTGTGGTCCAGGTAAGGAGCAATAAGAGATATTCTTTTTAAAATTTCAAGATCATTAGAGTCAACAAATTTTACTGAACTCTGTTTAATAAAAATTGCCCGTTTAATCCTTCTACCGGGTGATTCCTGCATCCCTCTCCAGTTTTGAAAAGAATCTGCAATTAAACTGTAGGTGGGTATTGTTGTATAGGTATTGTCCCAGTTTTGAACTCTTACTGTGGCAAGGTTAATTTCCGTCACCGTACCGTCAGCTCCATATTTGCTGAAGGTAATCCAATCTCCAATTCGAACAATATCATTAACAGAAACCTGTATGGAAGCTACAAAACCAAGTATGGTATCTTTAAAAATTAGCAGCAGGATAGCCGAAGCGGCACCCAGGGAAATTGCGAAATTAATAACAGATCTTCCGGTGATTTCAGAAAAAATAAACATAATTCCCACCACCCATATAAATATAATAACAACCTGGATATAACTATCGATGGGTTTATCCCGGTACTCTTCCTGAATTTTGAGAAAATTCTTGGTAGTTCTTAATAAGCTTCTGCAAATCCATACCCCCAGAATAATTGCATAAATATTGACCAGAAGTTGTACTATCCCAAGTGTCCATTGGTGGTTAATAAGGATGTAAGGAATAGTATAATTTATCAGGATCAAAGGAAAAATTTGTCCTACATATTTGGGGAAGTTACTTTTAACCAGGAAATCGTCAAAAGTAGTTTTGGTTTTGTTTGTAAAGGCATTAAACGTTTCTATGACAAACCTTCTTATAATATAATTTATTATTATAACAAGTAGAACCAGTACAATTAGATTTATGAAGAGGTTAATATAACTTGCCACATAAACGTTCATTCCCTGACGTAAAAAATATTCTTCCAGAAAGCAAAAAACAGAGCTGAATTTGAAAAGGTCTTCCATACCTAAAGGTATTTCTTTTCAATATAAAAAGGACCAAACGGTACTACAGAACATGCTAAAGCAATAGCAAGAGTCTGCTTTTGCCAATTTAGGGGTTTGTACATAATAAATGCTCCCAGGACATAAGCCACAAATAAAATTCCATGCGCCATTCCAACAACCCTCACCATTTGAGGAAGATCAAAAAAATACTTAAGTGGCATAGCCAGAAAAAGCAACACTAAAAATGATATTCCCTCAAGGATACTTATCCATCTAAAAATTCTAATTTGATTTTCCAGACCCATATTTATAATTTTAGGGCAAAGATAAATTTTATAAAGTGAGTTTTGTAATGATTTGTATATATTAAAGCAGTAGAATATGTACCGTTTAATTATACATTAAATCTAATCTCTTATCAAAAAATAAAGCAATATTGAGCATTTTCCTTAATTTGCGCCCCCCAACAAATAACTATTATGAAAGGAAAAATATTAGTAACCGGAGGTCTTGGTTTTATAGGTTCTCACACTGTAGTAGAACTGCAGGAACAGGGTTATGAAGTAATAATTATAGACAATTTATCAAATTCTTCAATTGACGTTCTTGCGGGTATTACCAAAATCACGGGGAAAACTCCGGAGTATGAAAATTTGGATCTTCGCAATAAAGAGGCGGTTATTGATTTTTTTGAAAACCATAAAAATATTGAAGGAGTAATTCACTTTGCTGCCTCGAAAGCAGTTGGAGAGAGTGTAGAAAATCCGCTTTTATATTATGAAAACAACATTTCCACTCTGGTATACCTTCTTAAACAATTGAGCAAAAAAGAGCAGGCGAACTTTATTTTTAGTTCCTCCTGTACGGTTTACGGGCAGGCAGATGAATTACCTATAACCGAATCGGCTCCTGTAAAGCAGGCGATGTCTCCATATGGTAATACTAAACAAATTGGAGAAGAAATAATTAAGGATACCTGTAAAGTCCATCCTGATCTTAGAGCAATATCTTTGCGCTATTTTAATCCTATTGGCGCACATCCAAGTGCCGAAATAGGTGAATTGCCTATAGGTACTCCTCAAAACCTCGTTCCTTTTATTACCCAAACAGCTATTGGAAAACGAGAACAATTAGCAGTATTTGGAGATGATTATCCTACTAATGACGGTACGTGTATTAGAGATTACATTCACGTGATGGATTTAGCAAAAGCGCATGTAATAGCCCTGGAGAAATTGATGAAAAGTAAAACTTCAGAAAATTATGAGGTCTTCAATCTTGGTACCGGAAAAGGAAATTCAGTTCTTGAGGTCATAAAGACTTTTGAGAATGTTACAGGGGAAAATTTGTCCTATAGAATTACTAACAGAAGGGAAGGAGATATAACAGCTGCTTATGCTGATACCCACAAGGCGAATGAAGTGTTGGGATGGAAAGCAGAACAGGGCCTCAATGAGGCTCTTAGAAGTGCCTGGCAATGGGAACAGAAAGTGGCGCGGAAGGAAAAGCAAAATTAAAAAAGGCCCGGTTTAATTTCCGGGCCTCTTTCTTATGATGTTCCATTCACATAAAAAGCGTGAATTATTCCTGGTAACCATCCAAGTGCGGTTAATAGTAAACTTATTAAGAAGGTTGTACCCAGCCCATGTTTTAAAAACACGGCAAGAGGTGGTAGTAAAATATTTAAAATAAGAGTCATAACAGTTTTTTTTGGTTCCATTCTAATTTAAGCATCTTTTAATCCATTGTAAAAAATAGAATGGCCTTTAGTTTAACTTTAACTGGATTGGGACAGCTCGTTAATGTCCTTTAGCATATTTAAAAAATTATCTTTACCAAAAAATTAAAATGGGATTTTCATCACTAGGAGTATCAAAAGAAATAGAGAAAGGTTTGCTGGAAATGGGCATTGTAACTCCCACAAAGATTCAGGAAGCAGCAATTCCTGTTTTAACGACACAAAGAATTGATTTTATAGGGCAGGCGCAAACAGGAACTGGAAAAACTGCAGCCTTTGGACTCCCTTTACTTTCAAAAATAGATCCTTCAAAGGATTGGATTCAGGCTTTAGTACTGGCTCCAACCCGGGAACTGGGGCAACAAATTGCAAGACAACTTTTCAAATTCACAAAGTATTCTGACAAAGTTTTTACTGAAGCTGTTTACGGAGGCGAAAAAATTGATATCCAAATTAGCCGTCTTAACAGGCCTACCCATATAGTTGTAGCAACACCCGGAAGACTTCTCGACCTTTTGAACAAGAAAGCTCTTGACATTTCAAAGATAGAAACTCTCGTATTGGATGAAGCAGATGAAATGCTGAGTTTAGGATTTAAGGAAGATCTTTCCCGAATACTTAAAAAAACTCAGGGAAAGCGGAATGTCTGGCTTTTCTCTGCCACTATTCCAAAGGAACTTGATGAGATAATAAATAGTTATGTGTCACCTGATGCCTTGCGAATAAATATTGATAAGGAGGATGCTGTAAATACCGGAATTGAACATCACTATGTCACCGGGGACGATAATAATAAATTAGATACACTCACGCAATTTTTAAAATCACAGGGAAAAAATAGAGGTATCATTTTTTCTAGGACAAAAGCGGTGGCCAAAGTCCTGGCAAAACAATTGGCATCAAAAAATTATGAAGTGGGCCTTTTGGAGGGGGATATGCATCAAAAAGACCGCGATAAAGTTATGAGAGCATTTAAAAACAAAAATTTACGCCTCTTGGTGGCTACAGATGTTGCTGCAAGAGGAATTGATGTGAGTAATCTTGCTTTTGTAGTTCATTACCAACTCCCGGATCAGGTTGATTATTATACCCACCGAAGTGGCCGTACTGCCCGAGCCGGAAAAAAGGGTATTTCCCTTGTCTTAATTAACAACAAAGAAGTTAACCGTATTTGGGAGCTGGAAAAAACTTTGGGAATAAAATTTCTACGGATAAAATAAGTTATGCTTTAAAATGCTTGTATTTAGCCATCATAAACATATAAACAGCATATCCCACTAATCCTGCCGCTACCAATCCTAATAACCAGGCTCCATAAGAAGAATCCTGTAGAAAAGAAAAAGCTTCCCGTGTAGTTTTAATTTCTGAGGGGTTTGAAGTTATGGCCGCGTGTAAAGCAAAATATCCGGTTATGAGGAAGAGTACTCCTCTGGAGGCCAATCCAGTATATGCAGAATTTTTTATAGTTTTTCGGCGTTTTTCTTCACTTATAGATTTAAAGTCAAACTTCTCCATAAAATCTTTTTTGTATATCCTGATAAATTGATAAATACCCACCCCAATTATTATTAATCCTACGGCACCCAGTACATATAAACCAGTTTCTGTAGCAAGAAAAGATGAGGATTTCCCGGCACTGCCACCTGATCCTTGAGAACTTCCCGATCCAATTACCCTCCATATAGACATTGCAGCCAGACCAAGGTAAATTAATCCACTAATGAAATAGGCAATTCTTTTAACTGTACCTTTTTTATCCTCTCCAATACCTTCAGGATCCTGAATAGATTGTACAAATCTCCAGGCTGCATAACAAAGTAAACCTAATCCAAGGATAATTAATAATACATTTCCAAAAGGCTGTTCGTCCAAAAATTTCAAAACCTGCAATTGTCCTGCCTTTTGCCCGCCCAGGTTAAAAGCAGCTAAAAAAGTGAGAACACTTAGTAATTCCGTAAACACTTCCTTTAGCTATATAACCTGCCCGGGCCATTTTTTTCAACTTCCTGTCCATTTCAATTTTATTTTTGGTTAGTATTTAAAAATAGGGGAAATAGAGGAGGCCGAAGCAGAAATTATAAATACTTTAAGTATTTAAATGAGAAAAATGGAAATTTACACCATTTCGAAGATTACGAGTGCGTAGAGATAGAATCTTACGAATCTTAATAAGCCAAACATCAGATAACTCATAAATGGAAATCTTATAAAACCTGCAGCAATACTTGTCATCGCAAAAGGAATGGGCAATAAAGCTCCCACAATAATTAGAAAACCACCCCACTTCCTGGTATTTTTTATATGCTTCGCAAGGTTGAGCTCCATCTGTATTTTTACAGCGGGGATTTTAGTAATAGATACTCCAATGAAATAAGAAACTATACCTCCAAGATAAGAGGCAGTAGCTAACAGGGTGAGGTAAAATATAGGATACAGAGATTTTCCAGCCCAAGCTATAAAAAGCTCAGGTGGTACAAGCCCCAGGAGGGATTCTGAAAGAAAGAAAACTCCCAATATTCCTGCTGGAGGATAGGTTTCCGTAATGGTAACCAATAACTTATTAAGGTCAATTACAAAGTAATCCAGGGCAAGGATGGCTGCAATGAAAAGTATTATAGGAATAATAGCTTTTTTTACGCTTTTACCAACAAACGAATAAAAACTAGGTATAGCTATAATACTGGTGCAACAATCTCCAACGAGGCTTTTTTTGAGATTTCTCATCCTTGTTTTTCATTCACCTTTATAATTTTAAGAGGGTTCTTTTAAACAAAAGGCCAGGTGAAAATGTTTAAAAAAGAAATATGACGTTATATTAATTTTCTTCTGCATACTCCTGTAGAGCTCTGCTATACTCCCGTAAATCTATCTCGTTATTTTTAATGGAAGTATCACTCATTAGAGAAAGAAGGTAATCAAGACTTTCTTCAGGATTAATTTCTTGTGAAGCAGTAGATTCTTCATTTTCATCTAAAGGTTCATCATCGGGAATTGGAATATCAAAGGTTTGGTATTCTTCTATATGCTCGTAAGTAAGACGAATCACTTTTGCCAGCAGGGGATCTTCATCTTCCACTGCATATGGACGAAGCTCCTTTAGATCGTCAACAATAGTGTTTATAATAAGTCCATTGCGCATTAAATCACGCTGAATTTTATCGAGTAATTTTTGTCCTTTTGGATTTTTCAAGTTTTCCTGATTTTATATATGATTTCAAATTTCTTTTTCAAAAAGCACCTGCTGCTTGTTTTTGAAGCAGCTGCAAAGTTAAGGGTTTAAAGCTTTTTCAAAACATTTTTGGGTAATTTTTATCAAACTATTTCGATCTCTGATAATTTAATATTCTTTATAAAGAGAGCTATTTTTTGATAAGAATTAACAATTAATTAGAACCAAATATTTCTAAGCGATAAGGTTCTTTAGTAGTTTTAAGGATTAAATAAAAAGTATTGAATATGAGATCATTTGAAGGAAAAGTTGCCCTTATTACGGGTGGGAGTAAAGGTATTGGATATGGTGTGGCAGAAGCACTGTTAAACCTGGATATGAGAGTGGCAATTACAAGTCGAAGTGAAGATTCAGCAGTGAATGCTGCAAAACAACTTACTCAATTAGGAAGGGGTAGAGTACTGGGACTTGTAGCAGATGTTAGAAATTATGAAAGCCAGCAGAAGGCTGTAAACGTTATAATGGAAAAATGGGGTCAGCTTGATGTTGTGGTGGCGAACGCAGGAATAGGACATTTTGGCTCTATTGAGGATCTTAGCCTGGAGGAATGGCAAAATACTATCGACACAAACCTTAGTGGAGTTTTCTACAGCATAAAAGCTGCACTTCCTGCACTTAGAAAATCACAGGGATATGTAATAACCATCTCAAGTCTTGCAGGCACTAATTTCTTTGAAGGAGGAGCGGCTTATAATGCAAGCAAATTTGGGGTCACAGGAATGACTCAGGCTATCATGCTGGATGTGAGAAATCATGGGGTGAAGGTAAGTACAATCATGCCGGGATCTGTTGCTACTCATTTCAATGATCACGAACCTTCAGATAAAGATTCATGGAAAATCCAAAAAGAGGATATCGGGGATTTGGTAGTGAGTCTTCTCCGAATGAATCCGAGAGCACTTCCCAGTAAAATTGAAATACGACCTTCCCAACCTCCTCAAAAATAAGTTTGTATTTTAGATAAATGAAAGGTGTATAAATCAGATTTCCGAATTATACACCTTTTATCATTGAATAATATTTCCATAAGGTATAAAATGCCGGGTGCGTTAACCCTTATGTATCATTTTAGCCTGCCTGTCAACTAATTCTGCAATTTCATTATAAACCTCTTCCTGTAAAAAGTGTTTGGAGGGAAGTAAAGAAACTTCTTTTATTCCTGCTATCTCTTTAATTTCCTCCCCGTAATGTTCGTATTTTAAAGCTGGGTCATCTGCGCCCCAAATCGCTTGTATAGGATATGAAACCTGTTTTACTGCCCTATAACACAGCTCCCTGTCCTCATTGGTACCGGGAAAATTGCGCATGATCTTCAAAAATGCTTTTCCGTTATCTTCTTTCTTTAGTAGGTCCACATAAGCTTTTTGCTCTTCCGCCGGAATTTGGTGAGCATTGTTAACCCCCATTTTGGAGAACATTACGGGCCAGGTAGCGTGAGTGATCATTGCCAATTCTGCTTCACCTAATATTTTTTTCTCGAAAGGTCTCATCACCAAAGGCTTTTCAAAATTGACCACATCAATCCAGGTGTTTAAAATAGTAAGAGAAGCTACTCTAAAATTATTATTTGCGGCAAGAGCAAAACCTATTGGTCCACCTAAATCATGTACGATTAGATGAAATTTTTCAATTCCCAGTATGTCAATTGCTTTAATTAAAAAATGAGCAAAATTTTTAAAGTCATAGCTATAGTTTTCCGGGCGTTCTGAAAATCCGAGTCCGGGAAGATCTACTGCAATTGCTCGATAACCTTTATTGGCCAGAAAGGTTACAACTTTTCGATACAGGAAAGATGAAGTAGGCACGCCATGTATACAAATTACTGCTTCCCCGCTTCCTTTTTCAAGAACAAAGGTTTTAATTCCATTTATTTCTATATACCTGCCGGAATTTTCATGTTCCTTTAGTACTTTTTCGACATCCCTACTTTCAGTTTTGCTCATCTTCTTCAATATTTACTTTAAGATAAGTTCTCAATTTTCAAAAACAAAAATTCTCCAGCTAAATAAAAGTTAAGGTTATCCTGAACTAATTCCAGCTTCACTTACATTATAAAACTCTGGTTTATAAATAATTAAATTGTGACAAAACTGATGTTTAATTGAATTTAAATTTCTTGATTTGTAGATTAGGGTAAATTTAAATGGATAGTAGTATGAATACGTACCATATAAATCGGAGACTACAGAATGTGCTGACGTACTTTTTTGTTGCAAGCCTCCTTTTTGGGCTCTTCTCCTGTAAGAACGAAAAGAAAAATCAAACTGAGACAGAAAGTAAACAAACTACACAAGATTCAACAGATGCAATGAAGACAGCAGGAAAGGTTAGGGAACGAACTTTTACAGGCGACATTTCACCAATTAATACTGAGATAAACGGCAATACTGAAGTTAGTGGAACAGTAAAACTCCGATTAGAGGGAAATTTAATGAGGATTGTCGTTACTGCTGAAGGACTTGCACCCAATATGATGCATATGCAACATTTACAAACTTCAGAAGCAGGGAAAAATACTCAATGTCCCGGTAATAATGCAGACTCCAATAATGACGGAATAGTTGATGTTACTGAAGTTTCCCCAAATGCCCGGGGAATTTATATGATCCCTTTGCATATGGGACCATCTTCTTTGGATATGATGGTGGACACTTATCCCAGAACAAATGTGAATGGGGAAATGTATTTTACCAGGACGATTAGTCTTGATAGCCTAAGAGAGGCAGTAGGTGAAAGTTACAAAATGACCGATCTTGACTTTACCAGGTTTAATTATGTAGTCCAGGGCGTTAGAGAAGGAACCGATATACCATTGACCGCCCAAACTGTAACTAAGCATTGCTATGAATTTAAGCATTCCCGTAGGTTGTGCAAGGCTGGAAGAATGATTTTAAACACACAAATCCTCTGAAATCCACCAATTTGATGGCTTATTATATCTATTTTTACAATAGTTTCTCATTATTTTTCCAGGAATAGTAACTTTTAGCAACCGTAATTTAACCATGGTTTATAGTATCTATAAATTATTGATAATTAGGGTTTAAGCTAATTCGTAAATAGGTAGAATTGTAGAAAGAGAGCAGTAGAAAGTAATAAATAATAAAATTCAAATTTTCTTTTCCTCCGGGTTTTTTTCTTATTTTGAGAGTATGAAACCAGCCCTAACTAAAACCTTAATCTATGGAAAGGAAAATTACTATTATGCTGGCTTTCTTATTCTTAACTAGCGCATGTTCTCACGATGGACCCCCGGCCCGGGAAAATATGCTGAAAAACAAAAGTTTTGTTTATTTATTTTTTAGTACAGAAGAAGAGTGCCGGGAAAACCAACCAGAACCTGATTTTTTTCAGAATTGCCACCAACAGGTAGATTTCTACAAAAACAACGTAGTAGAAATCATGCTTACAGACATTATTCACAGAGGAACTTATGATGTTATTGGAAATGTAGTAATCTTACAGTTTGAACCAACTGCCGAAATACCTGACGGTATAATTCTTTTCGAAATTATTAATGGTTCTAAATTGTTTAAAACCGACAATAAGACGATGTGGAAAAAAGTGTCAGGAGATTCCATCTGGAAATAATTAATTAAAAAACGAACTACCTGTTTTAGAGCAGGTAGTTCGTTTTTTTATTGATCAAATTTTTACAACCATTTTACCCTTATTTTTACCTTCAAAAAGGTCTATAAAGGCTTGAGGAATATTTTCAAAACCTTCTACAATTGTTTCAGAATATTTTAATTTATCCTCCTGTAGCCAGGTTGAAAGTTGTTTTATAGCTAAGTCCAAAATCTTTGAGGTAATCCCTCACAGTAAAGCCTTGCATTAATACGCTTTTCTTAATTAAAATACCTTCCGGACGAGGTCCCGTGGGAATTTTGGTGTTATTATATTGAGAAATTGCTCCACAATTTATAACTCTTCCAAACTTATTGATATTGGCGAGGGCGGCGTCTAAAATTTCTCCTCCAACATTGTCAAAATAAACGTCAACTCCATTAGGACAGGCTTTTGAAACAGCAGCTTTTAAATTATTTTCAGCTTTGTAATTTAGTCCTTCATCGAAGCCCAAACTGCCGGAAATTTCATTAATTTTTTCGTCACTTCCTGCAATACCTACAACCCTGCAACCTTTTAATTTACCAATTTGACCCACAATACTTCCTACAGCACCTGCTGCGCCCGAGACTAGTAAGGTCTCTCCAGGTTGTAGCCTTCCAATTTTCTCGAGTCCCAGGTAAGCTGTTATTCCTGTTAATCCCAAAACTCCAAGAAACGCAGATAGGGGTGCACGATCTGGATTAACTTTATTTAAACCGTTTCCTGTAGAAGTTTGTACCAGTTTCCATTTTAGCATCCCGCTTACATATTCTCCCTGTTTAAAATTGGAGTTTCTGGATTCTATAATTTCAGCAACTATGGCCGATTCAATGGGTTCATCAAGATTAAAGGGTGCTATATAAGATTTCTCATCCCTCATACGACCTCTTAAGTAAGGATCTACAGATACATAAATACTTCTTAATAAAATTTCTCCATCATTTATTACTGGTTCCTCTGATGCTTTAATCTCAAAGTCCTGCAAAGAAGGTTTTCCTTCAGGACGTTTCTTTAAATAAATACTTTTATTCATAGTCTTATTATTGTAGTTCAATAATGGAAAATACGGTATTTCCTTCGTATTTTCTAATCCTGATGGGAATGTATTAACCCTTATTTTAATTATATTCTGTTGTTTTTAAACAATAACAATTAGGATATTCGCATTTGGTTATAACTTTGCCATAGAAAAATCTCCAACATTAGTCTTTGTCTTTGAACTTATCATTCTCTCATATTATTCCTGCACTTTCCAAATTTTTCAAAAGTACAGACTTTGTCAAGGGCTGCATTTTAGGTACTGCAATTACATTGCCTATTGCAGTTGGTGTACAGCTGGAGAAATTTGAAATAGGCCTGGCTATTTCTCTTGGAGCTTTACTTAGTTCTCCCAGTGATGTTAGTGGCAGCCAAAGGCATAAGAATTATGGGATTTTTCTATCGGCTATTTGGGCAGTGGTAGGTAGTTTGGCAGGAGGATATTTTATAAAAGATTCTTTGTATGGGTTACCTATTCTGGGCCTGGTTACTTTTTGCTTATCCTATGTTTCAGTTTTTGGTTTCCGGGCTTCTTTTATAAGTTTTTCAGGACTTTTCGCTCTGGTGCTTTCTTTTGCTAATATATCTAATGTTCTAGAGATCTATGAACGTGCATTAATAATAGGAGCCGGGGGATTATGGTATCTCTGCCTTTCAAATCTTTGGCACTGGTTTTATCCAAAAGCCCACACAGATGAAAACCTGGCAGATACTTTTGATCTTACTGCGCAATATCTTCAGGTTAGGGGTAAGCTTATTTCCCAAAAGGAGGATCGAAGCGATAACATCCTTCGCCTTCTTGAACTTCAAACAAGTATTAATGAGAAACACGAAGTTCTTAGGAATATCTTAATATCATCAAGGACCACTTCCGGAAATTCCAATTTTGAAAGAAAAAGGCTTCTTGTACTAATCCAATTAATAGATATTCTTGAACAGGCTATGTCACACCCGGTACATTATGAAACTATGGACAAGCTTAGGGAAAAATACCCCGGTTTAATTGAGAAGTTTGAACACCTCAATTTAAAAATGGCAGAAAGTCTTCGTTCTTTGGGAGCATCAATTTCAACAATTCACAACCTAATCAAATTTAATTTAAATCTTCGATTAAAAGATATAAATCAAGCGATTTTAAGTACCCTTCAAGGCGATGAAGAAGATTATGTAATTCTCCAGAATTTACATGATTACCAGGAAAAGCAAGTGCACAAAATTTCAGAAATAGAACGTCTTCTTCAAAATCCAGATCTTCGGAAGATAAAATTCATGAGGAAGGACGAAGCGGTAAAATTTATTACACCCCAGGAATACGATCCTAATTTACTATTAGAAAACTTCAGCTTTAAATCATCTGTTTTTAAACATTCGCTTCGTATAGCTATAGTTGTAATGGTGGGTTTTATTGTAGGCGCTTATTTTGCTTTACAAAATTCTTACTGGATACTCCTAACGATAATTGTCATTATGCGGCCCACTTATGGGCTCACGAAAACCCGCTTCAGGGAAAGGACCATAGGAACTCTTATAGGAGCTGTAATAGCCACAGGAATTGTTTTACTTACCCATAACCTTATATTGTATGCGATTTTAGGAATACTATCGCTAATCCTTGCCTTTGCAATGTTACAGAAGAATTATCGCGCATCTGCAGTATTTATTACTTTGAGTATAGTGTTTGTCTATGCATTGTTAGAGCCTAATGTAATAAATGTTATAAAATTTAGGGTAATTGATACAATTATTGGGGCAGGGCTTGCCGCTTTAGGAAATACCTTTCTCTGGCCTTCCTGGGAAATTTACGGGATAAAATCTGTGATCGCAGATAGTGTTGCTGCTAACAGGGAATATTTTAAGGAGGTAATAAAATATTATCAGGAAAAGGGAAAAATTCGTACCTCCTACAAGCTTTCACGGAAGCAGGCCTTTTTAAAAATGGGAGATTTAAGTGCTGCTTTCCAACGTATGACCCAGGAACCTAAAAGGAAACAACACAACCTTGATAAATTTTATGAACTTACAGCACTTAATCATAATTTCTTATCTTCACTGGCCTCCATGGGAACCTACATTCAAAATCATACGACTACCGAAGCCTCCGGGCAACTTTTAAACTATGCTGCCGGGATAGGAAAGCACCTCGAAAACTCCCTTGCAGTTTTAAATTCACAAAATAACTTTTCTCAACAAAAAGTTGAAAAACAGGAGGAAGCTGAAGAATATTTCAGGCAAAATTATAAAAGCCTTCAAATTAATGATAGAAATTCAGGTATATCTACAGGCCCTTTTCATGAAAAAATTACAGGAAGCCCAATTAATTTATGAGCAGTTAAGATTGCTTCAGGATATATCAGTAAAACTTGAAAAAGCTATTTTAAAAATTGACCTGGAGTTAAAATGATTAAGAAAGCTTTAAAAAAATACCTATCTACGTTAAAAAAGGAACAACTGGAGGAGCAGGTAATGGATCTTTACCAAAGATTTGGAGATGTGCGTACCTTTTATAATTTCATATTCAACCCCAAAGAAGATAAACTTGTAGGCGAGGCAAAATTTAAAATCTCGAAAGAATATTTCCCGCCTAATAAACGCAGGGCAAAAGCACGGCGCTCTATCGCTCACAAACAAATTAAAAATTTTCTTACTCTGGGAGTAGAGCCTACTTTGGTAGCAGATCTAATGCTCTATAACATTGAAATTGCTCAGACTTACAGTGCAGATAATCGCTTAATTCCGGATGCCTTTATAAAAAGCATTTTCAAATCTTTTGAGCAAGCTGTTGATTACATAATTCAAAATGGTTTAACTTCCCAATTCGTTGTAAGAATACTAAAAGTGAAAGAGGAAGCTAAATTTCAAAGATGGAATAACTCCGAAAAATTTGAAGCTCTTTTGGACAAATTTGAATGATTAGATACGGGGACATTAATTATACTTTGGAATTGATGACAAGATGGTTTTTCTTACTCTTTCTTTTTTGTTCCTCCCCACTTATGGCCCAACTTGGTTTTTGTGAAGGAAGTAAAGGAGATCCAATCTTTCAGGAAACATTTGGTACAGGTGACAACAGTGGTCCCGCATTGCCATCAAACGCTACAAGCTATACCTATGTAACTGGAGATCCCAGCGATGGACAATATACTATCTCTAACAGGATCGGGCAGAACATTCCTTCCTGGCACTCTTATTTTCCCTCTGGTACAGAGTCTAATGGAAAGGCACTTGTAGTTAATGCCAGTTATACATCTGGACAATTTTACAGAACTGAAATTGTCGAGTTTGTGTGAAAATTCGAGCTACGAATTTTCAGCTTATCTATTAAATGTACACGACCCCGGAAGCGGTGTTTGTCCTAATGGAGGAATTCCCATTAACGTGCGGTTTGAAATTTGGGATGAGACTGATACTAATAAATTAAAAGAGGGGAGTACAGGAACTATAAACTCCAGTTTTACCCCAATCTGGAAGCAATATGCTTTAACTTTTCAAACTGTCGCGGGACAAAATTCTGTAATCCTAAAGATGTTCAACAACGGGGAAGGCGGTTGTGGTAATGATTTAGCTATTGATGATATTACCTTTAGATCCTGTGGAGATTTTACTGAAGTGTTAACCGTGAGTGGTGAAAACTCAGTGACTATTTGTGCTGAAGATACTCCACAAAGTTTTACTCTTGAAGCCACTCCCGACTTTTCTGTGTATACCCAACATTTTTTTCAGTGGCAGGAAAGCCTTCAAAACGAAATCTGGACAGATATACCGGGTAAGACAGACGCCGTTTTTGTTACTCCTCAATTGTCCTCTTCAAAATATTATCGAGTCAAGGTAGCAGAAGCTGAAGTAAACCTGGCGAATAATTTATGTAGTTCTGTCTCAGAAGCTTTTTTTGCTGAAGTAATAGAAACCCCTAATCCTCCTGTAAGCTCTGGTGATGTTGTAATTTGTGGTAATGCTGAAATATCTTCCTTAAGAGTGAACGTTTCTTCAGGAGAAGTTGTGAACTGGTACGATGCAGCTTCAGGAGGAAATCTTTTAAGCGCAGGAACTTCTTCGTTTTTACCCACAGAAGAAGGCACCTATTATGCTGAAGCTGTAAAAAATAGTTCCTGCGAACCAAGTTCCCGTACTGCAGTTACTCTCACAATAAATTCTGTTCCTGAAGTGGAGGATGAAATCCTGCAGTTGTGCAGCGAAGGATCCTTAGAGCTAAATGCGGGAGTGGGAAATATGAATTATCTATGGAGTACAGGAGAAACCAGTCAAAGTATAAATACTATGGTTGCAGGAAATTTCAGAGTTACCATAACCACACAGGAAGGTTGTAGTATAAGCAAGAACTTTGATGTTGTACCTGTGGAAGTTCCGGTTATTCAACAAGTTAGATCAGAGGGTAGTACAGTAATAGTTGAACTGGAAAATCCCGAACGCTTTGAATTTTCTTTGGACGGTACGAATTTTCAATTATCAAATGTTTTTAATTCTGTAAGGGGCGGTATATATACGGCTTATGTAAGGGATCTTCAGCAGTGCAATACGTTAAGTCTTCAATTTCCTCATATTGTGGTATCCCAATTTATTACTCCAAATAATGATGGGTCTAATGATTTCTTCGAGCTAAGAGGGGTGGAGTATTTTGAATTTTCAGAAATAAGACTTTTTGACCGTTATGGGAAATTGCTGAAGAGCGGAAAGGGAGTGGGCTTCAGGTGGGATGGTACTTTTAATGGACGACCATTACCTGCTGAAGATTATTGGTACGAAATACTTATAGAGGGTTTCAGAAACATCAAAGGACATTTTAGCTTAGTTAGGTAGATAAACTTTTATGTTTTTAATCCTTGAGAATTCAGCGTCACCACGAACATTCCTGTGAATATTATAAGCATAATAGCTTCAAAAGAGATATTCAGGTCTAATAAAAATCCTACTAATAAGGGACCTAATGCAGTACTAAAAACTATGAACATGATAAAATACCGCGTATTGCATTCATTTTATCGGTTTCATACATCTCGGCTATAACTGCTGTTTTTTACGGTTCCGCCTATGCCCAAAGTAATGCCTGCAAGAATTAAAATTATAAGCGCACAATACTCTCCATAAAAGCAAAAGGTAATATTCCGAGGGTCAATAGAATTAGGAAATACCTAAACATAACTTTTGCAGTGAATTTATCTACCCACATTCCACCAAAAATGGAGAAGAAAAAACCGGGTTACGGCATAAACAGTAAAAATAGCAGCATAAAGGTGAACGGATCAATATAAATAAAAAACCACCCCGTTTAGAGGTGGCAAATTAAAAATGAAAAAAGGATTATTTTTTATCCTTCTTTTGGTTTCCGCTTTGTGAACCGCTTTTTGCAGGTGCTTTCTTTTGATCTTGTTTAGAGTCCTGCTTTTTGTCAGATTTTTGATTCTGTGCCATGATTAAATTTTTAAAATGGTTAATAAGTACTAAAGTAGCCCGAAATCATTTTCGCAAGCTTCTGATTAGTATATTTTTAACAACGCTAAAGCTGTTAAACTTTTCTTCTGAAAAAGCCATGGAAATGTGAAGAATTAAGTATTAGATATTTCTAATAAATTGGGGAAGACTTTCTTTCAGTTACTACAGAAAGCTTAAATTTGAGTACGATAAACCTATGTTGGGAATATGACTCGCAAAAAAATCATTCAGCTAATCCAGGAACAAAAACAGTTACCCAATCTCAAATATGCCATTAAGGAAAAAACCGAAGCTTTTACCAAATTATTATTTTACACTTTGTTTGACGGGGGTACGCTACAGAGAGGAAAATATTGATAAGCTGGAAAAGGACTTCAAGGAACTTGCGGAATTGGTATGTTGGGAACCTGGGAGTAGCTGCAAAGAAATCTGGGAATCGTATTTAGAAAAATTACCTAAGATACTGGAGAAACTTAATGAGGATGCCCGTGCAATAACCGATAATGACCCTGCAGCTAACTCTCTTGAAGAAGTTTACCTTGCATACCCTGGATTTTTTGCTATAGCTATTTACAGGCTTAGCCACGAATTCTATAAGATAAATGTTCCACTGGTGCCTCGTCTTATGACAGAATGTGCCCATAGACTTACGGGGACTGATATTAATCCCGGTGCCGAAATTGGGGTTCCATTCTTTATAGACCATGCAACCGGGGTTGTGATTGGAGAAACAACGGTAATAAAGGATAATGTTAAGATTTACCAGGGAGTAACTTTGGGAGCTTTATCTGTAGAACGAGGCCTGCGAAATACTAAACGGCATCCCACCATCGAGAATAATGTAACTATATACGCAAATGCAACTATTTTAGGTGGTAAGACAACTGTGGGAGCCAATAGTATTATAGGCGGAAACGTTTGGTTAACATCATCTGTTCCCGAAAATTCAATGGTATCTCATAACCCCCAGATCAATATTAAAAACACAGCAAAAACATGAGTAACTCTATTCTTAATCTCATAGGAAACACTCCTTTAGTAGAGACTACCACCTTAATTAAAAATCCTAAAGTTACTTTACTGCTTAAGCTGGAAGGGCAAAACCCGGGAGGGAGTGTAAAAGATCGTGCCGCTTACAATATGATAAAAAGTGCATTAGACCGGGGGGAAATTACAAGGGAGACGAAATTAATTGAAGCAACGAGTGGAAATACTGGAATAGCATTAGCAATGATCGCAGGAATTTTCAAATTAAACATCGAGTTGGTGATGCCCGAGAATTCTACCATTGAAAGGGTGCAAACTATGAAAGCTTATGGTGCTAAAGTTACTTTAACATCTGCTGATTCGGGAATAGAAGGAGCCAGGGATTATGCTGAAGAAAAAGTTGAAAGGGAAAAGCTTTTTATGATCAATCAATTCAGCAACAACGACAATTGGCAGGCACATTATAAAACCACGGGTCCTGAAATATGGCGGGATACTAATGGCCAAATCACACATTTTGTTTCATCCATGGGTACAACCGGAACGATTATGGGAACCTCGACTTTCCTTAAAGAAAAAAATTCACAGGTCCAAATAGTAGGAGTACAGCCCGCAGATGAAGCAAAAATTCCAGGCATTAGAAAATGGCCGGAGGCTTACCTTCCAAAAATATTTGATCCTAAAAAAGTTGATAAGGTATTGGAGGTGACTGAAGATGAAGCAAAAGAGATGACACGCCGCCTCGCTAAAGATGAAGGAGTTTTCGCGGGAATGAGTAGTGGGGGAGCTACTGCTGCAGCGGTACGACTATGTGAGGAAATTGAAGAAGGAGTGGTAGTTTCAATAATTTGTGACAGAGGTGACAGATACCTTTCTTCTGATCTTTTCGGGTAAAAAGCTGTTTGGAAAAGCAGATAATAATTAGGGACAATATTCTTTTTTAGTTAATCCAAAACAGTTCAACAAATATTAATTATCTGCAATTATTGTACTTCTTTCAGGTCATATGTTTATAGCTTTAGAATCTTATTTGTTAACTACTTCCACTTTATAAATTTCATTGTCAATTCAATCCTTTTGACCTGCTGCCACATATGTATAATCAACTAAATCCCCACCTTGATTATTCAAAAAAATCTCATTCCGCAGAGCCACTTGCATACACGCATTTTTAAAAAATGATATACCAGTTTTTACTATTAAGAATGCAGGTGTTTTCTATCCATTTCTTTACGTAATAGAGAGTTAATAAACTTTGAACTGACTCTTTTTCGAGCTTTTTCAAAAGAATACATTCTCTAAGAAAATGATGAGTTTGTAAAAATGTTCCCGTTCATAAACCTTTGTTTAATGAACAGGGGGAATAGTAGAAAAAATAAATATTACGCCTTTTAATGAAGCCAGTATTAGGGAGTTGGTTTAGGAAAAGCTTTTCTGGCGATGTGTAAATTAAAGGTAATAAAAATGAATATTTAGCCTTCAGAAAAAATCATTTTTTTAATTTTTGCTCAGGATTTTCATTTTAGCCTAAAAATCTGCTATTTTTGCAAAATTGCTATTTAGATAAGAGATATGAGCGTGGAGACCTTTGGACTTGAAGAAAAAAAGAATGACAAAACATTATACGATTACCAGCAGGTAGATATAAATAAGATATTTAATGTAATTGATGCCCATCCCCAAAAGTATAACCTACTATACCAGCTACCCACGGGTGGAGGTAAAACAGTTATATTTTCTCAGATAGTCAGGGAGTATATCCAGCGCTATAACAAGAAGGTCCTTATTCTCACCCATAGGATTGAATTGTGTAAGCAAACATCAAAAATGCTATCAGAATTCGGGGTCATTAATAAAATAATAAACAGTAAGGTAAAGGAATTGCCAGATCAGGAAGAGTATATGTGCTTCGTGGCAATGGTAGAAACTCTGAATAACCGTCTTCACGATGAAAAACTGGAGATATCTGATATTGGAATGGTAATTATTGATGAGGCCCATTACAATTCTTTTAGGAAGCTCTTTAAATTCTTTTCCAACTGCTTTATTCTGGGAGTTACAGCGACCCCGCTAAGTTCAAATATTAAACTCCCTATGAAAGACAACTATAGGGAATTGATAGTGGGAGATTCAATTTCATCTCTTATAGATAAAGGTTTTTTAGCCAGGGCAAACGTATATAGCTATGATGTGGGGCTACAATCTTTAAAAGTTGGTATTAATGGGGATTATACTGTAAAATCTTCAGAAGAGCTGTATTCCAATATGTCGATGCAGGAGAAGTTGTTGAGTGCTTATATGGAAAAATCTCAGGGGAAGAAGACGCTAATCTTCAATAACGGAATTAACACTTCCAAAGAGGTATATGAAACCTTCCGCAATGCTGGATTTCCGGTAAGACATTTAGATAACACCACCAGTAAACAGGACCGGAAACAGATCCTTAAATGGTTTAAGCATACCCCCGATGCCATTGTAACTTCGGTAAGTATTCTTACCACAGGATTTGATGAACCTTCAGTAGAAACAATTATTCTGAACAGGGCGACAAAATCGCTTACGCTGTATTTCCAAATGATAGGACGTGGCTCCAGGGTGTTACCGGGAAAAAGTGAATTTACAGTTATCGATCTGGGAAATAATATGGCCCGTTTTGGACATTGGAGCTCACCCGTTGACTGGAAACAACTTTTCCGTTCACCCGATTTCTATTTTGAAAGCCTCTTGAGCGACGAAGAAATTGAAAGGGAATTCAAATATGTTATGCCGCCCGATCTACGGAAGCAATTTGCAAATTCAGATAATGTAGATTTTGATGTGGAAGAGGCATATGATGATGTCATAAAAAGGGGTTTAAAATCCAAAGCCGTCCTGGATTGGTCTATGGAGCAACATGTGAAAATGTGTGTTGAAAATAGCGAAGATGTTTTTGATGCCAGGATACTTGCAAAAGAGCTTAAGGATGATATTTCTTCGCGAATAAAACAATACTCTTACTGTATTAGTAAAAGCACAAAAAATTACAGGGAATGGCTGGAAGAGGATTATTCCAGAAGATTGCGCCTTGAAATTAATAAAGAGTTTTAGACAAAATTTAATTTGCAAAGAAGGCGTTATTATTATCTCATAAAGATCCAGTATTTAGGTTACTACTTCACGGATGGCAGCGACAGCCTAATTTTAAAACCGTTGAAGGACTAATTAAGAAAACCCTGAAATTTGTACTTCCCGGGCAGCAAACCAAGATCCTTGGCAGCAGCCGTACAGATGCCATGGTATCTGCAAATGAATCTGCTTTTGAATTGTTCCTCGAGGAGACGCCTTTAAATAATTTATTGTCTTTTCTGAAGTATTTTAATGAAAATCTTCCACCGGACATAAGAGCGTTACAGATTGAAGAAGTAGATGCTGATTTTAATATTATTCAACATCCCAAACAAAAAGAATACTTATACCTGTTTTCCTTCGGAAGTAAAAATCATCCTTTTTGTGCTCCGTTAATGGCCAATTTTCAGAACGATTTAAATATTAGAAAAATGATGGAAGGAGCCAACTTATTTGAAGGGGAACACTTCTTTAAAAATTATACCGTAGAACCCTCTGAAAACGGGAAGTTTTTACGAACGATAACTACTTCAGAAATTGTAGAAAACACTGTTTATACAGCTAATTTCTTCCCCGAGAAGAGCTATATCTTTAGAGTGAAGGGCAGTGGATTTTTGCGGTACCAGATCAGGTTAATGATGGGAACTTTGATCCAGCTGGGAAAAGGAGAAATAGAAGTTTCAGATATTAAGGAAAGCCTGAAAGAAGGGAACGAAATGCTCATCAATTATATAGCTCCTGCTTCGGGACTTATTTTGAATAAAGTGGATTTTCAGGAAGTGGATCCACCCCAATCTTCGACCACCCATCGATGAGAGGCATCACCACCCCGGTCTTCGACCACCCCTCCATAGGAGGGGAATTTAAAACAGGTTCCTTATATTCCCCTCCGCCGGAGGGGTGCCCGCAGGGCGGGGTGGTCCTTCCTGCGCTGGAAACACCTTCAACTATAATGTTTAATTATAAACTCTTCCAATTCCCGCATGACGTTATGAATATCAAATTTTATTCTTGTAGTTGGAATACGGAAAATCTTTAATCCTAGTTTCAATAAATATTTCTCTCTTCGGGCGTCATACAATTCTTTCCCCTTGTGACTGGAACCATCAATTTCTATTATCAGGCTTAAAGACTTTACGTAAAAGTCAACGATATAATTTCCTATAATTTTTTGTCTGTCAAAATCAATTTTGTAAAATTTTCGACGATGAACCTGCTTCCAAAAGATAACTTCAGGCAGATTTCCGGCTTTTCGTAAAGCCACAGCTCTGGATCTTAATGCCGGATTGGCTAGGTAGGTTTGTAGTGAAGTCGCGGTATACAGGTATAGAATTGATAGTGGTTAAAATGATTCTTTCTCTCTCTTCGGCTCCTGAGGTCGTATCTTGATCCATCTACTTAAGGTAGTGAGAAAAAAGTAATTCGACCACCCCTCCGGAGGAGGCACTGTCCACCCCGGTCTTCGACCACCCCTCCAAAGGAGGGGAATTTTAAAAACGTGTACTTATATTCCCCTCCGCCGGAGGGGTGCCCAACGGGCGGGGTGGTCCTTCCTCCGCCGGAGGGGTGCCCAACGGGCGGGGTGGACAGTGCCTCCTCCGGAGGGGTGGTCAACGGGCGGGGTGGTCATTTTGTACCGTAAGCGAACATTACTCCTCCTTTTCCAGGATAGCCAGTGAGAATTTTATAGTATTATAATCGATCGCTTCTTCAAAGTGTTCAAAATAGGCTCTTAAGGTGTCAGGGTTATTCAAATCTTCTTTTGCTTTCCTTACTGCTTCAAGATCTTCTTTGGACACAAGGCGATGCACATCAATGTCTTCGCCATCAGAATATAATTTAGATAAATGCGAATAAATAGTTGTTGTGGCCAGTTCACGTTTTTGGGAAATTTCTTCCACACTTAAGCCTTCGTTATACAATTTCCGGGTGAGCATATAGGTATTGCCTTTTTCTTTTTTCTTCGGACTTCTTTTTTCCTTTGAATATGCAATGATCTCTTTAATGAAACTATACCCGTAATCCTGCATCTTTTTCTTTCCAACACCAGCAATTTGAATGAATTCCTCATCGGTCATAGGACGCGATTTTTCCATTTCCTTAAGCGTGGCATCACTAAAAATATGGTAGGCAGGAATATCTTCTTCTCTTGCAATTTTCAGCCTTAATTGTCTAAGTTTTTCAAATAATCCGGAAGCTTTTCCTTTTGCCTCATCAGTGGATTTCTGCAGATCTTCAATAGTTTTTTCAGGAGCTTTTGCCAGTTGCACTTTTCCGCTTTCAAAAAGAACTTCCCTCGCCAATGAGGTTAGCCTTAAATGATTGTGAAGGTGAAAAGCTATTTCTATATATCCTAAGTTTATTAGCTGAATAATGAACTGCTGCCAGTCTCTCCAGGATATGTCTTTACCAACACCATGTGTTTTGAGCTCCTGGTAATTTTTCTCTAAAACTGCTTCATTCTGGGAGCCACGAAGAATATCAATAACTGTTGTAATAGGTTCTTTACCTTTAATTCTGTAAATGCAGGAAAGCGCCTTTTGAGCTATAACAGTACCATCAAAAAATTCTGGGGGATTTCTGCAAATATCACAGTTGCCGCAATCTTCCTGCTTAAGTTCTCCAAAATAATTCAGCAATATTTTCCTCCTGCAGGTCATAGCTTCAGAATATTGTTTCATCCTGTCGAGCTTTGCCAGCTGCACCTCTTCATTTTTTGAGTTTGCAGCGAATTTTTGCAGTTGTACCACATCAGCATAACTGTGGAACAAAAGAGTTTCAGAAGGTAGTCCATCTCTTCCTGCCCGGCCTATTTCCTGGTAGTAACCTTCCAGGTTTTTTGGCATGTTGTGGTGGATCACCCAGCGGATGTTCGATTTGTCTATTCCCATTCCAAAGGCAATAGTTGCACAAATAATTTGCTTCCTGTCGTTTATAAAATCGTCCTGAATTTCTATCCTTTCCTGATGTCCAAGATAGCGTGGTAAGCTTCAGCTTTAATGCCTTTGGCCTTTAATCGGGCCGCAATTTCCTCAGTATTCTTTCTGCTAAGGCAATAAATAATTCCACTTTCATTCCTTCTGGCTTCAACAAATTTCAGAATTTGATCAAATCGCTTAATTCCCGGCCTTACTTCCAGGCTCAGGTTTTTCCGGTCAAAAGAGGCAATGTGTTTTTTCGCTTTAGGAATATTGAGCTGGTTTACAATATCCTTTCTCGTGGCTTTATCAGCCGTGGCAGTTAATGCAATGACAGGGGTAGAGGGGAAGCGGCTTTTGAGATAACCTAATTGTGTGTAAGCAGGCCTAAAATCATGACCCCAGCTGGAAATACAATGGGCTTCGTCTATTGCTATGAGACTAATTATTCCCGGATTAACAAATTTGTCAATTATTTGAAGACTTTCCGGAGCTACGTAAACTAATTTCAATTCGTTATCCTGAATTTTAGAAAAGATCTCCTGATGTTCACTTTCACTCTGGCTACTATTAAGAAATGCAGCGGGAATTCCATTGGCAGTAAGACCGTCTACCTGGTCTTTCATTAAAGCAATTAATGGGGAGATGACGAGCGTGATCCCCGGAAGCAAAATTGCAGGAAGTTGATAACAAATCGATTTTCCTCCTCCTGTAGGCATGATGACCAGATTGTCTTCACTTAAGCAAAAACTGAATCAATGATCTTCTTTTGAAGAGGCCGGAAAGTATCATAACCAAAATATTCTTTAAGGGTCTTTAAAAGTTGTTCTGCTTCCATTTTGCAAAGATATTATTCTGAAATCACAAACCCTTCCGCAGCAAGAATTAATCCTACCGGAAAATCGCCACAGCTGCTGTTCAAAAGAATTATTACATTTATAAAAATTTAGTTTTTATGGTTAAACGTACGAGGCTTTTATTAAGGAGGCCCAAAAATACCAAAGCTTTAAATCAGGCGCCGGGAACTGTAACCTACATTGGAAGGAAGGAATCTGTGGAAACCCGGTTGGAAGTAATTGATTATAATAAAGAGAGCTTTGATCGCTACACCTCCTTAAGGCCCGAAGACGCCTTTAATTTTGAGAGTGATGATAAGATCACCTGGATCAATATTGATGGGCTGAGTAATACTGAGGAAATAGTGAAATTAGGTAGGTATTATGAGCTTCACCCTCTCATCCAGGAGGATATCGTAAATACAAATCAACGCCCAAAAATCGATGAATATCAGGATTACATCTTTTTAGTAGTAAAGATGCTTTACTTTCCTAAGGACGTAACAGATAAAAATAATGGCTCCCTTATAAGTGAACATCTGAGTTTTGTTGTAGGAAAGGACTACGTCTTGTCTTTTCAGGAGGCAGACGGGGATGTATTTGATAACGTTAGGGAGAGGTTGGCCAACTCCAAAGGGCGTCTTCGAAGTAATGGATCAGATTATTTATTATTTGCCCTTCTGGACGCTATTATTGACCAATATTTTGAAGTGGTAGATGTAATAGGTGATAAAATCGAATTGCTTGAAGAAAGTCTTTTTCAGTCTCAGCCCAATGATGACATTACTTTTGAGATCCAGGAATTGAAACGAACGATCCTTAGGATTCGTAGGGCAGTATTTCCTTTAAGGGAAGTTTTGAGCAGGCTCGAAAAATTGGATAGTGATTTTATAGATGAGAAGACAAGGAATTATTTTCGCGATCTTTATGACCACGTCATCCAGGTTTCAGAAAATATTGAGATCTACAGGGAAATGACATGGGGCCTGATGGATATGTATATGACGACCATTAGCAACAGGATGAACGAAGTAATGAAGGTGCTTACAATTATAGCTACTATCTTTATTCCTCTTACCTTTATTGCGGGCATTTATGGGATGAATTTTGAATATATGCCTGAGTTACAGTGGGAATACAGCTATTTTATATTATGGGGTATTATGTTACTCATTTTTTTGATTATGCTTTACTATTTCCGAAAAAAGAAATGGTTATAGACTCACTCTTACGTTCAAAATTTAAGTTTTATGAAAAATATATTTTTAAGCTCTCTTTGTTTCACTTTAGTTTTAACCTCCTGCAAATTCGAACCTCAAACAACGGGGGAAGAAGTTGTAGAAAATCCTTTAAAAATGAACCCGGTGTACATAGGAACTTATACCAAAAAAGAGGGCCATGTTGATGGACAGGCCGTAGGTATTTACACAATTTATCAGCAGCTGTAACAGGAGCTTTGGCATTTGGAGACACAGTTGCTACAGTTACAAATCCTTCTTTTGTAAAAACATCTGCAGATAATAAAAATTTGTATGCGGTAAGTGAACTGGGACCAAACGATGGCGAAGCAGGATTTGTGTACTCCTACAAAATCAATGATGATCACAGCCTCGAGGAATTAGGGCGAATTTCTACAGAGAGCTATGCACCCTGTCACATCGCTGAAGACAGGAAGGGTAAGTACATTTTTGTTGCCAATTATATGGGGGGAGTTGTTATGATGTATGAGAAAAAAGCAGATGGAAGCCTTGAGAAGAAACAGAAAATAGTTCTTGAAAATCCGGAAAAATCACATCCACATTCGGTAAATATTTCTGAAGATAATAAGACTGTATATGTAACAGATTTAGGGAATGATCGCATCTGGATCTTTAATCTTAATGAAATCAAAGGGCTACTGGAACCACATAAAAACCCTTTTATACAACTAATACCAGGTGCAGGACCCCGACATTTTGCTTTTTCAAATTCTTTTGAATACGCCTATTCTATTAACGAGTTAAACGGAAGTGTGAGTGCTTTTAAATTAAGGAACAGTGGAGAATTAGAACATATTATGGATATTTCTTCTCTACCAGAAAATTTTGATGGAGAAAATTCTTCTGCAGATATTCACATTCATCCTTCAGGTAAATTTTTATATGCATCTAATAGGGGGCATGACAGTATCGTGACCTTTAAAATAGATGAAGAAACAGGTAAATTAGAAACTGTTGGATTTACTTCTACTGAAGGTAAAGCACCGAGAAATTTCGCGATTTCCCCTGGAGGAGATTTTTTATACGTAGCTAACCAGAACACACATAATATTGTAGCGTTTAGAATTAATTCTGAAACAGGACTTCCTCGATCCATGGAATTGGAATTGGAAGTAAAATCACCCGTATGTATTGAATTTCTGAATTAGAATTCTTGCAGGTATATTTAAATTGGACCATCGACATGAGCTGGTATTTTTTATTTAAGAATAGGTTGAGCTATGCGTGGTAAATCCTAAGGAAATTCGGTAGAATTAGTTTTTAATGTAAACGACCATACCAAACCTGATCTTACAAACTCACTATTGCTCTTTACTAAACTACTAGAATTAAAGGTGATAAAGTGAAGGACTTCTGCGCAAATGGAAGAAATTACGAAAAACCAGGAATTAAAGTGTATTTAAAATCTGGCAATATAGAAGCAGGTGTAGAATAAGTATTGAGAAAAATTATCTGTAGAGTAGCAATATTTTTATTGATTTAATCTAACCTTATTTTCCCATTATAATAGTCTAAATATCAGGAGTCAACGGTGTTTTCAACTTTCCAGTTAGTAAATAACTCTTTTAATAAAATATTTCTACTTACCAGATAAAAAGTTAATGTGTGTATCTCAACGAAAATTATTGAACTTGAACGAATAAATATTAAAGGCTCTAAAAATCTTCATAGATTCGTCTCAATTAACAAGAAAGTCCCCTTGTTATCTTTTTAAAAAGCCGATTTTTTATACCCCCGGGATATCATTGATTGGAACATTTAGTTTTTGATTAATTCAATTTCTATAATGTTTCTAGTCAAATAGATATTATATTCTTACAAATATCCCGATTTAAAAAATTGTGCAGAATCTTCCTACTGAGAGTATATTAACCCAGGTAATTCTGTGTTGATATTCGTCCTGGAAGTATTTCCTAAAGTTGAGGGGTCAATCTTAAAAATTTATAAACCAGAATATTTTATCTGCGCCCCTAAGTAGAGTAATTATTTGGTCTTAATAATTAAATTATGAAAAGATCCTTTTTAATTATTCCTTTCTCTGTGATCATTAATTTAATGATCATAAATGCTACTTTATACATTTTGACTCCCGAAACTTACTTAGAATATGGTGTTGCAGTTTGTCTTAATTTCTCGTGGTTAATTATTGGGATTGGTTTAAATTTTTATAGCATTGAGAGAAAAGAAAAATTTATTACGAAGTATCACAAGTTTTTAAGGCATTACCTGGTTTTTTCTCTCTCCTATTTTTCGGTTTTAGCTTTTGCTAAGATTAATTTTGATTCCCAAAAACAAATTCTTATTTTATCTGTCTTACTCATTTTGCTCTCTATTTACAGAGGATTGTTTTTTGAATTCAGAAAAAGGTACAGACGGGAAGGTGGAAATTACTTAAGAGTAGTGGTTTTAGGAGAGGATAAGAACCTTCCTTTTCTTGAGGAGATCTTTAGTAAACCTGATTATGGCTACAGATATTTAGGATATTTCCACGGGAAATTAAAAAATTCAGGTACTGATGATAAGTATTTAGGAACCTTTCAAAATGCCTTTGACTACATCCTTGAAAATGAGGTTGACGAAATATATTGTGCGATAAGTCAATTTACCGTAGAAGAATTAACCGATCTTCGAAGCTTTGCTGACAATAACTTAAAGAAATTAAAACTAATTCCGGATAACAAGGGCTTTTACACCCATTCTATGGAGTTTGAAATATTTGATAATGTTCCTGTCCTCAACATAAGAAAATCTCCATTGGATAAAAATTATGCAAAGTATGGAAAGAGAATATTTGATATCGTTGGGTCCTCACTTGTAATATTTTTCGTGCTATCCTGGCTTATGCCGCTTCTTTACATTTTAAACAAAATGGAATCTAACGGTCCTTTGTTTTTTAAACAACAACGTCACGGTTTTAATAAGAAGACATTTTGGTGCTACAAATTTAGGTCTATGGCAGTTAATAAGGAGGCAAATATGCAAATGTGCACCCGGAATGACCTAAGGATTACCAAAGTAGGAAAATTCATTAGAAAAACCAGTGTAGATGAATTGCCTCAATTTATAAATGTTTTTCTAGGTGATATGAGTATTATTGGGCCCAGGCCACATATGGAATTTCACACTGTTCAATACCAAAAAAATGTAGATAAATATTTAGTGAGGCATTTTGCAAAACCCGGTATAACAGGACTTGCCCAGGTGAGAGGGTATCGTGGAGAGATCATAAGAAAATCTGACATTGTTAACAGGATTAGAATGGATATTTTTTATCTTGAGAAATGGTCATTTCTTTTGGATCTTAAAATAGTTTATCAAACAATTTACAATTGTCTTCAGGGGGAAGAAAAAGCTTATTAAATTACACAACTATTTTTTATACTTTTAGCCCAATCTACACTTACATGAAAAAATCAATGATCACTTATATTTCTTACTACCTAAGAAGTATAAGAGCTACCTACTCTGTTATACTTATAATAATTTTTATTTCTTTCACCTCTTGCGTTAACCTTAAAAAGGCCAACAACTTTTATAATGTTCCTGAAACGGAATTTAAGTTGAATAACGAAGACCTGGAGCCTGTAATTAAGAAAAATGATTTATTAAGCATTTCGGTTACAAGTTTAAATCCTGAAGCCACTGAAGTTTTTAACGCCTCTAATGTTCCTGTGGCACAATCATCAACTTCAAATCGAACAACTTCTGAAGCATCTGGTTATCTTGTAGACCAGGAAGGTTTTATTCGTTTCCCTATATTGGGTAAGATTAAAGCTGCAGAAAAATCCAAGCAGGAATTAAGAGAAGAAATTACCCAGGAATTGGTAAATAGAAAGCTTTTATTGGAGCCTATAGTCGATATTAGGTATCTTAACTTTAGAGTATCGGTACTGGGCGAAGTAAAGAATCCAACTGTGGTAACCATTCCCAGTGAAAAAGTAACTTTACTGGAAGCGCTGGGATTAGCCGGGGATCTAACCGTATATGCTAATCGAGACAATATTTTATTAATTAGAGAGGAAGATAATATAAGAAAGCTGGTAAGACTCGATTTAACATCTGATGAAATATTTACTTCTCCATATTATAACCTAAAGTCTAATGACATAATATACGTAGAAGCTAATAAATCAAAAGTAGCATCTACTAGTAGAGCTAATCAATGGCTTCCTATTATATTAAGTTCTCTTTCTCTAGCAGTAATTGCCCTGGACAGATTTTTTTAACATCAACCTGAACCATGAATTACAACTCAAAAAACTCTAGAGAGGACAGTCTTTTTAGAGTAATTATTCAGACATTCTTACCATTTTGGCCACTGTTTTTAATACTCATTGTAGGTTCTCTTATTTCAGCCTGGGCTTATTTACGAATAGCCACTCCAATCTATGAAGCATCAGCTTCCATAATAATTAAAGATGAGCAAAAAGGAGTAGATGACTCCCGGATTGTAGAAAGTATGAATCCTTTTGAGTCAAAAAAAATTGTTGAAAATGAAATTGAGGTTTTACAATCAAGGGATTTAATGAATTCTGTGGTAAGAAGCTTATATCTATATTCACCAGTACAGGAAGATGCAGGGATGAAGTCGAAGCCCGCATATACTTCCAGTCCGATCAGGATTATTGTTAAAGAACCTGAAAGGATTGAAATATCCAATGAACCAGAGAAATTTTCATTTAATTATGACAATGAGAAAGAAGAAGTTCTAATCTCTGGTGAAAGATATGGGCTGGATAATTGGATAGAATTTTCCAATGGGCAGACTTTAATGTTTGTTAAAAATGACAGAAGAAACAAGAGCACCTCTGCCTCGCTTTATTTTAATTTGGTAAATCCTAAAATAATTTCAGAAGGATTAGTAGATGGTCTGGATGTAAAGGTTACCAATAAATTATCTTCCGTTGTTAATTTGAGTATAAAAGATCCGGTACCCGAAAGAGCTGAAGATATACTAGACAACCTTATCAAGGAATATAATCGAAAAATAGTAGAGGACAGAAAAGAGCTGGCCTTAAATACTCTTGCTTTTATTGAAGACCGAATAGAAAGTGTAGAAAAGGATCTGGACCAACTTGAAAATAATGTAGAAGAATACAGGTCCAGTGCAGGAGCTATAAATTTAAGCGAGCAGGGAAGATTATATCTTCAGGACGTTGGAGAAAATGATAAACAAATTACAGAACTTGAACTTCAGCTAGCTGTTTTAAATAATGTAGAAAATTACGTTATATCTAAGGGTAGTACAGGAGGCATTGTTCCCTCAACTCTTGGAATTAATGATCCTATCCTTTCCCAGTTGATTGAGAAGCTTTATAACTTAGAGGTTGAGTATGAGAGGTTGAAAAGAACAACCGCTGAAAATAACCCTATTTTGACCTCTATTACTAATCAAATAGAGAAAATTAGACCTGGGATATTAGAAAATGTTAATAGCCAGAGACAGAATTTAAAATCACGATTAAACAATCTAAATTCAAATAATCAAAGATTTAATTCTACTTTAAGCAATATTCCCGAGAAGGAACGCACTCTTTTAGAAATTACCAGAAGAAAAACAGTGAAGAATGATCTCTTCTCTTATTTACTTCAAAAAAGGGAAGAAACAGCATTGTCAAACATACCTTCTAATGAAAACAGTACGATAGTTAATAAGGCAGAGGCATCAATTAGTCCTGTAAGCCCAAAACCACTTTTTGCTTATGTAGTTGCCTTTTGCGTGGCTGTAGTGACAGGAATTGGCTTCGTTAAAGGGAGAGAGGTTTTAAGTGGAGCTGTTCTCTTCAGATCAGAAATTGAAAAGTATACTGATATTCCAATCATTGCTGAAATATTTCACGTAAAAACGGGGAAGTCTAAGAGATTCCAAAAACCTCAGGAATTTATTTTAATTGAACAACTACGGCAGCTAGGCGCCAGGCTTGGTTTATATCGAAGAGACTTCAAGCAAAGAAGAATTTTGATCACCTCAGGAATTTCGGGTGAAGGAAAAAGTTTTGTGAGTTCTAATCTCGCTTATAGTTTTGCTCAGTCTGGTAAAAAGGTAGTTCTTGTGGATATGGATTTTAGGAAACCTTATGTTTCGGAATTATTTGACCTTTCTGCTTCAAAAGGAATTATTGGCTTTCTTAAAAATGAAATAAATTATAAGGACACTATTCATCCCTCCGGGGTACATCCAAATTTGTCAGTTGTATCGACAGGAGCGAGGGGAGATGATTATTCCGAAATATTATTGAATGGAAAACTGGAAATTCTCATGGAGGCACTTTCTGAAGATTTTGAATATGTAATTCTTGATTCTGCTCCTATTAATGTTCTGGCTGAAGTCAATCTACTGGCAGAATATAGTGATAAGACCTTATATGTTGTAAGACATGGACATACTTCCAAGGAAGCTGTTAAAAGGCTTGATGAATCAACCAGTTTGCAGTCTCTTAAGAATGTCTCGATCGTTTTTAATGGTTTAAAAACCCGTGGTATGGTAAAAACAGATTATGGTTATGGATATGATTTGAAACACATGATGAATTACACCAATCAAAAATCCTAAGTACCTTAGTGGTAACTTTTAGTCGGAATAAATAAGTCTGTTTTTTAAATCATTAGATTTTAAAGTTGATGTAACAGAAAACAGAATCTAAGACAAATAGGCGTTCCTTTTCCAGAAAACTGTTTTTCCGGATTTTAAAAAGTACTTATGAAAATGATGTAAATTTCATCTGGAACATTTAATAATATAAACTTATTTCACATAGAATAATTAGGTCACCTTGACTAAAATTTTCTTTATAAAGTGTTACCCGGTTAGTGTTCAGCCCTTGTTATAACTTCAAATGTAAGGAGGTGTGTTATTACCTTTAGTATCTTGCCCCTCAATTAATAATGAATAAATATCTCCAACCTTTATTCTCTTTTTATCAAAAATTCCTGAATAAGGGGCACACACGCAGCATCAAAGCAAAAAAAAATATCATTACCTCACTTTTTATAAAAGGGGGAAGTATTGGTATTACTCTTCTGCTGGTACCACTTACCATTAATTATGTAAACGCTGAACGTTATGGTATTTGGTTAACTATAAGCTCAATTGTCGCCTGGTTTAGTTTTTTTGATATAGGACTCACTCAAGGATTAAGGAATAAGTTTGCAGGGGCAAAAGCTAATGGAGATGATGAAAGTGCACAGGTTTATGTAAGCACAGCATATGCAGCCTTAGGAATTATTTTCATAGTTTTATGGGCGATATTTCTGCTGGTAAATCAATTCCTGGATTGGAGCGATATGCTTAATGTTTCAGCGGAATATACCAATGAAATTTCTTTATTGGCCGTTATTGTCTTTACATATTTCTGCCTACAATTCGTTTTACGAATAATTACAACAATCATTACAGCAGATCAAGAACCTGCAAAAGCATCTTTAATAGATCTTATCGGGCAGGTGGTCGCCCTCTTAATAATTGCAATCCTAGTTTCAACTACACAGGGTTCATTGATCTTTTTGGGTCTCGCTCTTTGTATAGCCCCGATTCTTGCTTTGGCCGGAGCTAATATTTTTTTCTTTTCTGGAAAGTACAAAGCATATAAACCATCATTGACTAAAGTTAAATTTTCCCACGCCAAAAGCCTTTTTAATCTCGGAGGTATATTTTTTATCATTCAAATAGCCAGTATTGTGCAATTCGAATCTGCAAACATTATAATTTCCCGGTATTTTGGCCCAGTCCACGTTACTGATTATAATATAGTATATAAATATTTTGGGGTGCTAAATATGGCATTTATGATTTTTATAAGTCCATTTTGGTCCGCTTCTACTGAAGCTTTTTTAAAGGGAGATCTTAATTGGATTAGAAACAGTATAAAAAAATATAATCTTTTAAATATCCTTTTCGTATTAGGAGGTTTAATTATGTTGTTATTTTCGAAAACCGTTTATACCTTATGGCTGGGGGAGGGAACGGTAGACATAAATTTTGAATTATCTCTGTGGGGATTCATTTACTTCTGCACTATGATGTTCGGGTCTAAATATGTTAGTTTTTTAAATGGAATAAGTGCTTTGCGAATACAGTTTTGGACAAGTATTTTCAGTCCTTTTATATTCATAGGTCTGGTTCTTCTTTTCCTCAATTACTTTAAGATGGGTGTTTATGCATTATTTATGGCTTCTGTATTAGCAAATATTAATGGTTTTATATTAGCTCCGTTGCAATATTATATGATAATTGTTAAGAATAAAAAAGGCTTCTGGCTTAAATAATCATGGATAATTTAAAAATACTCCATCTTCAATATAAGACTACAGAAGCGAGCCCTGCTAACAGGCTTCATAAGGCTTTTTTAAAAGCAGGAATGGATTCCAGCCTGTTGTGTTTGTATAATGAACTGGACGAACAAAAACCTATAACAAGTTTAGGAAAAAAGGCCAAATGGATATCTAAAATAAACACCTGGGCTGAGGCCTTTTTGAAAAGAAAAATGACTTCTCAATATGGTATTTTTTCTTATCCTGTTATCGGGTCAAACATTTCTGAAGTAGAGGTAGTCAGGGAAGCAAATGTTATATATATTCATTGGGTTCTTAACGGATTTTTGAGCCTTGACAGTATTGAACAATTAATGAAGCTCAACAAGAAGATTGTATTTTTCATGCACGATATGTGGACTATTACAGGAGGTTGCCACCACAGTTTTGGTTGTGATAAATACATGGAACAATGCCATAATTGCAAATTTTTTATAGGTGATAAAGAAAAGGATTTGTCATACCAGGAGTTTAATAAAAAGAAAAAATTATTTTCCACCCATGATAATGTATACTTTATAGCTCCAAGTAAATGGCTCTATGATTGTGCAAAGAAGTCTTTTCTTACAAAAAATAAACCTATATTTTATATTCCTAATTATTTGGATAACAACATCTTCAAACCTTTTGAAAAAAGCGTTGCAAAGCATCTATTAAATTTTGATAAGGATGAAGTCGTTATTGCCTTTGGTGCCATTTCTATAGAAAGTCCATATAAAGGTTGGGAGTATTTAAAGGAGGCGCTGGAATTATTACACGAAAATGTTGAATTTCAAAATATTACCATATTAATCTTTGGTAGTGGTTATAAAAAGGAAATTACCGAAGCAATACCATTTAAAATAAAATTTGTAGGATATCTTTCTAATGAATATGCTACAAATCTTATGTATAATGCAGCAGATTTATTTATTGCTCCTTCTCTGGCTGAAGTATTTGGCTATGTCATTCTGGAGTCTTTGAGATGTGGTACATTGTAGTAGCTTTTAATACAGGAGGAATTCCAGATCTAATTGAACATAAAAAAAATGGATATCTGGCAAATTACAAGGATGCTAAAGATCTGGCAGCAGGAATACAGTATTGTCTTAGCAACCACACCAGGGGATATGCATTACCACAATTCGATGAAGCCATAATTACCAACCAGCATATGGATTTAATTAAAAGCATGCAGGATTAAACTGAATGGATAGAAGTTTAAATACATTTCTGCAAACAAGCTACCGGGAACGTGAACTGGTAAATTTAATGTGGATGGGATTTATCCTATACACATTAAGCTATACATTAACCACCACCACTTACGTAAATCCTGTAATTTGCCAGGTTTTACAAATCATTGGCTTACTAATATTTATACCCTCCTTTTTTACCCTGATAAATTTTAGAATAATTAACAATTATTTACTAGTCTTCTTTACCCTTTATATGGTATGGGTTGCATATATAGTCATAAGGGGGGTACCAACAACTGGTGATGGAATCAAATTTATGATTTTTGATGCCTGGTTTGGTGGGATTCTATATTTGAGCCCTCTGTTTCTACTTTTGCCACTCAAACTTTATTATCTAAAAAAACTTTTTCAGTCCATAATTATCCTCGCAATTGCCTTTTTATTTTATGATGTTTTTTTCATAAGGGATCTTTTGAGCCAGGGGGAGAGTCTTACCAGTATGTATATTATTGAGTATTTCTCAAAAACCTTAGCAGTGCTTAGCTTTCTTTCTTTTAATGGCGTATCGGTATCACTCCGGCCAAAGAAAATTTTTACTTATCCTAACATTGCTTGTTACCATTTTTTTCGCTCTTTTAAGGGCTCGTCGTGGGCTACTTTTTATGTGCGGGTTAAGTGCTATGATTTCGTATATACTCTATTTGTCCCAAACAAGAAATAGATATTTTATTGTTATTCTCACTATTATAGTTGGAGGGATACTATTGGTTGTTGGTTTAGAATTTTTTACCTCCAGCAAAAGTGGCATCTTTGAATATATAACAGACCGTGGATTAGAAGACACCAGATCTTCGGTAGAGTTGTGTTTCTATCAGGATTTAAACCCGAAAGAATGGATAGTAGGGAAAGGAATGGATGGTGAGTATTATTGTCCCGGGATAGATCCCGATGATGTTACAGGGTATAGGAAAACTATAGAAACCGATTATCTACAATTAGTACTTAAAGGTGGTTTAGTCTACGTTTTTATTTTCATATTGATCACGATCCCTGCTATAATCAAGGGACTTTTCTTTTCAAAAAACCTATTAACCAAAGCTGCAGCGTGTTGGATCATATGGGTTCTTTTAAATATGTATCCTGCAACCGTGAATACATTTACATTACAGTATATTTTACTTTGGATTGCAGTAGCCATTTGTTTCTCTCCTTTTCTTAGAAACATGGAAGAGGAAGATATGACTACCTATTTTCGAAATCAAAATTTACATAACACTTAAAAAAATTCTCTATAATGGCCCAGCCCCGTGTTCTAATATTAAATCAGCCTTTCGTAGATAATACTGGGGGCGGTATAACACTTTCTAATTTATTTGCTAATTGGGATAGAGATAAATTAGCAGTTGCGTGTTCGGGATATTTGCTTACAGATAATATGAACCACACGCTTTGCAATCATTATTATCAGTTAGGAGATAAAGAACGTAAATGGATCTTTCCATTTAATCTTTTGAGCCGAAAATATTATTCAGGACCTATAATGATTTCTGATGGCGCAGAAAACCAGGACAAAGTTATTGTCAAAAAATCCAAACTTCGCGTTAAGATGATTCTTGATTATATCCTTCCAGTTTTTAATTATGTAGGATTGTCCCATTTTCAGGCAAAAACGGGGGTTTCTCCAGAGTTATGTAATTGGTTAGATAGTTTTAAACCTGATATTTTATACGTTCAGTCTCACACCAGGGAGGATATTTTATTTGCAATTGAATTATATGATTATTTAAAAATTCCTATGGTTTTCCATATGATGGATGACTGGCCTACCACTGTTGGAATAGAAGGCCCAATGAAAAACCATTGGAAAAGGAAAATAGATAAGGAATTTAGACTTTTATTAGATAGAGCAAATTTATGCCTGGGAATTAGTGATTATATGGCTGAGGAATATAAAAGACGTTATGGAAAAAAATTTGTTACTTTTCATAACCCGATAAACTTAGAATTTTGGAAAAAGGCCCAAAGAAACTCTTACGAGCTTCCCACAAGTCCAACTCTTTTATACGCAGGAAGAATAGGACTTGGGATTGACAAATCCCTAAAAATTATAGCTGAAGCGGTAAAAGAGGTTAATAATGACCTAAAATCCAGTATAAAATTTATAATACAGTCTCAGGATGCTCCTACATGGATCAAGAATTTTACGAATGTTTACCATCAGGAATTTGTAGCATATGAGGATCTTCCAAAAGTTTTTGCCCAGGCCGAAGTTTTAATCCTTCCCTACGATTTTAGTCCGGAATCCACCAGTTTTATAAAATATTCCATGCCTACAAAAGCTTCAGAATATATGGCTAGTGGTACGCCAATACTCATATTTGCCCCGCAAGATACTGCCCTGGTTCAATATGCTGAAAAATATTCCTGGGCAGAAGTAGTGACAGAAAATAATATAAAGGTATTAAGTGAAAAATTAAAGGACATGTTTTTGGATGAATCCCGGCGGGAACGAGTGGCAACAACAGCAAAAAGTATTGCCGCAAACCGACATAATTCCACTGTAGTCGCGGGAGAGTTTGAAAAAATAATATCTACCGCGGCTGAAGAAAAGTAAAAGTTGAAAAATAGATCTTTTCTGACAAATGAGATTACTGAAATTTTTAAAATAAAGTACTTCTGCAGCGAAAATTATAATTTTCGAACTGCCAAAAAATTTCGGTATTTGTTTTTTAATTTATAGAGGAGTTTTTTATTACCACTCTGAAGTTGAAATATGAAAGCTCCTTCAGAATATTACATTAATAAAATTGAGATGAAAGGTATAAGCGTAATTATTCCTACTTACAATAGGGAGAAATTAATTGGTGAAGCTATTAAAAGTGTGCTGGATCAGGACTATAACGGGAATGTGGAAATAGTTATTTCTGATGATGGCTCAACAGACAATACCGTGGAAGTTGTATCATCCTTTGGTTCTAATGTTACCTTCTTACACAAGCCAGTCGATTGCCTATCACAGGGAGCGTCAGGTGCCCGAAATCGTGGGATTTTAAAAGCTTCACAGCCCTATATTTGTTTCCTCGATTCTGATGATCTTTATCTACCGGGACATTTGAAAAAAATGGTTTCGGCTTTAGAAGCTAAAAGTGAATTTTCCTTTGCAATATGTAACTCTTTAGAAATGGTTGAAATAAATAACAAAAGAGTTTATCGCTTAAGTGGACAAAAGCCAATATTGACAATAGGGACCTGGAAAATCTTTCTATAACAACAATTCATTTTGCAAACAGTAATGGTTTTATGTTTAAAAGAAATGTTTTTAGTGAGGTAGGTCTTTTCAATGAAGAAATTATAGTAGGTGAAGATTCTGATATGTGGATGAGGATCAATGAAAATTTTAAAGGTGTACATTCAAACCATTATGGATCCGTAATTCGAAATCATAAGATGCAACAGTTAACCGATATTCCAAAGAGTAGTTTAAGGGAGAGTCATTATGCCGTTTATAGAAATGCTATTAAACGATATCACGAAAAAAAATTAAATAATTCCTATCGGCTACAGGCTCTATGGTTTCTTGCGATTAAATATAAAATAAGCCTATTGCCTATATTTAGTTCCTTTTATATTTATATGAGTAACCGTAATAACCGGAAAAAAAATGAGATTATTCCAGATACCTCATGGCATTCTCTTGAATTTTTTAAAGGTTGAAAAAAGGATTAGCCTCCAATTTATTAATTATTATTCCCGGGTAACAAATAGGTAAAATATGACTTCAGATAAATTATATGATTTATGCGTGATAGGAAGTGGACCTGCAGGTATAATTACTGTTCTTGAATATAATAGAATAAATCCCCAAAAGACCATCCTTCTTATAGAATATGGTTTTAGTGGCCAGCCTGAGAGAAACAATTTAGATGATTCAATTGACGTTAAAAACCCTGAAAATCATCATAACCCCTATAATTGTACAAATAAAGGTTTAGGTGGTACTTCATTAACCTGGGGAGGACGATGCGTGATGTTTGATGATATAGATTTTATGAAAAGACCTTTGATCGATGAAAATTGTACCTGGGATTTAAACTTTTTTGAGGAGGTAAAACCTCATACTTCTAAAGCAGCAGAATATTTTGAATGCGGGGAACCTATATTTGACCTTAATCAAATAGCTGATTTTAAAAATACGACAATAGCAGAAAACTTTGAAGATGGCTATGTAACAGATAAGAATGTAGAAAGATGGAGTATGCCTACTCGTTTTGGGAAACGCTATAGGAAAGACCTGGAAAAGGCTGAAAATATTAAAATCCTGGAAGGTTACCAGGCGCAAAAATTTGGGGAGCTCGATGAAAACGGGAAAACAGGTTCTATAACAATAAGAAATGTTAGAAGTAATGAATTATGTGATGCGCAGGCGAAAAATTTTGTAATCGCCGCAGGGACCCAGGAGAGTACCAGATTATTACTAAAGAACAAGCATCTTTTCAAAAAATTAGAACAAGTTCCAACTGCACTTGGAAAGTTTTATCAATGCCACCTTCTTGGTAAGATCGCTTCTGTTATTTTTAATGGAGATCCTAAAAAAACAGATTTCGGTTTTTTAAGAAATCAGGATGGAACCTATATGCGAAGGCGCTTACAGCTTACAACCCAATATTTAAAAGACAATGATCTTCTAAATACGGTATTGTGGCTAGATAATCCTTTGTATTATGACCCCAAGCACAAGAATGGGGCTATGTCTTTTATGTATTTAGCCATGTTAATTCCTTTTTTAGGAAAAAAGCTTGCGCCTCCGGCGATTGCTCACAGTATTACAAAAGGAAAAACAATTGGTGTTCGTAAACATTTATGGAATTTATCCAAAGATTTACCGGGTTCTTTAGTCACTCCTGCAAAAATTTTTTATAAACGTTATCTTATAAAGCGAAAGCTTCCGGGTATATTTTTGTTTAGCCCATTGAATAAATATGCGCTCTATTTTCATTCAGAGCAATTACCAGTTTTTGAAAACCGAATGGAACTAAGCAAGGATGAGGAAAAATTAAATATATATTATGATTTTGCCGATAAAGACATTGATTCAGTTATTAAAACACACCAGGCTATAGATAAATATTTGAGGGACATTAATTGCGGGAGATTGGAGTACTGGTACAAAGAAGAAGATCTTCCCCGGGTTATTAGAGAAATCTCTATGGATGGTGTACACCAAATTGGTACTACGAGAATTGCAGATTCTCCAAAAGATGGTGTGGTAGATAGAAACCTTAAAGTTTATGGGACTGAAAATGTTTTTGTGTGTAGTAGTTCAGTTTTTCCAACATCAGGGCAAGCAAATCCAACTTTTTTTTTAGGAGCATGCGCTATTCGATTGGCTAATTATTTAAAAAAAGAAGATGAAGAAAATTGAACTGGCTAAGGGAATCAATGCATCTGTAATTGGTTTTGGTTGCTCTCCAATAATGGGTCCTGTTGATTCAAAACAAGGAAAATACGCAATAGATCTGGCTCTTGAACATGGTATCAATTATTTTGATGTAGCAAGGTCTTACGGTTATGGAGAAGCAGAAGGATTTTTAGGTAGAATTTTAAAGAATAAAAAAAACGAAGTTTACGTAGCTACTAAATTTGGTATTAATCCTAATTGGAAAGCAAATTCCTTTAAGAAGTTAAAACCTTTATTTAGATATGTTCAAAGCTTAAAATCAAAAGAACCTGCAAATCCTGAAGTAAAAAAAACAGCTCCCTCAGAACTTTCCAAAAAATTACTGGATCGCATTGAACCCTTACGTGGTAAAGATATGAGGAAAAGTTTGGAGAAAAGTTTAAAAGAACTTCAGCGGGAGTATGTAGATTGCCTGTTTATTCATGAGCCCCATCATTCATTAAAATATGTGCAGGAACTGAAAGAAACTGCAGAAATTCTTAAAAAAGAAGGGAAAATTCGCAGCTTTGGACTTTCAGCCCTTCATTCTCAAGAAAAGCTTCACAAGAAATACCTGGACAAATTCGATCTTTTACAGTATGACAATCCCATGGTAAGAGACGATTACGATGAGTACAAAGACAGTGGAAATGAACAACCGGACATTATATTTTCTCCTTTTAAGGGTGGACTTAGCCAGCTTAAAACCAACTCAAAAACTTATTAAACTTTTAACTGACTTTCCTAATAGTGTGATCTTATGCTCCATGTTTAACCCAGATCATATTAAACAAAACATTAAGATAGCTTTGGATGTGACAGACTAAAATCCCGATGATACATAAATAGTGTTGAATCCAGGTTGTATTTAAAGTACAGTTACCATTAAAGGTTTTAATAAATCAAATCCCAGAGGCCACAATATTTAATTTATTGTGGAAAGTACAATCCTTTGAAATGATCAATTATTTTCTTTACTGCTTATTTGGAAATGGGTAAAATTTATTATTAAGGACAAAGACAATCCGTCTATTATAAATAAAAATTCCTGTGTTTAGGCTTGGTAACTATTTACCAATGTTGGTATATTGCTGCCCATTCCATAATCGTTTTGTTGTGAAAATTTTCGATATTAAAAATTTTAAGATCACATAGATCTTTCCGGAAATATTCAAATTTTGATCTGTTAGCTGTTTATTATGAAAGTATTGTTTATCTGTTCTAATAATGTAGAAATGATTTCCGGTGGAGGCTCACAATGCACAAACCGAAATTATTTATCACTTAAGGAAATCGTTGGACCAGAAAATATAGAAATTGTTCAGTTAACCCCTAAATTAAATTTTACATTTGCCTCTGTTGTTTCAAGAATATTCAATTATTTATCCGGCTTTAACGCGGGGCTAAGCAAGAGAGAAATTCAGAGAATAATCGAGCTTTCTAAGAATTCTCAATTCGTATATATTGACACATCTGAACATGGAGCCATTTGTTATCACCTGAAAAAAAACAATTATAAAGGGAAGATTATTACCTTCTTCCATAATGTGGAACATAGCTTATATCTTCAAAGGGTTAAAAAAAATCCGTTGCTTTTCTGGAGGAGTATAATCATTTATTACAATGAGAAGCTTGCTGTAAAATATTCTAACAGGATCATTGTTCTTACTTCCCGGGATCGGGGGAATTAAAAAGTGTCTATAAAAATTTAAAAATTCCCGAAACTTTTGTTATACCTATCAGTTTTAAGGATAAATATCAGGAAAGGTCTTCTTCAGGTAAGATGGGATCTCCACTCACATGCTTGTTTGTGGGAGATGCCTGGTTTGCAAACTTACATGGAATCCAGTGGTTTATAGATAATGTCCTGGATAAAGTAGATATAAGACTTCAAATCGCTGGTAAAGCTTCAGAAGTATTAAAGCAACAGAGCACGCATGAGAAGATTGAATATTTAGGTTTCGTTCCTAATCTATCAACTGTAATTATTGATGCTGATATTGTCCTGGCACCAATTTTCAAAGGTGGGGGTATGAAAGTTAAAATTTGCGAAGCATTAATGTTCGGTAAACATATTTTAGGTACTGAAGAAGCATTTAACGGCTATGAGATAGATTTGGAAAAAGTTGGAGCTGTTTGTAATACCGAGATAGAATTTGTGAATGCTATCAATAAATTTTCCAATTCCAGGGAGGAGAAATTTAATGAGTATAATAGGAATTGCTTTCTGAATAAATATTCTTTCCAGGCAACCTACAAAGAATTTAATAAAGTTCTCTTTGACGGAAATCAACAACAGTAAATTAGGTTAAACTATGAAAATATTGGCTGTAGCCTCTGGAGGAGGTCATTGGATGGAGCTTCTAAGACTTTTACCTGCATTCGAGCACGAGGAAGTGATTTTTGCATCAACCAAAAAGTGTTATAAGGAAATGGCAGCAGGTTTTAAATTTTACGCTGTACCAGATACCAATCGTAATAAACCACTGTATTCTATTTATTCATTTTTTAAGATATTTTACGTTGTCGTAAAGGTTTGGCCTAATGTAATTATATCTACAGGTGCTTTACCTGGTTTAATAGCTCTAATAATTGGAAAAATCTTGGGAATGCGGACTATATGGGTGGATAGTATTGCTAACGTAGATGAATTGTCCTATAGTGGTAAAATAGCTTCAAAATTTGCAGATAGAACCTATACGCAATGGCCAGAGTTAGCTAGTAAAAACTGTTTGTTTCACGGAAATATTCTCTCATGATTTTTGTCACTGTAGGCACACAAGAACCTTTTGATAGGTTAATAAAAGCGATAGACGAAGTTTACTCTGAGATGGAGGACAAAGATTTAATCGTGCAGGCTCCATTAGAAAATTTTGAACCTAAAAACTTTAAAACAGTTCAGTTCATTAATCCATCTGAATTTTCTGATATTTTCGAGCGTGCTGATTTAATTATAGGCCATGCTGGTACGGGAACAATACTTTCTGCATTAGTGAAACAAAAGCCATTAATTATTATGCCCCGCATTTGTAAATATGGGGAACATAGGAATGACCATCAACTTTCAACAGTACAAAAATTTGGTTCATTTGAAAATATTCATGTCGCAGAAGATGAAGAAGCTTTAAAAAAGTTACTTATTGATGTAAGTCCAAATGACATAAATGCTTCTAAAAAATTATCAGAAGGTGCCTCTGAAGAATTAATCTCTTCTATAAGAGACTATATAAACAGGAAATGAAATCTATAGAGGCTTAAATTTATTATTAAAGGAGTCTGGATAAAATCTTATGGAATTACGTTTTCTCGGTTTAAATAGGGGGATTGTCCTATAAATCCAGGTTAATATTTCCCCCGTCTAAATCAGAGTATACACTTCCTCCAGTACCTTCCTTGTTAACCTGATTTCTTATTAAAGTATTGGCAGTTGCTCCGGGATAGAAAACGATTGTACTGGCGTTATCTCTGGTCGTAGCTAAAGTGTTATCAGAAAATGTATTATTACTACTTTGATTTTCTGCGTATAGTCCAATTCCACCATCAGATGAGTGGAAATTTTCTGTAAAAGATGAATTTTTCACTTCATTCAGATGAAGAGCATCAGCATAGAAGGAATTTTTTTATAAACTAAACCATCACAATTATTAAGTTCAATTAAATGAGATCCTGCACCGCTTACTCTTCCGGAATTTCTTATAATTATAACGTTTGTCATAAATTTGCTTCCCCCAGCTCTTCTGTTCATTGATATAGGATCATACACGTTACGTTCAGAAGAAAATGTATTGTTTTCTACCAAAACATTATTCCATGCCACATTTTCAATCCCAATGTCATTCGCATCGAAAATCACATTATTAGAAATAATTGCGTTTTGTCCCGTACCACTCAAACTTACGGCCATCCCAAAGGGTGATTGTAAGCCCAATCTTTCAAAATTGCATTCCGTTACTTTAATATCGGTTATTCTAAGAATATCGTCTGGATGATGATTAACGGTTTCAATGGCCATTCTACCTATATCATAGAAATTGCACTTGTAAATAGTTATATTTTTTGATCGAGAGCTTTGGTAGGCCGCAAATTTTAAAGCATTTGAAGCCACTCCGGGGCAGGTGAAATTACAATTTGCAATGGATATATTTTCTACACTTCCATCAAAATATACAATGCCGGGACCATAATCGGCATTTGTTTGGTTGGAAGTAGATTCAAAAGAAATATTATCAAAGCTTATATTATTAGTGGTACCTCTAAAATGTAACAAGGTTTCTAAACTTCCTGTAATAACTGCTCCCTCAGCACCAGCCACTTTAAGATTAATGATATCGTAAAGATAAAGGGTATTGTTTAACTTATAATTACCAGCTTTCAAGTACAAGTTTCCTCCAGATTTTAGTCCTGCTATTAGTTCGTCAACATTACTAATTACAGTTACATTGTCTGGAGGGGTTTCCTCAATTTTATTTAATGAATAATAATAGTTTTGCGCAGTTAGAGAACCGCAGCTAAAAATAAAGAGTAGGACCAGGAATTTTTTCATTAATGTATAATGTAAAATTTATTAGCTGTTAATTTACGCTACGTAATCTTTTTGGTTATATAAATAATTTATCCGGCTTTTCTCTTAATTTAGAGCTACCCCTGTTTTTCTAATGCTTTGACAATACTAATCGGGATGATATACTCTAATGTAATCTATCTCTAAACTGGCGGGAAATAAAGAGGGATCAACTCCATCTCCTCCATACTGTCCTCCTATAACTATACTTAGTTAATAAATAGAAAGGTTTATCAAAAGGCCAGTTTTGGTCAGTAGGTGTAGAGGGTCTTAAAAAAGTATAGGTAATATTTTCTGAATTGTCAATGTAGAATTTGATATACTTATTTGTCCATAATATCCCATAGACATGAAAATCTGCTCCAGGAGATTCCAGGGAATATTCAGAACTAATTAATGTTCCGTTTGCACCATTGTTAGTGCCGCTATGTATATAATTATAAATTTTATTAGGGTCGTTTGTAAAGTGCTCTACAACATCAATTTCCCCCGCAAGAGGCCATCCTGCAACATCTATATTATCACCAATCAAAGCCATTTTTGTCCAGAGACCTTTGGTTTGCTGCCGGGGCAACTTTGCATTTATTTCAATTCTCCCATATTGAAAGGCATATTTACTGGTTAACCGGGCAGAAGTATAATCTCCAGTTTTCTCCTTTGCCAGGATCTTTAAAGTTCCCCCGTTCATTACCACATTTTCCTTCTGGTAAGTCTGCAATTCGTCTGCAGTATTAGGATTGTTGGGATCGTTAGATTCAAAAAACCATATATCCTCCAACTTTGTTGAGCCATCAAATTCTTCATTCCAAACTAATTCAACATTGCTCCAATCAATGTCACCTTCATCTGGAATAGGCATTTTTACCCTAATTCTTTCCTGAAGTGGTTCTGGTTCCTCAGAATCATCACTGGAACTACATCCTAAAAGGACAGTATTAAGGATAACCACTACAATTGCACGAAAATAAAACTTACCCTTTTTCATTGTATACTAAGATTTTTCTTAAGTGATCAGTATTCTTTTGTCTTAAATTTTTATTTTATTATGGGCGCGAATATAATTAAATCTGCTACTATTTTACAATTCATTTCGCCTACCCAGTTTCTTTCCTTTTGCACATATATTAGTTCCCGGCACATTTTATATTGTCCATTTTCCGGGGTGTACTTATAAATTTACAGGTGATAAGGGTAATAGAAAATGAAACATTTTATTATAAAACAATATAAGAGTTGTTCGCTATTTTTCTTATGAGCCCGTAAGTATAAATTTCATTGTTCCCAATGCTTTTGTTACCGCCAGATGTTCCGTTTATAACTACCCCTGTTCCTCCGGTAACTGTTAGAGTAGTACCGTGAACTTCTAAATTAATAATGTCTCCAATCTGCATTCCTGAAAACGTTGAAGTAATAGTTAATGTTGCTGAAGTTATACAGGCAAGAGTATTACCTACATCAGTACTAATTGCATTCCTGGAAGAAGACAATGAGACTACACGTGCCTTTGGAGAATAGTTCTCTTTTACATGTACTAATATTTCAGCTTTTATAGCATCAACTTCCTCCTGGGTATAAACCTTAGGTGCACCATTTAAGCTAGCGTATTCTCCGTCAAAATCATCTGCTGCATTGGTATCCCAGTTTTCAAAAGAAATAGAATTCCCACCGGAAATAGTTAAGGTTTGACCTTCCAGATTTAGGTTTTGAGGAGAACCTCCTGTTGATTCTATACCTTGTATTAGATTGTCTATTTCTGATTTACTATATAATTCAGGTTTATTTTGAAGATCAACATACTGACCAGAGAACAATACTGGCTTATTCTGAAGATCCTCATAAGAACCCGAAAAATCGTCTGCGGCATTGGTATCCCAGTTTTCAAAAGAAATAGAATTTCCACCGGAAATAGTTAAGGTTTGACCTTCCAGATTCAGGTTTTGAGGAGAACCTCCGGTTGATTCTATACCTTGAATAAGATTGTCTATTTCTGTTTTACTGTATAGCTCAGGTTTATTTTGAAGGTCATCATAAATACCCGAGAAATCATCTGCTGCATTAGTATCCCAATTTTCAAAAGAAATTGAATTCCCACCGGAAATAGTTAATGTTTGACCTTCCAGATTCAGGTTTTGAGGAGAACCTCCTGTTGATTCTATACCCTGAATAAGATTGTCTATTTCTGTTTTACTGTAGAGCTCAGGTTTGTTTTGAAGATCCTCATACTGGCCAGAGAACAATACTGGTTTATTCTGAAGATCCTCATAAGAACCCGAAAAATCATCAGCTGCATTAGTATCCCAATTTTCAAAAGAAATAGAGTTCCCACCGGAAATAGTTAAGATTTGCCCTTCCAGATTTAGGTTTTGAGGAGAACCTCCTGTTGTTTCTATTCCCTGTATAAGATTGTCAATTTCTGTTTTACTATACAGTTCAGGTTTATCCTGAAGGTCCATATACCTTCCCGAGAAATCATCTGCTGCATTGGTATCCCAGTTTTCAAAAGAAATAGAATTTCCACCGGAAATAGTTAAGGTTTGACCTTCCAGATTAAGGTTTTGAGGAGAACCTCCGGTTGTTTCTATACCCTGTATAAGATTGTCAATTTCGGATTTACTGTATAATTCAGGTTTATTTTGAAGATCAACATACTGGCCAGAAAACAATACTACTTTATTCTGAAGATCCTCATAAGAACCTGAGAAATCATCTGCTGCATTAGTATCCCAATTTTCAAAAGAAATAGAATTTCCACCGGAAATAGTTAAGGTTTGACCTTCCAGATTAAGGTTTTGAGGAGAACCTCCGGTTGTTTCTATACCCTGTATAAGATTGTCAATTTCGGATTTACTGTATAATTCAGGTTTATTTTGAAGATCAACATACTGGCCAGAAAACAATACCTACTTATTCTGAAGATCCTCATAAGAACCTGAGAAATCATCTATGGCATTAGTATCCCAGTTTTCAAAAGAAATAGAATTTCCACCGGAAATACTTAAGGTTTGACCTTCCAGATTCAGGTTTTGAGGAGAACCTCCGGTTGTTTCTATACCCTGTATAAGATTGTCAATTTCTGTTTTGCTGTAGAGTTCAGGTTTATTTTCGAGATCAGTATATTGACCGGAAAACAAAATGGGCTTATTCTGAAGATCCTCATAAGAACCCGAGAAATCATCTGTGGCATTAGTATCCCAGTTTTCAAAAGAAATTGAATTCCCACCGGAAATAGTTAAGGTTTGACCCTCCAAATTCAGGTTTTGAGGAGAACCTCCTGTTGTTTCTATACTTTGTATAAGATTGTCAATTTCTGATTTACTATACAATTCTGGTTTATTCTGAAGGTCATCATAAATACCCGAAAAATCATCTGTTGCATTTGTATCCCAGTTTTCAAAAGAAATAGAATTTCCTCCGGAAATAGATAAAGTTCCCCCTTCCAGATTAAGATTTTGAGGAGAACCTCCCGTTGTTTCTATACCTTGAATTAGATTGTCAATTTCTGTTTTACTATATAGTTCAGGTTTATCCTGAAGGTCTATATACCTTCCTGAAAAATCATCTGCTGCATTTGTATCCCAGTTTTCAAAAGAAATAGAATTCCCTCCGGAAATGGATAAAGTTCCTCCTTCAAGATTTAGGTTTTGAGGGGAACCTCCAGTTGTTTCTATACCCTGTAAAAGATTGTCTATTTCTGTTTTGTTGTAAAGTTCTGGTTTATTCTGAAGGTCATCATAGAGACCTGAAAAATCATCCACTGCATTTGTATCCCAGTTCTCAAAAGAAATTGAATTCCCTCCGGAAATAGATAAAGTTCCCCCTTCCAGATTTAGATTTTGAGGAGAACCTCCGGTTGTTTCTATACCCTGAATAAGATTGTCTATTTCTGTTTTGTTATAAAGTTCTGGTTTATTCTGAAGGTCATCATAGAGACCTGAAAAATCATCTGCGACATTGGTGTCCCAATTTTCAAAAGAAATTGAATTCCCACCGGAAATAGACAGCATATCTCCTTCCAGAGTAAGATTTTGTCGGGGAACTCCTGTTGTTTCAATACCCTGAATGAGATAGTCTATTTCTCTCTTGTTATAAATTTCCGGTTTATGCTCAAGATCGTTATAATTTCCCGAAAAACTTGAAAGAGGGGTTCTTTCAGTAACAACATTTAGAAAAATTTCATCTATTTCATCAGCTGTATAAAAATCGGGTAACTGCGAAGGGGAGATTATACCTTTGAAGGAATCGGCTGATTTGGCGTGTAAAGCATATGGTACACTCAGAAGTTGGCTAACACCATTGAGTTTATAATTAAAACTCCCTTTGGGATCTACATGAGTTTCGATAAAAAAGGGCCCTTTAGCCCAATTTATCTCATTAAAATGACCCTTACTTATGGTCCCAGAACCAATTTCGAGAGATAAAAGCCCATTTTTATTAGTCATTATATTATGCAATTCTTCATATACTGTGGCTCCATTTGAAGAACCCTGTCGTAGAACAATTTTTAAATTAACTTTTGAATTTTCAATAAGGACTCCATTATTATCCCTTATTACAGCCTGGTAGCTAATTTTTTCGGGAGTTTGTCCAAAGGCGCTAATATGAATTAACATCATTAGCGAAAATTTAAAAATCCATTTCATTTTTTTATTTTTTTATTATTTTAAAAGTTTTAATACGTTCTGAGCCATTTGTTATGTGTAATAGATAGACCGCTACGGCTAATCCCGATACATCTACTATGGCACCGGGATCTAGAATACGGCCCTCTTCAATGAAATTACCGTGCAGATCTGTTAAATGATATTTCAGGGATTGACCAAGATAGGTAGAAGCCTCTATTTTAAAATAATTGGTAGTGGGGTTGGGATAGGCAGCCAAATTTATGACTTCTTTATCTTCTACAATTTCTTTTGGACTTATGGAAATAATAACCTAGGGGTTGCTGGACACCTTCGGCGGTATAAAGGCTATTCTCATTATAGGATAAATAGTTAACCTGGCCAATTGAATAAGAAATACTGCCTTCTTCGCCAGATATATCTCCACCAGATGTGTTTATCGAACTATGTAGATGTTTGTTTGTAGTATCGTTGTTTGGGGTATTTTGACTTTGACATAACAGTGGAGAGAGTACAATGAGTACTATAATATAATATTTCATAGGGTCGTAGGGTTGGGGGGAGATTAAGGATTTCCATTAAGTTTATTTTGTGTAATATTTAATACTTCCTTAACTGATACTTCGGCTAAAATAGCATAAAAATCGGACGAAATACACTTTTCTATACTTAACATCAATAGTTTATGATTTTTTGTAGGAATATAATTACAAGGGAAATTATAATTATAACTTAAAGGATTCAAAATAGTGCCAAGTGTAAATCTACCTTCTTAAAAAAATTAGATGTCAACAGCTATAGGACCGGGCGGGACTGTTAAAATTTTATCAGCTTTTTTATTTGAAAAGAAGATTACAATATTTTGTAGAGATGTGAGATCTCCTGGGGAAATATTCCCCAAACAATTATGTGATGAGGGAGAGATAAAACGTTTTAGAGAAACAGTATTTCAAAATTAATTATTAAAACTGGCTTTTCTTTAAGGAAGTTTAAAAATCAAAAACAGATAAGGATAAAAGAGGAAAGCGAGCTCAATTTGTTATGTGGCGTACTTTCATCTAATGGTGAAAAGTCGATCAGAATTCTGAGTCGGGCACCTTTGGAAAAGTTAAGTGGAGGTCCCTAAGCTACCCCAAAAAGGATATTACCTTATATCAATGTCGAGGGGCCTCTTCCTTTTTGGACGTTATAGTGATTTTAAATAGAACTGATGCGAACCACTGGTGAAAACACACGAAAAATAAAAAAGGAGATTCCAGTAATTTGGAATGACAGTAAAGAACAGAGTAGAGGAGAAGAAAGAATAGAGGAACTACTAATGTAATCCCTGGAAACTTTTAACGTCAGGGTTGAAACGATATACTAATTTCACTTCACCATAAGAATTAAAACATTTATCTAATAACATCATTCCTAATCGTTCCCCTTTATATTCTAAAATGAAATCGTAAGGATAATCTTCATGATAGATTTCAAAGGAATCGTTAATTGCTTTAGCCAAGTGTATAGAATCTATAGAGAGTTCCAATTTATTGGCTAAAACCCTTTTAGTGGCCTTAGATGTTAATTCTCTCGTATTCTCTTCGAGGATATTACTAATTTTAGAATTTGGAGTTTGAGGAAAATTTTCCGGCGATGAAGTAAGTTTTTTCCAGAAGCTATTCAGAAAATTTAAATCCCATTTCTTGGGGTCACTTTCTGAAGAAAAATTATTATTATTTAATCCTTTATTTATGCGGTCGTTCTGTAGGCATCCTTCTAAAATATATGAAGAAGCTGAGACCGGATTTACAAAAAAGTCAGAATTACTTTTCATTTAGTATATATTATTAGAAGTATTGTGTAAAAACGTGTTGTAGGAAAACAAGTATGAGGGAAACTATAATTATAATTTAAGGATTCAAAACAGTGCCAATTTTAAATCTGTTCTCTTAAAAAATTAAATCTCAATAATAATAGGCCTCCAGGTGACTATTAAAGTTTAACAAGATTCTTATTTTTAAAAGAATGTTAAACTATTTGTAGAGAGGTGAGATAAACCTGGGGAAATATTCCACAAAAAGACATTTAATCGGGTTGATCTAATCTTTTAAAGAATTTTTCTAACTTTAAATTCATACTATCGGAAACCTCGGAATAGCATTCTAAGAATAACAAATCCATGTCCTTATGAGACGAATATTTATTTTAAGAGAGCATTAATGACAAGGATGCCACTAATATAAAAGGACAGGAATTAGAACAGGGAGTAAGGGAATAGTAGAGAAATTAATATAATCCCCGGAAGCTTATAATATTAGGATTAAAACGATATACTAATTTCACTTCACCATTAGAATTGTAACATTTATCTAATAACATCATTCCTAATCGTTCCCCTTTATATTCTAAAATAAAATCGTAAGGATAGTCTTCATGATAGATTTCAAAAGAATCTTTAATTGCTTTAGCCAAATGTATAGAATCTATAGAAAGTTCTAATTTATTAGCTAAAACTCTTTTAGTAGCATTAGATGCTAATACTCCCATATCCTCTTCGAGGATATTACTTATCGAAGTATTTGGGGTTTGAGGAAAATTTTCTGGCGATGAAGTAAGCTTTTTCCAGAAGCTATTCAAAAAATTCAAATCCCATTTCTTTTGGGGGTCACTCACTGAAAATAAATTGTTGGTTAATCCACTATTTAGACGATCGTCTTGTAAGCAACCTTCTATGATGTAAGAAGTTTGAGCTGGATTTACAAAAAAGTCAGAATTACCTTTCATTTAGCGAGTATGTTTTAGACGTAATGCATAAAAAACAGGTGTAAGATATATAAAATAATTGAAACTTTAACTTTATTTTCTGGATATTTAGTTTTTCCTACAACAAGGAAATTTCGGTTATAAATTTAGATGACACTCTAAAATTATATTTAGGTAAACCAGTCTGAAGTAAATATTCCTTTGGCTAAAAATATTAAGACTAATCTGGTGATAAATTGGTGATTTTATTACTCGTAACCTGGAATTAGTTAAAATATGGGAGGGACCTTAGAAGACATTCTATTTTAATAAAGCATTACAAATAAAATTTAATTAAAAAATTTGACCAGCAATAGTTCCCTGTATATTTACTACCTGTATAAGAGAGATAAGGAATCTTATTAGAACTTTTTTATTCTATTTAATAAAAATGGGAAGTATCAGGAATTACCAGGACATTAAACAATATTCAAGATTTCTTATATGAAATATATTCTTGTTACTTTGTGTGTTTTTGTTGTTCAAATTAACTTTTCTCAGGAACATAGGAATGCGAAATTTGGAATTCGCGCTTAACGCAAATTTTTCTCACATGAATTTTTCCAAAGGATCTCCTCCTCCAGAAAGTGCCGTAAACACGAATTGGCAACCAGGGATAACTGCAGGTTTTCTAATGCTTGTTCCCTTAACAGGAAATTTTTCTGTTCAACCGGAATATTTATTTTCACAAATGGGAGGTAAGGTAGCAGATGAAAACTAAGCAGTATAAAATGTATTACGTGAGTTTACCAGTCCTGGTGAATTGGCAAATGCTCAATAATTTTTCATTATTGGCAGGACCTCAGTTTGATCTCCTAATAAATGGAGACGATAAAACAGACAATAATACCGCTTCTCTTGAGCGTGAGATTGAACATCGTAGTATTTTTTTTATTGGAGGTTTAGAATATGCTATTACAGAAAACCTGGTTTCAGGAGTAAGATATATGCATGGGTTTAATCATATTGGTATTAACAGGGAAACCGGATATGAAGAATTTAAATATGATGGGGTGCAGATAAGTCTTTCTTACCTCTTTTAGAGCGTCTTAACTATTTACATTTGTTCAAAGGAATGTATTGGCTATTGGCCTTACATTCCTTTTTTATGTTTTAAAATTAACGTGTGCGTAAAACTTTATCTTTTATTTAACCCTGCTACTACGGCATATCCTTTAGGGTTTGTGGTGATTTTCCTAATTTAGGAATTCAGAAGAATTTTAAAACCACACTATGAAAATAGGATTTCATGCCTCTCACGAACAATTTGCTCCAAGTCGTTTACTAAAACTCGTCCAGCAGGCTGAAAAGTAGGTTTTCAGGCCATAAATTCTTCAGATCATTTTCATCCCTGGAGCGATAAACAAGGGGAAAGCGGATTCGCCTGGAGCTGGCTGGGAGCAGCTATGCAGGCCTCAAGTTTAGATTTTAGCGTTGTCAATGCCCCGGGACAGCGCTACCATCCCGCTATTATTGCCCAGGCTATGGCCACCTTAAATGAAATGTTTCCTGACAGACTTATAATTTGTGCCGGGAGCGGGCAGCTTCTTAATGAGAACATAACCGGGGAGCAATGGCCTCCTAAAGAAATACGTAATGCCCGATTAAAAGAATCTGTAGAAGTGATGCGGGAATTATGGAAGGGAGATTATTTAACCCACAAGGGTATTATTAAGGTGGAAAACGCCAAACTTTTTACCACTCCGAAAAAGACTCCAACTGTATATGGAGCCGCCATCACTCCTAAAACAGCAGCCTGGCTGGCCCATTGGGCAGATGGTTTAATTACTATTTCCAAGCCTTTAGATGAACTTCAAAGAATGGTGGATGCCTTTAGAGGAAATGGTGGTGAAGGAAAACCAATGGCTTTAAAAGTACAGATCTCCTATTCCTCATCCTATGAAAGAGCCCTGGAAGGAGCCTGGGAACAATGGAAGAATAATATTTTCCCAAGTAGGCTACTGGCAGATATTGATACAGCTGACAAGTTTGATGACCTTGGGGAGAAAGTTAGAAAAGAAGATCTTAAGGATTACGTGATCATTAGTGATAAAGCTGAAGCATTTATTGAAAAGATTCAGCAGTACCACGAAATGGGTTTTGAAAGAATTATAATCCACAATGTAAATAAAGAACAGGAAGAATTTATAGAATTCTTCAGTAAAAATGTTTTAGCCCGGTTTAAGTAAAAAGAATTGATAATCCCTCAAAAAGGAAAAAATGAATAAATATTGGTATAAAAATGCAGTGATCTACTCATTGGACGTTGAAACATTTAAAGATTCAAATGGTGATGGAATTGGAGATTTTAAAGGACTAAAAGAATCCCTCCCATATTTATCCAGCCTGGGAGTAACCTGTCTATGGCTCCTTCCTTTCTTTGACACTCCTAATAAAGATAATGGTTACGATGTACGGGATTACTATAAAGTAGATGCGCGTTTGGGAGATATGGGCCATTTTGCAGAATTAATAGATTCAGCAGATGAAGCAGGAATAAGGGTAATAATTGATCTTGCTGTTAACCATACTTCTACACAACATGAATGGTTTCAAAAGAGCCGTAAGGGTAAAGATTCAAAATATAGAGATTTCTACATCTGGGTAGATGAAAAACCAAAAAATGATAATAATAATATGATGACCGGGGGAGAGGACGGTGGTTCAAACTGGAAATATGATGAAGAGGCAGATGCTTTTTATTACCACACCTTTTTCTCGCACCAGCCCGATCTAAATATTTCAAATGAAGACGTACAAAAAGAGATATTCAGGATTATGCATTTTTGGCTGAAATTGGGAGTTTCGGGATTCCGGATAGATGCTGCACCTCACATGTTTACCGAGAAAGGAAAAGTTGATTTTGGTGAAGATCCCCACAGCATTTTTAGACATTTTAGGGAATTTGTAGAAACGCATAAAAAGGATGCCATTCTTCTTGCTGAAGTTGATCTTGAACCAGAAAAGTACGAGAAATTCCTGGGAGATGAAGATCAAATGCATATGCTGTTTAATTTTTACGTCAACAATTTCCTCTTTCTCTCATTTGCAAAAGAAGAAGCAACACCAGTGGCTAAAGCATTGAAAAAGATGCCACAAATCCAGGAGAAAGAACAAATGGCCATTTTTCTTCGTAACCACGATGAATTAAATCTTGATAAACTAAGCGATAAAGAGAAAGAAGAAGTTTTTAAAGTTTTTGCCCCCGATGAAAACATGAGGATCTTCGGTCGCGGGATAAGAAGACGTTTAGCATCAATGCTGGGTAACGATAGAAAAAAGATAGAACTTGCTCACAGCCTGCTATTCACTCTCCCCGGCACGCCTGTTCTTCGTTATGGTGAAGAAATAGGAATGGGCGAAGATCTTTCTATGGAAGGCCGTAGTAGTGTAAGAACTGTCATGCAGTGGGCCGACAGGAAGAACGGAGGGTTTTCAGATGCTCGTACCGAGAAGTTAATAAGAAATGTTATTTCTGAAGGTGATTTCGGTTACCAGAAAGTAAATGTAAATGACCAGCACCGAGATCCTGATTCTTTATTACACTGGATGGAGAGAGCGATAAACACCCGAAAAGAATTTCCGGAATTTGGCTGGGGGAATTATGAAGTTCTGGATACCGGAAGTTCCAAAGTGCTCGCGCATTGCAGACAATCAGATAAAGGATTGGCGATCGCGCTTCACAACTTTTCTTCCGAAGAACAAAAGGTCAAATTAAAACTGAAAGAATCTGAGGATATCATAGATATTTTTGGAGATAAGAAATACAAAAAATTTAATACTGATACACAGGAAATAACGCTATCACCCTATGGTTACAGGTGGTTGCATAAAAGACACAACTTCTTATGATCGAAAAGCAATTGAATGACTTTTTATGGTGGCAAAAAGAGATTGTATATCAAATTTATCCGCGGTCTTATAAAGATACCAACGGAGACGGAATAGGAGATCTCAAAGGAATTAGAGAGAAACTGGATCACATAAAGGATCTGGGAATTAATGTGGTTTGGATCTCTCCCATATATCCTTCCCCTATGGCCGATTTTGGATACGATGTCAGTGACTATACAGGCATTCATCCAATGTTTGGTACAATGGAAGATTTTGATGAATTACTGGCTGCAATTCATGATAAAGGAATGAAGCTAATTCTCGATTATGTACCAAATCACTCTTCCAGTGAACATCAATGGTTTAAGGACTCCAGAAGATCTAAGGATGATCCCAAAAGAGATTGGTATATATGGAAAGATCCTGCACCCGATGGTGGACCACCAAACAACTGGTTAAGTGTTTTTGGAGGAAGTGCCTGGGAATATGATGAAACTACGAATCAATATTATTATCACGCATTTTTAAAAGAGCAGCCGGATCTCAACTGGCGTAATCCGGAGGTTAAAAAAGCCATGTTTGATGTACTGCGCTTCTGGATGGATAAAGGTGTTGATGGATTCAGGGTAGACGTCATGTGGCATATGATCAAGGATGAGCAATTCAGAGATAATCCTCCAAATCCTGATTATACTGAAGATAAATCCCCTTATGATAAACACCTGCAGGCTTATACTACAGATCAGCCGGAGGTTCTTGATCTCGTGAAAGAAATGCGAAAAGTCACCGATGAGTATGATGAACGGCTTATCATTGGTGAGATATACCTTCCGGTGGAACAGCTGGTAATGTATTATGGCGACAATAATAATGGAGCTCATTTACCTTTTAATTTTCAGCTGGTACTGATACCCTGGAAAGCTGCAGAAATTAAGGCTGTAATAGATAAGTATGAAGGTGCACTGCCTGCTGAAGCCTGGCCAAATTGGGTGTTAGGAAATCATGATCAATCCAGGCTGGCAACCAGAATAGGAACTGAGCAGGCGAGGAATGCGGCTATTTTACTCCTAACCTTGCGTGGCACTCCCACTATTTATTATGGAGAGGAAATAGGAATGCAGGATGTTCACATTCCGCCGGAAATGGTAAAAGATCCACAGGAGAAAAATATTCCCGGGAAAGGACTGGGAAGAGATCCTGAAAGAACACCTATGCAGTGGGATTCTACTGAATATGCAGGTTTTTCAGATAAAGAGCCGTGGCTGCCACTTATGGAAAACTATAAGAAAATTAATGTGGAGCAGGAAAAGGATGATGAAAATAGCATGTTGAGTTTTTACCAAAAACTCATCGCTTTACGACAAAAGGAGCTTAGCTTTTCAAATTGGAAGATATGAACCTTTATCATCAGGGGAAAATCTTCTGGCCTATAAGAGAGTAAATGAGGGGAAACAATTTCTGGTTGTACTGAACTTAGGCAAATCTGAAGAAAGCGTTAAGCTTAAAGATACCCAGACTCAGGGAAAAATTTTGATTAGCACAAAAATAGAGAGAGAAGGAGAAAAGATTAATTCTGAATTCCATTTAGGAGCTAATGAAGGTCTGATAGCTGAAATTGAAAAGATTGAATAAAACCGGAAAAAGAGTTATGAAAGCATTAGGAAAGAAAATATGGGTAATTGCTGAAGGTTATATTCCCACGTACGGAACAGGAAAGGAACCGGAATTTACCAGTCACGAAACCGCCTGTATTTTAAATACATCAGATGAGAAGGCAGAAGTAGAAATTACCATCTTCTTTAGCGATAAAGATCCTGTGGGACCATACAAAGTGACAGTGGAGGCACAGCGCACAAAACACTTACGATTTAATGATCTTAAGGATCCTGAGCTAAGTGCCTCTGGGAACAGATTATGCTTGTGTTATAGAATCAAATATTCCTGTTGTAGTTCAGCACACCAGGCTGGATTCAAGACAGGCAGAAAATGCGCTGCTTTCAACTATTGCGTATTCCGAATGAGCTTATAAAATCGATTAATCTGCTCTGAAGAGAAAATATTTTTCAGATTATTATTCCTTCAGAAATTCAATGTTTAATTCATTTATGTTACTACAGCTATAATTTTGACAGGGCCATTCTAGTCTTAGCAATTATAGACAGTGCATTTTCCGGAGAAAAATTTTAAAATATTAGTGCTGTTTTTATCTACTCTAAAGCTTTAGGAAAGAGGAATTTTTTATATTCTCCGTCCAATACAGGTTTTAATTTTTATTTATCTTTATAGTAACCTTCAACTATTCGGAAATGAAAAAAATCTCTCTGCTTTTTTATGCTTTCGTGGTTTTGTTCCTGAGTGCAGGTTGTGGAGCCGGAAATTCCACTTTTTCTGAAATTTCCAGAGCACCGGAGGATGTGCCTGATGCATTTGTTCTTCAGGAAGGAGTAGTCTTTGATGAAAATTCCTGTAAGAGCCCTCTTATCGATCCCCGGGATGGCACCCAACTCATGATCATTAGATCAAGTAATTCAATCGGGGATTATTTAGGACCGGAGGGCAAATACGGCTTAAGAAGAAAAGAACTTTTAAGGATCAACTGCAAAACAGGGGAGGTGATAGGTATTGTAAAAAGATAATTTTTTGAAGGAAAAACTTCTTCCCTGCTAATTCTATTCTCTCTTCTCTCTTCTCTCTTCTCTCTTCTCTTTGTATTCGGTAATTTTTTAAACTTCCTCAATAACAAAAAACCCATCATTTCCCTGTGCCTGATATAATGGCATAAAGATGTAGGCATCCCACTCGCTCTTTAATTCTTTGCCATTTTGCATAGCCAAAACTTCTCCTTTTTTTATTTTTTGGAAATTTTTATATCCCGGCTGCATTTTAAATTCATCATCTTTTTCTAATCCATGTCTATGGATTATTTCAAAAACTTTTTGATCCGGTGCATTCTTGCTTGCAAAATTTTCAACACAATCGGGATAGCAGGAAATACTTTTAAGATTTAAAGAACAGGCTTCTTTTAATGCCAGCCAGATCATACCCTCGTGATTTTCTATAGATTCTGTATTTTCGTGTTGCCCGGCTTCAAAAGTAAATCCTGTAAGACCTGTTCTGCTTAAGTAATGGTCAATAGCTCCATATACTATATCACTGAAGCCGCGCACGATGTACGTAGGGAATTTCTGTGCCCATTCATCATTGTCATTAACAACCTGAACTGAAACATATGGAAGACTATCTGAAGAGGTGGTGTGGCAATCCAGAAAATATCTTTTTCCGTAGTCTTTTTCAGGATACTTTTCCAGTATTTCAATGATCTCGTGCATTTCCCGCTGCTCGTGTGTATCTTTTTTCTTCCGGGTAATGCTGTCTTCTTTCCAGGTCCTGTTAAGATCTTCTTCGATAAATCTTTGTCCCTTTTGAAGCGCAAGTTTGTTGCCTGCTACTCCTACAATTTTACCTTTTATTTCAGGTTGGGTTTTTTCCAGTTCAGAAAAAACTTTTTTAGTGCCTTGACTCCGCTGGGCTCATTTCCATGAACAGCAAGTGACAAAAATTAATGGACCATTTTCATTTCCATATTCACCTAAGATCCTGTCTGTAATTTCCACTTCTTTTTCCATTTTTCTTTTTAAACAAGTGTGGCTAATTCCTTATTAGAAATATGGCCTTTATACTTTTGTTTATATTCTACCTTTTTCTCTATTGATTCAATGATAGTAGTAGTAAAGTCGGGCAATCCTACGCTTTGCATAACTTCCAGTCCTCCCGGACTAAGTACATTGATTTCAATTAATTTATCCTCAACTACATCGAGCCCTACAAAGAACAACCCGTCCTTAATAAGTTTTGGCGCAGTTAATTCTATTATCCTCTTCATATCTTCAGTAAATTCACTAAAATCTGCTGAACCACCCAAAGCCAGGTTGTTCCGGAATTCACCTTCACCACTTTTTCTTCTTACCACGGCATGTTTTCCGTCTTCCTCAAGTACTCTTCCGTTTAACAGCAACACCCGCACATCTCCATCCTTTACAGCAGGTAAAAACTCCTGTGCAATAATATATCCCTGCTTATTAAGTGCAGTGGTAATTTGATTGATGTTCTTTTCGTGTTCATCTATAAGATAAACATCCTGACCTCCTGAGCCTTCCAGCGGCTTAAGGACGATCTTTCGATTGTGTTTCTCATAGAAATCCATTATTTCATCTTTGCTCCTGGTAATTATAGACGCTAAGTTTAATTTCTTCAGGTAATTCTTCAAAATACAATTTGTCTATAAAGGCATGAGAAAGAGCAAAAGCATCATTTAAAACGAGGACATCCTCTTCCTGCATCATTCTTCCAAATGCAACCCCGGCATGTTCCGCCCATTTTCTGCTGTCTTCTTCCTCAGTAGGATTGTTTCTTAGGAAAATTACATCTAATTCCCGGGCAGATATTCTTGTCTTTCTTGCATCTTCACTCTTTAGTTGTTCTAGGAATTCTTCAGCATTGGCAGGATTTTCTCCTTCAGGGAGTCCTATACAGTGCAATCCTAAAGGTGCACTGGAACTAAAGCTGAAATCTCCAACTGTAGCGACATAAACTTCGTGCCCACGCTGGTGAGCTTTTGTCATTATAAAGACAGAAGTCTTGGGCTTTTCGGTTTCAAGGCTATTTATTATAAAACAAATTTTCATAGATATTTTTTAAGTTTTGATTTGAGGCTACCAGCATTAATCCATGGTAGCTAACTCGCGATTGGAGATCTTATCTCCGTAATTTTTCTTGTATTCCAGTTTTCGTTCTATAGCTTCTATAACCTGATCAGAAAAATTAGGAAGTCCCAGATAAGGGAAGCTGTCCATTCCACCGGGGCTAAGAACATTAATTTCGATTAGTTTGTCTTTTACTATATCCAAACCAACAAAGAAAAGTCCATCCCTAATAAGTTTGGGAGCTGTTATTTCAACTATTTTCTTCATTTCTTCAGTATATTCGGTGCTGTTGGGTGAGGCTCCCTGGGAAATATTACTACGGAATTCACCTTCACCGCTAACCCTGCGGATGATCCCAAAGTGGCCATCTTTTTCCATCACTTTTCCATTAAGAAGCAGGACTCTTACGTCTCCATCTTTTACAGCCGGAAGGAATTCCTGGGCTATGATGTAACCTTTTTCTGTAAGAGTTTCAATAATCTGATTGAGATTTTTTTCATTCTTATCAATTAAATAAACTCCACGGCCTCCTGAACCTTCAAGAGGTTTAAGGATCATCTTCTTTTTATGATCTTCAAAAAACTGAAGGATATCTTCTTTTTTTCTTGTTATTAAAGATGCAGGTTTAATACTGCTGGGCAACTCCTCAAAATAAAGTTTATCTATAAATGCGTTGGAAAGAGCAAAAGCATCATTTAATACAAGTACACCTTCCTGTTGCACCAGCCTTCCAAAGGCAATTCCTGAATGTTCTGCCCAGGTGCGTCCAGCTTCTTCTTCAGTTGGATTATTTCTGATAAACAGCACATCGAGATCCTTAACAGATATTTTTTCTGATTTAGCCTTTTTGCTTTTAAGGGAATTGATGTATTCTTTGGGAGTTTCTGACTTGGCATTTTTACCCAGTGTTTTACAATGCACTGTTAACTCCTGATTGTTGTTATAGTTGAAATCTCCAACTCCCATTATATATACCTGATGCTTTCTCTTAAAAGCTTCATGCATTAGATATACAGTGGTTCCGGCAGTTTCCGTCTCAACACTGTTTACAACAAAACATATTTTCATGCGCTTATCATTTTAGAAAGGGGTAAACCTTTTCTGATTAAATCTAATTTCTTTTCGGTGTCTTCGGTTAATAAATAACTGGGTCGTAGAACTCCTGAATTCAGAATTCCACGATTCGTCAACTCCTGTATTATTTTTGTGTGTTTTATTCCGAATTTTCCTGCCAGCAAGGGTTCGTATTCTCCGCCGTCCTGCAGGTATTTTCTCAATTCCACCAGGCCTTTTAAATAGATAATATCTTTCAAAAATCCACCTCCCTGCATAATCCGGGAGGTTATATTAAATGCCCGCTCCGGAAGGAAACCGTACTCTCTGGTTAGCAACCGGAATATTTCCCGAAAATCACCACCATCCATTAATGCAGCTCCTGCAACCACTCTTCCTGCCAGTGTACGTAACCTAGGTTTGCGGTTAAACCATCCACAAGGTATTCAGACATTACAGCCAAACCTTCCTGCAGGGGATCATAATCTGCCAGGCCAATCTTTAACTGTTGTAATGGTTGCCAGCTTCCGTTATGAAAAGTAAGCACGTGTGTTCCCACCTCGTGTTGTATCAAAGCCATAGCTTCTTTCTTCCGCATCAGGTAATCGTCAGGCAGGTACAATTCCCCTTTGGAAACCATCATGATATTCACATCTTTTCTAATATGAACCCGGGATTTAAAATTGCTGTCCTGCTGCCTGAAATATTCAAATTCCTGCCGGGCCATACTGCTGAACCCCCTGGAATCTATAAGTTCGTCTTTCGGTGGCTTTTCTACTTCGTTTACATCCTTCAGCAATTGTTCAGCCTCCTCACATAACATTCTTTCCACACCTTTGTACAATCTTATACTATTGTAAAAAAAGTTGCGGGTACCACGCTCATTCAGCATAGTTATTTGTTGATCCAATTCCTCTCTTTTTTCCCTGAAGAGGTAAGACATAGCCGGATCATCAATATCTTCTATTTTTAAATTATAGAGCTCTCTTTTTAATATATCAGGATCAATAGGTAAAAGTAGTAATGGTAATCGAGCACCTTTTCATATTTACTTTCAAAAAAGGTTTGTTTAATATTGTGAATATTGGAAGGGGAAACCAGCCATAAGAACTGATAGCTGCTTTCTATTTTGGTAAGTTTTTTATCTATTTCAAAGACTTTCTCTTTTAGGGTCTTACGTCCAAGAGCAGTAGAACTAAGCAACCTGATAAGAAGTTTGAACCCTTATATAGTCATACATGAATTTATGTATGGCCGGAATTAAATAGTCCTTGAATCCCCGGAAAAATACAGGGTACAAATTTTCTTCTTCATCCCGGTAAACAGGCGGAATTTCAAGACTTATTAAAACTGCCCCACATTCTTTGGCAGCTTCCAGATCCATTAAACATTTATCACCTTCAGCGTGACGATGCGGCGTATCTTTGATTTGTGCCTGCAGGTAAAGACCCGAATACACATTATTAATCTCTTCCAGTTCCTGCTTCAGGACATCCAGCGCGGTAGGAAGTTTATTGGCTGGTGCTTTTATTAAAAAGGTATTACTTCCTGCAACGCCTGCATACATTTCAAAAAGCATATAGGCATTAAAAGTGGCAGACAGTTGATTGCTGATCAAATAAAGGAGTTTTTGATATCCTTCAAAATCCTCGTTTCCTATAATTAAATAGGAAGCCTCACTAATAACCATTCTATAAGTTCCGGGATCATTCTTTCTTTGCCTGTAAATGACGAGATAGGGAATTTCCTTTTCAATATGAAGTATTCCCCCGCCGGGGAGGGAAGCATTAACTTCAGTCTTATTTTCAAGTTTGGTTAAAATTTGATCTATTGATTTATCATTTATAGTTGATAATTCGATCATGGAGGTTTTTTTTCTGATTCGTATATATAATGTGAGATTTTTTTGCCTGTCTCACTTGATTTTATTAGAATTCGGTTATCAGTAAAAATAAAAATTATAATCCAGCTTAATACTGCTGACACTTTACTTTATCTTTTATTTAAGAGTCCCCGCCAGCATTTTTTTATTAATAAGGTGCATCAAATCGTAGATTTTATTTGCTCAAAAACAGGAAAACCTCTAATAAAAAAGGAAGGGTTAAAGAGTTCATTTATAGGAATTTTGAAAATTTACTCTAATCTAAAACCTTCTTTTATTTTCCATTTTAAAAATTGCTAAAACTACTTCCGGAAATAAAATAACAGGTTAAACTACTGCTAATGAAAATGAAAGGAAATCTTGTCTCGGGAAGAATAAAGAAGGCCGGAAAATTAAAATTTTCCGGCCTTCTTTAAATCTAAAAATATTTTATTATTGTTTCTTTTCAGGAATAGTCCAAAGGTAGATTCTGGTACCATCAACTTCTTTGGTTTCTTCCGGTTCCCAGTCTCCCATTGAAAATGCGTGGGAAACTATTCTTGTTCCGGGTTTCAACTGCTCCATAAGGATAGGTTTTAGTCTTTCATTTAAAGAGCTTAAAAGATATAGTGTAACCACAGAAGCCTCACTAAAATCTGATTCAAAAAGGTCTGCCTGAATAAATTCAACCTTATCAGTCACATAGCTTCCTTTGCATTCGCATTAGCCTCATCAATTCTTTCAGGATCAATATCAATTCCTACTCCTTTAGCTCCATAGTTCTTTGCGGCCTTTATTACTATGCGCCCGTCCCCGGAACCCAGATCATAAACAACATCAGATTCTTTTACGTCTGCCAGTTCTAACATAGCATCTACTACCGGGGTGCGGGTGGGAACATATACGACATCCTGGGCAAATGCTATTGGACTAAAAAACAATATCATAATAATAGCTGCGAAATACATTTTTAAAGTTTTCATAGGTTCTCTTTGTTTAGTTGCAAATATTTATATTCATATATTCATCTTCAGGAAAATAAGAAGCAATAGAAACTAGCTTCCAAAAACCTATAAAAGGTACAACAATTTACTGGTCCCATTCTCTATGTCAAATCCTCTTTTTAAATTTAAATTTTTATTCCTAATTATAATTGCCGTTTTCTTTAGCAACAGATGGTTTTATGACAAGAATTAAAGCCCCTGCGAGCAAAACTCCAATTCCCACCAATGCTCCCCATCCCGTATATGCAATACTTGAATAGAGCAGATATGCACTTGTAAAACAAAAAACAAGTGGAAGGACAGGATAAAATGGGACTTTAAATGGACGTTCCACGTTGGGCTCCCTTTTTCTTAAAACAAATATTGAAATCCCCACCAGTAACAGGAAGAACCAGAAAACCGGGGCGGTATAATCTATCATAGTTTCAAACCCACTGCGGGAAAAAAATCCAAAACTTACCAGTACAAGAGCGATTATACCCTGGACGATAAAGGCATTGACAGGACCTCTAAGGGAATTTTTCCATTTCCCCAGATAGCCAAAAACTTCAAAATCTCTTCCCAAAGCATAGTTTGACCGTGCTCCTGTAAAAATTGTTGCATTGGCCGATGTCATTGCACATACTGCTACAACTATGGAAATTAAACTTACACCAATGGGCCCAAAAGCAGTCCCCATTAGATCTCCTGCTACAGCTTGAGAGCCTGCCATTCCTTCAAGACCAAGTCCTCTTAGGTAAGCAAAATTCACTAGCAGATAAACAGCTGTTATAATAATTATACTTAAAACTAAAGCACCTGCCATTTTTTTACGACCCGAGCGAATCTCTGCCGAGATATAAGCAGCTTCATTCCAGCCTCCAAAAGTCAATAACACAAAAACCATTGCCAAACCAAAACTGTTGTTCGAAACAGATTCAGGAAAAAAAGAGTAGGAAACATCTGTAGCTGCAGGGACGAAAAAGAGTCCTACAATTATTATAAGTACAACTCCCAAAACTTCTAAAGTAGTAAGTACTTTTTGAGCGCTTAAGCACCAATGCTTATACCTATAATATTGACTGCTGTTAACAGTATTACAATTATGCCAGCATATAGAACTGAAGAAAATTCTCCCAGGCTATAAATTTGGGTGGCATAATCTCCAAAAATAAAGGAGAGGAGTGCAATAGAACCTGTTTGGATTACACTTAGCCTGGCCCAGGCAAATAAAAAAGCCGTTCTTTTCCCGAAGGCCCTCATCAGGAAATGGTAATCTCCTCCTGTATTTGGGAAAGTCGTGGTAAGCTCGGCATAACACAGAGCACCAATAAGGGAAACCAGGCCTCCAATTAGCCAGGCAGTAAGCATCATTCCTCCCGATTCTACACTTCCCGCAACTAAAGATGGAGTTCTAAAAATTCCCGCTCCAATTACAATTCCCACAATTAAGGCAATTGCATCTGATACTCCCAGCAAGTTTAGGTTTACCTTGTTGATTATTTTCCGGCTTTTTGGGTACTAAGATTTCGTCTTGAGACATGAAAATGAGGTTACCGGATTTATATCTTCCGGTAAGCCACCTTTTGCCTAAACAATTTCCGGAATCAACATCTAAAAGAAAAACATTTTAAAGATAAGAGTTTTAATATAAATAATACCAGCAGAAATTAACGAAGATTATCCTATAACCGTAATACTTTAAGAAAAACCTATTTCAAGATCCCCGGTTTGGCTTTTACACTTCCCATTCTAAAAAAAGCTTATTTATATTTTTTTCAGAATACGTTCTACAGTATTCCAGTTTCGGGTGGTGATATCCTTTCCGAAGAAATCTTCCAGAAACTTCATGGCATTTGTTGTCTTTGATGCTGAAACGTCTAAAACACTAAAGACAGCTTTTCCCACTTGATTAATAATGCTGAAGGATTCATCAGGGGTTGTCCAGGGGAGGTCGGGGAGGGGATCTCTGTTTTTCTTCAGAAAAGAAACATATAGCCTTATGTCTTTTGTAATAGCAATATCCTGAAAAGGAGCAAATGTATAAAGTTTCCTAATTTCTTCAGCAGTAGTAATAATTACAGGAACCGCAAAGCCATAAGTGGTTTTAAGATGCTCAGTGATTTTTTCTTCCAGTTTCTCCACGCCAACACTTTCAGAATAAAAAATTACATTTCCGGAATTAAGAAGTGTATGGACATTCTTCATTCCTATTCCCTCCAATTCTTTCTTAAGCTCTGCCATCGCGATCTTATGATGCCCTCCTACATTTATACCTCTTAAAAAAGCGATATATGTATAATTAATCTGACTCGATTTCATAGTGTTCTACAATTAGATATTAGATGCTCTAAACTCACCTTGATCAAGGTTAATCCTCTTAAACGCACGGGTTAGCAGGAAATAGAAGGAGAGGGAAATTATAAAAGTAAACAGGAGGTTGGGAATATCTCCGGTTGTAAAATTGTTGAAGAATACAAAAAGATCTACAGGGATAATAAACATAATTATCTTATAAAGTAGATGCAGAAGTGTGAAAAATATTAGCAGCCTCAGGCCAATTACAAAAGAGAGGGAAATTGCACGTTTAAGAAAATCTCTTTCTTTATTAATAGAAAAAGCTGTCTTCAAAGTTATAATCAAAATTATCAGGACGACGAGGAACTCTGCAAAGTAATACCACTCGCTAGTATAGCCGCTGAATTCGGGAAGATAAATAAAAATTAGTGCGACAACTATATGTGCCAGCAAATAGTGCAGGCCTGTTTTTTCTGAAAGTTTGTTTGTAATGAGTCTTCTTTCCAGTTCTTTAATTCTAATCCAGATCAATGTTATTTGTTTTAACGCCATATCCGTAAAATGGCGATTAGAATTTATTATAAATTATATTTTTATTTAATAGCCAGGCGGGTGGAGCAGGACTTATATTTATCCGCGTCGGACATTTGTTGCAAGAGCTGAACCTATTAAAAACATCCCAAAGCCTATTCCCGCACAAATACCTGTTATAGTAGTATAGGGTTCACCTTCCACAAAAAAATAAGAACTGCAACCAATGATGAACAATAAGATCCCGGCTATCTTAACTTTATTTAATTTCATGATTGTAAAGTCTTTAATTGAGAATAAAGAAACGTATACCAGTAAATCTATTGATTTTCTTAAAACTATCGAAGCTGGTGAGAAGAAAATTACTGATGAAATTTCATCAATCCAAACAATAGAAAAAAATTTCAAAATTTACTTTTGTTGTAAACTATCCGCTGGATTTAAGAAACTTTTACCTCTCTCCAATTTTTTTTAGTACTTCTTTAAGCGGATGGGCTTTTTGCTTCCCTTATTTTAGTATAAATTGAAAAAGGCAGAATGGAATCTAAAGAAGAATTAGTCCACAGAAGCTGTAGGATGTTAAAATAACTAAATTAAAACCATGGGAAAAGATACTGCAAGAAACAATAATGATGGACACCAGGCAGATAAACCTGGTGAAATTCCAGTTTCGGGCTGGAAAGAAATAGGCTCACGTGTTTTATCAGAAATAAAAAAAGACCACGTTCAAATAGTTTCGGCAGGGGTAGGATTTTATTTTTTCATGGCACTTTTCCCCACTATAGTTGCAGCACTCTCTATTTATGGTCTAGTTATGGACCCTTCTCAAATTCAGGATCACATTTCGGGATTAAATAATGTACTTCCGGCAGAAGCTGCGGACATGATTCAGGGTTTCATCGAGCCAATAGTTTCAAAACCTGACAGTACGCTTGGCTGGGGTGTGATTTTAAGCATTCTTATAAGTATATGGAGTGCCAACCAGGGGACAAACGCCCTTTTTGAAGGTGTAAATATTGCTTATAACGAGGTGGATAACAGAAATTTTATTAAGAAGACTGCCCTTACCCTTGCATTCACCATTGGCGGACTTATACTGGGAATTCTGGCTGTTGTGCTGGTTATTCTTTTCCCTGCCTTTGTTGAACATATTCCGGTAGGATCAAGCATTCAAACAGTTTTGAGCTGGTGCCGCTGGCTCATTCTTGCAGCCTTTATTATTTTCGGCCTTGGACTTATTTATAAAAAGGCACCAGACAGAGATAATCCTGAATTAAAATGGATTAGCTGGGGCTCTATTGTTGCCACTGTGTTTTGGGTGGCTCAGTTCGCTTTTATTTTCCTGGTATGTAAATAACTTCGGAAGCTATGATGATATGTACGGCAGTTTTGCAGCTGTAATTATTATGCTCTTATGGCTTTTCCTTACCTCCTTTATAATTCTTCTTGGTGCCGAAATTAATTCAGAAATGGAACATCAAACCCAAAAAGACACTACAGTAGGACCAGATGAACCTATGGGGCAAAGGGGAGGTTATCACGCAGATAATGTAGCAGGAAAGGAGAAATAAATTTTTTCTGTTTCTGAAATATACAATTGGTCTAAAAAGAAAGTTGCGAGTAGTAAGCCATTCCTAAGTGAATTCTGGAAATCGCAATGAAGATTGAAAGAGGCTGCAACTATTCCAGGAATGAGGAAAAAGCGGCCACCTCTATCACACTATAGGTTGCAACCCATTTACACCATAAAGCGACAGCAGCAATTTAAAGTAGTTCCAGGTACTTCCGGCTCATAAAAGCAGCAAAACAACTGAAATCCAGATCTATATTCCTGCAAATATTTTTTTCCAGACAAAAATACTCTAGATTCGTAGACATAGGTAGTATAAATGTACTATTGCATTTATAGATGTGTTGTAGCACATTTGAAAATAACTCATCGACAAAATGCATATAAAACAAATAAAAGAAGGATATACTATTGATGCTGGGGCACCTATGCCAACTATTTTGTCAAATGAACACCAAATTTATTTGATTTTCTATGTGAGTATGGTTAATCCTGATTGGAACGGACCCAGGATAAATGAGCGGACCGAGAGCGATGAACGATTTGTAACGATCAAATTTGACCGATATGCACAATTCAAGTTCGGAAATCCAAATGATGAAGCGATTAGTGGCCATCCTTTATATAAATTCGGACTTCAACCATACTCGGTCCAAAAAGTAGTTGAATCCGAATGGATAAAAGAATTGACTAAAATGAATTCTATTCACCCATATCATAATAACGAACAATTCACGAAATATCAACATTTCATTTTTTTCTTTCACGACACTTGTTTTGAAATTGTAGCGGAAGGTTATTCAATTGAACAAAGTGAAGAGTTGACTTTGAAAGATGAAATTCAGCGGGTAGTGAAATTTTTGTAAATAAAAAACGTGCTACAACATTAGTAACCGTTGCACAAGCCTATAATTTCCTCTACAAACAAGATTTCCTATTATATTTAAAGCTTTTTAAGCAAGTGATGCTCTATTCACAAACACTTTTTGGGAAGAAAAAAGGAGGACCAAAACAGCTTGAAAAGCCATTAATTCAGCTTTTATAATAGAAGGAGCGGCGTCTTGGCATTTTTGCAGGGCATTTGCCCCGGACTTGACTTTCCTTGTGGTAAACTTCAGGTACTTCTTCAGGTTATACGCAATGGCGGCCAGGTGCATACATTTGTTGGCCTGGCGAATTCCGATGGTATTTACTTTTCTTAGTCCCAGGAATTCTTTAAGGGTACCAAAAACGGGTTCTACCGTGCCTTGTCGTTTGCCTTTCATATAGCGGCCACGCCTGCTTTTTACCCGTTCAATATTTCTTTCGTATTCTTCCCGAAAGGCGGTAATATTGATCCTTTTTTCGTGGCTCTTGCCAATGCAGGCTTTTTTTATTGGGCAGTCTTTACAATCTGCTCTTGTAGTAAAATAGTTATCCTTTAAGTTTCCATTCTCCATTTTCTGCTTCCGGAAGGTTACCTTTTTTCCTTGCGGGCACAGCCAGTAGTTGCCCTCTTTAAAATATTGGAACCCTTCAGGTCCTCCTTTGTAAGTGCCGTGTGGTGGAATATAGGGTGTAAGACCTTTATTTTCCAGGTATGCATAATTCTCCCCACTGCTATAACCTGCATCTGCCAGCAGATTTTCCCAGATCAATCCTTCCCTGCGTAAACGCCTGTTCAATCTTGTAACAGTATCCTTTAAATATTTTGTGTCTTTCTTATCTGCATGGTAGGCCTGTACATCTGTTATTACGTGGGCTTTAGTATCTACGGTCTATATTGCAGAGGTAGTTAAGTTTCCTGGCTTTTCCGGGTTTGACACTGATCCTTGCATCAGGATCTGTGGGGCTGTAGTGGGTTTTGTTGCTGGTATATTTACTGCCTTTGTTCTTTGCACCGGGTTTCATATCCTGGTCCTTACTCCATCTTTTATTACGGCTCTTAATTTCCTGTAATTCTTGTTTACTGGCGGTAATTTCCTGTTGTTCTTTAGGGGCTTTGTTCTCTTTGGCTTTTCGGTCCCTGCTGCTTTGCACACGCAGCTTTGAGAGATGCTCTTCAAGATCTTCTGCCGGGACTTTAAGCTCCAGGCTATCCATAGAAGCATTGGCTTTAACAGGAGCTGAATCAATGGCTTGTGTATGCCCGCTTACCAATCCTGCTTCTACACATAGTTTAAAAACCCGGGTGAATACTTCCTCAAAGACATCATCGGTAAAAAGCTTTCGGGTACGGCTTATGGTGCTGTGCCAGGGTAGTTCTTCATCTACATCATACCCAAGGAAATAAAGGATGTCCAGCCGCATTGCACAATGATCCATTACGCCACGATCTGTAGTAATATTCTCAAGATATCCCACCAGGCAGATCTTGAAATACACCACGGGGTCGATACTTTTTTGTCCGCTCTCCCCATAGAACTGGTGGGTGAGTGGATAAAGGAAATCCAGGTTGAGAGCCTCTTTTAACCTGCGATAAAAATTTTCTTTTGGGATTCGATCACTTAACCTAAAGGAAGTGAAGAGTTTTTCCTGATAGTCTTTTTTGCCTTGCATTCCATGAAATTACCTAATTTCGGTAACTTGTGCAACAGGCACATTGTATATAAGCCAAGGCGAATTTAATTCTTCGCAATGGCTTTTTTGTATATTTATAGTATGTGCTAAACCGAAGAAATAGCAAATAAAATCCGCTACGGCTCTATTACGAAAACATAAACTAGGGATACAGTGTATTTAATCCTGACACTACTTGCAGTTATACTTCTTATAGGATTGAGTTATTTAAGATTCATGTTTCTGGAAGATTTGAGAGGTAATAAATTTAAATCGAAAGCCTATTATATATGGTTTCCTGGAGGATATTAAATTTATTTATGGAAAAAGAAAATGGGTAAATTTCATTAATGAGATGTATTTAAAAACAAGATTAAAACTTCGATAGTTCAAATAATACCACTAAAGTCTCACAAGGAACCAAGAAAGATATTGACACACGTACAGCGCTTTTTACATCATATCCTATGAAAAGCAATAGGTCCCTCTTAATTTAATAATAAAACGTCACCTTTTGGTAGTAATTTAATTGCGGAGAAAGTATTTTCTACTAAAGTGTAACTTCTGCCTGGAAAGAGGAGTCTAACATTCGAACATCAAATTGGAAGAATGTAATGTCTTGTTTGAATTAACTTAAACATCCAAATGAAATATTGCATCTTTTTTATAGTCTTTTCCTTGGTTGGTCAACAAGCAGTAGCCCAGGAAACACAGTTAAACTCAATTATACAATCTTATGCTACTAAAAATAATTTTAATGGTACAGTGCTGGTAGAGAAAGACTCCGCCATACTTTTCCATAAAAGTTTTGGTATTGCAGACCGAAGGTTTAATATTCCCATAAATAATGAGACCGTTTATAAAATAGCGTCAATAACAAAAGCTTTTACTGCGGTCCTAATTCTTCAACTTCATGAACAGGGCGAACTTGATTTAAATAAACCCATCAAAAACTATCTGCCAGATTATCCAGATGAAGTAAGTTTAAAAGTTACTCCGCATCAACTTCTTAATCATACTTCTGGTATCATCTTAATAGACACTGTTTCAAGTGTGGAAAATGCTATGAAATATGGATTAGGATTGTATTCAACACCTAACACGACGAACCAACTTTTGAAAAGCTTTATAAATTGCTCTCTAGTAAATGAACCTGGGTCAAAATTTAACTATAATAATGCAGAATACTTTGTTCTGGGAAAAATCATTGAAGCGCTTTATCAGAAAACTTACGAAAAGGTACTAAACGAAAAAATTCTGGAGCCCTTAGGTATGACTACTTCAGGAATGGCTACGGAAAAGGATATTATCAGGAATCTTGCCAGTACATATTTTTCTGAAAACAATTCCGATTCTTTGATAAATGATATTCCCATGTTTATAGAAAATTGGTACGCTGCCGGGGCAATGTATTCTTCACCTCCTGATTTACTAAAATTTTCCAACGCATTGTTTGGACTCAAGTTGATTAATAAAGAAAATTTAGACTTAATGTTAACTCCCGGACTTGATGATTATGGGTATGGGGTATGGATTAAAGGAAAGGGAGATGAAAGAGTAATGGAGCGTTATGGGAGTATAATGGGATTAAATGCGGTGTGGATGCGACATTTAAATAAGTCAACGACGATTATTATTCTTAGTAATACGAACTTAACTAATTTAGGAAATTTTGCAAGTGAAATAGGTAGTAATGTGCCTTAGAGCAAGACTATTTTTCCACAATACCAATAGATAGCAATCATTGGGAAACATCCTGAAACGGTCTCTATAAATAATAAAAGATATGAAGCATAAAAATAATGATACTGATACCATAATCCTCAAATCAGGCGAAGGGAGAATTTACAATTGTGGAACTATGACTGCTATTTTCAAATCAGATGAAAATGAAACTAACGAAAAATATAGTATATCAGAATGGTGGCTCGAACCAAACTCTGGCGGACCTGGCCCTCACCAACACGAAGAAAATGATGAAATATTTTACGGAATTGAAGGCACAACATCTATACTTGTTGGGGATAAATGGATAGATGTGGATAGGGGAACTTTTTTAAGAATACCAAGAAATACAATTCATGATTTTGCTAATAAAACAGACGAAAAATCGGGTTTACTAAATTTTTTTATTCCGGGTGGGTTTGAGAAAAATATGCCTGCAATCGAAAAATGGTTTGATGAAAAATAACGAACGGCTAACTATCTATTAACCCAAGAAATAAATTCAAATAGATAGTTTATTTTATTCAGTAATGGCAGAAAATAGTTCGTAATTGGCTATGCTACTGATGAGAAACGGATGGAATTAATATTAACAGAAACTGAAGAAGGCGAAATTTTAGGTAGCAAAATTAATTGATTTATAATAGTTTAATTATTGGAAGGTGACTCGGTTATGATAAAAAATATCATGATGAAACAAATGACCTCATACAATTAATACTCTTTAAGGTTTACCTAACTTAATACAGTTCGTGAAAAAATTGAACCTTAAGTTTATAAATTTACTATTCCATCGCCCACTTTTGCAGTTTCTCAAGTACGGCAAATTTGTAGCTTCTGCTAATGGGTAAGGCTTTGCTTAGCTACTTCCAGGTATTCATTTGTATAGGATTCCAGGGCAGCAAGGGAAATAATAAATGAACGATGAATTCTTATAAAATTTGCCCCGGGGAGCTCCTTTTCTATATTGCTCATAGTTTCCCGTATCACAATTGAGCTAGGTTCCTGTGTGGATCTTTAGGTAATCACTTAAACTTTCTATGTAGCAAATATCTCCAAAATTGATCCTTATCATTTTCCGGTCTGCCCGTACAAACATAAAATCATGGAATACTTCGTTTTTCCTGGAAAATTCTTGCTCATCTTGGCTAAAATGAAAATTGGAAAACGTATTTACAGCTCTTAAAAGGCGTTCAAAAGAGATAGGTTTCAGCAGGTAGTCCACTGCCTGTAGATCAAAACCATCTACAGCATATTCCCTGTAAGCAGTGGTAAAAATGATCTTAATTTCAGAGTTTATTGAACGGGCAAAAGACAATCCTGAAATCTCGGCATATTAATATCCAGGAAGATCAGGTCTACTTTTTTGGTATTAATTAAACCAAAAGCTTCCCCGGCACTTTCACAGGTTCCCAGCACTTCCACGTGGTTGATCTTAGCTAAATGCCTCGCAATCACCTCTCTTGCCGTGGGTTCATCATCTACTATGATACAGGAAATCTTTCTATCCATACCTAGGTGTACCTTAGAATGAATTAAAGAGAGATGGGCTTCGAAAGTGTTGCCATTTTTCTCTGCGGAAAATGAATGCTTAGTTGGGATATAATAACTGCAGACGTTTCTCAAGATTTTTTAAACCAAGGCCGTTTTTAGATTCAAAATTCTTTTCACTTTTAACTGAATTTTTTATGGTAAACCAAAGTTCTTCCTCATCTGTCTTAAGGCTTATAGCTATTCTCAATTTACCATCCACCAACTGCCCATGCTTAAAACTATTCTCCACAAACGGAATAAGCAGCATAGGAGCTATATCAATATTTTCAAATTCCGGGGGGAGGTTAATATCAATTAGCAGGTTATTGCGGAATCTCATTTGCTCGAGTGCAATATAGTCCCTTATATGTTCAATTTCGCTGCCCAGGCTTACCAACGGCTTATCTGTCTGGTACAACAAGTAATCCAACAGATTGGAAAGTTTCAGGATCATATCGGGTGTTTCCTCACTTTTTGCGAGAGCATGGCCATAAAGGGTATTGAGGGTATTAAAAAGGAAGTGGGGGTGTACCTGCAATTTCAGGTAATTCAACTCCTGTTCTTTCAGCTTTAACTGGGCCTCCAGGAATTTATTTTCCAGTGCCCGATTTTCAGCTATAGAAGAATAATTCTTCTTCAGCAGTGTGAAAGCACTCACCAATACCACCACAAGATATACCAGCACTACCATAGACAATAAACTACGGCCGGGAGCAGGCATTCCGTGGTAATTCATATTCAGAATAAATACCAGTCCGTAGAAAATAGAGATCACAATGGCAAAAGCAGAAAGCACCAGGGTGTAAAAACTATAGAGACCAAACATGAGGTATTTCTTTTTCAGCAAAAAATAGGGGAGGAGGTAATAAACGGTGGTATAAGTAGTGGCCATTGTCACGGGCAGGAGAAATAGAGCAAAGGAGCCGGAGGAAAACAGGTTCTCATTTGGTGCGCCCAGAAAATAGGAGTAAAAGCTAAGGACCAGAAACCAGAAAAGGCTGTGGAGCACGATTTTCCTCAAAAAAATATATGTGATAGTTCTGGCTGTCATAGATCTACAATATCCAATTATTTTCAGAAATTTTGAGCCACTTGCGATGAATAACGTATTTTCTACTGGTTTTGACCAAGCTCAAAGAAAATTACCAAAAGAAGTAAAGAATCTGCTGTAAAAGGTCGAAAACCTGTAACTGGTATCTTTAACTTATCTCGGCTAAGCAATAAGCAGTAGGTTTGGGAATATATAAATCGAAAAAATTTAAATTATGATAGTAGCACTAGAACTGCAGGCACAAAAAGGATTTTTCGAAGTAATTGGAGAAAGATTTGAGGAAGGCGGCTTTTTTATAATGATGATGATCCTTCTGGTTTTCCTATTGGGCATTTTTCTCCTGATAAGAGGAATTTATTTCGCGAGGAAAAAGATCCTAAAATTGCCAGAACCATTATTCTACTCAATTCCATCGGTCTTTTTGCACTGGTACTGGGAGTGTTCGGTCAATTGATCAAACTCATTGAGATCCTGGATTATCTTAGTTCCTTTGAAGATACGACCCCAAGAGATTTTGCCGATGGCCTTAAAATAACCATGTTGCCAACGCTATTTGGCGCTTTTGTCTTTTTATGTACCCGTTCTTCCAGCATTGTTCTTAATTGGGTAAAGCCGATTCACCAGGGCAGATAATAATGATAATATTATACTCTACCAGAAATTAAGATGAAGGATTGATAAATTTGGACTATTACAGCTAAAAAGGATCATTAATTTTAAAGAGTGCTTTGAAAATAAAATTTGCAGCTACTTCTATTCCTTCCTCATAAGAGTTCATTAGTTTCCCAGACGCTGATTCCTTTTTCTTATCTTTTAAAAAAGTTCAAAAGATTTTGGAATAATAGCTGTTTCAAAGAAGTAGAAAGAAGATTCACCCTAACACAGTTAGTATAGATAAGAAAATTAGATACTTATCACGGGAATTAAATGAACAGTTTATTTCTAAAATTCTTCTAGATCACCAGTCTCAATTACGAAGGCCATAAGTTCAGCCATTTTGCCCTTGTGAAACCGCCAAAAATCACAGTACGAATAATGTGTAGGTTTGCCATTTTGGTCCTCTAAGGTGATGTTACCAATTGCTGTTACATAATCATTCTCGCCTATTAATTCTTTTACATCAAATTGAGGAGGTTTAATATAATTTACAGCCATATACTGTCTCACTGCTTCTTTTCCCTCTAGTACTCTTTCTCCCACAAAAGTCCATTTAACATCCTGGGTACAATAAGCTAAAAAGCCCTCATTGTCCCCATTTTTCACTGCTTCATTTGCTTTTATAAGCGTTTCTTTATTCCTCTCGATCATAAGATTAAATTTAAAATTTATTGTACAAGCTAAAAAAATTCTCACAAAAACATTCATGTTCCGGGGTTGTATTACCGGATTTATTCAGGCTAAAATGTTTACTGTTTTGAAGGTGACCTGGGAATTTTCATATAAAAATTGCTTCTTTTCTATAAGAGTGGTCCATAAGTAAGGCAAATTGAAGGTATCAGGTAATTTCCGGAAACATTTTATATAAACGGGAAAATATTTAATTCAATCTTTTGGACTCAACTGGATTAATAGGTTCCCTAAAAAAAATAAGGGCTGCCAGGAATTGAGCAGCCCCTTTTTACTATTTTTAATGTTCGTGGCCCTCGTGACCTTCTTCAATGTGAAGTTCCAAAAATGCCTGGGTCTCATTACAAGGCGGCATCTGTAACAAATACCCCAAAATGGTAATGCCCTTCACTAATGGGCTCGCCGTTAATTTCTGCTGGAACCGGAATGTGATGATGTGCGTTAAAACTTTTTTGTCCCGCTTCTATAGTAAAAACTTTACTATAACTCCAGGGGTTGTCCTGATCTCCCTCTTGTTTAACATAAGCGTGCGTATGGCCATCAAAGCCATTGTGAACTTCAATTTTATAAGAGGCCAATTCAACATTATCTGTAAATAAAGCATCAAAATGTATTTCCTCTCCCGGAGAAATTCCTTCCTCATTATGAGGCTCTTCAATATTAATCACAGGGGATTGAGTGTCAATAATATTGTCATCTTCTTCGCTACAAGATGCCAGAAATAATGCGATACTAAGACTTAATAAATAATATAATCTGATTTTCATTTTTTATAATATTAGTTTGTATAATTTTTTTAAAGAAACTTTAATGACTTTTAAACTTTCTATTTTCCGGAGGTCCCCTCAGCTGAAAATTGAAATCTGGTTGATGTACGTAAAGTTCAAGACCGTCAATGTTTACACTAATCTCGAATATTTCATTTGCTGATATTTTCTGAAAAATCTTTAACGGAAGAAACATTGAAAAACCCTGGAGATGAAATATGCAGAAATGCACAGGTAAGTCAGGGTTACTTTTGGCAACTTCCAATATCTTATCGGTAGCAGGCTGATGCGGCACAACAAAATAATGCAGATTACCAGCTATTTGTGGGAAAAGAAAAAATACAAGAAGAAAAGCAGCGATAAGTCGTTTATATGTCTGCATCACTTAAAAGGTATTTTAATCATCAATTGGATATTTCGTCCCATCTCCGGAATTTTCAGAGCACGATAAAAACTTGTATGATTGTAATATTTAATGTTGAAGATATTTGTAGCCTGTAGGTTGATAGTAGTTTTAAACCCATTCATATTTACTCTTGTTCGGAATCCTCCTCCCAAAAGACTATATCCGGGAGTAATTTCTTCATTTTGAGCAATGCGTTCCTGCCTGAAAGCAAAAGTTACATTTGAAAAAAACTCCGCATTATTAAATGTTTTGGATCTTTTTAAAAATTCATAACCTATTTCGGCATATCCATTTATGGGCGGCGTAAAAGGGAGTGGAAAATTTTTCGATCTGTCTTTGTTGATCTGCTTAGTGTATAAATATTCAAAGCTGAAAAGTGTTTTCCACTTTTCAGCAAAAGTCTTGTTTAAACTTATTTCTACTCCACTAAGTAGGGCGGAGGTTTGAGTAAATTTATAGATCTGTCCTGCGTGCGGAAGTATAGAAAATTCCCCGCTGGGGTTCAAAAAAATATAATTCTTGAAGTAATACAGGTAAGGACTAACCGAGGCATTAAAAGAATTTTTACTGTAATTCAATTTTGTGTCTATTACAAAGCCTTTTTCTGAATTCAGGTCAGGATTTCCCTGTTCGTGTCGGAAAGAGCCGTGATGAATTCCGTTTGCACCTAGCTCTATGGCAGTAGGCAACCTGAAACTTGTACCAGCATTAACTGAAAAATCCAGGTTTTGATGAAAATTGTACAGTAGTCCTCCCATCAGGTTGAGATTGAAGAATTTTCGCTTTATATCTTTACTTCTGGTAGCGTAATTATTTGCAATATCTTCAGACTAAGCCATTCTCTAAAAGATAATTATACAAATTTGTATCGTGAAATTTCTCAATTGCAATGCTGCTTTGATTAAGTCGTGTGCCCAGGCTTAGTATAAGATTTTCTGAAACCTGATAGGTATGTTTGGTATAAATAGCCAGATCACTTCGCAAATATTCCGGCAGCAAAAAGTTGAATCCGCTAATGTTATTGTCTTGAAATTGTGCCTGTGCTCCAAAAGTACTGCTATGATTAGGATTCCAGTCTTTGTTTAATTTCAGTTGGGCATCATAGGTATTTAAATTAAAATCCAGTTCTAAATCAGGATTAAATTCAGGGGCAGACTGAGCTGAATAATGTGTGTGGAAGCGACTCCATTCCTGTCGATGGTTATTTTGAATTCCTAAAATTACCTCCCAGGAATGGTCGTGATAAAACCATTCATTCTTTTGAATAATCTTAAAATGATTCACACGCTGAAAAGGGTATGTAATGTTTCGCCGATCGCCATCATCCTGCACTCTTGATAGGGACGGGATACCATGAGCTCCTGGAAAAAAACCAGCTTTGAAATACACATTGCTTATACTTAAAGTACTTTTATAATGCTCACCCAAATATCCCGCCTGGCCATATAGATCTATCTCTTTTCCGGCAGAATTTTTTACTCTTTCATTGTAGATTGGGATGTTCCTGGTTAAATAAACAATATTATCTGTAGGAACTGAATAATCTCCAAATTCACTTCCAGTAGCTTTAATTTTGAAATAAAATTTCTCTGGCCGGAAAGATAAGTTGATGGAGGTGGCAAGGGTGTTATTAATACTTTTTGCGAGACCCAAAATTTCTCCGGAAAATCCTTCGGGAGGTACGTTGTCATTAATAATTTTTATTACTCCACCTATTGCTTCACTTCCGTGTTCAATGGCTCCAACCCCTTTAATTATCTCAACATCTTCTACTGAAAAAGCATCTATTTCAAGACCGTGATCTGCACCCCATTGCTGCCCCTCTTGTTTTATACCATTCTCTGTTACTGCCACCCGGTTAAAACCAAGCCCCCGAATAATGGGCTTAGATGCTCCCGCTCCAATTTCCATAGCGTTAATGCCCGGTAACTTTTCAAGGGTATTCGCCAGGGAGCCGTCGAATTGCTCTTGCAAATAGGTATCACTTACTCTTATAATATTTTCAGAAGAAGTACGTCTTTGTATACTTTTAAGAATAACGGTCTCAAGGCTGGCTCTTTCTTCTTTTAATTGAAAATTAACTTCAGCATCTTGATCAAGTGAAATAATTGTGTCCAGGCTTTTAAAACCTATATAAGTAACAAGAATTCGATGTCGGCCGCTTCGAAGATTTGCAAAGCGATATCTGCCATCAGCATTGGTAAGGTCAAATTTATTGCTAATATGAATATGGGCCCCTTCTGAGAGGTATCTGCTGATCATCAACCACTTGCCCCTGAAGATTGGAGGATTGTGAAAAGCTGAAATTGGAAAAAATGGTAAAAAGTGAGAAAACAAATACAATTTGTTTCTTTGACTTACAGTCCTCAACAAGACTATATTGATGCAGGTACATATTCAGTTACTATTGCTTCAGCTGAAACCGAAAATTATCTTTCTGCTTCCAAAGATGTGACTTTGGTGATCGACAATGCGGAAATCTCAGGAGTAACTTTTGAAGATGATACTTTCACCTATGATGGCAGCGAGCACAGCATTTTTGTAACCGGATTACCTGAAGGTGCAACAGTAAGTTATGACAACAACAGCCAGATCAATGCAGGTACTTATACAGTGAAAGCGACTGTCCGTATGCAAAATCGACAAGATGAGGAACTAACTGCTCTAATGACGATTAATAAAGCGACACAGGTAATTTCCTTTTCTGCCATTCCGGAAAAGAACTTGCCAGCCGACAGTGATTTTCAATTGAATGCTATAAGTTCTTCAGGATTGCTTGTAGACTATACCTATTCTTATCAAAGCTCAATGCCTGCTGCTGAAGTAACGAATGGTGGTTTTGTAAGATTGCTTCAGGCAGGAGAAATTTCTATTACGGCCACTCAGCCAGGAAGTAATAATTATGAAACAGCTGCTCCAGTAACGAGAATTCTTAAAATAAATAGCAGCGTAGCCCAGGTATTGAGTATTTCAATTAATGGGGAAGTGGTAGAAAATCCATCCGCAGAAATTTATTATTTGATGGAATGTGGAAACGACGAAGATGAAGTTGCCATACAACTTGCAGTCAATTCACTTGCAACAGTAGATGGGGGTAATTCTTTTACTCTTTCAACTCCTGCCCCTGGTATTTACAACAGGAGTATAAATGTAAGCTCACCAGATGGAAGTGTTACTAATACCTACAATATTAGGATAGAGAGGCGCTTTACTTTTGATGCTATTGTAGAGCAAAAGTTTAATAACCTGTTGTTAATTAATAATAATCCTGAAACTAATGGAGGATATAAATTTGTCTCTTTTGAATGGTACAAAAATGATCGACTTGTAAGTACAGAGCAGTATTTTTCAGAAGGTAATAATGCTGAAGATCAACTTGATCCTACCGACAGATTCTATTTAAAATTGACAACTGTTGAGGGTGAGGTGTTGCAAACATGTCAAACTTCTGTTCAGGTAAGAAGTTCTTATAAAGTGACCCTGGCTCCTAATCCCGTAAGTGTAGGTGAGCAATTACAGTTATTTGCCGATTTCCCTGCCGAAGAATTGAAGACTATGGAGATTTCAATTCATAATTTATCAGGAGTACTTCTCAAAAATATGGCTTCTAATCAAAAAATTACAAGTATAGACCTTCCTGCTTTTATACAATCGGGAGTATATGTTCTCACCTGTAAGACCAGTAAAAGTTCCAGAACCATAAAATTCATAGTGAAATGATGAGCTTTAAGTGTGAGGAGCCTATAATAAAAATTTAATATAGATAAATGAAAACAAAATATAATAGAAAGCATATTTTAAAAAACCTGATGACTTTGATGCTGTGTTGTGGTTTTGGCATTTCCAGTGCCCAGAACAGTAACGAAATTTCAGTGTATGCTCAGGGACTTTTTCCCGATTGGATTATAAGGTCATGAATGATAAAAATAATATGGAAAGTGGATTGGGAGTTGGCGTTCATTATGCATTCTTTTTTAGCAACAATTGGAGCCTGGGATCTGGCGTGGAGTACCAATATTACGAGGGTACAGCAAAAATTGATGCCCTGCAGGATTTTAGTAAGGCAATAGATATTGAAGGAGAAAATTTTGATTTCCGTTACAGTGCTGTAAATTACAATGAACAACAGTATGCTTCTTACCTGAATATCCCTCTCATAGTGCAATATGAAACTTCAGGCAATATCCGTTTATTCTTAGCGGCTGGGGCCAAAATAGGTTTTAATATAAAAGCGGCTTACGAAGTAGAAGCATCTTCATTAGTGACTAGCGGCTACTACAGTCAGTATGATGCGGAATTAAAAAATCCTTTGTTTGCTGGATTTGGAAATTTTGGTAAGTACGAAACAAGCAGATCTTCTTTAAACCTCAGTACATCTTATATTGCAAGTGGGGAAAGTGGAGTAAAGTTTTTACTTGAGGGAGAGCAATCCTTATATATGGGATTGTTCCTTGATTATGGCTTGAATGATATAAGTAAAAATGAAGGTAAAGATGTAATAGCATACGATAATCAAAATCCAACCAGTTTTATTGGATCCAGTCTGTTAGAAAGTAAAAATAAAATAACTTCCAAAGACTATATCAGTGATGTTAAGACCATGTCTTTTGGATTAAAACTGCGTTATGCATTTGGGCTTTAATATTTAGGCAAAAAACGCTATTATAACATAATGGAACCCCTGTACCTTTTGGTTTACGGGGGTTTTAATCTTCCGTTTACCTGTATATTGTACTGGTAAATTTACCCAGGCCATTGAAGCACCAGATTCTTCTTGTAAAAGCTTGAAATTTATGTCACCATTTCCCGAATATGAAAAAAGAACTTACAGGTGCATATCCTCTAAAAAATGAAGGTGAAATAAGTGAAAGGGTATATTAGAATTTATAATCAGCCAATTTTAATAGTTTTTAAACAGATACACCTTCCGTCCTTTTAGTACGTCGGAATAGACCATTTATCAGCTTAAGAATTATTAAAATACAAAACCACGAAAATCCTACATAAAATTACAAATTAATATTCCGGACAAATTTGCCTCAAAATACAGCATCGTGTTGATGTGCCACGACTGATTGACCTTCCGGACTATCAAGCCCGCCAACTCATACAGTTTATATACTGGATAATTTATAGAGTAAATAAAATCAGTGCTCCTCCCGAATTTTGTGAAAACTGTAACAAAAACCACCTGGTAACTACTTATATAAAAGGGAGGATTAAGGCGCCCATCACTTAAATGTTTCATCCTAAATTGAAAAAATGAAATTTACCAAGGTATTTCTAGGCATCGTTTTGTTTATTGGTTTTGCCTCGTGCAGTAGCGACGATGCTTTAAATGATGTTGAACAAAGATCAAAATCTTACGAGTTAATCGATATACAATGGAAGTTAGACGAAACTGATGGAGAAAGTATAGTTGAAAATAAAATTCCTGAATTTCATTTCCGAAATGATTCAGATACAATTATGGAGGTGATTATTGAGCCCCTTAAGAATATTCAGGGTAGTTCTATTTTTAAATTTAATGACTCCCTGGCCTTTGAAGAAATTATATATACTGAAGTTAAGGTGTCTATTCCCAGGGAGTTAAGTTTATTATCCCAGGAATACAGTTATTTAAATGGAGGGGTCAAAGTGGCCTTTACACAGGAAGAATCATTGTTCCCTTTTTCCTGGAATTTCACAGATTCCTTTACCCTGAGTAAAGGAACAAAGTTGACCTCAAACTACACCGTTTTCCTGAGAAAAAATAAGGCAACTTTTGTAGCAACATTTAAAGAAACCACTACAGGTGAGACTTTAGAACTGGAAGGTACCTGGACAGGTATGTTTTTTAATAATATAGAAGAGAAGTCTGTACTTGAGGAGATTGATCCTTCAAACTAAAAGATCTGTTTACAGTAATTTCTAAAAACAATTCTTAATCTGTGCTGGTTTTAGGACAGTGCGTTATTACCATGTGTTTTTTACTAAATCTCCGCACGGCATTGCATTGGTTCTATAGAGCATTTTACGTAGAAAAATGAAAATTTCCATTTATAATCTTTTCCTATTCAATTTTATAAGTCTTTTTACCTTTTCGCAGGAAATTGAAATGAGCGGAATTCTTATTGACTCTGAAACCAAAAGTCCTATTGAATTTGCAAACATTGGTGTAGTTGATAAAAATAAAGGAACAGTTTCCAATCTCGACGGAAAATTTAGGATCAAATTTTTACCAGAGTTTTCAGGGGATAGTCTCACAATTAGTCACGTTATATATAAAACTGTAAAAATTCCTATTAAAGATTCAAAAAACCTGGTCATTCAACTTCAACCAAATGAAAATCAATTATCGGAGATTATTATAACGAACAAAAAGAAAAAAAATAGAAAAATTGGAGTAAAAAGTTAAAACCCCTTCGTATGGATGAGTACCATCTCAAAAGAAATGGACATTATAGAAAGTGCAAAACAGATTAAAATTCCAAACAATAAAACTGTTAGAGTCAAGGCTGTAAATTTTTATTTGAGACGTGGATTTGAAACAGATAGCGCTTTTGTAAGAATAAATTTTTATAAAGATTTTGCCGATTACCCTGGTGATAAAATAGTTTTTGAAAATGTAATTCAGCGCAAACAAATTAAGCAGGGGTGGATAAACATTGATCTGGAAAAATATTCTGTTTATCTTGAAGAAGACTTTTTTGTGGGAGTCGAAATCATTCCGGACTCTAAAAAACCCCTCGAAGTTTTTATGGGAGCTATACTTACTAAAGGAAATGCTTATATGAGGGAAAGTAGTTTAGGAAAATGGAAAGAATTGCAAGGGGCCCAATCGATTAATGTTGAAGTAGAATATTAAAAGTCTATGCACAACACGACATTCCAGGTAATCAATAATCTGCTTTCTTAACTTTACTAATTAATTTGTTTATTCCAATCCTGTAATTTCAGTACTATTTAACCTTTCTTTAAATAAAACGTAAAACTTGCCTTTAGTGCCTGATTAACCTTCAGAAGACCTGACCTGACTGCTCATATGATTTTAATAAGAGATGTTTTGCTTCGCCCTCAACATTCATGCTTGATCCTCCATTTTATGCTTGATCCAGTTTTACCCAATTTGCATGCAAATAAAAAAGGCTTCAAACTTTTAATAGCTTGAAACCTTTAAAGTGAAGTGATCGCGTCAGGATTCGAACCTGAGACCGCCTGCTTAGAAGGCATATTTTACTCCTATTTCTTTATTTATTGCTATTCCTTAATTCCTTTGTAAATATAGGGTTTACACAATTATTAACTATCTTTCATTAATATCTGTTATGCGTTTATTTATCCTTTCCGTATGCAAATCTTATGCAAATGACTTATATTTATAGTTGTTAAGACCTAAAGATGAAAAGTGAATATGCTATCTCTATTTATTTAGATACAAGAAGATCTAAATCAAATGGAAAATTCCCGGTTAAATTGAGAGTGTACACACCTAATCCTAGGGTGCAAAAACTTTATCCAACCGTATTTGAATTTACGGCCTCAGAATTTGAAAGTATCTGGAACACTTCAAAACCTCGAAAGGAACACAAACCTCTTAGGAAAAAACTTCAAGCGGTAGAGGTGAGGGCTAGTAAAGTAGCTGAAGAAATTACACCTTTCACATTTGAACAATTCGAAAAGAAGTTATACCGGAGTGCTGGGGATGGTGTGAACGTCAAATACCAATACACATTAGCAATACAGGAATTTTTAGATAACAAGAAAATAGGAACTGCTTAAGCACTTATGATCTTAGCCAAAAAGCAATAAAGGATTTTGTTGAGACTCATTTAAAAAGGAAGTACAGCAAACTGACGTTATTTGATATTACTCCGCGTTTCCTTCAGGATTGTGAAACTTACATGAAAGACGAGAAGGGTAGGAGCCTAACTACTGTAAGTATGTATTTGAGAGCCTTGAAAGCTATATTTAATAAGGCTATAGATGAAAAGGAAATTGAGAAGGATTACTATCCATTTGGTAAAAGAAAATATCAAGTTCCTAACTCCTCCAATGTAAAGAAAGCCTTATCTAAGGAGCAGCTAAGTCTATTATTTAATGCAACTCCTGAGAATAAGCACCAGGAGAAGGCTAGAGATTTTTGGTTTTTCTCTTATGCCTGTAATGGAATTAATATTAAAGATATTGCACAGCTAAAGTTTAAACACATTCAGGAGGGCAAATTTTCCTTTTACAGGGCTAAAACTATAACAACCTCCAAAGCCCAGTTAAAGCCTGTTACAATCTACTTAAATGAATATACACAGTCTATTATAGAAAAGTATTCAAAAGATGTTAGTAATCCAGAAGATTTTGTATTTGATATTATATCTGAAAAAGATACTCCTGCCGAACAGCATCTGAAAGTAAATAATTTTAATAGGTTTATTGGACAACATCTAAAGAGATTAGCCGCTAAAATAGGATTGCCCAAAGAAATTTCCGCTTACTGGGCGAGGCATAGCTTTGCCACCTCAGCCGTTAGGAATGGTGCGACCATGGAATTTATTCAAGAGAGCTTAGGCCACAATAATCTATCTACTACCCAAAGATATTTTGCAGGTTTTGATAGTGATACTAAAAAAGAATTTTCTAAAACTATAATGGATTTTAATATTTAAAAGTTTACCCCCTATGGATTTTCAAAAAATTATATTGGAAAGTTTCTTAAACCAAAGCAAAGGTAAAAAATTACATAAGCGTTTTATAAGGACATATGAAGATGCGGAAAAATATCATTATGATGCAGAGGAATTTTTTGAAGGTTTAATAGGTGTAATTGAGATTTGGGAAGGCCATTTAGAAGATAAAGTAAATGAGCAAAAAACCAAATTATACGGATATAGAAACAAGGTCATAAATGGTACTGCAAAAATAACTAGTATCGAAGGAAAAACTAAGGAGGAAACTAAAAATGAAATATTAAATCATTGGAAAAGTGATCTAGAAAAAATCAGCAAAAATGATTTCAAATTACACATACAATTTGATGGAAGCTACTTCGAAATTTCTTATAATGAAATTCTATACATAAAAGAATCAATTGAAAAAGCATTCTCATTAACAGTAAACCAAAAGGACGACCTTCAACAAATAGATAAAAATAAACCAGTACAATCTGAAAAATTAAGTGACCTCATAACACACAAAAAAAGTTCTGAAATTGTAGAAAAGATTAAAATACAATACAGAAATATTAAAGGAAAACGTTTAAAGTTATTATTGCGTGCTTTTCAGTACTTAGAGTTATTGCCTAAAGAACGCATTGCAAAAAGGTTCCACGATTGTTGTAAAAATGAGTTTGATTGGAAAATTGCAAGTTATAACGCAATGAATGGATACAATTATAATGATATTACTGATAAAGCAGAATTTGATAGTATGAAAGTTTATCTTGAAACCTTGGTTAAAAACTGAATAAACAAGTTGTTCAAACTTGTATTTTCTTTTATACAAGTTTATACAACTGAATATCAATAACTTAACATTTATAAATAAGATAATTTTACAGCAGTAATAATTCTAAAACTGTTGTAAAATGAAAGAAATTTTAACATTCGACCAGTTACCCACAGCGGTAACTATGCTTACCCAAGAAATTAGCGAATTGAAACAGTTGTTACTCAATAAGAGCAGACAACATCCCACCGAACAGCCTGAACAGCTTCTTACCGTACAGGATACAGCTGTATTTTTAAGCCTTTCAGTCCCCACTATTTACAGCAAAGTGAGTAAAGGAGAATTGCCTGTGATGAAGCGCAGTAAACGGCTTTACTTTTCCAGAAAAGAATTACTGGAATATGTAAAAGGAGGTAGGCAGCAAACTAATGCTGAAATCGAATCTGAAGCTAATCTTTACTTAAAAAAATAAGGCAATGGAAAGTACCAATTCCCAAAGCCTTAATAATAATTTCCAACGGGCTAAAGATAGCAAATTTAAGGCACAGTTAGTAAAAGTATACGAGGCTTTTAAGGAAAAGCCGATGACGATGTTAGAAGCGGATAATTACACCGGAGTAATGAGATCCAACATCTGCTACTACATAGATATGCTTCTAGAGCAAGAACGAATAGCATTAATAAGAAAACGAAAATGCAGTATTAGCGGATATTCCAAAGTTAACGAGTATACCGCTGATCCTTCTCTATTTCCAAAGTCTAATCAATTAAAATTGTTTTGATATGGAAAGAGAGAAAATTCTAAAGATTTTAGCGAAACCTCGATCCATAACCAGAATACTAAAAGAGATTAATAATACTGAATTAAACATTTTTATAGAATCCTTCTTATCACTTCTTAAGGAGGACAAAATAGAAATGATAGGATTTTATTCCTGCGAATTTTCAGGAAAGGAAACACCTTATTATTTAAGTTATACTACCCCACTCAAAACGAACCCACTTAACCTCCCCCGACATGTCCAATGCCATAAAAACTAGCCCTGTTGAGGGTGCGCAAACTGCATGTTTAGAAATAGAAGATTTAGAAAAGGATTTTGAGCAGCGAAAGGAATCTTCTGTAGAGGATAAATTAAGTAAGGCTAAGTTAGATCCATTTGAAGACATTCCAGAGGAAACACCAGTTTTATTGATTAATGGTATAGGGGCTGCAACTTTAGGAAATATCTTAACAGTTACAGTAAAGCTAAATCTAAAAAATCAATGTTCCTGGCATTATGGTCAGCAGTTCTTTTAGGTATAACCAATATTAAAGGGTTTGTTTCAGGTTTAGGACAAGTTAAGGGAATCTATTTTGATACTGAGCAATCTAAAAGGCATGCACACTTGCAATATAAACGTATTTGCAAGCTCTTAGGAACGAACATAAGTAAAGGTTTGTCTTACTATGTTTTAAGGCCATATTCTCCCTCAGAGAGGCTTAAAATGATTGAAGAAGCTATTTACAAAACCCCGGGAATAACCTTTGTAGTAATTGACGGTATAGCAGATCTTTTAATGAAAGGAGTTAATGATGAAGAGGAAGCCATTAATATAACAACGCTATTAATGAAGTGGAGTCTGGAAAAGAATATTCATATCTCTACAGTGCTTCATCAAAACAAAAGCGATTCGAATGCAAAAGGTCACATAGGAAGCTATTTAATTCAAAAAAGTGAAACCGTTCTATCCATAGAAAAAGACTCCACAAACAAAGATGTATCTATTGTCACTTCACCTTATGCGAGGGGAATGGAAATAGACGAGCTATATTTTAGTGTAGATGAAAACGGAATCCCTTTCTTAGTAGAAGATTTTAAGTCAACTAAAGAAAGAGAGAAATCTAAGTCAAAAAATCCTTTTGACTATGAAAAAGAAGTTCATTACTCAATATTATCTGAAGCTTTTAATAAATGTCAGGAGGTTAAATATAAAGACTTGCTGGACAAGATAAAATATGTTTTAGCTACTTATTCAATTTCAATAGGTGATAGTAAATGTAGAGATTGGATAACCTACTATAGAGAGCAGGAAATGATAATTCAAGAAGCACAAATGAAGCCCTACAAACTAGGTAAGTCAGTAAGATAAGTTAGTAGGGTATGTTGCCCCCTTACATATGGGGGCTAACACACCACCTTACCTCGGTTAACATAGTTAACACACCACCAACATACAAATTAACATACCTCTTGAAAAACCCTATAAACAAAGGAAAAAATGAATAATTCAGGCTTTAAATATACGCTGGAGCGTGGTAGCAAGAAGGTTAACTGCCCTAATTGTCTGAAAAAGACGTTTGTTAGGTATGTAGATATAGAAAGTCAATCTTATCTTCCTGACTCTTTTGGTAGGTGTGACCGTGAGGAGAAATGCGGATATTTTAAACAACCTGAAAAAGAAAATAATTTTACCCCGGTAGATCCTGCAACTATAGTTATACCGGAACCAACTTTTTTACCTCTTGATTATGTGGATAGATATTATAACACTGAAGAAGAAAAAAGAAACAACTTTATTATCTTCCTAAGATCTTTTTTACCTCAAAGTAAAGTAGAGAAAATTGTAAAGGAATATTTTATCTCTACCTGTTTTCACTGGAATGGGGGAGCGACAATATTTTGGCAAATAGATCAAAATGAAAATGTAAGAACTTAGCCAAGTTATTTTATACGATCCTGTTACAGGGAAAAGAAAGAAAGAGCCGTTTAGCCATATTACCTGGGTGCATTCTCTTTTACAGAAAAAAGGAAAGCATAAAGATTTTGTTTTATCTCAATGCCTTTTCGGTTTACACTTAATAAGGGATTACCCGGACAACAATATGATTGCCATAGTAGAGGCTCCTAAAACAGCGTGCATTATGTCTGCTATTTATCCTAAATATTTATGGTTAGCAACCTGTGGATTATCCAATATAAAACCCAGACTATTTAAACCACTAAAGGAAAAAAAATAGTATTATATCCAGACCTTGGAGCTTTTGACAAGTGGAATGAAAAAGCGGAAGTTTTAAGAAAACACGGTTTTAATGTTGAGGTTTCGGATTTATTAGAAGTGAAATGTAGCACTTCAACAAACGGTTTAGACATAGCAGACTATTTTATTAATCAGCCTAAGAAGCAAATACATTAAATCAATGAAAGAACTACCAAAACAATTTTCCGGCAAAGGACAAGTAAAAGGATATGAGTTTAATCAAATTTCAGCCACACCATATGGCTATATTTACGCGAAAACATCTGCTGAAGGGTCTAAGACTTTTGAAGTATTTAAACGCCTAGAAAACGCTATTTATAACTGTATTTCATATCCTACAGATAAAGCTTTCGGAATATGGGCTTGGAATCCAGGAACAAAAGAACGTGCCCTTAAAATTTTATTAGAGATAGGAGAAAGGGAAGGAGCAAAGAAATTGAAACTGAATGCAGTGAATTCACCACCTTAAATATCTTTACATAGACGTAACCGTTATATCGTCCCTAATAAATTATAGCAAATACCAAAAAAGTAAATATTAATATTAAACTGTGATAAAACTGTGAAAAATCCACGTAAACAAGAGAATTTAAAGCCCTTCAAAGAAGGAGAGGATTCAAGAAGAAATTTAAAAGGAAGACCAAGAAAGAAATATTCTGAACACATAGCCGATTTACAACAGAAAGGCTACCAGGCTCCAACAAAAACAGAATACTTTGATATGATGGGGCTTCTTTTGGCAATGGAGGAAAAAGACCTGAAAGAATTTGAAGAGGATCAAACCCGGCCATATTGGATAAGATTAATTGTTATTGACTTAAACAGTAAGAGCACACGTCAACGAATGATGAGCGATTACCGGGATTGGCTTTTCGGTAGAGCTGAACAAAAAACGGATATAACTTCTAAAGGTGAGAAGATTTTAAAAGAGGAAAAACCGGACTTAACCCACATGACTCTTGAAGAACTCAAAGCCTTAAAGGAACTTCAGAATAAGGCTTTTGGAATACCACCTAAGGAAAGGAACAAAACCAAATATTAAGACAAGGAAGACTTCTCGGGAATCATAACGCGTGCACGTGAAATAGTTCTGACACGATAAAAAGGTCAAGATTAGGTCAAGATTTGAAAAACTAAAACAAGACTAAAAATTTACCAGGTAACACCCTAAGATTACCCTAAGGATTTTATAATTCGTACTAAGATTACACTAAGGATTTAAAAATATTAAATTGCAATACAATGCCTTTAAGTAAATTAGCTATTATGAAAAAACTACTACTATTCATTTGTATTATCTTCTTTTCGTGCTCATCGGATGAGGATAGAGATAATGGAGAAATGTGCTGCGGCACTTCCATTGCTGATATTAGAGAAAGTTACCATACTATGTATGGAGAGTTATTAGCAAAGGATAATCTAACCGTTCAACAGAGAAAAGAAGCTGAACAGGAGTATGCTTACAGGATAGAAAACCCTTGCGAGAGTTACAGGAAATCTCTTGAAAACGCTGGAGCTTCTTGTGAAAATCCTAATTAAGCAATCAGAAAAACATCGGAATAATATAGCCGCTAAGCAATATCCCTGGAATGGGATCGCGACCTAGCTTAATAATATATCCCTATCTATTCGCGCGTATAGGGTTTTCTTACACTATAAAAAGAATAGCAGTTGATTGCCTGGAGTAAGTTTAATTGAGCCGCTACACGCGCACATGTAAGACCCCAATAAAATCTTCAGGATCAGGAAATAATAACGAGATTTTAACGAGGGTGAAGAGTTTGTCGGAATCACTACGCGTGTAAATAATTAAGTTTTCGGAAACCATAAAAAAGGGATTGATAGTCCGAAGTAAGTTTTTTACAGTCTACACGCGAACGTGATATTATTTTACCAAACAACCCCAAGTTAACCCCAAGGATAAAATCGAATAAATATCGAAGTAATGGCATTATTAGTACAAGGTTAGTACAAGGATAACAACAAGATTACAACAAGGTACAACGGTAATGTAACGGTAAGGGTAAAAGATTTTTTCCATATCACAACACGTGTACGGGGAATTGTTTTTCGCACGATAAAAAAGAGCTAAGGTTCAGCTAGGGGTAAAGGAACTTCAGGAGAAAGAACGAAGATTTTCTAACGGTCACATGATATTTCACTTGAGCAAGTTTTTAACACGATAAAAAAGAAAACTTATTGGGAATCACATGACGGCATTAAAAAACCTGAACATTAAAACTTCATTGGTATCTGTTCGCGTGTATAGACACTTAAAAAGGAAGAGTTTTCCGACCCTATAAAAAAGGGGTGAGGTTAGGGTTAGAATGCAATAGTTTTATTTCAGGAAGCCAAACAATAAAAAACCCTCACAACTTCAATAATAACGGCAACTTAAACACCTTTACGATACTTCAATATACTGCAAGGTTTAGAATATCGCACTATCTGTTACCCGTGTGTAGACAAGGGCAAGATTACGGCAATGATTTACAAAAAAATAATAATAAAATATTATTTAGAATAATTCTAAATAGTGAAGAAAGTATTACCTTTATAAAGCAGTTTGAAAGCCTGTTAAAACAAACATTTATGGCACACGTATTTAAAATAATTGGTAACGTTTACACTACAGGAGTAACGGGAGAAACCGCAACTGTAAAAAGCGAATACGAATTCATTAGTCAACCTTTTTCTAATTGGGATGAATGTCGTCGTAATATGAACTTAAAGCACAGTGAATTTATGGCTAATATTAATCCAGCTGCTGCCGAAATATTATTACATGGTCAATATGTGGGGTACTACAATATCGGCAATCAAACCTTTACAAATATAGGCCGTGCAGGTGGTATACGTACAGAACCAAATGATTTATACAGTGCAAATAGACATAATTTGATCCGTGCTCTATTCAATTCTTTTAACTGGTAGTTATGACAGGATATAAATTTAAGTTCTTAAGCCTAACGAACCAAGGCGAAGATGTACACAGTTATACAAGTCCTGTTTATTCAGGTATAGATTCCAACCTTGATCCTATATTTAATTATTTGGCAAACAAGGAAGCCTGGGCACTAAGCATTAAATCATTGGAATAATATAGTAAGGGAGTTTGGCACTTTAGGACATACAGAATTGAGAGTTTATAGGGTAGTCAATGGGTTAGAAACCTTATTCGATTATGGCAGTATGATATCCTCTAAGGAATTTCTAGAAGCGCATAATCTAAGACCCTCCGAAAGAATGTTAGAAAGTTTATTTAGTAACTACGCAGCAAGTTGAAAGATAATAAAAACCGAAGACCGGGGAGAGAGGGGCTGCCTTCAGTCTGCTAAACTAACTATTATGAAGCTGCTAATATATTCAAACTTAATTAAAGTCTAAAAGAGTAGCGGGAACAGGAACTATTAAGGTAGTTCTAGAATGTGAGTGTTCTTAAATCATATTAATCTCTGTAGACGTTTTCTAAATTCTGCTCTCTGCTCTTGATCTTTGGTCATTCGTTTAGGTTCAGGTCGTTTTCTGGTTTCTGCAATCAATCTTTTCAGATCCTCGAAGTCGATACACTCCCTTGCAGATACAATTCTTAAAAGGTCATCTGTAGGAACGTGATCTTTTGCTATTTGTAGATATGGATCCATATTTTATTTACTGCCTGAAAAATGATTCCGAATTTTAAGAAGATAAACCTGATCAACCTTCATTAATACTACTTAAATCAATCTCACCGATTCCAATATAGTCACCGTTTTTTCTAATGTACAATGCTTCCCGGGTACTTTCCAGAGGAGCTTCTTTAGTTGGGTTAAATAACTCCCTTATATCCACATCCAGAGCGTCCGCTATACTCTTTAATAAATCAGGTTTTGGGAATGAATTGCCACTTGCAATATTTGATACCGCCACCGGGCTAACTCCCACTTTTTCCGCTAAGTCTTTCCCAGTCATATCCTTCTCTTTTAGAAGCTCTTTTAATCTCAATAGATCCATAAAAAAATTATATTTAGTTTGTGTTCAAAGATACTAATTAAAGCAATACCTAAATAATTTAAAAATAAATTAATGTAAAACTTGTATAGTATTAAAGTTATACTTAAATTAGCAACATAATAATTAAGGTATTACATTAATATTAAAGAAATGAATACTACAGAATTTAAAACCGCAATATCAGAAGCTAAAGAAAGCCTAAGGGGAAAGACCTTAACTGTAAAGTTCGTGAATGGTGGAACTATTAAAAAATTAAGCTTTACCTCTCTTAAATCATTCGGTAACGCAATCCTTGAAATGGAAAAATTAGGTGCAGGATTCGGATTCATTAAAGTAGGTAATCACATAGTAGAAAGAGGAATTTATAAAGCAGCAGATTTTCAGAAAGTGTTAAACAGGGGAATATGGAGCGAAGTAACATTTTTAGCAACAACAGTAAAATAATTATAAACCAACTTTAATAATTGAGATTATGGAAACTTCAAACAAAACCTTTAGAACAAGAGTATTTAAATGGGCTCACGAGCTTGTAAAATCTACAGGCAAAAGCTTTGCGGTGTGTTTAGCTAAAGCTTGGGCTTTGTATAGACTTCGTAAAAGAATGGCAACTGAGACGGTTAAAATAGCTTTTGAGAAAGCAGACGGATCTTTAAGAATTGCCTACGCTACTCTTAAGAATGCTGCGGAAAAGATTAAAGGAACCAGTACACCAAATTATAAAACTGTTACCTACTTCGATGCTGAAGTAAATAGTTTAAGATCCTTTAAGGTTGAAAACTTTATAGCGGCATACTAGCTAACCTGGGGGTGCTTCCAGAATAAGGAAAAACCCCCAAATCGGAAATTGGAAGTACAACTTAAATTAATAGATCAATCAAATGAATAACTTAAACCAACTTTTCACAGGATTCTCCACATTATTTGATCCTAAAGCTTCAGAAGAGGACAAAGCACGTGTTAAGGCTTCAATACAATGTAGAGTGGAAAACAACTTGGAGCTGATTAATAGAGTGGCAATGGAAAAAGCCTCAATCCAAAAGGTAACTATTCAATTTAAACAATCTTAAATAATATGATTTATTCAGATTTTACAGACAGACAAAAGGCGGAGTTACTACAGGACATTGTAAAAGATGCAGTAATGTTTAAGCAGCTATTTATAATAATGGATGCTGTACAAAGAACCTTCGCACCTCACGAAGATACAATGTATTATGCCGCTGATTATTCCGGTATCTACAGTGCATTTAATCTTATAGGCTATCCTTTTCCACAAACATTAGAAGAAGAAGAAAGAACCATTCCTATTAGAGAGGAAATGGAAAGAATCTTTGATAAAACGATTAAAAAGAACTCTAAAAGAAAACTAAGATTTAGAAAAGATGCTACAGCATTAGCAAAAAAAATAATTTTTAAATGGAACGTATATCTAAACACAATTAATCAAAATAAAACTTTATAAATAAACTAAAAATTAGAAATTATGATAACAGTAAACTTACCAGAAGAAAAAACCAAAGCCGCAAAAAACATAATGGAATATCCAGGAGGCCGGGCTAACAGATATCTTCTATTAGATATTAAAAGATTAGATATTACAGACAGAGAAATTTTTGAGTCTTTAGTAGAATTAATGGGTATAAGAATGCAAATAGAGTCTATAAACAAATATTTAGAGAGCACCGGAGCAAAAGAAATAATTCCCACTCTAATATTAAATGAAGTTGTAAACCATGCATTATGGAAAGAGCCTTTAAATGATGAGTATTTAGAGGAATATTTTAACCTACAAAAAACCTATAAAGAACACTCAAAGTTTTTAGATAAGTTTTCCAATACAGGAGATACTTTCTTTGATACAAAATTAGATTTAGCCTTATTAGGAGCTTCTTTTAAGGATCAATGGTCAACAGAGCACACTTTAGGTGCTAATGAAGAATTTTATGCGGAAATCGAGGAGGAAATAATAACTATTACTGAATCTTTTACTTATGGCTTAATCGATTATAAAACCTTTATTGAGAGAGCTAAAGAACTGGCTGGCTTAATAACAGAAGAAGCGGAAAGGTTACAGAAAAAGAGAAATATTGAAGTTTATAAAGCAAAGGAAATTAAAAGGCCTAAAGGATAAAACGTAATTCCAATAGTTAAAGCCTCGCATCCACTTGCGGGGTTTTTTAATTTGTACCTGATTTAACTGCTTTGACGCTTACTTAAAAGAGCTCCTAACTTATTTGCTATAATATAATCTTCTGTAACTAATCCCAAGACTGCCATAGTAAGCGAACTAGGTGAACGAAGCTCATTATCTACTGCTTTACGCCCCCAATTTGCATTTCGTGCTAGGCTTTCCGAATGTGCTATACGAGCAACCATGGCCTGCCCATAAATTTCTTGAACGACGAATTCAATTTTCTCTGCTAGGTGCTCCGGGTAAAGATTTTGCCAATATCGGATAACTTCCCCAAACATTTCAAAGCCGCGGTTAAGGAGGACAACTCCACTGGGTTCATTGGCATTAGGAGGTTCCCATGCTGCTGCCACTCCAAGCTCTAACTCTTCTTCATTTACCCAGCGGTAATTAGGGATACCTCTAGGCACGTGTGTTTCTTTTGCTTTTTCTTCTCCAGATGCTGTAAATCCAGCGTTTAGCGACTTATCTTCTTGTCTAGTTGTAAATGAGCTAGTTTTAGAACGAGGTTTATCTTCACCAGGTTGTTCCGTGATCGTAAATAAGTTTATCGTTTGACCAGGTAATATTTTTTCCTTCCCTTCTTCGGCTAATTTGTTAATTCTTTGATTCCATCTCTTACTAAATCTTGCCGCTAATTTATCTCTCCACTTTGTATCCTCTATGGTCCCTGTGGATGAATCAATTGCATTTTTTAACGCATTAATAATTTCAGGAGGCAATTGAGATGAGAACTCTTCTCCCCATTCTGCCCAGGGTAAGGGTTCACTTAGCTTTTTTAGTACCCATTATTTTCAGCGAGTTTCTAGCAGTATCTGGATAAACACCAACATCATTACTTAAAATTGGAGGTATAGCAATTATGGTCAGGTTTTCTCTGACTTTTGATGCAGATATACCAAAACTACGAAAAAGAAGAATGATGAGTTTTTACGTCGTATAATTCATTGTCGTAAAGTGCAGCAATGTAACCTTTTTCGTGGGCGTTAGAATGAATGTTAGGTCTTTCACCCTTCCACAAATACCATTTTAATTCAGTGCCATCCTTAGCTGTAATCTTTCCGGTTGCCCCCATTTCTCCTTTCTTATGACCTGGAAATATTAAATGTTGCTTTGCTCCTTTTACTCTTCTTCTATTCCAGCGATTGTCTTTTTTCCCTTTATTAAACAAACTGCTTCTTGAAGCCTCTTCAATTGACTTCGGCATCTTTTCTTTTTTCTTTGATCTTAATTCCTGTACGAAGATTTCAACATTTTCAGGTATTTCCCATATCCGTTTGTTTAGATATGCTGAAATTCCTTGTAGGGAAAAGCTTTCACCTCTGCCTTTTTCAATAAAAGTATTTTCTTTACCCGTATTACCTAAACAAATTACAATCGTTCCACTAATTTGTAACCACGAAGGCTTTATTTTACCCCAATTAATGCCGAATTCTTTATCGTTGTAAGGGCTTACTACAGTGTTGTATTCTCCATCATCAGTTTGAATAATTTTAGCTCCATATTCCCCTGTTGAAGGATTTTTACACAACCACAACATTGATCCTACTGGATCATTTTCAGTCCAGGATAAAACGACGACACCTTTATAATTCCAGGGTAAGGTGGAAGTTTTAGCTCCGATTCCGTAATTTTCGTGAGCACCTCCCACGGGTTTGCCGCCACTGCCGAAAGTATTAAGAAAAGTTTCCATTTCGCTTGCGTTCATTCCCTTGCCGTTATCAGCGACCATAAATCTATAAACGCCTTGCTTTTCTACTCCTTGCCATTCGGGCCCAAATTCAATTTGTGTTGCTCCAGCTTCTATTGAATTTTTATACAATTCTCTTACAAACTGCATTTCACTCCCTTCACGATATGCGCGATCTATTAAATTTTGAACTCCTTTCACGCTCATTTTTTCAATGTGAATATTTTTTTTCATAACCGAAAGGATTAAAAAATTTGGCTATAGAAGTTACGATAAAAAAGGACTCAGAATGCGATGTAAACAATCTTTTGGATAAAGCACTCGAAAAACTTGATTAAGTGTAGGTGATCAGGAGATAAAAATATAGGGAAAAAGGGAAGTTTCTATTTTTGGTATATTAATTTATAAATCGGTTCAATTCTTTAATAACGGTTGCAGCGTTAATAGTATGAATTAAATGCCATTAACGGCAATTTATGGCATCATTCAACGGCTTCAACGGTAAATGCAACGGCTAATTCAACGGTAAAGCAATGGTACGGTTGCAACGGTACGGTTGGCAGGTATTTGTTTAATTTAAAACCTGAGCTTATTAATTTCTGAAAGAACAAACTGACCCAATTTAAACGGGCTGTGCTCTAAGCTCCACCTCATAGGGAAAAGCGAAGTTTGAAATATCTTTACCTGATAACCAACTATCCCAATCCTCTTGCCTCAACACTACAGGCATACGCTGTGCCTGTTGCACAAGTTACCGAAATTAGGTAATTTCATGGAATGCAAGGCAAAAAAGACTATCAGGAAAAACTCTTCACTTCCTTTAGGTTAAGTGATCGAATCCCAAAAGAAAATTTTTATCGCAGGTTAAAAGAGGCTCTCAACCTGGATTTCCTTTATCCACTCACCCACCAGTTCTATGGGGAGAGCGGACAAAAAAGTATCGACCCCGTGGTGTATTTCAAGATCTGCCTGGTGGGATATCTTGAGAATATTACTACAGATCGTGGCGTAATGGATCATTGTGCAATGCGGCTGGACATCCTTTATTTCCTTGGGTATGATGTAGATGAAGAACTACCCTGGCACAGCACCATAAGCCGTACCCGAAAGCTTTTTACCGATGATGTCTTTGAGGAAGTATTCACCCGGGTTTTTAAACTATGTGTAGAAGCAGGATTGGTAAGCGGGCATACACAAGCCATTGATTCAGCTCCTGTTAAAGCCAATGCTTCTATGGATAGCCTGGAGCTTAAAGTCCCGGCAGAAGATCTTGAAGAGCATCTCTCAAAGCTGCGTGTGCAAAGCAGCAGGGACCGAAAAGCCAAAGAGAACAAAGCCCCTAAAGAACAACAGGAAATTACCGCCAGTAAACAAGAATTACAGGAAATTAAGAGCCGTAATAAAAGATGGAGTAAGGACCAGGATATGAAACCCGGTGCAAAGAACAAAGGCAGTAAATATACCAGCAACAAAACCCACTACAGCCCCACAGATCCTGATGCAAGGATCAGTGTCAAACCCGGAAAAGCCAGGAAACTTAACTACCTCTGCAATATAGCCGTAGATACTAAAGCCCACGTAATAACAGATGTACAGGCCTACCATGCAGATAAGAAAGACACAAAATATTTAAAGGATACTGTTACAAGATTGAACAGGCGTTTACGCAGGGAAGGATTGATCTGGGAAAATCTGCTGGCAGATGCAGGTTATAGCAGTGGGGAGAATTATGCATACCTGGAAAATAAAGGTCTTACACCCTATATTCCACCACACGGCACTTACAAAGGAGGACCTGAAGGGTTCCAATATTTTAAAGAGGGCAACTACTGGCTGTGCCCGCAAGGAAAAAGGTAACCTTCCGGAAGCAGAAAATGGAGAATGGAAACTTAAAGGATAACTATTTTACTACAAGAGCAGATTGTAAAGACTGCCCAATAAAAAAAGCCTGCATTGGCAAGAGCCACGAAAAAAGGATCAATATTACCGCCTTTCGGGAAGAATACGAAAGAAATATTGAACGGGTAAAAAGCAGGCGTGGCCGCTATATGAAAGGCAAACGACAAGGCACGGTAGAACCCGTTTTTGGTACCCTTAAAGAATTCCTGGGACTAAGAAAAGTAAATACCATCGGAATTCGCCAGGCCAACAAATGTATGCACCTGGCCGCCATTGCGTATAACCTGAAGAAGTACCTGAAGTTTACCACAAGGAAAGTCAAGTCCGGGGCAAATGCCCTGCAAAAATGCCAAGACGCCGCTCCTTCTATTATAAAAGCTGAATTAATGGCTTTTCAAGCTGTTTTGATCCTCCTTTTTTCTTCCCAAAAAGTGTTTGTGAATAGAGCATCACTTGCTTAAAAAGCTTTAAATATAATAGGAAATCTTGTTTGTAGAGGAAATTATAGGCTTGTGCAACGGTTACCGCTGTTTGTTGTTATGTATCCGACTCATTAACTCATTCGCTTCTGTAGTTAAAATTGAATAAGAGTTTATTAGCTCATTATTATCTGGTTTTTTCCAGGTAGAATAAATTCCGGCAAATGCAAAAATCTCTTGGCCTTTTGGTTGAATTAAATACTTCTGCTTCTGTTTTCCTTTAGGATCTAACCACTGCCATTCATAATAACCATTAGCAATTGTGAGGCAACGGTTCTCAACGGAATTTCTAAACGCTGGTTTTTCTGTAGCAGTTTCTATTCTAGCATTTAAGGTAGATTTTTTGATATTATCAGATTTAGCCCAAAAAGGTATTAAGCCCCAATTGAACATCTGTATTTCTCCCTTGTTTTCAGCAGTTATTACAGGAGTTCTATTAAAAGTATAAGCATTAATTTCCTCCAAAAGTTGGTAAGCTTCAGGATCAACAAAACGAGCATCGAAAGTCCTTTCAATATCGCTTAATGGGAATTAAGTTTAGTACGGTAACACATCTTCGTTATCGGTTTACCAGATAATTTTGAATATCACCACAATCACAAAGTTGCAACTGTTTTTTATCTCTTGCTGGAAGCACAATATAGTTTTCGCCTCCGTAGTCTATACAATACCCTTTAATCCCAGTAAGGTGATTTCCTTCAGTTGTAGTTTTGCCGTTCATTACCACTTTATCTACAAGGATTACACACTTCATTAATTTTTCCCCCTCCATTAAATCCTCTAGTACATCATCTCCTAATGCCCAGGTAGCAGGTATAACGTAGTGCGGTTGATCTTCAGAAATAATATAGACAGTTCCTCCCTTTTCGACTTTTGAAGAAGGCTCATAAACCTCTATACAATCAAAATGGGAAGTAGCTAAAGTATCTTCTATCTCCTGTGGGTCTTTTACTAATGATATTTCAAGTTTCATATTGCTCTTTTTATAAATTTACGGATTATTACCAGAAAGTGAATTAAACTTAAACAGAGCTATGAGTAATTGGGATGGCCATAAAAAAAGCGGGAACCCCAAGTGCCCGCTTATCTAACCAATAGGGCTGTAACCCCTTACCCCCCAAATTGATAGGTTAAATATAAAATAATTTCAGATTAATTTGTCACCATTGAAAAATATTTTACCTTTTTAGCTCCCTCAAGAATAGAAGATTATAATTAATAAATCTGTAGGGGAATGGCTTTCCATAATTTAAAACACCTTAGGCATATCTTGTTGGTTTTATTTCTATTCAACTATTTATGTGCATTCTTGTCATTAACACTCATAAGCTCTTTTTTAAAATTCTTTGAGGAGCTTATTCTTGTTGGGTCGGGTTTTTTGCTCTTGTTGTTTTTCTCTTTTTTGCTACCTGCTGAAAAATTGGGTGATGAAGATCTAATTGAAGAAAGTCGCACAATGAAAAACTATAATAGAAATAGGAATAACTATTACAAAGGCAAGAATAAAAATTAATAGAATCCACAGTTATGGAAGATGACGACGGAATGATAAAAAGCAACGGAAGGTACTGGAAGTGGGTTCTTCTGGTATGCAGTGTTCTTTTGGCAGCCTACATTGTTTCGAAATACGTTTCATAAAAGAAAAAGCGAGCCATCCCTACAATGTTCGCTTAATCCCACAGTTAGCTAAAGGATTAAGCCTTACATCTAATGTAACCATAAATTAATGTTTTTTAATGGATTCGTTTTGAATTATTTAGGAAGAAAAAAGCAGGTCGATGCGTAGGAGCACAAAAGACCTGCTTAAGTGGATTAAAGAAACGTAAATCCCTTATGTCAATAATCCTACTACAAGATAATCAGAAAATATAAAATATTTCGCCTTCGGTTATAATTATTAAATGTAAAGTGATTAATAATTCTGATATACTATGCCACTATACCGAGCTCCTTTAAACTTACGGAAGCTAGAGGAGGTTAGCACACGCCCAAAGGTAGAAAATAGCTTAAATGAGCTTATACTGGATTATTTTTATTCAGGGAAGAGAGTAGGCCCTAGTGGCCAGATTGAATTGAAAGTGTGTACACTAATAACTGAGTCTAAGACTAATCTTTATTTAAGATCCTGCTATTATTCCGGAGATAAAGCAACTTGGAAAGATGTCATTAAGGAGCAGTTGAAAGAGCATTTAAGCACCATTGGATTAGAAGAGGGATTAGTTAAAAGTGAAACCCGGTACTTTGAAGTTTCTCCAGATAAGCACCTGGAATTAGAAAGGTATGAAGCAACTATAAGAGACTTAACACACAAAATCCAGAACTTCAATAAATAACTACCACTAAAAAAGAGTTAAGGAGGCCAAACTATTTTAATCTTATTTGTAAATTAATGAGGTGAAAGGATTCTTTATTATATTGAGTTTGCTCTTTTCTGGTATTAGTGCTTAGCCAAACCTCCTTTGAAAGCCCCTTTACGGAATTTTTGAATACAGGTGAGATAGAATCGTTTGAACGTACTATTTCTATATTTCCCACAGAAATTAAAATAATCTCAACTACTAAGGAGGGAGGAAAAGTAATTCAGACTCTTTACATAAATGATATTATTGATTTTCAAAAAGGAAATTCTCCTCTTATTAAAACCTACTACTGTAAATCAAAAGATGAACAGACTTTATACCAGGTGAGTGTACCAATAACTGAGAATGTTGATCAAATACTTCTTACTCAATATAATTTATCTACCAAGGAAGCACACGACCTTCGATTTTTAATAGATTCGCAGAAGGCTTTACCTATAGAAAAGGTGGGATATTTTTAGTTTTTATTAAATGAAAATTACGCTTTACGAATTCTTAGCCTTACCGGATCAGGGACAATATGATGTTGTATTTAGCTCTGGGGATTATCTAGACATCCGCATTGAAGAGAGTAGGAGGTATGTGCTCTATGCTGTAGATCGCTTCTTTGTAGAGGTAGAGTACGACAACGATAAAAATAAAATTAAAGGTAAGAGAGCATTTGTTCAGGGTGAACTTTTAGATAAATATACAGGTATTTAAGAATTTTATTCCTTTACAACCCTTCTTATTATTACTGGCAGGGAAAATTGAATGTTTGGTTAGAAAATCTTTTGGGTTTTTAGTTATTAAGAATTTCTATATTTGGATTCATTTTATAAAGTATTGTGCGCCAACAAAATTTTATTGAATTGTTCACCACTCATTTCTTAATATGAATCGACAACAAAAGGAACTGTATTCGGATATTTTAGAGTCGCAACTAGTATTAGCTGGTAGTGTTCATCACCTTTTAAAAAAATACAAAGAAGATAATAAAGATTTGATAAGATTAAGTGGTAATAAACCGGAGCTTGTCGAAAACTTATTACACTGTGTTGAGGAAGGTGTTATAGACATTAAGGAAATCCAAGCTTTAATTAAAGATTCTGAAGAATTCGGAGATCAATATATTTATATCTATAAAACTTTAGATGGCGTTAATGATTCCGATTACCACGATGGCAAAATGATTGCAGATGCAATTCTTCCAAAAAATGAAAGGGAAAAATTTCCTAAAATAATGGATATGCCAACAAAAACCGAATGGGCAGATTTTCGTTCTCCTAATCGAGGCATAAACAATTCTTGGTTGGTAAAACTGTATGACAAGAAAGTCAGACGGGAGCGACAGAACGAATGGGTTGATGATTCTACAGGATTTTTCCACATAGTTTATAAAGAAAAACCTTCACGAGTAATTTTAATGGCCGAATGGGATGGTAAACAATTAGAAATTAAGATAGGAAGAACTACATCTGATTCCACAACCAGTGTTTTGGATACTCGTAGAAAGGTAGAACAACTAATTGCACCTGGAGTTTTTATTCAGAGAGATTTCACAAAAAAAGATCTCTCAGACACTATACATAATATCTTAATAAACTGGGATACTAACAAAAATATTTATAAATTGTTGAGTGTAAAATTGGTTGATTCTCATAGTGGTCAAGCCACTATTAGCACCAATGGGGAAGATGAATTGGATCTTCTTTCGGATAAATCGCGAAAGGAGGCTATTGAAGCTTATCTTAATTCTGAAGGAAGACCCAACAGCTTGGCGATTCAGCTTTTAGCTGAAGGTTCTGGGGATGTTTTATCCAGTGATGTGAATGTCGTTCTAGGGAAAAACGATATAAATGAAATTATAATTCCAGCAAACATAAGCCCGCAGGAGTATAAATATGTCAGAAAGAAAATTGCAGAATTTAGCTAAAGAATATCCTGAATATTCGAAAATTTTCAAAGCTATCTTTGATTGGTTTGTCCAACATCCAGATCAAAGGGCCATCACCATGGATCATTTTTATTCTGATAAATACCGTTTTTCATTTGAAGATATAAATACCTCTTTTATGATAATGGAAGAGTACGAAATACTTCGCACAATTTATAGGGTTCTAGACGAAGACGGATCTAAAATTGGTTCTGATTTTGACAGTGTATACGATATCCCAAATGAGGTGTCAACAGTTTGGGGTCAAAAAAAGGACAAAGGTGACGTCATAATTGTTCCTTTCTACCTGTTAGAAAGGAGATATTCCGAATCTATTGACTAGTCAGGACAGGATTAGAATTTTTGAACGATTAACAAAAGAATTTCATCAGGAACTAAAAGGTCAATGGCGCAATAGTAGTGACTATACAAATAAAGGCCATGAGTGGATCAAGAAAATTGAATCTGAGTATAATGATTCTATATTAGTTGCCAAATTGTACGATGTACTTCTAAGCGAAACAAAGCACTTTAATAACATTTCCGGGGAGAGGCTGCCTGAATCTTTAGAATATGAAGATTTTGTGCTCGTAATGAAGGGTGGAGGAATTAAAGGATTGGCTTATGTTGGAGCACTTGAAATATTAGAAAATCACTATGACTTTTCTTGGTATACGGGTACTTCAGCAGGCGGGATAACTGCTATTTTGCTTGGTTCAGGACATACAATTGATGAGCTGAAAGAAATTTTATCTAAGAAAAACTTTGCGGATTTTAAAGACGCTAATTGTTTTGTTGCGATTAAGAATCTTATAATTAAAGGTGGTCTATACGAGGCAAAATCCTTTACAAAATGGCTAGAGGAGTTGTTAGCGGTAAAATTAGAATCATCTACTGCGGTAAGGTTGCAAGACCTCCCGAAGAAGACTACTGTTTATGCAAGTAGAAGGGACAAGAAAGCGTTAATCTTTAGTTCTTTTGAGGATAATACCAAAGAAAAGAACGCAGCTTTTGCAGCACGCTGTAGTATGTCCATACCTTTAATTTTTACACCTCAATCCAGTGAAGGTATGCGGGTTTTCGACGGGGGAACTCAAAATAATTTTCCTGTTGAGATTTTGTTGGAAAATTACCCAAACGCAAACTTCCTTGGGCTCTACCTGGGGCCTGAAACTTATAAAAAAGAAGATGAAAGTTACCTAACGGAACTTTTAGCTATCTGGACGGAAGCCACAGATTTTGAAGTTTTAAAAAAATACAAGGATAACATTATTGTCATTGACCCTTACCCCATTCGCACAACACAATTCAAGCTCACGGATCAAGAAAAGAATTTTCTTTTAGAGAGTGGAAAATTAGCCGCACTAAATTTTCTTCATCGCATCGGGAGAATTGATAAATCTGAATATGAGTTCGCATCAAGAAAAAAAAGTTTGGAAGAAACAAGGGGAACCCTCGTTAGAAAACGGAAGAATAAGAAGAAATGGAGAAAACGGTTTTTAATAGGGCTATTTTTTCTTTTGTTGGCTTTAATATTCTTTTTAATAATTAATTAATTACCAAAACCATCATTATCCTTCAGCAAATGACGAAGGAAAAAACATAAACCCGTTAATAATTGATCTAGGAAAACTGATGATTGAATATCCGCAGTACGTTTATCGTACAAAATAAGGAACAAAAAGCAGAGAAAGAGGGATTCATTATTCCTACTAATCTTTTGAATTTAATTATTTTTGATCTTCCCCTGGAGGATAAATATGCAAGTGATTGTTGGTTATATTTATAGTGATGTTGGGCTTCTCCTCTTTTGTTGGTTCTGCTTTAAGTGGTTTTGATTCCCCTAAAATCTCAGGAAACTCACGCATGTAGTAAGCAGAATCTTTAGTAAAATCTATAGACTTCTCTTCCTTTTCTATCAGCTTCTCTTTCTTTTGCCTAAAGAACAACAGCCAAAGAATATAGGCTACAAGTATTATCCCAACAAACTCTATCATATTTATTAAATGTAGGTAAATTATCTGTTCTACACCTTAGATAATAATAACTTTTAAAGCTCCTTTTATGCAAATTGTATGCAAATAAAAAAGGCTCCAAACCTTTGACAGCTTGAAACCTTTAATATTAGCGTGATCGCGTCAGGATTCGAACCTGAGACCGCCTGCTTAGAAGGCAGGTGCTCTATCCAGCTGAGCTACGCGACCGATTTCGCGGTGCAAATATAAGTTTCTTTATATTTAAAACAAGCATTTTTTTAGCAATTATTCATACAAGTGCAGGATTTTTACGTAAATACTTTATTATCAGTAGTCCTGTTAGAATAAAAAATTTCAGTATGTCTGTTTGAAACCTATAGCTTGTACTTTCCTAATTTCAGAACTAAACAGCACCCAGAGCAATTTCTACCATAGTTCTGAAAGTTTGTTCCCGGTCATGTGCAGAGGTAACTTCTTTGGTAACCAGTGAATCAGAAATGGTGAGTATGGCAAGGGCATCTACCTTATACTTCGCGGCAATACTGTAAAGACTTAAGCAGTTTCCATTTCTACACACAACACTCCATAGTCTGCCCACTTTTTAAAACCTTCAGGATCTTCTTCATAAAAATCATCAGAGGACAATATATTACCTGCTTTTATCGGGATCTTATGTTCCTTTGCATATATGGCCGCTTTCATAAAAAGATCAAAACTGGCAGTAGGGGCAAAATCAGCTCCCATAAAGCGGGGTTTGTTCACTGCAGAATTAGTGGAAGCCGCCATTGCAATAACAATATCCCTCAATTTTACTTCCTTTTGAAAAGAACCTGCAGATCCAACCCTAATAAGATTTTTTGCTCCGTAATGATTGATGAGTTCGTGACAATAAATTAATGTTGATGGAATTCCCATTCCCGTTCCCTGTACAGACACTCTTTTTCCTTCGTAAAATCCTGTGTAGCCAAACATTCCCCGTACCTGGTTATAAAGGAAAGCATCTTCTAAAAAGGTTTCGGCAATCCATTTAGCTCTTAAAGGATCCCCGGGGAGGAGAACGGTCTCTGCTATTTCTCCTGTTTTTGCAGCAAGATGAATACTCATTAGTCCTGCTCGTTTGGGGTAATGAGAGCTATTCCTGCTGAAGTTCCAAGTCTGTTCGCACCTGCATCTATAAAGGCCTGTGCAGTTTCGGTATCTTTTATACCTCCCGAAGCTTTAACCTGTAGTTTTCCTCGAACAGCATTCTTCATCAATTTCACATCTTCTAAAGTTGCACCTCCTGCAGCAAATCCTGTTGAAGTCTTTACAAAATCCGCCTTCGCATTAAGTGCAGCGTGGCAGGCGGCGATTTTTTCCTCTTCGGTAAGATAACAGGTTTCAATGATAACCTTTAAAATACGATCACCTATTGCTTTCTTTATTTCTGCTATTTCATCTTCCACAGCCTTAAAATGTTCTGATTTCAGCCAGCCTATATTAATTACCATATCAATTTCATCGGCTCCGTTTTCTATACATTCCCGGGCTTCAAATACTTTTGTTTTGGTACTCATTGCTCCCAAAGGAAAACCTATAACGGCTGCAATTTGAACAGGAGAACCCTTCAACATAGATTTTGCAAGGACTACGTGGCTGCCATTTACACAAACTGCAAAGAATTTATGCTCTTTAGCCTCAACACATAGGTTCTTAATGTCTAAAGGGGTCGCCGTAGGCTTTAAAATTGTATGGTCAATATACTTGTTTAATTCCATGAGGGGAAAATTGGATGTGCGTTTTGAAGGGTTTAAACTACAAAAATATTGGTATTTATATGTCAGATTTATGATTTTGATCAGTAAAAAAGAAAGAGGCAATAATATGATTTTAGTGATAATTCCTGCTGATATTACGACAAAATTTTTTTTATCGCCTTAATTGGGATTTCATAATTTTGCTTAAATTGGTCTTATAATATCTTTAGTAAGATGTAAGGGATTAGAAAGTACTCGAGTAAGTTTTCTCCCTCATTCCGAAGAATGCATAATAGTAGGTTAGTTATCAGAAACTAAATAAAAATTTAAATATTACTAAGGTAAGTTGAACCTGATATTTACAGGTTAACCTTGTAGGATAGGGAGAGTGCTTAATAATTAGTTTTCACAAGAAGACTTTGGAAGAAGAGAATCCAGATCCTTTCCGGAAACAGGTAGGAAACCCCTACCTGTTTCTGCTTTTTTGATTTATCCCGAACCCTAAGGATTTCTTTATTTTATAATTTGGAGGAGCTTTTAAATCGGCAGAAAATGTATAATGATTATATTTTTGATCATTCTACTGTTATTAACGCAAATTCTGCTTTACTTTTGCTGCCAGTTTTTACAATCTGAAGTTTTTACTTACTTTTCGAAATAAAATTTTATGCAAGACATATCCTTGAAGATAGCAGCAGGATCAACTATAAAATTTCCTATTGACAACATTGATAAGGCAGAAGGGGTAGTGCTTGCCGGAGATGTGGGAGGTACCAAAACCAATATTGCTCTTTTTCGAGTTAGAAATGGTTTTCTTCAACCTCTATTGGAAAGAACTTACCAAACCAAGGCCTATTCCTCGTTTTTTCAGCTTTATGAAGATTTCCAAAAAGAAAACTGTCCTGCAATAGATAGTATTTGTCTTGGAGTTGCGGGCCCGGTGATAGAAGGCAAAGTTTCAGGAACAAATTTTTCCTGGGAAGTAGATGAAAACGAGATAAAACAAAGATTAGGAATACGAAAAGTAGCAGTGATCAATGACCTTGAAGCTAATGCTTATGGTCTTGCATTACTGGATCTAAAAGATTTAAAAGAAATTAAAGGTGGAAAAATCCTTCCCGGAAATGCAGCCATTATTTCCCCCGGAACAGGCCTGGGAGAAGCGGGATTGTATTGGGATGGCAAATTTTTTCATCCATTCCCGGCGGAAGGCGGACATTGTGATTTCAGCCCACGGAATGAGCTCGACGTATTATTTTGGAGATTCCTTCATGAAGAATTTGGAAGGGTAAGTTGGGAACGGATCATTTCGGGAAGAGGGCTTCAGAATATTTACCGATTCCTCTTAGCTCATCATGGCACACAGGAGCCGGAATGGTTTAAAGAGCGGATCTTAAATGAAGATCCAGCAGCGGTTATAAGTGAAAGTGCCAGGGATGGTAATTATGATTTGGCCAAAGAAAGCATCAATTTATTTGTAAGATATCTTGCTACAGAGACTGCTCAACTGGCTCTTAAGCTTAAGGCAACGGGAGGGATCTATATTGGAGGTGGTATAATGCCAAAAATTCTTCCTATGGTAGATGTGGAGCTTTTCCAGTCTACCTTTATGCAAATAGGAAAAATGCACCCTTTAATGGAAAAAATTGTCGTTAACATTGTTTTAAATGCACATACAGCCAAACATGGGACTGCTTTGTACGCTACAATGAAATTGAGAGAATAGGACCAGGAAGAATAAATAAAAAATGCCGGAGCTTTAAAACCCCGGCATTTTATTTTAGTATTTATTCGGTTAATCAAGTTTATCTACTGTAAAAGAAATTTTCGCATTGACTCCATACGACACTATATTGTTATCTGTGACGTTGGCTGTCATTTCTTTTATGTAAACCGATTTAATATTTTTCACACTTTTAGAAGCTTCCTTTACGGCATTTCGTGCTGCATCATCAAAACTTTGTTCAGATGAGGCGATCACTTCAATAACTTTTACAATACTCATAATTTTATTTTTAAGTTATACATTCATTTACATTAGATAAAATAGGAATATTTATAAGCCTAATCAAATGATTAACAAAAGATTAAACTGAAGGGGAGGAGATGGGGCTCTAAAAATGAATAGGAATATAATTCAGCAGTAAAAGAACTGGCTTCTTAACGGAAGATACCTCTTATAATTTGACCATAGAGGTTTTGACCAAACGTTCATTATTGTAGACCTTTCAGCTTCTTGTAAAAACCATCTGAGTATGTATCGCTTATGGGTATAATTCGGTCTGATATCTTTATCCGTTTTTTTTCGATATGGTCTATCTTATCAATGGAAACCATAAAAGAACGATGCACTCTTACAAATTTAGCAGATGGCAGCAGTTCTTCCAGCTTACCAAAACTCAGCAGGGTCATTATCTTTTCTATGGCAGTATGAATGCGCAAATAATCCTTCATACCTTCTATATAGATAATTTCCTGTATAGGCAGCTTCTGAATACGATGCCCCACCTTCAGAAAAATAAAGTCGGACTCTTGGGGAACATCAATTTTTGTTTCTTTTATTTCCGGCTTTTGCTGAGAAACTGATTCCTGGTAAAGGCGTAATACTCCTTTATAAAACCGTTCAAACGAAATCGGCTTTAAAAGGTAATCTTTCACTTCCAGGTCATAAGCCTTCAGAGCATATTGGTCATAGGCTGTCGTGAGTATGATCATCGGTTTTGGATTCAGCATTGGGATAAAACTGAGTCCGTCCAGATCCGGCATATTAATATCCAGAAACAGCAGGTCCGGTTTATCCTGCTCCATTTGTGCAGCCGCTTCAAGCGGAGAATAAAATATTCCTTTCAGCTCGAGAAAAGGAACTTTAGCCACATATTCTTCCAGGATTTCCTGAGCCAGATGCTCATCATCAATTATATAGCAGGTGAGCTTTTCTCTCATGAACTTGCGTATGAAGATTAGTAATATTCATTTCCACCGTAAATACATCTTCTGTCTTTTTAATGTCGAGACGATGCTGATCAGGATAAAGTAATTGCAGCCGTTTCTGAACGTTTGGCAAACCAATTCCACCCGGTTCTTCCAGTCCATTTGCAATCTTCTTTTCCCTTGGGTTTTCCACCTTAAAAGTGAGGGTATTCTCTTTTACTGAAATTGTTAGGTTTATAGCACCAGATTCCAAACGTGCCGGACTATGTTTATACGCATTTTCCAAAAGATGGATAAATAAAAGCGGTGCAATATGGCAGTTTTCTATATCTCCTTCTACTTCAAAATTGACAATGGGAGAGTTTTTATAACGAAGCTGCTGCAAGGCCATATAGTCACTTAAGTACTTCATTTCTGTAGAAAGGGGTACAGTGGTAGAGTTCGATTCATAGATCATATAACGCATTAATGAGGACAGCCGCATAACAGCTTCCGGTGCTGCCGGAGCCTGTTTATATACTAATGTATGAATATTATTAAGGGTGTTGAACAGAAAATGCGGGTTGATCTGGGATTTTAAATAATAAAGCTCAGCTTCCACCGCCTGTTTTTCCAGCTGCTCTTTCTTAAAGGTATTTAAGACGAGGTTCTCAGTAATTCTCGCCAGCCATCCAAGAAAGATAAAGGGAAGAATAATTGAAATGAGGGACACCATGTAATATTCAAAAAAAAGATCAGGAGTATTCAGCTTTTTGTAATGCAATAAAATATACATCAAAGGCCCGCTCAATATAATCCAGGCCAGCGCAAGAAAATAAGCACCTTTCTTTTTTTTACCTGAATAATGGGTAAGAAGAAAGAAGTGGCTGTAGAAAACATAGAGGCTCGTCAGCAGTATTGCCACGGTTAACTTAAACCAGTAGACAGTTTCCTGGGTGGTTTGCAAGGCTATTAAAAGGCTAAACAGGATCCAGAGAATAACGTGTACCCTTAAGAATATCTTTTTAATTCGCTCCATAGAACAAAGATATTATTTCCAGCTGTTCTATTATTACCTAATCTACCGGGGGCTATTTTCAATCTGCCAAATAGGAAATTGATCATGTAATTGCTTTGACCGAAGCAAAGGTGGCACTCGTCGAATAAATACCCGGAGCGGTATATCACTTTTTTTAATTGAGACTATTAGTACTTCATTTGGTCTGAATATAAGCGATAAAAGATCAAGCCTCGCTTTCAGCAATCAAGAAGTAAAAGAAGTAAATCAGAAACAATGGAAAATCATCAAATTCACCTGTCCATTAAAAATGTCTCTAAAACCTACGCCAACGGGGTGCAGGCATTAAATAATATTTCACTGAATATTCCTGCTGGAATGTACGGACTGCTTGGTCCTAACGGAGCAAGTAAATCTACACTTATGCGCACCCTTGCGACATTGCAGGAGCCGGATGAAGGACAAATATTTTTAGGGAATTTAGATGTACTGAAGCAAAAGGACGAGGTGCGGCAAACATTGGGATACCTGCCGCAGGAGTTCGGACTATACCCAAAAGCCAAAGCGGAGGATCTCCTTGATTACTTTGCTGTCCTCAAAGGAATTACCAACCGGGCTTCGAGAAAGGAAGTAGTGGAAGGCTTACTGAAACAAACAAATCTTTGGGAAAAGCGCAGACAGAAGTTAGGTGGATTTTCAGGCGGAATGAAACAACGGTTCGGGGTGGCAGTTGCACTTTTAGGAAATCCGAAGCTAATGATCGTAGATGAACCTACGACTAAGCCTGGATCCTGCGGAAAGGGTTCGTTTTCTCAACCTTTTGAGTGAGTTAGGAGAGAACGCTGTAGTAATTTTATCCACTCACATTGTAGAAGATGTAAGCGAGCTTTGCACCCGGATGGCCATTATTGCCAATGGGCAAATATTACAGGAATCGGAACCTTTACAAGCAGTAGAAAACCTTCAGGGAAAGATCTGGCGCCGCATTGTTGAAAAAAGTCAGGTAGCTCACCTGGAGCAGGAGCATAAGGTAATTTCGACTAAACTTTTAAGCGGAAGAACAGTAGTGCATATCTATAGCGAGGAAAATCCCGGCAACAGCTTCGAAGCCGTAGCTCCCGATCTGGAAGATGTTTACTTCACCACTATGGCAGGGCATTATCAAAAGCAGGTGCTGCAAAAGGAAGGAGAGGTGCAGTCATGATTTTCCTAAAGATCTTTACCTCTGAGTTCGCCTATCTGAGAAGCCGAATCTCCACCTGGCTTTATTTTGCAGTCCTCCTGACTCTTACAATTGGTATGAAGCTGCTCGTGGCGACCGGAGATGGTGTATTCCCAAATAATACAGCTCATATGACAGGTTTGACGGTAATTGGCGGATTAATCTGGCTTATTATTGGTGCCTCTGTGGCCGGAGAAGCAGCAGCACGTGACGTTCAAATGCGCATACATCCTCTTATATATACCTCTCCGGTTAAAAAACTCAACTACCTGGGAGGCTAGGTTTTTGCAGCCTTTGCAGTAAATGCGCTGGTAACACTTACTCTTCCTTTAGGTATCATGCTTTCCTTCTATTTGCCGGAGTTTATTCCGGGCATGGAACAGGAGGAATTATTAGCTTTTAGACCGGAAGCCTACCTGAATATCTATTTTCTGATTGCTTTACTTAAGTGGTTTTTGTGGCAACAGCTTTACAATTCACATTTGCAGCACTAAGCTTAGCAGGTGATGACAGCTTATATTGCCAGTTTGTTATTGGCTATTTTTCCTCAACTCGTGGCCGCCTCACTCACGAACATTTTTGGAAACTGGGACTTTAATCGCGTTCTGGACCCGGTGGGGATATTGGGAATCGTGGGCGCCGAAATGGCGACCTGGTCTGTTCCCGAAAAAAATTACCGACTAGTTCAACCGGAAGGTATGTTTCTTCTGAACAAAATCCTTTGGTTTTTCGTCGCAGTGGGATTATTAATTTTTACCTACTTCCGCTTCAGTTTTGCTCATCCGGTAACAAAAAGCTGGTTTGGCAGATTTAAAAGGAAGTCAAAAGCTTCGTCTGAAATTTCTGCTGACACCGGAATTATAAGAGCAGCTGCTATTTCGGTTCCGAAGGTACAACAAAACTTCGGCTTTGGAACCTATATCAGTCAGACACTCACTATAGCCTGGGCATCATTTAAGAAAATAGCCACACATCCACTGGGACTTACCCTCGTTGGTGCTATTGCTATTATTTCCGCAGCATTTGGCGACCTTATCATAAATGAGCAGGGAATTCAGTTGCTTCCAACAACCCAGCAGGTGATTTCTTATTTTACAGCTCCTGTTAGTAATATTGGTTCCCCCTGGGTTATTATCCCGCTTCTCATTATGTTCTTCACCGGAGAGCTTATATGGCTTGAGCGGGATAAAGGGATAAATGATATTGCTGATGCAGCACTTAGCACCCGATTGGGTACTTCTTACCGGTAAGTTTCTTGGTTTAAGTCTCGTTATTGTTACCTGGATAGTCATACTTATGGGTGGAGGTATTCTGATGCAATTAATCCTGGGTGCAGATAATCTGGAAATAAGCCTTTATCTAAAAACTCTTTTTGGACTCCAACTTATAGACTACCTGCTCTTTACCGCAATTGCTTTTGTGGTACATATTGTAGTAAACCAAAAATATATTGGGTTCATGGTGGTACTTTTAGTTTTCAACTTTATGGCTTTTCCAACAAAATTTGGCATTGAACACAGTATGCTTGTTTATGGTGACGGGCCGGGATGGTGGTATACAGATATGCGTGGTTTTGGAGCTTCGCTGGGTCCCTGGCTGTGGTTCAAGGCTTATTGGATAGCATGGGCTATACTGTTGGCAGTAGCAGCAAAATTGCTGTGGGTACGGGGAAAGGATCGAAGTTTAAAATCTCGCTTTCAGATTGCTCAGCAGCGATTTACAGGCTCAATTATTTGGATAAGCATCTTAGGTGCGGGGCTTTTATTCACCCTTGGAAGTTTCATTTTCTATAACACGAATATGCTCAACGATTACCAAACTGAGTCTGAACTCACTGAGAGGCAAGCCGAATACGAGCGGCGTTATGGCAGGTACAGAAATACCCCGAAACCACAGGTAACAGCTACAAAATTGCAAGTGGAACTTTATCCGGAAAGGCAGCAAGCCGAAATCCACGGAACTTATACTCTTGTAAATAAGGATTCAGTAGCTATAGACTCTATACATATTGGAAGTGCTTCGGGCAGTGAATTTACTGAAGTGAAATTTGATCGGTCACTTACCGCTTAGCGTGGTCATAGACAAAGATCTCAGTCACCACGTCTATGTATTGGAGCAGCCATTAAGACCGGGAGATTCCTTAGAATTAAATTTCCTGGTTCAATATAATCCGCAGGGGTTTAAACAGAAAGGTATAAAACCATTGGTGGTGGAAGGTGGCACCAATTTTACGAATTTCGACCTGCTTCCCACGATTGGTTACTTCAGCGACAGGGAATTAGATGATGCAGTTATAAGGAAAAAGTACTTACTTACTGCGCGTCCTGAAATGCCTTCCCTTTATGATCCTGAGGCTCGTAAAAAACCTATGAACAAAAATCAAACAACATTTGAAGCTATAATAGGTACAGCCATGAATGAAGTAGCCGTTGCGCCCGGGGCTTTACAACGAACCTGGACAGAAAATGACCGACGCTACTTCCATTACAAAACCGATAGTCAAATAGGAGGGGAGTATTCTGTATTATCAGCAGATTATGCGGTAATAGAAAGCAAATGGAAGGATGTGGCAATTAAAATCTACTATCATCCCGGTCACAATCAAAATATTGATAAGATGATGAATAGCATACAGGCTTCGCTGGAATATTATACAGAGCAGTTTGGAGCTTACCCTTACAAAAATTTTACAGCAATAGAGAGAGCAGGTCCGGGAAGTGGTGCAAGTGCAGATGCAGGAATTATCTATTATGGAGAACAGTATGGCCTAATGAACCCCGATGACAGCCCTACCTGCTTTGACCTTCAATATTACATAATGGCTCACGAATTAGCGCACCAGTGGTGGGGATTAGCAAGATTAAATCCTGCTTATGTTGAAGGAGCTAGGTGTTTTGATTGAAGGCCTTGCCGTTTATTCCGGTTTGCAGGTTCTTGAAAAGACTTATGGGGGTGGCCATTTGCAGAAATACATAGAATTTTTGCATTCTTCTTATGCAATGCCCCGCTCCCTTGCATCAGCTTCTTTACTTCAGGCAGATGAACAGTTTTTATACTATAAAAAAGGAGGACTGGCAATGTATGCTTTGAGTAAATATGTTGGTAAGCAAAAAGTGAATGCTGCGCTACGTAATGTTCTGCAGGATCACGAGACAGGAAAGCTTCCCCTGCCTACAAGCCTTGACCTTTATAATGAACTACAACAGGCAACGCCGGACTCCCTGAATTATCTTCTGAAGGATCTCTTTGAAGAAAACACCTACTGGCGACTCAAAACCAAACAATTTGCAGCAGAAGAAAATCAGCAGGGAACCTGGGATGTTACTTTTAAAGTAGATGCCGAAAAGTTTGTAGTTGATTCAGCCGGAACTGAAAAAGAGGTGCCGATGAATGATTGGCTGGAAATCGGAATTTATGAAGGAGGGCAGCCACTTTATCTGAAGATGCACCGAATAAAATCAGGAGAGCAGACAATAAAAATATCTGTACCACGAAAACCATCCAGCGGCGGAATTGATCCAAACTACCTTCTGATCGATGTGAGACTGGATGATAATATAAAGAAGCTGGCAGGATGACAATTCTGCTTCGAGTCAATTGAAAACGCTTAATATTAAGCTTTATGTTGCACCAAAAAATTTTAATCTGAAGTTTAGAGAGATGAATAATCGGCAATTCTGTTTATGGTATCAAAATCTTCGTCACCTAAACGATTGCTTAGATCGATGGATAGGGTAGGGATTAAAAAAAGATATATAAAACCAAAAATCGAATACTCCATACTCGTTCAGATTTTGAAAGAAATGAAATATCCTGTGTATTTAAAGTTATTTCCGGCAATTCGGGAAATCAAATTGGTAAAATACCGGGATGTCGTTTCTCCTTCAGAAATTCATTTACAGCAAAAAAGCGCAAGTACTAAACCTTAAAAGATGGATAGTACGTGCGCTAAATTGAAGTAATAAAATCTATTACCGATTTTTCAACTTACTGGCATTTATTCCGAGTCTATAATAAGATTTTTAAAAGCTGATCCAAATATAAGATAACTGGTATTTCCTCCAATGGTACCTTCATTTTGTCCCCATAAAAATGGCCAGTCGTCGTAATTTTCAAAGTGATCTGGTTTCCTGAATAAGATACCGGGGGCAACATTGCCGGGAATAAAAGAAAAATCTGCCCTGTTATTTCCATAAAATACTTCCTTCGGACGTGCCGCACCCACTGTGGCTACCAAAGAATAATTGTGGTAAGGATGGTTTCCAAATAGCCAGTCGGTAGTTTTAAATGCGTGGCTGGCATCAATAATATCCGGGAAATGTTGATTGGCAAAGCTAATGGTGGTACCAAAGTTTACAATAAATCCACTTCCCGCCCAGTTCCCAAGGCCGATTGGTACCCCATAAGGATTGTCTTTTTCAAGTTCTTCAATATAATCTTTATACTTTACAACATAAGGGCGCAGCTTCTCCTTATAAGAAGCATCCATGTGTGGAATGGCGTGCAATGCAGTTGAAATTACAAAACTGACATTACGATCAAGAGCAGGCCATAAAAGTTCCAGAAATTTTTCTGAAAACTGTTTCTCTTCTGTAGAGATGTAAAGTTGAAGATTAGTAGAAATATCTGCTACTGAAGCCCATTCTCTGTCGGTACTATCCTGCGGCTGTGTTGCCAGTAATTCTGTGGATTCTTTTAGAAGCCTTTTTGACTGATATAAAGCTCTTTCAGAAAGATCTTCATTATATCCTTTTAATGCACGGCTGGCTGCGGCAAACATTGTTGCAGCCCTAAGATCAAGAGCAGGATTACGGCTTGTAAATGCCCACATGTCATCTTTAACTCCGCTGGACTCGCCATCAGCGGCAACCTCATAAGGACCCAGTTCCGGATTATAAGGAAGTCCATCAGTTAACGAGGCCGCGTCACCAAGATGATGGTAATTATAAAGAACCGAATTAGAAAGTGTTTGTGCCATATGTCCAATAATTTCAGCCTGAGCTACGAGGTTCAAAGTACCATGTTCAATAAACTGCAGGATATCGGGAGTACCATCTGGCCTGTGTAGAACAACATGTCGTGCTTTTTGATCAACAAAGGTCTGATCTCGTAAAGGTTTAAAAGATTCCCAGGTTTGCACAAAATTCTGTACTACACTAATATTCGACCCCGTCTCAATGTCAAAATCTCCGGCGTCAAAAAAACCACCAACATTTAATCCGGGGATCAATTCCAGTGCTTTGTATTTGGTATCTGTTGTTGGTCCCTGATCGTGAAGATCAAAATGATCGGTATTTGGCGGAGCCTGAAGGTAACCATCCTTAAACGGCTCACCGTGCCACACTCTGTATCCTTCCTTAACGAACATATGATTCATATGGATAGGAATCCAAATATCGCTGGTGGCGTCGGTGATCTTATCATAAACGCTGTTGTTTATTATGAAATTATTGGTTTTCTTATCACCATATTTTATATAGTAAATACCCGGGGTATCCACTGAAGAAAAATCAAATTTCACATAATGATATTTATAATAATCCCCCCAGGGAACAATAGTTCCACTAAAAACCTCAGTAGCTTTCCCGTCTTCGCCAATTTTGTTAATTGATGCGTTTTCAAGTGGTTTATCTTTCTTGTCCAGTTCAATGACAGAAACTTTTTCCTGAGATGGAAGGTAACCTACCTGTGAGAAGCCAATATTAGGTTCTCTTATCCAGCCTTCAATAGCATTAGGCTCAATTGTCCAGGTCAAAACTTTTCCTGTTTTACCTGCCGGAAGTAAGCTGCGCACTACATACCACCCATTTTGTGCCAAAACCCGCCCGTCAAAAAGCATTAGATCGGCTGCCTGAGAAGTAATTTTTACCATCCGGGAAGGTTCATCGGGTGCAATAAGAAGAGTGCGTCCTGTTTCAAGTGGAAGTGGTTCTATAAATTCCCCGGTACCCCTGTCATCATAGGTTTCATAGCCTTTGAATTGCTTTAATTTTTCACTGATAGGCCGGGTAGTGGTATTACCTACTACATAGCGCGGGAATCGATTTATGCGCCCGTCCATTATATAGGTTTTAGCCCAATATTGTGAGGGTAGAAATTCAAGATTAAATCCTGCACTTCCTTCTAACTTCTTAGGAACCTACTTTATCAAGATAAACAGCTATTTCCACACCTTTACCCTTAGCAGTAACAACAACTCTGGATTCAAAATCAAAATCTTCATATCTTAAGATCGTTTCAATACTATTTGATCCACGATTTACCTTTCGGCTTGGTATGGCGGGAACGAGATCCCACTTGCTCCGGAGTGCTGGACAGTCTTACCGCCCCACCCTGGGCAGTCCTTACTCCATGGTGAATCAATTCTATTCCCGCAGTCTTTTCATCGTTAAACCCACTTGAGAAAAGGTTGTTGTAGACGAGAACATTAAGGCCTTGTTTTTCAAAATATTCAAGATCATTAAGTTTCAACTCCTGACACCATGCAGTACCCGATGAAGCAAATAGCAGCATTACAACTGATAAAATTGTAAATCTTTTCATATTATCAAAATTTGGTTTCCCTAGAAAATTTTATTTTTCTTACTGCCTAAAAAATTTAGCAGCAGATTTTAAAAAATTGGACTAACTAATGTTCAGCAAAATTTTAACCTCAATATACATTTTTAAACGTCCTGATTTATACTGTGCTTTAAATTAATCTTTTAGAAATCTCAGTATCCAAAAAATAAAAGTTTCTATTGGATAAGAATTAATCGTTCTCAAGTAATTCCTGAATAATATGAAAAAAGGGTTTGACTTAAATAGTCAAACCCTATTAGTTATGAATAGTAAGTATAAAGGATTTGGCCCTCTCAACCTTCTTCTGCCATATTATTTCGAATTTATGGGTTCGAATTCTATGGCTATTTTGTTGTAGTAGATAGTAGTTGTTGCTTCAAAACCCGAATCAGTGCCCACAATAGCCCATACCTCTCCATTTTCATCAGTTGTAACAGTAAAACTGGATTCGTTCGTAAGAGTTTTTAATTTATAAATATTTTCTTCCAGACCATTGGAAAAATCTCCGATTACGAGCATATCATCACCCGAACTAACCTGACTTCCTATATCAATATTCATGCGGTAATGATCTAAATCGTCTACTTCCTTTTTCGGTTCTATAGTGGTAGCCCCGGCTTTTATAACTACTGAACTGGCCGGAGATCCCCCTGCTCCAAATGAATTACTAGCTGCATTGGTAGCAACTTCTACGGTAAAAGTAACATCGTACACCTGATTTGCTCTTAAACCCGATATTTTCTTTTTTATATACATAAAAAGATCATCGCTATGGTTATTTCCGGATTGTTTGAGAGACTTTTGATTTTGATCGAGGGGTTCCGGCAGGGGACTGTGATTGAATTGTAATTCATAGAAATCTTCTTCTCCAACCGGGTAATCTGCGAAGTGGCCTTCCCATCCTTCTGCATTAGTACTGAAATCGTAGTTTACTACATGAGAATCAATTTTTTTTACAGTATCGTCATCATTTGAACAACTGCTAATCATTACCGCAAGGCCTACTAACAAGTGAATTTTACTTTTCATTGAATATTAAATTATGTTTTAGTTACTATTCAATGACAGTAGAAGTTGAAAAGGTTGCGTTGAAATTTTTCTTTTAACCCGATGAAAAACGTATTCTCCCCCAATTTGAACTTTTTAAATTAATCTTTTGTCCAGTGAATTAGCATAGAACCGGGTACTGAAGAGTTTAATGTAACTCTATGATTCAGGCAGTTTCATAATAACCCTTTAAAAGAATGAATTATTTGGGTAAAGAAAAGGATGGAGAAGGAAGTAGGTTCAGGTATGTAAGTTCTTAAATTAAAATTGAGCTTTCTGAAGACAAATGTCAAATTAATCGAAAGGTTCTTCTAAGATAGTGATTTAGGAGAAGTATTGTATTTACTGGGTCATTCACTGAAAAAGCTGTTATTAAACCATATTATCTAAAATGATTAAAAACAAAAAACACTGAAAATCAATAGATTAACAGTGTTTTATATCCACTTATTAGGTGGTTCGTCGGGGTGGCAGGGTTAATTTGCCTCTCCCGTAATACCAGTAAAATCAATACTTTTAATTATTTTCTTTCCTCCAGGTAACCGAATAGGTAACTTGTTGAATGATATAATCGACAGGTTTAAATATAAAAATTAAAATGAAACATTCAAGACTAAAAAATTATGATTTTTAAGATAAAATCATAAAAATTAATGATTTATTGACTGTACGTCTATAATCGCGCGGCGATACGCGTACAAATTAGGAGTGCCATCGTCACGTACTTCTAATATTATATGAATGGTCTTTCCACCTGCATCCTCAGGAATTTGCAATTTTGCTCTGGCAGAGGAATTGTTTTGAATCTCAACGGCACCGTCATATGAGCTGGGTTCATCGTAGAAAGACCAAGAGAACATTAAATTATTACCATCCGGGTCTGCAGAACCCACTGCGTTAAGTTCGACATTTGAACCGGGATAGGCTTTTAACTTTAATACCTGCCTGGAATTATCTCCGTTTAATATAGCTACAGGATGATGATTTGCTTTTGAATATTCATCTATAATACTCCAATCCATTCGAGCTGCAAAATCATTGTTATAGGCTTCGCTCCACCGCTTTATAGCTTCGGAACCCTCTGATGTATTACCATACATGTAATATGGATCATATTTTGTTTCGTTCTCCTCTTCCACACAGGACATGCTTCGAATAGCTGCTTTCTTGGTAAAGCCAAAGCGCCCTCCCCAGCCACCCTGGTCAATTAGGTCCGGGTCATTAAGACCTGTAGGATATACGTGCATAAATGCGGGTGTATCACCTTCGGTAGCATATTTCCGATCTGGATAAGCCTCTCCCAAAGGGCCATGGCTTTGAATATGTTTGTCTATATATTCGTCAGAGGGTGCCCAATCATAGACCTCCGTGGCCCGGATGTACAAAACTTCCGGAAAGTTCCTGGCAATCCACGCGCCCGAATCTCCCTGTCCCAGTATATCGAACAGGCGTAATTTACTCAGGAATTTTTCTAACTCAGCCGGAGAACGGGTTTCCCGCACTTTCCAAATAGCCTGAGCTACAGTGTTCATGCCTCCCCATCCCATCACCCAAACAGGGCGTGGATCATCCTTATCTACTGCTTTTATAATTAGTTCAGAACCAGGGCTATCTTTTCCAGTTCCAACATCGCCCATTCCATATTCATCCTGACCCAAGACAGATATAGAACGCAAATATGCAGGAGTGGGATAACCATCAGCATGTATTTTTAGATTAGGATAAGCTTTAGCATAAGCATCAACAAGTCTGTCCAGCATATCAGTATTGTCCTGAGATTTTTTCCAACATCCTGTAGCGACAATTAGACCTTCTATATCAAATTCGTTAGCGCTAACCAACTGGCGAACCATGGATTGTTCATCATCTGGATCGGCACCAAGATCTGTAGTGTTTATTATTCTAGGTTTAATATAACCTACCTCTGATTTCGATTTTTGAAATCTTTCTCCCAAAAAGGATTTACAAGAAACTGTTATAAAAAAGACAAACAAGTGAATCAGGAAAATTCTAAATTTTATTCTTAGCATAGCTTTTAAAAACTTTTGGCCTAATGGCTATAGATTTTTCAATAAGAGGTAAATTTAACATCGATATATTTACAATACTAATCTGATATTCATACATACATGCCGAATCCCGATAAATTATATACATTTAACGAAACACGAAAAGAGTTCCACCCATACGGTTTAACATGTGAACTATGGAAGCCCCATTTGATGAAAAAACCAGACAGACATAATGAAATTGAAATAAACTACTTCACAAGTGGAAGCATAACTTATCTTTTTCAAGGCTCTAAAATAACCATTCCTGAAAACAGCTTGTCCTTGTTCTGGGGTTTGGTTCCACATCAAATTATAGACTATACAGGCTCTGCCCCCTATTATGTATGTACCATTCCGCTAACTCAATTTTTAGAATGGAAACTACCTTCTTTTTTTACTGACAGAATCCTTAGAGGTGAAGTTATCATAGAAGATTCAGGAGAGCATTCGACGTTTGATAGATTCCTTTTTAAAAATTGGGAAAAAGATCTCGCTGAAGACCACGACATTAATGCAACTTTATATGAAATGCGTGCGAGGTTATTAAGATTGACCTCTAGGTTTTCCTCATTAAAAAAGGATGAACGTTTACAAATTGATACGGATGAAATAAGCAAGGTTGAACAAATAGCTTTGTTTATTGCTCAAAATTTCATGAATCCTATTAAAGTTAGTGATATTGGAAGAAAAATTGAATTACACCCTGATTATGCCAACTTGATATTTAAAAAAGCTTTTGAAACAACAATAAATAATTTTATAATTCAGGAAAGGATAATGCATGCTCAACGAAAATTAATTACCTCAGATAAAAAAATTGCAGATATTGCTTTTGATTGTGGATTTAATTCAATAAATCGTTTTAATGCAGCTTTTCGGAAATTGAATAACTGCACTCCCAGAGAGTATAGAAAAAAGTACCTTTAAAAAAATAGACCATTACAGTTACTTCTATTAATTCTCATTTTCAGCATCTATAGAAAACTATAGAAAGGAAATATTATACTTAAATATTGAGAAAAATTTGACAAAAAATAGGTTAGGGTATTTCCTTCCTCTTAACGAGGAGGGGAATAGCAAGAGGGTAACGGGCAGAGCCCCGTTACTTTTTTTATATTCCCCTCATTTTCAGATATTTAAATGTGACTGAAAAATAAAAAATTAGTAAATTTGCGTCAAATGCCTTCGGAAGCCGCATTAGCAGGTAAAAATTTGCGTCAATTCTACTCTCTATTTACAATTTTACTACTTCAAGCTTCAACAGGAAGAGAAACAAAAATTTAAATTAGAAGCTCTTTTTCTTGAGTCCATCAGATTGTCTTCACCGATTTTTTTTATGCTCTATGTAGAAAGAAATGAAGGTAATTTTTGCTTTAGAAAACTTGCCTCGCAAAATAGTATTAGTTCTGGTAGATTTGGGGCTTGCAGCACTTCGCTACGCTTCGTTCGCGTCCTTTTTCTTTTCATCAGCAAAAATTCCAAAAACAGAAAAATTATCTACCCAATTACCCAGGACACATATTTGGGGAGATTAAGAATAAAAACTCTACTTTTTAGATTTACCCAATTACCACAAACAGGAGTAGATGGGTAAATTAATAATTTTCTCTTTACCCCATTTCTAAACCTTATGAATAAAGGGACCAGAAGCTGTTGGGGTAGATGGGTAATTAATTTTCATAAAAAAATATATCATAGGATCTGAAAAAGAAAGTTTTGCCGTTTTTCTTTTTTTTGTCCGTTTACTTCTATTACAATTTTGATTGTAGTAAATCCATATCATCTCCAATTTTTTGGTCAACAACCCTTGCATAAATTTGCGTTGTAGATAATTTAGTGTGCCCCAGGAGCTTGGAAACTGTTTCTATAGGCACTCCATTAGAAAGCGTTATAGTGGTCGCAAAAGTATGCCTGGCCACGTGAAAACTCAGCCTTTTAGAGATCTTACATTGTTTAGCCATTTCTTTAAGATAATTATTCGTTTTTTGATTACTGTATATACGGTAGTAGAATTTCAGTAATAGGGCTCTTATACTTTTCCAGAATGAGCTGAGCTTTCTCCAGTAAAGGTATTTTCATAGGTGTTTGACTCTTTTCCCTTCTGCAGTATATCCAGTCTTTGCCGTTTATCCCTTTTATTATGTTGTCGGTATTTAGATTTTTTACATCTATGTAAGATAGACCTGTATAGCAGGCAAAAAGAAAAATATCCTTTGTGGTTTCTAAAGTAATACGTGTAAATCGGGTATTCTCAATAAAATGTAACTCCCTTTGATTTAAATATGCACGGTCAAATTTTTCAAATTTCATTTTGTAATCCCGAAAAGGATCTTTATCCATCCAACCGAGTTTGATAGCTAAATTGGTGAGTTTCTTGAATCGCTCCATGTGCTTCATGATCCCGTTATTGCTTAACTGCTTCTTTTTGTTTTTATCCTTTTGCCTTCGCAGAAACTTATCAAACCCCGTTATGAATTGGTAATTTATATTCTTAAGGTAAATATTAGGTGTGCTATGGTCTTTCTCCATATAATCTATTAAATACTTTTCTGTAGCTGCATAATTCTTAAGGGTACCCCACTTAAGAATGTCGCCCATAGTAGTATTATGGTGATCCAGAACATCCTTTAAAGTTTTGAAGGTGGAATCAGATCCCAGGAATCTAGCTTTAACAGCTCTAGCAGTAATAATTATGTCTTCTTTAAGTAAATCTTCATAGCACTGGAGCAATTTAGCATACTTAGCATCCAGATAATTATTTAAAATTGTGGCCTCAGGACTTCTTCCTTTCATCCGGTGCGCACGATTGTCCCAGGCTTCTGGATAACAGTACCGGGACAAACTTATTTCAGCTCTTTGGCCATTGACGGTTACCCGGGCGTAAATAGGTAACCGAATATCTTTACTCTTTGATTTATTAAGCCAAAGGAGAATTCGGAAAGTGTTTTTAGCGTTCATAGTCGTTGTTTTAGGTAACTCGAAAAAATTTTCTACGAAAGTCAAATCACCCTAAAGCCCTATAACTACTGAAAAGATAAGAAAAATAAGTAAGCTGGACAGGTAACCGAATAGGTCACTTTTTATTTGATTTTAAACAAAAAAAAATGATCTCCAGTTTTATTAAAGTACTGAAAATCATTTATTTAGGTATTATTTGATGCCATTTAATATGGCAAAAGTCGGGGTGGCAGGATTCGAACCTGCGGCCTCCTGCTCCCAAAGCAGGCGCGATAACCGGGCTACGCTACACCCCGAGGACAGCTTGCGCTGTAAAATTTCAAAAAGTCAAATTCCAAATTCCAACTTTAAACCTGAAACTTTGAACCTTGAACCTTTTCAGCGGAGAGTATGAGATTCGAACTCATGCGACAATTGCTCGTCGACAGTTTAGCAAACTGCTCCATTAACCACTCTGGCAACTCTCCTTTATAAGAACTTCACAAATAATTTTGCGGTTGCAAATGTAACTTTTACCTGTTTACAATGCAAACCTTTTAGAACTTTTTTACTTCAAAAGTAGGCGGCAAAAAAGTAAAAGCTTTGCCATCAGAAATTTATCCTTCAAAATATTTTTTAAACAGGAGAATGATCTTCCTCCATTTCTATAAGTTTTGCAAAATTGTGAAGAATGCGGTCATGTTTTTTTACAAAGGGATTTGTCTCATCCCAAACATATCCTGCCAGTACTGCACAAATTTGGGCTTTGATAATTGGTCTTGGATTGGGATGGAAAATGATCTTTTGTAAATTACCGGAATACCACTCTCTCACATAGGAAGAGAAAACGTCTACACCTCTTTTTACATATTCAATATATTCTTTTTCCCAATTTACGTCCTCACCCTTAAATTCTCTTAAAATAAGCTTTGCGGCTAAAAGACCTGATGCCGTTGCAAAAGAAACCCCGGAGGAGAATACAGGATCAAGAAATTCTGCACTGTTTCCTGTAAGCACAAATCCTTTTCCGTAAAGTCTTGTCACGTTTTTTGAAATGTTCTCTACTCTCTTCGGTGTAAAAAGAAATTTATAATTGTCAAATCTTCCGCCGTAATACTGCAACTGCTGCATCATTTCCCGCATTGCTGCGGAATTATCTTCAGAAAATTGCTCAAACCACTCGTTAGGTGCTACAAAGCCAAGACTTGAATTTCCGTTAGAAAAAGGAAAATACCAAAACCACACCTTTTGCTCCATAACTTCGAAAGTAATTACTTCACCTTCTTTACCCTCTGGTCGATCGGTTTCAGTAATATGAGTAAAAATAGAGGAGTGTGCAGCAATTTGCGGTTCAGCTTCAAGATCTAACTGGCTGGCAAGAACTCTTCCGTAGCCACTCGCATCAATAATATGTTTTGCTGAAATTTCTATTAATTCACCTTCTCTTGTCTGGATTGTTGAGACAGAAGAACCGTCTTCATCAAAATGGACCTCAAGGAATTCTGCTCCAAATTGGATGTCAATTCCCTTTCTTAGAGCTTCTTCAGCAAGGACCATATCAAAATCGGCTCTGGGCAATTGCCAGGTCCAGTCCCATCCTTCACCGTATTTCTTACTGAAGTCAAATTCTCCAATTTCATTATCTCTTATAAAACGGGCACCAAACTTTTTCTGGAAACCTGCTTTCTTTACCGCCTCCAGTAATCCGGCTTCCTCAAGATTATCCATACACTGGGGGATAAGACTTTCACCTATATTAAACCGGGGAAAAATAGCTTTTTCAACAACCCTAATAGATACTCCATATTTATGTAAGTAAGAAGCTGCCACTATTCCGGAAGGACCTGCTCCAATAATAAGAATATCTGTAATTTCCTTTTTCATGCCGTTTCATTTGCGATGTAAATATAGTACATTTGTTAAATATTTAACAAGCTGCTGCAGCAACCCTAACCCCAAATCATCAAGAGAAAAAAGTCTATGCTCAAGATTAATGATGCCCTCCAATTTGAAGATTTTTTTGAGGTACTTTTTAGGAATAGTGAAATAGAAATGAGTTCTGAAATCCTGGAACGGGTTTCTTCCAGTTTTGAATTTCTAAAGATCTTTGCAAAGGATAAGATCATCTACGGGGTTAATACTAGGTTTGGTCCTATGGCCCAGTACAGGATCAAAGACAAAGACAGAACGAGCTTACAGTATAACCTCATACGAAGCCATGCAGCTGGAATGGGAAAAATAATGGAGCCTATATATGTGAAGTCTCTTATGTTGGCGCGCCTGAATACTTTATCTCTTGGAAAATCCGGTATTCATCCTTCAGCTATTCACACGATGCAGGAGTTGATCAATAAAAACATAACCCCGGTCATATACGATCACGGCGGGGTAGGAGCGTCGGGAGATTTAATTCAGCTTGCCCATTTGGCTCTGGTGTTGATTGGAGAAGGAGAGGTGCTCTATAATGGGAAAAGACGAAAAACTTCAGAAGTCTTTGCTGAAGAAAATATTGAGCCAATAAAAATTGAAATGCGGGAAGGGCTGGCATTGATCAATGGCACTTCAGCTATGACCGGGTATAGGGATTGTAAATGTGATATACGCTCAGCGGCTGCTGGATTGGGCAATTTTTTGTTCTTCAGCTATCAATGAAATTGTAGAAGCTTACGACGATCATTTGTCGGAAGAATTGAATAATTCCAAACGTCATCTCGGTCAACAGAAAGTAGCTGCAAAAATGAGGCAGCATCTTAAAGACAGTAAACTTACCCGCGACAGGAATGAACATTTATACAGCGGAAAAAATCCTGACAGCTACTATTTTAAGGAAAAGGTGCAGGAGTATTATAGCCTTAGATGCGTACCACAAATTCTGGGGCAGGTATGGGATACTATTGAGTATACCCGGAATATTCTTATTGAGGAAGTGAATTCTGCAAACGATAATCCTATTATTGATGTAGAGCGTCAACATGTTTATCACGGCGGAAATTTCCACGGTGATTATATTGCGCTGGAGATGGACAAACTAAAACTCGTAGTGACAAAACTGAGTATGCTGGCTGAAAGGCAGCTGAATTATTTACTAAATAACCTAAGCTGAACAATATTTTACCACCCTTTGTAAACCTGGGAAAACTGGGGCTGAACTTTGGAATGCAGGGTGCGCAGTTCAGCGCCGTCTCCACAACAGCTGAGAATCAAATGCTGTCTAATCCAATGTACATCCATAGTATTCCTAATAATAATGACAATCAGGATATTGTGAGTATGGGCACAAATGCCGCTACAGTTACAAAGACTGTTATTGAAAATGCTTTTGAGGTACTGACAGTAGAAGTCATAACTATAGTACAAGCTTTGCGTTACCTGAATTTCAATGGGAAGCTTTCTTCTGCAACCAGGGAAAAGATGGAAGTCCTTCGCGAACTGGTGCCTGAGATAAAAGAAGACGTACAATTTTCTCCAATTCTGGAAAAGGTAAAAATTTTTATTAAGGAGAATGATGCTTATGAAAATGAATCAAGAGACAAGAACCAAGAGACAGGAAAATAGAGTAGAGAGAAGAGATTCAAGAATCAAGAGACAAGAACCAAGAGACAAGAAAATAGAGTAGAGAAATAAGAGGCAAGAATCAAGAGACACTTTTTAAGACAAACAATTGGAATTTGGGATTTGGTTTTGGGAATTTGAATGAAAAACATTAAACCTTGAACTTTTATACTTTGAACCTTAAATGAGAATGAAATACGCACTAGTTACAGGTGGTTCCAGGGGAATTGGTAAGGCAATTGCAGTTAAACTTGCTTCAGAATTAAATTATAATATTTTGCTGAATTTTAATTCGAACGAAAAGGCAGCTGCCGAAACTAAGGAAGAAATTGAAAAATTTGGAGTTACCTGTTTGCTTTTGCAATTTGATGTTTCTGATGCTTCTGCTACTTTAACTGCTCTTGAAAGCTGGAGTTCTTCCAATCCTGAAGCGGCCATTGAAGTATTGGTAAACAATGCGGGAATAACCAGGGACGCATTATTCCTGTGGATGAAGCCTGAAGACTGGAATTCTGTAATTCAAACTTCTGTTTCGGGGTTTTACAATGTAACTCAGCCTTTGTTAAAAAATATGCTCACCGCCAGGTATGGGCGTATCATAAATATTGTTTCCCTTTCGGGACTTAAAGGAAATCCGGGACAGGTCAATTATTCTGCAGCAAAAGGTGCTGTCATTGCTGCTACAAAAGCGCTTGCACAGGAGATTGGGAAACGAAACGTTACTGTAAATGCTGTGGCTCCGGGTTTCATTAATTCTGAAATGACAGCCGGGATTGATGAAAAAGAGCTGAAAAAAATAATCCCTCTAAACCTAGGTTTGGAAATGCTGAAGAAGTAGCAGATCTCGTGGCTTTTCTGGCTTCAAAAAAAGCAGCTTACATTACTGGAGAAGTCATAAATATTAACGGAGGGCTGTAATCTTAATTATGGCAAACTGGCACGGCAAATCCAGAGGTACCGTATTAGGTTTAAGGATCTACGTATGGATCATTAAAACTTTCGGATTATATGCTTCTTATTTTGTTCTGCTTTTTGTTGCCGCCTATTTTATAGTCTTTTCCTTCAGCTCAACCAAAAGTACTTATTATCTTTTCAGAAGGAGGTTGAATTATTCCGCAATAAGCGCGGCCTTAAATGTTTATCGCAGCTATTTTACCTTCGGAAGAATTCAGCTGGATCGTGTGGCTATTTCCGCAGGATTAAAAGAAAAATATACTTTTGAATTTGACGGAATTCAGAATATCAAAAATCTTCTGAAGCAAAAGAAAGGAGGAATTCTTCTTACTGCACATATGGGCAATTTTAACCTTGCACGGCATTTTTTTGACAATGAGCATAACCCTGCCGTGGTAAATTTGGTGATGACCGATTTTGAACATCAGCAAATCAAGAACTACCTGGAATCTGTCACCGGAAAATCAACTTTAAAAACGATCGTCCTGAAAGATGATCTTTCCCATATTTTTAAAATGAACGAGGCACTAAAACGTAATGAATTGCTCGTCTTTGCTGCAGACAGGTATTTAAAAGGTTCCAAAACCTATATCCAGGAATTTATGCGGAAAGAGGTACAGTTTCCGCAAGGGCCTTTTAAGCTGGCTCAGAGAAACAATATTCCTGTCTTGTTTGTGCACATTATGAGGGAAAAGAATTTCCACTATCACTTTTATGCACGTCCCGCACAGGAAAATGCAAATAGTGGGAAAGAATTATTAAAATTGTATCTTCAAAACCTCGAAGAGATGTTGCGAAAATATCCGCAACAATGGTATAATTACTACGATTACTGGAACGATTTCAAAAGCAAGAATAATGGCAGATAACGTACTGACGGAGCCGATAACTGAGGCTGAAAAAATTCTAAAATTGATCCCCCAACGACCGCCGTTCGTTATGGTTGACTCGTTATTGGAATATACTGCGCTTACGGGCAAAATGGCATTTACAATTCCTACAGATAATCTGTTGGTGAAAGACGGCAGTTTTTCTGAGCCCGGGTTGATCGAACACATGGCACAAAGTATGTCCCTGCATCGCGGCTACCGCGGGTTTCTTGCGGGGCTGGAAAGACCTCAAACTGGTTTTATTGGCGCAATTAAATCGGTAGAAATTATGTCTCTTCCAAAAGCCGGAAGCAAGCTCACTACCTATGTTGAAATTCTTCAGGAGGTGATGAAAGTTACTTTGGTTACAGCCAAAACATACGATGAAGCAGGAGAAAGGGTGGCATCATCTGAAATGAAGACGGTTACAGTAGATTAATGTCAGAAAATAATTTAAGTTCCATTACTCAATTCCGGGTGAAATTCCGGGAGTGTGATCCTTTGAAGATCGTATGGCACGGGAACTATCTAAAATATTTTGAAGACGCCCGGGAAGATTTTTGTGCCAGCCATGGCTTCTCATATCAGGATGTGATGAAACTTGGCTATTCTACTCCCATAGTAAAAACCAACTGTGAGCATAAATTGCCCCTGCACTTCGGAGATAAATTTGAAATAGAAACTACTTTTAAACCTACCGCTGCAGCAAAAATGATCTTTGAGTACAAGGTTACCAAAAATGACAGAGTGGTTTGTACAGGAGAAACTATTCAGGTTTTTTTGGATGTAAAAGGGGATTTGGTTCTGAATAATCCTCCGTTCTTCCTGGAGCGGAAAAGTAAAATGGCAATTGAAAAATGAAAGGAGTTTACCTGCTGGACGATTCAATAATTTCTCCTCTTGGATTTTCTACGGAAGAGAATCTGCAGGCGATTAGAAATGAAAAGTCTGCTTTACAACTACATAAAAGCAGCAGATTTTCTTCCGGAAGTTTTTATGCAGGTAGTCTTGATAAAGTCGCTATTTCTGAGGCTTTTGAAAAAATAGGAAATCCCGCAGATTATACTAAACTGGAGCAGATGATGCTGCTATCAGTAGATCAGATAATTAAAGCAAATCCTGAATTAGATTTAAACTCTACAGGGCTGGTAATATCTACAACAAAGGGAAATATTGATCTTCTGGGAGGTGACAAATTTTCTGAAGACCGCATTTTACTTTCAGAACTAGGAGAAGTAATCCGAAAGTTTTTTGGATTTAAATTAAAACCCATTGTAGTTTCCAATGCCTGTATTTCAGGAGGACTAGCAATGACTGTTGCTGCCAAATTTATTGAGGCGGGTAAATTTGAAAATGCTGTAGTAGTAGGAGGGGACCTGGTATCAGATTTTGTTGTGTTCGGGTTTCAGTCATTTCAGGCAATAAGCGACCAGCCCTGTAAACCGTTTTCAAATGACAGAAACGGAATAAGCATAGGAGAAGCAGCTGCAGCAGTATTATTAGGTTCTAAACCGAAGAAAAATTCAGAAAATGTAAAGATTATCGGGGAAGCTTCAGTTAATGATGCCAACCATATTTCAGGCCCTTCCCGAACAGGAGAAGGTTTGTTCAAAAGTATCCAAAGAGCCCTGGCTGAAGCTGAAATTTCAGCAGAAAGAATAGATTACGTATCTGCTCACGGAACAGCCACCATTTTTAATGATGAAATGGAAGCCATTGCTTTTCATCGCTCCGGCTTTCAGAAAGTACCGTTAAACAGTTATAAAGGGTATTACGGTCATACAATGGGTGCATCGGCTTTATTGGAAAGCATACTCACCAAACACTGCCTGTTGAACAATGAGCTGTTTTCTTGCCTTAACTATAACGGCCCGGGAACTTCGAAAGAGTTAAGTATTATATCAGATTACAGGAAGCAAGAGTTAAATTATGCTCTAAAAACAGCCTCAGGATTTGGTGGTTGCAATCTTGCAATGGTGCTGAAAAAGGAGCAGAAGTAATGGAGGAAGATCTTTTTAAAATAACTACTTATGTTCGTATAAAAGATTGCAGAATTCTCTTAAATGGGGAAGAGGTTATTTATGATGATGCTTCCGCGGGAAACAACTTTTTAAAAAAGGCCTACAAGGGCTTGAACATTGAATATCCGAAATTCTTTAAAATGGACTGGCTTTGCAAACTGGGAATTCTTGCGACTGAAGTTCTTTTTTTAGGAAAAACTCCGGATCCTGATACTGCCCTTATTTTCTCCAATTCCCGATCCAGTCTCGACACAGATCTTAAACATCAGGATTCCATTGCAGGAATTGTGTCTCCTGCGGTTTTTGTTTACACTTTGCCAAACATTGTTCTTGGAGAAATATCCATACGTCAAAAACTTCAAAGTGAAAATGCTTTCTTTATTGAGAAAAAATTTAATCCTAAATTGTTATACGACTATTCTACAATCCTTTTAAAAACAGGTAAAGCAGCAGCAGTTGTTTCCGGCTGGATTGACTTGAAAAACGATGAATATGATGTATTTTTGTGCCATATTTCACCGGAAGGGGAGATACCTTTTTCCGAAGAAAATTTAGAGCATCTATATTATTTTGAAAATGAGTGATTTAAGGACAGAGTTAAAGCGAAGCATTATAGAGCAGCTAAATCTTGAAGACATGGAGGTGGGAGATATTGACAATAATGAACCACTTTTTGGGGAAGGATTAGGCCTGGATTCTATTGACGCACTTGAACTAATCGTGCTTCTTGAAAAAGATTATGGTATTAAATTAAATGATCCCGGCCAGGGAAAAGAAATTTTCGCCTCGGTAAATACAATGGCTGAATATATAGAAGGCCACCGTACAAAATAGCCGATGAAAACAGGAATTGCCGTTACCGGTATGGGTATAATTTCGGCACTGGGAACGGGAGTTGAAGCAAACCTCTGTGCCCTCACTGCCGGAAAAAGCGGACTTTCCTATCCTGAAATTTTTGAAACCCGTCACAATTCTCTTCCTGTAGGTGAAATCAAAATTTCTGACACTGAACTGGCAAAATCCTTAAACTTACCTGAAGGCCATAGTTTCACAAGAGCTGCATTGTTGGGAGCTATTGCGGCTAAAGAATCTGTTTTGCAGGCCAAACTATCGTCGAAGGAGCTTTCTGAAACCGGTTTTATTTCAGCTACCAGTGTGGGAGGTATGGATTATACTGAAGAATATTTTGGAAGCTTCGAAAGTGAAACTGCAAACCGAAGATTTATCAGAGCTCAGCATCCGGGTTTTACCACAACACAAATCAGTAAATACCTGAATATAGGAGGATATACTTCTACTATAAGCACTGCCTGTTCCTCATCGGCAAATGCAATAATGCTGGGAGCGCGCTTAATACGAGCTGGGGAAATAAAAAGAGTAATAGTTGGAGGGACAGATTGTCTCTCAAAATTCACCCTGAACGGCTTTAAATCTTTAATGATCCTTTCTCCTGAATTTTGTAAACCTTTTGATGAAAACCGTAGCGGTCTCAACCTGGGAGAAGGAGCAGCTTTTCTTGTGCTCGAAGCAGATGATGTTTTGGAGGACAAAGAGGTTTTAGGCAGGATCAGCGGATATGGAAATGCCAATGACGCTTTCCATCAAACGGCCTCATCAGAAACCGGAGAAGGAGCCTTTGAAGCAATGCAAAGAGCATTTAAGGTTGCCAAATGTAACCCGGAAGAAATCGACTACATTAACGCACATGGCACTGCTACAAAAAACAACGATCTTTCTGAAAGCATTGCAATGCAGAGAATATTTGGATATGCGCCTCCTGCTTTTAGTTCCACGAAAAGTTTTACCGGACATACCCTTGCAGCTGCTTAGGTGCGATAGAGGCTGTTTTCAGTTTGTTAAGTATAGATAAGGATACAATTTTTCCGAACCTTCATTTTGATACTGCTATGGGCGAAACAGGATTTATACCTGTTACTGTTTCCGAAAAAGGATCTATTCAGAAGGTGTTGTCTAATTCCTTTGGTTTTGGCGGTAACTGTACATCTTTAGTTTTCAGCAAATGAAAACGAAGATTTACATAAACGGCATCGGAAGTATTTCTGCACAGGAGATAAAGGAACTTTTTGAGGAGAAGGTAATTCGTTACAATCAGAATATAATTCCTGCCGTATCACCTGATTTTAAAAAGCATATTCCGGCAATGCAGCTAAGACGCATGTCTAAAGGAATAAAAATGGGACTTACAGCTGCAAAGACTGCCCTTGAAGATGCCGATGTTGAAGTTCCCGACGTGGTGATTACCGGAACCGGGCAGGGATCTAAAATTGATACGGAGAAATTTCTACAGGAAATGCTGGACAGGGAAGAGGAAACTCTATCCCCAACCTCATTTATTCAGTCTACGCATAACACAATCGGTGGGCAAATTGCCCTGAACCTTGCGTGCAAAGGCTATAATATGACCTACAGCCAAAACTCTGCTTCGCTTGAGTCAGCTTTAATTGATTCCCTACTTTTTCTTCAGGAAGATTCCGAAAATACTGTACTTGTTGGAGGGGTAGATGAAATTTCAGAAAAAATTACTTCTTTTCAGGTGCTGGACGGGCAGGTAAAGTCTGAAGCAATTGATAATCTTCAGCTTCTTAACAGTAGTACTCCCGGAACTATAATCTCGGAAGGTGCTCATTTTTTAACGATTTCAGCTGAGAGTACAGCCAATTCTTATGCTGAACTGGTAGATGTTTCAGTGGTAAATTCTGAAGACCCTAAAACTGTTTCAGAAAAAATTCAGCAATTTCTTCTGAAGAATAATCGGTCACTTAAGCAGATATAGATGTGGTTATAGTAGGAAAGAATGGTGATATACGGTTTGATCATTTTTATGATGAGTTGTCGAATAAGTTATTTTCAGAAAAAACTCAACTCGCTTTTAAACACTTAAGTGGAGACTACGATACGGCAACAGGTTTTGCTGTTGTTCTTGCTTGTAATATCTTTAGAAATAAATTTATTCCCCCGGTTTTAAAAATAAATGAAATTCCGGGTGGGGAGCCAGGGGAAATTTTAATTTATAATCAATACCTTGGAGAGAACCACAGTTTTATACTTTTAAGATCAATTGAGCTTTAAAACTTTAAATAAAATAGTACTGGCCATTCTTCTTATAGCGGCTATGCTTTCTGCTTTACAATTAATTCCCGGACTGTTGATAATAGGTTTTATACTGGGATATGTAAGTTTTCTGCTTTTCGTTTCTACAAATATCCAATTGAATTTTTTCGTGCAGGCATATAACAATAATCCTTACGAGGAAGAGGACCGTATCGCTCTTACTTTTGACGACGGACCTGTAGAAAACACGCTAAAAATCCTGGAAGTCCTTGACAAGTACAAGGTAAAAGCCAGCTTTTTCTGCATTGGGAATAACATAGAAGAGCATCCTGAAATTTTTAATCTTATCCTGAAAAAAGGTCACTTTGTGGGAAATCATACTTATACCCATACCCGCAAAATGGGATTCCTATCTGTGGAAACTCTTGTCGAAGAGATCCGCAGGTGTGATCAGGTAATGAAAGAAACAGGTGGAATTACCCCCACGACTTTTAGGCCACCCTTCGGAATCATTAATCCAAGGACACAAAAGGCCCTGGACATTACGGGGCACAAAGTGATTGGTTGGAATTTGCGTTCTTACGACGCCATTATAGAATCTGAAGAAATTGTGGTGAGGCGGGTGTTGAACAGGATTAAGCCCGGGGATGTCATTTTATTTCACGACAGTAAGGAGAGAACCGTAGAAATATTGGAACAATTGTTGATATTTTTGAAAGCTAATAATTTTGACCCTGTAAGGGTTGATGACTTATTTCAGATAGATGCATATAATTAAAATTTTTCTCTTGCTTTTACCTGCTATACTTATAGCTCAAAAGAAAGAACTTACCGATGCGGAAATTAAATCTTTTAAAACCGAAGTCGCAAAGCACGCAGAAAATCTGGAAAGTCTTTCCAGTGATTTTAATCAGGTAAAGTATATGCAGCTTATGAAGGATGAGGCTGTAAGTGAAGGAAAACTATACTATAAAACACCCGATGTACTTAAATGGGAATACCATGAACCCTATAATTATCATATCCTTTTTAAAGAAAATCAATTATTCCTAAATGACGATGGCGTCAAGAGTTCAACGAACTTAAAGGCTAATAAATTATTTGGAAAACTGGTAAGCCTAATTTCCGGCAGTGTCAATGGAAAACTATTAGAAGATCCTGAAAACTTTAAAGTTACCTATTATAATTCCGGAAAAAATGTACAGGCCATAATTGTTCCGCTGGATGAATCTGTCAGGGAAATGTTTAGTGAGATCATTATGATTTTTAACGGAGAAAATTTTGTGGATTCTGTTAAGCTAATGGAGGAAAATGGGGATTATACGCACATTACCTTCAGGAATATAACACTTAATGCGAAACTGGATCCGGCAGTTTTTCAGCAGTAATTTACAGGGTTTTCAAAAATTAGTCCTCTTCTTTAATATTTTGAAAATATTCTCTCTATTTTAGTGCTCTATCTGAAAGATGAGAAGATGCTACTACAAAACTTTTATTCGGTCAAAAATACTACTGAATCATCCGGTGTTTATACTACCGAACTCGCAATAAATAAACAACATCATCTTTACGACGGACATTTTCCTGACTTACTTAGTGACTCCTGGTGTAATTTTGATGCAGCTATTCAAGGAAGAAGCAGAGCGTCTTTCTAATTCCAAACTTCAGCTAAAGACAGCTTCAAATATTAAATTTATGGCTGTTGTTAATCCCAACGAGGATGAAAATTTGCTTTTGGAATCTTCTGTTGAAACAAAAGATTCTACTATTTCACTTAAAGGAGTGGCTAAGCACAGGGGTGCTATAGCTCTTAAATTCAGCGCAGTATACTCCGTCTTGTAAAGTGACAACTTTTAAAGTTCAGCAGATTAAATATTAAGTACTTTTGCAGAGATAAGATTAGCCTGTTTTGAAAAATCAACCTGTATATCAGTCCAGATTTGACGCTCTTAAGTGCTGTATTCTGGTGCCTACCTATAACAATGAAAAAAGCCTGGCGAGTGTTCTCCGGGACCTTATGTTGTATACCAGCAACATCATCGTAGTTAATGATGGCTCCACAGACAGCACCCATAACATCTTAAAAAATTTTTCTGACCTAAATATTTATGAATACGATCAAAACAGGGGGAAAGGTGCGGCCTTAAATTATGGATTTAAAAAAGCTGAAGATCTGGGCTACGCGTATGCCATCACTATAGATTCTGACGGGCAGCATTATCCCGATGATCTGGACATTTTTCTTAGCGAACTGGAATCAAAAGAAGGAGATAAAGAGATTTTATTGGTCGGTGACCGAAATATGGGCAGGGACGGAATTCCCGGAAAAAGCACAACAGGAAATAAATTTTCTAACTTTTGGTATCTAGTGGTAACCGGAATTAATTTAAGGGACACCCAAAGTGGATACAGGCTTTATCCTCTTAAAATTGTAAACCCAATAAAGCTTTACACTAATAAATTTGAATACGAGATCGAGATCATTGTAAAAGCTGCCTGGAGGGGAGTGGATGTGAAAAACGTTCCAATTAAAGTATTCTATGAAGATAATCGCGTGACTCACTTCAGGCCTTTCTGGGATGTTACGAGGATCGTGCTGCTTTATATGTGGTTTGTACTGGTGAGTTTCTTTTATATCCATCCCCGTAATAAATACAGAGAATTCAGGGAAAAAGGATTTAAAAGATTCTGGAGAGAAGATATCATTAAGAGCCAGGAGCTAGCACATAAGAAAGCAGCTGCTGTTGCTTTGGGAGTTTTTGTGGGGATGTCGCCTTTTTGGGGTTTACACACCTTGCTGGTATTTTTGCTGGCCGCCGCTTTTAAACTTAACAAGGTTACGGCATTTCTATTCTCCAATATCAGCATTCCACCTTTAATTCCTATTATAGTATATGCAGGATATCAATTAGGCTCCTTAATAAAGGGTAAAGGTTTTGCCTGGGAACTCCGACTTAGCGATTTTGATTCCAGTGCAGAGGTTTTCAGCGGCCTGGGCCAATACCTGCTGGGCAGTTTTGTTCTTGCAGGAATAGTCGCATTCCTTCTTTGGATTGTCTTTTATTTCTTATTTTCGGTATCTAACCAAAAGCAGGTGGTGAAACCTTAAATGTTTCAGATTCACAACTTCTTATTACGACACAAATTACTTGCAGTTGTCGCACTATTATGTTTTATTGGCGCCATAGTTTTTCTTGCCTTAAAGATCAATCTGGAGGAAGATATTGCCAGCCTGATTCCTTCCGGAGAAAGGCAGGATGTACTGCGGAAGGTGCTGGATCAAACAGAATTTTCAGATAAACTAATTATTACTGTTTCTTCAACTTCTGAAGAACCCGATCCCGAAGAGGTAACATTATATGCGCAACAGTTTTTAGATTCCCTTGAACTTCAACTGCCGGAATATGTAGAAGATGTTCAGGGTAAAGTACCGGAGGAAGGCATCAGGGAAATCTACAATTTCGTTTACAACAACCTCCCTCTTTTTCTAAATGAAGATGATTATTCTGAAATAGAAGAAAGACTTCCCCGGGACAGTATCAAAAACCTACTTGAGGAAAATTATAAAACTCTCATCTCACCCACGGGATTGGTTACCAAGGATTTTATTTTTAAAGATCCTCTATCCATTACCAGCCTCGGACTACAAAAGCTTCAGGAATTACAGGTAGATGAAGATTTTGAATTGTACAACAACTTCCTGATCACCAAAGATCACAGGCACGTACTCCTGTTTCTTTCTACAGCCTTACCCGCTTCTGAGACCGAAGAAAATGCACTTTTTATCAGGAAGCTGGACCAAATTCAGCAAAACCTTAATCAGGAATTCGCAAAGGTAGAAGGAGATTATTTTGGTGGAGTTCTTTACTCCATAGCCAACGCGAGACAAATTAAAAAGGATATACAATTAACCATTGGTATAGCCGCTTGTATTCTGCTATTCATTTTGATTTTTTACTACAGAAGGCTCTACGTGCCTCTTGTTTTATTTCTCCCGGTCGTCATTGGAGGACTTACAGCTGTAGCTGCTTTATACCTTATTAAAGATACTGTATCTGCAATTTCCCTTGGAATAGGGGCCATTCTTTTAGGTATAAGTATAGATTATTCTTTGCACATCCTTACTCACTTCAAAAGTAACAGGAATGTGGGAAAACTATATCGCGAGGTGACGGGTCCGGTTTTAATGAGCAGCTTTACAACTGCTATTGCGTTCCTATGTCTGTTATTTGTAAGAAGTGAAGCCTTAAATGACCTGGGAATCTTTGCAGCGATAAGTGTAGTGGTATCTTCAATCTTTGCACTGATCCTGATCCCTTTGCTTTACAAGATCCCCGAGACAATTCGGGAGAAGCCAACTTTCATCGACAAAATTTCCTCCTTTAGCTTCCATAAGAATAATCCATTGGTCATTATAATCTCATTGATGTTTGTGATTGGCCTGTTCACTTTCACATCGGTTAATTTTAATTCAGACCTGGCAGAACTAAATTATGAGCCGGAAGAGATAAAAATTAAGGAGCAGAAGGTTCAACAAATTGCCGGGAGAGCTGCCAAATCAATTTATCTCGTATCCTACGGAAACTCTATTGATGAAGCCCTCGAAAACAATAACGAACTATACGGGGAGCTTCAGGAATTGGAGGAGGAGGGGGAAATATCCAATTTCAGTAGTATAGGAGGGGTGGTGCTCTCTACCAGAACGCAACTGGAGAGGATTACCAGATGGAATGAATTCTGGACAGAACCTACAGAACAGCAGGTACGGAAGAATTTGGTCCGGGAATCGGACAGCTTCGGCTTTCGTGCTGAGAGTTTTGATAGTTTTTATAATCTGCTTTCAGAAAATTTTGAAACGCTTTATCTGGACGATTACAGGAATATTTCAATTTTATACCTTGATGATTTCATTTCTTCCGGAGAAAATTTTGCCACGGTTACAACCTCCATTAATGTTGAGCCGGAAAATCTTCAACAGGTGATCGACAGGTTTGATGGAAGGGATAATACAGTTGTCATTGACCGAAAGCAACTTAACGAAACTTTCCTTGGAAACCTGAAGAATGATTTCAACAGATTGATTGGCTATTCCTTACTGGCAGTATTCCTGATGTTACTATTCTTTTACAGGTCTATTGAGTTGACTTTACTCACTTTAATTCCAATTGGTGTAACCTGGGTAATTGCCCTGGGATTAATGGCAATTTTAAAAATTGATTTTAATATCCTGAATATTATTATTTCCACCTTCATTTTTGGCCTGGGACTGGATTACAGTATTTTTATCACCAATGCTTTTTTGAAGGAGTACGAATCCTCAACCAAAGTTCTCAATACCTATAGGACCTCAATCTTACTATCGGTTATTACAACCCTTCTGGGGATTGGCGCTTTGTTCTTCGCAAAACACCCGGTACTGCGGTCCATTTCTGTTGTTTCAATAATAGGCATTTTAGCCGCAGTATCTGTGGCCTTTGTTATACAGGGCTTTATTTTTGACAGGCTCTTCGTAAAGAGAAAAAAAGAGGGAAGACCCCCTTTTAGTTTAAGCAGCCTCTATTATAGATCGAAGTTTATTGGAAATGAAAATCAGCTCTATTTTAAAAAGGAGGTTTACGATAATTACAGGTATAAAAAAGCGTTTGACGAGGTAAAGAGAGAATTCGAAACTGATAAGGAGCGATATCTAAAAATAGCAGAATTTCTGGATGAAAAGGATCAGGTATTACATATTCACTCCGGTTATGGAGTTCTTCCTGTTTTTCTTTCTTACAAAAGTGGAGCTACCGGAATAACAGGCTATGAACCCGACCCTGAAAAAAGTGAAGTAGCAGAAAATACTTTCAGAAATACATCAAATAATCTGAGTTTCACTTAGCTCTATGCCTGAAAATCTGAAGGATTTTAATACTGTCATTCTATCTGATACTTCTAAGGAACCTGAAGGTATTGATCTAAAAAGACTGCTGGGATCCACATTAAAAAAAATAGTAATTCTGGATCCCGATTATTCTTATAGGTGGATCTTAGATTATAACTTTGAAATTGCTTACAGACAGAATGAGGTTGTAATGCTGAAGAAAGTTGAATAGGGTTTATTTTGAAAAGAAGTTGTTTCTACATATCTGTCATTTTTTTAATCCTCCTCAATTCCTGTGGAGTCAGAAAATCAATGGAGGACCGACCGGATATCTCCGGAATTGAAACTATTGATACACTTCGCACAAAACACAATGACAGCCTATACAGTATAGGGAAAAATACTCTTCTTAAAAACAAGTACGGAATTTGGGAACTTTACATTGAAGGAGATGCCCTGGAACGTGGATTGGTAAACGGCAGTCTTACCCGGGAATTAATGTATAAGCAGGAAGTAGCGATCATGGAAAAGATCGAGAGCCTTGTTCCCGCGGGGGGATATCAAAATTTCCTTAGTAAAGTAGTTGCCTGGTTTAACCGCGAAATGTATTTACACGTACCGGAAGAATATAAAAAGGAAATTTATGGGGTTTCACGTTTTGCTCAACACAAGTATGATTCATTTGCTCCACCGTACGTTCGGTCTCTTTATTTGCACGGGGCTCACGATATAGGCCACGCATTACAGGACCTTATGCTCGTGGGTTGCACGTCTTTTGCTGCCTGGGATCAAAAAACAAGTGACGGAAAGCTTCTGTTGGGACGGAATTTTGACTTATATGTGAGCGATGAATTTGCAGAAGAAAAGATTGCTGCTTTTGTAAATCCTGAACAAGGCCACAAATTTATGATGTACACCTGGGGCGGAATGATAGGAGTGGTAAGCGGGATGAATGAAAAAGGCCTGAGCGTAACCATAAATGCCGGAAAATCAAAAATTCCATTAAAAGCAAAATCTCCGGTTTCTCTTGTTGCGCGGGAAATTTTGCAATATGCTGCAACTACAGAAGAAGCAATTCAAATAGCAAAAAATAGGGAAGTCTTTGTTTCAGAAGCTATTATGCTAGGAAGCGCAGCTGAAAATAAGGCTCTAGTCATTGAGGTAGCACCCGGAAAATTTGGGGTTCACGAGGTAGACAATTCCAACCATTTAATTTGTAGCAACCATTTTCAGAGTGATACCTATAAAAAGGATCGGCGGAATCAACAGGCTATAAACGAAAGCCATACCCGGTACCGATTTGAACGAATGCAGGAATTGGTAAATAAGAATGAAGTTTTGAATCCCGGGAAAGCAGCAGCTATCCTTAGAAATACAAAAGGTTTGCAGGAAGAGGCTATTGGCCTGGGAAATGAAAAAGCAATTAATCAATTACTTGCACACCACGGAATATTATTTAAGCCTTCCGAAAGAAAAGTGTGGGTATCCGCAAATCCATACCAATTAGGGACTTTTGTAGCTTTTGATCTCGAAGAAGCTTTCAGTAAATTTTCTGAAGGCAGGAGGGAGAGCGTGGTTTCTGAAGAAGATGTAATACCTGCAGATAAGTTTTTAGACTCCCAGGCTTTCAGAAATTATAGAGAATTCCGTTCCTTAAGTGAGGAGGTGTCACGGAGTATTGTTAAAAGAGAAACTATTTCCGAAAAAAATTATTTAAGCTGCCTGCGTTAAATCCGCACTTCTGGAAGTCGTACTATTTGGTAGGAGAGTATTATTACACCCAAAAAGATTTTAAAAATGCGGTGATTTACTTTAAGCAGGCGCTAAAAAGGGAAGTTTCTACTTTACAGGAGGAAGAGTTTCTTCGAAAAAGAATTGAGCAGAGTTACAGAAAAATATAAGAAATGTCCAACCTTCATAAAGCATCAATTGAGGAAATTAAGCAGGTACAATGGCTACAGCTTAAAAAACAGCTGGCATACCTTCAACTAAATTCACCTTTTTATACAGAGCTTCTTGATCATAGAAATGTCAATGTTCAAAATATTCAGTCCTACGAAGATTTTAAAAAGCTGCCGATAACAACAAAGGAAGACCTGCAGCAGTCTAACGACAGATTTTATGCTGTTCCCAGGCACGAGGTTATCGATTATGTTACTACCTCAGGAACTTTAGGTAGTCCTGTAAGTATGGGATTAAACGATGCCGATCTCGAGCGGCTGACAACAAATGAATTTGGATCTTTTAAACTCGCGGGAGTAGAGAAAGAGGATATTGTGCAAATCACGACAACCCTGGATCGCAGATTTATGGCGGGACTGGCGTATTTCCTGGGACTTCGGAAGTTGGGAGCGGGAATCATCCGCACCGGAAGCGGGTTACCACAGCTACAATGGGATTCTATTGAAAGGTTTAAAGCGAAGTATCTCGTAGCTGTACCTTCATTTTTGTTGAAAATGCTGCTGTACGCCAAAGAGAATAATATAGACTTTAAAAACACTTCAGTTAAAGCGGCAATCTGTATTGGGGAGCCAATAAGAGGTGTAGATTATTCCCTTAACGCACTTGGGTCCAGGATAAGTGAACTTTGGGACATAGAGTTATTTTCGACTTATGCTTCTACCGAAATGGCTACTGCTTTTACAGAATGTGAGGTTCATAAAGGAAATCATATTCAGCCCGAATTAATTTTTACTGAAATCCTGGACCTTGAAGGTAACCCCGTTCAACCGGGAGAGATCGGTGAATTAGTAGTTACACCTCTTCAATCTCAAACGATGCCACTGCTAAGATTTGCAACCGGAGACATGCTCACCTACACCAATGCTCCCTGTGCCTGTGGAAGAAATACAGAAAGACTGAGTTCTGTCGTGGGACGTAAAAAACAAATGATAAAGCTAAAAGGGACCAGTATTTATCCGCAGAACGTAATTGAAATCCTGACAAATTTTGAAGGAATAGAAACTTTTGTCATTGAAGCAAGAAGGGGAGAACTCGGCACAGATTTGCTTACAGTAAAGGTAGCTGACTCCTTTCCATTGGACAGAGTAAAAGTATTGATAGAGCACTTTAAATCCAGACTGCAAGTTACTCCGGATTTACAACTGGTAAAAAAGGAAGAAATTGAAATCCTGAGAATTCCTGAAGGAAGTAGGAAACCGCAATATTTTAGGGACTACAGGTGAGAAGAGACCACCTAGGGGAATAAACCTCACAGGTTTTTAAAACCTGTGAGGTTTGATTAGAAAAATTCTAACGTAAACCGATTAAAAGAAGTCTCTAGTTCTTAAGAATTGTTGTGTAGAAAAGCCAGAGCAACAGTTCTTTTCTAAGACCTCACAGGTCTCGAAGACCTGTGAGGTCTATAGCATTAACTAAATTTTCTCACAAATAAGAACGATTTTCTCATTCTTCATATTAGTAGTGAAGAACAAATAGCTATTTCCCCCGTCTTCTATTTTCAATTCCTTCCTGATAGCTTCAACCGATTTTGGAAAGTTCCTGGTAGCGATATTAGCCTTTTTTAGATCATCTCTCTTTTTGAGTGCTTTTCTGTTGTAGGGTAAAGTTTCAATGAGTTTAAATGTTCTACCGGGAAAATCTCCAGGTTCATTTGAGGTGTACAGATGAGAATTAAAATGCAGTTTTTTCGTTCCCGTAGCCATAGCCACTTCAGCAAATAATCCGCTCTTCATAACCGCTGCATTGGGTTCAAAAATATAATCCTGAGGCAAACTTAATGGGGCATCAGTAGTGGCTTTAGACAAAGAAGAAGTGAAAACCTGTTTTTTATTTTTCTGAAAATTGATTGCTGTTATAGTTATTTCTTCTGAAGGATTTGTTTCCAAAAGCCAGAGCAGCTCTTTCACCTCGTTTCTCACCGCCACAATATGTATTGCTGAAACATTCTTTAATTCAGATAATCCGGCTTTAAAATCAAGTAAAGGAGACATTTTAATTAAAATGCAATCTGCCTTCTGAAAAAACAGCTGCAGATTTGCAGGAACATCAGGAGTACACTGTTCCAGCAGAAAAACTTTTCCGCCGTAGTCATCTCTTCTTGCAGGATCGAGGTAGATCCAGTCAAATTTTTCCTCTGAAGCTTTAAGGTATTGGAGACTGTCACCTGTTACAGTTTTGATATTATCTGCACCAAGGATTTTAAAATTATGACTAAGCTATTTCAGATAGATCTTCATCCTGTTCACAATGGATTACCTGTTCCACATTTTCAGCAAAAAAGAACGCGTCTATTCCAAAACCACCTGTTAGGTCGATCAGCTTCTTGCCGTTGACAAGACTTGGCTTTATATCGAGCGGTTATTTCCGAAGAAGTTTGCTCAAGATTTATGTTGGGAGGGAAAATAATACTTTCAGCATTAAACCACCGGGGCAACTTCTTATTTGCTTTTTTCTTTGCTGTAATTTGAATTGCTAATTCTCTGGAAGATATATTTTTAAAGGAACTACCTTTAAGTATAAGTTTAGATACATCAGCATCAATATTATTAAGAATAAACTTCTGAACTTCCTCCTGTAAAAGTGCTTTGTTCAATATAAATTATTAAAGATCCCGGGTAAGTCTTTTTACGATCTTATATTCACTAAGTGACTCCTTTGCAATAACTTTTAAAGCAGTATAAAACGGAATCGCCACTACCATTCCCACGACTCCAAACAGAAGTCCCGCAATTAAGATAATTAAAAATATCTCAAGGGGATGGGATCTTACACTGGCGCCGAATATAAGTGGCTGACTAATGAAATTGTCTATAAGCTGGGCAATTCCATATCCCAGCATTACATATACCACTCTTGGCAAGATAAACGTTTGGAAATCGGCTCCCAGGTTACTGGAGATTACAAATAATGCCATAAGAATTCCTGCAAATATTGGTCCCAGGTATGGTACCAAATTTAGTATTGCACAAATAAAAGCTATAGCAACAGGATTATTAATCTCAAAGATACTGAGCAAAAGTATGTAGAGGATAAAAAGTACAGTGATTTGGAGGGTAAGCCCTACGAAATATCGAGATAAAAGAATTTTTATCTTATTAAAAACCCTCTGGAATTTATCTTCTTCCCCTTTATTAGCAAAAACAAGGATACTATTAAGCATCAATTTACTGTCTTTAAGAAGGAAAAATGAAATAAAAATTATAGAAAAAACAGCAATAAGAGTAGCACCAAGAATACCAAAAACACTATTGAGAAATCTTGGAATCATATTCATATCAAGGCTCCTCATAAATTCGCTTTGCCTAAGGCTCTCGAGGATATTAATTTCTTCTACACCCAAATAGGTATTTACCTGATCATTTAATTCGTTAATATCGCTTTTAAAGGCTTCTATGTCTATCTGCCCAAGATGATAAGTTTGTTCAATGACTATAGGTACAAAAACTAAAATAATTCCTACAAAAACAGAGAGGACCAGGAGAAGGACCATTACTACTGCTATTTGATTTGGAATGCGTAAGGTAGATCGTAAAAAGATAACGACAGGACGGCCTATTAGCGATATTACTGCGGCAACAGCTATATAAACAAGTACACTTTGAATAGTGTATAAAAAATACAATAGCAGGAAAATTCCCACCATTATACCTACTGCCCGTAAAATTCCGTAAGAAAAAGATTTAGCGTTCACCTGGTAAAGATATTATTTCTCATGAAAGGGAGGAAGTGTTTTTGTAATTTCATAAAGAGCAATACCTGTGGCCTGGGCGACGTTCATGCTGCTGTTGTGGCCAAACATTTTTATATAAATTTTTTTATTGATTAGATCGAGAACTTCTGAGGAAATACCATACCTCTCATTTCCTACAACTAGAAGCACCTTATCCTTATCTTCAAAGCTAAGACTATTAATTGGAACACTATCTTCTGTTATTTCCAGGGCCATTGGATAATAGCCACGCAAAAGGTAACTTTTAAGCGCCTCCTCTGTACTTTCCCATTGTTCATAAAATACTGTTTGAAAAGTGGTCCTAGCTGTTTTTTTCAACCTGTTACTGCTGATATCGACTGGTGTACCGCAAAAAACCACTTTTTCAATATTGAAAGCATCTGCAAGTCGAAAGAGGCTTCCCAGGTTTGCATCCCCAATAAGATTATCTGAAAGAACAATTAGCGGAAATTTCTTTAATTGTGAAATGTGTTCGTTATGTGATAGCTGCATACTCAATTTTCAAAAACATATTTAATTATGTTCGCCCCCATTTGCAATGCTTTAAGCCTTACTTCTTCAGGATCATTATGTACCGCCGGATCTTCCCATCCATTTCCCAAATCACTTTCGTATGTAAAAAGACAAACAAGTCTCTTGTTTTCAAAAATGCCAAAGGCCTGGGGAGGTAGGCCGTCATGCTCGTGAATCTTTGGCAGTCCGTTCGGGAAAGAATAAGCTGCATTAAAAATAGGATGGCTTGCATGGTAGTTCCTGAAGTTCCTTATCAGGAAAAACTTTTTTTAATTCCTTCCGCAGGTATTCATTCATACCATAATTATCATCTATATGTAAAAAACCTCCACTCAGGAGGTAATTCCTAAGATTTGTTGCTTCTTCATCACTAAAGTAAACGTTTCCATGTCCCGTCATATGAATAAAGGGGAACTGGTAAAGGTCAGTACTTCCGGGAGTAACAGTCGCGGGTTTGGGATTTATAGCAGTATTAATATTTTCGTTACAGAATTTAATTAGGTTGGGAAGTGAAGTGGGGTTGGAGTACCAGTCTCCTCCTCCCTGATATTTTAAAACTGCTATTTCCTGTGCAGAAATGCTCCAGCTTAAAACGGCAATAAAAATTAAAAGTAGGCTCCTTAATTTCATGGGCAGGCGTGTACTGCGAACGTACATTAATAAAACCGAAGATATAAAAATATAAAAAGCAGAAGGTTTAAGTTATCTTAAAGAAAACTTATAAATTTCCTTATATTTCATTTGCCAGAGCGGCGGTATGGCAGGCAACTATTGCTGCAGTTTCTGTTCGCAGGCGGCTATTTCCCAGGCTCACAGGGACCCAGCCATTGCTAATGGCCATTTCTATTTCTTCTGAAGAAAAATCTCCCTCGGGACCAATAAGGATTGTAGAGTGACTGCCGGAATTTAAAACAGATTTTAAAGATTTTTTTTCATTTTCCTCACAGTGAGCTATAAATTTATCTCCCTTAATTTTTGAAGAAATAAATTCTGAAAACAGGATCTCCTTATGAAGAACCGGGATACTTAAGTGCAGGGATTGTTTCATAGCACTTTGCAGCACCCTTTCAAATCGTTCCAGTTTAACTACTTTTCTCTCACTGTGATCACATATAACAGGAGTAATTTCGCGAACTCCAATTTCTGTGGCTTTTTCTAAAAACCATTCATACCAGTCGTTCATTTTGGTGGGGGCGACGGCAAGATGAAGATGATAATCCGGCTCCGGTTCTTTTTCTGTTTCTATGATATTTGCCAGACACTGGTTAGGACTTACGCTAATAATTTCTGTTTTAAACAAAAATCCTTTTCCGTTAGTTACATTAAGAATATCACCTTCTTTCTTTCGCAACACCTTTACAATATGCCTGCTTTCATCTTTCGGAAAGACAACCTGTTGATCATTGTCGGAAATGCCTGGATGAAAAAATAACTGCATAACTTAAATTTTATACCTGGCCAGAGCAGTGACTGAAAGATCTGTAAATTCCTCCTGTAAATATTTGTAGTAGCCCACTATTCCTATCATGGCAGCATTATCTGTAGTATACTCAAACTTCGGAATAAAAGTTTTCCAGCCATACTTTTTTTCAGCATTTTTCATGGCAGTTCTTATTCCGCTGTTAGCTGAAACTCCTCCGCCAATTGCTATTTGGTTTATACCGGTTTGTTTCACTGCCTTTTTCAACTTGTCCATAAGGATCTCTACAATTGTATACTGAATAGAAGCGCAGATGTCATTGAGATTTTCCTGAATAAATTCCGGATTATTTTTTACTTCCTTTTGAATAAAATAAAGAACCGCTGTTTTAAGTCCGCTAAAACTGAAATCCAGCCCTTCCACTTTGGGTTTTGTAAATTTAAATGCCCTGGGATTTCCTTCTTTTGCATACTTATCAACCAAAGGACCACCGGGATAAGGTAGGCCCAGGATCTTAGCACTCTTGTCAAATGCTTCGCCTACAGCATCGTCTATCGTTTGCCCTATAACTTCCATTTTAAAGTAGTCGCTCACCTTCACAATTTGTGTATGCCCGCCGCTAATGGTCAACGCCAAAAAAGGAAAGTTTGGCTTTTCAAACTCCTTCTCATCAATAAAGTGAGCCAGGATGTGAGCCTGCATATGATTTACTTCAATAAGTGGAATTTGTAAACCAAGGGAAAGTGATTTTGCAAAAGAAGTTCCTACAAGTAAAGAACCCATAAGACCCGGTCCTTTAGTAAAAGCAATTGCAGATACATCTTTTTTGTCGATATTTGCTTCAACAATTGCCTGATGAATTACTCAAGCACAATATTTTGCTGATGTGCTCTGGATGCAAGTTCTGGAACTACACCGCCGTATTTTTTATGAACCTCCTGTGTAGCAACAATATTAGACAGTAATTTATCGTTGTGCAGGACAGCAGCAGCGGTATCGTCACAAGATGATTCTATTGCTAGAATATAAATGTCGCGGGATTTTGCCATTATTTTAGAAGGGGCATATTTGTTTTTACAATCCACAAAGTTATAATTTAAAAGCGTATCAAAAAATTCTGGAAAATACTAATTAGAACAGTCGTTGCACTGCTTTTGTTCTTCGTGCTTTTATTGATCTTATTTTCCATCCCTGCCGTACAAACATCGGTGGCAAAAAAGCTAACTAAATCCATTAAAGAGCAGTCAGATGTTCATATCTCTGTAGGAAGGGTTAGTCTTTCATATTTGGGAAAAGTGAAGCTTAATGATGTTTACATAGAAGATCACCATCAGGATACCCTTATTAACGTAGTAGAATTAAAAACTTCGATTCTTAGTCTCTCCAATCTTATTAATAATACTCCCAGACTTGGAAGTACTACAGCCAAAGGTTTCACTTTTAATATGGTTAAATACCAGGGGGAGGAAACAGATAACCTGGGTGTTTTTCTGGAAAAATTAAAGACTGAACCTACCGGAAAAAAGAAATCCTTTGAACTTTTTATAAGAGACATTTATATTACCGATGGTTCCTATAGTTTTATAAATGAAAACCTGAACAATCCCGAGATGGTCATTTTGGAAAACCTGGACTTGCAGGCAGAAAATTTGAAAGTCGCAGGAAGTGACGTTTCTGTCTCAATCAACGCGTTAACTGCGCAGGAAGGAAGAGGATTGGATATTACCAATTTAAAAACTGAATTTTCCTACAGCCCTACAGAGATGCACCTGGATGGCCTCTTTCTTGAAACCCCCAGTTCTACTCTGGATGCCGATATAAACCTCGTTTATGTCATATCCGATTTTTCTGATTTTGAAAATAAAGTAGCGATAGAAGGTGTTTTTAGGGAGTCCCGAATATCAACCAACGATCTAAAGGTGTTCTATGAACCATTTGGAGAGGATCAAACTTTTGTACTTAACAGCAAGATCACAGGAACATTAAATGATTTTATACTGGAAGACCTTGAGATGAAGGGGCTCGACCGCAGTAGCATTGATGGAACTTTACACGTTGTAGGAGCCTTTGCTGATACTGAGGAATTTCGCCTGGAAGGAAATTTAGAAAATTTATCGTCTAATTATTATGACCTTGTAAATCTTCTTCCATCTGTCCTTGGGGAGGTTCTACCCGTCACCCTTCGCGACTTTGGAAACCTGCAGCTTCAGGGAATTGCTGTAATTACTACCAGTATGCTCGATGTAAATGTTTTCATAAAAACCCAATTAGGATCAGCAAAGGCCGATATAGTCTTAAGTGATTTCAGCAGTTCCACAGCTACCCGTTATAAAGGGAATCTTGTTTTTAATAATTTCAATATTGGACGCTTTCTAAACAAAAAAGAACTGGGTAAGACAAGTTTTGACATAAATATAGATGGAAAAGGTTTTACCGCAGAAAGTCTTAACACAAATGTTAGAGGAAGAATTTCGTCCCTTACTTACAACGATTACAGGTATACGGGAATTCTCGTAATGGGAATGGTTAGAAATTCAATTTTTAATGGAAATCTTGTATCGCAGGATCCTAACCTGAGAATGGAATTTAATGGTCTTCTGGATATTTCTCAACAAGAGAATATTTATGATTTTGAAGCCTCAGTGGGTTATGCCAATTTACACGAGTTGAACTTCGTTACCCGCGATAGTTTATCGATATTAAAAGGTGATATTATTATGAATATGCAGGGAAATTCCCTGGATAATGTCTCCGGAAATATCTATCTCCTAAATGCAACCTATCAAAATCCTACCGATCTTTACTACTTCGATGATTTAAGTATTACTTCAGAATTTGACGAGGAAGGAATAAGAACCATAGCAGTTAGCTCGCCAGATGTTATTAGTGGGCAGGTTACAGGAAATTTCAAAATTTCAGAAGTAGGGTCCCTGGTAGAAAATTCTATTGGTAGTATCTATACTAATTACAGGCCGAATACAATTACCACTAATCAATACATGGAATTTGATTTTGACATCTACAATAAGATTGTCGAGATTTTTTATCCTGAAATTACCCTCGCTCCCAATACCTTCATTAGGGGGAGGGTAGAATCTGATGAATCTGAATTCCGGCTGACTTTCCGTTCTCCCAGGATTGAGGCCTTTGGTAATATGATGGAAGGCATTAATATCCAGGTTGATAATACAAACCCTCTTTACAATACCTTCGTTGAAGCCGACAGTGTTGCTACCAGCCTTTACAATTTTTCAGAATTTAATTTAATTAATGTAACGCTTAGAGACACCCTGTTCATTCGTTCAGAATTTCAGGGAGGAAAACGAAATGATGATGTATTTAATATAAACCTCTTTCATACCATTAATGAAGACAATAATTCTGTTGTTGGTATTCAACGTTCAGACGTAAAGTTTAAAGATAACATGTGGTATCTAAATGAAAATAGTAATAAGAGTAACAAAATAGTTTTTTCAAACAGCTTCCGCGACCTCACAGTAGATTCTCTCGTATTAAGCCATCAAAACGAAATGATAAGGTTGAGCGGTGAAAAGAGGGACTCTACTTATAAAAATTTCAGAATTGAATTTGATGAAGTCGACATCGGCAAAATCACCCCCGAAATAGATAGCCTTGAACTTGGGGGAATACTAAATGGCAGGCTTAATCTCCTGCAGGAACAGGGGGCATTTTTTCCCAACACTTCCCTTACAATTGATGGGCTGGCTATTAATGAAATTCCCATGGGAAGACTTACTATAGATGTAAACGGTAATGAAAACCTTACGTTTTACAATATAGATGCTACTCTTATGAGAAAAGGTTTTGAGTCTCTTAGTGCTATTGGTGAAATAGATGCTACAGGAGAGGATCCACTAATAAATTTAGATGTAGCCCTGCAAAATATCAATCTCTCGGCTTTCAGTCCCCTGGGAGGGGAAGCAATAGATAATATCAGGGGCTTTGCATCGGGCGAGGCGAAGGTGACAGGAGATTACAGAAATCCTGATATTAACGGGCAGCTGGAACTGGAAGATGCTTACTTTAGAATTCCCTATCTTAATATAGATTATAACCTCGAAAATACCGCAATTGTTGATCTTACAGAACAACGATTTAACTTTAATAATGTAAAAATACTCGATACTAAATACCAAACTACAGTAATATTGACGGCAGTATTTTCCACCAAAATTTTAAAAGCTGGTTCCTTGACCTTGAAATTTCCAGTGATCGCATGCTGGTACTCGATACCGAAGCTGAAGTTGATGCCCTTTACTACGGAACAGCTTTTATAGATGGTCTCGCTACTATTAAAGGGGCTACAGATGAGCTGGTGATCAATGTAAACGCCGCAACCGAACGGGGAACTATATTTAAAATTCCCTTAAGTGATGCCGAATCTGTTGGAGATAATTCTTATATCCATTTCTTAAGTCCGGAAGAAAAAGCTTCCAGGCTGGCGGGAGAGGAGATAGAACTACCTGAGGTAAAAGGTTTGGAACTCAATTTTGACCTCGATATTACCAATGATGCTGAAGTAGAAGTAGTAATAGATCAAACCAGCGGAAGTACATTAAGGGGACGGGGAGCAGGAAGCATGCTTATTGAGATCAACACAAACGGCAAGTTCAACATGTGGGGAGACTTTGTAGTGTATGAGGGAGTTTACAATTTCAAATATGCAGGACTGGTTCAAAAGATCTTCAGGGTTAAACCGGGAGGAAATATCACCTGGAATGGTAGCCCAACCCAGGCCGAATTAGATGTAAGTGCTGTTTACGATGTCACTGCTAATCCTGCGGTGCTGCTGGAAAATCCATCTTTGAACCGAAAAATTCCTGTTGAAGTTGTCATTTTATTACAGGGCCAGATCGCACAGCCGGAACTTACATTTGATGTGGAATTTCCAAATGCCAGTAGCGCCGTACGCTCAGAGCTTGAGTATAGGATGAATGACCGCGCAAGCAGGGAGTTACAGGCTTTATTCCTGGTTACCCAGGGCTCCTTTTATAGTGAAATGGCAATTGGTCAGAATGCTATAACCGGGAATTTAGTTGAAAGAGCTTCCAGCATAGTAAATGATATATTTGCTGACGAGGATGGGAAGTTCCAGGTAGGTGTAAATTACGTGCAGGGAGACAGGACACCCGATCAACAAACAGTAGACAGGTTTGGTTTGACCCTATCTACCCAAATAAGCGACAGAGTCCTCATTAACGGAGCCGTAGGAGTTCCTGTTGGAGGTGTGACTGAATCTGTCATAATTGGGGATGTGGAAATTCAATTTCTTTTAAATGAAGAGGGTACTTTGAGAGCAAAAGTATTTAACAGGGAAAATAACATCCAGTTCATTGGAGAAGAAATAGGATTTACTCAGGGATTAGGTCTAACATATTCGGTTGACTTTGACACTTTCAAAGAGCTTATTCGAAAAATTGCCAATACGCAGGCAATCAAGCAAGAAGAGGGAGAAGGAGTTTCAGATAAAAAATCTCTGGCTCCTGAGTACATTGTATTTCCGGAACAATAGATTTCTACTGGTTTTTCAAGTAGATCTAAATTGAGTACTTTTTAATAAATTCATAAATTAGCAGGTTAAAGATTAAAATAAATAAATGGCGAAAAAAATTAAACGAATTGGAGTATTAACATCGGGAGGAGATGCTCCCGGAATGAACGCAGCAATTAGAGCCGTAGTTAGAGCCTGCGCTTTTTACCACATTGAATGTATTGGGTTTTACCGAGGATACCAGGGAGTAATTGACGGTGTTTACGAGGAACTTGGGCCAAGGAGTGTTCGAAATATTATTTCCAGGGGAGGTACAATTTTACAATCTGCACGATCTAAAGAATTTCTTACTGTTGAAGGCTAGGCAAAAAGCAGCAGATACCATAAAAAAAGCCGGGATAGATGCTCTTGTTCTAATTGGTGGGGATGGTACATTTAGAGGAGGAAAAATTTTAAATGAAGAACATAATATTCCTGTTATAGGTGTGCCGGGAACTATAGATAATGATATCTATGGCACCAACTTCACCATTGGTTATGACACTGCTCTTAATACTGTTGTAGAAGCTATTGATAAAATCAGGGATACTGCCAGTTCGCACAACAGGCTGTTCTTTGTAGAAGTAATGGGAAGGGATGCCGGATTTATCGCTTTAAACAGCGGGATTGGAGCAGGAGCCGAAGAGATTTTAATTCCTGAAGAAAACCTGGGACTGGAGCGGCTGTTATTTTCTTTGGAACGCAGTAGGAGATCAGGGAAAACATCCAGTATTGTTGTTGTTTCTGAAGGTGATAAGATTGGAAAAAATGTCTTTCAACTTGCAGAATATATAAAGGAAAATCTTCCAGATTACGATGCGAAGGTTACTGTTCTTGGACATATTCAAAGAGGAGGAAGCCCCACCTGTTTTGACAGGGTTTTGGCTAGCAGGATGTGTGTGAAAGCAGTAGAACTTTTATTGGACGGGAGAACCAACATCATGGTAGGTTTGATCAATAACAAGATAGAAGCAACCAGTCTTGAAGACGCCCTTAAATCAAAACCTGATATCAATAAGGATCTTTTAAGGATTTCTGATATATTATCTACTTAATTATGACAATAGCAATAATAGCCCATAATGGGAAAAAGGCAGAAATGGTTCAATTTCTAAATGAACATAAGGAAGTTTTAATGTCCAAAGGAATTAAGCTTATTGCCACTGGGAATACAGGAAATAAAACTGAAGCAGCTGGTTTTAAGGTAGAAAAACTTTTGTCGGGGCCATTGGGAGGTGATGCACAAATCGCTTCCCGTCTCGCAGAAGGTCATGTACAAATGATCCTTTTCTTCAGAGATCCTCTCGACAAGCACCCTCACGAACCGGATATTGTAATGCTTATGAGGCTGTGTGATGTGCACGATATTCCTATAGCAACAAATCCCGCAACCGCAAGGTTAATGATGAAGGCTATTTAACTGCTATAGCGCTTATTTCTACATTAACAAACTTCGGGAGATTTGCAACTTCAACTGTTTCTCTGGTAAGTGCTGTTTCAGGATCAAAATATTTCCCATAAACTTCATTGATCCTTGAGAAGTTGTTCATATCGCTAATGAAAATAGAAGTTTTAATGACATTTTCAAAAGTCATTCCTGCCTCAGTCAAAATAGCCTTTAAGTTTTCCATCACCAGTTTCGTCTCCTCTTCCAGGTTTCCCGTTTCCAGCTCGTTAGTTTCAGGATTAATAGCTATCTGCCCCGATGTGTAAAGCATATTTCCCGTTAACACAGCCTGATTGTATGGTCCTATTGGTGCCGGAGCCATCGATGTCTTAATTATTTTCTTCATAATATTAAAAGCACTTTAAATTAAACAATTATATCAGTTACCAGATTATTGTATTCCTTCTAATATTTCAAACTTCTAACTTATTTCCAACTTCTAACTTATTTCCAACTTCCCACTTCCAACTTCTACCTTCCCACTTCCAACTTCTACCTTCTAACTTTGATATTACCTACAAAGCTCTGTCCGGTACTCTTCTCTTGTCGTACTTAATATCCCTAAGAATAGAGGATTTTATACCAATAAAGAAATACCAGGAGGCACGGGGACTAAAAGGCACCCAGTTAAATGACATGTTCCAGCTGTCAAGATCCCGTTGAAATCTTAATTGTGTATAAGTAAAACCTCCTTCTTTAATATCAAAACCCGAAGAGCCACCAACTACCCATTTAGGGGCCAGTTCAACATCTCCTGAAAACATGATTGAGTGGGAGGATATTTCATTCTGGCGAGCCATATTGTTATAGGTCATTGTGTATGCAAGTCTTAAATTCCACGGAATTTTATAATTATACCATTGATCATTTTCTCTTTCTTCATCATTTTCAAAAGGATCTTCTTCATCATCCATAAATCTCCCATCTATGTCAGTTTCTTTTCCGAAGAGATCATCGGGTCGTCCTCCGTTTCTAAAGGTCTCATTCTCTATTTTATCTTTGTTTTCATCCCCACCTTCAGCAAAATCTTTGCTTGAAAAATTATAACCAAAACTTACATTGGCCATAGTAAATCGAAAGAGACTACCTCCGTTCTGGATATTCAGTTTATCAATGCGGCGGTTATTGTTATCAAGAGCATACAAATCCAAATTGGCGGCTACGTTTACATCAAGTTTGTTTTGAATAATAGGAATACTTCCCCTAAGACTAACGGGTGCAAGTCTTAAGGAATCCCCCGCAAGGTTGTAGGAGGTTCCAATGCTAAAGTTGTTAAGCAGGGTGATCTTCTTGGGTTCTGTGGCAGTACTGTCCTTGTCCCTAACTTTTGCTTCAACAGTATTACTAAGGCTCAACCCAATAGAACTTGAAAAATTCCTTCCCGGCGGGCTATACAATGACCCCTGGAATCTTGAATATTCAACTAATAGGTTAAGACCGGGATCCTGCTCGTTAATGATTTCATACTCATCCCAGTACTGGTCAAATGCAGGATTAATACTATAATTTATCGAAGGTCGCATTACGTGCCTTATAGCCTGGATCTTTTTATCGTTTCCAAAGTTTTTAAGTCCGTAAAGAGTAGTTCCTACACTCGTACTAAAATTATAGCTTCGGAAAGAATCAAAACCTCTAATAGTATCCACTATAACCTCTCTTAAGTTGGGATCATAAATACGGTCATAAGTTTTAAATACCCAGCTCTCCTGGTAGTTGGCACTGGAACTAACACTAAAATATTTAAAAACTTTAAAATTGGTGGAAAGCGGGATACTGTGCTGTACGCCATAATTCGCATCCCGAAACATTTCAGGAGACAGGAAAAGAGAATCGGTTGTGGAAATTCGGTTTTCGCCTCTAAAGTTATACTGAAGGTTAATATTCTCAATAATCCCTTTTTTAGTTCCCACTTTTGGAGCCAATGGGTAAATTCTTCCCATACTACCCTGGACCGTGGGCAAAGTCATATCTATTTGCTGCGTCCTTGTATTTTGCTGATGAGTAGCAGCAACACTTAAATTAACATTTGGTTCTCCTGAAAAAGTTTTTGAATAAGATACAGAAGATCGTAAGGTGTTATTTAAGAAATTGGCAGTATTGGACTGGTTTACCGATTCCTGATAATAATTACTACTACCCAGGTTTACTGAAGCTGAAAACCTTGAACTTGGATTCGATTTCTGGTCCTGGGAATGGGTCCATTGCAGGTTGTAAACGGTTTGCTGCGAGAAATCGGGGAAACCCCTCTCACTATCCAGAAGGTTTTCATACCTGAAATTTATATTTCCCCTGTACCTGTACCTCTTGGCATAATTTGATTCTGTTCTTAATCCATAACTGCCGTTTGTATAGTAATCTCCCAAAACCAAAAGATCTACATAATCACTTATAGCAAAGTAATAACCTCCGTTTTGCAGAAAATAACCTCGCTGATTCGTTTGTCCAAAAGAAGGAATAATAAATCCTGATGTCTCTTCTTCAGTCATTGGAAAATATCCAAAGGGCAGACCCAGAGGAGTGGGTACATCTGCAATGTACATATTAACAAGACCACTTACTATCTTCTTTTGAGGTACAAATTTTATCCTTCGGGCATAAAAATAATAATCAGGATTCTCCTCGTTTTCAGAAGTTGTAAATCTTACATTCTGCATATAATATACAGAATCGTTTTGTCTTTTTGTCACCTCACCTAACACATTAAAAGTTCCCTGCGTGGTTCGGGAATTATACACAAGTGCTTTCTGGGTTTTAAAGTTATATCTTATAGAATCCGGTTCAACAGTATTTTGGCCCTGGGTAAAAATTGGTTTTTGGGAATAGGCTCCTGTTGAGTCGGGGATACCAAAAGCATATACTTCACCTTTTTCATTATCAACAATGATGAGCCCTGCTGTCATTACCATATCACCATAAGTGATTTGGGCCTGATTATAGAGGTACATCCTGTTTTCCTTAGGATTAAGTCTCATATAATCTACAGCCGTGTAACTAACAACATCTGTAAGCAATCTGGGTCGTTGAACAGTATCGGTTTTTACCGTGTCCTGTTGTATTGCCATTTGAGGATTTGGGACCAGAGAATCACCTACTGTTCGTACAGAATCACGTTGCGCCTCAATACGAACTTCATTAGCAGTTTCAATTTCCTGAGCTTGTAAAATATGAGGCGCCAGCAACAAAAAAACTGAGGAAAAAAGAATGAAGAGTGAGTTTGTCCGCAATGGTATATGTGCTATTTTTGTAAGTGTGGCTTGCTTTTTGAATAGTCAAAATTACATATATTTTTTTAGCTTCCTTTTGGGATTCAGAAAAAATAAACCATTAAAAATAATCGCCCTAATCGTATCGTTAGTTATATATGAGAACGAACCAAATTAAACTTTTCGTGTTAATCTTTTCCGGCTTTTTATTTATTGCCTCTTCCCAGGCACAAAATAAACCCGGGGATTCTAAATTTGTAGTAGTGCTGGATGCAGGACATGGAGGAAAGGATCCCGGCAACAGGGGAGGAGGATACAAAGAAAAAGATATTGCCCTTAATATTGTTAAAAAGGTAGGCCAGGAACTTGAGAAAATAGAAAACATTGATGTCATTTATACCCGGGATTCTGATGTTTTTATTCCTCTTGATAAGAGGGCAAAAATTGCCAATGATGCAAGAGCAGATCTTTTTGTCTCTGTTCATTGTAATGCTCATAACTCCCAGGCTTATGGTACAGAAACATTTGTATTGGGTCTACACAGGAACCAGACCAACTTTGAGGTAGCTAAAAGAGAAAATTCTGTAATATTCTTGGAGGAAGATTATCATGTTACCTATGATGGTTTTGATCCTAATTCCCCTGAATCTTATATAGGTATGATGATCATGCAGGAGGAATACCTGGATCAAAGTATCCTGTTGGCAGATTTTGTTCAGAAGAATTTTACCAATGACCTTAAAAGGAATAACCGTGGAGTAAAACAGGCTGGTTTTCTTGTGCTCCATCAAACATATATGCCAAGCGTTTTAATTGAAACAGGATTTCTTACCAATAACAGTGAGGGATCTTACCTTAACAGCAGTACTGGACAAAGTAAAATGGCAGATGCTATAGTAGAGGCAATTGTAGAGTACAGCCATACTATTAACCTTGCATCTCTTGAAAATTTGACCCAGGAAGCTGCTGTTGAAATAGTAACTACAGAAGCTGAAGTGGATATTTATGAAAATATTACTTTTAAAATTCAGCTTGCTGCAAGTTCTAAAAAGCTGGAACCTAAATCTTCAAATTTTAAAGGTTTAACTCCTGTTTTTAGAGAAAAAGAAGGAAAGCTATGGAAATATTACTATGGTGCTACCTCCAGCTATTCTCAAATTCAAAAACTACACGAGCAGGCCAAAAAAAGTGGATTCCCCAGCAGTTATGTTGTTGCTTTTAGGGCAGGCAACAAGATTACAGTTAATGAGGCGTTAAAATCCCAGAGTAAATAGGGGTACATTCCTATATTTATTTCTAAATTTGTACGGATTCTAAAAAACAAGCTTTTGAAATATTCCAAAGAGGTTAAAACTGGTATTCTGGCAATCATTGCTATTTTAATACTTATTTTTGGTTATAGTTTTCTCAAAGGCCGCAACCTCCTTGATTCAAGCCGAACATTTCATGCAATTTATGCCGATGTTGAAGGACTTTCAACTTCATCCCCGGTTACCATTAATGGTCACAAGGTTGGGCAGGTAACAAAAATTGACTTTTTAGATAAGACAGGACTTTTGGTTGTAACCTTTACTGTAGACTCAGATTTTCAATTTTCAAAAAACAGTCTCGCCCAGATCTATGGGGGTGGAATTATTGGAGGAAAATCCCTTGGGATAGTTCCTGAATATGAACAAAACCAGGTTGCAAAGAGCGGTGACACCTTACCCAGCGATATTGAGGAGGGTATAATGGAACTCGTGAACGAACGACTCACCCCTTTACAAATTAAAGTGGAAAGAGCCATAGTGAGTGCTGATTCTCTTCTTACTTCTATAAATGAAGTATTAAATCCTGATACCAGGAATAATATAGCGGTAGCAGTACAGGATCTTGCCCAAACTTTAAACTCTCTAAAAGGTACAGCTGAATCATTAAACGGAATAGTATCTGGTAACGCCAGTAAAATTGATCGAACTTTGACTAATCTCGATGAGATGTCGGGCAATTTCAATAAGTTTTCTGATTCTCTTACGCAGGTGGATATAAGTGGAATGGCTGCCAATCTTGAGGCTGTCATTGCCGACTTTGAAACTATTTCCAACAACCTAAGTAGTGGACAGGGTACAGCAGGAAAATTACTTACTGATGATGCCGTTTACAATAACCTGGACAATGCCACAAAACAACTGGAGCAGCTCTTACAGGACATTAAATTGAACCCTAAACGATACGTACACTTTTCTGTATTCGGAAAAAGCGGCAGGCCATATCAACTAAACAAGGGATTCTCTAAACTAACTTCTATGCAAATATTGGCTCAAATTCTTTTTGTTATCGCCCTGGTAGCGGGTATAGGTTTTTTTGTCCGCAACCTTCGCAAGCTTATAAGAAATATTAAAGTGGGCCGCCCTATCGATCGCAAAGACAATCCCGGAGAAAGATTTGCCAAGATGGCAAGAGTGGCCTTTGGCCAGTCTAAAATGGTTAAACGTCCTGTTTCTGGGATCCTTCACATAATAGTTTACCTGGGATTTATAATAATAAACATTGAGGTTCTTGAGATAATCATTGACGGAATTTTCGGCACCCATAGAATTCTCTCTTTTATGGGTGGATTTTATAGTTTTCTTATTGGTGCCTTTGAAATTTTTGCAATCTTGGTTCTGGTAGGTGTTATCATTTTCTGGATTAGAAGAAACCTAATAAATATCTACAGGTTTTTAGGCAGGGAACTAAAAGGTTGGCCAAAGAATGATGCCAATTACATTTTGTACTTTGAAATGGTCCTTATGTTCCTGTTCCTCACTATGAATGCTGCAGATCATCAATTACAAATAAACGGTGCCGCTAATTATGCACATGCAGGAGGAATTGTTGGTTCGTTTCCTATCAGCCAGTTTATGCTTCCCTTATTAGATGGAATGTCTAATTCTGCTCTGATCATTATTGAGCGGGTAGCCTGGTGGCTTCACATTTTAGGAATACTTTTCTTTTTGAATTACCTCTATTATTCCAAACATTTACATATTCTGTTAGCTTTTCCAAATGTCTATTTTTCAAAATTAACTCCTCTTGGTAAATTCGATAATTTAGAATCGGTTACCCGGGAAGTAAAGTTAATGATGGATCCTGATGCCGATCCCTATGCAGTACCTGCTGAAGGAGAGGAAGAGGAAGTTCCTGAAAAATTTGGAGCTTCAGATGTTATGGATCTTAATCAGGTACAATTGCTTAATGCCTACACCTGTACCGAATGTGGAAGATGTACTGCGGAATGCCCGGCAAACCTGACAGGGAAATTGCTTTCTCCCCGGAAAATTATGATGGATACCCGGGACAGGATAGAGGAAGTTGGCCAAATCCTTAGTGAGAAAGGGAAATTTGAAGACGACGGAAAGAAATTACTGGATGATCATATTCTAAGAGAAGAAATTTGGGCCTGTACAAGCTGTAATGCCTGTGTCGAAGCCTGTCCTGTAGGAATAGATCCTTTATCTATTATTACAGATTTAAGGAGATACATAGTAATGGAAGAGACCGCAGCACCAAATGAGCTTACTGTGGCAATGAGCAATATTGAAAATAATGGTGCTCCCTGGCCATATAACCAAATGGACAGGCTTAATTGGGCAGAGGAAAAATAATTACAGCAGCAAGAAAATTAATTTTGAATTCCTACTTTTCTAAAACAGTGAATCTTAGGGAAAAGATATTCTAAAATGGCAGAAGCAATAAAAGTCCCAACAATGGCCGAATATATGGCTGAAGGTAAGAAACCTGAAGTTTTATTCTGGGTGGGTTGCATGGGAAGTTTTGATGACAGGGCAAAAAAAGTAACTAAAGCATTTGTTCGAATTTTGAGTGGAAGCTAAGGTTGATTTTGCTGTTCTCGGTACCGAAGAAAGCTGTACAGGAGATCCTGCTAAAAGAGCGGGCAATGAATTTCTTTTTCAAATGCAGGCTGTCACAAACATAGAAGTTTTAAATGGCTATGAAATAACCCGGGTAGTTACTGCCTGTCCTCACTGCTTTAATACCATAAAAAACGAATATCCTGCCCTGGGAGGTAATTATGAAGTGATGCACCATACCACTTTCCTCAAATCTTTGTTGGATGAAGGCAGGCTTAAAGTAGAGGGAGGAAAATTTAAAGGTAAAAGAATAACCTTTCACGATCCCTGCTATCTTGGAAGAGCTAATGGTGTTTACGAAGCGCCCCGGGATCTTCTTCGAAAGCTGGAAGTAGAACTCGTGGAAATGCGAAAATGTAAAAAGAACGGCATGTGTTGCGGGGCCGGGGGAGCACAAATGTTTAAAGAACCTGAGCCGGGAGCAAAAGATGTGAATATAGAAAGAACAGAACAGGCAATGGAAGTTCAACCAGACGTTATTGCAGCAGGTTGTCCTTTTTGTAATACTATGTTGACAGATGGGGTAAAAGGTAAAGATCAGGAAGGAAAGATAGAAGTAATGGACGTTGCTGAAATGATTGCAAACGCAAAAGATCTATAATCTTTACCAATATATAAATACACCAAAGCCTGCAGATTTAAGTTAAAACTTCTCAATTAAGTGGTACTATATTTGAAGCTAAGCCTTTAATAAATTAGCTTTGTAAAAACGAAATCCACTAATTAATGCTTATACCTTTTAATGAAATGCCTGATTCTTCCCGTATATGGATTTATCAGGCCAACAGGTCTTTTTCCGATTCTGAACTTCAGGAAATTACCGCAAAACTTGAGGAATTCCTTTCTGCCTGGACAGCACATGGTGCCAATCTCAATGCTTCTTACGAATTGAGATACAGGCGTTTTATAATTATTGCCTTAGATCAACAGGTGAGAGCTGCGAGCGGTTGTTCCATAGATGCTTCAGTCAATTTTATCCAGCAACTGGAAAGAGATTACAATGTTGATCTTCTGGATAAAATGAATGTAAGTTATAAACAGGGAGAGTACGTCGCTTTTAAAACACTTATTGATTTCAGAAAAATGGCAAAGGACAAAGCTGTTTCTCCTAATACAATAGTTTTTAATAATCTCGTTAATACAAAAGAAGAATATTTGAATGACTGGGAAGTACTAAGCAAAAGACAGCTGGCACAACCTAGGTTCCTAAAATAATCCCTGCTTCATGAAACCCTGCCTGCCCCCTTTACTTGTTTTTATTTCTATTTTTTTTCTCACAAGTACTTTAGCTGCACAACAACAACATCCACTTGTTACTCAGGATTACGAGAACCAGAGGAAATGGGTTGATAGCCTGTACAATAGTATGAGTCTTAAGGAGAAAGTGGGGCAGCTTTTTATGGTTGATATTTTTTCCAATAAGTCAAAGGCAGAAACAGATAAAATTAAAGGACTTATTAAGGAACAACATATTGGAGGTGTTATTTTCTCTAAAGGCGGTCCTCAACAACAGGCAAAACTTAACAACGAATATCAGGAATTAAGTCGGGTTCCCCTTTTGGTTGGAATGGATGCCGAATGGGGATTGGCTATGCGCCTGGACTCTACCTTTGCTCTACCCTGGAATATGACCCTGGGAGCTGTGCAAAGTCTTCAATTAATAGAAGAAGCAGGAGCCGCTATTTCTCGTCACGCCAGGAGGTTAGGTGTTCATATAAACTTTGCGCCTGTGGTAGATATAAATACCAATCCTGACAATCCTATCATTGGAAACCGTTCTTTTGGTGAAGAAAAAATTAATGTTACAGAAAAAGCTGTAGCTTTTATGAAAGGGATGCACAGGGAGGGAGTACTTTCCAGCGCAAAACATTTTCCAGGGCACGGTGACACCAACAGTGATTCCCATAAAACCCTACCTACTGTTTCATTTTCACGGGAAAGGATTGACAGCGTAGAACTATACCCTTACTATAAACTTATTAAAGAAGGAGTCTCAAGCGTTATGGTAGCACATCTAAATGTGCCAGGTTTAGAAACCGAAGCAAAATTACCTTCTTCATTATCTAAAACGATAGTTTCAGAACTTTTAAAAGAGAAACTTAAATTCATGGGTCTGGTTTTTACTGATGCACTTAATATGAAAGGCGCATCCAATCACACCGCCCCGGGAGATATTGATCTTGCCGCATTTCTAGCTAGTAATGATATTCTATTAATTTCAGAAAATATCCCAAAAGCTTCAGTAAAAATAATGGATGCTTATAAGAGTGGTTTAATTAGCGAAGAGAGACTGGCACATTCTGTAAGGAAGATCCTGATGGCGAAATATAAGGTGGGTCTCCATAATTATACTCCTGTAGACACTGCTTCCCTGGAGGAAGATCTTTTTACTGTTAAAGACAGAGTCCTTTACGATGAGTTGATGGAAAATGCTGTGACAGTTATTAAAAATGATCTTGGGATTTTACTGGTTAGAGATCTTGAAACCCGAAAGATCGCTTACGTACAATTTGGGGATGATAGTGGTGACGCATTTCTAAAACAACTGAGAAGATACTCCAAAATTGATCGTGTAAAAGCTGATAATCTGCAGGAAATAATTTCGAAACTCAAGGCGTACAATCTTGTGATCATTGGGTATCACAAATCGAATGCATCTCCCTGGGCCAGGTACAAATTCAGCAAAGAAGAAGCTACATGGATCCACGAAATTTCCCGAAATAATCTTACAGTTTTAAGCGTGTTTACACGGCCTTACTCGCTATTAGATCTAAAATCAACCAGTTTAATGGAGGGAATAGTAATGGGCTACCAAAACAGTCCAGAAGCACAGGAGAAGACTGCTCAAGTAATTTTTGGAGCTTTGGAAGCAAGAGGTAAGCTGCTTGTAAGCATTGGTTCAGATTTTCCTGTAGGTACAGGATTTTTTACCCGCCCCATAAACAGGCTGTCCTATGGTTTACCTGAGTCGGTTGGGATGAATTCCAAAGTGTTATCAGGAATAGATTCAATTATAAACATTGCTATAACCAAAAAAATGACACCGGGGCTGCAGGTTATGGTAGCCAGAAAGGGGAAGATTATTTTTGAAAGGAACTCCGGCTTTCATACATACGAGAAAAAAATTCCGGTTTCAGATTCTTCTGTTTACGATCTTGCGTCTCTCACAAAAATACTTGCGACACTTCCTTTGATCATGCAGCTCGAGGAAAGAAATGTCATTGATTTTAATTCAAAATTGGGGGACCTTATGCCATATTTTAAAGGTTCTAATAAAGAAAACATCAGGCTTCAGGATATGTTACTCCACTACGCCAGGTTAAAGTCATGGTTGCCATTTTACGTTCCAACAATAGATAGATCTACAAAAAAACCATCTGTAAAATATTACAGAGAAAAACCCATGGAAAATTTCGAGATCCAGGTAGCTGATGAGATGTATATTAGGAATGACATTAGAGACTCAATAATGGAAATTATACGAAGCAGTGATTTGGAGAAGAGACTTGAATATAAATACAGCGACCTCCCTTTTTACATTATGAAATATTACCTCGAAGATTACCATAAAACCTCTCTTAAGTATATCACTTCAAATGAATTTTACGCCCCACTGGGAGCAAGTTTTACTGGTTACAATCCTTTAGATCGCTTTGGTCAGGATCAAATTGTCCCTACCGAAGAAGATAATTTATGGAGAAAACAGTTGGTCCATGGTTATGTTCACGATCAGGGAGCAGCTATGCAGGGAGGTATAGGAGGACATGCGGGTTTATTTAGCAATGCCAATGATGTGACTAAAATCATGCAGATGTATTTAAATGGGGGAAATTATGGAGGGAAACGGTATTTACAGGAGGAAACCCTGTCTAAATTCAACAATTGCTATTATTGCGAAAATAATGTAAGAAGAGGTGTAGGTTTCGACAAACCTCAGTTATCAACTTGGGGTCCTACTTGTGGTTGTGTTTCACTCTCCAGTTTTGGTCACACCGGATTTACAGGTACCTTTGCCTGGGCAGACCCTGAAGAAGAAATTGTTTACGTATTTTTATCTAACAGGACCTTTCCCGATGTTGATAATAGAAAACTGATAAGGGAGAACATCAGGGAAAAAATCCAGCAGGTCATTTATGACTCTATTGAATTTTGATGTACTGTCACGGCATTAATTAATAAGATTACTACATGAAAATAGCCATAGTGTGCTATCCTACCTTTGGAGGTAGTGGGGTTGTTGCAACCGAATTAGGGATGGCCCTTTCCAAACGCGGCCACGAAATCCATTTTATTACCTATAAACAACCAGTAAGGTTAGAACAACTCACAGGAAATATTCATTTTCACGAAGTCAATGTTCCGGAATATCCTTTGTTTCATTTCCAACCTTATGAGCTTGCTCTAAGCAGCAAATTGGTGAATATGGTAAAGCTTTATGAAATTGAAGTTTTACACGTGCACTACGCCATACCTCATGCTTATGCAGGATACATGGCAAAGAAAATGCTGGAAGAGGAGGGAATATATATTCCTATGGTAACGACTTTGCACGGAACAGATATAACTCTTGTAGGTAATCATCCTTTCTATAAACCCGCGGTAACCTTCAGCATTAACAATAGTGATGTTGTTACTTCTGTTTCACAAAGTTTAAAGGAGGATACGCTTAAATCGTTTAATATTACAAGAGAGATCAATGTGGTACCAAACTTTATTGATGGATCTAAATACTTAAAGAGTCTAACTGCATGTGACCGCAGCTTAATGGCAGCTGATGATGAATTTATAATTTCCCACATTAGTAACTTCAGGCCTGTAAAAAGAATTCAGGACGTGATAAGGATCTTTAATTTAATATCTCAACAGAAGAAAGCTAAATTAATAATGGTAGGGGAAGGACCAGAGAAAGAAATGGCTGAAAATCTCGTGTATAATCTTGGACTACAAAACAAGGTAGTTTTCCTGGGTCAAAGTAACGAGGTAGACAAAATCCTCTGTTTTAGCGACCTGTTCCTGCTACCTTCAGAAAAAGAAAGTTTTGGTTTGGCTGCCCTGGAAGCAATGGTAAATAGCGTTCCGGTAATTTCAACGAATACAGGAGGTCTTCCCGAAGTGAATATCCAGGGAATATCGGGGTTCCTTAGCAATGTAGGAGATATAGAAGAAATGGCTAATAACGCCTTATCCATTCTTGAAAACCACCAGACTCTTAATAAGTTTAAAAAGGCTGCAAGAGAACAGGCACAGGCTTATGATATTAAAAAAATAGTTCCTGTTTATGAAGGACTTTACAGTTCGGCACTTGATAAAATAAAAAAGAGCGCAAATTTAATTTGCGCTCTCCTTATATATCTGTAAATTCTTTTTAGAACTGGTATCTTACACCTAATGCAATATCAGGAGAAAATTCGTTTATAACGTCATAATCGTTAAATCCAATTTCTGGTCTAAAATCAAGAGAAATCAGTAAAGGAATATCAAAATTATATTCAATTCCTATATCACCTGCAATAAAAAGGAAAGTACCATCATTCCCTCTTCGGTCGATATGTCTTTTGTCTTCAACACTTCCAATACCACCACCTAAGCACCAACGTACCAGTTAAATCCGGCTTCAATGTTCCAAACCCATTGATAAAGACTTAGTTAGTTTAAAAGCATCAAAATTACTATCATTTCTCCAGCCAAGATCAAGTTCCAGTCTGTTATTGTTCGTGCCTAGTGCTCTTTGATAAGACACTTCAGCTCCCAGGCCATCACCACCACCAAAACGAAGACCTATTGCATTATCTGCAATGTCCTGTGCCTGGGTCGTGAAAACCGAACCTATAACAAAAACTGCTAAAAAAAATACTTTTTTCATATCTAATCTGTTTTAATTTTGAAGCAAATTTAGTTGTTAAAATTGGATGCTGATATCAGCTAAAGCCAATGTATTGTTAATAATCTTTAAAAATCTGTTAAGCGTAAACCCAAAATACTTAGTATTTTTAGCCTGTTATGAATGAAACTCTTAAAAATTTAGCAGAAGCCATTGAAGGTGAACTGCTTTACGATAATCTATATAAACACATTTACGCGACAGATGCATCTGTATACCGGGAAATTCCGCTGGCAGTATGCTATCCTAAAACGAAAAATGATATCAAGTTATTACTTGATTTTGCAAAAAAATCGCGAGTAGGGCTTATTCCCAGAACTGCAGGTACATCTTTGGCAGGTCAATGTGTGGGAGACGGGATAGTGGTAGATGTTTCCAAATATTTGAACCGAATACTTCACATTGACCCCGTAAATGCCATTGCCATTGTTGAACCGGGCGTAATACGAGACGATCTTAACAGGGAGTTGAAAAAACACGGCTTATTTTTTGGACCTAATACTTCCACCTCAAACCGATGTATGATAGGAGGTATGACGGGAAATAATTCCAGTGGAACAACCTCTATTAAATACGGTACCACCAGGGATAAAGTCCTTAAATTGAAAACAATCCTCAGCGATGGCAGCGAGGCTACATTTGGAACTGTTTCTACGGAAGAATTTCAGGAAAAGAGGCAACATCAAAATTTTGAGGGAAAGATCTATAATGAGATCTATAATTTACTTTCTCCACCTGAAGTTCAAAAAGAAGTAAGGGAAAAATTTCCCGATCCTTCTATTCACAGGCGTAATACAGGGTATGCAGTAGATGAACTTATTTCAACTGAAATTTTTTCAGAAGATGAGCGCCAATTCAATATGTGTTACCTTCTTGCGGGAAGTGAGGGCACCCTGGCTTTTTCAACTGAAATTACGCTGCAACTGGATATTTTACCACCTCCCAAAGCCGCAATGGTAGCAGCACATTTCTCAAGTATTGAAAACTGCATGTTGGCAGCAGCACCCTCTATGGAAAGCTCCCTCTACACTTGTGAAATGATGGACAAGGTAATTCTTGACTGTACAAAACGTAATTTAATGTACAGGGAAAATCGTTTTTTTATTGAAAGAGATCCCAAAGCAATTCTAATGCTGGAGCTACGGGCAAACTCACAGGATGAACTGCAGGAGCAGGTTAAAATCCTCTTAGAGAGATTGGAGGCTACAGGTCTTGCCTATGCACTTCCGGTTCTTTTTGATGGGCAAATTGATTTGGCTTTGGAGTTAAGGAAAGCGGGACTTGGATTATTGGGTAATATGGTGGGTGACAGGAAAGCCGTCGCCTGTATAGAAGATACAGCAGTGGCACTGCAGGATCTCTCCAGCTACATTTCGGAATTTTCTGAAATTATGAATAATTACGGGCAGGAGGCAGTTTATTATGCCCACGCGGGTGCAGGGGAAATTCATCTGCGCCCCATTCTTGACCTTAAGAAGAGAGAAGATGTTGTTCTTTTCAGAAAAATAACTGAAGAAGTTGCTGTCCTCGTGAAAAAGTATAGAGGATCTATGAGCGGGGAACATGGCGATGGCAGGTTAAGAGCAGAATTTATAGAATTCATGATAGGAGGGGAGAATTATGAATTGCTAAAGGAGGTAAAAAGGATTTTTGATCCCGAAAATATTTTCAATCCCGGAAAGATCGTAAATACAGCCCCAATGGATACCTTTTTAAGATATGAACCCGGTAGAAAGGAACCTGTAATTAAAACTTTAATGAACTTTGATGATTCTGAAGGAGTTTTAAGGCTGGCTGAAAAATGCAATGGAAGTGGGGACTGCCGAAAATCTGTAGAAGCAGGAGGTACCATGTGCCCTAGTTACCGTGCAACAAAAGACGAAAAAGACACTACCCGTGCCAGGGCAAACGCCTTAAGGGAATTCCTCACCAATAGTGAAAAACCTAACCGTTTTGACCACGAAGAGCTGCGGGAAGTGCTGGATCTATGTATAAGCTGTAAAGGCTGTAAGAGTGAATGCCCTTCTAATGTTGATATGGCAGCTTTAAAAGCAGAATGTAGTTACCAGTATCAAAAAGCCAATGGTAAAAATTTAAGGAGCAGAGCCTTTGCCAGTAATGGCAGGATGAATGGCCTTGCATCAAAAGTTCCGGGAATTGCGAATTTCTTCTTTAAAAATAATATCACTTCTTCCCTGGCAAAGAAGGCAATGGGGGTTGCTCCACAAAGAAGCCTTCCAACCCTTGCATCTCAAACGCTGTGGTCTTATTACAAGAAGAATAGATCCAGGCTTTCTGTAAGCAAACCTGTTAAAACCGTATACCTGTTTAATGATGAATTCACTAATTACCTGGATACACCTATAGGCATAGATGCCCTCGAACTTTTAAGTTCCTTAGGGTATCATGTTGAAATTTTAAAAAATGCTGAAAGTGGGAGAAGCCATATCTCTAAAGGATTTTTAGAAGAGGCAAAGGTCCTGGCAAATAAGAATATTGATCTTTTTAAAGATAAAGTTAGCGCTGATGCTCCCTTGCTGGGATTGGAACCATCAGCTTTACTAACTTTTAGAGATGAATACCTACGACTTGCAAATGATCCTTCTGCTGCCGAAGAACTTGCAAACAATTCCTTTTTGATAGAAGAATTCTTAAAAAAAGAAATTGCTCTGGGAAATATTAAATCTACCTCTTTTACCACAGACGTAAAAGAAATTAAGATTCACGTGCATTGCCACCAGAAAGCCATGTCAAATTCAGCTGTAACTTTTGATGTTCTCAATTTTCCTGAGAATCATAAAGTAACTATTATCTCTTCCGGATGCTGTGGAATGGCAGGTTCTTTTGGTTATGAAGAGGAACACTATGAAGTAAGTATGAAAATTGGGGAACAGAGTCTTTTTCCTGCTGTACGTAAGGCGCCGCAAGAAACTTTAATTGCTGCAAATGGTACCAGCTGCAGGCATCAGATTTTTGACGGTACGAGCAGGATTGCCAAACATCCTGTAACTATACTTAGAGAAGCTTTGGCATAGGAAGACATATTTGAAAGTCTTCTCCTCAATATAAAAGGAAATAGACTTTTAAATATGTTCTTAAAAAATTACATTTGTTCAAAATCGATTTTATGGCCGGAAATTCCTTCGGAACCCTGTTCAAACTTACCACTTTTGGAGAATCCCATGGAGCCGCGATAGGCGGTGTTATAGACGGCTGCCCTGCCGGAATAGAATTAAATCTGGAGAAGGTCCAGGAAGAACTGGATAAGCGTCGCCCGGGACAATCTGCTATTGTCACACAGCGAAAAGAACCTGATACAGTTGAATTTTTATCAGGAATTTTTGAAGGGAAATCTACAGGTACTCCAATTGGATTTATTATCAGAAACTCTAATCAAAAATCCAAGGATTATTCACATATTAAAGATACCTATCGCCCGTCTCATGCAGATTATACGTATGACGAAAAATATGGAGTGAGGGACTACCGGGGAGGAGGGAGATCATCTGCCCGCGAAACCGCTTGCAGGGTAGTAGGGGGAGCAATTGCAAAACAGGTTGTACCACAAATCAGTTTTACAACTTACACAGCTTCAGTTGGAGAAATTGAACTTGATAAAGATCACTCAAAACTGGATTTTTCATTGATTGAATCTAACCCTGTTCGCTGTCCCGATCCGGCTTCCGCAGAAAAAATGGAAGCTTACATTAAAGAAATCCGAAGCGAAGGAGACACTGTGGGTGGAACTGTACAATGCGTAATAAAAAATGTTCCCAAAGGATTAGGGGAACGTTTTTCGACAAACTGCATGCACAATTGGGCAAAGCGATGCTTTCCATTAATGCGGTTAAGGGTTTCGAATTCGGAAGCGGATTCGAAGGCACCAAAATGAAAGGAAGCCAGCACAATGATAAATTCAATGCTGATGGTACCACTGTTACCAACCTGAGTGGTGGAGTACAGGGGGGCATTTCCAACGGAATGGATATTTACTTTAGAGTAGCCTTTAAACCCGTAGCTACTATTATGCAAAAGCAGGATACCATTAATGCCAAGGGAGAAGAGGTGGAAATGCTGGGGAAAGGACGTCACGATCCTTGCGTGGTCCCACGTGCAGTACCAATAGTTGAAGCAATGGCCGCATTGGTAATTGCCGATTTCTTTTTGCAGAATAAAACTTCAAAAATTTAACAAGCTGAAATAACCAAGATGAAGAAATTAGCACTGCACTGGCAGATCCTACTTGGCATGGCCGCAGGAGTACTTTTCGCTCTACTCCTGAGCAACTTTAGTTGGGGAGCTGAATTTATTAGTGACTGGATCAAACCATTTGGTAATATATTTATCAATGCTCTTAAATTAATTGCAGTACCACTTATTCTTGCTTCTCTTGTTAAAGGAATTTCTGATCTCAAGGATATTTCAAAGCTTTCAAAAATGGGAACCCGTACCATTGCCACCTATATCATTACGACTATTGTAGCCGTTTCTATAGGTCTTGGAATGGTAAACCTAATCCAGCCCGGGAATGCAATCACTGAAGAAACCCGGACCGATCTCCTAAATAATTACGCAGGTGATGCAAACACCCGCATTGCTGACGCACAGCGACAAAAGGATGCAGGCCCGCTACAGGCTTTGGAAGATATCGTACCCAGCAACATTTTTGCAGCAGCCAGCGACAATGGAAATATGCTGCAGGTAATCTTTTTTGCAATCTTTTTCGGGTTAGGATTAATTCTTATTCCAGAGGCTACAGCTAAACCTGTAAAAGATTTTTTTGACGGATTTAATGATGTGATCCTAAAGCTTATAGATCTCATCATGTTAACTGCTCCTTACGGTGTATTTGCTCTGCTCGCTGCACTTGTTATAGAGTCTCCCAGCGCAGATCTTTTTGCCGCACTTGCTATGTATGGCTTAACGGTAATCCTGGGTCTTTTAATTATGATAGGTTTTTACGTTTTATTAGTCTGGATTTTTACAAAAAACACTCCGGCATTTTTTATAAATGGAATAGCACCTAGCCCAGCTTCTCGGTTTTTCTACAAGCTCGAGTGCAGCGACTCTTCCTGTGACCATGGAAAGAGTAGAGGAACATATGGGAGTTCATAAAGAGGTGGCTAGTTTTGTACTTCCCATTGGAGCTACAATTAATATGGATGGAACAAGTCTCTATCAGGCGGTAGCGGCCGTGTTTATTGCCCAGGCTTTTGGAATGGATCTTACTTTTGGAACACAATTGGGTATTATTGCTACCGCGACTCTCGCATCTATAGGGTCAGCGGCTGTACCGGGAGCGGGAATGGTTATGCTGGTTATAGTTCTTGCCCAGGCAGGAATACCCGAAGCAGGACTTGCCCTTATTTTTGCTGTGGACAGGCCACTGGATATGTGCCGTACTACTGTTAATATTACAGGAGATGCCGCTGTGTCTATGCTCGTAGCAAAATCTGTTGACAAACTTGGACCGCCTAATGTGGTGGAATGGGATGATAATTATCCTCAAGAAGATAAAAGGACTGAAGAAAAAATTGAAACCAGGAGATAGAAATTTACTTCATATTCTTGATCCCTGAAGAGTTTTCCTTAGCTAAAAATAATTGCTATTAAAGTTGAAAAAGTATGCTTCCAATAGTATACTTTTAGCTGTTATTTCAAACATTCAATTTTGTGAAAACAAAAAAGCTGGCTCTGCACTGGCAGATCCTTTTAGGAATGGCAGCGGGGATTCTCTTCGCTATTCTTCTCTCAAAATTTTCCTGGGGACCGCAATTCATCAAGGACTGGATTAAACCTTTTGGAACCATTTTTATCAATGCGTTAAAGCTAATCGCGGTTCCGCTGATACTTGCATCTCTTATTAAAGGAGTATCAGATCTCAAAGATATTTCCAAGCTATCGAAGATGGGAGCCCGCACCATTTTCACCTTTGTAGCTACTACCGTTGTTGCAGTTAGCATAGGATTAGGACTGGTAAATATAATTCAGCCGGGGAACACTATTTCCAAAGAAACCCGCAACGACCTTCTTACCAGCTATTCCAGTGATGCTTCTTCCAGAATAGCAATGGCGCAACAGCAACAGGAAACAGGACCGTTAAAAGCTCTTGAAGATATTGTGCCGTCCAACATATTTGCTGCTGCCAGTGATAATACAAATATGCTGCAGGTAATATTTTTTGCAATCTTCTTTGGCCTGGGATTAATTCTTATTCCAGCAGCATCAGCAAAACCTGTTAAAGACTTTTTTGATGGTTTTAATGATGTTATTTTAAAATTAATAGATCTTATAATGATTGCAGCACCTTACGGGGTTTTTGCTCTTTTGGCTGCTCTTGTAGTAGAATCCCCCAGTAGAGATCTCTTTTCTGCTCTTGCAATGTATGCTGTGACGGTGATATTAGGATTAATTTGTATGATGGGAGTATATGCTACAATGGTATATGTCTCTACAGGCAAATCTCCGGCTTTCTTCTTCAAAGGAATAGCACCTGCCCAATTACTCGGGTTTTCTACAAGCTCAAGTGCAGCTACATTACCTGTTACTATGGAACGCGTAGAAGAACATCTTGGTGTTCATAAAGAGGTATCCAGTTTTGTTCTGCCAATAGGTGCGACTATTAATATGGACGGAACCAGCCTTTACCAGGCCGTAGCGGCTGTTTTTATAGCCCAGGCTTTTGGAATGGATCTTTCCCTTGGTGCTCAACTCGGAATTATTGCTACCGCCACTCTGGCTTCTATTGGTTCGGCAGCTGTGCCGGGAGCAGGAATGGTAATGCTTGTTATTGTTTTGGCTCAGGCAGGAATCCCTGAAGCCGGGCTGGCATTAATTTTTGCGGTAGACAGACCACTGGACATGTGCCGTACTACTGTAAATATTACAGGAGATGCAGCAGTTTCGATGATGGTGGCAAAATCGGTAAATAAGCTGGGAGATCAGAAGTTTGATAATAATCATACTCCTTCAGAAGAACCAGGTGAGCCTGAACAGGAAAAAATTCTACAAAATTAGTTCAGAAACTTAGCTTTTAATTCCGGGGTAGGAATCATACACGCATCCTTTTTTCCGAACCATTTGTAGCGGTTTTTTGCAACAATGTCATAAATGCTGTCTCTAAACGATTCCGGCAGAAATGAGAAAAATCGTAGCGAGGAGTAACCTCCGGAAAGATGTTTTGAGATTTCCAGAACAGCAGCCGACTTTTGATAATAAGCCACTCCCGGCTCTATTAATATCACCGAATTCATTGCTTCCTCTACTTCTATACCACGTTCAGAAGTAAGTTTTCTTCCCGTCTCGCTCTGCAGGGACGCAAACCTGAAAACATCCTTTTTATCACGTTCAATAATAAAGTTGACAAAATTGTTACAAAGGTTACAAACCCCGTCAAACAAGATGATTTTTTTATTTATAGGTAGACTTTCAGTCATAATTTATTTTAATTTTTTCCAATTGTTGAAACAACTATTCGTTAATCGGAACAGTATTTTTGGTTTTTAAGAGGACTAATAACCACAAAAGCCACTTAGGTATATTCATTTACTATTATTATGCATACTCAATACTCAATACTAACTTCTCATGTCTAACATCTAAGATCTAATATCTCATTTCTTCTTAGCCTGCACCAGTTCCAGTTGATCCAGGGAAACACTGGTAGTAAACATTCCGTAGTTTACAGTTGCTTTTCCTTTTTCTATATTATCAATAGACCCTACTGCTTTTCCATCTTCCAGCCGCACTCTGTCCCCAACTTTTAAATTGGCCTTTGGCTTATTGGCTTCCTTTTGTTTCTCAACTTCTACTTTTTTCTTTTCTTCTTTTTTGCGCTGCCTTATTTCTTCAACTTGTTTCTCAGCTTCCTTAATAACCTTTTGTTCTTTCTGTTTCTTGACCTTTTTCTCTTTTACTGTTTCTTGTTTCCGTTTGGAATTTTCAATCTCAACGATTTTTAAAAATTCACCAATAAGTTCCTTTTTCTGTTTATTGCTGAAGTACTTTTCGCTAAGATCATTGATCTTTTGGCCCAGATAAATCAGGCGTTGATTAGAATCATATAACTCCTGATAACTTTCCAATTTTTGCTGAACGCGGGAATTTATCTCTTCCAGTTTATCTTTTTCTTTTGCTGCATTTAATTCTTTCGTCTTTAAAGAATCTGTAGTTTTTTGAAGTTTACTTCGTTCTTTTTGAAGATCTGCAATGCTCTTGTCAAATCTGATCTTACCCCGCTCGACCTTCTTCTTGGAGCGATTAATAAGGCTGTAGGGAATTCCATTTTTTTGTGCTACTTCAAAAGTAAAAGAACTTCCCGCTTCTCCCAGTTGTAAACGATACAAAGGTTCTAAACTACGCGAATCAAACATCATATTGGCATTGGTCATATGAGGTAATTCATTCGCCAGCATCTTTAGGTTTGTATAGTGCGTGGTGAGAATTCCGAAGGATTCCCTTTCATAAAATACTTCCAGAAAAGTTTCAGCTAAAGCACCCCCTAATTCAGGGTCGCTTCCTGTTCCGAATTCGTCAATGAGAAAAAGAGTTTTGTCGTCACACTTCCGCAGGAAATAATTCATATTCTTAAGCCTGTAACTATAGGTACTCAAATGATTTTCTATGGACTGGTTATCTCCAATATCCGTGAGAATTCTTGTAAAAAGGCACATCCTGCTATATTCATGAACAGGTATTAAAATCCCGCTCTGTAGCATTACCTGCAGTAGCCCAACTGTCTTTAGGGTTATACTTTTACCTCCCGCGTTAGGTCCTGAAATAACTATGATCCGGTTATCCTGCTTAAGTTCGATACTCTGCGGAAAAGTTTTTTCTCCTTTGCGGTTATTTGAGCGTAGAAGGATAGGGTGGTAGGCATCTTTTAAATGCAGTTCCCTGTCTTTTGTAATTTTGGGCAATAAGCCATTTATCTCTTTTGCGTATTTCGCCTTGGCCGCAATTAAGTCAATCTCACTCAACAATTCCTGGTAATCCTGAAGAAGTTCTCTATAAGGTCTTATAAAGTTCGTAAGTTCTTTTAAAATGCGATTGATCTCTTCCTTCTCCTCATATTCCAGATTGTTTAATTCCCGGGTATGCATCATTGTAGCTTCCGGCTGTATATAAACTATGCTCCCGGTTTTTGAATTCCCCAGGATACTGCCTTTTACCTTTTTGCGATACATGGATTTAATCGCCAGAACGCGCACATTTTCTACTACGCTCTCTCTAATCTCATCCAAATATCCATATTCATTGTATTTAGAAAGGGCAGCGGTGAAGCTGGAGTTGATCTTTCCCTTTACTGCATTCATAGACCTGCGGGTCTGTAAGAGAGCAGGGGAGGCCTCATCTTTTATTTCTCCAAACCTGTTAATTACTTCTCCTATTTTTTCGGTAATGACTTTGGTGTATTCTACAGGCGCGGTAGTCTCATACAGGGTAGGATATAACTCCTGAAATTTATTGAAAAATTTTATTTGAGTGTTGGCAGTATCAGATAAAGCTGTGATCTTTCTAAAACCTCCCAGTTCCAAAACAGCTTCATCTATTCCCAACATTTTAATCTCTTTGTGAACGCTTTCAAAACCGTGATTAGGAATTTTGCTGTCCTGTTGCCAGGATTTGACATATTCATTGGTTTGGTTGAGGCCAAAAACAGTATTTTTTCCGGTTGTATAGGGAACGATCTTCAACGCCTTTTCTATTCCCATTTGCGTGATACAAAATTGACTTATTTGCTCACAAATTGTAGGAAATTCAAGATCTATAAGAGTTTTTTCTGCAATTTTTATCATAGTATTTTTTCCCCTAATTTTAGGTGCTGCAAATTTACTCAATTAATAATGAACGTAGAAATACATCCCGGTTGGAAGAACGAGTTAAAGGATGAATTTGAAAAGCCATATTTTAAGGAACTCATATCATTTGTAAAACAGGAATACGATCAAAATACCTGTTATCCTAAAGGCAGACACATATTTGAAGCTTTTAATAGAGCTACATTTGATAATGTAAAGGTGGTAATATTAGGGCAGGATCCTTATCACGGACCGCACCAGGCCCATGGTCTTTGTTTTTCGGTTTATGAAGATGCAAAAATCCCACCTTCCCTTCGAAACATTTACAAGGAAATTGAAGATGATCTTGGAAAGCCTGCTCCTCAAACAGGAAATTTAGAACATTGGGCAAATCAAGGGGTACTAATGTTAAATGCCGTTCTAACGGTGAGGGCTCATGAAGCAGGTTCTCATAAAAAAAAGGGATGGGAAAAATTTACCGACAGGGTTATAGAAATAATTTCTGCTGAAAAAGAAAATGTGGTTTTCTTACTCTGGGGAGGCCCTGCAAAGAAGAAAGGAGCCAAAATTGACTCCTCTAAACATTTTATTTTGGAAAGTGGACATCCTTCTCCACTTAGTGCCATTCGTGGTCACTGGTTTGGAAATAAACATTTTAGTAAAACGAATGATTATCTCATTCAACATGGGAAAAGACCTATTGAATGGTAAATCGAATTAAAATCTAAAACCAAGATTTACATTGAATTGACCCACAATAGTTGGGGAATTGTTGCTCAAAAGGTTTCTACCAATTCCTGTACCAAGGTCCAGAAAAAATCCCTGCCTGGATACAAATTTACCTCCAAGACCAAATCCAAGTGCAAGGTCTGTATAGTTATCTGTTTGCACCCTTACTTCATCTGCGGGGCCAAAAGTAGTTCCGGTTTCATATTCACCGGAAGATATCATGGCCAAACCATTTACGTAGAAACCCCAGGCGGTGCGGTCTCCAAAGAAATATTTATATTTTCCTGTGAGGGAAGCCTGGCGGGTGTAGGCTTCATCTATGTCTTCAGAATCCCTGTTGAGCGCCAGTATAAAAGCTTCTATAGCCCAACTGCTATGAGGGTTGAGTATTCTTTCATATGCAACATCAAGAGCTCCAAAAACAACAAGGTTAAAAGCACCAACACTTAATTCATTTTTAAGAATATCCCTTGCAAAAGTCTCTTCCTGAACCTGTACTTCCTGGGTACGAAACACCTGTGTGGAATCTTCCTGCGAAAAACCTCAAGCAAAGGAGAAAAATACAAAAACTGCAGTAATAAGTTTTTTCATGAATTTTAGAGTAAGTTAAAATTAATTCGAATCTGCGGCCAAATTAGAAATAATATTTAAAGTTAAGCAGTTTTTCGTCAATTAATTTCAACCCATAAAGCGTATCCTGAACTTTTTGAACTTCTTCTTCGCTTATTTGCTGTTGACTCCAGGTAGTGAGATTAAGCCATTCCCTAATATCCTCGAGCTTCTGGTCATATCTTGCTGCAAAGATGTTTTCAATGTTCTCTGTCTCCTTTAGACTAACAGATTTAGCATTTAGAACGCCCAGCATTTTCTCCAGCTCCAGCTCATTATTCTTTATAAAATTCTCTGTTGCCGCAACCACAAAACAAGACCAGGGAGTGGGGCAGTGCGCCACCCTTCTAAAAGTACCATTATCCACTAAAGGTTTTGTTGTAAATCGTTCCCACATAAAATACTGAGCCCTGTCCTCCTGTAGTGCAGCGACAGCACCTTTTATGTCTCCAACAATTTCAAATTGGAGCTCATCTATGTCCCAAGACTCATTTTCAGCATTAACATAAGCCATTAGCTGTGATCCTGAACCGTTTCGACTGATTGCCGCTTTAGTTCCCTGAAGTTGAGAAATATCCTGATAACGAGAATCCGCAGCAACGTGTATTCCCCAAATCAGGGGAGAAGCTATGTATTCCTGGATTATACGGGAAGGATTTCCTGCAGAAATATCTTTTATGATCCCTTCAGTAAGTATTACCGCCACATCAATTTCTCCGTTTCTCAGGGCTTTATTCATTGCCCCTGTACCGTCGGGAAAATCACGCCACTCTACATTCAGTTTCTCGTATTCAAAATCTCCTTCTTCCCTGCAAAGGTGCCAGGGGAGGTTAAAATGTTCCGGAACTCCACCAACTCTAATTGTTTTCATTACTGTGTTTTTCTGTCAGGTAATTATAAATTTCCACCTGGGACCTAATTGCTTTCTCACCTTTTGGCCTTTGAACATATTCATTTGTTTCAGCTTCATCCTGTATCCTTGCTTTGACGTTGTCATTAAGCTGAATGTTTAGAATATCTTTAAATTCCTGTGCAATTTCCTCATCAAAAATAGGTGCTATTACTTCAATTCTTCGGTCAAGATTTCGTGTCATCCAGTCTGCACTTCCAAAGAAGACTTTTTCATCTCCGCCGTTTTCGAATACATAGATCCTTCCGTGTTCAAGGAACTGATCTACAATGCTGGTTATAAAAATATTTTCACTCATTCCTTTTACCCCTGGAATAAGGCAGGTGAACCCCCTCACAAGTAACCTAATTTTCACTCCTGCGTTACTTGCTTTGTAAAGCCATTCGATCATTTCGGGATCTTCCAGGCTATTCATCTTTGCGGTAATTACAGCTTTTTTTCCGGCTAAGGCATTTTCAATTTCCAGCATTATCATAGCTGTAAAATTTCTTCGGGTTGAAAAAGGGGAAATAAAAAGACGTTTTTCACGAGGGACTATTAGATCACCTTTAAGAACTTTAAAAATTCTTGACAGCTCTTTCGTCACATATTTATCTGCCGTGAAAATTGCGTGGTCACAATAGACCCTGGAGGTTTGACTATTAAAATTACCTGTACCTATATAAGCGTAGTTTTTAGATTCGCCCTTTTCCTTTCGTGTGACCAGTAAAATTTTGGAGTGTACCTTAATCTTTGGATAACTATAAATTACATGAGCGCCTTTCTCTTCAAATTTCCTACCCCAAATAATATTATTTTCTTCATCAAAGCGGGCCTTGGCCTCTACAAAAACTGTTACTTTTTTACCGTTCTCTAAAGCAGTAAGGAGGCTGGAGGTAAGGTTTGATTCATCTGCAACACGGTAGAGTGAAATATTTATTTTTTCAACCAGCGGATCATTGGCAGCCTGGTCAAGAAATTCCTCCACATAATCAAAAGACATATAGGGAAAATGAACAGATTGATCTTTTTTTGCAATTACTTCAAAATAATCACTGGCTTCGTGAAGAACTTTATGTTTAACCGGGGGTAATTCCCGGCGATGAAGAGCGGGATTATTAGTAGGATCAGGAAAACCAAAAAAATCACTGAAGTTATGGTACCTGCCGCCAGGCATCATATCTATTTTTCCCAATTTCAACAGCTTTCTAAGTTTTTTTTGAACCTCATCGGGCATGGCTGCATCGTATAAAAGCCGGGTAGGTTGTCCATCTGTACGTTGAGCCAGGGAATCATAAATTTGCTCAGCCAGCACTCCTTTAAATTCATCTTCTATATATAATTCAGCATCCCGGGAAAGTTTTATTTCATAGATCCCGGTAACTTCTTCTTTTGGAAAAAGTTGAGGAATTTCACTTCTTACAATGTCATCTAGAAAGGTAATAGTACTGTTGTCAATTTCAATAAACCTTCCGCAGTCATCTGCCGGAATGGTAACAAATCCCATTTTTTCATCATTAGAAAAAGTAACTGCAAAATACAGGAGGTTGTTCACTAAAAACAGATCTTTGGATTCTTCAAAATCCAGGATGCGCACTTTTAAATTCTCTTTGATGTTCTTCTGAAAAAATTCATCAACGAACTTCTGCTGCGTTATGCTGAAATTTTCAGAATCTTTTAAAAAAATACCATTCTCTGCAAGCTCCGGAATAATCTCGTCGTGATAAATTTTACCGAATTTTTCCTGCTGAAGTTTCACTTCTTCAAGGATTTGCTTTGTCACCTTGTTTGGTCGAAGTGCAAGTTTTTTCCTGATGCTCTTTTCAACCCTCTTAATTTGCCGAAGTTGGGATACCCGTACCCGGAAATACTCATCGAGATTAGAAGAAAAAATAGCCAGAAATTTAATCCGTTCGTAGAGAGGATTTAATTTATCTTCGGCCTCCTGCAACACCCTTTCATTAAAACTTAACCAATTAAGATCACGATGTTTTAAACGAATTTGGGTAGGTGATATCATAGTAGTATTTATTAGCTCAAAAATACTAAGATGGAAGGGGGTGGGGGTTTAATATTCTGTTAAAGTAAAATCTTTATCCTGCGATCCTCTCCAGTGCAATTTTAATTAACCTGTCTATAGTTTCACCCGGATTCACGCTAAATTCCCCGGTAGCCCTGTTAGCAATTATAGCATTTAAAGAAATGGTCTTGTGGCCAAGCATCTTTGCCAAACCATAAATTCCCGAAGTTTCCATTTCCATATTGGTAATTTTTTTTCGGTTATAGGTAAAGGTATCCAGCTTTTTGTTGAGTTCCGGATCCTGTAGAGGCAGTCTTAGGATACGACCCTGTGGTCCATAGAAACCGCAATTAGTAACTGTCATACCTTTAATAAATCCTTCATTAAATTTCGCAGCCAAATTTTCATCGCAGGAAACTATGTAAGGCTTCCATTTCAAACGAAGCTCCAAGATGTTCTGCGAGAGCTTCAGCCATTTCTTTATCCTGAACATGCTCACTTCTATAAAAATGCAGAAGAGAATCTAATCCAATTCCGGCTTCTGAGAGCAGGAATGAATTTACCGGAATCTCGGGTTGAATAGCTCCTGAAGTTCCAATTCTTATAATTTCCAGGGAAGTTGGTTCTGCTTTAATTGTTCTTTTCTCAAAATCTATGTTTACAAGAGCGTCCAGCTCGTTCAACACAATATCAATATTGTCTGTACCAATTCCGGTTGAAACAACAGAAATTCTTTTTCCTTTGAAAAATCCGGTCTGGGTATGGAATTCCCTTTTTTGAATTATATACTCTACTTCATCAAAATACTTAGTGACAGCCGAAACCCGGTTTTGGTCTCCCACAACAATTACTGTATTTGCAAGATGTTTTGGCAATAAGTTTAAATGGTAGATGCTACCGTCAACATTCTGAATAAATTCTGAAGCTTTTAAAATCATTTATAGTTTTAATATTTTGTGAGAATCTGAGTCATATAGAAAGTCATATTTCTTTACTCCTCCCAAACACTCATCATTCTTTAATTCCCGGTAAAAATTACGGGTACCGTTTAATGCCTCTTTTCCTTCTTTTGATAATGAGACCTTATCTTCTTTTACATCCAGAAAAATATGAAGATGGTCGAGCATCCTTTTAATTTGCATATCACCCAGACCAAAATACCCCTGATATTCCAGAGTGTAACCTACTAAATGGCCTATGCTGGTAATATTATTTTTCTCAACCAATTTGAGAATATTACGCTCTAAAGCATTTAATCCGGTTATTGAATTAGGAAATCTCTCCAGGTGGGCCCTCACGCAACTCGATAAATATTCAAAATTCGTCTTTGTTTTTATTAAAGCCTTTAATTTTTGAGGATTATCACCATTGTATAATTGCCAAATAAGTGCTGCCATTTCAAGATCATCCAGGTTTAGATTTATCCTGTGGTCATAGTGATTTTGAAGATGTTTTAATGACAACTGGGAAAGGGGTAAAATTTCTTTTTCACCCTCTAATCTTTTGCTGCAAACCAGGGAAACAGGAATATCTTTTTTATTTTCCAGAAGATGGCTTATTACTGCCAGCATATTTATGTGGGAAAAAAGATCAAATTCAAACCACAGTACGATCTCATCGTAGGAGTTACAAACCGTAAGTTTGTGCAGCTCTTCAATAAATTGCTTTTGATAATCTTCCGGAGAAATATTATAAGTATCGAAAAGAAATTTTGATCTTAATTGTAGGAACTAGTCGCTTTCCAGTTCAAGCACTGTTGGTCCTTCACAAAGCATTTCCCGCCAAACCACCACATCTCCGGTAATTCCCACTTCCTGAAGATTAGTAGTAATATCATCTCCATTCGTAATATGCAACAGCTGTGACATAAATTTTTAATTAAATTTGTAGCACTATCCTCCAACCCTTTTTACTCTGTAACCCTGCTCTTTTAGTAACTGCATTACCTTTTCTCTTACATCCCCCTGGATAATGATCTCTCCATCTTTAACTGAACCTCCAACTCCACATTTCTTCTTGAGATCTTTCCCCAGGCTAATAAGATCTTCTTCCCTGCCTTCAAAACCTTTTATTACAGTAACAGTTTTTCCTCCTCTTCCCTTAGAACTAAAATGAGCTTCAAGGTTTTGAGCATGGGGAGAGGGAGTTTCCTGCTCCTGCTCCTGCTCACCGTCCGGAACAAAATCACTATTAGTTGAGAAGACCATTCCTCCCAAATCTTCCAGTCCCATTTTCTTTTTTGCCATTTTTTATTTTTTAATCAACCCAATTTCTACAAGACGTTGATGCAAAAATTCTCCTGCAGTAATATCTTCATACTGTTTTGGGTGATTCTCATCAATACATTCTTCCAGACAGTTTAAGGGCATCTCGCTCCTTGGGTGCATAAAAAACGGAATGGAATATCTTGGCTTGTCCCATTGATCCCTGGGAGGATTAATTACTTTGTGAATTGTTGACCTTAATTTATTATTGGTATGTCTTTCTAACATGTCACCCACATTAATGACCAGCTCATCTTCCTTTGGTATAGCATCTATCCACTCACCGTCTTTTCGTAAGACCTGAAGCCCTCCGGTAGAGGCGCCCATCAATAAAGTAATAAGATTAATATCACCATGTGCTCCGGCGCGTTCTGCTCCTTTTGGTTCCTCAGTTATTGGGGGATAATGGATTGGCCTAAGGATACTGTTTCCGTTACTGGCCCAGTGGTCAAAGTAATGTTCATCTAATCCAATATAGATTGCCAGTGCGCGTAAAACGTAAATTCCTGTTTTCTCCAGCATTCTGTATGCTTCCATACCAGTGTGGTTAAAATCTTTTAATTCCTCCACCTGCACGTTCTTGGGATAATCCTCAATTAACTGTGCATCTTCAGATGGTTCCTGTCCAAAATGCCAGAATTCTTTTAGATCTCCTTCTTTTTTCCTTTCGCATGTTCTTTTCCGAAGGAAATATAACCCCTCTGCCCACCTAAACCTTCTATTTCATATTTCTTCTTTACTTCAACAGGAAGGTCAAAAAATGCTTTAACTTCTTTATATAATTCATCTACCAGTTCATCGCTTAAAAAGTGATTTTTTAGGGAAACAAATCCTATTTCTTCATAAGCTTTTCCTATTTCGTCTACAAATTTTTGCTTTCTCTTCGGGTCATTAGACAGGAAATCTGCCAAATCTACACTTGGTATATTATTCATTGCCATGTTGGGAATATTCTAAGTTAACACACAAAGTTAAAGAAAATAAGCTTAGATTATTTTAATCTTTAATTATAAGACATGGCTGCACTTTAATTAAATTTGGACATAAATCCTTTATTTATGGAAACCTCTGCCGGGGCATCTGCTCCTATAGTATACGATAGACAGGAATTACCCAACGAACAATTAATTCGTCTTTACAGGGAAATGTTGAAATCAAGACTTATTGAAGAAAAGATGCTCATCTTGTTGCGCCAGGGGAGAATTTCTAAGTGGTTTAGCGGTATGGGCCAGGAAGCTATAGCTATAGGAGTTACCCTTGCTCTTGAAAAGGACGAATATATCATGCCCATGCACAGGAATCTGGGGGTTTTTACCGCAAGAGAAATTCCTTTGTACCGCTTATTTTCGCAGTGGCAGGGGAAGAAAAATGGCTTTACTAAAGGCCGTGACCGCAGTTTTCACTTTGGGACACAGGAATACAATATAGTGGGTATGATCTCTCACCTGGGACCACAGCTGGGAGTTGCAAATGGGATAGCTCTTGCTCATAAATTGAAGAACGAAAAAAAATTAACTGCAGTATTTAGCGGGGAAGGTGGTACCAGTGAGGGAGATTTTCACGAGGCACTCAACATAGCTTCTGTTTGGGATCTTCCAGTGCTTTTTTGTATTGAAAATAATGGCTACGGACTTTCAACTCCCACCCATGAACAATACAGGTGTAAGGATTTAATAGATAGGGGGCTGGGATATGGAATGGAAGCTCACAAAATTGAAGGAAACAACATTCTTGAGGTTTATAACAACGTATCCCAAATTGCCGCAAGCGTAAGGGAGAATCCGCGGCTAAGTACTCTTAGAGTTTATTACCTTCAGGATGCGGGGGCACGAAGAAGCCAGCGGTACAAAATATGTTCCCCAGGACCTGATGGATGATTGGGCAGCAAAAGATCCTATAAGTAATTTCAGAAATTATCTCATGGAGGCAAATTTGCTTTCTGAAGAAACAGACAACGAATTTCAAAGAGAAATAAAATCTGAAATTGATGAAAATCTTGATATTGCTTTCGCGGAAGAATCAGTAACTTCTAGTGAAACTGATGAATTAAATGATGTTTATAAATATTATGATTATCAACACTTTGAAGAAAATACAGAAACAAAGGAGGTTAGATTTATAGACGCTATTTCTGAGGGCTTGAAGCAGTCCATGCGGCGCCACCCGGACCTTATTTTGATGGGACAGGATATAGCAGACTATGGCGGAGTATTTAAAATTACCGAAGGCTTCCTGGACGAATTTGGGAAAAACAGGGTGAGGAATACTCCAATTTGTGAATCGGGAGTAGTAGGAACCGCAATGGGCCTTTCCATCAATGGCATGAAAGCAATGGTAGAAATGCAATTCGCCGATTTTGTGAGCTCAGGCTTTAATCCCATCGTCAATTATTTAGCAAAAGTAAATTACCGCTGGAATCAAAATGCTAATGTTGTAATAAGAATGCCTTGTGGAGCGGGGGTAGGAGCGGTCCTTTTCACAGCCAGACCAATGAAGCCTGGTTTACCAAAACTCCAGGTTTAAAAGTTGTCTATCCTGCTTTTCCTTTTGATGCTAAAGGTTTACTTAATACCGCATTTAATGATCCAAATCCTGTCCTGTTCTTTGAGCACAAAGCCCTATATAGAAGTGTAAGGCAGGAAATTCCCACAAATTATTATACCATTCCTTTTGGAAAGGCCGCTAAGATCAAGGAAGGAACAGAGATAAGTATTATAACTTATGGTGCTGCTGTTCACTGGGCACTGGAAGCATTAAATGAATTTGAAAATATTTCTATAGATCTGTTAGATTTAAGAACTTTACAACCTCTTGATAAGGAAGCTATATATGAGTCGGTTAAGAAGACAGGCAAAGTCCTGCTGCTTGCAGAGGATTCAGTTTTTGGAAGTATTATATCAGATATTGCCGCAATGATCTCGGAAGATTGCTTTGAATATCTTGATGCTCCTGTTATGAGAACGGGGAGTTTGGAAACGCCAATTCCTTTTGCTGCAGAGCTGGAAAAAATGTACCTTCCAAAAGAACGCCTTAGAGAAAAAATACAGCAACTTTTAGAATATTAATATTAATTTGGGAGTTTTATGCATTATTTAGGAATCCTTAACAAATTCGTTGTTAAATAATTAATAATGTTTTGGGGGACGCATAGCCGTAGAGTAATTTAGTTTGCGCTAATCAAAAACTAATATTATGGTACGACTAATTGTTATTTTCTTAATCATTGCTATTATTGCCGCCATTTTTGGGTTTGGTGGTATAGCTGAGGGAGCAGCAGATATTGCTAAAATTATTTTTTACATTTTTGTGGTATTGCTGGTAATCTCTTTGATAAGCAGGTTATTTAGACGATAAGTTTAGAATCAGGGATCCAATTGGGAGAGACATGCACCTAATTGGATCTTTTAATTTAATTGCAAAATAAGGAATTATGAAAAAATGTTTATTTATACTAATGGCCACACTTCTGGTAGTTTCCTGTGGGCCAAGTAAAACGGCAATAGAAGCCAGAAAAACTTTTAAAGGAGACTGGGTTTTAAATAATATTACCTACCCAAATAATACAGGTGATTTTAATGTAACTTTATTTAACGAAGCATCTGCAAAGTGCTTCCAGGGCAGCATGTGGAGCTTTGTATCAAACAACAATACAGGAACCTATACTTTACAGGGACCAAATTGTACCTCAGCCGGGGAGAAATATTTCAATTGGTCTATAGATGAAGAAAACACTGCAAGAGAAGGCGGTTATGATTTTTTATTAAAACCTACAGATGAAAATAATCGTTCAACAACAGGTAATCAAGGTTTTAGAATAAACCTTGTAGAATTAAACGAAACCTCAATGACCTGGGAACAAACAGTGACTCTGGAAGGATCACCATTTGTTATCCGTATGAATTTTACTAAACTTTAAAACGAAGAACTATGAAATTAGGAATAAACAAGATTATGGCAATAGTATTTGTAGCCTCTACATTACTATATAGCTGTGACGCAACACGTAATGCTAATAATAAACAAAAAGGTGCTGTAATAGGAAGTACTGGTGGTGCTGTCATTGGCGGGGTTATTGGAAATAATACCGGAGATGGTAATACCGCCCTTGGAGCTATTATAGGTGGAGTTGTAGGTGGTGCTGCTTAGTGCTTATATTGGTAACAGGATGGATGAGCAGGCTAAGGAAATCGAGCAGGAAATTCCCGGAGCTGAAGTTGAAAGAGTAGGTGAAGGTATTAACGTAACCTTTGATGAAACCAGTGGTGTCTATTTTGAGACCGATAAGTTCAATATAAATCCAAAGTCACAGGACGCATTAAATAAACTTGTAGGAATCTTCAAAGAGTATCCAGACACTAATATTCTAATAGAAGGGCATACCGATGATGTAGGAAGTGAAAGTTATAACCTTACTTTATCTAAGAACCGTGCCCAGGCTGTTACAAATTATTTGGTTACAAATGGGATCTCAAAAGGACGTCTTACTACTAACTGGTATGGTGAGGCACAACCTAAGCACGATAACACCACTGCCGAAGGAAGAGCTAAAAACCGTAGAGTAGAGTTGGCAATTGTTGCAAATGAACAATTGCAAAAAGAGGCTGAAGAGCAAGCTGCTAAGCAAAATTAATCTAATAGACATAAATATTAGAAATTGGCATATTGAAATCCCGGGTTATACTCCCCGGGATTTTTTTTTAATTTAAAGAAGTGAAAAAGCCCAGAATTGCCATAGTAGGTGGAGGATTAGCAGGGTTGACTGCTGCAATTCATCTGGCATCTGCAGGATATCTACCTGTGGTTTTTGAAAAGAATACTTTTCCTCATCACAAGGTTTGTGGGGAATATTTATCCCTCGAGATTTTCCCATATTTAAACTCGCTGGAGATTGATCTCAATTCCTTAAATCCGGTTTTAATTGATACATTGAATTACAGCACCCCGTCAGGAAAATTAATTAAAACAGCACTACCGCTGGGCGGCGTGGGATTGAGTCGTTATGCTTTGGATCAATTTTTCTCTATAATGGCAAAAGAACGTGGAGTGTCTATTATTCACGAAACAGTGACCGATATTTCATTTGAAAGCAATGAACATATTATAACTACAGAAAGTGATAGGTTCGCTGCAGATATCGTCCTGGGTGCTTACGGAAAACGTTCATTGATAGACAAAAAGCTTAACCGAAAATTTATAGAAAAAAAGACTGACTGGCTGGCAGTGAAAGCACATTATGAACTGGTAGACTATCCTGAGGAAGTTGTTTCACTTCATAATTTCAAAGGAGGTTACTGTGGGTTATCCAAAACAGAGACCGGAGCTATAAACGTATGCTATCTTGCCACGTATAAGAGCTTTAAAAATTATAAAAATCCACAGGTATATCAGGAAGAAGTTTTAAGAAAAAACATTCATCTTAAAAGTTTTTTTAGCCAGGCCAAACCTTTATTTGAAAAAGATATTACTATTGCACAGATCTCCTTTGATAATAAGTCTCATATTGAAGATCATATTTTAATGTTAGGAGATGCCGCGGCTCTTATACATCCACTTTGCGGTAATGGCATGGCAATGGCAATTCACAGTGGAAAACTTGCTGCGGAATTAATTGTGGAACATCTTAAAAAAGAGCAATATAATCGGTTAAAACTTGAAAAGATCTATTTACGCGAATGGAAGAAGATTTTTTCAGGCCGGATTAGAACGGGAAGAGTTTTACAGAAAATTCTTTTAAATTCAGGATTGGCAGAAGCTTCTCAAACTGCAATTAAATTGTTCCCGGGAGTACTACCACAAATAATCAAAAGAACACACGGAACTACAGTAATATGAACAAACTGAACATTTCCTCCAGAACAAACAGAGCTGAAATCATGGATGATTTTGACCTGCAGGGAGATGAACTTGAGAATACGCTTGAGGATCTTGATAAGATAAACAGGTGGCTGGGAGGCAACAAAGTAACTGTACAAGGAGTAAGAAAACTGTTGAAATCTTATCCTAAAGATAAACCTGTTCATATTGCTGATGTTGGCTGCGGTAACGGTACTATGCTTAAAGAGATCGCCAATTGGGGAAGATCTGCTTAGTTATGAGATGAGACTCACCGGCATTGATGCCAATCCTCACGCAATTGCAATAGCCGAAAGAACATCAGAATATTATCCTGAAATTAAGTATAAGACGATTAATATTTTTAGCGATAACTTTAAGCAGGAAACTTTTGATATTGTTACCTGCACCCTAACGCTTCACCATTTTAAAAATGATCAAATTGAAGAAATTCTTCAGGATTTTTATCAAAAATCAAAAATAGGGGTTGTTATAAATGATCTTCATAGAAGCAGGCAGGCCTATCATCTATTTAGGGCTTTTTGTAAAGTATTTATAGATAATAAAATTGCGCGGGACGATGGATTGACCTCAATCCTCAGAGGTTTTAAAAAGAAAGATTTAAAAAAATTTGCCGCAGGAATACAGGCGAAAAAACAGGAGATCCGTTGGAAATGGGCTTACCGTTATCAATGGATCATTGAAAAATAAATATATGAATGTAAAAGTTATACATGTTGAAAAAGAATTACCTGAATACTATCGTGAAACAGTAGATGTTCTTCCTCTCGTAGAACAATGGCTGGAAGGGCAGGATGAGAGGTTTCGCAGGAAAATACTTAAGATATTCAAAGGTGCAGGGGTAGATAAACGTTATTCTATTATGTCGCCGGAAGAAGTATTTACTTCAACATCTTTTGAAGATAAAAACAATATATACGTAAGGGAAGTTAAGAAGCTGGGAAAAAATGTTCTTCAAAATGCCCTGAAAAATTCAGGATGGGAGAACTCATCTCTGGATTTTATAATTACCGTGAGTTGTACCGGGATCATGATCCCATCTCTGGATGCTTACCTTATAAACGAATTACCTCTTAATCAAAATATAACCCGGCTCCCTGTAACCGAAATGGGTTGTGCTGCGGGAATATCGGGGATGATCTATGCGAATAATTTTTTAAAGGCTAATCCCGGGAAAAGAGCTGCTGTTATAGCAGTAGAAAGTCCTACTGCTACTTTTCAGCTGGAGGATTTTAGTATGGCTAATATGGTGAGTGCCGCCATCTTTGGGGACGGTGCAGCCTGTGTTTTACTTTCTTCAGAAGAAAATGACAGGGGCCCCTCTATTGTTGCTGAAGAAATGTATCACTTTTTTGGAAGCCACTCATATGATGGGTTTTAACCTGACCAACTCTGGTCTTCAAATGATCCTTGACGAAACGGTTCCTGCAAAGATATCAGAACATTTTCCTGCCATCATTCATCCATTCCTGGAGAAAAACAATACCAGGATCGAGGAAGTGGACCATTTGATATTTCATCCGGGTGGAAAAAAAATTGTTCAAACTGTTTCTGATCTTTTTGGTACCTTAGGAAAGAATATTGACGATACTAGGGAAGTTCTACGCCTTTATGGCAATATGAGCAGTGTAACCGTGCTCTATGTCCTGGAGAGGTTTTTAAAACAACCAATTCCGGAAGGCGAGCAGGGATTAATGCTGAGCTTTGGACCCGGCTTTTCGGCACAGAGAATTTTATTAAAATGGTAACAGAATTTAGAGACAAAAATTACTGGGCACTTATTCTGGGAGGAAGTAGTGGGCTGGGCCTTGCCACTGCTCGAAAACTGGCCAGGCACGGAATGAATGTCATCATTATCCACCGGGACAGAAAAGCTGAACTTCCCGATATTGAAGAAGCCTTTGAAGAAATAAGAAACGCAGATGTACGCCTTGAAAGCTTTAATGTTGACGCTATTCAAAAGGAAAAACGCAATGGTCTTATTTCCGAAATTAAAAAGATTTTAAACGAAAAAGGAAAAATCAGGACGATGGTCCATAGTATAGCAAAAGGAAATCTAAAGCCTATGACAGGAGAGGGGCCAATCTTAGAAAATACCGATTTTCAGTTAACCCTCGATGCTATGGCTTTAAGTCTATACGATTGGACCCAGGAAATTTTCCACGCTAATTTATTTGCCAAAGATGCAAGGGTAATTTCTTTTACGAGTGAAGGAAATCAAAAAGCCTGGGCTAATTATGCTGCAGTGTCTGTCGCAAAAGTTGCTTTAGAATCAATAACGCGCAGCATGGCTCTTGAGTTTGCTCCACATGGGATCAGGGCAAATTGTATTCAGGCCGGAGTAACTGTCACCAGATCCTTTCAGCTAATTCCCGGCAGTGACACCCTAAGAGAGCACGCTTTAAAGAGGAATCCCTTCAAAAGGCTTACAATACCTAATGATGTAGCTAATGTGGTTTACCTGCTTTCAAAAGACGAAGCCTGCTGGATAACAGGAGCCATTATTCCCGTTAACGGTGGTGAACACTTAAAGTAGAAAAGCAGAAAATTTATTTATACATTTTCGGCTATTGTCTTGACTTTAGCTTTTGCTTAATAAAATCGTTTAATTAAATAGGAACTTTTTTGCCTTACAAAAACATTCTTTCCCGCCTCCCATATTCCCAACCCTTCCTGTTTGTTGATGATATTACTTATGTGGACGAAAACGAAGTCACAGGAGTTTATAGATTTAAGCAGGATTCATTTTTTTACAAAGGGCATTTTAAAAATAAACCCATTACTCCCGGAGTTATTTTAACTGAATGTATGGCACAAATAGGAGTAGTAAGCCTGGGAATTTATTTGCTTGACAACGAGCCCTCATTTCAAAAAAGTAAAGAGACTAAAATTGCACTTAGTTCCACACAAATTGATTTTTTCCTGCTTAGTTCTACCTGGAGAAGAAGTGAAGGTAATTTCTAAAAAGAATACTTCAGGTTCAATAAGCTAAAATGTAATGTAGAAATGTACAATGCTGAAGAAAAACTTGTTTGTCGCGGAACAATTGCAGGAATGGTGGGCTAGCTATTTTAGTGTAGAATGTGTATTGTACAATGTATATTAAAGAAGCAACCTATTTCAGGCAAGCCCAAAGCTCAAACTTCGAACCTTGAACCTTGAACCTTGACCCTTGAACCTTAAAACCTTGAACCTAAAATGAACCGGGTAGTAATAACAGGAATGGGCGTAGCCGCTCCAAATGCAGTAGGTCTAAAAAACTTTGAACATGCCATACGGGAGGGAAAGAGCGGGATCAAATTTCACCAGGAGCTGGAAGATCTTAAATTCAGTTGCAGGATAGGAGGAAAGCCCGAAATTTCAGAAAAAAAATTAGCCGAATATTTTACTCCGCTTCAACTTCGGGGACTAAATAGTAGCGGGATAGTTTACGGAGTGATTGCGGGAACTGATGCCTGGAATGATGCTTAGGTCTTGAAAAAGCTACTGATGAAACACCAGATTGGGACACAGGTATTATTTTCGGTACAGGTATTTTAGGTGTTGACAAGTTTAGAGAAGCTATTCATCTCATTGATGCTATAATACGAGAAGGCTTGGCAGTACCAGTGTGATACAAACCATGGCCAGTGGAATAAGCGCCTATCTTGGAGGAATTTTGGGTTGTGGAAACCTTGTAACTACCAACTCATCTGCCTGTACGACGGGTACTGAAGCTGTAATTATGGGCCTTGAAAGAATAAAATCAGGTAAAGCTAAAAGAATGCTTGTGGGCAGCTGTGGTGATCACGGACCTTACATTTGGGGCGGATTTGATGCCATGAGAATTCTTCCCGGCAGTTATAATGACCGTCCTGAAGCCGCCTCCCGACCAATGAGCGCCAGTGCCTCCGGCTTTGTACCTGGTAGCGGTGCGGGAGCATTATTACTGGAAGAGTATGAATCTGCAATTTCCCGCGGCGCTACAATATATGCTGAAATTTTGGGTGGGGATGTAAATAGTGGCGGCCAACGGGGAGGAGGCAGCATGACCGCAGCCAATAATGAGGCGGTGCAGAGATGTATAACAGCTGCAATAAAAAATGCAGGAATAGTAGCTGATGATATTGATGCTATAAATGGTCATCTCACAGCAACTACACGCGATTCTGTGGAAATTGAAAATTGGGCTGCAGCCCTTAAAAGAAAAGAAGCAGATTTTCCATATATCAATTCCCTAAAAGGAATGATCGGCCATAGCCTGAGCGCATCGGGAAGTATAGAATGTGTTGCCAGTGTACTTCAGCTTAAAGATAATTTTCTCTTCGGAAATGTAAACTGCGAAGATCTCCATCCTGAAATAACCGCTTTGGTTTCCGAAGAAAGAATTCCACGGGAAACTCTTAATAAAGAAATAAACATTCTCGCCAAAGCCAGTTTTGGATTTGGAGACGTTAATGGGGTGGTGATTTTTAAAAAGGTTTAAAGACTTCCATTTTCACTTACTCTTTAAAAGAAGCAATATCCAGAAATACGTATAGAACAGGATTTATTTTCCGATTTCGTATCTTAGAGAAAATCCTATTAATTATGAAGACTATTTTTTTAAAGGTGTTTTTAATCTGTTTTCTTTTTACTAGTCATTCGTTTTTTGCTCAGACTAATGCTAAACTACTTTTTAAAGCAGGAGGTTTCAGTCACCCTGAGTCGGTGATTTATGACGGGCAAAATAATGTAATGTACGTCTCAAATATGGCAGATGATAAAGACGGTGACGGTTTTATATCCAAAATTACTTCGGAAGGCGAAATTATAGAATTGAAGTGGATAACCGGGTTAAAAGATCCAAAAGGTCTCTTGATCCACAATGACAAACTATACGTTACCAACAATACCGAAGTAGTAGAAATAGATATAGATCAGGGACAAATCTCCAGAAAGATTCCTGTCGAGGGAGCTGTTTCTCTCAATGATATAACCGCAGATGAAAATGGCGCGATCTATTTCTCAGATATGGGCCAGAATACTATTTATAAAATACCCGGCAAAATGAAAGACCAACCGCTGGGGAGTAGTGGAAAAGAGGTTGAAATTGAGGAATACCTGAAAACTCCTAAACTAAATACTCCAAATGGTTTACTGGTTCACGAGAACCATTTATATGTAGGTTCCTGGGGAGAAAATCATGATGGAAACCTTCTAAGAATAAACCTTGAAACTAAAGAAGTGGGAAATGTCACTAATGAAGGAATTGGAAACCTGGATGGAATACAGGAAGCCCGAGAAAATTCTTTTTATGTTTCAGACTGGGGGACAGGAACAATTTATAAGATTGATAAGGAGGGAAATTTTAGTGAGGCCATTCAATCTGAAAAAAGTTCAGGAGATATTTTATTTCTACAGGAAAAGAACCAGTTGATCTTACCCATGAACTTTCAGAATGAAATCTGGGGGTATCAGATTAATTTATAACACTACTAAGATTTGTTCTCGCCACAACTGAACTTCTCAATATAAACTCTAATTTTTAAGGAAAATGTTTCGTGAAATTGGAAACTTTATGACGTACAATTTTTTAAAAAATTTAATTCCTGTTGATCCACCAGTCATACTCAAATAATTTAAAATAGCCTATATTAGAAAATGCGTTGAGACTTATTCTTCACCAGTAAAAGAGGAAATATAATAAAGTAGATATTTAAAATGAGCAATACCGATATACTCGAAAAATTAAAAAAAATAGTCACTCCCTATGCGCAGCAAAAAAGTGCTCTTGAGGGGTTTAATGATAAAACAGATTTTATTAACGACCTGCAGGTAAATTCAGCAAATTTGGTGGATGTAGTTCTCGATGTGGAAGATGAATTTAATATTGAAATTGATAATGAATCAATGGACGGGATGTTAACTGCAGGTGATGCGAGGGAAATTATACAAAGAAAAATGGCAGAAAAGTGATTGGTAATGATATTGTAGATCTCAACGCCGCCATTAAGGAAAGTAACTGGAGACGTAAGGGATTTCTTCAAAAATTATTTACTTTAAAAGAGCAGGAAAAGATTTTATCATCTCCCAAACCCCACCTGGCTGTTTGGCTTCTATGGTCTATGAAAGAAGCTGCGTATAAAGCTCACCAACGCAGGTATAGTTTAGAACGCAGCTATCGTCCAAAAAGCTTTTCCTGTACTATTCTTTTTTCTGAAGAAAATTCTGCTAAAGGAAAAGTACAGTGTGGGGAAGATATTTATTTAACCCAAAGTTCCTTTAGCAATAAATACATTCATACTATGGCATCAGTTTCAGAAGAAAGGGAAGTCATTAGAAATATCATGTCTTCTTCAGAAAATTTAAGATCCACTTTTATCTCACATTTCGCTGAGATAAAAAATTACTGCGAAAATCAAATTGTTCTTAAAAAAGACGGTCGTTCTATTCCGGTACTCAGCTATAGAGGCCATTCTTTGAACTGCTCTTTTTCTTTCTCTCACCACGGTCAATTTTCTGCTTACGCACTGTCGTTAACGAACTATTAAATACATCGTTAAACAGTATTAAATCCTCTTGAACATAATGCCCCCCTTTGTAAATTAATTTTTCTAATTAAAATCTATTATACATTATGAAGAAGGTTGATAAAATGGAAATTTTGCATAGCCAAAGTGCAGAATTTATAGAACAAGGAGAAACAGGAAAATTTTTAAAACTTATTCCCGACACTTTTATTATTAAAGGAGGAGAAAGGGATGGGGGAGTCCACCAGGGATATGCCATTCGACACCTTAACCGAAAAGATATTATTCTCATTGATGTAGTAGAGGAAGCCACCCGAGAAGCAGTTAAAAAGCTGGTTACTGACGGGTATACAATTAAAGGAATTCTAATTTCAAATCACCTTGTCTATAAAACCGCTTATGCCGATGTAAAAACCCTCTCTGCAGACGCTTATGGTGCCCCTGTATATATGCATCCCCGTATCTCGCCTAAAGATGGAGATACTTTAAAGGATATTACAGGTAGAAATGAAATTGTAAAATCTTTTGGATTAACAATTACTGATCTTCCCGGAAATGGTGGTGGATCTGTGCTTATATATTCTGACATAAATGATGGAATGCTGTTTACCGGAGCCGATGCCGATGGTTCTCCATACGATAGTGATCTAAATACTTTTACGCGCGGAAAGCTTGACAGCAAAAACGATGAATATGGTCTTGCAGAAAGCTGGGGGGCATACGTACTGCCGTTCACCTATTTTTTTCCTTTAAGAGGAAAACCTGCTTTTAATATTGATGAAGGACAAAGAGCCGACATTTTAAGTGTTCTTAGCCGAATTCAGGATTAATAGAATGAACTTAATAGAATAAGACTATTTCTAAAGCATTTTAGCATCATTCACAATATTGATTTTATTCCTGTCACGGAGTTCAACAATATTCAGCTTGGTGCCGGAAATGTTTTTCAGATAGTCTTTTTCTATTTTTAAAAGTTTTATTTGCTCTTCTCCCGTTCTTCTTTTTCTTCCCTGTCATCATCGACCAGAGGATGATCTGTAACTCCCAAACCAACTATAAGAATAACATTTGCAATTGTGCCGTAGAGCATTGTTATTAAAGCTATAAAACCACCACCAATTATTGCTGACATTCCCAGGGTCACATAATAGATAATGCTATACCAGGATTGAGGTAGTTCCTTACTCTCAGTAATTGGAAGGTTAAGCATCATAAACGTGACTACTGCAACTATAATTAATATAGTATCAACCTTCGCAATTGCCAGTACGTGCCTGTAATGTGTTTTGGTGAGAGAAGAATCTGCAGACTTGGCTTAGGCTTAAAAGAGTGAGCATTAAGGCGAGAATTGTGGAAGAGCCGAGAATTACGGTGTTACATAACATATTAACCCCCGAGAGAGAACTGGTAATTAAAATTTTTGCTTCGTACCCAGAGGTTTCTCCAATAATAAAAGTCCCTGTTGCCATGAACAGGGTTGAAACAATTCCTCCTACAACTGCACGTTTAATAATTGTGGTTGTAGATGATTTCATAAACGATACTTCATATTATAAATTTTATCAGTTTTAAAAGTAAGGGTTCTGCAGCGGCCCAAGGTATAAGATATTGTTAAACCATCTAGTTTATCCATTCAAAAATTATATTTTAAAGATCAAAAACTACCAACTATGTCGAAATTGAATGTTACACAAAAATTGATCAAGGAGCATCTTCTGGAAGGGGAAATGATTCCCGGAAAGGAAATTGGAATTAAAATTGACCAGGCATTACTCCAGGATGCCACAGGAACACTGGTACAACTGGAACTTGAGGCTATGAACCTTAAGAAAGCTCAAACTGAAGTTGCTGTACAATATGTTGACCATAACCTGTTACAAACAGATTTTAAAAATGCCGATGATCATGCTTTTTTACTTTCAGCTTCACAAAAATTTGGACTGTGGTACAGCCGTCCCGGTAATGGAGTAAGCCACCCGGTACATATGGAGAGATTTGGAAAACCGGGAAAAACAATGGTGGGCTCCGATAGTCATACGCCATCTGCAGGTTCTCTCGGGATGCTGGCAATAGGTACAGGAGGATTGGACGTTGCTGCAGCAATTGCAGGGCAGCCCTATTTTGTAAAGATGCCACAGGTAATGGGGGTTGAGCTTACCGGAAAAATGCCGGATTGGGTAAGTGCTAAAGATCTTATTCTCGAAATGCTTAGAAGATACGATGTAAAAGGAGGAGTGGGAAAGGTTATAGAGTATTACGGGGAAGGTCTTAAAGAATTGAGTGCAATGGACCGTCATGTAATAGCCAATATGGGCGCAGAACTTGGAGCAACAACAACTGTTTTCCCTAGTGATGAGGAAACAAAGAAATTTTTACGATCTCAACATAGGGAAGAAGATTGGATAGAATTACTTCCTGATGAAGGTTGTGAATACGATCTCCACGACGAGATAGTGCTGGATGAATTAATACCCTTAATTGCAAAACCAACAAGCCCAGGGAATGTTGTTCCCGTTAGTGAAGTTGCAGGTTTAGAGATAGGACAGGTTGTTATTGGTTCTTCGGCAAATCCCGGGGTGAGGGATTTTTGGGTTGCTGGAGCTATTGTAGATGGAAAAACTGTTAGAGAAAATGTTTCTTTTGATGTTAATCCCACTTCGCGACAGGTAATCCAGAATTTAATTGCAAACAAAGGCTTTGAAAAGTTAATAGCTTCCGGAGCAAGATTTCATCAATCGGGTTGTATGGGTTGTATTGGAATGGGCCAGGCCCCGGCATCTGATTCTATAAGTCTTCGAACCATGCCACGTAACTTCCCGAGCAGATCCGGAACCGAAGATGATCAGGTATATCTGTGTAGTCCCGAAACCGCGGCTGCATCTGCATTGACAGGAAAGATTACAGATCCACGGGACCTTGAGAAACTCTTTGACATGAACTATCCGCGATATGAATATCCGGAGAAAGAATTAATAAATACCATGATGTTAGTTCCACCAGCTGAGGATGGCGACCAGGTAGAATTAAAGAAAGGTCCTAATATTAAAACTCTGCCAGAAATTGAACCACTAAAAGATAGCGTGGAGGTTCCTGTGTTACTTAAAATGGGGGACAATATTTCCACAGATGAGATTTTAAGGGCAGGGGCAGAAGTCCTTCCTTTTAGAAGTAATTTGCCTGAAATAAGTAAATTCTCTTATTCAGTTATAGATGATAGTTTTTATGATCGTGCTCAAAAAACTAAAAAAGAATATGGTGGACATATAGTAGTAGCAAAAGATAACTATGCACAGGGGTCCAGCCGGGAACATGCTGCTCTCGCACCTAAATATTTGGGGCAGGTGGCGGTTATAGCTAATTCGTATGCAAGGATTGCCTGGCAGAATTTGGTGAACTTCGGAATTTTGCCGCTGGAATTTCTTGATATTAGTGATCTTGAAAAAATAGATCAGGGAGATATGGTTAGCTTTAGTAACCTGAGAAACGATGTTTCCAACAGGAATAATATCCGGGTGAAAATTAAAAAAGAGAGCGGTGATATTTTAGAGATCGAAACTAAACATTCCATGAGTGACTAAGCAAATTCAAATCTTGCTGAAGGGAGGAATAATAAATGAATTCAAATCCAAATTAAATAATGAGGAAGTGAATGCTGTAGATAAAAATACTGTGACCGGAAATGAGAGACAACAAATAAAATAGACTTCTTCTAAGGTAAATGAATAATGCCCGCAATAAGACGCGGGCATTTTTTATCTTTTGTCAATTGTGTATTTAGTCATAAAAAAACCCTTTCCATTAATCCGGAAAAGGTTTTTCATCTAAGAAAGCAGGACTAATAAGATTTCATTTGTCCTTTTCGTTTAGACAACTGTTTTTCCAGATCTCTTACTGTTTCTGCAGCGGCAGCTTCGTAAGATTCTTCATTAGATTCAGCAAAAATTATAGGACCCGGACCACTTAAGCTTATATTACAAATATATCCTTTTGGTTCCTCGGGCTCATGTCTTTTAAAATGCACTTCGGCACTTATAATCCAGTCATATTTTGTTTCCAGTTTGTCAAGTTTTTTTTGGGTAAATTCTTCGAGACTTTCGCTTCTCTCTAACTTTACATATTGAAATCTAGCATCCATAAATGTTGTTTTAAATGTATAGCCAATAAAATAAATTTAACGGGAACCCCCAAATGAATTAGCCTATTGTTAGCTAAGTTTTATGATTGCTTTTAGAGCTAATCACTATCATTATAAATTTACTTATTTTAAATAGGAAGAGTAGCAACCAAAATATTCTACAGGCATAGGAATAACAGTTACTCCTATGAGAGTTGAGGCTCGATAATTGTGATTTATTTTGCCCATGAAAATCTAATATGACGTTTACTGAATATTTCCGTACATTAAGTAAGAACTATTATTCCGGGGATTAGAATGATTAAAAAATATATACTATGAAAAATTTTTATGAAAAGTGGAGAATAGGAGGGAAGGCTTTTACAATACTGGTCTTTTCTTTTATTGACGATTATGGCCTGTGGAACGAGCCGTTCTACAGGAGAGAGCAATGGGTCTGGAGATTTTGAAGACCTCATTACAAAGCGTGAATTTGAAATAGAAAATGAATGGCTTATGCCTTTAGGTGGAAGTATGGTTAACTTAATTGGCAATGCCAACTATATTCGGGTTAAGGGAGATAGCGTAGATGTTTTTTTACCTTATTACGGGGTGAGACATTCCGGCGGGGGATATGGATCTGAAGGTGGAATTAGATATGAAGGTGTACCCAAAAATTTTAATATTACTCATAATGAACAAAAGAATAATTATATGCTAAAGTTTGAGGGAAATCATGAATCAGAAAATCTTCAGTTTATGATTACAATTTTTCCCAATGGAGATACAAATACTTCAGTAAACAGTTCTCAAAGGGCATCTATCTCCTATAGAGGAGACTAACGTCCATTGAAAGAAGAAGAATAATATTAAAATTTGCTTACAATAAATAAATAAGCTTGAAAAGTTGAAAAAAAAATGGCTCAGGAAATTTTGCTTAGGGAGCAAATAATTGAACTTTTGGAAGGTGGTTTTGCACCTAATGTTATTTTACTAAGAGAATTTAGTTATGAGAAAGCCGGGATAATCCTGGATGGATTACATTTCTCTGCCTGGGTATTACTGGGCCATATACGGGGGAGACAACAGGTGCTTTTAAATTTTATTAAAGATCCCGGGAACAATAAAAATGTTTGGCCGGATGCTCCGTGGCCACCAAATCATCAACCGGAAAGCCGTGAAGAATGGGAATTAGAAATAGACAAATATGAGCAGGAGCTACAAGAAGTTATAGATCTTATTAAGGATGACTCAATTCCTTTATATGAACTTCAAAGCAATGGGAAAACATTTTCCTGGGCAGCAATGACCTTACTGCATCATACAGGCTATCATATAGGTCAATTAAAAACTGTAGGTCGCCAGCTGGGAGTGTGGTAAACTTTAATTATATAAAGGCTGCTGTGAATCGATAATTTCAGCTTTTAAATCTTCAAAATCCTCCTGCGGAAAATCCCTGCGAAAATTAATAGTTTCAGTTTCTTCGGAATACTTGAGGTACTCCAGCAAAGGACCTGCGATAACTTCGGCTCTGGAAATTTGATAATCGGTTAACTGATCTTTCCAATATCCTGAAGCCCCTTTTTTAAGATGTTTCGGATTTTTCCTTTTAAGAGTTGAAAAACTTACAGCCTGCTCCAGTTCTAATCTTTCCGAAGAGGTAAGGCTGGTGCCTAAATAATCCAGCAGCAGAGACAATTCCTTCTGAAAGTCCTGCAAAAAACCTTCAAAATAAGCGACATGAATATTGTATTTACTGCTTACCCGCAGGTGATCCCAAACGTGCCAAACCCATTCCTGAAGAAGCTTATCAAAGTTTTTTTCAAGAAACCTTTCAGGATTTGATTCTTCCTGGGGAAAATACTTCAGCATATATTCTGAACAATAGTATTTGGAAGCCGAAATTGCCATATCCCGTGGATCTCGTATAATGTAAATTTTTCTATCAAACAGCTCGAAGACATTTCCACTGTTTTTACAAAATGGAGAATGTGTCCAAACGTGGTTCGTTTTGCTAAGATATGTAGGCCAATCATCAATAGGCATTTGGAAAATGCTGCTAATCCTGTATACCGTCTGCAAATCGGTGATGTTTATTTGATCAATCTGTGCCTGCTCAGGATAATTGAGTTCCCAGCTCTTTGCCATTTCCTGGATAGGATGTTGCTGAATAAAACTTGAAGAAGGATTGCCTGATAATTCTAATATTTGCTGTAGGATCTTGTACAGCCAGAAATTGCCGCATTTAGGGGAACCAATTTGTAAAATTTTCATTGAGTACTGGAATTTCAAAAACTAAAATAAATAATACAATAAGTTTTCCCGAGGAATCCACAAGTAATTTATTCCGTTGGAACCTCTTATTAAGAAGCAATTACAAGGCCTATATCTTCAATAAAACCTGCAACTGTCGCGGTTACCGCAGGATCAGTTTTTTTATGTTCAATAATTTCTGCTGAATTTTTCTTCCATAGCTCATCCGGAAAATGCACTCCCAGAAACTTTTCCGGTCTTCCTGTCTCTTTAGCGAAATCTTCAGGTAGGAGGTGAGACGAGCTGGTCACAAAAATTGTATTCTTTGGGGCAACTTTACCAAGTTTAGTGAAGAATTCCTTCTTTATATCACGTTCATCGGGAATTGCTTCTATAACAATATCAGCATTTCCCGAAGCTTCCGTTATATCGGCAGAATAAGCCAGATTTGCAAGAGCAGCATCAATTTCTTCTTGTGTAGCATTATAGTGATCCCGGAATTGATCGCCAAGTTCCCTGAATTTCGTTCTAGCTTCTTCAAGCAGGCCGAGGTCGAGATCGTAAATTGTCACGTCAAATTTTTGAAAAGCAATTAAAAAAGTCAATTGACTTCCTAAATGTCCCGAGCCAAAAACAGTTACTTTATTTATCTTCATAAGTAAACTTTTCCAGAATTATTTTTTAAAGATGTTGCTTTGCTGTCACAAACACTATTAAGGATGTATTAATTGTTTTATAAATCTATTAGAAGAGAAGAGGTTTCCTGGAAGAAGGGTTTGTTTGAAAGGACATTTTACAATAAATTCTATTTTACATAATATAAATTATAGGACAAATATATCTGGTGTCATTATATAAGTTTTCATATAGCAACCACACACACGTCAGCTTTTTCCCACACCCTGGTAATATACTGCCAATTATAACTTTATCTTATATTAAATCTAATTAGAAGACCCTTTAAAAGAAATACCTTGCGCCTTAGACGCACTTCCTCATGAAAACCCTCTTAATAATATTCGCCATTTTGGTTGTGGCAATTTTTATTGTGTTCACTATTGGGTTTTCAAATTCATCTCTCAAAAAAAATGATATTACCGAAATAGACTGGAGATTACCTGGAACTTTCGAAAAAGCACAAATAGAAAAAGCTTTTTTTCTAAGTAAGCTTGAGTCCTGTAAAAATTTTTACATTAAAAAAGTACTTGAGAACGAATTTATAGTCGCGTGTTCTATAGGTTCCAGTTGGAAATATTATACTGTTTATACCAATCAAAAAAGGATTTACATTGTGGACGATCAAACTGTGGCGACTCTTACCGCACCCACAATAAAAACACAAAACACTTCTTCTCCTAAGAATAATGGAAAATACTCTGCTCCAAAACGTACAGATTTAATACTGGAAGCACGCTAGTTATCTGTAACATCTTCTATAACTTCTTTTTTTAATAAAAGCCAAATAGAAAGGATTTTCTCGCTAGTCGTGAATTTTTATACATTTTATATGGTAAGTTATGGGCTTTTTTCACTTTTTATCGAAAACAAGTGAATCGCTCAAAGTAAATTCAAAGAATTAACTATTTTGGTTCCAGAAGATTTTGCTGCCCATTTCCAGCTTCCACCCTACCTGGTTCTTCTGTGGTTCTGTAACTAATCAACCCATATAAAAATGAAAAATTTCAGGTATTTAATTCTAGCTTTTATTACTCTTGGTGTCGTATCCTGTTCAGGTGAAGATGATGGTCCTTCAGTAGAAACATCCAATCTTGCAGGGGAATGGCAATTAGAAGATATGAGTTACACGGGTACATCTTCATTTAACTTTAATGGAATGTCCATGAATTCTTCCTTTACCGGAGAATTAATGGAATCTAATGTGACAGTAAAATTAAACAGCGACAATACATATACGAGTGCGGGAAGCTACACGCTTCGACTAACCACTAATACAGAAGGAATGACAGATGTTCAGGAAGTTCCAATATCAAATCTTGATGGCTCCGGTACGTATGCAGTGAATGGAAATGTTTTTACTACCAGTGAAGAAGATGTAAGTGCTGACGGTTCTTTTACTATGAGTCCAGTGGGAATAAGTGAGGCTACTATTACTGAATTAACTGCCAATAGAATGGTTTTAAGCTTTGACAATAACCAGGTGATGACCATGAATGGAGTAGATATGGAGATCAATATAGAAGGTGTTCAAATACTAACGCGATAAATATATATTCCCTCCAGGAAAAAACCTTCATTTTAAAACTTACCTCAAAACCACCTAACCACTTGAATTGGTGGTTTTTTTATAATAGACTGTAATTATTCAGGTTGACCAAAAAATCTAAATTTCCAGATCTCCTTTTTCAATAGTTCTGTTGGCAAACCTCGAAAATAGGATTAATTTTTTCTGGCTATTAATAAAATACACGCTTAGTTAAAAGAACTACGGCTGCAATTAAAGATTGGGTGGTCACCTGTTCATTTAGAAAATACCAGCCTAGCAGTAATGCTATTATGGGATTGACATAGGTAGAAGTTGCCACTTTTTCGGGACTTACCACTTTTAATAAATAATTGAAGGAAGTAAATGCGACAATACTACCAAAAATCACAAGCAACATCATAGAATACAGCGTGGGTGAACTCCAGGTAGTAGGCGCACTCCAGGTTTCTCCAAATAAAAGGCTTGCCAGGAATAACATCACTCCACCACTCAACATCTGGTACCCGGTATTGACAAAATAGTTAGATGGAAGGTTCGCTTTTGCTACAAAAAGACTTCCATAAGCCCAGCTGAGTAATGCCAGGAAAATTAACCCCATTCCAATTACAGAATTTTCCTGGTTAACAACCTGTTTCTGGCTTACCAGTAAATAAATACCTATAATCCCCAGTACAACTCCTACAATAGACATGGGACGAATCCTTTTTCCTTCAAGAATACGCATAAGCAGCAGGACTACCAGTGGTTGTGCCGAAATTTCAAGAGCTGCAAATCCGCTGTCAACATATTTAAGAGCCCATACCACAACTCCGTTTCCCAGGGTGAGAAACAGAAAGCCTGCTATCATAGTATTAAATATCTGTCGGCGTGTTATAGCGAGGCTAATTTTTAAAATCTTACACAGTATAAAAATCAAAATTCCCGCACTTATAAATCTAATAGAAGCTAACATAAATGGAGGCAACTCCCCCACCGCAACTTTGTTAAGTAGATATGTAGAACCCCAGATCACATAGATCGAAAAAAAAGCCAGAACAATAAATAAAGGATTAGGGGTTTTACTCATAAAAGGTCCTCTTAAATTTGTTGCAATATTAAGGATATTAAGTGCTATACATTTTATAAATTTTCAGAAAACTCCAGCAACAATTTCTTCAGTTTGGGATTTATGTAAGATCGACAAAAGGGTTTGGAAGGATCTTTTTTATAGTAATTCTGAAATTCTTCCGCTGAAATCTTAAATTTTCTGAAGGAAAGAACCTCGGTTACAAGGGACTTTTTAAACGCCAGTTGCAAATTCTGAAGGATATTACTTGCATTAATATTTTGGGTCTCGTTAAAGGTATAGATGGCAGATCTATATTTGGACCGCATGCTGTGGCCAGAGGTACTGCTGTGAGTATGAAGATGAATTTCTATTAAACGTTCCAAAGGAATTAAAGTGGGATCAAAATAGACAATAACAGCTTCAGAAAAAGATGAATTTTTACCGGAAGAAGCCACGAATCCCTGCTCCACTTTTTCAACTCCTTTTAATTCCTGAAATACTGCTTCTGTACACCAGTGGCAGCCACCGCCTAATGCTATTTTTTCTACACTATTACCCATTCTTCCTGTTTTTTATTCTCTGTCTGCTGCATCTTTTCCGCCTTACAATATGTTTAATCAATCTTATTTGAAGTAAAAAAGAAAGTTTAAATTTATGGAAACCAGGCATTTTACCAATATGATGAAGAAGATCCTCTTAATTTTAATTTTTGTCTCCTCCTCTTTTTCTGTGCTTCAGGCTCAAACTCCGGAAGAACGTCTTCAGGAACTGGGAATTGAATTACCTGAAGTTAAGAAACCGTAGCCAATTTTGTAAAATGGAGAAAAGCAGGGAATCTTATTTTCCTTTCAGGAATAGGTTCAACTTCAAAGGGAAAGCTGGGAAAAGAACTTACCGTGGAAGAAGGTTATGAAGCTGCAAGAGAAACCGGAATAACAATTCTTGCCACCTTAAAAGCCGCCTGCGGAGACCTGGGCAGGATCAAACAATTTGTCAAGGTTCATGGTATGGTAAATTCGACTCCGGAATTTAATCAACATCCACAGGTAATCAACGGATTTTCCGACTTAATGCTTGAAGTTTTTGGAGAAAAGGGAAAACACGCCCGGGCTGCAGTTGGCCACGTGAGCCTTCCTTTTGATATAGCTGTTGAGATTGAAGTTATAGTGGAGCTGGAAGATTAGGATTTATAATTTTTAAAAAAGAAAAAGAGCAGCTTTCGCTGCTCCTATATTATAATTGCTTTTTATTACTAATTATATTTTCTTCACGCGTACTGCATTCATACCTTTCATTCCGCGCTCCAACTCATAAGTAACTTTATCATTTTCATCAATCTCATCTATAAGACCACTTACGTGAACAAAGTACTTTTCCTGAGTGTTATCATCTATAATAAAACCGAAACCTTTTGAGTGATCAAAAAAGGAAACTTTTCCAGTTTTGTCTTTTTTAGTATCTTCTTCATCTCCCTCTTCTTTCTTAGGTACACCTAGGACAATATCTTCAGCTTCAACCTTAATTTTTCTGGAAGGATCTGGTGGAGTATCAGTAAGATTACCGTATTCATCGACATAGGCTATGTCAAAATCGCTGCCTTTAGGATTTGACTTGCGCTCTTCTTTTTTCTTCTTTTTTCTTCACGTTTTTTAGCGCGTTGTTTTTCCTTCTCTATCTTATTAAATGTTTGTTGCGATTTTGCCATTCGGTATAAAAAGTTTTTTTAGAATTTTGGTAAAGATACGCTATAGTATTTAATTTTCTAAATATGAATTCTTAAGCTTGAGTAAAAATGTTGTGAAGGTTTGTTATAAAATTAAAGTACTATAAAATAATAGCCGGGATTAATCATTCACACTTGCCATTACCATTTGCCGGAACTTCCAGCCCGTCTCATCGTTGTCCTGCCCCCGGGTTTGCTTCAGGAGAATACCAATAACTTCTTCTTCAGGATCGGCAAAATACTGGGTGTTGAAATAGCCTCCCCAGTCAAAAGTTCCTGTGCTGCCTTCCCCTCCGGCTGCCTCTCCTTTTTCTGTAAGCACTCCAAAAGCAAGGCCATAATGCTTATTTCCTCCACCCCAAAGGTCTCCGGTTTGATCGCCCATAATACTTTTAATAGTAGTACGGCTTAATATTCTTGTACCATTTAATTCTCCGCCATTTAGGTACATCTGGAGGAATTTAGCGTAATCTACAGCAGTTCCTGACAAGCCTGCACCGCCTGAAAAGAATTTTTTCGCACCTTTTACAGGATAATCAGGATCGTAATTTGTCGAGGTATATTTCGTCCAGCCATTGTTAGTTTTTTGTTGAACCTGTACCATTCGATCTTTCTTGTTTTCTGGAAGATAAAAGTAAGTATCATTCATTCCCAGAGGTTCAAATATTCTTTCCTTTAAAAAAACATCAAAAGATTTTCCTGAAACTTTTTCGATCAAATATCCCAGCACATCAAGCCCTTCACTGTATGTGAATCTTTCCCCGGGTTCATGATGCAGTGGCAGTTCAGCCAGTTTTTTTACACTCTCCTCGATGCTAATTGGTTTTGTAGTAAAAAGATCGGTGACCCCGGCTTTCTGGTATATTTTTTTCATCCTTTCGTCACCGTCAATTATACCATATCCAAGTCCGGAAGTATGAGTCAATAAATGTCTAATCGTAATTTGTTTCTCTGTGGGCTTTGCAAGAAATGTGCTGTCCTTTTCATTAAAATTTACCAGAATTTTTGGTTCAGAGAATTCTGGTATGTATTTGGAAATTGGATCATCCAGCTGAAATTTTCCCTCCTCCCACAAGATCATTACCGCCGTTGCAGTAATAGCTTTTGATTGGGAAGCCAAACGAAAAATGTCATCTTTTTTTAGTTTTCTTCCGCTGGCATCTGCTGTACCAAAAGCCTTATGATAGACGATCTGCCCGTTACGGGCGATGAGAGCCACTGCACCGGGAATTTCATTATCAGCAATGGCATCCTGTATCATTTTGTCAATTTTTTCAAGTCTTTGGGGTGACACACCTACACTTACAGGTTCTGCCTGTGAAAGCGTAGAATTGTGCAATCCGGGATTTTGAGCAATTAGCTCAGCACTAAATGCCACGAATAAAATCAGGAGGAGTAATTTTCTTTTCAAAATATTTAAATTAGGTGAAACAAAAAGAAAAGTACAAAAAAAGCGAAGAAGACTGCTGTGAGTTATTTAAAAAATAAAATATCCCGGGTTGGCATTCTTATTCTCCTGAATAAATTTCAGATCTAATCTATTCTAAAGACTATTGTAAAACTATTGTGAAGCGGTTAAGAGGATAAAATATTTCAGAAAAAAATCCCGGAAAAATTTTTCCCGGGATTAATAATTGCATTAGCAGAAAATATTAAACTGCCTGCAAATCAAGATCTTTTTTTGATTTTCTGTAAAGGAAGGTATTAAAGATATTTCTCTTTGCAAATCTAAACTGCCTGTCGGCATTAATTAGTTTTATAAAAAGGGCTTTGTTCACTCCAAAATATTCATAGGTAGTACCATCTGTAAAACTTACTTCCAGTACATTTCCTTTGTGTTGAAGATCTGCAATTCCTGCTTCAGATAGTGTATTTGTATATTCTTCAAGGTTCGCAGCTTTTGTCTCCGGCGCAATACTTACAAGGAAGTGATAGCCATCAATAATTTGCTTACTTTTAAATTCAGCTTCACTCTGTCTTTCATCTCCTTCCAGAAATTTATCCGGGTGCCACTCCTTCACCAGGTTTCTATAGGTGGTTTTAAGTTGCTTTAGATCTATTTCTTTCTCGACCTGAAACAGCTTCTTGTATTCATTTACACGCTTCATTTAAGCTTTTTTTAAATAAGCGGCGAAAGTACATCTTTTTTTTGAGGGAAAGTATAACTGATTTTCAGGAAACACATAAATAGCACTTCTAAATATCTTTTATTTAATATCTAATTTTTTAATCTTACGTAAACCTTCATAGATATTCTGTGCCAGTTTCTTTTGCTGCCCTGGATCCTCAAGCATTTCCCGGTCCTTTGGATTTGTTAGGAATCCCATTTCCACAAGCACAGAGGGAAGATTACTCTTTTTAAGAATGTAAAAATTAGCCGTTTTAATTTCAGCTTTTCCTGTGGTTTCCACCAGATGAGATGCGAGAACCGAGGTATAATTGAACGATTTTTCGTGAAGATTACTTTGTGGGCTATAAAAAAGACTTATCCCCCTGGGATCTTTGGTTGGTGCTGCACTGCAATGCAGACTAAGGAAAAAATCTGCTCCCTGAGAATTGACAAATTCTGTTCTCTCCTGCAGTGTTAGAAAATTATCCTCTTCTTTTATTAGAATAATCTTAATATCATTATCACTGCTTAATTCTTTAAGCTGCTGTGAGATCTGGAAATTTATATCTTTTTCATTTAAATTTCCGGGATCCTTTCCACCGTGGCCCGAATCTACAACTACAACAAAAGGAGCAGTACCCGTGGTGAATGAACTTACTGCAAAGACAACAGCAAAAAGTACTGAAACAATCCCAATTCTAAGGCTCTTTTCCAAAAATGATGATCTTTTTTTGTGTAACATATGAAGCCTGTTTTTGGTTTGAATAAAACTGAATCCGCTAATAAATTTCTGAGGAGATTTATGCCCATTTCGTATTATATCTAAAGAGTATTGTTCCTGATTAAGACCTGATTCTATAGCTGAATGATCTGCGAGGTATTCGTGATTCTCAAGAATTTCCTTTTTATAAAGCCAAACAAAAGGATTGAACCAGAAAAAGCAATTAAAAACTTCAATTAAAAGAATATCAAAGGAATGTAACTGCCGTCTATGCGCATCTTCTATGGCTAAAAATAGTTCGGGCATAAGATTGGTTCGTAAGATCTTCGGTATTAATAAAGAGAAAATTGAAAAAGCTGAAGGGATTTCCTTTTTCTTCAATCTCAATTACCTTAAAATTTTCTATAGCTTTTTCTTCACCCGAGCTAATCAGCTTCTTTATTATCCAAAGATTTCTTACAAACCTGAATATTAATAAACAGCAGACAAAGAAATAGAAGGCTTTTAATATTATAAACGGTGAGTAATCTTTTTTTTCAACCACCTGTACTGTGGTAATTTGAGGATTTTCCTCAGGAATATCAGGCATTCTCACTATTTCATTAAGCTGAATATTTTTAAGCCTCATACTATGACCCCAATCCAGGTTTAAAGTTGGAGCAAGAAGACACAGAATCAAGGTAGCCAGCAGAAATGATCTGTTGAAGATGTAGCATTTTTCTGTTTTTAGAAGGAGTCGATAGAGAGTATAGGTTATACCTAATGCTGCTATAGAATAGAAAATATAGTGAAGCATCATTTTTTCTTTTGATCCATTTTTCTTTGCAGCAACTCCTGAAGTTCTTTCAGTTCCTCCATACTTAAGTCTGCATCTTTCGTAAAAAAGGAAGCAAATTGAGCAGTAGAATTATTGAAAAAGTTAGACACCATATCCTTTAGGTGTGCACTGAAGTATACATTTTTTTGAAGTAAAGGGAAATATTCTTTATCTCTTCCCAACTTTTTAAATCCTATATATTTCTTATCTACCATTCTACCCACCAGGGTTGAAATGGTGGTATAGGCTGGTGCGGGGTCCGGGAACTGCTCTACAATATCTTTCATAAAACCTTTCTCTATTTTCCAGAGGTATTTCATGATTTGCAATTCTGTCTTATTTAATTGTTTTATCTCCACAAATATAGTTTCTTCACTACAAATGTAGTAATATAGTTGAATAAAAAAAGAAAAAGGGAAAATATATATGCTTCCCTCCTTTTCTAAAAATTATTTTATTTGAATTCAATCAGTTACAAATCCTCTTGCAGCATCAGTTTCTTTAAAAGAAAAAGCTTTTAAATCAATACCCGGAAAAAGGGTTGCCGAAGTTTCTGCCATGGTTCGCATCCATTTCATATCAGTCACCAGAGCTACTTTCTCAATCTTCTTTACAATTTGCTGCAGGTTTTTAATATCAAACCTTACTTCCTCCCAAATTGCTTTGGCTTCGACTTCTGTAAGGCTACCTACTTCGAGGTAAAGATTCATTTCAGGACGTGCCTGTAATTCAGGCAGGAATTGTACAAAAGATTGTTTTACTCCTTTCTCGTCATATTTTCCTTCCCAGCGAAAACCTACAACCTTATTATCTCCTACATCTATTTTGTGTAACATAATTATACCTAATTTCCATTAAAATACGAAGGATTAGGATTATGTACAAAAGATCATCCTGTTTTAAGACAGCTTTAGGTGTTTTCTGCTTAACTTAAAAAGAGATTGAAATAGAAGAATAAGTGCATTTATTTCTATCTAAAAGGCTTATACTACTAGATAAAAACAACTCTACTTTTTCCCGGTCCCTGACTTCGGCTTAAAAGTTTCCCATAAAATTCAAGATGAAATGCTCCCTGTTTAAAAGAGTTTGATAGCCATTCAATATCTTCAATTGGATAAGAATAAACAGTTAACGGTGGATAAGGTGATACAGGACCACTATTTTCATTTACCCCAATTTCTACGGTTTTATCTTTGACATTATAATATGCGTATTTCGCAAAGAAGTTGTGTTTTATAAGTTCCACAAAATCCTGTGGGAGCACTTCTTTATTTATACTCTCTTCTACATATTGCTTTACTAATGCGTCTAAAGAATCCTGAACTTCTTCGGAATTTAAATAAGCTGCCATAAATTATTTTTTAGTAAGAATCCATAAAATAATACTGAAATCTGACTCTACTAAACTAAAAATAAAAACCGCAATTAGCTGATATTAAACCCCATAATTAATAAAACTTAGCCATTTTTATTATTTTAGAAAAATAATGCACTTCCTTTTTACAAATGCATTTTTTAGGCTACTACTAATTAGGAAATTCCTATAAATTTGAATAACAAAATGTCCGTTTTTAGGGTATTTACTTGCTTTCTGAAGCTCATTAACTTTATTTCTGTCTACTCTGGAGATAAAGCCGCTCTACCTTGTCGCGCGCCCAGGTTGTTTTTCTAAGAAATTTTAAACTGGATTTAATAGAAGGATCTTCGTTAAAACAACGAATTTTTATTTTGCTCCCCAATTCTTCCCAACCGAATTTTGCCACCAGAAATTCCAGCATGTCCTGTAGTTTAATGCCGTGTAGTGGGTTATTAATTTGCTGGCTCATTAATTTATATTTTATAGATCCTCACCTTCTTCTTCTTTAGCCTGGAATTGTTTAGTTGATCAACCAATTCCTGTGACCTTGTGGAAGGTACCGAAACAAAAGCGCAATCCTGTTTAAGTTCTATTGCACCCAACTCTTCTTTCTCAAGATTGCCCTGTTTAAGGAATAACCCGGCAATATCTCCCTTCGAAATTTTGTCTTTTCTTCCTCCGGAAATAAAAAGAGTAGTCCACTCCCCTACTTCCTTTCCACTCTCATTCCTCTGCCTGATTTCATTCACTGCAGTCTCCGCATCTATAAATTCCGGAAGGTTTTCTTTTTCCCAGCGAAGCACGTAGGCAACGCCACTTTTCTTCATTCGGGCCGTTCTACCATTCCTGTGAGTAAATTCTTCTTCCTTAAAAGGAAGCTGATAATGAATTATAAAGCCCAATTCAGGAACATCTATACCTCTCGCGGCAAGATCTGTGGCCAGTAATACCCTGTGAGTTCCATTTCTAAATTTTATAAGAGATCTTTCCCTGTCCTTCTGCTCCAGCCCCCCATAAAACATACCGTGGCTAATTCCCTTTTTTGTCAGGTAGTCACTAACTTCTGCAATGCTGTTTTTAAAATTGCAGAAAACAATTCCTGACTGATTGCCGGTTTGATTAAGGAGTTCAAAGAGAGAGTCCAGTTTATCTTTTGTGGGAGAAATTATCGTCTTCACCTGTAACTCAGGTTTTTCAGACTCCAGAAAATTTACAGTCACGGGTTCTTTAACTTCTGCAAATTTTGGAATGGGAACAGCATTGGTAGCCGAGGTAAGGATCTTCTTTTCCACTGCTGGTAAAGCTTCAATGATTTCCTGCATTTCAGCTTCAAATCCTATTTCCAGGGATTTATCAAATTCATCCAGAACAAGAACTTTTATATTCGATATTGAAAAAGTTTCTCTTCGCAGGTGATCTGCTATTCGTCCTGGAGTACCAATAAGAATGGCAGGATTATGGGCAAGTTCTACTTTATCTTTAGAAAAGGCTCTTCCGCCATAGACGCAATTAATTTTAAATCCTGTTCCCATTTCTCTTGCAACCTGTTCAATTTGAATTGCGAGTTCGCGAGATGGGACGAGAATAAGAACCTGAACTTTTTTATGATTTTTATCCAAATCCTGTATAACCTAGAAGAGAAAGGCAAGAGTTTTACCTGTTCCAGTTGGAGAAAGCAATACCACAGAGGAATGAGATCTTATTGCCGCCCCGGCAGCTTCCTGCATTGGGTTGAGTTTTTCAATACCCAGTTTTTCAAGAATTTCAGGTTGATCTTTAATAGTGTTTGACATCCTGTAAAGTTAGGAAATCTCCTTGCTATTTTTAAAGCTGAAATAGTAATAAGAATGCTATCAACTTTTGAAAATATTTAAAAAATTATTCCGGAAGAGCAAAAGCTACATACTCATCGCCACTTTCACTACCAATCTTTCCTCCCCCACAGGCAATTACCAAAAATTGTCTCCCTTCTACAGTATAAACAGCCGGAGTTGCATATCCGGGTACAGGAAGTTTTGCTTCCCAAACTATTTCCCCAGTGTTCTTATTAAAGGCTCTTATTTTTGAATCTTTTGTCGCTGCTATAAATACGAGGCCATAAGCTGTAACCACCGGGCCACCATAATTTTCTGTGCCTGTAGGAGCAATTCCTTTGGCTGTTAGTTCAGGATATTCTCCCAATGGAACCTTCCAGATCAACTTGCCACTATTTAGATCAACAGCGTTCAATGTTCCCCAGGGGGAGTGATCCCGGGATAGCCATTGCTGTCAAGAAAGCGGTTATAGCCCGTCATTGTATAAGGAACCTCTTCTAAAATGCTGGTTGAAGTTTTACCCACCAAATTTTTAGCCTGTCCAGGTTCTTTAAGATCGGACGAATTTTTAAGATCAAGCAAATATGCCAGCATTGCTTCTTTCTCATTCTCCGGGATGTTTTTAAAAGAAGGCATCATATTACGGCCATTATTGATAATTTGAAGCACGTGCTCCTTTTCTAATCTGGAACTAAGATCAATAAGAGAAGGGTACGAAGGTGAGTTTCCTTCCAGGTTTGCCCCATGACAGGAAAGGCAGTATTTGTTATAAGTTGCTTTTCCTAATTCAATAGAACCATCATTTTTTGGAACGTCCACCATAGTGAGAGACCAGGGTAATTCACTACTGTTTACATACAATATTTGGGTTTGGGGATCTACTGCCGCACCACCCCATTGGCCGCCACCGTCAAAGCCGGGAAATATCCAGCTTCCTTCTTTAGATGGTGGTGTAAACATTTCGGAATATTTAACCTGGTCAAATTTTTCCAGCAATTCCCGATGTGTTTCAGGAGATAATTTTGCCACATCTTCCCTGGTGAAGCTTTGCCTCGAAAATGGTTCAGGTAAAGTGGGAATTGGTTGTGTAGGCCAAGGTTTTTCTCTGGGTAAAGCTTTTTGTGGTACAGGTTTTTCTTCAATAGGAAAAATGGGTTCTCCTGTCACCCTGTCAAATAAAAATATATACCCGTGTTTGGTAATTTGTGCAACAGCATCAATAGTTTTACCATCCTTATGTAAGGTAACAAGGTTAGGATTTGCAGGAAGGTCACGGTCCCAAAGGTCGTGATGTACTATTTGGTAATGCCACAAATATTTTCCTGTTGCTGCTTCCAAAGCAATAAGAGAATTACCAAATAAATTTTTTCCCTCTCTAATTCCGCCGTAAAAATCTCCTGAAACAGATCCTGTAGGCACATATACTATACCTCGTAATTCATCCAGGGACATTCCTGCCCAGGAGTTTGCTCCTCCAAGTTTCTGCCATGCATTTTTATCGGGCCAGGTATTATAACCAACCTCCCCTGGCTGCGGAATTGTGTGGAACGTCCATTCCAGTTTCCCACTTAGAACGTTATAGGCTCTTATATTTCCGGGAGCAGCATCTGCCGTTTCTGCCACCCGCATACTCATTATAAGAAGATTCCCAAAGGTGACACCCGGAGTTGTTGCGGCAATAAAGGGATTAAAAATTCCTTCATCCCGACCTAAGTTTTTAGAAAGCTCCAAAAAACCATTAGTTCCAAACTCTTTAATGGGTTTTCCGGTTTTAGCGTCTATACAATACACCTTTGCTCCTACGTTGTGAAAAAGACGATTTTCACCTCCGTTCTTATTTTCCCAATAAACAACTCCCCTACTCACTTTAAAAAATGCCATAGGATCTTCATTGGTTGAAACATTAACTTTTGCAGGATCAAAACTCCATAACTCCTTTCCTGTTGCCGCTTCAAGTGCAAAAAGTTTTAGTTGTGGTGAAACCCCGTATAAAATATCATCTATAATTATAGGATTATTTTGATTTTGCGACCTAGGTTTTCAGGATCCCTGTCTTTACTGCTGTAGCGCCAAACCTCCTTTAACCGGGAAACATTTGAGAGATTAATTTGTGTTGCAGAAGAATACCTCATCCCGTCCCTGGTCCCGGAATATTTTTCCCAGCCGCTGTATGCTTTCACTACATTTGAATTATGAAGGCTTGTTAAATTTTCATCTCCACAGGAGAAAAGAAATATAACAGGGAAGCAGAGACAAAGGATTTTTCTTATAGTCATAGAGTCACAAAATGTAAGAGCTTCTAAACTACAGAATTATTAGAGGGAATGGAATGTTCTGAAACAAAAAAAAATCATCCCATCATTATTAGCTATTTCCAGTGTTAGCTAATATTATTCAGGAGATTCAAAATTTTTCTACCAATCTATAGGAAAGTAATCTTTCAGAAATTTACCGCACCAGTGTTTTCCTGTATTAATGCCGTCGTATAATGGATCCAGTACACGAGCTGCACCATCTACAATGTCCAGCGGGGGTTGAAAATCGTGAACTTCAACTTTTTTCTGCGAGAGTTCGGCAGGGTCTTCATCTGTTACCCAACCGTATCTACTGCATTCATATAGATCCCATCCTTAGCCAGTGTTCCTGCAGATGTATGCGTAAGCATATTTAAAGCTGCTTTAGCCATATTAGTATGCGGGTGACGATCTTCTTTTTTTAAACCTCTGGAATTTTCCTTCCATTGCAGAAACATTAATAATGTGTTTCTTTCCTGTATTGTCCTTCTTCATCAATTCGGCCAGGCGGTTACAAAGAACAAACGGAGCGATGGAATTTACCAGCTGTACCTCTACCATTTCGGTTGTTTCAATTTCACCCAATGTGAGACGCCAGCTATTCGTTTTCCTAAGATCTACCTGTTGAAGATCGGCATCCAGTTGTCCTTCCGGGAAGACTTCATTAGCTGAAATCGAATTGTCAAAGCTGTAGGGTATCTGCGAAAGTTTTGCTGAAGCTCTTATCCCAATCCCGGGTTCCTGTCCATGCCAGCTAACCTGCAGATTCTTATTCTGATTTCCGGGTAAATTTTTACTGAAGGATTTAAGCTCCGTGAGGCAATTTTGGTGGTCATTTAGCAACTCCTGAACAGATTTGGGCAAAGCAGAAATTGGCATCTCTTCTTTGTCCATAAGATGCCTGTAAAATCCTGAAGGCCGTCTAACTGTTTGTGCTGCATTATTAATTAGAATATCCAGCCTGTCATATTCCTGCTCGATGTAATTGCAAAAAATTTCCACACTGGGAATATGCCTTAGATCCAAACCATGGATCTTCAACCTGTCTTTCCATTTATAAAAGTCTTCTTCTTTTGAATACCTTATTGCGGAATCTACAGGAAACCTTGTAGTGGCCACTACTGTTGCCCCTGCGCGTAGTAACATGAGAGTGATGTGATAACCTATTTTTAGCCTGGAACCTGTCACTACAGCAACCTGTCCTGTGAGATCTGCCGTTTGAAAACGCTTTAAGTAATTAAAGTCACCACATTCGGTACACATCGTGTCATAAAAATGATGAAGTTTTGTGTAGACCTTTTTACAGACGTAACAATTACGGGGAGATTCCAGTTCCTTTTCATCCTTTTCAACAGGTCCCGAAAGAGTGATCATTTTTGGAGCAGTAAACACGGCAGCTTCCCTTGCGCTTCTAATCCCAGTCTCCTTACGTGCGTGCTTGTCACGCTCAATCATTTTTCGCTTTGCTGCCTTTTCTGCATTTTTTTTACGTTGGGAAAACTCCTCCCTGCTGGGCCTGGAAAGCTTTCCTGCCACTGTCATTAAGGCTATTCTTTTCTCCTCCGGCAAATCAAAGATTTGATTGGTATCTGCTAATAACTTCTCCAGTACCGCAATACAGGAATCTACCTGTTCCTGTTCGAGCTTTCCTGAATCCTCTTCATGGTTAATTTTCATACATCACTTTTTGACAGCGCAAATATAATTTTAAATAGTAGATATTCCTTTGAGAAAAGACTTCTTCAGAAATAAGGCAGCCGGAGAATTTAAGCTTCCAATACAGCAACAATTTTATGAGTCTCCGAAATCTTTGGTGGTGACTTTTTAATCTTCAGCTGTAGATAAAAAAGTGTACCTACCAAAAGAAGCCATAAATACCAGGTGTTGGCAATTAAATCAAAATAACCAATTTTACCTTCAGCATAACTTAATATCAATAGTACCTGGGCTCCGTAAGGTAAAAGTCCCTGGGTAAAACAGGCAAAAATATCTAATACCGAAGCTACTTTTACCTTATCAAGCTTCAATTTACTACAGATGTCTTTGGCAATACTCCCTGTAACTATAATAGACACTGTATTATTTGCAATTGCAAAATTAGTAAATCCCACAAGGCATCCAATTCCCAGATACCCGGTCTTTCTATTTACCTTTTTGTTTATAAATCGTGAGATATACTCTAAACCTCCCTCTTTTGTAACCAAAGCGGCAAGGCCACCCATTAACATTGAGAGCAGGAAAATTTCTGTCATTCCCGTAAAACCTTCATAACTCAATTTAGCAAAGCCCATCATATCAAAATTTCCATAGAAAAGGCCAATAGCTCCTGCAGCAAATATGCCCGTTAAAAGCACAGCAAAAACATTGACCCCGATTATCGCAAGGATAATCACCAGCAGGTAAGGAATGATCCTTACTAATTCAATCTTAGCAGAATTGGATAAGTATATAGAATCCTCCAGAAAAAATCCCTGAACAAGGAGAATAATAAGAGTGATGCCAGCAGCTAGTAAAGCGATCTTAAAATTCTGCTTAAATTTATCCTTCATTTTACATCCCATGGACTGAGTAGCAGCAATAGTGGTGTCTGAAATAAAGGAAAGATTATCACCAAACATTGCACCTCCTAGAAGAGAAGCACTAAGAACAGAGAGTGAAGCACCTGTTTTATCGGCAAAGCTCATCACTATTGCTGCAAGAGCAACAATGGCTCCAACAGATGTTCCTGTAGAAAGCGACAAAAAGGCACTTATCACAAAAACCCCGGCATAGAGTAAATGAACTGAAATATAATTTAACCCCAGATTTACGATAGCATCTACGCTACCAGTGGCTTTACACACAACAGTGAACGCACTTAGCCAGAAGATAAATAAGACACATTGTGATTATTTTATCATCACCACAACCTTTTAATAAGGTAGAAACCTTAGCTTCAACAGGTTCTCTAAAGAGAAAGAAAGCAAGAATAATTCCCATAATAACGGCAATGGGAGCTAGTAAGGCATAAAAGTCATCCAGATATATTCCCGCACCGAGAAAATAAACAACAAAGAACAACAATGGTAATAGGGTTACAAAATTTCCTTTTTTTGCTAAATGTTCCATAATCCTTATATATGAATCGAGGGAGGATTGTTAAGCTTAGCAAAGGAAAATTAAACGTTTGTTCCAAAGATTGGCTTATCGCTTTAGCACCTTGCTCGTTATGCAGGTTGCTATCTCCCAATTGAGATTCTTGATAAAGGCGGCAAATATAGGCACTAAAGCAACATTAAAGAATAGAAATTTAATAATTTTTTTTACTGAAAATTCTGTCGCCTACTATAATGAAATATTCGGGAGAAATGAGAATAATTAGTTTTCCTTTTCGTGCTCCTCAAGGTCTTTTCGAAGATCAAGTTTTCTAAAAGAAGGAAATAAAGCACCCGTGGCTACTACTGTTATAATAGTCATAGTACCACCAAATACTACCGCGGTAACTGTCCCCATCAATTTAGCTGTAAGTCCGCTTTCAAAGGCACCAAGTTCATTGGAAGAACCTACAAACATGGAATTGACAGATGCTACCCGGCCTCTCATATGATCTGGTGTTTTAAGCTGAAGGATCGTCTGCCGGATGATCATTGAAATTCCATCTGTAGCACCACTTAAAAACAGAGCCAATACAGAGAGCCAGAACCAGGAAGATAGACCAAAAACTATGATACAAACTCCAAATCCGAAGATGGCCGCAAGTAATTTCAAACCTAAGCATTCCTGTTCAGTGGGAAGTAAGCAGAAGTAAACATTATTATACAGGCTCCTACAGCAGGAGCAGCTCTTAATATCCCAAACCCTTCAGGCCCTACTTTTAAAATATCCTGTGCAAAAACAGGTAAGAGCGCAACGGCACCACCAAATAGAACGGCAATCATATCCAGGGTAATCGCACCTAATATGATTTTTTTATTCCACACAAATTTTACTCCTTCTTTTAAACTCTGGAACACGGGTTCTCCAATTTTGGTATTTAGAATAGGTTTGGCTGAAATCTGAGAGAGCGCTATAAGAGCCAGAAGTGAAAAGCCAAAAATAAGGCAGAGCGACCAGTGAACTCCAATCCAGTGAATTGTCAAACCAGCAAGTGCAGGACCAAGAACAGCTCCAAACTGCCAAACCGAACTGCTCCAGGTGGCCGCATTTGGGTAAACCCTCTTCGGAATAATGAGTGAAAAAAGAGAGAAAATTGTAGGACCTAAAAAAGCGCGTACAATGCCTCCCAGGAATACAAGGAAATATATACTATATAAAGTAGTTTTTTCTGACACTCCTGTCCACACCTCAGGCCAGGTGATAAGGAACAATCCCAAACTTATGACAGAAAACCCAAGGATGCATTTTATTAGTAGTGATTTTTTTTCCTTTTGATCTACCACATGTCCCGCAAAAAGAGCAAGGGAAACTGCGGGAATAACTTCCATTAAACCAATTATTCCAAGAGAGAGAGGGTCTTTGGTGAGACTGTACACCTCCCACTCTATTACAACGAATTGCATAGACCAGGCAAAAACCATTGCAAATCTTACCAAAAGAAATATATTGAACTCGCGGTAACGCAAGGCCGCGTAGGGATCATTCTTTTTCATTAAGGAGCAGGAAATTTTTTGACACTTCTCATTGGAGCTGCAAAGAAATGTAAAATAAAAACTTTCACTACAGAATTCATGAATTTCCTTCTGAGGCTTTTTCCAGCACCTTTAATGATTTAATAAATTCACTACTCTTTCTTTACCGGAACAACAAAAACAGGAATTTTTGTCTTTTCCAAAATAGTAGATGCAACGGTGCCCATAAATAATTTTTCGAGTACAGAGTGGCTGTGAGTTCCAAATACTATAAGGTCAGCATTCCATTCATCGGCATAATCCAGGATTGCCCTCGCGGCATCTCCTTCAGCAAGATAAGTTGAAACAGAGGGATCAGCAAGATGATCAGCAGCAGTTTTAAGGTAATCTTCAGTCATTTCCCGCCTTTGATTTACGAGTTCAATGTCCACGGCACCTAAGCATCAAATCCATCATAGCCCATAAAAGGAGGATAACGCATCCCATAGTGAGCAACATCAGAAATTGCGTGGATGAGACATACTTCGGCACCCATTGTTTTAGCGAGCTGGTATCCTTTTTCTGCCACTTCCTGGGAAGTAGGATTATAATCAATTGCAATGAGGACCTTCTTCATATAGAATGTTTAATGTTTTTAATTAGTTTAGAAATCCAACTAAAATTACAAATTTTCATTCAATGAAACATAAATGCTCCCTGAAGAATGCAAAACCTGGACCTGGCTGGACTTAGCTTAAGGTAAAGAGGCTAAAATTTCTTATTTTATGAGCGAACCAAAAAAAGACAGATTAAAAATGGCAGAAAAGGAATTAAAAAGAACTCTTGGCTTTTGGGATGTATTTCTCTTTGGTGTTGGTGGTGTGGTAGGAGCAGGTATATATGCAATCATAGGCCAGGCAGCAGCTCTCAGAAGAAATATGCTATGGGTAAGCTTTATAATTGCAGCTGCGGTTGCTTTGTTAACCGGGTTATCTTACGCTGAATTTGTCTCACGACTTCCTGATGCCGGAGGCAGCTATGAATACATTAAACAAAGCTTTGGACCCAAAACAGCCCTTGGCATGTCCATTTTTATCACCTTTACAGGAGTGGTTGCCGCGGCCGCAATAGCTATTAGCTTTGCTGACTATTTGGGGAGGCTTGTCAACATTCCGGCCTCTATAATGGTAATTGCAATAATTGCCCTGATGGCATTTTTTAACATTATCGGAGCAAAATACAGTTCTTATTATAACGCCTTTGCAACCATTGTAACCCTTCTTGGGCTTGCACTTGTGGTGGGCGTGAGCTTACCGGAAATAGGAAGTGTAAAGCTTTTGGAAACAACAGACAAAGGCTGGATAGGGATTCTTGCGGGGGAGCTCTAATCTTCTTCAGCTACATTGGATTTGAAGATTTAGTGAAAATGGCCGAAGAAACTAAAGAACCCAAAAAATATATGCCGAAAGCCCTGTTATTAAGTGGTGTCGCTGTTCTCTTCGTTTATGTGTTAATTGCCATAAGCGCTGTAAGTGTTCTTGAATGGCAGTCTCTGGCAAACTCCAATGGTCCCCCTGCTGAAGTCATTGAAACTAAATGGAGTGCCATAGGAGCAACAATATTAGTTGTGGTTGCTCTTTTTGCTACCAGCAAGACCATACTTTCAAACATCCTTGGAACCTCACGGATGATTTATGACGTTGCCCGCGATAGCGAAATAAAATGGCTTCAAAAATTCACAACGATCTCCGGCCCGGGAGATGTTCCTACTATTGCAATTTTGGCTATAGCAGCTTTGGCGATAGCTTTTGGCTTAATTGGAAATTTGAAAATAGTAGCCAGTATAAGCAACATTTTTATTTTCATTGTTTTTGGTACTGTAAACGTGGCTTTAATTTACCTCCGGATCAAGCTAAGAGGAAAAGAAAAAGATAAACCTCCATTCAGGATACCGCTAAATGTGAAGAATATACCTGTACCCACAGTAATAGCCTTCCTCACGATCCTTATCATGTTTGGTTTCAATATCTACAATATCTTTCAGGGAAATGCCTAGAGTAATATTTAATTTTTAACCACGATCATACTGGCTTTAGCTCCGGAAAGTAAGTTCCAGTAATTCGAAGTTATTTGTTTTCCTGTTTCATCAAAAACAGTAAAAGCGGCCGTATTTGGCCCGGAAGATCCCTGGTTTAAGGCTTCTATTTCAACAGTATTAAATCCATCTTTTAAAACTACTAAAATTGGAGTATAACCTGCTCCAAGAGTAATGTCAGAATTTACCACTTTTCCATTAACGATTACCCGTACCCTGTCACCATCCACATATTGATAATCCCTGCAATAGATCTCTACAAATTTTCCCTTTGTAACAAAATTTCCCAAATTTTGCCCCTCTCCATATTCTGACTTTGCTTTTTCATCTTCAGCCCATTTTTTTTCTATAAAATCTCCGGCAGTAAGCAATTCCTGTTTATTCATCATCTCCAGAGGCTTAGGTTTGGTGGGATCATCCTTGAGCTTGTAATCTTCTTTAGGAGCTTCACGAAGTAAAATAGAAGGTAAGCCTGAACTTGCAGGAATAGACCGCTCAAATACAGGTTTACTGGTAGAAGAAGGTATTTCCTGCGAAAAGAATATTGCAGGAAATAAACAAATACAACCGAAAGCAAGAAATTTTTTCATAAAACCAAATATATAGAATCTCTTCTTGCAGGTTATCAAAAACAGCACCAAAAATTAATAAAAGAACGCTGTAAAAATGTTATAAAAGATCTTTTTTAGGGCCCTCGCAATTATTCTTTTAAAAAACTAATTAGGGAAAGCTGGTTGAGAGATAATTTCTTCTATTTGTTTTGTGTGCCTCGCCGTGTGACCAGCAATAAATAGGAGGCTTTGATGCCCGTCTACTGCCCCGGCAGGAGAATCGGAAATATAGTTTCTCATATTTGCTTTACTATTTTTGATAAAAGACTGGATTTCCTCTCTTTGTTCTTTGAAATCTTTTAGAGCTTCCTGTGGAGAAGTGTAGGTGCCTTCCGGCTGAATTTCAGCTGAGGCCTTATACTTTGTAGACCTGTCAGTCATTCCTGATACCAGTTGCTCATCTGTAACTGTTATTTCTGAACGTCTTTCGGCATTTTCAGGTTTTTCCAGTAGCTCCTTAGTCATTCCAAAAAGCATTTTTTCGGTAGCAATGATATGTTCCAGACACTGGCTTATACTCCAGCTTTCTTCTGATGGCTTAAACTTTAATTGCACTTCAGAAAGACCTTTTATTTTATTCTCCAGTTCTTTAGCGGTCTCTTCATAATATTTAAGAAGAGCTGCTTTATCATTGTACGATTCTTCTGTCTTTAAAGTCTGGACAGTTTGAGTTACTCCTGTATAAGACGAAAAGAACAGGAAAACAGCGAGAATTAAAACGAAATTTTTCATAATTTATAAGATTTGTTATAACAGGTTAAAATTAAATCAGGATTAGCGCTTCTTTTTTCTTCAGCCATTTTCTTCAATTTTTCCATAGCTCTTGAGACACTGATGTTCCTTCAATATTAAAAATCTCCTCCCCCACCCGTTCAAGGTCCTTCAATAATACAGTATTGTCTTTTTTCGATCCTTAATTATAATAGGATTTGAGGTTACAGTTTTAATAGGGGCTAAATTGAAGAAATAAATATAAACAGGAAAACGTATATTTGAAGGGGTTCATTACGCCAACATAAAGGGTTGTTTGCGACAAATTATTGATTATCTTTATTGTAGCTATGAAGCAGGAAGAACTACCTTTAAAATTCCTGAAGATGAAACATATCTCAATTCTTATTCCTAAAGGTCATACGAGCCTGGTAAACATTGAAGGAAGCCACCAGGTATTTAATTATGTAAACCATTTTTTAATACAGGCAGGCAGAGACCCCTATTTTGAAGTAGAATTAGTAGGCTTAGCCCGGGAAACCATGCAGTCCAGTGGCCTATTTACGGTGAATCCCCATAAGTTAACTTCAGAAATTACCAAAACCGATCTTATTATTATACCTGCCATTCATGGCGATCAATTAGAGGCTTATAATGGTAACAAGGATTTTGTTCCCTGGATCCTGGAACAACATAAGGCAGGAGCTGAAATTGCCAGTTTATGTGTGGGCGCATTTTTTCTGGCATCAACTGGTTTATTACATGGAAAACAATGTGCAACCCATTGGATTCATGCTGCCGATTTCCGGAAGATGTATCCTGATGTAAATCTGGTAGATGACAAGATCCTTACCGATGATTCTGGTATATATACTAGTGGAGGCGCCTATTCCTACCTTAATCTACTGTTGTATATTATTGAGAAATACGTGGGGCGGGAATTTGCTCTTTTAACTTCTAAAGCTTTTATGATAGATATTAATAAAGCAAGCCAGTCGCCATTTATTATCTTTGAAGGACAAAGAGAACATGATGATGCTCCTGTAGGAAAAGCACAGGAATTTATTGAAAGCAATTTTAGAGAAAGAATAAATGTTGAGGATTTGGCGAGTAAATTTGCATTGAGCCGAAGGAGCCTTGAGAGAAGATTTAAAAAAGCAACAACTAATACCATTACCGAATATATCCAACGGGTCAAGATTGAAGCAGCAAAAAAAGAACTGGAGTCTGGCGCCAAAAATATTAACGAGGTAATGTATGATGTAGGGTATAATGATATTAAGGCTTTTAGAAATACATTTAAGAGGTTTACCGGAATTTCTCCCGTACAGTATCGCAGCAAGTTCCAACGAGAACAAATTATTGCTTAAATAGAAATGAATTTAATTTAAAATGCAAATACACCATCTACTGCAAAGCAGATCTATTGCTGAAAAATTTATAGCAGAATTAAGAGATATAAATGTTCAAAAAGATATGTTGCGATTTCGTCGCAATGTGGAGAGAGTTGGTGAAATCCTTGCTTACGAACTGAGCAAAACTCTGGAATATAAAAAGGATACTGTAGAAACACCTATTGGGAAAGCTGATGTATTCATACCCACAGAAGAAATAGTAATATGTTCAATTCTTAGAGCGGGACTTCCTTTGCACAATGGTATATTAGGGTATTTTGATACGGCAGAAAATACTTTTATTTCCGCCTACCGCCATCATACGTCAGATAATGAATTTGAAATTAAGGTGGAGTATCTCGCTTCTCCTTCCCTCGAGAATAAAATTCTTATTCTTGCAGATCCAATGCTGGCCACCTATGGTTCTTTTGTGACTGTTTTTGAAGCTCTTAAACCCATGGGTACTCCAAAAGAGATTCATTTGGTATCAGTTATTGGAGCTAAACCGGGAATAAAATTTGTTTCTGATAATCTTCCGGAACGATCACATCTTTGGATAGCGGCCATTGATGAACACCTCAATGAGAAAGGCTATATTGTTCCAGGACTTGGTGATGCCGGAGACCTTAGTTTCGGTCCAAAACTACAACACTAAAGACAATTTTCCACCGGATGTAAGGGAATAATCGGTTAAGGATAAAAGCCGCTAGCCATAAAACTGTGGTAAAAATGCACACTTTCCCTAGGTTTTTCCACAGGTTCTGCGCTTTTATTAACATTTGGAAAAATCAGCAAATTGTAAAATTAGCAATTCTTTAGCGCTCCTTTTTTCCTTTAAATAGTACATTGTGAGGCAGAAAGAGGAGATTTGTAGTTCTCTTCCCGGGCAAAAATACCGTGTTAGCGGTCCTTTAAAAGGGAATGGCACAAAACTCGCACTTAAGTTAACGGTTCTAAGACCAACCAAAACAAATATGGACCAAATTAAAAAATGAAAAAAATGAAAAAAACAGTAGTACTGGCAATAATGTCCGCAGGGATATTAACCTCATGTGTATCTAAGAAAAAATATGTTGAATTAGAAGGTGAATTAAACAACACCCGTAGCAATCTTCAAAAAGAGACTGTTGCAAAACAAGAAGCAGAAAGCAAACTCAGTGCTATTGAAGCAAGAGTTGCCGATTACAATGCAAAAATAAATTCTCTTCAGCAATCAAGTGATGAAAGACTGGAGATGAATGACTTAACAGCAATGTCTACCAATAACAAACGCAAAATGCGTGAGACTCTTAAAAATGTAGACCAGGCCCAACTTGCAGAAGCAAAAACTCTTGAAGATTCTATTAACCTTGCAGTATCTTATAATTTAAAAGAATCTATTACTGATGATGTAAATAGTGAAGATATTGATATTACTGTAGATAAAACAGTAGTAATGATCAATGTGTCTGATAAACTTCTTTTTAACAGCGGAAGTTATAGAGTAAGTAACAAAGCTCACGATCTTCTTAAAAATCTTGCAGAGGTTATAAACTCAGAGCCAAGTATGGAAGTTATGGTGGAAGGACATACAGATTCCCAAACTATTGTACCGGGTTCACATTTACAGGATAACTGGGATCTAAGTGTTAGAAGAGCGACTTCTATAGTGAGATTGTTACAGGATAAATACGATGTTGCTCCTGAGAAACTTATCGCTGCTAAGGTAGAAGTAGTTATGCTCCTTTAACAGAGAATGACTCTAAAGAAAATATGGCTAAGAACAGAAGGACGAGAATAGTAATTCTTCCAAACCTGGATAAGTTCCTGGCATTGCTTGAATCTGAGCAATAATAGAATAGAAAAAGAAAAATTATATTAAGGGTGAAGCTGAGGCTTTACCCTTTTTTATTTCCCTTTGGTGAAATTTTTTACAAGGCATTGAACAGACCTTTGACGCTCTTTAACTAGAATTTAACCCACCAATTCCTTAAAAGACTCATGTATTTTTTAACTTTAGAAGAAAGAAAAAATTATGAGCGAGAAAGAAAACAAACCCTTATCCAATAAACCAGTAAGAGAGAATAATCATATTGAGAAAAACGATCTCCCGTACGATCCAAACATAAACAAGGATGATCTACAGGCTCTCCATCAAAAGGGCCGCAGTATGAATCAGGGACAGGATAAATCCTTAGCTGAAAGAGAAAGACTTAGTTGATTTTACAGCAAAAGATCTCGATATTCCAGGCCGTGATGAGAGAGATACTTCCCATGAGGGCACGGGAATTCCTGATGAAGAAAACTACCAATTCAATCAACGCGGAGTTAGGACAGACGAAGAAAAGAATGCTGATCACCCTAACCCAGACAGAGAAGTTCCTAAAAAGGACTAATAAAATTAAAGGCTGGGCAATTGTTCAGCCTTTTTTATTTCTTTTTCAGAAGGAACCAGTCCAAAGAATATTTTCCTCCACCTGTAAAGAAAAGCAAAATATATCCCACCAGATACAATAATGGCAATTCCTGTCTAACAAACCCGTCTGGCATATGAACTATTAAAGCTGCTACCGCCATTGTCCCAATTAAGGGAATAGCTGCCAGTCGCGTTCCAAATCCAAGGATTATAAGGATCGAACAAATAAATTCTGCAAAAACTGCAAAGGTAAAACTGGCTACTTCTCCCATTCCCAGGGGATCGGCAAATGCAATTTCCTCACTTCCGAAAAACCGGAGCAACTTAGGATAGCCGTGGGTAAGCATAAGAGCAGAAATACCTATTCTAAAGATAAAAAGGCCAATGTCTACGTGCGATAAATTAAGGTTTGTAGAATATGTATTTTTCATAGTAGTAAAAGTATTTAAGTCGAAGATAACTATTCTTATTTTAAATCAAATACCACAAAAGCAAAGACATTCCCAATCCTACCCCTGCAATGATTGTGGTCATCATCGTCCAGGACCTGAAAGTTTGTTTTTCTGACAATCCCAGGTATTGTCCCACGAGCCAAAATCCGCTGTCATTAACGTGGGAAAGTATTGTTGCTCCTGAAGCTATTGCTATAACAATCAATGAAATTTGTTCTACTCCAAAATTCTCCCCTTCAAGAACAGGAGCAGTTATTCCGGCGGCAGTAATCATGGCAACGGTAGACGATCCTTGAAGGATCCTTACAAGAGCTGCAACCACAAAACCGAACAACAGGGGATTGAAGAAGCTGTTATTCAGTCCGTTCGCTATCATTTCTCCTGCTCCGGTGCTTATGAGAATCTGTTTAAATGCTCCGCCAGCTCCTGTAAGCAGAATAATAATTCCTGCAGCCTGGAAAGATTTTGTTGCTACTTTCAGTAAATATTCTTTTTGCATCCCACGCCTCACTCCAAGAAAATACCAGGCTATAAGATTGGCAATTATAAGTGCTGTGAAAGGATGCCCTAATAATTCCACCATATAAAGGAAACCACTTCCAAGAGATACATCAGCAAAAAGAGGGCTCCCCACTACTGTATTTGTAACTATTAAAACTATTGGGATTAAAATGATGGATAAAATTAGAGCTGGAGACGGAGCTTTACTTTCATCATAATCTTTCTTTTCTTCAAAAACATGTGGCTCTATTACCATTCTCTTTGAAAGAAATTTGGCGAATACGGTCCGCTGATGAGGGCCGCCGGAAGGCCTACTATAAAACCAAAAATGATTACCCAACCCAGGTCTGCACCTAGAATATCAGCGACGGCTATAGGGCCAGGAGTTGGAGGTATAAAAGCGTGTGTAACCGCAAGACCTGCAAGTAAAGGAATGGCGAACAACAGCAATGATTTACCAGTTCTCTTGCTTAAAGCATAAGTGACAGGAACCAGTATAATAAATGCGACATCAAAAAATACAGGAATGGCAACTACAAATCCCGTTATCATCATCGCCCAGGAGCATTTTTTTCACCTGTTTTTTGAAGCATAAAAGAAGCCAGACGTTGGGCCCCTCCAGATTGTTCTAGAATACCTCCAAAGAGAGCTCCAAGTCCCACTACAGTGGCTACAAATCCCAGGGTGCTGCCCATCCCCTCCTTCATCGTTTCCAGAATCGCATTTGCGGGCATACCCGCAATCATTCCAACCACAATACACACTATAAGGAGAGCCAAAAAAGCCTGAATCTTGAGGCGAAGAATAAGAAAGAGTAAAAGTGTAATTCCAATAAATACGGCAGAGAGTAATTGAATATCCATTAATTACCAGGCTTCCAGTTCGTATGAAAAAATTCTCCCCTGGACTTATCGTTGCGTTCATAGGTGTGAGCACCAAAATAGTCTCTTTGCGCCTGTATCATATTTGCCGATGTTTGTTCTGAAGTGTAGGCAAGAAAATAATTTCCGGCAGCGGAAAGTACAGGTACAGGAAAACCTTCCTTTAAGGCCTCACTTATTACTGCTAAAAGATCTTTACGATGATCTTTCATCCTGTTTATGATCACGGGATGTAACAAAAGATTTCCGCCGGGTCTTTCTTTAAATATATCAATAAGTTCTTCCATAAAAGCCGATCTAATTATACAGCCATTCGTCCAGATACGGGCAATTTCAGATAAATTTAAATTCCATTTATACTCAGCCGAAGCTTCTGTTAATAAGCTAAAACCAATAGCATGATTAATTATACTGCCTGCTTTATAGGCCGAAAAATATTGAGAACTAATTTCCCTGCCACCTGAGATATTATTAGTTGTTGTTGAGTTATATTTCTCAAAGACCTGTACCCGCTCCTCTTTTTTACCTGATACTATTCTTGCCATAACAGCGGCCGTTATAGTGTCAAAAGGTACTCCTAATTCCAAAGCAGCATTTGTGGACCAACCGCCAGTTCCTTTTTGTTTGGCTGCATCCAGGATCCTGTCCAGCAAATAATCATCATTCTCTTTTCTTTTAAGGATATCAATGGAGATCTCGAGAAGATAACTCTGCATTTCCTTATTCCAGTCGGTAAAAATTCCGGCAATTTCATCGGGAGGCAACTTTAAACCGAATCTAAAGAAGTGGTAGTATTCAGCTATTAATTGCATCTCTGCATATTCAATTCCATTGTGCAACATTTTTACAAAATGTCCTGCACCTTCAGGACCTATATAGGTACAACAGGGATTTCCATCTTTATCTTTTGCTGCAATCTTTTCAAGAAAACTTCCCACTCTCTCATAAGCCTGTTTAGAACCTCCGGGCATAATCGACGGCCCTTTTCTGGCACCTTCCTCTCCACCCGAAACACCTGTACCCATAAATAATATTCCGGATTCTTTAAGCAATTGTTCCCTTCTCAAAGTGTCTTTATAATGAGAATTTCCCCCATCAATTATTAGATCCCCTTCTTCCAAAAACGGTAAGAGACTTTCAATAATAATGTCTACAGTCTTACCTGCATTCACCATAAAAAAAATATTCCGGGGTCTCTCGAGAGAATTTATAAACTTCTCAAGATCGTCAAACCATGGGAAATTAAAGATCTCTTTATTTTCCAAAGCGAAATTTTTGGCAATATCCACTTCGATCTTCTCTACATGTCGGTTAAAAACGGCAACTTTTACCCCATTGGAGGCCAGGTTAATAGCAAGACTTTTACCCATTACCCCCAGCCCCAGTAGACCAATTTCAGATTTTGGATTATTTAAATGTTCCATAATCTCATCCAGTACCTCTTGCTCTGTTTTGTTTACATTAATATGAATTCCATAGCCTGGAAATTCAAGTGTAGCGTATTGAGACTGGAGTAGTGCTGGTTTAAAATAATGACCTTTTCTGGAATTAAGCCGTTCCAGGATGATCTCAAATTCTGAATGAAGAAAAATCCAGGTAATTTCCTTTTTTGGAATACTTTCGAGTTTTCGCCTGTATTGCTCTTTTAATGCAGAACATGCAAGGACTGCTCCCCCGTCTTTGTTCCATTTCCTTATTGCCTGAGAAAGATTTTCTAACCAGCCCTCTCTGTCTTCATCCTGTAACGGAATACCGTCACCCATTTTGGTTATGTTATCTTCAGGATGAAAATCATCAGCATCATAAAAAGGGAGTTTCAATTTTTTAGAAAGTAAGATCCCTATTGTTGTTTTTCCTACTCCCGATACACCACTGACAATATAAATCATTAGGCCAATTTAAAGTTCCTATTGCCAAGATAAGATTTCTGAAAATATTATCTAAAAAAATATAGGATTGATTGTGAAGAAGAAAGATAATGTAAGGTGGTTTTAAATATTCTGATGAAATAGCTACACGTGTTATAGCTCCCGGTGAATATCATAATGTATATCCTGAATTTCAAATTGTTGTAGTTGGGGGCCGCGGGAGAAATCTACGATATCTCCTTTTTTTCTTCCGGTAAGGATTTTGGCCAGTGGGGCTACAAAAGCGATTTTGTTCAGCCTGATATCAGCTTCATCTACCCCTACTATTTGATACCTTTCTACTTCACCTATTTTACCACCTGTAAGGTTTTTATAAGTTACTACTGCGCCAAACCTAACTTCGTCTAAAGGCTGGTCTACAGGATCTATAATACGGGCTGAATTTATTCTTTCAATTAATAACATTAATCTTCCATTAAGCACCGCCCTTGCGTGTCTTTTTTCTTTTTCATCAACTATATTAATGGAGGTAAGTTGTATTTCAAGTTGTTCCTTTTCCCTTAAAAGTTGATGATATCCTACAGGAGTAACATAATTTATAGCCCCGGCGGGTAAAGCAGCTCTTGGAGGAATAAATGGTGCTTCTTCCTGATCGTCTTCCTTTACAAATCCCCTACTCATAAAAAATGGTTTTCTCCAAAATAAGAAATGTAAAATGTAACTAAAGATGGTTTATGAATTAATTATAATTTATAAAGAGGAAATAAATTATTTGATGCTTGTAAAAATCTGAAACAAAACCGATTAGGTACAGATGATATAATAAAAGGTTAAAGTAGATAATAAATTGATGTATCCATCTAAAACTTGTAAATTTAAAACCGGAGTTCAAGGTATTTTACAATACCTTTTCCAAAACCTTTAACCTAAATTTTATTCCTGTTCACCAGGCTTTTTACAATATTATTTTTAATGTCCTAAACCATGGCGTTTAATTTTTTCAAAGGCTTGAGCAGGTCGGGATTGCTCTCAGAGACCTACAGTTATTGTATAGATTTCCTGGAAAATAGCTAGGTGTAAAGAATTGCCATTTCACAGTGTTGAGCACACAAAAGATGTCTACAATTACACAAAAACCATTGCTCAATATGAAGAAGTATATGGGGCGGAACTCGATCCTGTATTAATTGCTGCTTTGTTTCACGATACCGGGATGGCAGAGACTTATATTGACCATGAGGAGCAAAGTGCAATATATGCCCGGGAGTATCTTAAAAAAGTAAAGTATCCTGAAGAAAAAATAAAAGTGGTAGTAAATTGCATCATGGCTACTAAAATGCCACAAAACCCAAAAACAAAGGCTGAAAAAATAATTTGTGATGCAGATCTTTACCACCTGGGAATAGAGAGTTATCTTTTTAAAAATGAAAGGTTACGTGTGGAATGGGAGAATTTTTTCAATAGATTTTATACCGATGAAGAGTGGTATGCCCTAAATGTTGATTTTCTTAAAAATCAAAAATATCATACCTGGTTTGGAAAAACGGTTCTTAAGAACAGGAAAGAAATGAATTATAAAGTTCTATTGGAGAGGCACGAGAAATACAAAGTTTAATCTCGAGCATCCCCGGATGTAATTAATATCTGTTTATTTCCTTTACTTTTGAATTAATTATGAAGCAGGTATTAATTATTGGTTACGTTTGGCCGGAACCATCTTCCTCGGCTGCCGGGACACGAATGATGCAGTTGCTTAGGTTATTTCCAACCCCTGACTATTCCCTTACTTTTGCCACAACAGCTATCGTCACACCATTTTGTGAAAACCTGGAGAAACTGGGGATCCAGACAAAACAAATAGAATTAAACAACCCAAGTTTTGATTCATTTATAAAAGAGCTGGATCCATCGATCGTCATTTACGACAGGTTTATGATGGAAGAACAATTTGGCTGGAGAGTCACCGCTCATTGCCCTCAAGCCATTACCGTATTAGATACTGAAGATCTCCATTTTCTCAGGAATTACAGAGAAAAAAAATATAAAGAACCTGCACTGGAAAGATCATTTTTAAAGAATTCTGATCTTGCAAAACGGGAAATTTCCAGTATTTACAGATGTGACCTCAGCTTAATAATTTCAGAAAAGGAGATGGAAATGCTGAAAAACGAATTTTTCATTCCTGAAAATCTTTTATTTTACCTGCCCTTTCTACTGGATCCAATAACTTCAGAACAGGAAAAAGAATCCCCGGATTTCGATAGCCGAAAAAATTTCATAAGCATAGGAAATTTTAAACACGCTCCCAATGTAGATGCTGTTCAATTTTTAAAAAATGATATTTGGCCGCTTATCCATATGGAAATACCCGATGCAAAATTGTTGATTTTTGGAGCCTACCCAACAGCAAAAATTAATTCTCTTAACGATCCCAAAAATAATTTCTTGATTAAGGGCCGAATAGAAGATGCTGCCGAAGCTGTGAGATCTGCCCGGGTGAGTCTTGCTGCCCTGCGATTTGGAGCCGGACTTAAAGGGAAACTTATTGAAGCCATGCAAAATGGAACACCAACTGTTACAACTCCTGTAGGTGCCGAAGGTATTAATGCCAACCTTCCCTGGAATGGCAGTATAGCAACCACAGCCCAGGATTTTGCAGAAGCTGCAGTCAATTTATATCGTTCACAAAAAGACTGGACTGTTGCAGTAAAAAACGGCTACAGAATTATAAATTCCAGGTTTAATAGATCCGTATTTCAGGAAACATTTTTTGAAGTCTTAGAAAATCTGGAAAAAAATTTAGAACACCACCGTCTCCAGAATTTTACTGGTTTATTGCTCAAACATCACTATTCCCGAAGCACTTACTTTCTATCCAAATATATTGAACTCAAAAATCAAAAGGAAAAAACGTCCAGGGAGGTATAATAAAAAACCACCTCCCATGGAAGGCAGAAGGTGGTTCAAAACAAACAAACAAAACAGTTAACCCTTAATTATGCAATCGCGGAGTGGTTTTCACGAGTAAAAAGTTTAGAATGTAAAGCTCTTAAGGTTGCTACTTTATTTTCGGTCGCTACTAATAGGGAAACGTTATTGATACTTCCTCCATAAGAGATCATCCTTACGGGAATTTCCTGCAGCACTTCAAACAGCTTTGCAGTATTTTTATCTTCTATTAACCCCTCACCTACTACACAAATAATAGTATGTTCTGTCTCTACAGTTATTTCTCCGTAAGCTTTTAAATTCTTTAGAATGGCATCAAGATTTTTGGTGTCATCAATAGTTAGAGAAATTGCAATCTCAGAGGTAGTGATCATGTCTATTGCAGTCTCGTGAGCGTCAAATACTTCAAAAATTTTCTTCAGGAAGCCATGGGCCATTAACATACGATTGGATTTAATTTTTATCGCCGTTATGTCATCTTTCGCTGAAATCGCTTTTAAACCTAGTATGTGATAATTCGTTAGAAATTTTTGTACCTGGTAAGTCAGGAGTAAAGGTATTTTTAAGGTAAATCGGGATATTTTTATCAATAACTGGAGAAACAGTTTGAGGATGTAAAATTTTAGCGCCAAAATAAGCAAGTTCTGCAGCCTCTTCAAAAGAAAGATGTGAAAGGGAATGAGTGTCTTCCACATACCGCGGGTCATTGTTGTGAAATCCATCAATATCTGTCCATATTTGGATTTCTTCAGCTCTAATTGCTGCACCAAGTATTGTGGCAGTATAATCACTCCCTCCTCTTTTGAGAGTATTTATCCTGTTAAACTTATCGGTGCGTACGAATCCCTGGGTGATGTAAATATCACTTTCTATTTTATCTTTTAAATAATGCCCTAGTAATCCTCCCACTTTTTCTGTATCGGGATTTTCCAGATTAGGAACGTGCATAAATTTCTTCGCTTCTAGAAGTAGATTATCCATTCCTTTTGAGGAAAAATAGGCTGAAACAATATAGGTTAGAACACTTTCTCCAAATGTCACAATCCTTGCTTCAGCATTTTCGGAATTCTCTTCCTGTAGGATTTCTAAAAACTTTTGAAAAAGCGAATTCACGTGATTTATTACTGTAGCATTATCTGTAGGTATTAAGCTGTCTACAAGATCTAAATGCTTCTTCCTAAGCTCAGAAATCAATTCTTCTGCTTCAGTTATTTCCCCTACTTTCAGGTTTTCATTGATCCTCACCAGGATATTTGTTACACCGGACATTGCCGATAGAACTATTAATTTTGGTCCCTCAATGCGGGAAACAATTGTTCTAACATTTTGAATACTTTCCGCAGAACCTACAGATGTACCTCCAAATTTCAATACTTTCATCAGTCAAAAATTAAAAAGGCATAATTACATAAAGAATACTTTCAGAAAAAAAAGAAATCAAATTTTATATACATTTGTACAAAATGTATAATAGTTAACAATGAATACGATTACTTCCGTTGTACACAATATGTTGCGTCATCAACCTTTTCTTGATGATGCTTTGGCGAAAGATCTTATTAATTTTAGCGCACTCGCAGCACACCTCCAACCTGAGGTTGAAAAGGAACTTCGTAAAGCTAGTTCAACAAGGATCTATTATCATGGCGTTACGTCGTTATGCTCCCAAGAAAAATTTATTGAAGAACACCAATTTCAGGGAAATGGGAGATATTGTAGTACGTTCAGGAATAACTGAATATACCTATCGCAATTCAAAAAGCATTTTGGCCAGCCAGGCTCGTCTCTTAGAGCTTGTAAAAGATAATCCGGATGTTTACCTTAATTATTCCAGCAATTATCAGGAAAGTAACATTTTAGTTTCGGCGGAATTAAAAGATATAGTTCCAGATTGTTTTAAACATGAGGTACTGGTTTCCATAAAAAACGAACTTTCCAGTATTACCATTGCTCTTCCCAAGAACAGCTCTAAAACGGTTGGATTATATTTTTATATTTTTAAACTTCTGGCCTATGAAGGTATCCCGGTATTTGAGATGATCTCAACTTCTAACTATTTCGCCCTGTTCCTGGAAAAAGAATATGTAAATGCAGCATTTTTACTATTGAACGAAATAAAAATTTCTTAAGGTCTACCAGTAATCAAAGTAAACCCCTGTCATTGCAACAGCAGCAATAAGTATGATTAAAACTATAATTATAAAAGTAGCTCCAAATCTGGTTTTTTTGTTATTCTGAAGGATATAATCTTCAGATGTATTATCGTCTTCGTCTCGTATTTGCATTGTTATAAAATTTAATTTATCCTGTTTCACTATTCCCAATTTACGATTTTCCTGTGAATCTTTAGGAAGGGAGCTGTGGTATAGGTTAATTTCTCCAGCTAATTAACGTCGTTTCGATATATTTAATCATACATAAACCGTTGTTTTGGCAAAAGTTTATTGATCCAAATTAAAGTTTTCACAAAGCCTTTTGGCACAAGTACGGTTTATTTAATTTTATTCCCTAAACCAACTAAAAATGAAAAAAATATTAAGAGCTCTCCTCGCAGGTTGGGGTGCAAAAAAATTAGGCGGCGGCTGCGGCTGTATAGGAATTATTGTAGTATTTATAATACTGTGGTACTTACTTGGGGGGCTTGGGCTTTAAATTATTGAAAATAGTAGCCAAAACCAATGGTGAACATAACCATTCCATAAAAATAATGCTCCAGGCTTACATTTATTAAACTTCTGCTTTTGAGGTAAGTAAAGATAAAGATCCAGCTTACGAGAAAGGTGGCAATTGGGGCAACCCAGTTGCCATAGATCCAGTGGGTAAGGCCAAAAATGATAGCATTACTCAACATTAATAAATATTTTTCAGGAACAATCTCTTTATACCTGTGGAAAAAATACACCCGGTATACCAGTTCCTGTGGCAAGACTGAAGCAAAAGGATATAAGAAGAATGTTAGGAGGTATCCTGTAAAATCCTCAAAAGGATAACCAAGAAATAAGTGAGGAAAGATCCACCACGTAAACCATACCAGTAAAATTGTTATTACTATTACTCTGGCAACACTCCTCTTTAGATGCCGCTTGTTAAGCTGGAATAATTCTTTATTATTAAAATCCGGGTCCCTAAGCAAAAAAACGAGAAAGGTAAGAGCTATTAGAAGTAAAGGAATAATCTTAAGCCAGCCGTCCAAGTATTCATTTGCAATAAATGGCACAAAAACATAGAAGAAGCAAAATTCAATGATAATAAATGGTGTGGAAGAAGTAAGTGTTTTTGCTGTCATAGTTTTTTCACCGATCACATAGTGCCGGGAAGAGAGTTTTATTCTACCTGTTCAATTTCCTTTTTTCTTTTCCTTCTTTTTCGTAAAAGGTCAATTACGTGAAAGAGAACAACGCAAAATATTACCCAGATAAAACCAGCAATATATCCCCCCGCAATGTCTGAAGGATAATGAACTCCCAGGTAAATTCTGCTTATTCCTATTGCCAGGATCAGCAGGACTAAAGTAGTAATAACAAGTGTTTTTAACCACCTGTTCAATTTAAAATTATAAAATAAAAATATAAGAAAACCATAAAAGGCCATTGCGCTCATCGCATGACCACTGGGATAACTAAGAGTAGCAACCGAGACCAAATGTTCAGCATCTGGACGGGCACGGTTAATTACCTGTTTCAAGGCCACATTAGACAATCCGGAAACTACTAAAACAAAAATCATTTCCAGAACGAATCTCCAGTTTCTAAATTTCCAATAAAATAAAACTGTGCTTAAAGCGGCAATAACAAGATACCCGTACAGGTCTCCCACATTGGTTATAAACTGAAAGATTTTGTTCAGGGTGGGTGTGCGAAAGGAAATTATGTATTGTGTTATTTTAGAATCATACTTTGATAAAGCTTCGGTATGTAGTGTGGCTGTAAGATCAACAAAAAGATTGACTCCTCCTACAACTATTAGAAGTGCTACGAATATTGTTATGAGAAAGGGAAGGTTTAAATTGTATTGGTCAAATTTATCTCTTAACAGGTTCTTTACACCAATCAATACCTTTATAATCTGTTTTCTCATGAATATATTACGATATGATTTTTAAAAATTTAATCCTCTTATAAAAATTCTTCTTAGAAGAAATTAAAAGGGCTGCATCTGCAAGGCTTCATTTTCAGCAGGTAAAAAACAATTTTTTCTGAAAATAAGCTCCCTCTTTAACAAGAATTTAGTTTGACAGGAAAACTTTTCAATTAAGAAAATCCTCTATATCAAAATTGATTTATAAAAACCTGGAGTAGATGTCCAATTGTTCTTCAGAAGAAAATAAACCTATATGTTTGGGAAATTTTAATTAGGTTTTAAATAAGCCTGCGATGCATATTATTTATTATATGGAAAGATTCTATTCTTTCACCTCGGGCTCCTGCGGTGAAAGATAAAGGATTTCTACTTTTTTTCTGCCCCACTTTTTGGCGTTTTTGACATTCTTTCCCATATAAATATCTATTTTATTATTCCAGCGGTGGTGCATTTTATCTTTTACAACATAAATCCCCGGAAAGCCTTCGATTTTTACGGGAGTATTATAATCGAGCCCTTTTTTAATTAGATCTCTGGAGACTGCAATAACTTTCATTCCCGGCTCCAGAGTATCTCCCCACGCAGTTACATTGGGGTCACCGGGGCCTGTTTGATAACTTAAAGAATTATAAGCAGTTGCAGTAACCACCAGGGTATCCCATACCTTATTATCTTCCTCTTTATTACCAAAATTACAACCGCAAAAACCTGCCATGAAAAGGATACCCATGGAAACAAAACAAAATTGAATTGTTTGGGGCACACGTTTTCCAGGCAGGTTTCTTCGATCGATCATATCTCATATTTAAAGACTCCAGCCTTCTCGATAATTTCTCTTTACAAACTGGTTAGCTTCATCGAGGTTGGTCACTCTCATATTTTCTGCATCCCAGATCATTTTAATATCTCTTCCCGGATATTGAAAAACCGTGTCACCACGCTCATTTTTTACTGTTTCCTTACATCCTGGCTTCTAATAGCAAGATTTGCAATTAATAAAGTTTCTGTTAGGGGTCCTGCAATGTCGAAAGGAGAACTTAATTTTTTATTTCCATAACCTGCAAGTGCTCCTTCTACCCATTGAGCATAGTGACCTTCTGCTCCCCCTGGTACCCGTTCAATATTTTGAGGAACGTTAACTTCTTCAGTTCTGGAAGTAGGCAACAAACGCGGATTCGCACCGTACGTACCACACATCATTTTACCTTTGGTTCCAATGAAAAGCACTCCGTTACCACCATCACCAAAAACTTCGTTGGGTCCCAGTTCCTCAGGACGCATAGGCTGGATTCCTCCATCCATCCAATGCATCGTGAGGTCCTTGTTTCCCGTTTTTTCATTACCCGGGAATGTCATTATTACGTGACTCGATGGTGGCGCACTTTCGGGAAAATACCCGCGTTTAAATTCATCAACATATACACTTCCTACACTACATTGAACATCTTTAGGATAAGTAAGATCTAAAACGGCATAAGGAGGTTCCACTAAATGGCAGCCCATATCCCCTAAAGCTCCTGTACCATAATCCCACCAGCCACGCCAGTTGAAAGGCACAAGTCCTTCCACATATTCTCTGTTAGGTGCAGTACCTAACCACAAATCCCAATCCAGCTCTGCAGGTACTGGAGCTTTCTTTTCCGGCCATGGTATTCCCTGTGGCCATACTAGCCTGTTGGTCCAGCAATATACGGTGTGTACCTTTCCAATAAGATCTGCGTTAAACCATTCCTGTAAAACTCTTACCCCGTCTCCTGAAGCTCCCTGATTACCCATTTGCGTTACTACCCGATGCTTCCGAGCCCCTTCGGCTAATGCTCTGGCTTCATAGATATCATGTGTCAAAGGTTTTTGAACATACACATGTTTCCCCCTTTCCATTGCAGCCATAGTTTGTACCGCGTGGTTATGGTCTGGTGTGGAAACTGATACTGCATCAAAGTTCTTCCCTTCTTTGTCCAGCATTTCACGATAATCTTTATAATACTTCGCCTTTGGAAAACGGGCTCTGGATGCTGCTGCACGCCTGTCATCAACATCACATAAGAACCCAATTTCTGCTTTACCAGATTCAGCAAACATTCTTATGTCACTTTCTCCCTTACCTCCTACTCCAATTCCCGCAACAACTAAACGGTCACTGGGTGCAATAAAACCGGGACCACCAAGAACGTGGCGGGGAACGATCATTACTCCGGTTGCAGCAAGTGCAGTACTTTTAATAAAGGATCTTCTTGAACCGGAAATACTTAAGCATTGTCTTTTTTCATAAATGCATTAATTAGGATAGTTAAAGAAAAATTAAAAAGGTCAATTTATTTGTAACTCTATAAATATATTCACTTAAAGCTAGAAAACCTAAAAGAAACGTTTTAGCCAAACTTCATTTAATCAGAAATCTCCCTCATTTTTAATCTATATCTAGTTCTAATGTTAATGTTTTGTGAAGAACGGACATATATTTTCTCCTGATTTGGTAAGCACTTTTATACTTGTACCTTTGTAAGCTTAAACGTAAGAGGCTGGAAATTAAGCCTAATATAATTGAAAAGCAAAAAACATGAGTCAAGTAAAAGCAAATGACACCGTAAAAGTACATTACACAGGAAAATTAACCGATGGACAGGTATTTGACAGTTCTGTAGAAAGAGGTGAACCCATAGAATTTACATTAGGACAGGGCCAGCTAATCCCGGGATTTGAAAAAGGTCTTTTGGATATGCAGGTAAACGAGAAAAAAACTATAAATATACCTAAGGAAGAAGCATACGGAGAACCACGGCAGGACCTTATTCAGGAAGTTGAAAAAAGTCAACTGCCAGAGGAAATTAAGCCGGAAGTAGGAATGGGACTGGTTTCCAAAAGTCCGGAAGGTCAGGAAATGAATCTTATCGTAAGAGACGTAAAAGAGAATACTATTGTTGTGGATGGTAATCATCCCCTGGCAGGAAAAGATCTTGTTTTTGATCTTGAAGTAGTAGAGATAAAATAAATATTCCCAACCGGGAAAATTGAGGAAGGCTGATGTTTTTAATATCAGCCTTTTTTTATTGTAATAAATTCCCTGGCTCTTACTCTTATCTACCTTTTAGCTGAAGGGTTAAGGTTAAATTAAAAATTTTTTATTGTAATCTAACTTGCCTAAATTAATGCAAACTAAAATTAGTTAATCATTATGAAAAGAAAAGCAACAGCCATTTGGAATGGAACTATTAAAGAAGGAAATGGAACCCTGAGCACGCAAAGCGGAATTCTAAAAGATACTCAATACTCGTTTAAATCCCGTTTTGAAAGTGGGACAGGCACGAACCCGGAGGAGTTGATAGCGGCAGCCCATGCTTAGTTGTTTTGCAATGCAATTATCGGCTTTTCTTACAGAGGAAAATTATAAACCAGAAAAACTGGAGACAAACGGCGAAATTACCTTTGAGGATGGAACTATAAAAAGATCACATTTGGTCCTAAAAGCCCGAATTCCTGAGATCGAAAAAGAAAAATTTGACCAGTTAGTTAAAAAAGCAAAGGAAAATTGTCCCATTTCTAAACTTTTAAATACTGATATTTCTGTTGAAGCTACGCTTAATGAATAAATTATTTCCAGAGGAATAAAGCAGTTGCAAGAAGACAGATGTTGCAGTTATTTCGGGCATTAATGCACAAAGTGAGAGACAGGATTTTGAAAGTTCTCTCCACGGAAAGCAAATGGCTACTGTATTTCTTAAAATTCTCAAACAAGAGGAATACCTGAAGGAGGAAGTATAGAATTTTCCTGAAGGCATAGGAAGACAAAAAGAAAGCAATAAGAAATCCCCACACGATTTCGCCCCATTGCTTTACTCTTTTTGTCTTCTTCTTATTTCATCCTGTACCGATTTAAAAATTGTATTTTTTATATCGATCTTCATTTCATTGTTATTTGTAAACTTTTGATTTACCTCTAATTCTATACCTATATAATTTTCAGGAAACTTTTTCCTGAGATAAGTGGTAAAACCATCTGCAGTACCTTTGTAGGGATAATTAAATCTCACCCTTAAGTGCGGTGCTAAAATTTTCAAATTCCCCTTCCAACTTTTTGCCAGTAATTTTTCATCAGCTCTGGAAGGATCAAATAAAATTCCTATATCTGCATTTCTGGTAATCTCTTCTAAAATTGGAGTAAAAGAATGAACAGATATATGTACCACGCTTTCTCCTTCCTTAAGCCACCTGTTTATCTTTTCCTCGACTTGTTTCCGGTACGGCAAATAATAGGAGGCAAGAATCTCTTCTTTTTCACTTCGGAAAAGACTTTTGGTAATTTCGGAAAAGAGGGCAGCGTGATGAAGCGATCTGTTCAATTCTACCAGCAGCCTGCTGGTCGTGCTGTAAAGTTCGAAATTTGACAGAGGTCCCAAAAACCTAAAAAGATCCAGGGCACCGGGATCAAAGCCACGGTGAGTAGTGAGAACATCTTCAAAACCTAAGAAGAGGTTCAGGTAATTTTCAGGAATTTCATTACCCCCGTGTTCGCAGGTAAGCAAAAGTTTCAAACGGAAAACATTTTATTCTGTGAAAGACAGTTGGAAAGGGTATGATAGATATTTTTTATTTTTTCTTCTGAAAAATCTCCGTCTACTGCCTGAAGAATTCGTGTAGACAAACTACCATTCTTCAAAAGAAAATCGATAGACTCCCGATGTTTAGCCGAAATATTCTCCTTCACCCTACTATAAATTGCTTTCCATATATTTGCTGCAGTATCTGGTTCATGAACATCAAAAATAGCCAGGAATTTTTGGTTATTAATTCTAGCTCCTTCCGCATCTTTAATAACAGCATTAAAAATCTCGAAGAGATCATTTTCGTGCCAGGATTTTTGATCTTCTAAAGAGACCATTTCTTCACTCACAAGTAGCCTCAAAGTTTCTATTACAAGAACCGCAATGGCCACATCAGCTCTGGGGCATTCCTGAATATCAATAACTCTAATTTCTATTGCTTTACGATCAAACCGGGCTATGGCTCCCCGGGAATTAAGAAAATGATGATCAAGGATATTTTCTGTGTCGTGAGGTTTAATCGCCTTATTAATTGGCTCAAAAATTTGGCGGTAATATTCCTCTTTATTGAAAACCTGTTCAGGAATTACTTTTCCTGTCATTTCCGGAATTTCCTTTTGATTGGTTTTATAAACTTCCATACGTGCATCTTTAAAACCAGTATCTTTTCCTTCAAAAATGGGTGAACTGGCACTTAATGCAGGAATAATAGGTAGAAGAATCCTCACTGCGGCGTGCAATTTCTCAAATTCATCATTGTCAAAAAAAGGAAGATTTATATGCATGCTTTGAACATTACTCCAGCCATGGCCCCTGCAATCAAAAATCCGGTTGTAAAGGGCGTAGATTTTACTATAGGAATGTTCCCATAATTTCATTTCAGTTTCGGGATGCATCAAGGGATGCGATGCGGTAGGTAATAATTTTACATTTTTCGGCTCCAGTAACTGGTTGATTTCTGTAATATTTTCAGCAAAAAGTTCATCGAGGGTTTCCAAATCTGCTGTGGGGCCGTTTGTTTTTAATTCCACCACATGTGCAACTAGTTCATTGCTCCATTCAATTTTTCCATTGTCAACATCACTGGAAATTTCTCCTGTTTTTAATTTTATCAATTGATCGGTCACAGGAGCTACTTTAAGATCTTTTGTACCCGCAAGCATATATTCCAGTTCAATTCCAAAAACTTCAAAAAGGCGGTAACTCATATCAGGTTTTTTTCGAGACGTTTTTTAAAGGCAGAAATAACGGCAACGTATACTTCATCACCATAATAAGCATCCTCTACCCCAAAATCAATGTTAGGATTATCATTAATTTCAATTACCATTGCTTTTCCATCAACTTCCTTTACATCTATTCCATACAAACCTTTTCCCATTAATTTTGCAGATCTTAGTGCTACACTAAGAATCTTTTTGGGTACTTCTTCTATAGGAAGACAGTCTGCATTTCCATAATTATCATCTTTTTTAGGAGCATCCCAGTTGTAAATTTGCCAGTGATCTTTGGCCATGTAATATCGGCAGGCAAAGATTGGAACATCATCTAAAATTCCAATTCTCCAGTCGTATTCAGAGGGTGTGAATTCCTGGGCAATAATAAGTTCAGACTTTTTCAACATTCCGCTTACAAGTTCAAGGTATTCTTCCGGGGTATCTGCTTTCTTCACTCCAAACGAGAAAGTTGAATCCGGGGATTTTAGAACACAGGGAAGGTAGGTAAGCTCCAACACCTCATCTTTATTGTCTTTATGAACAATAATAGTTTTAGGCGTGGGAATATTAGCATTTCCAAGCGCTTCGGCCATGTAAACCTTATTACAACATTTAAGAATGGCATCCGGATAATCAATAATAGCTATATCCTCCTGTTGAGCCTTCCTCGCAAATGCATAAGCTTCATTATTAACCTCTGTACTTTGTCTAATGAATACAGCATCAAAAGAAGAAAGACGGGAAAGATCATCAGGGGAAACAACTTCAACATAAAAATTCAGCTTTTCTGCTATATCAATAAATTTCTTTATTGCTTTAGCGTTACTGGGAGGCGCAGGATCTTCAGGATTTACCAATATCGCAAGATCATAATCAAAAGTTTGTTGTTTGGGAGTATCGTACCTCTTTTTTGCAAAATATTGAGTGGCATACGAAAACATAAGGCTTTTATGCTCCTCGGGAATTTCAGATGAGGAAATTGCCTTAATACTTTTAATATTCCATTTGGTGGTATAATTAAACTTTACCCTTAGGAAAGGAATCTGAAAATGCTTAGGTAAAACATAGCACTCAATTCTTTATATTTTTGAGCTACGTTTTGTCCGAAATATATACTTAAGGTAAACTCCTGTGATTTTATTCCTTTTAAAGTATGCTGGATAAGATCATCAAATTCATCGGAAACTATTCTTACCAGTTTTGGCTCCCGCAGATCTACTATGTTCTTAACTGTTGGTATAGCCAAATGTCCACGAGCTTCAGCAAGAAGTGAAACATAATAACCCTTTGACTGGTAAGAGTAATCTTTGCAAAGATTGAAAATCCTCGCTTTTTTAATCCTTGAATATTCAGGATTGGTCAAATATTCCCTGGCAGAAATAATGGCAATATTGTCTACAGGAATATGCCATTTTTCAGGTTGATTTACAACAATAAATTTCTTCATTAAAGTATTTAAAATTAATCAAAGTTAGAAGAAAAAATAATGCCGTTAGTGAAAATCAACTGCCAGTTAAAATATAATCTGTAAATTCCCGGTTGTTCAAAAACCTCTGTTAATTATGAAATTAAAATTATTTTTTCTCCTTAGCCTCGTATGTGGAAGTTGGTCATTTTCCCAAAGTACGAAGGATAAAGAACTTCTGAAAAAAGCCGAAAGAATCCATAAAAATGTTATTACTATTGATACTCATGCCGATATTAATATAGACAACTTTACAAAATCCCGCAATTATACTCAGGATCTCAATACACAGGTGAATCTTCCCAAAATGATAGCCGGAGGTTTAGACGTTGCCTGGTTCATCGTATACACCGGGCAGGATGAACTTACGCCCAAAGGATATGAAGCAGCTTATAAAAATGCTATGTCCAAATTTGACGCAATTCACCGCCTAGTAAAAACAATAGCACCTGAAAAAATAGGTTTGGCAACAACATCGGCTGAAGTAAGATCAATTGTAAAAGAGGGAAAGCTTGTAGCCATGATAGGTGTGGAAAATGCTTATCCTGTAGGAGAAGACCTAAACAGGATTCAGGAATTTTATAATCTGGGGGCTCGTTATATGTCTCTCTCTCATAACGGTCATAGCCAGTTAAGTGACTCTAACACGGGGGAAGAAGATAATGTATGGTTGCACGGTGGTCTTAGTGAACTGGGCAAACAGGCAGTAAAAGAAATGAACAAGGTTGGAATGATGATAGATGTCTCTCACCCTTCAAAAGAAGCTATTAAAGAAATGTTTGAAATCTCAAAAGCTCCTTTAATAGCATCTCATTCCTCGGCTAGGGCTTTATGCAACCATAGCCGCAACTTGGATGATGAATTGTTGATGCTGTTCAAAGAGCATGGAGGCGTAGTGCAAACAGTAGCTTTTAGTGCCTATGTAAATACAGAAAAACACGAAGGTTTTGGAAAAGCCCAGGATGAACTTATAAGTGCCGAAGGCAAAGAAATGGGATTTACAGTTTTATCGAGAGACAGCATTCGCAATCTCGACGACAAAACCCGGAAAGCTTATTATGAGGGATATAGAAAAGTTACAGAAAGTGCAAAACCTGAAATTGAGAAACTTAAGCAGGAAATTATGCTTAAGTGAGTGTGATAGATTTCGTGGACCACATAGATTATATGGTAAAATTAATTGGAATTGATCACGTGGGAATAAGTTCAGATTTTGACGGTGGTGGTGGTATAGAAGGATGGGACGACGCATCTGAAAGTCTTAATGTAACTATAGAGCTTGTAAAACGAGGTTATACAGAAGAAGAAATTGCAAAGTTGTGGGGAGAAAATCTGCTTAGGGTATTAGATGAAGTGCAGGCAGTTGCAAAGGAAATGCAGAAATAATAATTAGGTTTACGGGTATTCAATTAAAACGGGCTGAGGCCCGTTTTTAAGTTTTAAATCTATAGAGAAGAATAACTTTAGTCTTCCCATTTTATTTTCAAAATATTAGGCAATTCACTCCCACTTTCATTAGAAATATACATTTCTCCTGAAGGGCTAAAGGTGAGCCCTTCCGCCTGGGGAATTTGTTCTACATTCAAAATTTTTAATTTTAGAGGTTTACCTGCAGCATCTAAAACCAGGAGTTTGGGAACTGTCCCTTCAAGCATATAGATGTCTCCCGTTTGCGGATGAACAGTAATTTCCGAAGGGCGAAATATTCTGTCAATTCTCTTTTGCCTTAATTCAGAAAAAATTGTATCCTGAAAATTTATGTTGAATACTGGCTCCTTCTGTAATTTTTTAGATTGAAGATTAAAGCCAAAAACAGGTTTTAAATCTTCTCCTGCCAGGTCTTTAATTGAAATTAATAATTGGTTGTTCTTTTTATCGTAGCCTAAACCTTCACAGTTTAATGCAGGATCTATTCCCGTTTGAAATTGGGTTACCGTGGGTGAATTATTACGATAATTCTGAATTTCAAAAATTACACCATCACTTCGTAAAACGTAAGCAGTCCCTCCTACCAGGCTTAATCCTTCGTAATCTCCTTTTTCAGCAAAGGGAATTTGTTTTTCAATAATGTTTTTAGCCAGATTATAAATAAATATAATTCCTTCCTCATCCTGTACGGCAGCTATTTTATCCTCTTCCATATAAGCAATGGCCGAAATCTCCTCAAGAACTAAAGGCAGTTCCCACTTTTGTTCAATGCTTATCATTTCACCTTCTGTAAATATATCAAAGGGAGATTTTGCCTTGAATGAAAAATATATAATCCCTACAACAAGAAGGGCACCCAGGATGATCAAAACTGCTGTTCTATTCATTACTCTTTATTCTTTAGTCTGTCTGCAATAGAAATAGGGATATAATATTACGCCTTTTTCAAACCACAAAAAACCCAGAGAAGTTTGTATAGAAGATATTTAAGGTAAGATTAACCTTTCTTAAAGCCAGAAGGTGCTAATTATTTTTTCCAGAGCTTCAGTAAATAGGGTCATTTGTTAAATAATAGTTAAATTACTACTGTTTTATACATAGTACTGTAACAGATTTCTTTTTCAGAAGTCTATTAGATATAAACATTAAACATTTAGTTATGACAACTTTAGCAAACTTTAGCCCAATCTTCAACATCGTAAAAGAAGGCAATCAAAAAAAAGATTTTTTAAATCTGAAAGTCACTACCAGAGGAAGCTGGAACAACCGAAGACGTTTTATCTAATCATCACAACTTATCATCAATCATTAAATTCATCAATCATGTCAACATTAGCAAACTTTAGCCCAATCTTCAACATCGTAAAAGAAGGCAATCAAAAAAAGATTTTTTAAATCTGAAAGTGACTACCCGAGGAAGCTGGAACAACCGAAGGCGTTTTATCTAATCATCACAACTTATCATCAATCATTAAATTCATCCATCATGTCAACATTAGCAAACCTTAGTCCAATCTTCAACATCGTAAAAGAAGGCAATCAAAAAAAAGATTTTTTAAATCTGAAAGTCACTACCAGAGGAAGCTGGAACAACCGAAGACGTTTTATCTAATCATTACAACTTATCATCAATCATTAAATTCATCAATCATGTCAACATTAGCAAACTGTAGCCCAATCTTCAACATCGTAAAAGAAGGCAATCAAAAAAAGATTTTTTAAATCTGAAAGTCACTACCAGAGGAAGCTGGAACAACCGAAGACGTTTTATCTAAATCATCACAATTTATCATTAATCTTAAATTCATTAATCATGGCAACATTAGAAAGTACAATCGCAATTGAAGGAAAACAATCTTTGAGAAGACACTTCCTCAATATTAGACAAACCACCAGAAGTTCCTGGTATGAAAAGAGAAGATTTGGGGCCTAAACATTTAAAACAAAAATCACCCAAATAAGTAGCATTATATAGGAAAGAAAATATTAAAATTCACCCCCTAAAATTCCTTATTATGAAAATCTTAATGCACCAATAGCCGGAGCTGAAAAGTAGCTAAGCTATTTAGTTTAAATAATCTTCCTCTTCCCTACTCCTAAAATTTTACTAAACTCACCTAAACATTTTTAGAAGTATTCGTTTATTTGTTTAGTAGAAACCTAATTATGCTTGAACGAATAAAAAGATCTCCAATTCTTAAATGGACGCTGGGGATTGTTATTTCAATATTTGCTATACTCATAATACTGTATCTCTGTATCTATTTTGGATTATTTGGCAAAATACCCACATCTGAAGATCTCCAGAACCTTGATCAAAATGAAGCTACCCAGGTACTCTCTGCTGATGGTGAATTAATTGGTAAGTATTACATATTTGACTAAGCAGCCAATTGAATTCGAAGACATTCCCAAACATCTTATTCAAGGTTTAATTGCAACCGAAGATGTTCGTTTTTATGAGCACGATGGGATAGATAATAGAAGCCTTTTAAGAGTGTTTTTTAAAACGCTCTTACTCCAGGATAAATCTTCAGGTGGAGGAAGTACAATTACTTTACAATTAGCAAAAAACCTTTATGGAAGAAAAGACTACGGGCCACTGGGAATAGTTATAAATAAACTTCAGGAATCAATAATAGCAAAGCGTCTTGAAGATGTTTATTCAAAAGATGAAATCCTCACTCATTATTTAAACACAGTGCCCTTTAGTGACAATACGTTTGGAATAGAAAGTGCCGCTGCAAAATTTTTTAATAAACACACCAGTGAATTAAGCCTTGAAGAAGCTGCCGTTTTAGTGGGTATGTTGAAGGCTTCCCATTATTTCAATCCGCGGATTTTTCCTGAGAGGAGTCGGTTAAGAAGAGATGTAGTTCTTGTACAAATGGAGAAATACGGCTATCTCGATAAGGAAACATTAGAGGAAGCAAAAATGAAAGATCTGGTATTAAACTATCAATTCTATAGTCACGACCGTGGTCTTGCTCCTTATTTTAGAGCACAATTACGTAAAGATCTTGCCGAACTCCTGGATACAATACCCAACAGGAACGGGGAAAAATTTAATATCTATCGTGACGGGCTAATTGTTCACACTACTCTGGATTACAGAATGCAGGAGTTGGCTGAAGAAGCGATGCGAACTCATATGGCTAAACTACAGGAGGCTCATGAGAAATCTTATGGTGACAATGCTCCCTGGGTGAAAAACAAAGCTATTTTACTTGATGCTGCCAAGCGTACAGCACCTTATAAAAAACTCCAGGAGAAAGGAAAAACTGATGAAGAGATCCTAAAAGTTCTGGCTGAAGAAACGAGAGAAATGGAGCTTTTTGAATATGATGGGAATAAAATGCTTAATGCAAGTACTCTGGATAGTATTTCCCATTACCTAAAATTTCTCAATGCTTAGCTTTTTGGCAGTAGATCCTGCGAGGTGCTATAAAGACATGGGTTGGTGGGATTGACTTTGAAAATTTTAAATATGATCACGTGGCGCAGAGTAAACGGCAGGTGGGTTCAACATTTAAACCTATAGTTTACACCGCAGCCCTGGAAAACGGAATTGAACCCTGTACCTACTATTCGCTAAACGAAGTTACCTATAAAGATGGATGGACTCCCGGAAATTCAGGGAATACAGAGGAAGATGAAAATATTAATTACAATATGAAAACTGCTCTTAGTAAATCGATCAATACTATTGCGGTAAAAGTGCTTATGCAAACAGGAATAGCAAATGTTATCAATCAGGCTAAGAGAATGGGAATTGCTTCAGATCTTCCGCAGGTTCCTTCTATAGCCCTTGGTACTGCAGAATTGAGTCTAAAGGAGGTAACAAAAGCATATACCAGTTATGTTAATGACGGGAAACCAAGTACCCCATATTATATCTCGAGAATTGAAGACGGCGAGGGAAATGTTCTTGCAGAATTTAAGCCTAAGGAAAGTGAAAAACCCGCTTTTTCTGAAACTAACAGGCAAATAATGATCGAAATGTTGAAAGCCACTGTTAATGAAGGAACAGCAACGAGATTAAGAACAACCTATAGGCTCAACAACGACATCGCAGGAAAAACCGGAACCACCCAGGCGAATAAAGATGGTTGGTTTGTAGGCATTATGCCAAAATTAGTAGCCGTTACCTGGGTAGGATCAGACGATCATCGCATCGGGTTTCGAACTACCTCTATAGGACAGGGTGCAAATTCCGCCTTACCAATATTTGCTCTTTTCCTTCAAAAGCTCAATGAGGAAGATCAATTCAACTCCATTACCCAGGCGAGATTTTCTCCACCTTCAGCCAGTGTAGTTCAATTAATGGATTGTGAGCCTGAAAAGAAGGAGGGATTCCTGAAACGGCTTTTTACAGGTGCCGATAAAAAGGAAAAGAAAGAAAAGAAAGAGAAGAAGGGATTCTTTAAAAGGTTATTTGGCAAAAAGGATAAAAACTAACTCTAAACATTTAGAGAAGTGGATAATTCTTAAGCAGGCTTTCACCTGATTTTTCAATCCCCGTGAAAAATGGGTTTGCTAATATAACTTATATATAATAACAGTATTTAAATAATTTTTTTTCGCTTCTATGCTTCATTCATATCTTCCTTTGGTATATTTCAAATTTAAGAGATCGAGGTAAGGAAATTTATTTAGAAAAAGAAAAAAGCAGCGATAATACTGTACCTTTATTAAGCTATCCCAAACAGGATTGGCTTTATTTTTTGTATAACTGAATTCGGCTCAATGAAATTATCTAAAGGAAAAAAAATCTTATTCACCACCACATTAATCTTTGCAGGAACTTACTTCATGATCCTGTGCCTGGTAAAGGGACAGGGATTTCTTGCTCCTCTGGTGATGTCAATCGTTCTTGCTCTTCTTATGATACCATTGGCCAACAAAATGGAAAAGCGCATTAACCGAACTTTTTCATCATTGCTTTGCACCTTTATACTATTCCTTATCTCTCTGGGAGTTTTTGCCCTTCTTTCTTTTCAACTTAAAAATTTTGTTGATGATTGGGATACTATTAAGGAAAAGATGAAGCCAAAGATAGAACAGGCAGAAAATTATATTTATGAACATACTAATTATACTAAAGAAGATTTAGAAGAATATCAGGAGAAAAATAATATTACTGCTATGGGAGGAGGAAGCTCGGGAGAAAAAGCTTTTACTTTTATGTCTTATGTAATGAGTTTTATTGGTAATTACCTGTTGACTTTTATTTACATCTTCTTCCTGCTCAATTACAGGAGGAGATTTAAAATTTTCATTTTAAAGCTCGCACCCGGAGACAGGCAGGAAAAAACTCTTAAGATCATAAATAAAACTGCTTGGTATTGCTCAAAAATACCTTGTTGGAAAATTTATGCTCATAGTCATGCTTGCAGTACTTTATAGTATAGGATTGGGAATTTCAGGAGTTAATAATTTTATCCTTATTTCCTGTATTGCAGCCTTTCTTTCTCTTTTGCCTTATATTGGTAATATTATAGGGTTTTTCCTGGCGCTAATTTTTGGATTCCTTACCACAGGTGATACAACAGTCTTAATAGGAATTATAATAACTTTTGGTATCGTCCAGTTCGTTGAAAGCTACATCCTAGAACCTTACGTTGTAGGTGATAAAGTAAACGTCCATCCTTTTTTGGTAATACTTGCTGTTATTGCAGGAAATATGATTTGGGGAATTACAGGAATGATATTGGCAATACCAATTTTGGGAATTTTAAATGTAATAATGAACAGTGTTCCCTCACTGGAACCCTTTGGATATTTGTTAAGTACAGATGATAATGAGGAGGAAAACTAGAAAAGGAGAAATTATTTAACCAATTTAAAATTCCTTGCCCATTCAACAGCTTCCTCTATTTCTTCGAAAAATGCAAAGGAATTATTGAACAGGAGCTGCTCTTTATAGGCTCTCTCTTTCACTTCAGGATCTTTAGAGACAATAGCCATAGCAGTAACTTTTTTGAAAAGGCGAGGCGAATATGCGCTTTCAGAAATAGTGTATTTATTTGTGCGCCTTGAAATAATAGTAAAAGGATTTCCACTGAAGTGTTGCCACATAATTTTAAGTGCTTCTTCAGTAACAGATGAGTTCACGACAGCATCTTCTTTTGCTTCGGCAATTACGAAGTCTTCGTAAAAATAGAGGTTATAAGCGTCTGTAGACTTTGATATCATAGAACTTAGATATACATCCAAAAATAATATATTTTCCATTGCAAACTATAATAATTAGAACTTCTTAAAATTATAACTTAAAGAGGTTTTATATTTTTTAGAATATTAATAAATCATTAAGCATCTTGAAAGAATTGGAAAATCACGTATTTAAGCAATTTGAAAATTTTATTTCCACACCTACCCTATGGATAAATGAAAAATTTTGTGGCCTTAATCAGTTTTTGTTTAAGTTTAGATCAACCGCACTAACAGATCCTGAAAACGACTTTGTGGATCTTCAACTCACGAATGTTTTAGGAAAACGTGCAGAAACTTTTTTTGAACATGCTGTTAAATCCTCTAATCATTATAAAATTCTGGCATCCCGTGTTCAAATTATAGAGGAAAAAATAACTTTGGGAGAGTTAGATTTTTTGCTGAAAGACCAGGAAACGAATCAAACAATTCATGTAGAATTGGTTTACAAATTTTACATTTATGATCCTTCTTTTCCAAAAGAGATGCAACGGTGGATAGGTCCAAATCGAAGAGACTCCCTTCTTCTTAAAATAAATAAGCTTAAAAACCATCAGTTGCCCCTCCTCTACCAGAACAAAAGTAAAGCTACCCTTCAGGAGTTATGGATTGACACTGAAAATATTGAACAAAAAGTTTTCTTTCCCGCCAATCTATTTGTGCCAAAACATCTTTTGGAAACCTCCTTTCCCTTTATAAACAATGAGTGCATTACTAGGTTACTGGATAAACAGAAGGAATTTTACAGAAGCAGATTATGCTGGAAACTCATTTTTTACTCCTAAAAAACCTGATTGGCCAATCCTTCCAAACCAAAACGAAGACTGGTATTCCTTTGAGAGGATAAAAGAAGAGGTAGATGAATTACTTGATGTAAAAAAATCCCCTCTGGTATGGATGAAAACTGCAAATGAAAATTATCAACGATTCTTTATTGTGTGGTGGTAAACTCTGCTTCTTCAAATAGTGTTATTAAAATTTTAATGACTGCCATAGGAGGATTAACTTTGCTGAATGAATGAACTTACCCGGGAGGCAATTAAAACTTCTTACTTAAGTATTTTAGGTAATGCCCTCCTGGCAATTGCGAAAGGAGTAACCGGAATTTTTGGTAATTCCTATGCTCTAATTGCAGATGCCATAGAATCTACTACAGATGTTTTCTCCTCGGCCCTGGTGCTTCTTGGTTTAAAATATTCCAGCCGCCCACCAGATGAAAATCATCCATACGGCCACGGGAAAGCAGAGCCATTAATAACTTTCGCGGTAGTAGGGTTTCTCGTAATATCGGCCACCGTAATAGCTTATGAAAGCCTGGAGCATATTCGCACTCCACATCAAACTCCTGAACCTTATACTTTAATTGTACTTGCGGTAATTGTTATAATAAAGGAAATTTTTTACCTGCTGGTTTCCAGGAAAAGTGATGAAACTAAAAGCAGCGCTTTAAAAGCCGATGCCTGGCACCATAGAAGTGATGCTATTACATCTTTAATGGCTTTTATAGGTATTTCAGTAGCTCTTTATATGGGTGACGGTTATGAGACAGCAGATGACTGGGCTGCTTTGTTTGCTTCAGGATTTATATTGTATAATGCATATCTTATATTAAGACCCGCCTTAGGGGAGATAATGGATGAACATATGTATGACGATATGATTGCCGATATAAGGGGAATTACTGAAGACGTTCCAGGGGTTGTAGAAACAGAGAAATGTTATGTACGCAAAACAGGAATGAATTTTCACGTGGATCTTCATATTGCTGTAAGTGCTCAAATAACAGTAAAAGAAGGTCATGATATCGCACACAATGTAAAAAACGAACTGCTGCTAAAACTTCCTGAAATAGCAGATGTTCTAATCCATGTGGAACCGGACGACGAAATTATATAATTATACTATACACCATTATCTAATGAAGGGATTTCTTACAATTGCTTTGTTGATCATTTCCAACATCTTTATGACCCTGGCCTGGTATGGTCATCTAAAATTTGCTGAATTAAAAGGATTTCAAAAACTGGGTATTTTTGCCATTATTATGATTAGTTGGGGGCTGGCATTTTTTGAATATATTTTCCAGGTGCTTAAGCAAACAGGATAGGATTTAGGGAACATGGCGGACCATTTTCCTTATTTCAGCTTAAAATTATTCAGGAAGTAATAACTCTGGTGGTCTTCACCGTTTTTGCCCTGGTGGTTTTCAAAAATGAGACTTTTAAATGGAATCATATTGCTGCCTTTTTTTGCCTTATCCTGGCAGTGTATTTTATTTTCCGGAAATAAATATCTCCTTTCCCAAATTATATATTTTTAATAACAATAATTAAGAAAGATTTAGCAGGATCCTCTCTTTATTGGTTTTGATTTCAGGCTTATTCAGTCTACCTTATATTTATTAAAAGATTTAAAGATCCCATAGATAATTATTTCATTATCAATAGGATATAAATAATAAAAAATAAATAATATGGCATTGATCAGTAAAGAAGAATTTTTGGATTTAGCACAGTTTAACAATGAAATTTGTGTTTCAATATTCATCCCCACTCACCGGGGAGGTAAGGAAGTCCTGGAAGGAGAAAATCAGAAAAGCCTTAAATCTCAGTTGAAGGATATAAAAGTTAAGCTTACTGAGAAAGGAATTTCAAAGGAAAGAATAGATCTTATTGCCGAACCAATCCTTCAGCTAATTGATGATAAGCGTTTTTGGAGGCATCAAAGCGATGGCCTTGCGGTTTTTGCTTCCGAAGGAATTCTGAAAAAATTTACACTTCCTATTAATTTTGAAGCCCATAATTATATTGCAAAAGAATTTTATTTAAAACCTTTAGCTCCGGCTTTTACAGGAGATGGAAGATTTTATCTGTTGGAATTACAAATTTCTAATGTAGCTCTTTATGAGGCTACTAAATATAGTATTGGAGAAGTTAAAATAGATGACATAACTCCAGATCAACTGGAAGATAGAGTTGGTTATGATTATGAAGAAAAAAATAGTAAGCATAAGACCCAAAGAAATAATATTGGAGCAAATGCCGACGGAACCTCCACACAACACGGTTATGATGCGGCAAATCGGGATAGAAAAAACGAGTTTTTAAGATATTTTAGAGCTGTAGACAAAGGCCTTGACACGATTCTTCACGATGAAAATGTTCCTTTAGTGGTGGCATGTCAGGATTACCTGTTCCCAATTTACCAGGAAGCGAACTCCTATAAAAATTTATATGATAAATGTATTCCGGGAAATCCTGCAGATTATCGCAACATGTTTGAACTACATGCCAAAGCAGTAGAAGAACTGGAACCCTTTTTCACTAAAGAAAAAGATCAAAAAATTAAAACCTTCAACGAACTGCCACCGGAAAGAACCTCAACCAGGGTTACCGATATTCTACCTTCTATTTTTGAGGGAAAAGTTGATACCTTATTCCTGGAGAACAGAGAAGACCTCTTCGGAACCTTTGACGAAAATAATATGTCTGTAGATGTTCATAATGAGAGAAGAGAAGATAGTATTTCTTTAATGAACTATGCTGCCAAAAAAGTTATAGAACAGGGAGGAAGTGTATACTTAATAGAATCTGCTTTCATGCCAGAAAAGGAATCAAAAATGAACGCCCTGCTGCGTTACAATTATTAAACAATATTGAAATTTCAAAGGCGGCCTTGTGTCGCCTTTTTTTATGGAATTTTATATCTTTAAACCTTATTACAAAGTACATGGAAAACAACCTGGCAGTTTTAATAGACGGTGACAACATCCCTTCTGCATACATTAAGGAAATGATGGAGGAAATAGCTAAATATGGCAATCCTACCATTAAACGTATATATGGTGACTGGACCAAACCACACCTGGTAAAATGGAAAGCAGTGCTTTTGGAGAATGCTATTAATCCTATTCAGCAATATGGGTATACACAGGGTAAAAATGCTACCGATTCTGCCATGATCATAGATGCTATGGATATTTTATATTCAGATCGGGTAGATGGTTTCTGCCTGGTTTCGAGTGACAGTGATTTCACAAGGCTGGCGACGAGACTTCGGGAAGCCGGAAAAAAAGTGATTGGAATAGGAGAAAAGAAAACCCCTGAACCTTTTATTGTAGCCTGTGACAAGTTTATTTACATTGAGATCCTTAAGGGAGAACAAAAAACTTCTCCTGAAACTAACAAAGGCAAAACGAGCAAAAAGGAGGATGATATTGATAAAATAACTCCTAAAGTTATTAAGTTGATCGCAAATACAATTTCTGATGTTGCCGATGAAGATGGATGGGCTTTTCTTGGTGATGTAGGAAGTCTTTTGCAAAAGAAACAACCTAATTTTGATTCGAGAAATTACGGTTTTCAAAAACTAACTCCTATGATAAATTCTATTAACAAATTCGAAATTGAATCCAGAGAGAACCAGAAAGGAAGGTTTAAGCTTATCTATGTAAGAAACAAGGAATAGGCAATCCTACTTTTTCTACTCCTCTGTTACCCTCTCAAGAATATCCTGAAAAGTAGTAATTTGATTTTCCCGATCTATTTGAGTGTGATCTCTTAATGCAAGGTTTGTGTAAACATGAAGATTGGAATCTACCATTTCAACATCTATTTTACCACCTGCATTTGTTCTTACTCCTTTGTAAATTAGAACTGCGCTTACAGGATCTGCAGTAGGATCCTGTTTTGACTTATACATTTTTAGCGAAGTTTCCTGCGGAAGAGGGATTCCATCTTCAAGATCCTTTCTCACAATATTTAAAAGCTTTTGAAGTTCTCTCAAAGTCTCTTCGGGCCGAAAGTGGTAGGAATAGACATCCTCTGCTGCTGATTGATCAACTTCAATATAACCCAACATAGGTCCAACAATATTAACCAAAGACAGCGTTTTATTTGAAGGAATTACTATAGGGTCTACCAGCAAAATTTGGTGTGGAGGTGCTTCCCTGAAAAAATCCTCTGCCAGAAGCTGCAGGAAGAGAACCCCGCTGGTTGAAGAACCAAGTAGGCTAATATTCGTATATCCCGCCTCGACCAGGCGATTATATTCTTTTGTTATTGCACTTTGCCAGTCTCTCCAACCCGAATTCCTGAAATCTTCATAATTTCCTCCATGGCCGCCTAAAAGGACCCGGGAGATTAAAACGTCTTCCCCGCTTTCATCTGTAAATTCCCGGAATTCTTCCCATTCAAAAGTAGTAGCCGAATAGCCGTGGCTAACAATGATCACTAAGTTGAGCTGCCTGTTCCGGTGTGGGATTTGGTATAGCATAAGATACAAGAAAGCTCTCAGGATCGTATATAGAAGGATCAAAAATAACCCCACCGCCTAGCATTGCGGGTGTTAATTCGGGTTCTTTACTGCAACCGGATATTAGGAAGAAAAGGATGAATAGAAGCTTATAGTTTTTCATTTTTTTCTGAAGTTGAGTGAAAAATATTCCAGGTAAGACTGGTTTGGACAAACAAAGGAAGTAAGGTACCTGGACCTTCAATTCCATCATTAGATTATTAAGTTGTACCCAAAAGAGGCGGCTAATTTAAACGGACTTTGGGTTTTATAGCTAAGGAGCTTCAGGAGATAGTAAAACAGAAGAATTGGGAAGGTCATCAAAAATTTCATATTCTAAATCAGAATGAAAATAGCTTAAGTGTTCAACCTTACAAACGGTTGCAGACTTTTTAAAGGCCGAAAGTAATAAGTGCCAGAGAGTAAATAATTATCCTGCTTTAATGCGTTAGATCCCATTGCAGATCCAAGTCTGCTACTAACGTAGCTCAGCCCCAAATATAAACGCTGATCCAGTAACCTATCATCTGAGTATTGAACAGTAACTCCGTTTTCACAATATAGGTTAATAGTTTTCTGGAACCTTAGGCCTATATCAAGACTTTTACTTTGTGAAAATGAGTTTGTTTTACAGAAGCAGAAAATGAGGATGAATAGTAACAATTTAGGATTGGCAAACCTGAGACTTTCCGGTTTAAATTGAAATTTTATCATTAGATGGTATCTGAATTAAAATTTTCAGGAGGTAATTCCTTGGAGTTATACGCAAACGCTATGTTAAAAGTTATACGATCTTGAAGATTTAGAAATATCTATTTTTTATCTTTAAGAAAAATCAGAAAATCACAGCATGCGTTCCATAAAAAGAATACACAAAGCCGAATATCGACCCATCGCCGATCTTGAAACTTTCTCTCCTATGCCAACCAGAGACCTTGAAATGATAGATCCATTCCTATTTTTAAACCATCACGGACCACAAACTTATGAACCAAATAACAATGGTTTACCTTTTGGACCACATCCTCACCGGGGGATGGAAACCGTTACTTTTATTCTTGATGGAGATATAGCTCATAAAGATTCCGGAGGCCACAAGAGTGTAATCTACAGTGGAGGTGTACAATGGATGACAGCAGGGAGTGGCCTGATACACGCTGAAATTTCTTCCGAAGACTTTAAAAAGTATGGAGGCGATCTTGAAATTCTTCAGCTTTGGGTAAATCTACCTTCTAATCTGAAAATGACAGAACCTAAATATGAAGGACTTCAGCAGGATGATATCCCAACAGTTGCTTTTGATGAAGGAAGAATAAATGCAAGAGTGGTTTCCGGAGAATTTAAAGGGACCAGGGGAGCATTTCAAACTCTCACTGATGTTACACTCGCAACTATTAGTTTTAAAACTTCAGGGAAATTAATGATTTCTGTTCCCGAGGAGCATAACATTTTCTTCTATGTAATTAAAGGGGAACTAAAAGTTAATAATCAGTCTGTAAGATCTTTACATCTTGTTGAGTTTGAAAATGACAGTCAGGTCCTTGAAGTAGAAGCCCAGGCAGATAGCACAATTTTATTTGGCCATGCAAAACCTTTTAACGAACCAGTAGTTGCAAGAGGACCGTTTGTCATGAATAGCATGCAGGAAATAAACCAGGCTTACGACGATTTCCAGGCAGGGAAGTTAGGAAGATGGGAAGAGTAAAGATTCTTAATCTATCATTGTTATATAAGTCTTAAACCTGCTTTCCGCCCACATCTTTAGTTGTACATTTAAGCTGAATTAAAAAAATTGAAGATGAATATTACTTTACAACAAGCTCGAAAAGCCATTGAAGCAGCAGAAAAAAAAGCACGGGAAATGGGTGTAAAAATGAATATTGCCATTGTTGATTCCGGAGCAAATTTGACCGCTTTTTCCAGAATGGACGGGGCATGGCTGGGATCTATAGATATTGCCATTAAAAAAGCAAAAACAGCAAGGTATTTTAATATGGATTCCGGAGAAATAGGCAAACTCTCCCAACCGGGTCAACCACTTTTCAATATTGAACATTCTAATAGTGGCCTTATAACTTTTCCTGGCGGTGTACTCCTAAAAGATAATAATGAAGAAATTATTGGTGCTATTGGAGTTTCCGGAAGTACCGTGGATGACGATCACGAAGTGGCTACTTTTGGAGCGAACAACTGGAAATAATAAACATTTAGCTTTCCCGAAGTAAATCCGGGAAAGCTTTTTTAATGCCTTTCTTCCAAAACTTTTACTACATCTTTTAGTCTAAATCCCTTTGCTCTTAAGAGGATGAGATAGTGGAACAATAGATCGGCACTTTCGTTTAGAAAAAGGTCCTCATTATCATCTTTTGCCTCTATCACAGTTTCAACTGCTTCCTCCCCTACTTTCTGGGCTATTTTATTTATTCCGGAGTCAAAAAGTGAGACAACATAGCTGTTTTTCTCATTTCGCTCTTCAGGCCTAATGGTACTTTGTTCTTTTCTGTTTTCAATGATATTCTCCAGGTGAGACAAAAAACCGAAACTGGCTTTATTATCTTCTCCCCAGCAGGTATCGGTTCCTTTATGACAGGTTGGGCCTTCTGGTTTAACAGAAATTAAAAGGGTATCATTATCACAATCGTTTTTAATCTCTACCAGATTCAAATAATTCCCACTCTCTTCCCCTTTGGTCCATAGACGTTTTTTGCTTCGGCTATAGAAAGTCACCCTTCCGGTATTCTCGGTTTTCTCATATGCTTCTTTGTTCATGTATCCCAACATGAGCACTTTTCGTGTGACGGAATCCTGTATAATCGCTGGAACTAATCCGTCCTGGTTTTTATTAAAATCTATTTTCATTGAATTATATTATTGTCTTATTACCTGAGAAATAACAGAGCGGGATTACATATCATCCACTTCTTGTGCTCATCTCAAATCTCACTACTCACTACTCAATTCCCCATACCTGTTATAGCCTTACTTCCACTTTATTCCGTCTCAGTTCTTCTTTCAGGTCCTTTATCTCAATTTCTTTAAAGTGAAAAACGCTCGCTGCCAATGCGGCGTCAGCTTTTCCTTTTAAAAACGCATCACAGAAGTGTTGCATATTTCCTGCACCACCCGATGCAATAATAGGAATATTTAATTCTTCCGAAAGTCTGGCGAGAGCCTCATTTGCAAAGCCTTCTTTTGTTCCGTCATTATTCATCGAGGTAAACAGGATTTCTCCGGCTCCCCTTTTTTCTACTTCTTTAGCCCATTTAAACAGGTTGAGATCTGTAGGAACTTTTCCTCCCACCAGATGTACCAGCCATTCCCCATCTATTTCTTTGGCATCTATCGCAACTGTAATACATTGGCTCCCAAACTTTGCTGCAAGGTTATTAATGAGCTGCGGATTTTTAACTGCGGAAGAGTTCACAGAAACCTTATCGGCTCCATTCTGAAGAAGAATATCTACATCTTCAACCGAGGCTATTCCGCCACCCACAGTAAACGGAATATTCACCCGCTCTGCCACCCGTAGTACGAGGTCAGCCAGGGTTTTCCTTTTTTCTTCAGTGGCTGAAATATCCAGGAAAACCAGTTCATCAGCTCCTGAAAGAGCATAGATTTCTGCCAGTTCTACAGGATCCCCCGCATCCCGAAGGTCAAGAAAATTGACTCCTTTTACAGTTCGACCATCTTTAATATCCAGACAGGGAATTATTCTTTTTGTTAGCATATTTTTTTAGTAGTGAGTAGTGAGTAATGAGTAGTGAGCAGCTAAATTTTAGTCATACTCAATTCTCTGTACTAACTACTGATTAATTATAAATTTTTCCAATTGCTGAAGACTAATTCTTCCCTCATAAATAGCTTTTCCTATTATTGTGCCCTCACATCCAATTTCTGCCAACCTCGGTAATTCATCAAAAGTTGAAATTCCTCCGGAAGCTATTAATTTAATACCATTATTTCCTTCTGAAGTGTATTCAAGAATTTTACGATATAGATCAAAAGATGGTCCTTCAAGCATTCCATCCTTTGAAATATCTGTACAAATAACATACTTTACCCCTTTCTGCTGATACTTCTGAATAAAAGGGATGAGTTTTTTTGATGATTCCTCCTGCCATCCGCTTATAGCAACTTTCTCGTTGTTCGCATCGGCACCAAGAATTATTTTTTCACTGCCATATTTTTCAAGCCACGATATAAAAGTATCAGGATCCTTTACAGCTATACTTCCACCAGTTACCTGGTTTGCACCACTTTCAAATGCTATTTCCAAATCTTTATCAGATTTTAATCCTCCGCCGAAATCTATTTTTAGACCAGTTTGGGTAGCTATCTTCTCAAGTACTTTATGATTGACTATTTCCTTCGACTTAGCCCCATCCAAATCTACCAGGTGCAGATAATTAATTCCGTGAGCTTCAAATTCTTTAGCCACTTCCAGCGGATTCTCATTATATATCTTTTTGGTACTATAATCTCCTTTAGAAAGTCGTACGCACTTCCCGTCAATGATATCTATGGCTGGTATTATTCTCATTTAAAGTTAAAAGTTAAAAGTTAAAAGTTAGAAGTTAGAAGTTAGAAGTTTATCCTTTTTGATTTCGTCTGGCTGTATTTATAGAAGCAACAATAATAGCGAGGATTTCACTGGCTTCAGAATGTAACAATTTAAGCTTTTCGGTTTCTTTACCATAAACCTCCATTAGCAGTTCAAGAAAATACATACTTTCATCTGTCTCTTCTTCAACAATTTTGAGCTTATTTATAAAATCTGCTGTTGATTTTCCTCTTTGAGAAGCCCTGTAATTTGCCCCTACAGAACTAGAAGATCTAAGTAACTGATTCACATATGCATTATATTCACGGGAATGAGGAATTTTACTACATAAGAACCAGCAGTCTACAGCAAATTGTTTCGTTCGTAATTTTAGATCCTTCATCACTATTTTTGTTTTACTTCGTACTTTTAACTTTGTACTTCTAACTTCAGAAAGTTTCTCAAAATTTTCTCTCCTGCTGTGCTACTTTTTTCCGGATGAAATTGTACCCCGTAAAAATTGTTCTTTTTAATGGCAGATGTGTATTCCACTCCATATTCTGTAGAGGCTATGGTTTCTGTGCATTCCGGAATATAATAACTATGGACCAGATAGATGTATTCGTTTTCTTCAACACCATCAAAAAGGTCAGATTTAAGATCATAGATCTTGTTCCACCCTATCTGCGGCACTTTCTGACTATTGTTAAATCTCACTACTTTTGCGTCAAAAATTCCAAGACCTGTAGTATTGCCTTCTTCAGAAGATTGACACATTAACTGCATTCCAAGACAAATTCCTAAAACAGGCTGTGTAAGTGTAGGAATAACAGTATCAAGACCAGTTGATCTTAACATTCTCATAGCACTGCTAGCTTCTCCAACCCCGGGAAATATTACTTTGTCTGCAGCCCTAATCTCTTCTGCATCGCTACTTAATACTGCCTCGTGCCCCAGTCTCCTCACCGCAAATTTTATACTTTGAATATTACCTGCACCGTAATTTACTATTGCTATTTTCATTTTTCTTAGTATTGAGTAGTTAGTATTAAGTATTGAGGGCTAAATTTTAACTCTCATGGATCTCAATACTCAATTCTCATATCTCACATCTATTTAAAGCATTCCCTTTGTTGACGGCAGGATCATTTTTTCTGCATCTCTTTTAACTGCCATTTTAATTGCTTTTGCAAAAGCTTTATAAATGGCTTCTATTTTGTGATGCTCGTTTGTTCCTTCTGCTTTAATATTAAGGTTAGCTTTTGCTCCATCAGAAAAAGATTTAAAGAAGTGGTAGAACATTTCTGTCGGCATTTTTCCTACCATTTCCCGGTTGAATTCAGCCTCCCATACCAGCCAGTTTCTTCCGCCAAAGTCTATTGCCACCTGTGCGAGACAGTCATCCATTGGGAGACAAAAACCGTATCGCTCAATTCCCAACTTATTTCCCAATGCTTTTTGATAGACCTCACCTAAAGCTATAGCTGTGTCTTCAATCGTGTGGTGCTCATCTACTTCAAGATCTCCTTTGACATTAATTTCCAGATCCATTTGTCCGTGCCGCGCCAGTTGGTCCAGCATATGATCAAAAAATGCTATTCCTGTAGAGATATTAGATTTTCCTGTACCGTCCAGATTGAGCTTTATGAAAATATCAGTCTCATTTGTTTTGCGGGAAATTTCCGCAGTACGATCCTGCAATTTGAGGAATTCATAGATCTCCTTCCAGCTATCAGTTTTTAAGGCGATGCAATTCTCTACTTCCTCAACATTGTTCTTTATTTCTCCTGCACCAAGTTCGGCATGAGTGTCGATGAAAATTCCTTTTCCGCCGAAGTTATAGGCAAATTCCATATCGGTAAGCCTGTCTCCTATCATAAAGGAATTCTTTAAATCGTATTCCTTTTCATTGTTCAAATACTTCGCCTCTAATAAACCAGTATTAGGCTTTCGGGTATGAGCATTATCTTTTGCGTAAGTACGGTCAATCAGAGATTCAACAAATCCGGCTCCTTCATTGGCAAAGGTTTTCTCTATGAATTTCTGAATTGGCCAAAATTGATCTTCCGGAAAAGATTCTGTGCCCAAACCATCTTGATTGGTCACCATTACAAGATCATAATCCAGTTCTTTGGAAATTTTTGTGAGATAGTACAGCGCCTGCGGATAAAATTCCAGTTTCTCCAGGTTATCAATTTGATAATCCTCAGGTTCGTGAATTATTGTTCCGTCCCTGTCTACAAATAATATTTTCTTCATATTTCTTCTTTCTCCAGGGCCTTAAGAGCACCTATAAGTTTTTCATTTTCTTCTTGAGTTCCAACGGTAAACCTTAATGTATTTTTACACAAAGGCTGGGTCGTTCTGTTTCTAATCACTATTCCTTTTGCAATCAATTGATTGTACCTGGTGGTGGCGTCATCGACTTTAGCAAGGATAAAATTAGCATCTGACGGATACACTTTTTTTACAAAATTAACTTCACTTAAAGCTTTAGATAACGTCTCTCTATTTTCAAGAATATCAGCAACTTCTGAAATTACATCTTCTTTAGAATCTACTCTTTCTGAAGCCCTTTTTTGAGTTAGCTCATTCACATTGTACGGAGGTTTTATTTTATTCAGAACCTCAATAATTTCTGCTGAAGCGTAGCAGATCCCAAGTCGGATTCCGGCCATACCATAAGCTTTGGACAATGTTTGAGTGATAACCAGATTGGGATATTTCTGAAGATTTTTCAGCCAGCTCTCTTTTTCAGAAAAGTCAATATAAGCCTCATCAATTATTACCAGACCATGGAAATTCTTCAGGAGTTCAAAAATGCTTTCTTCAGAAAAAGAATTTCCGGTAGGATTATTTGGAGAACACAGAAACAAAAGTTTTGTGTGCCCGTTTATATTTTTAAGAATTTCCTGAACATCAGGTTCAAATTTCGAAGTAAGTAAAACTTCCCTGTTTTCAATATTATTAATGTCAGCCAAAACTTTATACATCCCGTAGGTGGGTGGTAAAGTAATAACATTATCTTTTCCCGGTTCACAAAACGCCCTAAAGATAAGGTCCAGAACTTCATCACTCCCATTCCCCAGAAGCATCTCATTTTCTTCTACATCTTTTAAAGCCGCCAATTGAGCTTTTAGATTTCTCTGTTGAGGGTCAGGTACTGAGTTAACATCTGTGGCAAAGGGGTTCTCATTTGCATCGAGAAAGATCATTTTCGCGCTTATTGACTGATATTCATCCCGCGCCGAAGAGTAGGGTTTTAATTTCGCCACGTTTGGCCTTACCAGGTTTCTTAAATCAAAACCTGTTTTATTTGTAGTACTTGCCGTCATTACAACTTCAATTATTATTCTGTTCTAACTCCTTTAGTCGCAGCGTTACAGCATTCTTATGTGCCTGCAGTCCTTCTGCTTCGGCCATCAACTCTATAGCCGGACCAATTGTTTTTATTCCTTCTTCAGAAATTTTTTGAAAAGTCATACTTTTCATGAAGCTGTCTAAGTTCACTCCGCTATACTGCTTCGCATAACCATTGGTAGGCAAAGTATGATTAGTTCCTGAAGCATAATCCCCTGCACTTTCCGGAGTGTAATTGCCAATGAAGACAGAACCCGCATTTTCTATACCTTCAGCATAAAAACCGGGATTTTCAGTACAAATTATAAAATGCTCAGGTCCATATTCGTTGATCAGCTCCAAAGCTATATTATCATCAGGTACAAAGATAAGCTTTGAATTTTCTATTGCCTTTGCTGCAATGTTTTTTCGTGGAAGAACCTCCAGCTGATTTTCAATTTCCTGCTCTACTTTCTCCAGTAGCTGCTTGGATGTTGAAATCAGAATTACCTGGCTATCTGCCCCGTGTTCCGCCTGGCTCAGTAAATCTGAAGCAACAAAGGCTGCCTTTGCTGTATCATCTGCCACTACAAGCAGTTCCGAAGGGCCAGCTAAGCATATCAATAGAAACGTTGTATTTTGTGGCAAGCTGCTTGGCAACTGTCACAAATTGATTTCCGGGACCAAAGATTTTAAAAACTTCGGGAACAGTTTCAGTACCAAATGTCATTGCTCCAATGGCCTGGATCCCTCCTATTTTGAAAATGTTGGTCACTCCACAAAGATCAGCAGTATAAAGAATAACAGGATTTATTTTCTCCTCTTTATTCGGTGGAGTGCATAAAATAATCTCTTTACAACCTGCAATTTTAGCAGGAATTGCCAACATTAAAATTGTCGAAAATAGAGGTGCAGATCCTCCCGGAATATATAGGCCCACTTTCTGGATTGGGCGCTTTTCCTGCCAACACTCTACCCCATTTGAAGTTGTCACTTCTACTTTAGCAGACTTCTGAGCCTCGTGAAATTTCTCAATATTGCTCTTAGCAAGTTGAATAGCAGCTTTAAGTTCTTCTGAAACTGCAGCCTTTGCTTCGTCAATTTCACCTTTGGAAACAGCAACAGTTCCGGGTTTTACACCATCGAACAGCCCTGAATACTTTGCTACTGCGGTGTCTCCTTTTGATTTTATTTCAGAAAAAATCTCAATTACCGTAGCTTCTATGTCTTCCACGGTTTGTGTGGGACGCTTCAAAATATCATTCCAGTCTTCCCTGGCAGGATTGTAAATCTTATTCATTTTGTTTAATAATTAGTAGAAACTAAATTAAAGCACCATTTTCTCAATCGGTGCCACAAGGATGCCTTCAGCGCCATTCTCCTTAAGCTGATCAATTACCTCCCAAAAGCGCTCCTCACTAATAACCGTATGAACTGAACTCCAGCCTTTTTCTGCAAGAGGTAAAATAGTCGGACTACGCATTCCCGGAAGAAGCCTGGCTATAGCTTCAATCTTATCGTTAGGAGCGTTTAAAAGTATGTATTTGGAGGTACGGGCATTCAGCACAGATTTTAGCCTGAATTGTAATTTTTCCAGTATTACCTGCCTTTCTTCAGTAATATTAGGAGAGATTGCCAGGATGGCCTCACTCTTCAACATTACTTCAACTTCCTTAAGGTTATTTTTAAAAAGTGTACTCCCACTGGAAACGATATCACAAATTGCATCTGCAAGACCAATATTTGGAGCTATCTCAACAGAACCGTTAATGATATGAAGTTCTGCTTCAATACCTTTTTCCTTAAGAAAGGCCTGAACAGTATTTGGATAAGAAGTAGCAATTTTTTTTCCGTCAAGATCTTCTATTCCGGAATATTTCATTGACTTTGGGACTGCCATTGAAACTCTGCACTTAGAGAAACCGAGCTTTTCACCTCTAATAATATCCTCCCCTTTCTCCACCAAAACATTTTCTCCCAGAATCGCAACATCTACAACCCCATCCCGCAGGTACTGCGGAATATCTCCATTCCTTAAATATAGAACTTCCAGCGGAAAATTTCTGGAAACCGCCTTAAGTTGCTCCTTTCCATTATCTATAGAAATACCTAAGCATCTTTAAGGATTTGAAGGGAATCTTCATTTAGCCTTCCCGACTTTTGAATTGCAATACGTAATTTTTCTTTAGTCATTTTAATCGATGTTTTACCAAACCTCACAGGTTTTGAAAACCTGTGAGGTTTATTTGAAATAAAAAACCCGTTTGATTGCTCAAACGGGTTTAAAAAATATGTTAGTTAACTACATACCTATTCACCTCGCCTGAGCGCAGAAGAATAAATGATGGTGATGTAATTGAATTTTTATCATTGTGATACAAAGCTAATTTAATTTTTCAGAAAAAAAATAAAATTTTAAATTTTTATGAATTGTCTAAATTAATTATCACCCAAAATTAAAGGCATCCCGTCGCCTCCACCAATAACTACCACTTTTGCATTAGGTGATTTTGAGAGCTCTAATGTCGCCTGAATCCCTTTTTCCTTAAGAATTTGATCATTAAGAGATGCACTTAAGATCTGGTTAGCACGAGCCTTACCTTCCGATTCAATTCTTTGTCTTTCGGCTTCCTGTTCAGCTTTTGTAAGACGGAAAACGTATTCCAGCGACTCCTGTTCCTGGCGTAGCTTTCTTTCAATTGCGTCCTTGATAGTAGGTGGTAAAGAGACATCTCTCACCAGTACCTCGTTGATCTGCACATATTGATTTTGAAGCAGGATCTGGGTCTCTTCGAAGATCTCTCTTTGAATTGCTTCTCTCTTACTTGCATAAAGTTGCTCCGGAATATATCTACCTACAACACTTCTTGCTGCAGAACGAATGGCAGGTTGCAACACCCTTTGAATATAATCTTCCCCTCTTTCCTGATGAAGTTTTCCCAGGTTGGAATAAGACGGTTGAAACCAAACAGTGGCATCCAGATTGATTTCCAAACCATTTGAAGAAAGAACCTGCATTTTTTCATCAAGTGACTGCTGGCGAACTTCGTATACAAAGACTCTGTTCCAGGGAGCCACAACGTGGAATCCTTCTCCCAAAGGTTCTTCATCTGTGACAACACCTCCCCCAAAAGTTTGATATAACACCCCGGCCTCTCCGGAATTAATTGTAACTGTAGATTTGGCAATAAGTATAATTAATACTATTACTACAAATAAAATTGGCAATCCAATTTTTGGTAATCTATCCATAAAGTTAATTGTTGATATTATTAAATTAAGCCGAAGTATTTTCGTGTAAACCACTCAGCACTAAGGCTGAAAATGAGCAGGATTAGTAAAATTTTCCAACTTATCAAAGGTACGGCTTTTTCGTGGCTTTTTTGCAAGCTTGGGTAACGATTGTCCTCCAGCAGATCTGATATTAACTGGCCGGGAGTATCGAGAAAATATACTTCACTTCCAACAGAAAATGCCAGGTTTCTAAGTTTAGAAATATTTGCTGAAGAAAACTGTTGTTCAACATTATACTCCAGTACTGTAAAAGTTCCACTTCTCGAAATTCCTGAAGTAGCTTCCCTAACAGTATAATTATACTCCCCAGCCTCGAGATTATCTGCACTAAAAATATATCTGTTATTATCAGGGAGCATTTGCGCCTCCAACTTTGTGTTACTTTCGGTGTTGACCAAAGTTAAATTGAGCTGGGCGCCAGGATTAAACTGAAAATTTTGATCAAAGAATTGAGCCGAAACTATGATCTCCTCATTTTCAGCAAAGAAATTTTTCACATCCACCGTAAGTCGGTCTCTCTTTTGAGAGGATGCCAGGTACTGCACCATTTTTCCGAAGAAATTGTCAAACGCCTCGAAGTTGTTATTATCTACAAATGATTGTGCTCGCCATTTCCATATATTCTCTCCCAATAAAAAGGCTCTTTTAGATGTACCTTCCTCATAGGTTGCCAGTAAAGGTGTAGTTGAGGGTACTCCTTCTACCATTTGAAAAAGAAGAGGATCAAATTTTCCAATATTTAAATTCATAGTACCAAAAGCATCTACAAGAGGCGGAAATTTGCTAAATCCAATATCTTCAAATTGAAAAGCAGAATAATTTTCGTTATAAACGGGAAGATAATCCTGTGGTTGGGAAATAAAATCTTTACTGAAAGGTATGGTAGAATTCAGAAAATCCCAGTTTGTTTCTGTGCCGCTGACAACTAAAAAATTTGAATTTCTCTTTTGAAATTCGGAAAACACTTCTTTAAAGTTGTTGTTTGGTTGATAGACTATAAAAATTTGAAAATCATTTAGTTGTGAGATATTAAAATTTTTAAGTAAAGCGATTTCAGCCTCTCTTTGCTCATTCGCTTCAATTGATTTTTTGAACATACCCAAATCGGGATGTGAGACTGCAGAGAGGATAAGAACCTTCGTGCGTTCATCAATAACCTCTACTCCAAAACTCCTGGAGTTGTTAACCGTATTCCTCTCATTTTCTAATTCAGAGATTTCAACCTGATATGTTTTTACTCCCAGTTGATTGGCAGGAAGAGTTATATTAAGGACATGAGATGTCTTGTCCTGATCAAATTCCAAAGCTTGAGAAAATAAAATGCCGTTACCGGAACGGATTATAATATTGCTGTTCACAGTTTCTTTTCCCGAATAATTAACAAATATCTCTACCGGAAAATTATTATTTAAAAAAGCGTATTTGTTTACATTAAGGGAATTTATATAAAGATCTGTTTGAGCGGTAGTATCCCCAACTACTACAGTAAAAAGATCAACATTTTCTCCTGCTTTTAAATATTGATAGTCTTCTCCCACAGTCTGGTTACCATCTGTTATCACCACCAAAGCTGCCTGGCTTTTCGTACCTAATTTTGCCAGATCACGAATGGCAGAACTAATATTAGTTTGATTTTCCGAAAAAGTAATAGAATCAGGATTCAACATCTTTAGATCTCTTCCGAAGCCATATGTTTGAATATCAAACACCTCCTGAAGTTCAGGATTCTTTCTAAGGGTGCTTATAAAGGCTTTTGCATTGTCTCCTCCCTCCAAATAATTAATTGAACCTGAAATGTCCTGAGCAATAAGTAATTTTGGCTTTTCAATTTCGTATTCAGTACTTTTTATTTCAGGATTTATAAGGAGTAATAAGAGCAGGAATAAGCTAACGAACCTAAAAAGAGCCAGAGCATAGGTTCTTCTATTCCGCGACTTGTTACCCAGGAAATATTTAAAAAAATAAACCCCAGCGCAAAAACTGCAGCCAGGGTTATTAATAATATTGTTGTTAGAGACATACTCTATAATAGATGTGAGAATTGAGATATGAGATGTTAGACTTGAGGATTGAGATAAAATTCTATTTACACTTTTTTCTTTTCAAAAAGAAAATAATCTCTTCCTGTAAATTTCAATTCAGCACTTCAAGACACTGATACCTCTAAAAGGATTTTAAAGTTACTATTATGTAAGCATTCCACCATTAACGTGAATTACCTGGCCAGTAATATAACTACTAAGATCACTACCCAGGAAAACACAGGCATTTGCAATATCCTCAGGGGTTCCTCCTCTTTTTAAAGGAATTGAATCTCTCCAGCCTTCTACAGTTTTCTCATCAAGTTTACCTGTCATTTCGGTTTCTATAAATCCGGGTGCAATTACATTGGTTCTTATGTTTCTGGATCCCAGTTCTAAAGCCATTGATTTTGAAAATCCAATAATTCCGGCTTTTGAAGCTGCATAATTAGATTGCCCGGCGTTTCCTTTTACTCCAACTACTGAACTCATGTTTATTATACTTCCACTGCGTTGCTTCAACATGGTTCGTTGAATTGCTTTGGTCATATTGAAGATGGACTTTAGGTTAACTTCAATTACATGGTCAAAGTCTTCTTCGGTCATTCTCATTAGGAGGTTGTCCTTTGTTATACCTGCATTATTAACTAAAATATCGATTTGACCAAAATCTTCAGCAACATTTTTTATCAACTCCTGTGCTTCCTCAAAATTTGCAGCATTAGATTTATAAGCTTTTGCTTTAATACCCATTTCACTTAATTCCTTTTCAAGCTCATTTGCTGCGTTAACAGAAGAAGCATAGGTAAAAGCGACATTTGCACCATGTTGCGCAAAAACTTCTGCTATTCCTTTTCCTATTCCGCGGCTTCCACCTGTGATGATGGCATTTTTTCCTTCCAGTAATTTCATGTATTGATTGGATTAGTTTTTAATAGATTTCCAAAGATAACAAAAAGCCTTCAGCCTATAAACTAAGAAATCTTCCTGAACATCTTAATTTAGATGATTTCAGGAAGATTATAGTTTTACGTGTATATTTTTTATCCTCTGAGAACTTCAGCTACCTTTTTTCCAATTTCAGCCGGAGAATCCACAACGTGAATTCCATTCTCTCTTAAAATTGCTTTTTTAGCCTGAGCTGTATCTTCACTACCTCCCACGATTGCTCCCGCGTGACCCATTGTACGTCCTGCAGGTGCAGTCTCTCCGGCTATAAAACCTACTACAGGTTTTCGGTTTCCATTGGCTTTGATCCAATGTGCTGCATCTGCTTCCAATTGTCCACCAATTTCACCTATCATAACGATAATTTCGGTGTCGTCATCATTCATCAATAGTTCTACAGCTTCTTTTGTAGTTGTACCTATAATTGGGTCTCCCCCAATTCCAATAGCTGTAGTAATTCCCAAGCCTTGTTTCACAACCTGATCTGCAGCCTCATAAGTCAATGTACCAGATTTCGAAACTATACCAACACTACCTTTTTTAAACACAAAGCCTGGCATTATACCTACTTTTGCTTCCCCTGGGGTAATTACTCCTGGACAGTTAGGCCCAATCAAGCGGCAGTCCTTATTTTTAATATAACTATTAACCTTTATCATATCTGATACTGGGATACCTTCGGTAATAGTAATAATTACGCTAATTCCCGCATCTGCAGATTCCATAATAGCATCGGCTGCGAAAGCTGGCGGAACAAAAATAATAGAAACATCGGCCCCGGTTTCCTTAACAGCTTCAGAAACTGTATTAAAAACAGGCCTGTCCAGGTGTCTTTGTCCTCCTTTTCCGGGAGTAACACCACCTACCACATTGGTACCGTATTCTATCATTTGTTCTGCATGAAAAGTACCTTCACTACCGAGTAAATCCCTGCACAATTATTTTTGAATCTTTATTGACTAAAACACTCATAGTTATTGTTGATTTTTGCGCTACAAAAGTAGGTTTTTATATATAAACCTTAAAGCTTTTTAGAAGTTTGTTGAGAGAAATGAACTTAAATTTTCCGGAGATTCATCAGCTAGCTGGCTTATTTGATAGCCTTTCAACATTTTACCATCTTGGATCTTCCAAATAGCAATGAAATGAGCCATAGGAATTTCTTCATCGGGATTTTCTACTGTCCTTATGTGATAGGTAAACCTAATGGTGACCTGGTCTTTATCCATAAGAAGGTGGCTAATTTCTGCTCTCAAACTTTCAGAGGAACGGGCAATTTCTTTGCTAAGATTAGCAATATCCTGAAAATTCATCTTATTAAAGCCAGCACTGCTATTCCAATAGAGTTCAGCGTCAGGGTGTAAAAAATTATTTATGTCATCAGGATTTTGAGAAAAATCTGATTTATAAAATCCTTCCACTACTTTTTTGTCGCTTACACTCATCTCAAGTTCATTTTAATTTATCAATAATTTCAGGAAGTTTTCTTAGAGCCGCATATTCTTTTAACTTGATCCTCACTTCCTCTGCAGGATTCCCTGTATAAATAGTATCAGGCTTGGAAGATTTTGTTATACCTGCCTTACCCATAAAGGTACCACCTTTTCTTACAGTAATTCCGCTCCTAATTCCCACCTGCCCCCAAAGAGTTACATTATCTTCTATAATTACAGCACCTGCAATCCCTACCTGGGAGGCAATTAAACATCTCTTACCTATTATGGTATCGTGCCCTACCTGGATAAGATTGTCAAGTTTTGTACCAGCACCAATAAAAGTGTCACTAGTAACTCCCTTGTCAATTGTACAATTAGCTCCAATTTCTACATCGTGATCAATTATAACCCTTCCTCCCGATTTTAATTTATCAAAACCTTCAGGCTTAGTTCTTGTAATAAAAAGCATCTGCTCCCAGTACAGTTCCCGCATGGATAATTACATTATTCCCAATTATTGTATTGTCGTAAATACTAACATTGGAATGGATTAAACAATTATCCCCGATTTTTACATTGTTCCCAATAAAGACGTTTGGTTGAACTATAGTATTTGCACCTACTTCTGCAGATTCGGCTATTCTGTCAGTAGATTTCTGAAAAGGTTTAAAATAATCTGTTAGCTTATTAAAATCCCTGAAAGGATCATCAGAGATCAATAGTGCTTTTCCTTCAGGACAGGGTACTTCTTTATTAATGAGAATAATAGTGGCTGCAGAATCAAGGGCTTTATCATAGTATTTAGGATGATCTACAAAAACAATATCACCTTCAGTCACCACATGTATTTCGTTCATTCCATATACCGGAAAATTATCATCACCTACATAACCGGAAGAAATGATCGTGGCAATCTGTTTTAAAGTATGTCTTTGCGGGAATTTCATTCTAAATAGATAAAAGAGAAGAGAGGAAAGAGAAGAGACTTTTACTTTGACTTAGTCTTTTTTCCTTTCTCTCTTTTCAAATTTTTAATTATTCTTTAATTCGTTCTTTGTAAGTACCTTTCTCAGTTTCTATTTTTACTTTGTCTCCTTCATTAATAAAAAGAGGAACATTTACTTCTGCTCCGGTTTCAAGAGTTGCAGGCTTTGTAGCATTGGTAGCGGTATTACCTTTAACACCAGGCTCAGTATGTGTAACTTCAAGAATTACACTTGCAGGCATTTCCACAGAAAGAGGCATGTTATCTTCTGTATTAATAAGAATGGTAACCACTTCCCCTTCTTTTAAAAGTTGCGGCATATCCAATATATTTTCGGGAAGCCTTATTTGGGTATAATCTTCTACATTCATAAAATGATAGAACTCCCCATCATTGTATAAAAATTGAAATTTATGGGTTTCTACGCGTACATCCTCAATTTTATGACCTGCAGAAAAAGTATTATCCAGAACTTTTCCCGTTGTAACACTTTTAAGTTTTGTTCTTACAAATGCTTAGTCCTTTACCAGGTTTAACATGTAAAAATTCTACTATTTTATAAATATCATGATTGTACCTAATGCACAATCCATTTCTTATATCACTTGTACTTGCCATTATTTTATTGTTTAGTTTGAACTGAAATAACCTTTCATTATACCTCTTTGAGAATTCTTAATGAATTCAAGAATTTCATCACGCTCTGCTGTGGCCTGCATTTCTGCTTCTATTATAGTTACAGCCTGTGAATTATTGTAATTTTTTTGATATAGGATTCTGTAAATATCCTGGATCTCTCTTATTTTTTCGGTAGTAAATCCCCTCCTACGCAATCCTATAGAATTTATTCCAACATAAGACAAGGGCTCTCTTCCTGCTTTAACAAATGGAGGAACGTCTTTTCTAACCATAGAACCACTTAAGTCACAAAAGCGTGATTTCCAATACTGCAAAATTGTTGAACGGCAGCCATTCCTGCGAGTACAACATAATCCCCAACGTTTATGTGTCCTGCAAGGGTGCTATTGTTTGAAAAAATACAATTGTCACCTACCACACAATCATGAGCTATATGACAGTAAGCCATGATCCAGCAATTCTTACCAACAACAGTTTTCATCCTGTCTGTTGTTCCTCGATTGATAGTTACACACTCTCTAATTGTGGTATTATCTCCAATCTCTGTAGTAGTTTCTTCTTCGTTAAATTTTTTATCCTGTGGAACCGCTGAAATTACAGCACCAGGAAAAATGCTACAGTTTTTTCCTATTCTGGCCCCTTCCATTATAGTAACATTTGAACCAATCCAGGATCCTTCTCCTATTACTACATTATTATGAATAGTGGTAAAAGGCTCAATAACTACATTTTTGGCAATCTTGGCTCCGGGGTGAACATATGCTAAAGGCTGGTTCATCTTTTTCTATTTAGATTTTACTATTTGTGCCATTAAAATGGCTTCTGTGGCAAGTTTACCATTTACATATGCGTAACCCTGCATTTGGCATATACCTCTCCTTATTGGTGCAAGTAATTCCAGTTTAAAGATAAGCGTATCTCCCGGTACTACCTGTTGTTTAAACTTCACATTATCAATTTTCATGAAATAAGTGAGGTAATTTTCAGGATCAGGAACAGATTTCAAAGCAAGTATCCCTCCCGTTTGAGCCATTGCCTCCACCTGAAGAACTCCCGGCATAACAGGCTTTCCGGGAAAGTGGCTTAGCAAAAAACGGTTCGTTCATAGTGACATTTTTCATCCCGATAACCAAAGACTCGGTACAGGTGAAGATTTTATCTACCAGGAGGAAAGGAGGCCTAGGTGAGGAAGAATGTTCATAATGTCATTAACATCCATTAATGGAGGTTTATCCATATCAATTTTTGGAACATTATTTCGCTTTTCGGCTTTAATGATCTTCAACAACTTCCTTGCAAACTGGGTGTTAACCTGATGTCCGGGTTTATTTGCAATGATCTTTCCTCTAATTCTCGTTCCAACAAGTGCCAAATCTCCTACTACATCCAGCAACTTGTGCCTTGCAGCTTCATTGGGATGATGCAGAGTGAGATTATCAAGAATTCCATTAGGCTTTACCGAAATGTTATCCTTTTTAAAAGCTACTTTTAGTTTTTCCATAGTTTCAGGACTCAACTCCTTGTCCACATACACTATGGCGTTGTTAAGGTCTCCACCTTTTATTAGGCCTTTTTCTAGAAGCATCTCAATTTCATGCAGAAAGCTAAATGTTCTGGCGTTAGCGATTTCTTCTTTAAATTCTGAAATATCCTGAATAGAGGCATTTTGAGTTCCCAAAACTTTGGTGCCAAAATCTACCATGGTGGTGACCTGATAATTTTCAGCAGGCATAGCAATTATTTCACTACCCGTTTTTTCATCTTTGTAATACACCACTTCATTGATCACATACTCTTCCCGGGCTTCTTTCTGTTCTTCAATACCTGCTTCTTCCAAAGCCTTTACGAAGTATTTTGAAGACCCGTCCATAATTGGCGGTTCAGAAGAGTTTAATTCAATTATTATATTGTCAAGGCCCAGGCCTACACAGGCAGCCAAAACATGTTCTGAGGTTTGAATGGTCACCCCATTTTTTTCAAGATTTGTTCCGCGTTGTGTGTTTACAACGTAAGAAGCGTCTGCCTCTACTATGGGATCTCCGTCTATATCAACACGTTTAAATATAAGACCCGTATTTTCCGGAGCGGGTTTAAAAGTAAGGGTAACTTCTTTTCCTGTATGAAGCCCCACTCCTTTTAGAGAAACTTCCTTCCGGATAGTATGCTGTTTCATGGAATTATCAGCCATTTTCTTGTTTTTTTTCTAGTTTATTTAGCCTGTCCACAATTTTTGGTAAGTTTTTGAAGTGGACATAAGATTTATTGAAATCGGAATACCCAAAAGAAGGAGAACCCTGGATAGCTTCATCATCATTAATATTCCTTCCAATCCCAGACTGCGCCTGTATTTTAACCCTATTCCCTATCGTCAAATGCCCCGCTATTCCCACCTGGCCGCCAATAAGGCAATTCTGGCCTATTTTGGTAGAACCCGCTATGCCTGTTTGCGCAGCAATGGCGGTGTTTTGACCAACTTCAACATTATGGGCAATTTGAACCTGGTTGTCTATTTTTACACCTTTTCTAATAAAAGTAGAACCAAGAGTAGCCCGGTCGATTGTTGTGCCTGCGCCAATATCTACAGAGTCTTCTATGATTACATTTCCAATCTGGGGAACTTTGCTATATTTTCCAGTTTCATCGGGAGAAAACCCAAACCCATCGGCACCTATAACAACACCTCCATGAATGATGCATTCCCTGCCAATAATGGTTTCAGAATATATTCTAACCCCTGCAAATATTACAGTATTGTTCCCAATAGTAACATTATCTCCTATATAACAGTTTGGATATATTTTTACATCATCGCCAATTTTTACATTCTTACCTACATAAGAAAATGCCCCCAGATAAATGTTTTCACCCAACTGCGCAGTGTCATCAACGAAATGAGGATTTTCAATACCACTTTTATTGAGCTTTACCTGATTATAGTATTCGAGCAAAGTGGAAAATGCTTTGTAAGGGTCTCCAACTCTTATAAGAGTTGTATTGATTGGCTGTTCAATTTTAAAAGTATCCTTTACGATCGTAATTGAAGCATTTGTAGTATAGATGTAGGAAGTATATTTAGGGTTGCTCAAAAAAGTAAGGGAACCTTTTGATCCTTCCTCAATTTTAGCCAATTTATCTACTTCAGCCTCAGGATCACCCTCGACAGTTCCATTCAAGATTTCGGCTATTTGTGATGCTTTAAACTTCATTCTGGCAAAAGTAAAAAAAATGGTTTAATCTTTCGGCTTCGGGTAACAGATATAATATTTGGTAACAGGCCGCGAGAGAGCCTTGAGATTTAATTGATCTGATGCTTTGGTAACGTCACTCGTTTTCCCGTTGGGGTGCAGGATTTTTATTTTTTTAGCATCAGTGCTGTAGGCTACATTTGAAATTTCCCCATGAAACACAAAATAGGAAGCTTCAGCTTCAGAAATTTGATATTTCTTCTGAAGGTTATTTTTATGTTTTGTGAGCTTTTGCAGATCTATCGGTTTTTTTTTGAGCTTTACCTTAAGAAGATCCCGGTTTAATAACATGCTGCTCAAATTCCGCAGAACAAAATCATGATGATCTGTCCATTGTTTCATTGCTGAAATTATATCGTAATCATCCAGTTTAGAAAACCTCTGAAGCACTTCGGCATCAAAGTCTTCCTTACGAATTCTATTGTTCAGGAAGTAAGAGAAAGATGGGCTGCAATGCAAACTTTCTCCTGACTCTATGAGTTCTTTTGCTCTTTTTAAAATCCTAATGAGAAGTTGCTCTGCAGCAACCCCGGTTTTATGAAGGTATACCTGCCAGTACATTAACCTGCGTGCGACCAGAAATTTCTCTACGGAATATATTCCTTTTTCCTCCACCACCAGTTGATCATCTAAAACATTAAGCATGGTGATGATTCTTTCGCTATTTATATTTCCTTCGGGTACCCCTGTGTAAAAACTGTCTCTTTTAAGATAATCGAGCCTATCCATATCCAGTTGACTTGAAACAAGCTCATTCATAAATTTCCTGTGGTAGGTACCTTTAAATATTTCAATTCCGAGAGTTAAACTTTGGTTAAAGTCTTTATTCATTTCTTCCATGAAAAGTAGCGAAATACACTCATGAGAAACACCTTCTACTATGGTGTGTTCCATGGCATGGGAGAAAGGTCCGTGACCAATATCGTGCATAAGAATAGCAATATAAAGTCCCTCCTCCTCCTCTCCAGATATATTAATGCCTTTAAAACGAAGCAAGTCTACGGTTTTTTGCATAAGATGCAGGGAACCCAAAGCATGATGAAAACGGGTATGATGAGCGCCCGGATAAACGAGATAAGACATCCCCATTTGAGATATCCTGCGCAATCTTTGAAAGTAAGGATGAGCAATGATATTAAACACCCCTTCACTGGGTATGGTAATAAAACCGTAAATTGGGTCGTTAAATATTTTGAGTTTTGTTTTAATAGCCAAGACTAAAATTTCTTTTGAAAAACAAATATACATATATGAGACCCACAAAGAATGCCCCATGCTAAAAAGGAGTATTTTACCTAAAGTCCTGATGTATTCAAATAAAACAAGCGAATGACTAAAATAAAAATACTTTGGGCAGATGATGAAATTGATCTTCTAAAACCACACATCATCTTCCTGCAATCGAAAAATTACGAAGTCACCACCTGCAAGAGTGGTATGGAAGCAGTGGAACAGGTTGACAAAGAAAATTTTGATATTGTTTTTCTCGATGAGAATATGCCGGGACTCACAGGTCTCGAAACATTATCTGAAATTAAAGAAAAACGTGCCGAGATTCCTGTGGTCATGATTACAAAGAGCGAAGAGGAATATATAATGGAGGAAGCCATAGGTTCCAAAATTGCTGATTATCTAATTAAACCTGTGAATCCCCATCAAATACTACTTAGCCTTAAAAAGAACCTCGATATTTCCAGACTGGTGACTGAGAAAACAACATCCAGCTATCAACAGGAGTTCCGGAAAATTGCTATGGATATGATGGGTATCAATTCCTTTGAGGGTTGGGCAGACCTGTATCAAAGATTGTTATACTGGGAATTGCAACTGGAAAACATTGAAGACAGTGGGATGTTTGAAATTCTGGAAAGTCAAAAACTTGAGGCTAATAGCCAGTTCTGTAAATTTATAGACAAAAATTATCCCGCCTGGTTTGATAATAATGCAGATGCTCCAGTAATGTCGCATACTTTATTTAAAAACAAGATCCTCCCCGAAATTTCCAAAGAGAGGCCAACACTTCTGGTAGTAGTAGACAACCTGAGATACGATCAATGGAAATCTTTTGAGCCTACTATAAATAATTACTACAAAAAAGAACAGGAGACTCCTTATTATAGCATTTTGCCTACAGCAACCCAATATGCGAGAAATGCTATCTTTTCAGGCCTAATGCCCAGCGAAATGGAAAAGCTGTTTCCAAAGTACTGGTTAAATGATACAGACGAAGGAGGAAAAAACCTTTTTGAAGCAGAATTTTTAGAGTCCCAACTAAAGCGACTGGGAGCTAACATTAAACATGAGTACCATAAAATATCCAGCCTTAAAGCAGGAAAGAAACTTGTTGAAAATTTCAAAACCCAGAAGGAAAACGATCTCACAGTAGTAGTTTATAATTTTGTGGATATGCTTTCCCATTCCAAGACTGAGATGGAAGTAATTAAAGAACTTGCTTCAAATGATAAATCCTACAGATCGTTAACACAAAGCTGGTTCAAAAACTCACCCCTTCTTGAGATCATACAACAGGCACAGCAATCAGGCTTTAAATTAATTATCACTACAGACCACGGCACTATTAACGTGAAAACTCCATCCAAGGTTATAGGGGATAAGGAAACCAGCCTAAATCTAAGGTATAAAACAGGAAAAAGCCTCACCTACGAGGACAAAGATGTTTTAGCCGCTAAAGATCCTAAAAAAATTCATCTGCCAAGTATCAATATGAGCAGCTCATTTATTTTTGCCAAGGGAGATATGTTTTTTGCCTACCCCAATAACTATAATTATTATGTAAATTATTTTAGAAACACCTACCAGCATGGTGGTGTTTCCATGGAGGAGATGATCATCCCCTTTGCGGTCTTATTGCCTAGATAAGAATTAATTACATATATTTACAACGCCTTATAATCTATATTTGAATGAGCTTGACCTACGAGCTGTCAGAAATTGATAGTATAGCTATGCTGTTACTTTCCAAAGTTAAGAGCAAAACGCTATTATTTTACGGAGAAATGGGGGCCGGAAAAACGACCCTCATAAAAGCGCTTGTTAAAGCTCTTGGTGCGCCAGACCTGGCCTCCAGCCCAACATTCTCATTAGTTAACGAATACCAAACAGATCACGGTAAGATCTTCCATTTTGATTTTTACCGAATCAAAGACGAAGGCGAAGCACTGGACATGGGAATTGAAGATTATCTCAATTCCGATTCCTGGAAGCTGATCGAATGGCCTCAAAAAATTGAAAATTTATTGGATGAGGACGTTCAAAAACTTAAAATTTCCATGAAAAACCATGGGGCAAGAAAGTTAAAGTTTTGTTAAAGAATTAAAAAACCTGCGTGCCAAAGTGCGAAAAGGGGTTGTAAGAAAAATAGTACGTTTTTAGCCTATGTGAAACTAAGGATTTTATATATTTAGTTATTCAACGAAAAATGTTGATTTTTAGCTTATTTTTGGAAAGTAAATTTCCATAAAATACGGCTATTTTTTGCCTCAAAAAAGGGTGCAAAGGTACGGATAATGTAGTAACTATAAGCATTTTATAATTGTATAGGTTTGTTTCAGAAATCAAATAGAAACAATCACTTTTAAACCTATACATTATGAAATTTAAAGCTATTTTTTGTGCCGCTACTATTTTTGGAGCAACTTTTTTTGTAACTACAACTACAGAAAATAACAATAATGACAAACAAATCGAAAAGCAAGCGGTTGATAGATCAAAGCTCAAAATTCCTACTAACGGGTAGTATTATAGCTTTTTTAATAGCTTTTTCACCTTACATATTTTATTTATATGAAATTTTCCCAGACGGTCCTGTTTGGGAAAATTCTTTTTTTACATATGAAAGTAAGTATTATGAAAGTGTAAATGTTGCGATGTGGACCTATTTGGGAAAAATTACTCCCTTAATGTTATTATTAATTTGGTTTTTCACTTGTAAACATTGGTGGTATCATGCTATTCTTGTACCTGTCACCATGTACTCTTACCAAATAATCAGCACAGTCTATGATGATGTTTATGCAGTCGTTGATCCTATGGACACAAATCAATTAATCTACTTAGCTCCTTTCTTCATTCTTATATTAATTATTCTCTACACCGTCCGTACTCAAATCTTTGACCGAATATATGGAATAGATCTTAGTGAATTAAATGAGACTGATGTCACAGTCTTTTCCAATGGAATGTCTACAAAGGATGAAAGAGAATTAGAATATTTTAGACAACAAGAATTTGCAATGCCTAACGAACCAGCGGAAGATTATTACCGTAAACTTTAATAAAATTCTTACCTTATATTTGCTGAAAATTGTTGTAATTTAATTCACTAACAGGTATTCAGCATGACCAGCCAAACCTCACCGTTTACCAAAGAACAGCTTATTCCCCAGGAAGAAACTCTGGAGGTTTACAAGAATAAGGGACAACTGTTTATAGGAATTCCCAAAGAGACTTCTTACCAGGAAAAAAGGGTGTGTCTTACTCCTGACGCCGTAGCTGCGATTACGGCTCATGGCCATCGGGTAATGATTGAATCTGATGCCGGAAAGTGGGCCAGGTTTAGCGATAAAGATTATTCCGGTGCTTATGCAGAAATAACCAAAGACACCAAAAAAGTTTTCTCCTGCCCCACGATTTTGAAGATGGAGCCGCCTTCCCTGGCAGAGCTCGACATGATAAATCCGCAGACCACCCTCATCTCAGCTCTTCAGCTTAAGACGCAGTGTAAGGAATATTTTCAGAAGTTAGCTACAAAAAGAATTACCGCCTTAGGATTTGAATTTATAAGGGATGATGATGGAAGCTATCCTGCCGTTCGGGCTCTGAGTGAAATAGCCGGAACAGCTTCAGTTTTAATAGCTTCAGAAATAATGAGCAATAATGCTCAGGGAAACGGACTAATGTTTGGAAATATAAGTGGCGTCCCTCCTATTGAAGTAGTAATTATTGGAGCCGGAACAGTAGGTGAGTTTGCTGCCCGAAGTGCTGCAGGATTGGGAGCAAGTGTCAAAATTTTTGATAGTTCCCTTACTCGTTTACGTCATATCCAGACTAACCTTGGTCGCACTTTATACACTTCTACCCTCCAACCCAAGACTTTAATGAAATCTCTAAAACGCTGTGATGTACTCATTGGAGCAGTTAGAGGAAAAACAATCGCTTATTGTAGTGACAGAGGAGATGGTACAGTCAATGAAAAAAGGTGCCGTAATAATTGACGTGAGTATCGATATGGGTGGCTGTGTGGAAACCAGTGAAATTACTTCTCACGACCAACCCATTTTTACGAAACATGGAGTTCTTCATTATTGTGTACCTAACATCCCTTCAAGGTACGCCCGAACTTCCTCAATTTCAATTAGTAATATTTTTACACCTTACCTCTTACATATTGCTGAAGAAGGTGGTATTGAAAACACTCTAAGATTTGACAGAGGTTTAAGAAATGGTTTGTACTTTTACCACGGAATTTTGACTAACAAATCTATTGCCGAATGGTTTGATCTTACTTACCGGGATATAAACCTCCTGATCTTTTAGATTTGTGTTTACTTAATGAACCTAAAAACAGACGGTTAACTTTCCCTTTATACACACCTTTCGGTATTTTGTGTAAAAAACATTTTCAATGAACTTGATTCAAAGAATCGGCTACTTTTCAGTCGGACTTTTCTTCGGAATAATTATACTCATATTTTTTTTAGGTGGAAAGAGAACTTCTTGTGACTACTCTCCTACCGCCCGGGTTCTGAAAAATATCAGAATAAAAGATAGGGTCTTTAGTAAAGAAGCAATGGCTTTTTTTGAAACACATCAACTAGATACTAACGCAGTTTCCGGTATTCTCAATAATGGCTCTGTTGATTTCGGCAAAAGCAAAACCTATATAGATCCCTGCAAAATTTACTACATCTCGGGAGAAGTCAACACTAAAGTACTGGAACTTCAAATCGAAAACTGCGATAGTATTGCTACTGTTCAGCTAGTAAAGATGCTTGAGAATTAAAGAATTTTCAGCTTATTCTTAAGTTTGCTCTTCAATTTCAGCAATTCAAAGAATTTGAGCTGAATGTTCTTTTGTTTTTACCTTACCTATAACATCTTCTATTTTTCCTTCTTCATCTATTACAAAAGTAGTTCGATGAATTCCGTCATATTCTTTTCCCATAAATTTCTTGGGACCCCATACTTCGTATGCTTCGATAACAGCTTTATCCTCGTCTGCCAGTAAAGGATAAGGAAGGTTATTCTTCTTTTTAAAATTTTTCTGTCTCTTTTGGGAATCTGCACTTACACCTAAAATTTCATAACCTTTGTTTTGAAAATATTCCCAGTTATCACGAAGATTACAAGCTTCTGCAGTGCATCCCGGCGTGCTTGCTTTTGGGTAGAAAAAAAGAACAAGTTTTTTACCCTTATAATCTGAAAGTTTTATGGTGTTTCCGTCCTGATCCTGCGAGGTGAAATCGGGAGCATTATCTCCTGGTTTTATTGATGTCATAATTCTTACATTTGTTTCAAATTTACGGATTATGAATAAGAAGGAAAAGGTACAATTTGTTATAGATAAGCTAAATGAAATTTATCCACAGGTTCCAATTCCTTTAGATCATAAAGATCCTTACACTTTATTAATTGCTGTACTTCTCTCAGCTCAAAGTACCGATCTTAGGGTAAATCAAATTACGCCAATCCTGTTCAACATTGCCGATAATCCTTACGACATGGTAAAATTGTCTATTGATGAAATAAGGGATATTATAAAACCCGTTGGTCTGTCTCCCATGAAATCTAAAGGCATTCACGGATTAAGTGAAATATTGATCGAAAAATATAACGGACAGGTACCAGCCGATTTCGAAGCTTTGGAAGCTTTACCTGCTGTAGGCCATAAAACGGCCAGCGTGGTTATGTCACAGGCTTTTAATATTCCGGCTTTTCCTGTAGATACGCATATTCATCGGTTGATGTTCCGGTGGAATTTAAGCAATGGAAAAAATGTGGTGCAGACTGAGAAAGATGCTAAAAGAATTTTTCCAAAAGATTTATGGAATATTCTCCACCTACAGATTATTTGGTATGGACGACAGTACTCTCCTGCAAGAGGTTGGGATCTTGAAAAAGATATTATAACAAAAACTATAGGTAGAAAGTCAGTTCTCGAAGAATACTACCAAAAGAAAAAGAAGTAGCGGCATAGATAATAAAAAAAAGACCTGCTGGCTAATAAGCAGGTCTTTTATGAATCTAATTCAGGAGTGTGTCAAACTTCATCTTCTTATACTCCGTGATTCGTAGTGCTTTTGAATAATTAAGTAGAAACTTTATAGTTTCTCTTTTTGGATTCAAGCTGTTCAAATTTTCTTCTTTCGAAGGTTTAGTGTAAAGTTTCCCCATTATATTACTTTGTAGTTATTATAAAAATAACGCTGATGATGGGGGGATATTGCAGCTTAATTTGTTAAAATTAAGTTATGTTTCTCAATTATTTTTCGAAGATTAATTAAAGCATATCTCATTCTTCCCAGGGCCGTATTAATACTAACACCTGTTCTCTCAGAGATCTCTTTAAAACTCATATCTTTATAAATCCTCATGGTAAGAACTTCAAGTTGATCTTCAGGTAATTCCTTTATTAATTCCTGAACATCAATTTCTATTTGATCCTTAATTAATTGTTTTTCAATATTAAGATCTCCATCACACAAAACAGAAAAAATATTGAAGTCGCCTTTGTTCTCAAACATTGGCATTCTCTTATTTTTCCTAAAGTGGTCAATAATTAAGTTATGAGCGATACGCATTACCCAGGGAAGAAACTTTCCTTCTTCATTATATTTCCCTCTTTTTAAAGTATTAATCACTTTAATAAAGGTATCCTGAAAAATATCCTCGGCCACATCTTTATCAAAAACCTTAGAATAGATAAAACTAAAGATCCGGCTCTGGTGGCGGGTTATAAGAGTTGAAAGTGAGTTTTCATTCCCCTGTAGGTACGATCGTACTAAAGCAGCATCTGTTGTACTGGTATTTTCCATAATAGTTACTTTATAATCAGGTATTGGTAGGGGATACCTGTAGGTTAGGTTATAAAACTAAAAAGTAACTTTATGCAATAGGCAATAGAAATTAAAATTGGGCGTTTCCGCTTCAAATATAGCAACATATTTTTAACATACACAAGCAGCAGGTGTTTTTTTTAACAATAATTACTGAATTTCTTCGCTTTCCAACCTCCTGCATAATGAGTACCTTTGCCAATTGATTGAAATTTGAGACTATGGCTGTAGATATTGCCGGGGTAGATCCCAGGAAAAATATTATAATTAAAGGTGCAAAACTCCATAATTTAAAAAATATAAACGTCGTAATTCCCCGCAATAAGCTGGTGGTAATCACAGGCTTGTCCGGTTCCGGAAAATCGAGTTTAGCTTTTGATACACTATATGCAGAAGGACAACGCCGATATGTGGAAAGCCTCTCCTCCTACGCCAGGCAATTTCTTGGCAGGCTTAACAAGCCTAAAGTAGATTATATTAAAGGTATCGCACTTAAGCGATAGCAATTGAGCAAAAAGTAAATTCTACCAATCCCCGGTCCACAGTAGGGACTTCCACAGAAATATATGATTATTTAAAATTGTTATTTGCCAGGGTTGGAAAAACCATTTCACCTGTTTCCGGTAATGAAGTTAAAAAGGACACGGTAACAGATGTGGTGAATTACGTAAAATCTTTTGCTGAAGGGGAAAAACTGCTGCTCCTTTCTCCTGTTCATGTAGAAGAAGGAAGAAGCCTCGAGGAAAAACTTAAAGTTCTCGCCCAACAAGGATATAGTAGAATTAAGATCAATAATGGAGTTGTGCGAATTGATGAAGCCAATCTACAGCAGAGCAAGGCACAGGACGTTTCCCTGGTAGTAGACCGGATTGTAACAAAAGATGAAGAAGATTTTTACAATAGGTTAGCAGATGCTACTCAGGCTGCTTTCTTTGAAGGTAAGGGGGAATTGTTCATTGAAAGACTGGAAGATAGCAATATCAGGCAGTTCAGTAATAAATTTGAACTGGATGGGATGAGTTTCCTGGAACCTAATGTGCACCTTTTCAGCTTTAATAATCCATATGGAGCGTGCCCGAGATGTGAAGGTTACGGAGACGTTATAGGAATAGATGAAGATCTGGTAATTCCCAATACCGGTTTATCTGTATTTGAAAATGCAATTTTCCCCTGGAGAGGAGAAAGTATGAGCTGGTACCGGGATCAACTGGTAAACAACTCTCATAAATTTAATTTTCCTATCCACAAACCCTATTTTGAACTATCTGATGCTCAAAAGGATTTAGTTTGGAAGGGAAATCAATATTTTGAAGGCTTAAATAGCTTTTTCGAATTTTTAGAATCGAAAGCCTACAAAATTCAAAACAGGGTAATGCTTTCCCGGTACAGAGGAAAAACCCGATGTTCAGTATGTAAAGGTAAACGTCTTCGTCCAGAGGCCAATTATGTAAAAGTAGGAGGAGCTACAATAACCGACCTTGTTGAAAAACCTCTTAATAAGGTTCGGGAGTTTTTCAGGGAGCTTTCTTTAAATGAATATGATGCACAAATTGCAAAAAGACTACTTTCTGAAATTAATAATCGGCTGGAGTTTTTATCAAATGTAGGTCTGGATTACCTCACTCTTAACAGAAAGTCCAATACACTTTCCGGCGGAGAATCTCAGCGAATTAATCTGGCTACATCTCTGGGGAGTAGCCTTGTGGGTTCTATGTACATTCTGGATGAACCCTCCATTGGCCTTCATCCGCGTGATACTGCAAAACTTATTGGAGTCCTTCAGAAATTAAGAGACCTGGGAAACACTGTCATTGTAGTAGAACACGATGAAGATATAATGAAAGCTGCAGATGAGATAATTGATATTGGTCCTGAAGCAGGTACTCATGGTGGAAACGTGGTAGCGACGGGAAATTTTGAAGAGATCTTAAATCAGGATTCTCTTACCGCCAAATATCTTAATAATGATTTACGCATTGAAGTTCCTAAGAAAAGGAGAACCTGGAAGCAGGAAGTGACTGTGATAGGAGCCAGGGAAAATAATTTAAAGAATATTGATGTAACATTTCCGCTTGGAGTTTTTACTGCAGTAACCGGAGTTTCAGGTAGTGGTAAGAGTACCCTTATCAGGAAGATCCTCTTCCCTGCCCTTCAAAAAGAAATTGGTGGTTATGGTGAGAAAGCTTACTCACTTTACCCGTATTGAAGGAAATTACAAAAATACTACCTCCCTGGAATTTGTTGACCAAAATCCTATTGGACGTTCTTCAAGATCAAATCCTGTTACTTATATTAAAGCATACGATGATATTAGAAATCTTTTTGCTTCTCAAAAATTATCAGACATAAGAGGATATCAGGCTAAACATTTCTCGTTTAACGTGGAAGGCGGCCGTTGCGAAACCTGTAAAGGAGAAGGTGAAGTTACTATAGAAATGCAGTTCATGGCAGATGTTCACCTTGAATGCGATACCTGCAATGGAAAGCGCTTTAAGAAGGAGATCCTGGAAGTAACTTTTGCTGAAAAAAATATAGATGACATTCTAAGTATGACTATTGATGATGCCATTCTATTTTTTAAAGAAAACGGGGAGCAGAAGATCACAAAGAAATTAAAGCCTCTCCAGGATGTGGGGTTAGGTTATGTGCAGTTGGGCCAAAGCTCTTCAACACTTTCCGGTGGCGAAGCTCAGCGAATTAAACTGGCATCTTTTCTTGTAAAAAGTATTACAAAAGAAAAAGCCTTATTCATTTTTGATGAGCCAACAACAGGGCTTCACTTTCACGATATTCAGAAGTTGCTAAAATCATTTAATGCACTTATTGAAAAAGGCCATTCTATTATTGTTATAGAACACAATATGGACCTGGTTAAATGTGCAGATTATGTTATTGATCTTGGTCTTGAAGGAGGCGAAAACGGAGGATATCTTATTGCCGCAGGCACTCCGGAAGAAGTCTCCAAAAATTCAAAATCCTATACAGCTCCTTATTTAAAAGAAAAGATCTAAAATAATTTAAAAACCGTCCGTACTATTACGGTCTTAAAAGATCATAGGAGGTAAAGACTTTTTCTTATTTTGGCACGCAGTTTGTATTGGTTAGGGAAATGACGTCCATCTATTACAAACCTTAACTTATGCGCCTTATGAAAAAAATTACCTTTTTAGTCGCCTTGTTTTTTATAGGATGGACTGGTTATGCATCCACTGCAAATTTACTAAGACCTAATTACGGGGAAGCCTTTATCTTCATTGAAAGAGGAGTTGAGTTTGCAGTATATCCTAACGGAGAGTTTGATTTTTATTACAACCCTCAGTTTCTAAATACTTCACCAATGCAAATTGGTCATCCCGGTTATAATATTAGTTACAACGCTTATCATAATTATGATGCTTTTGTACAATACGATGACTTTGGAGCTGTAATTCAAATTGAAAGTGTTCCTGTTTATTATGACTATTATGGAAGACTGGTTCAGGCCGGAGATGTTGTAATTCACTATAATAGTATTGGTAGAATCGCACGCATTGGAGGAATGAAAGTCAGGTATAACAGCTTTGGTCAGCCAATTCGGTACGTGGGATATATCAATAGATATAATACAGCTTATGTATATAGACCGTGGCATACTTATTATGTAAGACCCCACGTGAATCACAGGATTGTATATTATGAGCCATACAGAGCATATTACGAACTTATGAGGATTGATTATTATCAGTATGCAAATTATTACCAGTCCAATAATTACTACTATAATAAAACTAATTTTTATCGTCCTGGACAGCAGGTAGCAACATATAATTACGGACGAAGGACTATGGAACAAAAAGATCCGGCACCTGCAGTTAGGTCCAATCAAAATAGCACTCGTGAGTATGCAAGTACTTCTGGAGTGAGAAGTAACTCTAACACTAATCGTACTGCCGTAAGAGATTCCTACAGTAGTTCAAGAGAAAGAAGAAATCTGGAACAACACGAAGCTGCAGTGAGAGCTCAACGTGGCACTGCTCAGGTACAATCTACAGGAAGAACTGTAGAAACCAGAAGTGTGTCCAGAAGAAGTGTACCGGAAAACAGTGTGCAAACCAGAACGGCGGAGCGCTCCTCAACTGTAAATAATCCTGTTGTTAGACGACAGGTAGAAACTCCGGCTGTAAGAAGTAATAATCAGGAAAGAAATGTTAGGGTTGAATCTAATAGCAATACAAATAGAAGCAGTGCAAGATCAAGTGAAACTTCACGGTCCAGTGCCCCAGAACCTGTAAGCCGCGAGGCTTCCAGTGGAAGAAGAAGCTCAGGAATAAGAGGGTAACATATTCATAATTTAATTTTTTGGTTGGTTAGTTAGGAGACCCCTACAGGTTGTATCGAGAGATCGCCTTAGGGGTTTCCGCTTTTATAGCACTAATTCCCAGGGAGGTACTTCTTTATTATAGCAGTAATATCTTCAGAAAAATTCCATTTGCAAGCTATTCCAATGTAAATTATTGTTACCAGCACCGTCTTTAATAGAATATTTAGAACGGGATGAAATGGAAATTCCCAATAATAAAAAGCTACGGTTAATCCTGCAGTAGCAATGAGTGTATACAATGTGTAAACTGTAAAAGGCTGCATTTTAAATTTCTGAAGGACCAGGAAAATTTTTGCGGTGTTATAAATTGAAAATGCTAGAAAAGTTGCTATTGCCGCTCCCAGGATCCCCAATTCCGGAATAAAAATAAGATTAAAAACAAAGGCCAAAATAGCCAGAAAAACTCCGACAACAAGAACCAACCTAGAATAGTCAGAATTGAAAAGAATACTATTGTTATTACCCAGCATATTATCATATAGCTTTACAAGAGATATCAGCAGCACTATAACTGTACTTACTGCATATTGCGGTGGTATTAATTGGTACAGCTGGTTAAGGTTGACAATTATTAAAATGAAGATTAGTCCGCTTATCACAAGCAGGGTCAATGAACTCCTTTTGTAGAGATCATCAAGAGCAGGCTTGTCTTTGGCATTTAACAGGTTGGCAGTGTGAGGATGTACAATTTGATGCATAGCCTTCTGTGGAACAGAAATTACGGTAGCTATATATACCGCAATGCCGTAAACCGCAACTTCCCCAATTGGCAAATACCGCTCAATCATTACTTTATCCAGGTCCAGAAGGATTGTAGCAATAGATCCGGCTATAAGAATAAGTGCTGAGTATTTTAAAATGGAACTTAAATTTTCCGGCATTGAAAAAGTAATCTTCGGCCTATATAGAGAAAAGGCGTATAGCTGCATTGCTCCTGCCCTAAAAACAAAAACGCCTGCCATCGCGTAAATAAAAGTTTGAACGTCTATCAATTTAAAATACACAGCAAGCAAAAGAATAGTAATACAAAACCTATGAAAAACCTCCTTCATAAAATTTCCGAACACGCTGTGGTAATTCACTTTGCTCCAGGAGAAAAAGATTTCGAAATAAGCAGTAGCTACAGCAATGACAAAAATTAGCCAAACATAAGACTGGACCAGTTCATTTCCTTCAGAAAAATAATTCAGTAAAAATGAATAGCTGAAAAAACCAATGATCCCAAGAAATATTGAAACTATGAGCGGCAGGAACAGGATCAGGTTTAGAAATTCGTCCCGGGACTTTTTTGTCTTATAAGAGGAATAAAATTTTACAAGGGTATTGTGAACTCCAAAAGCCATTAAAGGCCAGATCAAATTTGCAGCAGATAAAAGAAAACTTACCAATCCATAATATTCCTTTTCCAGAAAGTAGGTGAATAAGAACAACGTATTTATAGCCCCTATTCCGAAGCCAAAATAGGTAGTCATCATGTTCCTGAAAGACTGGCTGATGATTATTCCCATTCCTGCTTGATTAGATTCGCCAGTTTTTTCGTAAGGTTTTTCCGACTATATTGCTCTATGTTTTCTGCGGAAGATGTTAATTCCCCGCTTTGATATTTTGTAAAATATTTAAGTACTTGCTCTTTTAAGACTAAAGTATCTGAATATAAAAATACCTGCCCCGCTCCTGTCTCATTCAGGATTTTATCTACGTCCCAATCCTGTGGACCAATAGCCAGAATAGGTCTGTTTGCTGCAAGATATTCAAACAATTTTCCGGCGATTATCCCCTTAGTTATTTCACTATTAATCTCGATGAGCAACAGGACTGTCGCCTCTTTTTGTAGCCTTAGAGCCTCGTTGTGGGAAACATATTTTCGATGCTGAAGATGTTCCTCCAGTCCGGCTTTTTTTATTGACGCCAATAGGTCATCACTTACAGCACCCGTTAATTCCAATCGGAATTCTTTTTTGAAGTTTTTGTCTTCGGAAATTAACTCTCCTAATACCTGCCAAAGATTCTCCGGATTTCTTCCGGAAAGTAATGAACCAATATGGGATAACACAAAACCTTTTTGAAGCTTCACTTCCTCTGCACCACGATCATCAAAACCATTTGTGATCACCGTTACTGGAGTTTAGAAGTTTTCCTTCGAAATTCTTCTGCAGTTGTAAAACTGGTGGTAATAATATGAGAGGCAGTCGTTAATACTTTTTTTCAAGTTCCAGGTGTTTTTTTTCTGAACGCTTAGTAAGTTTAAGTTCTTTATGATATCCTATTGTCGTCCACGGATCCCGAAAATCAGCAATCCACCTTAAAGCTAATTTCTGCTGAAGCTTATAACCTATAAGATGTAAACTGTGAGGTGGCCCTGTTGTTATTATCGTATCAATTCCCTGATCCTTCAAATATGAATGCAAAAATTTCACTGAAGGTTTTACCCACAACACCCTCGCATCCGGAATAAACATATTTCCCCTTATAAAAAGCATTGTCTTCTGTAGCAGGCTTTGCTTTTTCTTTTCTGCAATAATTCCGGAGCTTATAGTTGTTGTCTCTTCTTTGGAGAAAAGCTTTGAAATTGAATACGGTTCCAGAATTTTACTTTTGATAATTGTAATATCTGAAGACACCTCTTTCACAAGAGAAGGATCCTGTAAAGGATAATGTGGATCTTCAGGAATGTAAACTATGGGTTCAATTTCAAATTCCCGAAGATATTTAGCGAATTTAAGCCATCGCTGTACACCCGGTCCTCCTGCAGGTGGCCAATAATAAGTAATTACTAGGACCTTTCTCATTTTATAGCTTAAGACCGATCTTCCTGAGTTTCCTGTTCACGTTTCCTATAGGAATACCAAATACCTCCAAGTAACAGAAGGCCTAATAAAACAGAACTTGCCAGAGCGATGGAACTTCCTGTTTCTACAACTTCAGGTTCAAATTTAAAAGTAATATTATGCTCACTAAGCAGGAAGGGTCATAGCTCTTAGGACGTAGTTTGCCCTAAAATGTTCAGCAGGCTGCCCGTCTATATAAGCATTCCAACCGTAAGGATAATGCATTTCAGAAAAAACGACCAGTTGTTCCTTACCTGCTGTTGCACGGTACTGCAATTCATTTGGATGCTGACTTATTAATTCTATTTGTGCGGAAGGATCTTTTGAAATATCCTGAGGCACCAACCCTCTATATTCTTCGTTCACTATGGCAGTTGAAGAAAGATCTTCCTCTCCAAGGCTTAACATAGCTTCATTGGCATTTTCCACCCACTTCACCTTATCTACAAACCAGGCATTCCCAAAAGCTTCAGGATTAAGCTGAGCTTGCGTTCCTGTTTCAGTAGGAATAATGAAATACTTCACATTGAGCATATTCAGAATTTCCATATTGTTCTGCGAAATGTAGAAATCATAAAGATCCTGCATTCTTCCCGGTTTTGCAGCGTGATATCCTCCTACTGAATTGTGAAAATAAGAAGTTCTTCCTGTATTAAAAGGACTTTCAGCTACATCAAAAACCCTGTAGTGCCCTTTATCTTCAAGAATTTGAGCATCTGCAGCTGTTGGGCTAAAAGGCTGCTTCACCTGCCGCGCAGAGACAAAGTCTTCATTGTTAACGTACCTTCTGTCGACAATAACAAGATCTGCTAATATCAATAGAGCAAATCCCAGCACCGTCAGGTTCCGGGAGACCATTTGTTTCAGAAAAGCCCAAATTAGTGCTGCTGTTAAAAGCACAAATATTAAAGATCGAAAAGTATCAGAATTAAAAATATCTTTTCGGTCTTCCTGGAGAGCGCGCACAAATTCAGCTCCAAATTGCTGAACATAAACTGCATCACTGCCACCACTAAAACTGAATAATACCGACTTAAATAATAGGAACAAAACCGCGAGACCATAAGTAATTATTGTTGCCCATTTTAAAGCGTTCAATTTTTCTTCAGCTTTAATCACGTCGTTAAACAAACGATAAAGACCAACGGTAGCCAATATTGGAACACAAAGTTCAATAATTACCTGTATAGAAGAGACCGCTCTAAATTTGTTATACAGGGGAATAAAATCAATAAAAATTTCTGTAAGAAAAGCGAAATTTTTACCCCAGGATAACATTAAAGCAAGGAGGCTGGCTCCAACTATCCACCATTTTAACCTTCCACGAATGAGATAAAGAGCAAAAACAAAAAGGAAAATTACGGTGGCCCCAATATAAGCAGGTGCTCCCACATAAGGCTGATCCCCCCAATAGGTTGGAGCATTTTCAGCAAAATTCCTTGCCTGCACAGGAGCGGCTCCCATTTGGAGGAGTTGAGAATACAGAGCACTATCGTCCCCTAATTTTTCCGAACTTGATCCTCCCATAAACCGGGGGATGAAGAGATTAAATGATTCTACGATGCCATAGCTGTATTCTGTAATATAGTCAAAGGTAAGTCCCGCTGCGGGCTTTTCACTTCCCTCCGGAGTTATTGTAAGACCCGTGTCTCCTCTTGTACTGAAACCGGTATATTGTTGTGTAGCCAGTAAATTTGTAGCGTTTGCACCAATTGCAAGAGTTACTGCCCCTACCATTACTCCTAAAGCTTTAAAATAGTGTGCCACCTGCTTCTTTTGAATGGCATCTACTAAATAAGCGATTCCTAAAACAATTACCAGCAATAGTAGATAGTACGTCATTTGGAAGTGATTGGCACCTATTTCCAGGGCCATTGCAAATGCAAGTAATAAAAATCCGGCTATGTATTTATTCCGGAAACATAGAATTATCCCTGCAAGCACCATTGGCATATATGCAATTGCATGCGCTTTAGCATTATGTCCTACTCCCAGGATGATTATTAAATAGGTTGAAAAACCAAAAGCAATCGCACCTAAAAAGGCGAGCCTGTAATCCAGCTTAAGGACCAGCATAAGAATATAAAAGCCAAGGAAATACAGGAAAAGATAATCTGCAGGTCGTGGTAAAAACCTTAAAGCTGAATCTATTTTCTTGACGTAATTGTGAGGATAATTTGCTCCTAACTGGTAGGTGGGCATTCCTCCAAAAGCAGCATCTGTCCAGTATGGCTCTTCCCCTGTTCTCGCCCGATAGTCATTCTGTTCCTTTGCCATACCAGTATACTGGACTATGTCACTTTGATATATTTCTTTACCTTGAAGAACAGGATTAAAATAGGAAAGGGAGAGAAACACAAAAACAAAGAGAACAACAATATGAGGAAGAACACTCTTTAAAGAACTTAGCATTTATGTAGAAAATTTATTAGGATCGAAAATTAATCAATTTCTTCGTAATCGATATACTCTCCTACATTTTTGTTGGATTTGCCGCGTTTGCCCTGCTTTTTATCAATTACCACTTCTCCCTCTTTTTTTGATCCTGAAGGCGGCGGCTGATTAAATTGTTGGGTAAATTTTCTTCCTATTCTTTTCAGAAAATATTGCAGGATCATTGGTCCAAACCATTTAATAAAAATTTTGAACCCAAAATAGATCAACAGGATGATCAGGACCGTCTTAAGAACACTTTCAAATGAAGCTTCGTACATTACTCTTCAGTTTGTGCAAAATTAGTATTATGGGCAGACAATTATGGCATATATATCCTAAAAAATAATAAAATCTTCTATATTTGGTCGAATATAAACCTGCCATTTATGCGACTTTTCAGTAGAACTTATTGCATTTTTTTCACTTTGTTTGCCAGTAGTTTGTTAGTGCAAGCTCAGTATACTGAAACTATTAATTCCAACCGCCCCGGGGCTTCACAAGGAGCTTTTTCTGTGGGAACAGGAGTTTTACAGATAGAAGCAGGAGGTTACTATGGAAACGACAACCATAATTTAAGGGCTACAGATACAGATATCCTTGGAGCTGATTATGCATTAAGATATGGTTTACTATTTGAAGCATTGGAAATAAGTTTGATAGGTTCTTTTCAATCGGAAAATACAAAGCTATTAATGGGAGGTAGTGAAGTAGAATTCAGCCGAAGTGATTTTAGAACGAATACACTGGGAGCCAAGTATCTTATTTTTGACCCCTCCAGAAGCATTAAACCCGATAAACCCAATCTTTATAGTTGGAAAGCCAACCAAAAATTTAAATGGAAAACCTTAATTCCGGCTATTGCAGTTTATGCCGGAGCAAACTTTTCCTTTGGTGAGAACCCGTACCTCTCTCCAGGTGAAAGTACGATAAGTCCAAAGTTCATCCTCTCCACCCAAAATAATTGGGCTGGAGGCTGGGTTTTTGTTTCCAACTTCATCCTTGATAAAATTGCCGATGTTAATCCCACCTATGCGGGAATTTTCACTCTAACACATGCTTTTACACCGGAATTTGCCGGATTTTTGGAATACCAGGGAATAATTAGCAATATTTATGCTGATGATCTTGCTCGCGTGGGAGTGGCCTATTTAGTTGGACGTAACCTGCAATTTGACGTCTCAGGATTAATTAACTTCAAAAATACTCCTTCCAGATGGCAGGTTGCCGGAGGATTCTCCTACAGGTTTGATATGCATACTCAAGATGAAGTTATTGAAGATGATTTCGATGGAGACCGAAGCGGAACAGGTGCCCAGCAGTTACAGCAGCAAATAATTAATTGATCGGAAATATTATGTAGAGCCCAGAGCCAGGAAATAAGAGCCAGGAAATAAGAGCCAAGAGACAAGAGACAAGACGTACATAATGAAGAGTTTTAAATAAGTTTTCTTGCGGGATTATCAGGAAGTCTTAAATTTATGTAGAACAAAAAATCCGCTTTTCAGCGGATTTTTTTATGCCTGATAATTATTCTATTCTCCGTGAGAAGCTGCAACAGCTGCTGAGAGTCTTTTATAAGTTCCATTTACAAGACGTTCTCTAATAGCAGAAAATGCGTCTAAAGTTTCGTCAATATCTTCTTTAGTGTGAGTGGCAGTTGGGATAAGTCTTAGTAGAATTAATCCTTTAGGTATAACAGGATAAACCACTATAGAACAGAAAACTCCATAATTTTCCCGAAGATCTTTAACAAGTGCCATAGCCTCAGGAATACTTCCCTGAAGGTAAACCGGGGTAACGCAGCTTTGGGTTGTACCAATATCGAATCCCCGTTCCTTCAAGCCGTTTTGTAAAGCATTTACATTCTCCCAAAGTTTTTCTTTTAACTCAGGCATTGTCCTCAGCATTTCAAGGCGCTTTAGCGCCCCCACCACTAATTGCATTTGAAGAGATTTAGCGAACATTTGAGATCTCAGGTTGTACTTCAAATAGTCCATTATTTCTTTGTCACCTGCTATAAAAGCGCTTAGACTGGCCAACGATTTAGCAAAAGTTGCAAAGTAAACATCAATGTGATCCTGCACTCCCTGCTCCTCGCCTGCTCCGGCACCCGTTGCACCCAACGTTCCAAAGCCATGGGCATCATCTACAAAAAGCCTGAAGTTATATTTTTCTTTTAAAGCTACTATTTCCTTAAGTTTCCCCTGCTCTCCTCTCATTCCAAAAACTCCTTCAGAAATGAGCAGAATTCCGCCTCCGGTTTGTTCACAGATCTTGGTAGCACGCTGGAGGTTCTTTTCAATGCTCTCCATGTCATTGTGCTTATAAGTAAATCGCTGCCCAAGATGTAGTCTTACCCCATCAATAATACAGGCGTGTGCATCTACATCATATACAATAACGTCACTTTTAGAAACCAGAGCGTCAATTGTGGAAACCATTCCCTGATAACCAAAATTTAGAAGATAAGCAGCCTGTTTGTGTACAAAAGATGCTAATTCATCCTGCAGCTTCTCATGAAGATCTGTATGGCCACTCATCATTCTTGCTCCCATAGGGTAAGCACTTCCATATTCTGCAGCTGCTTCAGCATCTACTTTACGTACTTCAGGATGGTTAGCGAGGCCCAGATAATCATTTATGCTCCAGGTTATAACTTCTTTCCCTCGAAACTTCATCCTGTTGGAAATAGGTCCTTCCAATTTTGGAAAAACAAAATAACCTTCTGCCTGTTGTGCCCATTTTCCAAGAGGCCCTTTATCCTTATATATTTTGTCGAATAAATCTCTCATAGATCTTATTATTGTAAGCTGCAAAAGTAATTAAATACAACTCATTTGCACAATTTTATTCAAATTCTACAGGTAATATAAAAAAATGCATCCCGGTTTGGGATGCACTGAGTCTATATATCTGTAAGAAAATTCACTATTTTATAAATTCTATAGGTTGTGCGTCTACCTGGTTTTTAGTATCAAAAAATCCTTGCTCGGCCATCCAGTTATCGTTAAAAACTTTGCTCATATACCTGGAACCATGATCAGGAAAAATAATAACCACCTTACTGTTCTCATCAAATTCTCCTGCTTCACTTAATTGCTTAACCCCTGCATCGCAGCCCCACTGGTATACCCTACCAACAAACCTTCTTTTCTGGCCAGCTCCCGGGCTGTGTGGGCGCTTTCCTCATCGGTTACTTTTATGAACCTGTCAATTACGTCAAAATCTGTTGCTGTGGGAATTAAATTCTTACCTAAGCCTTCAATGCGGTATGGATAAATTTCATCTGTATCAAACTCTCTGGTCTCATGATATTTTTTAAGAACTGAACCAAAGGCATCAATTCCAATAATTTTTACTGCAGGGTTTTGTTCCTTTAAATAACGTGCCGTTCCTGAAATTGTTCCTCCAGTGCCGCTACACGCGATAAGATGCGTAATTTTCCCCTCAGTTTGTTTCCATATTTCGGGACCTGTGGATTTATAGTGGGCATCAATATTTAAGTCATTGAAATATTGATTAATATAAACCGATCCTTTTCGCTCCTCGTGTAATCTTTTTGCCACCTGATAATAAGAGCGTGGATCATCTGCAGAAACATGAGCGGGGCAAATATGAACTTTTGCCCCCATTGTTCTAAGCATATCAATTTTGTCCCGGGAAGATTTAGAACTCACTGCAAGAATGCATTCGTATCCTTTTATTATACTTACCATAGCAATACTAAAACCTGTATTACCCGATGTTGTTTCAATAATTGTATCTCCGGGTTTAAGGATTCCCTGTCGCTCTGCTTCTTCAATGATATAAAGAGCAATCCGGTCTTTTGTTGAATGTCCAGGATTAAAAGCTTCTACTTTCGCAAAAAAATCGCCTTTAAATCCTTCGGTTATTTTATTTAGATGAATTATAGGGGTTTTCCCTATTAGTTGCAATACATTGTCATAAACCTGTATCTCTTCTTTCATACCTGAAGTTTTTCAGCAATTCGGGTTAATATAGACTGCTTAAACGTTAAAGCAATCTTAATTTTCAAACCAGTCAAAGTTAAGGGAAAAAATTTAATTATTCTGTAATTCCTTCGAGATCCAATAAAAAAGCATACTCTTCAGCAACTTCCCTTAAGGCCTCAAACCTGCCAGAGGCACCTCCATGCCCGGCATCCATATTCGTGTGCAGCAACAGCAAATTATTATCTGTCTTCATGTCCCGTAATTTTGCCACCCACTTTGCTTAGTTCCCAATATTGAACTTGTGAATCGTGCAAACCAGTTGTAATCAACATATTAGGATACTCTTGTTTCTTCACATTATCGTATGGAGAATAGGAGAGCATATATTCAAAATAGGTGCTGTCATTGGGGTTACCCCATTCATCATATTCGCCAGTTGTAAGGGGGATACTATCGTCTAGCATCGTAGTAACAACATCTACAAACGGTACTGCGGCAATAACACCATTATAAAGAGCTGGTTCCAGATTTACAACTGCTGCCATTAGTAAGCCTCCGGCAGATCCTCCCATAGCATAGAGATGTTTGGGTGAGGTATACTTTTGATCTATTAGGTGCCGGGAAACATCTATATAATCTGTAAACGTGTTCTTCTTATTTAAAAGTTTCCCGTCCTCATACCATTTCCTCCCCAAATATTCTCCACCCCGTATATGAGCAATGGCATATATAAATCCTCTATCGAGAAGTGATAATCGTGCACTTGAGAAATAAGGATCTATAGTTGAACCATATGATCCATATGCGTATAACAACAAAGGATTGCTACCATCTTTCTTAATGCCTTCCCTGTAAACCAGGGAAACCGGTATTTGAGTGCCGTCTTTGGCGGTTGCCCAAATACGTTCGGTAGCGTAATTATTTTTATTGAATTCTCCTCCTAAAACCTCCTGTTCCTTTAAAACTGTCTTTTCTCTTGTTTCCATATTAAAATCTACAACAGAAGTGGGAGTATTCAAGGAGTTGTAGGTATATCTGAGAATATTGGTATCAAAATCAGGATTTATACTTGTGTAAGCGGTATAGGTTTCATTGTCAAAAGGTAAGTAGTAACTTTCTCCACTATCCCACCGAGTGATCTTAATTTTGTTCAAACCATTGTTGCGCTCACTCACCACGAGGTATTTTTCAAAAATATCGAGATCCTCAAGCAGGTAGTCTTCCCGGTGCGGAATTACCTCCACCCAATTCACGGCTTCAGTATGTTCGACAGGAGTTTTCATCAACTTAAAATTAGTTGCCCCGTCTTTATTAGTGAGCACATAAAAATATCCGTCGTAATGACTTATCCCGTACTCATGCCCTCTTTGCCTTGGTTGAAAAATTTTGAATTCCTTCTCAGGAGTGTCTGCACTTAAAATACGATATTCACTGGTTAAAGTACTGTTGGACCCTATTACAAGGTACTGCTTAGACTTGGATTTATAGATATACGTATTAAAAGTTTCGTCTTTTTCCTCGTAAACTAATTCATCTTCATCGGGATTTGAGCCAAGGATATGTTTAAAAATTTGGTTGGACCTTAAGGTTTGCTCATCCTTTTTTGTGTAGAAGAGTGTTTTATTATCGTTAGCCCAGGTAGAACTTCCTGTTGTAGTAAGAATTTTTTCAGGACGAATTTCCCCCGTTTCGAGGTTTTTAATTTGTATGGTGTATTTCCTTCGACTCAGGGTGTCTACTGCAAAAGCTATTAATTTATTATCAGGACTTACATTTAATCCTCCCAGGCTGTAGTAATCATAACCTTCGGCCATTTCATTGACATCAAATAAAATTTCTTCAGGTGCGTCAAGACTTTCCTTTTTACGGGAATAAATAGGGTAATCTTTTCCTTTTTCGAAACGGGTGAGGTACCAGTAGCCATTCAGCTTATATGGAACTGAAGAATCATCTTCTTTGATCCTTCCTCTCATTTCATTAAACAATTTCTCCTGGAATTCTACAGTGTGAGCCGTCATTTTCTCATTATACTCATTCTCGCTGTTCAGGTAATCAATGACCTTTGGGTTTTCCCTGTCATTCAACCAGTAATAATCATCAACCCTTACCTTATTGTGGTGTGCCAGTTCTTTAGATATTTTCTCTGCTTTTGGGGGAATGATTTCTTTTTTCAAATTGCTGTTATTTTGTGCGGTCGCAAAGGTAAGGCATCCTAAGAAAATAATTAATAGTGTTCTCATATTAACTATAATGAGGAGGTAATTTAGTAATTTTGAAATTACGCTAATTAAAAAAAAGAAAATATGTTTGGAGATATGATGGGCATGATGAATAAGCTCAAGGAAACCCAGGAAAAAGTTGAAGCCACTAAAGAACGTCTTAAAACCGTTTTAGTTGATGAACATTCCAGCGACGGATTATTAAAAGTGACCATAGCAGCGAGTCGTGAAATCAAGAATATATCCATTGCAGATGAACTGCTGGAAGACAGGGAACAGCTCGAGGATTATCTCGTTTTAACTTTAAATAAAGCTATTACAAAAGCTTCAGAAATTAATGAGAATGAATTGGCAGCTGTAGCCAAAGATGGTATGCCGGATATTCCGGGTCTTGATATGTTTAAATAATCAAGAAGAGAAGGTGATCTATTTCTACTAATATTTCACCTTCTTTTAGACTTATTCTCCCCCCTTGCAGGATAATCATTATCCAGAATATAATCAGTAGATTTTATTATATCATCTATAGAAGGTCTCGCAAAAGGCATAGACTGGATGTTGGCAGCGTACAAAGTATTATCTGGCTTCACCAGAAAAATTGCAGGTTCAAAGAAATATTCAGGCTCTTTTTTATTAATTCCCTTTGAAATATACAGGTCCCACTTGCGGGCGGTCTCTATAGGTAAGCTATGGCCAATAACGAGTTTCTCAATTTCCCATTTAGTCACCGTGTCTTCTGCCAGTCTACCGGAGTTGGCACTTATACATATAACGTTAATTCCATTATCCCTTAATTTATAAATTTTAGAATTAATTTCTTCAAGATATACTTTACAATACGGGCAGTGGAGTCCACGATAAAAAACAATCATGGTAAAATTTTCGGGTTGTTCTTCTCTCAGGTCCCACCTCATCCCATTTACAGTTTTCACGACTAATTCAGGGACTTCCTGTGTTGGAATCACGTTCTTCATATAATTATATTTTGTTACATTTTTAAAGTAATTTAAATCTCTTTACCTAAGATAAAAATCACATCCAAAATTGAGTTAAAGTTTTGATCTATAAATTAATAGCTGAGACAACTTCAATAAACCGTTGATGCATCTCTGCAGTATAATCCAGGTGTGTAACTATACGCAATTTCCCCTGTCCCATGTTACTAATCCTTATTTTTTCCTGCTGAAGTTTTCTAAGGAACTTTTCTTCTGCTAAAGGATTCTGAAGATAAAAAATGACAATATTTGTTTCAACAGGTTCCACTTCTTTTATAAATTCGAGTTTTGACAATGCCGCACCTATTTCCGAAGCTCTTTTATGATCTTCTGCAAGGCGTTCCACATTATTATCCAGTGCATAAATTCCTGCTGCAGCCATAAACCCTACCTGCCTCATTCCGCCCCCAAGAACTTTCCGAACTCTCATAGCACCTTTCATTATTTCCTTGTTACCAATTAAAACGGTACCTATAGGCGTTCCCAATCCTTTTGAAAGACAAACCGAAATGGTATCAAATATTTTCCCATACTCCCGTGGATCTTCTTTTCGAGCCACCAATGCATTAAAAAGTCTCGCTCCATCCAGGTGCAAGCCCAAATTATGTGCATCACAAATTTCTCTAATTTTTCGGAATTCTTCAAAATCGTAACAAGCCCCTCCCCCTTTGTTCGTAGTATTTTCCAAACATACCAGAGAAGTTAAGGGGCTATGATAAAAATCGGGTGGATTTATATTCTCCTTTACCTGTTCTGCTGTGATCATTCCTCTATTGCCATCTATTAACTTACAGGAAACACCACTATTAAAAGAAACCCCACCCCCTTCATAATTATAGACATGAGCCCATTTGTCACAAATTAGTTGTTCTGCAGGTTGAGTATGTAATTTAATTGCAGCCTGATTTGCCATACTTCCTGTTGGAAAGAATAAGGCTTCATCTTTTCCAAACAGGCTGGCTAGTTTCTGTTCAAGCTGGTTTACTGTTGGATCCTCTTTGTATACATCATCCCCCACCTTCGCACTCATCATTTCTTCCAACATTCCCTGGGAAGGTTTTGTCACCGTATCACTTCTTAAATCTATGTCCTTCATCAAATTATTCGCTAATTCTTTATAAATTTCTTTTCAGCAACTACTACAGTTAGTAATCTCCGCGGTTTTATAAAACAACATTTGTCGGTTTAATTTCAGCCGGAAACTTCTACACTTTTCAATTTCTTTTTATAATTTCTGAAAACAGTATTGCTATCTTTTAATTTTTTCCGCAGCCATCTCCATAATTTAATTTTATTAGCTTATTTAGAAAATAAAATTGGAGAGTAAGTCCATTTTATCGAACTCTTACTTTTAACCAAAAGTTGAGGAGAAAAATCCAAAGTTATAGAAATTGTAGTTAAGATTAATATCAGGGAAAGAAGAAGAAATCCATTTCAGGAGTTTTTCAAAATAAAAGATAGTTTTTTTAAAAAAAAAATTCATTTTTAAAAAGCTATTCCAGACCCTTCCATGGTTAAAGCTGTTAACATTAGATTCCCAAAATAAGTATCTTCCTACGAACTAAAAGCTAAGATTCCTTTACCTTTACCTCTCAAAATAATTGTGACTTTATGGTAAATACCGAGCAGGTGAAAGATTTGAATACAAGGCTTGATGCCTTATATAAACACCTGGATATAGAGCAAAAACAAATAGAAATTAGGAATGAAGAGGAAAAAACCTTTGATCCTGATTTTTGGAACCACCCCAAAGAAGCTGAAGATTTCATGCGCTCCCTGAGAGCAAAGAAAAAGTGGGTACAGGATTATGAAAAAGCTAAAAGCCTGCTTGAGGAATTGCAAATCCTTATTGAATTTAAAGATGAAGGAGACGCAACTGAAGATGAAGTGAAAAGTCATTATGACAAATTAATTGATCTTATAGAGGAAATCGAGTTCAGCAACATGCTTTCTGAAGAGGGGGATAATTTAAGTGCAGTTCTTCAGGTTACCGCAGGTGCTTAGCGGTACAGAAAGTTGTGATTGGGCTGAGATGCTTATGCGAATGTACCTAAGATGGGCAGATAGCAGAGGGTATAAAGTAAAGGAGCTAAACTATCAGGCAGGGGAAGTTGCCGGAGTAAAAACCGTGACAATAGAAATAGATGGGGAATATGCATTCGGTTGGTTAAAAGGTGAAAACGGGGTACACAGGCTGGTGAGAATTTCACCATTTGACAGCAACGCCAAGAGACATACCTCTTTCGCATCAATTTATGTTTATCCACTTGCAGATGATACCATAGAAATTGAAATTAATCCTGCCGATATTTCCTGGGAAACCATGAGATCCTCAGGAGCCGGGGGTCAAAATGTAAATAAAGTAGAGACTGCAGTAAGGTTACGCCACGCTCCTACGGGTATTGTCATAGAAAATTCTGAAACCAGATCTCAGCTGGACAACAAGACCAAGGCTATGCAACTTCTAAAAAGTCAACTGTATGAAATTGAACTTCAGAAACAGCAGGCCCAGCGTCGCGAGATTGAGGATTCAAAAATGAAAATTGAATGGGGCTCCCAAATTAGAAATTATGTGTTACACCCTTACAAACTGGTTAAAGATGTTCGCACGGCAGCCGAAACCGGAAATACTGAAGCAGTTATGGATGGGGAAATCGATATGTTTTTAAAAGCTTATCTCATGATGATGGGTCAACGGAATGATGATTGATAAATAATATTCAAATAATTTAATTAATAGGAATAATTTGTTACTTTATAAAAGTTATGATTACTATTTACCACAATTCGAGATGTAGCAAATCCCGGGAAGGTTTAAAAATGCTGGAAAAATCTGGCAGGGATTTTAAAGTTAGAGAATATCTTAAAGAGCCTTTATCTAAAGATGAAATACGGGATCTGGTAGTGAAATTAAAAGTTGTACCAATCCAGCTTGTAAGAAAAGGAGAGGCTATATGGAAGGAAAATTATAAGGACAAAGATTTAGGTGATGAAGAAATTATCCAAATCCTATCAGAAAATCCAAAATTGATTGAAAGACCAATTATTGAAAATGAAGATAAAGCTGTCATAGGAAGGCCGTCTTCCAACATAGACACCATTTTATAATTACAATTTTATCAAATTATGAAGATGAAAAACAAACTCTTATTAATAAGTATGGCTGGAATGATGGTGGCCGGGTTTGTATATTCACAAATATATTTTCACCAACAAAGACGCCGGGATCTTAAGGAAATAGTTCAGGAAATTGCCCTCACATGGCAGGAAAAACTTCATTTATCTGTTATTCAAACCCTGCAGCTTGAAGGAATAATCATCTCCTATACTCTCAGGAAAAACGAAATTATTACGGCTAACATTCCGCGGCAAAGTAAAATTAAACGGCTTCAAATAGTGCAGGCCAGGGAACATCAAATTATTAAAAAGATCATGAACGAGGATCAATTTGCCGCCTATGCCGGAATTAACAGGAATATTCCTGATGTTACTTTAGATCCTATAACTGAGCGCTAAACACCCCGGGCATACAAAAGATAATTCGCTTTAACAGTTTTTTAACGGCTTTAGATTAAACCTTTCTCTTCTCTTCAGGTCTAACTTTAAAAACGTTTTATGACTACCAAAAAGTTCTTACCTATCAGTTTCCTGCTGATATTATTTTTTTCAATTAACTTATTTTCCTACGCACAAACCCCGGAGTACACAATTTCAGGTAAAGTAATAGATGATGAAATGGGCGTACCTCTGGAATATGCAACCATTGCTATTACAAAACCCAATGATCCTGATTTTATTACTGGTGGGGTAACAGATCTTGAGGGTAATTTTTCTATAAGTGTTCCAGCGGGAACTTATAATATTGCGGTTGAATTTATTTCGTTTGAAACCAAGAATTTCAATAACAGGGAAGTTAATTCCAATATTAATTTAGGAACTATTGTACTGGGATTAAGCTCAGACAGTCTTGATGAAGTAGTTGTAAGGGCTGAAACTACACAGGTGGAAGTAAGACTTGATAAGAAAATTTACAACATTGGAAAAGACCTTACAACTGCTTAGGTGGAACGGTAAGCGATGCCCTTAATAACGTTCCATCAGTCACTGTAGATCTTGAGGGAGGGATTAGTTTGAGAGGAAATTCAAATGTGAGAATTCTTATTAATGGAAAACCATCTGCAATGGCAGGCTTTGGCGGAACAGATATTTTAAGCCAGTTACTTAGCCGAAGCCATAGACAGGGTTGAAGTTATTTCATCTCCTTCTGCCAGGTACGATGCTGAAGGAACTGCAGGTATTTTAAATATAATTCTTAGAAAAGAAAAAACTCTTGGTTTTAATGGATCTGTAACTTTAAATGCAGGTTATCCTGACCAGGCCGGAATTTCTACCAATATTAATTACCGTACTGAAAAATATAATTTGTTTAATACCACGGGATTCCGATATTTTGACGCACCAGGAAATGGTTATTTTGATACCCGATTTAACGAAAACAGCAATTCCAGGTTTGACAGAATCATTGAAGACAGGGAAATTGACAGGTTGAACAGAGGCTTCAATACGAACCTGGGAATGGAATATTATTTAAGTGACCAATCATCTATTACAGGAACTATATTTTATAGGACTGGAGAAGATGTTGATGTCACCACAAACATTTCTGATTATTTTATTGCCGGAGAAAATGTTCTTGAAACTATAAGAAAAGAAAACCAGCAGGAAAATGACAACAGTTATCAATTCTCGCTTTACTATATCAATAAATTTAACGAAGACGGTCATCAATTAACTGCTGATTTTCAATACGAAAATGACGAAGAAACGCAATTGACAAACCTTAACGAAATTGAAGAACTTGATCTAATTGATAATCCTTTGTTTTTAGCCGAAAGAATAGATCAGGTTGAAACTCAGCAGGAATATCTATTCCAGGCCGATTACGTTCTCCCCTTTAATGAAGATTCTCAATTTGAAGCCGGGTACCGCGGGAATTTTGAAAATTCAGTAACCGATTATGCTCTAAGTAGAGATTCCATTGGAGGAGGAGCTTATGAGTTAGATAGAAACTTAACCAACATTTTCGATTATACTGAAAATGTACAGGCACTATACACTCAATATGGTACAAGATTAGGTGATTTTTCTTTCCTTCTTGGACTAAGACTGGAACACACCAAATTAAAAGGGGAGATTAATTCTGAATTAACCGAAGAAGAACTTCAGGCAGAATTTGGATTTCCAATAGATACCAATTTCGATAACGACTACCTGGGATTATTTCCTACTGTAAATGTTATTTATGAATTAGGAGAGCAGGAAAATATTACTTTGGGTTATAACCGAAGAATCAACCGACCAAGAGGCTGGTTCATTAATCCTTTTCCATCCAGGAGCAGTACAAACAACGTATTCCAGGGAAACCCTAATTTACAACCAGCCTTTTCCAATGCTTTTGACCTTGGATATCTTAAGCGATGGGAAAAATTGACTTTGACTTCCTCAATTTATTATCAAAATGAAACTGACAGTTTTGAAAGAATTGAACAAAATGTGGAAGGTTCAAATATAATTAGAACCATTCCTGTAAACCTTTCCAGTAATGAAAGAACAGGTGGAGAATTAGGGCTTTTATACAACCCTGCTGACTGGCTTCGGCTAAACGGAAGTTTTAATTTCTTTCAATTTAAAACTGAAGGACAGTTTAACGGAGTAGACTATGGTGCCGAAAACACAAGCTGGTTTGCCAGATTTAGCTCTAAGGTAACTTTACCTGCAAAAATAGATTGGCAAACAAATGCGTTCTACAGAGGACCATCTCAGGAAGTCCAGGGTACCAGGGAAGGATTTCTTTCAATAGATCTTGCTTTAAGTAAAGACCTGTTTAATAATAATGCTACTCTTTCTTTTAATGTACGGGATCTTTTAAATAGTGGTAGAAGAGAATCTTTCACTAATACCCGAACTTATGACAGGTACAGCGAGTTTCAATGGAGACAAAGATCCTTTAATGTTTCCCTGGTATACAGATTTAATCAACAAAAGAACCAGAGAGACCGTGCCGCCAGAGAAGGAAATGATGATGACATGGGTGGAGATTTTGAAGGATAATCAAAATGTATCATAAATAAAAAAGGTTGTCCATTCCGGACAACCTTTTTTATTTATGATATTGTCCTGTCCTGAAATAGCGATACACTAAAAATCTAGTGTAATGAAAACATCAGCGAGCAAAGGGTATATCAAGCGTACCCAAAAAGATTACTCTGTTTCTTTTAAGTTACAAGTTGTCCAGGAAATTGAATTTGGTCAACTAGGCAGGACAGAAGCTTGTCATAAATATGGGATTCAAGCTAAATCAACAATTAGGGAATGGCTCAGAAAATATGGTAACTTTGATTGGGAGAATCAATCTGGAACTATTGTGGCAAAAACACCTGAACAAAGAATCCTTGAGCTAGAGGCCAAAGTCAAACTGCTGGAGAAACAGAAGGCAAGGGCGGAGCATCTTGCCGAGCGAGCAGATAAGAAAGTCATTATCTTCGATATGCTGGTAGATATGGCCGAGAAAGAATATGACATCCAGATCAGAAAAAATTACACGCCCGGGTTATCGACCACTTCAAAGAAGAACACAAAGAAACAATAGTTTCTTCCTGTGATTTACTCGGGGTAAGTAGACAGGTATATTACAGATCCATTAGATCTACCATTGAAAAACAGGAAGTGGCACAAAAGGTAATTGCCTTGGTGCGGCCCGTAAGAATACTGATGCCCAGGCTAGGTAGCAAGAAGCTGTACCATATCCTTAAAGAAGAACTTGTTCCTTTGAAAGTAGGACGTGACAAACTTTTTAGAATTCTTAGGGCAAACCATATGCTGATAAAATCCAGGAGAAGCTATCACATCACCACAGACTCGCACCATAGATTTAGAAAGCACAAAAACCTATTGTGTGCCACAGAAATAAATAGGCCAGAACAGGTTTTGGTAAGTGATATTACTTATGTGGGCAATAGGAGGAATCCTGCATACCTGGCACTGGTCACAGATGCTTACTCGAAAGTTGTAATGGGGCACGACGTATCGAATAGTTTGGATGTGTCAGGATCAATAAGAGCTATGGAGATGGCAGTCAAAAACAGATGCTATAGCGACCAACCTTTGATACACCACTCCGACAGGGGCCTCCAATACTGTTCCAACGACTATCAAAAGGTACTGGATAAAAACAATATTAAACCAAGTATGACTGAGAAGTATGATCCCTATGAAAATGCCATTGCCGAGCGGATAAATGGAATATTAAAGCAGGAATTCCATATTGCAAAATACGATACTGACCTCACAACAAGAAAAAAGCTAATAGATGAAGCAATAAAAATTTACAACCATTTAAGGCCACACCTGTCAAACCATATGCTAACTCCACATCAAATGCATCAACAATTAGTCCTAAAAAGAAAACAGTACAAATCAAAAAAGCTGAACAATGAGATCATCGTTCAGCTTTAAATAATTAATTTTAATCCTTAATAATCTGTATCGCTCATTTAGGACTAGACATATTTATTAAATCCGCGAGAGCGGAACAATTTTTACTACTTAAGAGTGAAGCTCCTTTGCTTCTTTTTCTCTACGTTTCTTCTCCTTTTTTTCTTTTAACATTTCCTGGATAGAACCTCCAATCCAGTAAGGTAAAATAGCCATTAAAAATATCATTAACCAAAATCCCATTGTAAGGATTGTGAGAAAAGCTAAGAAGCCAAGGTATTGATCAAATTCGAACATAATTTCCAGCTGGTTTTTATAAACAGTGTCAAAGATAGTAACTCTCCTATTTATGTCCCAACAATAATTTAAATTTTAAAAGAAAAATTTTAATAAGAAATATGTTCCGGGAAAGATTTTATAACAAAAAGATTAAAATTTGTCAATCATTTAAACCATTAGAAAATTGTGAAAATGTAAATTTGTAATCTAATCTTAAACATATGGACTACCGAATAGAGAAAGATACCATGGGTGAAGTGAAAGTTCCTGTAGATAAATTATGGGGAGCTCAAACTGAACGTTCAAAAAATAATTTTAAAATTGGAGCTGCTTAGTTCAATGCCAATGGAGATTGTGTATGGCTTTGCTTATCTTAAAAAAGCAGCGGCATTTACCAATTGCGAACTGGGTGTTCTGCCAGTAGAAAAAAGGGACTATATCGCAAAAGTATGTGATGAAATACTTGCGGGAAAACATGATGAACAATTCCCTTTAGTTATTTGGCAAACGGGAAGTGGTACTCAAAGCAATATGAACCTCAACGAGGTTATTGCCAATCGTGCTCACCAGTTGGCAGGAAAAACCATTGGCGAAGGTGAAAAAACACTAAATCCCAATGACGATGTAAATAAATCTCAATCTTCTAATGACACCTTTCCAACAGGAATGCACATTGCAGCCTATAAAAAGGTGGCGCAGGTAACTTTACCCGGGCTTAAGAAGTTGAGAAACACCCTAAAGAAAAAATCTGAAGAATTTAAGAATGTGGTAAAAATTGGCCGCACCCATTTTATGGATGCTACTCCATTAACCCTTGGCCAGGAATTTAGCGGCTATGTTGCACAGTTGGATTATGGAATAAGAGCTTTGGAAAATACTCTTCCACATCTTTCTGAACTGGCACTTGGAGGTACGGCTGTTGGGACGGGGTTAAATACCCCAAAGGGTTACGCTAAACGAGTAGCAGAATTTATAGCAAAGTTCACTGATCTTCCCTTTACATCTGCTCCAAATAAATTTGAAGCACTTGCAGCACTATGATGCTATAGTAGAGAGCCACGGAGCTTTAAAACAACTTGCTGTAGCTCTTAATAAAATAGCCAATGATATAAGAATGCTTGCATCTGGTCCCCGAAGCGGAATAGGAGAAATTAATATTCCAGCTAATGAACCAGGGTCATCTATTATGCCTGGGAAGGTTAATCCTACCCAGTGTGAAGCCTTAACAATGGTTTGCGCACAGATTATGGGGAACGATGTTGCGATAAGCGTTGGAGGAATGCAGGGACAATTTGAGCTGAATGTTTTTAAACCATTAATGGCGGCAAACTTTTTACAAAGTGCGCAGTTGCTTGGTGATGCCTGTGTATCATTTGAGGAACATTGCGCAAGAGGAATAGAACCTAATCATCAAAGGATCAAAGAACATCTGGATAATTCTTTAATGCTTGTTACAGCCCTTAACACCAAGATTGGGTATTACAAAGCTGCAGAAATAGCAAACACAGCTCATAAAAATGGTACTACTTTAAAAGAGGAAGCAGTTAATCTTGGCTATGTTACCAACGAGGAATTTGATGAATGGGTAAAACCGAGGGAAATGGTTGGAGGCCTAAAGTAATATTTCCTACAAATTAAAAAATCCTGCTATTTGCAGGATTTTTTAATTTTAAACCGTGTCCTGTCCTGAAATAGCGATACACTAAAAATCTAGTGTAATGAAAACATCAGCGAGCAAAGGGTATATCAAGCGTACCCAAAAAGATTACTCTGTTTCTTTTAAGTTACAAGTTGTCCAGGAAATTGAATTTGGTCAACTAGGCAGGACAGAAGCTTGTCATAAATATGGGATTCAAGCTAAATCAACAATTAGGGAATGGCTCAGAAAATATGGTAACTTTGATTGGGAGAATCAATCTGGAACTATTGTGGCAAAAACACCTGAACAAAGAATCCTTGAGCTAGAGGCCAAAGTCAAACTGCTGGAGAAACAGAAGGCAAGGGCGGAGCATCTTGCCGAGCGAGCAGATAAGAAAGTCATTATCTTCGATATGCTGGTAGATATGGCCGAGAAAGAATATGACATCCAGATCAGAAAAAATTACACGCCCGGGTTATCGACCACTTCAAAGAAGAACACAAAGAAACAATAGTTTCTTCCTGTGATTTACTCGGGGTAAGTAGACAGGTATATTACAGATCCATTAGATCTACCATTGAAAAACAGGAAGTGGCACAAAAGGTAATTGCCTTGGTGCGGCCCGTAAGAATACTGATGCCCAGGCTAGGTAGCAAGAAGCTGTACCATATCCTTAAAGAAGAACTTGTTCCTTTGAAAGTAGGACGTGACAAACTTTTTAGAATTCTTAGGGCAAACCATATGCTGATAAAATCCAGGAGAAGCTATCACATCACCACAGACTCGCACCATAGATTTAGAAAGCACAAAAACCTATTGTGTGCCACAGAAATAAATAGGCCAGAACAGGTTTTGGTAAGTGATATTACTTATGTGGGCAATAGGAGGAATCCTGCATACCTGGCACTGGTCACAGATGCTTACTCGAAAGTTGTAATGGGGCACGACGTATCGAATAGTTTGGATGTGTCAGGATCAATAAGAGCTATGGAGATGGCAGTCAAAAACAGATGCTATAGCGACCAACCTTTGATACACCACTCCGACAGGGGCCTCCAATACTGTTCCAACGACTATCAAAAGGTACTGGATAAAAACAATATTAAACCAAGTATGACTGAGAAGTATGATCCCTATGAAAATGCCATTGCCGAGCGGATAAATGGAATATTAAAGCAGGAATTCCATATTGCAAAATACGATACTGACCTCACAACAAGAAAAAAGCTAATAGATGAAGCAATAAAAATTTACAACCATTTAAGGCCACACCTGTCAAACCATATGCTAACTCCACATCAAATGCATCAACAATTAGTCCTAAAAAGAAAACAGTACAAATCAAAAAAGCTGAACAATGAGATCATCGTTCAGCTTTAAATAATTAATTTTAATCCTTAATAATCTGTATCGCTCATTTAGGACTAGACACCTATTTTTCAGATTCAGATAATCTCTTGTTTCCTTTACTGTAGTACTTGTTAAATTTCCAGTAAGAAACTGCACCCAGAATAGCCACAACTCCTATAGAATAATATACGAAAGTCGGGGTAATTACCTTGTCGCCACTTGCATATGAATGTAGCCCGGCAAGGTAGAAGTTCACTCCAAAATAGGTCATCATAATACTGGCAAAAGCAACTATGGCCATTAAATTAAAGAACCAACGGCTTCGAAGTCCTGGTACAAGTCTCATGTGTATAACAAAAGCATAAACCATAATACTAACCAAAGCCCAGGTTTCTTTAGGGTCCCAACCCCAGTACCTTCCCCAGCTTTCATTCGCCCATTGACCTCCCAGAAAGTTTCCAATAGTAAGCATTACCAACCCAACTGTCAGGGCCATTTCGGTAATTATGGTTATCTCTTTAATATTTAAATCCATTTTTACTTTATTCTTCTCTGTAGTCATGATCATTAACAACAGGGAAACTGCACCCAGGATCATTCCCAGCGTAAACGGACCGTAACTTCCAACTATCACCGACACATGGATCATTAACCAGTATGAATCGAGAACAGGAACCAAATTGGCTATAGAAGGATCCATCCAGTTCCAATGAGCTATCATAAGGATCATAGAAGCAACAAAAGCTGTTGAGGCAATTGTTAGATTACTTTTTCTCCCGAAGGCAAGGCCAAAGAACATTGTTGCCCAGGCAACATAGATCATAGATTCATAAGCATCACTCCAGGGAGCATGGCCGGAGATATACCACCTTGCAGCCAAACCAAGAGTATGAAGCACGAAAAATATTAAAATTGAAATTGCACTAATACCAATAAGGATCCGAATTACTTTGGAATCTTTAAAGATTTGGACAATAACAAATATGAGCATTATCAATCCGGCCAGCATATAGAGCATAAACAGGTTTCTGAAGATGTCGTACTTATTATAAAGAATTTCGGCATTAATCTTTTCCTGAGGAGGTCTTACTTCACTTCCAAATTTTTTCTGGAAACCGTTTATGCTTTCCAGCATTTCATCGGCTCGGGTGTAATCTCCTGTGGTTCTTGCTTCCCTTAAAGTATTCATGTAAATGGGCAGGATTTGCCTCACGTAAACTGAATCCATTCCTTTAAAATTAGATTCTGCCACATCTGTATAAGATACCCATTTGTTATTTTCATCTCCCGGAATTGGGAAAATGCGCAGCATCTCTCCCTGCAATGCATAAAAAAGCAGGTTCACCTTACGGTCTACGTCTATAAAATCTTTTTGAAATTGGTTAGGCACAGAAGCTTTGTAAGCATCTTCAAGAAATGGAGATAGTTTATAAGCTCCCGTCCTGTCAAAGAAATCTGTCATTGCTAAATACTTCCGGCCTTCTTCAACACCTGTTATATGATGTATACTGTCGTTATTAGGCTTTACATAAATAAGAGGAGCATTGTACCACAACGCAGGATTCTCGATCATAGAAATAAGTACCTGGTCGGCATTTAAATCTTCATAAGAATCTTTTTTGCTGAGTTTCCGAAGCAATTCTGAAGAAAAAGTGTTGGCAGGCTTCATCCTACCCCCGGCATCCTGGATTACAAGTTTCCCAAACTTATCAGCATGCTCATCAGAAACTACAGTTGTCGCAATAAGAGAATCTACCTGAGTTTTGGACATTTTCACGTGACCGTGTTCAGGATCTGCATCCTGGGCAAAACCTGCAGTAGACAGAAACAGAAATACTGTGAGTGTTGCCAGTTTGGCTTTTCTTGACTTTACTTTGTCGAGCAACACTTTTAATTTTCCAAAGCGGCTTCCTTTATCAAACAAAATTAACATTAGTCCTAAATAGAGAAGGGAGTAACCTATATAGGTGATCCAGGTGCCCCAATAATCATGGTTTACTGAAAGTACTGTTCCTTTTTCATCGGGATCAAAAGAAGCCTGAAAAAACCTGAACCCCTCTTTATCCAAAACGTGATTCATATAAATTTCATAAGGCCAGGTAATTCCATCCTCTTCCACAATAGTGACTTCACTTTTAAAAGAAGAATAACTTGGGGTGGGATTGCTCTCTGTACCAGGATATTTTTCAGCAATAAAATCATCCAGTTTAATTTGGAAAGGAAGTTCCATTTCCTTGGAACCATAATTAAGGTACAAATCCAAACCGCCTACCTGTACCTGTTGAGGAGGATTTACTACCCCTTTAGCTCCCAGCATACTTACCGTGGTTGACTCCCCTCCCGTTGTAACTTTAAGGCTAACTGCATTCTCCTGCCCCATCTCCTTGGTTTCTGTTGGAACTATATCATAATGGCCTCTCACAGCAGGCTCTGGAACAACAAACTGCATTCCTCCAAGATCATACAGGGATCTTAACTGGAAAGTCTGCAAACTATCTGCACTCACCTCCCCTTGCAGTTGATCACTCATTCTTAAATAAGTTCCTTCAAAAGGAGTATTGATCTGGTAAACTCCTTCATCTTCATCTACTATAAGATTTATAGCACCTTCAGTAGGTTTATTATAGGCAAATAACATATTATGGATGTTCGCAACATCTCCTTCTTTAAGAAAATGTTCGTGTCTCCCACCATCTCCTGCTTCAACAATTTGAAGATAGTTATCTCCACTTTCACTCGGTACAAGTCCTTCTTCTGCACCATGAATAAAATTCACCACTTCTATAGTGACGGGTTGCCCGTTAAAATCGGTATTTATGGTAACATCATTTTCTGTTTCTGGAGCAAGAAGAACAGGCTTTTCAATTATTCTGCGCCGTGGTTCCCCATTGATCTCACCGTCTATGAATGCCGTTAAATATGTTTTTTCTGAAAGAAAAATATTAGTTGTTTCTCCTTCTCTAATGGGCATTATTCCTTCATAACTAATATAGCGGGTAACAAATGCTCCAATAAGAATAAGTACAAAAGAGAGGTGAATGAGGAGGGAAGACCATTTTTCTCTCTTGTGAAGATTGTAGCGGTAAATATTTCCTGCAAAATTAATAACAAAAAAGAGCATAATTCCCTCGAACCACCAGGTATTATAAATAAGTACTCTTGCTGTTTCTATAGTGTACCAACTTTCAATAAAAGTTCCCAGGGCAAGTGCAATGGAAAATACAATGAACAAGACTGCCATAATTCTGGTTGAGAACAATACAGCCGCTATTTTATTCTGCATTAAAGTAATTTTTTAAACGCTGCAAATTTAACGAATAATAAACATTTCGACCTCCGAATACCAAACCATTTACCGTTGAGATATGTTAATTTTAAATGACTTTGCTACTGCTCCTCCTCAATCTCTATTGATCCTCCCGATAAAATTGATGTATTTTCCAGCAGGTAAAAATCTATTCTCAAAGAATTAAATTCCTGAGGTCGTGTTAGAATTAATAAAAGTTGGAGGCTATATTTAAAGCGGGTTCTTAATTTTTAGTCCCACGGCTGGGAGATTAAAATGAATTTCAGGAGAAAAACGATATTTTCATGGCATTCCTTTTATTTCTTAAACCTCTACATCCCCTATTTTTTCGATTTCTGATCCCGGGCCACATTATTTTTTTGGTAATTTAGCCGAATGAAGAGTATTGTTCTGTTTGGAGCCGGAAATGTTGCAACCCATTTATTTTCAGCTTTATCTCAAGCTGAAGGTTACGAGGTGATCCAGGTATACAATCATCAGAAAAAAAGCCTTGAAGAATTTAAAGATAAAGTCCCTGTCACTACCGATTTTACTGAAGTTTTTCCGGCAGATATCTATATTCTTGCTCTTAAAGATGAAGCCATTCCCCTGCTGGCAGAAAAGATTCTCTACAGGGAGGCAATGATACTTCATACTTCGGGTTCAACACCTCTCTCGATATTGAAACATTTCAGCAAAAAAGGAATTCTTTATCCCCTTCAAACATTTTCAAAGAGTAAGGCTCTGGATTTTAAAACTGTACCGCTGTGCATAGAAGCAGCTAATGAGCAGCAACTCGAGGAGATAAAAGGACTTGCCAGGCAGCTAAGTGAAAAGGTATATGAAATCTCATCAGAACAAAGAAAGGCTTTACATTTGGCAGCAGTATTTGTAAGCAATTTCTCCAATTATATGTACAGTATTGGAGACGAAATTTGCCGGGAGAATGATCTGCCATTTGAGATCCTTCACCCTTTGGTCCTGGAAACTGCCACAAAAGCAACAAATATGGCACCCAAAGATGCACAAACCTAGTCCGGCTAAACGTAATGATCTCCAGGTAATAAATATGCATCTCTCTCTGCTTTCTGAAGAAAGAAAAAAAATATATCAAATATTAAATGACTCAATCCGGCAGCTCCATGGAAAAGAATTATAAAGAATACCTTAATCACATAAACACCTTCATTTTTGATGTAGACGGCGTACTTACAGATGGCTCTATACAGGTGAGTACAGATGGGGAATTGCTTAGGACGATGAACATTAAAGATGGGTACGCATTAAAAACCGCACAACTGGCAGGATATAATGTATGTATTATCTCTGGCGGAAAAAATGAGGGCGTTAGAAAAAGATTACGGGATTTAGGCATTACTAACATTTATCTGGGGATCCAGGATAAGGTAGAGCAACTAAACGAATTTTTTGATATTTATGAAGTAGACGCACAAAATGTTCTTTATATGGGAGATGACATCCCCGATTTATACCCTATGAGACTTGTAGGCCTTCCATGCTGCCCACAGGATGCGGCTGCCGAAATAAAAGAAATAAGTCGATATGTTTCCCATAAAAAAGGTGGGAAAGGTTGTGTGCGGGATGTAATTGAGCAGGTATTGAAAGTTCAGGGAAAATGGCTTTCTAACCCTCACGCAATATGAACTGGGTAATTCTTGTTATAGCAGGATTATTTGAAGTTGCCTTTGCTTTTTGCCTTGGCAAAGCTAAATTTTCAACAGGGGCTACCTCCACTTATTGGTTAGTTGGTTTTCTACTTTCTCTGGCCGTAAGTATGGCTTTGCTATACAAAGCCACTCAAACTCTGCCCATTGGTACGGCCTATGCCGTGTGGACGGGAATAGGCGCAGTAGGAACTGTTCTTCTCGGGATATTCGTTTTTAAAGAACTTAGCTCATTTTTGGAGGGTGTTTTTCCTTAGCACCTTAATTATTTCAATTATAGGATTAAAATTTGTTTCTAATTGAACTATAAACCACTCCTCTCCTTCTTAAATTTGATCAGGTATCAAAACCTGATTCTTATAATAGCTACTCAGGTTTTAATTAAATATGCTCTTTTCGAAACCTTCGGAATTGAAATAACTCTTAGTGATTTCGGATTTTTTCTATTATGTTTTTCAACTGTAAATATTGCCGCTGCAGGAAATATTATCAACGACATATTCGATGTAGAGACAGATAGGATCAATAAGCCCCACAAAGGTGTCATCCCGCACCATATTTCAGAAAAAACTGCCTACAATCTCTATATTGCTTTAACAATAACCGGGGTGGGAATTGGATTTTATCTTTCAAACATCATTGGCAGGCCGGGCTTTTCTGCTATTTTTATTATTATTTCAGCTCTGCTCTACCTTTACGCTACTTACATAAAGCAAATTCTCGTATTAGGAAATCTGGTGGTTAGCAGCCTCGTGGCCTTCGTTATTATCATTATGGGGTTATTTGATCTCCTACTTAGCCATAACTCCTCAAAATCAACACACCCAATCCATAATTTTCTCGATACTTCTGGACTATGCTTTTTTTGCGTTTCTAATTAACTGGCTGCGGGAAATGGTTAAGGACCAGGAAGATCTTATCGGCGATTACAATACAGGTAGAAATACTCTACCCATAGCCGTGGGAAGGAATAGAGCAAATAAAATAATATTTGCAACAGGCCTTGTCCCTCTATTTTGTGTTATTTATTATATGTATGAATATCTTTTTAATAATATTTACGCAGTATTATACGCTTTAGTACTTATTGTAGGACCTCTTCTCTATTTTTTAATTAATGTACTTAATGCGAAGACAAAAAAGCAATTTTCCCGGCTTAGCATCCTTATAAAATTTATCATGATCCTGGGACTATTGTCAATTGGTCTTTACCCTTTTATACTCACTTGATATGCTAAAAGAAATCCTTAAAAACCATCACCTTATTCTCGCTTCGGGATCTCCAAGGCGGCACCAGTTTCTTAAAGACCTGGATATTCCATTTATTGTAGACCATAAATCTATAAAGGAAGAGTATCCGGATACCCTTCGTGGCAGTGAGATTACAGATTATTTGTCTGAATTAAAAGCAGAAGTTTTTCTGAAAGCCTTAAAGGACCACGAGATTCTTATTACCAGTGATACCATTGTATGGCACGAAGGAAAAGCTTTGGGAAAACCTGAAACTTCTTCTGAAGCATTTAAAATGATCGAATCAATGTCTGGGAAAACACACGAGGTAATTACCTCTGTTACTTTTACCACAAATAAGAGTCAAAAAACTCTTAACGATACTACAAGGGTTACGTTTAAGGATTTGACTAAAGATGAAATTAGTTATTATATAGAACATTATCACCCTCTGGATAAAGCCGGGGCTTATGGAATTCAGGAATGGATAGGGCTCATTGGGATTACCCGGGTGGAAGGAAGCTATTTTAATGTAGTTGGTTTGCCTACACACCTTGTCTACAAAGCATTAGTGGAAATAGCATCCCGTTGATTTTTAGTACCTTCAGTATAAAATTACCGGGATGAAACTTCAGCACTCTTCTGCAACTTTTCTTTTTATAGTTATACTAGTTGCTTAGCTGTTCAAAAAATTCTGGTGGTGGAGAAGAGCTTCCGCAGAGAGAACTTTCCGAAGAATTTAAAGAATACTGGTTTACGGGTAAAGCTGAAATTTCCTCGTATGAACTGGAGCAATCCCGCTATGGAGAAACCAGAAAAGGAAATGCAGTACTCATTTTTGTTACCGAGGATTTTTTAAAAGATGAGCAGGTAAAGGCAAATGAGAAAACTACAAATACAATTGAAGTTCTAAAATTAAATTCCACTAAAAATTTTATAACCGGAATTTATCCTTATTCAATCATGCAGAGCAGCTTTTATCCTCTTGAAGGCAAATCCCATGCTCTCAAAGTTGCGGCTTCTATTCAGGAATGGTGTGGCCAGGTATATATGCAGTTGAATAACAGGGGAAAATATGAAATAGTTTCTCATTCCTATTTCGCCGGGGAAACAGATGAGGACCTTTCTCTTCACAAGGTGCACCTGGAAAATGAAATTTGGAATCAATTGCGCATAGATCCTGATCTTTTACCTACAGGGGAGATAATTATAATACCTTCTTTTGAATACATAAGATTGGCACATATAGAAATAAAACCACATCCTGCAACCGCAGAATTTTATCAGGATGGGAAACTTTCAGTTTACAGGATTACTTATCCTGAACTTAAACGTAGTTTGAAGATATACTTTAAGCCTACCTTTCCTTATACGATTGAGAAGTGGACAGAAATAACTAACCACGATGGAAATGAATATTATACAACAGCCAATAAACTGTCAACTATAAAAATGGATTACTGGACTAAAAATTCTAATAAAGATTTACCTTTGCGGGACACCCTGAATTTAAATTAATGTACAAATATATTACCGACTACAGGACCGAAATCGGTTATACCATCGCTATTATATTAGTAATAACAATCCTGCAGTTTATATTAAAAAAAGCTGCTCACCGGGTTGGAAAAAGATCTGAAATAAATATTACCCGAACCAAGCTGATGTTTAAATATATCAATATCCTGGTTTCCATTATTGCTTTTTTTCTCTTCTCTTTTGCCTGGGGAATGGATCTTAGAGATCTCTCTCTTATCTTCTCTTCAACATTTGCCGTGATAGGTGTTGCATTATTTGCAATTTGGTCGATCCTAAGTAATATTACTTCGGGTATAATCATGTTCTTTTCCTTTCCCTATAGAATTGGTGATAAAATAAAGATCCATGACAAGGACATGCCAATTGAAGCTGTAATAGAAGATATTCGGGCTTTTCACTTACACCTTAGGGATGACCATGGAGAGCTTACCACCTACCCTAACAATCTTATCTTACAAAAGGCGGTGACTCTTATTAAGAAGGATTACTATCTGGATGAAGGAAAAGACAGCCTTTAAAAGTATTCGAGGGAAAAACTAAACATAAATATCTAAAGTTGTTATATTTGAAAAGGTTGATAACACCTTTTTTTAAATGCGTAAACTTCTAACCCTCTCTTTTTGTCTCCTATTCTTTGTTACCCAGGGACAGACCCCACAAAAGCTTAATTCAGCCGAAATATATCAGGCAATTAAAAAACTGAATTTTCTTGGTTCCGTTTTATATGTAGCTGCACACCCGGATGATGAAAACACCAGACTAATTTCCTGGTTTGCCAATGACATTCATGCCGTACTTAGCTACCTGTCTATTACACGCGGGGATGGAGGACAAAACTTAATAGGTGCCGAGTTACAGGAGCTTTTGGGAGTTATTAGGACACAGGAACTGCTAGAAGCAAGAAGAATAGACGGTGGAGAACAAATGTTTACCCGTGCTATAGACTTTGGCTACACCAAAACTCCAGAAGAAGCCATGGAATTCTGGAACAGTAAGGAGGTTCTGGGAGATGTAGTATGGGCAATAAGAAAATTTAAACCCGATGTTGTAATAAACTAGGTTCAACCATCGCACTTCCGGAGATACCCACGGCCAACATACAGCCTCAGCCCTACTAAGTACTGAAGCTTTTGAACTGGCCGGAAATCAAACTTCTTTCCCTGATCAACTCAAGTTAACAACAACATTTAGCCCAAAAAGGCTCTTTTTTAATACTTCCCCCTGGTTTTACGGAAGCGAAGAAGAGTTTAAAAAAGCAGTTAAAACTAATTATCTTGAATTTGACACAGGAGTATATTTTCCTTTACTCGGGCTGTCAAATCCGGAAATTGCAGCTTTAAGCCGAAGCCAACATCAATCCCAGGGATTTGGAAGTAAGGCAGTCGAGGCTCCCAACCGGAATATCTGGAATTGATCAAAGGAGAACTACCTGCTGATGCAAAATCTGTTTTCGCGGGGATTGACACCTCCTGGAACAGACTTAAAGGCGGAAAAGAAATTGGAAAAATACTTCTGGAAGTTGAGAAAAATTTTGATTTTCAAAAACCTGCTGCCAGTTTACCGGGATTGGTTAAAGCTTATTCCCTAATACAAAAGCTTGAAGATGAACATTGGAAAAAAATAAAATCTAAAGAAATTCAAGAAATTATTGCTGCCAGTGCTTAGTCTTTTCCTTGAAGCCACAGCCCAATCTCAAAGTGCAGTTCCAGGAAAACAAATAACGCTGGAGCTTGAAGCTATTAATCGTAGTCCTGGGAAAATGGAACTCGTAACAGTAGAAATTAATCCCGGAGAAGAAAAGTTATCCCCAGCACAAAGTCTCGAAAATAATGAGGACTGGAAAGGAGAAATAAATTACACAATACCCAGGGATATACAATACACTTCCCCATATTGGTTAAAAGAAAAAGGAACTATAGGAAAATATCAGGTTGATGATCTAAGCCTGGTGGGAAAACCTGAAAATCCTCCTGCTCTTACCGCCTATTTTAATGTTATGATAAATGGAGAGGTAATCCCATTTGAAAAACCTGTTGTTTATAAATTTAATGATCCTGTAGAAGGAGAAGTTTATCAGCCATTCCAGGTTATTCCACCCGTTTCAGTTGCATTAGTTGACAAGGTTTTAATATTTTCAAATGAAGAGCAAAAAACTGTTCCGGTAAGCATTTTGGCAGGACAGGCCAATATTTCGGGAGATATTAAATTAAAAGCTTCCAAAGATTGGCAAATATCACCTTCCAGCGTACCTTTTAATATTTCAGAAAAAGGTGCGGGTTTTACAGTAAATTTTACTGTTACTCCTCCCCCTGGACAAAATGAAAGCGACTTAATTCCTGAGGTAACTATAGAAGATGAAACATTTGGAAAAGAAATGGTCAATCTTAATTACGGGCATATTCCGCAGCAATCCATTCTTCTTCCTGCAAAGGCAAAACTGGTAAAACTCGACATTAAAAAGAAGGGTGAAAAGATTGCTTTTATTGAAGGTGCAGGCGATGTAGTACCTCAAAGTATGGAGCAAATTGGTTACGATGTTGTTAGGCTGGATCCTGCAGGTATCTCTTCACAATCACTTTCAGGTTTTGATGCTGTCATTTTGGGGATAAGAGCCTACAACACGGTAGATGCTTTAAAATATGTTCAAAATGAACTTTTTGACTACGTAAAGGGAGGTGGGACTGTGGTAGTTCAATATAATACAAACCGCGGAATACTGGTAAATCCTGTTGCGCCTTATAATTTACAAATATCGAGAGATAGGGTTACAGAAGAAAATGCAGAAGTACGTTTTCTAACCCCGGAACATCCTATACTTAATGTTCCCAATAAAATAAGTTCAGAAGATTTTAAAGGTTGGGTCCAGGAAAGAGGTCTTTATTTTGCCGATGAATGGGCACCTGAATTTACACCCATTCTTTCAATCAATGACAAAAACGAAACTCCCAAAGAAGGTGCTCTTTTGGTAGCTCCATACGGGAAAGGATATTTTGTTTATACCGGATTAAGCTTCTTTAGACAGTTTCCTGATGGGGTTCCCGGTGCATTCCGGCTTTTTGCCAATATAGTTTCCCTGGGAAAGTAATGGAACAGTCAAAAAAATATATCTGGAAAAGGTCCTATACCATAGTACTGGCAGCCAACGCAGGTTACATCGCGGTTTTTTATCTCTTAATGAAAATCTTTACTTAGGATGCAGGAATTAGACTGGGTAGTTCTCATCCTAACCTTAATATTTATTGTAAGCTACGGCGTTTATAAAACTCGGGGCAGCCGAAATGTCCAGGACTACATCCGGGGAGGAAATGAAGCCGAATGGTGGACCATTGGACTTTCGGTAATGGCAACACAAGCCAGCGCTATCACTTTTTTATCTACTCCCGGCCAGGCTTATCACGATGGTATGGGTTTTGTTCAATTTTATTTTGGACTTCCCATTGCAATGGTAATAATTTGTATGGTATTTATCCCTATTTACCATCGCCTGAACGTTTACACTGCCTATGAATACTTAGAGTCCCGGTTTGACTTAAAAACCCGTACCCTTACTGCCATTCTGTTTCTTATACAAAGAGGCCTTTCGGCAGGGATCACCATTTTTGCGCCTGCCATCATACTTTCTGCAGTACTAGGTTGGAATCTGAACTTTCTCACGGTGATAATTGGGGTACTCGTAATTATCTATACCGTTTCGGGTGGTACTAAAGCTGTAAATGTCACTCAGAAATACCAAATGGGGGTCATTTTTGGGGGAATGTTAATTGCATTCTTTCTTATTGTTAGCTATTTACCTGCCAATATTAACTTCACTAATGCACTGGAAATAGCTGGAGCCAGCGGAAAAATGGATATTCTGGATTTCTCATTTGACCTGAATAATCGATACACATTTTGGAGTGGTATTATTGGAGGAACTTTCCTTGCCCTCTCCTACTTCGGGACAGATCAAAGTCAGGTACAACGATATCTCATAAGCAGGTCTATGAGAGAAATGCAACTGGGAATGATCTTTAATGGCTTGCTGAAGGTACCTATGCAGTTCTTTATTTTACTCGTAGGAGTTATGGTCTTTGTATTCTACCAGTTCAATCAGTCTCCACTCAACTTTAATCCTGCGGCAACTGAAGCCGTTATGGAGTCTCCATATTCTGCAGAGTATGAGGTGCTCGTCGAAGAAAACCGGGAATTACAAAAACAACAACAGGAGCTTACAATTAACTATGGGCAAAGGATAAATTCTAATCTTGCAACAAATCAGGAAAAATTTAGAAATGACCTTCGGGAACTTAATGAAAAGGAAAAGGAAAATCGTGAGCAGGCAAAGGAATTAATAAAAGCCGCAAATGATAAAATGGAAACCAATGATAAAGATTACGTGTTTATCCATTTTATTCTGAATAATTTACCAAAAGGTTTAATAGGTTTATTGCTCGCAGTAATTCTTTCTGCTGCTATGTCCTCTACTGCATCTGAACTTAATGCACTGGCCTCCACTACGACCATTGATCTCTATAAACGTAACCGTGAAAATAGATCAGAAGGCCATTACGTAAAAGCCTCGAAATTATTTACGTTGGGTTGGGGAATTATAGCTATCCTGTTCGCCAGCTTTGCCAGTCTCTTTGATAATTTAATTCAATTGGTTAATATTATTGGTTCTATCTTCTATGGAAATGTCCTGGGAATATTCTTACTGGCCTTTTTCATCACTTACGTTCAGAGTAACGCTGTTTTTATTGCAGCTTTAATAACCCAGATCGTGGTTCTAATTGTCTATTACAATGACGTAATGGAGTATTTATGGCTTAATCTTTTTGGCTGCGGACTTGTGATCATATTAGCTTTAATCCTTCAAATATTAATATATTCTCCAAAAAAAGATAATGCAAAAGAAAACAATTAAATGGGGAATTCTGGGTCCCGGAAATATTGCCCATAAGTTCGTGAGCGACCTTGCTACTGTTGAAGATGCTGAACTGTTTGCCGTAGCAAGCAGGTCTAAAATAAAAGCTGAAGAGTTCGCCGCAACACACAAAATCGCACACAGTTATGGCAGTTATGAAGCTATGCTTAAAAATGAAGAATTGGATGTTGTCTACATAGCAACTCCTCACGTATTCCATTATGAGCACACACTTCTTTGTCTGAAGCATTCCAAAGCTGTACTATGTGAAAAACCTTTTGCAATGAACCTGGAGCAGGTAAAAGAAATGATAAGTGTGGCAAAGGAAAAAAATGTTTTTCTTATGGAAGCTCTCTGGACCTATTTCCTGCCCCATTATAAATATCTTCTTAAAATTGTAAAGGAAGAAACTTTTGGAAAAATTAAAGAATTTAAAGCCGATTTTGGATTTGCAGCTCAATATTTACCTAAGAAAAGACTCTATAACAAAAGCCTTGGTGGAGGTAGTCTCCTGGATATAGGAATTTATCCCGTTTTTGCAGCTTTAAGCTTGCTGGGAAGGCCGGATGAAATTGATGCAAGTGCATTGCTTTGTGAAACTGGGGTAGATGAAACCTGCGATATTAAATTTAATTATAAAGAAGGGGCAGTTGCTCATTTATCCAGCGCCATAAACAAAAACTTACCAACAACAGCTGTAATAAAATTTGAAAAAGCTGTTGTCACCCTGGTAACACGATTTTATGCACCCACGGAAATTTTAATTCAAACAGAAGAACAGGAAGAAAGAAAAACTTTTGATGTTAAAACTATAGGTTACAGTTTTGAAGCTGAACACGTGCAGGAAATGCTGAAACAAAGGAAGATGGAGAGCGATATAATGACTTTTGATATGAGTCTTTTGCTTATCGAAACTCTGGACAATATCCGAAAAAAGATTAATTTGGAGTACAACTAAAGGTATACTAAAACAAAAAACCTGTAAGCGGGCAGGTCTTTTTGTTTCTCAAAATTTATTAGTTAGCTCCCCATTTTTTCAATGAATCTTCATTCATCTTTACATAATCAGCATTGTTTGCTTTTTTGGATGCTTCTAAAGAAAGTTTGGCCGTAGCAATGGCTTCCTTCTTCATTCCAAGATCTGCCTGAATAAGAGATTTTTTTCGCAGCATCCAAAACGGTGTATTTTCTGCCTGCATTTCAATGGCCTTATTTACCCATTCCAAAGCTTGCTTATTATCTTTATTGGTATCGTGATAATATGTTGCCGCCGCAAAATAATCATTAGCCTTAAGCTCAGCTCCACTCATAGTTTTTTCTATACTTGCCATAGCTTTTGCATCTGTAGGAAAATTGATGGGAAGGGAGGCCACGGTGTTCTCCCACACAATGTTTAATACAGCAGAGTCATGTTTTAAATCATCAAGGAATATTGTAAAAGTTTCCATTTCAAAAGGAAGCTGGCTTACCTGGGCTGTAGCTTTCAAGGCTACTTTACTTTCATCCCACTCCTGTGGGTTTCCCCAATTTGTTGCATCACTGTAAAACATTACCTCCCAGGCACCTTGTTGTGGACGGGTGTAAATAGCATAAATCCCGGCAGGTAATTTATTTCCTGATATTTCCACTTCATCACTAAATGTAATTTTAGTATTTTCATTAGCACCCGTGCGCCAAACTTCCCCATAAGGAACCAGGTTTCCAAAAATTTCACGGCCTCTCATGCCCGGTCGGGAATATTCAAGAGTAACATCTGTAAGGCCTACCTTTTGTTCTATTTTGGTTGAAGGGCTTGGCTGGGGAGTTTGGATTTGTGCTCCTGCCCCAATAGAAACTACTCCTGCAAAAAGGAATAAAATAAAGTTTTTCATAATAAACTGAGTTTGTTTAATCAAATATACACAGTTAGACCAATATCCTGATAATCAGGAAAATTATTTTTTGTTTAACTTTATTATATTTTATTTAAACAATTAATGCCTTATTTTTGTTTCTGACATTTTATTATGAAACTCTATAGATTACAAACTAAACAACAACTACCGATTTCTCTGGAAGCGGCCTGGGACTTCCTGTCTGACCCTGGAAATCTTAAAATAATTACTCCCCATTATATGGGATTTAATATCCTTGGAGGAGCGGAAAGAAAAATGTATCCCGGACAGATCATTCAGTATATTGTTACTCCTGTTGCAGGAATAAAGACAAAATGGGTAACAGAAATAACACATGTTAAGGATTTGGAATATTTTGTAGACGAACAGCGGTTTGGACCGTATTCATTGTGGCACCACAAACATTTCCTCAAAGAAATTGAAGGAGGGGTGGAAATGGAAGACATAGTGGATTACAAATTACCATTTGGAATTTTGGGTCAAATGGTCCATCCCTTTTTGGTAGGTCCCAAACTAAAAGAAATATTTGACTACCGCGAGAAAAAATTAAAGGAACTCTTTGGTGAATTTAAATCCCGCAGAATGAGAATAACCACGAAATAGTAAGTTCTACTATTTAAAAATTTCACTTATGAAAAAGAATATCCTTTGTATTGGTGGTTCCCATGGGATTGGATTTGAAACCGTTAAAATTCTGAGCAAAGACCATAATATTATTGTAGCCTCCCGTACATCTGAAATGCTTCAGGAACAACAAATAACACATCATACTTTTGATGTCATGACAGATAATATTGAAGATCTCGATTTACCGGAATGTCTTGATGGATTGGTTTATTTTCCCGGTAGCATAAACCTAAAGCCATTGAAAATGTTGAAAATAAAAGATTTTCAATATGACATGGAACTTAATTTCTTTTCTCTTGTAAAAGTAGTGCAGGCATTGATTCCAAAATTAAAAAGGTCAAAAAATCCCAGCCTCGTCTTTTTTAGTACTGTAGCAGTAAAAATTGGTATGCCATTTCATACAAGTGTTGCTGCAGCAAAAGGAGCAATTGAAGGTTTTGCTAAAGCTTTGGCGGCGGAATACGCCCCTCTATTCCGGGTAAATGTGATCGCTCCCTCTCTAACCAATACAAGTCTGGCACAAAAAATTTTGTCAAGCGAAGACAAAAAAAGTAAAATGGATTCAAGACATCCATTAAAACGGATAGGAGAACCTGAAGATATTGCGAACCTGGTAGTATTTTTACTTTCAGAAAATAGTAACTGGATGACTGGCCAAATACTTAGTATAGACGGTGGATTATCTTCAATAAATTTAAATTAATGGAAGATCCTATTTCAATTTTCTGGTTTAGACGTGACCTTCGGCTGGAAGACAATGTTGGATTTTTTCATGCTTTAAATAATTCATTGCCTGTTCTGCTTAGTTTCATCTTCGACACAGAAATTTTGGACAGTCTTCCAGAAGATGACGCAAGAGTTACATTTATTCATCAAATTCTTCAAAAATTAAGATATCAACTTCAGGAATACCACAGCTCCATTGCACTATATCACGGAAAACCAAAAGAAATATTTAAACAGCTTCAAAAGGATTATAATATTAAGAAGGTTTTTACGAATCACGATTACGAACCTTATGCCAGGAAGAGAGACAGAGATATTGCTGAATTTCTTGCTTCGGAAGGAATTGAATTTCAAACATACAAGGACCAGGTAATTTTTGAAAAGAATGAAATTGTAAAGAAGGATGGCGATCCGTACGTTGTTTATTCTCCATATATGCGGCTGTGGAAAGAACGCCTGAAGGCAAATGGGCTTGAAGTTTTTGATTCTAAGGTCCATTTTAAAAATCTCATACAACATTCTAAGCTCCCCGATTTAAGTCTTTCTGATATTGGTTTTACCGAATCTCAAATTAAGGTTCCGGAGCTGGATGTCTCCCCGTCTCGAATAAATGAATATGAAGCAAAGCGAAACGATCCTGCCGCAGCTGGTACTTCTCATCTAGGGCCGCACTTAAGATTTGGGACCGTGGGCATTAGAACTATTGTAGCTAAAGCAGTTGCTGAACCGAATGAGACGTTTTTACAGGAGCTCATTTGGCGTGAATTCTTTATGCAGATACTCTGGCATTATCCTCAAACCGTTACCGAAGCCTTTAAACCCCAATATGACCGAATAAAATGGAGAAATAATGAAGAGGAGTTTAAGATGTGGAAAATGGGAAAAATGAGCTATGCTTTAGTGGATGCCGGAATGAGGCAGTTGAATGCAACTGGTTTTATGCACAACCGGGTACGCATGCTGGTTGCCAGCTTTTTATGCAAGCACCTGCTCATAGATTGGCGTTGGGGAGAGGCTTACTTTGCTGAAAAACTTTTAGATTATGAACTGGCTTCTAATGTGGGCAACTGGCAATGGGGAGCCGGAAGCGGAGTTGACGCTGCACCTTACTTCAGAATTTTTAATCCTATGACTCAGGCAGAAAAATTTGATAAAGACAATGTTTATATAAAAAAATGGATTCGGGAATACAACACTTCAGCTTACCCTGCACCTATAGTTGATCATAAAGAAGCCCGGGAAAGAGCTTTACGAGTTTATAAGGAGGGGCTTTCCTAGAGAAGAATTTTAGATAGACCTCACAGGTTTTAGAAACCTGTAAGGTCTTATAAGAAGCAAATAACTTAGTTAAAAAGCTTTCTGGCTTTTTCAAGGTCTTCAGCAGTGTCTATTCCTATTCCTCTAAAATCTGTCTCCACCATTTTAATACTCTTTCCGTATTCAAGGTATCTTATACATTCAATCTTTTCCGCAGCCTCCAAGGAGAGCATTGGCAACTGGTGAAAATCCATTAAGGCCTGCTTTCTAAAGGCATAAACCCCAATATGTTTATAGTAAGTCACCCGCGCATCTGTATCCCGGGGATAGGGTACCGGAAACCTGGAAAAATAGAGAGCAAAATTGTCTTTATTGGTGATTACTTTTACATTATTGGGATTAGTGATTTCCTCACTCTCGTGCATAGGAGTTTTAAGTGATGCCAGGTCTATTCTTTTTTCTGTGTCTCCTTCAAAAACCTGTAACAACTTTTGAAGGCTTTGATGATCAATTAGCGGCTCATCCCCCTGCACATTAAGTACAATATCCACGTCCATGTTTTCTACCGCTTCAGCAATTCTATCGCTGCCACATTCGTGCTCCTGTTTACTTTTAATAGCTTTTCCACCATTCCTGATTATCTCTTCAAAAATAATATCACTATCAGTCACCACAAAGACTTCCTGGAATAGCCCTGTGTTTACGGCTGCTTCATAAGTCCTTTGGATAACGGTTTTCCCATTCAGATCCTGCATCAGTTTTCCCGGAAATCTGGACGCCTGATATCGCGCCGGGATCATTGCTATTATTTTATTTGAAGTAGTATTCATGTTAGTCTGTTTCAGTAAAGTTTACATTTTAATCTTCAGCAAAAAACTCATTTTTAAATCCTATGAGGTACAGTTTCTCCCTTGCACGCGTAACTGCGGTGTATAACCAGCGTAAATAATCTTTGTCCATTCCATTTGGAAGGTACGGCTGCTCAATAAAAATAGTATGCCACTGGCCACCCTGTGATTTATGACAGGTCATGGCATAGGAGAATTTAATTTGCAGTGCGTTAAAGTATTTGTTCGACTTAACCTTCATAAACTTCTTATACTTAGAGGTTTCGTCTTCATAATCCTTCATCACTTCCTGATATAAGTTGTTGGATTCATCGTAAGTTAGAGAAGGGGAGTTGCTTTGCAGGGTATCTAATATTACAACAGTTTCAAACGGTTTCATTTTTGGATAATCTACCATTTGCACTTTAACTTCAGCAAAACGAAATCCATATAATTCTTTTATTGCAAAGATTTCCAGCACTTTTATTATATCACCATTGGCTATAAAACCTGCTTCTGAAGAAGGTTTAATCCAGAAGTAATTATTCTTTACCACCATTAAATAATCCCCGGCAGAGATCTCTTCTTCCTGAAATAATATTCTCGACCTTATTTGCTGATTATATTGATTCGCCCTTTTATTGGACCTCACAATAATTGATGTGTCCTCGTGTCCAAGATGATCGTAGGAATCCTGAATAGCATCAAGGATCTCCTGACCATCCATAAGCCTAACGACATCGGCCTTTGAAGTAATTTGAAACTTAAAAGATTCATAGAATTCTCCCGCCAAAACCTCTCTAATATTCGTGGCATTTAATAGAATATCGCTTTCCTCACTTTGGCGTACCACCTCGTCCAGTTCAATATGAATTACTTCCTTTTGGTAAACCTCTCTTAACTTTTTCTCCTCGAGTGCAGGACTTACATCCAACTTTACGGGAGGAAGCTGTGCAGTATCCCCAATTAAAATAAGCAAACAATTTTTCCCGGAATTTACATATTGAATAAGGTCGGGTAACAGTCCATTATTTTCAAACAGTCGTGATTCAGGATCCTCATCGGGGATCATTGAGGCCTCATCAACAATAAATATTGAATTTTTATGCTTGTTAGGCTGTAAAACAAACTGTACTCCTGCCCCACCAGTTTTTTTGGGAAAATATATTTTTTTGTGAATCGTTTGAGCCTCCTGGCCGGAGTAAAGAGATATAACTTTTGCGGCCCTACCTGTAGGTGCAAGTAAAATACCACTCTTTTTTATCTTCCAAAGATTTTTCACCAGTGCGCTAACTATGGTAGTTTTACCCGTTCCTGCAAAACCTTTTAATAGAAATAAAGAGTCTGGAGAAGAATTTACAACAAAAGAGGCTAATTGTTGTAAAGCAATATCCTGTTTTAATTTTGCCGAGAAACCTAATTCCTTAAGTAACAGTTTATAGAATTTTTCGGCAGTGATGTCTTCCATGGATTTTCTTGAAATATCAAAGATAACAATGGATTTTTAGGGCAGAAACTTTTACGAATAAAAAAAAATTGTAGATTTGCGATGAACTCTAATTATTTTAAACTTAAAAAAGCATGAAACTTGTAATTCAATTACTCCTCTGGATTGTGATCTTCTTTCTGGGTTATCTGGTTTTTAATTCAGTATATGGCCCGGTTCAATTTAATGAGGTTAAAGAAAAAAGGTACGCTAAGGTAATTGAACGTCTTAAAGATATTCGTGCGGCCCAACTTGCACACCAGGAAGTAACGGGTACTTTTGCAAAAGATTTTAATGGATTGGTACAATTTATTGATACAGCAGAATATGTATTGACCCAAAGAAGAGATTCTACCGTTCTTGACGAAGAATACAAAAAAACTTACGGGGTAGATCAGTATAAAGACATAATAATTATTGACACTCTTGGTTACGCTTCGGTTAAAGATTCTTTATTTAAAAGAAGCAATTACCGGGAAATGATGAACGTACCTGTTGATGGAATAGATGCTAAATTTGAAATGGATGCAGGAACAGTATTAAAAAATGACAATAAAATTCCTGTGTTTGAAGCCAAGGTTGATAAGGCTGTAATTCTTCATGATCAGGATAAAGATCTTGTAATGCAGGAGAAACAGGTAGTTTCGGTTGACCAGGTAAATGGAGCTTTTATTAAAGTTGGTTCAATGGAAGAGGTTAATACCAACGGGAACTGGCCACAAGTATATGGAGCAAACGACCAATAGGGAAAATTCACAAAGTATAAAGTTGTCCATTCAGGTTCGCCTGAATGGACTTTCTTTTTGTACCATGAATGAGGAGACCCGGGAAGTTCTTTGGTACCAGAAAGTGAATTTTCATAAAGAATACAATCCACTGAAGATCCTTGAACAAATCGAAGCTCTTTATAATTCTGAAAAACAGCTGCAACAACCTGTAAAAGAAGTGAGCCTCCTTTTTTCAAATGAACTTTATTCCTTTGTGCCCAAAGATTTTTTTATAGAAGAGGAAGCTTCTACTTATCTTAAATTCAACACCAAGATCCTCAAAACCGATATTGTGGCTCATGATTTTCTGGAAGCTGAAGATTTAGTTAATGTATACATCCCTTACACCAACATTACAAATTTCTTTTTTGACAGGTATGGGGAATTTGAATATCAACACAGTTGTTCTATTCTGGCACAGGAAGTGCTAAATGATTTGAATAAGGACCGGGTTAATGTATATCTTAATAACTTTGAGGGGTATTACGATCTTGCAGTGGCAAAAGGGAAAGAGCTTTTGTTATGTAATACCTTCACTTATGATACAAAGGAAGATTTTATATATTATCTCCTGTTTACAGCTGAACAATTGAAGCTAAACCGCGAAGAGCTGGAATTAACTCTTCTTGGAAATATAAATGAGGATTCAGCTTTATATAAAATCCTTTATACATACATTAAGAATGTTAAGTTCCTGTCCAAAAGCCTGAACTGTACTTCGAAAAAATATCAGGGAGAGCAGTTCCAGCGTGAAGCTTTTCTCCTTCTCAAGACACTAGGATGCGAATAATATCAGGACAACATAGAGGAAAAAGAATAACAGCACCTAAAAAGCTGCCCATTAGGCCTACAACCGACTTTGCTAAAGAAGCGCTGTTTAATATTTTAAACAATAGATTTCACTTTAATGGCCTTAAGGTAATTGACCTTTTTTCGGGTTCAGGAAATATCGCTTATGAATTTGGATCCCGCGGGGCAGGACCTATTATCGCCGTAGATGAAAACTTTGAAAGTATTAAGTTCATTAAGAAAACTGCAGAGGAGCTTAATCTTGATATTTCTCCTGTAAAGAGTGACGCCTTTAAATATCTTGAGAAAGGCGCAGGAAAGGCAGACATTATTTTTGCCGATCCACCTTACAATTTTGATATTGAAACTCTACTCTCCCTTGTAACAATAACATTTGAAAGAGAGCTCCTGGAGGAAAACGGGGAGCTTATTATTGAACATTCAAAAAAACTTGACCTTTCCTCTTCCCTTAATTTTATTGAGGTAAGAAAGTATGGAAACTCCGTATTTAGCTTTTTTTCCGTAACTTGAAAATGCATGGAAAAAATACACAGCGTAAACATGGAATTTACCAGTTTAGAATTCTATCCTGATTATGTAATTTCACGGGTGCGGGAAGATGTGCTATTTAGTATCCAACAGGTCCGGGATTTATTAGAAGAGTGCGCCAGGTTCTATAAACAACATTCCTTTGTGTATATATCACTCCGGGAAAACGATTATAATGTTGATCCCACTATTTACTATAACATTAAGAATACAAATCTCGCCGGGATTGCCATTGTAAGTATAAAAGCCTCATCTTTAAAAATGGCCGAATTTGAGCAGAAATTTGCCAAAATGCCTTTCGAATTATTTACCGATCTTGAAGAGGCAAAAGCCTGGGTGAAGGGATTCGATTTAAAATAAAAAAGCAGGCCTATAAGCCGGATTCTGTTCTTCCAGTATCACTACCAGAATACCCTATCATTTATCTTAGATCTTTGTTACCAAAGAACTTTAGCTGCCTACCCTCCGGCAACGGGCGGGTAACCCTTAAATGCTTGTATACATGGCATTGCACCGCATAGAGTTTACCTGGTTTCACTACAGCATTACCTGTACATCCTTTCTGTTGCACTTGTCCTGAACCAATCCCGATAATATCAGAAATGGAACGGTGGGTGTTACCCACTATGCTACCCTCTGGTGTCCGGACTTTCCTCCCCGCTAAAAGCGGAGCGATAAGGCGGCCTGCTTATTTTAATGCAAAGATACAGCGTAAATTATTATAGTCTTCAGCCTAGAGAATAAATAAACAAATCTTAAGGTTTTTAAAATTGAGCGATCCAACTGGTGAAACATACCGTTTTATCTCCTCAAATCCGCTATTTTAGGCTTAGGCAATAAGAGGGGAGTTATGAAAATACTATTAACAGGTTCAACAGGATATATTGGTAAAAGATTACTCCCAGTTCTTCTGGAGCGGGGACATGAGGTGATTTGTTGTGTAAGGGACGTAAAAAGGTTTAATCCTCCCCGTTCTCTTGAAGCTAAAATTACTGTCATTGAAGTTGATCTGTTAGACAAAGAGTCGCTAAAAAAATCCCTACAGATATTGATGGAGCCTATTACCTTGTGCATTCCATGTCAACATCAGAAAATTATATGGAAATGGAGAAGGAATCTGCCATTAACTTCCGCACTGCCCTTAACAGTACAAAAGTTCAACATGTGGTATACCTAAGCGGAATTGTAAATGAATCTAACCTTTCAGAACATTTAGCTTCCCGCAAGAATGTGGAAATAGAATTGGAAAAAGGAAACTATGCTTTCACTACCCTACGCGCAGGAATAATAATAGGATCAGGTAGTGCTTCTTTTGAAATTATAAGAGACCTGGTTGAAAAACTGCCTGTTATGGTAGCTCCCAAATGGCTAAATACGAAATGCCAGCCAATAGGAATATCAGACGTTATTGCCTTTCTTTCGAAAACAATTTTTAATTCTGAAACTTATAATCAAAATTATGATATAGGTGGAAAAGATGTGTTGTCATATAAAGAAATGCTATTGGGATTTGCTGAAGCCCGTAATTTAAACCGAAAGATTATTACCGTCCCGGTGATGACACCAAAATTATCATCGTACTGGCTTTATTTTGTCACCTCTACCTCTTATAAATTGGCAAAATCCCTCGTTGATAGCATGAAAGTCGAGGTGGTATGCAGGGATAACAGACTTAATAAAATCCTGCAGGTTTCACCTTTATCATACCAGGAATCTCTTAAAAAAGCCTTTACCAAAATTGAAAATAATGAGATTATCTCAAGCTGGAAGGATGCGTATATTAGTAGTGGCCTCAACTTCAATATTTCAGATTTTGTGCGGGTTCCCATGTACGGCTGTTTTGTAGATAAACGCAGTCGTAAGTATGATAATCGTGAAGCCTGTATTAATAATATTTGGAGTATAGGTGGAAAAACAGGATGGTATCACGGGAATTGGCTTTGGAAGGTAAGAGGTTTCCTTGACAAGTTAATTGGAGGGGTGGGATTGAGAAGAGGCCGAACCAACCAAAATTCCATAAATGCCGGGGACACTTTGGATTTCTGGCGGGTTTTATATGCAAACCGGGAAGAAGGCAGATTGCTTTTATTTGCTGAAATGAAATTGCCTGGAGAAGCCTGGCTGGAATTTCGAATTGAAGAAGACGAGTTAGTTCAAACGGCTACCTTCAGGCCACTCGGGATCCCCGGTAGATTATATTGGTATTCAGTCTATCCCTTTCATGGAACAATTTTTCGGGGAATGCTTGAGAAGCTAACTAGTAACGGGCGCTAATATTAATTATGCTTTCTGAAAAATCTTTCTGAAAATATTTTTTTCGAAAAAAGGAACAAAACATTAAACCGGACCAGAATTACAGGAATATAATTCCCTCTTCAGGAAGCCTGTTTTATCAACAGGTTTGGGTATAACTCTTCAGAAAAATAAAAGATTAGTTAGAGTTCTTCAAGCAGGGTTTTTTATATTTGTTTCGAATTAAGATCTAATGGAGCACTTTGTTGTATCGGCACGAAAGTACCGCCCTCAAACATTTAAAGATGTGGTTGGCCAGCAGGCAATTACAAACACACTTTTAAATGCAATTAATCACAACCACCTTGCACAGGCCCTGCTTTTCACAGGTCCACGTGGAGTTGGAAAAACAACCTGTGCCCGTATTTTAGCAAAAATGATCAATCATGACGGGACTCAAAAACCGGATGAAGATTTTGCTTTCAATATTTTTGAACTTGATGCTGCTTCAAACAATTCTGTTGACGATATAAGAAACCTTATCGACCAGGTAAGGATCCCGCCCCAGGTTGGAAAATACAAAGTTTACATTATTGATGAAGTACACATGCTCTCCGCTTCAGCATTTAATGCATTTCTTAAGACCTTGGAAGAGCCGCCAAAACACGCGATCTTTATTCTTGCAACAACTGAAAAACATAAAATAATCCCTACCATTCTCTCGAGATGTCAAATTTTTGACTTTAAGAGAATTACGGTGACAGATGTAAGAAATTATCTCGCATACATTGCAGAACAGGAAGGTGTCGAAGCCGAAGAAGATGCTCTACACATAATCGCCCAAAAAGCTGATGGTGCTATGCGGGATGCGCTTTCAATTTATGACAGAGTGGTAAGTTTCAGCGGTGCCAGCCTCACAAGACAGGCCGTGACAGAAAACCTAAATGTGCTGGATTATGAAACATACCTCAATATTACCCAGCTAATCCTGGAAAATAACATTCCGCAATTACTTGTGGAATTTAATGAGATCCTTGCCCGTGGTTTTGACGGACATCATTTCATTGCGGGTCTTGCTTCTCATTTTCGGGACTTACTGGTTTGCCGAAACCCAAAAACAATTAGCCTTCTGGAAGTTGGAGAAACTACAAAAACAAGCTATTATGAGCAGGCGCGCCAAACCAGTGAAGCGTTTTTAATGCAGGGTATAGAACTCGCTAATGAGTGTGATCTAAAATACAAAAGCAGCCGTAACCAACGGCTCCTCGTAGAATTATGCCTTATGCAACTTGCCTCTATCACTTTTGATGGAGAAAAAAAAGCCTGAGGGATTCATAATTCCTTCTAAACATTTTAAAAACATTGCACCCACTTCTCCAAAAAATCTTACTTCAGAAGAAAGAAGAGTAATAAGTGAGAACGAATATGCAAAAGGAGATTCCGCACCCACAGTAGAATCTCAGGTTCCGGCTCAAAACAATCCTGATCCTGAAAAGGCCGACAAAGTACCTGCGGAAGGCTTGCCAGACCCGGAAAAAACAAATTGCCATCCAGATGAACAACCGCTGCGTTCTCAGCAAAAAACTGAAGAATCCATTCCTCATACTGCGGCGATATCAAAAGAGAAAGTTTCAGGACTATCCCTGGCCAGCATTAGAAAGAAAAAAGAACTACTTGCAAAGCAACAGGGAAAAACCGCTTCCTCTATAGAGGAGAAAAATGAAAAATTTACTGAAACTCAACTTCACGCCGCCTGGGACGACTATATTCATAGATTAAAAAACAAGGGAGAAAAGATCCTCGCCTCGATTATGGAAACCGATATGCCGAAGGTAAACGGCAATATTATTTCTATTGAATTGCTTAAGCAGACACTATGAAAAAGGATTTAGAGAGAGGGCAAAATCCATTGATGGGCTTTCTGAAGAAAAAGCTTCAGAACACATTTATTGTTCTGGAAATTCAGGTGAATGAGACTAAGGCAAAGCAATATGCTTTTACAAATATTGAAAAATATAATAAGCTAAAAGAAAAAAATCCCCTGATAGAAAAATTGCGAACCACATTTGATCTAGATATATAATTATGCTGGGCTTAAAACTACCTACAGATCCAAGATGGGCAAAAATTGCCGATAAAAACATTGAAGAAATCCTCATTGATCACGCCTGGTGCGAACAAAAAGCTGCGTCTACCGCTATCTCACTTATTGTTACTTATCCGGAATACAGCGAACTTGTAAAAGCTATGACTGCTTTAGTAAGAGAGGAAATGGGACATTTTAAAATGGTGCACGATCGCCTTTTGGCTAAAGGATTAAAGTTGGGCTGGGACAGGAAAGACGAATATGTTATCCAATTAAGGGACTTTTTTCCAAAAGGAGGTAGCCGTGTCACACAAATGGTTCACTTAGCTTTTAATTGCTGCATTAATAGAAGCCAGGAGTTGTGAAAGGTTCAGGTTACTTTCAGAGCAACTTGAAGATGAAGAACTACGGGAGTTCTACCTAGCAGTTAATGATTAGTGAGGCAAATCATTATACCCTTTTCCTTAATTTTGCACGACAATACGGGGAACGGGAGATTGTAGATAAAAAATGGCAGGAGTTATTGGAATTTGAGGCTCAAATAATGAAGGAGCTGGGCAAAAAAGAAAGTATTCACGGCTAACCTACCTGTTCCTCAATACTTTCCTGGTAGAGAGATTTAATAATGCCATCTGCCAAACCTATTTTTGGGACATATATTCTCCTCGCCTTGGTCCATTTCATTGCAGATAAATAGATTTTTGTTGCGGGTATAATTACATCGGCTCTGTCTGCATTCAAATTAAGTTCTGTAATACGTTCTTCGTAAGTAAAAGAATTCAGAAGTTGATAGTAGGAGCTTAAATACAAGAAGCTTAATGGTTTTCCTACTGCTTTTCCACTGCTCTTAAAGATGTTGTTAATATTTCCACCGGAACCAATTAGATCAATTTTTGGATAATCTCTGGTCACATTCTTAATCCACTCCTCTACTTCCTCCCACAAATCTTCATCTACATTTTTTTTCAAAAGACGAACAGTACCCAGTTTAAAGGATTTTGATGCCACCGTTTCCCCACTACTGTATAAAGTGAATTCTGTACTACCACCACCCACATCTACATATAAATAAGTTTTATCAGATTGAATAAGCGCATTTAGATCTGTTGCCGCAATAATTGCAGCTTCGTGATTTCCATCTATAATATCTATTTTCACCCCGGTCTTATGTTGTATGAGATCTGCAACATCTTCCCCATTTTTAGCTTCCCTCATAGCAGATGTAGCACAGGCTTTATATTTTTCTATTTTATGCGACCTCATAAGTAATTTAAAGGCTTGCATAGTGTCTACCATTCTTGCTATATTCTCTTCAGAAATTAATTTGGAAATAAAAACATCTGCTCCCAATCTTATTGGCACCCTCACCAGAGATGTCTTTTTAAAAAGCGGCTCCTTTCCTTCCTGCTCGGTAATAGTCATTATTAATAACCTTACCGCATTGGATCCTATATCTATTGCTGCAAATTTCTTTTGTTCAATCACCCTTTAAAATTTTCAAGTTTTTGTTGATAGTATTCGTATAACGCGAATTGAGAGCGCAATGGTTTTTTATCATTTCTACGATAAGCATTATCCTGGTTCTTACAAAGAACTCTTGCTTTCACATTATCATTCCAGCAAATTTCAAAGGTTTCCATAATTTCCTTCTTGATCTCCACGTCATATATAGGACAGGAAATTTCCACCCTCAAATCCATATTCCGAGTCATCCAGTCAGCCGAAGAAATATAAATCTTTTCGTCACCGTCGTTTTCAAAAATATAGACCCTTGGGTGTTCCAAAAATTTATCAATAATACTTATTGCTTCAATATTATCACTTAAGCCCGGTACTCCCGGAATTAAAGAGCATATCCCTCTAATGATTAGTTTGATCTTAACTCCGGCCTTGCTGGCCTCGTACAATTTATCAATTAATGCAAAATCTGAAAGGCTGTTTAACTTTAGTTTGATACCAGATTTTTTACCGTTTTGAGCATTTTCAATTTCGGTTTGTATAAGTTTTACTAATGCAGTTCTTGTATAATGAGGTGAAACTAAAAGATGTTTGTATCTGCTCACTTTATAGTTGATTTCAAAGAAATCAAACACCTTATTAAACTCTTTTAAAAGCTCCTGGTTCCCTGTAAATAATGTGTAATCTGTATATATTCTGGAAGTAGATTCATTAAAATTACTTTGCTTAAAAATCCGTACCTACGCATTTTAGCTTCCTCCCTTTCTATAACACAGGCTTTGCAGTGCACTTTAAGACTTAGTCACTCCAAAAATAAGATTTACGCCTTCCTGCTGCATTTGCTCTGCATAACGAATATTGGCTACTTCGTCAAATCTTGCACGTAGTTCTATTTGCACCGTAACCTTTTTTCCATTTTTCACCGCATTTATAAGAGAACTGGCTATGTGGGATATTTTAGCGAGACGATAAATGGTAATTTTTATAGATCTTACTTTAGGGTCCAATGCAGCCTCTCTTAAAAACTTTACGACATATTGAAACGCCTGATAAGGAGCATAAAGCAAATAATCTTTTTTGGCAATCATTCCCAATAAGCTTCCCTGCAGGATCAATCCCGGGATAGGTAAAGGTTCTATAGCTTTGTAAAGCAGCTTTTCATTCCCCAAACTCGGAAAATTCATATAATCCCGACGGTTATGATAGCGGCCCCCTGGAATTATACTATCTGTTGAATCAATCCCCATTTTATTCATAAGGAAACTTAAAGTATCCTCATCAATGTTCATATCATATACAAACCGCACAGGATCTCCCTTAATGCGGTCTTTAACACTCATAGAAACTTTTTCAATAAAGCTTTTACTCAAATCACTATCAATATCTAACTCGGCATCCCGGGTTATTTTGATCATATGAGCAGAAACACTCTCGTATTCAAAAATATTAAAAATCGTTTTAAGGTTATACCTTATAAGATCATCGAGTAAAATGATGTATTGCTTTCCATTCTCCTCCGGAAGAACTACAAACCGCTCTATACTTCGGGGTATTTCAATAAGGACATATCTCCTATCCCTCGAGTTTCTATTAAGTAATTTGGAAATCCCATGTTGGGGGATCTCCTCTTTCATGATCATTTTAACTGCCAGATAAGCAGCACTATCTTTTAAGCTAGGTACCTCTACAAGATCATTTAGGATAATTGTTACGAGGGCCGGACTTACAACAGAGAGAAAATAATTTTTAATAAATGTTTCCTGGGAGGAAGAAACCTGTTTTTCGTTGATAATATGAATATCATAATCTTCTAATTGTTTCTGGATTTTATCCAGGACGTAAAGACTTTCTGACTGTTGTTCAATTACAATTTGGGTTATTTCTTCAAGTAATTTTCCGGCTTTAATACCACCTAATATACTCTTGGCACTTTTGCCCGCAAGATCAATACGCTTAATAGTAGCGTATCTAACTTTAAAAAATTCATCTAAATTATTAGAGAAAATACCCAGGAACCGAAGTCTCTCAATAAGAGGTACAGTTTCATCTTCTGCTTCCTGTAGTACCCGGGCATTAAATTGAAGCCAACTTATTTCCCTGTTTATATATTGGTGGTTACCCATAAGGTTTATCGTAAATTTTTAGGAAATAAATTGAGAATAGTTTTTCCATTTTTGAGGTCGTTCCAGTCCCTGGTTTCGAAGTCTATTATAGTTAACCCTGTAGTAGGAATATTACTAAAGGTTTTATCACCTATGGAATTCACCACTTGCGTCATAGCCGGGTTATGACCAAATATCATTAATTCATTTACCGAAGGTTCACAGGTTCCTATTTGAGTTAACAGGGAACTTTGATTAAAAGTATAGAGCTGGGATTTTATTACGAAATCCTGATCCTCCACCTCAAGTTTATCTTTAAAAATTTTTGCAGTCTCATAGGCTCTTACCGCAGGACTGGTCCATATTAGGATAGGATGGTCCTGAAATCTTTTAAAAGCTTCAGAAATGAGTTCCCCATCTGCAAAGCCTCGTTTTTTCAGAGGTCTTTTGTCATCTGCAACATCATATTTCCAGGAGGATTTCCCATGTCTTACAAGTATGAGTCTTTTCATTATGGTGCAAGTCGTTTAGTGAGCCATTGCTCATTTTCTTTTGTATACAAAATCCTGTCGTGAAGCCTGTTGGGTCGCCCCTGCCAAAATTCAATAGAAACGGGACGAACTAAATATCCACCCCAAAATTCGGGTTTCGGAATATCTTTATTTACAAATTTGTTTTCCAGTTCCCTCACAGATTCTTCCAATACTTCCCTCGAAGCTATTTCCCTGCTTTGGTTGGACGCCCAAGCTCCTATTTGACTACCCCGGGGCCTGGATTGAAAGTATTCAGTAGATCTCTCTTCTGAACATTTTTCTGCTTTTCCTTTTATTATTACCTGCCGCTCAAGTTCTGCCCAAAAGAAAGAGAGACAAATATGAGGATTAGCTTTAAGAGCTTCCGCTTTTTCTGAATTGTAATTTGTAAAAAATGTAAAACCTTCAGCTCCAAATTCTTTTAATAGAACAACCCTGTTTTTTGGAAAACCGTCTAATCCCATTGTGGAAATTGTCATTGCATTAACCTCCACCAGGTCTTTAATTTTCTCCATCTGCTCAAACCACACCTGAAATAAATTAAGAGGATCATCGGGAATTTCAGCTTCCATTAACTGGCCTTTGGAATAGATCCGCCGGAAATCTGCCAGACTTTTACTCATAGATTGCTATTTGCTGCAATTTACAAGTTTTGCAAGTAAGAAAGAAAATGAATCCCTAAGATTTTCAGGACCAAATCAGCTATTTTACTCCTATCTTCAGTACCGTATTTAAAGTTTTTGGTTTCTGAAGCCTGTTGTTCTGAAAGAGACAGCTGACTCATTCTGTAATTAAAAGGCAATAACTAACGCCTCTGCAAATCCTCTAAATAAGACCAATACACAAATTGCTTTCTTTAAAGCAGACGGTAATAGAAATTTTGAAACAACATTTAGCAGAAATATGACATATCCAACAGAAACAAGGTTGTTGAATTGTAGAATTAAACCGGGAAGCTTTAATTTTTCTAAAAAAACTAAAAAGAAGAATGTAGGTGAAATATCCCGTGAGTTTAATTGAAGATGGTAGATATCCGGCTGAATAGATCTTTTTTATTTGAATTACTTTTCATCAACTTAGACCTTCGGCTGAAAAAACTTTATAAACTTCGTAGGATTACTTGGTCGACCTAAAGCCCGGATCTGGTTTTTTTAAAGAAAGGTCTGACAAAAAATTGTCAGACCCCTCTCAATAAAACTAACCAATCTCAAATATGAAGCTACTTCAAATTACTGTTGAATTTACACTAGCCAAAATACAAAAATAATCGATTAAAAACACATGTAGGTCTTCATTTAGAGGATCTATGGTGAACATTAACTAAAAAAGTAAGTTAATTCTTACATTTTAAAAGTGTGAAATACGGGAATGGTCATTTAGAAGTTGAAGATTTTTCCGTCGTCAGCAAGTTCAACTTTTGGAAAAACTGTCTTTGCTTCTGTTCTAAATTGTTCAAGATCTCCATATCTTGTAGAAAAATGACCAAGGAGAAGTTGATTTGCTTTAGCATCTCTAGCGATAGTCGCGGCCTGGATGGCTGTGGAATGTTTAGTAGGAAAAGCCAGCTCAGCGTTTTCCTCTAAAAATGTAGATTCGTGATATAGTAAAGAAACCTCTTTAATTTGATCTACGATACCGGGATCAAAAACAGTGTCACTGCAATAAGCATAACTTTTTGGAGGATCTGGCGGTGCCGTTACCAACTGGTTATCTATAACTTCTCCGTCTTCAGAAACCACGTTCTTTCCCATCTTCACGCTCTGGTACAAGGAAACGTCAATTTTATGTTGAGCAATCTCGTTAATTAAGAGCTTCCGAAGCCCCGGCTTCTCTTTAAATAAAAAGCCATTTGTGTAAATGCGGTGCTTCCAAAGGGATCGTCTCTACCGTCACTTTATCATCTTCATAAATGATCTCTGGTTCTTTACCTTCAAGTTCGTGAAAGTGCAGGGGGTAATTTGTCCAGGAGTTTGAGAGTTTTAACTGGAGAGTAATAATCTCTTTTATTCCTTTAGGGGCATAAATGTGGAGATCAGATTTTCGATTGAGTAATCTAAAGGTTGAAATGAGGCCTACAAGCCCGAAGCAATGATCCCCGTGCAGGTGAGAGATGAAGATGTGTTGAATTTTTCCAAATTTTACTTTATTCCGTCTTAATTCAACCTGGGTGCCTTCACCACAATCTATTAAAAATTTATGGCCTTTTATCTCCAGTACCTGCGAAGAAGGATTAGTAAAAGATCTGGGAGTGGCGGCATAACAACCTAATATTGTAAGTTTCATTGTTTCAGGTACCCTGCTTCAGGTAAATATTTCAGAAAAAAAGTTAGTGCTCAAGTTCTCTCTCCAGCTCTTCCATATTAATAATGTCTTCTGCCTCCCTTAAACTTGGAACCACAATTAATTCTTCCGGAATATTATCAAAAGACATCTCTCTGGCAGCAATTACAAATGATTTCTTTTGAAGCCTGTGAAGATTTGAAATTTCCAGGAAAACCAGAAGATCCTTTTCTTTAAGATCTTCTTTAGCTAAAATATCTATAACCACATTATCCTTCTGGATTTCTTTGTGTTCCTGTGAAATTAATGTGGCAAGTCCACCCAAATCATCATTGTTACCTTCTATAATTATGTAATTTTCCTTCTGAATAACTTTCATGACTGCTTTTTTAAGGTTTTATCTTAGAAGCCAGCAAATAAATTACGGCCATTCGAATCGCTACTCCATTTTGAACCTGGTCAAGAATGATAGCCTGCTTCGAATCTGCCACGTCACTTGTAATTTCTACTCCCCTGTTAATGGGTCCAGGGTGCATAACAACAATTTTTTTCTCCAGTGAATCTAGAATTTGCTTATTAAGTCCAAACTGCTGCGTGTATTCTCTTGTGCTGGGAAAATAACTTATTTCCATCCTCTCATTTTGAACCCGCAACATGTTTGCCACATCACACCATTCAAGAGCTTTTCTTAGATTTGTTTCCACTTTTACTCCTAATGATTCAATATGTTTTGGAATTAAGGTTTTTGGACCGCATACCTTTACTTCTGCTCCCTGAAGACGTAAAGCAAATATGTTAGAAAGGGCAACCCTGCTATGTAAAATATCCCCTACTATAACTACTTTTTTGCCTTTCACTTCTCCCAGTTTTTCTCTTATTGAATAGGAATCAAGAAGCGCCTGTGTAGGATGTTCGTGGGTTCCATCTCCGGCATTGATTATACTGGCCTCAACATTTCTGGATAAAAAAATTCCTGCTCCAGGGTTGGGATGTCTCATTACAACCATATCTACTTTCATAGAAAGGATGTTATTTACAGTATCTATAAGAGTCTCCCCTTTCGTGACCGAAGAGCTGGAGGCAGAAAAATTTATAACATCTGCACTTAGCCTTTTTTCGGCTAGTTCAAAAGATAATCTTGTCCTGGTGCTGTTCTCAAAAAATAAATTGGCAATTGTTATATCCCGCAGAGAAGGAACTTTTTTAATGGGTCTATTGATTACTTCCTTAAAATGATCGGCTGTTTTAAAAATAAGCTCAATATCGTTCTGGTTAAGATACTTAATTCCCAGTAAGTGGTTTACACTTAATTCGTTCATTGACTATTGTTGTTTAGGCATAAGATAAACTGCATCTTCGCCGTAGTTTTCCTTCCAGTGTACTTTTACCTGTTCATCGTTTATAGCATCCACCTGTCTTCCGTTATAATCGGGTTGTATGGGCAAATGCTTAGCTAAATCTTCGGTCTATCAAAGTGAGTAGTTCAATTTCCTTCGGCCGCCCAAAAGATTGAATAGCAGTAAGGGCTGCGCGAATGCTTCGGCCTGTGTACAGTACATCATCTATAAACACCACTTGTTTGTCTTCAACAATAAAATCTATTTTAGTTTTATTGGCTTCCAGGGGTTTATCGCTTCTTCTAAAATCATCTCTGTAAAAGGTAATATCTAATTGGCCGGAAAGAATATTATTTATACCATAGTCTTCTTCCAGGATCTTAATAATTCTGTTCGCGAGATAGATCCCCCTGGGCTGGATCCCTATGAGAACTGTATTTTCTAATCCGGGATGATTTTCAATTAACTGGCAGGCCAAACGATGAAGTATTATGTTGATCTCTTTAGAATTAAGCAACACTTTTTGGCTCATAATTTTTTTAGGCTGAAGTTCAGAAACAAAAGTAAGATAATTTTATATTTTTCTACGGCGGAATAAGAATAACTGGTGTTATCTAAAATGCTTTCTTAATATTTACTGTAAAAAGTCCTTACATAAAAAAACCTCCTTAGTTTCCCAAGGAGGTTCATTATTATGATAAAAAGAAATTTATTTTCCTTCCATCTTATCTTTAAGAGCTTGTAGCTCAGCATTCACATCACCAATGGTTGTCTTTTCATTGTTTTGTGATGCAGCTTTTTTAGCTGCCTGCTTCACTATTTGCTGCTCTTCTTCTTTGTGGATTGCAGTGTGAGAAGCTACCACTCTCTTAAATTCTTTATTGAATTCAATGATTTGGAACTCTGCACTTTCTCCCTGCTTTAATTTCTTACCATCTTCTTTTTCAAGGTGACGGGTAGGAACAAAAGCTGTGATATCTTCATTAAACTCGATAGTCGCACCTTTGTCTACTATTTCAGAAATTTCTGCAGTGTGAGTTGTACCTACAGCAAACTCAGTTTCATACTTATCCCAAGGATTAGATTCAGTTTGTTTGTGACCTAAACTAAGTTTACGTCCATCAACATCTAATTCTAATACAACAACTTCCAAAGTATCACCTACATTAGTAAATTCACTTGGATGCTTGATCTTCTTGGTCCATGAAAGGTCAGAGATATAAATAAGTCCGTCGATTCCTTCTTCAAGTTCTACGAAAACACCAAAGTTGGTGAAGTTACGTACGATACCTGAATGTCTTGAACCTACAGGATATTTTGAAGTAATATCAGTCCATGGATCTGGAGTTAATTGCTTAATTCCAAGAGACATTTTACGATCATCACGATCTAAAGTTAAGATTTGAGCTTCAACCTCATCCCCTACTTTCACGAAATCCTGGGCAGAACGCAAATGCGTGCTCCATGACATTTCAGAAACGTGGATAAGACCTTCAACACCTTCAGCAACTTCGATAAATGCACCGTAATCTGCGATTACAACTACTTTACCTTTTACTTTATCACCTACAGCAAGATTCTCATCAAGAGCTTCCCATGGGTGTTTGTGTAATTGCTTAAGACCTAATTGAATTCTTGTCTTAGCTTCATCAAAGTCAAGAATAACAACATTAAGTTTTTGATCAAGTTCAACGATCTCATTTGGATGGTTAATACGTGACCAGCTAAGATCTGTAATGTGGATAAGTCCATCTACACCGCCAAGGTCTACGAATACACCGTAAGAAGTAATGTTCTTAACAGTACCTTCAAGTACCTGACCTTTTTCTAACTGACCAATGATCTCTTTCTTCTGCTCTTCAATATCAGCTTCAATAAGAGCTTTGTGAGATACTACTACGTTCTTGAATTCGTGGTTGATCTTAACAACTTTAAATTCCATAGTCTTACCAACGTATGCATCGTAATCCCTAATTGGTTTTACGTCGATTTGAGATCCCGGAAGGAAAGCCTCAATTCCAAATACGTCTACGATCATACCACCTTTGGTACGACATTTTACAAAACCATTTACTATTAAACTTTCGTCGTGAGCTTTATTTACACGATCCCAGGCCATAATAACTCGGGCCTTACGGTGAGAAAGAATTAATTGTCCTGTAGCATCTTCACGCACATCAATTAAAACTTCAACCTCATCACCTACTTTTAGATCTGGATTGTAACGAAATTCGTTAAGGGAAATAACACCTTCACTCTTAGCATTAATGTCAATGATTGCATCACGATCTGTAATATTAATTACTTTTCCTGTTGTAACCTCATCATCTAAAGTGTCTACGAAATTTTCTGAAACAAGCTTCTCAAATTCTTCAAGCTTTTGATCATCTACAGGATCTATACCTTCCTCGTAGTTGTGCCAGTTAAAATCTGCAAGAAATTTCTCAGGGTTTTGTTGCTGTGCAACTGTGTCCGGTTGAGAAGCAGTGTCCATACCTGCTACTTCCTGAACGTCTTGATTTTTGTTTTCTTCAGCCATTGCTGATTGTAATATTTGTATCCTGTGAACCTTCGGAAAAAATTCAGGCAATAAAAGACACAGAAGCGATTATTGTTTTGATTTTCAACCCTTTTCTTTTTCCTTTATTTTGCCGAAAAAGGTCTGCAAAAATACAACTATTTTCTGTAAATCAAAAGGACTGAAAACAAATTAAGTAGAAGAATTATTCAGTAGAATTTACTTCTGAAATTTTTGAAAGGGCGAGATCCCTAATTTTCTGAAACTGTTGATCTATATTTAGGGAAGAATTGTCTATTTCTATGGCATCCTCAGCTTTTACCAGAGGAGAATCTTCTCTTGTGGTATCAAGAAAATCCCGCTCCTGGACGTTTTTCAACACTGCTTCATACTCAACATTATCACCTTTTTCCTTCAGTTCAAAAAATCTTCTCTTTGCTCTTTCTTCCGCAGTAGCGGTCATATACAATTTTAATTCAGCATCGGGAAAAACTACGGTGCCAATGTCCCTCCCGTCCATAACAACGCCTTTTTCTTTTCCCATAATTTGTTGTTGAGATACCAGCTTTTCTCTTACCTGGGAAATAGCGGCCACTTTACTCACGTAGTTGGAAACATCCATGGAACGGATCTCCTTTTCTACATTCTCATCATTCAGGTAAATAGCGGCATAACCTATATTAGTGTCAAAAATGAACTTAAGGTTTATAGAAGGAAGTTTATTAATTAAGGATTCTTTGTTTAATCCATCTTCAGAAATAAAAGAATTTCTCATTGCAAATAAGGTGACGGCTCTGTACATAGCACTAAGCTGTCCACATAGACATATCCCAGTTCCTTGGCTAACTGTCTTGCAACAGTACTTTTACCTGTTGAAGAAAATCCATCTATAGCAATGGTAATGTTTTTATTCATTGAATTTAAGATTTTGGCAAAGGTAGAGATTTATAAAAGAGCAAAAAAAAAGCCCCTTTAAAAGAGGCTAATTATTTACAGAGACTTGGCGTTCTCCACCTGTTCCCGGGTGAGCGCAATATCTATTACTTCACTCATCTCTTTTACATAATGAAAAGTAAGGCCTTTTAAATATTCGTCCTTAATTTCAGCAATGTCCCTTTCGTTGTCTTTACAAAGAATGATCTCTTTAATACTTGCTCTTTTTGCAGCCAGGATCTTTTCTTTGATCCCTCCTACCTAAGCAGAACTTTACCTCTTAAAGTAATTTCTCCCGTCATTGCTATACTCTTCTTTACTTTACGTTGAGTAAAGAGTGAAACCAGCGAGGTTAACATAGTAATTCCTGCACTTGGTCCATCTTTTGGAGTTGCACCTTCAGGCACGTGAATGTGTACGTTATACTTATTAAAGACATCAGGAGAAATTCCCCATTTATCGGCATTTGATTTAATGTACTCCATTGCAATGGTAGCTGATTCTTTCATCACCTTCCCAAGATTACCTGTTATATTAAGGTTACCCTTGCCCTGGGAAAGTATGGATTCTATAAAAAGAATATCTCCCCCTACCTGGGTCCAGGCAAGACTTAGTCACAACTCCCGCAACATCATTATTCTCATATTTATCTCTCTCCAGACGCGGACTTCCAAGTATTTCTATAACATCTTCATTGCTTATTTTGATATTATATTTTTCATCCATCGCAATATTCTTGGCAGCGTACCTTACCACTTTTGCGATTTGCTTTTCAAGTCCCCGAACTCCCGATTCTCTTGTGTACCCTTCAATGATCTTTTCCAGTTGCGGTTTGGCCACTTTCAAATTCTCTTTAGTCAAGCCGTGTTCCTCAAGCTGTTTTGGAAGTAAATGCTGTTTTGCAATTTCTACCTTCTCTTCTATTGTATAACCTGTTACATTGATTATTTCCATACGGTCTCTTAATGCAGGCTGAATAGTATTTAAACTGTTTGCCGTAGCAATAAACATAACCTTGGAAAGGTCAAATCCCATCTCCAGGAAATTATCATGAAACTCACTGTTTTGCTCAGGATCCAGAACCTCCAGTAAAGCTGAAGAAGGATCCCCCTGGTTACCGCTTGCCAGCTTATCAATCTCATCAAGAACGAAAACCGGATTACTTGTTCCCGCTTTCTTAAGACTTTGAACTATTCTTCCCGGCATTGCACCTATATACGTTTTTCTGTGTCCTCTTATTTCGGCCTCATCGCGTAAACCCCCTAAAGAAACCCTAACATACTCACGCCCTAAAGCCTCGGCTACAGATTTACCTAAAGAAGTTTTACCAACTCCCGGAGGTCCATAAAGACACAGGATTGGTGACTTCATATCGTTCCTCAATTTAAGAACTGCGAGATATTCAATGATTCGCTTCTTTACATCTTCAAGACCGTAATGGTCCCGGTCCAAAATACGTTGCGCCCGTTTCAGGTCAAATTTATCTTTGCTGAAATCATTCCAGGGAAGATCAAGAAAAAGATCAAGATAATTACGTTGAATAGAATACTCTGCTACCTGAGGATTCATTCGCTGCATTTTAGCAAGCTCTTTATTAAAATGCTTTTTTACTTTCTCATCCCATTTTTTCTTTTTTGCGCGAACACGCATTTCCTCCACTTCATCTTCATGAGATACCCCACCCAGTTCTTCCTGAATGGTTTTCATTTGCTGGTGTAGAAAATACTCCCGCTGCTGCTGGCTCATATCGCTTTGCACCTTGCTCTGGATATCGTTCTTCAATTCCAGCTTCTGGAACTCAACATTCATATACTTCAAAGTCGCAAGAGCCCTGTCCTTAAGATTATTTGTTTCCAAAAGCTGTTGCTTTTCTTCTACTGTAAGATTCATATTAGAAGAAACAAAGTTTATAAGGAAAGACGGGCTTTCAATGTTCTTTATAGCAAAAGATGCTTCTGTAGGTATATTAGGACTGCCCTTTATTATTTGAAGCGCAAGATCTTTAATGGACTCTATTATAGCACCAAACTCTGCATTATCAACTTCCGGGCGCTCTTCCGGTACTTCGTTTATAGTTGCTGATAAATACGGTTTATCTGATATTACTTCCCCGATCTTAAAGCGTTTTTTTCCCTGGATAATTACTGTTGTGTTACCATCGGGCATTTTAAGCACCCGAAGTATTCTTGCAACTACACAAGTATTGTGTATATCCTTTGTTTTGGGATTCTCTACCTCCTCATCCTTTTGCGCAACCACGCCAATAACTTTGGTACCGTTATTAGCATCATTAATTAATTTTATTGAAGTATCCCTTCCTGCTGTAATAGGAATTACTACCCCTGGAAATAGAACTGTATTACGTAAGGGTAAAATGGGCAGAACATCCGGGAGGTCTTCTTTATTTATTTCTTCTTCATCTTCAGGAGTCATTAAAGGAATTAACTCTGCATCCTCGTCTATTCCCTGTAATGACAAACTGTCAATATTCATTATTTTAGATTTAGCCATATCTTTTTTTAGGTCAAACTGTCACAACAGCTGGTTATTTATTCTTTACTTCACTGCAACTTATTTATACATAAGCCTCAGGCAGTGAGATCAAGGTATTTACTCGTTCGTACTAATTCAATTCTTATGCCACCAAAAGAATTGAAAAAAATTTTCCTGAAACTGTAACAATTTAAAAACACACCTATCTTTATTATAGAGCTTAAGTTATTTTTTTGACACCAACCATCACTTATATAGACGAACTAGTTGCCCGTTGCATAAAAGGCGATCAACGTGCACAAATGGAAATTTATAATAAATATTATAAAGCCATGTATAATACTGCCCTTAGGATAGTAAATGATCAGGCAGAAGCTGAAGACATCATGCAGGAGGCGTTTATAAAGGCTTTCTCTAAATTAAAGACGTTTCAGGGAAAATCCACTTTTGGTGCCTGGCTTAAAAAAATTACTGTGAATTTGAGTATCAACTCCTTCAATAAAAGTTCGAAATATAAAAACCTCTCTTATGAGGATGAATTTAAACACGAGCTGGAGGAAAATGAAGGAATAGACGTAGCTGCTGAAGAAACGAATACAAAAGTTCAAAAAGTCCTGAAAGCTATGAACAGTTTAAAGGAGAGTTACAGGATCATCCTTACCCTACATTTAATTGAAGGTTACGATTACGATGAAATTTGCGAAATACTAGGTTTAAGTTCTGCCAACTGCAGGACATCAATCTCCCGGGCAAAGGAAAGCCTTCGGAAAAAACTTGAAGAATATGGATTATAATAAATTTGATGATTTGTTCAAAGAAGAGAACTTTGACATTGCTGAACCCACAGAAGGGCATCAGGCGAGGTTCCTTAACAAACTCAAGGCTGAAAAAAACAAACCTCCAAAGGGAGGTAAAATTAGAATGCTGTGGAGCCCAATTGTAGCTATTGCAGCCTGTCTTACAATAATTTTTCTTGTGGCAGGAAATCTAATAGGCACCACCAGCCTTTCAAATTCAGGTGATTTGGCCGGGATCTCTCCCGAAATGAAGGAGACGCATCAATTTTACACCAATCTTATTAGGACAGAACTGGCAAAAGTCAAAGCAGAAGATTCTCCTGCAACCCAAGCTATAGTAAAGGACGCTTTACTCCAAATGGAAAAGCTGGATAATGATTATGAAAAATTGAAGGAAGACTTAAAGAAGAGCGGCCAGGATAAGCGGGTGATTTCTGCTATGATCACCAACCTTCAGCAGCGTATAGATTTATTGAACAACGTTTTAGAACATATTGAAACTATTAAAGAACTTAAAAACCCTAACAATGAAAACAACTTTATATAAACTATTACTTTTAATTGCCCTCTCCCCCTCTATTCTCGTGGCTGAAAATGGCCCTGGTGATCTTAGCGGTAAACACACCCGGGAGAAAAAGATCAATAAAACCTATAAAGTGGCAGCCGATGCTACACTTAAGATAGATAACAGTTACGGTAATATCGATCTCAAGACCTGGAACCAAAATACCGTTAGTATAGAAGTAATAATTAAAGCAAACGGCAATGACGAGCAAAAAGTACGAGAGAAGCTTGATGAAATAAATGTTGATTTTCAGCAAACATCTTCGGGAGTAAGTGCCCGTACCACCTTTGCCAAACAAAACAGCTCCTGGATAGGCTCTTTGTTCAGCGGAAGCAGCAATGTAAATATGGAGATAAATTATATTGTAAGAGCTCCTGCTACGAATAATGTAGATCTTAGTAATGACTACGGAAGCATCTTCCTCGATAAGTTAACAGGTAATGCCAAGATTAGTTGTGACTACGGAAGGCTCGATCTGGGCGAATTGCGAGGCAGCAGTAACCACATTAGTTTTGATTACTCCCGAAACAGCCAGTTTGGATATATAAACCGAGCTATTATAAATGCAGATTATTCTGAATTTACTGTAGAAGATGCAGGATCTGTAGACCTTAATGCCGATTATACAAATTCTAATTTTAATAGAATTGAACTGCTACAGTTTAGTTGTGATTACGGAAGTTTAACTGTAGATAAGGTAAAGCGTATTACAGGCTCAGGAGATTATTTAAGCACACGAATTGGTGACCTTCATCAAACTGCAGATCTAAAATTTGATTATGGCAGCGCATCAATAGACAGGATAGTAAAAGGAGCAGGTGAAGTTAAAATCAACAGCGACTATACAGGACTTAAGATAGGTTATGATGCAAACCATCCATTCAGTTTCTCTTTTAATACCTCCTACGGAAGCGTGAAAGGAATAAATAACTTTGAGGTTAATAAGCAGAATGATAACAATACCAGTAAATCTTATTCCGGTTATTATCTCAACAGGTCAAATAGCAGTAACATCACGATAAATTCAAGTTATGCTACAATATCATTTCAACAACAATAATCATCAATTAAAAAAACCATTAAACATGAAAAATTTTATTTTAATTTTCAGTGTCGTGATATTATCGGCAAATTCTGTGAACGCCCAGTGGTGGAGTAATTCAACAAAAGTAACGGGTAATAAAGATGTTAAGCAACAAACAAGAACAGTAGACAATTATGACCGCGTAGCCGTAACAGGCATGATGGATGTACAACTGGTTGCCGGGAAAGAAGGAAAAATTGATCTTGAAGCTGAAAGTAACCTCCTGGAGTATCTCGAGACAGAAGTAAGTAATGGCCAGTTGAAAATTTCTGTGCGTAAAGGCGTAAACCTGGAGCCATCGAGAAATTATCCCATTAAAATTACTGTACCTTTTGAAGATCTGGATGCGGTAACTTTAACAGGATCAGGCCATATTAAGAACAGCGATGTAATTCGTGCAGAAAATTTTAAGCTTACCGTTACCGGTTCCGGAAATATGAACCTGAACCTTGAAGTAGAAGATTTGGAAGGAACAGTTACAGGTTCCGGAGACGTAAAATTGAAAGGAAGAGCAAGAACACTTGACTGTACCGTAACAGGCTCGGGTGATTTCCTGGCTTACGACCTTAAAACCGAAATGGTTAAAGCATCTGTGACAGGATCGGGAGACATAGAGGTTTCCGTAGAAAGCGAACTTGCTGCACGGATATCAGGTTCAGGAGATATTAAGTACAGAGGGAATCCGGATAAACAGAACTTTAAAACTTCAGGATCTGGATCGGTTTCAAAAAGCTAAAAATTTTTGTTTGATTTTTTGAGGGGCCGTAGAAACGGCCTTTTTTTATACCCTTTCTTTCGGTACTCTCCACAACAAAATAACGCCACCAATGAAAAATATTATGAGGAAAGGAATGGCATTTCGTACGCTACTGGAGATACTGGGCTACTGCACCATAAATAGACATTCCAATAACTATCCCTATTTTTTCTGAAACATCGTAAAAACTGAAGTAGCTGGCTGTATCCCTGGTTTCAGGAAGTAACTTTGAATAAGTAGAACGGGATAATGCCTGTATACCACCCATTATTAAACCTACTGCCGCAGCAGCTACATAAAATTGTTGAGGTGTAGTAATAAAGTATGCATAGGCGCAGATACCAATCCAAAAAAGGTTGAGATAAATAAGAACTTTTACATTTCCAATTCGCAACGCCAGCCTCGAAGTTAGGGTTGCACCTGCCACTGCTACTAACTGGATCAAAAGAATACTAATAATAAGCCCTGTAGTAGCGTTCTGTTCTCCCCAATCAAGTTCCTCTATTCCAAAATATGTCGCAATAAGCATTATAGTTTGAACTCCCATGCTATAGGTGAAAAATGCTATAAGGAAACGCTTCAGCCTTATTTGATCTTCCATAGAATTCCAGATATACCTTAATTCCCTATAGCCATTAAATAAAACATTCCTTGTCATGGCCTGTTTTTTATTTCCTTTGGGGAGATAATAATAAGTATACTGGCTGAAACCAATCCACCAAACCCCGGTTAAAACGAAAGATAAGCGTGTGGGTAAACCTTCATCCTCAAAACCAAACCATTCAAACTTTAGGATCATTACAAGACATAAGATCAAAAGTATAACGCTCCCAATGTAACCAAGCGAGAAGCCCTTTGCACTTATTTTATCCTGTTGATCGGGAAAAGCAATATCGGGCAGGTAAGAATTATAAAACACGAGGCTGGCCCAAAACCCTACGAGAGCGAGGAAATAACACAATAGTCCAAACCACAAAAAATTCAGGTCAAACCAAAACAAGCCTATACATGAAATCGCTCCCAGATAACAGAAGAACTTAAGAAAGGATTTTTTGTTTCCTACAAAATCAGATATTCCGGAGAGAAAGGGACTAATAATTGAAACTACCAGGAAAGCGAGGGCAGTGACATAGCTTATAAGGGAATCATTGTTAAAATTTATTCCAAGGAAGTGGACAGAGTCACTTAAAACTTTGCCTGAGTCATCTTTAACAATGGTAATAGCACCATAAAAAATGGGGAAAATCGCACTGGCAATTACAAGGCTGTAAACTGAATTTGCCCAGTCGTAAAATGCCCAGGCATTCAACAACTTTTTACTTCCTTTGGGGAGATCTTTCATTTTTTAAAAATAAAAAAAAGCTGCCCGTATTGAGCAGCTTCTTACTTTATTTTTAGGTAATCTTATTTAAAGGATGTTACTCCATATTTACGAGCTTCTGCTTTAGCCTCAGGTGCCCATTTAGTAATGTTACTTATCCTAGTAGAAGATGCAGGGTGAGTACTTAAAAACTCCGGTGGAGACTGACCCTGGCTTTGAGCTGCCATTCTTCTCCAAAGATCTGCAGCTTCTTCAGGATTATATCCGGCAATCGCCATTAAAGTTAATCCTATTCTATCGGCTTCAGTTTCATGGCTTCGGCTAAAAGGAAGCATTACTCCTAATTGTGATCCAAGTCCATATGCCTGAGCAAAGATTTGTTGTGTTTGCTCGCTTCTTCCGCTTAAAGCCACACTCCCGGCAACACTTACCAATTGTTGTAATTGTCCTGCACTCATACGTTGTGCACCGTGATCGGCAAGAGCGTGAGCCACCTCATGGGCCATAATTGCTGCAACTCCGGTTTCAGTTTGTGCTACAGGTAATATACCTGTATAAAATACAATTTTACCTCCCGGCATAGCCCAGGCATTTAATTGCTCATCCTTAACAAGATTGAATTCCCACGCAAAATCATTTAAATATCCCTGATACCCGTTCGCATTTAAATATCTTTCAGCAGCAGTTACTATTTTTTGCCCTACATTCTTTATCATTCGGTCTTCAGCTGTTCCGGTAACAACATTATTTTCAGCTAAAAACTGGTCATACTGTGCAAAGGCTGCCGGAAAAAGCTGGTCGTTGGAAACGAAATTAAGATTCTTTTCCCCTGTAAACGGATTCGTTTTACATCCAGCCAGGGAAAGGACCATTAACACGGCTATAAAAAAGTTTTTGATTCTCATAATATTAGGTTTTAAGATAATAAAAGTACAAAACAACGTCCGTTGTGTTAAAGGGTTTATGTTGGCTTTAACAATTAGAGCATTGACAAAAATGATACCAATCCAGTTTTAACGGGAGATGTTAAGGCGTCCACCCTTTCTTCTTCAAATCATTAACTTTGCATTTTTAATTCAAAAAATGACGAAAAAACAAAAAGAAAAAACGCCTGTACAGGTTCTTCTTACTCCTCAATATATACTTACAACAGGAAAAATCCTTACAGCAGTATCTCCATATCTTGCCAGTAGATTTGCAGCTAAATTATTCCTGACTCCCAGAAAATATAAACTTCCTGAAAGGGAAAAGAAAATGGACCGGGAGTCGTTTCAAAGAACTATAAAGCTTCCAAAAAGTGGAGAAGAAATTATAATTTACACCTATGGTAACAAAAAGGCTGAAAAAAGGGTATTACTGGTCCATGGCTGGAGTGGTAGAGGTACTCAACTATCTGTTATCGCAGAAGAATTTGTGACCTTGGGATACCAGGTAATTAGTTTTGACGCCCCTGCTCATGGTAAAGCAACAGGTAAAATGAGTATGATGCCTTATTTTATAGAGGGAGTAGAGGTTGTTGATAAAGAGCTTGGACCTTTTAATGCTGCAATAGGACATTCCCTTGGAGGTATGTCATTATTAAAAGCGGTAAAAGATGGATTGAATTTACAAAAGCTGGTGATCATAGGAACAGCTAACAGCGTCACGCATATTACAAAGGAATTTGCCTCTAACATGAAGTTGGACGAAACTGTAGCCATGAAAATGAAAGCCTATCTGGATGGAAAATTTGGACAGGATATGGATACATACTCCGGAGCTTTGTCAGCAAAAGAGGTGGAAATACCTACACTTGTTGTACATGATAAGGATGATGTAGATGTTCATGTTAGCTCTGCTTATGAAATTCTCGAACAACTTGAAAATGGTGAAATACATGTTACTGAAGGATTGGGTCATCGTAAAATCCTTGGAGATAAGGAGGTAATTAACAAAATCAAAACATTCATCGCGGTATAATCTTTGTAACTTCGATGAATATGAAAAAGATAATTATAATTTTAATTGCCGTTGTTGCTGTTAGCTGCAACAGTAATGCTCAAAAAAATCCCCTAAAAATTCCCCGGAATACAAAGTTTCAAAGACTGAAGCTGAATGGAAAGAAATTTTGTCTCCCCAGGAATATGCAGTTTTAAGAAAAGCAGCTACAGAAACGCCTCACTCCAGCGAACTAAATGACATTCACGAATCCGGAACATTTGTTTGTGCAGCTTGTGGAAATGAGCTTTACAAAACCAAACACAAATTTGAAAGTGGTACAGGATGGCCAAGTTTTGACTTACCTGTAGAAGGTGGAGTCGCTTATGGATCTGATTCTAAATTAGGGTACCAAAGGGATGAAGTTCACTGTGCCGACTGTGGAGGACACTTAGGTCACGTTTTTGATGATGGCCCACAGGAAACCACAGGAAAAAGACATTGCATCAATGGAATTGCGATGAACTTTATTCCTGCAGATAAGAAGTAATAATTTTTGAAAACGCTTACCAATGAAAAAATACAGTGTAGAAAAAACTGAGGCGGAGTGGAAGGAACAGCTTGGAGAAGAGCGGTACAGGGTCCTGAGAAGGAAAGGGACGGAAGCGCCTCATACAGGGAAATATAATCTTCATTTTGAAGACGGAGAATACCACTGTGCGGCCTGTCATGCCAAACTCTTCGAGAGTAATACCAAATTTGAAAGTGGTTGCGGCTGGCCAAGTTTTGACGAAGCCATAGAAGGAAGTATTGAATATGTACAGGATAAAACCTTTGGAATGATTCGTACAGAAATACTTTGCGCCAACTGCGGGAGCCATCTTGGCCACGTTTTTGATGATGGTCCTACAGAATCAGGTCAACGTTATTGTGTTAACTCGGCCAGTATAGAATTTACTAAATAATTTAAACTTACAATTATGAAAAAAATATTCACATTATTATTCGTTTCAACTATCCTTTTTTCATCCTGTTCAGAGGAGGGCCCAAGAGGTCCGGAAGGACCACAAGGACCTCCAGGTGAGGACGGAGCGGGTTCCAGAACAGGATTGGTTTTAGACTTTAACCCTGTGGATCTCAACGCCGGAAATGACTATAGTATTCTTATTGATTTTAATGATCAGGATGTTACCGTAAGAGAAACAGATGCTGTTTTTGTTTACCTCAAAGTTGATGAAGATGGTACAGCAGATGGTTTGCCTGTTGAAGTTTTTAGACTCTTACCTCAAACTTATTATGTAGAAGATGGAGAAGTTCAATATAATTATGATTTTACCTTTTTTGATGTATCTATATTCATGGATGGAACGGCAAATTTTGAAAATTTAGACCCTGCCTACACGCAAGATCAGGTATTTAGAGTGGTAATATTGCCTGCATCTATGGCAGCTTCCTTAGACACTTCAAACATGAATAACGTTTTGAAAGCAATGAACGTTCAGGAAAAGGAGGTAAAAAAAGCAAGCTTGTAAATAAAAAATTTTTAAAATATTCCAATGGCCTGTCTTAACTGACGGGCCATTTTATTTGAATGAATTTAATTCTACTCTGGTTAAGATTAAGACTTTCAGTTTAGCCCATTATTCCGTAAATTCGCAACTTCTTAACTGTTACAAAAAATTCCAAAAATGAGTAAATACGATATCATTGTTTTAGGAAGTGGTCCAGGTGGATATGTCACCGCCATTCGCGCTTCACAATTAGGTTTTAAAACCGCTATTGTTGAAAAGGAGAGCCTTGGAGGGGTTTGCCTAAACTGGGGATGTATACCTACTAAAGCCCTGCTTAAGAGCGCGCAGGTTTTTAATTATCTTAAACACGCTGAAGATTACGGACTAAAACTGGAGAATGCCGATAAAGATTTTGGAGCAGTTATAAAACGTAGCCGAAATGTAGCAGATGGAATGAGCAAAGGGGTTCAATTCCTGATGAAAAAAATAAAATAGATGTCATAGAAGGCTATGGTAAGCTGAAAAAAGGTAAGAAAATAGAAGTTAAAGCTAAGGACGGCAAGACTACCGATTATGAGGCAAAACACATAATTATTGCTACTGGAGCGCGTTCACGGGAATTGCCAAGCCTTAAGCAGGACGGCAAAAAAGTAATAGGTTACCGGAAAGCAATGAGCCTTGATAAACAACCTGAATCTATGATCGTTGTAGGATCTGGTGCAATTGGGGTTGAATTCGCCCATTTCTATAACTCAATGGGAACAGATGTTACCATAGTAGAATTTTTACCTAATGTGGTTCCGCTCGAAGATGAAGAAATTTCCAAGCAATTTGAAAGAAGCATCAAGAAAGCAGGGATTAAAGTAATGACCAATTCTTCCGTAGAAAGTGTTGATACTTCTGGTAAAAAGGTAAAAGCAAAGGTCAAAACTCAAAAAGGAGAAGAAACTCTTGAGGCTGATATAGTACTTTCTGCAGTTGGAATTAAAACAAATATTGAAAACATTGGGCTGGAGGAATTAGGAATTAAAACTGATAAAGATAAAATAGTTGTTAGTCCTTTCTATGAAACCAATGTAGAAGGTATATACGCTATAGGTGATGTGGTAGCAGGACCAGCTCTTGCACATGTTGCATCTGCTGAAGGTATTACCTGTGTAGAGAAAATTGCTGGCCTGCATGTTGAACCTATCGACTACGGAAATATTCCCGGTTGTACCTATGCGTCTCCTGAAATTGCATCAGTTGGAATGACTGAAAAACAGGCGAAAGAACAAGGTTACGAACTGAAAGTTGGGAAATTTCCTTTCTCGGCTTCAGGAAAAGCAAAAGCTGCTTAGTACTCCTGACGGATTTGTAAAAGTAATCTTTGATGCAAAATACGGAGAATGGTTAGGTTGCCATATGATAGGTGCCGGGGTGACTGATATGATTGCAGAAGCTGTATTAGGAAGAAAACTGGAAACTACAGGCCACGAAGTTTTAAAAGCGATCCACCCTCACCCAACTATGAGTGAAGCGGTTATGGAAGCAGTGGCTGCCGCATACGACGAAGTAATACACTTGTAGACGTTAGACGTTAGACGTTAGACGTTAGACGTTAGACGTTAGACAAAAATAAAAAACCCTGCTGCGAAAAAAACCTAGCGGGGTTTTTCTTTTAAAAGACTGTCTAGTCCTAAATGAGCGATACAGATTATTAAGGATTAAAATTAATTATTTAAAGCTGAACGATGATCTCATTGTTCAGCTTTTTTGATTTGTACTGTTTTCTTTTTAGGACTAATTGTTGATGCATTTGATGTGGAGTTAGCATATGGTTTGACAGGTGTGGCCTTAAATGGTTGTAAATTTTTATTGCTTCATCTATTAGCTTTTTTCTTGTTGTGAGGTCAGTATCGTATTTTGCAATATGGAATTCCTGCTTTAATATTCCATTTATCCGCTCGGCAATGGCATTTTCATAGGGATCATACTTCTCAGTCATACTTGGTTTAATATTGTTTTTATCCAGTACCTTTTGATAGTCGTTGGAACAGTATTGGAGGCCCCTGTCGGAGTGGTGTATCAAAGGTTGGTCGCTATAGCATCTGTTTTTGACTGCCATCTCCATAGCTCTTATTGATCCTGACACATCCAAACTATTCGATACGTCGTGCCCCATTACAACTTTCGAGTAAGCATCTGTGACCAGTGCCAGGTATGCAGGATTCCTCCTATTGCCCACATAAGTAATATCACTTACCAAAACCTGTTCTGGCCTATTTATTTCTGTGGCACACAATAGGTTTTTGTGCTTTCTAAATCTATGGTGCGAGTCTGTGGTGATGTGATAGCTTCTCCTGGATTTTATCAGCATATGGTTTGCCCTAAGAATTCTAAAAAGTTTGTCACGTCCTACTTTCAAAGGAACAAGTTCTTCTTTAAGGATATGGTACAGCTTCTTGCTACCTAGCCTGGGCATCAGTATTCTTACGGGCCGCACCAAGGCAATTACCTTTTGTGCCACTTCCTGTTTTTCAATGGTAGATCTAATGGATCTGTAATATACCTGTCTACTTACCCCGAGTAAATCACAGGAAGAAACTATTGTTTCTTTGTGTTCTTCTTTGAAGTGGTCGATAACCCGGGCGTGTAATTTTTTCTGATCTGGATGTCATATTCTTTCTCGGCCATATCTACCAGCATATCGAAGATAATGACTTTCTTATCTGCTCGCTCGGCAAGATGCTCCGCCCTTGCCTTCTGTTTCTCCAGCAGTTTGACTTTGGCCTCTAGCTCAAGGATTCTTTGTTCAGGTGTTTTTGCCACAATAGTTCCAGATTGATTCTCCCAATCAAAGTTACCATATTTTCTGAGCCATTCCCTAATTGTTGATTTAGCTTGAATCCCATATTTATGACAAGCTTCTGTCCTGCCTAGTTGACCAAATTCAATTTCCTGGACAACTTGTAACTTAAAAGAAACAGAGTAATCTTTTTGGGTACGCTTGATATACCCTTTGCTCGCTGATGTTTTCATTACACTAGATTTTTAGTGTATCGCTATTTCAGGACAGGACAGACTTTTAAATGGGAAGTAAATCACAATACCAGAATGCTGTGTCCCAGGATGTCTCCTCCTCTTTGAAACAGTCATCTTTTGAAGAAGAAGGAGTATAAAATTTTTCAACGACCTCCCCTACTTCAAATTTTACAGGCTCTTTAAAAATGGGACCATCAAAAACAAAAGTGTGAAATTCTCCATTTTCTCCACAGGGATCAACACCATCAGGTAAAGAGGCCAGGAATTCTTTGTCAATTACTTTTCCGCAGTAGGACTTGTCCAAAAATTTTGAATTTACACAAACTGTAATAGCTTTAAATCCGGCTTCCAGAAATACCTCTATTAATTTCGAAGAATCCCGTTTCCATAAAGGAAACACAGCTTCTATTCCCACTTTGTTTAGTTCCTTCTCCCTGTACTCCCTCAGGTCCTCGAGAAAGATGTCTCCAAAAATACTATGAGTCATATTCTGAGATTTCAGGTCTTTTACAGCTTCAGTCATTTTCAGGTTATAATCTGAAAGAGAAACATTACCATTTAAAGAAATGGCGTAAAGCGGAATTCCTATTGATTTGGCCTGACGGAGAAGCAATTCAGTTCTCACACCGTGCATCGAAATTTGGTTTGTTTCAGAATTAATGGTGGTAACTAATTTTTCTACTGAAAATTTTCCCTCTTTCTGAAGTTCATAAAGAGCTAATGCAGCATCTTTTCCGCTGCTCCAGTTGAGATAAGATTTTTTCACTATTAGTCTTTAAGGAAACTGGAAATTGCCAGGTCATAACTTTGAAGGCCAAATCCTAAAACAACGCCTTTTGCGTGAGCTGATAGAAATGATTTATGACGGAAAGCTTCGCGAGCAAAAGTGTTTGAAATATGCACCTCTACCACAGGTGTAGAAATTGCTTTGACGGCATCACCAATACCAATGGAAGTGTGAGTGTAAGCTGCGGCATTTAATACGATTCCATCAAAATTTTTATCTGCCTCCTGTATGCGGCTAATGAGTTCGCCCTCTATATTACTTTGGTAATAGGAAAGTTCCACTGCTCTAAATTTAGACTGAAGTTTAGAAAAATAATCTTCAAAGCTTTCTTTCCCGTAAGTTTCCGGCTCCCGCCTACCTAACAAATTTAAATTAGGTCCATTTATTATTAATATTCTCATAAGCTAAAGATATTAAAATTTAGAATTAAACAGTATTCCCTGTTACCACTCTACATCTTAAATATATTACTGAAAATTTTCAGAAATAAAAAAAGCAGGATTTCTCCTGCTTCAAATATGTCATTAATAATTAGTTATAAACCAAATTCCACTCCCAGGTTAACAGAGGAAATACTTCCTCCATCCATACTAATTCCCTGATATGAGGCAATTAAACCTACTGGCCCTAAATTAAAACCTACCTGGGGTCTATAGTAAAATCCCCCGTCATTTCCGTCGTTTAATCCAACAGCATAACCAAGATCCAATCCCAGGGCTAAAGAAAGTAGATTAAATCTACCAGATGCTGCAATTGGAACAAATTGCACATCATCAACTTCCCATTCAAAATCACCTTCCTCACCAGAGTCTCCAAAAAAATGCGAATATCCAACCATAGGACCTACGGCCGCCACATCTGCTAAACTCAGCATATAAGCAACATCTGCTCCTAATTGAAATGTAGTTAAATCAGCTGCATCTCCTATAGGCAGACCTGCGTTTACTCCTAAACGAAAATTTCCCTGGCCGTATGAAGAAGTAAATCCCATAACTGCCAACACTACTAATAAAATTAATTTTTTCATGTTTGTGGTTTTAGTTGTTTAACCAAATATATAAATATTTTGTTAAAACATTGGTTTATAGCAACTTAATTTCTGTAGTAGAAGTATTACAGGATTCTGTCTTAAAAATCACCCGTTTTGGTTCTTTAAGTCAGTTTGTGTGTGGGATAAACGAAGTAGGATCTACCACTAAAATTATAAAATTACCTTGTATAAATGAATAAAGCTTAGAACATATAACCTAAGGATAATTAGCCTACTTTATTAAAATACTCAACCTCAATAATTTCATCTCCGGTAATTCCACTTAATCTTCCTTTGGCTACATTAGATCCTAAAAAATATCTGCCTCTCACAAAAAACCTAGGTTGGACAATTTGTATCCTACTCCAAAAGCAATTAAAAGATCAATGTTTTCAAAATCATCATTGGAAACCGGGGAATTTTTTATCTCACCCGAAGAACCAAGCAAAATTCCCAACTGCGGACCTATTTCCACATTTAAACTTTTAATAAAATAGTATCTACCCATTACAGGGATTTGAAGGTAATTTAATTTAAGCTCCATCTCGTCTCCTGTAGCACCTTGAGAGGAATACAGTAGCTCCGGCGCTATAAAAAGTTTTCCTCCCAGTAAGAGTTCCGAAACAAATCCAATATGAAAACCTGTTCGGGGATCAATGTTATTAAATTCCTGGCCCGTATTTAAATCTTTCCCGCTTACAGTAGCAAATTAATACCTGCTGTTGCGCCCCAATTAAATTCTTGTGCCTGGGATGAAGTAATAGACAGGAATAAAAATGCCACTAACAATAGTTTTTTCATATTCACCCTAATTACCTGATTGTGAGACCTAATCTATGAAATAGTTCAATCCTTTGAAAGAGGCAAATAAAAAAAGGTGTAAGACTAATCTTACACCTTTCTTGTTTATAAGTTCAATTATCTTTAGAACATAAATCCTATCCCAGCCTGAATAACTGAATGTTTAGCATCAGCTTCTGAAAAAAGATTGTTGGAAATACTATCATCATAGATTTGGTTTAAACCTATGTTATATCTTCCATTAACAAAGAATCCACCACGGAATTTGTAAGAAGCACCAAGTACTACTCCATAGTCAACGCTATTAAACTGTTCTTCATCCAAAGGAATAGAATTTTCATCATTTACTGAAGAAGGATTCGCATCTATTCTGCTGTTAACTAAAAATCCTATTTGGGGACCTGCTTCCAGAGCAAGACCTTCAAATACATAGACTTTAGCTATAACAGGAACCTGGATATAGTCTAACTGGTACTCCACATCATTTGCATCTTCCCTGCTGGCAATATCATAACCCTGCCCTGAGTATAGAACCTCTGGTTGAATTGAGAATCTTTCACTCATGGGAATTTCAGCAACAAGACCTAAATGAAAGGATGTTCTTCCGGAAGGGTCATTCCAGGCATTTACTCCATCTCCTGAAAATGTTGAAAAATTCACACCTCCTTTAGCTCCAAACATAACAAATTCCTGTGCCTTCATATTGGTAAATCCAAATATTGCAAGAGCAACGAATAAAATTGACTTTTTCATATCTTTCTGATTTTAAAGTTGAGAACAAATGTAGGCTTACTGGTGTTAAGAAAGTGTTACTTAAACCTAAAGTAATACTAATACTCAAACCTCTTTTGTTAATAACCTACTATATGAATTGGAATCAGGCACTTAGGGATTTTCGGGATTATTTACTTGTAGAACGAGGTTTAGCAGATAATTCAGTAGAAAATTATTCGCTTGACATTCAAAAACTTATTAACTATTTAGACACAAATCAGTTATCGGTTTCTCCTACAAAAATTTCTAAAGAAACCTTACAACAATTTATATATGAACTTGCCAAATTAGTTAACGCAAGATCGCAGTCACGAATTATATCAGGCTTAAAAAGTTTTTTTAGTTACCTGGTTTTTGAAGGTTACCGTGATACTAACCCTATGGATTTAATAGAATCTCCCAAAATAGGTAGAAAATTGCCCGATACCTTATCCTTACAGGAAATAGACCATTTAATAGACAGTGTGGATCTTTCAAAAAATGAGGGGGAACGAAATAAAGCCATAATAGAAACTTTGTATGGTTGCGGATTACGGGTTTCAGAAATAATAAATCTCCGGCTTAGCGATCTCTATTTTAATGATGGATTTATAAAAGTTACAGGAAAAGGTGAAAAAGATCGATTTGTACCTATTGGAAAAGTCACCCAGGATTACATCAATATATATGTAGAAAATAGCTTAGTCTATTGTCCCTGTACAAAATTCTTATACAGATATTGTATTTCTCAACCGCAGGGGCAAAATGCTAACCCGGGCAATGATTTTTACAATTGTAAAAAATTTAGCCACTTCAGCAGGAATAAATAAGAAAATTAGTCCTCATACCTTTAGGCACTCTTTTGCAACTCACTTACTGGAAAATGGAGCCGATCTTCGGGCAATTCAGCAAATGTTGGGACACGAGAGCATAACTACTACCGAAATTTACATGCACGTAGACAAAACGCACTTGAGAAAAGTCATCACCAGTTATCATCCCCGAAGCAAATATTAAAGTTGTGCTAAATCCCTCTTTCTGCTTTTGAAGACACTATGCGGTTGTTATCTTAAGGAAAAATTGCAACTATGAAAACATTAAAATTTAGAAATGGTGATGAGATGCTTAGCAATTGGCCTGGGCACCTGGAAATCTGGAAAAGGTGAAGTGGGAAGAGCTGTGAAAGCAGCAATTAAGAGTGGCTATCGTCATATAGACTGTGCAGCAACCTACGGTAACGAGGCCGAAATTGGCGAAGCATTTTCTGAGATTTTCAAAGAAGGAAAAATTAAACGCGAGGAGGTATGGGTAACTTCTAAACTATGGAATAATGCACATAAAAAAGAAGATGTTATACCTGCATTAAAACAAACCTTAACAGATCTTGAGCTGGATTACCTGGATCTATACCTTATTCATTGGCCAGTGGCATTTAAACCTGATGTTGCTTCTCCAAAGAAAGATGAGGATTATCTTTCCCTTGAGGAAGCTCCAATTCTTGATACCTGGAAAATGTTGCGGGAAGCAAAGGAGCAGGGACTGGTAAAACATATTGGAGTTTCAAATTTCAGCAGAAAAAAATTACAGGATTTAATGGCTGAAAGTAATGAGAATCCTGAATTGAACCAGGTAGAACTTCATCCTTATTTACAGCAACAGGAATTACTGGAATTTTGTAAACAAAATAATATCCATTTGACAGGATATTCCCCTTTGGGAAGTGGTGACAGGCCTGAAGGAATGAAAGCTTCCAACGAGCCCTCCCTTTTGGAAAATGAGGTAATAATAGAGATAGCAGAAAAACACCAGGCCTCTGCTTACCAAATTTTAATTTCGTGGCATCTCACCCGGGATACAGCCGTTATTCCAAAATCTACTAATCCCGGTAGAATAGAAGAAAACCTGAAAAGTAGTGAGATTAAGTTGGACAAAGAAGATCTGGAAAAGATCACTAAACTGAACAAACATTTTCGATATGTTACCGGGGAATTCTTTGTCACTCCTGGAAATTCCTATGAAGATATCTATGATGAGAAAAAGTAGGTGGGCTTTGTCATAGACCAACTTATGTTTAATATTTTAAAATTGAAAAGCCTCTGATTATAAAATATATCAGAGGCTTTTCATTATCTGTAATTTCCATAAAATTCAGGAAAAAAAGAACCTTCTCTTCTCTCTTACTTCTTGGTTCTTGGTTCTTGTCTCTTGACTCTTGGTTCTTGTCTCTTGTTTCTTGTTTCTTGTTTCTTGTCTCTTGACTCCAAACACTTTACTCGCAAAGTAAAAATCAATTATTTCGCAATGTTCACAGCCCTTGTCTCCCTTATAACAGTAACCTTCACCTGGCCTGGGTAAGTCATATCGGTTTGGATCTTTTGAGAAATTTCAAAAGATAGATTTGCCGCTTTATCGTCAGTCACTTTTTCGCTCTCCACGATAACCCGTAGTTCTCTACCCGCCTGGATAGCATAAGCTTTTTTCACTCCACCAAAACCAAAGGCGATATCTTCAAGATCTTTTAATCTCTGGATGTATGAATCCAGTACCTGGCGTCTTGCTCCCGGTCTTGCACCGCTTATTGCATCACAAACCTGTACAATAGGAGAAAGCAGGGAATTCATTTCTATCTCGTCGTGGTGAGCTCCAATAGCATTACATACTTCAGGTTTTTCCCCATATTTTTCAGCCCATTGCATTCCAAGAATAGCGTGAGGAACTTCAGTTTCTGTGTCCGGCACTTTTCCTATATCGTGCAACAGTCCTGCTCTTTTCGCCAGTTTCGGGTTTAAGCCAAGTTCCGCAGCCATTACCCCGCAAAGTTTGGCAACCTCTCTGGAGTGTTGTAGCAGATTTTGACCATAAGAAGAACGGTACTTCATTCTACCCACAGTTTTAATTAATTCAGGATGCAATCCATGAATTCCAAGATCAATTACAGTCCTTTTTCCTATGTCAATAATTTCCTCATCAATCTGTTTCCTCGTCTTTTTGACCACTTCCTCAATTCTTGCAGGGTGAATCCTTCCGTCGGTAACAAGTTTGTGAAGGGAAAGGCGTGCAACTTCTCTTCTTACGGTATCAAAGCAGGAAAGTATAATTGCCTCAGGGGTATCATCTACAATAATTTCTACACTTAGTCGCTGCTTCAATAGCACGAATATTTCTTCCTTCCCGTCCAATAATTCTTCCTTTTACATCATCACTTTCAAGGTTAAAAACAGATACACAGTTATCTATAGCCTCTTCCGTTCCAATTCGCTGGATCGTATTAATAATGATCTTTTTCGCCTCCTGCTGTGCTGTTAATTTAGCTTCTTCAATAGTATCCTGGATCAATGACATAGCATCTGCCCTTGCTGAATCTTTAAGAGAATCTGTAAGCTGTGCTTTTGCCTCCTCTGCTGAAAGTCCTGAAATAACCTCCAGCTGTTGGATCTTACTGTGGTGCAGTTTGTCAACTTCCTGTTGCTTCTTGTCCAGAAATTCTGTTCTCGCATCATAGTCCTGGATCTTATCTTCCAGCTCTTTATTAAGATTTTTATTTCTGGCCAGTTCACTTGAAACCTGTGATTCTTTATCCCTCACCCGCTTTTCTGCTTCTCCAATTTTCTTATCCCTGGAAAGAATAACCTTTTCGTGTTCAGCTTTAAGTTCAATAAATTTTTCCTTGGCCTGAAGGATCTTGTCCTTCTTAGTACTTTCTGCTTCAGTCTTTGCTTCTTTAAGAATAGCGGCGGCCGATTTCTTGGCTCTTTGTACCACCTTTGAAGCATTGTTCTTTTCAAGAACCTTTGCTATTGCAAAGCCTATCGCAAGACCAACAATTAAAGCAGAAATAAGAATTATAATAGTAGTTGTTTCCATAGATTAAAATTAGATGTAAAAAAAAAGCCTGTATTAGCTTCGATTTTGTATAAACTCCTTAAAAACAGGTTTAGGGCTAACAAGCTGATCAAGTATCCGCTCTAAGACGGCACGCTTTTACAACTTAAACTCACCCTCTTTAAAGAATCCGTGTTGAGTTTATCAAAAAAATTACTAATACAGGCAGTAAACCTTGTGTATTTAAAGAACTTACGTGGCCAGGTGTTTTTGAAGAAGATCATTGAGTGATTTCAATTTTTCTCCTGCAAGTTCCACCTCGCTTTGATTATCTAAACTTTTTTGTTCTGTTTGGGCTGCAAATTGTAAGGCGCACATCGCCAATACATCCTGCTTATCCCTAACGGCATAACTTTGCTCAAATTGCTTGATCATCGCCTCAATTTTTTTTGCAGCTTTACGAAGCCCCTCTTCCTGATGGGCTTTTATTGTAAGGGATAAACCCTGTCTGCAATTGAAAGTTTGATCTTAAGCGCGTCCGACATTTATTTTCCTATTCTGATAATTGAACAATACATTGATCAATCTCTCTTATTAAGCTGTTTATTTTGAGCTTAGTCTCTTTCTTGTAATCATTACTGCCTAGCATCGCGTTGGCTGCTTTTAAAGTCTGCACCTGGTATTGAGAATTTCTAACTTCTTCTTCTAACCGGGCGTTTTCGGTTTTAACAGATTTCAATTCTTCCTGAATTGAAAGTTGATCCTGCCTAAGAGCTTCATACTTCCCAAGCAACTTGCCTATTCTGTTTTCAAGGCTCTCAACTATTTCCGTCAAATCACTCATAAAAGCTCAACGTGCTACTTATTACCACAAAGTTAACATACCGCCTGAAATTTCCCAATACTTTTAAATCTATTTTCAATATTCTGTTCAAGTTTTCCTACTACTCAGGCTGCCAGGGTATTATTTTTGATAAAAAGATTTAATTACATTTGCACACCTCAAAACCTGCTCTTAATTAAAGAAAATGAAGAAGTTTTTTTTCCTGATTACCTTATTATTTCCTTTCACCATTATCGCCCAAACCCAGATACCAAAAGATTACTTTGCTCATCCTCTGGATGTGGGCCTCATTCTTTCGGGAACTTTTGGAGAGCTAAGATCTAATCACTTTCACAGTGGGCTCGACATAAAAACCCAGCAACGGGAAGGGATAAATGTGGTTGCAGCTGCTGAAGGTTATGTGAGCAGGATCAACGTCCAGCATTATGGTTATGGAAAGGCTCTTTATATTCAACATCCTAATGGCTACACCACAGTTTACGGTCACTTAAAAGAATTTTCTCCGGAAATTGAAGCTTACATCAAGAAGCAGCAATACGCCAGGGAAAGTTATGAAATTGAGATCTATCCCGAAGAAGGTGTACTTCCTGTGAATAAAGGGGAACTCGTGGCTTTGAGTGGAAATACCGGAGTGGTAGCGGTGGGCCTCATCTTCATTTTGAGATTAGGGATGCAGAGGAACGCCCAATGAACCCTAAATTATTTGGTATAAATATTAAAGATACACAACCGCCCACTATAAACAGTTTATATGCTTACGCCCTGGGAGAAGACTCTCATGTAAATGGTTCAGCAGAACGTCAGCGAGTGCGGCTTATACCTTTACCAGATGGATCTTTTAAAACAGAACAGATTAATGCCTGTGGCAATATTGGCTTCGGAATTTCTACTGTTGATAAACAGGATGGGGCCGCAAATAATAACGGAGTTTATAAAATAGTTTCTAATTTAAATGGAGATACCGTTTACGAGATTAAGATGGACAGGTTTTCCTTTGATGAATCCCGGCATCTTAACCAGCTTATAGACTACCAGTATTATATCTCAAACAGCAGTAGGATTACCCGGCTCTTTATGGGAAGAAATAATCCTTTAAGCATCTATAATAATGTGGTGAACAACGGGATACTTAACATTCAGGATGAGCTGAATTATGTGTACACAATAAAAGTTTCTGACTTTGAAGGCAATGAAAGATTAATACGTATTCCAATCCAGGGAAAAAATATTGAGAACCCTCCTGCACAAAAGGTCCTGAAGACCGAATATTTTGTAGATGCTAACCAGGCTTTTACTGTTGAAGAAAATGGAATAGACGTATATATTCCTAAAAACAGCCTGTACGAAGATACCTTCCTGGACATCAAATTTAAGGGAGACACTATTTATTTACACAATGATGAAACTCCTGTACACAGTAATATTACTTTGGGTTTTGATGTAAGCAAATACAGGCCTGAGGACCTGGAAAAAATGTTTATTGCCCGCCTTGGCTATCGTAACTAAGCCAAGCTACAATTCAACCACTAAAAAGGATAACAGGTTTACAACAGGAATAAGGACCTTTGGAACGTATACTTTGGCCTCTGATGTTCGGCCGCCATCCATTTCTCCGGTAAATTTTAAAGATGGCCAATGGATCTCCGGCAACAGTACTCTTGTTTTAAAGATTTCTGATGACCTTTCGGGAGTTAAAAGTTACCGGGCTACTGCAAACGGTAAATTTATCCTGATGGAGTATGAGTATAAGAACAACACCCTTACCCACAAATTCAGCGACGGAGTTTTAACAGATACTGAGAATAAACTAAAGTTAATAGTAACAGATAATGTTGGAAACAGCACAACCTATGAAGCAACCTTTTTCAGAAAGTAAACCGAAATAAGTTTAGATTTAAAGCTTCAGGTTCAAGGTTTGAATATTGGATATGCCTGAATGTGGTTCCCCATTTTCAGATCTAAAGTGAGAAGCAATTAAAATTTTCAATTTCTATTCTTGTTGTCTCTTGATTCTTGGCTCTTGATTCTTGGCTCTTGATTCTTGTTTCTTGATTCTTGTTTCTTTCCTATCAGGATTCTACAAATTCCTTCAGTACTTTTACTACATAAGCAATTTCTTCTTTTGTATTATAATGAGAAAAGGAGAAACGTAAGGAAGGTTTTGCAAGATCTTCATCAGTTAGGAAAGCGCTTAGCACATGAGATCCTTTATCACTCCCACTCTGGCAGGCACTACCCTTTGAACAGGCGATTCCTTTAAGATCTAACTGAAATAAAAGCATTAAGGCCTTTTCCTGAGAAACAGGAAGGCAAATATTAACCAGCGTATATGTACTTAAATCTGGGTTTTCACATTGCCCGTTAAATTTTACACCGGGAATGGCTTCTTTTAATTCATTAATAAAATGAGATTTTAGAGAAGAAACATATTTTTTCTCTTCCTCAAGATTTTGGTAAGCCAGTTTAAGAGCCTCTTCTAATCCTACAATGTTATGAACACTTTCTGTCTAAGCACGTGTACCCCGCTCCTGCTCTCCTCCAAAAATTAAAGGTTTGAGGCCGCTGTTTTTTCTTATAAAAGCAAATCCAACTCCCTTTGGACCGTAAAATTTATGAGCGCTTACCGCAGTGAAATCGACCGGAATATCAGAAAAATCCAGTTCAAAATGTCCAATTGATTGAACAGTATCTGAGTGGAACAGCGCCTGGTGTTTCTTGCATAGTTCACCTACAGCTTTAATATCCAGCATAGTTCCAATCTCATTATTTACATGCATCAGGCTAACCAGGGTCTTATGAGAAGAATCCTCCAACAACTCCTTAAGGTGATTTAAATCTACACTCCCTTTTTTATCAAGGTTCACATAAATTACTTCAACATCAAATGTTCTTTCCAGTTGCTCAACTGTGTATAACACAGCATGATGCTCTATTCTGGATGTAATGATCCTCTTCACTCCCAGGTCGCGAACCGCAGAGTTTAAAGCCAGGTTATCAGCTTCAGTTCCACCAGATGTAAAAATGATTTCTGCAGCTGAAACGTTTAGAAATTTTGCCACAGTCTTGCGGGCATTTTCAATTAAGGATTTTGAAGATCTTCCAAAAGCATGGGTAGAGGAAGGATTCCCGTAGTTTTCCTTCATTACCCTTACCATTTTTTCTATTACTTCTTCACGTATTTGCGTGGTTGCAGCGCTGTCGAGATATACTTTGTTCATGGGGAGCAAAATTAAATATTTTAAATTATTAATGCGAGGCTCTTCCAGAATTTCCTAAAAGTTTATTTTTGTTGAAAATGATAAAAATGCGCATCTATTCAGCTTTACTTTTAATGGCCATTTTCTTTACTTCCTGCGATGATGGGGATATTATTGTAACAACCTTTGAATTTGAGGAAGATGCCTTTACTATATGTGGCGATGGTAACAGCAAAGTTTTGTACCATATAAATAATGAAGATGTTTTTGAAACCCTATCGGTACAAATTACAAACGGGGCCCTTTCAAATGAAGATGATAAATTAATTAAAGCTCTCACCTCTCTTTCTTTACCATTAGATCCCGGCGTACTTCCTCCAATAAGAATCGTTTTAACAGGAAATAATCAGGTGATATACCGCACCTATGACGGCACTATTCCTGCCAGAGATTATTTTTGCCGCGATATCCCCCCTGCTTCCCCAAAAGTTTTACAGGAATACAGAAGCGTTGGTGGAGAAATAGTAATAACTACAAATATAACTTACGGAAATATCACTGATCACGATGAAGATGGAATTCCATCTAACCTTGAAGGAATGGACTCCTTACAGGATACGGATGGTGATGGAATTCCAGATTTCCTTGATAAAGATGATGACGGCGATAATGTAGCAACTTCATTTGAAATTAGGGACAGTATTGAAGCCGATGATCCCACTGTTAATGATTACCCCGATACAGACGGTGACGGGATCCCTAATTACCTGGATACAGATGATGACCAGGATGGCGTTCCTACACGTCGGGAAGTAACTGAAGCTAATCAGGATCCAAGACAAAACAACAATGAAGGCGGAGTACTTTACCTCTATTTGGATCGCTTTTCTTCAAATTCCTACTCCGGGGAAATTGATTTCAAAGTTTCTAATGATATTTCTATACGCTATACTTCTTTTATAGAAGCCCGAAACCTGAAATTACAAAAACAGGATGGTGATGGTGAAGAGATATCATTTGTGAGTAAAATTCTGGGAGTATACAATTCTTCCGGTACTACCCCAATAGATGTAGACAATAGTGAAGAGGAAAATCCTGATGAAGAAGAAACCGAAGAAAATGGCGGAGAATAAAAGTTAGTAATTCTGAAACAGATAAACCTCGGTAGCTCCCACACCATACTTTTGATAGTCGGCATCATAGTACTTTAAATTTTCATAGCGACCAAAAAGGTAATCGAGTTCGGCTTTTAAAACGCCTTCTCCCACCCCGTGGATAAATACTATTTTTTGAATTCTTTTTCGGGTAGCAAATTCAATTTGCCTTTTTGCAGTGTCGAGCTGCAGGCTAAGAATATCATGATTAGTCATTCCTCTATAGGAATTTACCAGCTTTTCAATATGAAGGTCAACCTCCATGGGAGGTGCGTTTCTTTCTTTCGGCTTAATCCTAATGGATCTTGGCTTTTTTGAGGATTGCTTCTCTTTGATTATTTCAGAAACCTAAGCACATCTGAAGTTGATATTAATCTGTTTTGTTCAGGACTGGTTCTTATTAGTTCTGTTTCGTGGTAATTCAGCAAAAAACCTTCCGTAGTTTCAATAGAAATATTTGCACCTTCAACTGCGACTACTTTTCCTTTTAAAGCATCATCCAGGACTTCAACTATATCATTTATCTTAAATTTCATAGGTCATTTTGTTGTTGTTCCTGTTCTTCTTTGTGATCATGTTTTGTCTCTACCCAGTGATTGGTCGCCCTGTAAAGACCGAACATTATTATTATAAAACCAAAAATTTGCAAAAGCTGGTGCGGTTCCTCGTTAGCGATGGTATAAATTAAGATCCCACCGCCTAAAACGATTAAAATAGTATTAAGAAGCTGACTGTTCTTTTTAGTCATAATTAACTGATTTTTAGCACTTAAAATGTTTTCTTTAATAAAAGTGCCGTTTATTAAGCATTATCTTTATAGACACAGCATTATGAAACAAATATACACCATAGCATTATTTTTCCTGCCTTTTTACTGCTTTTCCCAGCTTTATGTAAAACCTAAGCAGAAAATAAAGAGACCTTTGTCTATGTGGCTAACGAGGTGTTCTTTGTGGAGAAGCAAATCCATCTTACCCCGAATCCTAATGGAATAGCAAACCTTTATCTACGGAATGAAGCCCAGTTAATACAGGGACAAGATAATGATCCAAATACGGGGAACGGTACGCTCTCTGTTTTTCAGGAAGGCAAAGCTTCTGAATATACCTATAATTACTGGAGTTCTCCTGTTGATAAACTTCCGGGAAAAGATCAATTTGAAGAAATTATTTATGAACCACAAACCCGCCTTTTAAGTAGAAAAGCAAATTTCACAAATGAGCTTAACGGGAAAGCAAATCCTTTGACTATTTCAGCTAAATGGATCTATAAATTACAAGGCAGTAACTACGGGGAATGGAAATATCTTGGTAATAATTTCAATTTAGATGCGGGGGAAGGTTTTACTATGAAAGGTGTAGAGGGAGTAAATAATTCAGTCAATCTATACGGGGTTTCCAACAATCCAGGGAATGAGCAGCGATATGACTTTAGAGGTAAACCTAACAATGGTCTTATAGTACAGCAGGTAAGAACAGCAGAGGTGAAATTAATAGGAAATCCCTATCCCTCTGCCCTGGATTTAAACGCCTTCCTGCTTAACAATTCCAACATTACTTAGTATCGCCTACTTCTGGGACTCTGCACAAGTCACTTCTCATTATCTTGTGGATTACCTGGGAGGTTACGCTGCATACTCTCCTGCTTTAGGAACTCACGGGTATGTGCCTGCTGTTTTCTTCAAATATTCTCCTGATGGTCAAGCTGTTGAAAATACAGGAATTTCAGGAGAGATCTATGGCCGAAGATTTTTACCTATTGCACAGGGCTTTATGGTTGAAGGCCTTGAGAACGGACCTATATTTTTTAAAAATGAGTACAGGAAATACCAAAAAGAAGCTGCGGGCATTTCAGAATTTAAAACTTCTGATCTTCCTTTAAAAAATTCTGAATCAGTACCGTTTCTCCGCCTAAACATAAATTTTGACAACACCTATACAAGGCAATTATTACTTGCATTTCATCCCGGCTCTACCACGGGAGTAGACAGAGCAATGGACGCCAAGAATCTTATGCTTCTTGAATCAGATGCTTAGCTGGAGACTTGAACATGAGGAGTTTCTTATAAATGTTCAACCCTTCCAAAGGAACGAAAAGGTGCCAATTTTCTTTTCTATTGCTGAAACTACACCTGTAGAAATTTTATTAGCTGAAAAAGGGAATTTCGAAGAAACTATCTTCTTATATGATGCTGAAGAAAATCTATACTACAATATTTCTGAACCTATTTCCTTAGTTTTGAATAAAGGTGATTACGCCCAAAGGTTCTACCTTACTTTTGAAACTCCTTTAGATCCTCCTCAAATTTCTCCTCCTTCAGAAATAGCCATATTTCAGAATAACATAGAACAACGAACTGAAATTCGCATCCAATCAAATTTTAATACAGAAGCAATTGCTCTTTTCGATATTTCGGGCAGAAAATTAGTTGAAGTCAAAGCAGATCCCGGGAAGCTGGAATACTTAATATCTACAGGGAATTATAGCAATGGATACTACGTTATAAAAATAAAATCGCAAGATGGTGCTGTAATCTCTAAAAAAGTAATAATTTCAAATTGAAAGAGATATTGCTTTTAATGTATGGAGGAATTTTTACTTCCCTGTTTAAATAAAGAAATTTTTGGCCTGGACTGTTACGGCTGTGGGGGGCAACGCTCTTTTTTGTTGCTGCTTAAGGGAGAATTCTCTGCTGCTTTTCATATGTTTCCTGCAATTTACACCCTGCTCATCCTTCTCTTTTTCGTTTTAATAAATCTATTTTATAAATTTAAATATGATTACACTATAAAAATTGGTCTCGTTTTAGTTAACGCGGCTATTTTGGTGATCAATTATATAGTTAAAATGTACTTTTTAATAACCTAACCACCTAATCAATTCATTATGAACACAGAAACACAACAACTCCCTAACTCCACCCTCATTTTAGTATTTGGTATCCTTTCTATTGTTGGATGCTGCTGCTGGGGAGTAGTAGGTTTAATTTTTGGAATCGTCGCTTTGGTAATGTCCAAAAAAGCCATTGAAACATATAATGCCAATCCCGGAATTTACAGCGGCTACGACAATGTAAAAACCGGAAGAATTTTGGCTATTATAGGAATTATTTTAAGTGTATTAGTCTTACTCGCCAATCTTGTAATGATAGTGCTTTATGGCTTTGATGGAATTGAGGAAATGCAAAGAGAAATGATTGAACAGTATGGAGGCTAAATTTTGTCCTTCATAAATAAAGAAACCCGGCAATTTAGCCGGGTTTCTTTATTATTATAGCAGTTGATTTATTAACTCCTCCAGGTTAATTATTTCCTGGTCTCCTGTTTCCATATTTTTAAGGGCGAATTTACTGCTTCCATTTCTTCCGGTCCCGCAAGTATTACAAAAGGAATATTTCTTTTATTAGCATAATTCATTTGTTTTTTCATTTTTGCGCTATCTGGAAATAATTCAGCAAATATTCCTTTGTCTCTCAATTGTTTAATAGCCTTTAACCCATACAGAGCCTCCTCCTCTCCAAAATTGATAAAAAGAACCCTGGTGGAACGGGTGACTGTTTCAGGGAAAAGATTTAATTCCTCAAGTACCAGGTAGATCCTGTCCAGACCAAAAGAAATCCCTACGCCGCTAATATTTTTGAGACCAAAGATCCCGGTAAGATCGTCATAACGACCACCACCACCAATGGAGCCCATTTGTACACCAGCTGGAGCCGCAACTTCAAATATAGCTCCCGTATAATAATTGAGTCCGCGGGCAAGGGTAACATCAAGCTCCAGGTTTGCAGATTTTAACTCTAAATTTGAAATGGCACTATGAACAAACTCCAGTTCTTCAATTCCTTTTTACCTAGTTTCAGAACCACTTAGAATATTTTTTAAAATTTCTATTTTGTCTAAAAAGGATCCCGATAAGCCAAAAATAGGTTGAATGGCTTGTAGAGCTTTTTCAGAAATTCCTTTTTCCTGCATCTCTTTTTTTACACCTTCTTCTCCTATTTTATCCAGTTTATCCAAAGCGACGGTGAAATCTATAAGTTTCTCCTGTTCTCCTATCACTTCAGCAAAACCCGAAAGAATTTTTCTATTGTTGATCTTAATAGTAACACCCTCCAGTTTAAGTTTTGTAAATACTTCATCGTATAGCTGTACAAACTCTACCTCCTGCCAAAGACTATCACTTCCTACCACATCTGCATCACATTGAAAGAATTCACGAAAACGGCCTTTTTGCGGCCTGTCTGCCCGCCATACTTAGCTGTATTTGATAACGCTTAAAAGGAAACTCAATCTCGCTTTGGTGTTGCACCACATAACGTGCAAAAGGAACTGTAAGATCATATCTTAAAGCTTTCTCACTTATTGAAGAAGTAAGTTTGGTACTATCCTTCCCGGTATAAGCATCTTCATCAGCTTTACTCAAATAATCTCCGGAGTTAAGAATTTTAAATATAAGCCTGTCCCCTTCTTCTCCATATTTCCCCATAAGAGTTTCAGAATTTTCAAAGCTGGGAGTTTCTATTGGTTGAAATCCAAATTTTTCAAAACAGGAACGAATTTCATGAATTATATAATTGCGCTTTGCTACTTCTACAGGATTAAAATCCCTGGTGCCTTTAGGGATGGAAGGTTTTTGTGCCATTTTTCTAATTTATGCGAACTTTTTAACTACTCTACCTTTAAGTAAAAATCCCGGTTTAGCCGGAAAAGAGTAATTTTTAATGAAGTGCAAATATCTTAAATTTTATACGATCTTAAACAAATTTCAATTTTTAAGTAACATTCGCGCCTGTTATTAGTCTAACCTTTACGTACGATATTTAATACTATGTTTCAACTCCTAAAGGAAAACATAAGAATAGCTTTTGATTCCATAAAAGGTCAGATCTTAAGAACTATTCTTACCGTCCTCATAATTGCAATTGGTATAACCGCTTTAGTAGGAATATTAAGTGCAGTTAGTGCTCTTGAAAATACCATTAGTAGTGATTTTGCCTCTATGGGAGCTAACACTTTTAACCTGCAACGCTATTCCTTAACCACTCAGGCTCGGGGTGGTGGTGAAAAATTTAAGGTAAACCCGGTAATATCTTATAGGGAGGTTAAAGAATTCAAGGAAACTTTTGAATATCCCGGCACCCAAACTTCCATTTCATTTACAGGAACGGCTTAAGTGCAGAGGTAAAATATGAAGATCAAAAAACCGATCCTGAAGTGTCTATTTTAGGGGTTAATGAGCATTACCTTACCAACTCGGGCTTATCTTTAGAAGAGGGAAGGGATTTTAGCTATTTTGATATTCAGAATAACAACAATGTTGCCATCCTGGGAGCCGATTTTGCCGAGGGTTTATTTAAAGGTGTATCCCCCATAGACAAAGAAATAAGTCTTAGAGGAGCAAAATTCCGTGTTATTGGAATTTTGGAATCCAAGGGTTCTACCTTTGGAAACAATCAGGATCTAAGGGTATTAATTCCTGTTGAATTAGCTCGCTCCCTATTTACCCAGCCCAATATTAATTACAACATTAGTATTAAAGTTGAAGACAAAGAGATGCTCGAAGGGGCGCAAAGTGAAGCTATTATCACTTTCCGAAATATTCGTGCGTTAAGCCCTGTGGAAGAAAATAATTTTGGAATGGCTAAGAGTGATGATCTTTTAAATGAAATCTATCAGATTACAAGCGTCCTTAACCTCGCAGCCTGGATCATTTCTATAATTACAATTTTTGGTTCGTCCATTGCCTTAATGAATATTATGCTGGTTTCTGTAGCTGAACGTACTCGTGAGATAGGAATTAGAAAAGCTTTGGGGGCAAAACGGGGTACTATAGCAACTCAGTTTTTCATGGAAACATTAATTATTGGACAACTGGGTGGGATCTTGGGAATAATTCTTGGCATACTAGTAGGTTACGCAGTTTCCAGCGCAGCAAACTTCAATTTTGTCACTCCCTGGACTGCCATGTTCTGGGCTACAGGTATTACTATCCTTGTAGCTATTTTAGCCGGGAGTTATCCTGCCAGCAAAGCAGCAAAACAAGACCCTGTGGAATCCCTTCATTATGAATAGCAATAGCTGCCTGAAATTTATTCATTCACAACCTCATCAAAATACCTGAACAGGTCACCTTTTGTAATTACTGCTCCCTGTTGAATTAGTGCAAAAATGTCTTTGTTCCTGTCTTCCTGTAAAACCTTGCTCGAGGTATAGAGGTTTACACTGTCGTCCATAAGATTCTTTTGAAGCCATTGATATCCCGCTCTGGATGTTATATCGATTTCTTCGTTATCTATCTTCACGGCAATTAATCTTATTTCTACCTGGGTTATATTAAATAAGAACATTTGTTGAGGAGAAAAATGTTCAAGATAATTTACTTTATCTAAAACACCTTCCCAAATGAGATCACTAAAAACATCCAGCTCCTCCTCTGCTACCTGGGGTTTATCTTTTTTTAGTTCTTCCCACTCGCTCGAGGTAATGGATTGCGTTGCCAGGAAATTTATAAACTCCTGATGTAGTTCTTCAAATTGTTCCTTTGTTAAACGGGTATATTTCATAAATATATTTTTTGAATCTAAGTTTGATCCTCTCTTCACAGTTAAAAACAGAAAAGCCCACTCGCAGGGAGTAGGCTTTTACTAAATTATTATCTTCCTTATGCTTCAGCAACAACATCAAATGTAAAGGTAGAAATCACTTCACGATGAAAACGCAATGTAGCTTCGTATTGTCCTAAACGTTTAATGTTACCACCTGCAATAGTGATATATTTTTTCTCAAGCTCAATTCCTTCTTTAGCCAGGGCTTCAGAAAGGTCTGCATCTGTAATTGATCCAAACATTTTATCTCCTCCACCTGCTTTAGCAGTAAGTTTAAGATCAAGGTTGTTCAATTTTGCAGCTTGTTTCTTAGCTTCCTCTATATTCTTTTGCTCTTTGTAAGAACGTTGCTTTACAGTCTCAGCTAAAACTTTCTTAGCAGATGGAGTAGCCAATGCTGCAAATCCCTGGGGAATAAGGAAGTTTCTGCCGTAACCATTCTTTACGTTTACAACATCATCTTTAAATCCCAGATTTTCTACGTCTTTCTTAAGTATTAATTCCATAATTGTCTACTTGTTATTTTAATAAATCGGCCACATACGGCATCAAAGCCAAATGACGTGCACGCTTAACCGCCACAGCCACTTTACGTTGATATTTTAAAGATGTACCAGTTAAACGACGGGGTAATAATTTCCCCTGCTCGTTAACAAACTTCAATAAAAAATCCGGGTCTTTGTAATCGATATATTTTATACCTGATCTTTTGAACCTGCAATACTTTTTAGTTTTGCTGGTCTCTATATTAAGAGGAGTAAGATACCTGATCTCTCCGTCTTTTTTTCCTTTTGCTTGTTGTTCAATAGATGACATAACTACGCTTTTTCTTTGTTTCTTTTTCTTCTCTTTTCTGCCCAGGCGATAGCGTGTTTATCTAACTTTACAGTAAGATAACGCATCATACGCTCGTCTCTTCTAAACTCCACCTCAAGAGGGTTTATAGCCTCTCCCGGCGCTGTGTACTCAAATAAGTGATAAAAACCACTCTTTTTGTGTTGAATTGGGTAAGCTAACTTTTTAAGCCCCCAGTTCTCTTTGGATATCATCTCGGCACCGTTAGAAACAAGAAAATCTTCGTATTTCTGAACTGTTTCCTTTATCTGGTCATCAGATAAAACGGGATTCAAGATGAAAACAGTTTCATAATGATTCATAAAATATGATTTAAATTAAATTGGCTGCAAAAGTAACATGTTTTTTTAATTCTGCCAACATTTTATGCAACGGCAAAATGCTCTTTTAATCGACGAAATTACTTTTTCCCTTGGTTTAGTAAAATTTTATGGTTAATATTGTTTATACTTAACCTTACCCCCGTGGAAGAAACATTACTTAAATGTGCTGTGGTTGATGATTCCAGTTTACAACGTTTATCGATTGTAAAATTAATAAAAGACCACCCTAATTTAAAATTAGTTGCCGAATATAATAATGCCATTGAAACCAAAAATGGATTATTAGATACGGCGGTAGATCTTATATTTCTGGATATTGAAATGCCTATTCTTACAGGCTTTGAGCTGTTGGACGATCTTCCAAACAAACCCCAGATCATCTTTGTCACCGGAAAAACGAAATATGCCTTTAAAGCGTTTGACTATGATGCAGTGGACTACATCCATAAACCTGTAAACAAAGAACGATTTAATAACGCTGTTGCAAAAGCGATAAATCTTTACAATCTTAAAACTCACGGCACTCCACTGGAGGACGAAAACTTTATTTTTGTGAAGAGCAATCTTAAAAACAGAAAGGTTTTTCTCAATAAGCTCAAGTATATAGAAGCGCTGGGAGATTACGTTAAATTCGTTACAGAAAAGGATACTTTTGTTGTACTTGCCACAATGAAATCTTTTGAAGAGCAGTTACCGCAGGAGCAATTCCTGCGTATTCATAAATCTTATATCGTTAATCTGGAAAAAGTTGAGCGGTACAACAGTAAGAATATTGAAATAGACAAACAACAAATTCCTTTGAGCAGGCACAAGAAATCCAACCTTATAGAAGCCTTAAGTGCAATGCAATAGATTTAACCGTTATTAAAGACTCTATTATATTGTTCTATTAATAAGGATCCACATTAATAATTACCCTAACACTTCGCCATATTCCTATAGCTTTAAAGCTGCCCATTACTTTCTCTATATACTTTTTAGTTTTTCCCAGAGATTGCTTAGGAGGTATTTTTATGAGGATGTTTTTATAATATTCATTTCTAATGCGAGCTACAGGAGGAAACTCTGGGCCCAGAACATTTTCTTTGAATACATTTCCTAAAGACCTGGCTACCCATTCAGCAGCCTCGTTAGTTTTGCTGTAATCACGGCTTTTCACCGTAAGCTTTATTAGTTTGTAATAAGGGGGATATTTATATTGATAGCGCTCTTCCAGTTGCTCCTTGTACATCTCTACATAATTATTGGTAGAAACCTGTTTTACTATCTGGTGATGCGGATTGTATGTTTGAATAATAACCTTTCCTCTTGTCTTTGTCCTTCCGGCTCTACCCGCTACCTGTAACATTAACTGAAAACTACGCTCGTGCGCACGAAAATCGGGAAAATTGAGAAGAGTATCGGCATTCATAATTCCCACCAGTCTAACTTTTCTAAAGTCCAGTCCCTTACTCAACATTTGTGTACCTACAAGAATATCGATCTCCTCCTGCTCAAATGAGGTGATGATCTTTTGGTGACCATGCTTTCCACGGGTAGAATCCAGATCCATTCGTCCAATTTTGGCATCGGGCAAAAGAGCTTTAAGTTCAGTTTCTATTTGTTCTGTGCCAAAACCTTTGGTTGTAAGCTCTGTACTGTCACAGGCCATACACTTTTGTTGCATTGCAATATGATATCCGCAGTAGTGACAGCGCAACTGGTTGCTGTGATTGTGAAAAGTAAGACTAACATCACAATTGGGGCATTGTGGGGAATAACCACAGGTTGTACATTCAAGAATGGGAGAATAGCCCCTCCTGTTCTGAAAAAGAATAACCTGCTCCCCTTCGTCCAATGCAATTTGAATTTCCTCCAGAAGCCTGTCAGAAAAGTGGCTTAGTCATTTTTTTCTTTTTGTACTTCTCCTTTATATCTACAATCTCTATTTCGGGAATCATCACCTCCCCGTACCTTCTGTTAAGGTTTACCAGGCGGTACTTGTCGTGTACAGCATTAAAATATGACTCCAGGGAAGGAGTGGCCGATCCCAGTATAAGATGTGCTTTTTGCATTTGGCTAAGAACCACCGCTGCATCCCGGGCATTATACCTGGGAGCAGGATCAAACTGCTTAAAAGTTGTTTCATGTTCTTCATCTACCACAATAAGACCCAGGTTCTGGAATGGAAGAAAAAGAGAAGATCGCGCTCCCAGCACAATTTTAGCCTTTCCGCTGGAATTGAGAACGTGATTATAGACCTCCATTCTCTCATTTACTGAATATTTGCTGTGATAAACGAGAACCTGCTCTCCAAAAAATGCCTGTAACCGGGAAACGAGTTGAGCTGTAAGTGCAATTTCCGGAAGAAGGTACAAAACCTGTTTACCTTCAGAAATAGCTTTTTCTATTAATTTTATATAAAGTTCTGTTTTACCTGAAGAGGTTATACCGTGCAAAAGAACTACTTCTCCTTCCTGAAAATGCTGTTCTATTTCCTCAAAAGCTTTTTCCTGCCAGTCATTTAACCTAAGGGAAGTATTAGTCACATCAGCATCAAAATTAATTCTGTCCGTCTGTAAATAATATTCCTCGAAAACACCTTTATCTATTAGAGTCTTAATTGTAGCTGAAGAACTGCTGCTGGCACGAACGAGATCTTTTACTTTTACAAGTTTCTTTTTTTGTGCCTCAAGGTGAAAAAATACAAGGACCGCGTCTCTTTGTTTTGGAGCTCTGTTCAAATTATCCAGAAGCTGATGCATTGCTGCCTCTTCGGAAAAATCTTTACTAATCCTGATATACCTGATGAGTTTTGGCTTGTATTGCTCAAAAATTTCCTGGTTAACCACAATTACCCCCTTAGACACCATTTTATTAATCACCGGAAGAACGGTTTTTTTATCCAGCAATTGCATTACTTCCTGAATTTTTAAGGATGACTGCTTTTGAAGTGCTTCAAATATTAATAATTCCTGATCTTCCAGCTGCGAAATGTCGATATTTTCTGAAACTGATAATTGTATAAGCGTCTCACTTTCCAGAAGAAAACCACCGGGTAATGCCGCTCTTAAGACTTCACCTTCCGCACACATATAATAGCGTGCAAGCCATTTCCAAAATTCCAGTTGATGAAGAGTTACAATTGGAGTTTCATCCAGGATTTGTTCAATAGGCTTAGCCTCATATAACTGGGGTGGATTAGAATGAATTCCCGCAACTATACCCGTGTAGATCTTAGACTTGCCAAAAGGCACTGCTACTCTCATCCCGGGCTTTAAAAAATCGGCCTCAGCCTTACTTACCTGGTAGGTAAACTGCTTTTCTAAAGGAAGTGGAAGAATAACATTAATAAAGAAAGTCATAGCCTGGTTTAGGTGAAACAAATTTAAGCTTCTTTTTAATTCAAAAAAAACCACTCTATATTAGAATGGCTTTAAAAAATCTATTTTTCAATTTTTACTGAACTCTCTCCCAGGTTTGAGTTCTATAAAAGAAGGCGATATAGCCTCTAACCTTTAAAAGATTGGGATTATTCTCATCCAGCCATACTTTTACCCTGTACTCTTTTCCTGTTTCAGGATCTGTAATTATTCCCCCGGAAAATTCATCATCTTTTTGTTTCAATCCTGTCATTAACTCAAGACCTTCCACGGGTTTATTCTTCAATTCTCCCTCACAGTTTTCACATATCCTGTCCCGATCACTCTCTTTTAAAATTTTAACCACTTTTCCATTTATCTCATCTCCCTCCTTATAAATTTCAATTATAGAATTGGGTTTTCCTGTTTCATCGTTTCTGGTTTTCCACTTTCCAAAAATGGTTTGTGCCTGCAGGCCTCCTAAGACAAACAGAAATAAAATTGTCAATGTCCTCTTCATCAAGTTGTCTTTGTTAATTTATTATTTTATTTCCAAATGCTTTCAGTACCTAGCCCTTTAACATCCCATCTTTCAATTTCTTATCTGCCGGATTGTTGGATAACCAAATTCCAAAGAGAGCTTTTTTAAACTCCAACCCCTGGACATTTCCTTTTTTGGTGCCATTCTTATAAACTGTTACACCTTGTTTTGGAAGATATACAATATCAAAAACATCATCTTTGGTTATCTCTTCTTTAAAAAAACTTTTGAACTCTTCAATTTCAGAATTTATTGCGGAAGTTTTACCATTTGTTGCACTTTGAAAACCTTCATTAACAGCATCAATCATTTTATCGCTGGATATTAATTTTGAAACTATATGGATCTTAATAGCCATAGGTTCATTGGCAGCCATTATTTTTTCTCCACTATTGGATTTTGACTGAACATACAAAGCACCTGCGTACATGTCCATCCAAAATTTCTCTCTTACTCCTACCCCGTTTAAGACCAGTTTTTCACCCTCAAAACTTTGGGTATTTGGCAAAGTTACTCCCGCCGCTTTCGTTTGAGCTGAAGCCGTTGAGATAGTAAGAACTGCAACAAGTAAAAAAATTGCTTTTTTCATTAGATTCATTGTTAGGGATTATCAATATTTTCGTTTCATCTTGGTTAAGGATGCATTGAGTTCAAAACCCAGCAAGAGGATGTTTGAATTCAGCCAAATATATACCATTAGTACAAGCAGTGCACCAATCGAGCCATATAATTCATTATAGGAAGAAAAATTGGTAATATACAAGCCAAAGAGATAAGTGGTTAACATTATTAGCAAGGTTGTAAACAAAGCTCCAACTGAAAAAAACCTTGCCAGCCTGCCTTCCTTAGTTCCAAAATAATAAAGTGTCGCAACAGCAAGATATGTCAAAATTATTAAAATTATATACTGTAATAATTGCGAGGCAAGGCTCTTCTCAAATAATAATCCCAACTTACTTAAATCGTCTACTGCATACGTAAGGTAAACGGCCACTACCACAGTAACGAGCAACAACAATGCCATTACAATTGAGACCGCTACAGCTACTAAATACTGTCTTACAATAGAGCGATTTTTATGTGTGTGGTAAGAAAACTCAAAACCTGTGAAAATTGCATTTACACCATTGGTCATTAAAAAAATAGACAGCAGGAAGGCGAATGATAACAATCCACCCCGTGGCGTACCAGCTATATCGAGAAAGATATCTTCAAACAAATCATAAGTTGTGGGTGGCAACATATTGTTCATGAATACCAGGAACTCTATTTGAAAATCATCTATAAAGGAAATGTAGGGAATGAGGTTAAGAATAAAAATGAGAAATGGAAAAATAGCCATAAAGAAACTATAGGCAATCGCACTTGCCCTGGTAGAAAACGTTCCCTGAATAATCCCACCTGAGTATATTTCCCAGAGGTCAAAAGCAGTAAGACCATCCATTCCCGGCAAAATGATCTTTCTTGTCCTGCGTTCCCAGGAGTTAGAAAATCTTTCCAGAAGGGATGTTGTCTTTTTACCTATCCCCATTTATCATACTGCTTTAAGGCTTAGATCCATATTGTAAATTGAATGGGTAAGGGCACCACTTGAAACAAAATCTACCCCACAGTCGGCATACTTTCTTACTGTTTCTAGAGTAATTCCTCCGCTGGATTCAGTTTGACACTTGTTGTTTATTAGCTCTACAGCCTTTTTCGTTTCCTCAAAGTTAAAATTATCAATCAAAATTCTGTACACCCCACTTGAGGAAAGAATTTCACGAATTTCGGCCATGTCCCTCGCTTCGACTATAATTTTAAGATCCAGATTATTCTGTTGTAGATACGATTTGGTTTTATCTATGGCCTCTGTAATACCCCCTGCAAAGTCTATATGATTATCCTTCAGCATTATCATATCATAAAGAGCAAAACGGTGATTTTCCCCACCTCCTATTTTCACGGCCCATTTTTCTAAAGCACGAATGCCGGGAGTAGTTTTGCGGGTATCCAGGATTTTGGTTTTGGTACCTTCCAGCCTTGTTGCAAATTCCTTTGTTTTTGTGGCTATAGCACTCATTCTTTGCATCCCGTTCAATACAAGCCTCTCGGCCATTAAAATAGATCTTGAAGAACCTTCTACGTAAAAAGCTACGTCTCTTTTCTTCATTCTTTCCCCATCTTTTAAAATTGTCTCGACATTAAGATCTTTGTCAATGTATTTAAAAACCCGCTTTGCAAAATCTATTCCTGCAATTATCCCATCATCTTTAACGAGCAATTTTGCCTTTCCCTTAGCCTGAGAGGGAATACAGGCTAATGAACTATGGTCGCCATCTCCTACATCTTCCCTTACTGCGTTCTTAATAATTAAGTCAATTTCCTTTTCAAATTGTGCCTGTGAGATCATTGCAATAGTTATTTTTGTAAATGTAGCAAAGTCTGGATAAAATGACCATAAAATTACTGGGGATAGGTAAAACCGATGATCCTGCACTTCAGGAGTTAACTGATGTTTATGTAAAACGACTTCAGTTTTACAACAAATTCGAGCAGGAACTTATACCCGATCTTAAAAAGGTTAAGAATCTCGATGAAAATCAACAGAAACAGAAAGAAGGAGAATTATTGCTGTCAAAGTTTAGTCCTTCAGATTTTGTTGTGCTCCTTGATGAAAAAGGAAAGCAATACACCTCAGTAGAATTTTCAGAATTTCTTCAGAAGAGATTAAACAGTGGGGTGAAGCAACTTATGTTCGTTATTGGCGGGCCCTATGGTTTTTCTCAGGAAGTTTATAACCGGGCAGATGCTAAAATGTCTTTATCAAAAATGACTTTTTCCCATCAAATGGTGAGGCTATTCTTTGTAGAACAACTTTACCGGGGCTTTACTATTTTACGTAATGAACCTTACCACCATAAATAATTCCACCACTCTATGAAACTGGTATTTGCAACACACAACCAAAATAAACTAAAAGAAGTGCAGGCCCTTATGCCTGCATCAATTGAGTTGTTATCGCTGGACGATATTTGCTGTTATGAAGAAATTCCTGAAACAGCCGATACGATTGATGAAAATGCTATTTTAAAAGCTGATTTTGTCAAGAACAATTATAACATGGATTGTTTTGCCGACGATACAGGGCTGGAAGTAACTGTACTTAATGGAGCACCCGGAGTTTACTCTGCCCGGTACGCAGGCGGAGATAAAAATAACGAAAACAATATTAACAAGCTCTTAAAGGAGCTGGATGGTGTAAAAGATCGAAGTGCACAATTTAAAACTGTCATAGCATTAAACCTTAATGACCATCAATTTATGTTCCTGGGAGTTTGTAAGGGAACAATCACCACGGAAAGAAGGGGAAGCGAAGGATTTGGCTACGATGCTGTTTTTCAGCCTGAAGGTTATGAAAAAACATTTGCCGAAATGACTTTAGAAGAAAAATCAAAGATTAGTCATCGCGGAATTGCGCTTCAGGATTTAATAGAATATCTCTCAAAATAGGCCTTTTTATTCCTATAAGATTTCTGCAATAAGCTGTAAACTAATGCTTACCTTTGCAACTTATTAAAATTTTATATGAATAAATTTGAACAATTAGGGTTAAATCCTGCTATTCTTAAAGCTGTCGAAGATATGGGCTTTACGAGTCCAAGTGAAGTGCAGGAAAAAGCGATCCCTATTTTACTGCAGGAAGACACAGATATGGTGGCTCTTGCCCAAACGGTACCGGGAAAACTGCTGCTTTTGGTTTCCCACTAATTCAAAAGATCACTGCTGAGAAGAAGCATACGCAAGGATTAATTCTTTCCCCAACAAGGGAATTGTGTTTACAAATTACCAATGAACTTAAAAATTATTCCAAATTTACTCCGGGATTAAACACCGTAGCTATTTATGGAGGAGCCAGCATCACAGATCAGGCTCAACAAATAAAACGTGGAGCACAAATAGTTGTGGCTACTCCCGGAAGAATGCAGGATATGATCAATCGTAAACTGGTTGATATTTCTAAAATTGAGTTTTGCATCCTTGATGAAGCCGATGAAATGCTGAATATGGGCTTTTATGAAGACATTACAGCCATATTGTCTCATACCCCACGTGAAAAAAACACCTGGTTATTTTCGGCTACCATGCCGCAGGAAGTTTCTACTATTGCAAAGAAGTTCATGAGAACTCCTGTAGAGATTACAGTAGGAACAAAAAATCAGGGAACTTCAAATGTATCTCATGAATTTTACGCAGTAAATTCCAGAGACCGTTATCCGGCCTTAAAAAGACTTGCAGATGCAAATCCTGATATTTTTTCTGTAGTTTTTTGTAGAACCAAGCGTGATACTCAAAAGGTTGCTGAACAACTTATTGAAGACGGATACAATGCTGCTGCGTTGCACGGCGATTTAAGCCAAAATCAGCGGGATCTCGTGATGAAGAGTTTTAGAGCGAGACAAATCCAAATGCTTGTTGCTACAGATGTTGCGGCTAGAGGAATTGATGTAGATGATATTACCCATGTAATTCATTACCAGTTACCAGATGAACCTGAAGTTTACACTCACCGTAGCGGTAGAACTTAGCCGTGCCGGGAAAAGTGGTGTTTCAATGGTCATTGTCTCTAAAAGTGAGGTGCGAAAGATCAAAAGCATTGAGCGCATTATTAAGCAACCATTTGAGCAAAAAGAAATTCCTGACGGAATGGAAATTTGTCGCGTGCAGTTGTTCCACCTTGCAACAGACATTAAGAACACAAAGATTAACCACGATATAGATCCTTACCTTCCAAGTATAGAAGAGGTGCTTCAGGATTTTTCTAAAGAAGAACTTATTAAAAAAGTATTTTCTGTGGAATTCACAAGGTTCTTTAACTATTATAAAAACTCCTCAGACCTGAATGTAAAAGGAGCATCATCAGGCCGTGAGGATTATTCTTCAGGCGGAGACAGCACCAGGTTCTTTATTAATGTTGGTGCCAAGGATGATTTTGACTGGATGAAGTTGAAAGATTTTCTAAAGGCTACGCTGGATCTTGGGCGCGACGATGTGACCCGGGTAGATGTAAAAGATAGCTTTTCTTTTTTCAATACGAGTTCAGAAATTAAGGAAAGGATCCTGTCAACCTTTGAAAATTTCCAACACCAGGGTAGACGAATTAGCGTTGAAGTATCACAGGATACAGGTGGTGGCGGAAGATCTTCAGGAAAACCCAGAAGCAGAAAACCCCGTGGAGATTTTAAATCTCGCGACGCAGGTTCTTCTGACGATGGAGGTAGAAGAAGATCAGCTAAATCTTCAGATTCCGGATCATCGAATGACGGCGGAAGAAGAAGATCTGCATCAGATTCCGGATCAAAATCAGGAGGTGATAAAAACAAAGGAGGAAGCAGGAAACGAAATATTGAAAGTTCTGTTAACCGAAGAAAATCACGACGTTCATAAGAAATTTTCACATTGGGAGTTATTTGGTATAATATTTACTACTATTAAACTCCCAATGTATTTAGTTATATGAGATTACTTTTTACCCTACTGGCTATTTGCCTTATAAGCATTAGCGGGTTTTCGCAGGAGCAGGATATTGTCACAGGTAAAGTTCTTAATGCTGCCAATGATATACCTTTGGAAAATGTTCACATTGTGAACCTTAACCAGGTAAAAGGAACAACTACTGCATTCCCGAAGGAGATTTTGAACTACCTGCAACAGTTAACGATACCCTTTATTTTTCTTACCTGGGTTTTCGAACAATTAAGGTGAGAGTTACAAACGACTGGTTGAAATATGGAGTGGTAAAGGTTAAAATGACCGAACTGGGTATCGCCTTGGAAGAAGTGACTGTTAAACCCATCCAGCTTACAGGATATTTGGAAATAGATGTAAAAAATATTCCTATATACGAGAATACACGTTACAGCATATCAGGATTAAATGCGGGATACGAGGGAGGAGACCAATCCCCTTCTGCCGCCACAAAGGTTCTAGGGGCAATTTTTAATCCTGCTGATGCACTTTATAATTTGTTTGGGAATAAACCCCGGCAAATGAAAAAGTTGAGACAAATGAAGCAGGATGATGAAATTAGAGATCTTCTAAAGTCAAAATTTGACCGCCAAACTTTGGCAGCCGTACTTCAAATTACTGATGTTGAAATTGAGGAGATCTTAGCGCGTTGTAATTATTCCAAAGATTTTATGCGGGATGCTAATGACCTCCAAATTCTCGATGCGATTAGTGGATGTTATGAGGAATATAAAGTCCTTAAAAGATAGAAAAAGAGCTCCTGAAAAGGGGCTTTTTAATTTTTAGCCTCAAGAATTGTTTTCAGGTTTTTTAGTCCTTCTTCCAGCTTTTCTCCATAGGCTTTATCTACAGGATGAACCAAAGAAATTACTGAAAGCGGAAAGGCGAGTCCTCCCCTTACACCCCATACAATTTTGGTTTTGTTGTCTTCCATCTCCTTTAGACCCTTGTATTCCAGGAGCACCAATCGAAAGGGTTTTACAATTAAAAACCTTGTTTCAATAATTTTTCCCTGGTTGAGCTTTACGATCTTTTGCGTACCCTCATAAAAAGTTTTATGTCCTTTCCAATATAGAAGGGCATCAAGCTTCCCGTCATCGCCCCGGTACTTAAGAATTCCATTAAAATTATTAAAAAACCACGGCATCCATTGTTTCTCTTTCTTGAGTTGCCTTACGAGATTATAAACTTCTTCTTTGGGGCGGTTGATTACAGTTGTCCTGCTTATATCAAACTCTTTTCTGGCCCAGGCGTGGAGAAACGCAAAAAAAGTAATGATCGCAATGAAAATGTAAAAAATGAGGGTCATTAAAAATTCTTTAGCGACATTAAAAGTAGAAAATTACACATTATCATGAAATCTTTTGATTAATTGAGGTAAATTTTTAAAACTTTTACCCAACCATTCAAATTTAATTTCATTTTTCTGATTTTCAGATAATTCCCATTTCACTTCACTTCTGCGTAACCGCTGTGTTATTTGCTGAAGTATAATTGCTGCCGAAACTGAGATATTTAAACTATCTGTAAAACCAACCATGGGGATCTGCAGGTATTCATCCGCTTCATTAAGTATTTCTTCTGATAATCCATTTTTCTCTGTACCGAAGAAGATTGCAGAGGGTTTTGAAATATCAAAGTCAGCTAAATTACTGGCTGTCCCGTGAGGCATTGTGGCAACTACCTGGTAACCTTGTTTTCTTAAATGTGCTACACACTCTTTACTGGAATGGTGACGGTTTAGACTCACCCATTTTTGAGCTCCCATCGCAATTTCCCTGTCTATTTTGCGCCTGTTCCTCTCTTCGATCACATGAATGTTTTGAACGCCAAATACATCACAACTCCGTATTACAGCACTGGTGTTATGTAACTGGTAAACGTCCTCAGTAGCCACCGTAAAATGATTGGTTCTCTGCGCAAGTACTTTATCATAAAGAATCTTCCTTTCGGGCGTGAGGAGATTTTCAAGAAAGCTTATTAGTTCGGGGTTTGCCATGTTTTATATAATAAAAGAGCTGCCCGGTATTGCAGACAGCCCTTCAGCAAAATTTTTAAAAATTTCCTATTTCTCAAAATCTTTGAGAGTGCGGGTAATGATCTCAACACAATCCAGTAACTGCTCTTCACTCATAACCAGGGGTGGTGCAAACCTAATAATATTCCCGTGAGTAGGTTTGGCCAATAATCCATTTTCTTTTAAGGCCATACAAATGTCCCAGGCGGTAGAACTGTCTTCAGTATCATTGATGAGGATCGCATTAAGCAATCCTTTTCCTCTCACTAAATTTACAATTGAAGAACTCCTAATGTAATCATTCATTTTTCTTCGGAAGAGGTTTCCTAATTTTTCAGCATTATCGGCTAAATTTTCATCTTTGACTACTTCCAAAGCAGCCATAGCCACCGCACAGGCCACAGGATTACCTCCAAAAGTAGAACCGTGTTGTCCCGGCTTTATTACATCCATCACATTATTATTTGCAAGAACAGCAGAAACAGGATAAACTCCCCCGGAAATTGCTTTTCCCAGGATCAAAATATCCGGCCGTACATTCTCGTGATCCACAGCGAGTAACTTTCCGGTACGGGCAATACCCGTCTGCACTTCATCTGCAATAAAAAGAACATTATGTTTTTCACACAAAGCTTTTGCCCTGGTAAGATAACCTTCAGAAGGAACATACACTCCCGCTTCTCCCTGTATTGGTTCTACCAGGAATGCTGCAATATTACTGTTGTTATTTAAGGTTTCCTCAAGGGCTTCAGTATTATTATAAGGGATCTTCAGGAAACCCGGAGTATAGGGGCCAAAGTTTTTTCGTGCACCTTCATCATTAGAAAAAGAGATTATAGTTGTTGTCCTTCCGTGGAAATTATTTTCACAAACGATTATTTGTGCTTCTCTTTCATCAACACCTTTCTTTTCGTAAGCCCATTTTCGGGCAAGTTTAATAGCAGTTTCAACCGCTTCTGCTCCGGTATTCATAGGAAGCAGTTTGTCGAAACCAAAGTATTCTGTAGCATACTTTTCATACGGGCCCAGCACATCATTATAAAAGGCCCGGGATGTGAGGCCTAATTTTAAAGCCTGCTCATGCATTGCCCCTACTATCTTTGGATGGCAATGTCCCTGATTAATTGCTGAATAAGCTGAAAGAAAATCATAATATTTTTTACCTTCTACATCCCACACATGAACGCCTTCTCCCTTGCTGAGAACCACGGGCAACGGATGATAATTATGTGCTCCATGTTTATCTTCAAGATCAATCGCCTGTTGTGATGTCGAAATTTGTTGTAATTGCATTTTTGTTATTTTTGTTTTCTATTCCAGTTATTCCTACTTGAATTTCTTCTGAAAAACAGAAAAAATTACCGGAGAGAAATCATCCCCTTGCATATCACGCAAATTACTAAATGTTCTACGAAATTTATAATCAGCTCCCTTTAAAATCTTCTCAATTGTCCTATTTTTGCGCTATGGGAAGAAAGAATAAAAACAAGCTATTTGAAGAACTTGAAATCACTGGCGCCGGAGCAAAAGGTAAAAGTATTGCCAAAGCACCCGATGGCAAAGTGGTTTTCATAAACAATGTAGTTCCCGGTGATATTGCAGATATCCAGACGACAAAGAAGAAAAAATCTTTCTACGAAGGAACTGCGGTAAAGATTCATAAGTTTTCAGATAAACGTGTAGAACCTGTATGCTTAAGCATTTTGGCACCTGCGGTGGCTGTAAGTGGCAGCATATGGGGTATGAACACCAGCTGTTCTATAAGCAACAGGAAGTAGAGAACAATCTCAGGAGAATTGGTAAAGTTGAGCTCCCTCCTTTTATTCCCATCCTGGGAAGTGAGGATATCTATTTCTACCGCAATAAAATGGAATTTTCTTTTAGTGACAGCCGCTGGCTTACGCTGGAGGAAATTAAGAGTAACAGGGAATTTGAAGACAAAAATGCACTGGGCTTCCATATTCCTGGGATGTGGGATAAAATTTTAGATATAAAGAAGTGCCATTTGCAGGAGGATCCCAGCAATGCCATCAGGAATTTCGTTAAGCATTTTGCTATTGCAAATGAAATTTCCTTTTTTAATACCCGCGATCAACACGGCCTGTTAAGAACTTTAATGATACGCACCTCTTCTACAGGGGAACTAATGGTGGTGGTGCAATTTTTTGCTGAAGATGCTGTTAAAAGAACTTTGCTATTAGATAATATTGCAAAAGAATTTCCGGAGATAACTTCTTTACAATATGTCATCAATTCCAAAGGAAATGATACGATCTATGATCAGGATGTGATCTGTTATACAGGTCGTGACCATATATTTGAAGAAATGGAAGGGCTGCAATTCAAAATTAACGCCAAATCCTTTTATCAAACAAATTCCAAGCAGGCTCACGAACTGTATAAGATCACAAGAGATTTTGCCCGGTTAACAGGGGAAGAACTGGTTTATGACCTTTATACGGTACGGGTACAATTGCCCAGTTTGTTGCACGTCACGCCCGGAAGGTTGTTGGAATAGAAGCTGTACCTGTAGCAATTGAAGACGCGAAACAAAATGCCGAAAGGAACAACATCACTAATACCGAATTTTTCGCGGGTGATATGAAAAAAGTGTTTACCCGTGAATTCATCGACCGCCATGGAAAACCCGATGTTATAATAACTGACCCTCCAAGGGACGGGATGCACAAGGACGTAGTTGATCAAATTATTGGTATCTTGCCCGACCGTATTGTTTATGTGAGTTGTAATTCGGCCACACAGGCCCGGGACCTTGCTTTAATGGACGAATATTATCGGGTAGTAAAAGTTCAACTTAGTGGATATGTTTCCACAAACTTTTCATGTAGAAAATGTGGTATGCCTAGAAAGAAGATAAAAATATTAGCTTTAGCTGGATTGTTCCTCCTTATGCCCCTTGCACAAAGTTGCCAAAGAGATGATATTTGCCCGGCTGCCACACCTGTAACTCCCCTGCTCAAAATTGCATTTTTTGATGCGGAAGAACTGGATGTGCCCAAACCCCCTGTGAATCTTAGGGTAAAAGCAGCCAGGTTATGATTCCATTTTTGTAAACAGGTATAATGATGACGTTTTAAGTATTCCACTTAGACCAGATCTTGATATTTCTGAATACGAGTTTACAATTAATGCTCCTGCCATTCCTACAGATGATGAACAGGAAGAACCTAACGATAATACGAATATGGACAAAATAATTTTTTCCTACAGCAGGGAGGAAATATATGTCAACAGGGCCTGTAGTTACAAGGTTCATTATCTCGGGTTGCAGGCAAGATTAGATCAGGATGATAATAGATGGATAAATCGTATAACCGTAAATGAAGCAAATATTGTAAATGAAACAGACTCAACTCATATCTCTATTTACCATTAATATTTTTCTTTTTTTTATTGGTACTATACAGGCGCAGGCTGTTTTGGATACTATTAATTATGAAGAACGTTACGGTCTTAGAGTAGGAATAGATCTTAGTAAACCTTTGCGTAGCATCCTGCAGGAAGATTATCGTGGTTTGGAAATTATGGGAGACTACCGGGTCTACGATAACTACTATCTGGCTGCCGAAATAGGTAATGAACAGTTACCTTTTAAAGGAGACAATCTTAGCGTTACAGCCAATGGCAGTTACATAAAACTGGGAGCAGATTATAATGCTTATGATAATTGGGCAGGAATGGAAAATGCAATTTACGCCGGATTGCGTTACGGTTTTTCAACCTTCTCCCAAACCCTGGAGAGCTACTCTATCTACAGCAGGGAACAATATTTTCCACCTACAGTAATTGAAGGGCCCTTTGAATCTTCAGGTTTAACTGCAAGCTGGATAGAACTTGTTGTAGGTTTAAAGGTAGAAATCCTGCACAATTTATATCTTGGCGGGAATGTTCAGCTCAAAAGAATTGTAACCCAAAATTCTCCTTCCAACTTTGATAATTTGGTGATTCCCGGCTTTAACAGGACCTATGACGATAGTTCTTTTGGAGTAGGTTATGGCTACAATATTTCTTACCTCATTCCGCTTTACAGAAAAGAAAAAGATTAATCTTCCTCGTTTTTAATCTTATGAAGCTTTTTTGTGCCTTCATAAATATCATACTTCAGGAATTTAGATTCCAAAGCCCCATTAAATAATTTTATTTTTCTTGAAGGTCGTAATCCAACGTTTTTTATAGCTTCCAGATTGGAAGTTATAAACCATGCCTCTGTACCTGGATAATTCTGCTTTAAAGTATCTCCAATATTTTTATAGAATGCTTAAGCATATTTATGTCAAGACGTTCCCCATAGGGTGGATTAAATACCATATGCAGTCTACGTTCACTTTCCTTTTCACTTTCAAAAAAATCCTGCTGTTTTACCGAAATGAATTCTGAAAGGTTTGCATTTTCCACATTATCTATAGCTTTATGTACAGCCGAAGGTGCAGTGTCATAACCACTAATATTGAAATGGAAATCCCTTACTTTTTTAAGAACCGACTCCTCTATTTTCTCATAAAGATCTACATCCCAATCTTTCCACTTTTCAAAAGCAAATTCTTTTCTGTTTAAATTTGGGGGTATATTACAGGCTATCATTGCTGCTTCAATAAGTATGGTCCCGCTTCCGCACATGGGATCGAGAAAATCACACTGCCCATCCCATCCAGAAAGTAAAAGTAAACCCGCCGCCAACACTTCATTAATTGGAGCAATATTTGTGGCGGTTTTATAACCTCTTTTGTGCAGAGACTGCCCGGAACTGTCAAAACTTAAGTTACAAAGATCATTTTCTATATGAACATTAATTCTAAGGCTGGGAAAATCAAGATCCACATCTGGCCGGGATCCAAATTTTTCACGAAATCTATCTACTATAGCATCTTTTGTTTTCTGCGCTATATATTTAGAATGGGTAAACTTTTCTGAATGAACAGTAGCATCAATCGCGAGGGTGTCGCTAACCTCCATTTCCTCTTCCCATGCAATTTTTTTAACCTCATTATACAAATCATCTTCATTGTTAATTCTAAAAGATTTAAATGGCTTGAGAATTTTTATTGCGGTGCGAAGACTTAAATTGGCTTTATACATAAAACCTTTATCTCCAGTAAATTTTACATTTCTCGTTCCTTCCTGGATATCCATCGCTCCAAGAGAACGTAATTCCTTAGCCAGAATGGGTTCAAAACCATAAAGGGTTTTGGCCACCATTTCAAAATTATTTCCCATATGTAAAAGTTCTTCTCCGGCAAAAATACGTTAATTTTGTGCCATATAATAATTACAGCCAGGCCAGAATCCTTAGTTTTACTGGTTCTTACTGAAAATTTGTCGTAGAATATTATAGAACCTACTACTTAATAAATGATCTATATACTACCCTTACTTGCTGTAATTTTAGGTTACATCATCGCAGTGTTTTTAAAACCCCATTCTTCATTAAGTTTTAAGCTGTTACTGGCGTTTAGCGGCGCTTATTTGTTATCCTTAACTGTGTTTGAACTTCTTCCTGAGGTATACGAAAACGAGGATCATTCTATAGGTATTTTTATAATGGCGGGATTGCTTCTCCAAATAATCCTGGAATTTGGATCAAATGGTGTTGAACACGGGCATATACATTCCCATGGTAATACTACAAGCTTTCCTTTTGCTTTACTTATTAGCCTCTGTATTCACGCTTTCCTGGAAGGTTTTCCTCTTAACACCAGTGATCATTTGCTTTACGGCGTTATAATTCATAAAGTACTTAGTTGCTGCGATTCTTTCAACTTTCCTTATCCAGTCAGGAATAAAAAAATCAAAGGTTATTTTATTTCTGGTAATTTTCGCTTTAATGACTCCTTTGGGAAGCTGGTTTCAACGCTTTGAAGAATTGCATCAATATGAGCATTATATTAATGCAGTGGTAATTGGTATTTTTCTACATGTTTCAACTACTATATTATTTGAGGCATCAAAAAATCATACTTTTAATGCCTCCAAGTTACTTGTAATAATTTTGGGGATTTTATTAGCTTATTTATTATAATGTTCAGCCGGGAAGAATCAAAAAAAATACGGGAAGAATTTTGGACCTCCTTCGGAAAAGAGTTTCCACGGAAATGGATTTTGTATAACACCCAAATAAAAGATTTGCAATTAAAATTCACCTTCACAAATCAGGCTGCAAGAGTTTCTTTGGATCTAACCTCAAATGATGAAATACTGAGAGCATACTATTTTGAGAAGCTTCTCTCCCTGAAAAATATTCTTCTTACTGAATATTTACCCGATGCTGAATTTCTGGAAATAAATACATTGCCTGAAGGAAAAGTTATTTCTACCATTTTTGTAGAATTAAAGAAAGTAAATATCCATAACAAAAAAGATTGGCCTCCTGTAATGGAATTCCTGGAAGACAGGATGAACCTCCTGGAAAAATTCTTTTTGGAATATTCTGATTTTATCGCAGACTGAATTAATGAATAACCCGGATAACTGTTTCAAAAGTTGAATTTTTAAAGTTTCCGCGGAAAATTTTCAGAATTCCTGGTTTGACCTGAAGGGTATTCAACTTATCCGGAGGATATCGTCTCATATAAAAAATGGTTGCCTCCTTTATAAAGTTGCCTGGCAACTGTTAAAATAAATTGTTGCCTTGGCGCTTTCTGCAATGTTACTCAATAATCCTGGATTAAAATCTCAGTGGGGATATGCAATTTGGCATTCAGTTTTCTAATCATTTCCAAAGTCGGTTTAAGCTTTTTGTTCATTATTTCAATAACCCGACTTCTAAAACCAGTCATCCCGACCAAATTCTTTTGTTTCAGCCCATTTGCTCCATTCTAAAATTGATCGTAAAAATTGGATCAGGCATCCCGATTGGGAACTTTTCATTTTTATAGTGGTCGATAAGGATTGCTAAAATTTCCAGTTGGTCACCTTCATCAGTTCCTCTTTTTCACATCAAAAATAACTTCCAAATGCTCAAGTGCTTTTAAGTAGTGCACTTCATTTTTAATTTTTTTTGCGTTAATCTTATCGTCTTCTGCGGGCGTTCCACTAAACCTTATACACGCAAGTTGATACTTAATATAAATTTAAAAGTCAGACTATAATCGTTAGCAACAAGAAGCTAAATTAAAAAAGGTGACACTGATATTTAATCTGCACCACCATTTAATAATTTATTTTTTTCAGAATTAAGGTTTGTCCTGGGAAAGCTCATCTACATCTTCAAAAAATTGATTTTGTAGTTTTAAAGTTTGTGTATCTTCCTTAACTGCTTTTAATGCTTTGGTTAAAGCTTCAATTTTATGATCTGTTAGAAGTTTTCCTAACTCTTTAGTAGCTTTATCTCCTTCTCCGGCATAATGATTAGGATAAGCGGCATACCACCATATTCCTGTATAAATATTGGGAATTCCCGGCAATCTTTTTTGATTTTCTCCAGACTCCTGTTTAGCCCTATCCAACTGAACCAAGTCGGGACGCAAATAGAGTAAGGCTGAAGTTTCATTTTCTCCGCCATGTTGATCCCCCGCGGGATCTGATTTTCTCATACTATTTACCTTCTCCTGAAAAGCCTGATCATGTTGTGGATCAAAAAAATAAACTGCATAATCCTTCTTCTCATCCAATTGAGTTTGAACAAAATATCTCAGCATCTGTGGATTGCCTCCATGCCCATTCACAATTAATATTTTTTCAAAACCATTTCTTCCTAATTCCTCACATGTAGCTTTTAAAAGTTCAAATGCAAGTTTATCGGGTAGGGCAAATGTCCCAGGGTGATTTTTTGCTTCATTAATTTGACCATAAAAATATTCCGGAAAGACAACGGCATATTCATTCTCAACAGCACCCATTGCCCACGCCCTCACATTTATAAGATCTGAACCAATAGGGGCATGAGGTCCATGCTTTTCCAAGATCCCAATAGGTAAAATTATTGTCTTTGAAGATTTTTGCAGGGCAAGTGACCAGTCACTTGCAGTAAGCTCCTCCCACCGAGCCGGAATATCCTGGGAGTATAAATTTGTTGATAACAATAACCCCAGTAATAGTATAATTCTCATAGTATAATGTGTTTTAGCTGCACATCAATATAATGAATTTCAGACTAATTGTAAATAACAATCTGATATCTTACATCTTATAGTGGTTATATTACCAATTGAGAAGTATAGGTTGTTTTGTATGTCGTCACGGATTGCAAATCCGCGCCCACTGTATTATCATTATCTAAGGTTGTCGCGGATTTTCAATCCGTGACAGTATTTCGATTTACTGCATAAAAAAACCCTTCATCGAATCGATGAAGGGTTTTCAAAAAGAAGGCGGCGACATACTCTCCCACAATACAGCAGTACCATCTGCGCTAACGGGCTTAACTTCTCTGTTCGGAAAGGGAAGAGGTGAGCCCCGTTGCTATAGCCACCTTAAATCTTAAAGTAGTAGTGAGATATTAGTAGTGAGTAGTGAGACAAAATCTCAATACTCAATTCTCAATACTAACTTCTAATAAGTTAACATATAAGGAAATAAACAAAAGAAGAAAAACGATGATATTGTAATAGAATAAATGAGTTTTAGGTTATCCTGTCCCGGTATTGCTACCGGGACGGGTGCACTAAGCTTTACGGATTATTAGTACCACTCGGCTATGACATTACTGCCTTTACACCTATGGCCTATCAACGTGGTAGTCTTCCACGATCCTTTAAAGAAATCTCATCTTGTGGTGGGTTTCGCGCTTATATGCTTTCAGCGCTTATCCCTTCCCAACGTAGCTACCCAGCAATGCTCCTGGCGGAACAACTGGTGCACCAGAGGTTAGTCCAACTCGGTCCTCTCGTACTAGAGTCAGATCCACTCAAATTTCTAACGCCCACTGTAGATAGAGACCGAACTGTCTCACGACGTTCTGAACCCAGCTCGCGTGCCACTTTAATGGGCGAACAGCCCAACCCTTGGGACCTTCTCCAGCCCCAGGATGTGACGAGCCGACATCGAGGTGCCAAACCCCCCCGTCGATGTGAGCTCTTGGGGGAGATCAGCCTGTTATCCCCGGCGTACCTTTTATCCTTTGAGCGATGGCCCTTCCATGCGGAACCACCGGATCACTATGCTCTACTTTCGTACCTGATCGACCTGTATGTCTCTCAGTCAAGCTCCCTTTTGCCATTGCACTCTACGCACGGTTACCAAGCGTGCTGAGGGAACCTTTAGAAGCCTCCGTTACTCTTTTGGAGGCGACCACCCCAGTCAAACTACCCACCAAGCATTGTCCCCCGTGTTGCGGGGTTAGGCTTCAAACAAGTAAAGGGTGGTATTTCAACAATGACTCCACGACGCCTGGCGACGCCGCTTCAAAGTCTCCCACCTATCCTACACATCACTTGTCCAAAGTCAATACTAAGCTATAGTAAAGGTGCACGGGGTCTTTTCGTCCCACAGCGGGTAATCGGCATCTTCACCGATACTACAATTTCACCGAGCTCATGGCTGAGACAGTGTCCAGATCGTTGCACCATTCGTGCAGGTCGGAACTTACCCGACAAGGAATTTCGCTACCTTAGGACCGTTATAGTTACGGCCGCCGTTTACTGGGGCTTCAATTCAATGCTTCGCACGAATGCTAACATCTCCTCTTAACCTTCCAGCACCGGGCAGGTGTCAGGCCCTATACATCATCTTTCGATTTAGCAGAGCCCTGTGTTTTTGATAAACAGTCGCCTGGACCTCTTCACTGCGGCCCACATTGCTGTGGGCGACCCTTCTCCCGAAGTTACGGGTCTATTTTGCCTAGTTCCTTAGCCATGAATCTCTCGAGCACCTTAGAATTCTCATCCCAACTACCTGTGTCGGTTTGCGGTACGGGCTGCCACCACTCGCTTTTCTTGGAAGTCGATCCGCTGGATTATCACGCCAGCCGAAGCCTTTGTGTACTATCGCCGTGTTACCACTGGCTTCAACGCACTATTCCGTCAGTGCGCACCAACTTTTCGCCTCCGTCACTTTTAACGTGGGGCAGGTACAGAAATATTAATCTGTTGTCCATCGACTAACCCATTCGGGGTCGCCTTAGGTCCCGACTAACCCTCAGCTGATTAGCATAGCTGAGGAAACCTTAGTCTTTCGGTGTGCGGGTTTCTCGCCCGCATTATCGTTACTTATGCCTACATTTTCTTTTGTAACCAGTCCAGCAAGCCTCAAAGCTTACCTTCAACCCTGTTACAATGCTCCCCTACCACTCCATATCTAAATATGAAATCCATAGCTTCGGTAGTATATTTATGCCCGATTATTATCCATGCCGAACCGCTCGACTAGTGAGCTGTTACGCACTCTTTAAATGAATGGCTGCTTCCAAGCCAACATCCTAGCTGTCTGGGCAGTTCAACCGCGTTTTTTCAACTTAATATACATTTGGGGACCTTAGCTGATGGTCTGGGTTCTTTCCCTCTCGGACATGGACCTTAGCACCCATGCCCTCACTGATCTAAAACATTTTATAGCATTCGGAGTTTGTCAGGAATTGGTAGGCGGTGAAGCCCCCGCATCCAATCAGTAGCTCTACCTCTATAAAACTATTAAATCGCTGCACCTAAATGCATTTCGGGGAGTACGAGCTATTTCCGAGTTTGATTGGCCTTTCACCCCTACCCTCAGGTCATCCCAAGACTTTTCAACGTCAACGGGTTCGGTCCTCCACTATGTGTTACCACAGCTTCAACCTGCCCAAGGGTAGATCACACGGTTTCGCGTCTAACACTACCAACTATAGCGCCCTATTAAGACTCGCTTTCGCTACGGCTCCACATCTTAAATGCTTAACCTTGCTGGCAACGTTAACTCGTAGGCTCATTATGCAAAAGGCACGCCGTCACCCCTAAAGGCTCCGACCGCTTGTAAGCGTATGGTTTCAGGATCTATTTCACTCCGTTATTCACGGTTCTTTTCACCTTTCCCTCACGGTACTGGTTCACTATCGGTCTCTCAGGAGTATTTAGCCTTAGCGGATGGTCCCGCCAAATTCATACAGGGTTTCTCGTGCCCCGCACTACTCAGGATACCACTATGGTTTATGATCTTTACCTATACGGGACTATCACCCTCTATGGTCACTCTTTCCAAAGTGTTCTAATTCATAACACAACCAATGTCGTGGTCCTACAACCCCACGCAGCCCGTAAGCTACGTGGTTTGGGCTAATGCGCGTTCGCTCGCCACTACTTGCGCAATCACTTTTGTTTTCTTCTCCTCCGGGTACTTAGATGTTTCAGTTCCCCGGGTTCGCCTGCCTTTCGGCATACTATATCTTCAATATAGTGGGTTGCCCCATTCGGATATCTGCGGATCAACCTGTATGTGCCAGTCCCCGCAGCTTTTCGCAGCTTATCACGTCCTTCATCGCCTCTGAGAGCCTAGGCATTCCCCATACGCCCTTATTTAGCTTATGTGCTTTTTACCTAATATGCTCTTGTCCTTATAAACAGCCGTGCAGCATGTTTATAAAAACGATTTTATTCTATTATTCTATCTACTTGTATAAATACAAATTCGATTTTTCTCGTATTCTTTATTTCCCAATATGTCAATGAACGTTTCTCTTAGTAGTGAGTATTTAGTAGTGAGTAATGAGATAAAATCTCAATTCTCAATTCTAGTATCTCAATACTAAAAACAGTGGAGAATATCGGAGTCGAACCGATGACCTCCTGCGTGCAAGGCAGGCGCTCTAGCCAGCTGAGCTAATCCCCCAAATCAAAAATGAAATTCCAAAAAAACTAAAATTCCAAATTCCAAAAAGGATAGGCATCCCAACTTCTAAAATTTCCTTTCAATAATTGTAATGAACTTATGTCTCCAGTTCAACTTTGAACTTTAAACCTTTAACTTTAAACTCCGCCCCTGGGCGGTAGTAGTCTCAGGCAGACTCCCTTCGATGCGGCACTACCGTGCCTTACTCAGGATAAACTTCTCGTCTGCTTCGACTTGTAGTCTCAGGCAGACTCGAACTGCCGACCTCTACATTATCAGTGTAGCGCTCTAACCAGCTGAGCTATGAGACTGCTTCTTTTTTTAAGAGACAAGACTCAAGAGCCAAGAGTCAAGACAAAAGTCTTACTTCTTGTTTCTTACTTCTTGTTTCTCTTTAAATTATAAATTAAAATCGACAGCTAAATTAAGACCAAGGAGTTCCTCTTTGAGAACCTTTGATAATTGCGCTTTGCTCTTTAATAAGCAAAAGCTCTAGAAAGGAGGTGTTCCAGCCGCACCTTCCGGTACGGCTACCTTGTTACGACTTAGCCCCAGTTACTAGTTTTACCCTAGGCGGCTCCTTGCGGTGACCGACTTCAGGTACCCCCAGCTTCCATGGCTTGACGGGCGGTGTGTACAAGGCCCGGGAACGTATTCACCGCATCATGGCTGATATGCGATTACTAGCGATTCCAGCTTCACGGAGTCGAGTTGCAGACTCCGATCCGAACTGAGATAGGGTTTATAGATTCGCTCCTCTTTGCAAAGTGGCTGCTCTCTGTCCCTACCATTGTAGCACGTGTGTGGCCCAGGACGTAAGGGCCGTGATGATTTGACGTCATCCCCACCTTCCTCACGGTTTGCACCTTAGCAGTCTTGTTAGAGTTCCCGACATTACTCGCTGGCAACTAACAACAGGGGTTGCGCTCGTTATAGGACTTAACCTGACACCTCACGGCACGAGCTGACGACAACCATGCAGCACCTTGTAATCTGTCCGAAGAAAAAGGTGTTTCCACCCCTGTCAGACTACATTTAAGCCCTGGTAAGGTTCCTCGCGTATCATCGAATTAAACCACATGCTCCACCGCTTGTGCGGGCCCCCGTCAATTCCTTTGAGTTTCATTCTTGCGAACGTACTCCCCAGGTGGGTTACTTATCACTTTCGCTTAGCCACTCAGTCCGAAGACCAAACAGCTAGTAACCATCGTTTACGGCGTAGACTACCAGGGTATCTAATCCTGTTCGCTACCTACGCTTTCGTCCATCAGCGTCAGTATTTTATTAGTGATCTGCCTTCGCAATCGGTATTCTATGTAATATCTATGCATTTCACCGCTACACTACATATTCTAACCACTTCATAAACACTCAAGAATAACAGTATCAATGGCAATTCTACAGTTGAGCTGCAGACTTTCACCACTGACTTATTATCCCGCCTACGGACCCTTTAAACCCAATGATTCCGGATAACGCTTGGATCCTCCGTATTACCGCGGCTGCTGGCACGGAGTTAGCCGATCCTTATTCTTACGGTACCGTCAAGCTCCTTCACGAAGGAGTGTTTCTTCCCGTATAAAAGCAGTTTACAACCCATAGGGCCGTCTTCCTGCACGCGGCATGGCTGGATCAGGCTCTCGCCCATTGTCCAATATTCCTCACTGCTGCCTCCCGTAGGAGTCTGGTCCGTGTCTCAGTACCAGTGTGGGGGATCTCCCTCTCAGGACCCCTACCTATCGAAGTCTTGGTAAGCCGTTACCTTACCAACTAACTAATAGGACGCATACTCATCTTGTAGCCATAAATGTTTAACCTAAAAACAATGCTGTCTCTAAGTACTATGGGGTATTAATCCGGGTTTCCCCGGGCTATCCCCCTCTACAAGGTAGATTGTATACGCGTTACGCACCCGTGCGCTTAGTCGCCACCATCCGAAGACGTGCTGCCCCTCGACTTGCATGTGTTAAGCCTGCCGCTAGCGTTCATCCTGAGCCAGGATCAAACTCTTCATCGTTAATCTTTAAATAAATTTACAATTACTAAGGTCGATTCATCTCTTACCTAAATAAGAAACGCTCAAAACGAATTCTCTAGTCTTAATTTAATTTCTTTGCTTTAATCCCGAAGAATTAAAACGCGCTGTCAATTTCAATATATCAATGAACTTTGCCACATTGTGGCTTTTGTAAAAATAAAAGGACTCGAACCTTTTTCTCTCACCCACCCGGGATTTCTTATTTTCAGTAACTCTTAAAGAACTCTCGCTCGTTTTTAAAGCGGCTGCAAATGTACAACAACTTCTTCTTACCAGCAAAACTTTTTTTGAAGTTTTTTTTGAGGAAATTTTTTGTAGAACGTTCCGCCGTTTTTACAATAGCGGGGTGCAAATATACACCCGATTTTCTTTCCACCAAAAACTTTTTTAAAGTTTTTTTAAGAAGCGGCAGAGACTATTCTCCCTACATTTACTCCCACTCCAGTATTCAATGAACTTCCCGCTCTTTTTGAAGCATTACCCTCTCTCTAAGCGGCTGCAAATATACACCGCTTTTTTTCTTTCCCGCAAATAAAATCTTTGGATTTAATCCCTCTTTTTTAACTCCAAATCTTAATGCTTTGATCCTGTTGTTTTTGAACCTGAAACTTTAACATTTGAGGAGGTCGGGGGAATTTCAAAATTAGAAGCAGGAACAATCTCAAGGCTGGGGTTAGCCACTAATGCACTAATGCAGTTTATACCCACAACTCAGGTACTCTTAGTATCTTCTGATTATTAATTTTAATAATTTTAAAAAGAAGTTATGTCATCCTACATCTCCCTTAAGAAACTTCCCGTCGGCATATAGCAGCGGTCGCTTTTATAAAGCCACCAGCTTTTTCAAACTATAGCAGAAATCCCGAACAGAAGGAAAATCTATAACATTATAAACAGGGTTCCACACTTATCCCAACCTTATGATAAAATTCCGGTAAGGTTGACCTAGTGCAGAAAAGTGTAAGAATTTATCGTGATGTGGTGCTGGAAGTCCATTTATTCTCCAGTTCCATAAAATTAAAATCCAGTGCACTGGGTTGCGGCTCCAAAACTTTTGCCTGGAAAGAACGTTGTAAGATATCTTCAATTAAATAATCTTCCTTATTGGTCCTCGGGTTGTATTCCTCTTTTAATGAAATATCAAAAAGACTGGCGGTGGAATTATACCAGAAAGCTCTCCAGCCACTTTTCAAATTTTTAATTAGATCATATGCAGTTACCCCGGTTTGCCTGTGTATCAATTTTACCAGGATCTGTCCTTCAGTGCGGGTTAATTTTTTAAGTTCAGCAGAAAACTGATCTTCAATATAGTCCTGAACAATTTTAGTGTAGCGTTTCCTGTCTCTCTTGGATTTAATTTGATCCAGGCGGGAATTTAATTCCACCAATCTTTCAGACGCCAGTTTGGCATATGGATAAACCTTACGGGTCTTCCTTCTTAGTATAAGATAATCCCTTCGCTCCTTTTCCGATTTAAATTTGAGCCTGCTAAGGATCCTCACCTCTTCAAGGTCAATGGCCTGTCTTAAAATTGTATCTCCAAGTATAATAAAGTATTCTTTATCTATAGTATCTGTAACAGGATCTGGAACCTGAGCCCGGACGCCTGTAAAAATAATAAAGAAAATTCCAAAAATTAATAGCCTCAACATATAGCATTTAGGTTATACTATTCTAACTAAAACCGTTCCAAATTTACAATTATTGCTCTTGCCATACATTTAATTCTTACTAAATTCGTGCAAAATTAAAATACAATGAAAGAAAAAGAGATACTCGATAAAAACTCCATAGAATTTCTTGAAAAGTACCTGAATAATGCATCTCCTACCTAGCTATGAGTGGGAGGGGCAAAAGATCTGGATGGATTACTTAAAGCCTTATGTAGATGAATTCATTACCGACACTTATGGTACTGCCGTTGGTGTTATAAATCCTGAAGCAGAATTTAAAGTGGTAATTGAAGGTCACGCCGATGAAATTTCGTGGTATGTTAATTATATTACCGATGATGGATTGATCTATGTTATACGTAACGGCGGGAGTGACCACCAGATCGCGGCATCAAAAAGAGTAAATATCCATACCAAAAAAGGAATTGTAAAAGGTGTTTTTGGATGGTAAGCAATTCATACCAGGGATAAAGAGAAGGAAACCCCTCCAAAAATGGATAATATTTGCATAGACGTGGGATGTGCAACAAAAGATGAAGTACTTGCTCTTGGAGTTCACGTAGGTTGTGTTATCACTTATCCAGATGAGTTTTTTATCCTAAACAATAATAAATTTGTAAGCCGGGCCCTTGATAACAGGATTGGAGGTTTCATGGTTGCGCAGGTAGCCAGACTACTAAAGGAGAATAACAAAAAATTGCCTTTTGGATTATATGTCACCAACTCTGTGCAGGAAGAAATTGGTCTTAAAGGGGCTGAAATGATTACCCAGCGTATTAAACCAAATGTAGCCATAGTGACAGATGTTACTCATGATACCACTACTCCAATGATCGAGAAAAAGACAAACGGTTATGCAAAAATTGGAGAAGGACCTGTTATTACTTACGCGCCTGCAGTACAAAATAAACTCCGGGAACTTTTAATTGAAACTGCTGAAGAGAAGAAAATTCCTTTTCAAAGAGCAGCATCCTCCCGCTGCACCGGGACTGATACTGATGCTTTCGCCTATAGCAATGGTGGAGTAGCATCTGCTTTAATTTCTTTACCCTTAAGATATATGCACACCACTGTAGAAATGGTCCAGAAGGAAGATGTAGAAAATGTGATCAGGTTAATTTATGAAAGTATTTTACAAATTAAAGATGGAGATACTTTTAGTTACTTTGACTAATTAGCGTACATATTAGAATTTTTATACTCCTTTTGGTTTATCTTAAAGGAGTATTTTTTTACCCTAAAGTCAACTTTCACAATTCTTTACCATTCATCTAACGCAATTCAATATATCTTTCGAAAAAAATGCAATGACGCTTTCTCCTGAGGATATAACGACAATTCTTGAAAATCCAATTGAGGCTATAGAACTTACGAACCTGGTTTATGTATCAGAAAACAATCTTTCAATCCATCGAAAAAAGGTGGGCAGAGGATTTACTTACATTAAAAAAGGGGAAAAAGTTACAGATCCTGCTACCCTGGACCGAATTAAAAAGCTTGTTATCCCTCCAGCCTGGACAAATGTTAGAATTTCACGTTTTAAAAATGGTCACCTGCAGGCTGTAGGAAGAGATGAGAAAAAGCGTAAACAATATCTTTACCATCCTCTATGGTCTAATCTTAGAAACCAGACTAAATTTTTTAAGATGGCTAAGTTTGGAGAAAAGCTCCCGGCAATACGCCAGCAGGTGGAAAAAGATCTCGACCTGCCAAAAATGACCAGGAAAAAGGTCATGGCACTGGTAATAAGGTTAATGGAGGAAACCCATATTAGGATTGGGAATGCTTATTACGCAAAGCAGAATAAGACCTATGGCCTTTCCACCTTAAGGGCAAGACACGTTAAAACTTCCAAAAACAAAATGAAGTTTGAGTTTGTGGGTAAAAAAGGAAAGGAACATTCTATTACTATAAGAAACAAAAAGCTTGTAAAACTGGTTAACCAATGTGAAGAGATCCCGGGATGGGAGTTATTTAAATTTTACGATGAAGACGGAAATAAACATTCTCTGGATAGTGGAATGATCAATGAATATATTCAGGAAATTAGTTGTGACCAATTTTCAGCAAAAGATTTTAGAACCTGGTCCGCCTCTAAGATATTTTTTGAAACCCTTTATGAAATTGGTTATACTGAAGATGAAAAGGAGAATAAAAAGAATATTCTGAAAGCATACGATGCAGCCGCAACAGGTCTTGGGAACACCAGAACCGTTTGTAGATCCTATTATGTACATCCCCGTATAGTTGAAAGCTACGAAAATGGTGAAATACTAAAATATTTTTCAGAAATACAACCTTCAGAAAAAAAGGATTATACCAGCCTTTCAGCCAGTGAAGATAAAATGCTGGAACTTATTGGAGATTATAAAATTGAAATATAGGCATCCTACAAATACATCTTCTGACAATAAAAAAGAAAACCCACTTTTTTACAGTGGGTTTTTCTATTATCCAATCCTGCTTACCCTACATAGAGGATGGATAAATAACATTATAATCTACAGCCTTTACCGGGGGAAGATTAGAATTATAAGTTTCATTAATAGCGGCAATAAATTTATTAGCAAGATAAGCATAACCACGAGCTGTGGGGTGAACGCCGTCCAGGGAGAAAGCACCGCCAAAGACCAGTTTTGAATTCAGAAAATATTCATCAAATGCTACTTCAGAATCTGCCAGTTGTACAAGAATAGAATTCACATCAACAAAGGCAAGACCTTTAGCTTCTGCCAGGGATTCTATTGTTTGATTATAGGCTGCAGTAGCCTGTAGAACTTCCTCCTGTTCAGCTTTAGTTAAAACCCATTTATCTGCCAGGGGAACAGAAACCCCATTGATCATTTGGGGATTGTCGCCTGCAGTAGTCCCAATAAATGAAGCAGCGGTAAGAACAATTAGATCCTCATCTGTCACCATTCTGTAAGAAGGTATTCCTAAAGCGCTAAGGTTAGTTAAATTTTCATCTTCAATTACCACTGCATTTTGTCCTTCTGCAAAAGAAATCATGCGCGCCTGCGCTTCTTCTGCATTAATTAGGTTATTAGCCAGGGCTAATTGTAAGCCACCGTTATATTGAGCGTACCCGTTATTTAAAGCAGCTGCTGTAGTAGCATCGAGAGGGACAGGCTTGCGGGGAACAGTTGTAAAATATGGCAGAGAGGTGACATTTGGAATATTAGCCACCACACCGTCTGCACCATTTGCCGTAAGTGCGTCTAAAAGAGTAGAATATACCTGGGCGAAAACATTAGGATCTGTAATATCATTACTTCCATAAGTGGAAGGATCAAAATTTCCTGTTTGATCTACTCCTACCCCACCGCTTGTCGCATAAGAAAGTACATCATTGTTTCCAATCCAAAGGGAAAAGAAGGTAGGATCCTGAGCTACGGCATCTGCCAAAACTGTTGTTGCTGGACTGCTGGCAAATCTTACAAAATAAGGATTGGATTGTCCCGTAGCAACTCCCGCCACATTGCCATAACCCGGAGCAAGTAAATGAAAACTTTTTGCTCCCGGAACTCCCATATTATTAAACGGGCCTGATAAGGTACTTGTAATTTCGGTTGTAGGTGTTGCTGTTAATCGTTGTGGACCAGATCCATTAAAGAAAAGCCTTGGCTCCTGGATCACATTTCCTCCCAACAATAATCCACCAATATTATCATTTATTAACGGCTGTGTAAATTCCCCGCCTCCTGTAAGTTCAAACTGCTCTGCCAGTATGTTTGGAAGTGAATTTTGCTGACCTGCGAGAAACAGGGTTCCATCAGTTAATCCTGCTGTTAAGCTATTACCTAAAGCCACATAGTGTGAGAAATCTGCCGAGCCTGAAGTATATTCTCCCGGCTCCACAATAATTGTTCCCGAGTCATCATCAGAACTACAACCTGTCACCACTCCCACCAGTAATAGTAAAAGCCATTTATAATTATATATTTTCATTAGATTATATTTTATGTTCAATTAAAAATCTTTTCAGCTTAAAAAATTTAAAATTAAAGATTGTTGAATATTAGAGATACGTAATACTGCTGACCTATTAAGCTAGGTTCCAAAAGCGGTAAAATAATCATCTCCTCCTATATTTGTCGCTCCCAATTTTATCATTGATTTCCAGGAGGGAATGGTATAGTTTACCTGCGCATCAACCACCGAGAATGAAGGAACTATTCCATCAGCAAAACTCGCCTGCCATAAATAGGAATCGCTCCACCTGTAGTTAATATTAAAGCCCAGGTTGTTATAAACTGAAGTATTTCCAAAGGAAACTTTCACTTTATGTTTTGGAGTATTGAAATTGGTCCTGAAATCGGGAGCAGAAGCCTGGTTAAAATCTTCTTCAGAATAGGTGTAATTTCCTTCCAGGTCATAATTCCCAAAGATCTTTGAACTAAGTCCAATAGAACCACCAAAGGATTTCACATCGGCCGGAGAATTGGTATAAGCCTGAAAAGCCTGCTAGTCCCCGCGTGCCACAGCCTGCATAGCTTTTGCTCTCTCACCATCATTGCCGTTTACATCTCCATAAAAAGGAACTATAACCGTTTCCTGTGAAATAAAGTCCTCATAAGTATTATAATAAGCATTTAGATCAACAATCACTCTACCTGCCCTTCCTCTGTACCCAACTTCAAAAGCAGTTACTTGTTCAGGCTTTACAATGTCTACGTTTGCCGCCTGGGGAGCTCCGGCAAGAACAGATGCCGCAGAAAAAGAGTTTTCATAAGTAGATCTTCCTGTAATGGTAATGGAATCCCTTTCCATTTCGACAGCTCCGGCTTCACTTAAGGGAAAATTTCTAACATATCGGTCAAGATTAGCTTCAGCCGATCCAATTAAAATTGCTCTCCCTGCATCCAGCCCAATAAAGAGATCCTGAGTGGTAGGGTATCTAAATCCGGTTTGTACCGAAGCTCTTATGTTATGATTCCTGTTAGCGCCTGCCGTATAAGCTGCGGATAGTCTGGGAGAGAAATTACCTTCAAAAAGTTCAGATTTATCATATCTTATGGAACCTAGGTTAATTTTAATCTTTCGTCCAAAAGGTTTTTCTGAATTTGAGTGTAGATACCATACTCCTCATATGTGATTGGCTCATTATAGTCTGTAAAAATGGTACCATTTGAATTTAACCTATACTGCCGGAAAGATCCCCCTACCTGTATATCGGCAATGTCTCCCGTTAAATGTGTAAAATTATAATTAGCATCGGCATGTCTTAACTGGGATTGATCCTGGAACTGAGAACCCGAACTTAAACTGGGATCTGTAGTTACTTTGTTGAAGGCCTCTTCGAATTCCGGGGTTCCGGGAATTAGTCTTCCGGTATCTGCAGTTTGCCTTGCAATACTATGAGCCTGCTCAGCACTAACTTGCTAAGGTGCTTTGAATAAATGCGCCCGCATATTGACCAAACCATTGCTGGTCAGACTTCCATAACCTATTTACATTGATGGCTGTAAAACGCATATCATAGGAATCTCCCGCATCTTCATCTGTTATGTAACCTCTAAGGAAAAAATTAGAATTTTGAAATTCCAGTTTATGTTGTTGCAGAAAGAAATTCTTGAGAGCATACCTGTTTGCTCCCTGATAAATAGTAGAACCCCAACCTGCTTTTCCCACATAACTTATTTCAAAATCATCAGCAAATGGCCTGTAATGAAGAGCTCCATCAAATTTTATACTTTCGGCCTCATAATCTGTTAAAGAAGATTCAAGATAACCAGTACGGGTTACTAATGAAGTAGGAAGAAGATTTTCTGCGCCGGAAGGAATGAGACCATTAGCAGCTAATTGTTCTCCTACCCCTCTAAGATTTACAGAAAAGTCATCTCCATACACATTAAGCCCATCGTAATTAGGATTAGACCTGTTACTTCCGGAATTCAAAATATCTTCTTCGCTTACAGCCCACCAGTCGGTTCCTGTTAAATAGGAGAAGTTTACTTTTGCAGCAAATTTTTCTGAAAATTTATGGGCTGCCCTAAGCCCGAGGTCTGTAAAAGAATTCGTTCCCGCTGCGTCCTGAACAGTAACTCCTTGTTTTACGTACGCACTAACTCCCGGAAAATCAAATGGATTCTTACTGGTCATAAATAGAATTCCATTGAAGGCATTGGCACCATAAAGAGCAGAAGATGCACCTGGAAGTAATTCAATACTGTTTACATCCAACTCTGTCATCCCTAAAAGATTACCCAATACAAAATTAAGTGCGGGTGAAGCATTATCCATTCCATCTACCAACTGAACAAATCGGGTATTAGCAAATGTGGCAAACCCTCTTGTGTTTACAGATTGAAAAGTTAAACTATTGGTATTAACATCTACTCCTTTTAAATTTTCAAGACCTCCATAAAAAGAAGCTGCTGTTGTATTTCGAATCTCTCTTATGCCATAGCGCTCAATAGTTACGGGTGACTCAAAAATCCTTTCGGGAGTACGGGAAGCAGATACAACGATTTCGTCAAGAGATGTACCTTCAACTAAGGTGATGTCTACTACCTGGTTATTTCCAGTAATCCGCACGGTTTGGGTTTCATATCCCACGCTGCTTATGGTTATATTGAAGGGAGGTTCCTTATCAATTATAAGACGAAAATTCCCGTCAAAATCTGTAACCGTCCCCTCAGTCGTCCCGGTTACCAGAACATTGGCTCCTAACAAGGGTACATTGTTATTATCTACAACAGTTCCCGTAACAGTAGTTTGTGCAGAAACAGAGAAGCAGAAAGTCATAAGGAAAAAAGTGAAAATCGATTTCATACTTTATTATTGGATTGTTAAAATAGCTAATCCAATATAGTAAAATAAGTAATAATTAACTCTTTTTAACAATTGTTCCTGATGATTTTTTTGTTTCGGAAAAAAATCACCTTTTTTAACCACTTTCATTCAGGAAAACAAAAAAAGAGCCCTAAACAGGCTCTTTTTCAGATAATTATTCAAGAATATTTTACAGAGTTTTTGCCTCCCGGATTATCTCTTCAACAATTTCAGGATTAAGAAGGGTCGAAGTGTCTCCAAGATTCTCTGTATCGCGTGAAGCAATCTTTCTTAAAATTCTTCGCATAATCTTACCACTTCTGGTTTTGGGAAGCCCGCTCACAAATTGTATTTTATCTGGTTTTGCAATTGGTCCAATAATTTTGGAAACTTCAGCTTTTATTTCCTCTTTAAGGGTATCACTGGGTTCTACATCATCATAAAGGATCACATATGCATAAAGAGCATTTCCTTTGATATCATGAGGGAAGCCTACAACTGCACTTTCGGCAACTTTCATGTGTTCATTGATCGCATTTTCTATAGGTGCAGTTCCCAGGTTGTGCCCAGAAACAATTACCACGTCATCCACCCGGCTAGGTTATCCTGTAGTTTCCTGTGGCATCCCGGTAAGCGCCGTCGCTTAGTGAAATACATATTTTCGTAAGCTGAAAAGTAGACTTCTTTATACCGCTGATGATCTCCATAAATTGTCCTTGCCATAGAGGGCCAGGGAAATTTTATTGCAAGACGTCCCTCTGCCTTTTCGTGAACATTTTCAATTTCCTTCCCGTTCTCATCCATAAGTGCAGGTTGAACTCCCGGGAGAGGTTGAGTAGCAAAAGCTGGCCGGGTAGGTGTTATACCAAGCAATTGGAGAAATCATTATAGCTCCTGTTTCCGTTTGCCACCAGGTGTCTACAATAGGACAGTTTAGTTTTCCAATATTGTCATTATACCAGTGCCAGGCTTCTTCATTTATGGGTTCCCCAACAGTACCAAGAACTTTTAGAGAAGAAAGATCATGTTTTTCAACAAAAGATAAAGGATGTTTTGCCAATGCCCGAATTGCAGTTGGAGCCGTATAAAAATGGGTGACCTTTAATTTTTCCACTATTTCCCAAAATCTACCATGGTTAGGGTAACTTGGTACACCTTCGAACATTACTGTAGTAGCTCCTGCAGCTAAGGGACCGTAAATTATATAAGAGTGACCTGTGATCCAGCCTATATCTGCTGTACACCAGTAGACGTCCCGGGACTTTGGATTATCTGCATTATACTGAAAAACATTTGTGAAAGTATATGTGGTATTTATAAGATAACCTGCGGTAGTATGAACCATTCCTTTTGGTTTTCCTGTAGATCCCGAAGTATAGAGAATGAATAAAAGATCCTCGGCATCCATAACTTCTGCCGGACACTCTTTCTCCACCTTCTGTAGTTCATTAAACCAAAATTTATCTCTTCCTTCCTGCATTGGAGTAGGTTCGACTGTTCTCCTGTATACAATTACAGTTTCAATGGAAGGAGTATTCTTTAGCGCCTCATCACAAATCTCTTTGAGGTTAACAGGTTTGGAACCCCTGAAAACCTGATTTGCAGTGACAAGTAGTTTACATTGGGAATCATTTATCCTGTTTGCTATTGCGGTACTGGAGAATCCTGCAAAAACAATAGAGTGAACTGCACCTATTCGCGCACAGGCCAACATTGCAATTGCAAGCTCCGGGATCATAGGCATATAAAGACATACCCTATCCCCTTTTTTTATTCCGTTGTTCTTAAGAACATTGGCAAATTGAGATACTTTTACAAATAATTGCCTGTAAGAAATATAACGGGATTCCTCATCTGGATCATTAGGTTCCCAGATAATTGCTGTTTTGTTACCCAGCTTTTCCAGGTGCCTGTCGAGACAGTTTTCAGTCACGTTCATTTTACCTCCCTGAAACCACTTTACTTCAGGTTTTGCAAAATTCCATTCCAGGGTTTTATCCCATTTTTTTTGCCACTGAAATTCACTAAGCAATTTTATCCCAAAATGCTTCCGGATTTTCTACACTTTCCTGGTAAGCTTTTTTGTATTCAGCAAAAGATTTGATCTGTATATTTTTCATTGTCTAAAAATAAAGAAACCACAGAAGAAAAACAAAATAGAAAGTTAAAAGAAATAAAAGAGAAAATAAAAAATAAGTAAATGCCGAAAATAAGTAAAGAGGCATAAATAAAAGAGATAAAATAATTTCTCTTCTCTCCTGCTTTTTACCGACTCCTTAAGTAAGACAGCACGTTTTCTTCAATACGCTCTTCTATGTTAGAAACATCAGCTTTAACAAATTCAGTTCCCGTGATCTTTTCAAAGAGTTCAATATATCTTTCAGAAACCGATTCTACATACTCATCGCTCATCACCGGAACCTGTTGCCCCGGCAGGCCCTGGAATTCATTTTGTATGAGCCACTGCCTTACAAATTCCTTTGAGAGTTGTTTTTGTTGCTCTCCCTGCTCCTGTCTTTCTTCATATCCCGTCATATAAAAATAACGGGAGGAATCTGGAGTGTGAATTTCATCTATAAGTACAATTTCCCCTTCTCTTGTTTTTCCGAATTCATATTTTGTATCAACGAGTATGAGGCCTCTCTCGGCGGCTATTTCAGTTCCTCTGTCAAAAAGCTTTCTGGTATAATCTTCGAGTACTTTATAATCTTCCTCAGTAACAATGCCCCGGCGAATAATATCTTCTCTTGAAATATCTTCATCGTGATCCCCCATTTCGGCTTTAGTGGCCGGAGTTATAATGGGTTCAGGAAAAGGATCATTTTCTTTCAAGCCATCGGGGAGTAAGACTCCACATAATTCTCTTTTCCCTGCTTTGTATTCCCTTGCGGAATGGCTAAGCCATATATCCCCGAATAACCATTTCCACCTTAAAGGGTTCACATTTTATTCCCACAGCAACATTAGGATCGGGGGTTGCCTCGAGCCAGTTTGGAACTATATCCCTTGTTGCCTCCATCATCCTGGTTGCAATTTGATTCAATATTTGTCCTTTATAAGGTATCCCTTTCGGCATAACCACATCAAAAGCTGAAAGCCTGTCGGTAGCGATCATTACCAGTACATCATTCTCCAGTTCATAAACTTCCCTCACCTTCCCTTTGTATACTGATTTTTGCCCGGGAAAATTGTAATTGGTATTTGTAATAGTATTAGTCATAATAAAGATATTCTGTCCAGACGAGGGACTAAAAATAGGTTTTAAAAAATTTGGAATTAATCTACGTGCTCAATCTCCTTGTAAGCAGCAATCACTTTTTTGACAAGGCGGTGTCTAATCACATCTTTGTCATCCAGGTATACCATGCCAATCCCGTTGATATCTTTTAATACAAGTAGGGCTTCCTTCAATCCTGAGATCACCCTTCGGGGAAGGTCAATTTGTCCTGGATCTCCCGTGATCATAAACTTCGCATTTTTACCCATACGCGTAAGGAACATCTTCATTTGAGCGTGAGTGGTGTTTTGTGCCTCATCCAGGATTACAAATGCATTATCCAGGGTTCGGCCCCGCATAAATGCCAGTGGGGCGATTTGGATCACACCTTTTTCTATAAGGATTTCCAGTTTTTCATGAGGGATCATATCCCTTAACCCGTCATAAAGCGGCTGCATATAAGGATCAAGTTTTTCTTTTAGATCTCCCGGAAGAAATCCAAGATTTTCACCTGCTTCTACCGCTAAGCCTGGTGAGAATAATCCTTTTCACCTGCTTTTCTTTAAGCGCTTTTACGGCCAAAGCCACCCCGGTATAAGTTTTCCCTGTACCTGCAGGCCCAATTGCAAAGACCATATCGTTGGTATTCATAAGCTCCACCAACTTACGTTGATTGGCGGTCTGGGCTTTTATAAGTTTACCTCCAACCCCGTGAACCAGTACCTGTCCACTTTCGGCAGATGTAGCATAGTCTTCTTTGCTGTCGCTCGTAAGAACTCTTTCAATTACATTTTCATCCAGCTTATTAAATTTTCCAAAATGATCCATGAGCATCGTAAAGCGCTTAAGTCAAATTCCTCCAGCATATCTTCATCACCATACACCATAATACGACTGCCTCTGGCAACGATCTTAAGCTTTGGAAAATATTTTTTAAGAAGTTCTATATGTTCATTGTGTTGCCCGAAAAATTCTCTTGGGCTAATTTCTGAAAGTTCAATAACGAGTTCGTTCAAAAGCTGATAGATTTACAATTATTTATAATATTTTTTGCCGGGGCGTATTTCGATTTAACCTGCGCAAATTCTCGTTTTGCACTTCAGGAAATTACAGAATTTTCTTTTAATTTTGACACGAGCTGGAAGAAATAAAATTATCTTCGCTCCTATTACAAACTTACACAAAATTACAAGCTCAACTTCCTAAAAAATATTAACAATCCCCAATGGCTATAATTACTTTAACGACTGATTTTGGAGAAAAAGATCATTTTGCCGGAGCCGTTAAAGGAACTATTTATTCTGAGATGGAAAATATTAGAATTGTTGATATTTCCCATTCAGTTTCTCCTTTTCATATTACCGAGGCGGCTTACATTATTAAAAATGCCTACAAAAGTTTCCCTCCCGGTACTGTTCATATAATAGGAATAGACAGTGAACTTACTCCGGAAAATAAACACCTGGCGGTGCTGCTGGATGATCACTATTTTATTTGTGCGAACAATGGAATTCTTTCCCTGATAGCTTCAGAAATAAATCCTGAAAAGATCGTGGAAATTAATATCCATAACACCGTAGATTCCAATTTCCCGGTACTTGATGTCTTTGTGCGGGTGGCCTGCCATATTGCCCGGGGAGGAACCCTTGAAGTTGTAGGAAAAACCATAGAAAATCTTAAATACTTAAAAGAGGTTGAGCCTTATATTAATGCTGAAAAAAATCAAATTATAGGGCACGTTTTGTATATTGATAACTACGGAAATGTGGTAACTAACATTAGCAAAAAATTATTTGACAATACAGGAAAAGGCAGAACTTTTAATATTTCGGCACGTACTGCAAAGTTTTCTGAAATTTTCAAGACCTACAGTGACGCTATAAACTTCAAACTGGAAAAAGATAAAAGAGAGGAAGACGGTAAAAAGCTCGCGATCTTTAATTCTGCTTAGTTATATAGAACTGGCAATCTATAAAAGCAATCCAAGCACCGTAGGCAGCGCATCTACCCTTTTTGGCCTGGAACTTAGAGATACGATTACAATAAAATTTGAGTAAATGTTTGTAAAAATAGTAAAAATGAGTTTCCAGCCGGAGAATATTGAAACATTTCTTGCCAATTTTGAAGATCAAAAAGAGAAAATAAGGGGATTTGAAGGTTGTGAATTTCTGGAACTTTACAGAGATAAAAACAATACAAACCGTTTTTTTACGTATAGTTACTGGAAAGATGAAGAGTCCCTCGAAAACTACCGACATTCTGAATTGTTCAAAAAAGTATGGGCAGAGACGAAGATCTATTTTAACGAAAAACCGGAAGCCTGGAGTGTTGATAAGATCGTAAGTTTGGAGTGAGAATGGACGGGGGAGGTTAAATGATTATTAGTTATTGGTTATAGGTTATTAGTTATAAGTTATAGGTTATTAGTTGTGAGTTGTGAGTTATTAGTTATACGTTAAAAGTTATACGTTATAGGACTTCGCTGGAAAGTGGAAGTTTAGACGCTGGGGATTGGTGAGGATGTTCGATTTAGGTTATTAGTTATAGGTTAAAGGCTCCTAGGTGAAAAGGTGACCGTGGAGAAAAAATCCCCCACAGAGACTTTGAATCTGAAATTGAAACCAAAAATTTGAAACCTGAAACCTGAAACCTCAAACTTTGAACCTTGAACTTTAAACTTTGAACCTTAAACCTTGAACTTTCAAATTTGGAATTTGGAATATTTATAAGAATTGATAGCAAAATTACAAACAGACCTCACAGGTTTTTTAAAACCTGTGAGGTCTAACAAATGAATAGGTGATTGCAATCTTAAATAAAGAAATCCGCTCATTTTTTTCCTCGACCACCGGGTATTTGGTTGTAGGATTGTTCCTAATAGTTTGCGGACTCTTCCTTTTTGTATTTGATGGAGGTTATAATATTCTCGATAACGGGTTTGCAGATCTAAGCCCTTTTTTTTAACCTGGCGCCCTGGATATTTATTTTTCTTATTCCGGCTATCACAATGAAAAGTTTTGCCGAGGAAAACAAACAGGGTACAATGGAAATCCTGCTCACTCGCCCCATTGGACGTTGGAACCTGGTTTGGGGAAAATTTTTGGGAGCCTTCTTTCTCACAGTTATTGCTATTGTACCCACAGTTGTCTACGTTTATACCGTGTCTCAATTAGGTAATCCTCCGGGAAATTTTGATGTGGGCGCAACCCTGGGTTCTTACTTTGGATTGTTTTTACTTGCTTTCAGCTATACTGCTATCGGGATATTTTCTTCAGCTCTTTCAAATAACCAGATCACAGCTTTTATAGTTGCAGTTTTTCTATGCTTTTTTCTCTTTTTTGCTTTTGAAGGAATGGCGGGTTATAATCTTTTCGGGGATTCGGCTTACGGAATTGAATATCTGGGAATGAGTTTTCACTATAAAAGTATGAGCCGCGGGGTGATAGACAGCAGGGATATTATTTATTTCCTTAGCATCATTACATTTTTTCTTAGCCTCACATTTTTCCGCCTGCGTCCCCAAACTCAGGAAGTAACAAAAAACAGCAAAAGTTGAAGAAGTTCGGACTCTATAAATATCTGTTTATTTTGGTTGTGGGACTGGTGCTTATCAATCTTTTGGCAGCCAACTTCCATCAGCGGTTTGACTTTACCCAGGACCAGCGTTACACCCTTTCCCCTGCGGCAAAAGAAATTGTTGATAAGGTAGAGGCAAGTAATTATTGATGTTTTTCTTAGCGGGATTACTCAGCCGGAATTCCGCAGGTTACAGAATGAAACCCGGCAGATCCTGGAAGAATTTGCAGCCTATAACAGCAATATCCGCTTTAATTTTATTGATCCTTTAGCTGAAGGTGGAGACGCCAATGCAATTGCCGAAGAGTTTTATAAAATGGGAATGACTCCTGCCCGTTTGGGAGTTATGGAAAGCGGAAAAACCAGTGAGACCATTATATTTCCCTGGGCAATGGCAAATTATGGCGAGCAAACGGTGAAGATCCCTTTACTCAAAAATAAGTTGGGAACTACCGATGAGGAACGGGTCAACAATTCAGTCCAGCAATTGGAATACGCTTTTTCCGATGCTTTTAACAGACTCGTGCGACCAAGGCAAAAGAAGATAGCAGTAATGCGCGGCAATGGGGAACTGGCAGATCCTTACCTGGCCGACTTTATTCAAACCATTCGTCAATATTATTTTGTAGCTCCTTTTACTTTAGATTCCGCAGCAGTACATCCTCAAAAGACCTTGCAGGATCTGGAAGAATTTGATCTTATTATAGAAGCCAAACCTACAGAAGCTTTTACTGAACAGGAAAAATTTGTTCTGGACCAGTATCTTATGCAGGGAGGAAAAGCTTTATGGCTTGTAGAAAACGTGGCAATGGAGACCGATAGTTTGCTTAATCCAGGCGGAATGGCCTTTGCACTGCCCCGGGACCTCAACCTGGGCGATATGTTTTTCTCCTATGGCGTGAGGATCAACCCTGCGCTGGTAAACGATATTTATTCTGCACCTATTGTATTAGCCAGCGGCAATGGCAGTGAAACCCGGTTTACTCCTTACCCATGGTTCTACAGCCCTCTAACCTCTTCGCCAAATTCCCACCCCATTATTAATAACCTGGAGGCAGTGAAATTTGATTGGGCAAATCCTATCGACACTCTCCCAAATCCTATTAAAAAAACCGTACTGCTGTCAAGTTCTCCTCAAAGCAAGGTAGAGGGAGTTCCAAGAGAGATTAGCCTGAGTATGATCAACACCCCACCCGATTTTTCCACCTACACTTCAGGAGAACAACCTCTGGCCGTATTGTTACAGGGTGAATTTACATCAGCCTACAGGAACAGGATCAAACTGGCTAAAATTGAAGATCCCGTTGAAACGGGGGATTATACTGAGATGATCATCATTTCAGACGGAGATCTCATTAGAAATCAGCTACAGCGGGGAGAGCCGCTGGAACTCGGTTTTGATCGATACACTTAGCAATACTTACGGTAACAAAGAATTCCTTCTTAATTCAGTTAATTTTCTTCTGGACGATTCGGGGATAATTAATATCCGTACAAAGGAAATTAGCATTCCTTTTCTCAATGCTGAAAAAGTAGCTGCAGAAAAGGAAAAGTGGCAGGTCATTAATCTTGGGATTCCGCTGGTTTTACTGGCGCTCGGTGCAATTCTCTTCAATTTCTTCCGAAAGAAACGCTACATTAAAAAGTAAGCCTCCTTCTGCTCAATACCCGCATCTTAAATAATATTAACAATCCTTCAGATTTTAAAATTGTAACCTACTGATAATCATTTATATATTTAATTCCGAAGCCATTTTGCTGTTAATAAAATATCTGTAGATGTACCCGGGTTTTTCAATGATTAGGATATATTTGTAATGATTAAAACCAATCGATACGTCCATGAAATTTATTGTCTCTAGTACATATTTGCTGAAACAGCTTCAAATTTTAGGAGGGGTTATCAACAACAATAACACCCTGCCTATTTTAGATAATTTTTTATTTGAATTAAAACAGGATGAATTAACTGTTTCTGCTTCTGATTTGGAAACAACAATGTCAGCCAAACTTAAGGTAGAATCAGATTCTGAAGGTGCTATTGCGGTTCCTGCAAAGTTGTTACTCGAAACTCTTAAGACCTTTCCAGAGCAACCGCTTACTTTTGTTGTTGAAGACAATAATACAATTGAACTTAGTTCCAACCACGGTAAATATGCCCTTGCATATGCTAACGGTGAGGAGTTTCCAAATGCTGTGGAATTAAGCGATCCTAGCAGTACTGTGGTACAGGGAGACGTATTGGCCACTGCGATAAGCAAAACCATATTTGCATCGGGGAACGACGATTTAAGGTCAGTTAATGAGCGGGGTTTTCTTTCAGTTTTCTACTGAAGGTTTGACCTTTGTCGCTACAGATGCTCACAAACTTGTGAAGTACAGCCGGGAAGATGTTTCAGCCTCTCAACAGGCAGAATTCATTATGCCTAAAAAACCTTTGAACCTATTAAAAGGAATTCTTGCGGGTAGTGAGACTGATGTGCTTATCGAATACAATGACTCTAATGCTAAATTTACTTTTGAAGATACCACACTTATCTGCCGACTTATAGACGGAAAATATCCCAACTATGAAGCGGTGATCCCAAAAGAAAATCCGAATAAATTGACAATTGACCGAAGCCAGTTCCTGAGTTCTGTAAGAAGGGTTTCAATTTTCTCAAATAAAACCACGCACCAGGTACGCCTGAAGATCGCAGGAGCCGAACTAAATATTTCTGCTGAAGATATTGACTACAGCAATAAAGCTGAAGAACGTTTAACCTGCGCCTACCAGGGCGACGACATGCAAATTGGCTTCAACTCACGTTTCCTCACCGAAATGCTGAACAACCTGAACGCGGGAGAAGTGCAACTGGAAATGAGCCTTCCAAATCGCGCAGGAATTCTAACTCCTATCGACGGACTGGATGAAGGAGAAAAAATTACAATGCTGGTAATGCTTAATGCTTAATAATTAGTATTGAGATGTTAGTATTGAGATATTAGTATTGAGTATTGAGATTTTGTCCAATGTAAATTGTACAATAACCAAAAACACCATTCAGGTATGAATGGTGTTTTTATTTACAATGAAATTCCTTCTGTTTAGATCTGCGTATTCTGCGAGATCTGCGGGAAACATATAGAACACTAATTATTACTTCTTGTCTCTTGTCTCTTGTCTCTTGACTTTTATTTTATAAATTCTATTGTCATAGGATAATTGGGTATTTCGCCATTACTCACTTTTATAGCATTAATGATAGGAAAAAGTAGTCCCATCAACCAGATCCCACCCAGGATGAAAAGTCCAAGTCCAAAGAGAAAAATAAGTGGTATACTTATTATACTATAAATGAACAGGCTTATCTGGAAGTTCAGGATCATTTTTCCATGTGCATCCATTCCTGCCACGTTGTCTTTTTGGGTGAGCCAGATGATTAGCGGAACTATAAATCCGCCAATTCCGGTAACAAAATCCAGTAACTGGCTCAGGTGTGTTATTACTAATAATTGTCTGTCTTCTCTCATGATGATTTAGTTTTTAAATATTTGATTGATGATTATTTTATTTCATTTTCAAAGTTAATAAAAATATTTCAGTTTTTGGTTATAGGCAGTACTATGTTATCCAAAGAAGCGAAGATTTTATTCAGATTACTGGAACTCGTATAATTTTTTTAGCTCCAAGCTCCATTTTCCCCGGTTCCGGAAAGGTTTGGATGCAGGGAAGGACTGGCTTATATTTGCATAATGAGAAACAACGATACCATTGTAGCTTTAGCCACAGCTTCAGGAGCAGGAGCAATTGCCGTAATAAGGATTTCAGGTCCCGAAGCTATTGAGATCGTCTCCTCCCTTTTTTCAGCAAAGAGTAAAAAATCCCTGGAGGAACAGCCCAGTCACACTTTACACCTTGGAAATATTGAAGATGGAGAGCGGGTGATAGACGAGGTACTGGTTTCTGTTTTTCATGGTCCCCGCTCCTATACCGGGGAAAATACTATTGAAATTTCCTGTCACGGCAGCTCTTATATTCAACAGGAAATTATCCAACTACTTGTACGGAAAGGTTGCCGCTCTGCTGAAGCTGGCGAATTCACCTTGCGTGCTTTCCTAAACGGAAAAATGGACCTGAGCCAGGCCGAAGCTGTTGCCGATCTTATTTCTTCGGAAAATCAGGCGTCGCATCAAATGGCGATGCAGCAAATGCGTGGCGGCTTCTCTAATGAGATCCAGCGCCTTCGCCAGGAACTGCTCAATTTTGCTTCCCTTATAGAACTCGAGCTGGACTTTGCCGAAGAAGATGTGGAATTTGCCAACCGCGATGAATTCCGGGAGCTGGTTGCCAGAATTCAGAAAGTACTCTCCCGGCTAATCGATTCCTTTGCAGTAGGAAATGTTCTCAAAAACGGAATTCCGGTTGCAATCGTAGGAGAGCCAAATGTGGGAAAATCTACTTTACTTAATGCCCTGCTTAATGAAGAAAGAGCAATAGTTTCAGATATCGCGGGTACTACAAGAGATACTATAGAAGACGAAATTTCCATAGGAGGTGTCGGATTCCGATTTATTGATACAGCAGGGATCCGTGAAACTGTAGACGTCATTGAAGGACTGGGGATCAAAAAAACATTTGAAAAAATAAGACAGGCGCAGGTAATTATATACCTGCTGGACAGCGCCCGCTCACGTCATCCTGAACTTGTTTCAGGATCTAACGTAAATAAAGATGGATTTGGCAATCTGGCTGAAATTAAGGTTGAAATAGAGAAAATCAAGAATCAGTTTCCGCAAAAGCCGCTTATTATAGTGGCCAATAAAATTGACAAACTATCATCTGAAGATATAGAAGAATTGAGCGTCACCCTGAGCGCAGTCGAAGGGTCTCATTTTGTGCCATTATCTGCAAAAGAAAATAAAGGTATCGACGAACTTCAGGCGAAGCTACTGGCCTTTGTCAACACTAAGCGAACTCCGTAACAACAATACAATAGTTACCAATTCCAGGCATTACAACGCTCTACTTAAAGCACTCGAAGAAATCAACAAAGTTCAGGATGGATTAAATGCCAATCTTTCGGGAGACCTGCTCGCTATAGACATCCGCCAGGCGTTGTATCATTTTGGTGAGATTACCGGGGAAGTTACAAACGATGAGCTGCTGGGGAATATCTTTGCTAATTTCTGTATTGGCAAATAACAAGAAGATTAATAATTTCAATTGACATTAATAAAAATCGAAACGTAGTAACTTAGCGGTTCATAGCCTCTCTTATTTTTTATCTTTTCCTATAAAAAAGGTACCCCATTTTATATCTTTGGTATACCGTTGTTAAAGTTTATTCAAAGGGTAAAATATAAAAATCAAGATAAAAAAGACGGCTACAGGTAAGTACAGCCTTTATTTATATTGAATACTTTAAAGAAATATTTCCAGATGCAGGCTTGCTAATTCGCATTCCTTGTCAACCACCATTTGGTCTCATAAAAAACGTCTTCATAAGGGAAGTGGTGTACGAAACTTCATTGATCTTAGAAGTATTCTGGTTTCCCCTAATAAAGCCTCTGTTAGTAGATCAAGTTAGACACCCTTACTAGCAAAACAGGGTGTCGGAGAATTGGACTGATCTCAAATTATCCCATTTTCAAGTTGCCAAAGTTTTGTTATGTTATTAGTTATCTATCAATATTATTTACTCTTTCTTCCAGACAATATAATCAATCTCAATCGAGCGATTATTTCCTGAATAATTCTCTTTTATCAGTGAAAACCTAGCCAGCCGTCCCTCCGTAGTTCGCATACAAATACAAGATCCTTTTTTAATATTTGAGGTAGGTATATGTTGAGATATTTTATCTAAACTCCCCGCTTCTTTGCACTCTTGATAGTCAATTGACCGATCAGCCATTTTCAGGAATTGAGCATCGAAGGTAATGCCGTCACCTTTTGATACCCCTGGTTGAATAATTATATCATGAACTGAGTGATAAGCAAAAATATCAGCGTCCCTTGGTGAGATAGATGTTCCTAGAGGTATTAAATTACCTTCATCTAAATCGGCCACTCTTCCACTATTACTACTACTAATAGGAATTTCAAGCCTTCCCTTCCTCCAAATATTATTGGTTTCCTCCTGCTCCGTAAGATTAACTACTTCCTCTGTATCATCATTGTCTTTAGCAGGGAAAACTTCGCCCCACCACCACGGCGCAGTACCACCAGCTAACAATGCGACTACTACAGCTAAAATTATCTGGGATACCGTATTAGAATTTCTTTTCTTTTCAGTCATATTTTAGGTCTTAATAATTTATTATTACTTTGAAAATTATTTATAATCGGAATTTTAATCCCCAAATGTTGCTTTAAGACCTAAGATTTTATAGTCATGAATGACTTAAAACCTCATATCGGGTAAACTTCGTTTTAGCACCAAATTCCGCCAAAACACCTTCAGGGTCATCAGGTGCATTTGCAGCTCCAAAAGGAGAACCTCCCTGATTGTTCCAATGGATTATCCAACAATAACGGTGTTTCCCTTCGGGTGAATCTTCCTTTACCAGAAATTGGGCGGTGATGAGACCGCCACGGGTCTGTTGCCCTATATTGATAGTATTAAATACATCATTCTTCATATATTTCTCAAATACCAAAAGGTTTGCTTCTGCATTGAGTTTGATTTGATACATACCGATTTGTTGAGTCATTTTTTTATTTTTTAGTTCATAATAGTTTGATCATTTAACCGGGAAATAAACTTGAAGACCGGATTTGTTAAGCTTATATCACTTTCTGATCATCTTGATATTTGTGTGGTTAGGGATACCTAGTAAAGAATACTAAATCCAGCAATCCCATTGGCAGAGTTAACTTCCAATTTTTCATCACTACTTTTGAAGCACTACCATCTTTCTGTAAGGGAATCTGAAGGATCTGAATATCAGGTTTCTACATAATATAACTATGATATGCGTTTTTTATCTGCTCCTTTGCAGCTTTAAATTTATTCCTCAAGACCAATGACAAGTGAGAGCTTTGAATAGCATTGATTACGAGGCTGGCTCATCTAACTGTATGTCTTTTAATAAATTTGATTTCAGCCATTTTGTAATATATTTTGCTTGAAGAATAAGTTTGGGCAATGGGAGATAAGTCAGAAATGGATTAAAGAATATTTACGAGTACTGTGAGTAAAGAAATATTTACTTCTCCCTTAATACCTATACTTTATTTTAATCTATAATACTACCTAGGTTTTTTAAAAAATTAAATAGCATTGTCTAATGGCAGGGAAGATGGTAATGAGTTTTTTCATCTCATTTTTGCCACTCCTCATTTCAAATGAGGATCTAATAAATAATACATCTTTTGCATTCTATTCATTTTCAATAATTTGCAACTGTATTAAAGTTAATTAATATTGTGAAATTAACCTAACAAATTTAAACATTCCCCTGATCCTTCCGAATAAAATTCTTTGGTCCAGCTTACATAAAGCAAATCTTATGAAAAATTATTTAGCAAAGTTTCGTCTGATATTTCTTTTCTTTAGTTATTCCAAAATTCGTAACCCTCAAATAGAAATTTGGTCGTCTATCCAATTAAATCCTTTGCCCCTACTCTCGACGTCATTTCCTGCTTTAACCGCTGCTAGGATTAAATTGTAATGCCTGGCAAAATTTAAAAAAAATTAAATTTCAAAATATCAGAGTGCTGACATCTCTCTTACAAATTACTGTAGGTTCGATTTGCTGTTGTAATTCAGAGGCTTGCTAGCTCTAAAATGTTTATATTAGTAAGATATTTTTCTAAAAAGATGTTGTGCGTCGATTTAAACCCTCACCCGGATCTGCTGGAGTTTATTGAAAGCCTCAAAATTGTTCATGTCAATTTTGCTACTGAAAAACATTTGTCACATTTATACACTTATGTTCCTAACTATTCTCAATTCCTTTGCATACATCTTGCTGACAGGATTCGAATTAAAAATATAAATACTAAATATGAAATTTGTCCCGGGATATTATTAATTGGTCCACAATTACTCACCTCCAAACTGGATTTGGGAAGACTCTATAAATGTGTGGTGGTAGCGTTTAAGCCTTCTGGATTATATCGCATGACAAACATACCTCATTGCAAAATTATAAATAAATGGTTGAATGCCCGGGATATTTTAGGAACGGAAATAGAAACTCTTTTTGCGCGTATTGTTGAAGCTAAGGGAGACGAAGAGATCAATACAATTATTCAAAAATATCTACTTTTAAAATTAATAAACTTACAACCCTCCAAACCTTTTGATATTGCAATATTACAATTAATACGCGCTAGTGGAAATGTTTCTATAGAAGATGTTGCGTCACAATCTTGCGTAAGCATAAGACAATTGGAGCGCATTGCCCTAAGCAGAATTGGTGTGTCTCCAAAACATTATTCAAAGCTTGTGAGATTCTCACAAGCTTATAAATATAAAGAAGCTCATCCATCAACTCCCTGGGTTAATATTGCATATCGATTTGGATATTACGATCATATGCACTTTATCCATGATTTTAAATCTTTTGTAGGATGTACACCCGGATACATTGAAGAAGAAGAATTTAAAATGTCAATTAAACTTCAAAGACTAATGGAATAAATTCATAACTCCATTTTTTATTTTGTAAGAATTTTATTCTTTAAATGTTTAAATGTCGCTTTTATACTATGTTGTAAATTTTTTTTTCTAATACATTTGAAATATAAGTATTATTTGTTCCTTCATTTAGCTGCATAAGTATTACGCAATAAGCCGTTATTTCAAAGATTTGTTATTTTTTCCATTCTGAAAATAATGCTTACGAAATTGTAAGACAAAAAATATTTAAGAAGTTACCCTACTTTCTTCGCACCGTATATAATTTTTCTTTTTTCGACCTTCTCATTTTATTAGCAGTGGGGCTCAAACTTTTTTGGCTGTGCTAGATAAAGTGAACAAAGCAGTTTTACTCTCCCTGTAAGACCCGCTGTTTTACATTTACTGAATTTTTTTTCATCAGTTCCTTTAGATTCTAACTATAAACCTTTATTTATTTCCATATGAATGCTTTAATAGAAAAAGCCTTTCGTGAAATAGGAACTAAAGAAATTTCCGGTTCTAAGCATAATCCTAAGATTGTTAATTATGCTAAAGAAGCGGGTTTTTCATACATAAAAGATGATGAAACACCCTGGTGTAGCATTTTTTTAAACTACCTGGCCAAAAAAGTGGGTTTGGAGCATAGTGGAAAGGCAAATGCAAGATCCTGGCTACACGTAGGATTACCAGTTTTGGATCCGGAACCAGGAGACATTGTTATCTATTGGAGAGAAAGCCCAAATTCGTATATGGGCCACGTTGGAATTTATATGGGTTACTCCCAGGATAAAAGTCGTATTTATACCCTGGGCGGAAATCAGGGAAATATGGTGAGCGAAACTGCTTATTCTGCATCTCAATTACTTGGATTTCGTCGGTTACGTCCAGTGGAGGACATGCAGTTCTCCCATAAGAACCTACAACGTGGAGATGTAGGTGAGAAAATCATATTGCTTCAGGATGCTCTAAAATTAGTAGGATGTAATCCAGGAACTTCAGATGGCATATTCGGTATAAAAACAGAAAATGCACTTAAGTTATTTCAGGCAAATCACTTACACCTGAAGATATCGGGAGTTTTTGATGAGGCTACAAAACAACAACTTACGTATGAGATAAAGGCTGCTCGAAAACCGTTGGAACCGGGAATACTTCAAAATCATAAAACATCCTGATTGCTAAAGCCTCAAAAATTATTGATGAAATCCGAAAAATTATAAAAAGAATGATATAAAAATACCCTCATGTTTACACCCATAAAGGCTATAACCCTAACTAGAGAACTACTTTACAAAAGGATTTCAGGCCAAACAAGTAAACCTATCCACAGATTGGATATATTAAATAGTATTCCAATTCTAAAAATTTATAACTGATGTAATCCAGATTTATTATGGAATTAAATAATGACTTAGTAAGGGAAGTTTGTAATAAATTTCACTTTAAATTGGACGGTCAAGTTCATTATTTATTCGGAATTAGAGGCTCTTTGCCTGTTGTAGCACTTGTTGGAAAACCCGAAGAAGGATATGAATTTTCATCTTCACACGAACTAAGTGCCACCCCAATTAATTATAGCTCCCCCTGTTGCACTATAGGCATTTGGAATGAACAAACCAACAAACTTGCAGTTTATCCGGGAAGTTCACTTCCTTCTACTGAATACCTAACACGAATGCCTCAAAAAAGGGCAGAGTTCAACATTCTATGCCCCGGTAATTATACACTTAGCAAAGGTTTGCATCCACGCAATTCGGATTTTATACAGTACCCCGCTTTTCTAATGAACGGTCAGGCTTTGGTGTACAAACCTAAATTGGTACGAGTTACTTCCGGTTTGGATTTTTCTTTTGAAGACGCCAATCACCAGGTGGTTTTTGCAGGTGATAATTTACATGCCACAGGTTATGAACCCGGAGTAAAGGAAAATGAAATGTCATTATTGAACCTGCCTGTGGATAGTTCGGGCTGCATCACAGTGTGCGGATGCCCCAAATTATATCAACGTAATCAATATTCATCCAGCCACTGGAATAGCTGGGAATATTTTTACAATTTCCTTGATAAACAAAAAAGTAGGGATTATTCCTTTATGCTTTTCAATTATGAAGATTTTACGTATTCCAAACAACCAAAGGGAAGCATAGAACTGAGGTACGGCAGTGAAGGGGAATCAGTTCAGGAGCTGCAAACCATCCTTTCCCAATCCTTGGATGCACGAACCGGAAAGCCTTATTATAAGGGGGAAATCGATGGGAAATTAGTAAATGAGTCCGCCAGTTCTGCTTTCGAATTCTTTCAGAATATTTGTTCTCCTAAAATAGGGTCTACCATTCCTTTGGAAAAGATAAAGACAAAAATAAAACATTTTGGCATTACTTAATAACCATAAAACCTGAATTATGTTAGCGTTAGAGCATAAACAAATCATCAACGGTATCACTGTTCACCGCGATTCGCATAACAGCCAACAGTTTTATTACTTACCGTCTGAAAAAGCAAAGATTGCTGACAACGGAAAGAAAATCCATTTCGTTGCATATGTTGACGGTGAGGTAATTGAAGGAACAGATCCTGATTTTTCCAAAGATATTGAAAGGACAGGCGGTTTTCTTTCGCTTGAAGTTGAACTCGGGCCAAATGCTCGTGAAGTGGAAGCTATTTTAGAAGAATTAAAGGGTACTGAAGGTGATAATATTCGTTTATCACAAGCCGATTTTTTTGATGGTTCGGTCAAGCTTGTGATGTTTGGTAGTGATGATTCTAACCCCAGTGATCCATTAAAAATGACCATTGCCGGGTCAACCAAACCATCTTTGTACGGAGTGCAGACTGCCGTCTTTTCTGTTCGGGTTGGAGGTTTGCTTAGCCCAGGTCTTATGGGATATTATGAAGAAAGGAAAGCAGACACAGGCTGTGGTCAATTATGAACTGCAATACAAAGGCTTAGCACCTGCTTACAATTTAGAAATTACCGTTGACTTTAAAGCCACAGAAGAATTTTGGCACCACCACATAGATGCTGATTTCAGCCTGGGTTCACCATCACTCAAAATTGTATCAAACAACGATATTGATCTTATTATGCGCGACCTGGTAAACACAGGCGTTATCACCATTAAGGAAACCGATTTTTCCGGTGAAAGTTCGGGCGACGGGGCTCCAACAATAGAAGATCACATGAAGATTGTGAAAGAACTAATGTTGCCTATCATGTTTAATCCCACGGCCATACCCAATGAAGATTATAATGTTTTGGGTAGTACCTTGCCCTCCGAGAGAGATGGCACCCCTGGTCCGTCGGCTACACCACAGCCATCGACCACACCAGAACCATCGGCCACACCAACACCATCAGCCACACCCTCTACCCCTACAGCCACTCCTGTTCCTGAACCTTCTGAAGGACCCGAAACTCCCACTCCGCCGGACAATGGCGGCGGCGAAACAACTGTGCCCCCGCCAGGCTCCAGCATACCACCTCCACGCACTTCCGCACCACCACCTATAAGCAGCAGCCCCCCTCCTGAAACCACAACACCTCCGGGTAGTACCTTGCCTCCGGGAAGTACCCTGCCTCCTACCCAAAGCACTACCCCTCCACCCAGTTTAGGAACTCCGCCAACTACAACAGGTACACCTCCGGATGTTCCTAATGGAAACAATAACCAAAGAATAGATACCAGCATTTCCATTAATGCCGGGTATCAATTGCAGCACCGATCTATTAGCCAACAGGTTAAACGGACCTTCACCTATTCAAAGGCTATGGCCCTCACCAATAAAATTTATCCTTCAGGTATGCTTTCCCTTGACGGAACAGATTTTAAAGCAGAGGATCAGGTATTGTTGGTCCGGCTTGGAGAAGGTCCTTTCAAAAAAATTGCTATCGAAATTAGATCAGCACTTGATTTTGAAGAATTTCAGATTGAAGAAGCCATTGTGCATTTATCCTACGGTTTTAAAGGGGCTGAAGGTGACAAAACCAGGAGATTGCACCAGGAAAGTTATGTAGTCAGTCCTTCCAAGCCCAGAACAAATTTGGAATTTTTTACAGATCAATATGGAACTCTTACTTATGATTATTATGTGGAATTTATTCATAAGGCAGGATCACTTATAGGTTCGCATGAAACAAAGGTGAGAAGCCGCGATTTTACAGATGTTACAGAAAGGGATATTGCCGTGAACATTTCTGACCATTCGCCTCTCATTCCGGTGGAACTCCAGCCCGGGACAATAGATTTTGAAGAAGATGGTGTCCAATCTGTACAGGTTTTTGTTTCACCAGAAGAAGAAGGAAGTGGGAAAACAGTCATTTTTAATAAAGACAACACCCTCCTAAAAAAATTCCTCATTTTCCCAAAAACTCCAGGCGTATTCAGGTATTTCCGTAGAGACATATTTTTCTTCAGACAAGAAAAAATTGAACAGGAATTTGCCAACCAGGTGAGTTCACAGGTTATTGTTAACAGACCCGAAGCCAGAATATTGGTAATCAGTCCAATTTTGGTAAATCCTGGGCAGCTCATTTCCAAAGCAATTGTAAAAGTGGTTTATAGCAATGGCATTGGTGAGCAGTTTAGTAAGGCTCTGGTCCTGAATGGAGGAGGGCAGGATTTGGTTCAGCAAAACTTTACCATTGTTGTAGAAGAAGATGACCCCCGAACCTGGAGAGCTCAAACAGATTTTATTCTATTAAACGGCGATATAGTTCAGGGACTGGAACGAAACTATACTATCGAACAGCCACCAATAAGTCTAGAAAATTGTGGAATTAAAATTCTAAAAATTTCCACTCTGTTGGGAGCCGATACCTTCTCCGGCACAATTGCCGCCATACAAGTGCAGGTTTTTGATATCGATGCGGCAGGCGCCAACCCATTGGAAACCGTGATGCTTAAAAAAGACAAAATGGAAGAAACAATTGTTTTGCCCAATGTAGATGTAAATGACCCTCTCACAGCCGTAGTCTTGATTTTAAAACGCGATGGTACCGATGAAGCACAAAACATCGTTGTCCCTTCTGGCCTTAACGAATTGCTATTAAGAATAACCAATATTTAATAATTAGTAAGAACCATAAAATTAATTATCATGTTAATGTTATTTCCAACCATAAAAGTTCCTGGTTTAGACGATTTAGAAATCTTTCGTGACCATGAAAAAGAAGATACTTTTTATGTCCTCAGAGGTAGGCCTCGCATTGCTGAAGATAACGAAGGCAACCCTCAATTAAGTTTTAACTTTTTTTCCAGAAATGCCGACATAGCCTATGCCAGTAGTTCCAACAAAGAATTGGTTGAAACCCAATTAGGACAATTGTTGTTCACTACAGATCTTTCCATTTCTGCTGAAGAGCATAAAAAAATTACGGATTACCTCGAGTCAATTCTTGATAAACCGAATTTAAATTTCACCAAACTTTATTCGAAGCTGAGGGCAGGAAGGCCTGCTTTTATAAAAATTGCCGGAAGCAATAAACCCAAAATCAAATTAGGCACTCCTAATACCTGGAAAGATGGCGTAGCAAGACTCGAAATTCTGGAAGGCCTTGGAGAGACTTTCAAAAAACAATCGAGCTCAGAAGTTAAGCCTGCTTTGGTAGGCTCCAACGCAGCTGCATTCTATGCCACATTTGGCATTGAAGGCAGCCAGCTAATGTTTGATGCCTTAACCAAAGGTTACCAGGGCGATAAAGACAAAGGAAACTTAACGCCTTTGCAAGCTATTGTTCGATACGAATTGAAAGGCTTTGCTTTTATACCAAATCTTGAAATTAAAGTATCAGCAAACAGTTCTCAGATTTTCTCTGCAATGGAATCGTATAAGGAAGACTACAGCAAATTTAGACGCGGAGGAATCAAAACTGAAATCGGGTTCTTTACTTACAAAAGAACCGATAGCAGAAGCGTAACCGCCAGCAAAACCGATATCAGCAAAATGGTGGAAGAATTAATTGATCGCAAAGTCATCAACATTGAAATAACAGATTTTGGTGATGTCGCTGCCAACAGTGAAGAATTGAAAGAAATTGAAACCAGTTTACGTACATCCCTTATGGAAGTTATTATGCAAACCATAATTCCTAACTTTTTTCAAACGGCTTTTATTGGTGATGAAAAACAACCAGAAGAGGAAGAAGATGAGCAACCAAAATCTGGACCCAATCCAGACGTGGGCGTATCAGCTGCTGAAAGAAACAGGCCTAATGTAGAAACTCATTATTACTTTCAAAGCAATGTCGACAAAACTAAAATCACATCATTAAATTTCAACTTTAAGAAAAACGGCACTGTTGAATTTAGAAGATATCCAAATGGTAGCCTGACCACCAAACTGAGCCAGGAACAATTAAAATCGCTTGTTAAAGAAATCGATATCAGCAGTCCGAGGGTGCAGATTTTAGAGGTGCAAGTAGGCGTAAATGCTGATTTTGGCACAGACAATATCCATAGCATTATTGTAAATATAAGCTATAGCCAAAGGGACGCAGCGAGCAATATGGTTCGCGAAAATTCAAAATCTTTTCTATTTAAAACGGGTCAGGAAATCTACACTTTCCGCGTAACCATGGCTCGAAATGCCAAAGGAGAATTGATTGATTTTTACAATGCAGAGGCAAAAATTTCTTATATAGGAACAGCTGAAGCGCCACCTCCCATCACATTAGAAAACATCAGCGATCGTGCCCTTATTATTTCTTATGATAAGCTGGGATTTGTTACAGTAAACTGCATTGCTTAGTGACATTGACTGGAATCTGATTAAAGAAGCCATTGTAAATCTTGAATATACTGCTGAGCCTAATAAACCAGACACTCGAAAAGAGATAAGATTGAATAAGGAAAACCTCACCGACAATTGGAGGTGTTATATGTATGGTAAAAAAGACAAGCAGTACAGCTATAAAGTGAAATACATATATCACGATGGCAAGGAAATTTTAGGTGAAACAAAAACAGACACCAGGGATACCTTAATGATTGATGATTTGCTCACCAGCCGGGCCAAGGCGTCATTCGATTTGATTCTCGATCCCGCAACAGTTCAAACTGCAAAAATCGAAATTCTTTATGAAGATACATCCAAAGGCGTCAAAGAGGAATTTTCCAAATGGTTTACCGCATCAGAAACCTGGGATTGGAGTATGCGATTGCAGGAAGGATCCGGAAAATCCTTTAAATACAGACATTTTGTGCAATACAAAGATGGAATTGTAGCCACTCAGTCCCTGGATAGATGCTGAGAGTGATGATGACATTCCGCCTATCACTCTGGGTCGAAAACTTAAAGTCTTAACTATTGATGGCGGACTTTTGGATTGGAGTCAATGGCAGGTCGTTTACGTAAGTGTTGATTATAACGAACCTGAAAACAATTATAAGGTTTCAAAAAACATTCGGCTTGATAGCGCCAATCCAATGCAATCTTTTGAAGTGATGCCCTTTTCGAACAACAGTCAGCCATTTAAATATACACTGAAATTTGCAAAAGCAGGCTCTTCGCCAATTGATGTACCCTTACAGGAAAACACCTCCGGATTGTTATTGATTGAAGATCCTCAGGCAATTGACAATCCTCCTGTGGAGCCCCAACCTACTGTTACACCGCCTGTTAATCCATAAAATTTAAAGCCATGCCAGACGATATTAAGGGTAAAAAATTATTTACAGCACAAAAAATGGTTCTGGATCTTAAACCTTTGCTCCGGTTCAATTTAGTGATGTATAATACGCTGAATGAAGAGCCTAAAAATCCGGATGCCGTATATGTTTATAACGGCAAAAAATATGGTCAACCCAAATTCAGACTTAAAAACAATCCTGCAACAGATTTAAATCCAGTATCCGATGCGTTTAATTTTGAAAGAGATGAAAAAACAGAGGAGATTACCTTAAAATGTATTATAGAAGTATATAGAGATGAACCCGATGTTATACCATTAAGTATTATAAAACCATCCATTTTACTTTCATTTGAATCGGCGGGAAGGAAAGTGGAAAAACCTCTAACTATTACCCAGTCGCTTAGCTGTTAATGCAGTGAATATTTCTCAAAATTTACATGCCCAAACCAGCATTGCCAAAACTGAAATACAACCCTTACTTATTCAATTGAGGAGCCCTAGCGGTATTGCAGCCTTTCAATTAACAGTTCAGGCAGAGTTGTGGTGGCAAATGCCAGCTAAACCAACTTCAGGGGGTAAGCCATTTATATCAACGCATATAAGGACCACTCCTCTTTTCAAGGCGTCAATGGCAAAAGTTGTCACTCACCAAACATTGGGCAAAAGGAAATTAAGTATCCAAAACCTGAGACCTCATACCGAACTTCTTAAAGGGCCACAAGCAATCCCACCAAAACCAACTCCTTCTAACAATGAAGTAAAATTTACCGATCCCCAAAAAATAGATTTAAAAGCCCTGATTACGAGAGCCTACACCAGGGATGATGAATTGGTATTTGGACCATTGGCCGAAGAGTTTGGCACCAAAGACAAAGCATGGAAAATAGTAACCATACCAAAAGCAGGTGAGAACTATACCATAGCTTACCAGCCCACCTCACAATTGGATGTTTTTAATTTCCTGCCCCAGGTTTTTAGAATTAAAGCCAAAGAACAAAATGGCGATCCACGCATTTCCATAAGCATGATAGCAGGTGAAGATGATCAGCTGGAAAACTACAAAATCATCATGGCCATTACTTTGGTCCCTTATTACAATGCTTTGGCTAAAAAAGATTTATATCGTGAATTAAATAAAATTACAAAGGGATTAACCAAATACTGCGAATTGCGACTGGGTGGTTACAAATCTGTTCGATTTGAACTGCGTTCGGTTTATTCAGGAGAAAATGCGGTACTTACTGGCAAAATTCCTGAAACTATTGCAGAAATCGACCCGGTCAATGGTTTTGTACTCAATGTGGAATGCAAGTTTGATTCCTTTGATAATTTTCGACGTGAAATAGGTGAGAATGAAGGCATTATTATTGGCGATATAGCATTCGAACTTTTAAGTGCGGAGGAGGGTGATGTCACCAAAATACATAAAGTTCCTGTTGAGCTTAATATAAGCAAATTGGCTGGAGTGAATCTGGCTATAAATGCAGATGTTGCAACACAGGATGAAATTCATGTAATCAAGGGTGTAAATGTAAACAACACCAACAATTTTGATGTTTTGCTAAAAGGGATTGACCTTACCCTTCTTTCCCAAATTGAAGGAAGTGTTTACGACGCCGAATATGACCCAGTTTTGGAAGCCACTTGGCCTGCCAGTTTGCAAAAAGGTTCTGCTATGCCCGTTGTCATAAAACCCGAAACCGATGAAAATGATGAACCGGAATTATGGACGGACATTGTTTGTGAACCCTACGGAATTTCTATTTTAAATGATCCTGGGAAAGTATTGGAACGCCTTATCGATTTTGCGACTGGAGATCCCCAAGTATGGCGGTTGGAAATTTCTTGTCCTCTATTTGAAAGATGGAACGACTTAGACGATCCCATTAAATCACCTTATACCCAGGTAAGTCATGTTATCACGGAAATAAAAAATGAAAAAGGACAAACTTTTTCTGTAAAGTTAAAAATAGACAGTTCAATTTCGGTCCTTGAAATGTCAAGAAGTATAAGTGAAATATTAAAATCGCAACAATTAAAAGAAAGAAAATATCAATACCGAGTTGGTACCATTTACATCATTAACCCACCTCATTGGACCGATTGGTTAATTCCGGAAAGCACTGCAACGGATTTTTTATCTGTTAACCCGCAACCTTTGTCAAATCCCTAATATTGAAATGCTATGATAACAATACCCAGTGTCTTGAGCCATAAGAATGTAGTTGTTTATCCCGATGATGAAGATTGCAATCTTTTTTATGCCCTAAAAACTTCTCCCGAAATTAAAATGGAAAATGGCGAACCCATTTTTAGTGGTTTGTTTTGGACGGACAGAGCCCAGGGAGAATCAACCAGTGTAGCAGGCCTTGAGGGCGGCTGGGTTAATTTTGATGCCAATCTTGCTGTTAGCGAGGAAGTACTCAACGAGATCTCCGCCAAACTTAAATCATCCGGGGTACAGAATAGCAGAAGAAATGCTTTAATAAAAGCAGAAAAGGAACGCCTGGCACTCATTTCCAAGGCTTCAGGTTCAAGCACCACCCCAGAGCCAAGTATACCCTCAGTAAAGGAACTTCGCTTTGGAGCGGTCAATTTTACCAAAGGCACAGTAACTCTTTTGGAAGAAACCGGAGGAGATATGGTAACCTGGTCCTCTGCCGGAGGTCCTGCAAGTCTCATAGGCGATAATAATGCTGCATTTGCATTAAGGCTAAGCCCAACTGGAGCTGCTGTTTGGTATAAATCGCTTAAAGATGGTGGAAAGGCCATTAGTATTCGTTATGAACTTAAGTTTATGATGCGACTTCCCAGTCTTGAGATAAGGGCCTGGGCGGGATCGAGTCAATCCAGTATGATTGAAAGGGAAGCGGAGCGAAAAATCATTAATATGGATCAGGGATGCGAGGATGCAGATGTGGAACGTATAGATGTAAAATCAATAACCAGCACCTTATTGGAAACAGGATTGGTAAACATTGAAGTCAAAAAAGGATCTACTGAAATTTCAGATGAAAATGTAAGTCAATTGCGCAACCTGGCTATTGGCATAATTGAAGAAAAAATAAAGGAAATCATTAAAAGCAGGATTGTGGGAATGACCCCTGAAGAAAGGAAATCATCCCTGCTTACCCTCGTTAAAGAAGAAGTAAATTCATTTGTTGAACTTCGCTTCAGCCAGCAGGATGTTGTTGAATGGGGTATAAACCCCCAGGGAACCATCATGAATTTCCTTGAAAAAATTCCCGAATCAAGAAAACAGGCGGTAACAAAATTGGTAGATCTTAGCAAATCTGAGGTGGAAACCATTACCATAAACAGTGTGGTAAACGCCCAATGGGATAAAGAGCCCATGGTGAATACAGTAAAACTGGATATCCGCTATCCAAAAGCAGACCAGAAGCATTCGGTTATTTTCAATAAAAATAACTTCACCGATACCTGGCATCTACGCAGACCAAAAAATGATGATGGAGTTGCTGAATACACCTCTGAAATCTTTTTTAATGGCCTTTCCGAACCCCTTGTAATGGAGGGAAAATCAGTTTATCAGGATATCGTAATCAACGTTGGGCAAAAAGGATATTTTGACCTTAATTTTAAGCCCCATCCCATCTTACTATCCCTGACTTAGGCGACAATGAAATTGTTGCCATCCAGGTGGACCTAAGCTATAAAATGCCTGAAGATGCAGACTATTTTGAACAAACGCTGGTCATAAAACCTACTGATCCCGAGGGTGCAAATTTTAAACGTTTGGTAGGTAAAAACCTTGATGCACCTTTGGTCTACAAAACAAAATATTTTTCTAAAGACGGTACAACCGTGGACATGCCCGAAAAAAATATTACGCAACTGAAAATGGGACAACAACCATTATTGTAGAATCTCCCTACCAGGACACACTGGATATCCCCGTAGAATTAGGGCAGGTACCTGACGGTTCAATGAAGAAAATCATTGTAGAATTTAAATACAATGATGAAGAGAATAATTTCCATAGTAATGCTAAAATTGAACTTTCAGCCGAAGATGAATGGGATTCGGCAATGGCTAAAATACTTTTGGTAGATCGGGAAAAAAATGACTTTCAGTACCAATATAAGATGATTTCAAAATCCGCCATCACAAAATCGCCCTGGATCAATGGAAAGTCGGAAGAAACTGTGATCCTACCCTTTAAGGTAGTGAGGATTGATCATTCCATGCTACAACTGGGTACAAAGTACGCAAGTGCATTATTAAGTCTACAGGCTGATGTCAATGGTTCTGCCATATTGCAAGAATGGATGCTAAACAAAGATACTGAGCCTATTCAATGGTATATTCCAAGGGCCGATAATAACTCGGTTGCCTACAACTATAATTTAAAACTGATTGATGTCAATGGGATCGAAAAGGATGTTTCGGGAAATGGAAACAGTTCGATTTTATTATTAAGGGATGCATAAATTAAACCTGGCGTGCAATTCATAGTTCACTATTTGGCTTATGCCTAAATAAAATAAGAGAAATAACCATGTTAAGTTACAAACCGCCATTTATACAATCGGGAAATCTCACAATTTTTAGCGATGACCTCAATCCCGATGTTTTTTACTATGTGTGTGTAGAACCCAATATCATCATCAACACTGATGGTGCGCCGCAAATTGAAGCCTATGCCATTATACCCGAATCAGGCGTGGGCGAAAGAGAAAGTATTTTGGAAGCAGGTATTATGATAGACATTAGCCTTGCACCAGGAGAAGAGGCCTTACAAGATGCCCGAAAAGCCATCAGCAAAATCCATGGTCAACCCCCAAAACAATTGGTTCCTGCGCCTATTCATGATGGAAAGGTGAAAATGATGTTGGCACAGGCTGGCGAAGAATCAGATCCTAAAAAATGGTATATAAGTCCCGAAATCAATTCCTCCGTTATGGGCGACAACAACGCAGCATTGGTAGCCAAAACCACAGGCGACCAGGCGAAGTTGTTGATAGCTGCACTTAATTCCGATGTGGTCGCGGCAAGCATTCACTACAGTTTAAATATGTTAGGCATAGCCCCTGTATTTAAAGCTACCATGAAAGTAGATTGAAAAAAGTATATCATCATTTTGAAAAATTCGATAAAGAGAATTTCATTTTCTACACCGATGAGATTACTGAAACGATAGATGAACTTAAGGAAACCAGTGCTATTGATATACAGATAGAAGAGCTTGATCCTGACATAAAAGCGGAGGCATTAAAAAGTATGCTGAACGAGCTTAAAACCGAAGTTCTCAAAAAAATATTTGATCCGGCCCCATCCCCGCTCAGTGCTGGTGAAAAAACTGAAGACAGAATTGCTGCTTAAGTGTAAGTCGGGTTTTGGCTTCGGTGGCCATTGGGGGCCATCATATTTTAAGAAACATTGATGAGGAACAACTTATAAGTTCTGAAATAAATTTAAATCAGAAAAATGCTAAACTTTACCCCTATTATCCACAGTCTTTACTCATATCAATGCTGCGACGTATAGGCGGAATAAAGGACAAAATAAAATGGATAAAACTTGATGAGATTCCTTTTATCAACCAATCAGTCGAGGTGAATTTACCTGCCGACAGTTTTACTGATACCAACATAAAATCGGTGCTACTCAATTGCAGGGTCTTAAATAAGGATTCCAATGTGGCAGTCGCAACTCAAAGTCTTGTTTTTGATTCTCCCGAAAAAACAAAAGCTGTTTTCAATTTTAACCGCGAAAAAAATGTGGAATATATATATAGTTATAAAGCTACCGTTTTTACCAAAACAGAAGGAAGCAATTTACCAGACAAATTGGAACTCGACTGGAAACAGGAAGTGTCGTCATTTATATACTTTAATCCAGAACAATACTTCAAAACTTACACCTTATCCCTTAACCTTGATGATACTGCAATTCTTGATACCGCGCATTTGATTGAAATATTTGTGGAATGCCTGGATAAGGTAAATGGTCTGCCCGTACTACAAAAGACTTTTTTACTTAATAATTTTGATTTTACCCAGAAGACAGTTTCCATTGTAGCAGGAAAAAACATTGAACTTAAATTTAAGTTAACGATCACCTATTTCCTTAAAGAATTGAATGAACACAAGGCTGGTTTTGAGGACGTGCCAGAAGGATTCTTTTTTATACCCAATCCATTTGAAAATAAATGGTCGGTTGAAATATTTTGTCATGGCGACTGGACGGCCACTCATAAACTAATTTTGGAAACACGAATTGAGGATGCCGAAAGGAAAGATTTAATTTTAAACAAATTCGATTTTTCCGCAGAAACAGGTAATACTAAATTATCTGTAGTTACCAGCTTAAAAACGCCCAAAGAAAAATTTGAATACCGCATAACCAGGATCAGTATTGATGGCAACATCATTCAGGGGCCCTGGAAAAGCCATGAGGGTCCGGCCCTGGCCATTACAGATAAAATTGCTGCTGAACGAATTCTCCGGGCAACCCTTGCAAGCTGTCCCCATTTTGAAAGATTCGATATAAAATCGGTTACCATTGAATTTGTGTATGAAGATTTAGAAAACAACATACTTGTTGAAAGCGGAAGGTTGCCATTTGAAAAAATTGGTGATACTGTTACCTTCAAGCATCCCATGCCCAATTTTAACCATAAGGAATTTAAGCACATGGAAAGGGTGAGAAGTAAATCAGGAAACAATTACAAAACAAATTGGGAAACGAATGTAATTGATAAAATTGAAATCCATATACCAGAAAACATTTGGTAATAAAGACAGAACCATGCTCGATTTATCTAAACCATTAGGACAACACGAAGGATTAATCTTTTATGGCGACCATGAACAGGTTGATTTAGTTTATTATTTTCCCGACGAGGTGAAACTGGCACCCCAGGAAGAAGTGCCTGGCTTTTATGAAATGAACCTTTCTGTTTTTAGCGAAGGTGATGTGGAAACGGGGGGCTCGATGCTTTAAGAAATTCAGCTTAGCTCCATTTTGCAGCTTGGGGTAGAATGCACAGTACAACCGGAAAGACTTCAAAAAGCTATAACTGCTGTAAAAGAATTGATTGCCATCAATACAGATCTTAAAACTTCCGTCCCATTTTGGAAGGATGGCTCAGTAAACCTTATTGTTCTCGATTCTGATACCACTAATCCGGAGAGCATCAATGAAGACAGTTTTGTCAAAAGTGTAGTAGGTTCCAAAAAACCATCTCTTGTGTCGTCAACTCTTGATTCTGTTTTCAATATAAGGCTTGATAGAAGAGGCACTTCCATTATACTGAGTGCTCTAAACGGCGACGCAGGCTCTCTTGCCGGAATAATGTACGATCTAAAGTTTAACGCTATGAGACTTAAGCATTGGACATGCGCATTTGGGCCAATCTGGATCGGTGCTTTGAAAGCATTTCACACCAGTTAGGCGTTAAAGTTGAGATACCAATTTATGCCGTAAAAGTATCATTGGGCGCAGAATTTGGATGGCTCACAAGGAAGTTGGAAGAAGATGGTGATCTAAAAATCGAAGTGATCAGTCAGGCAGAAAATGAAGAAACAAAAAAAATGATGGATGAGATGATTGAAGATTTCAAAACCAGCATCCTTCGAGAAATGTTTCAGCCTTATGTAAACCCCTTTACCCCTACAATTCCTCTCAATGCTGGAGGAGGATCTGCACCTTCCATTAATATTGGGGTCAGCTATCGTTTCACCAAAGAAAATATAAGTCAAAACAAAATACTGGAAGTTGATTACCGTGAAAGATCCACCATTGTAAGAACCCATAATCCCCAATCCCATTTATGGGTTATGGGAAAACAAATTGCCACCAATAAAGACAAATACATTCAGGTTATCCGGTTTGGTGAACTTTGGCGCGAACAGGAATTGGATGTGTTCCTCGAATATGATTTTGATAAAGAAGAAGCCGATTTGTTGAGTGCGGAATTGTTGATCTGGAGGATGAAAAACGGAGTAAACGAGAATCCAAAGGAAGGTCACTTTTCCATTCCCGATGGTGTACAATCCATTGCAGGATTTACGTTCAGCAAAGGAAATAAAGAAAGTAAAAACCTGGCATGGAATTATGACAAGGACGAACCTTTTGGATACTACTATCAATTAAAATTTCGGTACAAGCCTTCCCACAGGCAAATAAGCAGCCCTTCAGAAATCATGACCGAGCCATTTAAAAGCGGTTTCAATGACCTCATCATCTTTCCGGATTCTTATACTTTCTATAAAAAAATAACCATTGAATCTGGAAATATTGATTTTGCTGAAATGAAATCCATCGACCTGAATTTCCATTTAAAAGATGTAGATGGAACATTAATTGACACGCAATTGATAAGCTTGAAAAATGCCGATCAAAAAGAGACCTGGATCGTGCGCGGAAAAAACAAAAACGGTTTGTTTGTGGCTCTTGAAAAGACTTTTCATTTTAGCGACAATAGGCCTTCTATCACTACTGAATTTATCTATCTGCAGGATGATGAAGTTATTGTAAATAAACCTTTCCTTAAATCGAAATTTGAATTGTTTCCGGTAATTGCAGGTAAAACAGAAAATGTAAGGGAAATTTTGTTGGAGATCATGATCGATTCGCTTAACCATAGATGAACTACAAAAAAAGATCTATCGAATTGCAGGTCCCGATTTTAATATTGGAGATATCACAATCAATTTAAGTTCAGAGAACGACAAAATTTCCTATATAGCTACTGCGATAACGGCGGATGCAAAGTTAGTGGAAATAGGACAAGGTGGAATACAATCCAATGCACTGGTTCTAAATTTGGAAGCCATCAACAAACGCGATGTAGAAATTATTTGGGAGGGAAAATCCCCTGCCGGATTGGATCTTAAGGAATTTAAACTGGAATTCCGTATCAATGACAATAACGAAAATGTAGAGGTCATTCAATTTTCAGGAGACAAAATTCCCGAAAAAATAATCAAATCATTTCCAGTTGAAGACAAAGTGGAATGGCGTATCAATAAAAGATTTAACAGCGGTATCAAGGAAAAAACCAATTTCACCCCATTAAACACGAAATCGATTATTGTGCCTTGAGAAAATGTAAGAATTCCAGATGAAACTTTATTCTAACCATAAAACAAAATGAACCATGAAGCGATATGTTGTTTTGGTGGCAGGTTACGATTATGAGAATAGTGGGGTGGATTTTACAAGTTTGGCCAATAGGAGGAAAAATTACCTTTTGAAGCAAAATCCGACTTGGGTTAATGATTCTGACATGGAGTTCATTCGATTGGACACCAAATCCGGAAAAATTGAGCGCAACAACAGTAATAATCGGGACAATTGGGTACTTGAGTCAACTACTTTTATCCCGATATCCAGAAGTACACACTACCGTCAAAAACATTTTATCCAGCAGGATACCCAGGTACTGTCCATTACAGATTGCTACAGGTTTATTGCCAATTTAGGAGCTTCAGATCCCGGAACCCTGAAAGAATTCAGTATTATTGGGCACGGTTGGTTCGATGGGCCCATTCTGGTTAATTCCTTTCAGCGCGAAGACTATAGAATTGACGGTGCCCATTTTCTTGAAAGGGATCCCTGGGACAAAGACGGACGAGCAAAAGATTTTTTTGCCAATAATCTTGATGTTACAACCTGGACGAATTTTAGAAATGCATTTGCGCCCGATGGGTATTGCTGGGTGTGGGGCTGTCTTTTTCCGCGCGCCTACTACAATGTGCTATATTCGGTTACCCGTAGTTGTGCATACAGATCAAAAACCCTGGGTACCCATACCAATAGCGATTCGTTTGTAATCACTGTATCCTCAAGCTTCGCAAGCGAACATTACGCAACTGACAGTATTTTTTTCCAACTTCCACCTATGAAAGAACATTTACCAGAACTCTTGGAGACTTAAAAGCTTTTGTAAAAAGGGGCATTTTGCGCTGCTACCCGGGCCGTTTCGTTTTGGACAACGGGATTAACTGCAGGGCTGCTTTTTTGGGTGTATATTCCGATTATGAAAGAGCATCGGGAGGTTTGCGCTCATCAGAAACGGTAATGGTAATACCTCGTAATAGAGACACTTACGGCATAGACTTCACGAATATCATAAATTTCTACAAGCATTATCTTGCATTAAATGAAGACCCCGATGGTAAGGGATTTGCGATTTATGATAATGGTAATATAAGACAATTTTGGACTGATCTCCAGCCTTAAAAATTTCGGGAATATGGCCTCTAATAACGGACTAATATTCGTTCAAATTGCTTCATATCGCGATTGGGAATTGCTGCCTACTGTTAAAAATTTGGTAGAAAACTGCAGCAATCCCGACAGACTGAGATTTGGTATTTGCTGGCAACATGATCCTGCCGATGAATGGGATAAGTTTGGAGAATTATACTGTAATGACTACAGGTTCAGAATTGTTGATGTACCACACAAAGATTCCAAAGGCTGCTGCTGGGCCAGAAATCTTTTGCAGCAGCAGTATAAAGGAGAACAATTTACACTTCAATTGGATTCACACCACAGGTTTTTCCCGTTGTGGGATGTTCATCTCGAAAACATGTATCACCAATTGGTGATAAATGGACACCCAAAACCTCTATTAACAGCTTACCTGCCCAGCTATGAACCCGAAAACGATCCAATGGGTCGTTCGCTGGATTTTTGGCAAAACAGTATTTGCGGCTTTTCCGAAGAAGGTATTGTTACATTTCGACCCACCTGGATCGACAAAAATGTGGATTTAAATAAGCCTGTTCCTGCAAGGTTTTACTCGGCCCATTTTGCTTTTACAACAGGTGATTTCTGCTATGAAGTACCGCATGATCCCTTTTACTATTTTATAGGTGAAGAAATAAACATAACGGTTCGTGCTTTTACTAACGGGTATGAACCTTTCCATCCCAACATGGTTGTGGCCTGGCATGAATACACACGAAAACACCGGGTAAAGCAGTGGGATGATGACAAAGAATGGCATATTAAGGACCAGGAAGCCAAAAAACGACATCAAATAATTTTTGGACTATGTGACTCAAATGGCATTTCAATCGGCAATAATTTTCAACTTGGAAACCAGCGAAGCTTAAATGATTATGAAAAATATGCAGGTTTAAAATTCGAAACCCAACAAGTTACTGAAGATGCTTTACTAAGTAAACCGCCTTCTCTTAAAAATTTGGATATTGAACATAATGATTGGACAAAAATGTTGAAGAATTTTTAAAACATCAGTGTTGTTTAGAGATCAAGACAACAGGAACCTGGTTCCCATAACCAACCTATTTTCCCATTTAATGTCAAAAGCAGACATTGATTTTGAAAAAGAACTCTGGGATGCAGTGAACGAATTGCGCGGCGCGGTATCTGAGAATAACTATAAAAACAACATCCTACCCCTTATTTTCGCAAAGCACCTTAGCGAACGCTACGAGGTTGTGCCCGACGAACTGAAGGAGCAGCTGAATGGTTCGGCATCTGATTATTACACTACAGATAAGGAGGAGATCATTTAAGTCCTGGAGGACCGGGATGAATACCGTTCGCGGAATACCTTTAAAATTCCGGAAACCGCTTCCTGGCAGTATTTGAAGGAAAATACGGAGCAGGAAATGACCGCACAAACTTTGATGTTGTGCCTTATGAACCTGAAGCTGCGGGACCTTTCTTTTGATATGAAACCAGTAAATTCTTTCTCAGCTTCGCTAAATTCTAAGGTAAATATGTTTTCATGATTTACTTTACTGGCTGTGGCATCACTTAAATAAATTCAACCTGATTATAAAATGAATATAAATTTTTTCTTCATAAAAAGAATAAGAATCCTATCTCTCATCTTTAATAAACAAGGAGGGTTTTTACCTATATATCTCTAATTATCAAACAAATATCTTTAAGTAATGTAGCAATAAACTTTAAGTCGATAAAAAGATTTTTTGATTGAATGGAGTGTCTACATAAATGCAAAAGTCCTAACCACTAATCTAACCTTAAAAACTTTAGAATTAGGAGAAACTAATTTATTACTGGCAGTTTGCTTACTTAAACTTAATTCGAAATTTAAAAATTATGAAAAAACTTTTTATTATTTGTAACCTGTTTTTAATGGGTGTTTTGACAGTTAGCTGTGAAAAAGAAGCATTTGATCCTACGAATAATTCTGATTTTAATAAGGAGAGTATTTCTATTGATAAAATGGAACTCATTAAAACTTTAATTGAAAATAACGAAGTATCTAAAAATCATAATGTAAGTATCAACTCTACAGAGTTATGTGGTACATCCTGGCACACAACCCATAATTTCCAAAATTCATTTTCAAATTCTGATTATTGGGACTATTATCATTTCAACGGTACTGCCGGAGATGTAATTTCTATTGTTGTTACCAGAATTACTTCTACTATGGATCCAGGCTTTTCATTATTTTTTGGTACTTCAACTGGAACTGAAGGCGTAACAATATATGATGGTGGGGAAAATATGACCTTTCTGGAATGGAGAGATGATGAGATTCCAATGGACTGCTTTGGAGATCCTTTTTTGGAAAATTATGTACTACCTAGTACAGGAACTTACACTGTTGCCGTGATGGATGTTCAAAGTTGTGGGTACCCTCTATTTGATTATGAAATTCGAACATGGGGAATAAATTGTGACATCCAAGGCACTATAGAAATTGATGGGTGTGACACTGGTGTAACAAATGCGGTAACAAACACGGGTTCAACAATGCAGCATATGATTAATCTTCTGGAAGCCGGGACTTACAGAAATCATGGGCAATTTGTAAGAGCGGTCTCCAAATTACTTAATACGTGGAGTTCTGAAGGTTTGCTTACACCTGGGGACAAAGGAAAAATTATGAGATGTGCGGGTCTATCGAGTATTGGAAAAAATAAAAGGATCTAAACTATAAGATAGAGTATAAAGATGCCTCAGGAAATATTTATAGAACAAAATTTTATAACTCCAGTGGAGAACTTTTCTCCAAAGAATAAAAGAAAAAATTATAAACTAAAGACAGCTAGGAGATGAAATAAAAAAAATCAAAAGCACCTGATCATTTCATTTTTTCAAAATAATAGTACTGTCCTGCTATATCTTGTATTTTTCATCCAGAGCGTGAACAGCATTTTTACCCGAAGTTATTGAAAGGACCGCTATAAATCTTAATTAAGAGAGCTCAACTTTCTTATACGTTATAGCATTTAAACTTTAACTTCTGCAAATAATCTAGTTCAATTGACTTATAGCTTTTCCAAAGAAAGCACTATCAGTGGGTCGGGGACTATTCGGTAGCACCAAAAATCCTTCTTTATTAAAAATCAGGTATTTTGGAATTCCTGCATCTGTATCAAAAAATTTTGAAAATTTTGAATAGTCGTTTTCATCCAGTAGGTATTGATTTTTATTTAAACCCAAATCCTTTTTTGTTTCAGAAATATTTTTCCACTTAAGTGAGTCCTTCTGTTTATCAATTGACACATATATCCACTCTACTTTTCCCTGATCTATTAGTTCCTCCTTAAAATCTTTGGCCTCCTCCATATCAAAAAAGCACCAGTAGCACCAAGTGGCCCAGACATCAATTACCACTACCGTGTTACTGGTTAGCAAATCTTTTATCTGAAGGTCATGGTCATCAAGAGAGATGAGATTTAAATTTAAAATGGAATCAGGAAGTTTATTATTTGATAGACTTAACTTTCTTTCTATTTCACCCAATTTATTCCTGTAATTGTCATTGGTGAATTTTGTCTTATACTCAGAAACCTTTAACTTTAATATTTCAATGTTAGAAGGCAGCAGATTGAAAGTATAGGTATTAAGAAGATCCGTTAAAGCAAATTCCTGTGTTTCCAATAAAATTCTCAATGATGAACATTTCTTGATCGCTAAATTTTTCTTCTGAAAAATTGGGGTAAGGCTTTGTGAAATAATGATCCAAATAAAGCTTCATGGCCAATGTACCTTTTCTTGATTTTAGCATTAGATCATTATTAAAAAAATCAATAGTAACATTTTCAAAATAAGTGTCTGGAAGATCCTCTAAGGTTATTTCCTGGCTATATAAAGGTTTTATTAATGAAGAAAAATATTCTGATTCTAATTCTATATTAATAACCTCACGGAAATTTGAAGAACATCTTTTCTCTTTGTAATACTCTTTAAGTAATTTTTTTTGATCCTCATAATTCCTTTGAATTAATTCCTTATATTTTTTAATGTCTCCGGAATATTTTATAGTATCGAATTGCAGCTTTATTAGTTTATCAAGGGAGTTATAGTGGAAAGAATTTTGACCTGTGAATGCTAAGTCTTTTGCCTTTTCTTCATTTATGAAATCCAGAGCTATAGTGTCATTAGAAGTAACGAATATACTTTTATTTACACCCGGCATTTGCAAAACCCCTAATCTGGTGATATCATTTGGGAGAGATAAGATTAGAATACCTGAAGAATCTAATGTCGTGGACCCCTTGGTAAAGGAGGTGGTTCCATCGAAAAAAGAAAAGTTAATTTTCCTGAGAGTTGAGATATCTCCAGTAAATACTACATTTAAATCTTTCTCCTTAATTTCCTGTTCAGTTTGGCAGGAAAAAATAGATGCCAAAATAAGTAAGATTAAAGTAGCCTTTCCTGTGTATCTATTTTTCATAAGAACTCCCCGTTTATAATTATCTCTCCGTAAGCTCGTAAAAATTATTATAACTGAAAAGAAAAATTTATTGCAATTAAAATTACCGATAACAGGAGAAAATAAAATTAATTTTAAGGTAATTTTTTGGCAGTCCTCCCAAGTGTTTTTTTCCTGTAGCGAGAGCGAAAGGAAAAAATGTGTCGAGAACCTTTTGTACTCCCAAACGGTCTCGATACAAATTCCTTCTCCCTGCTTAGTCGAAGAAATTCACTCGACCTGACGATTAAATACAAGAAAAAATTACCTTTTAAAAATCTTTTTGGCAAGATTAGGCTGGTCCTCAAACTTTCCCGATATTAAAGCTTCTTTCTTCGCTCTCGACCACTTTTTAATCTGTTTTTCCCTGGATATAGCAAAGAATATATCGGTGAATTCAGCATAAAACACCAAGTGGACAGGCTTAGCGGCTTGCTGTATAACTGTCGGGGTATTTAGCAGTTGTATGTTCCAGTAGACGCTTTTCAAGATTGGCTGTAACTCCCGTATAATAAGATTTATCGGAACATTCCAGGATGTATACATAGCTGTGTTTCATGTTATTAATATAAAAAATTGAAATGAAACACGCCCGTCAGTTCGAGTGTTTTTTTATCTGAAGCGCAGCTGAAGAGAAAAAAATGTATCGAGAACCTTTTGCACTCCCAAGCGGTCTCGATACAAATTCCTTCTCCCTGCCGGGCGAAGAAATTCACTCGACCTGACGAGTCGTGTGGAAGGAAAAACAGTCAACATAACACTACCGTCAGTTCGAGTGTTTTTTCTCTGAAGCGCAGCGAAAGAGAAAAAAATGTATCGAGAACCTTTTGCACTCCCAAGCGGTCTCGATACAAATTCCTTCTCCCTTCCGGTCGAAGAATTCACTCGACCTTACGAGTCGCATGGAAAGAAAATCTCAACTTAGCACCAACGTCAGTTCGAGTGTTTTTTGATCTGAAGCGATAGCGGAAGAGAAAAAAATGTATCGAGAACCTTTTGTACCCCCAAGAGGTCTCGATACAAATTCCTTCTCCCCGCTTAAGTCAAAGAAATTCACCCGACCTGGCGATTAAATACAAGAAAAAATTATCTTTTAAAAACCTTTTTGGCAAGATTAGGCAGGTCCTCAAACTTTCCCGATATTAAAGCTTCTTTCTTCGCTCTCGACCACTTTTTAATCTGTTTTTCCCTGGATATAGTAAAGAATATATCGGTGAATTCAGCATTAAACACCAGGTGGACAGGCTTAGCGGCTTGCTGTATAACTGTCGGGGTATTTAGCAGTTGTATGTTCCAGGAGACGCTTTTCAAGATTGGCTGTAACTCCCGTATAATAAGATTTATCGGAACATTCCAGGATGTATACATAGCTGTGTTTCATGTTATTAAGATATATAATTGAAATAAAACCGACCGTCAGTTCGAGTGTTTTTTTATCTGAAGCGCAGCGGAAGAGAAAAAAATGTATCGAGAACCTTTTGTACCCCCAAGCGGTCTCGATACAAATTCCTTCTCCCTGCTTAGCCGAAGAAATTCACTCGACCTGACGAGTCGTGTGGAAGGAAAAACAGTCAACATAACACTACCGTCAGTTCGAGTGTTTTTTTTTCTGAAGCGCAGCGAAAGAGGAAAAAATGTATCGAGAACCTCTCGTACACCCAAGCGGTCTCGATACAAATTCCTTCGCCCTGCTTAGTCGAAGAAATTCACTCGACCTGACGAGTCGTGTGCAAGGAAAACTCTCAACTTAGCATCAACGTCAGTTCGAGTGTTTTTTCTCTGAAGCGCAGCGGAAGAGAAAAAAATGTATCGAGAATCTTTTGTACTCCCAAACGGTCTCGATACAAATTCCTTCGCCCTCCCGGGCAAAGAAATTCACTCGACCTGACGAGTCGCATGGAAAGAAACTCTCAACTTAGCACTTCCGTCAGTTCGAGTGTTTTTTTATCTGAAGCGCAGCGGAAGAGAAAAAATGTATCGAGAACCTCTCGTACTCCAAAGCGGTCTCGATACAAATTCCTTCTCCCTCCCGGTCAAAGAAATTCACCCGACCTGACGATTCGTTTTCAGTTTTCTGTTTTGAGTTTGCATTACGGTTATTCGTTTCTTTATCCTTGATTCTTTTTTCTCTGTTCTCTTCTCTCTAGTCTTGCCTCTTGTTTCTTGTTTCTTGTTTCTTGTTTCTTCCCTCGACCTGACGATTTGTTTAATTGAAATAGAAGAATCAGTTTTACTACTCCCCCTTTACGGTTTCCCGTAAAAAGCTTCAATGTTTAAATTTTATCTTTAAAACATAATCTTGAATTAAAAAGGTGTTAAAAATAATAACTAACTTTCCCTTTCAGTTTCTTCCCTACAGGATCCTGGTTTCCATAGACAACCTATTTTCCCCATTCAATGGCAAAAGCAGATATTGATTTTGAAAAAGAACTCTGGGATGCGGCGAACGAATTGCGCGGCGCGGTATCTGAGAATAACTATAAGAATTACATCCTTCCCCTTGTTTTCGTAAAGCACCTTAGCGAACGCTATGAGGTGGTGCGGGAGGAATTGAAGGAGCAGCTTAATGATCCTGAATCTGATTATTACACTACAGATAAGGAGGAGATCAATTACGTCCTGGAAGACCGGGATGAATACCGTTCCCGGAATACCTTTAAAATTCCCGAAAGCGATATCCTGGGCCGTATTTACGAATATTACATTGGCTTAGTTTGCAATGGCTGAAGGTTCGGGTGCGGGGCAGTTCTTTACGCCCGGAAGTATCGTAAGGCTGCTGGTGGAATTGCTGGAACCTTACAAAGGCCGCATCTTTGATCCGGCTTGTGGGAGTGGTGGTATGTTTGTGCAGAGTTTGAAGTTCATCAAAGAACACGGCGGAAACAAAAAAGACATCGCGATCTACGGGCAGGAAATGACTGCACAAACCTTACGGTTGTGCCTGATGAACCTGATGCTGCGGGACCTTTCGTTTGATATCAAACTGGGGAATTCCTTGCTCGATGACAAGTTCCCAAACCTGAAAGCCGACTATATTATTGCCAATCCGCCATTTAATGTGAGCAACTGGCATCCTGAAGATCTGCCCGATGGCGATCCCCGGTTATTTGGACCTAAAGAAGAATTCACTACAGATGGCAGTGCCAACTATATGTGGATGCAAACCTTCTGGCACCATTTAAGTGACACCGGGACTGCCGGGATTGTAATGGCAAATGGCGCGATGACCTCCAACAATAAAGGAGAGAAAAATGTGCGGCAGCATATGGTAGACAATTCTATGATAGATGCCATTGTTCGCCTGCCCGATAAGCTGTTCCTAACCACCGGGATCCCCGCCTGCCTTTTCATCCTGAGCAAAAACCGCGACGGAAAAGACGGCACCCACCGCGAACGCAATAACGAGATCCTGTTCCTGGACGCCTCAAAAATGGGCACTATGGCCAGCCGCAAACTGAGGGTATTTAGTAGTGATGATATTAATAGAATTGCTGAAACCTACCACAAATGGAGAAATCGCGACGGAAATTACGAAGATGTTGATGGATTTGCTAAAGCAGCAGCTATTGCTGATGTACAAAAACAAGATTACAAACTCACCCCGGGCATCTATGTAGGTACAGAAGCCGAAGAAGATGACGGGATCCCTTTTGAAGAAAAGAGGGAGAGCCTTAGGGCGCAATTATTAGAGCAGTTTGTAAAAGAAGAAGTATTACAGGAAAAGATCAAAGCTAATTTTGAGAAAATAGTTTAAAAATGAAAAGTGGCTTTATTAACAGACAAATAAGCCCTTTGTTAAATTTAATACATACAATACCCAAGAGCGAATTGACAGGTTCAGAGGAATTTTCGATGATTATAACCATTACGAGTTTTTCATCTACACATTCTTAATTTTTGGAATTGTAATTCTAAGAAAATATGGTGAAAATTTTGAAATGATTACGAAGATATTGGATTAGCATAATTGCGTTTATAGCATTCTCATCAATCTTTATTGTTTATTTAATCTTCGGCATTGATAAAAGTCTTTTAATTGGTCTTCTTGGCACAACAGCAACGTTATATTTCGGATTATTGAAATTTCATTTTGAAAAAGATAGATTATTTAAAGAATTATTTCAAGAGTTCAACAGCTTAGTATGATAAGAAATTAAATGATTTAATAAATGAACTTAAATACGATGAAAATAAAAGAGTATGTCCTAAAGAAAAAAATCTAATAATTGATTATTTCAACTTAAGTTCAGAAGAATACTTGTGGTACAAAAAAAACAGGATACCCTCCGACGTGTGGAAAGCTTGGAAAGCTGGTATCAAGGATAACTTAAAGATAGAGCAAGTCAGTGAAATTTTTAAGGAAGAAATAGCTACTGAAAACGGAAAGATAAGTTTCTATGGTCTAATTAAGGAATTAGAAAATTAAAACTGGCTACAGATTGAAACCAGTTTTGAATCGAAACATCGTTTTCGCTTGCAGAGGCTGATTTTCCTGCGCTCAATCACGCTCACCAGCTCAAACAAGGAAAGGATTAAAGTCAATTTTGAAAAAATCCTTTAAAAATAAAAAGTCAATAAACCATAGAAGGAATAAAATACGTTTAGGGCATTGTGGTGTGCCATTAAAAAAAAACAAATATGAGTCCCAAATCTGATGCTTCTACTAAAATATTAGGATTTAAATATCAAGAAATGGTTGCTTTAAAGGAGTGCTTTGAAGCAAAAGATGGTACAAAAATCTATTTAGAATGTTTGGGAGATGTTTCAGACGGAAAAACATCGACAGAGGTTAAACATTCAGTTAATGGTGAAAAAAAACTAATTGATACGCATATTGACTTTTGGAAAACTCTTTCTAATATAATAACAGAATATGATACTTATCGTTTTTATAACAAATTCATTCTTCACACAACAGCAGAAGTAAAAAAAGATTCAATATTTGAAAAATGGAATGATTTAAATAAATCTGATAAACAAAAGAAAATAATTGCTGTAAAATCAAATGAGACAATAAAAGCATATTACAATAATGTAAAAGCATTTGACAAAAATAACTTAGAAAACCTTCTTGATAAATTTGAAATAAAAGAAAATCAAAAATCTGCCAAAGAATATTATCAGGATTTATTAATTGGCCATACCGTAGTTATAAATAATATCGAGCCAAAAAACCGAGAAGAATTTATTTGTTCTATGTTTGGATATGTTTCACTGCAATTAGTAAATGCTATAGACTATATATGGGAGATAGATATAGAAGCATTTAGAGAAAATTTTCGGTCTTACGCAAAAAAATATCTAATTGAAGATTTAAATTTTCCAATTTCAAATGCTTCTGCTGACGATTCTGCAAAAGATAATTTTCATTTTGTAAAAAATTTAGAGAACATCCAATATGAAAGAAAAATTGGTAGTTCAATGGCTAATTATTTAAAAGCTTCTGAAAGTCAAATTAAAATGATTGAAGCCAGAAATAGCTTATGTGAAAATCTTGACAACTTTGATGATGACATCAAAGACGTTATTCTGGAGCTTAAAGATAGTCATTTAGATCAACTAACTAAAGACTGTGACACTAACGAGAAATCAAGAAGGTTTTTTGACGATAGTATTAACAAAATTTCTTCACAAACCAAAATAGAAGGTATTACAAATATAAGACCTTATTACCCTAAAGGTCGTCTATTACACAACGTAGAAATTAAAACCATTGATATTAACCTAAAATCAGAAGATGAGAGCAAGTGATATAGAAAGGTTAGTATTTTCACCATTTCATATTAGCAAAATTTTACATCACTTTTTATGTGGTGCTAAATCTGTGAATTCAAAATCTATAAAGTCCGAATTGGTATATCTTGTTTTACCTTTTATCTATAATCAGCAGACTCAAAACAGATTAAAGCATTTAAATAAAAATTCAAAATTCAATCCTTTTATTCAAAACAAGGAATTTGACGTTTTTAGAAGCTCTTTAAATCAAAAGATAAAGGATTATCGAGAAATAACAAATACAGCAATAATTGTTTTATCCAATGAAATTGATTTAGAAATAAATAAATATTTAATAGCAAGTACTGATATTCATTTCAATAATGAAAAAGATATTTACTTAAAAAGTATATATAAATCATCATATAATTTAGGTGTGATTTTGGGAAAGGAGCAATATTTATCGGTTTTTAAAAAACTTAGAATTATAGAAATATGAGCGTAACTATAAAAGAAATTGCTGTTTTTAGCAATACTGGAAGTAAACGATTTATACCATTTAAAGAAGGTCTGAATATCATAACTGGGGATTCTAAGACAGGTAAAAGTGCACTCATCGAAATAGTTGATTATTGTCTATTTGCCTCCAGGTCAAGTGTTCCTGTTGGAAAGATTACCGATTTTGCCGAATTATTTGTAGTCGTTTATAAAGTAAACGATTTTTACATTGTTATTGGCCGTCCTGCTCCAAAAACAGGCAATATGTCAAGTGCATACTTAAAAATAGAAACTGACCATAAAACAATTGAAGATATTAAGTATGATTATTTTAATGACATTTCACTTAAGCCAATCAAAAATGATGTTCAAACTGATTTTGAAGAATTACTAGGTTTGTCATTAAAAAAGTTAGAATCAGATTACGAGAGTTTTGGAAAATTATCAATTAGAGATACAGTTTCTTTTCTATTTCAGCATCAAAATTTAATTGCAAACAAACACGCGTTATTCTATAGATTTGATGATTTGGTAAAACGTAAAAGAGTTATTCAAGCTTTACCTGTTTTACTAGGTGTAGCTGACAGTGAATATTATCAATTGGTAAAATTAATTAAGGAGACTGAAAGAAAAATAGTTGCTGAACAAAAAAGTTTTAGAAGGCATTCAACAAAAAACATTAAACCAAACTGATAACATTAGAGACCAAATAGAAATTTATTATACGATGTTAAACCTAACTCTTGAAGAAGGGCTTTCATTACGCGAATTAAAAAAGATAGGTTTAAATCTTCCTGTTCCACCAAAAATCCTTATTGACCAAACAAAATCATTTACTAAAATAGCACAATTAGAAAACGAAAGAGAAGTTCTCTATGTTGAGAAAAATGAAATTGAAAATGCTATTTCCAGTCTATTATCAAATTCAGATGACAGTTTAGATTACGCAAAACATCTGAGACAAACTAAAGCTAAACAAAATTATAATACTTCAATAGGTGAATTGGCTTGCCCACTTTGCGACAATTCAGTTTCCCACATCAATGAGAAAATTGATAAACTAAATGAATCAAAAAACCAACTAATTGAAGAGCTTACAAAAGTAAACACATTTTCAAAAGACAGTTCACAGATACTTGAGAAATTTAGAATAGATAAAAAAGCTGTAGCAACAAAAATAAAAGCAATTTCTAACAACATTGAAATACTTACAAAAGAGAATGTTGATATAGAAACAATAAAAGGAGAACGAGAATCAATAATACACCAAAAAGGTGTTTTAGAAACAACAATCAAACATCTTTTAGAGTCTAACGATTTATCTAAATTTAATTCCGATTTAGTAAGCTTAAAAGAGCAACTTAAATCTTATAATAAAAAGTTATTGAAGTATAAAGATTTAAAGCAATTCAAATCTGAAACAGAATTATTTATAAAAGAACAAATGGATAGGATTGCAAGCAAATTGGATTTTGAAGAAGAACTCCAACCTATTGATTTTCATTTTAATATTGATAATTTTAATTTTTATCATAAACACAAATCAGATAAGATTAGGTTGGATGAGATGGGAAGTGGAGCAAACTGGTTAGCCTGTCACCTTTCTTTATTTTTATCTTTCTTGCATTTAACTTGTAGTAAATCTAAATCAATAATTCCTTCTTTCTTAATGATCGACCAACCAAGTCAAGTTTACTTCCCGAGAACCGCTAATAAAACTGAATTAAACGATTTAGAAGATGAAGAAAAGTATGATGAGAATATCAAGCAAGTAATAAATATATTCAAAGTTTTAAATGAAGAAATTGAGTTAATACATAAAAACACAAATATTAAACCTCAAATAATAGTGTTGGAACACGCCAAAGAGAAAGATTTTGAAGAATTCATAATTAAAGATTGGATAAAAAGCGAAGGTGGTGGTCTGATATAAAAAAACAAACTATTACACTCGCCAGCTCGTACAGTTTTTATACGGGACGTTGAGTGCAGAATTGGTACGGTAAAGGGACATCCTTTACAGAGTTAAAGGGACATAGTTTACACTTTTAAGATTCATAAATTACTTGAAAAAGTGATTTATCATGGTCTGGAAAGCAAAAACTAAAATGGAACAAAAGGTAGAATTCATTCACGAATGGTTAACTCAAAATTACACCATCACAGAACTTTGTAGGTCATTTAATATATCCCGGCCAACTGCTTACAAGTTGATTTCCCGCTATGAAAAAATGGGATTATCAGGATTAATTGAACAAGAAAGAGCGCCAATTAATCATCCCAACAGGACCAATTCTAAAGTTGAAAGTTCGATACTGAAACTCAAGGACAAACATATGCTCTGGGGTGCTAAAAAGATCCGCATTTTGTTGTTTAAAGAGCATCCGGCAGAACTTATTCCAAGTGTGGTCACTGTCCATAACATCCTCTTTAAAAATGGCCTGGTTAAATCTCAAAAGAGAAGCCGCAGAGTTAAGCCAGTATTCCCCATTTTTGATCCCAAGAAGTGCAATGAAGTTTGGAGCGCAGACTATAAAGGAAAGTTTTTAATGGGCAACAAAATATACTGTCATCCACTTACCATTGCTGATTCTAAGAGCAGGTTTTTGTTTACAGCGAAAGGACATTATAAAGAGAACTTTCAGTCTGTCAAGCAAGAGTTTACAAAGGTTTTCAGAAAGTATGGCATCCCAAAACAAATACATACCGACAATGGAAGTCCCTTTGGATCTGTGTCTGCTATTCAAAGATATACCAGGCTGTCCTACTGGTTTATCGAGTTAGGAATTGACCCGGTTTATTCCGACCCGGCACGACCAGATCAAAATGGGCGTCACGAGCGTATGCACCGTGATTTAAAGGCAGCTTGCGCAAAACCTTCATCATTCGATCTGAAGGCTCAACAACGTAGTTTAAACCGCTTTGTAAAAGAATACAACCACGTTAGGCCTCATGAATCTTTAGGAATGAAAACACCTGCCGATTGCCATGATTTTTCTACCAGGCCGTACCCTGAAAAAGTCCGCAATTATGACTATCCTGCAACCATGAAAGTGATGAAAGTATGTCAAAACGGATCACTAAGGTGGAAGTCGGTGTACTGGGTATTTTTAACCTCAGGACTTAAGGGAAAATACATTGGAGTAGAAGACCAGGGAAACGGAATCTGGAGGGTATTTTACAGAGAAGTATTTTTAGGTTACTTTAACGAAAAGAAAATAAGAGACAAACAAGTATCAATTAGGCTAAGTCAGAATCTAGTGTAAAGGATGTGCCTTTAACTTTGTAAACTATGTGCCTTAACGAACAAATTAAAAAATAAATATGTTATCAAAAGAATTTCTCGAGGAATACTCACTTTTTAGAAAGTATTTAATCAATCCTAACTCTAAATTAGAGTTTGTTGGTAAGTGGGATAAGACCCCAATTAATATGCATTGCCCCCAATGTGGGTCCAATCAAACATTTATAATGACAAATGAATTCTACCATGAGGGATATCAAAAAGACAATTATTCTGCAAGTAACAGGGTTTTAGATTTAAACTATATATGTACTTCTTGCCAGGAATTTGAGAGAAAATTTTATGTATATATATCTAATGATATTGATTATATGTATAAAATTGGACAATATCCTGAATGGGAAATAAAAATGGATTCTAACTTAGAAAAGGTTCTTGGAAATCACGCTAAAATTTTTAGAAAGGGATTAGTTTGTGAGTCACAAGGGTACGGAATTGGGGCATTTGCATATTATCGAAGAATTACCGAGAATATAATTGATGAACTTTTAAATTCGATTTACGACCTCATAGATAACGAGAACCAAGAAGTTTATAGAGTTGCGTTAAATAAAACAAAGGAAACAAGAGTCACACAAGAAAAAATAGATCTAGTAAAAGATTTGATGCCAAGTATTTTAAAACCAAACGGATTAAATCCATTAGGGGTTTTACATAGTGAATTAAGCGCAGGTTTACACGCAGAGTCTGATGAGGACTGTTTAGAAAATGCAAATCACATTAAAAGTATTTTAATTTTTTTAATCAATCAAATTATTCAAAGTAAGGAATCCGCTAAAAATTTTTCATCGAGTATGAAATCTTTACTTGATAAAAAAAGTAAACAGTAACTGCATAAAACAATTGCTATAAGGAATTGCTTGTTCCTGCCTACTTCTAAAAATGCTCCCGGATTTTAAGTTTGGTGTGTACTTGCAAATATAATTACCAACTCACGCAACTAATATATCCGAAAGAGAAGAAATAAACATCAACTAAGGCCAGAAAACTGGAAAACAAGATCTGCTCGTCTTCATCAACGGACTTCCGCTCATTGTTTTCGAATTCAAGAATATGTTTGATCCCGAAGTGGGCGTGGAAAACGCGCACTTAAGCAAATTGGGCATTACTTTCAGGATATTCCGCAGTTGTTTGATTACAATGCCATCACGGTAGTTTCAGATGGACTGGAAACCCTGCACGGGATGTACAACTCTTCCCTGAAGTGGTTTGCTCCGTGGAAAAGTCTGCACGGGGATGACCTTCAGCAGAAACAGGAACTTCAGCTGGAAACCTTGCTGAAGGGATTATTTCCGAAGAAAACCTTATTAAATTACCTGCAAAACTTCATTTTCCACGAAGACCACAACGGGAAAATAGTCAAAAAAGGCGCAAAATATCACCAGTACTGGGGCATCAAAAAAGCGGTGGACTCTGCGGTAGAAAATATAAAACCCGCGGGTGACGGCAGGCTGGGAGTGATCTGGCACACTCAGGGATCGGGTAAAAGCATTTCGATGGCCATCCTTACCGGGATCCTGCGGCAAATGCCCGAAATGAAAAATCCCACCATCCTCATCCAGGTAGACCGCAATGATCTGGACCAGCAACTTTATGAGAATTTTGTGCTGTGCAAAGACCTGGTGGGCCACGTACAACACGCCGATACCACAGATGAGCTGCGGGCCCTGCTGAGCACCGATGGCGGCGGGGTGATCTTTACCACCATTGAGAAATTTCGGTTAAAAGAACTGGCTTCGGAAAAAGAGCTCTCCCACCCTGTACTTTCTGAACGTACCAACCTTATCGTGATGGCAGATGAAGCCCACCGCACCCAGTATGGGTTCCATAGCGGCGGCTTTGCGCAGAACATAAGACGCGCCCTGCCCAATGCCTCCTTTATAGGCTTCACCGGAACTCCCGTAGATGGCAAAGATGCCGATACCCAACAGGTATTTGGCCCCACCATTCACACTTACGATATCAAACAGGCCGTGGAAGACGGTGCCACGGTGCCTATTTATTACGAGCCAAAAATGGTTCCGCTCAACATCAAAGCCAAATACGACAAGGAGCTGGATGAAATGGAAGAAGATGAGGACGAGGAGAACAATGCCGTTTGGGCCGCGATAGAAGATGCCGCCGGGGCTGCAGACCGCGTGGAAAGAGTTGCCAAAGACATCCTCACCCATTTCAAGGCCAGGACCGAAAGCCTGGAAGGCAAAGCGATGATCGTTTGTATGAGCCGCAAGAACTGCGTAAAGATGTACGACGCCCTCACAGACCTGGAAGCTTGCCCTGAAATAGCCGTGATAATGACCGGGAACATCAGCAAGGATCCACCTAGCCTGGAATCCTCACATACGAACCAAAGATGCGATGGAAGCTATAAAAAAGCGTTTCCGCACGCCTGAGGATCCGCTGCAGATTGTGATTGTTCGCGATATGTGGCTCACGGGATTTGATGCCCCCTGCGCCCATACGATGTATGTGGATAAGATAATGAAAGGCCATAACCTGATGCAGGCCATTGCAAGGGTAAACAGGGTTTTTAAAGACAAACCTAACGGACTCGTAGTAGATTTCATAGGCATCTCCGGCTTTCTTGCCGAAGCCACCAAGAAATACACCGCAGGCGGCGGGGAAGGAAAACCCACTTTGGATCTTGAAGCCGCGGTGAAAATTTGCCTGAAACAGTTTGAAAAAGTGAAAGATCTGATAGGTGATTTTTCTGCGGAAGGCCTCAATGCAATGACCGATATGGACAAGATGAAATGGTCCAGCGGAGTGGTGAACAATCTTCTGAAATCTGATCCTGTGACCGATGCCTTTTTGCTCGAAGAGCGTAAACTGGCAGAACTGGTGGCAATGACCAGTTCAGATCCGCGGATTTGGGAGATTCAGGAAGAGCTGGCAATCATTCAGAAGATCAGGCAACTTATCAGAAAGATCAAATTCCCACCCGGTCCGCGCAGGGAGAAGAACGAAAAGATAAAGGACCTGATCAGCAAATCCCTGGAATCCCAGGAAATTGTGGACCTGGCAAAAATGTACAACCTGGATAAGATCGATATTTCCATAGTAGACGATAGGTTCCAGGCCATTGTAAAAAAAAAGGCGACGAGAACATCAAAGTAGAATTGCTGCGCAGGATCATTAATGACGAGATAAGAGTGCGAATGCCCAAGAACATCCGCCGGATGCGCAAGCTGAAAGACGAGCTGGAAAAAGTCTTGAGCAATTACCACCGTAATTCCCTGGATTCCATCGCCGCCATCAAGCACCTGCTGGATATCGCGAATGAATTTCAGCAGGATGACATCAGGACCAAACAACTCGGCTTAACTGAAGACGAACTGGCCTTTTATGATCTATTATCGGCCAACGAAAAGTTACTCAACCAATCCGGTCCCATCCAGGACCTGGTGCATACAGTAGTAGCTTCCGTCAAGAAAAACCTGCAGCTCGACTGGACCAAAAAAGAAGACGCCCGCGCCGCTATTCGGCTGGCAGTGAAGAAAGAATTACGGGGCAAAGTGCCATTTTCGGAACTGGATAATTTGCTGAAGGAGGTTATTGAACAGGCAGAGGGGCAGTACGGGGATTGGCCGATGGAGGCGTGATAATTCAAGGTTCAAGGTTCAAGATTCAAGATTCAAAGTTCAAGATTCAAAGTTCAAAGTTCAAGATTGGGGATTAAAAAGTGGAGAGAGGAAAGTGGAAAGAGGATAGTCAGCACGCGGGAATCCGTTCTTTGCTCGTCAATTTCATGGTTTTTTCCTCTGCACGTCAGTTCGAGTGTCTCCTTTTGGAACGACAGTGAAAAAAGGAGATGTATCGAGAACAGGTTGGAAGTTCTGAACTCCCTCGTGTGTTCTCGATACAATTTCTTACCCGTTGGCGCGGATTTGCAATCCGTGACAACGACCTCATTCATGTTTAGGGAACTGATGGTGGAAACGTCCAAAGTCTCTCGGATAGATCCAATTTCTTAGCGTCTATAGGATTAAGGGCTATATTCAGGATTTCTCCAATATCTCCATCAACCTAAAATTAAGATACAATTTTTCTTTCCCAACCTTTTCGGAGGTTAAGAACCCCGCATCCTCTAATTCCTTCAAATAATTTCCTACAGTTTTTGGGGTTCCTAAACCCGCATCAATTAAAAATTGACGTTTTGTATAAGGCAATCTAAAGAGTATTTCTATTAAATCTTTAGAATAGACTTTTGGTAGCGTCTCCTTTACTTCATCGGTAAAAGTTTGCATCAAACCATTCACTTGATTTAAAAGTTCCAATCCTTTATTTGCAGTAAAAGAGATCATTTCAAGCATATACAATATCCATTCTTCCCAGTTATATTTCTCTGTTACCTGCCGTAATTTCGAATAGTAATCTGCCTTGTTTTTTATGATATATTCACTGAGATATAATGCCGGAATATCTAAAAGTTTTTCAATTTTTAAATAAAGCAATAGCAAAATACGTCCTGTTCGACCATTTCCGTCAGTAAACGGGTGAATCGCTTCAAATTGATAATGCATTATTGCCATTTTGATTAAGGGATCGAGGGCATCTTTTTCGTTTATAAACTTTTCAAGATTGGCTAATTTATCTCGTAACACAGCCTCACCTGTGGGCGGTGTGTAAATAGTTTCGCCTTGTGGATTTTTAAGACTGGTGCCGGGAGTGGTCCTAATTCCTGAGGTATTTTTCTTTATACTTTGTACAATCTCAATGCACAAATTAGTAGTGATAAAAGGTTTTTTGTCAATAGTTTCTAACCCCTGCCATAATGCCTCTTTGTAGCTGATTACTTCTTTGGTTGAGGGGTTGTCAAATGTTTTATCTGCCACAATAGCTTATACAAATCATCATTTGTCGTGATGATGTTTTCAATCTCAGAACTGGCTTTAGCTTCCTGTAAGTTGATAGTGTCCAGAAATAAAGTGGGATTGGGTAAATTCATTAGCATCCCATTTAATTTTGCCAATGCCCTACTGGCTTCTATCGTTTTGCGCAGTACCAATATTGTTTCTAATGAAGCTTTAGGTGGCAACAAGGGCAGATTATTATAAGACTGATTTCTATTAAAATCTTTCATAGATACAGAGGTAAAATTAATGTTTTCAAACAGGGGTAAATATAGTCATTATTTACCTTCGTGCCTGTATCAAGAGTAATATTTACTTCCGTCACCATACCCTAAAGATGTTGCAGTCCATCCTATTAAGTACATCTATAAAAAAGCCCTGAAGGGGGCTATAAACTAACTACTATGGGTCAATCTCTTGTAAAAAAATATCTTCACCTTATTTTCCGCACTAAACTTTTTTGCTCGTCAACTTCATTGTTTTGGACCACTACACGGCAGTTCGAGTGTTTTTTTCTGAAGCGACAGCGGAAGGAAAAAATGTAGCGAGAACAGGTTGATAGTTCCAGACTTTTTCTGGTCTCGATGCAATCCCGAGGACTTAGGATCACTCGACCTGACGGGAAAATTAAAACCAAAGGAGTGGAATATGCAAACTTCTACTGGCAGGATGGATATGGAGCATTTTCGGTAAAACCTTCAGAAGTTGACAGAGTCGTTGCCTACATCGCTAACCAATGGAGGTAACGCAAAGTGGGGAGACTTTGCGCAGCGGATATGTAGAAAAAGGAGGATATGGAAAAGCCTTCTTCATAGTTGGGGCTATCCGAAACCTAAAAATTTAAACCTGGTGTAACAAATAGACCACATCAGTCGTCAAAGCTATGCTATAGATCCTAATTTTTAAATGCTGCTTATGAGCTTTCTCTCAAGATTTGAACAATTTTTTATAAAAGTAAAGCAGAATAGATGGATCTGGCTTTTTTCTATCTTCTGCAGGGTTTCCCTGGCTTTCGGATTTTTGGCGGGAGGATTTGTAAAGATCATAGGCGAACGCTTCGCCAGCGGCTTATCCATTATTCATCCTATGGGTTCCTATTTGAACGCCCTGCACTTTACTAAGTTACTACTACACATTTATTGGCATTGCACAAATACTGGCAGCAGTTTTTTTGCTCATCCCGAGACTGGTGTTCTTAGGAGCACTCCTGTATTTTCCTATAATTCTCAATATTTTTATTCTGTCGTACGCAGTAAGATTTGAGGGTTCTTTGCTCACTTCTCCTTTGATGCTTTTAGCAAACATCTTCCTCCTCTGCTGGCACTATGACAGGCTCAAATTTTTACTTCCAATTAAAGATCCGCAGCCTGTAAATCTTCCAAAGCCAATCAAATACAGCAATAAATTTCCCATAAAATTTGTTCTTGGCTCAGCATCTGCAGTGGCAGTAATAATTGCTGGTGTAATTAGCATGAGCACTTATGCAGTAATGCCCGAGAATTCAAATGGGGACTGTATTAGTAGGTATGAAGGTACTAACAGAACCACTGCAGCTGCGGAGTTTTGTGATTGCGTGCACAATAAAGGATTACCGCTTGACACCTGCCTGGAGATTTATGAAAATACTCCTGATGATGTCGCGACCACTAATAAGTGAACTAACGCACCTTCCCTCTTCCTGCACAATTATTTAAGTTTGGAAAATGGCTTTTAATTATAGAAAGTAAGATTATTCTGAATATTCAGTTTTTTCCAAAGTTTCCGAAGAAAATTTAATTGATTCGGACTTTGCTCTTTAATTAATACAGAGGCTTAATCCCTATTGGACGATGAAATTTCCTGGCGCTTTAATGCACTCCAGTAAAAAAACAATGGTTATAAGTCTCTTCAATTTCTTCGGAAATACTCTGTAAAAGTTTATTGTAATAGATAGAAAGTTTTTAGAAGCTGATGAATTTCAGCTATTTAAATCGGAAGAATTTTATGAAAAAATTATGATTTATCATTACAATTTTATTCATTTACATGATTCAATAATTTTGGTTATCACCTTTTATTTAAAGTTTTATGTTGAAGATCATATTTTCATTTTGCCTGACCTTAGGCTTCCTTTCTTCTGGTTTACAGGCTCAAACTTCGCATGCGCAACGTCCTGAAGTATCTGGAATTGAGGAATCAATGGGCGCAGACAATCTGGCGTACAAATGGGGTCGTATTGCTTTGGATGCTACTGCCAGTGATACCGAAAAATTTAATCCCCGTCCTACTATTTCTTCCCGAATTCTTGGACTTATTTTTACTGCGGTTTTTGATGCCTGGTCCCGATATGATGAAAAAGCCATTCCCGTATACCTGGAAAATGTTGAAAGAAGACCTAATACGGAACAAAACCTAAAGAACAAAGAAATTGCAATTAGTTATGCTGCTTATCGCGCTATGAATGAGTATTATTTTAGCGATGAAGAAATGTTCCGGAAATTTATGGTAGAGCTGGGATTGGATCCGGACGATGAAACCCTTGATCCCACCTCCCCCATTGGTATTGGTAACCTGGCAGCAAAGGCTGTTATAGAAGCAAGACGTAATGATGGCGCCAACCAGTATGGTGAAGCAGAAGGTTCCAGCGGAAAACCTTATTTTGATTATACTTAGGTTATCAACCTGTGAACACTGCCGATGAAAATATAGATATTAACCGATGGCAGTCCAAATATTTCTCCGACGGTAAGGGAGGACAATTTGCTCCAAAATGTCTTACCCCATATTGGGGAAAAGTAAAACCCATTGGATTAAAATCGGGGGATCAATTTCGTCCCGGGCCTCCTCCTTTAGTAGGTTCCAAGCAACTCCAAAAGGAAGTTGAAGAGGTAGTAGAAATGCAGGCAAATCTTACCGATGAGCAAAAGGCTTTGGTGGAATTTATGAGAGACGGTCCTCAATCTGTCCAACAAGCGGGGCACTGGCTTAAATTTGCACAGGAGGTTTCTATTCGAGATCAACATACCCTGGATGAGGATGTGAAAATGTATTTCTTAAATCAAATTACAGCAATGGACGCCTTTATTGCTTCCTGGGATTCAAAATTATATTATGATTTTACCCGGCCTTATGCACTCGTTCATGAGTATTACAAGGACAAAACGATCACGGGCTGGGGAGGGCCCGGAGTAGGAATGATTGAAATGAAAGGCCAGGACTGGCGACCTTATTCTCCCGATACATTTTTATGTCCGCCATTTCCCGGTTACACCTCCGGTCACAGTACTATTAGCGGTGCCTGTGCTGAAGCTTTAAAGTTATTCACCTAAGCAGCGATGAATTTGGATCTAAAGTAACGCTCATCCCGGGAATTTTAACCGAACCTGATAACCTGGGTGAGGCAGTCACAATTGAATTTCCAACTTTTTCTGAAGCAGCAGAACTGGCGGGAATTTCAAGAGTTCTGGGAGGATATCACATTCAGGCAGATAATACAGCGGGCCTTGAACTGGGAAAAAATGTGGCCCGGGAAAACTGGAAGTTTTATAAGAAACATATTGGAGAAAAAACCAATCTGGCTATGGATTAATTTCTGAAAGATATTGTGAACCGCATTACAGCATATACATTTTCCGGATTATGGGAGTTTTTAAAAATTTAACTAATTATTTCTCAAACATGAATTCTTCCGAAGTAAGAGGAATTTTTCCTATTCCTACTTTAACTCATTAATCTAATTCACTGCACCTGGGTAATAATGGATCTTCAGAAGGATATTAAACTATTCCTGATTGAGGAAGAAGATACTCCTGCTTTCTAATTTTTGATAAAAAATAATAGATAGCATCTTAAACTTTATTTTCCCGTAACTCCGGAACAGGCTGGCATTCTGGCCGCGACAATGGATTTTTAAAAGAAAAAATCGAGGAACACCTAAACAATAAGGAGCTTTATTTTCTGATAAACAGGAAATAAACTCATTGGAGTTGTGAGCCTAAAAAATATAGAGTGGAGAGTCCAAAAATGTGAAATTGCGTATTTAGTGGAAAGTGGTTTTCAGTGGAGGGGAATTATTTCGTTTGCTCTAGCCTGATCATAAATTATTGCTTCACATAGCGTAAAATGAAAAAAAATATGCACTTGTAGTTGAAAATCACCCCGGAAGCAAAGCAGTATTAGAAAAAAATGGTTTTAAGCAGGAGGGATTCTTAATTAAAATTACCGGAATGTTTATGGTTCTTTAATTAATCCCTTTAATTACGCCAAACATAAATTAGGAACCTGCTTACTTATCGCCAGAAATGGCAATTTGTAGAGGTCATTTATCATCATCAGTAAGCTCAAAATTGAAAAATTAACAGCTTTTTTAAAGTGAATGTTTAGCCTGGTGGTAGAACCCGCCCTTGTGCAGCGGGAAACATTATACAGCTCTTATATAAAACTTAAAAATTGGTCTCATATGACAGGTTCTTCATAGTATATAATACCTTGCGTCCTTATTGACCTATCTAAAAAGAACGTGCAATGAAGAATGAGCTTTCCAAAATGATGTGCCTTGATTTGTACCTATCCTCCCTTTCCAAAAAGGAATATAAAAATATAGAACCTCATTTAGAAAAAACAGAAGAGTTAAATATGCCCCTGGTAAGCTGGGATATTTTTGCACAGTCTTATCTTAAAGAAATTAAGGAAGGAAAAAAGAAAGGTGATGTGAAAAAGCTGGCTCATTTTGCCGGGAAATATAACTGGAGGATCAACATTGCCAAAATTTTGATGGAGCAGGATTATGAGGCTCTTGTACTTACCGATGTCTCCCAAAAAATAATTTGGGTTAATAAAGGATTTTCTGAAATGACAGGTTATTCCGCAAATTTTGCAGTCAACCGCTCCCCTTCCTTCCTTTCAGGTCCCGAAACTTCTGCTGAAGGTAGAAAGAGAATTGCCGAAAAATTAAGCACGGGAAAACCGTTTAAAGAGGTAATTGTGAATTACAAAAAAAACCAAGATAAATACAATTGTGAGCTAAACATAATTCCGTTGTACGGGAGTGAAATAATGCATTACCTGGCCCTTGAAAGGCAGGTAGGATAAATCATTCCTTTGGCTTAAAATAAGATGTAAGATTTCCTCCTATGGGAGGATCAATTATCTCCTCCCACAACTTCGATAAGATTAATTTCAAAAATTAAAACCGAGCCACCGGGAATGCTTCTGTAATTTTGAAAACCATAGCCAAGATGAGAGGGTACTAAAAGCAACCCACTTCCACCTTCCTTAAAATAAGTAATTCCTTCAGTCCATCCCTTTATAACCTGCTGTAAACCAAAGGAAACCCCTTCAGAGGTACTTTGGTCGAAAACCATACCGTTGGTGAAATAACCTTTGTAAGCCACACGAACTCTATCTGTTGCAGTTGGGCGCTCCCCTGTACCTTCGTCTTCAATGATATAATATAATCCTGAAGAACTTTTTTCGGCCTCAAGATTATTCTGTTCAAGGTAGGCCTTAATCTCTTTATCATTTTCAGTTATATAATCTACAGGTTCATCATCATTGCCGCAGGAAATAAAAAAGATCACGAGGAGTGCAAAGAAGGTATTTTTCATAATTTTTTTGGCAAATATACCTAAGTTATCATTTTCTTCACGCCTGTCCCTGAAATTTCTTGGTTCACTCCTAAAAATAAATGAAGATCTATAATTAATACAGGAAATAACTAGGCAAATTCTACAGGATCCGGACCTTGAAGAAGGACTTCTACAATTCTATCCAGTTCATCGGAACAACTTTCTGAAGTTTCTACTCCAACTTGAGCTAATGCTGCAAGGTTTTCTTTAGAGGCATTATCCATATCCACGTCTGCATTTCCCAAACTTGATGGCTGGATGCGAATATAGCTATTGGCTTTATTCCTGGCGGAAAACATCCTGGACAAATGGTAATGGGTGGTTTCAGCAGCACCGGACATCATAATATCTATAAGCGGTTTAATCCAACCCACTGCACCCCAGTTTTTGGCCCTGGTGTATTTATAGGATTGATGTTTGCTACTGGTACCCAGAGAGACCATAAACATTTCAGCAGCGGTAGGATTGTCTTTGGCATTGCGAACTTCAGAATATGCACAAAGGGAAGGATTATTGGCATAGACGCCGCCATCAATAAGGGGATAGGTAACCCCACTGCAGGATTTCACAATTGCAGCTTCAAAATAAGTGGGTGCAGCCGAGGTTGCCCGGCAAGCATCCCTAACTAAAAAATCCCTTCCTTCTCCCTTTATAGCAGGATCATGTTGAGCAAAAAAATAAGCCGATCTCCTGTCAATGTCATAGGAAGGGATAATACAGGGTTTTATTAATTCGCTTATTTTAAGGTCCCCAAAATATTTTCTAAGATACTTTTCCAGGGCGTCTTCTTTGTATTTTTCATCCAGATACCCGTTGGCAGCTTTTATCTTTTGCCAAAGATTCACACTAAATATTTCTTCCCCATGGTTCATATAAAGATTTACTGCCTCCTGAGCCGAAAATTTGGCTTTGAAAGGATCTTTTTCTGAAGGACAAAGGCAAATACAGGTAAGTATTCCACCTGTACTTGTTCCTGCGAAAAAATCAAAATAGTCCGCGAGCCTGGCTTCAGGATCACCTGATTTTTTTTGTAATTTTCTTTCCATGGTCACAAGTATCTGCCCCGGAATAATACCGCGGATACCCCCACCATCAATGGATAATATTTTTTTCATGGTGTTATGAGTTATGAGATTTTATTTAAATGCTTTTCACTTTAGCTTTTTAAAATAAAGCTTCTAACGTAGGGACTTTTGTTGCTTAGCCTTTATAACTTCAGGCTCTCCCTAATATAACACAAATCCGGATTTTGTGAGTTGTACTTCAATAATATTTTTCGATATTCCTTTCGTTATAAAGCTTTTACACTTTAGAAAGTTGCTAAATTAAAGTTTTATGTGAATGAATTCTGGATAGGAGGCCCATCTGCCAGTTATGCTATGAGAATAGTTAAATCTGTTTTCCTGTTTTTCTAAGACTGAAAAAAAATCAGAAAACAATTTATTTAACCTGAATCTAAGGTCACAATTTAATTATTTATGAGAATCATTAAATACAGGTCTGTGGGAAGTGATCTTCACTTTGCTTTCCGAAGAAATTGAAACTTATTGAAAAAAAACGAGCCACCCCAAGTGACTCGCTGTCAAAGAAGGGATAACCCCTTACCCCCTAAGCTTTGAATGGGTAAGATAGCATGAAGTTGTGCTAAGAAAATTATAATTCCAGTTAACAAAAAAACAACTTTTTGAGTTGAAGTTAGATTTTCGGTTACTTCCCAGGAGATCTTAAAGTGTAATGATTGTAATAAGATTTACCCTTAATTTTTTTAAGGTCTGAAGTTTTTTTGCCTCACAAGCCCTAATATTTTCTTTAGACTCCTCATAAAAAAAGAAAACAGACCTGGAAAATTAAAACTTAATATCCTGTATATAAGAGTGTTTAAAGGATAATTTTTTAATTTTATTGATAACCACGGCAGGTGGGTCTTTGGCTTCTTATACAGAACTCAATGGAACGAGCCTAAATTTAAGTTTAGAGAATTTTTATACGGACAAGGAGAAAATCCTGACTATTATGATTTCCTTGGGCATCAATGCAACAACAGGATAATTGGAGATATTACTTTCTGCTTCATAATTATCCCTATTGTAAAAATTTTGTTTTCTATATGTAATTAAGCCTGTTTTATACTTTCAGGATTAGTAGGAATTTGAATGAAAAAAATTAATATTATGGAAATTATCAGGCATACAAAAAATTCAGAAAGCGAAGTTCTCACAGTCGCAGGTAGTGAATACAGGATTCTGGTAGACGGGGAACAAACAGGAGGAAATTTCGCGGTAATTGAAATGAATATACCCCCAGGTAGTGGTCCCGGTTTACATTCCCATAAAGATATACAGGAAACATTTTATGTCGCTGCAGGAGAGGTTGATTTCTATTCAGAAACAGGAACTACCAGGGCCTTACCCGGTGATTTTATTGATATTCCTCCCGGTGGTGCTGTTCATGCTTTTAAAAACACATCAAATGAACCCGCCAAATTAATTTGTACAGTAATGCCTACGGGACTTGAAGAAATGTTTCGGGAGGTTAGTAAATTTGGAATGGAAAAAGCAAAAGAAATTGGGGAACGCTACGGCAATAAGTTTTACCCTGCAGATTATTTTAATAAATTGAAATAAAAACCTGCATTACAGTTTTCAGTTTGTTGTAACCAAATTGCCTGTGAGAAAATAGGCTGCAAACTTTAGATTATTTTTCCTTTATTCTGAAAAAGGAAATTTCAAGAAAACTTTTATACTTTCTCACTCTACTTTTTCATACACGATATTGTAATCACTTTTTGTATTAGTGCTGAAGCCACTAAGGACTAAGGTATTATTAGAAATTCGTAGTTTATCACATTTTCCCGCTTCCACCATAACTAAAATGATATCATCAGGCTTAACCGTTTTAATATTGTTGACATTAAAAGGGCATTTGTTTTCAACTTTGAATTCTTCAAATACAGGTTCCTCCACTACTCCCTCTTCTATAAATTTTACCAGGCTGTCTTTAAAATGAGCCACCCGAAATGGATATTCAGATTCCCTCCAACTGCCTTGCAATTTTTCAATAATTTCTTCCCGAATCTGGGGTGAGAGTAAATTTTCAGCTTCCTGAGAATTCGTTATTGTATCAGTATCCTGAGTATCTGTAGGGGAATTATCACTTCCGTTCTTGCACGAGAACAAAAGAACCGCAATCAAGACCTGCAAAAAAAAGATTTTAATCCTCATATCTTATACTTTGATTTTTAAACATTGGAGCAACTAAATATTGACTTTTTACCACTATTTATTTAAACCTACTAATTGTTAGATTCGCATTAAATGCCTGCAAAAGGTAAGCAACAAACAGATGGTCGTACTATATTCCTTTTGCTGAGCTCTTTTCAAAAGGAACTTTATTAAAATATGGGGTAAAAATCATTTTAAAATAAAGAGGTTTGATTGGCAGTACCAACAAAGAAGAGGGCTAAAATGGACTTCCCCTGCTATACCGCGGCAGGGTTTTTGTACACCTTCCGCTGGTTTCACGCCAAACCCCTCCTATTGATGAGACCTCAGTTTATAAGCATTACATAAATTTTCCTTAAATGCCGGGGGCTTTTCACCCACTTTTCTTAAAATTACTTTTATTTGTTATTCCTGAGAGAAAATATTTTTCAGGAATAATCCAGTTAGCACTTCTTAATGTCATCTTCACAAAATTCCGGTAACCGCACTCCTGTTAATCAATTTCAGAAAGAAATAGATTTTTTAAAAAAGGTTGCAAACCTAAGTCCTGATCTCTTATATATAATTGATCTTCAGGAAAAAAAAGTTGTCTTTGTCAATGACAAAATAAAGGACATCCTGGGTTTTGATCCTAAAATTGTTTACGAACAATGGCAGGAAATTATGAAGACAATCTTACACCCCGATGACAGAGAGAAGCGCTTGGAAAATCTTCAAAAATGTATTAGCTCTTCAAGCGAGGAGATATTTGAAGTAGAAGTGCGTTTAAAAGTTAAAGATGCTTAAGCTGGCAATGGTTTAGAATCAGGGATAAAATTTTTGAAAATAATCCAGATGGCACCGTTTCTCACATTATTTGTAATGCCCAAAATATTCATGATCAAAAACTGGGAGAATTAAAGCAACTGGAAGAACATCGCAGGTATTTAAATGCACAGGAAATAGGCCACATTGGAAGTTATGAAAGAATTCTTCCCGGAAACACTTTCTTCTACTCCCCTGAACTTTACCGTATTTTAGGTCTTGAACCAAAAGATGAAGAAATTAGCCTGGAGGAATTTATATCTCATGTTCATCCAGATGACCGGAAAAAATACCTTAAAGCGATTGACCACATCTACGCCACCCGGGAGCCATTAGATATGGTGACAAGGGCCATAAGGCCAGATGGCAGTATAAGATATCTTCACCGCAGGGCAGCGATTTTAACAGATGATGCCGGGAATGCTGTGAAAGGTTATGGGACTGCACAGGATATTACCGATAGAATTGAAGCAGAAAGAGAGAAAAAGCGCCTGGAAAATCTTATGGAGGCCACAGAGCTTGTAGCAGGAACAGGAAGCTACGAGGTAGACCTTCGCACCAATAAAATACTTTTTTCAAATGGCCTTTTTAAGCTGTTTGGGTATGAACCGGGCGAGTTTGAACCTTCAGAGGAGTGGATAGATGAACATTCCCATCCTGATGATATCTCTTCTGTGAGACAAATTCTAATTGAAGCAATAAACCGGAAAAGCGGCTACACCTATACCCGACGTATTTTTAGAAAGGACGGGCAAATTCGTACTGTGGAATGCCAGGGGAAAATTCTTCTGGATGAGAATGGCAATCCTCTAAAATTTATTGGCCTTTTACAGGATATAACAAAACGTAAACAGGCGGAGAATAAAATAATAAGAAGTGAAAAACGCAGCCGTAACCTTTTGAGGGTACTGCAAAATGCTCCGGATTCTTACCTTGTCCTCACCCCTACTTTTTATATAGAAATGGCCAGTGATTCCTACCTGGAGAATACTAATACAAGCCGGGATGAAATTATAGGAAAGTATATATTCGACGTATTTCCGGATAACCCTGCCCTGCCAGATGCCAGCGGGGTAAAAAATATCAATGCTTCTTTACAATCTGTCCTTTCCACCAAAAAGCCCCACAGGATGGCGATCCAAAATTTCGATGTAAAGCGACGGGATGCGGGATTTGAGGAAAAATACTGGAGTCTTACGAACTCTCCTGTTTTAAATGCAGAGGGGGAAGTAGAATATATTATTCAAAGGATCCTTGACATTTCTGATGTTGTTTTAAAGAAACAGGCGACTGTAAAAGGCCTTGTAACCGAAGCTGAAATGCTGAAGACTTCCCTGGAGGAAATTAAACTCCAGGCTGATCAAATCCAGGAGACCAGGAGCTTGTTGCAATCAATTTTTGACGCATCACCTAATTCAATTGTTCTCTTTAATATTTTATATAATAAAGAAGGAAAGGCAGACGATTTTCAATTTGCCATGTTAAATGCATTTAATTTTGAGCAATTGAGTTTTCCTGAAGATCTTGTGGGAAAAAAGCTGAGCAGCCAATTTCCGAATGTAAGGAGCACCGGGGTTCTTGAGCAACTCAAAATAACTGCAGAAACCGATATTCCGGCAGATTTTGAAACCCTGTATGAAGGGGATGGACTGAATCATTATTTCAGGTTTAGGGCAAAAAAAGTAGAAAACAGGCTGGTTCTCACCAGTGAGGACATTACCGAAAGAAAAAAATCTGAAGAAACCATTCATCAAATGCTGAATGGTTCTATTGCGGCCATAACCCTTCTTCAATCTATTCGTAACGAGCAGGGAAAAATCATCGATTTTGAAATTAGAGGAGCAAACAAAGCTGCAGAAAATATTAATAACCTAACGGAAGAGCAATTAGTTGGAACGCGTCTTCTTGATTTATATCCCGGAGTATCGAAGGTATTTTTAGATACCTATATTGAGGTTGTGGAAACTGGTAAGGCCCTAAGAGTGCAAAAAAACTATACTCATGAACAGTTTGAGAACTGGTTTGATGTCTCGGCAGTAAAGAACGGAGATGGCATAATTTTAACCTACCACGACATTACCGAACAGAAGAACAGAGAGAAGGAACTGGTGGAGCTGAAAGAAGAACTTGCGAAAAAGGCTACTGATAAGTACAGGAAAATTATTAATTCCCTTGATGAAGGTTATTGCCTGGTTGAAATGATCTATGATGAGCAGGGGGATTGTGTAGATTACCGTTATGTTGAAACAAACCCTGTTTTTGAGGCACATTCTGGAATGTCTAATGTATTAGGCAAGACCGTAAAAGAACTTGTACCTAATATAGAACCGTTCTGGCTGGAATATTACAGCAAAGTTTCTAAAACAGGTGAATCTTTACGCTTTGATGACTATTCCCAGTCCCTGGAACGCTGGTTTGATGTTTACGCTTTCAGGCTTGACTCCCAACAGGAGCAACAGGTAGCAATAATATTTAAAGATGTTACCGAAAGAAAACAGGCAGAGGAGCGGCAAACTTTTCTTCTTAAATTAAATGACGCTCTAAGGCCATTGGCAGATCCTACTGAGATCCAGTATACCGCCATGCAGGTATTGGGTGCACATCTTGAAGCAAACCGGGCTTATTATGCTGAAGCAATGGAAGATCAGGACACTTTGCAGTCCCGGCCAGGTTACCTGGATGGAGTAGAACCCGCACCCCCTGAAGGGAAACTTACTGATTTTGACAAGGAAATCCGGAACATTCTTCTTGAAGGGCGCACTCTTGTACTGGACGATGTTTCAGAAGGATTAGACCTTACCGGGGAAATGCAGGCTGTTATTGATGAAGCTCAATTACGGGCCTGCATAGGAGTCCCGCTGGTAAAGAATGGTAAGTTGCTGGCAGTTGTAGGAGTTCACCAGGCTGTTCCCCGAAAATGGACTCCTGTAGAGGTTTCTCTTGTAGAGGAGGTATGTGAATATACCTGGGCGGCTGTAGAAAGGGCCAGGGCAGAAAATGCACTGAGGGAAAGTGAACAACGCTTCCGGGATCTGGTCGAGTCATCTGCCATTGCTGTTTGGGAAACCAATGGCGAAGGTTTTGTTGTACAGGACAGCCCCTCATGGAGAAAATTTACTGGCCAGACATTGGAGCAATGGTTGGGTACAGGATGGGCAAATGCAATACATCCTGAAGACAGGGAATATGCTGAAAAGAACTGGCGCGTAGCTGTAGAATCCCAACAAAAAATAGATGTAGAGTTTCGATTGAAAAACGGAAACAACAAATTCCGCTGGACCAATGTGAAAGGTACTCCTATTTTCGATTTTGAAGGGAAAGTAAAAAAATGGGCGGGAATGAACCTTGATATTCACGACCGAAAATTGACTGAAGAAGCTCTATTGAAAGCTAAAGAGGAGGCTGAAGCTGCTTCCAGAGCAAAGGAGGATTTTGTTTCTACAATGAGTCATGAAATACGTACTCCCCTTAACGCCGTTATAGGTCTCACTAATCTCTTGCTCGACAGCAATCCCAGGGAAGATCAAAAAGAAAACCTGAGCTCCCTTAGCTTCTCTGCACAAAATTTATTGTCGCTTATTAATGATATTCTTGACTTCAGCAAACTTGAAGTCGGGAAAGGAGAAGTAGATCAAAATGAGTTTGATCTGTCCAAAATGATCTTAAGCCTACAACAATTATATAAGCCCCAGGCGAGAAACAATGGTACAATTTTAAAGGTTAAGATAGAGGAAAATATTCCCCAATACATTGTGACAGATCAACTTAAGTTGTCCCAAATCCTGCATAACCTGGTAAGCAACGCCGTAAAATTTACCCGGAATGGTTCTATTGACTTCGGAATTTCCATTGGTAAAAGGGAAAATGATTTATTGTGGCTGGATTTTTCTATTGAAGACACTGGAATTGGAGTTCCGGAGGAAAAGCTTTCCTACATATTTGAAAAATTTTCCCAGGCTGAAAGTTCCACGGTAAGACAATATGGTGGAACCGGGTTGGGACTTACAATAACTAAATTGCTTCTGGATTTGCTGGGAAGTGAAATAAAGGTAGAGAGCAGGGAAGGTAAAGGTTCCAGGTTCTACTTTAGCCTCCCCGTTAAAGAAGCCAAAATTCCAGCTTTAGAAGAGGAAATTAAAGTTCCGCAGGAGGAATTTTCAGATTTAAGCCATATTAAGCTTCTACTGGTGGAGGATGTGGAAATCAACCGGAATATACTCATCCAGTTCTTTAAAAATTGGTGGAACCTTATACCCGAGGAAGCAGTAAACGGAGAGAAAGCTGTTGAAATGGCACAACAAAATTCTTATGATTTTATTCTTATGGACGTGCGGATGCCAATAATGGATGGTTACGAAGCTACCAGGTTAATTCGGAAAATCAAGGGTTATGAAAATACTCCCATTCTTGCATTAACGGCCGATAAAAATCAGGAAGTGCAGCAAGTACAACATGCTACTCAATTTGACGATCTGCTTACAAAGCCTTTTGATCCGGCAAAATTGAAGAAAATCATTTTGTATCATCTCAATCTTAAAAGGACCAATGGAAATGCGAGGCCTAATTCTATAAATAACGAAATTAATAATATCCCTCCTTCCACTAAAAACCTGCCCACAGAAAAAGCTTTAAAAAGCCAGCATTACAGCGTAAAAAAATACCAAAGTTTAGCAGGAGAAAACCGGGAGGTATTTGAAAAATTAATAAACACTTCCATCAAAGCTATTCAACTTTACAAACAGGAATTTAGCACTGCAGCTAAAGCGGGAGATGTAGAAGCTATTTCTAATTTGATCCACAAAAATACTATTACATTACACTATATCGAGGCAAAAGTATTAGAGAAATGGATCCCGGCGTATCGGGACAAGCTCAAAGCTTCAGAAACAAAAACAATGGACAATCAGGAATTGAATGATATTTTAGCTGAATTTGATGTAGTAACATCAGGTTTAGAAGATTTTATTAGCAGGGAATAAAAAAATTTGCGCAAATTTATTATTCAAAAGTTCCACGAAAATAAAAGCAGAATCAAAGAGGCTGTAATATATTATTTGAAAAGTACAGAAAATGGCTTTTTTAAATATTATCAGTACTTTCAGGTAAGTTAAATCTAAACCAGAAGTCATGAAAACCGATGAGAAGCATAATCAACGTATGGCAAATATGACTTTTGCTTCTGTCTATCCTCATTACGTTACCAAAATTGAAAAAAAGGGCAGGACAAAAGAAGAATTGCACCAGGTCATAAAATGGCTAATAGGTTTTGATGATAAACAACTACAGGAAATCATAGCGGAAAAGCTGAGCTTTGAAACATTCTTTCAAAGGGCAAATCTTAATCCAAATGCCCGTCTAATTACGGGGGTGATTTGTGGGTACAGGGTTGAGGAAATTGACAATCCTCTCACACAACAGGTACGATATTTAGATAAATTGGTTGACGAATTGGCTAAAGGAAAAAAGATGGAGAAGATCCTGCGTGGCTCCTCTAATTAGAAATTAGCATCTGCTTTGGGAAAAAAATTAGGACTACTTCCTAAACTCTTTATTTTCCCACTCTACCTCATCTTTTTTAAATTTTCGCATTTCTTTTAGGATACATTATGATTTACTAAAGACTTTTCTTTCTCCTGAACTTTACATTTGAGGTATGATAAAACTAATAAAATTACGGGATCAATTTTTCAGGAATTTTAAAAATGAGTATCCGGAAAGTGAATTAGAGTCCATGTTCGAACTGCTCGTTGATAAATATTTAAACGTTCCGGCTGACCCTGACGAGCAGAAAAATGTTGTTCTTGAGGATTTCCAACAGCAGGAATTTGAGGATGCCCTGGAACGTCTTAAAAACAATGAGCCCATTCAATATATATTGGGGGAAGCCGATTTTTGTGGCAGGACCTTTAAGGTAAATCCTAATGTTCACATACCTCGTGAGGAAACTGAAACCCTGGTAAATTGGGTAAAAGAAGATTTTATGAGATTACAACAGGATAAAGGTTCAAACCTTACTATGTTGGATATAGGAACTTAGGTTGCGGACTTTTACCTGTCACTTTTGGAAAAGAAATACTGAGTAGAAGTTACTGCCGTCGATCTTTCAGGTGAGGCCCTGGAAATTGCACGGGAAAATGCTTCTTTAAATCACATTGATGTAGAATTTATCCAGGAAGATATTTTCAAGTGGGAAAAACTACCAAAACAATTTGATATCATTGTGTCCAATCCGCCATATGTCTCTGAAAACTCGAAAGATGATGATCAGGGAAAAAATCTGGATCGTGAACCACCTAGGTTGCCTTATATGTCAAAGGAAAAGATCCAATGATCTTTAACCGTAAAATTGCGGAACTGGCCAAAGAAGGATTATCTCCCCAGGGAGTGGTTTACGTGGAAATTAATAAAAATCATCATAAAGAAACTGCTAAAGTTTTTGCAGAAAACGGATTTAAAACCGAGATAAGAAAAGATATTTTTGGAAACAACAGGGCTATAAAAGCTTATAGATAATTATTAATGACCCTCCTTTTGAAGATTACGGTATAACAACTAAAAAAAGCACGGGTTTTTATACCCGGGTATTTGGTCATTTTTATTTCAGTGGGAGTTAAGAGATTCAACATGAATTTTTTCCATTATCCCCTGTAATTAAAATCTATAAAAATTACCCGAACTGTTATTTGAAGGAACAGCTAAAACATGTTCAGAAGATTGATCCTGTTTTCTTCCTTTTTAGGCTGAGGGATATGATTTATGGGGGAAAGCAAATTAATAAGTAGTAATCGAATTGAAACTATTGATGTTTTGCGGGGATTTGCCCTGGCAGGCATCCTTTACGCTCATATGATAATCTGGTATACTGGTGCTTCATTACCCCGTGAAGTATATTTCAGCTATCTCAGTACAGCAGACTATGTAGCATTTGCAATTTTTGGGGCTCTTGTCTTTGGAAAATTCTATTCAGTGTTTTCATTTTTATTTGGGTTAGGATTTTACCTCCATTTCCGAAGAAAAAAATCTGAATCGGGTTATGTTAGAGTTTATGCCTGGCGACTGTTCCTGCTTTTCATTATTGGAATTATCCATCACACGATTTGGCGGGGGGATATTTTGGCCATTTATGCAGTCCTGGGAATTATCCTAATTGCCTTTAGAAGACTGCCTGTCAATACTTTAATTGTAATTGCTTTGGTTTTGATAACAAATCTGCCAAACCATCTTTATGATGCAATTGTAACTGAGAATACTACCCCGAACATGTCACTTCCCATGGAAGCCAAAGCTGAAAGCTATAATTTGCTGGTGGATAAGGGAAGCTTTTTAGATAATATAACAGGGAACCTGAATTCCTGGTAAGCCAAGATAAGGTATCAACTGGAAAGCGGAAGGCTTCTAATGACCTTTGGTTACTTTCTCCTGGGCTTTTACGCGGGACGAAAGAAATTGTTTGAATCTATAGAAATAAATCTTGGAAAATTTTTACGCTGGAATAAATATACTAGGTTGGGTGATCGTTGGCCTGGTCCTGATTGCCTGGCTAATGCTTCTCATGGATTACGTTAGTCTTCCAAAAATAGATGTAGTGCCCAGTTTTAAGTGGATAGCAGCCTTTCTTTTTAGTATTTACAACTTTGCAGTTACCATCTTTTATATCACGGGAATAGCACTTCTCTATAGGAGAAAATTTTTTCATTCCTTTCTTAAACCTCTGGAGACGATGGGAAAAATGGCACTAACGAATTACCTTTTACAAACTGCATTCGGCCTGCTCCTTTTTTATAATTTCGGGTTTGATCTTTTTAATAAAAGCTCTCCTTCCTTAAATGTGCTAATGGCTATAGCTGTATTTTTTCTTCAGATCAAATTTAGTCAATGGTGGTTAAAGCGTTTTCATCAGGGACCTGTGGAGTGGTTTTGGAGATCACTTACTTACTTCAAATTTTCAGAAAATCGGAAAAAAATTGAGACCCTTCCAAAGTAGTTTAATAAGGGATTTGACTGGGCCTGATCGAAATCCAGATAAAAAACCGGGAAAAAGATCAGGACCTTTCCCCGGTTTTCCGGCTAATATTTAAACTTTACATAGATAGGCTTAATATCCTAATAGGAAATCTGAACAACCTCAGCCTGTCCCGGGATAAGAGCATTGCGGGTAGCCCAAAGAGTTCCGTTTTTGTCAATTGTTATTGCTGTTAATAATGGGATGCCAGTGGCTATTACTTCACATTGAAGAGTTTCAGGATTACAAACCTTGATCCTTCCTCCTACTCCAAGGCCTTCTTCCGCCGCTAACCAACCATTAGCATCCATTTCAGCCACGTATAACATTCCGTCTTTGCCAAAATCCATATCGATAATGGAGGTAAAACCACCATCAAATGCCTTCATACAATCAGGACTTGAACCGCACATAGCTCCTGTAGCATCAGGAGAAATTTTCCAGATGTTTGATTCCCCGATTGGAGCAGGAAAACCTTTAAGCTCTCCTACATAATAGTAGCCATCTGGTCCCATAACAACTGAAGTGGGAATCGCTGCGCAGGCAACATAGGCGGCAAACCACAAACATCAGGCGGACTAAGCAGGACAACCTACAAGATCTTTAATGTACTGGGTTGAAACCAGTTCAACAGGAAATACAGCTACAACTTCAATGTTCCCTTTTTGGTCTACACGAAGAAGGTCATTTCCTCCTGAATCTATTACAAGAGCTTCATTACCATTAAGAGCCAAAACTGCGTAGGGATTTGAATTAATATCCTGACCATCGGGATTGTAGTGCTCTTCAAATTCAAATAAGTTGGCTACCATTACTGTGCGGTTCTTTTGAACCCTATACAGTGCCTGTCCGTTATTTTCTTCGCCTGGTCCATTTGGTCCAACAGTAGCCCACATCAAGCCTCTTCCCACAGTTGATACCGAAGTAACTCCCGGGAGGGCTGCTTCCAGTTTTCCATAAAGAGTAGTAATTCCTACAGAGGCATCTGCAACAAGAATATCATTGTTGGGTGCTGTGTAAAGATCAAATAAAGGTCCTCCCGGTGAACTTTCTGAGTATTTCATAAAAGCGGGACCATCTTTGTAAGAGGCGTCCCGGACTTCAGGAACCTCTGCAGGTAATTTTTCATTTGAACATCCGGTCGCAAGCAGGACCAATAACAACAGAACTCCGGTAAAAGAATAATTCTTCATAATATTTCAATTTTTAAGTGGATAAATTCAAATAAAAATAGAATCAGGTAGGAGATTCTTCCAGGCAGAGGGGTAAGTAGGTGAGTACACTTGAGGCTTTGTGTAAACTACTGAAATATAGGGATGTAAATATAATATAATTCCTTAATGCAAAACTTAAAAAAGTGGTGACAGGAAGAAAAATTAACAATAGAAATAAAACATGAGTAAACTATCATACAAAAATCACCTAATTCTAAAGAAAAGGGACTGGTCGAAACCTATCCCTTTTAGATTTATCTGCGGAAGAGACAGATAAAGATCGGCATTTAAGTTTTAGAGCACTTTAATGTACAATTTTTTACCAGAATTTCCCACTTAAAATCTTAAGCTTCCTTATTATTAGGCGAAACCTGTCCACGAATTTCCCCTCCAGGATTTTGTGACGTATGCACGTTTATGTAAGCTCCTTCAGCCAGCATAATATTAATTAATTCGGCAAGAGTATAGCCTGTAATATCCTCATCTGTAATTTCCCCTTCAGCAAGGATTCCATTTGTTCTTCCTTCAATAGGTCCATTGTACAAGGTCACTGCAACGCCTCCGTTTGCCTAAGTTTCACCTATATGAATATGTGCAGCTGCAACATTTTCAATATTGGCGACAATTAACTTGTAGGAAAGGGTGCTACCATCTTTACTTAGCTTAAATATGGTTTGTCCTGTAGCTTCAGTATCTGCTTCCGGCACCTGCTGGTCTCCAGAGAGATGTGCTTTAAAACTTTGTACGTTCTTAAGATGAGCCTTTTGGCCATTTACTTCGGTTTGTAATTGCGCTTCCATTACTTCTGGTTCCATTGCTTCTTTCTCACAAGAGGTAAAAACAAAAAGAAAAGCGGCCAGGTAAAACATGTAATTTTTCATAAAATAATATTTAGTGGTTTATAATTACTATATCTACGTAGTCTATAGAGGTAGTTTTTGGACAATTACTAAAGTTTTCCCAAATCTAATAATGATCCTTCTTCAGAAGAGGAATTGACAAGAACAGCTACTGTCAATACTTTCTAACGGAAAAAATTAGAGGAAAAATAATCGTGGCAGGTTCTTCAATTCAGGAACAAAAAAACACCCCTTCAACAAGAGGTGTTTCACGTACGTTTCTAATAAAAATGATGCTGATATACGGAATATGCAGCTCCTGCTTATATTAATCTTCCTGTTCCACTGCATCAGCTTCCACTGCTTCTGTCATTTCGGAAACTTCAATCCTATCTTCGACTTCTTCCCCGGAAAAATATGGAAAAACATCCAGAATCGGAGATTCAGTAATAGAAGGAATGGTATAGTCGCCCATGGTGTTTTCCATAGCTTTAGTGGTATTTTCAAAAGCCTCTTTTACATCATTCGCCTGTACCAGTAAATAGACATTTGTTTTTCTTTCCTTCCCGCTCTCTTCATCAAGCGCGATAAGAGAAACTTTTGATTTAAACCAGCGATCGGAATATTCAAAGGGATGAACTTCAGAAAAGTTAGCAACTTTTATATTCGTGATCCTGAATTCTTCACTTGTATAAGCAGCCATTTCTTCGTTGATCCGTGCTTCTGCTTCAGTATAAGATACTGCGTCAAGTAAGTAGGTATCGGTAGTTACTTTTTGTTCTCCTGTTTCGTGTGTTTTTCTGTATTTCACCTTACATTCATACCAGGTTGCGCTCATATTATATTTTTTTGGGAGCCAAAAATATAATTTATAACAGCCACAAAAGATTATCCTGCCAATAGATATTCACAATTTTAATATTTCCTCCTGTTGGCGTAGTTCACCAGGGAAAGCATCACTAAGCACTTCGACCAAAACTCCCACTACACACACCAAAGCCGCCGGACTTTCGAGACCAAACAGACCTATGGCCACTGCAACAGATAGTTCAAAGAAATTACTGGCACCTATCATTGCTGCTTAAGTGCACAAACGGGATGAGAAAGATTCAAACCTTTACCTGCAAACCAGGTAATGAAAAAAATAAAATAGGTTTGAATGATGAGCGGGACAGCAATAAGAAAGATTATAAGAGGATTATTCAGAATGTTTTCCCCCTGAAAAGCAAACAGCAGCACCAAAGTAAGGAGCAGCGCAATAATACTTACAGGCTTGAACTTCGGAAGAAAATCAGATTTAAACCAATCTTCTCCGTGTCTTTTTATCAGCAATTTATTGGTTAGAATTCCGGCAATTAGTGGTACAACAACATATATTAAAATACTGAGGATAAGAGTTTCGTAGGGCACAACAACATCAGTAATCCCAAGCAACAATCCTACAATAGGTACAAAAGCAAAAAGAATGATAAGATCGTTTACCGATACCTGCATTAGGGTGTAATTTGGATCTCCATCTGTTAAGTAGGACCATACAAAAACCATAGCGGTACAGGGAGCTGCTCCCAGGATAATTGCACTAAGCGATATACTCTCCTGCCAATGAAGGTTCAATAAAAGCAGCAAAAATTTTAGTAAAAAAGATCCAGGCAAAAAATGCCATGGTGAACGGCTTCACCAGCCAATTCATAATTACTGTTAGCACAATGCCCTTTGGCTTTTGACCTATTTTTTTAATACTGCTGAAATCTATCTGCAACATCATAGGATAGATCATCATCCAGATTAACAAGGCAATAGGAATATTGACCTGGTATATTTCCCAGGTGCTCATTACTTCCATTGCATCACCTGCCACAGCTCCTATCGCTATTCCTCCGGCAATACACAATGCAACCCACAGACTTAAATATTTTTCGAAAAATGCTATTTTCTTTTTAGCCATTACTGCAGATTGATCTTAGAGAACACATAAAATAATTCTGACGCGATCTGCAGGCTTCGTTCCTTATATTTTTCAGCTTGTTCAGGAGTATTATCAAATTCTTTTGGATCATCATAAGTAATAGGAATTCTTTTTTCAGCACCCGGAATTAAAGGGCAAGCTTCGTCTGCCTGAGAACAGGTCATTATAGCTGCAAACTTACTTTCAGGGTTATAATGGTGATCAAAAGATTTGGAAAAACCTATAACAGGAAGTTCATTTGGTCCAAATTTAATGCTATAGACAGGATTTTGTGTTTCAGAAATTTTCTCCACCTGTAAGCCTGATTGTTCCAGTGTTTTTGCTGCCATAGGAAAGAGTGCAGTAGCTTCAGTTCCTCCCGAATAACAATGCACTCCCGGAATATTAAAGTAGGCTGAGATAACCTGCGCCCAGGTTTGAGAAAGGTGACTTCGCCGGGAATTATGGGTACAAATGAAATTTATGTTAACTAAGCTCCTGTTTTTCTACTTTTTGCTGAATATAATTAATAAGATCCTGTAGAACTTCTTTTCGGCTTTCCGAAATTTTGGAAGCTGAAAGTCCTTTTATTAGTTTATGTAATTCAGGAAACAATCTGTTAGTTGAATGATCCATATTGAGGTTTTTACAGGAATCTAGCAACAACCGGAATTTGGAGAGCAGGATATTTCAGATAATCTCTTTTTTGGTTTTTCCGTAGGAATACCGCAATTCTCCTTTGCAAGACAATCAGTTTTTGTTGTGGTAAGCTGAAAATTCTTACCGTCAAAATCAAGTCCGAATTTATTGATGGTTTCTCCCTGGTACTCAACTTCAATTTCCAGATCTTGAAGTCCCAGAATTTTTTCTGAAAGTTCAATTATGTGAGTTAATTTTTCAGGATGTAACCTGTGATTGTAATCATTGGAATCCCACAACTGAAAATTGGCTACTTCCTCTAATCTTACTGTTCCACCGCAATCAATAAAATGTTTGGATACTTTTCCCACTTCAGTAACGTGAAAATGACGTGGTACCAAAGATCCGTTTGGAAGTTGAAAAGCAATGGTCTCGAGTTCTCTTAAATGAGTTTTGATTTCTGAAAGTTTCATAGTATAAGTTTTTTATTATTAATTCAGCTAACAACAATCATTGTTATTGTTAAGGTTCTGATTGAAAAATTCTGTAAGTAGACCATTCATTTGTTTCCAGTTTTCCTGATCTATACAATAACACACCTTCACCCCTTCAATGGTGCCTTTTATTAATCCTACAGACTTCAACTCCTTTAAATGTTGAGAAATGGTGGGTTGTGCCAAACCTATTTCCATTGCAAGATCACCGCAAATACAGGACTCACTTTTCATAATCTGCTGTAGAATGGCTATACGCGCAGGATGTCCAAGCACTCTCGCAAGATTTGCTATCTCATTTTGTAACGGACTAAAAATTTCTGATTTCGTAATTCCCATTGCTTATTGTTATATAGCAATATTACGATAAATATTCTAAATGTTAATAGCTTGCTATAAATTATTTCTAAAACCAGTTTCCTTATTTCCTCCAATGCCAGCTTTTCGGGAAAGCACTTTTAAGTAAAGATGAGTTTTAATATCACTCGGTTCCTTTACTGCAAAGGCTTTTAATACGCACCTCTCTCAAGCTGAAGGTTGGGTAAGTCACTCACGGGTTTGTTCAGGTAAAAATACGCAGTTGCCTAAACCTCATCCCGCGGCTAAAAATTCTGCACTTTTCTTTTTTAAAAAGACTGAGTTTGGTATTAAATTCATATAAATATTCCGTATCTTATTAATATAGCTTTGTTACTAAATGCTGATGAAAAATTTTTATTACATCTTGCTTTTTATTGGTATCGCTCTCCTTATTTTTAATGCTGCCAGGTTAAGTTTTGATGATCTTAGCTGGGAGGAGAATTCAAATGCCTATCTGGGAATTATAGGACCTCTATTAATAATACTGGCAATGATCCTGGCCATTAGAAGTACAAAGAAGAAAAAAGCTCCCGAAGAAGATTCTAAAGGTAATCTCTATGGGAATGAGTAATATTCCCAAAAATTAATTTAGTTGACGAAAATTTTTCTCTTTTCTCTTAATTGATCAATCGTTAATCTCTGCGCAGTAACTACTGCAACAGCACGCGGAATTGCTACAGTTGATATTCCGTTTACGTAAGATGCAATTAAGGAGAATTCTTCAGCTAAATCGGCTCCTTCAAATCCCAGAATATCAGCATAAGTTACCTGTTCATTATAAGCCCGAAGAAAAAAATTGGCCAGAGGCATATAAGACCAGTGCCATTTTTCTTCAGAATAACCTGTCCTCCCCGATGCCTGGTTGTTGTAAACCTGGTAAAATCCAAATTTCCCAGCATTATTGATTAACCATTGATACTCAGCTATTCCTTTTTCAGAGGTGAAATAGGAGGATTCTACACTGTTAATGTCTATATCTGTTCCCCAGTGGTGTCTGGAGGTAGCTGGCATAGAACTAAACTCAAGAATTCTTTTTATGCGGTCCTGAGGAACGGTATCTGGTAAGCTCTGCCATTTCTTTTCCCAAATTATTTTCTGTTCCTCAAAACTGCGGGCTCCCGAAACGATCCTGAGGTCTAGGCCATCAAATTTTGCCGCGTCAGCCATCTTTATAAAAGCTTCATAAACTGTTGGATTGAGATAGACCTGTCTCAGGGAATGCTCCTTCCCCACTCTCATGAAGCGTGCGTCTTCACAATAATTAATTTTACCTGTAAGAAATTCTTTGTCAATATTTTTAAAAAATAGGCTCTGACCAAAGAGGTTCATATTGATTAATAGTAGTAAATAAATAAGGAGCCAGCTTTTCATTCTAAATTTTTCATTGAGATATACTAATTAGCTATGTATAATTCCTTTTTTGAAGAAACAAGTCTCACAAGTAATACTGTAAGTGGCCAGGTTTCAAAAATTGAAATTCTTAAATATTTCTGAAAACAATTATGTCTTTACTACTAATTTGAAATATATTAATTTCACTTCTATTGGATAGATAAATTTGAATTTTTCTAATTGATTTAAAATGAACTGAAAAAATCTAATTCTAATATGACAGGAGGAGTAACAAAAAGTATGGCTGAGTTTTAGTTCATCTTTAATCTGTTGAACAGGTTTCTCCACCCTGTGCAGAAATTAGGGTAGCACTTAAGGGTGAGAAAAACTTATGTACGGTTTATATTAATTTTCCTGTCTTAAGGAATGTCAATATTTACTTTCAAAATTACACCTTCTTTGGGGGCAAATCGAATGCAACAGCCTCATGTTCGAAATGATTTCTGTGGGACCCGTCGCAAAAAGGTTTGTTTGCTGAAAGGCCACAACGGCAAAGGGTAACCTGTTCCCGTCCTCCCAGGTTGTATTCATTTCCGTTCTTATCTACTATTTCGAAATCTCCTGCAATTATAAGAGAGCCATTATTGTTTACGGTAATTTTTGTTTTGGACATTTGTTTTTGTTTTAGGTTGCGAATCTACTTCAATTAGAATTCTTGTTCTGAAGAAATATAAAGAAAATCTTACAGACATTGTAACCTTGCTATATAATAACAAACTGTTTTCAAAACTAGAAGTTTACTTCCCGACAGAATTATAAAATTTTCTTTAAAGGATCTCTACAAGATCACTTTCCCCAATACTTTCTTTAATTATCATAAAATCAATGGTTTTGTTTAACCTCTTAAAAATCCTGAATTTTTTATTATAGGATTAAATATTATAAAAAAATCTAATAGAAGTAGTAGCTGCCACTCTTTTTCTAATCTCTTTTCTTCTTAAACAGGAATTTGCATCGTTCCACAAGGGTTAAACTAGGTTAATAAGGGAATTCCCCTACTAGTGCTCCCCCACCACAAGGGTATCTTTATAATTCTTCATAGCCTATTGATCTTGCTTGGTTAAAGCATCCCATCAATTATTATGAATCAAAACCGTAATTATTAACCATTTTATATAAATCTAAATTAAAACTTATGAAGAAATTTAAACTCAGTATTAGCTTCCTGGCCGCTTTTGCCCTCCTTTTTACATCCTGTAGTAAGGAAGAAGCTGTAAATACAAATTCGAATCCCGATATGGCTACCTTAAGTTTTGGAGCCCTTCTTACAGATCTTGCTACCAATCGTGCGGCTAACAAAGCCCATACAAGTTTTCTTGACGGTGTCCCGGAATGTTCCGACGAAGCTGCTGCTTATGTTGAAATAGTACTTTCTATGGACGGCAATGATATTGTGGGAACACAGGATGAGCCGTATCGCGTAAATCTTGCCGATGGCCAGATTTTTACAGTAGAAGATGCAAATCTTGAATTGATGCCCGGGAATTATTCTCTGGACTATTTTGCAGTGCATGGAGCTTCAGGAAATATGATCTGGCTTGCGCCCTGGGGCAATGGAAACGATCTTTCCTCCTTTGTTGATCAGTCACTCCCTATGGCCATCGACCTTAGAGCGGGAGTTAAGAAATACGTAGAAGTAGATGTTCTATGTTATGATGACCGTATGGTTAACCAGTATGGATATCTTTTCTTTGAAATAGACCAAAATGAAGCTATTGAACTTTGCATATTTGGTAACTATTGTGATGAGTCCGGAAGACATTATGCTGCAGAATATACAGTAGATGTATGGAGCTATTCCAATGGTGAAAAAGGAGATCAAATGTACAACGACGTACCAAGTACAGTAACTATGAATGACGCCGGAGATTATGCCGGAAGTCCTGTATGTTTTGCTTTACCTGATACAGATGGAATGGATGAATACTATTTTGAGATCACTCTGAGAAATTCTGATGCTTATGATGACATACAAGAGCATATCGTTCGTGCAGGTGTAATTACAGATGGTGATGTTAGAGATTTAATGGACGGTGATGACAATGTTGATTATTACCACTTTAGAGCAGGTAACTGTGGAGACATGGGAGATACTCCTGATCTTTTAGAAGCAGATATTTATAGCAGCTGGTTATCTTCTTTAAATGATAGCGGTGTTTGGGGACACGCAAGTCTTATCCAAATGGATAATAAATTAACCGTTAAAGTTTGGGCAGATGGATTAACTCCCAGTATGGTACATCCACAACATATCCACGGTCTTGAAAGTGATGAGAATGGAACCTGTCCTCCATCACCCGGTGAAACAGGATTTATGGCTGCCGATACCAATGGTAACGGAGTAATAGAACTTGGGGAAGGTGCACCATTTTACGGACCTGTATTACTTTCTCTTTATAATCCTATTGATGAATTTCCCGTTGCTAACGCTGATGGAGAACTTTATTATGAAAGAACATTTACTTTAGGAGAAACAGAGTTTGAGGAAGAAGGAGCAGTACCAACATGGGAAGAACTTGCACCTCTTGTTAACAGAACTATTGTTCTTCACGGAATGAACTTCGAAGGTAATTATATTGCTACATTACCTGTAGCTTGTGGACAAATCCAATGGGTTTATAACGCGCAATAATTTTTGTTGATAATCCCGGAATGGATAAGGTTAGGTTGAAGAGGCTGCCTTTAAGTGGAAGTACAAAAACTGAATTCTCAGTATTGTAATTCTCTTAGGCAGCCTCTTCTTTTTTTATCCTGCCAAGTCATTAAGTGATATTACTTTTAAATAAGTTTACCATTTTTTAATAACACGATTTTTACGCCATATTTTATAACCTACGGGCAGCAAATCCCTTCCACCCCTGTCTCTGATCTCTCCTACCCGGCAAATTCATTATTAGTTTATCTTCTTTAAATGGATGATCTGTATCAAATCAAAGGCAGTTTTAAATTTTTTATGAAATAAATAAAGAATAAGAAATTATGAATATCACAACTCGTGAGAAAATATCTTCAGCTTTTTAAATAAATAGATTTGAAATGCCCTGGTAAATTGTTATTTTGCAAGGTATATCTCTATTTAGAACCCAATGACTGAAATAAAAAGACTTTTTGATTTCCCATATTATCAACTGGAAAATCACCCCCTGGAAAAGGCTCTGGTAACCAAGTATAATGGCAGCTGGCAATCTTTATCTACCAAAGAATACATAGACAGGGCTAATGCCATGAGCAGGGGTTTACTTCGGCTGGGGGTTTTACCTGGTGAAAAAATTGCTGTCATTTCCTCCTCCAACAGGACAGAGTGGAATATTGTAGACATAGGGGTTCTCCAGCTGGGAGCTCAAAATGTCCCTATTTATCCCACCATTTCTGAAGAAGATTATGAATATGTGATCAATCACAGTGAAGCCACTTACTGCTTTGTTTCAGATACTGAAGTTCTGGAGAAATTAAACGCCATAAAACACAATACAAAACTCAAGGAAGTTTATAGTTTTGATGAAATAGTAGGATGTAAAAATTGGACAGAGGTCTTGCAGTTAGGTGAAGACAAAACTAACCAGGATGAAGTAGAGCAATTAAAAAAGCAGGTGAAGCCAGATGATCTCGCTACTCTTATATATACCTCTGGAACTACTTAAGCAGGCCAAAAGGAGTCATGCTGTCACACTATAATATTGTTAGCAATGTTCTTGGAAGTGCTCCCCGGGTCCCGTTTGAATTTGGCACCTACACTGCCTTAAGTTTTCTCCCGGTATGCCATATTTTCGAAAGGATGATCCTGTACTTATACCAATATTACAGCGTCTCCATCTACTTTGCAGAATCTATTGATAAAATAAGTGAAAATTTAAAAGAAGTAAAACCTCATGTTATTACCGCGGTTCCGAGATTACTTGAAAAAGTGTACGACAAAATCATTGCTAAAGGATCTACTGTTGGCGGAGTTAAACAAAAATTGTTTTTCTGGGCTGTGGAGCTGGGACTTCAATATGAACCATATGGCGCCAATGGTTGGTGGTATGAAACAAAACTTGGCCTTGCCAGAAAGATCATATTTTCGAAATGGAAAGAAGGTCTTGGAGGTAATATAGAATTAATAGTTTCAGGAAGTGCAGCCCTGCAACCAAGATTAGCGAGAGTTTTGCAGCCGCCGAAATTCCTGTGATGGAAGGCTATGGTTTAACCGAAACTTCTCCGGTTATTGCTGTTAACGATCAAAGAAACCACGGATTTAAAATAGGAACCGTAGGAAAAGTTATTGATAAAGTCGAGGTAAAAATTGCTGAAGACGGGGAAATCCTTACAAAAGGACCAAATCTTATGTTAGGCTATTATAAAGAGCCCGATAAAACCAATGAAGCAATTGATGAGGAGGGTTATTTCCATACGGGAGACATAGGCGAAATAGACAGTGAAGGTTTCCTTAAAATTACCGACCGAAAAAAAGAAATGTTTAAGACATCTGGCGGAAAATATGTGGCTCCTCAAATTATAGAAAATACAATGAAACAATCCCGCTTCATTGAACAGATCATGGTAATTGGAGAAGGAGAAAAAATGCTTAAGCAGCATTTATTCAGCCAAATTTCGAATTTGTTCAGGAATGGGCAAACCGAAAAAATTTAAATATTGGAAACTCTCCTGCAGAAATGATCAAACATCCTGAAGTAGTTTCCCGTATTCAGGAAGAAGTAGATTTTTACAACGCTAAATTTGGCCACTGGGAAAAAGTGAAAAAATTTGAACTTACTCCTGATGTTTGGAGTATTGAAGGAGAACATTTAACTCCTACGATGAAGCTGAAACGAAGAAACATCAAGAAGTTGTACGAGAATCTCTACAACAATATCTATGAAAAATAAGATCTTGAATGGCTTTCTATTCTGAAAGCCATTTTTAATTTAAACTTTATTATGAATACATATATACCATCTGAAAACAGATATGAAAAAATGCAATATCGCCGCTGTGGCCGAAGCGGAATCGACCTGCCACTACTTTCACTGGGGCTGTGGCATAACTTTGGCGATGTAGATGATTTTGAAAATTCCCGTAAGCTGCTAAGGACTGCATTTGATAATGGGATAACACACTTTGACCTGGCAAATAATTACGGACCTCCTTATGGCTCTGCTGAAAGAAATTTTGGAAAGATCTTTTCTGAAGATTTCAAAGTTTACCGTGATGAACTTATAATTTCCACTAAAGCAGGATGGGATATGTGGCCGGGACCTTATGGAAATTTCGGATCCCGAAAATATCTTATTGCCAGCCTCGATCAATCCTTAAACAGGATGGGTCTGGAATATGTAGATATTTTTTACCACCACCTAAGCCTGATCCCGAAACTCCTCTGGAAGAAACAATGGGAGCTTTGGATCAAATCGTAAGACAGGGAAAAGCCTTATACGTAGGTGTCTCTCAATACTCAGCTGAAGACACTGCAAAAGCTGCGAAAATTCTGAAGGAACAGGGAACACCGTTTTTGATCCATCAGCCCCGATACAACATGTTGGACAGGTGGGTGGAAAATGGATTGATGGATACCCTGGAGCAGGAAGGTATTGGAAGCATAGTATTTTCTCCCTTGGAACAAGGTATTTTGACCTCTAAATATCTTCATGGAATTCCTGAAGATTCCAGGGCAGCAATAGAAGGAGGATACCTTGATAAATCCCAAATTACTCCTGAACTTGTCGGGAAAATGAAGAAACTGAATTCCATTGCCGAAAACCGAAATCAAAGTCTGGCCCAAATGGCTATTGCCTGGTTGCTTAAAGATTTACGGGTAACTTCTGTGCTCGTGGGCGCGAGCAAAGTTTCTCAATTACAGGACAACATTAATACTTTACAAAATCTGGAGTTTAATAAGGAGGAACTTCAGGAAATTGAAGAAATACTAAACAAATAGCTTTATTTAATTGGAGAGCCACGAATTCACTAATAATTTATTAGTGAATTCGTGGCTATATTATTAAGTAGGAAAGATCTACAGTGAATTTTTAATTTTTCTCTTTCACTCTTTTACTCTTTTACTCCTTAACTTTTTATTCCTGGCTTTAGCCTATATATACTTCCAGTAACTCGACATCTTCTGAAGATATGGTTACTTTCTTATTCTTTGCAGGAATTAATACTGTTTGTCCCTGTTGAATATTTTCTGTGTTCCTACCTGTTTCAATTTCAGCTTTACCGCTAACGCACATGTAGATCACAAATGAATCTATTTCAGAATAATCCTTCTCCACCTTACCTCTTATCTGTAAATAATTTGTGGTAAAATATTCGCACCTTGCGATATTCGAAGATTCATTTTCAGTTTTGGAATACTCCAGTTTAAAGTCGTCTTTTTTCTGAAAATCAATTGCATCCAGGGCTTCGGCTGTATGTAGATCTCTGCTTTTTCCCTGGGCATCTACCCTGTCCCAGTCATATATTCGATAGGTAATATCAGAGGTTTGCTGGATTTCGGCTAATAAAACTCCGGCTCCTATAGCGTGAACTTTTCCGGTATTAATAAAGAAGGAATCTCCTTTTTCCACCTTTTCAAAATTGAGCAATTTTGTAATTTCGCCTTTTTCAAGCCTTTGAAGATATTCATCTTTGGTTGTGGTGTTCTTAAAACCTACATTAATTTCAGCTCCTTCATCGGCCTGCATGATATACCACATTTCAGTTTTTCCAAAAGAGTTGTGCCTTTTTTTGGCAAGTTCATCATTGGGATGCAATTGTACCGATAATTCAGTTTTTGCATCAATATACTTTATAAGAAGTGGAAATTCTGCTCCAAAATTTTCGTAGACCTTTTCTCCCAGAAAGTCCCCTTTGTATTTCTCCAGTAACTCATTCAAAGTACTACCTTTCAAAGCACCATTTTCAACCACCGAAATATCATTTTGTACTCCTGAAATTTCCCAGCTTTCCCCCAGTTCATTACTGTTGGAATCTTTATTTAATACTTCTCTTAACTTACTACCACCCCAAATTTTTTCTTTTAAAACGGGGGTAAACTTCAATGGATAATCTAGCATTTTTCTTCTGAATTTTTTAGAGACCTAAAAGTAAAATAAAATATTTAGATGAGAGGAATATCCATCTTAGGTTTAAACATCATCAATACTTTCAGTTGATAAGCATTTTAAATATTTACTGTAATAGAAATACAGCTATTTCCTTAATTAATTGTAGTTGAAGAGGTTTTTAACCTCCTCTCCTGTTCTTCATTCTATGTTTTACCACATTCATTATAAGAATAAAAAATTTCCTTGGATTTATTATGCGTGCATAATAAATTTTGTTAACTTTACATTTCACCATTTTTTATATGAAGGAGAAGACAATTGATTATGTATTGCGGGCAACCTGGATTGCAGTTTCCAAAATGTACAATGAGGAAGCCGGAAAAGCAGGAAGCACTATGGCTACTGGTTTTGCTTTACTAAGTATTGATCCTGAAAAAGGAACCCCTTCGACTTCTTTAGGTCCCAAAATGGGAATGGAAGCCACCAGTCTTTCCCGAATTTTAAAAACCATGGAAGAGAAAGGTCTAATAATTAGAAAAAAGAATCCCAAAGATGGCCGGAGTGTCTTACTTCACCTTACAAAGTTCGGGCTGGAAATGCGTGACTTTTCAAAAAGTGTGGTATTGAGATTTGATGAGGCCGTGAAAGAAAATGTTCCTGAAGAAGATCTAAAAACATTCATTCGGGTTGCCAATACTATAACCGATTTAATTGGAAACAAAAAGATCTATGATAAAGATCTCAAATTAAATGACATCATTAATCCTGATTAAGCTAAAAACTCCTCAGGTTTTACACCTTTTTGCAATAGGAAAAAGGGGAAAATAATTTGCTAATTACTTCAGTGAGTTTCACCGAAGCTATTAAAACTATATAAAACATATGAAACGAAGAATTAACAAAGTTGCAGTAATTGGTTCCGGAATTATGGGAAGCGGTATTGCCTGCCATTTCGCCAATATTGGTGTGGAGGTACTCCTGCTGGATATTGTTCCAAGGGAATTAACCGAGCAGGAAAAGAAGAAAGGCCTAACGCTGGAAAGCAAACAGGTAAGGAATCGCCTGGTAAATCAATCTCTTCAAGACGCACTTAAATCAAAGCCATCTCCTATTTACCATAAAGACTTTGCAAGCAGGATTAAAACGGGGAATTTGGAGGATGATATTTCAAAAGTTTCTGAAGTTGACTGGATTATCGAAGTCGTTGTTGAACGTCTTGATATTAAAAAACAGGTTTTTGATAATCTGGAAAAACACCGAAAAGAAGGTACTCTTATAACTTCTAATACCTCCGGAATTCCAATTCAATTGATGAATGAAGGCCGTAGTGAAGATTTCAGAAAGCACTTCTGCGGAACACATTTCTTTAATCCTCCAAGATATTTAAGGCTATTTGAAATTATTCCGGGACCCGATACTTCAGAAGAAGTACTGGAATTCCTGAATGAGTATGGAGAAAAATTCCTGGGTAAAACTTCTGTAGTTGCAAAAGATACTCCTGCTTTTATTGGGAACCGTATTGGAATTTTCAGCATTATGAGTTTGTTCCATATGGTGAAGGAAATGGATATGACGGTTGAAGAAGTTGACAAACTTACAGGACCAGTTATTGGAAGACCTAAATCGGCAACCTTTAGAACGGTTGATGTTGTAGGTCTTGACACCCTGGTGCACGTGGCGAATGGATTACATGAAGGCGTTCCAAATGATGAGCGACACGACCTGTTTAAATTACCCGACTTTATCCAGACCATGATGGATAAGAAGTGGTTGGGTAGTAAAACTAAGTCAGGGTTTTTATAAAAAAGAAAAGAAAAAAGATGGATCCAGTGAGATCCTAACTTTGGACTTAAATAGAATGGAATATCGCGAGGGTAAAAAAGCAAATTTTGCTACTCTCGAGCAAACGAAAACTATAGACAAAGTAGAAGATCGGTTTTCTGTTTTGGTAAAAGGAAATGACAAAGCAGGTGAATTTTACCGCAAGAACCTCTCTGCACTTTTTGCTTACGTTTCAAACCGAATTCCGGAAATAACAGATGAGCTTTATAAGATAGATGATGCTATGCGTGCTTAGGTTTTGGATGGGATCACGGGCCTTTCCAAATTTGGGATGCTGTAGGCGTAAAGAAGGGAATAGAAATGATGAAGGCCGAAGGTTATGAACCTGCAGCCTGGGTAAATGTAATGCTGGAAAGCGGTAGTGAAAGCTTCTATACAGTAAAAGACGGGAATTCCTATTATTACGATATTCCGCAGAAGAAACAGGTAAAAGTTCCGGGACAGGATGCTTTTATTATTCTGGACAACATCCGCGAATCAAAACAGGTTTTCAAAAACAGCGGAGTGGTAGTGGAAGATCTTGGCGACGGAATCCTCAATGTAGAGTTCCGAAGTAAAATGAATACCATTGGCGGCGATGTGCTGGACGGACTAAATAAAGCCCTGGATCTGGCTGAAAGAGATTACCAGGGATTGGTGGTGGCCAACAACGGCAAGAACTTTTCTGTAGGTGCCAACATCGGGATGATTTTTATGATGGCTGTTGAACAGGAATACGATGAGCTGAATATTGCCATTAAATATTTCCAGGACACGATGATGCGGATGCGTTATTCTTCCATTCCAACGGTAGCAGCACCACACGCAATGACACTGGGGGGCGGATGTGAACTTTCACTTCACGCCGATAAAGTTGTAGCCGCAGCCGAAACTTACATTGGTCTCGTGGAATTTGGCGTGGGAGTTATTCCCGGTGGAGGTGGTTCCAAGGAAATGACTGTGAGAGCAAGTGATACATACCAAAAAGATGATGTGGAATTGAACCGTCTTAGAGAACACTTCCTCACAATTGCAATGGCAAAAGTTTCAACTTCAGCCTATGAAGCTTACGACCTCAACATTCTTCAAAAAGGAAAAGATATAGTAGTTGTTAACCCAGACAGGCAATTGGCTATGGCAAAACAACACGCACTTCTCATGGCAGAAAACGGCTATACAAAACCAATACCTAGAACAGACATAAAAGTTTTAGGAAAACAGGCCCTTGGAACTTTTATGGTAGGAACAGACCAGATGGTAGCAGGTAATTACATCAGCGAACATGACAGAAAAATAGCCAATAAGCTGGCATACGTTATGTCCGGTGGAGATTTATCTGATGCAAGTTATGTGAGCGAACAATACCTACTTGATCTTGAAAGAGAAGCGTTTTTATCTCTCACAGGAGAAAGGAAGACGCTTGAAAGAATTGAGCACATGCTGAAGAAGGGAAAGCCGCTTAGGAATTAGACAGGAGATATAAGACATGAGATATTAGATTTGAGATTTCATCAACAAAAACGTAAAACTGTTAATATGCATAATTTTCAGGATTTAAAGATTTGGCAAAAAGCAATGGATGTTGCAGAACAGACCTATTTAATTTCTTCAGAATTTCCTAAAGAAGAAAAATATGGACTAACAAGTCAAATTAGAAGAAGCGCTATTTCAGTTCCTTCTAACATTGCCGAAGGAGCCGGAAGAAATACAGATGGTGAATTCCGCAACTTCCTGGGAATCGCAAGTGGATCTTCAAATGAATTATTTACACAATTAATTTTATCTCATCGCTTAAAGCTTATTCCAGAAGATAAAACACGACAATTATTAAAAGATTTGATTGAAGTTCAAAAGATGAATTATTCCCTAATCCAGAAGTTTAGCAAATAATACGTCTAATGTCTCACATCTCAAATCTAACATCTAAATACTAGAACAATGAACAGACAGGCATACATAGTAAAAGCATACAGAACCGCAGTGGGGAAAGCGCCTCGCGGAGTATTCAGGTTTAAGAGGCCGGATGAATTGGCGGCGGAAACTATTGAATATTTAATGAAGGATCTTCCGCAGCTGGATAAAAAGAGAATTGACGATGTTATGGTCGGTAATGCGATGCCGGAGGCGGAGCAGGGACTTAATATGGGTAGATTGATCTCTTTAATGGGATTAAAGATCGAAGATGTTCCAGGAGTTACGGTGAATAGATATTGTGCATCGGGAATTGAAACCATTGCCATGGCATCGGCCAAGATCCAGAGCGGAATGGCAGATTGCATTATAGCAGGAGGATCTGAAAGTATGAGCTATATTCCTATGGGAGGATACAAACCTGTTCCTAATTACAGCGTTGCGAAAGAAGGCCACGAAGACTATTATTGGGGAATGGGATTAACTGCGGAAGAAGTAGCAAAACGTTACAATATTTCCCGGGAAGACCAGGATGAATTCGCTTACAATTCCCACCAAAAGGCCTTAAAAGCTCTTAAGGAAGAGAGGTTCAAAGAACAAATAGTTCCTATTGAAGTGGAAGAAACATTTATAAATGCTGAAGGAAAAAAAGAAAAAAGGACTTACACAGTAACCGAAGACGAAGGTCCACGCGCCGATACATCTGTAGAAGCCCTGGCAAGATTACGACCTGTTTTTGCTGAAGGTGGAAGTGTCACCCTAAGTAACGCCTCTCAAATGAGTGACGGTGCAGCCTTTTTAATGGTGATGAGTGAAGAAATGGTGAAAGAGTTAAACCTTGAACCAATCGCACGCTTAGTCAGTTATGCCGTAGCGGGAGTAGATCCAAGGGTAATGGGAATAAGTCCGGTAATAGCAGTTCCAAAAGCATTGAAACGAGCAGGATTGAAAAAAGAAGACATGGAGCTTATCGAGCTTAATGAAGCTTTTGCTTCCCAGTCACTTGCCGTAATACGAGAAACGGGATTAAATCCGCAGCTGGTCAATGTGAACGGAGGAGCAATAGCGATGGGTCATCCCCTGGGATGTTCAGGAGCGAAACTCTCTGTACAGATCTTCGATGAAATGCGAAAACGCGGCCACCAAAATAAACATTGTCTCGTGACCATGTGCGTGGGAACAGGACAGGGAGCAGCTGGGGTTTATGAGTTTTTAAATTAGAATAACAGGGAGAAAATAGAGAAGAGAAAAGAGAGAAGAGAAGAAATGAGCAGCAGGAAGAGACACAATTATAAAAATCTCAAGATTTGGAAATTAGGACTCGAGATTGCAAAAGATGTTTCAGATATTCTCCTCAGTTTTCCGAAACACGAGATTTATGATCTTAGTTCACAACTTAGTAAATGTTCTGTTTCAATGCCAAGTAATATTGCAGAAGGATCTTCAAGATCAGAAAAATCCTTTCGTCATTTTTTAGATATTTCACTTGGATCATCATTTGAGTTAGGAACTCAACTGTTAGTAGCAAGGCATCGTAATTATATAACCGAAATCGAATTAGAAAAATTAGAGAATAAAATTGAAGAATTTCAGAAGATGACAATGGGTTTCCAAAATGGATTAGATTAAGTCTCTCTTCTTTTCTCTCTTCTCTTTATTCTGAACCAAAAAGAATAAATATAAATGGATACAACACCAAACCAAAAAGACCTCTTAAGAGGCGGCCAGTTTTTGGTCAAAGAAACAAAGGCTGAAAATATATTCACTCCGGAGGATTTTACTGATGAACAAAAAATGATGAAAGATTCCGTAAAGGAATTTGTTGATCGGGAGATCTGGCCGCGGAAAGAAGAGTTTGAACAGAAAAATTACGAGCTAACAGAAGAGCTAATGCGTAAGGCAGGAGAAATGGGATTCCTTGGAGTTTCAGTTCCCGAAGAATATGACGGATTGGGAATGGGATTTGTCACTACTATGTTGGTTGTAGATTATATCTCTGGCGCAACTGGTTCTTTCTCCACTGCTTTTGGAGCGCATTCGGGAATTGGTACTTTGCCCATTACTCTTTACGGTAATGAGGAGCAAAAGAAGAAATACCTTCCGAAGCTGGCAACCGGAGAATGGTTTGGTGCTTATGCATTAACTGAGCCCGGAGCAGGTAGTGATGCCAATAGCGGAAAAACAAAAGCTGTACTTTCTGAAGACGGAAAATATTACAGTATCACCGGGCAAAAAATGTGGATCTCCAATGCCGGGTTCTGCAATATGATGATCGTTTTTGCACGTATTGAAGATGATAAAAATATTACCGGATTTATCGTAGAATACGATCCTGAAAATCCTAATGGAATTTCTTTAGGCGAAGAAGAAAAAAAATTGGGAATCCACTCCTCCTCTACCCGTCAGGTTTTCTTTAATGATACCAAAGTACCTTTAGAGAACATGCTGTCTGAAAGAGGGAATGGCTTTAAGATTGCGATGAATGCTCTTAACGTTGGGAGAATAAAACTTGCGGGAGCTTGTCTTGATGCTCAAAGAAGGGTTATAGATTCTTCAGTTAAATATGCAAATGACAGGGTTCAGTTTAAGACACCTATTGCCCAGTTTGGAGCAATAAAATCTAAACTTGCTGAAATGGCCACTTCAGCATACGTGGGAGAATCTGCTTCTTACAGAGCCGCAAAAGATATTGAAGACAGAATCGCAATTCGCCAGGCAGAAGGAGCTTCGCATCAGGAGGCAGAATTGAAAGGGGTTGAGGAATACGCTATAGAGTGTTCAATTTTAAAAGTTGCAGCTTCAGAAGATCTTCAAAATTGTAGTGATGAGGGAATTCAGATTTTTGGAGGAATGGGATTCTCGGCAGATGCACCAATGGAATCTGCGTGGAGAGATGCCCGTATTACAAGGATCTACGAAGGAACCAATGAGATCAACAGAATGCTTTGTGTTGGAATGTTGGTAAAGAAAGCTATGAAAGGCCACGTTGATTTACTCGGTCCTGCAACTGCAGTTGGCCAGGAATTAATAAGCATACCTTCCTTTGATAAGCCTGATTATTCTGAACTATTTGCTGAAGAAAAAGAGATCATCAAAAATCTGAAAAAAGTATTTTTGATGGTAGCTGGTAGTGCGGTGCAAAAATTCGGCCCTGAGCTTGAAGAACACCAGCAACTTCTATTAGCTTCTGCCGATATACTTATTGAAGTTTATATGGCGGAATCAGGAATTCTAAGAACTGAGAAAAATGCCAAACGTTTTGGAGAGGAAAGCCAGAAAGGGCAAATAGCAATGGCTAAACTTTACCTATACCATGCAGTAGATTTAATCATCCAAAGGGCAAAGGAGGGAATTATTTCGTTTGCTGAAGGAGATGAACAAAGGATGATGTTGATGGGCCTTAAAAGATTCACCAAATATCAGAACTATCCCAATGTGGTAGAACTAAGGAACACTATTGCAGACAGATTAATTGCCGACAATAAATATTCTTTTTAAGAATTAAATGTTTTGATTACAAGGCCGTTTCGCAGAGAAACGGCCTTTTTTATTAACGATATCGATTTAATAGCAGAGACAAACTATGATTAGGAAAGATTTAAGGGTTATTCTACTAATTTTTTTTAGCTTTAAAAATATAGGATAAATTTTTTTTATGAACAGTTTACAATCTGATGTTTTACAGTTTCTGGTAGCAGGTATCGTAATATTACTTGTTGTCTTTGCAGTTTCCTATTATGTCTTAAAAAAGCTCGGGAAAAACCCTAAAAATGTTTTACCTGTAAACTTTGCCAATAGAATTTTTATACCCTTACTAATTTTTCTGGGCGCTCTTTTGGTGAAGGCCGCAATTTTAGCCCGGTTATTCCATTACGACTACACCTATGAAATTTTAGGGAATATTAGTACTCTGGCAATCATTTTAAGTGTCACCTGGTTTATTATTGTTGGCTTAAGAATCCTAAAAACGAGAATGTTATTAAAATATGATGTTTCTGCAGAAGATAACCTTAGTGCCCGAAAGCGATACACTCAATATAATATACTGGAAAACATAGCAATTTTTATTATTGTAATTCTGGCTATAGGAATTTCCCTGATGACTTTTGAAGGAATCCGTGCCATAGGAGTAAGCGTTTTAACTTCAGCGGGAATAGCAGGTATTATTTTAGGATTTTCAGCGCAAAAAGCTATTGGAACTTTACTTGCAAGTATTCAAATAGCCATTACCCAGCCAATAAGAATTGATGATGTTGTTATTGTTGACGAGGAATGGGGTAAAATCGAGGAAATCAATTTGACTTATGTGGTAGTGAAAATTTGGGATAAGCGACGCCTCGTAGTACCTTCTACCTACTTCATTGAAAATACCTTTCAAAACTGGACAAGAGAATCTGCAGATATTTTAGGAACAGTATTTATTTATACAGATTACCAGGTGCCATTTGAAGCCCTAAGGGAGGAACTTACCAGATTACTTAAAAGCACCCCCCTCTGGGACCAAAATGTAAATGTTCTCCAGGTAACCGATACTACTGAACACAGCGTGCAAATACGAGCCCTTATGAGTGCAAAAGATTCCGGTACTGCATGGGACCTGCGGGTTTTTATTAGAGAAAAGCTTTTGGTATTTCTTCAGGAAAATTATCCTGAGAGCCTCCCCAGGACCAGGATTTCCATTAAAGATTACACTAAAGAAACCTCTTAATTACTCCGCTGACCATATTTCTTCTTCAGAGAGATAACCTTTGGAAAAATTGGTCGCAGTTTCTATTAAAGCAAGGTGAGAATATGCTTGCGGAAAATTTCCCAATAATCTCTTTGTCTCAAAATCGATATCCTCGCTAAAAAGACCTAAATGATTGCTGTAGGAAAGCAATTGATCAAACAATTCCTGTGCCCGCTTACGCTCCCCTATCTTGTATAAACTGTCAATAAACCAGAAGGTACAAATTGTGAAGGAAGAACTGGGAGTGCCAAAATCATCCTTGTTCTTATAACGATACAATAAGCCGTCTCTACACAAATCCCGTTCGGTAGCCTTCACAGTGCTTATAAATCTTGGATCTTTGGCATCAATAAAACCATACTGCTCCATTAGGAGTGTAGAAGCATCAAGATCACTGGATCCATAAGATTGAGTGTAAGCTTCTACTTCATCATTCCAGCCATTGTGATAAATATCTTCATAGATTTCGGTTCTTAACCCCTTCCATTTTGCATCATTAATTCCCTTCCGCAGAATTTCTCCAATCTTAATTGCTCTGTCTATTGCAACCCAGCACAGTAATTTAGAAAATACAAAATGCTTAGTCCTCAGTTCTTAATTCCCATATTCCTTTATCGGGTTGCTGCCAATGCTCTTCTACAATCCTTACAATACCTCTTACGATTGTCCACAACTCTTCACTATTTTCTAAAGAAGTTTCAAATTGTATAAATTGTTGGTAGATCACCTCCATCAAGATACCGTAAATATCATTTTGTTTTTGAATGTAGGCTGCATTCCCTGTACGCACCTAAGTCTCGAACTTTCAAAACCCTCAAGGTGAGTTAAAATATTTTCGGTAAGTTCTTTTTCTCCATTAATTCCATACATGATCTGTATCTTCTCATCCTTGTGAGGAATAAGATCTATAATAAACCCGAGAAAATCCTTAGCCGATTTTGAATGTCCCAAACCTGCCATTACTTTAATTACCATAGAAGCATCTCTTATCCAGCAAAAGCGGTAATCCCAGTTGCGTTCCTCCCCCACGGTCTCGGGCAAAGAGGTAGTAGCTGCAGCAAGAACAGCTCCCGATCTTTCAAAGGTTAAAGCCTTTAAAACAAGTGCGCTTCTAAGAATTTCATCATTGTAAAGCCTATAATTGGTCGTTTTTTCGCTCCAGTTCATCCAGTAGGTTTTGGTGCGTTGAAATTTTAAGTAAGCACGATCCAGACTTTGCCTGATCAATTTTTCGTGATAACCTAAAAGAAAATAAGCGTTACCTTCAAGAATAATTTCTTCGTAGTTAACTATTTTATTTAAATCAAAGCTGGAATAAAGGTACAGGGAATCATATTTACCCTCCTGCGTGTAGCTTTTTATATAATCCCCCTTATTTTCATTATACGTTTTCTCTCTGGCAAAATCGAGTTTAGGATCGTATTTTACTTTAATTACAGGCTTTCCTTTCAAAAGCCGAATAAATCTTATAATATCAGGCGGAGCATAGTAAGAACCATCCTCTCTTTGATATCTTGGCATAAGATCTATAAGTTGAAATGAATCTTCTCCATTATCAAAACAGGTACTTATTACATTGGTTTGCCACAGGTATTCCTGGGTGATAGAGTAATTTTCAGTAACATCAATTGAAAAGCTACCGCCAATTTTGTCATCGAGTAATTTTGCAAAAATTGAAGAGGAATTGAATTGAGGAAGACAACACCAATCTATTGAGTAGGTTTTGGAAACAAGAGCAGCACTCTTACAGTTTCCAATGATCCCGTAATCTAAATTTTTCATTATTCTTAAAGTTCTTTTAAAAAGGAGGTAAAGTAAGGACAAATTAGGTAATTTAATAAAAAACTATTCTGCCGTAATCTGCATTAAAATTTAGTATGAGCAAAACCATCATAATATCCAATAGACTACCATTACAAGTTTCAATAAAAAATGACAAATTAGAAGTCGTTCCCAGTGTGGGAGGATTAGCAACGGGCTTAAAATCTTTTCACAGAGACGGAAAAAGTGTGTGGATTGGATGGAGTGGACTCACCAAAGAAGAAATACCAGAAGATTTGCTTCCACAAGTGCAGGAGAAAGCCAAAGAAGAAGCTTGTATCGCCGTCAATTTTTCTGAAGAAGAAATTGAGGGATTCTATTATGGTTTCAGTAACAGGAGTATTTGGCCTTTGTTCCACTATTTTATGGAATACACTGAATGGGATTCAGAAAAATGGGAGGTTTACAAAAGCGTAAACCAGAAATATGCCGATGTTGTTATTGAAAACTATGAAGAAGGTGACCTCATTTGGGTACATGATTACCAGCTTTTATTGGTGCCTCAAATGATAAGAGATAAAGAGCCAGGTGCTACTATTGGCTTCTTTAATCACATCCCTTTTCCCTCATATGAAGTTTTTAGAACAATGCCCTGGAGAGAAGAAGTTCTTAAAGGAATGCTTGGTGCTAACTTAATAGGATTTCACACCTTTGATTATGAACGACATTTTCTAAGTGCTGTAAGCCGAATCTTAAGACACCAGATCGAGTTTAATGAAGTCTCTCTTCCCGACAGGCTGGTAAAGGTAGAATCCTTCCCAATGGGAATTGACTATGACAAATTTGAACAGGCAGCTCTTACCAATCAGGAACAAAGTGCAGAAAGAGAATCAGATCTTCAGCAAAGACTCAATCACCATCGAAATAAAGCTCCCGATTCAAAACTAATTTTGAGCATAGACAGGCTTGACTATACTAAAGGGATTGCACACAGGATACGTGCATTTGAATATTTTCTGGAAAAATATCCCCAGTACCTTGAGAATATCCGGCTGGTGATGCTCGCTGTTCCCTCACGTTCTGACGTACCTCAATATCAAATATTGAAAAAAGAAGTGGATGAGTTGGTGGGACGCATCAATGGTAAATTTGCAACTGTCAACTGGATCCCCATCTGGTACTTTTATAGATCCATGCCATTTGAGAACTTAATAGACCTTTATACAACCTGTAATATTGCCCTATTAACTCCTATACGTGACGGAATGAACCTGGTGGCAAAAGAGTACATTGCAACCCGTACTGATAAAACCGGAGTATTAATTCTAAGTGAAATGGCAGGTGCTGCTCACGAAATGAATGAGGCTTTAATAATTAATCCTAACAATTTTGAACAGATTGCCGACACCATTCATCAAGCCATTCAAATGCCTCAGGACGAGCAAATACGAAGAAATACCATCCTGCAAAAACGTCTTAAAAGATACAGTGTAGAAAAATGGGCTGCTGATTTCATGAAAGCTCTTGAAAAAACCAAGGAGACAAAACCTGCATATAAAGCCGTTCGCATCTCTGAAAATATTGAAAACAATATTCTTGAACGTTTCACAAAATCAAGAAGCAGAATATTCTACCTGGACTATGACGGCACTTTAGTGGATTTCGTAGATAAACCTGAAAACGCAAAACCTGACGGGGAGCTCGTAGAGCTAATTAAATCTTTAACACAAATAAAGCATACCAAAGTAGTTCTTATTAGTGGCAGAGACAAAGAAACCCTGGGGACCTGGTGGGAAGATGTTCAGGTAGATTTAATAGCAGAACATGGGGTCTGGATGAGGAGGCCAGGGAAAAACTGGCAGCTTAATGAAAAAGTCCATAATGACTGGATGGATATGGTGAGACCAGTTATAGAAACATTTTGTGACAGAACACCAGGTACATTTATAGAAGAAAAAAACTATTCTTTAGCCTGGCATTATCGAAAAGCCGATCCAGAATTAGGGGAAATTCGTGCAAATGACCTTTCCAACACCCTGAAAGAACTTATTTCCAATCACGGATTAAGTGTATTACAGGGAAATAAGGTTTTAGAAATAAAAAGCAGCGGAGTTAACAAAGGAAAGGCTGCAGGAAAATATTTGGTGAAAAAGAAGTACGATTTCATCTTCGCAATTGGAGATGACTGGACAGATGAAATTCTTTATAAAGAACTCCCCGATAGCGCAGTAACTGTAAAGGTAGGACTTAAAAAAACCGCAGCATCTTACTTTGTTAATGAAACAAAAAGGGTGCGAAGTCTCCTTACCCACTTTATTGAGGTAGACGCGGCACAAAAGGAAAAAGCAGGGAATGTGAAGAATTAAATTGTTAAATTTCTTAGGGATTGTGTATTAAAATTATGGCAAACTTAACTAGCAAAACTATGCTGGAGTTAGCTTATGAACTACTTTTACGCTAGTTTATAATGTAGAACCAAGAAAAGAAACATAATTATGAAAGCAGGAAAATTAATATTAGGTATTTTGACCGGAGCTGCCGCAGGAGCTGCTGCAGGTTTGTTATTTGCACCTAAAAAAGGAACCGAAACCCGCAGATCTCTTAATGATACAACCGATAATTATTTAAGAGAAGCTAAGAGCAGATTCAATGAATTTGCCGATAACCTTAACCACAAGGTAGAATCTGTAAGAAGCAAATCTAAAGCTACTTTAAGCAGATCAAAAACCGATCAAAAAATTAATGAAGCAAAAGCAGAATTGCACGATATGCAATCATAGGCTGCTTATTATATTAAACTTTATTGTGCCCCGGAATCTTTCCGGGGCTTTTTTATTTTTAAAAATATGCTCCGGGAATAATCTTTCCGTTTTTCAGAAGATTAGCTTATTTTAGAGCATAGCAACAAAATTCGTTATATGATCAAAAAAATTACCTTATTCGTCCTTCCATTTTTGGCTGCAGGCATTTTCACTTCAGCCCAGGCACAGGAAACAGATGAACGGATATATGATATTATAGAAGAAGTTTCAGCAGAAAGGCTTGAAAAAGACATTAGAACTCTCGCAAATTTTGGAACCAGGAATACCTTTAGCGATACCATTTCAAACACCCGCGGTATTGGTGCAGCAAGAAGATGGATCAAATCTGAATTTGACAATATCTCCACAAATTGCAATAATTGTTTAAATGTGTTTTATCAAAAAGATCTTGTAAGCCCAAAGGATGGAAAAAGAATTCCACATGAGGCGTGGGTGGTAAATGTGGTTGCAATTCAAAAGGGAACTAAATATCCAAACCGCTACATCATTATGAGTGGAGACATAGATTCCAGGGCAAGCAATACTATGGATTTTGAAACCGATGCTCCCGGAGCTAACGATAACGCGACAGGAATGGCAGGTGCTATGGAAGCCGCGCGGGTTCTTTCAAAATATAAATTTGAAAACAGCATTATTTATGTAGGTCTTTCAGGCGAAGAGCAGGGTTTATTTGGAGGAAAAGGACTGGCAGAATATGCTAAGAAAAATAACTGGGAAATTATAGGCGTCCTTAATAATGATATGATAGGTAACATTGAAGGTGTAGACGGAGTTATTGATAACAGGAGTTTCAGAATTTTTTCTGAACCTGTACCTCCTACTGAAACAGAACAAGAAAGAAACATGCGCAGATTTTATGGCGGGGAGGTCGATGGAATTTCCCGGCAACTTGCCCGTTACATACATAAGACCACAGAAAAATATATGCCGGAAATGAATCCTATGATGATCTATCGCTTGGACCGTTTTGGCCGTGGGGGGCACCACCGTCCTTTTAATGATTTGGGGTATCCCGGTGTTAGAATAATGGAAGCTCACGAAAACTACAATCGGCAGCACCAGGATGTAAGAACCGAAAATGGCGTAGAATATGGCGATGTAATCGAAGGGGTCAATTTTGACTACGCTGCTAAATTAACGGCTGTCAATGCCATTAATCTTGCGAGCCTTGCCTGGGCACCTCCTGCACCTGAAAAGGTGGAGATTGGAGGAATAGTGGAAGCCTCTACCCGTTTAAAGTGGGAAAAAGTAACTGGAGATATTGCTGGATATAAAATCTACTGGCGTGATACTACTGCTCCTCAATGGCAACATTCCAGATTTGTGGGAGATGTAAATGAGTTTACTTTAAATGGTATAGTAATAGACAATTTTTATTTTGGTGTTGCCGCGGTTGGTAAAAATGGCCATGAAAGCCCTGTAGTCTTTCCATCGGGAACATATTAGGTAAATACAATTAATTTTTTTGATATGAAGAGATTATACAATGGGCTGATGATTATATTGATTTGCTACACAACGATTTCTTGTGCCCTGTTTAAAACAGAAAAATCAGGATCTCCTCAAATTGAAAATTCTGAAAGAACTATAACTGAGCAATTGTCCAATTCACCAAGACACCATGAGTGGGTAAGCTTATCTCATGGCAACCGGGAGTTACAGGCGTTTGTAGTATATCCCGAATCCAGAAAAAAAACAGCGGCTGTTATTGTAATACACGAGAATAGGGGTTTAGACGACTGGGCGAGATTATTTGCAGATAAACTTGCGGCACAAGGCTACCTGGTTATAGCACCAGATATGATCTCAAACACCCACGGAAAAAAACGCACTACAGATTTTGAAAACCCAGATGCAGCCAGAGACGCCATTTATGACCTGGATCCTGCTCAGGTCACGGAAGATCTCGATGCCGCTTTTGCTTATGTAAAAGATGATGCGGCAGCTACAGGTAAAGTTACTGTCGTGGGTTTCTGCTGGGGTGGATCGCAAACCTTTCGCTATGCAACTAATAATTCTGAAATTTCTTCGGCACATGTGTTTTATGGGACGGCTCCCGATGATGCCAGCGTCCTGAAAGAAATAAAAGCTCCCGTGTACGGTTATTATGGAGGAGACGATGAAAGAGTAAATGCAACCATTGAAAAAACTTCCCAACAAATGCAAGGCGCTAAGCAAAACCTTCGACTATAAAATTTACGAAGGAGCCGGGCACGCTTTTATGAAAAGAGCACATCAACCGGATGCCAGTGAGGCAAACGAAAAAGCACATGATGCTGCGTGGAATCGATTTTTAGAGCTTTTAAAATAAAATCACTTCATTTTGACTCTCAGATTTCTTTTTCGCTAAATCTTCTTAGAATTACCAGAAGGAAAATAAATTATGACAGAAAGAGAATCTGCATTTGCAATTACTGAAAGATCAAAAAGCAGCATTATACAGCATAAGAATTTTGAATCCCGGTACGTGGACAATCGTACAGTAGATGTCTGGATACCGCCACGCTTCACTTTTGATAAGGTTCAAAAATATAAAGTCCTTTATGTTCATGATGGGCAAAACATTTTTAATGATCGCTCTCAAAACAATTCTAAACAATGGGGTATTGGACAAACATTGGAAAATCTTATAAGTGAGGGAAAAGTAGCTCCCACCATTGTAGTAGCTATTCACAATAATGGTTTTAAAAGATTCATTGAATATATGCCCGAGGTACCAAAAGAATATACCTCTACTCCTCAGGCCAGGGCCATTCTAAAAGCTAATTTTGGAGTTACAGAATTACAATCTAACAATTACCTGAAATTTATAGTAGAAGAACTTATTCCATTTATTAAAACTACTTACCCTATTTCAAATGAGAAGAAGGATACAGTTATTATGGGATCGTCCATGGGCGGTCTAATATCTCTATATGCTATCTCTAAGTATCCTGCTATTTTTGGAGCCGCAGGATGTATCTCTACACATTGGTAAGTGCCTCTTATTGGAGAAGCCTATATTCGGGGATTAGCTTCTGCCCTTCCCGACCCGGAAGATCATAAGATCTATTTTGATCATGGTACAGAAACTATGGATGCTGCCTATGAACCTTATCAACTAAGAGTAGACAGGATCATGGAAAACAGAGGCTACATTAACAATCAAAACTGGGTGTCAAAAAAATTTGAAGGGGCTGCTCATAATGAAGAAAGCTGGAAAAAAAGAGCGCATATTCCCCTTGAATTTTTGCTGAAGTAATTTAAAATTTTTTAATTTCCGAATGAGAAATATCTTTTCCGAAACTCTCATTGAAAATTTTGTCAATCCGAATCATTTGTCTTCCGTAGTCTAAAAAATTTTCGTGAAATAGGAATTTGCATTAATCCACACAGGAGCAAAAGCAAAAATGCAATTTTTAAATTAAATATGTGTGCCAGATATCCAATGAGGGGTGGTCCCAGCAACATTCCTATTATACCGTAAGTTGCAATAATGGAAACAGCCATTCCCGGGGAATATTTTTTGGAAGTACTTAGCGAGGGCATAGATCATAGGAATAATAGCCGCTACCCCAAAACCTACAAGGCTAAAACCTATAATTGCTTAAGCCAAAAAACAGGAAAAAATACCATTAGCAAAATACCCATTGAAATTATAGAGGCACTTAAAATGAACATATTTTGCATTCCCAGGCTGTCAATTAACCTGTCAGAAAAAAACCTGGAAATTGCCATAAATAACATAAATATAAAATAGCCTAACGTAAAGGTATCTTCCTTCACCACCTCTTTAAAAAACACCCCACTCCAATCAAACATTCCACCCTCACAAACTGCTGCAAAAAATATCATGATACCCAGGTAGAGAATAAACTTATCGGGATTTTTTAATTGTAATTTATTTCCACTTTTTGCCCTGTCTTTTTTTAAAAGATTTTGATATGCAATTCCTGCTGCCAGAAGAAAGAATCCTCCTATTATAGCGAGATGTGTTTCCATGGAAACATTGTAATGAATCATTAAAGTTGAGCAGCCAACCCCAAAGAGTCCACCCGCACTCCATAAACCATGGAAACTCCCGATAATTCTTTTTTCATAAAATTTTTGAAGCGTTAAAGATTGGGTGTTCATAGAAATATTCAGGATTCTCATGGAAAAGGAAAACATGCCTATGGAGAGAACCATCATCAGGAGATTTTCAGCAAACCCAATGAAAACAAGTGCAATGGAAAAAAATAAAAAGGAGATTAATAATGGCTGTCGACTGTCAAACCTGGAAACGAGCCAGCCAGAAATTGGTAAACCTATTAGAGAACTTACTAAGCATAGCCAGAAGAAGATTTCCTAACTGTGCCTCATTGAGGTCAAAAAACATCTTTATGCTGGGTATTCTGGAAGCCCAGGTGGCAAAACCAAAACCTGACAAAAAGAAATATATGCTTAAGGATAGACGTTGTTGCTTTTTTGATGACATTCCAGAAAGTGAGGTGCAAATATCTGTGCTTATTTTTTAAGAATAAAACCAGCATTAATATTTTAAGGAACTTTTAAATTGACCTTATCTTCATTTTGCTTCCGTAGGATTTTAATTATAAAAAAATGAGAAATTTTCATTTCTCCCTGAGATTATTCTGTAAAATTTAATCTTCGTGATGTTCATAGAATTTTTTCTGCAAGTTGGCTTGCATACTTTTAGGGATAGCCCTTCTTATAAAGGTCATAACTTTATTAGTTGCTCCGGGAATATAAATTCTTTCTCCATCCATTAAAGCTTTATAAGCTCCTTTAGCCACTTCTTCAGGCGGCTGCATAGTCATATCCTTGTAGTGGACTACATTGGATTCCTCCAGATCTGCCCGGGAAAAGAATTTTGTATCTGTAGGTCCTGGACAAAGACAGGTAATAGAAACATGGCTGTCTATATCCTGAAGTTCTGTCGCAATTGCTTCAGAAAGTGAAACTACATAAGCTTTAGTTGCATGATAAACAGCCATTCCCGGCCCCGGTTGAAATCCTGCAACAGATCCTAGTTGGAGTATTTTACCTTCATCCCTTGCCACCATTTCTTTTAAGTATAGTTTCGTGAGGTGAGTAAGGGAAATTACATTAAGGTGAATTAATTCGGTATCCCTTTCAAAAGGCAGGTCAAAGAATTTTCCACTTTGCCCCACCTAAGCGTCATTTACCAAAACATCTATCTGCCTACCGAATTGCTTTACCTCCTCATATACCTGTTTAGCAGCGCCATCCTCTGCAAGATCTTTGGTAATTACAAACATTTCAGCCTTATGCTGTTGTTTTAGATCGTATTTTAACTGTTCCAGTTCCTTCTCGTTACGTGCAACCCCAATTATGTCATAACCTTCTGAAGCAAACTTTTTTGCCAGCTCCTTCCCTATTCCACTTGATGCTCCGGTTATTAATACAGTTTTTCTATTCTCGCTCATAATTTTATTTACTTAATTATTTTACTTCAAGATACTGAACTACAAATTGAATTGGTTTTAAAGAAAATGTAAACCCTTCCCAAAAAACTATAAATTATAAACCTCAGGAAAATATTTCATTAACCGGGAAAGCTGAGGAATATCATTCCAGATCAACAAGTTGTGGATTAACTTTATTTAAAATTCCGGGTTATGAAAAAAATAGTTTATGCTACAGATTTTTCAGAAAATTCTGTTGCTGCTTTAAGATACACTTATGAACTGGGGAAGCTTCTAAAAAAAGATGTTATTGTCCTGCATACTTTTAATCCTGATGATCTTTCTTCTGCGAGAACTCCTTCAGAAAAAAAGGAAATTATTTCTCACCATACCCGGAGGCTTCAAAAATTTTGTAGCCTGAACCTTCAGGAAAATTTCGAGAATCTGGATCTTTCGCTTGCAGTAGTAAAAGGAGAAAATGTTTGTCGGGAAATAATTAAATTCACAAGAGACATAGATGTGCTTATGGTAGTCACTAAGCTCCTGTGGCTCAGGAACTGTTAAAGGATTTTCCCCTGGTAGTACAGCAGAACAGTTAATTTCTGCCTCACCCATTCCTGTTCTTACTGTTCCCGGAAATTTTATTTTTAAAAGCCTGGAAAATATTTTATACACTACAGATTTTGCTGAAGAAGACATTAAGAATATTTGTGAGTTACTCCTAACCTTTAAGCCATTACAATTAAACATTACCATTGTTCACGTAGCAATTGGGCGGGAAAGCGAAGCTAATGAACTTATGGAATGGTTTAAAGAACTGCTGTTTGAAAAAACGGGCTATAAAAATATATCATTTAGAACCTTAAGTTCCACAGATGTTATTGAATCCATCATAGATTGCCTTGAGGAAACCAATGCCGATCTTATAGTTATGATGGAACATCTATCTAAATTAAGTTTTAAGGCTATGGTTCACCGTGATCTTGTAAAAAAAATGCAATCCAGCACGAGGATCCCATTATTAAGTATTAGAGAAGCACGATAAAGTTTAACGATCCTTCCCCTAAAGATGGTTCATTTTCCACCTCTTTAAGCCTGGTAAAAGTTTGATCATTTGTTGAGCCTCCTCCAGAGAAAAATCGTTATGGACTTTTGCCATTTCCATTATTTGAACTTCCAGGCAATGCAGGCTAAGTGAGGGATCCAAAAATTTCCCATTGTCAAAACAGGACCTGCAGTATTCCTGATTAATGCTGCGGTCCCGGTTGGTACCTTTATTCTCCTCATTTAGAGTGACAGCACAACTTTGACAAATGGGAAGATCTTTCATTTTAAGAGTGCTTTCAATTTTGATAACATAATCATTTCATCTTCATTTTTTCCTGCAAAAGACACAGCAATTTTATAGGCGGTTTTCCAAATTAAATGATCTGTCTCCTCATCAAAAAGATTTTCATGCTCTACACGATAATCCTTAAATTGGGTAAATGCTTCTTCAGGATCAGGTGTGTTTTCATCGAGCCAATCAAAGATTATTTCAATTTGGTAAGCAGTATCTGTTCCAAATTCGTCTTTTGTTTCGTCCAGTTTCACCCACTCTTCCTCAACAATTGATTTTAAAGTTTGAATTTCCACTTCATTGACATCATTATCGGCCGCGGCAATAGCGTAAAATAGGTTTCCCAAGTTTTTGGTAAAAAGTTTGAGCAGTATTAAGGCTTACAGAATTTTTCATAATAAGATAATTTTTCCGGACCCCTATGGGTCTCTTTTAAATATAGTTTAAATCTAACTTTAAAAGAAAAAGGATTGTGCCAAAATTTTATTAATCTAATAGGGATTCTTACCTTATTGGTACCGCTCTAAACAAAAAAAGCGAGAACTGATATAGGTCATTTTACAGTAAAAAATTATCGGGTAATTTTAATAAATATATTAGGTTATGAAAAGAGTTTTATTGCCCACAGATTTTTCACAGAATGCGTTTAACGCAATACGATATGCCATACAACTTCTATGGAATGAAGAGTGTACCTTTTATCTATTGAATACTTACACTCCGGTATTATATGATTCTGTTTTCATCTTGTACAATTCCTCCAGTCTAAGCCTGGATGAGATCTACAATGAAAATTCCCTGAAAGGACTTGAAAAGATCGAAGAAAAGATAAGGCAGGACTATAATAACAAAAAGCACTGTTTTGAGAAAATTGCTGAATTTAATTTGTTAAACGAATCCATCAGGGAAATAGTAAAGGACCAAAATATAGATATGGTGGTAATGGGTACAAAGGGAGCTACGGGTGCGGAACAAATCCTCTTTGGAACCCACACAGTGCATGCTATTAAAAGAATTAAGTGCCCCCTCCTGGCTATTCCTTCAGGATTTCATTTTAAGCTTCCCCATAACATTCTTTTTCCTACAGATTATGATGTGAATTACACTTAGCGACCAGCTTAATGTCCTCAAAGATCTCGCTGTAGGTTGTAAATCAACCATACATATTCTCCATGTCAATTTTGGGATTGCTTTACAACCTCAACAGTTAAAACAAAAAGATCTCCTTTCTTCCTATCTTTCAGAAATTCCACACGAGTTTCACAATTTGGAAGAACAAACTGTATCACGTGGCATATACGCTTTTCAGGAGAAAACGGAGACGGATATGATGGTAATGGTGAGCAATAAACACTCATTTTTCGAGAATCTACTTTTTCGGCCTGTGATCAATGAGATAGGATTTAATTTAAAAATACCCCTACTTGTAATCCCTTCAGGAAAATTTAATAAGTAATGTCCGGCTACGAAAACTTCATATAAAACCAGTACAAGAAATATAGACATCCCGGTTTAATGCTCTCCTGATATTATATCTTAATTGGCATCTTCAGAAACAATAACATTCAGAAGTTCAGGAGAATCAGCTAAATTACAATTACCCTCTCTTATGTGGTAGTAATCAAGCCTATCTGCACCGTCATAAAGAAGTTTAATATCTTCTTCGTTAATTATTCCCTTTCTAATTAGTTTTTCTTCAGCAGTGTAACCTACACCACTTCCCAGGGTTATTTCAATATAAAACTCATCATTTTCTGCGGTACCGGGAAGGGAGACACAAATAGGATCGGCAGTTGTTTCAGAATAACCTTCCTCAAAATAATCGGTTACCACTATTCCGTTCTTCACATTTTCATATAACAGTGTTCCCCGCGGCTCTTCTTCATTTCCACTATATTTCCATATACTGGCTATAATTCCCATAGCATCTGCGTGCCTGTCATCTTCATTACAGTAATTGCCAAAGATGCAAAATTCCATTGCTTCAAGAGGATCTGCATTTAAGACGAAACGGTTGTTAAAACAAAATACCTGAATATCTAAATACTTTTTTAAACCTGGTGCCAAGCTAAAACGGTAAGGAAGAGGCCTATCCATGATGCTCGCAAAAAATTGATTTCCCTCAATTACTACTGGAGCAATCCATATTACCTCTCCTAAAGAATTTAAAACAGTGAAATGTTCAAGTGTGTAATTCCCTGGCTCAAGTTCAACTTCTGCTGCTTTTTGAGAAATATATTCGACCATGCCGTCTCCATTTGAATCTACTGCATTAGGATTTATCTTAATTTTGAATGGCTTCTCCATGCTTCCCACCACTTCAATATCGTTCCTGGATATAACTACCTCCAGAAAAGCGGGAACATCTTCAGAACAATCCGGGATTTCTCCAATCTCCTGTTTTAAAGCTTCTTTAAGAGAAGCCAGATCATTAAGAACAGCTCCAAAGGATAAAATTGATTTATCAGGACTACTAGTTTGCTGTAAATTTTCCGAATCTCCTGAACACGCAAGAAGTACTGTAAGCACTGCAAATATCCCAACAAAAATGTTCAGCTTTTTCATTATTACTCTATTAAATTAATTTCCGACTTAAATTATGTATATGATGGTTACGAAAATTCAATGGGGTAGAAATAACAAGCAAAACAGCAGTAATGCTGTATTGCTTTATAGCTGTAATCTATTTAGGAGGAATGTTTAAATTAGGTAATTTTCTTCAAATTGACCTATAAGGGTTTTCACCTAATTCGGGAAAGTGCATTATTGGAACAGAGGAACTATGGAAAACAAAAAATTCTCCAAAACCTGATCACGGTCATAAAAACATTCGGCCGTAATAGTGACCTTTATTGAAATTAAAAATAAAGCATAACACTTTTTTCTAAAGCTATGAGAGCCAAAATATTTATAGAAAATTTTAGTTGGGAAGAAGAACTTTTAAACCTGACTAAAAAACTTTCAGCTATAAGCGGTCTGGACAATATAAGGATTAATCCCAAAGAGGCCAGTATCTCTTTTGAGTATATCACAGAGGAGGCTATGCTCCTTGTTTTTGAGAAGATATATCCTAAAGTATTTAGAACCTCGATCTAAATTAAGATACTAGTACAATACTCTAAAACGTATTGTTCCTTTTAATTTCCTTAGATCACCTATAACTGTTTTGTCGTATTCCTTGTTAATATCGGTAATTACATATCCAATAGTTTCATTTGTTTTAAGGTATTGGCCCACTATGTTGATATCATGACCAGCCAGGATACGGTTTATCTCAGCCAAAATACCGGGTACATTTTGATGTATATGGATTAGGCGGTGAGCATTCTTTAAAACCGGAAGTTGCAGATTTGGAAAGTTAACACTGTTGGTGGTACTTCCTGTATTAATATATTCCATAATCTTCGCAGGAACAAAATTCCCAATATTTTCCTGAGCTTCCAGGGTACTTCCTCCTATGTGTGGAGTAAGAATTACATTTGGCAGTCCACGAAGTTCTGATGCAAATTCTTCATTATTCGTTTTTGGCTCACTCGGGAAAACGTCTATTCCTGCTCCTAAAACTTTTCCGCTTTCAATATTTTTCTTAAGAGCTACAATATCTACCACGTGACCACGGCTTAAATTAAGGAAGATAACCCCCTCTTTCATCTGGTCAAATTTTTCCTCGTCAATGAGGTTTTTATTTTCTTTCCTTCCATCTACGTGTAGGGTAACAATGTCTACTTTATTAAGTAATTCTTTTAATGTATTGCATTTGGTAACATTTCCTAATGGCAACTTTTCCTCAACATCAAAATAATAAACATCAAAACCAATAGATTCTGCAACCACAGAGAGTTGTGCTCCAATGTTACCATAGCCTACAATTCCTAATTTCTTACCACGTATTTCAAAACTATTACTTGCAGATTTGTCCCACTTACCTTCGTGCATCAACTTGATTTTATCAGGAAGGTTACGCATAAGCAGAATAATCTCACCTATAGCCAGCTCAACTACAGATCGTGTATTACTATAAGGAGCATTAAAAACTGCCACGCCCTTCTTAAGACATTCTTCGAGATCTATTTGGTTTGTTCCAATACAAAAAGCTCCTACGGCAATAAGCCTGTTGGCTTTATCTAATACTTTTTTGGTAAGATGGGTCTTGGATCTAATACCAATTACTGAAACATCCTTAATTCGCTCTGCCAGTTCCTCTTCATCCATAGCTCCCGGATGAGTAGTAACATTATATCCTTCCTCTTTCATTTTTCTTAAAGCATCGGGATGTACGTTTTCAAGCAATAAAACATTAATTCTGTTTTTTGGGTAAGAAATGGCTTTGTTCATATTGTGTAAAAAAAGAAATTCATCAAGACTGGGAGTTATATGATCTGCTTTTGCGAGTACTTTTTCCCGCTCCACATTTTCAGTAAATGCATAAAATTTATTGGCAAGTCCGGAGGCTTTTATTTCATAGTCTGTATACCCATCGCCTATCACGTATACATCACCCTGAAGATTAAGCTCTTTTAATTTTTCAACTTTACCGTTGTTTGAAGATAAAACATTGTTATAATCAAATCCCGTGATTTTTCCCTCTTCATTGTACTCAAAGGTGTTCGCAAAAACATTTTCTCCTTTTACTCCATACTCTTCTACAATAGGGACAATAAATTCTCTAAAGCCATTGGAAACTATATAAACATTGTCGCAATTATCTTTAAAGAATTCACGATTACGAATGAAGGACTGGGAAACTTTGTCTTTAAGGTTTTCAATGAGAGGATCCAGGTGATCTCTATTCGCCTGTAGTAAATCCAGCCGTTTTACGAGAGATTCTCTAAAAGATATTTCACCTTTCATTCCAAGATCGGTCAAATCCTCAATTTGTTTTAATTTCTCCTTCTTTTCTTTATCATTTGCAAGAGAAATTTCTCCAAGAACATCCAGAGCTTCAACTTTCGTAAAAGTGCTATCAAAATCAATTACAAAATGTCGGTTATTTTCCATAGGTAATCCTAAAATTTGCCCTAAAGCTAATGCTTTCTCCAATTTTGGAAAGCTTATTTTTGGGAAAATATTTCAGGAAAATTTTCTAATCTGCAGGCATTATTGAATCACTAACAAAATCTGGAATCGATTTAATTTTTCTGAAATTTCCTGGCGCTAAATTAGAATTCCTAAATATCGCGAAGTGCTTTTTGTCTATAAAATGATCCCCGTTTGCGTTTTTGGGATTGAGAGGAAGAATACTTAGAGTAAGATCATCTGGTAAGAAACAGCAGGAAATAAAAAAGTTTGGCAATTTGTAGAAACAAAAAAACGCAGCCGGGGGCTGCGTTCTTTTTTAAAAGACTTAAATTTTTACTCCACAATAAATTTTCCCTGCATTAAAGCATAATGTCCGGGGAAGCTACAAATGAAGTCGTAAGTTCCGGCTGCTGGTGCAGTAAATTCTATTGTAGTAGTTTCTCCTCCACCAATTATTTCGGTATGAGCTATTACTTTATCAGAATTTTGAGGGATATAATCATTATCAGCTGCCTGAGCTGCTGCCTGACCAAATTCGTTAATATTAGTACCTTGTTTTAATAGAACAAAGTTGTGGCCCATCACATTTTCCTGCATTTGACCCACATGCTCTAAGGTCAATCTAACAGTTTGGCCAGCTTTTACTTTTATTTCATTCTTACCAAACTGCATTTGATCATTAGCAGTTAGAGAAATTTCAACAACATTGGAATCAGAAGAAGAGTTAACCGCATCTTCATCGTCTAGGGTGCTTTCTACCGCGTCTACAGTTGTATTCTCTCCACTAATTGTAAAATCCTCGTTTTCTTCCTGTTTTTTCTCGTTACCACAACCTATTAAAACAGTGGCTGCCATCACAAATAATATTTTACTTAAGTTTTTCATTTTAAAATTTTTAGGTTAAAGATTTAAACCTTTTACCTCAAAAAAGGTAGTTATAAAGGCTCTCCAAAGATAATTGATTCTAATAGAATAACCTTACATTTGGCCCGAAAACACGAGCATTCAGCAAAAAAAAATTACTGGTTTCTGAATAGTAATAACTTATGAGAAAGTGATTATGAAAGTTGAAAACTTTAAACTTTATAAACCCTATGGTTTTTTAAGCCAATTCCTCAATAATCAGACTAAACGGAAGAATAAAAAGTTGCTTGGCGAATTGCACGAATTTCCTCCCGGCTCCATGGCCATTGGACGTCTTGATGAAGATTCAGAAGGTTTGCTGTTTATTACTACGAGTGGAAATATAAGTGAGGAGGTAAGAAGTAAAAAGGTTGAAAAGGAATATTACGTACAGGTAGATGGTTCTATAGATCCACAGGCCATTGAAAGATTAAAGGATGGGGTTGAAATTTCGGTTAATGGTCAAAAATATTTAACACTTCCCTGCCGGGCTTATCTTCTTAAGACTCCTCCTGCTCTACCCGTACGCCTTAAGAAAGTTAGAGATGATCGCCATGGTCTCAGCAGCTGGATTTCTATAACCTTGGTAGAGGGAAAATTCCGGCAAATTAGGAAAATGACGGCCGTAGTAGGATATCCCACCCTTAGGCTGGTTCGTGTGCGGATTGGCCAGGAAACTATCGAGGGGTTTTCGCCGGGAGAGGTCAGAGAAGTATCAGAGTTTCTTCTGGATATTTAATAAAAACATTCTACAGCCACAAGAAGGTTTGATCAGGAAATGGTGCAGGAGCAATTAAATAAACCCTTTGCCGCTGAACTTAATTAAGTGAATAATTGTTGCCACTCTCTATAATTCAGCATTAGTAAGCTTTGTTTTTAAGGCTTCCATTAACCTGAAAATTATTTATTCACAGGTATAACCTCGGAAGGGGTAAGCAATTTCACTTCAGAAAAAACTTTGCCAAAAAACTGAAATGTTTCCCTGGCTTTTTGCACTGCCTGCTCTTCTTCAGAAGCTGAAAATGTTTCCTTTTTTACCATTTTGCAGAACTGCTTCCAGCCATTTACGGCTTGCCTGTTCCCACTAAAGAAATGATGCTTTTCTATTTCTGATAGAGAAGGACATTTTGCTATTTGTTGGGAAATCATCATTCCTCCCAAAGAGGAGCCTTCAACAACATAAGCAGCTCCTATGGCTTCAGCTCTATTGTTTATGCTGAAGTATTTTTGAAAATTTTTAGCGATAGAATAATCCACTCCCTCTCCTTCCAAATCCTTTTGAAGCTGTTCACACTTATCAGCCGGGAATTCAACAAGGAAAACTTTTATTTGTCCTTCAGTAACTGAATAAGCTATATAATTTTGCAGCAATAGCAGCTTATATTGATCCCGTGTAATAGTATGGGAGAGGATAAATTCAGCTAAATTTCCTTTCTCAATCTCCCTGTGAAGCTCCTTTGTTTCTTCCCTTAACCTTTCCAGCATCTGATTTTATGTTTTCTATGTTCTTCCTTATTTGAATAATATTCTCCCTTTGCTCCTCTGTATCAACATTGAGGTTATCGAGGTAATTGTAAATTTGGTTCACCGCGATCTTGTTTTGCCTTACCTTCTCCCTTATCTCTGTTCTCCCTACCATATTAAAAACAATCTGCTTCAGTAGAGGCCCTAACTTCGCATCGAGATTATCCATATGCTTTTTTAGAATAAAACCACTGGCACCTGCAAGAAAGGTGTTAGAAGCCAATACCTCATCTTCTATTGTTCCCGTGAGAAATATAAAGGGAATTGAATCATCTGTAGATCGTGCACTTTCAAAAATTTCAATTCCTGAAGAGGTAGGGAGGTTATAATCAGATATCACAACATCTGGCACAAAACTTTGGAGTGCCAGTTCAAAATCTTCCAGGTCATCCACCACTTTTACGTGTGGAAATTCCACTATTTTATTGATATGCCAGATTATAAGCTCTGCATCTGTCTTTACATCTTCAACCAAAAGGATTCGTAGTGGAATCGTGATCATTCTTTACAAGGTTTATTCAGCATTACCCGCTAAAGTAAAATAAAAAGTGGAACCCTGGCCGGGGGAGCTTTCAGCCCATATTTTCCCCTGGTGTTTATCAACTACCTTCCTGGCAATAGCTAAACCTATCTGGTTCCTGCATATTCCTCACCCACCAGCCGGGAAAACACATCAAATATTTTATTGCTTAATTTGGGATTAAAGCCTATTCCATTATCTCTTACATAAAAAACGTCTGGCTGTTCACTTTGTTGCATGGCACCCATTTCTATCGTAGGGCTGGCAACTCCTGAAGAATATTTTAGAGCATTTTCAATAAGATTACTATACAATTGAAATATGAGTTTTTCATCTCCGGTAATACCGGGAAAGCCGTTTTTAATCGAAATTTGAGTGTTGCTATAATTGTCCTCCAGGTTTAAAGAAGCCAGTATTTCCTCTATAAGCTTTTCCAGGTCTCTAAGTTTCCTCTGAATTTTCTCGTTTCCAAGCTTCGCAAAACTTAAAAGATCGTTTATAAGGAGATTTAATCCTGCAGCAGAATTTTTAATTGTATTTAATGCTTTCACTCCCTTTTCATCTAATTGGGAACCGTGATCTTGCAATAAAATATTTGCATAACCACTTATTCCTCTTAATGGGGCTCGTAAATCGTGGGAAATACTATAAGAAAACGCCTCAAGTTCTTTGTTGACCAGGGTAAGGCGCTTATTTAGGTCATTTATTTCCTCTTTTTGTTGCTGAACAATTTTATGGGTAATACTCTCCTGCAGTGCAATCGCTGCATCAAATTCATAATCTCTCCAGGGTCTCGAAATTCCTGATACCTTCTGTGTCCATTTTTTGAAAGAGTTGCGAGGGCTTAAATATTTTACTCCTCCCTTAATGACTTCATCTTTTTCAGGTTTTCCTCCCCAATTTACACTTTCTGAAGTTTCTTCCCGAAACCATATTAGAAGGTTTTTTTCACTTTCACCTATTTGTACTGAAAGTACTCCCGAAGCTACGTCCTTATAAGCACCCGCAGCACGAAAGATCTTTTCCAGTTGATTGGTGTGAAATATCTTTTGCCTATTAAGAAGATTTTCTACTAAATGCTGCACTTCCTCCCGGGAGGGTGTTTTACCAACAAGTTCAATTTCATCTTCTAAAAAAACTGCTCCACCAGAACAGGAAATGATTTCGGTAAAAGAAGTTTTATCTTTTGTTATTGCTGAAATTATATCCTGGTTATTATCCATTTGCTCCACGAGCTTCTTCCTTATCTCCAAAGAATACCGGGATTTTTCTATAGATATTTCGGTAGTTTTTACGGCAAGCCTGTTGGTAAAGATCTGGGTAAGAAATTTTACCGATTGCCGTTGATAATAATCTACAAATTTTGCTATGTAATGGTGGCAGGCAAGGAGACCCCACAACTTACCGTTTAAAACAATAGCTGCCGTTAAAGAAGCTCCAACACCCATATTTTTTAAATATTCAATATGAATGGGAGACACAGCCCGAAGCTCAGACCGGGAAAGGTCCAGTGGTTTATTATTTATTGGAGAATATTCGGGAGTAATTACTGCAGGAGAATAATTAACATCGCTAATCATTCTTACCCCCTGTTTTAAAAATAGATCTCTTGAAGGTTTTGGAATATCTGTAGCTGGATAATGAAGTCCTAACCAGCTCTCCAGCTTTTCCTCTTTCTCTTCGGCAATTACTTCCCCGTTCCACTCCTCGTCAAAGTGATAAAGCATTACCCGGTCATACCCAAAAAGCGTCTTTACCAGGTAAGCAGCCTTATTGCACATTTGCTCGATAGATTCTGCCGCTGTTAATTCATTGAGGATCCTACTTAGCTGCTCCTGATAATTGACAGGTGTTGTACTACCTGCCAATGGCTCAAACTCCAGGATCAAACTTTCTTCGGAAGTATGCGCAATAACGAGAAAAGAGGAATTATTGAACTTTGCTTCGGGAAGCAGGATTTTTTCTCCTTTTCCCGGATTTAAACCTTTGTAAGAGTTTTCAGCTAACAGGACAGACAGTGGTTTTCCTACAAGCTCAGAAACTTTAAACCTCAGAATTTCAGAAGAGTTTTCACTACACTGAGTTATCCTGAAGTTTCTTTTGTCACAGGCGAGAATCACCCCGTGAGCCTGAGATTTTCCTATTATATGTATGGGTTCACGGTCACAATTGGTTACATCTATTTGAGAAGGATAATCCTCTGCTAAGTAACTTCATATTAGTCCGTTTTCACTTTAAAATAAAAAGTACTTCCTACTCCCGGTTGAGAATCTACCCAAATTGTTCCTTCATGGAGTAAAACGATTTTTTCAGCGTGAGCAAGTCCCACCCCGGTACCTTCATATTTTTCACGTGTTTTAACCCGGTTAAATATGGTAAATATATTTTTTTGATCTTCTTCCGAAATTCCTATACCGTTATCCATAATTGAGAAAACCCAAAAGTTCCCCTCGGGAAAAGCTGAAATTCTAATCTCCGGATCCCGGTCTTCAGCTTTATATTTTAAAGCATTACTTATAAGGTTTTGAAACAGGAGCCTTAATTCCACCTGGTAGGCCATTATTTTTGGCAGGGCACCAACATGAATTTTTGCACTTGTATCTTTAATTCGTTTTCCAAGATCATACTTCACTACCTCGACAAGTTCTTTGGTATTTACCAAAGTTTTTTCAGTATTTTGGCCAATCCTGGAATGATCGAGTAAAGCTTTGATCTGGTTCGAAAGCCTGTCTGAAGCTTCATCAATATATTTAATATATTCCTTACCCTTTTCGTCCAGCTGTTTGGAATATATCTTGCCCAAAATGTCACTTCCAAATTTAATAGTTGCTAAAGGTTCCTGCAGGTCATGAGAACAAATGGAAACAAATTGCTCCAAATCTTTATTTGCTCTTTCCAAAGCTACTTTCTTTTTTCGTAGTCTTACCTGGGCCTCCTTAAGTTCAGATATATCAACACAGGTGAACCTGTTACTCACCACATTGTTATCCTCATCCAACTCCACTGTAGAATTAAGAAGTACTGGTAATTTTTTACCAGATTTGGTAATCATTTCCTGCTCTACATTAGTAAGTTCCCCCTGCTTTATAAACAAATTATTGAGTTTTACAGCTTTAAGCTGAGCTTCATCTTCATAAAGTTCATACATAGGCCTGCCAATCAATTCCTCTTTTGAGGAATATCCCAGCTTCTCAACTGCCTTTTCATTACACTCTTTTATTATAGAGGTATTAGGGTCTACACTAAAGTGAAGCACAGGATCTTTTTCGTAAAAAGATTTAAATTTCTTTTCACTTGCCACTAATTTATCCTGGGCCTTTTGTAAAGTCTCTATATCTACAAAAGTTATTACAACACCATCGGGTTTTTCTCCGGAATTGATAAAAGGGGAAATACGTTGTAAATAATGATTTCCTTCCCGTGAAACTATATGTCTTTCCTGCTTTTTTCCTGTTTCAATTACTTTTTTACATCTTGAAAGAAGATCTTTACGTCCTTTTAAAACTCCAAAATTGGTTGTGAAATTATGAATAGGCCTTCCTATGTCAGAATTTATAAGGCTGAAGTGTTTTTTAATAGCTGGTGTAAATTTTCTTATTCTCAGGGAACTGTCGAGAAATATGGTACCTATATCAATACTTTCGAGAAGATTATTCATGTCCGCATTTAGTTCAGCCAGATCATCCATTTTCTGAACATTTTCTGCATTCACTGTATTTATCTCCTCGTTTACACTCTGTAGTTCTTCATTGGTACTTTGCAACTCTTCATTACTGGCAAGCAATTCTTCATTAGCCGCCTGCAATTCTTCATTGCTGGTTTCAATTTCCTCAAGGGAGGTTTGCAATTCCTCTTTAGTCCTCTTTAGTTCGGTCTCAAGTTCTGCAATGTACTCTTTAGTCCTGCTGGTAAGGGTAACCTTCTCAACTTCTGTTATTTTATGCAGTTCAATTTCTTTTTCTAAGAACGTAATAACAAAACTATTTTCGTTGTCGAGGTTGTGCTGTTTAAAAGGTTTTACAATTAGATCCAGAGATTTCTTCTCAAAATTGTGTTCATAGACTGCATCTTTGTAATATACCTTATCGTTCTCTTTTTCGGCATTTCTCACGGTAGCTTGCACTATGTGCTTCAGGTCCTGCTCTAACATATCCAGGAGATTGATAGAAAAACCGTTAACAGGTAAATTAGCGTATCTTCTAAATTGACCAATTGCCTGTAGAATATTAAATTCTGAATCAACAAAAACACTAGCCCCACCGAATTGTTCCAGAATAGCTTCATTAAGTTCGTTGACGAACTTCTGTCTTATATTCCCCTGAGAAGCAGAAACATTACTACGTTTTCTAAACGTCTTATTTTCAACCAGAATACGGGAAGATGAATGTAAATTTTCAGAATTTAGCCTTTTACGAGGATTAATGTTCCGGTAAATTTTCCATTTTCGGCTTATATCCTCAAAAAATTCCCGGTGAGTTTGAACAGTTTCACTTGTGCCCAACACTAAAACACCTTCTTCTTTTAAACCGTAGTGCAGTACATTTAAAGCTTTCCTTTGAATAGAGGGCTGAAAATAAATCAATAGGTTACGGCACAAAACCATTTCCATATTACTAAATGGTGGATTCTTGATCACGTTGTGTTTAGAAAAAATAACCATTCTTCTTATTTGTTCTACAACCTGATATCCTTTGCTTTTAACACAAAAATATTTTTGCATGAGATGTGGTGCAACGTCTGCAACTATACTCTCTGAATATATTCCCTGGCTTCCTATATCAAGGTGTTTTTGTGAAATGTCAGTCGCAAAAATCTTAACCTCTACTTTTTTGTCCTGCCGCTCAATTTCTTCGTTCAAAAGCATACCAAGAGAATAGGCTTCCTCTCCTGTACTGCAGCCAACATCCCATATTTTTAAAATTTCACCTTCCTTTTTATTCTTAATAAGATCTGGAATTACTTCCTCCCTTAAAATATCCCACACCCGCGAATCCCTGAAGAATTTTGTGACCCCTATTAAAAACTCCCGATAAAGCACAGGAATTTCATTTTCATTGGACTGTAATAAGCTGTAATATTCTCCCAATGAATTACATCTACATACATTTACTCTCCTGGCAACCCTCCTGGCAAGCGTTGAATGTTTGTATTCCCTAAAATCCAAACCTGTTTTTTCATTTACCAGGTGAAGAATTTTAGATAAGGTATGTTCATCATATTCAATATTACCTTCAGTAAAGTGTAATACCACAGGAGCATTAATAAAATTGCTTAGCTCCTCACCCATATCTTCAACTTTTAAAACATAGTCCACCAATCCTGTATGTATAGCACTTTGAGGCATGCCATCGAACTTTGCCTGTTCAGGATCCTGGACCATTACCATCCCATCCTTTTCCTTTATAGCTCTAATTCCTCTGGTACCGTCACTGCTTAAGTACCACTAAGAATAACAGCAATTGCTTTGTCGGTTTTATATTCGGCGAGGGATTGAAGAAACATATCTATTGGCAAATTAAGCTTTTGATCCTTGGGTTTTTCAAGAAGATGAAGCATGCCATTTTGGATCACAAGGTTATTTACCGGAGGAATTAAATAAATTCTACCCGGTAGAATCTCCATATTGTCCTTAATTTGTTCAATTTGAAGATTGGTAGATTTTGCCAATAGTTCCCCCATCATACTTTTATAGTCTGGCGAAAGATGTTGAATGACTACATATGAATTATTGTCATCACCCGGAAGATTCTGAAAAAAGGCTTTTAAAGCTTCTAACCCTCCTGCACTTGCACCAACAGCTATTAATCTTGTAGTTGCCACTGAAGAAGTTTTTACTTTAGGGCGGGCAGATGAATTATTATTTTTCATGTAAAGGTGAAAAGGAAGTTTTAGGTTTAAAGTTTTGTAAAATTAGTAAATATTAGAAAAGGATAAAGCAGAGGGAAAACGTAAATTGACGGTATTCTCACTAATTTTACACCGTTTAGTAAGTGGGCGAAATAAAAATAATAAATTTTGCCAGAAAAAATACTTCTTTTCTCTAATTTACCTGAATGATGAAAGATCAAAAAAAATTGAAAATGATGTCCTTGCAGCTCCTTGCAGGTGTTACTCTAATTAGTGGGTTTCCAACTTCTATGTTAGCCCAGGACTCACCACAAACAAAAATTGAAATGAACAGAAAAAATGTAGAGGAAAATGTTCTCCTAAAAGAATATCAGGGACCATATGGAGGAGTCCCGGCTTTTGATAAAATGAATCTGGACCAATTAGAACCCGCAATTGAAAGAGGTATGGAGCTTCATTTGCAGGAAATTCAGAAGATAGCAAATGATCCCCAGCCTCCAACATTTGAAAATACTATTGTGGCAATGGAAAGAGCAGGCAAACCTCTTAATCGCGCTTTTACCTACTATGGTATATGGAGCAGTAATATCTCCTCACCGGAATTTCGTGAGATACAGGCAGAACTTGCTCCACAAATTTCTGAGTATTCTTCAAAAATTCTTCAAAACGAGAAGCTTTTTAAAAGAATAAAAACAGTTTATGATAATTCCCGGCAAACACCATTACCGGAAGATCAGCAAAGAGTAGTACATCTTGTATATGAGAACTTTGCTTTAGACGGAGCAGAATTAAACGATGAAGCCAAACAACGTTACGCCGAAATAAATAAAGAACTCTCTCAATTATATACTAAGTTTTCAAACAATGTCCTTGCCGAGGAGGAAAATTATGTTGTTTTTCTTACAAAGGACCAGCTAAGCGGCCTTCCTGAATCTTTTGTAAAAGCTTCAGCCAAAGCTGCTGAAGATCGTGGAGAAGACGGAAAATACGCCATAACAAATACCCGCTCTTCAATGGATCCATTTCTCACCTATTCCGATGAAAGAGAACTAAGAAAAAAAGTTTGGACAAATTACTATTCCCGCGGAGATAATAATGATGAGTTCGACAATAATGATATAATTAAACAAATTTTAAAGCTGCGGGATGAGAGAGTAAGCTTAATGGGATATGATAATTATGCTGAATGGCGACTGCAAAACCGAATGGCTAAAAATCCTGAAAACGCAATGGACCTAATGATGGCCGTATGGCCTGCCGCACTAGCCAGGGTTGAAGAAGAGGTGGCCGATATGCAGGAGCTGGCTAATGCTGAAGGTGCCAATATTGAAATTAAACCCTGGGATTATCGCTACTATGCAGAGAAGGTGAGAAAAGACAAATATGATCTTAACAGCGACGAGGTAAAGCAATATCTGCAACTGGACAAGCTTACCCAGGCTCTGTTTTTTACAGCAGGGGAACTTTTTAATTTTAAGTTCACCCCAGTTCCTGAAGCTAGTGTTCCCGTTTTTCACGAGGAGGTAAAAGTTTGGGAAGTGACCGATAAAGATTCCGGAGAACATATTGGATTATGGTACCTGGATCCATTTGCCCGCAAAGGAAAACGATCTGGTGCCTGGGCCACCACCTACAGAAGCCACACCACATTTGATGGAAAGGAAACGGTATTATCCTCCAATAATTCAAATTTTGTAAAACCTGCTCCGGGAGAACCAGCCCTAATTTCCTGGGATGATGCTACAACATTCTTCCATGAGTTTGGACACGCCCTTCACTTTCTATCTTCAAACGTGAAATACCCTACCCTTAATGGAGGGGTGAGAGATTATACTGAATTCCAGTCACAGCTGCTCGAAAGATGGCTGTCCACTGACAAAGTCATTAATCAATTTCTTTTACATCACGAAACCGGGGAACCCATTCCGGCCGATTTGGTAGAGAAGATCAAAAAAGCTTCGACTTTTAACCAGGGATTTGAAACAACAGAATTTCTTGCTTCAGCTTTAATGGATATGAAATATCACACTACTGATCCTGCGAACATAGATCCACGAACTTTTGAAAAAGAAACCCTTGAGGAATTGGGAATGCCAGAAGAAATAGTAATGAGACATCGTTCTCCTCATTTTGGGCATGTATTCTCCGGCGAAGGATATGCCACAGGATATTATGGATATTTGTGGGCCGATGTTCTTACATCAGACGCTGCAGAAGCTTTTGCTGAATCTCCTGGTGGATTTTATGATAAGAGTTTAGCGACCAGGCTGGTACAATATCTATTTGCACCTCGTAACGCAATGGATCCTGCCGAAGCATACCAAAAATTCCGTGGAAGAGATGCAACTATTAATGCTCTTATGAGAGACAGAGGATTTCCTGTTCCCGAAGGAGAACCTAAGTGAAATTAGCTTCAACAATTATAAAAAGGCTGTTAATGAAAATTATACAGCCTTTTTTTGTTTAACAGCAACAACAGGTTTCGCTTAAATTTAACAGACTTCCCTCTGCAAGTGCCTATCTTTATGGCAAAAGTATTTGAACTTGAAAAAGTTTCTTCGCAAGTTTTTAAAAGTAATTTTATGGATATTAGGGAGCATAATTGGTATTTTGTTGCTCCTGCTTCTCCTTATTCAAATCCCTGCCGTTCAAAATTACGCTAAGAAGGAGGCAGTCTCATTCCTTGAAGGCAAATTTAAAACTCCCGTACGTGTTGGAAACCTTGATATAGATTTCCCAAAAAAGATCGTCCTTGAAGATTTTTATCTGGAAGACCAGGAAGGTGACACTCTTGCTGCGGGACAACGCCTGGCAGTAAACATAAATTTTTACAAATTAGTAAGTAATACGTTTGATATTGGAGCAATTGAGCTTCAGGGCGCTGTTGTTCATTTAAAAAGAGATCAGGATTCAGTATTCAATTTTGATTATATGGCCGAGGCTTTTGCGACGAACACTCCTAAAGACACTACGACATCAGCTATGGAAATATCTTTGGGTACCATTGATCTTAATAAGGTACGTTTCCGGATGAATGACCAGCTCACCAAAACTAACATAGATGCTAATCTAAATCATCTTGAAACCCGCATTGGGACTTTTGATCTGGAGAATATGATCTATGAAATTCCCGAAATTACCATTGATGGTCTTATTCTAAAAATGGATCAGGGACTTACAGAATCTTTGACTGAATCTACTTCAGGTACATCGGAAACCGAAGAAGAGGAAGAGACTGCACCATTATATATTGGTCTTGGAGATATTTCTTTATCAGATATTCAGGTGAGCTTCAACAGTGAATCAGCCAATATCAACAGTGTTTTTGGATTAGAGGAACTACAGGCCGAATTTGAAGATTTTAAACTTCAGGAACAATTTGTAGATCTTTCAAACCTTAAAATTAAAGGATTAGAGGGAGAGCTAATTATGCCTCAAACTGCAAGTGCCGCAGAAACAGGAACAGAGACTGAGACAGATTCCACCGCAACAACAGAAGCTTCAAATAACTGGAAGGTAAAAATTGATGATGCAGATTTTCAAAATGTTGCTTTTCGTTTTCAGGATCAAAATGCACCTAAACAGGAGCAAGGGATCAACTATATGGATCTCGACCTTACAAATTTGAACCTTAATGCAGAGAACTTTTATTATAGTCTCGATTCAATTTCCGGAAGAATAAATTCCTTCACTTTAAAAGATAAAAGCGGTCTTAATATCAAATCTTTAGAAACAGATTTTGCGTATGCAAATACTGCTGCTTACTTAAAAAATTTATACCTGGAGACCCCAAACACGCTCCTAAGGGAAAAAATTGTTTTAGATTATCAATCCCTGGAAAGTCTTCAGGAAAATATAGGTGAGGCAAGGGTGGTAGCTAATCTTAACAATAGCAAAATTGCCTTTAGTGACATTTTAATTCTTGCACCAGATCTTAAAGATACTCCACCTTTTGCAAGTAATCCTAATGCAGTTCTTAATATTAATGGAGAAGTTTCAGGTAAGGTAAACGACTTAAAAATAGACAATTTTGAAGCTTCAGGAATTGGTAGCACTGCCGTGTCCATAAATGGATCTATTTCAGGATTACCAGATGCTGAAAATGCTTACTACAACCTGAACATTCGCAATTTTAGGACAACAGCAGCTGACATTAATGAATTTGTTCCGCCGGGAACTATACCAGATAGTATTCAATTACCTGCAACTTTTAGTGCAACTGGAAATTTTCGGGGAACAGCTGAAAATTTCGACACCAAGATTGATCTTCAAAGCAGCTCCGGAAATGCTCAAATTGATGCTACCATTGACATGAGACAGGAGAATGCAGAAAGGTACAGAGCAGATGTCGCATTGAATGATTTTGATTTAGGAAGATTGATGCGGAATGATTCTATAGGTGAGCTCACTTTAAATTTAAAAGTAGACGGAATTGGTTTTGATCCCGCCACGGCTAACGCTACTGCATCGGGGACAATTCAAAAGGCTGAATACAATAGCTACACCTACAATGACCTTCAGTTTGAAGGTTCAATGGAAAACGGAAATCTTACTGCGCAGGCAGAAATGGATGATTCTAATTTAGATTTCAACCTTGAGGCAACAGGAAATTTCCAGGGAGAATATCCATCTATCCAACTTCAGGCCGATTTACGCAACATAGCACTTGATTCCCTTAACCTCTACGGAAGCCCATTAAGGATTGAAGGGAACCTTACTGCCGATCTTCAAACCGCAGATCCAGATTATTTAAACGGGGAGATTTACATTACTGATCTTATTGCAGAAAATGCCACGGAACGATATCCTCTAGACACTATTTCTATTGTCTCCTACGCTTCACCAACACTGGATAGTTTAAAACTTAATTCGCAGTTTGTAGATGCCAAAATTGAAGGGCAATATCAACTAACTAAAATTGGAACCGCCTTAACAAATACCATTTCCAATTATTATGATCTCTCCCTCCTATTGATACAATTGAGGTGGAAACAGATACTATCCAACCTCAACAATTCACCTTTAAAGTAGACATTGATAATGATCCTGTTTTCGCACAACTGGTTCCCCAATTAGATTTTAGAGAGCTAGGTAAAATTCACCGGGGGCTTCAATAGCGAAACTGATTCTCTTGGCTTACAGGGAAAAATCGTGAGTCTTAAATATCTTGATTATGATCTCACCAATTTGAATATCGATGTTACAACAGTAGGCGATGCTATTGAGTATGCCATTATAATTGAAGATGTAGACAGCCCACAACTGCAGTTATTCCACACCGAAATAACAGGAAAAATTACTGATAATGTTATATTTTATGAACTCCAGATAGATGACTCTAAAGGAGAACCTCATTATCGAATAGCCGGAGACCTGGAAGCTGTAGAAGGCAATCAACGAATTTCACTGGAAGTTGAAAATTTGTTGCTTAACTATGACAAATGGCAAATTCCCGACAATAACAGTATCACCTTTGGACCAGGTGGAATACAGGCCACTAATTTTAACCTAAGCCATCAGGGCAACGCAATCAGGATAAATTCTACAACAGACGATCCCTCCTCCCCCCTCGAAGTTGAATTTGAATCCTTTCAACTTGAGACTATAAGTGCAATGATTTCCAAAGACACTCTTCTGGCCGCCGGGGCTTTAAACGGGCAGGTAGTTATAGAGGATCTTACCGCCGCACCTCAATATGAAGCAGATTTAAACATTTCTAACTTTAGTTTTAAACAGGACACTGTGGGAGATGTTGGTATAAAGGTTAATAATGAAACTGTGAATTCCCTACAGGCAGTTGTTACGATCACAGGACAGGGAAATGATGCAGAACTCGCAGGAAATTATAATACCGAAACTGGTGCTTTAGATTTCCTTTTTGACCTGGAACGACTGGAAATAGAAAGTATTCAGGGATTCTCAATGGGCAGTATTAATGATGGTACAGGATATTTATCTGGAGATTTAAAGATTGAAGGTACCATGGGCGAACTAAGCAGTTATTGGGGACCTGTTATTTCACGAGGTGGGCTTCAGGGTTACCACTCTCAACAGTTATTTTAAAGATATGAACGACCGGATCTCTTTTGACAGGCAGGGTATAACTATGAATAACTTTACCATATCTGATGAAGATAATAACGAATTGGTAGTGGATGGTACCATTGCAACTACAGATTACACTGATTATGGATTTGAATTAACCGTAAATGCCGATAATTTCAGGGCTATCAACTCTACTAAAGATGACAATGATTTCTACTACGGAACCCTGGTTTTGGATACCCGGCTTACCATTGGCGGCAGCCTTGATACTCCCGTGGTAAATGGAAGTGTAAGTGTAAATGAAGGAACAGATCTAAGTATTGTATTGCCGCAGGAAGATCCCACAATTGCAGACAGAGAAGGAGTGGTGGAATTTGTAGACGAAACCAGCCTTAGAATGAAAGAAATGAGGGAAATAGAAGAAACTGTAAATACCTCTGAACTGCAAGGGATGGACGTATCAGTTAATATTGACATAAATGAAGAAGCGGAGTTCACCATAGTTGTAGACGAAGGAAACGGGGATTATTTAAACCTGCAGGGAGAAGCACAGTTGACTGCGAGCATTGATCCTTCAGGAAATACCAGTCTTTCCGGCAGGTATGAATTTACAGAAGGAGCTTATGAAATGTCCTTCAATTTTATAAAAAGAAGATTTGAAATAGAACCGGGTAGTTTTATCCAATGGAACGGGGAACCTACAAATGCAACAATAAACATAACAGCTATTTATGAAACTGAAACCGCTCCTATAGATCTTTTAGGCAACCAGCTTGCTAATCTAACACAATCTGCAAGGAATATGTACAAGCAGGAATTGCCTTTTCAAACACTTTTGAAAATGAGGGGAGACCTTCTGGAACCGGAGTTGACCTTTGACATAAGATTACCTGAAGGCAATTACAGTGTTGCCACTGAAATCCTGAATAGTTCCAGGGCTAAACTGGAGCAACTTCGTCAACAACCTTCAGAATTAAATAAACAGGTTTTCGCTTTACTCCTTCTCAACAGGTTCATAGGTGAAAATCCTTTTGCCAGTGAGGCAGGCGGCACCAGTGCAGAGTCACTTGCGAGGCAGAGTGTGAGTAAGATCTTATCACAACAACTAAATGATCTTGCCGGGGATCTTATAGGTGGAGTAGAATTAAATTTTGATCTTGAATCTACTGATGATTATACAACAGGACAGCGGGAACAACGAACAGATCTTAACGTAGGCCTATCCAAAAGCTTATTAAATGACTAAGTTAAAAGTTTCTATTGGAAGCAGCTTTGGATTAGAAGGCCCTCAACAGTCTAACCAGCAGGCAAACAATATTGCAGGTGATATTGCTGTAGATTATGATCTCTCCAAGGATGGAAGATATAAACTAAGGGCTTACAGAAAAAATCAATATGAAGTAGCTTTACAAGGTCAAATTATTGAAACCGGGGTGGCATTTATTATAACCATGGACTACGACCATTTCATGGAGATTTTTGGAAAGCAGCCAAATGAGGAATAGATAAATACGAAACACAGTTATGAATTATAAATATCTTCTCTTAAGCTTGTTTATTGTCGTTTTCATATGCGGTTGTGGCAATGCAAAATATTTGGACGAGGGAGAAATGTTATATGTGGGTGGAGAAGTGAAAGTAGAAGGACAGGATGTTTCCAAAAGCGAAAGAAAAACTCTTGAAGCCAACATGGAAGGTCTTCTAAGGCCAAATCCTAATTCGTCATTTCTCGGTCTGCGACCACAACTCTGGTTCTATAATATTTCCGGAGGAGAGGATGCAAAAGGAATAGGCAAATGGATTCGGGAAAACCTGGGACAACCTCCTGTGCTTTTTGAACAGGTAGATTTAGAATACAACGCCGATCTTGTTCAGGGATATGCTGAAAACCGGGGATATTTTAATGCCAGTGCAATTCCCGATTCAACCGCGAAAAATAAAAAAGTAACTGCACAATATTTTGTGGAGCTGGGGAACCAGTATATAATGAAAGAAATTTCTTTTCCCAATGATTCCATCCCTCTTACTGAAGATATAAGAGAAACAAAGGAAGGTAGTTTTTTAAAAGTAGGTAATCCATATGACCTGGAAGTAATAAAGGATGAAAGGTTGAGAATAGATGCTAATCTAAAGGAAAAAGGTTATTATTACTTTAATCCAGATTACCTTCTTGCGCAGGTAGATAGCACCGCAGGAAATCACGAGGTCACTCTTAATATGGTTTTAAAAGAAGAAACTCCGGAAAAAGCTACGCAACAATACACTATTGGAAATGTATATATCTATCCTAATTATTCAATAACCGGAGATTCTATTCCTGCCAATGAAGCAACAGGGGAAGAATATCAGCAATTCACACTAATAAATTCTGAAAATAATTTTAAACCTCAATTATTTGAGAGATCCCTGCTTTTTGACCAGGGAGAACTTTACAATCGTACAGACCATAATAAGTCAATTAACCGTCTTATCAACCTGGGAATATTCAGGTTCGTAAAAAACCAGTTCCGGGTATCGGACTCTGCAGATAACGTTCTGGATGCATATTATTACTTAACCCCAATGCCTAAAAAGTCTCTAAGACTGGAGTTACTGGGAAAGACGAATTCAGCCAATTATGCGGGATCTGAGGTCAACCTCAGCTGGAGCAACAGGAATACGTTTAGAGGAGCAGAATTATTGACAATTTCAGCCTTTGCAGGTTACGAAGCACAAATTTCCGGGCAAAACCAGGGATTTAATGTTTTTAGATTAGGGGGGAAGCCAGTTTAACATGGCCCAAGTTCGTAACTCCTTTTCCAGTTCATTCCCCCAGTGCTTTTATTCCCCGAACAAGGGCTACTCTGGCTTATGAATATCAAGCCCGGCAACAGCTTTATGGACTAAATTCCTTTCGTGCATCCTTTGCATACCTATGGAAAGAAAATATACGGACAGAACATCATTTAAAGGTAATGGACATTCAGTATGTGAATCCGTTCAACGTTTCTGATCTTTACCGGGAACAAATCGCTTTAAATCCCAATCTTGAGAGAATAATTGAAGAGCAATTAATATTTGGCCCTACCTATACCTTCACGTTTACCAACACTATGGAAACGGCGAAGAAGAATACTTTTTATTATCAGGGACATGTAGACCTTGCAGGTAATGTTACAGGCCTTATAACCGGGGCAGATGTTGATGCCGGGAAACAAAAAGAAGTATTTGGGGTACCATTTAGCCAATATGTAAAACTGGAAAATGATTTCAGGCATTATTTAAACCTGGGTCGAGGTCTGGATCTTGCAAGCAGGATTATTGTTGGAACAGGTTTACCTTATGGAAATTCCCGCGAGATGCCTTTTATTAAGCAATTTTTTGTGGGAGGAACTAACAGTGTCCGGGCCTTCAGAGCACGATCTGTAGGACCGGGAGCTTACCATGAAGAAGTACCACCCTCATCTTTCTTACCAGACCAATCCGGAGATATAAAACTGGAATTAAATACTGAATTACGTGCACATATTTACAGTGTCGTAGAAGGTGCTGTTTTCGTAGATGCAGGAAATGTGTGGTTAATGAATGAAGATCCCAATAAACCCGGAGCAGAATTTTCAAAAGATTTTTTAAAGGAGTTAGCTGTTGGAACGGGAGTAGGTTTACGGTTTGACTTTAATTTCCTCATTTTAAGAACAGATCTCGCCTTCCCTATTCGCCTGCCCTATTTACCTGAAGGAAATCGCTGGGTATTTGATCAGGTAGATTTTGGAAACAGGGATTGGAGAAGAGAAAATCTGGTGTTTAATTTAGCTATTGGCTATCCATTTTAGATTTTGAGATAAATTTAAAATCAATGTGCGCCAGTAAAGAAAGAATAGCAAATAAAAATGGGGCCGAAGCCCCATTAAAATACTGAGAATCCTGAAGGATCAGGAGATCATTTATATTTTTATTCTACAATTGTAGCATCTTCACCAGTAGTAGCAGTAGTAGTATCTACTTCTTCTACAGGAGCTTCTTCGATTACTTCTTCAGTAGATTCAGTTTCTGTTTCAAGAACTTCCATCTCTGTTGCTGGATCTTCAGTAGTTTCTACTGTAGTTTCTTTACAAGAAGTAAAACTAAAAACTAGTGCGATAGCTGCAAGAGTTAAAAATGATTTTTTCATTTGAAAAATGAGTTTATTGTTTGATTTATGGGCCAAATGTATGTGAAAAATTGTTCGAAAAAACATTGGACAAAAAAAATATTTTTCGACCTCAACCCTTGATTTTACTACAATTTCTCAAATTTTCCTTTCTCCACACATCTCAGGAAAGATTAAAAATATTCCAGATGACAGCTAGAAAACAAAAACTGTGCTCAATTTAAATTTTCCAAAGGTCAAAATGAGGAATATTGGCATCTCTTTTTTAATTAAAAATTAGCTTAATATTGATGAGCATTTAGTTAATCTTGTTGTACATTTATTAACCCCCTAAAATTTTCAGCTATGTCCACAACCATGAATTGCCGCCGCTCGGCGAACGAAAAAAGTGTAGATGAATTGCAGGCAGATACCCTTCGTTGGGACTCATTATTACAAATTGATACTGAAGAAATTCACTTTTTGAAACAATTTCTTACCTCTGACATTTACCAGGATTCAATCCCTAATTTATTTGAGCGACTCCAGGAATTTTATGATGAGGTTGAAGAAAGAAAGGCTGAAAAAATTGAATTACACGAAGAGTTGCACAATCATAAAAACGACCTGAATGGAATGATGGAATGCGAGGATATAAGTTGTGAATCTTTTTACCATTCACAACATCAAAAACTTTCTATTCGTCTTGAGAAACATATTGAAAAAATGCAGGATCTCAAATTAAGAATTCTTCGTTTTACAACTCCTTTACTAAAACGTAATAGTAACTAAACCTGCCATTTTTACAGATTTTTAACGACATTGCGGCGGGGGTTAATTTTAAGCTTAAAATTATTTGCCTCTTTTTTCCTACACTCCGCCCTCCCCGGGTTTTATTACCTCTTCCTATCATTTATCTTTTCATTCCACTAATACTGCAGGTTTCGTTAATTTACAAATTCTAAATCTTCATCTTTTTAATTATAGTTATCTTATTCCGGGGAGATTTCTTAAAATCTTTCCTACAATAAGGTGGCATTGCATGGTCTTTGTACCATTATACCCAAATAGAAGTAATTTTTTAGACGATCAATCAAAGTAATTAAAACAAAAAGAATGAAAGTACTAGTAATTGGAGCAGGAAATATGGGCCTAACATATTCCCAGGGAATGGCTAAATCTCCATTGTTGACCCGGCACAAGTTAATGATCTATGATAAGTCTCCGGAATTGCTTATATCCCTTAGTAAAATTGAACATTTTGATGTTTACGATAACCTGGAAGATTGCCTTCCGGAAGCTGATGTAGTTTTTCTTGCAGTTAAACCTTATCATATTGATGGTTTATTTGAAGAAATAAAATCAATGGTAAATAATGGGCAGATCATAGTTTCAATTATGGCAGGTGTTACCATAAATAAAATCCAGAAGGGATTGAATATACCCAAGGTGGTAAGGGCAATGCCTAACTTACTTAAGCACAGGTGGGAAAAGGAGTTACCTCGTATACAGAGTCAAAAGAAGTTTCCAGGGTGGAACTTTTAATGATAAGGAATTTACTGGATACCACAGGAGAATCTATTCATGTTGAAACTGAAAATTATATAGATGCCTCAACAGGTATTTCAGGAAGTGGCCCGGCCTATGTTTTTTATTTTATGCAATCTATGCTGGAAGCTGCTTTAAAAATGGGCTTCTCAAAAAACGATTCCAAGGTGCTGGTAAGTCAGACGTTTGAGGGAGCCGTTGAGCTTTTCAACCAAAGTGATCTCTCGCCGGAGACCTGGATGGAAAGAGTTGCTTCCAAAGGCGGAACTACAAGAGCTGCGCTGGATTCCATGGAAGATAATAATGTAAAGGAATTGATTAAGGATGCTGCTTATGCAGCCTTTGATCGTGCAGTGGAATTAGGAAAACAATAAAAAATTAGTTAATAAAACATATATTTTGATTAAAGATATAAAAGACGCAAAAAGAATTGTAGTAAAAGTGGGTACTAATGTATTGACCAACAAAGACAACAGGATTTTAGGTCCCGTCTTAAAACATTTGGTAGAACAAATAGCTTCATTATACGAAGAGGATGTAATGGTAGTACTTGTTTCATCAGGATCTGCGATCGCGGGTAAGGAAATTTTGGGCGAAATAAGCATAAAAGATCCCTCCAAGAGGAGACAGGTTTATTCCTCTGTAGGGCAACCTAGGATGATGAGGCATTATTATGGAATTTTTAATGATTTTGGAATGCGTTGCGCCCAGGTACTTGCTACCAAACGGGATTTTGCTCCGGGGTTACATAGGGAAAATATGATTAACTGTTATGAGTCTTTACTTTCTGAAGGAATTATTCCTATAGCAAATGAGGACGACGCAGTTTCTGTAACAATGTCTATGTTCTCTGATAATGACGAGCTGGCGAGCCTGGTGGCAGAACTCATAAAGGCAGATGCTTTGATTATTTTAAGTGATACGGAAGGCCTTTATACAGGGCATCCTAATGATGATGAGTCAGAAAAACTTAACAAGGTTACGATTGATGAGAACGTAGAAAAATATGTTCAGCAATCAGATAAAGGCGAAGGTGAAGGTCGTGGAGGCATGGAATCCAAAATTAAAATCGCAAAAGGTACTGCCGCTAAAAACATCCCAACCTATATAGCGAATGGTAAACGCAGGAACGTGATCTTGGATATCGTTGCTTAGGTAAAGACGTGGGAACAAAATTTACAGCTTAAGCTGAAGTTAGAAGTTAGAAGTTAGAAGTTAGAAGTTAGAAGTTAGAAAAAATTATAATATGAAGTTGATAAACACAAATACAAAAAACAACGTTTTAAAATTCATGATTAATATTTTGGATAAAAGACGTGCCGAAATAATAAAAGCAAATAAAGATGACCTTGAAGCCTTTGGAGAAACTGAAGGTGCGATGTACGACAGGCTAATAGTGGACAACAAAAAAGTTGACGGCATGATCCAGTCTGTAAGGGAAGTAATGGAACAGGAAGACCCTGTTGGCCAGACGATTTCCCACAGGGTACTGGAAAGTGGTTTGGATATTACTAACAGAACCGCACCTTTTGGTACCATTATGATCATTTATGAATCAAGACCCGATGTTACTATTGAGGCAGCCGTTCTCGCCTTTAAAGCCAATAACAAGATCTACCTTAAAGGTGGAAAAGAAGCCAACTTTAGTAACAAAATTCTGGTAGCATGCTGGCACGAAGCTCTTAAAGAAAATGGACTTGATCTTAATTGGATAGAATTGCTCCAGCTTGACCGCACCCAGACACAGGAATTTCTCAAAAATCCGCCGGAAAAGCTGGATCTTATAGTTCCCAGAGGTGGAGAAAGATTGATCGCATTTGTTAAACAACATGCTACAGGAGCTGTTCTTGTAAGTGGACGTGGAAATAACTTTTTGTATGTCTCTAAAAATGCCGATGTGGAGGTAGCAAAGAGAGTAATTTTGAATGCTAAGATAGATAAGATCTCCGGTTGTAATGCATTGGATAAAGTTTTGGTAGACAAAAACCTTCCGAACTATGAAGATCAGCTAAAAGAGCTTGAAAATCTTATGAAGAAAAACAATGTAGAGATTCTGGTAGATGAGGAAGCTGCAAAAGTCTTGGGAGAAGCTACTAAAATTCCAAATGAAGAAACCTGGTATGAGGAATTTCTTGCGATGAAAATGGTAATTGGCAGTGTAGAGAACCTTGACGAAGCCATTGAAAAGATCAACAAATATTCCGGAGGACATTCTGCAGCAATTATAACTACGGAAAAAGAGGAAGCAATTAATTTTATGGAACAGGTAGACAGTGCGGCTGTTTATCACAACGCCTCTACCCGATTCACCGATGGCGGACAAATGGGTGTGGGAGCAGAATTGGCTATAAGTACAGATAAACTTCACCACCGCGGGCCACTTGGTTTAAAACAACTGGTTACTAATAAGTATTATGTTCTTGGTGAAGGACATATAAGAGAGTAAATGTTATTTTACAGGAATAAAAAAAGGGAACCAATTTGGTTCCCTTTTTTTATACAAATATGGTTGCTTAGTATTTAATGATCTTAACAGGATCGCTTTCAAAATTGGCTCCCTGGATTTTTACTATATAAATTCCGGGAATTGCTCTTGTAAGGTTTATCTGAAAATCTGAAGTTCCTTCAAATACAGTTACTTTTTCTTCCTGGACTTTATTTCCACTTAATCCATAAACAGCAAGTACTGCCTTACCACCTAAGTTGTGCTTTTGAAACGTACAACAGAATATCCCGAAGTTGGATTTGGAGAAGCAGTAATCTCTTCAATATCTAAGGCAGAAGAAGTTCCACAGCTTCCCAGTTGCGCTCCATTCTTCAATAAAGCAGGTACAGCTTGTTGGGCAACACAATGTGTTTTACCCTGAAAACAAACCTGAACTTTATCAGTTTTATTTCCATTTCCGCAGGAGATATTCTGAACTTCCACTTTTACTTCGGAAGAAGTGCTGCAGCCGTTGGCATCTGTTACCGTTAAAGTATAAGCAGAACTTTCCGTAGGACAAACAGAGATAGATTCCGAAGTTTCCCCGGTGCTCCACTCATAGCTATATGATCCTGAACCTCCGGATATTGAAGTTGCGCTTAAAGTAGTGCAGTCGCTTCCAAAACCAAGGTATACAACTTGATCTTCAATCATTTCAACCAGGATAGGATTAGCATTTTCAACGGTAACTTCTGAAGAAACAGTAGTTCCAAGAGCATCAGTAACTTCTACTGAATAATTACCTGCTCCAAGACTTGTAGCTGTTTGAGTTGTTTGCCCATTGCTCCACAAATAAGTGTAAGGAGCGATTCCGCCTTCAGCATTAACTGTAGCAGTTGCAGTATCGGTCTCATTACAAAGAAAAGTGGATTTTACAGATGAATCTTTAAGCGCCTGAATGGTCAGTCTTACAGATACCGGAAGGTGATCTGAAGTCGTGAATGTATAATCCCCGTTATACAGCTCATAGTGCACTCTTGCAGATCCTGTTATGTAATTATTTTCCAGCTCATTTGTAAGCATAATATGGTCGATCATATCATTATAATCCCCAACAACATAAGAACGGAAGCCCTGCTCATTTAAAGTAGCAGTCGGAATAAAATAATCCTCTGCATCCTGAACAAAACTGGCATACGTGGAAACCGTGGTGGTAACATTCGCCACCGTGAAATCCACGTCATCGTTATAATCACCCAGGATCATAACTTTATCATGAGGATAATAAGTATCAAGAGAATCTTTAAGAACCTCTACATCATACTTTCTCATATCGTAACGACCCTGTGCTCCGTTGCTACCATTTGCCCGGGCATGAAGTGCAATAAACTTCATTTCCTGAGTTACTCCTCCAATGGTCACCTCTGCTTCCATTAGGAATGGCAATCTTCCGCTAGCGTAAAAACGATCCGGAGACTCAGGATAATCCTGAAGAAGGGAACCGTCACCATCATAAAAAGGATGAACCGAAGTAAACATCGCTCTTGTGCTGGTCACGCTTACAGTTTCTGAATTATAAATAAACCCAACCTTTTGGCCTCCCGGACTGTCCGGATAAGAAGTAGCATCTGATAAAATATAATCGTAACCTTCCATTTCAGAAACCATTTGTCCGAACAGGACCTCATCAGAAATTTCATTAACCGCAATTACATCTGCGTCTAATTTTAAAAGCACAGCTTTAACAGCTTCCTTCTGAATTTCATCTGAATTTTCATTTCGGGCAGAAGGAGCATTTTCTGCATCACCAAACCACTCGATGTTCCAGGTCACAGCATCAAAAGTAAGCTCTCTGGAAATATCCATTCCCGGATAGGTTGGATTAAACTCAGTTGCACAGGGAAGATCCTCAAGATTTCTTGGAAGCAATTGATTGATCTGATTATATCTGCCTACTACTCCAACCACCTCAGCACAAACTTCCGGTTGAAGTTTTCCTACCAAAGTAGAAACATCACTGTCTATTCTTAATTCTCCCGTACCACCTGCAGCATCAGTCACAGTGTAATTTGCGTTGCCAAAGAAAAGTTGTCCCGGATTCGGAAAACTTACATCAGTAATCTTTACAAGTTGTCCTCTATATTTTTCAATTTCAGATAGAGATATCGCTTTTGGCTCAATAGGTTCTTTAGCTACTCCAAGATATTCTACGATTTCAACTTCTGAGATTTGAATAAGTTCATTATAAACAGCTCTTGTTCCGGTCACCCGAATGCTGTCTCCAATTTGATAAAGACTGGCTTCAGTTACAAGATCTCCGAAAATGGCAATACCACCTAGTTTCATCCTGAAAAAAGGCGGTGTTTCCGTGATGATCTGTTACCGTTAAAGTACCTTCTACCACTAATTTAGTTCCAATATCAGCAGCTCTGGCATACGCAATTGTACCCGGTTCTGCAGGGACTTCAGGCTCCGGTTCCGGCTCAGTTACAGTACCTCCAAAAGATTGATTAAGGTTAACAGCACCAAAAGTATTTGCAAGAGACTCCTGCCAGGTGAAATCAGCATAATTAAATCCTGTTCCGCCAAGCTGAAGAGAAGTTCCTGCGTCTGCACCATTTTCAGAAACATTAATTTCTGTACTTACCAATCCTGCAGCAGGACCATCAACAGCTGTAAATGTTCCCTCATAGCTAAGGAATTGAAGCACTTCATCTCCTTTTACAAGAGCAACCCCATCAGGGCCTCCGTTCTGAATACCAGGGATAAAAAATTCTTTGGTTCCGTAACCTGATTGTTGATTTAGTAAGCTACCTGAAAGAGCTATAGTTTTGTAAGATGAACCACCGTTTCCGTTGTACAAAATAAGGCTGTAGCCTGAAAGTTCTAGACCTGCAGTACCTGCCACTTCTATTCCCTCTCCGGCATCTGTCCCTGCAGTGTCATAGTGGATCTCATTCACAAAAAGAACAGGCTCGGGAGAAAGAAATGTCTGAGCATTATTTACCTCTCCAAAGGTATTTTGTGCTTCAGGTGCCCAGGTAAAATCACTATAATTAGAACCTTCTCCTGTCAATTGTAGCGAATATCCAACCTATGTGGAACTTCCTTCTTCCACTCCAATATCTGTACTGGTCATTCCATTTGCAGCTCCTGCAGTTGCTACCATTTCTCCTTCATAGCTCAGAAACTGAATAACTTCATCTCCTTTTACCAGAGCAATTCCATCTGGCGCACCATTTTGAAGGCCATTAGCAGGCAAAATAAACGATACAGTTCCGTAACCATTTTGCTGATCAGGAATTACTTCATTAGAAGTAATTGTGTTATAAACCGTTCCGACTGAACCATTGTAAAGCAAAATGCTATATGCTGAAAGATCTGTTCCGGCAGTTCCTGCCAGTTCAAAACCTTCTTCTATATCCCCACTTACATTGTCATAATGGATCTCGTTAATGAAAACGATATCCACGGCAGGCGCTTGAGTGGAAGTTCCGGTTCAGGCTCAGGCTCTGGAGTAGTAACCTCTCCCCCAAAGCTTTGGTTGGTATTAATAGCTCCAAAAGTATTTTCAATTGAAGTTTGCCATGCAAATTCTGAATAGGTATTTCCTTCTCCTCCTAATTGCAGGGAATGACCAACAGGATCTGATCCTGATTGCGCAACACCAATGTCTGTACTTGTCATTCCTGCTGCAGGACCATCTGTTGCAGTCATAGTTCCTTCGTAACTAAGAAACTGAACGACAACTCCTTCGGCATTCACTAATGCCAATCCATCCGGAGCTCCGTTTTGAATACCTGATTGCGTAAAGGATACTGTTCCAAAACCGCCTTGCTGATCGGCTATAGTTCCTTCTAAATTAATTGTTCCGTAAGAGGCGCTGTTGTTCCCATTGTATAGAACAACAGTCCATCCCGCTAAATCTGTTCCGGCAGGACTGGCAATTTCCACTGCCTCTCCAAGATCACCACCGTCATTATCATAATGAATTTCATTGATAAAAACGGACTGAGCGGGTAGTAAAAAGGTGACTAAAAAGCTGGCTATAAAGCCGATAATGTGTAATTTCTTCTTCATTTTCGTAGGATTTTTTTTACATATGCAAGAAATGAATAAAATTCATTTGAATCCTAATCTTCTTATTAACGAACTGTTAACAATAAGTTATTGCAGATTATTGCTGTTAAATTGTAACATTTGCCAATAAAATAGCGTCTTATCAAAAACTATAATTTCTCTACATGAAAAAAATTCTTTATTTCTTTGGAGTCCTCGCAGTTACTTATAGCTGTAAAACTCCACAAAATCAATCAGCCAGTATACCACAACCTGTAATGGTTAACATAGATCTTCTTAATATTAAGGAAGATAGGGTGATGGTAACTGTAGATCCTGACAAATTTACCCAATCTCAAACCACATTCTATATTCCCACTACTGTTCCCGGTACTTATTCAATAGATAATTACGGAGAACTGGTACAGGATGTAAAAGCTTATGACTATAAAGGAAACGAATTGACATTAGAGAATACTAATTCCAATACCTGGGTCATAAATAATGCGACTGAACTGGATAAGATAACTTACTGGGTCAATGATTCTTTTGATATGGAGGGTGAAAAAGGAATTTTTTCTCCTTCGGGGACTAACATTGAAAAAGGTGAAAATTTTATGCTGAACCTTCATGGTTTCATTGGTTATTTTGATCAATTGAAAGAGCACGCTTATAAATTAACCATTGACAGGCCACAGGCTCTTTTCCCGGGTACAGCCATGCAATTGACAGGAACACAACCTAACCAAAAGCAAGCTTCAGCAGTTACGGATACATACAACGCCTCCCGTTACTTTGACATTATTGATAATCCTATAATGTATGCGGCACCAGATACAGCATCAATAAGAACTGAAGGTATTAATGTGCTGCTTCACGTGTATTCCCCAAACAAAGTTTACACCGCCCAAAGCATAAAAGATGGAGTTGCAGAAATGATCTCTGCACAAAAAAAGTTCCTGGGAGAAATTGACAATACTTCAAATTATGCAATACTGCTGTATCTTTCTAATCCTGAAGTAGCAAGTGCTAAAGGTTTTGGTGCTTTGGAACATCACACTTCTACAGTCGTGGTTTTACCGGAGACAATGCCGCTGGAAAGTTTAAAGCAAACAATGACCGATGTTGTTTCTCACGAATTTTTTCACATTCTCACTCCCCTGAATGTTCACTCTAACGAAATCCATTATTTTGATTATAATAACCCTCAAATGTCGCAGCACTTATGGATGTATGAAGGAGTAACTGAATATTTTGCCAATTTATTCCAGGTAAACCAGGAACTAATTGAGAATGAAGAATTTTACAAACGAATGTCTTCCAAAATTGAAAATTCCAAAAATTTTGATGATACCGTCCCTTTTACTCTAATGAGCAAGAAAATTCTGGAAGTACCTTATAAGGACGCTTATTATAATGTTTACTTAAAAGGTGCATTGATAGGAATGGCATTAGATATAAGGCTAAGAGAACTTAGTAATGGAGAGGAAGGTATCCTTGATCTCATGAAGGAGTTAAGCGGTAAATACGGTAAAAACAAACCTTTTGAAGATGAAGAACTAATACCTACAATAGTTCAAATGACCTATCCTGAAATAGCAGATTTCTTCAGCAAATATGTCACAGGAGAAACTCCAATTCCATACGACGAATTTTTTGCTAAGGTAGGAGTGGAAATGCAGGAAGAAACGATTAACACCTCCTATTTTATAAAAGGACAAACCCCCTACATAGATGGAAATCCTGAATCAGGTGAACTCTTCTTTAGGAAAGGAATTAATCTTAATTCATTTTTAAAAGAACTGGGAGTAGAGAACGGTGACCTCATAAAAAGCGTAAATGGAAAGGATTATAATGTTCAAAATGTTTATGAACTTGTAATGGCATCCCAGCGTTGGGAGGTAGGCAATGATATAACCATGGTAGTTATAAGAAATAAAGAAGAGAAGGAATTAAAAGGAAAAATTACTCAACCTACCGATACTGAAACAGGTTTGGGAGATATGGATCTTCCTGAAGATGATAAACGGGTGCAATTAAGAAAAGCCTGGCTTAAAAATTAAAGCTTAAAAGCGGTAACTAAGGTTGCCGCTTTTTTTTATGCCCTTTTTAGCGCGAAAATATTATATATAGAACAGCGGCGGAATTCGGGATTTGTTTTAACTTTCAATCTTACCTCTTCAGGAAAGATTAAACATAATATGGAAATCCCAATTTTAAAGGACATAGTAGTAATTCTAGGACTGTCGATATTTATAATTCTGCTCTTTCAAAAGCTTAAGTTGCCATCACTTTTGGGTTTTTTAATAGCAGGAATAATTGCAGGACCTTATGCCTTCAATCTAATAAGTTCACAACACGAGGTTGAACTATTGAGTGAAATAGGGATTATATTTCTTCTTTTTATAATAGGAATTGAACTATCCTTAATAGGTCTCGCTGCCATTAAAAAAACTATCCTGATAGGCGGAGGGTTGCAGGTAGGAGGAACTATTTTGTTCACCGCTCTCATTTCAAACATTCTTGGATTACCCTTAAATACCGCGGTCTTTTTAGGATTTCTTTTTTCTTTGAGCAGTACCGCAATTGTTCTAAAGATTTTACAGGAGAAAGGAGAAATTACCTCCCCTCATGGAAGGGTTGCAGTAGCAATTTTGATATTTCAGGATATAGTGGTAGTTCCTATGATGTTGCTAACTCCACTTCTTGCAGGAAAATCTGATAATATTCTGGAGACACTGGGAATACTGCTGTTAAAGATTTTAGGAGTAGGTATACTTATTTATTTACTGGCCCTTTATGTGGTTCCACGGGTGTTCAAAATGGTGATCAAAACCAAAAACCGGGAATTATTTATTTTAACAACGATAGTGTTTTGTTTTGGAGTTGCCTGGTTAACCTCTTCTGTAGGTTTGTCGCTTGCCTTGGGAGCTTTCTTCGCGGGATTAATTATTTCAGAATCTGATTACAGCCACCAGGCCACCGCAAATGTGCTTCCATTCCGGGAAATCTTTATTAGTTTTTTCTTTATTTCGGTAGGATCACTTCTCAATCTTCAGTTTTTCTTCAATAATATTGTTTGGATTTTGTTGCTTGTTATAGGCGTTCTGCTTCTAAAGATGCTTATTATAGCAGGTACAGTTTGGGTATTAAGGTATCCTCCACGAACAGTGTTCATGACAGTTTTTGCACTTTTCCAGGTAGGAGAGTTTTCTCTTTTACTTTCTACGGTTGGTGTACAAAACGAATTGCTACCCGAAAGTGTGTACCAGTATTTCCTGGCTATTTCAATTATCACAATGGGGCTCACTCCTTTTGTCATGAATTATTCAGCAAGTCTCACTTATAATATTTTAAAGATTCCCATACCTGCAGCCGTTAGAAAACGTCTCGATAATGTGCACAGACAAATGAAGAGTGCAGAGGCACCAATGGAAGAACTTCCATGACCACCTGGTGATCATTGGTTTTGGAATCAACGGACAAAATATTTCTAAGGCCGCAAAGCATGCCAATATACCCTATGTAGTAACCGATCTTGAACCGGATGCTTTTGAAAAAGGTAAAAAGGCAGGAGAACCTATAATTTTTGGAGATGCGACCAATCCCTTAATTTTAAAACACCTGCACGTTCAGGAAGCGCGGGTGGTGGTAATCGCAATTTCAGATCCCGATGCTACTAAAAAAATAATTAATGGAATAAGGTCTCTAACTCAAACGGCCAATCTAATTGTACGAACAAGGTATGTGCGGGAAATAGAAGAAAACCTAAGACTTGGTGCAGATGAAGTAATTCCCGAAGAATTTGAGACTTCAATAGAGATTTTTAGTCGGGTTTTACGAAAGTATCTCATACCTCATAATGAAATTCAGGATTTTATTAACCAGGTAAGATCCTCTGATTATGAAATGCTAACGACACTCAAGAAAGGTCCACACACGTCACACTTACCAGCATCTTCATATTCCAAACAAGGAAATTGTAACCTTAAGTGTACAAAGAGAAAACAATTCTATAGTTGGAAAAACTATTGAAAAGTCCGGGATTGGAAAGAATTTCGGGGTAACGGTCTTAACCATTAAAAGAGGAGTGAATTACATTACCGAGGTACAGCCGGATACCATGATTAAACAGGGAGACCTTTTGTACCTCTTCGGGAATCCTTCCAATATTAATAAACTGAATCAGCACCTTTCCTTATAAAGCGGGAAAATTTATTCTATAAAGCTTTATATACTTCAGCTGAAAGCAACTATTATTAATAACATAAAATGATCTTTAATTTCTCTCAGGTTGAAGCCGCTTTTTATTAAATCTTTGCCAAAAATCTAAAAACTGCGGGGTGCTTTTCTTAATCTGTTTGCGCAATGACTTTAAATAAATATCTTTAATCCAGTTAAACATTTCTAAACCTGATTAACATGTCTGTACTTCCTGACAATTTGGTGCGCTACCAAAAATTTATGGGTTTTATGCTGAAATACTGGAACAGTGATTTATTTCAAAGAACTGCAGCCACTGCTCTTAATGAAGATGACAGCGAGGAACACAGCAACGAGAATTATGACCAAACCCCTGAAGAACTGGTTGAAGACCTTAAAAAAATGGGTCCTACTTATATTAAAATGGGGCAGCTCCTATCTACAAGGCCAGACTTATTACCCGATGCCTATTTAAAAGCTTTGGCTACCCTTCAGGATGATGTACCTCCAATTTCTTATGAAGAAGTACACAAGATAGTAGAAGAGGAAATTGGGTCACGTATCTCTAAAGCTTTTTCTTTTTTTGATGAAAAGCCCTTAGCAAGTGCGTCTATTGGACAGGTTCATAAAGCCACTCTTAGATCAGGGAAACCCGTTGCCGTCAAAGTACAGCGGCCGGGGATAAGAAAACAGTTTCTGGATGATCTTGATACTCTAAGAGAGCTTGCAGGATTTGCTGTGAAACACACGAAGGTTGCCAGAAAATACGCCTTTGACGATGTTTTGTCAGAGCTTAGAAGAATTCTGCTACAGGAGCTGGATTACCACAGGGAAACCCAAAACTTAATGACTTTGGGTGATAATTTAAAGCAATACGACAGGATAACTGTTCCACAACCAATTTTGGATTACTCCTCTTCTAAAGTATTGACGATGGAATTTATCCAGGGAACAAAAATAACTTCTATTTCTCCTTTAAAGCAGTTGGAGAATGATCTTAGTCCATTGGTAGACCAATTAGTAGATGCTTACCTTAAACAGATCATTACCGATGGCTTCGTTCATGCCGATCCTCATCCCGGAAATGTACATTTAACCGATCAAAATCAAATTGCTCTAATTGACCTTGGGATGGTGGCAAAGTTCACCCCAACCATGCAGGACAAACTTTTGCAACTGCTAATCGCCCTTAGCCAGGATGACGGGGAAGCTTGCGCAAATGTGCTCCTTTCAATGAGCGAGGTTGGTGAAGAAGCAGACATTAAAAATTTTAAGACGCAGGTAAACCATCTTGTAATGGACAGCCAGAATACCAGGGCAAAAGAAATGCAAACCGGGAGGCTGTTGATCCAGATGAACCGGGTAGCTGCAGACAATGGCATTCACATCTCTGTGGAGGTCAATATTCTGGGGAAAATCCTTTTAAATATGGACCAAATCGTTGCAGTCCTCGAACCCGAATTTGATCTAAGAAAGGCAATTAGAGAGCATGTAAATAAAATGATGCGCTCTAAGATGTATGCTGAACTAAAACCGGAGAACATTTTCTCCATGGCCCTGCAGGCAAAAAATCTTGCGGAAAATCTTCCAAACAGACTCAATAAAATTTCTGAAAATTTAGCTGAAAACAAATTTGAAATAAAAGTAAATGCAATTGACGAAAAACGTTGGACAGATGGTTTTCAGAAAGTAGCTAACAGAATAACTCTGGGCCTTATCATCGCTGCAATGATCGTGGGTGCAGCCATGTTAATGAGTGTGCCCTCTACTTTCGTTATTATGGGATATCCTGGACTGGCAATAATTTTCTTTTTAATTGCAGCTGTCGCAGGAATAGCACTTAGTTATACAATATTATTTAAGGACGAGTAGGTAAAATTCAGGAAAAATCCTCAAATTTATAGCTCGTAATTTTTTAGACCCCTTATGAGATATCTTTTAAGGGTTGTTATTGCAGTATTTTCTGTAACAGCCTTTCCTCAACAGGTTAAACTACTAGTAGACACTACTGTAGTAACTAACCACAGCGTAAATATTAAAGGAAAAACTATTAACTACACTGCTCAGGCAGGAACTCAGCCAGGTTTGGAACAGCGATGGAAAACCGTAGCCAGCCTTTTTTATACTTACTATAAAAGAAGTGACATAAAAGACACCAAAAACAGGCCAATAGTTATCTCTTTCAATGGAGGTCCGGGTTCCGCATCAGTTTGGATGCACCTGGCCTACACCGGGCCCCGGGTATTAAAAATTGATGATGAAGGTTTTCCTGTACAACCTTATGGTGTAAAAGAAAATCCGCACTCTATACTCGATATAGCAGATATAGTTTATGTGAATCCGGTAAATACAGGGTATTCCAGATTAATTGAAGACGGAGGAGAAAAGCCGGATAGAAAAGATTTTTTTGGTGTAAGTGCAGATATTAGTTACCTGGCAGGTTGGATTAACACTTTTGTAACCAGGAATAACAGGTGGCTATCACCTAAATATTTAATAGGCGAAAGTTATGGTACCACCCGCGTTTCAGGATTAGCACTGGAACTTCAAAACAGTCACTGGATGTACCTTAATGGGGTAATTCTGGTTTCGCCTACAGAGATTGGAATAGATAGAGAAGGTCCCGTAGAAATCGCAAATCGTCTACCCTATTTTGCAGCTGCTGCCTGGTACCACAAGAAATTACCTGCGAATATGCAGAGTAAAGATCTGGATGAACTTCTTCCTGAAGTAGAGGAATATACTATTAACAAATTATTACCTGCTTTAATTAAGGGTGGCTTTACTTCAAAGGAAGAAAAGCAGAAGATAGCTGCTCAAATGTCTGAATATTCCGGTATTTCTGAAAAAGTGATCCTTCAGAACAATCTTGCCGTGCCCTTCCAGTACTTCTGGAAAGATTTGTTGAGAGAAGACGGAGGCTACACAGTTGGGAGGTTAGATTCCAGATATTTAGGTATAGATTCTAAAGAGGCAGGGATTCTCCTGATTATAATGCAGAACTCACCTCCTGGTTACATTCCTTTACCCCTGCTATAAACTATTACCTGCAGGAAGAACTTAAATTTAAAACAGATCTACGGTACTATATGTTTGGGCCTGTACATCCATGGGATAGAAGTGGAGACAATACCGGGGAGAATCTAAGGCAGGCAATGGCACAGAATCCCAATTTAAATGTGCTAATCCAGTCTGGTTATTTTGATGGTGCCACTACTTATTTTAATGCAAAATACTCAATGTGGCAACTCGACCCGAGTGGGAGAATGCAGGACAGGCTTAGCTTTAAAGGCTACAGAAGCGGTCATATGATGTATTTGAGAGCCGAGGATCTTAAAAATGCCAATGACGATATAAGGACTTTTATTGAAACCAGTCTTCCGGGAGAAGGAAAATCGGCTAAGTATTAATTCACTCTGATTATTAGAGGCTGTATTAAAAGATGAAAAAATCCTTCTGCTAACTTTTCAGCTTTATAAAAGTTAGAAGCTGAAATGACTTCATTATGATCAAGTTAACCTTTTAATCCAGCCTCTATTTTTTTCTGAAGAATTTATTTCAACAGAAACTCTTTTAGCTCTTTATAATCTTTAATTGGTAAAGATTTCTTTTCCAGATTCAACAGATCTTTAACTGAAGATGGGAGATCCAGCTGATCCCCTGTAGCCTCTTCAACAGTTTCTAAAAACTTCACAGGATGCGCTGTTTCGAGAAAAACTCCGTTATATTCAGGATGTTGATTCAAGAAGCATTTCAATCCCAGATACCCCACAGCACCGTGAGGATCTAAAGTGTAACCTGTTCTTCCATAAACATCCTTAATAGCTGCTTTTGTAGTTTCGTCATCAAAACTGTAAGAGGACAAATTACTCTTCAGGCCATTAAATTCATTATTAAAAAGTTCCTGTACCCTCACAAAATTGCTGGGATTTCCCACGTCCATTGCATTCGATACCGTCTGTACGCTCGGTTTAGGTTCGTATTTCTCAGTCTCTAAATAATCTGTAACCACTCTATTAGCGTTATTGGCAGCCACAAAATGATCTATGGGCAATCCCATTTCCCTTGCCAAAAATCCGGCACAAATATTTCCAAAGTTTCCACTAGGCACTGAAAAGACAAGCTTTTTTTCTTCGGAAGGTAATTGCTTGTATGCCAGGAAATAATAAAACATTTGCGGTAACCATCTCGCTACATTAATAGAATTAGCTGAGGTAAGTTGCCTTTCTTTCTGAATTTCCTCATCCTGAAATGCCTGTTTCACGAGATCCTGACAAAGATCAAACGCACCGTCTACTTCAAGAGCCATAATATTTTTTCCCAGGGTAGTCAACTGTCTTTCCTGTATATCGCTTACTTTACCTTTAGGATATAAAATTACGACATCAACTCCTTCAACACCAATAAACCCGTTTGCTACCGCACCACCTGTATCCCCCGATGTCGCTACCAGAACTGTAATTTTTCCCACATTTCCTTTTTTGAGAAAGTAACCTAAGCTTCCCGCCATAAACTTTGCTCCCACATCTTTAAAAGCCAAAGTAGGACCATGGAAGAGTTCTAGACATTTAATATTTTCTTCTACAGGCACCACCGGAAAATCAAAATTAAGTGTCTTTTCAACAATATTTTTCAGTTCAGAAACAGGAATTTCATCACCAACATATTGTTTAATTACTTCAAAACCTATTTCGGTATGACTTAGAGTATTCAATCTTTCAAAAAAAGATTTAGGTAGCTTCGGAATGACTTCAGGAAAGTACAAAGCTTTATTTGGTGCCAATCCTTTCAGTACCGCATTTTCAAAAGTGGAACTATGACTTTTATCTTTTAAACTAAAATATTTCATTAGCTGATGTTGATTTTTTTTCTACTTACTAAAATAATTTTATAAAATCCTGATTCCCTCTGAATTGATTGCAGAGAGATGAAGATCGAATTCTATTCCTTGTTGTTCATAAAATTCCTGAATAGCCTCTTTTACCTGTTGAGCTTTTTCGTCTCCCTTACAAAGGGCAAAAACTGAAGGTCCCGAGCCTGAAATACCAAAGCCCAATGCTCCATTTTCCATAGCTACCTTTTTTAAATCTTCAAAATGAGGAATTAAAATGGATCTTGTAGGCTCTATAATTCCATCTTTAAGGCTTCTTCCCAGGAGATCGTAGTCTTCGGTATGCAGAGCACTAACAAAAGCACCCAAATTTCCCCACTGTTCAATAGCTTTTTGAAGACTTACATTCTGCCGTAAAATTGAGCGAGAATCTTTTGTCTTTATTTCTATTAAAGGATGGAGGACAACGACCCTAAGTTTAGGAGGAGTTGGCAGGGATAACACTTCAAGAGGATTGTAGCTTCTCACAAGACTAAAACCTCCAAGTAATGCTTAGTGCAACATTGTCAGCATGTGCATTACCACTCGCAAGCGCCTCTCCTTCCATTGCAAAAGGAACAAGTTCTACGGGGGTGCATGGGCTTCCCAGCAAATGATTCACAGCAAAAACAGCTCCGGCTGCACTTGCAGCACTGCTGCCAATTCCACTTCCTACTTTAATATTTTTGGTGATTTCAATATCAAAACCCTGTTCACTCTGCAAATGATTCAGTAGACTTTGTGCTGCCACTCCTGCGACATTTTTTACAGGATCCCGGGGCAGATCTTCACCGATAATCTTAGTGATCCTAATTTGTTGTAAATCGTTCTCACGGACCAACATCCCATCTCCCACGTTTTCAAGGCAGCAGCCCAAAACGTCAAAACCGCAGGAGAGGTTAGCTACGGTAGCAGGAGAAAAAATTCTTATCTCTTTCATCCTGTTATTTTTTCCCAATTCTTATTATATCCGCAAAAATCCCTGATGCCGTAACATCAGCTCCTGCTCCCGCACCTTTCACTATTAAAGGTTGCTGTGGATATCTGCTAGTAAAGAAAAGGACTATGTTGTCACTTCCGCTAAGATCAAAATAAGGATCTTCAGGTCCCGCTTTCTGTAATCCCACCTTAGCTTTCCCGTTTTCCAATTGAGCTACATATTTAAGTCGTTTTCCGTTTGCAGAGGCACTATTATATATTTCCTGAAACCTGGATTCTTCAGCTTTAAGATGGTGGAAAAATTTCTCGTTGTTTTCAGCATTCAAACTTTCTTCAGAAAGGAAACTTTCATTTTCAATATCCTCCAATTCCATCTGCAGGCCACTCTCCCTGGCAAGAATAAGAATTTTTCTCGCCACGTCTACTCCACTCAAATCTATCCGGGGATCAGGTTCCGTAAAGCCTTCTGCCATAGCCATTTCCACAACCTTATAAAAAGGTTCTGTTGCATTGTAGGTATTGAAGACAAAATTTAAACTTCCGGAAAGTACAGCCTGAATTTTTGTGACCTTATCACCGGAGGCAACCAGATTCTTTAGTGTATCAATAATAGGTAGGCCTGCACCTACATTTGTTTCATATAAGAAAGAAGCGCCATATTCCCTTGCCAGGTCCTGAAGTTCCTGGTAATTCTCAAAATCATCGGAACAGGCGATTTTGTTACAGGTTACAACCGAAACAGAGTTGGCTAAATATTGTTTATACCACGAAGCAATTTCTGCACTGGCAGTGTTATCAACAAAAATGCTATTGCGCAGGTTGAATTGATTTACTTTTTTAAAGAAAATTTCTTTGTTGGCTGGTTCTCCATCTTTTAAAATTTCCTGCCAGTTTTCAAGATCAATTCCATCCTCATTAAATATCATTTTTCGAGAATTAGAAAGCCCCAGTACCCTAACCTTAAGGCGAAGTTTTTCCAGTAGATATTTCTCCTGTTTCTTAAGCTGGCCGAGAAGTTTGCTCCCCACATTTCCTACTCCCGTGACATATAAATTAAGTTCCTTGGACGGTACCTCGAAAAATTGTTCGTGCAGAGTGTTCAGCGCTTTTTTTACATCCTTTTTTGATATAACTGCAGAAATATTCCTTTCAGAAGATCCCTGTGCTATAGCGCGAATGTTGATATTATTGTTTCCAAGGGCACTGAACATTTTACCACTAAGGCCGTGATGGCTTTTCATCGCATCACCCACCAGGGCTATAATAGCTACATTTTCTTCTATTTCTACAGGTTTAATTTTCCTGTTTTCAATTTCCACAGCAAAGGCTTCATCCAAAGCTTCTTTTGCTGCTGAAGCTTCATCATCTTTAACCGCTACACAAATGCTATGCTCTGATGAGGCCTGGGTAATTAAAACAATATTGATGTTCTCCTGATACAATACTTCAAAAAACCGCTTTGAAAATCCAGGAATGCCTACCATACCGCTTCCCTCAAAATTCAGAACTTTAATTGCATCAATATGAGTGATCCCGGTTACCGATCTAAAATTTTGTTTGCTGGATTTAGAGATTAAAGTTCCTGCATCTTCCGGTTTAAAAGTGTTCTTTATCCTTATTCTTATATGTTTTTCCAGTAAGGGTTGCAGGGTGGGAGGATATAAAACTTTTGCACCAAAATGTGATAATTCCATGGCTTCCTCGTAAGAAATATTTTTAAGGGGATAAGCCTGCGGAACGATTGCCGGGTTGGCCGTATACATTCCATCAACATCTGTATAGATCAATACTTCCTCTACCTCAAGGGCTCCTGCAAAAATAGCCGCAGTAAAATCTGATCCTCCACGCCCAAGAGTACTTGGTACTCCCTGATCATTCTTGGCAATAAAACCCGGAGCAACAAAAAGACCTGATGAATTTTCGTTGAACCTGTTCTTAATGTTAGCGTAAGTTTTTTCGTAATTAACCTGTACCTTTTCGTTCAGGTTTTTACAAACGATCAATTCACGGGAATCGAGAAATTGAGTCTCAATTTTTATGCTTCTAAAATATTCAGCAATAATGAGGGAGGAGAGGATTTCACCAAAGCCTGCAACTACATGTTTTGTTTTATTTGAAAGTTCATTTAGAAGGTACACTCCTTCATATAATGTCTCGAGCCTGTTAAATTCAGTTTTTACCTTACTAAGAATACTGCTTTGCATTTGGACAGGAATCAATTCCCGTACAACCTCTAGATGTCTCTTCTCATTCTTTTCCAGGATCTCTTTGTATTTTTCATCCTCACGTGCTGCCAAATCAGCCATATAAAGAAGGTCATTTGTGACCCCGCCAAAAGCAGAAAATACAGCTACAGTAGATCCCTCCTGTAAATGCGATAAAACAATTTGAGCTACAGATTTTATTCTTTGTGAGGATGCAAGGGAAGAACCTCCAAATTTTACAATTTTCATGGATTTTAAATTTTATTAAATAAGAAATGATAAAAAAGTGCGTGGACGGAAGATATATAGCTTAGTACCCCATAGGGGTAATACCAGTGCCAATCATAATAATTACAACTATTGCAGTAGCGATTGCAGCAGTGGAAAAATTAATGTGAAATGGTACTATTATCATTCTATTTTTGAAAAGTAGATTATAAAAGTAGCTAATTAGCCCAACCAAAAAAATAAAAAATGAAAAATATTAGAAGATTTGCAGTCTTCTCATTTTGACGTATTATAATTTAGATATCCATAATTTAAAGTGAAGCTTTTTGAGAATCACGCACCACCATTTTAAGAGTTATGGCAAAAAAAATGAGAATAAGGAAATAACAATTGCTATTACCTATTCTCATTTATCAATCTAATTTATCTGAATTACAATCCGCTAATATAGCTTCCGTATAAATCCTTAAACTGAATACCGGTAGTGTATCTAAATTTGTTTAGTTTTTTAAATTCTACCAGTCCCCAAAGCAGAAACTCCTTCAGGAAATAGCTGTCTTCTTTTGCTATTTCCGGCTGGTATTTTTTAACTAAAGTATTTAGAGGAGGAATTGAATCTAATTTTTCCCGGTACTCATCATCGGAAAGGTCATCGAGCAATTCAAAACCGCTTTCAGCAAAAAACCATTCAACCAGATCATTGTAAGGGCTGTTCTCTTTGGGTTTTTCGAGTTTCTCAATCTTCGGAAAATGTTTCGGGAACAAAGTCTTAACAGCATCAGCTATTAGCTGTTGTGCCACCACTGCGCTTCCCTCCTGTTCTCCCTCATATACTAATTCAACTTTACCGGTAATTGCCGGAATGACGCCAAGAAAATCACTAAACCTTAGAGAAGTTTTTTCTTCTCCTGTTTTAATGGCACGTCTTTCGGCTGTACTTAACAAGTTTTCAAAAGCTGAAATACTTAGCCTTGCACTTATACCACTTCGGGAATCGATAAACTCATTGTCCCTTGCTTCAAAGCTTATTTGTTCCAGAAGATCCTTTGCAAGATCTGGCACGTAAATCATCTCCTTCTGCCTGGAATCTAATTTTGCCTCCTGTTGGGTAATGGCCCGGGCGGTTTCAATATTGTGAGGATAATGAGTTAAAATTTGAGACCCAATCCTATCTTTTAAGGGAGTAACTATACTTCCCCTATTCGTATAATCTTCTGGGTTGGCTGTAAAAATAAATTGCATATCGAGAGGCAGTCTTAGCTTAAAACCTCTAATTTGTATGTCTCCCTCCTGGAGAATATTAAATAGCGCTACCTGAATTCTTGCCTGAAGATCTGGTAATTCATTGATTACAAAAATTGATCTGTTAGCCCTTGGTATCATTCCGAAGTGAATCACACGATCATCGGCATAACTCAGTTTTAAATTAGCTGCTTTTATAGGATCAACGTCTCCAATAAGATCGGCCACAGTAACATCGGGAGTCGCAAGTTTTTCGAAAAATCTTTCATCCCTGTGAATCCAGTCAATTGGAGTATTTTCTCCTTTTTCAGCAATTATTTCGCGTGCGTACCGGGAAATGGGGTTTAACGGGTCATCATTGATTTCTGAACCTTCCACAACTGGGATCCACTCATCCAGTAGTTTTACCATAAGCCGCGCTAATCGGGTTTTAGCCTGTCCCCGCAGTCCAAGTAGGTTGATATTGTGTTTGGAAAGAATTGCCCTCTCCAACTCCGGAATTACGGTGTATTCATAGCCGTGTATTCCCTCAAAGGCAGGTTCTCCCGCTCTAATTTTAGCTATTAAATTTTGTCTTAGTTCCTCCTTTATACTTCTACTTTGGTAACCTGATTTTTTTAAGTCTTCTAATGTCTTTATTTCTTCCCTTTTCATTTACTTCTTTTTTTGCAGCAACTTTATTTTTTAATTGCCGCCAGTTTCATCCTTTTATTCTTTTCTTCCTGTTTGCCTCATAATCTTCAAAGATCATTTCCCCCAGACCTTTTAATCCTGTAAAAAAGGCTTTTCCATGATTTGCCTGTGTAAATTCCCTTACAAATTTCTCCAAATATGGATCCTTTGCTATCATAAAAGTGGTAATAGGAATATGAAGTTTTCTTGCCTGCTGTGCCATATTATAACATTTATCTACTACATAAGGATCCAGGCCAACACTGTTTTTATAATAAGTTCCATCCCGTTCCCTAATGCAACTGGGTTTACCGTCGGTGATTATGAAAATTTGTTTGTTTGTATTTCTTTTTCGGCGAAGCAAATCCATTGCCAGTTGTAGACCTGCGACCGTATTCGTGTGATAAGGTCCTACCTGTAAATAAGGAAGATCTGCTATTGAAATTGCCCAGGCGTCATTCCCAAAAACCAATATATCTAAAGTGTCTTTAGGATACCGGGTAGTAATAAGTTCAGCAAGAGCCATGGCGACCTTCTTTGCCGGAGTAATTCTATCCTCCCCATATAAGATCATACTATGGCTAATGTCAATCATTAATACCGTACTCATTTGGGATTTATGATGCGTCTCTTCCACTACGAGATCATCTTCGGTCATCTTAAAGTCTCCTGCTCCGTGATTAATATGGGCGTTTCGTAAACTTTCAGTCATAGAGATCTTTTCAAGCGGATCTCCATAATTAAAAGATCGAAATTCACCTGTGTGCTCATCTCCCGTTCCCTGATATTTAGTGGTATGATTTCCGGAGACGCTCTTCTTCAGTTTTCCAAAGATTTGATTCAATGCCTGTTGCCGGATTGCTCTTTCCGTTTTAGCGGTAATAGCCATTCCTGGTCCATTCGGAGTTATTTCCTCTCTTATGTATCCCTTATTCTTTAGATCTTCTATGAAATCATCAATAGAATACTCATTAGTTGTAAGTTCATACTCTTTGTCCAATTGTCTCAACCAGTCAATAGCTTCTTCAAAATCACCGGAGGTATGAGTGATGAGCTCTTTAAAAATTTCAAAAAGCTTATCGAAAGGAGACTGATTGGGTTCTTCATAATTTTTAAAAACAAAGCCCGATTTAATGTTGTTTTCATCCTTTTTCATAGTCATAAAGTTAATGGATTTTAGGCGCACATAGAAAAGATTCAACCAGCACAGGGACTAAATTTTTGTTAATTATAATTTCAAAAAATATTTGTCGATTTTTAGGTTCAAACATTCATTAAAGACCTGATTTCCTGTTATTCTTTTCTTAAATGGTTAAGTGGTTTGATGGAGAAATATGATTTTTGAAAAAAAATTAGAAATGAAGAAAGCTTATTTTCTATTATTAACCATTTTATTAAATTTTACCAGCTTTGCTCAAAATAATGATTCCCCTTATGAGACCGACCTGGTGAAAGATGGGATTTTCATAACGACAGGTTTAGGCCTTAATGTTTTAGGCGTACTATTAATCCAGGAAAAAGATGCATTAACTGAAACTAAATTAAACAATCTTTCAAAGGAAGATATTTGGAAGGTAGATCGTTGGGCAGCTGGAAATTATAGTGAAAGAGCAAATAGTGATAGCTACATCCCAATGTTTGGTTCTTTTGCTTTGCCAGTGGTGTTAATGTTGAGTAAGAATGAAAGATCTCACGCAGGTCAAATTTCTGTACTATTTGTGGAATCAATGGCAACAACAGGAGCTTTATTTACGATAACAGCTGCACTTGTCCAAAAGAGTAGACCACTGGTATATAATACTTCAATTCCTGTTGAAGAAAGAATAGATAGTGATGAACAACGGTCTTTTTTTGCTGGTCATACTGCAGCTACAGCTGCCGCTTCTTTTTTGCTGCTAAAGTTTATAATGATTTTCATCCCGATTCAAACTGGAAGCCAGTAGTATGGGGTGTAGCAGCTGCAATTCCTGCAACTGTGGGATATTTAAGAATAAGAGCAGGAAAACATTTCCTCACAGATAACCTTATTGGATATGCGGTTGGAGCAGCAAGTGGAATATTAATTCCGGAATTACATAAAAAAGAGAATAAAAATTTGCAAATTTATCCTGCCATGGGATTTAATCACCGTGGAATGAATATAAATTCTCAGGGAATAGGTATTAGTTACCAATTCTAGAGTAAACCCCGGATAAAACTATAAATGAGAATTATAGAATTTGTTGTCACTTTTTTAGGTTTTTTTATGCTTATCCCCACAATTGCATCTTTGACAAGATTTGATCAATGGTGGGTAAGAGGATTTGATTTTCCGAGAATCCAGATAAGTTTATTTATACTAATTATATTAGTTTCCACCTTTTTTACTTACGAGTATGATGCGACTTTACATTTCGTTCTTAGTGGACTTCTTGTCTTAAGCTTAATTTACCAGGTATCGAAAATTTTCCCCTACACAGTGCTTTCTAAAAAGCAGGTTCTTTCATTTAAGGGAAATGATCCCGAGGCCATTATTTCTATTTTAGTTAGCAACGTTCTTACAACTAATAAACAAAGTGATAAACTTATTGCTCTTGTAAAGAAGAAAGAGCCGGACATCCTACTCACTCTTGAAACAGATAAGCGCTGGGAGAAAGAGTTGGAAGTTATTGAGCCTCAATATCCATACGGTGTAAAAATCCCTTTGGACAATTTATATGGAATGCATTTGTATTCCAAATTAAAATTGGAAGATATTGAAGTCAAATATTTAATTAAAGGTGACATTCCTTCTATCCACGGGTACGTTAGGATGAACAATAAGAAAAGAATTAAAATTCACTGCTTGCACCCTAAACCTCCAAGCCCAACTGAAGATCCTACATCAACGAACCGGGATGCAGAATTACTCCTGGTGGGAAGGGATGTAAAAAAGGATCAGGAATCGGTATTGGTATTTGGTGATCTTAACGATGTTGCATGGTCACGTACGACACGTTTATTTCAAAAATTAAGCGGTCTTCTTGATCCCCGAATAGGACGAGGTTTTTATAATACCTTTCATGCAGGACACCGTCTCTTACGATGGCCGTTGGATCACGTGTTTCACACAAGAGATTTTACTCTAATAGAATTAGCCAGACTGGAAAACATAGGATCTGATCATTTTCCTATGTTCATTAAACTCAATTACGAACCGAGGGCCGAAATTCTTCAGGAAGAACCTGAAGAAGCAGATGAAGAGGAAAAAGAATGGGCAGAAGAAAAGATTGAAGAGGGACATCCCACCGAAAGAGAGGTTTAAAAATAATTTTTTAATGCCGGGATAGATCTTATTTTTTTACAATTGTCTGCGTTAAATGGTTTTTCAATAAAATCAAATACATTGGGATAATTCTCAGCAACTTCTTTATCATTTAATTCTATTGAAGAAGTAACCATTAAAATGTGAGTTCGATCTACAACTTCCATTTTTGATAACTGAGATATGAAATCCCACCCGTTCATTTGAGGCATATTTACATCCAGTAATATGAGGAAATCATCACTATCAGATACCTGAGAGAGATAATTCAATGCCGATTTAGCAGAACGATATGAAATAATCTCCTGCTCAAAATTGCAACGTTGGAGAAGTTTCCTTTGCACCAGCAATACTATTTCATCATCATCAATTAATAAGACCTTCAGCATTTATTGGTACTTTCTGTAGTTTTGACTTTCGTAATTCTGGATTCCAGTAAAGTTGGTAAATATACTATTTAGCTTTCTGATAAAATATAATAATGAAGGCGATAAGGTTGTCGAAAGTTTAAAACAAAAATTCCAGACAAAGTAACTACTATCAATTCCTAATTCTGCTCCTTAATGCTGAAAAAAATAAGCTCACCTGAAAATTTTGAACTACGTCAGCCCCTTTTCCTTAATAGGAAAATTATAAGCATCACCTGATTTTTTGTAAATTTACTTAATAACAGAACATATGCTAAATATTTTTAAAAGCAAGATATACCTGAAAGACCTCCTACAAGGAATAACTGACATACACAATCATATTTTACCGGGTATTGATGACGGTGCTGCTAATGAAATTGATTCTGTTCAATTACTTTTAAAATTTAAGGAACTGGGAATAACTAAATTTATTGCCACTCCTCATGTGATGAATGACTATTATCCAAACACCCGGGAGACAATCAATAACGCACTTAGCCTTTTAAAAAATAAAATTATTGAAGATCAGGAACTTCAAAAGGTAAAAATTAAAGCTGCTGCGGAATATATGATGGACCAGAGTTTTATGGAAATACTTGAGAAGAAAGAATTACTGTGCCTCAATGAAAATTATGTGCTGGTTGAAATGTCCTTTTTCCAGGCTCCAATAAATCTTAACGAAATACTCTTTAAATTACAAACACAAGGTTATCGTCCCATTCTTGCACATCCTGAAAGATATGCCTTTTATCATTCCAAAGATCTAAGCAAATATGCCGACTTAAAGAACCGGGGATGTCTTTTCCAAATCAATGCACTCTCCCTATCCCCCCATTATGGATCTCAAATTCAGGAAATAGGTTTTCGACTCCTGGAAGCTGGATAATTGATTTTATTGGTAGTGATACTCACCGCGATCAACACCTGGATAAACTGGAAAATATAAAATTGAACAAAAAATTTGGAGACCAGGTTAAAAAGGTTATCCAAAATACCAACCAGGTGTTTACTTACTAGCTTTTCCCCAATTGAACAACTTTTTCCATTTTGACTCCTTGTTTACCCCGTAACCATAACCATAACCATAATTATATCCATATTTCGCACCATATGAAAATTTGGAATAATCTACATCGTTAAGAACGATTGCCAATCCTTTTAATTTTCCCTGCTGTTTTAACTCTTTAGGAAAATCCAGCAACTTTTTATCTGTGTAACCTGCCCTGGTGACGTACAAAGTAGTATCGGCTAAAGGACTAATAAGAAGGGTATCTGTAACGATCATTGTTGGTGCTGTATCCACTATAATATAATCGTAAGTAGCAGAGAGTTCCTTTAACAGGATTTCCATACGATCATTCATAAATAATTCAGCAGGATTAGGTGGTATAACTCCCGAGAGAATGAGATCTACTTTAATTTCTTTGTCTTGTGAGCTAGTGATTATATCTGATGAAGAAATATCCAAATTGTACAAATAGTCCGACAAACCTTGTGTTTCCATTGGAACATCAAGATAGCGGTGCAACTTTGGATTTCTAATATCTGCACCAAGTATAATTACTCTTTTATTGGTAGTGGCAAGAGTGCGGGCAAGATTATAAGAAATAAACGTTTTACCTTCTCCTTTAATGGTTGACGTAACAAAGATAATTTCTCCCCTATTCTCCTTTTTCGCCTTCATTAAGTAAGCGAGATTCGTTCTTAATATCCGAAAGGATTCGGCAAGGGGGGACCTATCATTTAATTGAATAACTTCTTCAGATTCGTTAGCAATCTGAGGTACCTCTCCTAGAAATGGTATGTTCTTAGTTAAAGAAGAAAGGTCCCCTTTATGATGTACCTTAGTATCTAACATAAACCTCACAAACAAAACAATTAGAGGTAACAAAAGGCCAACAAGGAAGCCACCTGTCAATATCAACCAGGGTTTGGGATCAACTGGAGTTGGAACAGTGTATGCAGGGTCAATAATTTTAGCTACAGGGGAAGTAACTGCAAATTCTATGGCGGCTTCTTCTCTTCTTTGTAGTAAAAACAGGTATAATTCTTCTTTTATTAGCTGCTGTCTCTCAATTCCTCTCATTCCTTTTTCCATTCCTGGAAAAGTAGAGAACTTCGCTTGTGCACGACTGTCCAGCTGATTAAGTTCGGCTAACTGAATATTTAAAGCATCTTTGGTGCTCTCAATATTATCTTTTAAATTCTCCCTTAAAGAATCCAGTTCTGCGGTCAAACGTTCGACAGCTGGATTTTCTTCAGTTCCATTTCGAAGAAGAGCATTCCTCTCCAATATTAACTCATTATATGTTGAAATTAGACCTGATACTTCTACGGCATCAATTCCCATATTAGTAGGAAGTAGACGATAACTTTCCCTTCTGTTTATAAGGTCTTCAATAGAGGAAATAACTTGCATTTGGAGTTCGAGATCAAAAATTTCCTCCTCGGCCATAGTGGATTTGGAGAGATATTGATTCGCACCGCTGGCGACATCCATAAATTGGTTTTCTCTCTTAAAATCAGCCATTCCTCCTTCAACAGTGTCCAGTTCCATGGTAATAATTTCCAGCCTCTCCTCTATGAATTCAGTCGTATTTAATGCCACCTGTCGCTTATCTGCAACCCCGTCTTCATTAAACTGGAACATCAGGTTATTTAAAAAATCTTCAGACTTGTCACTTTCAGCCTGTATAATAGATAAAGAAAGTATATCTAATGCCTTCCCTTTTGGTGCTACCACCAGCGCAGAGATGTATTCAGCAGCCACTTGATCCAGTGGATTTACATCTATTCTAATAGTTCCTGCATTTTGAAAACTGGAAGAAGCACCTGTCTTCCTGGGAACTATTGTAAAATGCAATTCCCCTATAGAAATTACTTCTCCTAACTTATGGCTTTTATTGTAATTGAGATTCTCATTTACCAGAGTAAAATCAGTCGATGAAACAGGGGTGACAAAAAATGATTCAGAAACATAATTTACAATAGAATCGTGAGTAATAAAATCAATTATTACAGGGCTTGTCTTATATGCCTCAGTTGTAATTACTTTACCCTCTATAAAATATGAAATGTTATGATTTAAATCTTCAACTACTTTTTTTACGAGTCGCTGAGATTTCAAAGTAACAATTTGATTATCAAGTGAATTTTCTTCAAGAGTAAGAAAACCTCCACCGGAAGGTAAAGCCCCGGCGACTCCACTTTGATTATCTTTTACAATCATCATCGAGGCCTCACTCCAATACCTTGGAATGGTGTAACGGTTATAAAGAAAAGCTAAAAGACCACCTAATAAAAATCCCAGAAGCAACCACTTCCAGTAAGCTAAGTATTTAAAAATTTCAGCTTTTAAATCAAAATTTGACTCTTTTTCTTCAGAATATTCCTGTAAATCTTCCATTAAAAGTTTTGGGTTATAAAATAGAGACTAACTGCCGAGGTTATAACAGATAAAATACCTTGCCAGCTGGTGATCCATCCTGCAGATTTTACTTGTTTATAGGTAGGTTCTACATAAACGATGTCGTTTTGTTTTAAATAATAATAGGGATTTTTAAAAATATCTGCACTTGTCATATCTAGATATCCGTGGGTAATAACACCGTCTATCTCACGAATGACCAGAATGTTGTCTCTCATCCCATCATAAGTTATGCCTCCAACATTAGCAAGAAGTTCGGGAACACTAATTCTTTCATTCTCTACCTGAACTACAGACTGGCTACCTGATTCACCAAGTACTATAACTCTAAAATTTATTAGTCTTACAGCAACTACAGCATCTCTAACATACTTTTTAATTTCCCGTGTTAAGTGTGCTTCAAGTTCACTACGGCTTTTACCCGCAACCTCCACCTGACCCAGGACAGGAAACTGTATATTCCCTTTAACATCCACGAGATAACCTATGGAGGCTGAATTTCTTCTCCCTCCTCCACCAGAGGATCCGGAACTACTGCTTCTACTGCTGCTTCCACTACTTTGGTTTTGAGAAGCAACATTCATTAAAAACGGAGCAACCACAGCCGGATCCATAGACGATACATCTATTTGAAGTACATCGTTGCTTTCGAATACAGGCTCAAACTTAGAATTAATAACCGTCCCCTCAATATTTTCTATTCCCTGGAAGTAGACAATTTCTTTACGCGAAGCACAACTTGCGAGAAATAGAATTGCAAGTAAGAATAATAATTTTTCTCTCATAAAATTTTTTTTGCCAATATAAAAGATAAGTGATGTTACCTGTAATTCTAAGAATATTATTTCCTAAATAGTTTTATTTGCTGTATTCTTTAATGTTTTTTCTAATTTATCCAGTCTCTCATAAGAGGAATTATTGCTTATAAATTCCGGTATCAAGTCTTTCAATTTTGCCACTACTTTGTCATTTTTTAACTTATGAGCTGATTTTATAATAGTAGAAACTTTTTCATTAATACGTTCATAATCCTGAACTTTATCCACTCCTATCATTATTTTCTTATGGTGAGTGGGGAGGGTTTTACTCTCCTTATTAAGCAATTCCTCATAGAGTTTCTCTCCTGGCCTTAGACCAGGTAATTTTAATTTTTATATGCTTATTAGGAATATAGCCTGCAAGTTTAATCATCTTAATAGCCAGATCCATAATTTTTACTGGTTCTCCCATGTCAAACACAAAGATCTCTCCACCTTTACCCATGGTACCAGCCTCTAAAACAAGTTGGCAAGCTTCAGGAATAGTCATAAAATACCTAATAATGTCCGGATGAGTGATAGTAATAGGACCTCCTTTCTCAATTTGCTTTCTAAACAAAGGAACTACCGAACCATTGGAACCTAAAACATTACCAAACCTTGTTGTAATAAATCTTGTAGGGTTCTCTTTCTTTACAATTTCACTGTGAAAAAGGGATTGTACATACATTTCCGCAGCCCTTTTACTAGCTCCCATAACATTACTGGGATTTACAGCTTTGTCTGTTGACACCATAACAAAATGTCCAACATTGTATTTCACAGATAAGTCTGCGAGATTTTTAGTTCCATTAATATTTACAAAAACTGCCTCGTGAGGATTCTCTTCCATTAACGGGACATGTTTATAAGCAGCTGCGTGATAGACAACATCTATATCTTGTTTCTGAAACATTAATTCCAGTCTTCTTTGGTTATTTACATCACAAATTATTGCTTTATAACTTAAGCCCGGAAACTTGGATTCAACTTCTAATTGTAAATTGTGCAGTGGTGTCTCTGCCTGATCCAGAAGCAATAACTTCTTTGGATTATAGTAAGCTACCTGTCTTACTATTTCGCTACCTATAGATCCGGCAGCACCTAAGTTACTAAAATAGTTTTACCAGTAAGTTGTGCTTCTTTGTTTGCCTTGTCTAATTGAATTGGCTCACGCTCCAGTAAATCTTCTATTTGCAACGTTTTTACCTGTTGAGCCAAAGGTTTATCTTCTCCCTGGTAATATGACACTATTGGAGCGTTGTAAACTTTAATGTCATTTTCCAAACAATTTTCAACGATAGCAAATTTTTCTTCTGATGTGAAATTATCTTCTGAGAGAATAACGGCAGACGCTCTGAGAGCACGAACCTGAGAGTGGAGAGTATCGGAATAATGAACAACGGGTTTATCTAAAATTCTTATGCTTCGGTGATGTTTGCCTTTTGTGAGAAACCCTACAATTTTAAATCTTCTTGGATGTTCAATATCTAACGCCCCGGCGATGGAAATCGCATTAGAATCCGCCCCTAAAATTACTGCTCTTATTAATACTTCATTCTTATGTGCAATCTTAAAAAACTCGTAGACTTGTTTTACCCCGAGTCTAAATAGAAATAGCAGCGAGAAAGAAATCCATAGATTTATTAAGAGTCCTCCAATAAGGTATATTTTTTCACCTATAACGATAAAAGTGATATAATTGATAAGGACAAGAGTAAGAAAAGAAGAAGTAGTTGCCAATAATAGCTTTAAAGCATCTATGTTCGAAGAATATCTAATTATTCCTGCATAAGTTTTAAATACAAAAAAGTAAAAGATATTAACCAAAATCCCCAGGACTATTTTAGAAGGAAAGTCTAGAGTGGTATAGTAATTTGGAGTAAGATCAATAATTATGAGGACTGTTAAAACAGAGGATATAAGCACCAGGAATATATCTATAAGAAATATTACCCACCGCGGTAAATATTTCATATTTCGCAAATCCAAAGAACTATCTTCTCCGTTTAAACTAAACTTAAGGGCGTTTTTAAAGCGATTCCCCATATATGATTTTTAATTAATCTATTATCCTAATACCCTTTTTATAACTTCAGAAATCCGGTTCCTATCACTGTCATTAAGATTGGATCCTGAAGGCAAACATAATCCAGTTGTGAAGGCTTTTTCACAAACACCATTCCCAAAATATGGAGCACCTGCAAAAATGGGCTGTAAATGCATAGGCTTCCAAAGAGGACGGCTTTCGATATTTTCATATTCAAAGGCCAATCTTAAATCTTCCCTGGATATTCCTCCCGTCTTTGATTCGTCAACTAAGATCACAGAAAGCCAATGATTGCTATAGTAATTTTCGTTAGGTTCCTCTAGAAGTGTAATACCTTTAAACTCCTTAAAAATATCTTTATAAAATTCGTTCATTTTTCGGCGATTGGCAACGTGTTCATCCAAAACCTCCATTTGCCCCCTTCCAATACCTGCGGAAATATTACTCAACCTGTAGTTATATCCAATATGGCTATGTTGGTAATGGGGCGCTTCATCCCTTGCCTGAGTCGCCAGAAAAACCGCTTTTTGCTTTTGTTCATTACGCTTTGCCACCAGTGCACCTCCACCAGATGTAGTAATTATTTTATTTCCGTTAAATGACAGTATTCCTATATCCCCAAAAGTACCACATTTTTGACCTTTAAAAGAACTACCTAAAGCTTCTGCACTATCTTCTACTATTGGAATATTATATTTTCGAGCTACTTCATGTACCTCATCAATTTTATAGGGCATTCCATATAAATGAACGGCAATTATCGCTTTTACATTTTTACCTAATGCAATTCGATTTTTTATCGCCTCTTCCAGGTGATAAGGAGATAAATTATAAGTTTCAGATTCACTATCTACAAAGACCTAGTGTGGCTCCCAAATAGGCAATTGGGTTAGCAGATGCCGCAAAGGTCATACTTTGGCAAATTACATCATCACCAGCCTTGACTCCTAATAATACCAATGCTAAATGCAAAGCAGCAGTTCCGGAACTTAATGCCGCAACAAATACTTTTTCAGGTTCAATATGCTGACCTTCACCTTCATTAAAAAGATAATTTTCAATATCTTTCTCAAACCCACTCACGTTGGGGCCTAAAGGTGCAATCCAGTTTTCCTGAAATGCTTCATTTATGTATTTTTGTTCTGTCCCCCCCATATGAGGTGAGGATAACCAGATTTTACTTTTTGCCATAAATTTTTTTATAAATATTTTTCTTCAGGATTTCTCTTTTTAATTGGTTTAGCTAAGTATACCAAAAGCTACATAATAATCTTCTATGTCTTTGTTAACCAGCGAATTTCCACCAATGACACAGTAATCACCTATACTCTTGTAGTGTAGAATGGAGGCACCTATTCCTATAGCTGTACAATCGCCAATAGACACCCTACCTCCTGTAGTAACCCCGGGACTCATACTAGAAAAGTTTCCTATTGTGGAATCATGATCGAGTGAACATTTTGTCGCTAAAAAACAATGATCCCCTATTTTACAATTATTGTTTACAATAACTCCAGCCATAAAAACACAACCAGAACCAATTTCTACTTTTTTACCAAAAATTACTGAGGGATGAATAGCGTTTATAAACGTAAAATTTTGAACAGATTTTTCTATTTCCTGTTGCAATCTCTTTCTTGTAAAATTATCTCCTATAGCAATAACGCCTCCAACGATTTGCATATCCTCGATTAATTTTGGAAGATCATTTAAATATCCCAATACCGGATATCCACCAAACTCTTCTCCCACAGGTAGGTTTTTATCCAGTATTCCGGAAATTTCATATTTCCCTTCCTGTTCAATAATATCAATAGTATACCTACAATGGTCTGAAGCTCCAATTAGAATAATTTTTTTCATATCTTCGAATTAATTATTGCCATTAAAAGGTTCTGTTGTGGCCATATTGGCAGTATTTATTCCTTCTGAAATAACAACTTTTCTAACAGTTTTCCATAATATTTTTAAATCCAGAAAGAAGGAGAGATTCTCCACATACCAAACATCATATTCAAATTTTTGTCTCCAACTTATAGCATTTCTTCCATTAACCTGAGCCCATCCTGTAATACCCGGCTTTACCAGATGCCTTTTTTTCTGCCTGGAATTATACAGAGGCAAATACTGAGGCAACAGAGGCCTCGGTCCAACAAAACTCATTTCACCTTTGATTACATTCAAAAGTTGAGGAACTTCATCAATGGAAGTCTTTCTAACAAATTTACCTACACTTGTTAACCGCTCTGCATCGGGTAATAAACAGCCATTCCTATCCTTCGCATCGGTCATAGTTTTAAACTTTATAATTTTGAAAATATTTCCATTCTTTCCAGGCCTGTTTTGGAAAAAAAAGGGTTTACCATTATTTGCAAAAGCTAATAAAATTAGGATCACCAATAACACAGGACTTAAAACTAATAATCCTGCAAAAGCCATAATAAAATCCATCCCAGGTTTAAAAAAGTTTTTATACATCCTAAATTACAACCGTTCAAGAGGAACGAATTTTTTATTTTTACCGGGTGCAAAAGTACAAAACCTATTCTTAAGTTTATCTTAATCTTAGGAATGCAAATTCAATTCCTTTATTAAACCCTCATATTCCTCTTTTAAGAGCAGCCAAAACTGTTCCCGATCATAATTCTCCCGAATTTCTGCTCTTGCCTTTGATGCAAGTTCCAACCTCAAAGATGGATTTTTAATTAGCGTTTTCATTGACTCAAAAAGTGCATTTTTATCTTTGACTGGTATTATGATTCCATTTTTTCCCGTCTCAATAATTTCGTTACATCCATTAATGTTACTTACAATAGATGGTAAGCCCATTGCTCCTGCTTGCATAACAACATTAGGAAAACCTTCCCTGTAGCTTGGAAAAGTGAGAATATGGCTTATTTCGAGATATGGACGAACATCTGGTTGATATCCGGTAAAAAAGATTTTTGTGTGTTCATTAATAGTTTGCAAAGTAGTTGGAGTCAAGGGATCTAACTCCTCTTCAAAAGGCCCCACCAGAAGCAGCGAGATGTCCTTAAATGTTTGTTGAAGTTCATCAAAAGCTGCAACAAGTTCATTTATTCCTTTTTCTGAAACCAGCCGACCAATAAAAATAAAAATTAGATCATTTTCCGGAATTCTAAGTTTTTCTAAAAGAATTTCTCTTTCACAGTTTTCTTGTTTTTTACTATTAAAATATTTGAGATCTATTCCATTTGAACTACCCTTACCAAGAACTTTAATTTTTTCAATTCCGGCGAAACCTTCAGCTAAAATAATATCTTTCAAACCATAAGAATTAGGATAAATTCGAGTGGCTAAGTTATATGTTTTTTTTTCGACCAAATTGAGCAACTTCCTTTTTGAACCTAGTTGTTTCGAGCAATGGGAGACCTGCGACAGTATGAAGGCGAATAGGTACACGAGCTAATTTAGCTGCAAGCATACCAACAATTCCTGCTTTAGGGGTGTGAGTATGGACTATAGTAGGACGCTCCTTCCGAAAGAATTTGTAGAGGCTAAAAACTGCCTTTAAATCCTTTAAAGGTGTTATGGCCCTCGTCAAATCGACACAAAATGTTTTCACATGGTTATCTCTACCGTACTTCTCAAGCCGCTCTTTTTCTGCCGAAACAGCGGTCACCTCATAAAATTGATTCATATAAGTTAGTTGACCTTCCAATAATTTTTCCAGGGAAAGTGGAATAGTAGTCATTCGAACTAGTTTATGCATATATAAACGATTGATAGGGAGCAAAAGTAGTTTATAATTCTATTATTAAGAAAAACCTCTCTTATCCTTAGTCAATAAGAGGAGGTTTATAAAAAAGGCCGCCTGGAAAGGCAGCCTCATTATTTTAGTTGACTACTAATTAAGGAACAACTGTCAAAGTAAGTACTACAGAATCCTGACACTCATTTTGGCCAATTGTAAGTGTAGTTTGGTAAACACCAACGGGAGATGCAGCGAAATTTGCAATTAACTCATCAATTGAAGGACTAAAAGTATATGGAAGGCCTTGGATTTGAACACCTGGAGATAGCATTCTAAAGAAAATTTGCTCTACACTTCCATAGGTAGAGCCCTGAGTACGGGCAGCTTTTACGGTCAAGGTTTTAGCACCATCTTCTCCGGCATTTACTTAAGCACACAAGTAGGAGTGTTTTGATTATCCTGAATCACTCTCACTGTTAATTCTACTGAATCTGTACATTCTCCCTCACTTAAGGTATAAGTGGTGGTAAAATCTCCAAGACTGTGAGCCTGGAAGCTATTTATTAATTCCTGAATACCAGGATCAAAAGTACCAAGGCGTGAAACTCCAGGGGCTAATAAACTTAAATAAAGTTTTCTTACTTCATCCCAACTAGGAATGGCTGCGGCTACAGATTCTTCCAGAATAATCATATTATCTGGACCTGCATCTACTGTTGAGCAATTAGGAGTATCTTCAACAACAGTAACTGTAAGATTGACAGTATCTGAACAATCCCCTTCTACAATGGTATAAGTTGTGGTAAAATCTCCAAGTCGTTGATTTTGAAATTGACTATTAATATTAGCGATGGATGGGTCAAAAGTACCCTGTCTACTCACACCTTCATCAAGTAAACTTAAGTACAACTTTCTCACCTCATCCCAGCTTGGAATTTCTAATGCCTCCGACTCTGTTAACGTAATAGAATTATCTGCTCCTGCACTTAAACTACAGGGACTGTCGAGGGTTTTACGAACTTTTATGGTAAGATCCACAGAGTCTGAACATTCACCATCTATAATGGTGTAAGTGGTGGTGAAATCTCCAATACTCTGTTCTTGGAACTGAGAAATTATTTCATCAATTGAAGGGGTGAATTTACCATACTTTGTCACACCGGGAGCTAGTAAAGTTTGATACAATTTTCTTACCTCATCCCAACTTGGAATTGCTGCAGCTTCAGATTCTAAAATCGTCAAAGAATTATCTGGACTTAAGCATCTAAATAGGCACATTCCTTCGAAGTGTCGAAGGTGGAGTTTATAAACATGGGAGATCCATTCTGATAGATTTCTTCATTATCCACCGAACAGGATGCAAAGCAAAAACTTAGTACGAGCAAAAGTAATTTTTTATTCATGATTCTATAGATTAGGTTATTACCTAATGAAAATACAGAATGTCAAAGCCATTAGTGAGAGGGGAAATTGACTTTTCGATGTAATTAATCTTAAAATCGTTAAGCGATACTTACTCTTTAATTTTTCCTACAATTATCTTAATTTTTACTGTAGAAAATTTCCCCAACTATTTGTTAATAATTTTAAAAAAAAGAATTTTTTAAACTAAGGTTCTGGTTTTAGTTAAACTTGTATTTATTTTCAGCCTTGGAAAGAGAAACAAAAAAATATTTAGAAATCCTGAATTGATTTTATTTATGTAGAATCAGGCACTTAGTCATATAACAGATAAAGCGATTCAGAAAGGAATAAGGAATACTCTATAAGGCATAAATTAAAACAGGTATTTAATCTTATCTTTGTTACTACCCAGAAGAAGAAAAATAATGCAGAAAAAAAAGCTGATTATCTATGGCATAGGAAGGTTTGCTAGATACGCTGCCTATGTTTTTAACACCGATAGTTCATATATTGTGGATAGTTATAGTGTTGAATCCTCACTTATTGAAAATAAAAGTGATTTTTTTGATTCCAGTCTGGAATATACACCCTTTGAACAATTAAACCAGGTAAAGTCACCTCAGGAACATCTTTTATTCATTTCAGTAGGTAATAATCTGGTAAGGGAAAGGCTCTACTTAGCTGCCAAACAACAGGGATTTGAGCTCGCTACTTATATTTCTTCAAAAGCTTCTACCTGGCCAAATCTCGATGTAGGGGAAAACTGTTTTATAGGAGAAGGTTCCGTATTACAACCCTTTGTTAAAGTAGGCTCTAATAGTATACTTCTATCTTCTAGATTGGGACATCACACTGAAGTAGGTCAACATACATTATTAAGTGGAACTTTATTAGCAGGTAACGTAAAAGTAGGAGATTACTCTTTGCTTGGATTAAATTCCGCTATTATGGAAAATATTAAGATTGGAGCAAGAAACATTCTAGGAATGGGAACAGTAATAACTTCAGACACTGAAGACAACGCAATTTACACAGCTCCTGCTTCTGTAAAAAGATCAACAACCTTTCAGGAATTTTACCGGGACCTGCTTTAAAGTAAAAACGAGCATGACGTTTTCAGAATTTAAATTTAGGTATGAAAAAAAGGAGGTAGAGAGAATTCCCTCTAAAACTCCCGAAAAACCATTACTAAGTATATGTATTCAAACTTATAACCATTCTAATTATTTGCGCAGGTGTTTAGATTCAATTCTAAATCAAGAGGTAAATTTTGATTTTGAAATTCTTATTGGGGAAGATGATTCTAGTGACAGTACCCGGGAATTGTGCCTCAAGTATGCTGAAAAATTTCCGGATATTATCAGACTCTTTCTACACAACAGGGAGAACCAAATTTCTATTTTAGGAAGGCCTTCTTCTAACTTTAATGCCTTCTATAATTTATTTTCTGCAAAAGGGAAATATATAGCTACTTGTGATGGAGATGATTATTGGGATGATCCTTTAAAAGCTCAAAAACAGGTTGATTTTTTAGAAAATAATCCACATTATTTCTTTTCATATCATTCTTATAAAGAAGTCGATAAAGAGGGAAACCTCTTCGCAGATCCTCAATCCCTGATACAACCCAAAGAAGATATAAGTGCAGAAGTCCTGAAAAAAGGTGAGAGCCATCCTTTACTTCTTACTATCTGCTTCAGAAATAAAATTAGAGAAATTCCCGAAGAGATTCTTACTGTATTAAACGTTGATACATTTTTATTGAGTCTTTTCGGCCAACATGGAGGAGCTAAATATCTTTCGGAAATAAAGCCAGCTTATTATCGCAAACATGGGGAAGGGATATGGAGCAGTCAAATAAAAAAAGTAAAATTTTTATCCAAAATTAGAACCTTTAGAAAACTCACTGATTACTACAGCCGCATTGAAGAGCCGGAAATGAAGAAGCATTATCAACAAAAACTTCAAAAAATCTTTAAAATGTATATAGTAATGTTATTAAGAAAGGGAGAATTTAGAGAGGCATTTGAAGCAACTTTGCAAATGAGAAAAATAATTAATCTCTATCCTTAATTGAGAATTTCTTTATAGAAGCGTTCATAGGTTTGGCTTATCTTTTTTATTTTAAAATTCTCTTCAGCGTGACGATAAGATTTTTCTAAAATCTTGGACCAATCATTTATTTCTCTTGCTTTAATCATTTTATGCGCCATGGCTTCAATATCACCAGGTGGAAAAAAAGTGCTCCATTTTTCATAAAACATTCGCGATTCTCAGGAATATCTGAAACTATTGTTGGCTTTTTTGCTATAATAGCTTCTAGTAATGCTCCAGGTAATCCTTCAAAATATGAAGGAAAAACAAAAAAATCAGTCACAGCTAATAATTCAGGAATATCCTCTCTATAGCCTAAGAGATGAACGTTATTTTGAAGATTATAAAAGGCGATTTTCTTTTCAAGCTCAGCCCGCAAAGGACCTTCTCCGGCAATATATAGTTGATTTTCTGGATATTGCTCCAATAAAATTTTAAAAGCTTGCAAAAGGTCTAATTGTCCTTTACTTCTAATTAATCTACCTACATTTAAAAATATTTTTTTATTTCCAGGATTAAGCTCCTTTCGAATTCTTTCTACGTTTTCTGATGATATTTTATAATCCTTAAAGGATCTTCCCCTATAGATAACCTTAACTTTTTCCTCAGGAATTCCAAGTGCTTTTACATTGGTTTTCTTTATTGCTTTTGAATTACAAATAAAATAATCAACTTTACTGGTGGAGAACCTATCTCTGCATTGCGTGGTAAAAAGTTTTAACTGGGATAGAAAAGACATTTCCAAATATCTTTGCTTTCCATAGGAATTGCTCACTAAACTTCCTACCAAGGGTATATCTGGAAAAATTCTTTTAAGTTTCCTGGCAACCATATCTGCCCTAAAAAGTGTAGATTGAATAATATCTGGTTTTTCCTTTCTATAATTGCAGGTATTTTCTTAAGAGCGAGTTTGTAGCCGTATGCTGAAGAAATATTTAAGGAATATACTCCTATTCCTGCTTTTGTTAACACCGATTTCAATTTATCACCGTTGTATAAATGAATAAAAACAGGAGTCACTTCTTCCATATTTACTGCTATTTGTACAATACTTTTTTCTGCACCATAGCCTTCTAACGTGTCAATTAGGTACAGTACCTTCATTTAAATAAATTTAGGAAAAGAACCTTTAGAGCTTTTAGATTCCAAGGGGTGCAATACCAGGAGTTCCGGTAATATTCCAATGCAGATGTTTTATTATCGGTTTTTTCCAATATGAAGCCAATTAAATAATTCATTGTAGCTCTGGCAGGAGGATCTTTTTTGTATTTTTCCTTATGTTTTTCAAATTGATGAAGATGAGAATTTAATCTATTGCTAAAAGAGTTACTCGTTCTAGTTGTAGTATCTATAGTATATTTTAAAAAAACTTCTTTAATATATTTTGTTTTTAAATTCTCTTTTTGTGATATTCTTAATCCCAGTTCATAATTTTCACCAAATGTCATTAAAGGATCATACCCCCCAAAATTCCAAAACATTTTCTTTCTGTAACAAACACTTCCGGCTAAAAACGTTCCGTAAAGTTTGTTATACATCTTCCCTAAGTTAAGTGGTTTTCGTTTGGAAATTTTTCCATTAATCACTTGAATTACGTCCCAAAATATAAGATCGAAATTAAGAAAATCATTTTGGTACAATTTATTAATTAATTCCGGAAAAAGGACATCATCGGAATCCAGAAAAATTAAATACTTACCAGCTGCAACTTTGGCATAAGTGTTTCTTGCAATTGAAACGCCAAGGTTTTCCTGAAAAAAATAATTAATGCGTCTATCTACTAAATAGGGATGAATCACTTGTGAAGTCTCATCCGTAGAACCATCATCTACCACTATTAGCTCCCAGCGTGGGTCTGTTTGTGCAATAACACTGTCTATAGCATTTGTAACTTCATTGGCCCTATTATAAGTAGGAATAATAAATGAAATATCAAAGTCAAAGTTTCTTGTTGGATAATTCTTCACCCCTTATTCAATTCTGTAAAAATGTTTGCTTATACCACTTTTGGAAGCAGAAAAAGGTCCATACCCTAAACGTATTATCTTCTTTCCCGCTTAAGTGGTTATTTACCATATCTGAAATTTTGACCAATTGAAAAATATTTTGAAATTTTATAAATTCAGGTTCTATATAAGATTTCAATTCAGAGGATAAATGGCCACGCAACCAGTCTCCTACAGGCACGCCAAAGCCTTGTTTAGATTTATCTAAAAAACCTTCAGGAAAATATCGTTTAAACGATTCTTTAAGTAAATATTTCTTATTCCAACCCTTCATTAAATAATCTTCAGGCAATTGGGCAGTAAAATTCCATAATTTCTTATTTAAAAAAGGTGCTCTACTTTCAAGGGAGGTTAGCATACTGGTTCTATCCACTTTGACTAACATATCTCCTTCTAAGCTTATTATCTTATCGATATTCCTAAAATCGGAAAGTGTTTTATTCTGGTCTCCAATTTGTTCTTTATAATGTCTAAGACTATTATCCTGAAAGTGACCATTCCCTAAAATTTTCTCTAATTCTTCAGACTGATAACCCAGGGAGATAATGTTATAGTAAAAATTATTTTCATAATTAATGGCGCTCAACATCTTTTTCAACTTAAACCGTTTTCCACGTTTATCGTGACTTGTTGAAAGAATGGAATTGGTCAATGATTTTAAATTAGCGTGCAGGAACTCTGGCACTAAACTGGTATACCTTGCATTTAGCTCTCCCATATAGTATTTGTTGTATCCTCCAAAAACTTCATCTCCACCGTCTCCCGTCAATGCCACCTTAACATGCTGCCTCGTTTTATGTGCAACGAGATAAGTGGGTAAAGAGGAAGAGTCCGCAAAAGGTTCATCAAAATTGAGAAGAATATTATCAATGTTGTTTTTGAGATCATCTACAGAAATAATAAATTCATGATGGCGACTGTTGATTATCTTAGCCACGGTACGAGACTTATCTGATTCATCAAAAGATTTTTTCTCAAATCCCACGGAGAAAGTATCTATAGGTGTAGCTGTTTGTTGTGCCAGTGCAAGGGAAACTATTGAAGAATCAACCCCTCCTGATAGAAAGGTTCCAAGAGGAACATCTGCAATTGAACGCGTCTTTACACTTTCATTCACATACTCATGAGTTTTTTCTTTAGCATCTTCAAATGAAATATTTGGATCAACCTCTTTAGAAAATTCCTGATCTATAACTTTTACACTAAACGATAAATCCTTACTGTCAATTTCTAAAAATTTGTTGGCTTCCAGTTTACAAATATCTTCATAGATCGTAAAAGGTGCCGGAATGTATGTGAGTTGGAAATAAAGATTTAGCCCGGTTTTAGATATAGCTGGTTTTTTTTTCGATACAGAAATTAAAGACTTTAATTCTGAAGCCCAAATAATTTGATCTTTTGTTTTAGAATAATATAACGGCTTTTCCCCGAAAAAGTCCCGGGCAATAAAGACCTTATTAATGTTCTCGTCATAAATACTAAAGGCGAACATCCCATCTAACATTTTAAAAGCAGCAGTATGAAATTTCTCGTATAAGCGCAAAATCACCTCAGTATCCGAGGTAGTTTTAAAAGTTACGCCCTCTTTTAAGAGCATCTCTTTGAGAGTGGGATAGTTATATATTTCTCCATTAAAGACAATAGTTATTTTTCCATCATTTGATTGCATAGGTTGTTTTCCTGTGCTAAGATCAATGATTGAGAGTCTTCTCATGGCCATTCCTACTTTGACACTCCCCTTCTCTTTTACAAAAAATCCATCCTCATCTGGACCACGATGAATTATTTCCTGATTCATTCTGGAAAGCACTCTTGAAATGTCTAAGTTTTGTTGTTGATCCTTCAGTAATAATCCGTTAATTCCACACATAAAGAAATAAGCTTTAAAGGCAGGCAAATGTAATTTAAACTTACTTAGCTACTCTGAGGTTTTATGATTTATAGATGATTTTTCCTATCCCTTCCATGTTTTCTGATAAAAATTCATACCGGGAATGTAAGTAACTATAATGTTTTAGAATAAATTCTAAATCTTCTAAACTTTGCCGGGGCTGTTCCCCAAAATTATGTGGATGCCACCATAGATGGTAATATTCCCTATTTTTTGCCGCAATTTCTAGTTCCTGCATGATCCTTTGTAATTTAGCCTTTCTTAAAATTTCGTTACTCTCAACAGGTCTTAAAAATCGGCTTGCCTTCTGTTGGAGTGGAAGGTCCTTTACCTTTTTTAAATCTTTTCTGGAATAACTTTTCTTACCTAGTGGTGCATAAGCGTCCCCTGTGCGAGCAATTTTTGTAAAAAGCGAATTTGAATTTGAATCCTTCCAATACCATGAGGAAGGGTTAGAGCGAACATTTGTAACACCTAAGCCTTGACAAATTTCAAGGTAATCTGGTTTAAGCTGATTTCGAGGAAAAACAAGAGAACTCATTTTTAAATCAAACTTATCAGCCATTGAAATAGCTGTTTTAATATCCCATGAAAATTCATCTTTAGTTTGGCCGGGTTCAAGACAATAGTAATGTGAATAGGTATGTGTTGCTATTTCCTGCCCTGAAAAATCAGATATTAATTTTATCAGGTCAGGCGCAAAACAAAGTTCTTCAGTTCTTCTAGATTTAACGCTTTTTCCAAATTCATAGGCAGAGAGATTTTGATTATTGTATTTTGGTATTAATGTAGGAATATTTTGCTCCCACTCTTCCCAATTTTGATTAAACAACATACCTACAGTTGCCCAGGTAGCCTTGATTTTATACTTCTTAAATAAATCCAGTATTTTAGGAATAGTCCTCCTTGTATTTTCAAAGTATTCTCTCTTTTTATTGAAATCAACAACATCAAAAACTCCCCATAAAAGTTCAAAATCTAAAGAAATTATTAACCCCCCGTTGTCCTTTTTTTCTTTATTTATCTTCATATTATTCTGTGGCAAGTTGCTGCTGTTTTTCCTTTTCATTCAATTCTCTTCTAAGACGTAGCTTTCTTATCTTTAAAATCTTGTCGTACTTCTTTTGAGCCAGGTAGTAATAAATTACAAAGAAAAGAAAATACATTACCATAGACTTTTGTCTCATAATTATACCCAGGTTTGACATTACAAATGTCATTGCAAAAGAAGTCATAAAAAATATTACAAAACTCATTTTTACCAGGGAGGGAGACTTCATTATAAACTTAATAAAGTCCATTTTCAAAATTTTAAAAAAAAGTAGTAAGTACAGAAGATTTTCAAAAGATGTTATAATTCCCAGCATACTGGGCGCATCTATAAATAAAGGCCTAAACCAGAAGGTAAAAAGTTTGAAAGGAATAGAATAAGAAGACATATCTACTCCAGATCCTGAAGAACTTAAATCCTCTGCTCTTTTTTCTGTTGTTGCTTCAAAATCTTCAATAATATTTTCAGAATTTTCTAGCCCTAAAACTCCCAAAATTTGATCTTGTGCAAGAATTAATACTCCAGTCATTGAAACAAAAATCATGGCTTTTTTCCAAAATGCTATTTTTTCCTGGCCACTCATATATCCTAAAATTGTCCCTACAGCAACAAACATAAAAACGTGTGGACGAATGTGAAAAATTATTATTGAAGCTAAAATAAGGAGCACAATTCGAGATTTAGGATTAATTATGGCATAGGTAAACATCATTAAACCTAAAAAAATTGGAGCACCCTTCCCTAACGAGGCCGTCCAGAAATGCATATTTGGAAAGAAAAGAATAAGGGTAAAAAGATCTAGCTTTTTAAAAACTTTAATGTTCAGGGGAATCTTTTCCCGAAAAAAAAGATAAGCATATACAAATCCCAGGTAACCAAACCAGGCAAAGGTTAACATGAGCATTTCATAAGAAAACCCTAGTTTGTAAAATGGGTAAGAAAAAAAGTTTATAAATAAGGTGTCCGTACCAAATAGATCAAACCAGGAGCCAGTGTGTGTGCTCACGTCACGATAATACCTAAGAGAATCGGATGGGTTATTGGATGCATACCAACTATAAATACCATAAAAAACCAGATGGTATAAATATAACAGGTCCATCTTTTTAGTATCAAAAAACTTATGTTTTGTTTGATATGCGCGAAAGATCCCCTTATTAATGAGATAAAATATAACAATTAAAACAATTACTCCTACCATTCCTAAAACAATTCAAGGTCTCCAAGGCTGTACCTCCAATTTTCAATAGTTCTCAAAAATTCATATTCTTCCTCATCAAGATCTAATCTTCTCAAAGTAAGTACCGGACCAAAGCTGCCCACGATTGAAAACGGTAAGTTAAGAAACAAATTTGGTGAATATGAGACAACCTGCACTCCAAATTTCTTACTCCACTCATTAATTTTCTGTTTTATTTCTCTTTCAGTTTTTTTGTTTTGTTTAAAAATGCATTCAGCAATTCTTAATTCTTTTATTTTTCCCCTGTTTTTAACATAACCAGCTAAATAAAAGGAAGAATTTGAAAATACCTGATAATGTTGTAATGGATTGCTTTCATACCTCCAGAACAAATATTTTGCAGATTTTGGTGTAAAGATTTTACCCTGTTTTTTGAGGTCTACATTCCACTCATTATAAAGTGTGTCGACTGCCCCTGAAGAGGTCTTGGAAATTTGATAATTCGCAGGTGAACTATTAAATTTCCAGAAGGAATTAAGAGCGGGTTTAATGGCAACTTTAATCTTCCCGGTCTCGATCCATCCCATTTTTAAATAACCTGGTTTACTTTTCTCATTGGGAGTATTAAAGACAAATCCGTCTCCATTTTCCACGGCCGTTTCTACTGCATTCAGTGTAAGTTTTTTAAATATACCCCTCCCCTGAAATTCAGGATGAGTGGCCGTGTCTACCGCCCTAAATGCTGAATATTTTTTAAAACCTATACACCATTCCCATTTCATAAACGCCCGTACTCCAGCAATTCTACCTTCTTCTTCGGCAATAAAAATCAACGATGGACCAAATGGATTATTTACATGCTTAAAATCCCAAATTTCCCGGGAAAGAGGCAAATCTGCCTCTCCAAGGCTGGCTTTTAACACTGATACGATTTCGGGAAGATCCTGGGATGTAGCCTGTCTAATATGCATTGCAATTATTTTGTTTTTACTGTTCGCCCCGAATAAACATCTGTATAAGTAGTTTCTAAATCTTTGACCATTGACGCTAAACTGAAGGAGTTCTCTACCCGCTTCCTGGCCGCACTCTGCAGCTCTTTTCTTTTAAAGGGATCCTCCACAACACTTAAAGCCAATTCTCCTAAAGATTTCCAGTCATTTACTTCACACAAAAGACCATCTTTTCCTTCTCTCACTGCTTCCACAACTCCCCCTGCCTTAGTAGAAACGACAGCACATTCCATACTCATGGCTTCCAGAAGGGCTATAGGTAGTCCTTCAAAAATAGAGCTCATCATAAAGATATCCATTGCAGAAAAATAAGAAACCGTATCGGTTTGTAAACCAGCAAGGAAAACTTTTTTCTCAAGATTTAGCTCTCGTATAAGTTGGATTATTTCATTTTCCTTAGGTCCTGCACCTACAACAATTCCATAAACAGCAGGATTTTTTTGACTTACCAAATGAAATGCTCTTATCCAGCTAAGTTAAATTTTTTTGTTCTCTAAAAACTGCAATATTACCAATAACTACTGCAGTATCGGGAATGTTATACTCTTTTCTAATTCTATTTCTACTTTCATTCTTTCTGGTAAAACGAGTTGTATTAACTCCATTTAAAACAGTTTTTACTGTATTTTAGGATTAATATTTTCTTTTATTGATCTTGTTACATCTTTAGATACTCCCAGTGCAATTGTCTGTTGGTTAAAGGTAGCTCTATTTAAATATTTAGTGGCAAAATGATAACGCTCCTGAATATTATGTTCAGTATATATTACCTAGTATTTTTGTTTTTTTGTGCACAATACGACCTAAGAACCCAGACCAGGGTAAGTGGCAGTGGATAAGATCTATTTGCTCATCACGGCAGTACTTCACAACATCCTTATACCTTGCAAGAAGTTTAATATTATTGGAAGCAGGGAAACAATGAACTTTACCACCCGCTCTTTGGATTTCCTTTACCATTTGATCCTTCCATGGCAGGAAAAAAATATAATGAAAATCGAATCTTTCCTGATTGTGCAGTTTTAGTGTTTCTGGCAGTAACATTTCAGCTCCACCACGTCCCAGAGACTTGATAATGTGCAGTAATTTTATTCTTTGCATTAAATCTACAGATAAGTCCAGCAAAATTAACGCATTTGTATAAGGTCACAAGATTTTAAGAGAATTTTAGTGCTGCGAACTTTTATAGGTATTTATATATAAAATTTGTTACCTCTGCAGGAGTTGTTTATAGGCTTCTATAAAATGTGTAGTAATAAAATCATTCATAAAACCAGCCTTTACCATTTGATGAGCCGTGTCTATTCGTGTTTGAGAGGGATTTCTTAAAACTTCTATTGTTGCATTAGCAAAAAGATTTTCATCATTTAAGGGTATTAAAGCACCTGTATCAGGATTTACAATTTCCTCTATCCCTCCTACATCGTATGCAACGACCGGAGTTTTACAGTACATCGCCTCGATTAACACTCCCGGAAGACCTTCAATAATACTTGGCAAAACTAAAACATCTGCAGCCTTAATGTAACTTAATGGATTTGTAACAAAACCATAAAAGCTTATTTTATCAAAAAGTCCCAATTTCTCCGCTTTATTTTCAATCTCTTTTCTTAAAGGTCCATCACCTATTAAATGAAGATGTACTTTCATTTTAGATGCCTGGATAATTTTAAAAATTTTGAGAAGTCCCTTGTGATTTTTTTCAAAGCTGAATCCGCCTACGTGAACAATATGCTTTGTATTATAAGGTTTTAGATTTATTACATGAATATCTTCATCCTTTTCCAGTCCTACAGTAATTACAGAGGTTTTATTTTTTAAAAATGGAAAAATATTAAGAATATCCTTTTCTGATGCTTTAGAGACCGATATAATCTGATCTACCTTTTTGTACAGGAAAGAGTTTAACAATTTCTGTGGAAACGAGCGAATATACCTTCCAACTTCACTTGCATTTCTTACAACAATAGGAGCGTCCCAACGAAATATTACTTTAGAAAAAACAGAATACTTTAAAGTGTCCCCTGCATTTGCCTGCACAATATCAGGCTGGAAGGAATCAATAATATTTGCAAGTCGTTTCCACGCACCAAAATCATAGAGACGGTTTTTTAAGTTTGCACCCAAAGCAATAATTTCTCCGGAAAAATTGAGTTCCGCATCCCCGTCATAGATTGAAACTATAAGCACGTCGTGCCCCAATTTCTTTATATGATTTGATAACTGACACGCAAACGTCTCGGCTCCTCTATTTTGGCGTGTTTGAATGAGTTGAAGAACTTTCAATACTAAATAAATTATCAATTTTTAAAAAATCTGTGGAACCAGAAGGCCAAAAATTTTTGTAGGTCAAAAATAGAAAAAATAAACTTATAATGTAGGAAGTAGCTTTTCATGAAGCACAAAATTTTCTAAAATTTTATATAAAACTCTAAAGTTTAAAAAGTAAATTTCCCGCACCGGGCATACATTCTTAGGTATCTTTAATTTTTTTTAAATTTGCCGTCAAAAAACATGCAAAGAAGCTTTCTCACCAAATTACAAAGAGCGCCTAGGGCGATTTACCTAAAAGCGAGAATAGTTAAAAATTGGTTACTCTTTAAGATATCAAAAGATTGGGTAATCCTGGACAGAATAAGTCATAGTGTAAGGCTAAGCAATTTGGAAGATGACTGGTTGCAACGTTGGCAAAAATGTCGCAATAGGTTATGATGTATATTATGATGTTCATAATGCCAACTTAATTCATCTTGAAGATGATGTATGGGTTGCCGCCAGATGTTTAATTTTTTGTCACAAGAGAGACCTAACTACTTATCACAAAGGGGATGTTTATAATGACTTAGGATATAATAAAATGCTTAGTAGTTCTCAAAAAGGGTTGTGTTGTTGGAATGGGATCCATAGTAATGCCAGGTGTAACAATTGGAGAAGGAGCTATTATTGGCGCAGGCTCTCTCGTAATTAAGGATATTCCTGCCTGGACAATAGCCGTAGGAAATCCCGCAAAAGTTGTAAAAGAATTAACCGAAAGATCAGTTCAATAAATTAGTTATTGAAGCATAGTCTCCAATTCTCTGTTATATATTATTCAATAAGATGATTTTTTCTCTTCGCTCAATTTAATATAAAGCTGAAGAAGTTTGTTGTTATTTTCAGATTCCTGAAACTTCTCTTTATAATTAATATAACTTTTCCTTCCAAAATTGCTTCTCTCTTTTGGATTCTCTAGATAGAATTTTAGAGCCTCGGCAATGGATTTTACGTTATGAACATCAAAAAATTTTGCATTCTGATTTTCATTTACTACCTCCTGAAGAACTAGGTATATTATTACAGGCAATGGGAAGACTTAAGCAGCCTGTGCTTCAATTAATGCTCCTCCAAGACCTTCATAGAGGGATGGAAAAATGAAAATATCAGATTCTAATAGGCGTTCGGGAATATTTGTACTATAACCTTCGAAAGTAACATATTCTCCCAGGTTTCGTGTTTCCACAAAATCTTTTAAAACAGGAGTTACTGTTCCTTCTCTACCGTAAATTCTAATTTTAAAACTATAACCTTCCTCTTTTAAAATTTTTGCTGCCTCGAGCAGGAATATCTGACCTTTTTGAAATTCATGTCTTCCAACATTAATAAAATTAACTTCCTTATTGGGCAGTTCAATTCTATCTGCAAAATTTGAAAGGATAGGTTTCCTACCTCTAAAAATTACAGTAATTTTTTCAGGATTCAGTCCCAATTCATTAATATAATGTGTTTTTACGGTCTCCGTTATACTATGAAAATGATCAACTCCTTTTCGAGCCGTTACTTTATCACAGAATTTAAAAAATTTTAAAGCAGTCTGATTCACTTTTTTATCCAGTTTTCTTTCCTTGGAATAGGTAGTATTGACCAAACTTTCCAGGTGGATAAAATTTGTTATAAACTTTGCACATCGTGTTCTCAAATTGGAACGAAAAAGTATACTATGCACAAGACTGAACTTCTCCTTCTTAATTATTTGAGCAAGTAGTCGTACTTCTCCCAAAAATCCTCTCTTTTCTAAGAAAGAAATCTTGTAACCTTTTTGTAGCATTCGGGTTTGAACCCCTACATTCCTTTTATCTAGAACAATAATTTGAAATGGAATATCCTTTTCATAAAGATAATCGCATAATACCTCTGTTGATCTTTCAGCACCTCCTGAACCCAGGCTGTCTATTATTATGAGTATTTTCAATTTATTATTTGACACTTTATACTGCTTCCTTAACTAACTTTGTATATAATTGAAGAAGTTTCTCATTGTTAACTTTCTCCTGAAACTTTTCGTGAAAATTTTGAAGACTTTTTTTTCCGTACTCTTCCCTCTTATCAGGATTTAAGATAAAAAACTTTAAAGCCTCTACAATTGAATTAACATCATTTACATCAAAAAATTTGGCGTTTTGATCCTTAATAACAACTTCATGGAGCACAGGAATATTGTTGCAAACAATGGGCAAACCAGCAGCCTGAGCTTCTATTAATGCCCCTCCTAAACCTTCATAATGTGATGGAAAAGCGAATACATCGGAATTTAAAAGATGCTGCTGTATAGTACTGGTGTATTTTTCAAGAGAGACATACTCCTCCAGAGCATTATTTTGAATAAATGCTTTTAAATCAGGTGTTACTGTTCCTTCTCTACCAAAAATCTTCAGATGAAAATATAATTTTTCTTCTTTGAGAATCTTCACCGCCTGTAACAGGTAGATCTGTCCCTTTTGAAATTCGTGTCTACCAACATTAATAAGTTGGACTTTTTTTCCTTCCCGTTCAGGTCTGTCTTTAAAGTGAATAAGAATTGGTTTTCTACCACGTGGAATGACAGTGATTTTTTTAGGATTTAAACCTAATTCCTCTACATAATGTTCTTTTACAGTTTCTGTTATACTATGAAAATGATTTACTTTTGACGCCGAAGCCTTGTCGAGCATCTTGTAAAATTTAAGCGCAATTTGATTTACTTTTTTATCCTTTAACCTAGTCTCAGAATAGGTTGTATTCACTAAACTTTCAATATAATTAAAATTATTTAAACCCTTGGCAAATCTTGCACGAAGGTTAGACCTAAATAAAATACTATGAACGAGATTAAAATTGCCCTTTTCAATAATTTTTCGGAATGACTGTACTTCAGAAAGAAAATTACTTTTAGGCAGCAATTTTATAATATAGCCCTTCTCCTTCATTTTTTCCTGAGGTCCTATATTACTTTCATCCAAAATTAAAACTTCAAAGTAAATTCCCTCTTTATATAAGTAATCGCAAATTACTTCAGTAGATTTTTCAGCGCCTCCAGCACCTAAACTATCAATAAATATAAGTATTTTCAATATAAATTTTTTACAAAATTGTTATATAAAGCGGGATGCAATCCAGAAACCTTCACTTGAAACTCCTCGAGTGGAATATTTGTATCTACCCGAATACGTGAAATTCGCAATGGATTAATTTTATTTTTATTTAATTTATGATCGAAAAGGAAGGCCATTTTTATTCCTTTTTCCTTAAGCACTTCCTCTACTTTCAAATCAAAATTTCCATTAGGATAAGCAAAAATTTTATCTTTAAATCCCATAGAATTTAGAATTGAAATTGATTTACTTATCTCCTCCCTGACATTTTCTGCAGAACATTGGTCTAACATAGGATGTGTATGAGAATGGTTAGCTATATCCACCCCAGACTCCTTCATTTTGTTTAGTTGACTTTCGTTAAGCTGGACCCGAGTAATGGGAGGTTTTGAAGAGTTTTTTCTAAGTTCTTCGAGATAAGCCACTCTATCTTCGTTTTTCCAATTCTTCACTTCCCAGGATTTTTCAAACCCTTTTTCTTTACCTAAATAATATCGAATTTCTTCCCACCAAAAAGGTTTCTCGGTATTTATGAGGTCTGTTATCACAAAGCATACAGATGGTATAGAAAATTTTTCAAGCAGAGGAACACCTTTCTGCCATACCGAAAGGTCTCCATCATCAAATGTAATTAATAAAGGATTTTTTGGAAGTTTACGTCCTTCGAAAAAATGTTCGTTCAAAACATTAACATCAATAATTGAAAAATTTTTACTCAAATATTGCAACTGCGCAGTGAAGTTGGAAATATCTTCTACTCCGTGATAAGCCAGAACTCTCAGTTTATCAGAATTCAACTGAGTATAAAGTTTTGAAAAAATAAATAAAGATTTATAAATAAGAGATCTCATATAAATTGAGTAAAAAACTTTTTAAAACTAATTTTTAAAAATGTATAATAATTAGGTTTTATTAAAGTACTTTAAATAAAATAATTTGAAGTACTTTAATTTAAAAGAGTCTAAGATCAACTTGAATATTTTTAACTTTCTCCTTTTGGACGCGCTTTTAAAATTGCTTAGACTTTCTTCAATAAAATCTTTTCCCTCTCCTATAGATTTATGAAATGCTATTAAAGAAGCTGCATTTTTCACAAAACTTAAATGAGCATCGGGTTCTGCAATGAGCCAATCTCTATATTTAGTATACTGCATTTTCAAGGACCTCACTGCACTGTCTGGATTATACATCCTGTCCCCACTGTGGTGATGGTATAAAACAAGGTGTTCAGGCACAAAGTCTAGTGTGTATTTTCTGCAAATTCGCACAGCAATATCCCAATCCACCGCTGCAGGCATTTGAGGATCAAAATATGTGTTTTCACCTTTAATAATGGAAGAGGGAATCATCATAAAAGGAGACCCTACTCCTATACTTTTTCGTTTTGCCAATAAACTTTTATAATAGTCCTCTCTTTTGATTGGCATTCTCCTATTGTATTCTATTCCATCTCTATGATCAATCGCGCCACAAGAAACTATACCAAGATTGGGAATTTTTGTATTCAGAAAAACTTTTACCTGCTTTTCGATTTTAGTAGGATCATATTCATCATCCGAATCAAGAAAGGTTATGTAATCTCCAGTACAAATTTTCATACCTTCATTTCTAGCACCACTACAGCCCTGATTCTTTTCTAATTTTAGATATTTTATTCTTTCATCCCGGGATATATAGGATTTTACCACCTCTTCAGTATTATCGGTAGATTTATCATCTATAACCATCAACTCCCAATTTTGGTAGGTTTGATTCATAATACTTTCAATAGCCCTCCCTATACAATAACCTCTATTATAGGTGGCCATCATTACCGAAACTTTTTTGGAATTGTTAATCATTCTCTTTTTATTCATTAATTCGATTGCATCAAAAGTTTTTTAAGTACTCAAAAGCAGTAAAGATACTTCATTTTCCTACAAATCTGAAGCGTCTTATTTAATGGTAAACCAGCATTTGGATAGCAAATTATTTTTTGTTCTTTTTCTTTATCAAATTTTGGAGGTATTCTCTATTACCTTCTGGAATAAGAAAAAATACTGCTACCACTAATCCAAACACAAAAGTTTTTATAAGCAAATCCAATATGACGTGTTCAATTTTTAAAGAATTAACTCCTTTAAGAGCAATTGCTGTTACTGCACTACCAGCAATTGGTAACAAAAAAATTTCCAAAAATTTTAAAAATGATTTTTTTAAAGCAGTTTTTATAAGCATATAGTAAACCACAAAGAAATTGATATAGAAAGCCACAACTAAACCATATCCCACATCGATTAATTTCTCCCCATAGAAAACTCCATAGGCAATACCGCTTATCATAAAAACTGAACTAATTAAACCTGATTTGAATAGAAGGTTAGTTTTATTTGTAGCCTGGAAAATAGCGCTAGTAGAAGACATACATACCTGTATACCCACACTTAGTGCCAATATCTTAAACATAAGTACGCTCATCTCCCATTGGGATCCAAACATTATAAGAATCAATTGGGAGGCTGTAAAATATAAAAATACAGATAGCGGGAAACCAATACCCGCCAACAATTTTAACACACCCAAATAAGCTTTATAAATATAACCTGGATCATCCTGGTGTTTTGCCAACACGGGATGCATTACAGGAGTAATTACATGCGTCAGGTTATAAACCAGTAAATGCATTAAGGAATAGGATTTGCTGTAATATCCAAGAGGAGCATTTCCTAAATATTTCCCTATTAATATATTATCCAGGTTTCTTGAAAAATAATTAATAAAATTATATGCAAATTGATAACTCGAATAAGAAGCAATTCTTTTTAATGGAGATTTTTGAATTCTAGAGACTATTTTAACTGGATATAGAAAATAGAAAATAGAGAAACTGATAAAACCTGTCAGTACATTTTGAATAATTAGGGAAAAGTAACTAAAACCATTTAAGGCCATAATTATAGCTATTATTCCCGTCGCTGCCTGTACAGATATATTCACTACGCCCATTTGTTTAAATCGCAATTCTTTTTTATTAAGAGCTATTGGAACAATACTTAAAATGTTAAAAAAAATACTTAATGATAATAATCTTACTACAGGTACCAATTGTGGTTCATCATAAAACTCTGCAATCATGCCACCACTTAAAAAAGAAGAATACAGCAAGCACTAAAGCCATTAAACCTGAAAATGCGAAAATAGAACCTATGTCATCTTCAGTCAAATCCAAAGTTTGAACTATTGCAGGCCCAATTCCCATATTGCCGAGGAGATTAAAAAAACCAATAAAAACAAAAACAAGGGCTACTATTCCAAATTCTTCCGGTGTGAGAACTCTTGAAAGAATAGCTGTAATTCCCAGATTTATTAATACACCGGAATATTTAGAAATTGCATTGTAAAAAATTCCTTTCCACATTAATTTTCTAATGAATTAAAGGAATTAATAAAACAGGTTAGACTGAGAAGGACTCCAATTGAGGAACGGTAGCTATTTAATTGAAGAACATATAAATCTGTTTTGGTAAACATTTTTTGCTAATTTGCTTAAAATAAAAGTAGGGCCAAAATTAGCTTATTCCATATTAACAGGGCAATTTGAAATCACAAAGAATTCTAAAAAATGTTTTTATTCCATAGTTACACTGCTACTACTTACAAGTCTTAGGTTACACTCTTCTGCCTTATTAGACGCAGGTATAAAGTTTCAAAATCCCGTGCATTTTTTTCAGGGTTATATTCTTCTATAGCCAAATCATACGCATTTTGCCCAAGCTCTTTGCGTAACTGGGAGTGATTTGCTAGCGTAATTAATTTTTCTGTAAAGAAATCTTTATTGAAATCATTTATGATGTAACCAGTCACACCGTTTTTTAAGACTTCTTTTACTCCACCTACATTTGTGGCAACAGTAGGAACTTTTTGAACAGCAGCTTCCAATACCACTCCTGGTACTCCCTCCACTAAACTAGGTAGCACAAAACAATCAGCAGCAGAAAGCATTTCGAGAATATCTTTTCTAAAACCCAAAAGAAAAATTGTATTGTTTAAACCTCTTCTGGAAATTTCCTCTTTTATTTCCTCAAACAAAATTCCATCTCCCACGCATACTAACTTTATGTTCTGGTGGGTGGAAGCTATTTTTGTAAATACGTCAATAAGAAAAATATGATTCTTTTCAGGACTAAAGTTACCAATATGCATTATAATTTTATCGCCTTCACTTAGATCAAGACTGGAAAGAAGCTTTTGTTTTGAAACTTCACGATTAATCTCTCTCATAGGTATTCCCCTTCTAATTACAGAAGTTTTTTCCCGGGGGTACTTACATGTTTTAATAAAATCTTCAACAGCCTGTTTACCTACGGAAGAAACATGATCTATTCTCTTGAAAAAATATTGATATAAAAATTTGTGTGGTACTCCTCTTAACCAGTTACTTATCATACTAATGTTTCGGTAAACAATAGGGGTTTTTGGGAGAAAGAAAGATGCGGTAACCATATACTTTAACGTATCCGATCCATTGCACTGAATAATATCAGGACTTGTTTCTTTTACAAGCTTTACGATTTTCTTTACAAGTAAAGGAGAAAAAGATTTACTCTTTTCACTCATAAGATCTATATTCTCTGCATTAGGAACATGTAAAACATCTTTAGAATTTTCATATAGGCTTAGCGTAAATAATTTGATGCCCCAATTTTATAAGTTCTTCACTTAAGTTGGCCGCAAATACTTCTGCTCCCCTATATTGTCTCTTTGTGACCAGGTGAAGGATCTTCATAAAAGACTAAATTCCGATTTCTGTTTAGGTTCTTTTTTGAAGAAGCATAGGAAAAAATCCAAAATTATTCTTTGTGCCATAAATGAATTCATAATAGTTTGTAGGCAACAAAAAATGCCTGTAGTTGAGTAAATTTAAAAATAAAACCTTTTCTCATAAGTTCCAAAATAAGATTCCCATGTTGGAGTTAAGCTTTCTTAAATTACAAATTTTATTCACGAAACATAGTAGCTATTTTTGAAAGACATCTTACAAATCAATAAATTATCTTTTGTAAAAACCTTACTCAATTAAAAAGATTCATACGATTCTTTATTTTTAAAAAACAAAATTTTAAATTATATCTCCCAAAGATTCCAACGAATCGTATCCTAAACATACACATTTTGTAATTTTGAGAAGAAAATAATACCTGAGAATGCCATGTCCAAAGTCTTATATGTATGTTCGCGAAAACCTTTTACAGGATCTAAGATTGAAGCTAAAGTTCAGAGAATTTGCGAAGATTTAAATGCTGGAAACCTCGAAAGTAAGCCTTCAATACTATACCACGAGAAAAACATTGTATATGGTATTAGTAACCCAACTTCTACAATAAGAACAAAAGGATTAAATGTTTTATTGGGTAAGATCTTTGGGGAAGAAACAAAATGGTTTGATTTACTGGCCGAATCTCCTGACGGAAATTTCGTTATTTTAAGATCTAATGATAATAATGTGGAACTTGTGACAGATTACCTGGGAACCAGGAGTATTTGGTATTATTTTGATGAAGAAATTTTTATTGGCTCAACTTCTCAAAAAGCAATAATTCAATATTTAGAAAGTTTTGAGTTCCAGGATAGGATAATTCCCTGGATGCTGTCTACTGCTCTTTAGGCCCAAATCATAGTTGGGATAAAAGAATTAAAAAAGTACCCGGTAATGGATCCGTTAATGTTGACAGAAAGAATTGGAAGATTTCGACAAGATCCGGTAAAGTAGCATTTGTACTTACCACGCGTTCCCTAAAACAAAATAAGGAGCTTCTAAAAAAAGCATTACTAGAAACCTTCGGCAGCATTAATTTAGGATTGGATAAATGGGCTGTTACTTTGTCGGGAGGCCATGACAGCAGAGCCATAGCTTTCCTGCTTCAAAAATGTAAAACATATCAATCTCCGCTTAAAACTATTACCTGGGGAGCAGAAAGTAGCCTTGCCGATGCCCAAAGCGACGCATATGTTTCAGAAAAAGTAAGTGAAGTACTGAAAACCGAGCACAGGTTTTTTTCAACTGAACTTCCTGAAGTCCCCTTAGAAAACATTATCAGCAGATTTATACAAAATGGTGAAGGAAGAATTGATCATATCCCTGCCTACCTGGATGGTTTTAAACTGTGGAAAAGGATCTTTGAAGCGGGTATAGAAGGCATTATACGCGGGGATGAAATTTTTGGTTACAATCAAATTTATTCCCCTTTAGTGGTAAAAAGTTTTATGGGTTTGACTTTATGTTCAGATTATTCAAACCTAAAGAAATATGATTACATAAATTCTCTAAAGCAGGAGATGCCGGAGATTTTGAAGCAACAAAGAAATGAATCGCTTCCCACCTGGAGAGACAGAATATTTCAGCTTTACAGAATACCTTATATTCAGTCCTCATTAGCCGATATTAAATACCCTTATATTGAGCAAATCAACCCATTCCTGTCCAAGAGAATTGTAGAGGTTATCCGTACAATGCCCGATAGTCTTAGAACAAATAAGAGACTGTTTAAAAAGGTTATGAAACAGTGGGCTCTCGGTGTTCCCTTTGCGCAAAGAGCATCCACTTTAAAATTTACTGATATTTTGAGACAGGAAGATTTTGTTGAGCTGATCAAAAAAGAACTTTCCTCTGATTATGCTAAAAAGATTTTTCCGGAGACTTTTTTAAATGAAGTAATTAAGAATATTAAAAAGGGAAAACAAAATGAATCGCAGCAAAAAAGAGGTGCCGTTGATAGATTAAAGGGTTTAATTCCGTTAAAAATTAAAACTTACCTCGCACAGCAGAAGTCTTCTTTACATCTGGATGAAAATAAATTAGCTTTCAGAATTTTTATAATATGCAGGATGCATAAAGAATTAAGTTCTTAAGAAATTCCGCGACTCTTCCTATCACAACAAAGGGGGCACCAAAATGCTTTTTCAGGAACATCCGGCACTCCTCTGCTGTCTTTTCTGAAGAGGAGGAGTTCTCTACTTTAGATCAATTTTGTTGTACGTTTTCCATCCCTGAAAATCTCTTCCAGTAAGTTTCTTTAATTCTTCTACATCAGGATGTAATCTGCTTTTTAATTCCCTTAGAGTTTTTTCATTTAATCGAGGACGATCTATTTTTATTTTCAAAGCATAGAAAAGAAGGTGATACAGCTTAGCTCCAAACCTCGGCAAATATTTATGAGCTGCATCATAGTTCTTAATAAGGTACTTATTTGTACTTGGATTTGGATTCCCTGCCTTTGCCTTCTCTTCAAAATTGATCTCTTCTACTCCCAAAAATTTACAAATCTTATTAAGTGTACCATTAAGATCGGCTTTAAGATTATTAGTTTCAATAAATAAGATTTGATCCTTATTAAAGTACTTGAGGTAATAACTTATTTGATAGTAATACTGACTCGTCCTTAGGTATTGCTGATCCTTTAAAACAATTTCATCTATATTTTTCGGTGGAAATCTGTCGCGATACAAGTCGTGATGTAAGTGAGAAATAATTCTGTCTATAGGATCTCTAACAATATAGATAATTTTTGCCTCAGGTACGGTCTCGTATATCCGCTCCGCTACCCTGGGGAATATATGAGCCCAGGAATAGCCAGGGGTCGTATCGCCATTGATGGGTTTATCATCAGTAAACTGTTTCGAATACCAATTTACGGTTTGTCATAATGCCTTGAAAAATAATGAAGTTCCTTTAATTTGCTCATCCCGATCTTAGAGTGAAACTGCAGATTTGTATACAAAGTGGTGGTACCAGATTTCATGGCTCCGATAATAATAAAATCGGGTAAAGGCATCTTCTTATTTTTTAGATTTTAAAATACTTTTATCTTTAATCTTTCAATTCTGGCGCAGCTCTTAACTTAATACTTCATCGTAGGTGGTTTCATATTCTCTGGCAATATTGTGAATATCAAATTTTTGGATAGCCACCACTCTTGCTTTCCTGCCCAGGCTTTTCAGTTCCTCCTGATTTTCTAAAGAATCTAAAACTTTTTCAGTCAATTCTTCGACGTTTCCTCTTCCAAAGAAAATAGCAGTTTCTGTATCAACACATTCCTGATTTTCGGGAATATCTGAACATACTATAAGTTTTTCAGCAAGCATGGCCTCTATTAAAGAACCGGGTAAGCCCTCAAAATAAGAAGGATAAACAAACAGATCGGCTATTTTCAGAAGATCCGGAACATCCTGTCGTCTTCCGAGTAACTGGACATAATTTTCTAGTCCCAATTCTTTGATCCTTCTGTTTAACTTAGTTTCATAATTTCCGTGGCCAGCAATTAAAAGAACTATATCAGGATGTACTTTAATGATTTCAGGCAAGGCATCGATCATATCCATTTGACCTTTTCTTTCCAAAAGTCTGCTAACATTAAGCAGCACTTTCTTGTTTAGAACATTTAGAGATTTTTTCAGAGCATCTAATTTCTGTGGATCAAAGTCCGTCTGAAATTTTTGAACATCTCTCCCTCTAAATATCACCTTGACTTTATCTTTATTTACTAAAGTAGATTTTGCTTTCGCTTCTTTTATTGTTTCAGAATTCGAGATAAAAAAATCTACCTTTCTCGACGAAACCGCATCGTATAGCTGCACAAGCCGCATCTTCAAACTTTGAACAAAATTCAGGTTCTCAAATCGTAGAGGGTTGTAATTGTTATTAACGTAGCTGCTGATTAACGGAATTTTATATTTGGACTTCAGCCTGCGGGTTATTAAATCAGATTTAAATAAGGTTGAGTGAATGAGATCCGGTTGTTCTTTTTCATAAACCTCCCCTAATTTTTTGGCAGCGAGGCCAAAATTTTTCTCCATCGGGATGTTTAATGAATAAGCTTTTATTCCGGCTTTTTCAAGTACAGGCACCATCATATTTCCTTCATAAACGTGTGCAAAAACAGGGGTGTATCTTTTAAAATGTTGAGCTATTTCTACCAGACTTCTCTCTGCACCAGATCCCTGGAGTGTATCAATTACAAATAATACCTTTTTCTTATTCATCATTTAATTCAGTGTTTTTCCTCATCCATTTTCTTCTTCTTAAGGCAGGAATCTCAAAAATTAGAACCTTCGCAAGATTTCCTAAAGAAGGATGGGTTTTTAAATTCTCGTAAAAAACTTTCCGGCTCTTTTGGAACTTTCCGGCTCTGGTATAATTCACTGCAGAGGAAAGTAAAAGATCGTCTTTTCTAAAATGAAGCACTCCTCCCGTTTTATATTTATTGTATAAATGATAGGTCGCATCACCTCTATACTCATCTCTTAGTCGTGTCTGGGCTGCAGTTGGATGATTCTCATATCTAAAGTTAATATTATTGGTGTGCTCAATTGACAGATTGTTTTTTGTACAATAATCCAGGGCACGGGCAGTCATTTCCCAGTTTTCACTCTGCTTTAAAACAGGATCGTATCCTCCAATTTCTAAAAAAACGTATCGTCTAAGAGCAAAAGTTCCGGCGAGAGATGAATATCTTTCCGAAGATATCTTTGTATCTAACTTAGGAAGCTTTTCGTTGCCATTTCTTAAATAACCGCAGCTCACATATCCTACTTGTGTAGAATCTTTAATAAGATCCTGAAAATCATTTAACCAGTTTGCCTCCACCTCATCATCACTATCCAGAAAAGCTATGTAATTGCCCGTTGCGTTTTGTACACCAAAATTCCTGGCTGCCGTTACCCCTTTATTTTCCTGATAAAAATATTTGATCCTGGAATCCCCGGAATAATTTTTAAGCAATTCTACTGTCTCATCTTCAGACCCATCATCTACAATAATCAGTTCCCAATCTGTAATTTCCTGATTACAAATACTGTCTATAGCTCCCGGTAAGACATCGGCATTGTTATACGTTGGAATTATTACTGAAAAAAGAGGTTTCTGCATTACTTCTATATTACTGGTATCTGACAGTTTTAATTCCTGAAAATTAGGCTCCTTAATTCCCCTGAAAACATTAAGAAGGGTTTCATAGTTCTTTGTAAACGTGGAACCCGGAGGTAAATCAACAGCTTCCAGCGGAAGATAATAAAATTGAATTTGAGGATAAGCTGCTTAAGCAAATTCATCACAACAGAAGATTGAAAAGACATAATTATTCCCGGTAACTCCTTTTCAGATTCCATTTTTTCCTCGAACGGAATTTCATTGCGCACTATTTCTCCAAAGAATTCATAATGCTTCAGGTTTTTTTCTCTTCCCTGCGATGTGAGAAATAGTATATTTCTGATCCTTTAAAATGCTCCTTAATTTTCTTCAAATAATAAAGCTGTCTCTCCAATGTGATATATTCGATTTCTACCAGAGGACTGCCAATAAATAAGATCTTATTCCTGTCTACAGTTGAAGATTCTGAAGGTTTAAAGTGAAACGTTTCCAGGGTGTCTCCTTCAGCAACATCTATTTTTACAGGACTATAAAAATGCAGATTTTCTATAGGCTCAATATTTAACAGGTCTTTAATTATAAATTTACCACCCCCGAAAGGCACCGATTTTAAATTAATAGATTTATCTTTTTTCCTAAGTTCGGCCACTGTAAGGACCCGTGTACCATCACTCAGTAAAACTTTTCTTTTTGATTTGAATTGTTGAATAATAAAATGCTGCATCCAGGTGTGGTAATTAGCAAAAATCACTTCGTCAAAATATTCAAATTTCGAGGCTATATTTTTGACCTTTAGAATATTTTTAATCACCATGACATAATTCCATCCAGGGAAACTGTGGTCTGTAATCATTACCTCCAGAAGCTTAAACTCCGTATCACGTGAAAGCTCTTCACTAAATTCTTTATAACCTTTAAATTTCCTGATAGTAAGGAAAATAAAATTTTCTGCCGCAGGTTTATTTTTTATGTAATTCCTGGCAATGAGATAGTGGGTTCGATTTTTTATTACAAATAATCTTTTTTCCATATAATTAATAGCCAATTTAGGCTATCTGGTCCGGCATTAATCTGTTTTAGATCAAATTTGTATCAGGAGAAATTAAACTTCCTGAAGTTCCACCATCTTTTTAAATTTTACTGAAGATTCCATTAGTTCCTCAAAGTTTCCAATATTTTCAATGGATCCATTCTTCATAACTATAATTCTGTCAGAATTTTTGATTGTGGAAATTCTATGAGCCACAATAAGAATCGTATAATTCCCTTTAAGATCATCAATATTCTTCTGAATTTCCTTTTCAGTCTCTGAATCTAAAGCTGATGTAGCCTCATCTAGTATCAGGATCTCCACCTCCTTAAAAAGTTCACGGGCAATAGACAAGCGTTGCTTTTGACCACCACTCAAATTTACCCCGTTATTCCCAAGGATAGTTTGTTCCTTGTCAGGCAAACCATTTACAAAATCTAAAATTGCTGCCTGTTGAAGAGACTTCCAAAACCTTTCCTTATCTTCTGAACTGTCTGCCCAAAACGTAACATTGTTATATAAGGTATCACTAAAAATTACAGGATCCTGAGTAATATATCCAATTCTCTCCTGAAAATTTGCCATGTTAACTTCGCTACTCTTTTGATCATTAATATAGTAATCTCCTTTATCTACAGGTAAAAGTCCCGCAATTATATTTACTAAAGTAGTCTTTCCACTACCACTTTCGCCTACAAAAGCAATAGTCTCATTCCTTGGGATTTTGAGATTTATGTTTTTAAGTACGGGTGTATCTCCATAATAGAAAGAGACGTTTGAAAGAGTCATTTCCTTCACAGTATCCTTCAGCGAATTTTTACTTTGAGTTTCCTTATTCTCTTTAAGTTCTTTAGTAAAAGCCTGCATATTTTCTAAAGAACTGGCGACCCCTAAAAACTTGTTCCATCTGGCCTGCATCTGCATTAAGAAACTAAGAGCACGATAAAAGAAGAATAAACTTGCTAAAATTTGTGCCAGTGAGGATCCTAAAATTTCTGTCTGCACATAAATTACTATCACTACGACCAAAATAAGCAATGGTTCCCGGGCTGCCATTAATATAGAATCCAGGACACCGATTTTGACGTTACTTTTTTCAATTTTTAAAACTGATTCTTTCAACTTTTTACCATAAGTGTTTAAGGAACCTGTAGCTTTTAAGTACTTGTAGTTGCCAACATTCTGGATGATCAGACTTTGAAAAATATTATTTTCACTAAGTAAGCTTGCGGGAGGCTCCTTTTGTCTTTTTGTACAGATTTTTATACAGGAAATTTGTAAGAGCTCCTCCTATAGTCACTAAAATAGCAAATTGAGGATCCATCGCAAATGCAAAAGACATATAGACAATAACCATAACTCCAAACTGCACGGCATAAAAATAATTTGCAAAAGAAAAAGCTACCCTATCAACCTCTCCGGTTAGGGTGTTTTGAATTCGGCCAACATCTGCTGAAACAAAATATTTATAAGCCAAATTATTTAATCCTTTGATATTCTGGAACCTAACCTTTTTAATAAATTTTTGAAGAGTGATCATTCTATACACTCCATTGATATATTGCATGATCCCTTTTAAGAAAAACATAATAGTCATGAAGCCAAGAATAGTAGCGAGAGATAATGATAAACCAATATCGTTAACAAACTCAAGGAGGAAACTTAGACGTCCCATACTCTCTGCCTCTACTCCACTACTATCACTTACCATTTCAAGCAAGGGTATAAACATCGCAAGACCGAATCCGTCGAGCAAACCCACGAAAATACTTAAAGCTACTATTACAACTATTCTATAACCTGAATAGGAATAAAAATAGGCGAGACTTTCAAAATATTTTTTTGCTAATCTTTTGATCAAAATTTATTTTTTAAATTTATTAGATAACCATTATATAGATTACTAGTCCTGCGAAGTTTTTACCTCCAAAATCTTTTCGGCCACCAACCAGTCTATTTCGTTATCTATGTCTATGGAGGAATACTCATCCATAACATATTTCTTTATTTTTGAAAATTTACTAATAGGTCCGTCTTTAAGAGACTGAACATTAATAATATAAATAGCGCCATTCAATTCCCAAACCTTTGGACAATCCTGCCTCCTGGTAAAATTTCCCGGTTTTGAACTTTCCAGGTAACCCTGCTCATTTTCCTCCTTCAAAACATAATAGGGATTTGCATCTGTTTCTTTTACTGAAACTAACATGTCCATATCATTGCTGAACAATTCAAGAGCTTCCTGAATATGATGTGCTTCCCGAAGAGGCGAAGTAGGCTGTAAAAAGACAATGACATCAGGATTTAGGCCGTTGCTCTCTGAAAATTTCAACGCGTGCAGAAGAACCTCCTGGGTGCTTAAGCATTATCTGTCGCAAGTTCACCCGGCCTTAAAAAAGGAACTTTTAGTCCGGTTGTTTCCGCTGTTTTTTTTATTTCCTCATCATCTGTGCTTACAATGATTTGGTCATCGGGAAAAACTTTACGGGCAGCTTTAATGGTATAGTTAATCAATGGTTCCCCGTGGAGTTTTTTAATATTCTTCCCCGGTAGTCCTTTTGAACCACCTCTTGCGGGAATAACTGCTAAGATCATTTACTATGTTTTACAAGTTCCTGCGCCTGTTCATAATCTACAGGCTTACCTATATCAATCCAAAAGCCAATAATAGGCATATGTACAATGTTTCCACCGTTTTCTACAAGATCCTGCATAAGATCTGTAATGTCATAAAATTCGTTTTTAGGGATCTTTTGGATTAATTCCTTCTTCAGTATATAAATCCCCGCATTGGAATGATAAACAAAGGAAGGTTTCTCTTTAAATTCAATGACTTTACTTTCCTCTGTTTCAAATACTGCATATGGAACATCAATTTTATATTCAGTTGATGCAATGGCCATATCTGCTTTACTTTCTAAAACCTCACTATACAGATCTTCAAAATCTACATTTGTGAAAAGGTCACTGTTCATCAACAGTATGTGCGAAGATGAAAAATCCTCGACCAAACTTAAAGCTCCGGCCGTTCCCAAAGCTTTTTTTCCCAGATATATTCTATGCTTATACCCTTCTTACTGCCATCTCCAAAATATTCCTGAATTTGGTCTCCTAAATATTTAACTGAAATATAAATCTTTTTAATTCCATAAGATATAAGCCTGTCAATATTGTGCTCAATTATAGGCTTACCTCCCAGAGGCAACATTGGTTTAGGAATAGTATCTGTTAAAGGGCTAAGACGTTTACCTCTTCCTCCTGCCATAATCATACATTCTAAAGGCAAAACAGATTTTATTTTTTCCAGGTCCAGGATCTTCACAATTTTCTTGTTCTCATCCAGAACAGGAAGAATTTTTATGTCTGTTCTCCGATAATTTTTTAGATCAAAATATCCCGGTCTGTCGTATTCAAAAACAAAAGATCTATTGCAGACTTCCGAAACCTGTTTGTTCACATCAGCATCATTAGCCAAAGATCTTCGAATATCACCATCTGTTAAAGATCCCAGGACTGATCCGTCTTCGTTTATAACGAAAAGGATCAGCCTGCTATATTCTCTTATATCATTAAGTTTCTTGAGAGCATCTATAATGGTTTTGTCCCGGGGGATAAGAATATTGTCGAATTTCATTGGCTCCTATTTATCGATAAATTTTAAAAGTTGAAAAGCTTCAGCATATTCCACACCTACACTAGCACCCCGAAAAACAGCCAGGGATTTAATATTTCTTTCTGAACGCGGAAAAGGATGTTCTGCTATTTCTGATGCGTATACGTTCATTACCTCCAGCTTCTTCTCCATATATTCGGAAATATCAACGTAGTAATTTGGAATAAATGCTTTTTCAGGAAGCGCCGGAGCGAATTCTGTTTCAGATAAACATTCATACATCATCACCTTTTTCACGTAGGGATATCTAAAAGATTTGGTACAGGCCAGTACTGCATCAAAAGTTATCCTGTGATCGGAATGCGCATCAGATCTGTTAACACAATAAATAACTTCAGGTTTAACTTCATTAAATACATCTGATACTTCCGGAACCATTTTTATAAGGGAAGAAGAGGAAAGGGTCATGGTTGGGTAGTTCAGAAGAAATGTTTTTTTTATGCCCAACTGCTTTTCAACTTTATTAATTTCTTCCTGCCGGGAAGCCACTCTTTCTTCCGAAAACCCCTGGTCTGTTGAGATATTAGTCGTTATTAACCAATACACTTCATCACCTCTTTCAACGTGTTTCAAAATAGTACCGCTTAGCTCCTAAAACTTCGTCGTCTGGATGTGCAGAAATTACAATTATTCTTTCCATATTACTTTTTATCTCCAAGAAATAAAACTACTGCTTCCCCGTCTATCACCAATTCTCCGTTCTCTTTCTCAACCCAAGTTCTTAGTTTTATTACTAGGTTTATCTTCTCTGATTTCTTTTATTTCAATACTTGCAGTTACCTTATCCCCTATAAATACAGGCTTTAGGAACTGAGTGTTCTGGTTAATATAGATAGTTCCGGGACCCGGAAGTTTAGAACCCAATAACCCTCCAATAAGAGAAGTGACAAAAGGTCCTTGGACAATTCGTTGCTTAAACCGGGAATTATGCGCGTAATCTTTATCAAAATGAATGGGATTATCATCCATAGACATTTTGGAAAAATTAAGCACCTCCTCTTCATTGAAAACTTTTTCTATGGAAACTTTTTGTCCTATTTCAAACATATTGAAGTACCTTAATAAGTTATATTTTTATAAATCAGATTATCGTCAAAAACCAAATCTGCCAGCACTTTTACAACCTTCTCTCCAGAGTTACCCTCGCCGTAAGGATTCTTTTTCTGCTTCACCTTTTCTAAAAATTCTGAATCTGTTCTGGCTTTTGTAATTGCGTCTGTTATTTGATCAAAATCGTTATCGACAAATATTACATTATCTCCGTGTAATCTACCTCTTTGACGCATTCCAATATTTATTGCAGGTAAACCAAGGGAAGCTACTTCCACTACTCCCGAACTTGAATTCCCTATAAGAAATTCCGCGTGACTCATAAGGCTCACGTACATCTGTAGTTGAGATTTTGGAACAAAGTAAATTTCTCCGGGTACTTCTTCGAGTATTCCTGGTATGCTTTAATAATTTCGTCACTCCCGGCATCGGAATTTGGATAATTTATATAGCAGTGCCCCTCATACTTCAGAATAGATTCAAGAGTGGTTCTTATATGCTTCCTTTGTTCCTCAACCTGTGTAATAATTGAATGCTGAATTAAAACACAGTATTCCTGATGCATTTCCCCGTCACCTAAACGGGAAAGTGTTTCCTCCTGAGTAAGAATATCGGTTGAAAGAAGCCTGTCTATTGCGGGATTCCCAACAAGAAAAATTCTCCAATCATCCTCCCCAAGTTTAAGCAAGGTCTGTTTGTGCTCCTCCAGGCTTGGGAAATGTATGTGGGCATATTTACTGGTGGCGTATCTTGTACTGTTGTCAATGTTGCCATCCTTGGCAATATCCCCTCCAAAAAAGTGAGCCACAGGAATATCCAAATAAGCACCTGTTAAAGCTACAGAAATTGATTCTTCCCTGTCTCCTGCAACCAGGATTATATCAGGTGAAATCCTGCTGAAGGATTGCGCTAAACCGGAAATTTGATTCCCAATAGAAACTGCTCTTCCCAGTTTTTTATCTGAATCAATTAAATTATAAACCTTATCTGCAACAAAAAAACCATCCTTTTCCACGTACTGTGCTGTTAGTCCGAATTTTTCTGAAAGATGCGGACCTGTAATTAAAATCTGGAAGTCAAATCTGGCATCTTCATTTAATTTCTGATAAACAGAAAACAAAAGATCATAATCTGATCTGGCACCAAGTAACGGCAAGGATCTTTCTTTTCTCCATATTTAAAATATATCTGAATCCCCCATTGATATATACCAGTTTCTATAATCTGCTATTTGGCTAAATCCTTCAGAAAATTCTTTGGTGCACATATAAGTAAGCGGCATCCCCGGTGAAAAACCAAGTCTTTCCATAAGTAAATGCCTGGGATCGAAAAGAGACATCCAAAGATTAAAGTTGGAATCGGTCAAACCTTTTTCAGAATAATGATTATCAACGTGGATAAGGATTTCCTGAAGCAGCTTTAGATCGGGAGCACAAAAAAGATCCACAATATCTAATTCAGGACCTGTGGAAGGATCCGGCTGGAAGATCTTAGTGATCACCACACCCACACATGCTCCATCCTTACTAATTTCAAGGCAGCTATAATCATTTATCGGGCAGTCTCTATATCTCCAGTTCAGATACTTGGTGGAGCGGCTTACAGAAACAGAAAAACCAAGTTCAGAAATAATATTTTTTATAAAACCTGAGTGAGAATCGTCAAAGGTTTCAATGTTTTTTACTGAAGTAGTAAGTACAGTCTTTTTTAAATTTCCGGTACTTAAAGACAGGTTTGGAACTATGGCGACATCTTTCCACTCAATCTTTTTTACGAGTCCGTAATGTGAATTCTTATTCGGAAAACCCAAGACCATATTTACCCCGTGCTCTCTGTTCACTCTGTCATAGAGCTCCAGAGAAAGAGTAGAAAAAATTCCTTTCCCCTGAAAAGATGGATGTGTCATTGTAGTTCCTGACAGACTTGCCAGAACCTCCTTATCGCCCACCACCATTTCCAGCGCAGATACTGCATAATGCCCCGCCAGCACATCATCTTCCCACATAAGGTTGATCATCTCGGGGTCCAGAAAAGGATTATTTTTAAAACGCCAAAGCCAGAATTCTTTTGATAATTTTTTCTTGAAAGCAAGTTCAAACAGCTCTAAAATCTGTTCTTCATCTCCTTCTTTATATCTCTTTAATTCCATAATTAGATACTTATAAATTCATCTTCAGAAAAATCAGCCTTTGCCGTAGTATTGAGCACATTGTCCCATTCCATAGGAGAGATACCTGTTCCGGGCCTTTTTACTGTAAGATTTTCTTCAGTAAGTAATTCTCCCTTTTTTATATCTTTTTTAGCCACGATACTCTTTCGACCAAACTGTATGTTCTTCTTTTCTGAGGGTGAAGGTTCTTTGACTCCGCTCCCTGCAATGGCCAGTTCAATATTCCTAATAGCACTCACCATAGCCTTTAGTTCATCAGGTTCCAAAGAAGCTCTGTGATCAGGTCCGGGCAAATTTCTGTCGAGGGTGAAATGTTTTTCAATCACTGTCGCACCCAAAGCCACGGCGGCAATGGGAACTTCTATGCCGAGAGTATGATCTGAATAGCCAATCGCTACATCCAGGTTTTTCCCTATGCTGTTCATTGCCTTCAGATTTACATCGGCTAAGCGGAGTGGGATATTCTGTATTACAATGTAGAATGGTTATATCTTCTTTTTTTATTCCTTCAGAAGTTAAAACATTAAAAGCAGCTTCTACTTCCTGCATATTAGCCATTCCTGTAGAGAGTACTACCGTTTTACCAAAACTTGCTATTTTCCGCAGATAGATCAGGTTCGTCAGTTCCCCTGAAGGAACTTTAAAAAGTTCGATCCCAAGATTATCTAAAAATTCCAGGCTGTCAAGATCAAAGCCTGTTGAAAGAAATTTTATTGATTTCGAGTTACAATAATCGATGAGGGACTGGTGCATTTCTTCAGAAAGTTCCAGTTTTTTAAGCATTTGGTATTGAGAATCTGTGTCCCCCGTATTGGAATTCTGGTACTCTGCACGTTGCGCAGATTTGGTAACCAGCTTATCAGCTTTAAAAGTCTGAAACTTGACATAATCGGCACCTGCTTCCGCAGCCGCATCGATCAGTTTTTTAGCCTGTTCAAAATTACCGTTGTGGTTAACTCCTGCTTCCGCAATAATTAGTACTTCTTTCCTCATATAACTCTTCCTGGATTTCCTACAATTTTATTATTGTTTTCTATGTTCTTTAATACGACCGTGCCTGCTCCTATAATGACATTATCTCCTATTGTCACACCTTCTTTTATTACTGAATTGGCACCAACAAAGGAACCACTGCCAATGGACACATTACCCGCCAAAACAGCTCCCGGAGCTATATGGACTGCATCTCCTAATCTACATTCGTGCTCAACTACTGCTCCCGTATTCATTATACAATAATTTCCAATTGTGGCGAGTGCATTTAAATGAACTCCACTGCTAATGAAATTACCTATTCCCATTCGGGACAATCTGGAAACAGTGGACGAAGGATGAATAACATTTAAACAATTACGATTATTCGCTGTAATTAGCTCTCCTGTTTTTCTTCTTATCCGGTTATCCCCTATTCCAAGTATATAATCATATTCTGCAGACCAATTATATGCTTCATCACCTTCAAATCCTGCATACTTCAGGTCAAAAGGATTTATTGTCCTCTCATTTTTTTCGCAGTAATATTTTAAATCAAGACCCATTGCCAAAGCCGCATCTGCCACTACTAATCCGTGCCCGGAATATCCGACTATAACAATTCCTTTTTTATTCAAATTCCCGCTGTTGTTCAAATGCTTTACATTTTGGCATCTAAATATTTTCCTTTTTCGAGATGATCAAAATTTGGAATCATTTCATTAAAAAGCTCTGCGATTTCCTCCTTCGACCATTCCTCATTTTTTCTCATCCTCTCGATCTCCTTTTCAAAATGCTCGAGCTTCTCATTTTGCACATCTAAAGAATTTTTTATGATCCCAAGACTTTCAAATCTGTGGAGGTCCAGGATTTCTTCATCGGTAAAAAATTCTTCAAAATCTTTTTCTCCTGTGGTATCACTTGGAGCGAAGAGACACGGCCATTTTCCTTGCTGCGGGAGCTCATCCATTAAATTTCTCGCCTCATCTTCATTTTCGCATTCGTATGCTTCGTATCCTTTTTGCTCCAGGTATTTTACTGCTATATCTGAAAAACTTATTAGATGTAACTTTTCACTTAGCTTCGGGAAGAACACATCCCTGTTTTCCCCAAAAATGCAGGACATCAAGCATAATTCACCCGATTCCTGAGGTGTAACAAAATATCTCCTTACATCATTAGGAGCAACGATAGGCTGATTTTTCTGTAGTCTTTGATTAAAGCTGTGCAATAGTGAACCGTCAGAAAAAGCTACGTTGGCGAATCTTGCTGTTGAAATTGTAAAATTCTGGCTCCTGCGCATCAGGAACATTTCCATAATTCGCTTGGAAGCACCCATCATATTTACAGGGTTTGCGGCCTTATCTGTAGATACGCAAAAATATTTTTTAGTCTTCTTTTCTATACTTTGAAGAATGGTCTCATCTGTATTAAAAATGTTCACATCTATCATCCGCATTAGCGTAAATGGATCTTTTTCACTGCGGACATGCTTAAGAGCTGAAAGATTTAAAACGTAATCGTAATCTCCATCTGCCTTAATGAAAGATTTATATTCAACTGAACCAATATCCAGGGCAAATGTTCTAAAGTCTCCTGAGATATAACCAAAAGAACTTCTTATATCCCTCACAACTTCAACCAGATTATTTTCGCTAATATCAACTACATGAAGTTTCTTCGGATTCCTTTTAAAGATCTCTTTTGTTACAGCCTGGCCTATAGAACCCGCACCTCCCAAAACAAGAAATGAAGAACTGGTAATAATCTCCTGCAACTCATTTTCGTGCTCGCGAATGTCAGCATCAAAAAGGGCTTTTGTTCTTCCTATAAGTTTTAAAATATCCAATTTGTAAATTTTTTAAGCCAATTACCTTTTACACAGCGAATTTACGCATATGTTAAAGCTTAAGGTTCTTTTAATATTATAAAAAAAATATAAAACCCTTCCTACCGAATAGGAAATTTGACATTATTAGTGAGTATCCTGTTATTCCTCCAAAGGCTTCAACTGAAAATCAAAATATTTATTCCACTCACTTTTGTTACCGGAGAAAAATTGTCCATAGTAGGTAAAAATTGGAAAAAGAGGTTTTTCCTCTTCGGAATATTTCACGACAAGTCTTTGATCTGGTTCTGTATATTTATAATCTGAAAGATTGTATTGGTAACTATAGGGTTCGATCATTGAAAACAAGTCAATCGCTATAAATTTGTTCAGAATTTCTTCAGGAATTATTACTATATTTTCTTTTTCATTCTTCTGTTTAAGCATTCCCGCAAATGCATAGAATTTCACCGGATTTCCTTTTTGGGTAAAGTCTAAAGTTGCATCTTCAAGCAAAATGGTTTGGGAAGATTGGCTGCTAAGATCTTCTGCAGCAAAATAATCCCGAAAAACTTCCTGCTTTACATATCCCTTGAAAAAGCTAAATTGGATGAATACATTTAAACAAATAAAAGCTGCAATACTTCCAGATAGCAGCACACGTTTAGCAAGAGGCGACTTTAGGAGAAAAATTAGTGCACAAAAGCTGAGACTGGCCCCAAACCCAATTAGGAGTTGATGCCGCGACATATAATCTATATAAGTGGGATATTTGTTCACCATCAAATAAGGAAAAGCTCCTGCAAAAAAGATTATTATTCCCCAGGCGAGCATTTTCCAGGAAACTTGTATTTTAAGATCGATATTGGACAAAGCAGAGTAAATCCCAAAAGCTGTGGCTGCAAAAAGTATCCAAAGTTCAGGATATTCAAAAGACTCCGTCACGAACGGGAACAGATCTGTAACAAAGATCTTTAAAAGAACTGCTGTTCTGTAAGGAATTTGAATTAATGTTTCCAGGTTGACCTCGTTATAGCCAAGTGCTTCATATTGCTGAGATGGCATAAAGAAGTTAAGCCTCATTATCCAAAAAACGATAGGCAATAGAAAAAAGTCTATTCTCTTAAGGATAATAATAAACCAATTCTTTACATTTTCTAAGCTAAAGGGATAGGTAAAGCTTGTATAGAAAAAAGCAAAAAACAAAGGAACAACGTAAAAGAATAGTAGAGAATTGGTAAAAAAGGAAAGGAAAAAAAGAGCAATGACAATAGCCTATAGCCAATCCCTTTGCTTTCTCTAAACCTGAATAAAAAGTATGTTGCAACAACAAAGAGAGTTAAACAAAGCGTATAGGGAAATACGATCATCGTTATTTTCGAATCGTAATACGGGAATATTGTGAATATTAGAACCGAAAATAATAGGTAGATCCTGTTATTCCCTTTTGGTGAGACTCTATCTGTTATTCGAAATAATGTAAAAATTGAAAGTAACTGAAGTAAAAAAGTAAGCAGGTGATACAGAAATGGGGATCCTCCCAAAGACTTCAGAAACAGGTGAACATAACCAAAGACAATAATTCCGTTACCGTAATACTGGCTCATTATTCCTTTATCACTCATATTATAAAGCCCCCAGTCATCCCAAAAAATACCGGGATTGATCAGCATTAAAAAATTAGATAAAAAGAAAACCAGATATGTTATTTTTTCAATTCTGCCGAACATTAAGAACTTTAATTAGATTAAAACTTTTCAGTAGAAGAGGCGAAAACTCTACCGCTGCAAATTTGGGGACGGAAAGCCTTTTAAACGAAAATCTTCAGAATTCTCCTTTTGATGATTTACTTCTTCAGAAATAATATATAGGGGTCTGTTCTTTACTCCTTCGAAAATTTTTCCGACATAAAGCCCAACAATTCCCAGTGTAAGTATTATAATCCCCGAAAGCAACCAGATAGAAATAATTAAACTGGTAAATCCTAAAACATCTACTCCATCAATTAACCATTTCAGAAAATAAAAGACCGCCACGAGAAAGGAAATAATGGAAATAATTAGTCCTGAAGAAACCAGCAGTCTCAATGGCTTGTCCGAATAAGCAAGAATAATATCTGTGGCCAGTTTAAACAGTTTTCCCACACTGTAATTTGACTTACCTTCCTCCCTGTAATTATGCGCAACTTCAACTTTAGCAGTTTTAAAACCAACCCACTTCACCATTGTAGGAAAATATCTTATAGATTCCCTCATTGAGACTATGGCATTCACCACCTTTCTACTGTAAATACCAAAGCTACCCACAGTTTCATCCTGTTCGGCTCCGGTAAGGTAACCTAATGTCCTGTTGAAGCTCTTTGAGAACAACTTTTTTAAAGCATTATCTTTCCTCTCCATTCGCTGTGCCAGCACAAGATCGTAACCTTCCTGTGCTTTTAAATACAACTTCTCAATTTCTTCAGGTTGGTCCTGTAAATCGCAATCCATAACCACTACCCAATCTCCTTTAGCAAGATCTAATCCGGCGGTTACAGCATAATGTTGTCCAAAATTTCTGCTGAGTTTATAACCTTTTAATTTTGGCCTCTCTACCGCATATTGCTGGATTACTTCCCAGGAATTATCAGGTCCGCCGTCCTCTACAAAAATTATTTCATAGTCAGCCGTGATCACCTCAACGCTGGCTTCAATGCGCCGGATAAGTTCAGGAATAATTTTTCCAGCATTGTAAATAGGGCTAACAATGGAAATATGTGGCATAAATAAGTTTTTAGTCGTTGTTTACCTCAAATTTTTAGCCGCCAGGGTTCTTACCTCCTGCAGTAAACGAGCCTGATTAACATTTGCGTTATATTCGTCACTAAGCATCCTGATTACCTTTAATAAGCTCAGAAAAATGAACAAGCATATTCCTAAAGTGATTATCAGGGTTCAGTTTTATTTCCTTTGGTCCCTCTGAATTTGTTTCAAGAAGTATAGTAGGAGTTACTGCCTCCCCGGCAGTAAAAATTCTGTTGGTATAAAGTCTACCTTTAGATCCCACTAATTCCACACTACACTGATAGTAGTTATCAAAACCAAAAGCTATTTCTGAAAACAATTTTCCATTCTTTTGCTGAAGAAAAGCTCCTCCCCAAATGTCAACTTCCTGATCTTCGTTATTGAGCACTGCAGAAGTAACCTGAAGGTCATTTCCCAGCAATAATTGAGAAATCTTCACCGGATAAGCTCCGGCATCCAATAGAGCACCTCCACCAAGTTCTTCCTTGTAACGGATATTTTCCTTATCAGGAAAAGGCGGAAAACAGAAAGTACTTCTTACAATTCGCAGTTCTCCTAGTTTTCCATCCTTTAAAACGTCTAAAACATATTTCAACTGGGAGTGGAACCGAAACTGGAAGTTTTCTACAAGAACAAGATCTTTTTCCGAAGCAAGCTTATTAAGTTCAACTACCTCTTCGTAACTACAACCCAGAGATTTTTCAACCAGCACGTGAATACCTCTTTCAAGGGCTTTTCTCACCCACTCAAAATGAAGGGAATTTGGTAAAGGAATATAGACGGCATCCAAAGAAAAATTATCCAAAAGATTATCATATCCTTCAATTAATTTCTGTTGATCAACATCCTGCTTTTTAGAGGCACTTCTTGATCCAATACCAACCAGCTCAAATCTTTCCTGAAGAGATTCTATGGCCGGAATGACAGATCGAACGGCAATATTAGCGGCTCCAAGAACACCTATTCTTATTTTGTTTGCTTTTTCTTCCATTAAAGGTCAAAGGTTAACGCAGACAACAAGCTTCTTGCCTGAATATTCACGTAATTATTATGTTTCATAAAAGTTTGCATCTGGCTGTAGGTCATCCAGATATAATTCTCCGGTAGTTCTATCGGGAAACCCTCATCTGCAAAAATAACCATGCTCTTGTTCTGCTCTCTGTAAAAACGTCCACCCTCTTCAGATTGAAAAGTATCAAAAATGATATTTTCAGGCTTCGCGTTAAGAACTTCTTTTAAAAACGGAAGTGCTCCCAGTGAATATTCAGTTCTGTAGTTATCTGTAAGGCATTGTACTGTTGGGGCAAACTCAATAACATCAAAATTTCCGCATTCTAATTTTGCCTGAACTATAAAATGTAGTACTCCATTAATGCTCTTACAAATAAAGGCACAGATTCCTTCCTGCACTGGTCTCACCATAGGCTGGCTCCAGTTGATCACTTCCCTGTTCCCTATTTTTATATCGGCAGCTATTATTTCAAAATACTTCCTATCCTTATGATGTATAGAATTTTCTCCTATAACCCAGTCTTTAAGATCACTTAGCGGCATCTTCTGAACTTCCAGGTCGTAGTTACACTTTTGATTGGTAATGAATAATATAACATCGTTGAGACTGTTGTAGCTCTGTGCCTCATAAGAAGAAGATCTTAATAATGCCTCAGTATATTTTGTGAAGCAAATGTTACTCATCGTTCTTATCACTTCGATACTTTCGAGAGAAAAATCCCCCAGAGGAATACCTGAAATTACCGTACGGGTATCCATATTTATAACATTATCATAGCGCATTAACTCCTTTATCTGAGCTAATGTGAGCCAAAGGAAATTTTCAAGAACCTCAATTTCCTTTTCTATTTTGATAATAATATTTCTATTACGCTTTTTTAGAAATCTCGCCCCCTGTTCTGACTGGAGCTGATCCAGTAATATCTCTTCTTTTGTGGCATTCTGAAAATATTCGAGATATGCAGGAGCATTTCCTTTATGTACCCGGGAATAATTACTCCTGGTTGCCTGAAGGGACGGCGATAATTGTACATAATTGATGTTTCCGGGTTCAATCTTTGCCTGCATTAAAAAATGAAGCACTCCGTTAAATTCTTTGGTAATAAATCCCAAATAGCCTATTTCCGGCTGATTTATAATTGGCTGTTGCCAATGATGAACATTTCCTGCGTTGGTCTTAACATCGATCCCATCAATAGAGAAAAACTTACCCGATTCGTGATGCAACTTTTCTTCAGTCAGTTTCCAATTTTTGAGTTTGTAAAATGGAATTTGGCTCACCTTTACTTCCACCATTTCATTTTGATCCCTTATCCACTCTAATGCATAGGAGGTTTTGTTCAGAGAATTCTCCCTGTCCAAAAGACTTTTTAGAAATAAATTAATGTGGTCGTTCATCCTTAGCGGAATAGTATTTATTATTTGCTCTATTTCTGATCAAGATTTTTAAACTTCCGGAAATCGTCGTAATCCCTAATGACAATGTTATCTTCATATGTGAGCGAAGCCAAGACCAAACATACCGCACCGTATGAAAAGTCGATTAACTCCCGCCAGATTCCCGGCACTACATAAAGCCCATAATTAGGCTGATTAAGTTTAACTACTCGTTTATTTACACCATCATCAAGAAGCATATCAAAACTTCCACCCGTCGCTACTATTAATTGATAAAGGTCTTCGTGGGCATGCGCACCCCGGGATCCTCCCTCAGGAATATCGTATAGATAATATATACGTTTTACATCAAAAGGAATAGTTTCTTCACCTTTTACGGTTATCATATTACCTTCAGGACCCGAAATTGTCTCTAATGGTACAAGATGGCAGTCGTGAACTGTAAAATTTTTCATAGATTCTTCATCTTTTGAAATTCTTCGTAATCTCTAATTATATCTTCCTGGTCATTACTGGCAGATCCAAGGAACATAACCATAGCATTGGTAGAGAAATTACTCATTTGTATCCAGTTAAGCAGGCACGTATAAACCTTTATTGGCAGCATTTAATTGAAATTTTTCCTTTATTCTTCCGTTGTCCAGAACAACATCCAAACTTCCGGAAAGAGGAATAATAAAATTTTCCTGATTTTTATAGGCATACCCTTTCATTGCAGTATCCCCCGGCACACGATAGAGCCAGGAGGTTCTCTTTATAGCAAAAGGAATATGTAAATCTTTCTCGATATAGGTGAGATTACCTCTCTCGGGGTTTGCATTCTTTGAAAGAGTAATTATATGAGGTTCCAAATTCATAACTTATATAAATTTATCTACTGAAATTGTCAATTTCTTTTACAGGAATAGTTGATGCTATTTCCCTTAAGTAAGTACCATATTTAGATTTACCATATCTTTTAGACAATTTATGAAGAGTAGGTTTATCAATAAAACCACTTCTATAGGCCACTTCTTCTATACAACCTATCATCGTACTCTGGCGATTTTGCAGTACCCTAATAAATTCTGTCGCGTCGTCAAGAGACTCAACCGTACCTGTATCAAACCAGCTGCTACCCCTGGTCATAACTCCCACTTCGAGTTCATAAGCGTCCAGGTACATTTGGTTAATTGTAGAAATTTCTTTTTCTCCCCTTGCTGAAGGTTTTACATTTTTTGCGAATTCCACCACCTTATTATCGTAAAAGTATAGTCCCGGAATCGCGTATTTCGACTTCGGCTTTTTCGGTTTTTCTTCTATACTCTTTACTTTATTATCCTCGTCAAATTCCACAACTCCATATCGCTCCGGATCTTTAACAGGAAACGCAAAAATTGATGCTCCGTTAATATTTACTTTACTTCTTAAAAGATTGACCAAACCACTTCCGTAGAAAATATTATCACCTAAAACCAGCGCAACTTTATCATTGCCAATAAATTCTTCTCCAATTGTAAAAGCTTCTGCAAGCCCCTTAGGCTCCTCCTGTACTTCATAAGAGAATTTACATCCCACCTGTGACCCGTCTCCCAGAAGTTTTTTAAAAGCTTTCTGATCATGAGGTGTTGTAATTAAAAGAATTTCTTTTATTCCCGCTAACATTAAAACTGAAAGCGGATAATAGATCATAGGTTTATCATAAACAGGTAGAAGTTGCTTACTTACTGAAATTGTAATGGGAAACAATCTGGTTCCGGTTCCGCCTGCAAGTATAATTCCTTTCATTTCTTGTCTTTTAAATTAGCTCCCTTAGACTTTTACAGCTTTAAGAGTATTTAGTAATTTTTCTGAAATTTCCGAGAGTTGAGGAAGTGAAGTATGCTTCTCAACTTCTGAAGGAGAATTGAAATCCTGAAGTTGAATTTTTTTTGTTTCAGCTTTTACTGACTGGTAGTAATCATTAAATTTAAAACCTCCTCCTGCCAGCTTACCACTTAAAGGAGCCCAGGCAGAAGGAATTCCGTATGCGTGAGATAAAATGACTCCATGAAGAGAACTCGACACAGTAAAATCACAAGATTTTAGATCTGCCACAAAAGTTTCCATGGGTGAGAAAACATCGATATTTTTAACGTCACTTTTACTACTCCATTTCTCCACAATTTCCAGATCTTTGTCCACATAATGCGGTATAAGTCCCATTCTATACTTCTTTTCAACAGTGGGTTTGTAAAATTGAGGTAGTAAAATTGCTGGGTCACCATAAACTTCAGGCACTTCCAGGCCCATTTTAATAAGTTTCCCTCGTGTAAGAGGTCCGCGGCAGGAGATCACTTTTTTAGGCTTTACTACCATTTTTGAAGTTTCCCGTTTAAATCCCGACCCCATTACAGTAAGATTTTTTACAGCAGAATTATCCAGAACACTTCCTATAAATGAATAAACAGGTGGTACACCAACGTTTAGCACTTCCCGGTAACTCACTACTTCTTTTTTAAAAATCTTTTCAAACAGGTACTCGTTTAAAACATCTCCAATGTTATTGGAAGTATACTTGCCGCTGGACCATTTTACAATACGTTTATTACTATTGGTAAGGACTCCTACGTGTTTTTTTATTCTTCCTAACATTAGTTTGATTTTGTTATATCTTTTTAGCTCATGTATTTACCTACCATTGAGTCCTGAAACTCAATACGACTTTTCTGAAGTATTTATAACCACCTCGTTTTTTAAGTCAATTGAATTATAAGTCTTCCAGCTTTTGAACTCCTTTCCTGAAATCTTTTTTAGTTCGTTAATGTCAGTAGCTAATCTGTATTTAAGTTCTAAAAGAGTGGTCTCGCTCAATATTGGTCTTGCTATTTTTTCATTTGCAACGTAGAACAATAAATGATACAGTCTTGACATTTGCCGCGGCAAATATTTGTGAGCAATATCATAGTAACGAATGAGATATTTTCGGGAACTTTGGTTTCGGGCCTTAATCCATTTCGAGAAGTCAAATTGTTGTGCTCCTAAAAATCTGCAAATTTCGTTCAATGCCTGATTTGTATCCTTTTGCAAAGAACTTGTTTCCATGATAAGGATATTTTCCATATCAAAGTACTGCAGATAATAACTTAATTGGGTATAATACTGGCTAATCTGAACATAGTTGGAATCAGCCAAAACGACCTCATCAACATTTTTATACTTAAACCTTCCCCTGTACAGGTCGTGATGTAAATGAGAAATTATTCTGTCAATTGGATCTCTTAAAAGATAAATAAGTTTAACATTGGGAACAGAATCAAAAATTCTTTTAGGCACTTCAGGAAATACGTGGTTCCAGGTATAAGTAGAGTGTAGACTCTCCATTTAGCCTTTTATCATTTGAAAATTGATCCATATAATAAGATAAGGGTTTGTTAAAGAACTTATCAAAATAATGAGGTTCTTTTAACTTGCTCATTCCAATTTCAGGATGCAATTGCAGGTTGGAATGGAGAGTGCTTGTACCTGATTTCATAGCACCGATTATAATAAAATTTGGTAGAGGCATAATTTTCTATCAAAAATTAAATAATCATACCTGCAGCAACTGTCTCATTTGTAGATTCATCTATAAGAATAATGCTTCCTGTATTGCGGTTATCTCTATAAGAGTCTATCATAAGTCTATGTGTGGTACGAATGGTAACACGTGCAATGTCATTCATCTTCAAATCTTTATCTTCTTTAATACGATCATATGTATTAATATCGATCTTATAAAGTACATCTTTTATCATGGCTCTTTCTTCATTAGAAGTATGCTGGATAATATACTTCGTCCTTGGTTTTGCTGAAGTATTATTTAACCAACACAGCATCACATCAAATTCCTGGGAAGTTTCCGGTTGGTTATTTTTTTTAACAATCATATCACCCCTACTAACATCAATATCATCTTCTAGTGTTATAGCTATAGACATTGGAGCATACGCCTCATTCAGTTTCTGCTCCCCACAATTAATTGATTTTATTTTTGAAGTAAATCCAGAAGGTAATACCGCTACCTCATCTCCCACTCTATATATACCACTTGATACTCTTCCTGCATATCCACGATAGTCGATGAACCCATCCCGTTGTGGGCGTAGAACTGTTTGAACTGCAAAACGAGCATCTATTTTGTTTAAGTCACTGCTAATATGTAAAGTTTCCAAAGTATTTAAAAGAGTTCCACCCTGGTACCAATCCATATGCTTCGATCTATTAACCACATTATCACCTAGTAAGGCACTAATAGGAATAAATTGAACATCTTTCACAAGTAGTTTAGAAGAAAATTCTTCAAATTGGGAATTAATCTTATTAAAAACTTCTTCAGAATAATCTACAAGATCCATCTTATTGACACAAACAACAATATGTGGAATATTAAGCAATGATGCTATAAAGGAATGACGTTTAGTTTGTTCTATTACCCCGTGCCGTGCATCTATAAGTATTAAAGCAGCATTCGCTGTTGAAGCTCCTGTAACCATGTTCCTCGTATACTGGATATGTCCTGGAGTATCTGCTATAATAAATTTTCTCTTGGGAGTGGTAAAATATCTATACGCAACATCTATGGTAATACCCTGCTCTCTCTCATCCTTTAATCCATCGGTAAATAAGGCCATATCTACACCTTCATAACCTCTTTTTTGACTGGTTGCAGTGACAGATTGTATCTGGTCCTCAAAAATAGATTTAGAATCATAAAGTAATCTCCCTATTAAGGTACTCTTCCCGTCATCAACGCTTCCTGCAGTTGAAAATCTTAATAATTGATTATTGTTTATTTCCATAGTTATAGTAACACCTTAACTTATTGTAGATAAAGAAGGTTGTTTTAAAATTTTTAAATTGTCCTAATCTTTGTCATTCTAGAAATAACCCTGTCTCTTCCGGTCCTCCATTGCTGTTTCAGATCTTTTATCATCAGATCTATCACCTCTTTCCGTCTTCTTCATCGCTGCTACTTCAAGAGCAATTTTCTCCAGAGTATTTGCTTCAGATTCTATTCCTCCGGTAATTGTAATGTCTCCCAAAGTTCTAAATCTTATATTTTTTGTTTCTACTCTCTCACCTTCATCCAAAGTAAGATGTTCAGAAACCGGTATCCACGAATTATTCCTCCATACTACTTCCCGTCGGTGCGCCAGGTAAAGAGATGGAATGCTTATATTTTCTCTTTTAATATAATTCCAAACATCCATTTCTGTCCAGTTGCTAATAGGAAAGGCTCTGAAATGTTCACCTTCAAAATGTTTTCCATTCAACAAATTCCATAACTCCGGTCTTTGATTTTTTGGATCCCACTGTCCAAAATCATCCCTGTGGGAGAAAAAACGTTCTTTCGCACGGGCCTTTTCTTCATCGCGACGTCCTCCACCTATAGCACAGTCGATTTTATGTTCTTCAATAGTATCAAGAAGAGTGGTGATTTGAAGAGCATTTCGGGTAGCACTTTTTCCTTTTTCTTCGGCTACCCTTCCTCGATCAATCGATTCCTGCACAGATCCCACAATTAATTCCACACCTAATTCTCTTACTAATTGATCCCGAAATTCCATTGTCTCTGGAAAATTATGACTAGTATCTACGTGAACTAATGCAAAAGGAATTTTACTTGGAAAAAAAGCTTTTTTTGCAAGGTGTGTTACAAGAATGGAATCTTTTCCTCCGGAAAAAAGAATAACGGGTCTTTCAAACTGAGCCCAAACTTCCCGGAGGATATAAATTGCTTCAGATTCTAACTCGTCGAGGTAATTAAGGTAATACTTATTCATGTTCTTTTATGTCTAATTTTTTAGAGAGATATTGAAGTATAATTTTTTCTGATTCTTCTATACTTTCTGTTTTACCATCAATTTCTATATCTGGATTCACGGGTGATTCATAAGGGGCATCTATCCCAGTAAAATTAGAGATTTCTCCTGCTCTTGCTTTCTTATACAATCCCTTAACATCTCTTTTTTCACATTCTTCAATTGGTGTATTCACAAAAACCTCAACATAATCATCGTCGCCAATTATATTCCGTATTAAATCTCTGTCTTTTTGCAAAGGTGAAACAAATGATGCCAGCACCACAACTCCCGAATCTACAAAAAGCCTGGCAACTTCGGCAATCCTTCGCAGATTTTCTCTTCTATCTTCTCTTTGAAAACCTAAACCTTTATTAAGTCCTAACCTGATATTATCACCATCCAGGCTATAGGTATGGACCCTTTTGTTTATAAGAGCAACCTCTATAGCGTTGGAAAGTGTAGACTTGCCAGATCCAGACAGGCCTGTAAACCATACCACAAAAGAACTGTGACCCTTTAAATCATTTCTCGCAGCTCTGTTAATATGAAAACTATGTCCTGTAATGTTACTGCTCATTATTTAATCCTTTCTCCTGTTCTCAAGACCGAAATCTATTTTATACCAAACTCTCTCATGTAGGTAGTAAAGAACCATTTTCGTAATTACCTCTGCTATACCTACCTGTAAACCAACCATAGGATCACCGGAAATTATCCAAGCCAAAATCATAGTATCTATAGTACCAACAATTCGCCAAGTCACAGTTTTAGCCAAATGCCTTTTCCTACTATCACCATTTTTAGTTACACCTGCCTTAACATTAAACCAAAAACGCTCGTGGAAATAATAAAGCAGCATCTTAGTTATTACCTCTGCTAATCCAATTTTTAACCCGGTCAAAGGATTTCCTGTTACAAACCATGACAAAAGAATTGTGTCAATGGTTCCTACCATTCGCCAGGTTATACTTTTTGCAATATGGCGTTTATATGCTTTACCCAAGATTAGAAACTAAAAAATAGTTGTTTAATAGATTCTCTCTATTATAAAGCATTGGTTCAGACGTAGTTTTATCAATAACTTTAATGCCAACTGCTTCACAAATAGCCTGACCTGCAGCTGTGTCCCACTCCATTGTAGGGGCAAAACGAGGATAAACCTCTGCCAATCCTTCAGCAACGAGGCAAAATTTTAATGAACTCCCTTTTGAGACTATTTCTATTTCTTTACCAGAGGTTTTTTTTAACGAGTCAATATAATCCATAGTCTCAGTGTTCATATGGGACCTACTACCAACCACTCTTATCTTGTTCTTATTATTGGAAGGATGTAACTCATCTGCACGAGATAAAGCTAATTCCATATTCTCTTCCTTTTTCAATTTAACCCTGTAACTTTTGTTTTCCTTAACATTTGCAAAATACATAGTTTCCGTTACAGGAATATAAATTACTCCCAGCACGGGTTTATTATTTTCAATAAGTGCTATATTTACAGTAAATTCTCCATTTTTCTTAATAAACTCTTTAGTTCCATCAAGCGGATCTACAATCCAACATTTACTCCACTTTTTCCTTTGATCATAAGGCAGCTCCTTATTTTCTTCACTTATAACAGGTATAGTTGTTTCTTTAAGAAAAGAAAGAATTACCTCATTAGCATTTTTATCTGCTATTGTTAAAGGAGAATTATCAGTTTTTTGAACTATCTCAAATTCACCACTATTGTAGATCTTCATGATCTCTTCTCCTCCAGCAAAAGCCGCTTTCATTGCTAAAATTAATTCTTTATTTTTCATATATTCCTATAGCTGTAAATTCATAGTACAAAAAATTCAATTATTTAGATTTAAAATTGGGTTTTAAGTTTTATAGTAGGATCTGTACCAATCAACAAATGCCCCAACTCCTTGTTCAATAGGAGTTGAAGGATTATAATCAAAATCCTTCTTGAGTGTTTCTACATCTGCCCACGTTCTATTCACATCTCCGGGTTGCATTGGCAACATTTCTTTCTTTGCCTCCTTTCCGAGATTTTTTTCAATCTCATTAATAAAATCGAGCAACTTTACAGGTTTACTGTTACCTATGTTGTATAGTGAATAATTTGCAACTTCGCTAAGTTGCTTCAGGTTCTGCTTTTATCACCTTAACAATTCCCTCTATAATATCATCTATATAAGTAAAGTCCCGCTCAAGATTACCCTGATTAAAAACCTTAATTGGCTGGTCTTTTATAATGGCATCAGTAAATAAAAACATAGCCATGTCGGGACGTCCCCATGGGCCGTAAACTGTAAAAAATCTTAATCCCGTAGTTTTAAATCCGTATAAATGACTATATGTATAAGCCATTAACTCATTGCTTTTCTTTGTTGCCGCATATAAACTAATAGGATGGTCTACATTATCTTCTACAGAGAAGGGAACTTTCTCATTTTGACCATAAACGCTTGAACTACTGGCATACACAAGGTGCTGAACATTATTATTCCTGCAGCCTTCCAAAATATTTAAAAATCCAGTTATATTAGAATCTACATAAGCTTCCGGATTTTCAATACTATACCTTACCCCTGCCTGTGCGGCCAGATTACAAACTGCAGAAAAAGAATGATCTTTAAATAGGACGGGCAGATTTTCCCTGTCTTCTAGGTTTATTCTGATAAATTTAAAATTAGAATACCGTTCACTATTAGCTTCCAAATTATATTTTTCTGCTTCTTTACGACTAACACCTAATTCTTTTAATCTTCCAAATTTTAAGTTGATGTCGTAATAGTCATTGATATTATCTATACCAACCACCTGATAGCCGTCATCCAAAAGCTTTTTCGCCAGGTGAAAACCTATAAAACCAGCAGCGCCTGTAATTAAAATTTTACTCATTAAAAATCAAAATTAGTTACCTATTACAAAGGTTTCAAAACCTAAATTATCCAATTCTTTTTTATTGAGAAGCCTTCTACCATCAAACAAAAAGGCAGGTTTTAACATATTTTTATAGATATTTTCCCACTCAAGGTTTTTAAATTCATCCCACTCAGTTAAAACCGCAATAGCATGTGCCTCTTCACAAGCTTGTTGAGGAGTAGATACAACCTTAAGGAGATTGCGATTCTCCGCTTCACTCCTGGTTCCCAGATAATCAAGATCAGCATAAATTTGCTCTGCCCTCACTTTTGGATCATACACTACAATTTCTGCCTGCTCATTAAGTAAGTAATCTGCTACATAAATTGCGGCAGATTCACGGGTATCATTAGTATCTTTTTTAAAGGCCCAACCTAACATGGCTATTTTTTTTCCGGCGACAGTATTAAAAAGAGTTTGAACAATTTTTGCTGCAAATCTTCTTTTTTGATGATCATTCATTGTTATTACCTGTTCCCAGTAATCGGCCACTTCATTTAAGCCAAAACTTTTTGAAATATAGACCAGATTAAGAATATCTTTCTGGAAACAAGATCCACCAAATCCAACAGAAGATTTTAGAAATTTTGAACCTATTCGAGAGTCCATACCAACTGCTTTAGCGACCTCATTAACGTCAGCCCCAGTCTTTTCGCACAATTCACTCATCGCATTAATACTGGAAACCCTTTGAGCAAGAAAAGCATTTGCTGTAAGTTTAGATAATTCAGAAGACCAAACATTCGTAGTCAAAATATTCTCCCTGGGAACCCAGCTGGAATATACTTTCACTAATGCCTGCATAGCATCCCTACCTTCGGCTGTGTCTATATCTCCTCCAATAAGAACCCTGTCCGGAGCCATAAGATCTTCTACCGCTGTACCTTCTGCTAAGAATTCAGGATTTGAAAGGATTTGAAATTTAACGCCATTGCTTGTATTATCGAGGATCTCTTTTAAGGCAGCAGCGGTTCGAACTGGTAAAGTTGATTTTTCAATAACAATTTTATCATTCTTGGCAACTCTGGCTATTTGTCTTGCACAAAGCTCGATATATTTTAAATCTGCCGCCATTCCTTTACCAATACCATAAGTTTTGGTTGGTGTATTAACCGAAATGAAAATCATGTCGGCTTTCTCTATTGCACCGTCAACATCTGTGGAAAAAAATAAATTTCTTCCTCTTGCTTCCTTAACGATATCTGAAAGTCCTGGTTCGTATATTGGAATATTATTTACATCCTCATCATTCCAGGCGGCGATCCTTTTTTCATTAATGTCTACTACAGTAACCTGTATTTTAGGACACTTTTGTGCAATAACGGCCATGGTAGGACCTCCTACATAGCCAGCTCCAATACAACAGATATTTTTTATTTCCATTTTTTAAATTTAAAATCTGCTTTCTCCTTAAGATGAATCTGAACAGATGGGGGTATACAATTTTTAACTCGCTCTTTTATTACTACTATAATTTCCTATCACATTTATCGCCTAAAACACCTTTAACATCATAAACAACCGCATTTGGTTTCTTCAAAATTTCGAGATCCTGAGAGAGAAATTCTTGATGTGCGACAGTAAGTACAATTGCATCAAAGTCTGTATCTGGTAAGGTTCTGGTAGTTTCCAATCCATACTCGTGTTTAACCTCGACAGGATTGGCCAAAGGGTCATAAATTATTACTTCCGGACCATATTCTCTTAGATTCTTTATCACGTCCACCACTTTTGTATTTCTTACATCTGGACAATTTTCTTTAAAGGTTATTCCCATAACGAGAATTTTCGCACCTTTTACTCTTATGTCATTCTGCAACATTAGTTTTACAACTTCAGCCGCCACATATTGGCCCATACTGTCATTCATTCTCCTTCCAGCAAGAATAATTTCGGGATGATATCCTATTTCCTGTGCCTTTTGAGCCAGGTAATAAGGATCAACACCTATACAATGTCCTCCAACAAGACCTGGTTTAAATGGCAGGAAATTCCATTTGGTCCCGGCAGCTTCCAATACATCCTGAGTATCAATATTCATCATATTGAAGATCTTAGCCAATTCGTTAACGAAGGCTATGTTGATGTCCCGCTGTGAATTCTCTATAACCTTTGCTGCCTCTGCTACTTTAATCGTTGGAGCCAGGTGAGTACCTAAGCAGTAATGACCTGCCCATATAATTCATCTACTTTTTTGCCTATTTCGGGAGTAGATCCTGCAGTAACTTTTAAAATCTTCTCTACAGTATGTTCTTTATCTCCCGGATTTATACGTTCTGGTGAATAACCTGCAAAAAATTCTTCATTAAATTTTAATCCACTTACTCTCTCCAGCACAGGTATGCATTCATCTTCTGTTACTCCTGGATATACAGTAGACTCATAGATGACGATATCTCCATTTTTTAAAACCTTACCCACAGTTTCACTACTTTTGTATAGCGGTGTTAAATCGGGACGGTTATTTTTGTCCACAGGTGTTGGTACAGTAATGATATAATAATTGCAATTCTGTATATCCTCAATGTTTGTTGTACACCATAAACCATTTTCCCTCCAGTCTTCTGAAGACGAATTATCTGGATGTGCGGCTAAAAGGGCACTCTGCAAAAGATCATCCTCAACCTCCAGGGTACTGTCGTGACCGTTCCGTAATTCATTAACCCTTGCCTGGTTAATATCAAAACCAATAACGGGAAATTTTGTAGAAAATAACCGGGCGAGAGGAAGTCCAACATATCCCAGGCCTATAACTGCAATTTTTATTTCTTTGTTCATTATTATTTCTTCGTTTACCTAAAATGACAATTTAATAACTCTTTTTTATTGTAAATTATTCCAGTACCAGTTTACTGCTTCCTTTAGACCAGTTCTAATATCATACTGTGGATCATATCCTAATTTCGATTTAGCTTTTTCTACTGAAGCAAGAGAGTGAGGAATATCCCCAGGGCGATTTGGACCATGTTTAATAGGAACTTCTGCTATTTTAGAATCATATTCAGAAAGGTATTCTTTGAGGAGGCTTGTTAATTCAAGAAGATTAGTTCTATCACCAAAAGCGGTATTGTAAACTTCATTTAAGGCATCACCCGATTCTACTGTGAGCGCCAGAAGATTCATTTGTATAACATTATCAATATATGTAAAATCTCTGGAGTAAGTTCCGTCCCCATTTATAACTGGTGATTCATAGTTCATTAATTGAATTACAAATTTGGGAATTACAGCGGCATAGGCACCATTAGGATCTTGTTTTCGGCCAAAAACATTAAAATATCTCAAGCCAATTGTATCCAGATCATATGCGTTTTTAAAAATTTCTGCATATAATTCATTTACATATTTTGTTATCGCATAAGGAGAAAGAGGTTTCCCAATAACATTTTCAATTTTTGGTAGATTTTCTGAATCTCCATATGTGGAAGAACTGGCAGCATAAATGAATCTTTTAACTTTAGCATCCCTTGCTGCTACAAGCATATTAAGAAATCCAGAGACATTTACATCATTAGAAGTAATTGGATCTTTTAGAGAACGGGGAACAGAACCTAAAGCTGCTTCATGTAGAATAAAATCCACTCCTTTGGCTGCTTCATGACAAGTGCCCAGATCCCGAATATCACCTTCTATTAAAGTAAAACGAGGATTATCTATAAAGATGGAAAGATTTTCTTTTTTTCCAGTAGAAAAGTTATCAAGACAAATAACTTCTGCCTCTAATGCAAGCAGGGTTTCACAAAGATTAGAACCTATGAAACCTGCACCACCAGTAACTAAAACTTTTGAAGAACTTAATTGGGGAAATCGTTCTTTAACCATTAATATTTTATTTTAACAAATTCAGGGGCAAATATAACACTTCTTAAACAAGCGTTTCCTTTTGAACTCTTAAAGAATTGTAAAATCAGTACCCCAATTGAAACTAATCCTTTTTCACGCAGGGATTTTCAAATCTAATTGCTTTATAGAAACAGGAGTCAAAATGAATAAATTAATTTGCACTTAATCATACTTCTCCTGCCTACTTACTCAAATGAAAATTGTTAATCATCATTTTACTTCTCCCCAAAAGTAAACCTGTGTTATAGGATCAATTCCAATAGCTGGATGACTACAAGGGTTTTCGCTTTTGAAATAAATTGAGCAGCTCCAGAAAACTACTATTCTTAAAAAGGTGTGCAGTTCCTAAATAAATTCCCAGACCAATAAATCCACCTACCAGAATTCTCACAATATCACCAAATTTCAATAATGTATAAGTATCTATAAAAAAAACAACAGCCCCTGATAATGCTGCATAAAATAGAATGGGAAGAATATCTTTTGTTTGGTCAAAACCCGAATAGTCAATGAATTTTCCTGTATAGTGGGTATTTATAAAAAAAGCGAAAATAGATACTACCACCTGACCATACAATAATGCTATTATTCCTAATTTTAGAGTAACCACAATAGCCGCGGCAATTAATATTTTTTTATAAATTTCTAGTTTTAAGAACAAATCACTTCTCCCTTTTACATTCAATACATTTAAATTATAAGCATGTATAGGATATAATATACTTATGGCACATAAAATTTGAAAATATGGAACAGCTGGCAACCACTTCTCAGTAAATAAAAATCGAAAAACTAGCTCGGCAAGAACAGCTAATATAACCAGGACAGGTGCTACAACAAATACAACCATTTGCATTAGTTGCTTATATACCCGTTTCAGTCTTATATTATCATCTTTAATATTAGCAAAGAGAGGGTAGGTCACCCTGTTAAGAGCCACTGAAATGTTGGTTACAGGTAGTTGCTTTGTGGTTTCTGCACGGGAATAAAAACCAACTTGCGCAGCAGTAAAGTATTTCCCTATGACAATTAGATAAATATTGTCAAATATTTTATTTAAAAAACCGGAAACAGTTAATTTATAACCAAAAGAAAAATGTTCCCTAAATTTTTGAACATTAAAAATAAGACTTGGCATCCAGCCTGAATAGATCCACAAAAGTGTTGTGCTTACAGCAGTAGTTATTAAACTACTCCCAACCAAACTCCACACTCCATATCCCGTATAAGCCATAACTACCCCCACAATGCCTCCAAAAATAGCTGCTGGAATGGCTACCAAAGTTTGGGTCTTAAAATCCATTTCTTTCGTTAATCTTGCAAGTTGTACTGTAGCAAACGCAGAAAAAATAAAGCTTAGCCCCTGCACTCTTACGATAGGAATAAGAATGGGTTTTGAGTAAAACGAAGCAATTAATGGAGCTGAAAAAAACAGAAGAAAGTACGCTAAAATACTCGCTGCGAGATTAAAGAAAAAAACAGTGGAATAATCCTCCTGATTAAAGTCACTACTCCTTATTAAAGACTGCGAAAGTCCTGCAGTGGAGAAAAGATTCCCTAAAGCTACAAAGATTGCAATCATTCCTATTAATCCAAATTCTTCGGGAAGTAATATCCTTGCAAGAATTAAAGAAACCACAAATCCTATCATTTGATTCCCAAACTGCTGACTAAAAGTCCATATCAAACCTGTAATCGCAGTTTTCTTTAATGACATAAATTTTAGATTTTATAATCAAATCTTGAATTTATGATTTGACTACCTAATGTGATTTTTCTACCTATACTGCTCCTCGTAATATTCCTGATATTTTCCTGATGTAACATTGCGCAACCATTCCTCATTTGAAAGATACCAGTCTACTGTTTTTTCAAGCCCCTCCTCAAAAGTAACAGAAGGTTTCCACCCTAATTCCTTATTGATTCTCGTTGCATCGATTGCATATCGTTTGTCGTGGCCAGGGCGGTCTTTGATAAAAGTGATTAGTTTTTGTGAACTTCCATTTTCCCTGTTAAGTTTTTTGTCCATAACAGTACATAGTAGCTTTACAAGCTCAAGATTTTTCCACTCATTAAAACCACCTATATTATAAGTATTCTTTACCTCGCTTTTATGAAAGGCTAAATCAATGGCTATTGCATGGTCCTCTACGTATAGCCAGTCACGGGTATAATTACCATCCCCATAAACTGGTAAAGCTTTATTTTGCACTATATTATGTATAAAAAGAGGAATTAATTTCTCCGGAAATTGATTAGGACCATAATTATTTGAACAGTTAGTAATAATGTATGGCAAACCATAAGTTTCCCCATATGCCCGAACAAAATGATCTGATCCTGCTTTTGAAGCAGAATAAGGAGAATTGGGATCGTATGCAGTTTCTTCATTAAAAAATCCTGTTTCTCCCAAAGTTCCGTAGACTTCATCGGTACTTATATGGTAGAAAAGTTTGTTCTCATAATTATCCTTCCACAAATCTTTGGCTGCATTTAGAAGATTCATGGTACCTATAATATTTGTTTTCACAAATGATAAAGGATCTGTAATAGAACGATCAACATGGGATTCTGCCGCCAGATGGATGACACTGTCGAATTTATGCTGAAGAAATAGCTCTTTCAACACTGCAGCGTCATTTATATCTTCTTTTATGAAAGTGTAGTTACTAGCATCTTCAATATCCTTAAGATTCTCCAGATTCCCGGCATAAGTAAGAGCATCCAAATTAAAAATTTGATAATCAGGATATTTGGTTACAAAGAGCCTGACCACATGAGAACCTATAAAATCGAGCACCACTAGGTTATGAGAATTTTTCTGTTCATCCTTTATTTTACTTTTGCTCCGGCTACACTTCATAATCTGCCAGACACATATTTAATTTAATTTCAGCAAAAGTATCAATTCAATTTATATTTCTTATAATGCTCTAAAGTATTATCTTGAAATCGCACAATTTAGTAGTATGAAATTCTTAAAATCCTATTGGTTCTATATTATAGCAGCAGCAATAACAATATTTGGTTTAATCACAGGCTGGTACTTCTTCCTGTTTTTAGCCATTCCTTTTGGTTTTTTTACCAAATCTAATAGGGAGGATAAGCCATAAACCCGCGTTAAACTTATACTAAACAAGGTTTTTCAATTGGAAATCCTCTACAATGAGAGTACCTTGAATACCTAATAATATTTATTCAAATGAAAGATTACGGCACATTATCGCAAGCTATTAACAAGCTAAAATTAGAAGAAGGTTATGAATATGATTTTAATCTTCTTGATGACCAAATAGAAATTAAAAGTGAAAAGGAAACTTTTAGTGTTGAAGAATTTAACGTGGACAAAGTCTTACGATTTGAAGGTCCAAGCAGCCCAGATGACAATGCAATCTTATATGCCATTTCTACTGAAGGAGGAAAAAAAGGGGTATTAGTTGACGGTTATGGAATAAGCAGTGGCCAGGTATCCAAAAAGATGCTTGACAAATTAGATCTAAAAAAGCACAGGCCTATTTAGCAGTTAAACTTGTACTAAAAGAGGATAGTGGTTTTTTAAACCAGACCAGCTATCGTAATTTTGTATAGAAATTAAACTTTTAATAAATAAAAACTATGAGTTATTTAGGATTAGATGAAAAAGCGACTGCTGAAACAGTAAAAGAATTAAACATCCTTTTGGCTGACTATCATCTTTATTATCAAAAGCTAAGAAATTTTCACTGGAATGTAATTGGTAAAAACTTTTTCGATCTTCACGAAAAATTTGAAGAATTATATGATGATGCAAAATTAAAAGTAGATGAAATTGCAGAAAGAATTCTTACTCTCCGGTTTCAACCTACCAGTAATTTAACAGATTACCTGGAAGCATCTAATTTAAAAGAATCCCGATCAGATATTTCTGATTCAGAAATGATTAAAATCCTGCTGAAGGATCACGGAACTTTACTTACTCAAATGAGAAAAGTCGTTAAAACAGCCGAGAGCGGGGAAGACGAGGGTACAATAGACCTGATAGGAGCTTACATTAGAGAGCTCGAAAAAACTAGCTGGATGTTAGATGCCTGGAAAATGAAAACCAGTGAAAATCATAAACCGACTTAATCCATATAATTAAAACGAAGATTTGGAGGAATTTAACCTTAGGAATTCATTTAATAACCTTTGGAAGAAATTAGCGGAATGGATGGATTCTATAATCCTGAGTCTGCCAAATTTCATCCTGGCTATTATTGTTTTTATACTTTTTATTTTTATTGCAAAATATGCTGCCAGGATTGTAGACAGGCTTTTACGATTCAAAGTGAGGCAGGATTCAATTCGAGAAATAACTGTAAAAGTTTTAAAGGTTATAATAATCCTGGTAGGTTTCTTCATTGCTCTTGGCCTTTTAAACCTGGATAAAGTCTTAACTACTGTACTTGCCAGTGCAGGAGTTGTGGGTCTGGCAATAGGCCTTGCCTTGCAGGGCACGTTGAATAATACTTTTTCAGGAGTAATTTTAAGTTTTATACCTGAACTACAAATTGGCGACTGGATTGAAGCCGAAGGATATGCAGGTTTTGTTACTGATATCACTTTACGTTGTGTCATTATTAAAGAGGCAGACAATAATTATGTTGTTATACCCAATTCCAAGCTTATAGAAGGCGCTTTTAAAAATTACTCTCGTACACCAAGGTCGCGGGTAATGCTTGATTGTGGAGTTGCTTATAATTCAGATCTTGAATTCGTGCAGGACCTCACCAAAAAAACAATGGCAGAGCTTTTTCCTCAAAATGGTACTGAGGAAATCGAATTTATGTTCAATGAGTTTGCAGACAGTTCTATAAATTTTGTGGTTAGATTTTGGGTTAATGCCACGAAGAAGAAAGATGTTTTAATAGCTAAAAATGCTGCCATAATTGCACTTAAAAAAGCATTTGACGCCAACGATATTAATATCCCATTCCCTATAAGGACTATAGATTTTACGAACAAACTGTCAATTAATAAACCTGATCCCGAAAAATAGTTTGCCTCAGTAAATTTGATTCATTTACTTCAGGTTTTCTTTAGAGAAATTTACGATTGAATAAAAAAGGCGGCTCTCGTGCCACCTTTTTATTCAATCTATCTTAAAGATGTTATGAAAATTAGTTATTGGGCTTTTAGAAGTTAAGGCCAAATCCAAAGGAAAACCTTAAACCTTCTTCACTCCTAAATAAACTAAAGGTCCCATTTACTGCCTCTGCACTGTTTATCCAGATACCTCCACCGTAACTATCATGCCACAGGTTACTCTCTAAAGTTTCGGCCCAAACCCGGCCTATGTCATAACCTCCAAAAACTCCAATTTGAAATGGTAGAAAAGAAGTTTTAAATTGATTAAAGCTATATCTAAGATCTCCTCCTGCAGCAAAGGCTGTTTTCCCTGCAAATCTTTGCAACCTATATCCTCTTAATCCTGTATTGCCACCAAGAACTGCCGCCTGATAGAATTCATAATCATCCCCAATATTAAACTGAGCCTGCACCCTTGAATTAAGTACCAGTTTTCTATTTCGGGACAGGGCATTAAAAAACTCCCAGTAGGGTTTTACATACCCAAAGTTTCTGCCAACGTCCTGAGTATTCAATTTTCCTCCAAGTGCTAATTCAAATTTCATCCCCCTGGTAGGGTTGAGCGTATTATCATAGCTCTCATACCTGTAAGTTCCTTCAAGTCCAGCAAAATATTTTCTCTCATAAAAATCAGGATCTTCAGGATTAAATTCTTCGTCTAAAAATCTCCCTTCAGTCTCATCGACTTTTATACCTTCAAAAGAAGCCATATAAGAAAAGAAACTTCCAAAAGGAGATTGTCTTACAAACCCGGCCCGTGCTTCAATCCTGCTCACCCTGCTCCTATTATAATCCAGACCCAGTTCATCATCAAAATTAGGAGTCTCATTACCAAACCCAAAAAAGTTTGTTGCAAAAGTTGGACTGGTGTAATTTGCTCCAACCCGTAAATTATAATTTCCCAAAATTAAAGCGAACTCACCAGTGTACCCAAGATCAAAGCCATTAGTTCCAAAATAATATCCTGCAGCAAAAGTATGTTTTGCAGTGAATGGGTTTCTTTTGAAACCATTTACCACAAAGGAACTTTGAACTCCAATTTTAAATCCATCATCTGGATTATACCCAAATCCGGGAGTGAGCGTACCCGAAGTAAATACCTTTTTATCTTTATCAAAAGTATTTTGTTCGTAATTATTCCTGAAACGTATTTTAGCCTGTCCCTTTGATTCTATAGTATTTGGCCTGGTGCCATGGTCATAAATTTTAACCCTTCTCCCACTGTTATCGGCTATCCGGTAAATATCATTATTATGGCCACCAATGACCCGAAGAAATATTAACTCACCTGAAGGATCTCCTTTAATTTCAAAGATGTCGTCGTCATCTAATCCATAAACCCATATTTCTTTTGTTTCTTTTTTGAAATATGTTTTTTCACTTACTAGATCAGCTTTTTCTCCATCTTTAATTCTAGAAACCACAATTTTCGTCTGCCCGTTTTCTAATCGGGTAATTTCTATATAATCATCTTTATCTGTACCTGTGACTACGGCTAAAGTTGCCATATGATCATAATATCTTTCGGTAATATCAACTAGATTCTCTCTTCTTCCTTTTAAACTTTTAATTATGAAATCTGTAGCTTCTCCCCTGGTTTCTTCAGGTAGTTTTGAAAATGCTTCTTCTATAACTTCATCTGTTAGATTCTCCTGAATAAATTTTGCCTGATTAATCCAGGTATCTTTCCCCACATTTTGAGTTAATTCCCTGTCTAAGCCTATTGCAGCAATATTAAACCATTTTACGTCCTTAATATCATCTCCATAAACTGCAAACTGTTTGGAGAAGTAGCCAGGGCACGAAGGGTTCCAAAGAAAGCACCATCAAAATTTGAAAAAACCTGATCGCGATCTCTTGGAATGGGTTCAAAAGTTCGGTTTCCTTCTTCATCTTCAATTTCAGCCCATCTCCATTGATCCTGATGCCTATCCCAATCTCCAATGAGCATATCAAAGATCCTTGCCCGCACATAAGCTTCTTCATTAAGGCTGTATTTCTCATCCCGCCGCAAGCGCTCAAACATACCCGATGTACTTTGAATATCATGGTTAGGTTTTCCAAAACTTTCCTTTCCCATCCAATTCTCTTCAGGACGTTCTTCAATCATATACACTGCATCTCCGTGAACAGCATTGTATTTTTCAAGGGCCTTCTGCCTGGGAAGGTAAAAAACTTCAGGATTCGTATGATAAATACCTAAAGCAGAAGACATGGTAGGGATTGCAAGAAAGGCATAAGGATGAGAGGCCGTGTAAAGATCATTCAAAAGATCTTCAGCAATGGTGTTTTCAAACTTTTCCTCTACAGGCCTGTCCTTAAATGCAACTGCCTGGATGTACTGCACAGCACTTTTCCTTATTCTTCTTAGATTATATTCCCTGTCAAGACTATCCTTGACCCGCAAAGAAATGGTTTGGTGCCCTCCTCCCATTCTCATAGGTTCCAGCCCTCCATAAAGACTGTCAAGATTTGCAACCTTCAAATTAACAGGAGTTCCATAAAGTTCTCTGTACCTCTCCCCCCACACGGTTTTAAAGAAATCTCCTTTATCTGTTTCCTCTTCCGGATAAATGGAAGTGGTAACAGTTTCTGGAAATTCTTCAGGTAAATTAGAGATATCATAACCTGCCGGAGCCGGATGTACTTCTTTTTGGTAAAGTAACTTCGCCTTATTGTTTTCATTTCCGTAGAAACTCACCCAGGAAGATCCATCTTTAAAAACATCATAGACGGCAAAACCCTGATCTCCATATGCAAATAACCCATCATTACTTAAAGAGACGTAAGTTCCTTTGGAACCTGCACCAGAAACAATTTGTTTAATATTTCCATTTTGGATATATTGAAGGGAATGTTCGTGTCCTGATATAAAAATAAGTCTTTCAGCATCCTTTCCAATCGTCTCCAGTCTTTGAACCATTGATTTATAACGCTCATTTTGAGCATCCTGAATAGAGACACCTCCCGTTGTACGAATTAAGGAGGCCAAAGATCCTAATATTGGTACAGGAATCTTTTTTTGAGATGGATATATATGCTGATTAAAATTGTACTGACCACCATGCACCCCATTAGTATATAACGGATGATGTAAAGCAATAATAACTGTTTTATTCTGACTTTTCTTAAGTTCAGATTCTACCTCAAGGAACATTGCTTCCCTGGTCTTAATTTCGGCACAATCTTTATTTACAAGAGGATGATTGTCCCAATTTGTAAGGTACCATTGCGAATCAATTACTATTAGCTGGATATCATCACTCACCTCAATGATCTCCATACCACATCCAATTTCCGGGGTCCAGATGAGTTGATCTCCAAGCTTTTCCTGAAGATACCCAGCCTGTCTTTCCAGCCCGGGAATTCCCTTGTTATACCAGTCGTGATTTCCCGGTATAACAATGACATTCCCATCATATTTTTCAATTGCATCCAGCTGGGCATCCAGGCGATATTCTGCCTCTTCACGGGTTGGAGCACCTTCTTCGGGCATTCCAACAGGATAAATATTATCACCCATAAACATGGTGTAATTATCCTTCACCTTGACCGAATCCATATAATCTTTTAATGCAACTAAACCTTTAGAAGTTCCTCCCGGTAAGGAATAACCGCCGTCTCCTAATAAATAAAATGATTTATCGATTTCCTTCTCGTGAGGATAACCAAAATCTTCTTTTGGTTCACCGTCCCGGTATTTTGGTTTTGTAGTGGCACAGCCATAAAGGAGGATAAGAACCAGGAACGTTAGAAATATGTTATTTTTTTTCATGAAAATTCTGAGGATGTTTTTTTTTGTAATTTGGCGTGACCAATATTCATATTTAATGACCGATTTAATAGCTAAAGCAGATAATTTCGTACTTGAATTATTCAAAGAAAAATTGTCAAACTCTTACATTTATCACAACTACAACCACACACAAAGAGTGGTTAAAAGTACTAAAGAATTAATCGAGAATTCCGAAATAAATGTTAAAGCAGAAGAAGCTCTATTGCTTGCCGCATGGCTGCATGACACCGGATATACTGTAAAGTTTCAAGGTCACGAGGAGGAAAGTGTAAAAATTGCGAGAAGCTTTTTAGAACGAAATAATGCCGACCCGGAAACAATTGATATGGTTGTAAATTGCATTAAGGCTACTAAATTTGATGATCCCCCACGGGATGAGTTGGCTAAAATAATTCGGGATGCAGATAGTTCTCATTTGGCCAAAGAGTATTTTGATGAAACCAGTGAATTTTTACGCCAGGAACTGCAATTATTGAATATTAAAAATTTTTCTGCTGTAGAATGGGTGGAAGAAAACATTAAACTTTTTACCGAGAAGCATTCATTTTACACTGATTACGCTACTAAAAACTGGAAGCCCATGAAGGATCACAATCTTTCAGCACTTCTGGAAAAGAAAAATAAAAAACAAGAGAAGCTTAAAAAGGAAGAAACTAAAGCAAAACTTAAGGCTAATTATAAAAATGATAATCCAGAACGTAGTATTCAAACAATGTTCAGGGTTACATTACGTAATCACATTACCTTAAGTGAAATTGCTGATACTAAAGCTAACATCCTTCTATCTGTAAATGCGATAATTATTTCCCTTGCGCTCGCTAATATTATTCCAAAATTAGATGCTGTTACTAATAAACATCTACTTATTCCCACCCTTATATTAGTAGTTTTTAGTGTAGCTTCTATTATTCTATCGATTATGTCTACAAGGCCAAATGTTACCTCAGGAGAATTTACCAAGGAGCAGGTCGAGAATAGGGAAGTAAATCTTTTATTCTTTGGAAATTTTCACAAAATGCCATTTGAACAGTTTAAATGGGGAATTAACGAAATAATAAAAGACAAAGATTATGTTTATGAGTCTTTGATGCTTGACCTGCACTTACTGGGAAAAGTACTTCAAAGGAAGTATCTCTTACTGCGTATCACCTATACCGTCTTTATGATAGGCATTATTATCTCTGTAATAAGCTTTGTAATCGCTTTTTATCTAATGTAGTTCAAGATAATCCACCAATCCCTCGTAATTTATCGTTTTATCGGGCTCTTTTTCATCTGGAGTGTAAAGAATATCGACTCTTATAGCCCTAAGACCTACTACGCCCTGCACGTCTTCAAGTTCGAGAAGTTCTACTTCTTCACCAAGATATTTTTTTGTTTGTAGGTATTTTACATACCTCAAATATTCCCGTTCATCACTTCCCTGGGAATACACAATAACAATTTTACCTTTTTGTGTAATTCTCTCTTCTGTATTCTTTATAAAAGCTTTATCAATCCTTTTTTTGATGATCTCATAACGGGCATTATAGGTCCCGTCAACATCAAATTTTTTCTCATCCATCCTGTACCTTATAGACAGGGTATTATTGAAAACAAGTATGAGGGAAGCAGCATCCAGTTTTATGGGAGTCGATTTTTGAATTTGGTAAAATCGATTTTCCATTTCGCACATAGTGCTTAGTTGCCACAGCCTTAAGTTATAAAGATAAACCATATTAAATGGCCTGTTAGAAGTTAGTGCTGCACCAATATACATGTTATGATCAACCCCATCTGTCTTATATCTTTCAAAATAATGCGGATAAATTCTCTGGGCCTCTACTTGTTTCCTGTCAATATACCGGGCCATAGTCCTGTTGATCCTTTGTACAGTTTCATCGTAATGTTTCCGAAGTTGATACACTACACCTGTTTCAGGATTAAGCTTGGATTGGTATTCCTCTACTAGCTTTTTTAGTTCTTCAGATTGTTTACTTACGTGCTCCATAATTGGATTCACTTCTTTCTGCAGAAGATTAAAAACCTTTTGTTCACTGGAAGCATTCAGGTTTTCTTCGAGATCATCTTTAAATTCAATAATCCTGTACCTTACCTGATCATAAATAGGAAGCCCCTCCTCCTGGAAAGCTTTATCAATAATTTCTTCCAGCATATCCAGTTGTTGAATTAGGTCCTTTTGAATAGCAGAATTTCTTGCTTCAGAGGAGGCCACAATATCAATTTGCCCATATAAAGGATATACATCTTTAAATGCAATATCTTTAAATGAGGCCAGCCCATCCTCATCGAGGTCTTTAATAAACCTCTTTGCCTCTCTTTCAAAAATCCACAATACACTGGGATGGATTGAAGTACATTCACTTTGTATTACCGCTTTTATCCTGTTTTCAAATTCGCTTCTATTGCGTTCCATGGAGGTCACGATATAGGGCAAAATTTCATCCAGCTTTATCGCATTTATACTATTTAACTCGTTTTTACGGGAAGAAACTAATTCCAGGACCCCCATTAATTCATTTCCATTTGCAATCGGGGCCAGGATACAGCTTTTAACTTTACTCTTCTGTAAATTTTGTGAGAGAAGGTTGTTACCTGTTTTTTTGGCATACGATTTTACATTGGATATAGTAAAATAAGCCTGCTCTTCCAAAAGCTTTTGAAAGGATTTTTCACAAATACCTGTCTTACAATCGCTCACGAGTTGTTGATGAAGAATAAAACTTTGAGCCTCTCTACTATTCATTCTTTCAAAAACCATTTCCCTTTTATTGTAGACAGTGTACCCTACTCTAAGATCGGGAATTTTATAAATGGATCTAAAGATTTCCTGAAACTTTAAAAGTTCATCTTTATCTGAAGTTTCCTGGTGTAGAAGCGTTGTTTTCAATTCTGAAATAGCATCGTCTACAGTAACATCGGTAAGGTTAATAATGGTAAACCCTCTAAAAATCCAGCTTCGGGGAGGAAATTTTTCCTTCCATAGATCCACATCATCTATATTTTGAATAAGTTGATCTACATCTTTTTCCGTAATTTCTATTGCATTCTCTCCTGGTTCTATATCTATGAAATCGGCATTAAGAGCGAGTCTGTAATGTTTTAGTATTCCGTTTTCATCAGGAATATCATAATACATTGGTCGGGAGAAATCGATTTCATACCCATAATGATGGTTGAGAATTATAATGCATCCAAAAATGTAGTACATGGATTCGTCCATGTTCCTCATTTCTAGAGTATAATCTTCCCCGGCTTCGGCCAGGATAGCTTTAAATCTTTTAGAAGAATTAAATATTATATTGTGAAATGGAAGTGAGGCTGCCTTTATCTCATTGTTAGTAAGGATCCCTGGAAAAAGGTCATCCAATAGAATTCTAATTGGATCCTGATATTTCTTTAATTCCTGCGGATCATCAAGGCCTTCTGTAAGCTTAGGAAATGAGGAAACATAATCTAATACGTCTTCCATATATTTCCTGGCAATACTGCTTTGTTCCCGTTTCAACTGTTCTTGATATTGCTCAATGATCCTGTGGAAACTGATCTTTATATCTAATGGAAAATCTTTAAGCTGATTCTTCATATTGGGTAATATTCGATAAATTTAATCTTTCTTTTAGCCTTCAAAATGATAGAGGCTGAAATTAACAATTATTTATAAACTTGCATTGATTCCCTAGGAGTTATGTATTTTTGCACAAAATTTAAAGATATGAAGCAAATATTTGCTGTTTTTATAATGTTGATTCTCACAGGATGTGGAGAGGATCTGGAAGGATATGCTATAAGCGGTACTGCTGAAGGGGTAGAAAATGGAAAAATGATCTACGTATCCCAATTAGACCAGGTAAACCAGCCTACAATAATTGATTCTGTTGCAGTACAGGATGAGAAATTTCAAATTGACTTTGAAGATGTGGATCAACCACATTTAAGTTTCCTGACGATTAATGGACATGTAGGCAATGTAATGTACATAGCCGAAAATGAAACCATTGACATTGAAGTATATAAGGACAGCTTAATGGCTTCAAAAGTAAAGGGTGGTAAGGAAAATGAAACTTTTCAAAAATATGTAAGTCAAATAAAGGATTTAAGCAAAAATGCAATGGCCTTAAGAGGACAAATGAGGGAAGAAATGGGTAACTCAAATGATATGTCCAGGATCTCCGTATATCAACAAAAAGAAGATTCCCTTAGAGAAAAAGATCTTCAGTTTAAAAAAGATCTAATTCGTGAAAATCCTGGTTCCTTTGTCTCTGCACTTGTTTTAACCGATATGCAAAGTATGCGGGTTCCAAATGAGGTTGTAAGGGAGCATTTCAATATGCTTACAGATGAAGTAAAGCAAACCTCCTTTGCAGTGGCAGTGAAAGAAAACATTGATCGAACAGGAGCAGTTGATATTGGAAGCAAAGCACCGGAATTTTCGGGACCAAATCCAGATGGAGAAGAAATCTCTCTGGGTGAATCTCTGGGAAAACTAACTTTAATAGATTTTTGGGCTGCCTGGTGTCGTCCCTGCAGGTTGGAAAATCCAAATATTGTTAATGTCTATAATAAATACCACGATAAAGGTTTCAATATTATCGGAGTTTCTTTGGATCGTGAAGATCAAAGAGATAGATGGTTACAGGCAATACAAGAAGACAATCTTACCTGGACACAAATTTCTCATCTGAAATTTTGGCAGGAACCAATTGCACAACTTTACAATGTAAGAGCAATACCTGCTGCTTTTCTCCTTGATGAAAACGGAATTATTGTGGCAAAAAACCTTCGGGGGGAGGATCTTGAAAATAAGGTAAAAGAATTACTGGGGGAATAAGCTCACCGGAAGAATAAAAATAAAAAAGCCACGACAATCGTGGCTTTTCTATTTTATAGTGGTTCTTTAATTTAATAAAAAACTCACACTTACTTTTGCTTTGACTTCCATTTCCCCGGGGGCTATAGTTTCCTGTGAACCATCAGCACTAGACTTCATCATCTCCATCCTGTAAACCTACTGGGGGTAACCAGTTTCAATTTCATTAATTAAAAAGGCCTTTCCCACAGTTTGATCCAAAGCCCCTGCAAGTTCTTCCGCTTTTGCTTTAGCATCTAAGACTGCTCTTTTTCTCGCTTCTGAATTATGTTTTTCCATCTCAGAAGATTTGAATTCAATACCATCAATCCTATTTAGACCATCTTCAAGAAGCCCGCTCATGATTTTTTCGTAATTCTTTAGGTTGTCAAGTTTTATCGAAATGGCCTGATTAGCAACATAACTATAGGTTTTGTTGTCATAGTTATAATTCTTGTTCAAATTTATATAGTCTGTCTGAATATTTTTTTCTGAGATCCCCTGGGATTTTAAGTATTTTATAACTTCATTTACTACAGCATCATTTTTCTTTTTTACTTCTTGAGGGTCTTTTCCTTCATGTTCTATCCGGGATTTAATCAGAACCTGATCTGGAACTACTTTTACTATTCCTTCACCATTTGTAGTTACCATAGGTTGTGAAGGAGAGATTTGCTGCGCCTGAAGTATGAATGTACTGCAAATGGCGATAAATAAGAGGGCTTTTTTCATGGTATTATATTATTATTTTAAGCAGCAGTAGCAATAAGAATACCAATTGCGCTAAATTTTCCCCATTTTTTGAAGAACGAATAATATAACTATAGGAATTGCCAGTAAAATAACCATAAGAAGATGGAGTTGAAGTATCCAGGGTGCCAGTACGAGAGTTAATGCATATCCACCTACTGCTCCACCAAAATGCGCGTCATGACCTATATTGCCAAGTCTTCTCTTCATCCCGTAAATAGTGTATAGAAGGTAACCTATTCCAAATACATAAGCGGGAATTGGGATAATAAAAAATAAACCCAACATCATATCTGGCCGTAATAAAATAGCAGAATACAATATTCCCATTACTGCTCCACTAGCTCCCACAGCTGTATAAGAAGATTCATTTTTATGGAAGTAATAACTCAAAAGATTTCCTAATATTAAACTGGAAAGATAAACTACTACAAAACCGAACGATCCTAAATCATAAATAACCACATTAGCAAAAAAATATAAGGTAAGCATATTCACAAAGAGATGTGAAGTATCCACATGAAGAAAGCCAGAGCTAAAAATTTGATATTTAGCGCCCCGATTGATATCTCCTACGTTGAATTTATACTTCTCAAAGAAGGCCCTGTCCTTAAAGCCTTTAAATGAAACTAAAATATTTACAGCAATAATTATGATTGTAATGAGACTCAAATCTCCCATGGATGCTAAAGTTTAGTGCCAAATATACCATATATTTGCCAAAATGGTTTTCATGCAGCTCTTAGTTTTCCGGATAGTTTACCCCCTCCTCTGGCTAATTTCCAAACTCCCTTTTCCTGTTTTTTATAAAGTTTCTGATGCGGTTTTTTTTCTGGTTTACCATATAATAGGTTACCGAAAAAAAGTAGTTACTGAAAATCTACAGTTGGTCTTTCCCGAAAAACCTTCAGAAGAAATAAATAGGATACGGAAAAAGTTTTACCACCATATGTGTGATATGTTCCTGGAAATGATCAAGAGCATTTCTATTTCAAATGAAGAGCTTAAAAGGCGCTTCGTTTTTACCAATATAGAAGAAATTCATCGATTAAGGAAAATGAACAAAAGTATAATCCTGATGTGTGGCCATTATGCCAGCTATGAATGGATGAATGCACTACAGTTGTACGGGATAAATTATCGTGGATTTGGCATCTACAAAAAAGTCAAAAATCCTTACTTCGATAAATTGGCAAAAGATATAAGAGGAAGGTACGACGGAGTTTTAATACCCACAGTAGAGGCAACAAAAACAATAACAGCCAATGAGAAGAATGGAATCCGCGGAGTCTACGGAATGGTAGCCGACCAGTCTCCTAAAATTGAAAGAGCTAAATACTGGATGGATTTTTTAAGTATAAAAGTCCCTGTATATACTGGATCTGAAAAACTTGCAAAGGACTTAGACATGGCTGTAGTTTATTTGCAGGTAAAAAAGCTAAAAAGGGGCTTTTACGAGGCATCTTTTGTAACTATAAGTGATAATCCAAAGGAAGAACCAGAGTTTAAAATCACTAAAACATTTTTCGAACATCTTGAAAAACAAATAAAAAGTTCACCCCAATTTTATTTATGGACCCACAAACGATGGAAACATCGGTTTTTAAATACTAATAATAAGGCTATTGTTATAGATTAAAAAGCAATTTCCTTTATTTCCCTTATCATTTCTTCAGCAAGATCATCTGCTTTCTGTTGGGTTTTAGCTTCAGTATATATTCTAATGATAGGTTCTGTGTTAGATTTTCTTAGATGCACCCAGTTTTCAGGAAAATCAATTTTCACTCCATCAACTGTAGAAATTTCTTCGCTACTGTGATGTTCTCTCACTTTTTCCAGAATTTCATCTACATTAATATCAGGAGTTAACTCAATTTTATTTTTACTCATAAAGTAAGCGGGATAGCCTTCCTTTATTTTAGAAACTTTTTCTTTCCTTTCTGCCAAATATGTGAGGAACAAGGCTACTCCAACAAGGCTGTCACGTCCATAGTGTGCTTCAGGATATATTATACCTCCATTTCCCTCTCCTCCAATAACAGCATTAGTTTTCTTCATAAGCTCCACCACATTAACCTCACCCACAGCACTTGCCTGGTAAGTACCACCGTGCTGCTGTGTAAGATCCTTGAGAGCCCGGGAAGAGGATAAATTGCTTACGGTTGAACCAGGGGTTTTACTAAGCACATAATCGGCACACGCCACGAGGGTATATTCCTCCCCAAACATCTCTCCCTTTTCATCTATAATTGCGAGTCTGTCAACATCGGGGTCTACAACGATACCGAGATCTGCTTTTTCTTCTTTAACTAATTTGCATATATCACCCAGATGCTCTTTTAAAGGTTCAGGGTTATGAGGAAAATGACCATTAGGTTCACAGTATAACTCCACTACTTCCACTCCCATTTCTTTCAGTAAAGCGGGAATTGCAATACCACCAGTGGAATTAACAGCATCAACTACTACTTTGAACTTTGCCTTTGCTACAAGATCAGAATTTACTAATTTCAGTTTAAGTACCTCCTGAATATGACGTTGAATATAATCCTTCTCCTCTCTAATCTTTCCCAGGTCATCCACCTCGGCAAAATCAAAATTCTCACTTTCGGCCAATTCGAGAATTTTTTTTGCCATCATCTCCATTCAAAAATTCTCCTCTGTTATTTAAAAGTTTTAAAGCATTCCATTGTTTAGGATTATGGCTGGCAGTTAAAATAATTCCTCCATCTGCATTTTCCATTGTCACAGCAACTTCAACTGTTGGTGTAGTAGAAAGTCCTAAATCAATCACATTAATACCTAAGCCAATAAGGGTGTTCATTACCAGTTCTTGTATCATAGAACCTGAAATTCTTGCGTCCCTACCAATTACCACCCGCAGATCTTCACTATTAGTTTCCTTCTTGAGCCAGGAACCATACGCAGCGGCAAATTTTACCGCGTCTATAGGGGTTAAGTTTTCTGAAGGTCTACCTCCTATTGTTCCTCTTATTCCTGAAATAGATTTTATTAAGGTCATGAATTTTAGTTTTTGTTTTATAGTGCACCACATATAACCTGAGGTGCTTTGGGTAATTGTGAAACAAAGATACAAGGCTTGATCTAATGCAACAAACTTTCCTTATTCTGAAGCTGAAAAGCCTTTATTGAGTAACTTGTCCAAATGAACTACCTCGCACACATTTATCTTTCGGGTGAAAACGACGAAATAAAAATTGGAAATTTTATAGCAGATTCTGTGAAAGGAAAAAAAATTATCAATTTCCCTGAAGGTATTCGCAATGGAATTATTCTTCACCGGGCAATAGATAGTTATACTGATGTTCACCTGCTTTTTAGAAAAAGTTCCACCAGGCTTTTCCCTCAATACAGGCACTATAGCCCGGTAATAGTAGATGTCTTCTACGACCATTACCTTGCTGCAAACTGGAGCAGGTATTGCGATACACCTTTGAAGGAATATGTGGAAGAATTCTATTCACTTCTTAAAAGAAATCATGAACTCTTGCCTAATAATGTAAAGATGTTTTTACCGTATATGCTAAGGGATAATTGGTTGGTAAGTTATGCCTCAATTGAAGGAATTTCTAAAATTCTTTCTCAAATGAACCAGCGTACAAAAAATAAATCTAAAATGGATCTCGCTGTAAAGGAACTGGAGCTTTATTATGAAGATTTTGAAAAAGAATTTTTCCTCTTTTTTGATGATCTCAAACAATTCAGCTCAAATAGGATACTTGACCTTTGAACCCTTTTAAAGTGAATTTGGTCGAGTAAAGGACAAAATTCCTACATCCCAACTTAATGTTTGAAGCCTGGTGGAAAACTGTTAAACTTTAAAATATAAATTCTACGTATTCCCACATATTTAATTTTGGGGAATTATTACACATTATTGTGGGATCCGGCCACAATGGTAATAAAAAAAACCCGGCTAAAAGCCGGGTTTATCAATGGTTTTACTTGCATTTATCTCGCGTAGTACCAGTTGCCATTGCGGTATTCTACTTCACACCATCCATAGATCCTTGAGTAGTACCACCATTCTCCAGCCTTATAAGTTACAGTTAAACCGTGAATGATATAACGTTCTCCATCTACATATTGAGGTGAAGTAGTTGAGGTGGAGGAATACATACTATTAATTCCCTGCTTGTCACCTGTAGACAAAGAAGTTCTCTGTATAGTATAGGTACTACCATTAGTCTTTGTAATAGTAGGTTGACCATTACTTGAAAAAGAATAAGGGCCATACATCATAATAGATCCCAAGTCAAGGCTGCTGGTAAATTCTTTGCCATCAAACCCACTTTCAGCATAAGTCATAAAATTATGCTCTCTTCCACTCTGGATGTTGTTATAAAGGATTTTTATATGGTTATCCCTATCGGCGCGGCTCTGTTCGTGCCAAAGACCTACTGCATGACCAATTTCGTGGATTGTACTTCCTGTACTACAGCTGCTGGCAAGAGTGATATTTTGCCTGCCTCCAATCATTCCTATATAAGAGGAACAGCCAGAACTAGTAGTAAAATAAATGTAGTTGGATTGCGAGGTTCTTTGTACAAATTTTAAAGAAGTATTAGCTTCCCAGTGGCTTATAGCGTCTGTGACTCGATTTTTACTGGAAAGATTACTATCTATTGAATAGTAAACAGTATTGTTAGGCCACCTGGCGGAAGTTCTACCTACACTTTTTTGTGCAGGGGGCGTTTCACCCTTTTCATATACAAGTTTTACTTCTTTTGATGACAACATATCTGCAGGTAAAAGGATGTCTCCCTCATAGATGTACTCACCATCTATTTCCTCTACTGGTAATTTCTCACCTGCAAAATATACGTTTTGAACTTTTCCTATTTCATTAGGATAGGCTGTCTCTACGTTTGCCAATAATTCCTTGGTTCCATTAAGTTGCTCTTCTGGGGTAAGGGGGTCGGTAATTGAATCTTCACTACAAGATAGAAAAGCGAATGCTTAGGTAGTAAATACAATAAATTGCTTCTTTTCATAAGTTGGGGTTACAAAAATTTTGAGGAACAGTTTTATTCTCAATTATTAGCTGTTCCGGGTTAAATAAACGTTAATAGATTTGGGTTAATTCAAAGTCCATTCCAAAAAAAATTAACACTTGGGGTATATAATTTTTTCAGACACAATTGTCAGCAAATTTCACGGGGAGATTGAAAATTCTTGTAGGAAAAACGAAATCCAACATAAAAAAGTTCAATTTCACATAGAAAAATGGAACATCTTTGAATAAAAAGACCAGGCGGGGGGAGAATGGCCATTTTTATTTTTTTGCTTAAGCAGCGGCTAACATACAAACTAAATTTAAAACTTTAAGTTTTTTTTTAACTAATTTCGATGAAATACAAAAAAAACTGCCCGGCAAACCGGGCAGTCCCATCAGCACCTTGCGGTACTTCAAGTAACTTCGCAAATGGTCATCCCCCCGGTTGACCAATTTGCGGAAGTTTTTTTTCATATTTATTCTCCTACGACAGATTCACATATTACTGCATTTACTCTAACATAGAATGGGTAAGAATATTCCAAATCATCAAATGTTATATCAAGTGCAGGCTGATCTCCAGATGGAACTTCAGTTACAGTAGATGCACATTGAGATTCCCAACAAGTAGCACTCATTGCTCCATTTTCACCTGGCCTTACTTCTACTTCATAAGCTGTAACTCTATCTTGAGGTAATCCACCATCAATAGAAACAGTTACTGAATTACCTGAAGCTGAAACGCTCACTGTACCGTACGCCTCATTAACAAGTGTTTGCATTAAATCTATATCGGCTGCGCTATTAACTCTCACGTAACCATTTCCATCAGCTCCATCAAGTACAGTTACATAACAGTCCTCTGGAAGGCTTCCAAATTCTATATCACATACTGCTGGTAATCCAGTACATCCTTCACCAGTAGTATCCTCTGGACAACCTGTTGCGTCAACATCAGTACCTGAAGGAGTGTTTGGACACAGATCTATGGAATCGGGAACACCATCACCATCTGCATCTCCATCAGTTTCTTCTGGACATCCATCTGAGTCAACATCAGTTCCTGCCGGAGTGTTTGGACATAGATCAATGGAATCAGGAACACCATCTCCATCTAAATCTCCATCATTTTCCTCTGGACAACCATTATTAGAAGCAGGGCCCACCTCATCTGGACATTCGTCCATATTATCAGGAATATTGTCATTGTCCCTATCACCTACTAGTTCTCCAGCATCATCACAAAATCTTACGTGCTCATACTCCACATTGTCTTCTTCGCTATCACCAAAGTTGGCAAGGATCTCTCTCTTGGTTATAGTACCAGACATCATTACCTGCTCAACATCGCCATAATTGTCATCCCAATCAAGCAGAGTCATTTCATAATATAAATACTCTTCATCAAGGTCATCATTATCTGGCAAGGCAAGACATAATGGTGTGGCATAGTAATCTCCATTATTATGTTGTCCTGTAAAATTAGTCTCATTAGTATAAATCGCTACACCATTTGCATTATTACCAGACCAGATGCTTATACTGTAACGAGCAGGATAATGCATACCATCATCATTACAATAGTTTGCAAAGAAGCAGTAAGTAAGTGCAACATTAGTATCTAATTCAAAGAATAAGTATCCATATTGATTCACTTCACGGTTGTCAAAACACAATACAGGAACATCTACATATTTCTTAACTCCTGCTCTTAGATCTATCGCAATGGGTAAAGTAGCATTTACATAGGCACCCAAATCACTTCCTGTACGTGGAGCAAGCCAGATCACTTCATCATCGCTGTTGTAAACAGAGAAATGTTCCAGAGTATAATTACCAGGTTCAAGTTCAAGTTCAGCATCTTCTACTGTAAATATTTCTCCGGCCACCAGGTCCACGCGGTGCGGGGAAGTTGATGTACCTACTACTTCTTCATCACCTTGCATAAGAACAATTCTCACATAAGCAGGAGTATCATCAGAACAATCAGGAAGATCTCCCATAGATTGTTTTGAAGCTGCTCTGTTTGTTACAAGATCATTCACTATTGCTCCAAATGAAACAGTGGCTTTTTCAGGATCTGAATTAAGAACACTAGGTTTCATCTTTAGAACAGGAGGTAAAGAGCAGCGAAAAAATGGCCACTACACTCAGGTACCTTTTTAAATTTTTCATAATAAATAGTTTTAGTTAATCACTTAATGAATGGTTAATTACATAGTAAAAAATAAGGCTGAGGAAAAATCCTCAGCCTTATTACTTAAATTAATGGGAGTTCAAATTTGCAACTTCTCCACAAGCTACAGGAAGTGTAGCCTCGTAATTACCATTAACCATACGTCCATGAACTACTAAAGAAAGATCTTCCAGAGATGGTAATGTTAATCCAGTAACATCAAAAGTTCTTTGATAAGTGTACCACCCATTGGCATCTGCCGTTGGGAAGCTATTATCTGCATAATTTAGAGGCAGTTGAACAGGACCATAAAATGGTGCTCCTTCAGATATACTTATTAAACCATCATTATTCTCATCTGCACTCATAGGAGGACAGGTAGAGTTTGTTCCATTTGTAAACCCGTGAAGGTGTTGAAGATGAGTACGACCAGGAGTTACATTTGCGGCAACAACAGTTGCTTTTAATTGATTGTCCATAAGTTCAAAGACAGCCAAAGCTACAGATGTTGTACCGTTTATTGGATATGCACAGGTTTTATAAAGTACAGAATCTGATCCAGGAACTTCAAAAATTGGAGGACCATCTTCTCCACATCCTTCTCTAAAGTGATAATAATCAAGATTGTCCTCTCCATCAAAGAAGCCTCTTACAATATCATCTGTGATTGTACCTCTTCTAATTACTCTTTCATTAACCTCACCATACTCGTCAGATGATCTTAGAGTAATTTCAAAGTAATAATTGTCTGCTCCTTCTGTATCAGGCAAGGCGAAACACACAGGTTCTGCATAAAAATCACCATTATCATAATAACCGGTAGTGTTCTGAACATCTGTATAAAGTACTGCTCCTGCCGCACTGGTTCCAGACCATACGCTTACACTGTAAGATGCAGGATAGTGACGACCATCCCCTGCTGGTGGACAATAGTTACCGAAGATACAGAACTCGATAGCCTCATTCGTATCAATTTCAAAGAACAGGTATCCATATTGGTTTACATCCCTGTTGTCAAAACAAAGAACTTCAACATCTACATACTTTTTAACTCCGGCCCTTAAGTCAATATTTAAAGGAAGAGCTGTATCTACAAATTCGCCAAGAGCGCTTCCAGATCTTGGTGCGATCCAGATAACTTCTCCATCAGCATTATGTACTGTAAAATATTCCAGTGTATAATTGTCAGGAACTAATTCCAGTTCAGGAACTTCTTCGGTAAAGATCTGTCCTGCAACAAGGTCAATTCTAAAAGGATCACTGGTAGTTCCTACTACAGAAGTACCATCAAGGGAAAGTGCTATTTCTACAAAAGCTGGTGCATCGTTTGAACATTCCGGAAGGTCTCCAATTGATTGTTTTGATGCGGCCCTGTTAGTAACCAGGTCATTTAATAATGCGCCAAAAGACAGAGTGGTTTTCTCTCCATCCTGAGCAATGCCCGGATCATTATCTTTACTACAAGAGGTAAGCAGTAAGGCAAAAATTGCCACCATGCTTAGGGAGGATTTAAAATTTTTCATGATAATAGTTGTTTTAGTTTATAATATTTAGTTTTGGTTAATACTACTTTAGATTGGAAATAGGATTTCCCTTTCGGACGATGAATAATTTTTATTCACCTCCAAATCAATAATTTAAAAAAATCAAAGTAAAAACTGTCCGGGGAGGATTTTCCCCCGGACAGTTAAAAATTATCTACAAACTACACCGTGGAAGCCAATCCAGAAATCTCCATCTCTGGTATAGCTAACTAAGTTTCCTTCTGTCGATGGATTCTCTCCTAAATTAGAAGTCCATTGTCCAAAAGCTGTAGTGGTTGGTGCATTAGTGCTACTAAAATATACATGAGCTTCATCCAGAGAAACACCATCTTCAAGATCAATTTGAACGTGTACATCATTACCTGCAACAATAATAGTAACTACTCCGGCTAAATAACCATTGCTAACTTCATTTTGTCCGGCAGCAGCGTAATAATTAAACTGATACTCTCCATCTTCTAATTCATCTCCTTGGAAATGCTCAACCCATCCCCATCTGTTTGCAGGAACTCCGTCAAGATCATTTAGCTCAGTATCACCCCACATAATAGCAGTTTCACAATCGTCACCGCCATCTTCATCACAAGCATCACCTATACCATCATTGTCAGAATCTTCCTGGTCAGGATTGGCAACTTCTGGACAGTTGTCCTGGCCATCAGGAATACAATCTCCATCCATATCCTGGTCTGTGTGCACAGCAGGACAAGGATCCTCACCATCAGGTATACAATCTCCGTCCATATCCTGACTAGATGGTACTTGAGGACATGGATCCTCACCGTCAGGAATACAATCTCCATCCATATCTCCAGGAGTTGGAACTCCAGGGCAATTAACTACTTCACATCCAAATCTTAAGTGCTCATAATTTACGTTATCATCGCCATCGAAATTATCATAGATGTCCTGAGCTGTTAAGGTCCCGCGGATAACTAAATCTTCTGCATCTCCATAATTAGCATCCCAGTCTAGCAAAGTAACCTCATAATATAAGTATGGCTGGTTTGGATTATCATTGTTTGGTAATGCAAAACATAAAGGTGTTGCATAAAAGTCACCGTTATCGTATTGATCAGTATTATTTATAACATTAGTGTATAAAGGTGTACCGTTAGCATTAGTTCCCTGCCAGATGCTTACACTATAACGTGCAGGATAATCTCTTCCACCTTCATCTGTTGGACAATAGTTTGCAAAGAAGCAAAATTCAATAAGCTCTGTAGGAATTAATTCAAAGAATAAATATCCATATTGGTTAACATTACGGTTATCAAAACAAAGTACATTTACATCAACATACTTCTTCACTCCTGCTCTTAGATCGATGTCTAATGGTAAAGTAATGTCCACAAACTCTCCAAGAGGGCTACCTGTTCTTGGCGCAATCCAGATAAGATCTCCGTCGGCATTATAAACAGAAAAATGACTTAAAGTGTAGTCGCCGGGAGTAAGCTCTAATGCTTCATCTTCCACGGTAAAAACCTCGCCTGCAACAAGATCTACTCTATAAGGATCTTCTGAAGTACCTACTACTTCATCATCTCCCATCATAAGTACGATTTCCACATAGGCAGGTTCGTCATCTGTACAATCAGGCAAATCGCCAATGGCCTGCTTGGAAGCACGATTTGTAACAATGTCATTTACAATGGCCCCAAAGGATAAAGTGGCCATATCTGAATCCTGGTTTGCCCCTCCCACTTCTTCTTTACTACAGGAAGTAAAGATCATTGCAAACATTGCCAGATAGGCAATGGATAGTTTAAAGTTTTTCATAGTTAAAAATAGTTTTAGTTAATAATATTTAGAATGGTCAATAAATTATATATGCAAATACCCTTTCAGGAAAATCTACCATAGTTAGAACTAAAAAAGTGGGGTTTGTAAACAATAAGAAGCAGAGTGGGGGTGTCATTCTTATTGAGGTAAATTTATATTCATTCCTGTCTTAAACCAATGGGGGAATTCCCTTATAAAATAGGTTAAGCATTTGTTAAGCCACCTGGAGATCTATAAGATTATGGCTTATAGCATAAATAATACTCTCCAGTATAGTTTCAGAATTTGTACGTTTGATAATATTTGCCCGGTGTTTTTCAATTGTTTTGGGAGAAATAAACAAAGTTTCTGAAATCTCTTTCGTCTTATATCCTTTACATAATAACTGGATTATTTCCTTTTCTCTTTTGGTAAAACTGAAATCGGCTATTCTGGCATTGTCTTCGAAACAATTTTCTACTATTGATGAATTTGTGCCTATATTCTCTGTTACCAACTCCACTTCTTCAGAAAAATGTATCATCATAATATATTGACCATTGATCATCTTATCTAGTTTTGAAAAACTGATTTTTGCATTTCTAACCTTGTCATTTTTAAGTCGCAAAACTGTTCTGGTCACTGCCTTCATATGTTTCCCCCTTGCAAAATTTCGGAGGCTTTCTTTCACCTTTGCCTTGTTTTCACATTTCACAAAATCAGTAAGTTTAATCCCATCGGTACTTTCAACCTTAAACGTTTGTTTAAACGCATCATTCATTTGTATTATATTGTCCTGCTCCAAAAGGACTACAGGATTAGCCAGTAAATTAAAAAGACCCATAAAAGAATCTTTCCAATAATTAGTAAGGGAAAAATTGGAGTAAACACGCTTAATAATTTTTCCGGCCAACAAAGAAGGTTCTGTAGAAGAATAGAATATCTCATCTGTAATTCCTGAATAACTTTTTTCCACTGTACGCCTGGAAGATTCTTCTGCATACATAATTAACCAGCACTTGTTCAGGAAATGTGTCGACTTAAAATTTGCGAGATTTTTAAAACTTTTGGAATCAAGGGAAGGATGATCCAGTAAAATAATATCGGGTAATAAACCAAGGGCCGTGTGGTACCCGGAGTGAATTCCATTCACCACATTTATTTCAAAATGTAAACTTAGCCCCTCTTTAATTTCCGTAACAAATTTTGCATTGTTACTAATAAGCAGTAATTGTTTTTTCTCAATATTCATCCCACATTGGATTTATTATATTATTCCATTATAAATTCCTTTACCTGTAGGTAGCAATTGTAAACGGGGACAGCGTCAACAATTACCAATTAGGTAATACCTTTTCAAAATTTTTGGGGGGCCGTAATAGAATTTTATAAGAGTATTTTAAAAATACCCGGGGTGTAGGGATAAACTGAATTTTTTATTCAAGGGGGGATTATGACATAAAAAATCCTGGGGGGAATAATTATTGCTAAGATAAATTATTTGGTCCTTCCTTTTTCCTGCTTGAAAATTTTTAGGAAGAATTTAATTTCTCCTATTAAAATTATCCTAATATAAGAATAATTCCTTCATTTTATAAATTGTTTAAATAAACTTTTTATTTACCTAATTCTTAACAGGTTTAGGTTTAAGCTTACTTTTTAGTTAGCAACAGTTTAAGTACCTTTGCCCCCTTGATTTTAAATATGGTGAAAGAGGAAGAATATATTGAAGTTCTGGGGGCCAGAGTTCATAATTTAAAGAATATCGATGTCACTATACCCCGGGAAAAATTGGTTGTTATTACAGGTTTATCAGGTTCAGGTAAATCTTCTCTCGCATTTGATACGATTTATGCTGAAGGTCAACGTCGTTATATAGAAACCTTTTCAGCTTATGCCAGGCAATTCCTGGGAGGCCTGGAACGTCCGGATGTGGATAAAATTGAAGGTTTATCTCCTGTTATAGCCATAGAACAAAAAACCACCAGCAAAAATCCAAGAAGTACTGTAGGCACAATCACAGAGATTTATGATTTTCTGCGGCTTCTATTCGCACGGACTGCAGATGCCTATAGCTACAACACAGGTGAAAAAATGGTGAGCTATAATGATGAACAAATAAGGAACCTCATCGTTAAAAATTATAAAGACAAAAAAATAAATATTCTCGCCCCGGTAATTAGATCCAGAAAAGGACACTATCGGGAACTTTTTGAACAAATTTCCAAACAAGGTTTTCTTAAGGTAAGGGTAGATGGAGAAGTTCGGGATATTGTAAAAGGTATGAAACTGGACTAGTATAAGGTCCACGAGATTGAAATAGTAATTGACCGTTTAAAAATTGATGAAAATGCCGAAGGTCAAAAAAGGCTAAGTGACAGTATAAAAACGGCAATGTATCATGGAGATGATGTACTCATGGTACTGGAACAGGATACTGGAGATATCCGCTATTTTAGCAGAAATTTAATGTGTCCAACAACGGGGATCTCCTACCCTAATCCCGAACCTAATAACTTTTCATTTAATTCCCCTAAAGGAGCCTGTCCCACCTGTAACGGAATTGGAAGCCTACATCGGGTGAATGAAGATAAGTTAATACCCGACAGGAAGAAATCAATTAAGAATGGAGCCCTGGCCCCTCACGGTCCCCAGAAGAAAAATTGGGTCTTTTCTCAATTGGAACTAATTGCTGAAAAATTTAATTTCAAATTGAGCGATCCTGTTTCTTCTGTTCCCCAGGCAGCGATAGAAATGATACTTTATGGTGGAAAAGAGAAATTTTCGAAAGAATCTAAAGCTCTTGGAATTACCAGAGAATTTAAAATAGATTTTGAAGGAGTAGCCACCTTCATTGAAACTACTTATAACAACAATGATTCTTCTTCTTTAAGGAGATGGGCCAAAGAATATATGGACAAAATAACCTGTCCTGATTGTGAAGGGGCCAGGCTTAAAAAAGAAGCGCTCTTCTTCAGAATAAATGACAGGAATATTGCTGAATTAGCTAATAAAGATATAACCGACCTTCAGGATTGGTTTGCGCACCTGGAAGAGCAGCTTTCAGAAAAACAACTTTTAATAGCTTCTGAAGTAATAAAAGAAATTCGATCCCGCCTACAGTTTCTGGTAGATGTAGGTTTAACTTATCTTTCCCTTAACCGAAGTTCGAAATCCCTTTCCGGAGGAGAGGCGCAAAGAATACGGCTTGCTACCCAAATAGGTTCTCAGCTTGTGGGAGTTCTATACATTCTGGATGAGCCAAGTATTGGTCTTCATCAAAGAGATAATGATAAATTAATAAATTCCTTGGTTTCTCTTCGTGATCTTGGAAATTCGGTAATTGTGGTTGAACACGATAAGGACATGATAGAGCGTGCAGATCATGTCATCGATATAGGCCCTAGAGCAGGAAAACATGGGGGAGAAATTATTAGCCAGGGAACTCCTGCACAAATTAAATCTCATGATACTATTACAGCTTCTTATTTAAACGGCACTAAGGAAATAGAAATTCCGAAGAAACGCAGAAAAGGAAATGGAAAAGAAATAGTACTAAAGGGAGCAACGGGAAATAATCTTAAAAATGTAACTATAAAAATTCCGCTGGGTAAAATGGTAGCGGTAACAGGAGTTTCGGGAAGTGGTAAATCTACTCTAATTAATGAAACGCTTTATCCTATAATGAATGCCCACTACTTTAATGGCGTGAAAGTCCCCAAACCATATAAGAGCATAAGCGGTTTGGATCATATAGATAAAGTAATAGATATTAACCAAACACCTATAGGCAGAACCCCTCGATCTAATCCATCGACCTACACCGGGGTATTTTCTGAAATTCGAAATCTTTTTGCAAAAACTCCTGAAGCCTTGATAAGAGGTTACAAGCCCGGCTAAGTTTAGCTTTAATGTAAAAGGTGGAAGATGTGAAACCTGTAAAGGTGGAGGTTTAAGAGTAATTGAAATGAATTTTCTTCCCGATGTTTATGTGGAATGTGAGACCTGCCAGGGAAAAAGGTTCAACAGGGAAACTCTCGAGATTCGATATAAGGGAAAATCTATTTCTGATGTTCTTGAAATGACAATTAATGAGGCGACCGAGTTTTTTGAGCTTATTCCAAAAATATATCGCAAATTAAAGACCATACAGGATGTAGGTTTGGGATACGTGACTCTTGGACAGCAAAGCACTACCCTCTCTGGCGGGGAAGCTCAAAGGATAAAATTAGCCACCGAACTATCCAAGCGGGATACCGGAAATACTTTTTATATTCTCGATGAACCTACCACAGGTTTACATTTTGAAGATATAAGGGTTTTAATGGATGTTCTTAATAAACTGGCTAACAAAGGAAATACTGTTCTTATTATTGAACATAATATGGACGTGATCAAAACGGCAGATTATATTATAGATATTGGCTACGAAGGCGGAAAAAACGGAGGAGAAGTAGTTGCCTCAGGTACACCCGAAGAAGTTGCAAAACATAAAAAAAGCTATACAGCAACCTATCTTAAAAGAGAATTGAATTAGAATAAATACAATGAGAGCAAAACAAGGAAATAAAGCCTGGAACGAAATTAAAACAAATGATTCCTGGGCTATTTTTAAAATAATGGGTGAATTTGTAAAAGGATATGAGAAACTTAGCCAAATTGGCCCCTGTGTTTCCATTTTTGGATCTGCCAGGACAAAGCCCGATCACAAATATTATAAGCTTACCGAAAAGGTTGCTCAGAAAATAGTTGATCACGGGTATGGAGTAATAACCTAAGTGGAGGGCCTGGAATCATGGAAGTGGTAATAAAGGAGCTCATCTGGCTGGGGGAACATCTGTAGGTCTAAATATAGATCTTCCTTTTGAGCAGCATGATAATCCATATATTGACAGGGATAAAAGTCTTGATTTTGACTATTTCTTTGTGAGAAAAGTAATGTTTGTAAAATATTCACAGGGATTTGTTGTAATGCCGGGAGGTTTTGGAACATTAGACGAACTCTTTGAGGCTATAACACTTATCCAAACCAATAAGATTGATAAATTTCCTATAATTCTAGTTGGGACCGATTTTTGGGGTGGACTTATTGATTGGGTGAGAGCAACCCTTCTGGACAGCTTCCAAAATATCAGTGACGGCGATATTGACCTGTTACACGTAGTTGATACTGCAGATGAAGTTCTGGAAATCCTGGATCAATTTTATGATGAATACAACCTTAGTCCTAATTTTTAATTAAAGGCTGTGTATTCTTCACATTTTCAGGCTTTCTTTGAAGGTTTTGTTGCCTGTCCCAATACCGGTATTATTTAATTCCTGAAGACCTTTGAAGAAATTTATTTTCCTGATTCTTGTAAGTACCATTGGGCTGTTCAACCGGGCTTCGGCCAAACAGCAATAAATATCACTGCTGTTCTTAATGACTCTACAAAAACTTTTAATATACAACAGGAGATTGTATATGAGAATACCAGTGAGATGGTTCTCAATGAAATCTATTTAAATGATTGGGCGAATAGTTTTAAGGATAAATCTACTCCCCTGGCCAGACGTTTTGCTGAAGACTATCTACGGCGATTTCATTTCGCGAAAGAAGAAGAAAGGGGCTTCACAAAGATCTATAGTATTACAAATAAAAATGTACAGAACTACACCTGGGACCGACCCGAAGGTGCGCCCGACATTATTAGGATTTTTCTCGAAGAACCTTTAAATCCCGGGGAAAAAGTTTATCTAAATCTTCTATACAGGGTAAAAATACCTTCTGAAAAATTTACCCGGTATGGCTATGATGACCTTGGCAATTTTAAGCTGAAGTACTGGTACATTACCCCTGCCGTCTTTAATGGCGATTGGAAAATCTACAGTGACAGGAATATTGGAGATCAATATACCCCTCCGGCTGATATAAAAATTAAATTATCCACAAAACCCAATTTATATGTAGGATCACCGCTCAATGTTGAAAGGGTGATCACTGAAAATGGTTTTAAAACTACTTTTCTTAGCGGTGATAACAGAGTAACATCTCAACTCTATCTTACCCGTACCTTTAATTTTGAGTCTATAGAAGTAAATTCAACCGAAGTTCTAACCAATGTTGAGGACGATGGACTTATGTTAGGAATGAAAGGTCTCATATTAAACCGTATCCTGAAGTTTCTGGAATTAAGGTTGGGAGAATATCCACATAAAACCCTCTTCGTAACCCGGGAGGATTATTTAAACAATCCTGTGTATGGTCTTAACCAACTTCCTCATTATATACGTCCATTTCCAGATGGATTCCAATATGATATTAAACAGCTTAAAGCTGTGACAGATCATTATTTAAAAAATACGTTGCTCTTGAATCCAAGGGAAGAACAATGGGTTTATGATGCCATTCACATATCTCTAATGATGGACTACGTAGACACCTATTATCCAGATATGAAACTCATGGGGAACCTGAGTGATGTTATAGGAATAAGATGGTTTCATGCGGCTGATCTGGAATTTAACGACCAATATCCCTTTCTCTACCTGCACATGGCAAGAATGAATCTTGACCAACCGCTAACCACCAGCCAGGATTCACTAATTAAATTTAATAAAAATATAGCCAACGCTTATAAGGCAGGAGCTGGTTTAAAATATGTTGAAGATTTTTTAGGAGACAAGACAGTGAAAGCTTCAATTGAAGAATTTTATTCCGATTATTTATTAGAACCCACTGGAGCAGAATCTTTTAAACAGATTCTTCAAAAAAATGCCGATAAAGATATTTCCTGGTTTTTTGATGATTATGTCACCACAAGTCAAAAAATGGATTTCAAAATTAAGAATGTCCGGAAAACGGAAGATTCACTGTTAGTAACTATTAAAAATAAGAAGAATAATAATATGCCTGTACCTCTTTACGGGTTAAGGGATGGAGAAATCATTTATAAGAAGTGGGTGGAAAATACGGCTGAAAATGTAACTGTTACTATTCCTCGTGACGGTATTGAAAGGCTGGCTTTAAATTATGAAGGTATTATTCCCGAAATAAACCAAAGAGACAATTATAAAGGTATTACGACCTTCCTGGATAAACCTGTTCAGTTTAGACTCTTAAAGGATGTTGAAGATCCAAGGTATTATCAGTTATTTTTTATGCCGGAAGTCACCTTTAATTTATACGACGGAGTGGCTATAGGGCCTAAAGTTTATAACAAGCCATTCCTTAACAGAAGGTTTGATTTTCGCCTGGCTCCTAAATTTGGGTTTAATAGCCAAACCCTGGTTGGCTCAGCTATGGTAAGTAATACACATTTTTATGATGATGAGAATCTTTTTGCATTGCGTTACGGTGTAAGCGGAGTAAGATTCTCCTATGGCTATGATCTTTTCTACGAAAAGTTTACTCCCTACCTGGGATTCTTTTTTAGAAATTTTTACTTGAGGGATAACGAGCGGCAAAGCCTTATTTTAAGAAACGTAAATGTTCAACAGGATCTCGATCCCATAAATCCTGTTGAACAGCCGGAATACAATGTTTTTAATGTAAGTTACAATTATAGTGATACCAATCTTGTAGATTTTATTACTGGTGGCGTAGATTATGAACTTGCAAAAAACTTTAGTAAACTTTCTATGGAAGTTGAATACCGTAAGCTTTTTAAAAACAATCAGCAGATCAATTTGAGGATGTTTGCGGGAACCTTTTTGTATAACGATGAAGTTGACAATGATTACTTCAGCTTTGCCCTGGATCGGCCAACAGATTACCTCTTCGATTATAACTACTATGGCCGAAGTCAGTCCACAGGATTGTTCAGCCAACAATTAATTACAGCAGAAGGTGGTTTCAAATCGCAGTTACAGCCGGAATATGCTAATCAATGGCTCACAACGGTTAATGCAAGCACAAATTTGTGGAAGTGGATCTTTGTTTACGGGGATGCAGGCCTTCTTAAAAATAAAGGTTTTAATCCCGAATTTGTCTATGATTCCGGAATTAGAATGAGCCTGGTTCAGGATTATTTCGAAGTTTTTTTCCCGGTTTATTCAAATCTTGGTTGGGAAATAGCCCAGGATAATTATGATCAAAAAATAAGATTTATTGTTACTTTGGATCTCAATACATTAATTAAATTATTCACCCGGGAGTGGTATTAATTATTAAGGTTCGTTGGAGGGGTCTATGGAAGAATATTTATAAAACAACCTTCCTATTGTGATATTATCAAAAATTTCATCACTTATTTTTAATTTTTGAATATAACGTAAAATTTATCCTGTAAATCAAATAATTTACATTTTTATTGGCTTTTGATTGAATTGTATTTAACAGTATCTTTGCCTACATTTGTTACCATTCAAAATCAATTTCATGCAAAGCGAGCCACAGACCAAAGAATCTCTTTCCTTTGAAGATTTCAGGAATCAGGTACTGGAAGATTATCATATTGCAGTAACCAGCCGTGAATGTAGTCTTTTGGGAAGACGGGAAGTCCTAACTGGAAAAGCAAAATTCGGGATCTTTGGTGATGGAAAAGAATTACCTCAGTTAGCTTTAGCCAAAGTTTTTAAAAATGGAGATTTTCGTTCAGGTTATTATAGGGATCAAACTTTTATGATGGCCATTGGTGAGCTTACTGTCCAGCAGTTTTTTGCTTAGCCTCTATGCCAACACCAATATTGAAGACGAACCAATGTCTGCAGGCCGACAAATGGGTGGACATTTTGCCACTCATAGCCTTAAGGAAGATGGTAGCTGGAAAAATTTAATGCAGCAAAAAAATTCCAGTGCAGATATCTCCCCCACCGCAGGCCAAATGCCCCGACTTTTAGGCCTTGCTCAGGCCTCTAAAATATATAGAAATGTTGAAGGCATTGATTCTGAAAAATTTTCAAATAATGGAAATGAAATCGCCTGGGGTACAATAGGTAATGCCAGTACAAGTGAAGGCTTGTTTTGGGAGACCATTAATGCAGCTGGTGTATTACAGGTACCTATGGTAATGAGTGTATGGGATGATGAATATGGTATTTCAGTCCACGCGAAATATCAAACTACCAAAGAAAATATTTCTGAAATTCTTAAAGGTTTTCAGAGAGATGAGGATAACAAAGGCTACGAAATTATTATTGTGAACGGGTGGGATTACGTTGCACTTGTAGAAGCATATGAAAAAGCATCTAAAATTGCCCGAAAATCTCATTCCCCTGTACTTATTCATGTTAAAGAACTTACACAGCCACAAGGGCATTCCACTTCAGGATCTCACGAAAGATACAAGAAAGAGGAACGCCTTAAGTGGGAGAGAGCATACGATTGTAATATAAAATTCCGGGAATGGATCATAGAAAATCATTTTGCCACAAATGATGAACTGGAAGAGCTCGAAAAGAATATTAAAAAAGAGGTTAGAGACGGTAAAAAAGCCGCTTGGTTAGCTTATACCGATCCTATGAGGAATAAGCAGAAAGAACTATTACCTCTGCTTAAAAGAGCTGCGGAAGAAAGCAGCAATAAAAATGCAGTCCTTCAACTTAAAAAGGAAGTAGGAGGAATAAAAGATCCTGAGAAAAAAGACCTTCTTATTGCTGCCAGAAAATCATTAAAATATCTCCTTGGAACTGAAGGTGCTGCCAGACAGGAACTGATAAACTGGATCGACAATTACATAAAAGAATCCCAGCCCGAGTACAGCAGTAACTTATACAGCGAATCTCAGTGGAGTGCACTTAATATTAAAGAAGTAAAGCCCACTTACGATACAAATGCTCATGAAGTAGATGCCAGGATCATTCTGCGAAACAATTTTGATAAAATCTTTTCTACACATCCGGAAACTTTAATTTTTGGTGAAGATACAGGTGAAATTGGCGACGTTAACCAGGGCCTGGAAGGAATGCAGGAGAAGTACGGAAAACTCAGGGTAGCAGACTCCGGAATTCGGGAAGCTACCATTTTAGGCCAGGGTCTGGGTATGGCAATGAGAGGCCTTAGACCAATTGCAGAAATTCAATATCTCGATTACGTTCTGTATGCTCTGCAAATAATGAGTGACGACCTTGCCACCTTACAATATCGTACCAAAGGGAAGCAAAAAGCTCCGGTTATTGTGAGAACACGTGGGCATAGACTTGAAGGCATATGGCACAGTGGTTCGCCTATGGGAGCCCTTGTACATCTCCTGCGTGGAATCCACATCCTCGTGCCACGGAATATGACAAAAGCCGCAGGTTTTTACAACACCTTATTACAGGCAGACGAACCTGCCCTTGTAGTGGAGTGTCTTAATGGTTACAGACTCAAAGAAAAACTTCCTAATAACTTTGGAGAGTTCCGCACCCCACTTGGAGTGGTGGAAACTTTAAAAGAAGGAAAGGATATTACCCTGGTTTCTTACGGTTCTACTCTTCGATTAGTTGAAGAAGCCGCTAATGAACTGGAAGAAGTTGGTATTAGTGCTGAAGTTATAGATATACAGTCCCTCCTGCCTTTTGATTTGAACAGGGACATTGTAAAAAGCATTGAGAAAACCAACCGATTATTGGTAATAGATGAAGACGTGCCGGGAGGTGCTTCAGCATTCATCTTGCAGCAGGTGATTGAAGAACAAAATGCCTATGTGCACTTAGACAGCAAGCCGCAGACATTAACTGCCAAACCTCACCGTCCCGCTTACGGAACAGATGGGGATTACTTCTCTAAACCTTCTGCGGAAGATATTTTTGAAAAAGTGTACAGCATTATGCACGAAGCTAATCCGCAGAAATTTCCAAAACTAAGATAGGGTCCGGGCAAGAAGCAAGAGACAAGAGACAAGAATCAAGAGGTAGGACTTAAGAAAAGAGAGAAGAGAGAAGAGAAAAGAGAAAATTATAAATTTAATTTTACTTGAACTTTAAATCTCTAAATCTTGTTCTGGAAACCTGAAACTTGAAACTTGAAACCTGAAACCTTAAACCTCTTTCACATCCACTTGCGTCCTGTTGATTCAGCTTTGTAAAGTACATAATTGATGTATGTCAAAATATCCCTGTTTACGGCTCTAAAACTTACATCTCCTCCGGCTGTATGAAACATCACATTTATTAGGTTTCTACGCCTGTACCAAAAAGGTTGTTTTACGGTAACAGATTGCATTTTGAAGACTTCAAATAATTCCTCTTTTTTATTCCAAACCCCTTGCTTTTTTTGAAGGAATTCTTCTGTAAAAATTAATTGTTGGGATCTATAACTCAATATCTGGTAAATTACTCCCAGCACTATAAAACACGCTGCTAAAATAGCCCAGATATTAAATTCTATATACGGAATTCTCAGAAGGACAAGGTAACTTATCAGTACAGGAATGAAAACTATAAATAATCTTCGAATAAGCATTAATCTGTGTGGCCGAAACTTTTGCTCAAAGTTTGTTTCAAAATTTCCGTAGAGATAAGACTCTACTTTTCCAACCGTATCTTTTCCCAATCCGGGAATTTTTATTTTCTTTTTCTGAAGAGTATTCTCACTGCTCGCTAAAGCTATTCTGGCTTCGTAAAGATCAAATCTTTTTTGCACTGGATTGGTCACGATCTGCATAAGTTGAACTCTCCGTGGTTGCAGTGATACTTTGGTATTAGTCTTTAAACCCATTTCCAGCTCCAGGCTTTGAGGAGTCTGCACAAGCTTTAGTCCGTAGTATTTAATAAAGACTTCTAAAACTGTAATTAATATACTTACAATAAGAAGTAACACAAACACAATTACAATAACGCTCACGGAACCACTGAGATTTGGAACCCGCTCGTAATATTCTGTAAACTCATCTTTATAATCTCTAAAAACTGAATTTAATTCATTGTAAATAGTGGCAAAGAAGGCTAGCACCAGAGCTAAACCTCTTACATAGTTCGTACTTAGGCCAATCTTTAAAAGCGTAAGAACATCTAGTTTATGAATCCATAATTCTCTTTTCTCCTGCATCTGGCCAGAAGAAGCGGGAATTTGATCATCTTCAGATACAGGAGCGGCCTCTCTCTTTGCTTTAATCAGGATGTTGGTAAGAAGATTTGCATCGCTGCCGGATAATGCTTTTATGTTCACCTCATCCTCTTTACTACCTGCTGTTTCAATAACTACACTGTAAACATTAATGATTCTCTGCAGTATAGAACGCTTTAAATATACCTGTTGAATTTTATCAAAAGGAATGGCGAGATCTTCGGTAGAAAGAACCCCCTTTTGAAGCACGAATTCTTCCTTATGATAATCAATATGAAAAAGAAATTTTCTGAAATACAACCAGCTGTACACTAAAACTATAATTCCCAGCGCAAGTATTCCCAGGGTGACATAGAGAATGGTTGATGCTGATGGATCACTTAATAAAAAATAAACTCCCAGAACCCAGAACCCGCGAAGAAAACGATATAAGGTAGTGGAAAATATAAGCGCCACTCCCAAAACAGATTGCCTTTGGGGAGTGCTGAAGGCTTTAGGAGTCATTTTCAGAAAGTTTACCTGCCAAAGCTTCCTTTAATTGAAATGCTTCTTCCGGTTTTAGCCCCGGAATGCTGATATCACTTCCGCTTCCCCCCGCCGTAAAAACCTGAACCGAAGATATCTCTAAAAACTTATCAAACATATCTCTTGAAACAGAAGCATGCTGTATTCGATTAAACGGAATAACAGTTGTGGAATTTACTAAAAAGCCCCTTTTGTAGAGAATATCCTTTTCCCTAAGGGCATAGCCATAATTCTGCTGAAGTTTAAAATTGTTCCAGAACCGGAAAGAAAAAAACAATAAAATAAAAATTAGGGAAATTGCTGTGTAATAGTAGCCCACACCGTTATAAACTAAAGCTCCCCACCCTGCAAAAACAAATAGCATAAATATACCTGTACTAATATTGGTTTTAATCAGGTATTTTTTAGAAACAGGCTGATATTCCACTTCCTGATACTGCGGAAGAGCATTTAGGTCGATCTCGGTATTGCTGAAATTATCCATTATGGAAGCCATTTCTTTTCAAAATTTGGCTTCCGCTTTTCGAGAAAAGCGTCCCGGCCTTCTTTGGCTTCATCGGTCATATAGGCAAGTCGGGTAGCTTCCCCGGCAAATACCTGCTGACCAACCATTCCGTCATCTGTAAGGTTCATTGCAAATTTCAACATTTTTATAGAAGTCGGAGATTTAGCAAGGATCTCCTGCGCCCATTCATAAGCTGTCTCCTCAAGTTTGGCGTGCGGAATTACGGCATTCACCATTCCCATTTCGTAAGCCTCCTTAGCCGAATAATTTCGTCCTAAAAAGAATATTTCCCGGGCCTTCTTCTGCCCTACCATTTTTGCAAGGTAAGCAGAGCCATACCCTCCATCAAAGCTTGTGACATCAGCATCGGTTTGTTTAAAAATAGCGTGCTCTTCACTTGCAAGGGTAAGGTCGCAAACCACATGCAGGCTATGACCTCCACCCACTGCCCATCCGGGAACTACGGCAATAACAACTTTAGGCATAAACCTTATCAATCGCTGAACTTCAAGAATATTTAACCTGTGCATTCCGTCTTCGCCCACATAGCCCTGATGGCCTCTCGCTTTTTGATCTCCTCCACTACAAAAGGAATAAACCCCGTCTTTAGACGAAGGACCCTCAGCTGAAAGCAACACTACTCCTATGGAAGTATCTTCCTGTGCATCATAAAACGCGTCATAAAGCTCACTGGTTGTTGTTGGCCTAAAGGCATTACGCACATCGGGCTTAGTTAAATGCTATTCTGGCTACTCCATTTGATTTTTTATAAGTTATATCCTGATATTTTTTGGCGATTTGCCACTCAATATTGCTCATTTTTCTTCTTTTAGTAAAAATATAATTTTAAACTTAATCCCCGGGTACAAAACCAACTATTACTATACTCAATCCGCACAAAAAAAAGGAGCTTGTGTATTAAAACAAACTCCTTCTCAAACCATAATTTTAAATTAAAGATAAGTAATCTCTTGTCTATTGTCTATTGTCTATTGTCTATTGTCTTGACTCTTGACTCTTGTTTCCTGCCTCGTAATCCCCTTCTCACATTTTATTCTGAATATTTCGCAATTAACGGCTGAAGCTGCATCCCCCACATTTGCCCAATCTGCATAGATTTTTTAGTAATTTCAGGAGTTTCAGAAATCATTTTTTTTCCGACAGGAGTTTCATAGAAGGCCAGGATAGCATCTACATCTTCCTCGGTATAACTCTCCATATATACCACTGCAAGTTTATCATATAGATCTACCATACTTGCCTTAAGATCTTTTTTAAGGGCCTCCCTGTTCTGCTCGGGTACCATGTCTACAAAAGGTTGAATAACAACATCAAATTGAGGACCTGAAGTTATGGTTATAAGGTCAATAGTTTTTTGTTTGTAATCTGTCTGTGAAAAGCCTGCAAATCCGATCAATAGAAAAGCAATAACAGCTGTAATTTTTTTCATGTTATTTTTAGTTTGTTTAGAACGAAAGTATGTATTTTACCTTAATTACAACAGGAATTTTATATTTTTGATAAATAAGGAATTACACCGAACAAATAAAAATTGCATACTATTTGATGTGGTGTTGGAAAAGTAAGTATTATGAGAATTTTCGGACTTGTTGTTGTTTTCTTCCTCTCCTGGATTTCGGGAGTGGCACAGGAAATTCCGGCTGTGGAAGAACGTTCAGATTTTCTAATTCAAAGGCTGGAAATAAGGCCATCCCTTACTAATCTTGCACCTGAAGTTCCCAACATAAGTAAATTCCGAATTAGAGAAGTGATCTGGGACAGGGACAACGAACGGAAGGAAATTGATATTGCAGCTTTTATGGAACAGGAGCAGCGAATGAAAAGAAGGACCATGGAGCTTGCTCCGTAAGTACAGGTTCCTCAGGTTGCAAACAATGTTTCTGTAGATAGAGATGATAGTTTCAGCCTTACACCAAGATTTTTCAACCAGTCTTTTAGCCCTGACGCTTATACCAGAGGCACAAGGAATTCTGTTTACCGCAATGCTGCCGAAACTACAGGAGCTAACTATTTAAACAGTTATCATAATCCTTTTCTTAGAGGGAGAGTCTACTCCCCCTACTCGGGCAGAGGTTATTACTACTATTGATCTTTTAAGAGGTAAATTCCGTCGTCTTTAATTTCTATCTGTCTTTGCTTATATAAAGTGCCTACCGCTTTTTTAAAGCTCTTCTTGCTCATTTGTAGCTTTTTCTGAATTTCTTCAGGCGAAGATTTATCTGTTAAAGGTAAATAGCCATTTTTCAAAGACAGCTCATTAAGTATATCCTGTGCATTAGGTTCAATACTTCTATAACCCGGTCTCTGCAGGGTAACATCAATTTTACCATCAGGCCGCGTTTTCTTTACCCATCCTTTTAAACGGTCTCCCGGTTGCAGGTCCTGGAAAAGATCATCCTTAAAAATAAGTCCCTGGTGAATTTCATTCACGATTACATTCATACCAAGATCTGTAGGGTTGGCAACAATAAGATCCACCTCTTCAAATGGTTCAACTGTCAACTCCCTGTTGTCCAGGAAAGCATTGGTCTTGCTTGATGCTACGAGTAAGTACGTCTCTTCATCTAGGTAGCAAAATATAAGATACCAGCTGCCTTTCCTCATTTTTGAAGCCATTTCCCGGTAAGGAACAAAAAGATGTTTCTCCAGCCCCCAGTCTAAAAAAGCTCCAATATCACTCACTTCCACACATTTTAAATAGGCAAATTCATCCAGCTTTACGTAAGGTTTGAGAGTCGTGGCAACAGGCCGTTCCTGGTGGTCGAGATAAACAAAGACCTTAATCTCATCACCAATAGCAAAACTTTCAGGTTTGTATTTGTTGGGAAGCAACACTTCATCGCCCTCTTCATTTTCTAAAAATAATCCCGGCTCGGTATCCCGGTTGATCTTCATTGTATGGTACTCGCCTATCCTAAGCATAAATTTCAGTTTAAAAATGTAAAGATACTTTTAATATAACAGATTTTCCGTTGACTTCTAAATCTGGATCTCAAGATTTCATAAAGCTGAAATACTCCAGGAGCACCTCATCATTAACCTTTCTGGGAGTGAAAATTTCCAGCAGTTTGGGTTTAGCAGAATCCTCAAAAAAGTTTTTCAGATTGGTTTCTATTTCTTCTGAATTTTTTGCTGAAGAATAGTTGAAGCCGAAGGTTTCACAAATAGAAGATGCATTGAGATTATGAGTAGTTTCAAAATATTTGTCAAAGTTTTCAGTATTTTTATTCCCCGGAAGTATCCTGAAAATTCCTCCTCCTTCATTGTTAAGGACTATAATTCTGAAATTCTTAGGAATATAATTGTTCCACAAGCCATTGCTGTCATAGAAAAAACTAAGATCTCCACAAATTAGCAGAGTTGGATCTTTACTGATAATTGCCGACCCCGCAGCTGTAGAAACGCTTCCGTCTATTCCACTCGTTCCTCGATTACAGTACATTTTGTGGCTGCTATCCCACTTGAAAAGTTGTGCATAGCGTACCGTTGAGCTATTCCCAAGCTGAACATTGTAGTTCAGCGGTACAGCCGGAACAATAGCCTGCATCGCCTTGAAATCGGAATATGGAATTTCCTGTACATACAGATCGTGCCGTTGCTGGCGTTTCTTTTTAATCTCTTTCCAGATTTTTCCGTAGTCACTCTGTACTGCTTCAGTTAGATTTAGAAAGCTTCTGAAGAATGAGTTAATAGGAGTCTCAAAATGTTTGTTCAGGCAAAAGAAAGTATTATAAGCTTTTTTAGGATCTACGTGCCAGTGCTGTTTCGGTTGATAATTCCTAAGGAAGGATTTGATTTTTTTGGAGATGATCATTCCGCCGAAAGTGAGCAGGATATCAGGCTGCAAAGCCTTGAATTGCTCTTCTGCATCTTCAGATCGTTCTATTGGGCCAATCAACGTATCGATCCTGGTGAAGAACTCCGGATGCTGAAGATTTGAAGTAGTTTCAGTAAATACAATGACAGATTCATCTGTGGCCAGAGCTTCCAAAAATTGTTGTTCTACCGCATTTGGTGCCGCCACACCTACGATTACCATCTTCCTCTTTGCTTTATTCCATAACTCTAAATACGGCTCCAGTTCCTTTTCGGTATAGATTCTTTCCCTTTCTTCCGGAAAAATTTGTAACGGGTTTACCTTCAGGTCTTCCACAATGTCGTATAAAGGCTCGTAAAACGGAACATTGATGTGAACCAGCCCCTTCTCTTCCAGAGCCTTATTTAGTGCTAGGTTGATCTCCCGCTCGTTATGTTTTTGAGCCTCAAATTGTTTTTGCTGAAGCTTTTTATCTGTAGCCGCCGTTTCCAGTACCAATTCAGAATGAAGATTGGCCGAATAACATATATGATTCTGGAAAACATTCTTTTGCCGAATCGTTTGGCCATCGCCAATATCGATCCTCTCGATAGGCCTGTCCGCCGATATTACCACCAGCGGGATATCACTATAAAAAGCTTCAGCAACTGCCGGATAATAATTTAATAAAGCCGATCCCGATGTACAAACCACCGCCATAAGCTCCTGCAGCTGCTGTGCCATTCCAAGGGCCATGAAAGCGGCACAACGTTCATCTACAATGCTGTAGGCAGTAATTTCAGGGTGATGTGTAAATCCTATAGTTAAGGGAGCGTTGCGAGATCCGGGAGAGATAACAACATGTTTTATGTTTTTTGCTACACAAAGAGTTACTATTGATTGTGCTACGGGTATTTTAGAATATTTCATAGATCACCAAATTTACAAATTTTCCATCTGAAAATTAGCTGTTCCCGATGGCTCACACGCCTCATCACAGGCATTAATATTCTTCATTACATTTTAACATTTCTTTTGGTTTTGTAAATTGTATTATATACATTCATTAAATCTAACTAACTAAATTAAGATAAAATGGAAATGACTTCTCCTGCAAATTTTTATCCCGTCCAGGATGCGAGACTAAGTGCGTACAAGTGACTGGTTCTGGACCTTGTTTATTACAGCCATTCCTATTGTAGGATTGATCATGCTCCTCGTCTGGTCTTTTGGAAGCGGGAATAATGTCAATAAATCAAATTGGGCGAAAGCAACTCTATTATGGATCCTTGTAGTCACTGCATTTTACGTGATGATTCTCGTAATCTTTGGACTTTCATTCCTAAGTATGGGCGGAAACAGCTATTAAATATTAGCACTTCCTATTCCTAACTAAACCTCACAGGTTTTAAAAACCTGTGAGGTTTTCTACTTAATACTAACCCATTTTCCTGTCAAGCATATCTAAAACAGCTTTCATAGTTCCTGATTTGTTAAGGGTTTCCTCCCATTCAGCTGATGGAATACTGTCTTTGGTAATTCCGCCGCCAATAAAAATTTCGGTAGTATCCTTTCTAATTTTCATACATCTTAAATTCACAAAGAGAGAAGACCTGTTAACTACACTCGAATAAGCCTGGTTCTCCTGGTTTCTCCTGTTATTGCTGCGTTTCACTTCCTGCTTCATATTTATTTCTCCCAGGAAGCTCAGGTATAATATTCCCTGTCGTAATTTTCCGTTTCCTGAAGAAATTTCCTTGCAGCATCCCTGGGCAGGCCGCATACAGCCGGGGTGGGATGTAGAGCAGCAATTAAGTTTTTAAGATTATCAGGATCGGGAGTTAGTTCACCTGCGATATCGGTTTTTAAATGTAAAAGGTTTCCGGCTCTGGAGGTGTGTGGTTGAGATTTTCGAATATTTATGTATTTCCCTCTAAGATTTTCAAGAATAGACTCAGTTACAATTTGTTGTTCCTCCTTTTCTTTTTCTCCCCATTCCACATTTTCAGAATTTTGAAATTTTTGAGTTCCCGCAAGAGCCATTGTTTTAAACCTATTTCGTTCTATCTCCAGTAAGCTCTCTGGAGTAGCTCCCAGCCAGGTTCCAACAAGCGGGTGATAAAAAAGATAAACAAAGGCTTCGGGATACTTTTTAAGAAGTCTTTCAAATAAAACGACAGCATCCTGAGGTCCGGTTTCCAAAACTTCCTTTCGCGATAAAACTACTTTTCTAAACTCTCCCTCATGAATGGCGTCAATACCTTGTTGAACAATGTCAATGTATCTTTCCTTTTCAGCAATTGCATTTGAATTGGAATAATCAATAACAGGAGCCATTTCAAAGTTTTCTTTTACCTGTAAAGTGGTTTCAAGATAATCTGATTTCTCCTTTGGAATAAAAACTGCTTCTTCCCCGGAATCAAAAGGCGCAAAAACAAACCCACTTTCAGAAAAATCAACAGTTTTATAAACTTCAATATACGTTTGTAATAAAGCTTTAATAACTCCACCTTTTTCTGAAGGTTCTCTATATGCTACGAAAGGGAACTTCCCCTGCGTTTGTTCTTTCAGCCGTTGAAAAAATTCTTTTTGTTCTGTCATCTCTACTTTTTCTTTGGGAGAGCAATTGTTGTTAGTTTTACAATAGAAATCAGGTTTTCTTCAGCATCGGTTATCCTAATATTCCATAATTGGGTAGTTCGTCCTTTATGCAGAAAGGTTGCCCGGGCAAAGACATCTCCTTCAGAAATGCTCTTTAAGTGATTTGCTGAAATTTCAATACCACGAATGAAAAATTCCGAAGAATCCAAAAAAATATGAGAGGCCACACTGCCAACACTTTCAGCTAAAGCTACACTCGCGCCACCGTGAAGCACTCCATCCGGCTGATGCACTTTTGAAGTAGTAAGCATTTTTGCAAGAACGAAATCCTCTCCCAAATCTATAAATTCAATTCCTAAGGTTTCCATTAAAGTATTTTTGGACATTTCCCTGCACTTTGCAAGTATTTCTTCTTTCTTCATCCTGATAAGATTGTTTTCTTTGTAAAAATACAAAACCAAACAAATGAATACCTCCGAAAAAAAGGTTTCTTACGAGATAAGCAATACATACAGCACTTTAAATAAATACAAGGAAACTACAAAAAACGTGTGGGTAGTTCTTCACGGAATAGGATATTTGAGCCGCTACTTCCTGAAGTATTTTAAAGATCTTGATCCTGAAGAAAACTACATAATAGCTCCGCAGGCGCAATCAAAATATTATCTCAATAGTGAATATCGCCATGTGGGCGCTTCCTGGTTAACCAAAGAAAATACAGAGGCTGAAATCGAAAATGTACTTAATTATCTGGAAGAAATCTATACTGCAGAAGCTCTCCAAAACAAACCCAATCTTATCCTGCTGGGTTATTCCCAGGGAGTATCTGTTGCTACCCGTTGGGTGGCCAGAAATAAAGTAGAGTGCTCAAGACTCCTACTTTGCTCCGGCGGACTTCCCAGGGAACTTCGACCGGAGGATTTTCAATTTCTCACCAATACTAAAGTCACATTGATCTATGGTACCAAAGATGAATACCTCCAGGAGGAGCGGCTTAAGGTGGAACACGAAAGAGCGCAGGAACTATTTAGAGATCGCTTAGAAATTATTTCTTTTGAAGGAGGTCACGAGATGAATGTGGAAATAATTAAGGAGATTTCGCGGGGCTGAAGTTCAGCGGGAATGCCTGAAAATTTTAAACAAAGCTTTCCCGAAAAATTTTCACCTAATAACAAATAACAATTAACTTTCCTACTGCAGAACAAGTAAGTGACTCTATGGAAAAAAACAACACCCCCTTACCCGAATCCCTTGGCTCTCTTTTAAAAAGCATTGGTCCCGGATTTTTACTCGCGGGAGCGGCAGTTGGAGTATCGCATTTGGTACAGGCAACCCGTGCAGGAGCCGATTATGGTTTTATTCTTATTTGGGTTTTAGTCCTCGCCTGCATCTCCAAATATCCTTTTCTGGAATTTGGTCCCCGGTTTGCCGCGGGTACTGGGAGACATTTAATATCCGGTTATAAAAGGCTGGGGAAATTTTCTTACTGGACTTATGTGTTGCTTACGATAGGCAGCATGTTCATAATTCAGGCTGCTGTAACAATAGTCACAGCAGGACTTGCAGAAAGACTATTCAATTTTGGGCTTAGCCCTTTTCTATGGAGCCTGATCATTTTAATATCCTGTATCGCTCTTCTTCTTATCGGGAAATATCCTGGATTGGATAAAAGTATGAAGGTCATAGTTTCTGTTCTTACACTTGCTACTTTAGCCGCTGTGTTAATGGCTTTTGGCGCTAAGCACCACAGAAAAAGCTATGGCAACTGAAGCTCCTTCTCTATGGACCACAGCAAGTATAGGTTTTATTATTGCTTTTATGGGTTGGATGCCGATTCCTCTGGATGCTGCCGTATGGCATTCCCTCTGGACAAAGGAGCGTGCAACACAGACGAAACAGAAATTATCAGTTAAAGGAGCTTTTGTAGATTTCAATATTGGTTACCTTTCTGCAGCTTTTATAGGGGTTCTGTTCTTCCTTCTTGGCGTATTGGTGATGTTTGGCAGCGGCACTTCCTTTTCTCCCAATAGCGTAGAATTTTCGTCACAGTTGATCAATCTTTATGGGCAGACATTAGGTAACTGGAGCAAACCATTAATTTCGGTCGCTGCCTTTATTACAATGTTCAGCACTGTACTCACTGTTACTGATGCTTATCCAAGGGTAATTTCAGAATTAAGAAATCCTGACAGAGAAGATGTGCAGGATCAAAAAGACAAATGGAGAATTTATCAAATTTCTATTTTTATTATTCCGGTGCTATCGCTTTCTATCTTATTTTTTCTTTCCGGCTCCTTTACAACTTTAGTTGATTTCGCCGCGGGATTGTCCTTTCTATCTGCTCCTTTTCTTGCCTGGTTCAATTATAAGCTGGTAACAGGGGAACAAATGCCGGAGAAAGACAGGCCGGGAATATCTTTCAGGATCTTTAGCTTAATTTGCTTTGGGTTGCTGGTAGTATTTAACGTGGTGTATATTTACTATAATTTCTTCTTGTAAAAAAGGAGTTTTGTAATTAGCAAACGACCTGGCTTATTAGATTTGGAACAATTTATATAAAACAGATCCGGCAAAAATTCCCCTCCCACGGAGGGGTGTCCGAAGGACGGGGTGGGCAATTGCCCCATAATGACTCCATTCCCATTTACCGCAAATTTACCCCCGGCTTCCCATCAAAGGTACAGCTTCGAAGTAGGACAAGAAGCCTTAGAATAGCAGGAAATTATGCTGAAATATTTAATTTTTAGTTGCAGCAACTTATTCAATTCCTACCACGCCTTTCAGGCACCCCTCCCATGGAGTGGAATAAAAAAAGCGTGACCAAATTAATGATCACGCTTTTGCTTTAGTAAGTCCTCTCCTTATGGGGAAAGATTTAGGAGGGTGAGATCCTTCGCCTGCAGCTCAGGATAAGCGATACGTAAGATTTTGCTATGCAGCAAAATCAACGTTCTGCTTACTTCACCTCTTCAAAATCTACGTCTTCAACGTCGTCTCCTTGTTTAGATTCTCCGCCTCCGGCTTGTTGACCGTTTGCTCCGGGTGCACCTTGTGGTCCACCTGCTCCCGGCTGTCCGCCTTGTTCGGCCTGTGCTTTGTACATCTCTTCAGATGCCACTTTCCAGGCTTCGTTGATTTTATCTAAGGCAGGCTGAATAGTTTCAACTTCCTTGGTTTCATAAGCCTTCTTGAGATCGGCCAATGCATCTTCAATTGGCTGCTTCTTATCTGCAGAAAGTTTATCTCCAAATTCTTTCAGTTGCTTTTCAGTCTGGAAGATCATAGCATCAGCTTCGTTAAGCTTGTCTACTTTCTCCTTGGCTTTCTTATCGCTTTCAGCATTTGCTTCAGCTTCCTGCTTCATCTTTTGGATTTCCTCTTCGGTTAAACCTGAAGAAGCTTCAATTCTAATATCCTGAGATTTACTGTAGCTTTATCAGTAGCACTTACTTTTATAATACCATTGGCATCAATATCAAAAGTTACTTCAATTTGAGGAGTTCCTCTTGGTGCCGGTGGAATTCCGTCAAGGTGGAACCTTCCAATTGTTTTGTTATCGGTTGCCATGGGGCGCTCTCCCTGTAACACGTGGATCTCTACAGAAGGCTGATTATCGGCCGCAGTTGAGAAAGTCTGTGATTTCTTGGTAGGAATAGTCGTATTTGACTCAATAAGTTTTGTGTTAACACCACCCATTGTTTCAATACCAAGAGAAAGAGGAGTTACGTCAAGTAACAATACATCTTTTACGTCTCCGGTTAATACTCCACCCTGAATAGCTGCTCCAATTGCAACAACCTCATCGGGGTTCACCCCTTTTGATGGTTTTTTTCCGAAGAATTTTTCAACTTCTTCCTGAATTTTAGGAATACGGGTTGATCCACCTACAAGGATTACCTCATCAATATCACTCTTGGATAAACCTGCATCGCTAAGCGCTTTTTGCACAGGATCCATAGAACGTTTTACCAAAGTGTCTGCAAGTTGCTCAAATTTAGACCTGGTCAAAGTTTCCACAAGGTGTTTTGGTCCTGAAGAAGTTGCCGTTACATAAGGCAGGTTAATTTCAGTCTGTGAAGAAGAAGACAACTCGATTTTGGCTTTTTCTGCAGCTTCTTTAAGACGTTGCAAAGCCATAGGATCTTTCCTAAGATCTATATCTTCTGCCTGCTGAAACTTTTCAGCTAAATAATCAATGATCACCTGGTCAAAATCATCCCCACCAAGGTGAGTATCTCCATTTGTAGAAAGTACTTCAAAAACTCCGTCTCCTAATTCAAGGATAGAGATATCAAATGTACCACCACCAAGGTCATATACAGCGATCTTTTGATCGGTAGATTTTTTATCAAGACCGTATGCAAGTGCTGCTGCGGTTGGTTCGTTTATAATTCTTCTCACTTTAAGTCCTGCAATCTCTCCGGCTTCTTTAGTAGCCTGGCGTTGGGAGTCATTAAAGTAAGCAGGCACAGTAATAACTGCTTCAGATACATCATGTCCTAAATAGTCTTCAGCAGTTTTCTTCATTTTTTGAAGTATCATTGCTGAAAGCTCTTGGGGAGTGTACATCCTTCCGTCTATATCTACACGGGCAGTATCATTATCACCTTTTTGTACTTTATAAGGCACCCTTCCTGCTTCTTTTGAAGATTCAGAAAATTTATTCCCCATAAATCTTTTTATAGATGCCACGGTCTTGGTTGGGTTAGTTACCGCCTGACGCTTTGCAGGGTCACCTACTTTAATTTCACCACCTTCTACGAAAGCAATTACAGAAGGTGTTGTTCTCTTACCTTCGGCGTTTGGGATAACCGTTGGCTCATTTCCTTCCATTACTGCAACGCATGAGTTGGTAGTACCTAAGTCAATTCCAATTATTTTACTCATAACTTTATACGTTGTTTTTTATTATTGTTCCAGTTTAACAACCTGTATTAGTCAATCACTATGCCAGCGAAAAAGTTATGACATCATGGCAGAAATAGTTTGAGGTTTCAAGTTTCAGGTTCAAGGTTTCAGGCTTCACATTCAGGTTTCAGGCCTGAAGCTTCAAGATTTGAGTGTAAAGTTTTAAAGTCTCTGGTTTTTTAATTCTGCTTTATGCTTTTCCAGTTTCGGATATAAGATGATTTTAATCTTCTCTATTCTCTTTTCTCTTTTCTCTGTTCTTTTTTCTCTGCTCTCTTCTCAATCTCATTACTAAATACTCAATACTCACCTCTCAATACTCAATACTAATTCCTCACTACTCCCACAAATAACAATTCAGAATATCTTCCGATAACGTTGTAAATCCTTATTTTTGCAGCCAAATTTAAGAGGCTTGATGCAAAAGAGAGAAGCTATCAGTGTTTTTGATATGTTGAAGGTGGGCGTTGGCCCGTCCAGTTCCCATACTTTGGGACCCTGGAGAGCTGCGCAACGTTGGGTTGCTGAATTAAAGCAAAAAGGAATCTTTGATGAAGTTTCCCAAATTCACATAGATTTATATGGCTCTCTTTCCCTTACCGGAAAAGGGCACGCTACTGATATTGCTGTGATCCTGGGTCTTTGCGGACACGACCCCGTTAAAATGGAAATTGACCAAATAGATCCTGAAATCAATAATATTAATGTCTTTAAAAGGCTAAATCTTAATGGCGAACGCGCTATTGCTTTTGATCCTGAAAATGATATAAAATTTAACAGGAAATTCCTGGATTTTCATCCCAACGGCATAACTTTTAGATCTACTCTTACCAGCGGGAAAACTAATTCTTCCTCCTTCTATTCAATTGGTGGCGGATTTGTAGTCAAGGAGGAGCGGAAGAATGCCAAACGCAAAATGGAAAGCTTTGCAGGTTTTCCTTTTCCTATTGAAAAAGCTACCGAGCTTCTCGCCTACTGCAAAGACCAAAACAAACCCATTTCTCAAATCGTTCTTGAAAACGAAAGGTCGATGAGAAGTGATGAAGAAATAAACGCTTAGCCTGAGACAGGTTTGGGACGTGATGCTGAATTCCATGTATATAGGCTGTCATACAGAAGGCACCTTACCGGGAGGCTTAAATGTACACCGTCGAGCTCCCGACATGCACAAAAGTCTTATAGGAGAAGCAGTATATGATTCACCAGAAGAATGGCTGCAAACTATCAGAAAGACAGAGGTTAAGTTCAGGCAGATACTAAAATGGGTAAGTACTTTGGCTATTAGCGTGAATGAGGTGAATGCTTCTTTAGGTAGGGTGGTAACTGCTCCCACAAATGGGAGTGCAGGAACTGTACCCGCAGTATTAATGTATTACCTGGTGATCGAAAATCACAATGCCACTTTTGAGGATATTAAACGTTTTATGCTGGTGGCGGGTGAAATAGGAAGTTTATTTAAAAAAGGTGCTACAATCTCTGCAGCTATGGGTGGCTGCCAGGCTGAAATTGGGGTATCATCTGCAATGGCGGCAGGTGCTCTAACTGAAGTTATGGGTGGTACACCAGAACAGGTTTTAATGGCCAGTGAAATTGCTATGGAGCACCACCTGGGCCTAACCTGCGACCCCATTGGAGGTTTGGTTCAGATTCCTTGTATAGAAAGAAATGCCATGGGCGCCATAAAAGCCATAAATGCTGCCGAAATTGCTATTGAAAGTGACGCTTCTAAAGCAAAGGTCCCTTTGGATAAAGTAATTGAGACAATGTGGGACACTGCAAAGGATATGAATTCTAAATATAAGGAAACTTCAGAAGGAGGACTTGCAGTGAATGTAAGTATGAGCGACTGCTGAAACCTTCCCCGACCTCTCCCGGGGAAGGGTGGTAAGTTTGTAAATAAAGGGATTGTTGGATAAGAAATCAATGAAAATTAGAAACCTGCTTCGCAATTATGGCTGGATGCTGGCTTCTTATGTTTTCTTTTTTATTGTTTTAGGAATACTACAAACTGTCTTTCCTTCCCTTGAGCTTCATCAATATCAACAGGGAGAAATAGATAAACTTCTCGAAGAAAATCCGTGGAAATTTGTAGTTATGGCAGTAATTGCTGCACCTATCCTTGAAGAATGTATGTTTCGGTCCCTGGTCAAACCTTCCCAAAATGATCTCATCATCTTCCTGTGCTGCTGGCTTTGGCTCCTCGTCCTCACCTTTATTCCGGCAGAGGTGAACTGGTTCATCAAATTCAGCTTTCTAACTTTGCTAATAATTTTTTCCTTTATTTTTCTTAGAGATTTAATTCCACATTCTTTGCAGCAAAGGGTCTGCAGGTTTGCAAACTTAGCATTATGTAACGATATGGATCTCCACCTCTCTAATTTTTGGAATGGTACACATCTTTAATTATGTGGATGCTTTTGAAATAAACGTAGTCCTGGTCTTGCTTATAATACCTCGTATTATAGCCGGATTTTTCTTCGGAAAAGTAAAAATTGAGAATGAAGGTCTCATTTGGGCAATACTGATGCACGTGATGAATAACGGAGTAGTAACGATCTTCCTTCTACCACGACTTCTGGAAAGTTTATAATGTTTTGAAGATTCTACTCCTTCCGAAGAAAACTTACAGAGGATCGCAGCCTTCTCTCTTGCGGGTATCTATTAGATAAACAATCTTCCACTCATCAACTTCCTTTACCATTGTAAAACTATTTACACCACAATGACTCAATTGACCATTAACAACAAATGAATACGGAGTAATAACCTGTGCCAGGGGACCATCAATTTGAACTTTAAAAGAATGCAACATCTCCTCAAATTTAGTTGTAGAAGGAATACCTGCAATAGATTTTAAAAAATCGCCATAGGAACTGGTAGAAACTTTTGTTTTCCCTTCCCGGCCTTTTCCTATAGACTGCATTTTTATAGAAGGATGAACAAGATTCCTAAGTGCTACCGAATCCTGTTGGTGAAAAGCATCAAAGAAATCCAAGACAACTTTCTTAACTTCAGCCTCTTCCTGCTGAGATTGCCCGTGAGTAATAACCGTAAGCATTAAAGCCAGAAAAAGAAATGTGTTCTTCATATGAGTGGTTTGAATGTAGCTCACTAATTTAGTACTTTTACTCACTTAATTTACAGCAAATGTCAATCGCCAAAAAACAATACAAACGTATTACCACAAAGTCCCTTGTAGAAATGAAGAAGAACGGGGAAAAAATAGCAATGTTAACAGCTTATGACTTCACGATGGCACAAATAGTTGACGGTGCAGGAATTGATGTGATTTTAGTGGGCGATTCTGCAAGTAATGTAATGGCGGGACACGAAACGACCTTACCTATTACATTAGACCAAATGATCTATCATGCTGCAAGTGTAATACGTGGGATTGAGAGATCACTTGTTGTAGTAGATCTCCCTTTTGGAAGTTATCAAAGTGATCCAAAAGAAGCTTTGCGATCAGCTATAAGAATAATGAAGGAAAGCGGGGGCCACGCTGTAAAACTTGAAGGTGGAAAAGAGATAAAGGATTCCATAAAACGAATTTTAAATGCGGGTATTCCTGTAATGGGACATCTGGGATTAACCCCCCAGTCTATATATAAATTCGGAACTTATACTGTAAGAGCGAAAGAAGAAGAGGAAGCAGAAAAATTAAAAACTGATGCTCTTATGTTGGAAAAGGCGGGATGTTTTGCAATCGTCCTTGAGAAGGTTCCTGCCAAACTCGCCCGGGAAGTAGCAGAAAGTCTTACAATCCCCGTTATTGGAATTGGTGCTGTAAATGGAGTTGACGGGCAGGTATTGGTTACCCACGACATGCTTGGAATGACCCACGAATTTAATCCGCGGTTTTTAAGAAGATATCTCGATCTTCATTCTCAAATGACTCAGGCTTTTGAAAACTACAGGGATGATGTAAAAAGCAAAAGTTTTCCATCTGATGAGGAACAGTATTAGAATTGAGATTTGAGATGTGAGATGTAAGACATGAGACATGAGAATCTTAAAAGTCTCTTCTCTATTTTCTATTCTCTATTTTCTATTCTCTTTTCTCTCTTCTCTTTTCTCTCCTCCTTTCATTAAAATTTTACAATTTTGACACCCGATAAAACCATATCTACTCCCCAAAATTTACAGGTTCTTTACGAAGATAATCATGTGATCATCGTCAATAAACGTGCGGGAGATATTGTTCAGGGGGATAAAACGGGGGATGCTCCTTTGAGCGAAGTTGTAAAGGAATTCATTAAGATAAAGTACAATAAACCTGGCAAAGTTTATTTAGGCGTAGTACATCGGCTTGACTTACCTACCAGTGGAATTGTTCTCTTTTCAAAAACTTCAAAAGCTCTTCCCCGCCTCAACAAACTTTTCAGGGAAAAGGAAGCAAAAAAAACTTATTGGGCGATCGTAAAAAATATGCCTCCAAAACAACAGGACACTTTGACTCATTTTCTGAAAAGAAATCCGAAGCAAAACAAATCTTACGCTCATCTTAAGGAAGTACCGGAAAGTAAAAAAGCAGTTTTAGATTACAGAGTTTTGAAACAATTAGATAATTATTACCTTCTTGAAATCGACCTGCACACTGGCTTAAGCATCACCAGATACGCAGTCAACTTTCAGCTATTGGTTGTCCTGTAAAAGGAGATTTAAAATATGGCTTTGACAGGAGTAATAAAGATGCCAGTATTCACCTTCATGCGAGGGAGTTAAAATTCATTCACCCGGTAAGCAAAGAAGAAATAGATGTAGTTGCTTCTCCCCCAAAAGATCCAATTTGGGATGCCTGTGTTTGAACTTTAGCTCTTTATATTAAGGAAACTTTAGTACATATCACATTTTATAAGCTGTAATTTTGCTTACTCATGATACCTGCAAAAAAGAACAAATTAACCGAAGGAAAAATTTTTACGTCCCTCGTAAGTTTAGCATTACCCATAATATTTGCGAATATTCTTCAAACTGCTTACCAGCTAATAGATACATTTTGGCTGGGACGATTAGGAGCCAATGCTGTGGCAGCCGTTAGTCTTAGTTTTCCTGTTTTATTCCTGGTCCTTTCCATTGGATCAGGTTTAACTCTTGCTTAAGCACTGTAATGGTTTCACAGTACAAAGGTGCTGAAAATCAAAAGATGGTAGATTTCAGTTCCTCGCAAAGCGTTTTTTTGATTTTTATTATCTCTATTTTACTAGCCGTCATTAGTTATTATTCGGCAGGGCCTTTAATGAATATTATTGGAGCAGGACCGGAAATTTATCAGGAGTCTGTTGATTATTTTAAAGTAAGTTCTTTAGGATTTGTTTTCCTTTTCCTATTCTTCATTTTTCAATCTCTAATGCGGGGAATTGGGAATGTAATGCTACTGGTTTATATTGTTCTATTCACGGTTTTTCTGAACCTAATATTAGATCCACTATTCATTTATGGATACGGAGCAATTCCGGGATATGGAGTAGCTGGAGCTGCCATAGCGAGTGTCATTACCCAGGGATTATCTGCGGCCATAGGACTTTTTATTCTTTTCCGGGGAAAAAGCGGGATTAAAATAAGTCTTGCTGCCATGCGCATAGATCCTGGTAACCTTAAAAGGACTATGAATCTGGGATTACCCGCAAGTATAGAACAATCTACAAGAGCGCTTGGAATGGCTATGATGGTAATACTCGTTACCAGTTTTGGGAGCGATGTGGTAGCAGCCTATGGTATTGGAGCCAGGATCCTTAGTTTTGTCATTATTCCTGCACTGGGTTTTGCCATTGCCACTACTTCTCTTGTGGGGCAAAATATTGGCGCTCGTAAAATAAAAAGAGCAGAAAAAGTTGCCAATCTAAGCAACAAGATCGCCTTCTATGGGCTCACTGGAATAGGAATAATACTTTTTATTTTTGCAGAACCTCTCACGGCATTTTTTATTCCCAATGATCCTGATGTTATTAGAGATGGCGCCTTATTTATTAAAATTATGGCTCCCAGTTTTGGTTTGCTTGGAGTACAACAGGTAACAAACGGAACATTTAATGGTGCAGGATTTACTAAAGCTTCCATGCTCATTTCTATACTCAATCTATGGATAGTAAGATTTCCACTAGCTTATATCCTCTCAAATAATACCTCCCTGGGCTATGAAGGTATTTGGTGGTCTTTTCCCATTTCAAATCTTATTGCTGCAGTTGCAGCCTTTACCTATTTTAAAATGGGCTACTGGAAAAAACGAGTTTTTAAATATAGAAGTTAACGCGATACAAGTTTTGCTTTTTCAGCAATTATCTCTGCAACTAAGCCTGTTCTCAATGTTGCTTTCCAGCCAGGATAAAATATCCAGGTACAGGAAAGCTCTTCGCTCATATGGATGATTCTCATAGGTTTTAAGAGTACTGTGTAGTTTTCTAAATTCATCTTTTATCTCAAGCGGGGAAACTTCAGATAAATTCCTGAGGAACCTTATCATTTCCTTTTGCACCTCGTGCATATCATTCATTCTTATCAGGAATTTATAAGTTGATCTTATCAGGCTTTCAAGGTGATAATCTTTTCCGGCTTCGTAATGTGCTACCAAATTAAGTATTCTCGAAAAACACATTAGATCTTCCCGCATTTCTAAAGATTTATTGTCAATAATCTTTTTAAGAAATTCAATACACCTGTTATAGTTTCCATCTCCAAAATATAATGAGGCTATTTTGTAATAGAAAATCATAATGTGATGGCCGTCAATGCGGGACTCATATTTTTTTATTTTTTTCTGAATATTCTCTACGAGAGGATCCCCATTAGAAAAATCCCCTTTCATGAAGCGCAGGTTCAATTTATTAGAATAAACGTAAAGAAATGAAAGAGCGGCTGTATTATCATCATCAGGAATCTTTGGATTTTTTAAGGTTTCCTCCAAATCTTTCAGGGTCTTTTCAAAAAGTTCAGTATGATTAAGATAAAACAAAGATTCCAGCAGGTAGTGATTTCCTTTTAAATAAGAAACAGGATGTACACTTACCAAATGAGGATATTCAGAAAAAAGGTCTATCCATTTAGAAGAATACCTGTAGCATGATAGAAAATTTTGAGTTATAAAACTATACCACAAATGTGCTTTATAAAGCCAAAGTTTTTCCCGAAATCCAAGTTTCTTTATATCAAATTCAGGGAGGGTCTGGTTAAAATATTCCTTTATAGAATCTGATTCCTCCTCCGTACGGGCGTGACCCATTTTTAAAAAAATACTATAAAGCTGAAGGGAAAGATTTGAAAGCTTTCCAGATATGAGATTGAGCTCGTTTAATTCCTTCGTTTCATTTATCAGGATTTCTGCCCTGTTGTGAATACTTCTTGTAATATACTGGGATTCTATAATTTTCTCCCATTCTAATATTTCCAGAGCCATAATCTTTTCTTCATAATGAAGAGCAGTGGTTTTCACTTTCTCCAGGATCTTAAGGCTCTGTTTATACAATCCTTTACGGTACAGGATATAAGAAAAATCAAGCTGTTCCCTAATGTTTATAGGTATACTTTGGTGTACAGGGTTCAATTTCAGGCTTATTAATAGCTGCTTGTAAAGGTGAGCCTTGATATTTGACAACTGTTGTTTACTAATGTTTGTGCTTTCCAAAATTGACTTTTCGTCATATTTTTTCTGCTTTGACATCACCTTAAACAGGTTTAAAAATTTACTGTCACTATTTACACCTATTCTTCCTACATATAAGGAGAATTGTCTCTTCTCTGATGGAGAAAGAGACTTAATAAGAGAAAAAAGGTTATCTGTTAAATCGTTGGTCATTGTAACAAAAAAGAATGTAACTATTTGATTATCAATTTATTTAAACATCATTAAGAGGATCAATGGTCGTAATGACACCTATCTATTTCCTGTGAAGAGCATTTAGCTTGTTAATTTAGTTAAAGATAAAGTAAAGTAAATTTATTTTGATATGATTAGAGATAAGGTAGAAATTTTTGACACCACCTTGCGTGACGGAGAACAAGTACCGGGTTGTAAACTAGATACAAACCAAAAACTGAAAATTGCAGAGAAACTTGAAGCTCTGGGAGTAGACGTTATTGAGGCAGGTTTTCCTGTTTCAAGCCCCGGCGACTTTAAATCTGTAACCGAAATTTCAAAACTCGTTAAAAACGCCAGCGTTTGTGGCCTCACGCGTGCCGTTAAAAAAGACATAGAAGTAGCCGCCGAGGCGCTTAAATATGCCAAAAGACCAAGAATCCATACCGGAATAGGAACTTCTGATTCTCATATTAAGTATAAATTCAATTCTACCCGCGAAGAAATTATTGTTCGTGCAAAGGAAGCAGTTTCCTATGCAAAGAATTTTGTAGATGATGTGGAATTTTATGCTGAAGACGCCAGTAGAACAGACAATGAATTTTTAGCAAGAGTATGCACAGCCGCCGTAGAAGCAGGTGCTACTGTCTTAAATATTCCCGATACTACGGGGTATTGTCTTCCTGATGAATATGGAAAGAAGATCAAATATTTGAAAGAAAATGTAAAAGATATAGAAAATGTTATTATCTCCTGTCATTGCCATAATGATCTTGGAATGGCAACTGCAAATGCCATTGCAGGGGTTATAAATGGAGCAAGACAAATTGAATGTACAATTAATGGTATTGGAGAACGTGCAGGGAATACAGCTCTTGAAGAAGTAGTGATGATCCTAAGGCAACATCCTAACCTTAATCTTCAAACCAATTTGAAACCACAGCTTCTATTTGAATTAAGTAATTTGGTTTCGCGGGAAATGGGTATGTTCGTCCAGCCCAATAAAGCAATTGTAGGTGCCAATGCGTTTGCCCACAGCTCCGGCATCCACCAGGACGGCGTTATCAAAAACCGCGAAACCTATGAAATTATAGATCCTGCAGATGTGGGAGTCACAGAATCTGCAATTGTGCTTACAGCCAGAAGTGGAAGAGCTGCCCTGGCTTATAAAGCTAAAAAAATGGGCTATGAACTTACCAAAATTCAGCTTGACACTGTTTATGCTGAATTCCTTAATTACGCCGACCTTAAAAAAGAAGTAGCAGATACTGATCTTCACGAGATTATGGCGATAAGTTTTAAAAACAGAGCAATTGCCTAATGAAAAAAACTTTATTTGATAAGATCTGGGATGCACACGTGGTGGAATCAATTTCTAACGGCCCGGATGTTTTATATATTGATAAACACCTAATACACGAAGTAACAAGTCCGCAGGCATTCAATGAACTTAAGGAGCGAAACATTTCTGTTTTTCGTCCGGACAGGACAGTTGCCACGGCAGATCATAATACGCCCACTCTAAACCAGCACCTGCTGTAAAGGATCTATTATCCAGGAAACAACTAAGGGAATTGACCCAAAATTGTGAGGAAAACAACATTACTCTTTACGGCCTTGGCCATCCCTACAATGGAATTGTCCATGTTATGGCTCCGGAGTTAGGTATTACTCAACCGGGGATGACAATTGTTTGTGGTGACAGCCACACCTCCACTCATGGCGCATTTGGTACCATAGCTTTTGGAATAGGAACCAGCCAGGTAGCACAGGTTTTTGCAAGTCAATGCCTTTTGGTTGAAAAACCAAAAAAAATGAGGGTGAATGTCAATGGGAAATTAAAAAAAGGAGTCCTGCCTAAGGATGTAATCCTATACATTATAAGTAAACTGGGTACAAATTCAGGAACAGGATATTTTTGTGAATATGCGGGGAATGTTTTTGAAGAAATGTCCATGGAAGGCAGAATGACTGTATGCAATATGAGCATAGAAATGGGTGCTCGTGGAGGTCTTATAGCTCCCGATGATATTACTTTATCTTATGTAGAAGGAAAAGAATTCGCTCCAAAAGGAGAAAATTTTGAAAAACAAAAAGCATACTGGAAAACGCTGAGAACAGATGATGGTGCTGAATTTGATAAAGAAATTTCTTTAGAAGCCGAAGATATTGAACCAATGGTCACCTATGGTACCAACCCGGGAATGGGAATAAAACTTACTTAGTTCTATCCCTCTTAGTGCTTAAGCAAAAGTGCAGAGAAAGCTTTAGAATACATGGGATTTGTACCGGGAGAATCGCTTATTGATAAGCAGGTAAACTGGATATTTATAGGAAGCTGTACTAATTCGAGAATTGAAGATTTTAGAGTTGCCGCCTCTTACATTAAAGGAAAACAAAAAGCTGAAAATGTAAATGCCTTAATTGTACCCGGTTCCCGACAGGTTGCTGAACAAATTAAAGCAGAAGGCCTTCAGCAAATTTTTGAAGAAGCTGGTTTTACCTTGAGACAGCCTGGATGTTCTGCCTGCCTCGCTATGAACGATGATAAAATTCCTGCAGGAGAATATTGTGTTTCCACCAGTAACCGAAATTTCGAAGGTCGCCAGGGCCAGGGAGCGAGAACAATTCTTGCCAGCCCCTTAACCGCAGCTGCAACAGCAGTAGCAGGAAAACTTACAGATTTTACAAAAAGTTTGAATTAGATGGAAAAGTTTATAAAACTTACTGACACCGCAGTTCCTTTAGAAACTGAAAATATAGATACAGACCAGATAATTCCTGCCAGATTTTTAAAAGCTACAGACAAAGCCAAGTTTTGGTGAGAACCTTTTCCGGGACTGGAGATATACGAATGAAGGAAAACTTAATTCTGAATTTAGCCTGAATAATCCTTTGTACACCGGGACAATCCTTGTTGCTTAGTGATAACTTTGGTTGTGGTTCCAGTAGAGAACACGCTGCCTGGGCTCTTAAAGCTTACGGCTTCAAAGTTGTTATCTCCAGCTACTTTGCTGATATTTTTAAAGGAAATGCTTTAAACAACGGACTCCTTCCTGTACAGGTTTCTCAGCAATTTTTACAAAAATTATTTAATTATATAAATGCAGATCCTTCAGGAAAGATTACCATAGACCTGGAAAACCAGGAAATAATTATACCTGGTACAGAAGAAGCAGAAAAATTTGAAATAGATCCATACAAAAAGACCTGTATGCTTAATGGATATGATGACATCGATTTCCTCTTAAGCAGGCTGGACTCAATTAAAAAATACGAAGAAGAAGAAAAACAATTAGAGGTATGAAGTTGAAAATAGCTGTTTTACCGGGCGATGGAATAGGTCCGGAAGTAACCAAACAATCAATTAAAGTATTACAAGCAATTGCTGAACGTTTTGAGCATGATTTTGAATTTGAAGAAGCTCCTGTTGGAGCGGTGGCAATAGATATTGAAGGAGATCCTCTCCCTTATAAAACTTTGGAATTATGTAAACAATCTGATGCTGTTTTGTTTGGTGCTATTGGACACCCAAAATACGATAATAACCCCTCAGCCAAAGTGAGACCAGAGCAGGGACTTCTAAAATTGAGAAAAGAACTGGGTTTATTTGCCAATATTCGTCCTGTAAAAGCCTACGACAAACTTCTGGAGCATTCTCCATTACGCCCGGAAAGAATAGCCGGAGCAGATATGGTAATATATAGGGAATTAACTTAGTGGTATTTACTTCGGGGAAAAAAGTACAAGCGAAGATGGACAATCAGCTTCAGATCTTTGTTCTTATAGCGTAACCGAAATAGAAAGACTTGCACATCTGGCCTTTAAAGCCGCACAACAAAGAGGTAAAAAACTTACTCTTGTAGACAAGGCTAATGTATTAGAAACTTCTCGCCTATGGCGAAAAACAGTAACAGAACTTTCATCTGAATATCCTGACGTTAACCTCGATTTTCTTTTTGTAGATAATGCTGCGATGCAAATGGTACTAAATCCACGACAGTTTGACGTTATAGTAACTGAAAATATGTTTGGTGACATACTTTCAGATGAAGCTAGTGTTATAGGAGGAAGTATAGGTTTATTAGCCTCAGCATCTGTAGGAAAAGAAAATGCAATGTTTGAACCTATCCACGGTTCTTTTCCGCAAGCAACAGGAAAGGGTATTGCAAATCCTGTAGCCTCAATTTTGTCTGCAGCTATGTTGCTGGATCATTTTGGTTTAACGGAAGAAGCAGAAGTAGTACGAAAGGCTGTAGAAGAAAGTATAGAATTAAATATTTGCACTCAGGATCTCAATAAGAACAACCATTATTCAACAGAAAAAGTGGGTGACTTCCTGGAAGGCAGGATAAGTGAAGCGGAGAATTATCGCATAAATGACGAAAATTTAAATTTTGGTCAAATGACGATTATATAATTTTAGCCAACCCCAATGAATTGAAGCCTCCTGTTCTTCGGAAAAGGAGGCTTTCTCATTAGTAGCAAATTAACCTGTTTAAACCAAAAACTGAAAAAGATCGGGATTATTATTGAGATACTGCCCATAGAAATTATGGTCCTTCATGCGTTGCACTAAAGGCTCAAAATCTGCGGGATTATTTAATTCAATACCTACCACGGCAGGACCATTTTCCCTGTGATGTTTTTTTGAATACTCAAAATGGGTTATATCATCATCCGGCCCCAACACAGTGGCTACAAATTCTTTTAATGCCCCTGCTCTCTGGGGAAAACGAACAATAAAATAATGTTTAAGACCAGAATATAATAACGCCCGCTCCTTTATTTCTGCAGTTCTTGTAATATCATTATTACCCCCACTGAGGATACAGACAACGTTTTTTCCTGCAATCTCTTCAGCAAAAAAATCCAGAGCCGAAAGAGCCATAGCACCAGCGGGTTCTGCTACAATTGCATCCTGATTATAAAGATCGAGAATGGTTTGGCAAATTTTTCCTTCAGGTACCGTTACCATCCGGTGAAGGTTTTCCCGGCACAGTTCAAAGTTTTTATATCCTACTTTTTGGACAGCGGCTCCATCAACAAACCTTTCAATAGATTCCAGCTCTACAACCTTTCCTTCCTGCAAAGAAGACGTCATAGAAGCCGCTCCTTCGGGTTCTACACCAATTACTTTGGTTTGAGGAGAAAGCTGCTTAAAGACTGATGATAACCCCGCCAAAAGCCCACCTCCTCCCAGGGGAGCGAAAACATAATCTATGGGTCCATTGGCCTGTTCAAGAATTTCCAGGGCAATTGTAGCCTGTCCTTCAATCACTTTCTCATCATCAAAAGGATGTATAAAAACAAGGGAATTCTCCCGTCCATAAATAACGGCTTCTTTATAGGAGTCATCAAAAGTATCTCCTTTTAATACTACTTTAACCCAATCTCCACCGAACATTTGAGTTTGTTCTACCTTTTGCCTTGGAGTAGTCACAGGCATATAAATTACTCCCTTAGTCTGCATTTGATTACAGGCAAAAGCCACACCCTGCGCGTGATTTCCCGCACTGGCGCATATTACCCCTTTATCCAGTTGTTCCTTTGGCAGACTGGAAATTTTATTAAAAGCTCCGCGAATTTTGTAGGACCTTACCTGTTGTAGATCTTCCCTCTTTAAAGAAATATCTGCATTAAATTTCCTGCTATATGTAAACGACACTGCCAAAGGTGTCAAAACCGACACCTTTGAAATTCTTTTTGCAGCCTCTTTTACAGCTCCTATCTCGGGTCTGTAGATATTATTTGCGGTAGCCAGATCATCCATTACACTTCCAGTTTTTTCATAGCAGTCATAGCTTTTCTCAAGGTAGCCCCTACTTTTTCCACAGGATGTTTTCTTACTTTCTCATTAACTGTAGTAAGCTCATTTTCATCGGGATTTTCGTTGTTGTATTCTCTTCCTATTACTTCAGGCTCCAGGTTGTTGATATAGTCCTTGATCAAAGGTTTACAGGAATGGTCAAATAAATAGCAACCATATTCAGCAGTATCTGAAATGATCCTGTTCATTTCGTACAATTTCTTTCTTGCAATAGTATTGGCAATAAGAGGAGTTTCATGCAGCGATTCGTAGTATGCTGATTCTTCTATTATTCCTGCTTCTACCATTGTTTCAAAAGCTAATTCCACTCCCGCCTTTACAAAGGATACAAGCAGAACACCTTTATCAAAATATTCCTGTTCAGAGATTTTTTCTGAAGTCGCCTCTGTTTTTTCAAAAGCAGTATTTTCTGTAGCTGCTCTCCATTCCAGAAGTTCCTTATCATCATTTGCCCAGTCCTCCATCATTCTTGAACTAAAAGCGCCAGTAATAATATCATCCATATGTTTTCTGAACAATGGTCGCATAGTATCTTTCAGTTCTTCGGAAATCTGGTATGCCCTTACCTTTGCAGGATCTGAAAGACGATCCATCATTTGGGTAATTCCGCCGTGTTTTAAAGCTTCAGTTATTGTTTCCCAACCATATTGAATAAGCTTTGCAGCGTAGGAAGGTTCAACTCCTTCAGCAACCATTTTATTGAAACTTAATATGGAACCTGTTTGAAGAACTCCACAAAGAATGGTTTGTTCCCCCATTAGATCTGATTTTACTTCAGCTACAAAAGAAGATTCCAGAACTCCTGCCCTGTGCCCTCCTGTTGCATAAGCATAGGCTTTTGCCCATTCCAGACCTATTCCATGAGGATCATTTTCAGGATGTACGGCTATTAAAGTAGGAACTCCAAATCCGCGTTTGTATTCTTCACGCACCTCACTTCCGGGGCATTTAGGGGCAACCATAATTACTGTAATATCTTCCCTTATTTTCATTCCTTCTTCTACGATATTGAATCCGTGAGAATAAGAAAGCACTGCGTCTTTTTTAATATGAGGCTGAATTGCTTTTATAACAGAAGAATGTTGCTTGTCCGGAGTAAGGTTGATCACAAGATCGGCTTCAGGAATTAATTCTTCGTAGGTACCAACCTCAAAACCATTTTCTGTAGCATTCTTATAGGATTGTCTTTTCTCTTTTATAGCTCCATCTCGCAAGGCATAGGAAATATCAAGACCACTGTCCCTCATATTGAGTCCCTGGTTTAATCCCTGTGCACCACAACCCACAATTACTATTTTCTTACCTATTAATGCTTCAGCACCATCATTAAATTCCTCGCTGCCCATGAAGCGACAGGTTTGGAGCTGAGCTAATTGTTCATTTCTGGAAAGGCTGTTAAAGTAGTTACTCATTGTACTGTATTTGATGTATTAAATTTTTCTAATATTTCTGAAATTGGCATTTCATTTTTGGATACCGCAATGGTTCCTGATCTTACAAATTGCATGAGACCGTAGGGTTTCAATTTATCATAAAGATCTTCCGTTTCATGACGCTCCCCTGTTTTTTCGATAACAAAGAACTTTGGAGACACCGTAACAATGCGCGCATTGGTCTTCTTGATGAAACTCTGAATATCAAAATCCTGAACAAAATCTGAAGATCTCACTTTGTATAATGCAGTCTCCTGATAGATCAATTCTTCATCTGTATGATAAAAAGCTTTAATAACTTCAATCTGCTTCTCTATCTGCCCAACGATCTTTTTGACCTGTTCTTCAGTTACCTGTACAATTATAATAAACCGCATTACTTCGTGTACCTCACTTTGCGAGGCAGTAATACTCTCAATATTGATATGCCTCTTAAGGAATATCGCTGCTATCCTGCTTAGCAGGCCCAGGTTGTTTTCCGTATAAACGGATACTGTATAATTTCGCTTTTCCATTATTCTAAACGTATATCTGAAACTGATGCTCCCGTTGGTATCATTGGGAAAACACACTCTTCCTGTTCTACAACTACTTCAAGGAAATAAGCATCTTTTGATTCCAGCATTTCCTTTACTGCATCTTTAAGTTGCCCTCTCTCTGTCACTTTCTTCGTCTGGATATGATATCCCTGTGCTATTGAAATAAAATCAGGATTTACCATTTCTGTGGAAGCATAGCGTTTTTCAAAAAACATTTGCTGCCATTGTCTTACCATTCCAAGGAAACTATTGTTCAGAATCACAATTTTCACCGGAACCTTCATCTGGAAAATAGTTCCTAATTCTTGTAATGTCATCTGGAAACCACCATCTCCTATTATAGCTACCACCTCACGATTTGGACTTCCCATTTTGGCTCCAATTGCTGCTTAAGGCAAAACCCATTGTTCCAAGTCCACCTGATGTTACATTACTTCTGGTAGAATTAAATTTGGCATATCTGCAGGCAACCATTTGGTGTTGTCCCACATCAGACACTATAATAGCATCTCCCTGGGAAACAGTATTTATCTCATCGAGAACCTCAGCCATTTTTACTTCTCCGCCTTTGGCAGTAAGCTCATCTTTAATGATCTTCTCGTATTCTATATTGTATAATTCCTGAAATCTATTTCGCCAGTCTTTGTGCTGGTTTGGCTGAAGAAGATCCAAAAGCAGTTTAAGAGTCTCCGTTACATCTCCCAGAACAGGAATATCAGCATGAACGTTCTTATTTACTTCAGCCGGATCAATCTCAAAATGAACAATTTTAGCCTGCCTCGCGTATGTTTTTAAATTCCCGGTTACCCGGTCATCAAAACGCATCCCGATTGCGATAAGAACATCACACTCATTGGTCAGTAGATTTGGACCGTAATTACCGTGCATTCCTACCATCCCCACGTTAAGAGGATGATCTGTTCCCAGGGCAGAAAGCCCCAGAATTGTCCAGGCCGCAGGAATTCCCGCTTTTTCAACTACCTCTTTCAATAATTTCTCTGCACCGCCCAGGATTACGCCCTGGCCAAAAACGATCATTGGTCTTTTAGCGTTATTAATAGCTTCAGCAGCTCTCTCCACCTCAAGCAAATTTACCTTTGGAAGAGGATTATAACTTCTTATTCCTGTACATTCTTTGTAGCTGAATTCAAGACTCTCAAATTGTGCATCTTTAGTAATATCTATAAGTACAGGTCCCGGCCTGCCGCTGCGGGCGATATAAAATGCCTTGGCCATAACCTCCGGAATTTCGGCAGCTTTAGTGACCTGGTAGTTCCATTTTGTTATTGGAGTGGAAAGTCCCACAATATCTATTTCCTGAAATGCATCGCTTCCCAGAAGATGAGACCCTACCTGGCTAAGTAATGCAAACCATTGGAGTAGAGTCTATATGGGCATCGGCAATTCCTGTGATTAGATTGGTAGCCCCGGGACCTGATGTAGCTATAGCCACTCCAACTTTTCCCGTGACCCGGGCATAACCCTGGGCTGCGTGTGCCGCTCCCTGCTCGTGCCGTGTGAGCACATATTGGATCCTGTCCTGATATTTATAGATTTCATCATAGACGGGCATAATAGCACCTCCCGGATATCCATACATTGTTTCTACACCCTCAGCCAAAAGACATTTTATTACTGCCTCTGCTCCCGAAACTTTTACTGTTTCTTTTGGGGAAACTTCTTTAAAACCAGCTGTTTTAACTTCCATAACTCTGCATTTAAAATTCATCTGTAACACAACCTTGTGAGGCTGAAGAAACTGTTCTTGCGTATTTATAGAGAACACCTTTGCTAAATTTAAGATCAGGTGCTTTCCAGTTATTTCTTCTATTTTGAATCTCCTGCGGACTCAAATCCACAGAAATTGTATTTACTTCGGCATCAATAGAAATTACATCTCCATCTTGTAACAGGGCGATTAGTCCGCCTTCCTGGGCTTCAGGAGTGATGTGTCCAACAACAAATCCGTGGGTACCTCCGGAAAATCTTCCATCAGTTATTAAAGCCACATCTTTACCCAGATTTGCTCCCATTATAGCTGCCGTTGGTTTCAACATTTCGGGCATTCCCGGACCTCCTTTTGGACCTTCGTACCTGATCACTACAACATCTCCTTTTTTCACTTTCCCTTCGGAAATTCCATCGTTTGCTTCATATTCGCTGTTGAAAACCCTCGCTTTTCCTGTAAACAACAAGCCTTCTTTTCCTGTAATCTTTGCTACTGATCCACCTTCAGCTAAATTTCCGTAAAGGATCCTGATATGTCCTGTTTTCTTGATCGGGTTTTCAATCTCTCTTATCACCTGCTGACCTTCAGCCAGATCCGGCACATTAGCCAAATTTTCGGCTAAGGTCTTACCTGTCACGGTTAAACAGTCGCCGTGAAGCATGCCATTGTTCAGCATATATTTTAGCACCGCCGGGATTCCTCCAATAGTGTGTACATCTTCCATGGCGTATTTACCACTCGGCTTAAGATCTGCAAGAAAAGGCGTACTCTGGGTTATCCTTTCAAAATCTGATAACGTAAAATCTACTTCAGCTGCTTTCGCTATTGCTAAAAAGTGCAATACTGCGTTTGTAGAACCACCAAGGACTGTTATTAATCTTACGGCATTTTCAATAGCTCTTTTGTCTACTATATCCCGTGGCTTAATATCCTTTTCTACTAATAAACGTACTGCCCTGCCCGCTTCTTCACAATCGGCTCTTTTTTCCTCTCCCGTCGCAGGATTAGAAGAATTATATGGCAGTGCCATCCCAAGAGCTTCAATAGCCGAAGCCATTGTATTTGCAGTATACATGCCGCCACAGGCCCCTGCCCCGGGACA